>CAVRJP010000001.1:0-1938501 GCA_963721765.1 uncultured Chloroflexia bacterium
GGCCACCGTCGACGGCGACCAGGACGACGACAACAGCGCCAATGACAGCGATGACGCCGAGACGTACATCGAGCTCAGCGACCTCGAGGTCACCAAGGACGTCGACGAGACCACGGCCAACGAGGGCGACACCCTCGTGTACACCGTCACCGTCACCAACAACGGGCCCGATGACGCCACCGGCGTGCTCGTCACCGACCTGCTCCCGACGAGCGTGGACTGGGTGTCCGACGACAGCCTCGGCGCGTACGTCCCGGGCACCGGCGTGTGGACCGTGGGCAGCCTCGCCAACGGCGCCAGCGCGACCCTCGAGATCACCGTCACGGTCGATCTCAACACCGGCGGCGGCCTGATCATCAACTCCGCGTTCGCCGACGCCATCCAGGACGACGACGTCCCGGGCAACGACAGCGACACCGCGACCACGGCCGTGACCAGCTCCGACCTGTCGATCACCAAGGGCGTCAGCGACAGCACGCCCGACGAGAACGACTCGATCGACTACACGATCACCGTCACCAACAACGGCCCTGACGACGCGACCAACGTGCTCGTCACCGACGTGCTCCCGGCCGGCGTGACCTACGACACCGACGACAGCGCCGGTGCGTACGACGACGGCACCGGCATCTGGACCGTGGGCAGCCTCGCCAACGGCGCCAGCGCGACCCTGGTCATCACCGTCACCGTCGACGCCGACAGCGGCACCGACACGGTCACCAACACGGCCTCGGCCGACGGCGACCAGGACGACGCCATCGGCGGCAACAACTCCGCCTCGGCGGCGTTCACCGTGACCAGCTCCGATCTGTCGATCACCAAGGGCGTCAGCGACAGCACGCCCGACGAGAACGACTCGATCGACTACACGATCACCGTCACCAACAACGGCCCTGACGACGCGACCAACGTGCTCGTCACCGACGTGCTCCCGGCCGGCGTGACCTACGACACCGACGACAGCGCCGGTGCGTACGACGACGGCACCGGCATCTGGACCGTGGGCAGCCTCGCCAACGGCGCCAGCGCGACCCTGGTCATCACCGTCACCGTCGACGCCGACAGCGGCACCGACACGGTCACCAACACGGCCTCGGCCGACGGCGACCAGGACGACGCCATCGGCGGCAACAACTCCGCCTCGGCGGCGTTCACCGTGACCAGCTCCGACCTCGAGGTCGATCTCGGGGTGGATCTGGACGTGGCCAACGAGGGCGACACCCTCGTCTACACGATCACCGTCACCAACGGCGGGCCCGATGACGCCACCGGCGTCAGCGTGACCGCGGTCCTGCCCGCGGGCGTGACCTGGGTGTCCGACGACGGCGCCGGCGCGTACGACAGCGGGACCGGCGTGTGGACCGTGGGCAGCCTCGCCAACGGCGCCACCGCGACCCTCGAGATCACCGTCACCGTCGATGCCGACACCGGCGGCGAGACGATCACCACCGAGGCCACCGTCGACGGCGACCAGGACGACGACAACAGCGCCAATGACAGCGATGACGCCGAGACGTACATCGAGCTCAGCGACCTCGAGGTCACCAAGGACGTCGACGAGACCACGGCCAACGAGGGCGACACCCTCGTGTACACCGTCACCGTCACCAACAACGGGCCCGATGACGCCACCGGCGTGCTCGTCACCGACCTGCTCCCGACGAGCGTGGACTGGGTGTCCGACGACAGCCTCGGCGCGTACGTCCCGGGCACCGGCGTGTGGACCGTGGGCAGCCTCGCCAACGGCGCCAGCGCGACCCTCGAGATCACCGTCACGGTCGATCTCAACACCGGCGGCGGCCTGATCATCAACTCCGCGTTCGCCGACGCCATCCAGGACGACGACGTCCCGGGCAACGACAGCGACACCGCGACCACGGCCGTGACCAGCTCCGATCTGTCGATCACCAAGGGCGTCAGCGACAGCACGCCCGACGAGAACGACTCGATCGACTACACGATCACCGTCACCAACAACGGCCCTGACGACGCGACCAACGTGCTCGTCACCGACGTGCTCCCGGCCGGCGTGACCTACGACACCGACGACAGCGCCGGTGCGTACGACGACGGCACCGGCATCTGGACCGTGGGCAGCCTCGCCAACGGCGCCAGCGCGACCCTGGTCATCACCGTCACCGTCGACGCCGACAGCGGCACCGACACGGTCACCAACACGGCCTCGGCCGACGGCGACCAGGACGACGCCATCGGCGGCAACAACTCCGCCTCGGCGGCGTTCACCGTGACCAGCTCCGATCTGTCGATCACCAAGGGCGTCAGCGACAGCACGCCCGACGAGAACGACTCGATCGACTACACGATCACCGTCACCAACAACGGCCCTGACGACGCGACCAACGTGCTCGTCACCGACGTGCTCCCGGCCGGCGTGACCTACGACACCGACGACAGCGCCGGTGCGTACGACGACGGCACCGGCATCTGGACCGTGGGCAGCCTCGCCAACGGCGCCAGCGCGACCCTGGTCATCACCGTCACCGTCGACGCCGACAGCGGCACCGACACGGTCACCAACACGGCCTCGGCCGACGGCGACCAGGACGACGCCATCGGCGGCAACAACTCCGCCTCGGCGGCGTTCACCGTGACCAGCTCCGACCTGTCGATCACCAAGGGCGTCAGCGACAGCACGCCCGACGAGAACGACTCGATCGACTACACGATCACCGTCACCAACAACGGCCCTGACGACGCGACCAACGTGCTCGTCACCGACGTGCTCCCGGCCGGCGTGACCTACGACACCGACGACAGCGCCGGTGCGTACGACGACGGCACCGGCATCTGGACCGTGGGCAGCCTCGCCAACGGCGCCAGCGCGACCCTGGTCATCACCGTCACCGTCGACGCCGACAGCGGCACCGACACGGTCACCAACACGGCCTCGGCCGACGGCGACCAGGACGACGCCATCGGCGGCAACAACTCCGCCTCGGCGGCGTTCACCGTGACCAGCTCCGACCTCGAGGTCGATCTCGGGGTGGATCTGGACGTGGCCAACGAGGGCGACACCCTCGTCTACACGATCACCGTCACCAACGGCGGGCCCGATGACGCCACCGGCGTCAGCGTGACCGCGGTCCTGCCCGCGGGCGTGACCTGGGTGTCCGACGACGGCGCCGGCGCGTACGACAGCGGGACCGGCGTGTGGACCGTGGGCAGCCTCGCCAACGGCGCCACCGCGACCCTCGAGATCACCGTCACCGTCGATGCCGACACCGGCGGCGAGACGATCACCACCGAGGCCACCGTCGACGGCGACCAGGACGACGACAACAGCGCCAATGACAGCGATGACGCCGAGACGTACATCGAGCTCAGCGACCTCGAGGTCACCAAGGACGTCGACGAGACCACGGCCAACGAGGGCGACACCCTCGTGTACACCGTCACCGTCACCAACAACGGGCCCGATGACGCCACCGGCGTGCTCGTCACCGACCTGCTCCCGACGAGCGTGGACTGGGTGTCCGACGACAGCCTCGGCGCGTACGTCCCGGGCACCGGCGTGTGGACCGTGGGCAGCCTCGCCAACGGCGCCAGCGCGACCCTCGAGATCACCGTCACGGTCGATCTCAACACCGGCGGCGGCCTGATCATCAACTCCGCGTTCGCCGACGCCATCCAGGACGACGACGTCCCGGGCAACGACAGCGACACCGCGACCACGGCCGTGACCAGCTCCGATCTGTCGATCACCAAGGGCGTCAGCGACAGCACGCCCGACGAGAACGACTCGATCGACTACACGATCACCGTCACCAACAACGGCCCTGACGACGCGACCAACGTGCTCGTCACCGACGTGCTCCCGGCCGGCGTGACCTACGACACCGACGACAGCGCCGGTGCGTACGACGACGGCACCGGCATCTGGACCGTGGGCAGCCTCGCCAACGGCGCCAGCGCGACCCTGGTCATCACCGTCACCGTCGACGCCGACAGCGGCACCGACACGGTCACCAACACGGCCTCGGCCGACGGCGACCAGGACGACGCCATCGGCGGCAACAACTCCGCCTCGGCGGCGTTCACCGTGACCAGCTCCGATCTGTCGATCACCAAGGGCGTCAGCGACAGCACGCCCGACGAGAACGACTCGATCGACTACACGATCACCGTCACCAACAACGGCCCTGACGACGCGACCAACGTGCTCGTCACCGACGTGCTCCCGGCCGGCGTGACCTACGACACCGACGACAGCGCCGGTGCGTACGACGACGGCACCGGCATCTGGACCGTGGGCAGCCTCGCCAACGGCGCCAGCGCGACCCTGGTCATCACCGTCACCGTCGACGCCGACAGCGGCACCGACACGGTCACCAACACGGCCTCGGCCGACGGCGACCAGGACGACGCCATCGGCGGCAACAACTCCGCCTCGGCGGCGTTCACCGTGACCAGCTCCGACCTCGAGGTCGATCTCGGGGTGGATCTGGACGTGGCCAACGAGGGCGACACCCTCGTCTACACGATCACCGTCACCAACGGCGGGCCCGATGACGCCACCGGCGTCAGCGTGACCGCGGTCCTGCCCGCGGGCGTGACCTGGGTGTCCGACGACGGCGCCGGCGCGTACGACAGCGGGACCGGCGTGTGGACCGTGGGCAGCCTCGCCAACGGCGCCACCGCGACCCTCGAGATCACCGTCACCGTCGATGCCGACACCGGCGGCGAGACGATCACCACCGAGGCCACCGTCGACGGCGACCAGGACGACGACAACAGCGCCAATGACAGCGATGACGCCGAGACGTACATCGAGCTCAGCGACCTCGAGGTCACCAAGGACGTCGACGAGACCACGGCCAACGAGGGCGACACCCTCGTGTACACCGTCACCGTCACCAACAACGGGCCCGATGACGCCACCGGCGTGCTCGTCACCGACCTGCTCCCGACGAGCGTGGACTGGGTGTCCGACGACAGCCTCGGCGCGTACGTCCCGGGCACCGGCGTGTGGACCGTGGGCAGCCTCGCCAACGGCGCCAGCGCGACCCTCGAGATCACCGTCACGGTCGATCTCAACACCGGCGGCGGCCTGATCATCAACTCCGCGTTCGCCGACGCCATCCAGGACGACGACGTCCCGGGCAACGACAGCGACACCGCGACCACGGCCGTGACCAGCTCCGACCTGTCGATCACCAAGGGCGTCAGCGACAGCACGCCCGACGAGAACGACTCGATCGACTACACGATCACCGTCACCAACAACGGCCCTGACGACGCGACCAACGTGCTCGTCACCGACGTGCTCCCGGCCGGCGTGACCTACGACACCGACGACAGCGCCGGTGCGTACGACGACGGCACCGGCATCTGGACCGTGGGCAGCCTCGCCAACGGCGCCAGCGCGACCCTGGTCATCACCGTCACCGTCGACGCCGACAGCGGCACCGACACGGTCACCAACACGGCCTCGGCCGACGGCGACCAGGACGACGCCATCGGCGGCAACAACTCCGCCTCGGCGGCGTTCACCGTGACCAGCTCCGATCTGTCGATCACCAAGGGCGTCAGCGACAGCACGCCCGACGAGAACGACTCGATCGACTACACGATCACCGTCACCAACAACGGCCCTGACGACGCGACCAACGTGCTCGTCACCGACGTGCTCCCGGCCGGCGTGACCTACGACACCGACGACAGCGCCGGTGCGTACGACGACGGCACCGGCATCTGGACCGTGGGCAGCCTCGCCAACGGCGCCAGCGCGACCCTGGTCATCACCGTCACCGTCGACGCCGACAGCGGCACCGACACGGTCACCAACACGGCCTCGGCCGACGGCGACCAGGACGACGCCATCGGCGGCAACAACTCCGCCTCGGCGGCGTTCACCGTGACCAGCTCCGACCTCGAGGTCGATCTCGGGGTGGATCTGGACGTGGCCAACGAGGGCGACACCCTCGTCTACACGATCACCGTCACCAACGGCGGGCCCGATGACGCCACCGGCGTCAGCGTGACCGCGGTCCTGCCCGCGGGCGTGACCTGGGTGTCCGACGACGGCGCCGGCGCGTACGACAGCGGGACCGGCGTGTGGACCGTGGGCAGCCTCGCCAACGGCGCCACCGCGACCCTCGAGATCACCGTCACCGTCGATGCCGACACCGGCGGCGAGACGATCACCACCGAGGCCACCGTCGACGGCGACCAGGACGACGACAACAGCGCCAATGACAGCGATGACGCCGAGACGTACATCGAGCTCAGCGACCTCGAGGTCACCAAGGACGTCGACGAGACCACGGCCAACGAGGGCGACACCCTCGTGTACACCGTCACCGTCACCAACAACGGGCCCGATGACGCCACCGGCGTGCTCGTCACCGACCTGCTCCCGACGAGCGTGGACTGGGTGTCCGACGACAGCCTCGGCGCGTACGTCCCGGGCACCGGCGTGTGGACCGTGGGCAGCCTCGCCAACGGCGCCAGCGCGACCCTCGAGATCACCGTCACGGTCGATCTCAACACCGGCGGCGGCCTGATCATCAACTCCGCGTTCGCCGACGCCATCCAGGACGACGACGTCCCGGGCAACGACAGCGACACCGCGACCACGGCCGTGACCAGCTCCGATCTGTCGATCACCAAGGGCGTCAGCGACAGCACGCCCGACGAGAACGACTCGATCGACTACACGATCACCGTCACCAACAACGGCCCTGACGACGCGACCAACGTGCTCGTCACCGACGTGCTCCCGGCCGGCGTGACCTACGACACCGACGACAGCGCCGGTGCGTACGACGACGGCACCGGCATCTGGACCGTGGGCAGCCTCGCCAACGGCGCCAGCGCGACCCTGGTCATCACCGTCACCGTCGACGCCGACAGCGGCACCGACACGGTCACCAACACGGCCTCGGCCGACGGCGACCAGGACGACGCCATCGGCGGCAACAACTCCGCCTCGGCGGCGTTCACCGTGACCAGCTCCGATCTGTCGATCACCAAGGGCGTCAGCGACAGCACGCCCGACGAGAACGACTCGATCGACTACACGATCACCGTCACCAACAACGGCCCTGACGACGCGACCAACGTGCTCGTCACCGACGTGCTCCCGGCCGGCGTGACCTACGACACCGACGACAGCGCCGGTGCGTACGACGACGGCACCGGCATCTGGACCGTGGGCAGCCTCGCCAACGGCGCCAGCGCGACCCTGGTCATCACCGTCACCGTCGACGCCGACAGCGGCACCGACACGGTCACCAACACGGCCTCGGCCGACGGCGACCAGGACGACGCCATCGGCGGCAACAACTCCGCCTCGGCGGCGTTCACCGTGACCAGCTCCGACCTCGAGGTCGATCTCGGGGTGGATCTGGACGTGGCCAACGAGGGCGACACCCTCGTCTACACGATCACCGTCACCAACGGCGGGCCCGATGACGCCACCGGCGTCAGCGTGACCGCGGTCCTGCCCGCGGGCGTGACCTGGGTGTCCGACGACGGCGCCGGCGCGTACGACAGCGGGACCGGCGTGTGGACCGTGGGCAGCCTCGCCAACGGCGCCAGCGCGACCCTCGAGATCACCGTCACCGTCGATGCCGACACCGGCGGCGAGACGATCACCACCGAGGCCACCGTCGACGGCGACCAGGACGACGACAACAGCGCCAACGACAGCGATGACGCCGAGACGTACATCGAGCTCAGCGACCTCGAGGTCACCAAGACCGTTAGCGACAGCTCGCCTGACGAGAACGACTCGATCGACTACACGATCACCGTCACCAACAACGGTCCGGATGCGGCGACCAACGTGGTCGTCCTGGACAGCCTGCCAGCAGGCGTGACGTACGTCGGCCAGCTCGCCAGCCAGGGCACCTACGCCAGCGGCAGCTGGACCGTGGGGGGCCTCCTGAACGGCGCCAGTGCCACCCTGACCGTCACCGTCACCGTCGATGACAACTCCGAAGGCGACACGGTGACCAACAACGCCGCCGTGAACGGCGACCAGGACGATGCCAACGGCGGCAACGACTCCGCCTCGGTCGCATTCACAGTCATGTCCAACCAGGCCGCCCTCGTCATCACCGGCCCGGCCAGCGCCACCTTCGGCGCCCCGGACCAGGCGATCACGACCACGGGTGGCTCGGGCACGGGCGCCGTGACCTTCAGCGCCGGCGCCTCGACCGCCTGCTCGATCGTCAGCAACCAGCTGCACGTCGTCTCGGGCACGGGCACCTGCTCGATCACCGCCACCAAGGCCGGCGACGCGGACTACAACCCGACCACGTCGGATCCGTTCACCGTGACCATCAACAAGGCCAACCAGGCCGCCCTCGTCATCACCGGCCCGGCCAGCGCCACCTTCGGCGCCCCGGACCAGGCGATCACGACCACGGGTGGCTCGGGCACGGGCGCCGTGACCTTCAGCGCCGGCGCCTCGACCGCCTGCTCGATCGTCAGCAACCAGCTGCACGTCGTCTCGGGCACGGGCACCTGCACGATCACCGCCACCAAGGCCGGCGACGCGGACTACAACCCGACCACGTCGGATCCGTTCACCGTGACCATCAGCAAGGCCAACCAGGCCGCCCTCGTCATCACCGCCCCGGCGAACAAGGACGTCACCGATCCGCCGTTCACCCCGACCACCACGGGTGGCTCGGGCACGGGCGCGATCACATTCACCTCGAGCACGCCGGCCGTGTGTACGGCCAGCGGCAGCCCGCAGGTGACGATCGTCGCCGCCGGGACGTGCACGATCACCGCCACCAAGGCCGGCGACGCGGACTACAACCCGACCACGTCGGCGCCGTACAACATCACCGTCAGCTTCACTGCCACTCTGGGTATCAACGACGTGACCCAGGCCGAGGGCCACTCCGGCACGACGACGTTCCTGTTCACCGTTTCCCGCTCGAGCTCGAGCGGCGGTACAACCAACGTCAACTTCGCCACGACCGCCCTCGGCGGGGCCACCCAGGGGACCGGCATCTGCAACGCCGGCGAGGACTACATCGGCCTGTCAGGCTCGTTGACCTTCGAGCCGGGCGAGACGACCCAGACCATCGGCATCTCCGTCTGTGGCGACACGACGGTCGAGGCCACAGAGCAATTCCACATCACCCTGTCGGGCGTCACCGGCGGCACGATCTCCGATGACACCGGCCTCGGCACCATCAGCAACGACGACGTCGTTCCGCCCACGCTCGCGATCAACGACATCGCTCTTGAACGAGGGCAACGCCGGCACGACCACGTTCACCTTCACGGTCACCCGTTCCGGCTCGACGGCCGGCACGGCAACCGTCAGCTACGGCACGGTTCCTTCGGCCGGCACGACCGAGGGTGCCAGCTGCGGCAGTGGCGTGGACTACGTCGACACGAGTGGCTCGCTCAGCTTCGGCCCGAGCGTCACGACCCAGACCATCTCGGTCCCGGTCTGCGGCGACACGGCGGCCGAGCCGCACGAGATCTTCTCCGTCATGCTTGGAAGCTTCGCCGGCGCGACGATCACCGACTCCGAGGGCGTCGGCACGATAATCAATGACGACGCGGCTTCTTCGACCCTGTCGATCAACGACGTGACCCAGGCCGAGGGCAACTCCGGTTCGAGCACGTTCACCTTCGCAGTCACCCGCTCCGGCACCACCGGCACGACCACGGTCAACTTCGCCACGACTGCTGTCGGAGGCACGATCCAGGGCACCGGCACCTGCAGCGCCGGCGAGGACTACATCGGCCTCACCGGGTCGCTGACCTTCAGCTCGGGCGAGACCACCGAGAACATCAGCATCACCGTCTGTGGCGACACGACGGTCGAGTCCAACGAGCTCTTCGACGTGACCCTGTCGGGTGCGGCCGGCGGCTCGATCAGTGACGCACCGGCGCCGGCACGATCACCAACGACGACGCCGCGGCAGCCACCCTCGCGATCAACGACGTGACCCAGGCCGAGGGCAACTCCGGCTCGAGCACGTTCGTCTTCACGGTCACCCGCTCCGGCTCGACCACGGGCACGACCAACGTCAACTGGGCCACCGCGCCGAGTGGCGGCACCACCGCCGGCACCGGCACCTGCAGCGGCAGCGAGGACTACATCACCGCGAGCGGCTCGCACAGCTTCACCGCCGGCCAGACGACCAAGACCATCTCGGTCACGGTGTGTGGCAACACCACGGTCGAAGCCGACGAGATCTTCGTGGTCAACCTGTCGGCCGTCACCGGCGGCACGATCTCCGACGCCCAGGGCGCCGGCACGATCACCAACGACGACGCCGCGGCAGCCACCCTCGCGATCAACGACGTGACCCAGGCCGAGGGCAACTCCGGCTCGAGCACGTTCGTCTTCACGGTCACCCGCTCCGGCTCGACCACGGGCACGACCAACGTCAACTGGGCCACCGCGCCGAGTGGCGGCACCACCGCCGGCACCGGCACCTGCAGCGGCAGCGAGGACTACATCACCGCGAGCGGCTCGCACAGCTTCACCGCCGGCCAGACGACCAAGACCATCTCGGTCACGGTCTGTGGCAACACCACGGTCGAAGCCGACGAGATCTTCGTGGTCAACCTGTCGGCCGTCACCGGCGGCACGATCTCCGACGCCCAGGGCGCCGGCACGATCACCAACGACGACGCCGCGGCAGCCACCCTCGCGATCAACGACGTGACCCAGGCCGAGGGCAACTCCGGCTCGAGCACGTTCGTCTTCACGGTCACCCGCTCCGGCTCGACCACGGGCACGACCAACGTCAACTGGGCCACCGCGCCGAGTGGCGGCACCACCGCCGGCACCGGCACCTGCAGCGGCAGCGAGGACTACATCACCGCGAGCGGCTCGCACAGCTTCACCGCCGGCCAGACGACCAAGACCATCTCGGTCACGGTGTGTGGCAACACCACGGTCGAAGCCGACGAGATCTTCGTGGTCAACCTGTCGGCCGTCACCGGCGGCACGATCTCCGACGCCCAGGGCGCCGGCACGATCACCAACGACGACGCCGCGCCGACCGTCAAGATCGTGTTCATGCGGTACACGGGTGGCGACTTCGAGATCTGGGTCATGAACCAGGACGGGACCGGCCAGACCGCGCTCACGAGCAACTCTTCCTTCGATGGGTACCCGACCTGGTCAGCCGACCACACGAAGCTGGCCTTCACGAGCACGCGCGACGGCAACAACGAGATCTACACCATGAATGCCGACGGGTCGAACGTGGTCCGGCGAACGAACAACTCCTCGAGCGACATGTCGCCGACGTGGTCGCCCGACGGCACGAAGATCGCCTTCACCACGAACCGCGACGGCAACAACGAGATCTACACGATGACGGTCGGCGCGACGGGGCTGGGCACCGCGGTCACGCGGCGCACGAACAACTCGAGCAGCGACGTCACGCCGCAGTGGTCGCCGACCAGCGCCGGGACGGTCGCCTTCTCGACCAACCGCGACGGCAACTACGAGATCTACACGATGAACGTCTCCGGGTCCGGGCTCGGCACGTCGGTCATCCGGCGGACGAACAACTCGGGCTCGGACGACCTGCCCAACTGGTCGCCCGACGGCACCAAGCTGGCGTGGTCGACCGATCGCAACGGCAACGACGAGATCTATACGATGACGATCGGCGCGTCCGGGCTCGGAACGTCCGTCATTCGGCGGACGAACCATTCCGCCAGCGACACGGCGCCGCTCTGGTCGCCCGACGGCTCCAGGATTTGGTTCACGACGAATCGCACCGGCAACTACGAGGTCTACAGGATGGATATCGCGGCCACCGGCGTCGGTACCAACCTCGCCAACCTCACCAACAACTCGGCCTTCGACACCACGTCCAACTGACCGCTGGGGAGCGGTGGAAACGAACGCCGGGCCAAAAGGCCCGGCGTTCGCCGTTTCGGGACAGTTCAGCGGCGCGGCGTGAGCCGGCCGCGCCGGGTCAGCCGGCAGCGACCTCGGTGATGTCCTGGTTCGCGACCGTCCGCGTCTCGGTCTCGGCGATCGCCGTCATCTGCGTGCGGTTGACGAGCAGGAAGTCGAAGTGGCTCACGACGCGGCGGTCCGCAAGTGACCGGGCGCTGACCGAGGTCATGACGACGTAGCGCGGATCCGCGGCGTCAACGAAGTTCTCGACCTTCATGTGCTCGTGCACGTGGATGAAGCCGGTGATCGCGTGACCGGGCGTGAAGATGACGAACCGGCGAGGAGCCTTCTCGACGGCCGGCCTGTCACCCACGCGCAGGCCCTCTGCCTCGGCCACCTCGGGCGCCTGGGTGAGCCTGTGCTCGGCCTGGGCGATGAGGGTGATCTCGTCCTGGTTGATCATCATCATCGGGACCGTCAGGGAGGTGGGGTCGCCGTTGCGCCGCAGCAGGCGAGCCTCGTACAGGCGCACGTTTCCGCTGGTGTTGTTGATGAGGTCGGACAGGCGGTTGAACGCGCCGAGGCGCATGTTCCCGCTCACGCGCAGGTGCGGCCCGATGAGCTCGACGCTCTCGGACCTGCCGCTCGTGGCGGGAGCGAACGGATCTCGCTCGAATGTGGGGGTGTCCCACCCGCTCATGACGTCTCCTGTCGTGCGCTCGATTGCCGGTTGGATTCTACTCACGACGCCGATCGCTGAGTCGGCGGCTACTCCTTTGCCGGGGGCTCTGCCGGGAGCGTGATCCTGAATGCCGCGCCCGCCATGGCGGCGGTCGCCGCGGTCTCGCTGCCGTTGGTCCGCTTCCGCCCTCGACCAGCCTTGGCCGGCCCCATGTTGCCCGTCCCGTTCGTCGGCTCGAGGAGCAGGTCGCCGCCCATCGCCCGACACAGCTCGCGCGAGACGTACAGGCCCAGCCCCGTTCCGCCCTTGCCGGCGGTGCCGAGCTGCTCGTACCGGCCGAAGAGGCGCTCGCGCTCAGTCTCCGGGATGCCCGGTCCGTTGTCGGCCACGGTCATGTGGATCCGCGAGCCGGTGCCGTTGCTTTCGTCGGCGCCACCGTTGCCCTCGCCCGCGCCGGCCACGCTATCGCCCGCGCTGCCGCCCGCGCCCTCCGCCCGGATGTGCACCCGAACGCTGCTCCCGCCCCCGTGCCCGACGGCGTTGTCGAGCAGTGCCCAGAGGACCTGATCGAGCTGGTCCGGATCGGCGACCGCGAGCCAGCCGGGCGCGTCGTCGACCACCTCGAACGCGACGCCTTTGGTGCCCAGCGCATCCCACGCCCGCGTGGCGCGCGGCGCCAAAGCGAGCACATCTGGTCGGGACTTGACCGTGCCCGAATCGAGCCGCTGGACGGTGACGAGCTGGCGAACCATCCGCGACAGTCGACCGGCCTGCTCGTCGATGAGCCCCAGTCGATCGTCCGGTCGCTCGGCCGTCAGCTGCTGGGCAGAGGCGCGGATGCTCGTGAGCGGGGTCTGGAGGTTGTGGCTGACGCCACGCAGGAACTCGTCCTTGGCGGCGTCGAGGTCCCGGAGCTGGCCGTTCTGCTTCTCGACCCGCTCGATCAGCTCCGCATTGCGGATGGCGAACGCGACCTCGGTGACGAACAGCTCGAGCAGGATCTGGTCCGGTCGGTCCCACGTCCGCGATGGCGAAAGCGTGCCCACGAGCGCCCCGAACTCCTCGAAACCCTGCCGGAGGACGGCTCGAACCGGCAGCGGCTCGCCCGGGACGCGATCGGTGACGGGCAGGTCGTCCGGGTTCCCGAACACGATGTCGGCGCTCGTCATGTCGAACGCCTTCTTGGCGCCCGCGGCGGCAACCTCGGCGACCCTCGCCCGGCCGGTCGTCGGATCGGTCGCCGCGATCTCGGCTCGAACGGCGTCGAGCGATTGGTCCCGTCGGTCGAGATCGGCCGCGAGGCGGTTGTATCGATCGGCCAGGAGGGCGAGCTCGTCCTCCCCCGGGACCTCGATGCGCTTCCGATGCTCGCCGTCGGACACCTTCTCGACGGCCGAGACGAAGTCCTTGAGCGGCTCGAGCAGGGTGGAGCTGAGCACCAGCGCGAGGCTCACTCCGACCAGGCCCGCGAGGACGAGAGCGAACAGCACGACCCGATCGATCGGCGAGCCTGGCGAGCCCGACCCGCCGGCGCCGGTGGCCCACATCAGCAGGCCCGCGCCGGCAATCGGCAGGAGCGCGGCGGCGATGAGCGCGAGCGAGATCCGCGCCCGGAAGGAGAGCGTCACGCGGGGGTTGTCACGAGTCGGTTGTCACGAGGCGCCCGTCATGATGCGGGCGCTGCCTCGGCGGCCACGAGCCGATAGCCCACGCCGCGGACCGTCACGAGGTGCACGGGCTTGTTGGCGTCGAGCTCGATCTTCTGGCGCAGGCGGCGCATCGTGACCCAGACGTAGGACGGGTCGGAGAACTCGGTCGAGGCCCAGCCTCGGTCGAGGAGGGACTCCGTGGACACCGTCCGGCCGAGGTTGGCGGCGAGGGCGTAGAGGAGTCGCGATTCGGTGGGCGTGAGCTGGACCTCCTCGCCGGCGACGATCGCCACGCGCCGGTGGAGCTCGAGGGTGAGATTCGGCCCGATCTCGAGGCCCTGCCGCGGGACCTTGTCGCCGACTCTCCTTAGGACCCTTGTCACCCGGGCACGGAGCTCGGGGTAGTAGAAGGGCTTGGAGACGTAGTCCTCGGCGAACTCTTCGAGAAGATCCGCCTTCGAATCCGCGGCATCGATCGCCGAGAGCACGACGATCGGCAGGTCGGCCACCGCCTTGATCTCGCGGGCGAGGGTCAGGCCGTCCATGCCCGGCATCATCATGTCGACGATCAGCAAGTCGGGCCAGCCGACCTTGAGTCGGCGCAGCGCCTCCTGCCCATCGCGCGCCGTGGCGACGTCGAAGCCGTCCGTCGCGAACTGCTCGGAAAGCAGCGTCAGGACGTTGGGGTCGTCGTCGACGATCAGGATGCGGGCCGCCGCCGCGCCACTCCGCCAGGCTCCGCTGGACATCGGCGGGAGGATACCAGCGCGATTCGTGACGCCACCAAAGCTTGCCATCTCTTGATTCCCGTTCAGTTGGCCCCTGAATTCAATAGCCCGATGGTCGCCGGTCCGTCGCTTGCCGTCCGCAACGCGCCGGTATCGTGGGCGCGACATGGTGATGAACTGGCGATCCGCGTCGTTGCTCGTAGTGGCGATCGTCGTCGCCGCCGCTTGCGACTCGCCGGTCTCCTCGGGCTCTCCGGGGCCGGCCGTGAGTTCGAGGCCGTCGGGGCTGGCCACGGGAGCGCCTACCGTCGCGCCCTCTCCCGGGCCGCCGGGTAGCGGCGAGCCGAGCATCGGCACGATCTCGCCTCGAACGACCGTCGAGGTCAACGAGTCGATCGCGACCCGCGAGGGCGTGCCGGCGGATCTGGCGGACCGCTACTGGTGGACGATCGATGGTGACGCAGGCCATGTCGGCACGACGGCCCAGATCGGCCTGCCCGCAGGCGAGCGGATCCTGACGGTCGAGGGAGGGCTGGTCGTCTCCGCACGCCCGTCGTTCAACAGCCACTTCGCGCCGGCCGACCTCATCGTGCGGGACATGCGCACGGGAGACCTCCTCCGCCAGATCGCGTCGAATGTCGGCTTCCCGTATGCGGAGCTCGTCGGTCGCCAGCTGTTCTGGGCCGGCATGGAGCCATCGTCCAACGCCGACGCGGGGCGATTCGTCGACGGCGGCGTCTGGACTGCCCGCATTGACGACACCCTGACGCCGGAGGTCCTCGTCCGATCGGGACGGAACCTGACAACGATGGGCAACGCCGAACGGAGGCCGCTGCTGTTGAGCCCCTCCGGATTGACGCTCGCGAGCACCGTGAGCGGCTCCGCGTCGGCATTCACGGACGTCATCGACACCTCGACGCTCGACGTGCGAACACGGCTCGACGACGCCGACCTCTTCGCGCTCACCGACGACACGTTCGTGGTCGGCGACAGCCCGCTGACGGAATCTCCTGACGGCCGCGGCCTCATCGGGCGAGACCTCGCGACCGGCGCCACGCTGTGGACCTTCCCCGAGGCCGCAAACAAGGACCGCTTCTCGCTGCTGGACATGGAGCAGGTCGGTACGGGTTTTCTCATCGAGTACTCCTGGCGCACCCGAAACGGCCAGATCCGCCTCGCGTCACTGGATGCGCGCACCGGCGACGCTCGATCGCTGCTCGTCCAGCGCGCCAATCAATCGCGGATTCGCTATGCGGCGTTCTCGATCTCGAGCGTCGAGCTCATTGCGCTGGTCCCCGAGCTCGGTCCCATCGGTTCGCTGATCCAGAGCGGCACGGTGACGGTCTCTACGCTCGACATCGCGACGCGCGAAATCACGAACGACGCCTTCGTCATCGACCCGCCCTGGCTCTGCTACCCGACGTCCTGTCTGCGCGACTAGCGTCTCAACTCCCGTTCGGCGCCGGACGGAGGCGTGATGATGGTCGGGATGTCGCGCACCTCGAGTCGATTGCGTATCGCGTTGGTTGCCATCCTGGTCGTTGCCTGCGCCGGTCCACCCCCCACGACGCCGGCGGAGTCGTCGGCTTCGACACCTCCCGTGGCGAGCATCGCGACGACCCCGTCGCCGAGCATCGAGCCCGAGCCAACCGCTGCCGTCTACCCGCTGCGAACCGAGGTGGAGATCAACAGCCCGATCGTCGAGCGGCCCGGCGTTCCGCCGGACATGCACGACCTCTACTGGTGGACCGGCAACGGCGACGCCGGCCAGGTGGGAACGACGGCACAGATCGGCCTGCCGGCCGGTGAGCAGATCGTCGGTGTGGCGGATGGGGTCGTGGTCGCGCTTCGGGACGCGCTGGAGGTGATACCTCGCCTGGTCGTCCGCGATTTCGCAACTGGGTCCGTTGTCGAGGAGATCTCGCTGAACGTGATCAGGCCCCGAGTCCAGCTCGTCGGTCGGCGGCTGTTCTGGGCCGGCATGGATCCCGCGACCGGCGACGATGACGACCCGGCCATCGACGGTGGCGTCTGGTCGGTCGACATCGGGTCGGGCGATGCATCGTTCGAGATCGTCAAACCAGGCAGGGACGTCAGCTCGCTCCGCTACCCGTCACGTGGCTTCTTCCGCGTCAGCCCGTCGGGCAAGACCGTCACCTCACCCGTGGGCCGGGAGGGCGAGGGGTTCGTCGACGTCATCGACGTGGGGACGCGCAACCGTCGGGCTCGACTCCGGGACACGTTCATCTGGGGGCAGACCGACGACACCTATTTCAACTGGGACTTCACGCCCGAAGACTTCCAGGTCCTCGGGTACGGGATCACGGCCTACGACCTCGAGATCAGCGCGGTCCGCTGGCGATTTCCCGAGCGCAACCAGGTCGACCAATTTGCGCCGGAGTGGGTCGGGGCCGTCGGGTCGATGTTCGTCGTCCAGTACGTGTGGCACGAGTCGACCGGCGCCGAATCTGTCACGGCCGTCTTCGACGCCGTCTCGGGCGATCGCCGCGAGATGCTGCGCGAACCGGGCGGCGGGAACGCGCTGACGCTGAAACCTGACCTCTCGACCGACGCGCACCTGGCCTTCACGAGGTTCGACGGCCCTCGTCCGGGGGTCGTGCCCGAGGGCAGCCCGATCTCGATCGTCGACATCGCGACCGGCGTGCTGACGCGCGACGCGTTCACGATCGACACGCCCTGGCTGTGCTTCGACGAGTACTGCCTCCGCGACTGACGTTCCCGCGCGTTGCTCGCCCAGCGAGCAGAACGTCGGTTCCGAGTGGGCGAGACTCGTTCGAAGGTGCCTGCGCCCGTGTTCTGCTCGCCCAGCGAGCAGAACGGCAGCCCGGGCCCGGCCTTGCGCATCGAGGGAGCCCTTCAGCGGTGGTTCTGCTCGCCCCGCGAGCAGTCAAGGCCTCGAGCGTCGATTGACAGGCGAACGTCGGCCCGTCGACGGTGGAGCTGCTCGCCCGGCGAGCAGCGGGCATTCGATCGGACTACGGCGCCTTCGGGTCGAAGAAGCGGCAGCGGTCGCGGAGCGGGCAGATCATGTGGTTCGGGTTGCGCGCGTGGCAGACCAGCCGGCCGTGGCGGATCAGGTTTACGTGCGCCTCGTGCATCTCGTCGGGCTGGAGCATCGCGAGGAAGAAGTCGTGGGCCTCGTCGGCGGTGTCCCGCTGCGGGATGAGCCCGATGCGGGTCGACACGCGCTCGACGTGCCGATCCACGGGCATCAGCGGCATGTCGAACGAGAACAGCAGAACGACCGAAGCCGTCTTCACGCCGATCCCCTTGATGGCGGTGAGCCAGGCTCGGGCCTCCAGGGCCGACATGTCGCCGAGGAACTCCAGTGAGTAGTCGCCGCGGGCCTCATGGATCGCGCGGAGGGCCGACTTGATGGCCTTCGCCTTGCCGTTCGGCAGGCCGCCGGGTCGAATGACCTCGACCAGCTCCTCCAGTGGCGCGATATCGACCTTCGACCAGTCCGGCGGGATGCCGTCCGGCAGCCCGACACCGCCCCAGCCGGCACCCGGGATGTGCCGCTCCGGCGGGAGCTCTGAGGGATAGGCCTTCCGGAGCTCCTGGAACGCGTACTCGGCATTGATGTCGGCGCTGTTCTGGGTGAGGATCGTGAGGATCAGCTCCGACGTCGGATCCCACCGGCGCTCCCACTGCGGGTGGCCGTAGATGCCCGCGAGGCCATCGAGGGCGAACCGGGTGAGCCCGGGCCGCGTCCGCTCGAGGCGCTTCGCCCAGGCGAGGTACGGGTTCGGCTTCCGACGCTTCGGCTTGCGGCGCGCAACGTTGCGTGGCCGCGTCGAAGCGGTCCGGATCACCAGATCACCTCGACGTCGTAACCACCGATCGCTGGATCAGCCGTGATGATCGGCATCGATTCGAGCTGCGCTTGCGCGACCAGCAACCGATCCCAGGGGTCTCGATGGATGTCCGGCAACGAGCCCGCACGGAGTGCGTGGGCAAGGTCGACGGGCAGGCGTTGAAACCGGTGCCGACCGATACGATCCGGGACATAGCGCTCCGCCGGCGCGGGTAGCTCGAGCCTGCCACGTGCGGCCTTCGTCGCGACCTCCATGCCGGTCACCGCGCTGACGAAGACCTCGTTCGCCGGATCTTCGATGACCTCGGTCGCGCGGGGCGTTATCTGCTTGGCTCGGTCGCCGACCCACCAAAGAAACACGTGCGAGTCGATCAGGACTCTCACTCGAGAAGCTCGCGGATTGGGTCGTCGGGGTGCATGTAATCCGGGTCCCACTCCGGGATGGGGTCGTCGAAGCTCGGGTGGATGACGATCCGATCTCGACCAGGCACCCGCTTCGGGCGAGGCTCATCGAGTGGTCCCAGAACGGCGACCGGCACGCCGGCTTTGGCGATGACGACCTTCTCGCCGGCCCGAGCTCGATCCACCAGCCGAGAGAACTGGGTCTTCGCCTCGTGAATGTTTACGACTTTGTCCACCTGGCAAGTCTGACTTAGTCCGATGACTTAGTCAACCAACATCCCCACGAGCCTCGCCATTCGTTCGCCGCAGCGTCGGACGGGCTCGTCGCCGGCCGCCATCGCGTCCTCGATCGACTGCGGGCGTTCCGTGACGGGGACGACGACCGCGCCGAGCGGGCGGAGCGCCTCGATCCCTTCGGGCTCGACCCCACCGCCCACCGCGATGCACGCCACTCCGGCCCGCTGCGCGAGCTGGGCGACGCCGAGAGCGGTCTTGCCGAACGCGGTCTGGGCGTCGATGCGGCCCTCGCCGGTGATCACCAGGTCGGCGCCCGCGAGCTTGTCGCGCAGGCCCGTCTCGTCCATGACGACCTCGACGCCGGGCACGAGCCGGACCGACTTGAACCGGTCGCCGATCGAGAGCAGGCCGAAGGCCGTCCCGCCCGCAGCACCGGCGCCGGGCGTGTTGCGCTCGTCGCGTCCCGTCGCGGTGGACAGCTGATCGGCATACCTGCCGAGGACGGCGTCGAGCTCGACGACCTGATCTGGCGTCGCACCCTTCTGGGGCCCGTACGTTGCGGCGGCGCCGGTCGGGCCGAGCAGGGGGTTCGAGACGTCGCAGGCGATGCGCAGCTCGCATTCGGCGAGCCTTGGATCGAGCCCGTCGAGGTCGATTCGTTGGGCCTCGACGACCGCCCCGAGCGCCCGCAGGATCCCGGCGCCGCCATCGGTTGTGGCGCTCCCGCCGATGCCGAGGGTGATCGTCCGAATGCCGGCGTCGAGCACGGCTCGCAGCACCTCGCCGGTGCCCTGGGTCGTTGCGCCGGCCGGATCACGCTCGGTGGTGGTCAGTCGCGAGAGGCCAGAGGCTTCGGCGAGCTCCACGACGGCCCGCATGCCGTCGGCCGACCTGAGCCAGCGCGCCGCGACGGGCCGCCCGATCGGGTCGGTCGCCTGGACGGTCTGCCACGCCCAGCCCCCGGCTGCCTCGATCGCCACGAGCGTGCCCTCACCGCCGTCCGCGAGGGGCGCCAGGAGGACCTCGTCGTCCGGGCGCGCCGCGCGCCAGCCGTCCGCGAGCGCGGTCGCGACCTGCACCGAGGTCAGCGAGCCCTTGAACGAGTCGGGGGCGATCACCACGCGCATCGCTTCGAATCGTTGCACAACCTGCGCGGCCACCGGTAGGCAGGGCCTCCTCCTCCGCCGGCCAGGCGGGCTCGAGCCGTCGGCCGGCCGGGCTCGCGCCGTCGGCCGGGCTCGCGCCGTCGGCCGGGCCTTCGCCGTCGGGCCGCACACTCGATGGCCCATGCCGCCTCATACGTGCTCGGCCCATGGGGGCTTCATCGCCGGCAGCCGCAGAATCGAATTGATTTCGCTCAAGCGCAACCATAACCGCGCAGCCTCAAATCGCGACGTGGCCGGATCGTCGGCAGCCTCTCGCCTGAGTTCGGCAAGACGTAGCCGGCGGTCGCGGACGTTCGGGAGCCGTATGCGTCGACGACCGTCATCGACCCGTTGGAGCGCAGCGACATGCGTCGAACGAAGTCCCAAGGGTCTTGGCGGTGCTGGCTGATCGGGATTCCCGGCGGGAGTAGCCCTGCGGGACGTCGCCTTGGGCATTTCGGCCTTGATCGCGATGATTTCTCTTGAGCGCAACTATCTTGATTCTTGGGGGCAGGGGATGGGCGCGTCGGCGGCCCGATCAAAGGGAGGGTCATCCGCCGGGCGCCTGCGCGCGTGGGCGCCTGGACGCAAGGACTCAGCCTGCGAGCGTCTCCGCGGTGATCAGGCCCTGGCGACGCTCGACGTACTCCGGGATGCGGACCATGGGCGGGCGTTCGAGGTCGGCGAGCTCGATGACTTCGAGCGAGAGGCGGCCGCGGCCGGAGCGGGGCAGCTTCATGGTCGAGCCCATCTCGGCGAACAGGCGGGCCTTGCGTCGCTCCTCGAGTCGCTTCATGACCGCCTGGAGGATCACGAAGGACATGCGCGACAGGCCCTCGAGCTCCTGGTTCCGATGCACGCGCCGCTCGAGGTCGACCTGGCCGAGGCCGTCGATGCCGGCGCGCTCGGCGACGTCGATGAGGTGCCCGATCTCGACCGCGTAGCCCGTAAAGAACGGGATCTGCTCGAGCACGCTGCGGCGCCCGGCGTACTCGCCCGAGAGCGGCTGGATGAAGCCGGAGAGCTCGGGGAAGAACAGATTGATCAACGGCCGGGCCACGAGCTCGGTGACGCGTCCGCCGCCGCCTTCGCGCAGGACGCCGCCCTCGACGATCGGGCGCTGGTAGTAGCCCTTGACGTATTGCAATCGCGGTTCGTGGAGCAGCGGCCCGAGGGTCCCGTAGACCATCCGCGGGTGCCAGTTGCGCACGTCCGTGTCGGCCCAGACGATGAGGTCGCCCGAGGTCTCGTACAGTGACTTCCAGAGCGCCTCGCCCTTGCCCGTGAACGAGCCGTAGCGGCTCAGGATCTCGGGGTGCTGGACCACCCGGGCGCCCTCGGACTCGGCGATCTCGCGCGTCCGATCGGTCGACGCAGAGTCGATGACGACGACCTCGTCGAGCAGCGGCACGCGCCCGACCATCTCGCGAATCGCGCGGCGGACGATCGGGCCGATCGTCTCCTCCTCGTTGAGCGTCGGCAGCACGAGGCTGACCGTCAGGCCCTGCTTGTCCTTGAGCTGCGTGAGGCGTCGCAGGTCTGCGAACTCGTGGTGGTGGAAGTTCGACTCGCCGAACCAGCGCTCGACCCGAGCCGGCACGGCGCGTGATTCCTCCGCGGCCCGGTCTGCCGCGACGAGCGATTCGGCGCGGGTCGCGAGCTGCTCGAACGTCTGGCGCCCGATGGTCTCGCGCGTCTTTACGACGACCACGGTCGTCTGCGACCGCGTGGCGATGGCCTCGGGCATCGCGCCGAAGAGGTGGGTCTTGCCGTCGGTCGCGCTCGGCGCGGCGGCGCCCATCACCACGATGTCCGAGACGTCCGCCTCGCGCAGGATCGCGGCGCGCACGTTCGAGGACTCTCGCACCACCGTCTCGACCCGACCCTCGACGTGCCCCTTGACGAACGCGGTGAGTGCGCGCTCCTCCTGGGCGCGGACGGCGGCCGTGATCCCGGGCGGCACGATGTGCAGCGCCGCGAGCGTCGCGTCATGTCGCTGGGCGATCGCGTAGCCGACGCGGAGAGCCAGCTCGGCGTGCGGGCCGCCTCGAACCGGCACCACGACCCGCTTCAGGTCGCGCACCCCGCGCTGCTTCACGACGGCGATGTCGCAGGGCGATTCGCGCAGGACCTCGTCGATCGTGGCGGAGAAGGGGGAGGTGAGGCCCTCGCGCCCGTTGCCGGTCTTGCTCGCCGGCGACTTGCCACCCCAGCCGAACACGATGAGATCGGCCTCGAGCTCCGCGGCCGCCTCGACGATGCCCTCGGCCGCGTGCCGCCCGATGCGCACGATCGGGTGGATGCGCGTGCCTTCCGGAACGAAGTCGAGGACGCGCTGGAGCAGCCGTCGGGCGTGGCGGGCCCGGGTGGCGCCCTCCGAGAGCGGCATGCCCTCGGGCACCTCGACGATTCCGAGCGCGGTCAGCTCGCCGCCGCGCGGGTCCAGCAGGTCGGCGCCGAGCCGGATCAGCTCCTCCGCGGTGGCGGGATTCGCCACGGGAATGACGATCCGGGCGGGCAGCGGGCGGGGGATCACGTGGGCGTTGCCTCGGGCTCGGGCGCGGGCTCGGATGCGGGCTCGGATGCGGTCGACGGCGCCGCCGCGGTCCCGCTGCCGCCCCATCGGTTCACGAGGTACGACTTCAACCGCTCGAATTCGCGCGCCTGGCGCTCGACACTCTCCTCGGCTCGATCGGTGGTCAGCTCGCGGTTCTCGATGACCGCGCTCGCGACGCGCCCGAAGTACACGGGCACGAGCGACGCGACGTAGGCATCGAGCCGCTCCGGCCTGTCCCGGGCCGTGACAACGAGGTCATACACGACCCTCGCCCACAGCGCGTCTGGGAACGCGAATCCCGCCGCCGCGGCAGCCATCGACGCGGTCGACGGCGCCCCCGAGCCCGAGCCGTCCTTCGCGACGGCCGCCTGGACTGTCTCCGCGGTCTTGCCCGCCTCTTCGGCGAGATTCATCATGCCCGCGGCGGTATCCGGGGCGAGCATCTCGGCCCACGTCGGGCCGAGGTTCACCGCTCCCGCCTGGAACTCCGTGAGTAGGCGCAGGACGTTGATCTCGAGCGGTGGCGGATCGACCATTCGCTCGAACCCGTAGGCCGGCACGTCATGGCTCCCACGCACCGGCTGCCATCGATCGGCGTTCGCGACGGCCATTCGGAGGATCGTGGTCACGACCTGGCGGAACATCGGCCCCAGGTCGGCACCGGGGTCCTTCGGATCGTGCACCTTGGCCCCGAGGCGCGCCTGGCAGATCGCGAAGCCACCGCTGAGCGCGAGCGTGGTCATCCAGATGTCGATGCCGAACTTGGAGACCTCGGGCGTCCAATGCCCCGAGGCCAGGTAGTGCCGCACGAGGTCACCCGAGACGCCGAAGTCGCCCCCGATCGGCTGCCGGATCCGATGCCCGTACAGCGCGCGCGTGAGCGGATAGGTGACGTTGTTGGTGATCGTGCCGTCGTGCTTGTGGCGCGCGTACAGCGGCGCGACGTAGTCGTAGCCGCCCTTGAGGATCGGGCCGGCGAGGAGCTCGATCCACTCGGGCCCGATCGATCGAAGGTCAGAGTCGACCACGACCAGGGCCTGGACCTCCAGCGCCGCCGCGATCTCGAAGATCGTGCGCAGGGCCGCCCCCTTGCCGCCCGAGCCGTCGACTTCGGGATATGTGAGCGAGACTCGAGAGAGCTTGTTCGTGGGTCGAACGAGGAGGATTCGCTCCACGTAGTCCGGCGGCTCGGTCTCGACCACGACGCGCTGCGTGCCATCGGGCGAGCCCGCATCGGAGTTCACGACCACCGGGCGGAGATCCGGGAAATACTGCACGAGGCCTGCCTGGGCCGCGCGCACGACGTAACCGATCGTCGTCGCGTTCTTGAAGCTCGGGATCCCGACCATGATGTCCGCCCGTTCGAGTCGGGCGATCGCTTCTCGGATGGCCGGCGTCAGCACGGGCTGGGGCATCGAGCCCACCGTACCACCGAACGGGGTTCGTCAGCGGCGGGGCATCACCACGACGGTCCAGTCGGGGCTCACCTTGCCCGGGTGATAGCGCCCGTTGGCGCCCTTGAACGCGACCTCCTCGAAGCCGAGCGCGCGCCACTGCGCGAACCAGCTCTCGACCGGTGGTCGGACGTGCATGGTCCGCCGTACGAGCTCCCGCTCGTCGAGCGCCGAGTCGAGCACGCGCTTCCGTTCCAGGAGCGGCACGTCGAGCAGCGACTGGCCGTCGATCCACAGGAGATCCGTGGCCACGAATGCCGCCGGGTTGTCGGCAGGGTCAGGCGCCCGTGCCTCGTCCGCACGGGCGAGGTCCTCGCGCCGACCCGACATGGGGCTCGCGCCGACGAAGATGTGCTTCATCCGATCGCCCGGCGACACGACGGAGTCCATCCCGACCCGCACGCGCGCGCCCTCCGTGTCGCGCAGCGGCGCGGGGAGCAGCGCGCCGTCGATCAGGAGCTCGTCCGCGAACGCGGCATCGGCGATCGCCGTGCGCAGGTCGACGTAGCCCGGGACCTCGCTGCCGTCGGTACCGCGGATGTCGACCCCGCGCGAGCTCACCTCGACCAGGACCCGCCGGCCGCCCCACAGTGGCTCGCCGATGGCGTCCGTGATCTTGTGCGGGGATAGGCGCCCGTAGGCCATCGGCCGCCACTCCGCAGAGGCGGCTCGCATCGCGGTCGCATCGGCGGCCGTCAGCTGCGTCACGCCGCACATCGTACGCAGCGGGGGCGCGAACCGGCGGTTCAGGTTTCGTCACAATGCGCGCGGGAGGGTCGCGCATGGGCGTGCTCGCGGGTCTCGGTGGGCTGACCGCGTCGGGGCGCGCCCGCGTCGGGATCGCCTGGTCGCTGTACGACTTCGCGAACACGATCTTCTCGTTCGCCGTCGTGTCGGGTGCCATCGGGCTGTGGCTCGTGGACGATTCGCGCTTCGGGGAGCGCGACGGGAACTTCATCCTGAGCGTGGCTGTGGTCGTGAGCGTCGGGCTCAACGCCCTCGTGTCGCCGATCCTCGGCGCCCTCTCGGACCGCGGCGGTCGGCGCATGCCGTTCCTGCTCTTCTTCACGCTGCTGTGCGTTATTCCGACGGCGCTCATCGGCCCGAGCCCGGCCGCGGTCGGAGTCTTGTTGTTCATCGTCGCCAACTTCGCCTACCAGTCGGCGCTGATCTACTACGACGCCACGCTCAAGTCGGTCAGCAAGCCCGAGACGCGCGGTCGACTGTCGGGAATCGGCGTGGGCATCGGCTACTGCGGCACGGTCTTCGCCGGCGTGGTCCTCCTGATCCTCGACGTCCCGGTCGAAGGCCGGTTCATCGTCGCCGCGGGGCTGTTCGCGGTGTTCGCCGTGCCGATCTTCCTGTTCGTTCGGGAGTCCGGCCCGGTGGCGAGAATCGGCGCTCGCGACGTGATCGGGTCGTTGACGCAGCTGAAGACCTCGATCGCGCACGCCCGAGAGGTGCCGGGGCTCCTGAGGTTCCTGGTCGGCCGGTTCTTCTACTCCGATGCGGTCAACACGATCATCGTCGTCATGACGATCGTCACCACGCGGGCGAAAGGCCTCTCCGACTCGATGGCGCTCCTGGTCCTGCTCGGGCTCACCGTCGTCGCGATCTTCGCCTCCTTCGGCTGGGGCCGGCTCGTCGATCGACTGGGGCCGCGGCGGACGCTCATGATCGTGCTCGCGTCGTGGGCGGTGGGCCTGGTGCTCGGCGCGATCTCGCTGAGCATCGACGGGCCGATCGGGCTGGCGATGTTCCTGATCGCGGGCGGGATCCTCGGGAGCGGCCTCGGCGGCGTCCAGGTGGCCGATCGCGTGCTGATGGTCCGGCTCTCGCCCCCGGAACGCGTTGGCGAATTCTTCGGGCTCTATGGGCTGGTCGGCAAGGGCTCGCAGGTGATCGGGCAGCTGCTGTACGGGCTGACGCTCTTGCTGTTCTTCGATGCCTTGGGCGTGGGGGCGTATCAGCTCGCGGTGGTCACCCTGCTCGCGACGATGCTCCTCGGCGCGTGGATCCTCCGACCCGTATCGGATCAGTGGCCCGGCTCCGGCGAGGTGGAGATCGTCACGCCGCCGGAGCGACTGACTCCGGCGAACGCGCCGTTGACGCCGCGGTAGCCGAACTCGCTTCGTACCCGGCGGTCGGACTCGCTGCGTACCCGGCGGTCGGCGATTGGAGCCGCCGCTGGAGCTGCCCAAGTCGGACCGCGTCGGAAGGTGACCGGGTCTGTCGCGGTAGAGGACGCAGGGGTGGTGCGTCGATGCCCCGGACCATCGGGCTAGGGTCAGCCGGACCCACGCTCGGCAAGATATGTGTCATGCGACATGTATCTGGCCGCGAGGGCTACGCGCGTTCTGAGCGCCATGAGCCCCGCTGCGGCCAAGCAGAAGCGCGAGTCGGCTTGCTCCAGAACGGGCTTGCGCAGGGCCTTCGGCGACGGCGCCGCCGGCAGGCGGGTCAGGCACTCGCTGAGTACGCCCTGATCATGGCGACAGTGGTCGTGCTCGGGATCGGCGGCCTGAAGGTCGTCGGCGGGCCCCTATTCGAGACGTTCGAGAACATCGCGTTCGAGCTCGAGAATGCCTTCACGCTCGGGCAGCCGCGGTCGACGCCCAAACCGACGACAACACCGAGCCCCACCGCCGTCCCGAAGCCGATCAAGACGCCCAAGCCCACGAAGACACCAAAACCCACGAAGACCCCCAAGCCGACGAAACCGCCCAAGGCCAACTGACGGGCGGAGGCACCGAAGCGGGGGGTGGCACCGACCCTGGCGGAGGCACCGACCCTGGCGGAGGCACCGACCCTGGCGGAGGCACCGACCCTGGCGGAGGCACCCGTCCTAGATTGCGGCCTCCAGGGCCGCGACGACCTGCCGCTCCCGATCTGAGGCTGGGTCGCTCGCAATCTCGCCGATGAGCTCGCTGATCAGCTCCCGACGGCGGCCGATCACCGCGGTTCGCACGCGCGTCCCCAACGGGCTCAACCGGATACGTACCGCCCTGCCATCCAGGGGGTCCGCTTCGAACTCCACGAGGCCATGATCCGCGAGGCGTTGAACGATCCGGCTCGTCGACGGTCCGGATGCAGCGATCCGTCGCGCCACATCCGTCACGCGCAGCGGCTCCTCCGCGGCTCCTACCACCACGATCGTTCGCCACTGCTGGAACGTGAGCAGCCGCGAGCCGCCGCGCTCGGCGATGGCGCGGGCCGTCAGCGAGACCAGTGCGAACGCCAGCGTCTCGATCGCATCGAGCGTCGTCACGGGCGACGCTGCGTTCGCTACCGGGTTCGCCACGTCCAGGCCGAGCGGATCATCGTTTCGAGGCTCGATCGCGCGGGCTTCCACCGGAGCACCTCGCGGGCTCGGTCGATCGAGGCGACCAGCGTCGCCGGGTCGCCTTCGCGGCGAGGCCCGAGCTCCTGTGGCACACGTCGCCCGAGCACCCGTTCGATCTCGGCGATCACCTCGCGGACGCTGAAACCGCGCCCGCTCCCGAGGTTGCAGATGAGCGGCTGGTCTGTGCGAGGGTCGCTTGGTGCGGTGGCTTCGAGTGCGAGTCGATGCGCGTCGCCGAGGTCGACCACGTCCACGTAGTCGCGGATCGGCGTGCCGTCCGGGGTGGGGTAGTCGTCACCGAATAGCGTGAGAGGGGTGCCGCCGGCGACCGCCGTGAGCGCGTTGGGGATGAGATGGGTCTCGGGGCTGTGCAGCTCGCCGTTGCGCTCGCTCGCCCCCGCGACGTTGAAGTACCGCAGCGAGGCCACGCGCAGCCCGTAGGCGCTCGAGAACCAGCCTGCGGCGGCCTCGAGGCCCCGCTTCGACTCGCCGTACGGGTTGATCGGGCGGAGCACCGCTTCCTCTGGGATCGGGCTGGAGTCGGGGACGCCGTACACCGCGGCGGTCGAGGAGATGACGAGCCGGTTGACGCCCGCCTCGCGCATTGCCTCCAGGAGCGCGACGCCGCCACCGACATTCTCGCGGAAGTAGGGCGCCGGATCGCGGATCGACTCGCCGACGAGCGATTTCGCCCCGCAATGGAGCACGGCGTCGATCCCACGATCCCGGAACAGCGTCGCCATCGCCGGCCCGTCCGTGTACGAACCCTGGACGAGCTCTGCTCCCGCGAGGTCGGCGGTTCGATGGCCGGTCGACAGGTTGTCGAGCACGAGCACCTCGTGGCCCGCCGCCACCAGGACTTCGACCGATACCGACCCGACGTACCCGGCACCGCCGGTCACCAGCATGCGCATCGCCGCAGGGTAGCGGCGCGTCGCGTCCGCTGGCTGCGACCAGCTCGTCGGAGGCGTCAGCCGCGCCGGCCGCGTCAGCCTCGCCGACTACTTCCCCCCAACCAGGCCCGGATGCGGGCCAGGATCGAGCGTCGCTTCCTCGGGCCCGCGGGCGCCCCACTTGGAGGCGCACCCGGCGCTACCTCGGCCGTCCGCGCGGCGCCGGGATCCTTGTGCCCCGCCTGCGGCGCGGCCGCGGCGATCTGCGGCTCGGGAGCGAGATTCGAGGTTGACCTCGGAAGCGGCGCCGAGGCGAGTCGAGAATCGCCGAGCAGCAGCTCGCGAAGCAGGCGCGCGGCAGCCGCCTCCTGCGGGTCGATCGCGAGCGCGCGCTCGGCAAGGCCTTTCGCGTCGTCGCGCCGACCTTCCCGAAGCGCGACCCGCGCCAGCCCGACCACCGCGATCGCGTTCCTCGGATCCGCCTCCGCGACCTGCGCGAAGAGCCGCCCGGCCGCGTCCACCTCGTCCCGCGCGAACGCCGACTCCGCGGCGAGCAGTCGCTCGATCATCGGTCCTCGGTCGAGCATCGACTCGGCCAAGAGCAGCAGCGTCGCCCGGTCGTTCAGCTTCGGATCCGCGACCACGCGCTCGACCAGCTCGTCGAGGATTCGACCCAGGCGCGGACCCGCCGGCATGCCCAGCTCGGCCATCAGGTCGTCGCCATGCACGGCAAGCCGCGATCGATCGAGCACGACCGACGCCGCGAGCTCCGCCTCGACGCGCGCCCGGAGCTCGTCAAGGGCGTATGCATCGACCGGCGCGCCGCTGCCGACGTTGTCGGCCTGACGCAACGCGAACAGGTCGTCGATCGACTCGATCCCGACCCGCTGGATGAACCGGCGCACGCCTGCGTCGCCCCACTCAGGCTCGTACGTGAACATGTGGTTGCGAACGAGGTGGACCACGCGCTCCACAGCCGACTTCGGCAGGTGCAGGCGATCGAGCACGCTCGCGGCCATGTCCGCGCCCACCATCTCGTGGCCACGGAACGGGCCGTCGTCGATCGTCGCCGGCTTGCCGACGTCATGCAGGAGTGCCGCGAGCCGGACCACGGGCCGGTTGGCGGGCGCCGCATCGACCGTGCCGAGCGTGTGATCCCAGAGATCCTCGCCCTCGATCTTGTTCTGGGGCACGCTGCGCTGCGCCGCGAGGTCGGGCAGGAGCACGTCGAGCAGGCCAGTCTCGGCCATACCTCGCAGGCCGATCGAGGGCTTCTCTGCCCCGAGGAGCTTCTGGAGCTCCGCCGCGACGCGCTCGCCCGAGACGTGCTTCGCGAGCTTGGCGTTCTCGCGGATTGCCGCCAGCGTGGCCGGTTCGATCGTGAAGCCGAGGGTCGACGCAAGCCGCACCGCGCGGACCATCCGCAGCGCGTCCTCGCGGAAGCGCGCCGCCGGTTCTCCGACCGCCCGGAGCACGCCCGCATGGACATCGGCCACGCCGCCGAACGGATCGACCACCCTGGGCACGGGCGTTGCGTCTCGACCAACGACCACGTCTGCACCGGGCCCTGATGCCCCTGCCGCTGCGGGCTCTGCCCCCCAGGCGATCGCGTTGACGGTGAAGTCCCGGCGGGCGAGGTCGAGCTCGATGTCGTCCCCGAACTCGACCCGATGCGGCCGCCGGAAGTCCGCGTAGTCGTGGTCCGTCCGGAACGTCGTCACCTCGTGCTCGTCATCGCCCTCTCGGACAGCCACCGTCCCGAACCGGTTCTCGTACACCGCTCCTGGGAACACCGCCAGCAGCCGATCCGGCCGCGCGTCCGTCGCGAGGTCCCAATCGACCGCGCGTCGCCCCAGCAGCGCGTCCCGCACCGAGCCACCAACGACGTACGCCGCGTGCCCATGCGCCCAGAGGCGCTCCATCACGGCCCGCACACCTGGCGGAACCTCGATGGCGATGGACGGCTCGGTCATGCGCCAATCATCGCCCCGATGGTCGGCCGTTGGCGCTGCGGCACGACGAATGACACCCGCCAGTCCCCGCCAAACGAGCCGCCGCGTCGCCTTGGCTGCGCTCTCCGATCGGGGCCGCCGGTGCGATCGGGCAGCCAGTGCGATCGGGCCGTCGGTGCGATCGGGCCGTCGGTGCGTCCTCGCGCAAACGCCCGATTCGAAATTGATTGCACTCAAGCGACATCATCGCGATCGAACGCCACTTCCTTGGCGAAGCGGCTGAGCCGGCGGACGCGCATCGGCGGTGACCACCCAGGCCGGACGGGCGCCCGGATCGACCGCAGATCGACGCCCGCGAGCCAGGCGATGATCGGGTCGCGCATGGGCGGATCTATGTCATAGACCCGGCCCCGCCCGTCGATTCGGGACCACGTGTAGCGAAGCAGGCCGGCCTGGGTGAGCTGTCGCAACTGGCGGCTGATGGCCGAACGGCTCAGCTCGAGCGCGTCGGCGATGTCTGCTGGGTGCCGGACCCGGGCTGCGATGAGGGCGACGATCCGCCGCCGAGTTGGGTCCGCAAGCAACTCGATCCCCGCGGCCGCGTGTCTGGGCACTGGTCCGTCCTCGCTCTGGGCGGGTCTGAGAGATCATCCCTCACGCCGATCTACGCCGGCTTACGCCGCGCCGGTGATTCGGCCCTCGATCGCGTTGGTTTCGCATGAGCGCAATCAACTGAATTCGAGGGCTGCGGGGGATGGAGGAACGGCGGGATGAAGGAACGGCTCGCTGAGCACGATTTGGATGCGAGAACCGACGCCGTTGGGCTGCGGGGGATGAAGGACGGCTGGCTGAGCACGATTTGGATGCAGCACCGACCCGTTGGGCTGCCGGGCATGAAGGACGGCCGCCGAGCACGGATCGGGCGCGGCGTGGCACGGATCGGGCGCGGCGTCGCACGGGTTGCACGCGTGCCGCCGTCGCGACTACAGCGCCGCTCTGGGGCCTAATTCCTGCCGAGGAAGAGGTAGGTGCGCCAGGCCTCGTTGCGTTCGTCGGCCAGGTACGGCGTGAACATCGAGTAGAGGTCGCTGCGCGGCTCGAAGGGTGCGCGCATCAGCCTGACTCGAGCCTCTTCAGGCGTCTTGCCGCCCTTGCGGTGGTTGCACGGCTTACACGCGGCCACGAGGTTGTCCCACGTGTGGGAGCCGCCGCGATGGCGAGGGATGATGTGGTCGAGCGTGAGGTCGTGCGCCTGGCGGCCACAGTACTGGCAGGTGTGTCGATCGCGCGCGAAGACCTCCCGGCGCGTGAGCTTCACGCGCGGGCGCGGGCGCTTGACCTGGTGCTGGAGTCGGATCACCGCCGGCGCGTGGAACTCCTGGCGGACGGTCCGGATGATCTGGTGGTCGTACTCGAGAATCTCGGCCTTCGCGCCGAAGACGAGCCTGAAAGCACGCGGCAGATTCGTGACGTTCAGCGGCTCGTAATTCTGGTTCAGAACAAGCACGACCCCGTTCATCGTGCGCGGATGCTACGCGAAATCGCCAACCGGGTAGAGCAAGCGCGCACCCTCGATCCCCTTGAGCTGGTGCGACGCTCCCGGCCCGAACGTCGCACCCGATCCGGCGGCCAAGGCGCGGGTGACCTCGGACACGAGAATCGCCCCGGCATGGGCCGCGGCGGCGATGCGCGCGGCCTCGTGCACCGCGATCCCGCGGACGCCCTTGCCCACGAGATCGACCTCGCCGGTGTGGATCCCGGCGCGCACCTTGAGGCCGAGCTGGACGCTGCCGGTTCGGACGTCGATCGCGCACCGGATCGCGCGAGCCGCGCCGTCGAAGGACACGAGGAACCCGTCTCCGGTCGTGTCGACCTCCAGTCCTCGATGTCGGGCGATCGCGCCCCGGACAAGCTCGTTGTGATGGGCGAGCAGGTCTCCCCACGCACGCTCGCCGACCCTGGCGGCGGTCTCGGTGGAGCCCACGAGGTCGGTGAACAGGAGCGTGCGCACCACGCGCTCGCCGACCGCGATCGGCGTGGCCCACACGCGCAGGCCCTCCCACTCGATCGCCACGTACGGCTCGTCGCCGACAACCCAGCCGCGATGGCCCGGACCACTGTCGAACACATCGAGTGGCCCGAGCTCCATCGACGACCCATCGGCGTATTCGGTCCTGAACCGGCCGCTCAGCACCACGCCGACGTGGCGCGCCTGGCACCACTCGCCACCCACGACCGGCTGCATATGGGTCGACCAGCGCCAGCCGGGCTGCTGGATCGCCCGCCCGACGGTCAGGTCGCCCAGCCTGACGATCGCGGTTTCGAGCAGCTCCTCGCTGATGACCTCGTCGGGCTGCCCGAGGTTCTTGCGCTGACCGCTCATTGGCGGGCCTCGATCATCATCGACCGACCGCTGCGCCGGTGCCTGGATTCCAACCCCCTGCCTGGCCGACCTTGGAGAGCAGGGCCTTGCCGAGCGCGGTGGTGATGAATTGCGCGGCGTCGAGGACGCCTTCGAGGTTGACGCCGTGCTCGAAACCGGACGCGTCGAGCAGGTAGACGAGGTCTTCCGTGGCGAGATTCCCGGCGGCGCCGGGTGCGTAGGGGCAGCCGCCAGTGCCGCCGGTGGAGCTGTCGAAGCAGCGCACTCCCGCATCGAGGCCCGCCTGGACGTTCGCGAGGGCAGTGCCGCGCGTGTCGTGGAAGTGGAACGCGACACGCTCGAGCGCGATGCCCGCCTGCACGGCCACGCCCGTGAGCACCGCGACCTGCGTCGGGACCCCGACGCCGATCGTGTCGCCGAAGCAGATCTCGTCGGCGCCGAGATCGAGGAGCCGCCGCGCTACCTCGACGGCTCGCTGGGGAGCGACCGCACCGGTGTACGGGCAACCGAACGCGGTCGAGACGTAGCCGCGGCGCCACCAGCCGAGGTCGGCAGCGCGTCGGAGCACCGGCTCGAAGGTCGCGAGTGACTCGTCGACGGTCATCCCGATGTTGTGCTGGGTGAACTCGTCGGTCGTCGCGGTGAAGACGGCGAGTGCATCGGCGCCGGCGGCCTCGGCGCGGGCCATGCCGCGCTCGTTGGGGACGAGGACCGGGAATCGGACGTCGGGGCCGCCTACGCGACGTGAGAAGCCCGCCAGGCGCGGGAGCAGCTCGTCGGCATCCGCCAGCTGGGGGATCGACTTGGGCGAGACGAAGCTGGTCGCCTCGATCTCGGCGAGGCCGGCGGCGACGAGGCGCTCGACGAACTCGATTTTCGTCTCGAGCGAGACGGGCGTCGCCTCGTTCTGCAGTCCGTCCCTCGGCCCGACCTCGTAGATCCGAACGTGATCGCTCATGGACTCGATGGTGCCGGAGCCGTTCGGCCGCTCGGTTTCAGACGAGCGGCGGGTCCATCGCCCGTTCGATGCGGGCGACGTGGATCTCGATCCGCTCGATCTCGAACGCGGCCTCGGCGCGCTCCTCGCTCTGGATCGGCGCCGCGTCGCGTCGCCGGCGGGCTGCCTGATGGAGCTTGAGCAGCGACTCGCGGTCGTTCGGGAGCGGCTTCTCGTCGTGCTTGATCGTCACGTCGAGAGCGTACCGCTACGGCCTGGCCCGTGGCTTGGCGCGCGGCTCGGTTGGCGGCTCGACCACGGCAAGAACGTCGCCGCGACCCACCTGCGTGCCGGCGCGCGCTCCCACCTCCGCGACGCGCCCCACGATCGGCGAAACCACCGCGTGCTCCATCTTCATCGCCTCGAGGGTCGCGATCGGATCGCCGGCATCAACCTGCGCGCCGGCCGCCACGTGGACTGACAGGATCGAGCCCGGCATGGGCGCGACGACGTCGACCGGCCCGCCCCCATGCGCCGCGCCCGCGGCGGCTCGCGCCGCGCGATCGACGTCGGGGGCGCCCGCCAGGCGGAACGCCACGCTCCGGCCCGCGACGTCCACGTGGGCGACATCGCCGACGACGACCAACGATGGCAACGGCTCGGCCTTCGCACCGTTTGCCGGCGCGAGCTCGACGGTGCGCTCGTCGCCACCCTCGGTCACGAGCCGTACCCTGGGCCGCGCGTTGAGCCGCCAGCCATCGAGCGGGCCGGGGCGACCTGCCAGCGCCGACCCGGCCGCGACCCAGGCCTCGTCCGGAATCGAGACCCGCTCGGCCCAGTCGTCCGGTGGCCAGATCCGGTCGAGGGTGTCGATTCGCAGCCGGCCCTTCCGGACGGCGGGCTGGCGAACGAGCCAGCGCAGGAACCGCAGGTTCGTCGTCAAGCCGAGCACGACCGTTCGGTCGAGCGCGATGGACAGCACGTCGAGAGCATCCTCCCGGCTGCCGCCCATCGCGACGATCTTCGCGAGCATGGGGTCGAACCGAGAGCCGACGACGGTGCCCTCGTCGATCCCCGCGTCGACCCGGATCCCGGGCCCGGGATCGTCATCGGTCGGCCAGCGCAACAGCTCGACTCGACCGGTCGCCGGCAGGAATCCGTTCTCGGCGTCCTCGGCGTAGAGGCGGACCTCGACCGCGCGCGGCGCCCTCGGTAGCAGGACGTCGACCTGCTCCTGCGGAAGGTCGAGCGGTCGACCCTCGGCGACGCGGAGCTGCATCTCGACGAGGTCGATCCCGAGCGCCGCCTCCGTGACCGGATGCTCGACCTGGAGCCGCGTGTTCATCTCGAGGAAGTAGATCTCGTGCCGATCGGTGAGGAGGAACTCGACCGTCCCGGCGTTTCGATAGCCGACGGCGCCGGCCAGCGCGAGCGCGTATCCGGTGAGCTTCTTCCGCATTGCCGGGTTGACGGCGGGGGAGGGCGTCTCCTCGAGGACCTTCTGGTGGCGCCGCTGGGTCGAGCAGTCGCGCTCGCCGAGGTGGATCCCGGTCCCGAACTCATCGAACATGACCTGGACCTCGACGTGCCGCGGCCCCTCGATCCAGCGCTCGAGGATCAGCCGGTCGTCGTCGAAGGCCGCCTTCGACTCTCGACGAGCGGCGGCGAGCGCGTCGGCCAGGCGGTCCGCTTCTCGCACCACGTGCATGCCCTTGCCGCCGCCGCCCGCCGCGGGCTTGACGAGGAGCGGATACCCGATCTTGTTGGCCGCGCGCCGCAGCGCTCGGTCCGACTGGTCGGGATCGTCGTACCCGGGGACGATCGGGACCCCGAGCTGCACAGCCAGCTTTCGTGCCGCGGCCTTGTCGCCCATCGCCCGGATGGCGCTCGGTGGCGGCCCGACCCAGACCATCCCCGCCAGCTCGACCGTCTCGGCGAACTCGGCGTTCTCGGCCAGGAACCCGAACCCGGGATGAACGGCGTCGGCGCCGGATGACTGCGCGGCGTGGACCACGGCTCGGACGTCGAGCAAGTCGATCGCATCGGGGCCCTCGGTCCGGGCCTCGATGACGTCAACTCCCAGCTGGGTCGCGGTCCTCCGGATCCGCCGGGCAATCTCGCCGCGGTTGGCGATGAACAGCCGACGGATCGGTCGAACGAGGGCTGCTTCGGTCGCGCGCCGCTGGTCAGCTATCGGACGCGATGCCAATGGGAGCATCGGACCGTCTGGGTTGCCTGTCGCCGCGTCGGCGCCACGCACGAACGCGTCTAACGCGCCAAACGCGACACGCCATCGACCTCCGACGCGGTGGGCAGGGAGTCGGCCGAGCGCGATCCATCGCTGGACCGTTCGAGTCGACGTGCCGGCGAGCTTCGCGAACTCGCTTGGGCTCAACTCATCCATCAGAGTGGCGTGATTGTCGCGATCCGGGGTTCAGACGACAAGCCAGCCCGGCGAGGAACGCAGCCCAGCGCGCGAGGCCAGCCCACTTGAGCGCACTCAGCCCAGCGCGGAGACGAGCGCCTTTGCGCGCGCACGGACCGCGGGGTGATGCGGCGCCCACGCCGACCAGGCGCCGGTGACCCATTGGCGCACGAGGTCCTCGAGCGACTCGCCGCGCCCGGCGCGAACCGCGGCGAGCACGTCGACCGCCGAGACCTCAGCCATTCGCTTCGGCGGCTCGAGCCACGGCCAGCCGCGGAATCCGTCCGCGCCGAGGCGCCGCAGGAACATCGCCTGGTCGATCGACCAGCCTCGCTCGAGCGTGCAGCACAGCGTCACGAGGTGGATCCACACCGACGGCGTCGACTGCGGCCCGGCGACGCCGGGATGGGTCACCGCGTACGCGTCGACCGCCAGGCCGCTCTCTGCGATCGGCGGCAGCCCGCCGGCCATCAGCTCCGTGTACGCCGCCCAACATCCGGGCGCGGCCGTCATGTAGCGGTGGATCGGCCCGTCGACGTCGGGGACCAGCCCGCCGCACCCGACGCACGGCAAGAGGGCGATCCCGGCCGTCGCGGGATCGATCATTGCTCCAGCTTCGTCCGGAGCTGGTCGAGCACGCCGGGCAGCGACGTTTCGAGCTCGCGACGAACGAGACCCTCGGCGAATCGATACATCCCGCGCAGCTCGAGCTCCATCCAGACGCGGGCTCGGCAGCCCACCTCGATCGGCTCGAGATCGAAGCCGCCCGCGACCTGACCGGCGCTCGCGCTGGCCCGCACGACGAGACGCTTGGGCGCATCGAGCTCGGTCACCTCACCGGTCGCGTCGATCGGTCCCGTGGGTCCGGCGAGCTGGAGGCGGAAGGTCGTCCCGACCGCGAGCGGCCCATCCGACGTCTGTTCCGCGGCGGTCACGCCGGGCAGCCATTGGGGATACCGCTCGATGGCGCTCAGCTCGGCGAACGTGCCCTCGATGTCGCGCCGGACGTCGATGGCCTCCTCGGCGCGGATCATTGTCCGATCTCAGTCGCGATCGGGCGCCCACGCGGGGCGACGCTTCTCCGTGAACGCGCCGAAGCCCTCCTGCGCCTCCGCGCTCGTTCGTTGACGGGCAATGACGCGCGCGGTGTGCCACTTCGACGAGCCGTGCCCGAGGCCGCGGACCTCGCGGACGATCGACTTCGCGGCGCGGACGGCGGTCGGTCCAGAGGCGAGGATGTCGCCAAGAGCCGCCTCGACCGCGGCATCGAGCGCCGGCTCCCCCTCGACCACCTCGTGAACGAGGCCGATGCGCTGCGCGCGGGTCGCGTCGAAGCGGCGGCCGCCGGGGAACAGGGCACGGGCGTTCGATTCGCCGATCTTCGCGATCACGAAGGGCGAGATGACCGCGGGGAGGATCCCAAGTCGCGTCTCGGTGAACCCGAACTTCGCCCCCGACTCGGCGATCACGAGGTCGCTCACGGCGCAGAGGCCCATCCCGCCCCCGAGCGCGGCGCCCTGGACCCGCGCGATGACCGGCACGGGGCACGTGTCGATCGTCTCGAACATCTCCGCCATCGCCATCGCGTCTTGCTCGTTGCCCTCGACGTCGAGCGCCATCGCGGCGCGCATCCACGAGATGTCGGCGCCGGCACAGAACGTCTCGCCTTCTCCGCCGAGCACGACGGCGCGAAGCTCCATCGGCGAATCTCGCTCGAGTGCCGCGAACGTCGCGCGCGCCTCCGCGATGAGCGACGCGTCGAACGCGTTGTGGACATCCGGCCGCGCCAGGGTGACCCGCGCGACTGCTCCGTTCGGACCGGTCCGCTCGACCCGCAGTGCCTCTGTCACGCACGGATCGTACGCGCCGCGGAAGCGCCTTGGGCCGATGCCACCGTCGCGCCACCGCTGCGCCACCGACGACCCTTGCCCGCGCTATCGGCGCGCGCCACCCCATTGGCCGGAGGTACGCTTGCGCGCATGCGCATCCTCGTCATCGGCGCTGGTGGCGTCGGCAGCGCGTTCGTTCCGACCGCCATTCGTCGTGACTTCTTCGAGCACCTCGTCGTCGCCGACTACGACGTCGGCCGTGCGCAGGCCGTCGCGACCCGGGCGGGCGATCCGCGAGTCGAGCCGCCCAGATCGACGCCTCCAATCCGCGAGGCAATCGCCGCGCTGATCGCGCGAGCACGCAGATCACGCACGTCCTGAACGCGGTCGATCCGCGCTTCGTCATGCCCATCTTCGACGCGTGCCTCGCCGCCGGCGCCGACTACATGGACATGGCGATGTCGCTGTCGAAGCCCCACCCCGAGAAGCCATACGAGCTGCCCGGCGTGAAGCTAGGCGACGAGCAGTTCGCCGCTGCGGGAACGTGGGAGTCGGCCGGTCGCCTGGCGCTCGTGGGGATGGGCGTCGAGCCCGGGCTGTCGGACGTGTTCGCGCGGTATGCGCAGGACCACCTGTTCTCCGAGATCGACGAGTGCGGCGTCCGTGACGGCGCCAACCTGACGGTCGAGGGCTACGACTTCGCGCCGTCGTTCTCGATCTGGACGACGATCGAGGAGTGCCTCAACCCGCCCGTGATCTGGGAGCGAGGCCGCGACTGGTACGTGACGCCCCCGTTCTCGGAGCCCGAAACGTTCGACTTCCCGGAGGGGATCGGGCCGGTCGAATGCGTCAACGTCGAGCACGAGGAGGTCCTGCTCATCCCGCGCTGGGTCAAGGCGCGGCGCGTGACGTTCAAATACGGCCTCGGCGACGAGTTCATCAACGTCCTCAAGACGCTGCACATGCTCGGGCTCGACAAGACCGCCAAGGTCCGTGTCGGCGGCGCCGAGGTCTCACCACGCGACGTCGTCGCGGCGGTCCTGCCGGATCCCGCGACGCTCGGCGATCGCATGCATGGCAAGACCTGTGCCGGCACCTGGGTCACCGGGACCGGGAAGGACGGCAAGCCGCGCGAGGTCTACCTCTACCACGTGGTCGACAACGCCTGGTCGATGGCCGAGTACGGGTCGCAGGCGGTCGTCTGGCAGACGGCGGTCAACCCCGTCGTCGCACTCGAGCTCCTCGCGCGCGGCACCTGGTCCGGTTCCGGCGTGCTCGGCCCCGAGGCCTTCGACGCCGTGCCGTTCCTCGAGCTCCTCACCGAGTACGGCTCTCCCTGGGGCATGCGCGAGGGGTAGGCGACTCCGGCGACGCCACGCGAGGGGACAGGCGCGACGCACCCACGCCACGTTTGCGCGCGGGCACCGAACGTGCCAGAAATCACCCCCACGAGTACTCGGCATGCTCCCGTGGCGTGGAGACTGCCAAACCCTCGCAAGACACGGGTTTGGCAGGTTGCGGGGGCTCGCTCCACGTTCACCAGGGTCGGAGACGACCTTCGGAGCCCTCTCGGGCTTGCCGAACACTCCTGCCAGCTATATCTGGCAGGAATTGACGCGAGCTCGGCGGCCCTCCTCGAAGGGATTTGGGCCACCCTCAGGCGATCACGCTCTCCGGCTGCTCGACCGGCGCCTGGTCGTCGAGTTCGGCGAGCGCACCGACCCGCACCACGTCGCCGACGGTCACCGTCCCCGGCCGATGGACCTCGCCGAGCACGCCGAAGTCGATCTTCTTCTCTGGGTCGCCGGGGTCGTCGCGGAAGCCCCGGTAGCGGATGATCGTGCGGAGCGTGTCGAGGTCGCGCTCGCCCGTGTCCGGGTCCTGGGTCGTGATCGCGCAGCGGGCATCGGGCTTGGTGATGTGCAGGACCGCCGAGCCGATCGAGATCTCCTCGCCGATCCAGTTGTCCTCCTCGTGCGCCCGTGCGCCCTTGAGCTCGATGAGCATCCGGAACCGCCGGCCGTCGACGTCGTCGACCTCGAGGTGGCCCGCGAGCTCGCGCAGTGACCCGTCCGAGACGAGGCTGACCGCATTCCGGACGTTCGTCTCGCCGGGCCGGATCCGGGTGCCGCCAGGTAGGTCGCATCGAACGAGCAGCACGCGCCGATGGGCGAACGGCTCCAGCGCGGCGGCCCACGGGCCGGCGACGACGTGACCGATCGCAAGGCGGCTGTAGATCGGGGTTTGGACGGGCTCGTCGAGCCGGACGTCGCCCTCGAGCACTGTCCCGTCGGGGAAGGTCATGCGGAGCCACGTCGCGTCGTCGTTCGTCTCGGATCCGACCTGCACGAGCTCGCCGGCGAGCAGTCGATCGACCAGGCGGCCGTGCTCGTCGACGAGATAGAACCGTCGGTCGTTGGCCACGCCCATCTCGGTGAGCTCGATCGACTGGGGGTGCTGCAGCCCGAGGGCGCGAACGGGGGCGATCGACAGGCGCGACACGCGGACCATGGCTGGCATCCTAGGGGCAGGCGCCAATGCCTCGCTTGGAGACGACTCGATGACCGACCAGCTCGCCGCCTTCGGCACCATGCCGACGACGCTTCACGAGAAGACCGGCAAGACGCTGGACGAATGGCAGGCGATCGTGCGCGGCCTTGGCCTGACGAAGCACGGCGAGATCCTGAAGGCACTCAAGCAGGACCACGGGCTGAGCCACGGCTACGCGAACATGCTCGCCCTGCTCGCCACCGGCTACGGCAAGGCCGACGAGAACGAGCTGCTCACCGGGCTGTTCGCCGGTTCGCGCGGCGGGCTGCGGCCGATCTACGACGTGGTCGAGTCGGTGATCACGGGGTTCGGTGGCGACGTCGAGGTGCTGCCGAAGAAGACGATGGTCGGGTTCAAGCGCAACCGCCAGTTCGTGTGCTTCATGCCGGCGTCGTCCTCGCGGGTCGACCTCGGCATCACGCTCAAAGAGGCGGCTCCCGACGACCCGAGGATCAAGGCCACGCCCGGCGGCATGACCAGCCACGTCGTACCGATCACCGCCCCCGACCAGGTCGATGACGACGTCATCGCCTGGCTGCGCATCGCATACGACCGAGGCTGAGCAAGCGTCCGAGACATAGGGTCTCGTCATCGCTTCGTCTCGTCGCGGGCTCGCTCTCACTCGCGCCGTCGACCTCACGTTCGGATGCACGCGCCCGGCGCCCAGCTCGGGCCGGGCACCCTCGGCGAGAAGATCGCGCGAGATTTGTTGCAGACCAACGCCCCAGGTTGCTTCGCACGCGGTCGTCCGTCCCCGGCGCAGCGTTCCAGATATCAGCGGTCGGCGATGAGACAGGGAAGCCTTTCAGCAGGTTCACGCCGCGCTCCGACACGCCGGATTCGCGCCGTTTCGCTCGACGCGTCGTCCCCGACCGACCCTCCACCGCGTCCAGCGGATCCCATTCCGTTGGGAAGCAACCAGTGATGTTGGTCTGAGGATTTCTGGTTAGCGATCCCCCTGGTCCACGCGAACGAGGCGACCTCGTCGCCGGCTGCAGCCCTCGCTGATCTCGGGCACCACACTGGGTTTTCCCCGCGCCCGGGCGATGTCCACTACTGCATATTCACGAATGGGTGGCGGTTGGTTGCGATCGTTGCATCCTCAGGCGCGTGCGCGCGTCCAGAAGATGTTCGCCTTGGATGGCAGCTCGATCACGTCGCGACCTGCTGTTTCCGGGTCGCTGGCAAGGAGTGCCCGGACCTCGTCGAGGACCTCGCGTCGGCGCGGTTCCGCCTTCGCTGCGATGTAGCTGATCGACGCGACGCTGTCGACGATCGACTCGGGGCTCGTGCTCGGGACGGTCTTGATCTCATCTGACTCGAGCGGATCGAACAGCGGGCTCGACTCGAACGACTCCTTCCAGGCGTCGTTCCGGACGCCCGGGTCTCCATCGTCAGCCCGCTCGATGATCTCCTCCAGGTGCTCGACCCAGGGTCGAACCGGATCGCGAGACTGCCAGATCAGCCCGAGCCCGCCGCTCGGGCGCAGGACGCGATGGATCTCGGGGAGCGCCAGCGCGCCGTCGAACCAGTGGAACGCCTGGCCAACGACGACGGCATCGACCGACCGGTCAGGGAGCGGGATCGCCTCGGCGACGCCGTCGAGAACCTCCGCGCTCGGCGCCGCCTCGGCGAGCTTCGCGCGCATCTCAGCGACCGGCTCGACTGCGACGAACGTCGCGCCGGTATCGACGAGCTGCCGCGTCAGCTTGCCCGTGCCTGCGGCGAGATCCAGCACCCGAGACCCGGGCCCGATGCGGAGCTCGCGGACCAGCCGCTCGATCGCCTCCGGGGCGTAGCTCGGCCGCCCGCGCTCGTACGCATCGGCCCCGGCCGCGAAACCGCGCGCCGCCGACTCATTGATCGCCACGAATCCAGCGTATGGCAATTGCTCAGGAAGATGGCTCGACCAGGTCGACAGACATGCACGCGTAGAAGCCATCCAACTCGTTCGTCATCAGCCCGCCGGTGAATTTGATCGCGTCGCCCTCACGCGCGATGACGTGACCGTCAGCACCAACGAGCACCGCGCCACCAGCCTCCTGTCGAGCGGTGGAACCAAATGGCCACATGACCGCCCGGAGCGCACCGTCTGCGCCGCTGACGCCGAGGCCAGACGCGGGGTGGGCTGCCAGCACACCGCCAGACAGCGCTAGCCGGCAAGCCTTCGCGGGCTCCGCCGCCGTTCGCAACGGGATGTCGGTCCCGCTCGTCGGCACGACCCTGATGTCGACCGCCGCTTCGAGGCTGTGGGGCTCCTCGGTACCCGTTGGGCAGTCTCCCGAGGTCGAAGGACCCAGGTAGGCACGGAAGTAGGCGGTGATTCGCCAACTGCCGGCCGGCAGTCGGAGAGTTGAATCGGTTAGATCCAGGTTCGCCCACACGGTGTCGACGTTGTCGGAGGTCAGGTGATAGATGCTCAGCAGCGGTGCCTGGATCGGGTTGCCTCGAGTCATGGTGCCGCTCGTGCAGGTCGCGTAGTCGATGATCATCGTGGAGCTGGTGGGGGTGATCGCGTCCAGCTGGTCGACGCGGAAGGTGACAAGCGGCCCCCAGCTACCTACGTCGATGCTCCCTTCCGGCCCGACGAAGCTGGAGCTTGCGGACATGACCACGGGCGCGCTCGCGAGGTAGACAGACTGGGCAGCTTCGAGCCGCAGCTCGAAGCGCCCGTCGGTGGAGACGTCGAGGACGCTTCCGTCGGGTTGGATTTGCCCCGCCGGCGCGTCTGGATCGATCGTCGGCATCGGCACCAGGACCTGCTCCGAAGCGAGTGGCGTTGCTCCTGGCGCGTCCGACGGAGTGACTTCCGGGGACGCATCGGGCGAAACCGTGATCTCGAGCTCTGCCCGGATCGAGTGGTGCTCGCCTTGCCCGCAGCCGTTGACCTCGAAGAGGGCAAGGACGTAAACGTGCCACGTGCCCACGGGCAGCCGGAATGCCGGGTCGGCGTAGAAGGCCTCGAAGTCGCTCGCCCTGGGGTCATCTCCATCGAACCCGCCGCTCTTCCTGAACAATTCCTGGACCGATACCCCTCTGTCCAGGGTCGACTGATCACAGCTCGTGAGCCAACCAGGCGCCATCTCCAGCCCGTTCACCGGCTCGACGACGCCGAAGCCCATCGGGCTGCCCTTCCCGTGGCCGATCCGGATCGATGGCGCCTGGCCCACATAGGTGAGCTCGGTAGCGATGCCGATCGGCTCATCCGGCGCGTACCGGGTCTTGTCCGATCGCAGCGTCAGCTCGAAGTCCCCGTCGCGGACCGTCACGGCCTGCGGACCGTTGGCATCGGGCGGCACGGATGGCGTCGAATTGTCGATGACCTCGATCGCGACGGAAGCGTCCATGTCGAACTGGAGGTGGGACCGGCCGTCTACTTCGAAGCTGGCAAGGACGTGGACGTGCCACGTCCCGGCGGGAAGTCGTCCCTCCGACGCCTCCGGCGGCGCGCTCAGGGTCGTGGGGACAGGCGATTCCGCAGCCGGGTTGTTGAAGTACCACCCAGCGTCGCTGAGGACGAGCGCCTTGCTGACGGGAGCGCCTCGCGCGAGGATCGTTTGCTCGCGTGAGTACGGACGCCCATGCGGCATGATGAGGTCGCCGCCCCGTTCGGCAACGTAGAAACTCAGCGGGACGCCTTGGCCGACATAGGAGATGACGATCGACTCGCCGTCGCCGTAGAGCGCCGACGCGACGGGATCGACCGCTCCGCCACCCACGTAGGTCAGCGAGGCGGTGACGTCGATCGTCTCGTGCTGACGGTATCGGGACTTTTCCGACCTGATCGAGAGCTCGAATGGGCCCTCGACCGACGTCGCGACGACGCGCCTGGTCGTCTCACTGCCCGGTGCGAACGGCCCGACTTTCGCCAGGCCGCCGACCATGACGGCCACAACCGCGACGGTGAAGACCGGGCCCAGGCGCCCGATCGCAATGCGCCCGCCCAGCGGTCCCGAGCGAACCGCCGCGGTCGGGATCGCGCGATGCGTTGACCAGGGATCGACTGGAACCGCGGCCGCCAGCGCATCCAGCCGGTCGCGCACCGCGAGGTCGAACCCGTCTTCGGTCATCGATCCGATCCGAGCTCGGCGCGGAGGCGGTCGCGGCCACGGGAGATCCAGCTCGCGACCGTGCCGCGGGGCGCGTCGAGCATCGCGGCGACCTCGTCCTGGGAGTAGCCGTCGAGGGTCGTGAGCACGATCGCGGCGCGGGTGCGTCGATCGAGCCGGGAGAGGGCCCGCCACAGGTCGGGATCGACCGCCATCGCCCACGTGGCGTCCGTCTCGCGCAGGTCGAGGAAGCCCCAGCGGCGACGTCGCCGGCGCTCGTCGATGGCCAGTCGGACGCCGACCGTCGACAGCCAGCGCGCGGGCTCACGCGAGTCTGGAAGTGGCCATTGCGCGGCTGCTCGCACGAAGGTCTCCTGCGCCAGGTCTCGGGCTTCCTCGGCATCGCCGACGATCAGCGCGAGCCGCCGAACCAGCCAGTCTCGATGGGCTCGGAAGACCGAGTCCAGGTCGTGGCCGGCGCGGTCGGCGTCGGCGCTATCGGTTGCCAATCGGCCCCCTCTCATCGAGGCCTAACGTCCGAGGCGGGCGCAATGTTGCACGCCCGAACGATCACATCCGGAAGACGCCGAACTTCGTGTCCGGGATCGGGCGCATGGAGCGCGGCCTCCAGGCCGATCGACAGGACCCGGCGCGTGTCCAGCGGGTCGATGATCCCGTCGTCCCACAGTCGGGCGGTCGCGAAGTAGGGCGAGCCCTCGCGCTCGTAGGTATCGAGGATCGGCGCTTCGAAGGCCTCGCGCTTCGCCTCGGAGGCCCACTTCCCGCCGGGCTGCGACGCCTCGCCGACGGTCGACAGCACCCGCGCCGCCTGCTGGCCACCCATCACGGAGATGCGCGAGTTCGGCCAGGTCCACAGGAACCGGGGCTGGTAGGCGCGACCGGCCATCGCGTAGTTCCCCGCGCCGAAGGAGCCGCCGATCAGGACGGTGAACTTGGGCACGGCCGCGCTCGCGACGGCGGTTACGAGCTTGGCCCCGTCCTTCGCAATCCCGCCGGCCTCGTACTCGCGCCCAACCATGAACCCGGTGATGTTCTGGAGGAACACGAGCGGGATCCGGCGCTGGCACGCCAGCTCGATGAAGTGCGCGCCCTTCAGCGCCGACTGGCTGAACAGGATGCCGTCGTTGGCGAGGATCGCGATCGGCCAGCCGTCGAGGTGGGCAAAGCCCGTCACGAGGGTTTCGCCGTAGAGGGGCTTGAACTCGTGGAAGCGGCTCCCGTCGACTAGGCGTGCGATCAGCTCGCGGACGGGAACGCTTCGGCGGGTGTCCGCGGAGATGGCGGCGTAGAGGTGCGCGGCGCCGTTGCCGCCATCCGGAGCGACCGTCGGCGGCTCGGGCTCGCGGCGGTCCCAGGGTGGGCTCGGGGCCTTCCGCTCGAGGTGCCTGACGATCGACCGACCGAGCGCGATCGCGTGCTCGTCATCGAGCGCCTCGTGGTCGGCGACACCCGACCTCCGAGCGTGCACCTCGGCCCCGCCGAGCTCCTCGGCCGAGACCTCCTCGCCCGTGGCGGCCTTCACCAGCGGCGGGCCGCCGAGGAAGATCGTGCCCGTGCCCTTCACGATCACGGTCTCGTCGCTCATCGCCGGGACGTAGGCACCCCCGGCGGTCGACGAGCCCATCACGAGCGCGACCTGGGGAATGCCCGCGGCCGACATCCGCGCCTGGTTGTAGAAGATCCGCCCGAAGTGCTCGCGATCGGGGAAGACGTCTGCCTGGAGCGGGAGGAAGGCGCCGCCGCTATCGACCAGGTACACGCACGGGAGCAGGTTCTCGAGGGCGATCTCCTGCGCCCGGAGGTGCTTCTTGACGGTCATCGGGTAGTAGGTGCCGCCCTTGACCGTGGCGTCGTTGGCGACGACGACGCATGTCGTGCCCTCGACCCGCCCGATGCCGGTGACGATGCCGGCCGAGGGGGCATCGTCGTCGTAAAGGCCGTTTGCCGCGAGGGCGCTCAACTCGAGGAAGGCGCTGCCCGGGTCGAGCAGTCGATCGATCCGCTCCCGGACGGGAAGCTTGCCGCGCTCGCGATGCCGCGCGATGGACTTCTCGTCGCCGCCAGCGCCCCGCCCGGCGACGGTGGCGGTCCGGGCTCGGAGGTCCGCCACGAGCTCGGTCATTCGATCGACGTTCGCCCGTTCGTCGACCCCGTTCGGATCGAGCTTCGAGCGCAGGACGGACATGCGGGCGAGTGTAGGTTGACCGACCAGCGCCAATCGTCGATGATGAATACGTCATCAGGAGGCGCCGATGTCGATGCCGGGAAGAATGGTCAGATACGCCCGCAGGCGCGCGGGTCTGACGCAGCGGCAGCTGGCCGCGAAGGCCGGCATTCCCCAGGAGACGATCGCTCGCATCGAACGCGGCCGTGTCGATCCTCGCGTCGGCACGCTGGATCGATTGCTCGAAGCCTGCGAGTTCGGCCTCGAGGTGATGCCTCGCCTCGGTATCGGCATCGATCGTCCGCAGATTCGAGAGCGCCTCGACCTGGCGCCGGCCCAGCGCCTGACACGCGCCGCCGATGAGGATCGCATGTTCATCGAGTTCCGCCGGACGCTTCGACGAGTTGCCGAATGAGTGAGGAGCTGCGGTTCCGGCCTGAAGAGCTGCTCAAGCGCCTCGTTGAAAGCGAGGTTCAGTTTGTCGTCATCGGAGGGTTCGCCGCTCAGGCACACGGCTCGCCATCACTGACGGGCGATCTCGACATCGTGCCAGCCTGGGACGTCGACAACCTTCGGAAAGTCGAGAAGATCCTCGATGACATCGTTGCCGTTCGCCACGGACTTCCTCCAGAAGCCCCGAGGATGCCGCCTCTCGATGCCCGAACGTTGCGTGCCGGAGCGCTGTTCACGTTGAACTCGCGCTTCGGGCGGTTCGACCTCCTCGCGAACCCGGATCCTGGGCTCGACTACCGGACACTTCGTCTGAACGCCATCAAGGTCGAGATGCTCGGTTTCCCGGTGCTCGCCGCCGGCCTCGATGATCTGATCGCAATGAAGCGGGCCGCCGGGCGTCCCAAGGATCGAATCGAGCTCGAGATTCTCGGGGCGTTGCGAGAGGAAATCGACAAACGACCCGAGTGAGTCGGCCCAGACTCTGGACCTGCGGGAACCGATCGGCGCCGGCCATCGTCTCGGCGGGCATGCAGCCGGTCAGCTGGTCGCGGAGGCTTGTCCGCGTCGGGATCTTTTGGCTCGTCGTGGCGGCTTTCGGGCTGGCTGGCTGCTCTTCCGGCGTCGGCGTGCCCATCCCCGGCACGGGTCCCCTCGTGACGGTCGAGATGCAGGGCGGCATGTGTCCCGATGACATGTGCGGCGACAACTCGGTCATCCTCGAGCGCGACGGGCGCGTGCACGGCGCGGCGAAACCCCCGAACGAGCTCGGTCGAGTGAATGGCGACAACTACGCCGCCCTCGACCTCGCCATCCGATCGACCGACTTCGCGGCCGTCAAGTCGAAGCCGTTCACCGGCGAATGCCCGATCGCGTTCGACGGTCAGAAGCTGATCTTCACCTTCGCCATCGGGTCGACGACCCAGCAGATCGACTCGTGCGAGACCGAGATCGACTGGTCGTCACCGCTGTTCATCGCCGTCACCACCGCGCTCGGAGAGTGGATCCCGATCCCGTTCTCCTGACCCCGTCGCGAGGCGCAAGACGACGAGGCCGAGGCCCAGCACAACCGCGGCGGTCAAATACCAGGGCTCCATGCCGGCCGATGACGCATTGGCTGCCCGGCATCAGGTCCGCGACGAAGCAATCAAGCTGGGCGCGCGCGAACAGGATGATCCACGTGGCCCCGAAACCCACCAACAGGCCACCGATCCCGCAGGGCCGTCTTGACCCTTCGCGAGCACGATCGACGACGGCAATGGCCGCGACGGCGAGCCCCCGGGGTCCGAAGACGACAAGGCCGTTTCCGCTTGCAGCACCGAGCACCAGCGAGGTTCGCAGCGTTGGCCGACTCCGCGCGACACGGGCCGGCGGCCTCTCAGCCACCCATCGGCTCGTCGGTTGTTTTCACGCGTGCGCCGCCCGCTGCGCCGCTCGGAGCAGGGCGAGCCATGTCACTGCCACCCCGATCGCCGCCGCCAGTGGCCCAGGTCCGGCTCTGAACAGCATCATCACGGCCAAATAGAGCCAGTAGTGGACGACGACCTCGAGCGCTCCGGGATCGTCGGTGACCAAGACCGCGAACACCGTGTAGATCGCTGACAACGCGAATGCGCCGATCACCAGCGACACGACGCCGAGGACGGTCCCCGTCGCGACCAGTCGAATCACGGCTGACGCAGGAGCCGTAGGAGGCCCGGCAGCCAGATCACGTCGTTGAGAAGCGGCAGCAGCGCGGTTCGGCGCGGGAACCGCCCGGTGACCAGCCCCAGGATCCAGCCGAACGCCCCGATCGACTTGCCGAACACTGCCGTCGCCAGGATGGGTCGCGCCTGGCGCGGGTGGCTCGACGCCCACAGGTATGCCGGCGCATAGGCAAGGATCACGACGCCGGCTGCGCGCCAGCCCATTCCGTCACCCGCGTCCCCGAAGCCGATTGCGCGGGCGAGGTACCTCGGCGCCAGGATCGCAGACACGCCCCAGACCGCGTTGTAGGCGGCCGCCGCGGCGAGGAACCGGCCGTTCATTCTCCGGTCCGACCATCGAGCGGGCGCAGGACGACCATCACCAGCGCCCAGATTCCGGCGGCCGCGAGCGTGATCGGCAATATGAACAGGCCGATCGTCGGCACGCCGAAGAGCAGGGCGAGCGCCACGAGTCCGATCGTGGCCCCGAGACCCTGACCGGGTCCAGCCGACGACCAAGCGGATAGCCCACCGATCAGGCCGACCGTCGCGGCTCCGATCACGACGGCGCTGACAGCGAACCCGAGGATCAGCGAGAGCCAGTCTCGGTCGGTGCGTGCGCCCCACGCGGATCGCCCGAAGATCCAGCCGCCGATCGTTCCTGCCGCGATCGTCGCAAGCTCCATCTCGCCCAGCGCATCGAGTGCTGGCGGTGGCGACCAGTCGAGCGTCAAAAGCACGTGTGCGGCCGCAAGCGCGAGCCCGACGATCGAACCCGTTGCCCGGGCCCAGCGCCCCGTAGAGCTTGCGACCGGAGACGACCAGGCGACGATCGGTCTTGCCCCGGTGTTCGAGGTGGGAGCCGTTGTCGCGTAGGCCATGATGTCGACCTTTTGTGCTACTTATTGATAGCACGTTTCTAGCATGAGAAATGTGCTAGTGTCAAGTGGCAAGTTCTTGCTGAGGTACCCTGCGATCGTGCCGACGGCTGCCGCCGCGCCCAAGCTGACCGACGTTTCGAAGCCCACCGACGCGGTCGACGACGCCCCGATCTCCCCGTCCGCGGAGGCCATCCGCCTGCGGCTCGCCGATGCCTGGGGCGAGATGGGCGCCGCCTGGGGTGTCGCGCCGGCGATCGCTCGGGTCCAGGCCTACCTCATGACCCGCCAGGCCCCGCTCACCGAGCGCGAGGTGCGCGAGGCGCTCGGGCTGTCACACCGCGCCGCCAGCCTCGCGCTCGCGGAGGCGGAGGGCTGGGGCCTGATCGAGCGCGTCGCGGAGCCGCGGCGGGTGGGCCGGCGAGGCCCCGCGGGCGCCGCGTACCAGGCAGTGGGGGACCACTGGCGCTGGTTCGGTCGAGTCGTGGCCGAGCGAAAGACGCGCGAGGGTGACCCAATCATCGGGCTCCTCGAACGGGCGGGTAGCGAGGCAGAGGCGGCGCTGCTCAAGAACCCCGACGATCGAGAGCTCGTGGCGCTCCATGAGTGGCTCCGGACGTTCCTCGTCTTCGTCCGGTTGTTCGATCGCGCGGTCGGGCTCGTGCCCCGACTCGAACCGCGGCAGCTGGAGCGAGCGCTCCGCCTCCTCGGCGAGGTAAACGACAACACGGTGCTCCGCCTGGTCGGGCTCCTCGAGGGTCTCGACGACAAGGACGTCCTCGACCTGGTCGATGCCCTGTCGCGCCTCTCGCCGACTACCGCCCGCCGGGCGACGCGCTTGATGTCCGGGGTAGTCCGAACCGTCGTCCGATAGGACGTCGCCTCGCGGACTCTCGGTGCGCGGAGGAATGGTCGACCTGACAGCTGGCCGGGGGCAGGAGACGGTCAAGAACCTGCCATTCCGTCACCAGGCCCGGCTTAGCGCTCCTTGACCAGCCGGTGGCCACCGCTCGAACCTGCCACTTCCGAATCGTGAGCACGCCTGTTGACGGTTTGGCAGGATCCTTGCGGGTCCGGGCTCATGCCCAGGCGCCTAAGCCTCTGCCGGTGACGGTTTGGCAGGATCTTTGGCGGCCTGGGTCACGACCCAGCGCCTAAGCCTCTGCCGGTGACGGTTTGGCAGGATCGGGAGGCCGTCGTGCCTTCGTGGCGCGCTCGCGAACCGTCGCGCAATCGAATTCGAACGCCGCTCATCCGAATGCGCTACTCGAATGGTCCAAATTCTCGTGCGATAATCCTGCGGGCACGTGTGGCCCGAGGACCCGAACGGGCATGACCCCGGGGCCGGCGATCGGCGGGCACGTGCAGCAGGACCGAGGAACGATCAAGACATGAGCCCAGAGACGTCCACCTGGACGACCAAGAAGGGCCTCGCCCAGATGCTCAAGGGCGGCGTCATCATGGACGTCGTCACGCCCGACCACGCCAAGATCGCCGAGGACGCAGGCGCCGTGGCCGTGATGGCCCTCGAGCGCGTGCCGGCGGACATTCGCGCCGCGGGCGGGGTCGCGCGCATGAGCGACCCGGCGATGATCGCGGGGATCATGGACGCGGTCTCGATCCCGGTGATGGCGAAGGCCCGGATCGGCCACTTCGTTGAGGCCCAGATCCTCGAGGCCCTCGGCGTCGACTACATCGACGAGTCCGAGGTCCTCACCCCGGCCGACGAGACGAACCACATCGACAAGCACGCCTTCAAGGTCCCATTCGTGTGCGGTTGCCGGAACCTCGGCGAGGCGCTCCGACGGATCAACGAGGGTGCCGCGATGATCCGGACCAAGGGCGAGGCGGGCACGGGCAACGTTGTCGAGGCGGTGCGCCAGCTGCGCAGCGTGCTCTCCGAGATCCGCCGGCTCCAGGGGATGCGTGACGACGAGCTGTTCGTCGCCGCCAAGGAGCTCCAGGCGCCGTATGAGCTCGTCAAGGACGTCGCAGAGCACGGCAAGCTGCCGGTCGTCAACTTCGTCGCCGGTGGGATCTCGACACCGGCCGACGCCGCGCTGGTCATGCAGCTCGGCTCGGAGGGCGTGTTCGTCGGCTCCGGCATCTTCAAGAGCGAGGATCCGGCCCGGATGGCGAACGCGATCGTCCAGGCGACCACCCACTTCGACGACGCGAAGATCCTGGCCGACGTCTCGAAGGGCCTCGGCGCCCCGATGCGCGGGATCGCGATGGAAGCCCTTCCGGCAGAGGAGCGGCTCGCGGTTCGAGGCTGGTGAGCCGCGGCCTCGAAGCGAGGCCCAGGGCATGAAGATCGGGGTTCTCGCGCTTCAGGGTGACTTCGCCGAGCACGCGGCGATGCTCGATTCGATCGGGGTCGAGCCGGTCGAGGTGCGCCTGCCGCACCACCTCGAGGGCATCAGCGGGCTGTGCCTGCCCGGCGGCGAGTCGACGACGATGCGCAAGCTCATCGACCGCTGGGCCCTGCGCCAGCCGCTGCTCGACTTCGCCGCCACGGGCGCTCCGATCTTCGGCACGTGCGCCGGAATGATCATCCTGTCGCGCGAGATCGCGGATGGGGACGAGCCGGTCCTGCCGCTCCTCGACGTGACCGTGCGGCGGAACGCGTTCGGCCGGCAGCTCGACTCGTTCGAGGGCGAGCTCATCGTGCCGCTGATGGGCGACCAGCCGATCCGCGGCGTGTTCATTCGCGCACCGGTGATCGAGCGCGTCGGGCCGTCCGTCGACGTGCTGGCGTCGCTCGACGACGGGCGGATCGTGGCGGTCCGCGAGCGCAACATCGTCGCGACCGCGTTCCACCCGGAGCTCGCGGGCGAGCCGCGCTTCCACCGCCTCGTCGCGACGATGGCCGCCGAGCACGACGATCCCGGCGAGGGCTCGGGCCGTCGTCGGCACCCGACGCGCCGCGCCGGACTGACGAGGTGACGCGCCTGACCGCGGCGGCCGCGCCGAGAGAGCAGGGCAGATGGCCCGCGAGGTGACCGACAGCCGACCCGGCCGACCGTCCGGCAAGGTCCGCGCCGCGCGACTGACCGACCTGCCCGCGCTCGGCGAGCTGTCGCGGATCGCCCAGGCGGAGGGCTCGGGCTCGCGCACCCTCGGGCTGCCCGTCAACGGCCCGCCGATCGGGGTGTTCAGCCTGTTCCGCCTGCCGCTGGTCGCGTTCCGGCCGCACGACCTGCTGTTCGTGTACGAGTCGGACCGCCACGTCGCGGGACTCGTCCGGGTCGAGCGAGAGAACTGGCGCGACGACTGGACGATCGTGGAGCTGGACGCGATCGGGCCGTCCGATGCGACTGGTCCGCGAGGTTCCTCGCGCCCCGGCGAGATCCGCTTCCGGCTCGTCCAGCAGATCCTGCGCGAGGGCCAGAAGCGCGGCGCAGCCCGCTTCCACGTGGCGTGCGCCGACGCGGACGACAACGTCGAGCTGTTCATGCAGGCCGGCTTCGCGCGGTACGGCGAGGAGCGCGTGCTGTATCGACCGCCCGACCAGGCGCTGCCCAAGCCCTGGACCGACGATGCCGCCACGAAGGCGAGAATCCGCGCTGCCCGACCGATCGACGCGAACGCGCTGATGCAGCTCTATGCGTCGGTGACGCCCGCGCCGGTGCAGCGCCTGGAGGCGTTCCGGATCCCTGACTGGGAGCGCCAGGGCTCCAACTGGCGCGTGCCCCGGAGCTCGCTCGCGCCGATCCTGCGCTTCGCCGACCTCGACGCGTACGTCCAGGACGGCGCCGACGCCGTTCGGATCGACGCGTTCATCCAGATCGGCGTCGCGCGCGAGGACCAGCCGCACTACCTGCGGCTGCTCGGTCGATCGGATGTCGACCCGTCGGAGCTCATCAAGTTCGGCCTCGGCGAGATCGCCCGGCAGACCGCGAAGAACGGATCGGGGCGCCCGAACCACGGTGTCCTCGCACCCGTGCGAACCTACGAGGCACCGGCCGACCGACGACTCGAGGAGACCGGATTCGCGGAGATCGCCAAGTTGACCCTGCTGCTCAAGGAAACGCTCGTTCGCGTCGCCGAACCAAGCCTCGTCCCGGCCGCCGTGCGCCCGTGGGAGGCGACACGTGGCTGACCGAGCGGCGGCGCGCAAGGCCAAGCCGGTGGCCGACGATGTCGCACCGATCGAGGTCGCATCGATCGAGGTCGCGCCGAACGAGGCCGCCCCGGTCGAGCCCACGCCGATCGAGGCCGCACCGCCTGCCGCGACGCCCACGGAGCCGTTCGGGCATCGCGAGGCGGCCGATGACCTCGACGTCCTCCTGGCGGCGCTCCCGCCGGAGATCGTCGCCGCGATCGCGGAGCTCGCCGACCGCGAGCAGCTCATCGAGGTCGTCATGGATCTCGGCCGCCGGCCGGAGGCGCGCTACCCCGACTCGGAGGTCGAGCTGCTCGAGCGCGAGATCGGCGACGCGGACATTGGCTACGTCGTCGAGCACATCGGCAGCTTCGGGGACGACAACCGGGCGGGGATCGAGCGCACCCTCCACCGGATCAGCGCGATCCGGAACCGCAACGGCAAAGTCGTCGGGCTGACGTGCCGGATCGGCCGGGCGGTGTACGGGACGATCGAGATCATCAGCGACTTCGTCGAGACCGGAAAGTCGATGCTGATCATGGGCCGGCCCGGGATCGGCAAGACCACGATGCTTCGCGAGGCGGCCCGAGTCCTCGCGGATGACCTCGACAAGCGGGTCGTCGTCGTCGACACCTCGAACGAGATCGCCGGTGACGGCGACATCCCGCACCCGGCGATCGGCAAGGCGCGCCGGATGCAGGTGCGCACCCCGTCGCTCCAGCACGAGGTGATGATCGAGGCGGTCGAGAACCACATGCCCCAGGTCATCGTCATCGACGAGATCGGGACGGAGCTGGAGGCCCAGGCGGCCCGGACGATCGCGGAGCGGGGCGTGCAGCTCATCGGAACCGCGCACGGCAACACGCTCGACAACCTGATGCTCAACCCGACGCTGTCCGACCTGATCGGCGGGATCCAGAGCGTGACGTTGGGCGACGAGGAGGCGCGCCGGCGACGGACGCAGAAGAGCGTGCTCGAGCGCAAGGCGCCACCGACGTTCGACGTCGTGATCGAGATCCAGGACCGGGAGCGCGTGCTCGTCCATGCCGACGTCGCCGACACGGTCGATGCGCTGCTGCGCGGCGATCCGGTCTCGCCGGAGCTGCGCTGGCGCGACGAGGGGGGCGTGCACCGGTCGCAGTCGCGGCCGCGACCCTCGCCGCGGGAGCAGCTGATGCCCGATCGCTTCTCCGGTCTGATCGGCGCGGGCGGGGGCTGGCGCACCGAGCCCGGCTGGCGCGGCGACTCCGGCTTCCGAGGCGGCGGGACATACGAGCCCGGCGTCGACCGCCGCGCGCGGCCCGGCTTCCGTCCCGGAGCCTCGGGCTCGTGGCGCCCGGGCCGGTCCTCGCCCGGATCCGCGGGTGCGCGCACGAGTGCCGCCGGTGCCGCCGGGCCCGCCGCCGGCGCGCCGGGGTCGACTGCCGATGGCCCGTTCGTTGCGGGCGAGATCGCCGACCGGGGCCCGCTGGAGCGGGGCACCGCGCCGCTCCCCGAGCCGCGCGCCCGCGACGCGCGGGAGCTGTCCCGCCAGCGAGCGTGGCGCGATTCCGCATCTCGGGCGATCGACACGCTCAAGGCCGATGAAGGCACGGCGCCCGTGAATGCTTCGGGGCTCGCGGACGACATGGATGCCGACGACGAGGCGCTCATGGACCGCGCGATCGAAGCGGAGGTCGACGAGTCCGGCCCCGCGCTCCACATCCCCGACCCACAGGGCCTGCCGACCCTGCGCGTCCTGCCGCAGGGGATCAGCCGCAAGCGGCTGGAGCAGGCGATCCGGGAGCTCCAGCTGCCCGTGATCATCGCCCGGGACGTCGACGAGGCGGACGTCGTCATGACCATTCGCAGCGAGTACAAGCAGAAGACGCCCATGGTCCGCGAGGCGGAGGAGCGGGCGCTCCCGATCTACGTGCTGAAGACGAACACGATCCCGCAGATGCAGTCGTCGCTGACCTCGATCTTCGCGCTGGAGATCGACCCGCGGGATGCTGCGCTGCGCGAGACCGAGGAGGCGATCGGGCTCGCGATCAACCGCGCCGAGGCCGTGGAGCTGTCACCCCAGAACGCGTACATCCGGCGGCTCCAGCACCAGATGGCCGAGCGGGCCAACCTCGTCTCTCGCTCCCGTGGCCGCGAGCCCTACCGCCGCGTGCGGCTGTACCCGGATCCCGCGAAGAGCCCCTGGCGCTGAGCCCGTCCCGGGTTCTCCGGCCCGGGTAGCTCCTCCCCCGACCGCCCCCTCAGGTCGTCGTCGCCACGATAACTATGTGCAACATGCACTAGTCCAAGCTACGGGCTGACACGAATTGGCACCGTCGCGCAACCCGGACCTGCTCCATGCTCCAGTTGCCGAGTTGCTCTGCATCACGGTGCACAAGTTGTGGCGCAGTCATGGGAGGGGAGCACGTGCCGGAGATTAACGGCGGCGACACGGCCTGGATGCTCGTGGCGACGGCGCTCGTGATGGTCATGCTGCCCGGGCTCGCGCTGTTCTACGGTGGCCTCGTCCGCCGAAAGAACGTCCTGTCGACGATCATGCACAGCTTCTTCGGACTCGCCCTCGTCAGCGTCGTGTGGGTGCTCGTCGGGTTCTCGCTCGCGTTCGGCAGTGATGTCGGAGGCCTCGGCCTGATCGGTGGCTCGGACTTCCTCGGGTTTGCCAACGTCGGCCTCACGCCGCACCCGACGTATGGCACGACGATCCCGTTCGTGCTCTTCGCCGGCTTCCAGCTCATGTTCGCGGCGATCACGCCGGCCCTCATCAGCGGCGCCTTCGCCGAGCGCAAGCGGTTCCGGAGCTTCGTCATCTTCACCGTGCTGTGGTCGGTGTTCGTCTACTCGCCGATCGCGCATTGGGTGTGGGCGGCGGATGGCTGGCTGTTCAAGCTCGGAGCATTGGACTTCGCGGGCGGGACGGTGGTTCATGCATCGTCCGGCGTCGCGGCCCTCGTGGCGGCTCTCGCCATCGGCCGGCGTCGGACCAGCAACGGCGATCGGATGGAGCCGCACGACATCCCGATGACCGTCCTCGGTGCGGGCCTCCTGTGGTTCGGCTGGTTCGGGTTCAACGCCGGGTCCGCGCTCACGGCGGGCGGGCTCGCGGCCAACGCCCTCGTCGTCACCAACACCGCGGCCGGGGCGGCGACGCTCAGCTGGGTCCTTATCTCGTACCTCCATCGGGGCAAGGTCAGCGTGCTCGGCGCGGCGTGCGGCGCGGTTGCCGGGCTCGTGGCGATCACGCCCGCGTCGGGCTTCGTCACCGCGGGCGGCGCCGTGCTGATCGGCCTGGCCGTCGGCGGGCTGTGCTACAGCGCCACGCTCCTCCGCGAGCGGCTGCGGATCGATGACGCGCTCGACGTGTTCGCCGTGCACGGTGTAGGCGGCACGTTCGGTGCCATCGCGACCGGCGTCTTCGCCACGACCGCGATCAATGCCTACCCCGGATTGATCGATGGCAATGCTGGCCAGCTCTTGACGCAGGCGATTGCCGTCGGCGCGGTGGTCGCGTACACCGGCGTGGTCACGTTCGTGATTATCAAGGTCGTCGACTTCGTGCTCGGCCTGCGGGTCCCGGAGCACGAGGAGGAGGTCGGGCTCGACCTCGCCGTCCACGGCGAGGCCGCCTACCAGCCCTGAGCCGGTAGGCGATGTTGGCGGCGCCGGGCCGCAAGGACGCCGGCGCCGCCGTTCTTCGGGTTCGGTGATCAGCCCAGTAGCGGCCCAGCCAGGGCGTTGCCGCTCGTCGCGTCGCCGCCCGTGGCGTTCTGGCTCTGGCCGATCCCCTGGAACGTCCCGTTCGAGTTCTCGGCTTTGGCCGAGTTCTCGTTCGAGTTGCTCTGCTCCAGGTCGCCCCGGCTGAGGACGTTCAGGCCAAGGTTCACGCCGCCGATCTGGATTGCCTTCGCCGTCGCGTCCGCATCCTGGATCGTGGCGTTCTCCTGGTCGGCGTCCTGCTCGACGTCGCCGCCTTCAGCGTCGCCGCTGGAGGCGTCGCTCCCGCGAGAGCCGGCGCTCCAGGCGTCGCCGCTGGAGGCGGAGCCACCCGTCGCGTCCTGGTCCTGGCCGATGACCTGGACCGTCCCGTTCGAGTTCTCGGCCTTGGCCGAGTTCTCGTTCGAATTGGACTGCTCGAGGTCGCCGTCGCTCAGCACGTTCAGGCCGAGGTTCACGCCACCAACCTGGATCGCCTTCGCCTCGGCGTCGGCATCCTGATAGGTGAAGTTTTCCTGGTCGGCGTCCTGCTCGACATCGCCGCCTTCCGCGTCACCGCTCGAGGCGCCGTTGCCGCCGTGCCAGCCCTTGCCGAACGAGCCGGCGTTGCCGCTGTTGGCGTCGCCACCGGTCGCATGCTGATCCTGGCCGATCGCCTGGATCGTCTTGTTCGAGTTCTCGGCCTTCGCCGAGTTCTCGTTCTCGTTCGACTGCTCCAGGTCGCCCCCTGACGACTTGCCGTTCTGCGATTCGTCGCCGCAGCGGCAGAGCGTCGGGCGTCCGAGACCGAGCACGTTGGCGCCCAGGTTCGCGCCGCCGAGCTGGAATGCCTTCGCCGTGGCGTCGGCATCCTGGATCGTGGCGTTGCCCTGGTCGGCGTCCTGCTCGACGTCGCCGCCTTCGGCGTCGCCGGTGGAGGCACCGCTCGAGCCGTTCGAGCCGCCGCACTTCGAAGCGCACTCGTTCCAGCTCCCGCGATTGCCACCGTAGTTGTCACCCTTGGTGGACTTGTCCTTCGAGGCGTCGGCGCTGATCGCGTCGCCGCTCGAGGCAGCTCCACCGGTTGCGTCCTGGTGCTGCCCGATGACCTGGACCGTGCCGTTCGAGTTCTCGGCCTTGGCCTCGTTCTCGTTGGCGTTGGTCTGCTCCGTGTCACCGTGGCTCAGGAAGCTCAGCCCCAGGTTGGCTCCTCCGAACTGGAATGCCTTCGCCGTGGCGTCGGCATCCTGGTAGGTGAAGTTGTCCTGGTCGGCATCCTGCTCGACGTCGCCGCCCTCGGCATCGCCCGTGCGGGCTCCACCGAAGCCGTACTTGTCGTACAGGACGCGGCCGTCCTGGTTGCACGACTCCGAGCAAACCCACTCGTCGCCGTGCCGAAGGTCCTTGACATCGTGCCCGACAGGCTCGCCTGCGAGCGCGATGCCTGCCGCCACGAACGAAGCCAGGAGGGCTCCGCCGAACGCGGCCAGATATCGCTTCATCAGTTGGAAACTCCTTCGTTGAACTCACTCTTGCGGCCGTGGAAGTCCCAGGCCGCGGAATGCCGCGGCGCGACTAGCCAGGCGGCTCGAGTGGTTCGACGAAGTGCTGGGGCCGCCAGCTCATGGGCACGGCGCGGAGCAGGTGCCGTGCCCACGGCGGCGGGATGACCGCAAGGAGGAGGGCGAGCCAGCCGATCAGGAGGAGGCTGCTCGAGCCCGTGTCGAGCGTGCCGATCGGACCCGGGAACGTGGCGGCCGAGCCACCGCTCCACGGGAACGCCGGGGTGTTCGGGCGGACGACGGTCCCGCCGCCGGCGCGAGGCCGGTCACCGGCGGACCCATCCGCCGGCTTGGTTGCTTCGTCCGTGGGACCGCGGTCCAGCCCGTTGGCGAGCGGCCGGTCCTCGTCCGCGGGCGGCACGATGGTCGGCAGCTCCACGGCCGGGTCGACGGGCGAGGGGACGGCCGGTTCCGGCTCGACGATCGGCGCTTCGGGGTCGAAGATCGGATCGACGACGTCCACGATAGGGTCGACCACCGGATCAACGATCTCGACGACCGGGTCGACCACCGAGTCGACCGTCTCGACGACGGGCTCGACAACCGAGTCGACGGCGTCCACGACGGGGTCGACCATTTCGACAACCGGGTCGACCACCGTCTCGACCACCGGGTCGACGATCTCGACGACGGGATCGACGACCGAGTCGACGACGTCCACGACCGGGTCGATGATCTCGACTACCGGGTCCACAATCTCAACCACCGGCTCGACCACAATCTCAACCACCGGCTCGACAGTTTCGATAACGGGCTCGACCACCGTCTCAACCACCGGGTCGACGATTTCAACCACCGGGTCGACCACGGTCTCGACCACAGGCTCGACGATCTCGACAACCGGCTCGACCACGGGGGCGACAAGCTCGGTCACCGGCTCGACCACGCTCTCGGTCACCGGCTCGATGACCGGGTCCAGGACCTCTGTCACCGGCTCCAGTGCGCCGCCGAGGATGCCCTGGCTCGCGGGCTCGCTCTCGTCAAATTCGCCGAGAAGGGGATCGACCGAACCCGTGACGCCGCCCAGCGTCCCGGTCAGCAGGCCGTCACTTCCGAGCGGGCCGGAGGCATGCGCCGACCCGACTGCGAGGAACAGGAGCAGCGCTGGGGTAACTCCGAGCGCGACAGCCAGACGAGCAAATCGCCGGCCGCCCGCTGCGCGGAGCAGCCAGGGGGCCTGCATGAGCCCGTCTAGGATCGGCGAGGCCGGGCGACATCGGTATGGCCCGGGAGGGTTCGGTGCATTCCATCCGCATTGCGGCGGCATAACAGTGCTCGGTGGGCTCAGCCCTCGATGGCTCGTCGGTCGATGAAGATCTGCTCACCGGCGAAGCGCTTGGCGGCCGGGTCCCAGGGAAACAGGATCGCCAGCTCCAGGCGCACGGGCTGGCCGGTCGGTGCGAGGCCCGCGAATGCGGCCCGGTGCGTCGCCTCGAGGATGACCGACTCGAACACCCCCTGCGGCCCGATCACGATGTCGGCCAGTGCGAAGCGGTTGTCCGGGAACGCCGCGAACAGCTCCGCGTAGAACGCGCGGGCTCCCTCGTGCCCCGCCCATCGGAGGGCCGTGCCGACGATCTCGTAGACGCACTCGGGAGCGAGGGTCGCGATGAGCCCGTCGATGTCGCGTCGGTCCTCGGCGATCGAATGCCGCACCCACAGCCGCTTGATCCGCCGCTGCTCCGCCGCGTCAAACGGAAGCGCGAGCCGTTCCTTGACCGACATCACCCTGCAGCCTAACGGCCGACCCCGCTCACAGGACCAGGATGCCGCTCCTTCCCGGCAGCCGGCCTCCGCGAAGGTCCGCGAGTATCGCTCGTCCATCCAGCGGGAACCGCGTGCGAAGGGCCTCACGATGGAGGTTCAACATCGCCCGGTTCGACGCCGTCGCTGCGACCAGGAGAATCACGCGCTCGACCCGACCGTCTCGCTGCTTCAGCGCGCATCGACGCTCGACGGCCTGAACGTCCCTGATCCTTGCCTCAGCCTCGACGGCCACCAGGTCGGGTGGGTGACCGAGGATGCCATCCCAGGCACGCCGATCTCCTGAGAACGGTAACGGCACCTCGGTTCGCATGGGGATGGCTACTGGCAGCAGTCGCCTGAGCCAATTCAGCAGTGCGAGCTGCCCTGCATCGATTGCGGGGTCGTCGCCCGGCATGCTCCGAACCATCAAGCGAAGACCGACTGCGCGAGACGCTCGCGCGAGCTGATCGATCGTGAGGCCCCCGAGCTCGGCGCGTTCGATCCTCCCGAACTGAGCACGCGACATTCCTACCCTCGCCCCCGCCGCAGCTTGGCTGATGCCCAGCCCGAGACGCGCATTGCGCACCTCCCGACCTCCGTCGAGACGAATGCGGGCGCCATCTGCTGCCGCCTCAGCTGCGGCTCTCACGCGACTAGTCATTGCCCAATCGTGGGTTGGAACGCTCACCTGTCGGTTACGCCACCTGCGCTCGTGTTGGACGGCTATGTGCTCGCTGGGCGAGCAGTTCGTCCGCTGGCGCCGGTCAGGCGGACCGCCAACGCCCGTACACGCGCGGATCTGCTCGCTGGGCGAGCACTTCGTCCGCTCGCGCTGGTCAGGCGGACCGCCAACGCCCGTACAGCGCGGATCTGCTCGCTGGGCGAGCACTTCGTCCGCTCGCGCTGGTCAGGCGGACCCCAACGCCCGAGCAGTTCGTGCCTGAGGGGGCTAGGGATCGTGGTCTTGGGTCAGAACTCGGTGACGCCGGTAAAGGTCCAGGCGTCGATGCGGAGCGCGGGCACGACGGCGGCTCCCAGGAAGCCCTTGATGGCCTTGCGGGTGCTGCTCACGGCGCTGACGCCGGCGAGGGCGTCGAGGTAGGACTGCGTGAAGCGCAGGTTGCGGACCGGTCCGACGATCCGGCCACCTTCGACGAGGAACGTGCCGTCGCGCGTCATGCCGGTGATCATCGCCAGCTTCGGGTGGACGACGTTCGTGTAGTGGAATCGGGTGACCAGCAGGCCTCGGTCGAGGCCACCGATGAGCTCGTCGCGCGGCGTCGAGCCGGCCGACATGACCGCATTCAGCGGGAACGGGCCCCATGGGTTGGGCGCCGGCAGGCCGTGGCCGGTGGATGCGCGCCCGGCTCGGGCGGCGGTCTGCGAGTCGTAGACGACCTCGCGACAGACGCCGCGCTCGACCAGCGGCACCTTCTGCTTGGCCACGCCCTCGTAGTCGAATGACGCGGGCAGCCCGTCCATGTCCGAGCCGTCGTCGACGATCGACACGAGCTCCGAGCCGATCCGGCGCCCAGGCTCCACGAACGAGCGCCCCTCCTGCACGGCGAGGGCCGAGAATCCGAGGTAGCCGAGCATGTCGGTGATGTCCACCACCGCATATTCCTCGAGCACGACGGGGTAGTCGCCCGGCTCGACCGTCACCGGCCGATCGCTGGCGCGCGCCTTCGTCGCCGCCTCTCGCCCGATGGCCCCGGCGTCGATCGTCGTGGCGTCCATGCTCACGCCCTCGGCGTAGCCCGTGCCGCCGTCGGGCGACATGTGGACGGTGAGGAGCTGCGACGAGGTCCGTCGCTCGGCGGCGCGGATGCCCGCCGAGTTGGCGACGGCGATCGCCTCGGCCTCGGTGGAGAACGAGCCGTACGCCATGACGCCGGCGGCGTCGGCAGCGGCAATCACGGCCCGCACGCCCTCGGCACGGAACTCGGGGGTTGCGTCGGCCGTGCCATCGGACCAGGCGATGACGGATCCGGCGCCCGGCGGGGACGAGCCGCCGCCCCGCGGGGACGAGCCGCCGCCCGCGGGGACGAGCCGCCGCCCGCGGCCGCCGTAGCGGGGGTCGCCGGCAGCCCGGCCCAGTCATCGAGCTCCTCACAGCTCCTCGCGATCGCCGCGGCCCGGTGCACGAGCGAGCGGAGACCCTCCGCGTCGACGCGCCCGGTCGACACGACGGCGATGCGACGCCCGACAACGTGGCGCAGATTCACCGTGAGGCTCCGCTCGGCGACGTTCTGGTGGATCTCGCTGTTGGCGAACCGGGTCAGCGCCGAGTCGCCCGCCATGACGAGGACCTCGGCCTCCGTGGCGCCGATCCGCAGCGCCCGACCGAGGACCTCCTCGGCGAGCGCGAGCGCCGTCTCGGGCTCGTTCGCGTTCACCGAGCGCGCGGCGGCGCCCTGATCCGGGGTGGCGGCAACGGCACGAGTACGCGGAGCAGAGCCGTCGTCCGGACTCACGAGCTTGTTCGCGCGGCTCACCATTTGCCGACACCCACCTGGACGTTTCGGAAGCGGGCGCCCGGTACCGCGTGCCCGACCCGCGCCGTCTGCGAGGGCTCGCCCTTGCCGCAGTTGGGCGTGCCCAGCATCACGAAGCTCCGGTCGTCGCCGACGGCATCGCACGAGCGCCAGAACTCGTAGGTGATGCCGGTGTACGTCGCGTTCTTGTAGAGCTGGCCCTTCTTGCCACCCTTGATCTCGTACGCGACCTCGGTCGCGAACTGGAAGTTGAGGCGGCGGTCGTCGATCGACCAGCTCCGGTTGTTGGCGAGGTAGAGCCCGTCGTCGGTATCGGCAACGATCTCGTCGAGGCTCATGCCCGGGACCGGCAGCATGTTCACGTTCGTCATCCGGATCAGCGGGATCCGGTTCCAGCCGTCGGCGCGCATCGCCCCGCCAGACTGCCGGCCGACGCGCGGCGCAGTCTCGCGACTGGACAGGTAGCCGACGAACGTGCCGTTCTTGACCAGCGGAACGGCTTGCGCGGCGACACCTTCGTCGTCCCAGCCGAACGTGCCGAGGCCGCCCGCCGCCGTCGCGTCGGCGACGATCGTGACGAGCTCGGAGCCGTACTGGAAGCCGTCGTCGAGCTTGTCCGGCGTGAGGAAGCTCGTGCCGGCGTAGGAAGCCTCCGTCCCGAACACGCGGTCCAGCTCGGTGGGATGGCCGCAGCTCTCGTGGATCTGGAGGTAGAGCATCGACGGGTCGAGCACGAGCGTGCGCCGGCCCGGCGGGCACTGCGGCGCGGTCAACAGCGCGACGGCCTCCTCGGCGATCGGGCCGGCGTTGCCCTCGAGGTCGAGCCCGCGGACGTACTCGTAGCCCGCCGCCTGGTACCCGCCGCCGGCATCGGGATAGCTCCGGCGCTGGTGCTCGTCGCCCTCGATCGCGTTGGCCTCCACCGCCGCCCCGACCTGGGTGAGGACCTGCTCGGTGAAGCTGCCGTCCGTGGCCGCGAAGGTCTTCCACTCGCGGTGGGCGGAGTACATCGACTCGGTGAAGGACACGCCCTTGACCGCGCCCGCGGCCTCGATCCGCGGCGACGAGGTCGCTGATCTTGCGCTCCAGCGGGATCTTGAACGGGTCCTCGGCCACCGGCGTCTCGAAGGTCCCGGTGGCGGGCGTTCGACCGTCGAGCTCGACCGGGCGGCGCAGCGCGGTCGATGACGCCTTCGCGATCCGAACGGCGAGCGCGCCGACGCGGTCCGCCTCGGCAAGGTCGAGCGTGTCTGAGGCGGCGAAGCCCCAAGCGCCGTCGACGACGACCCGAACGCCGAACCCGTCCGTCTCGCCCATCGCCACGCCTTCGACGCGACCGCTTTTGACGCTGATCGACTCGTCGCGGCGCCGGATCACCCGGACGTCGGCATAGGTCGCGCCGAGCTGGGCCGCGGTGTCGAGGGCGCGGTCGGTCAGGTCTTTCATTCGGGGTCGGGAGCGTAGCAGGCACCTGCGATCGACGGGTCCTGTCGCTCAGCACCTGTCGCCGTGCTCGGGACCAACGCCCCTTCGGTGCGAATGTCCCTGCGCGCGGCGCCAGGTGCCACGCGCCACCCGTCGATCGCAGTGGCCCGTTGGCTCTCGAGCCCTCTGCATACACTCCCTCTGTGGGTGGGAGGTTCATCACGTTGGAGGGGCCGGAGGGGGCCGGGAAGACCGTCATTGCGCGGCGACTGGCGGACTCGTTGACAGCGCAGGGGCACACCGTTCGACTGACGCGGGAGCCGGGCGGCACGCCGCTCGGCGAGCGGATCCGGGGGCTGCTGCTCGGGCGTTCCGGCAGCGAGAGCGAGCCGGCGATCGACCCGCGCGCCGACGCGCTCCTGTTCAACGCGGCGCGAGCCCAGCTCGTCGCCGACGTCGTCCGGCCGGCGCTCCACGCCGGCGAGATCGTGCTGTGCGCGCGGTTCGCGGATTCGACGCTCGCCTACCAGGGCTACGGTGCGGGATTGCCGCTCGACGAGCTCCGGTCGATCGCGGCCGTCGCCACCGGCGGCGTGACGCCGGATCTCACGGTCCTGCTCGACGTCGACCCCGAGGTCGGGATCCGGCGGAAGGTGGGCGACGCCCGCAATCGGTTCGAGGCGTTCGACCTCCCGTTCCATCGTCGGGTTCGCGAGGGCTTCCTCGAGCTGGCCCGGCAGGAGCCGGCTCGGTGGCGGGTCGTCGACTCGACGCGGCACGTCGATCGAGTCTTCGACGACGTCCTGGCAGTCGTCCTCGAGACGCTCTGACCGGCGCTCGACCCTAGAGGACCTGCGTCAGCGCCTGGCCGGTGAGCACGACGCCCAGCACGATCACGAGGCACGCGGTCGCGAGCTGGACCGGCACGACGATGCCACGGAGGCGGGCGGCCGATGGCCGGCGCTCGACCAGCCGGCGCGCGTGGACGAGCAGCAGCCCGATGCCCGCGAGCACCACCGCCATCCCGAGCCCGAAGCCGAGGACGAGCAGCAGCCCGTAGGCAGCGCGCCCGGCGGCGATCGAGCCGAGGAGCAGGATCAGTGCCGACGCCGACGGAACGAGCCCGCCGGACAGGCCGAGCGCGATCAGGCCGCGCCAGGAGATCGAGTCTCCCGCGTGCGGATGACCGTCGTCGTGGCCATGCCCGTGCTCATGCCCGTGCGCGTCCGGATGCCCGTGCGGATCGGACGACCCATGCTGATGCCCGTGGCCGGTGGCCGAGAGCTCCGCGGCGAGATCGTCGCTGTGCGGATGCTCATGCCCGTGCGGATGGGGGTGGCCGTGGCCGAGCCCGAGCGCGCGCAGGCGCGTCCACAGCAGCGACGCGCCGATGGCGATGACGAGGCCCCCCGAGGCGACGCCCAGGATCGGGTAGAGGTCCTCTGGCGGAAGCACGCTCGATGCGGCGAGCGTGATTCCTGCGAGCGCCAGCACGCCGAGCGTGTGTGAGACGGTCACCGCGAGGCCGAGGCCGACCGCCTGCCGGCTCGAGCCGCGACCACCGACGAGGTAGGCCGCCATGATCGTCTTGCCGTGGCCCGGCGAGAGCGCGTGGACGATTCCCAGCCCGAACGCGATCGCCAGCGAGGCGAGCACCACGATCGGGGTGAGGTCCTGTGTATCGATCAGCGCGGCGAGGTCCTCGCCGATGCCACCCGGGACGACCGCCACGGGACCCGGAGCCGCCGCGCCGCTGCCCGACGAGCCGGTCGTCGCGCCCGCGATGGGCTGCGCGTCGGGCGCGGTCCATGCCGGGAGCGCCGGGCCGCCGATCGCAACGGAGACGGACGTCGAACGCATGTCGAGTGGCTGCGCGAGCAGGTCGTCGGGGTAGCTCGTCAGGCGGTCGGAGATGCCGCCCTGGTCCCGTGTCTCCGTTGCGCCGACCAACGTGACCCCGTCGCCCGCCACGACGATCTCGCGCCAGCCGATGCGCTCGGCGAACGACCGATCCTCGAACGCCACGCTCACGGACGTGGTGATCGGCGCGGCGAGGATCGCTTCGTATTCGCAGACCAAGCGCATCGTGGGCAGGCCGCCGGCCCCGGGCGGGAGCGTCAGCCCGGTCGCAACGAGGGCCGGCCGAAGTGCTGCGCCGTCCACGGCGAGACTGAGATCGCTCGCGAGCGCGAGGCAGGCGCTCGATCGCTCCGCGTCGATCCTCGCGGGAGCGAGCGCGCCCGTGCTGTCGGCGCCGAGCCGCTGCAGCTCCTGGAATGCGGGGATCTCGGCGCGATCGATGACGACATCGAGCGCGATCCGGTCCGGCGCGATCCGGATCCCCGCGAAGTGGTTGATCGTGAAGTTGCCGAGTGGGTGCGCCAGCGCGATCGCGGGCACGGCGAGCGCGAGCACGACCGCGCCGAGCGCCGCGAAGCGCCGGCGGGACCGTTCGCGGGGCGCTCCTGCCGGGTGGGAACTGCTCATGGCCGCCGCGGCGCTCATCGAAGCGACGCCAGCGTCGTGGCCGCGCGCGATGCGGCCAGGGGGTCGAGGGCGCCGCGGATCGCGAGCGCCTGGTCGAGGAGGTTTCGCGCGCGGGCGTCGTCGCCGACTGCGTGGGCGATCTCGCCCGCGTGGTACAGGAGCATCGCGTCGCGCGCGCCAGTTGCCAGCGCCTGGCCGATGGCTGCGTCGGCCTCTGCTGCGCGGCCGTTCGCGAGCAGCGCCCACGCGTAGGCGTCGTAGCCGTACGCATCCTTGCGATCTGCAAGCTCCCGCTCGGCGAGCGTCAGCGCCTCCGCAAGGTCGCGGCCATGGTTCACGTCGAACAGGACGAGCTGTCGGTTATAGACGAGCCCGCCGTCGCCCTGGAGGCGAGCGATCGCGAGCACCGTCGCGTACTGCTGCTCGGCTGCTGCCGTGTCGCCACGGAGCGCGAGGAGATCGCCAAGTGCCGTCGAGCGCTTCGGGTTGGGGCGCGACCGCGATCGCCGCCTCGTAGCCCGCGATCGCAGCGTCGGTCTCGCCGAGCGCCGCCGACGCCCGAGCGCGGCCGGCAAGTGCGAGGAAGCTCTCGGGCCAGGTCGCGAGGGCGCGGTCATACCAGTCGGCCGCGATCTCGGGCGCGCCAGCAGACATGCTCAGCGTGCCGGCGAGGTAGGCGTACCAGCTCAGGGCCGGGCCCACGATGCCCGCCGTCGCGGCGGCTCCGTGCGCGGACTCCGCCAGCGAGACGGCCCCTGCGGCATCGCCGCGGAGGAACGCGACGCGGGCGAGTCGGGCGGTGACGGCCGGGCCGTCGGTCAATTCATCGATCCGGGTGTACGCGGCCGCAGCCTCGTCGACCCGACCCAGCTCCAGCATGGCGTCGCCCATGATCGAGAGCACGGCCGGCTGATCGGGCGCCGCGCGATCCACTCTCTCCGCCTCGGCCAGCGCGCCCGAGAAGTCGTGGGTCGCGAAGAGCAGGCGGGCGTGGAGCGCCTGGACGTCGAGCTGACGGGGCTCGATCGCGAGGGATCGATCGGTCGCCTCCGTGGCCCTGATGTAGTCGGTGATGTCGCCGCTCAGTCGAGCTCGCGCCTCGTACAGCAGGCCGAGCGTCGCGGCGGCGATGAAGTCCTTGTCGTTCGTCGTGAGGTTCTTCGTCCAGGCGGCGATCGAGTGGTCGATCTGCCGGAGGTCGGTCGGGGCGTCGATCGGGGCGCCCGGCGGATCGATGGGCGCGGCGACGGACACCGAGCCCGACTGGGACGTCGGGTTGTCCGCGGGTCGCAGGGCCGTGACCAGCTGCGAGGCGGCGACGACCACCAACGAGGCGGCGAGGATCGCCACGGGGCGGATCCGGCGACGTCGGGGCAGGCTCAGTGCGGTCATCCGATGTGCTCCGTCAGCAGCTCGAGTAGGTGGTGCGAGCGGGCGGGGCTTGGCGGGGAGCGCCGGTTGCCCGACGCTCCCCGATCCCCTGGAACTGCTCAGTGCGGAACACCGAGGTACGGGAATGAGGCGAGGTAATCCGAGTGCGCGTCCACGCCGTCGCTCGTCACGCAGCCGTTGGTCGTGAGACCGAGCTCCACGTCGATGACGTCGTCGGCCAGCGCTCGGCCGTTGAGCGGGCCTGCTGCCGCCGTCCGCACGTCGTACGTGATGACGTCGGGCAGGAGCACGTCGGCGATGCCGCGGGCGGCCTTCCGGCCGTAGTCGGTGCAGCCGAACGCGTCATCCGTCCCGAGGGCCGCGTTGATGTTCCGGAGCGTCGTGATGACGTTCTTCCGGAACTTCCCGTCCATGGCCGTCGGCTGGCGGTGTGGCTTCACCCGGTTGAAGGCGTTCTTGGTCGCCGCGGCCGAGCTATCCACCAGGCTGGTGTTGAACACGGTGTTGATCGCGGGTCGACCCATCTGGTCGCCTGCGTGCCACTTGCCGCCGCTGCTGTAGGACGTCGTCCCCCAGACAGCGATCTTCTTGCCGCCGAGCTGCTTGTCCGGCACCTCGATGACCAGGGCGTTGGTGTTCAGGGTCTCGAAGAAGTCCGTCGCGGTCATGTCGATGACCTCGAGCTGGTCCGTGCCGACACCGAAGACGGTGCCGACGAAGCCCGTGAGGTCGAAGAAGAAGGGATCGCTGCGAGGGCCTGCGAAGACCTTCGCGTTGTCCTTGCCGACTCCGCCGCCGGGCGTCCCGGTCCAACCGAACCCGATCAGGCGCCCGCCCTTGAGGTCGCGGGCATCGGAGCCCGTGTACCGCTGGACGTGGTAGGCCTGGCCGCTGCCGAACGTCGGGCTGAAGCGCCAGACGTAGGCGATGTCCACCTTGGCATCGCCGTCGTCGTCGACGTTGATGACGTAGCGGACGTTCGTCCCGAAGGCGCCACCGAACAGGTTGAGCGCCGGGTTGGTGGTCATCGCGAGGACCGTGCGATTCGAGTTCGCGCCCTGGAACACGTAGACGTCGTTGATGTCGCGATCGCCGTGCTCAGAGTGCGGCGCGAAGTCGCCGGCCATGTTGGTGAGGCCACCGAGTGCCGGCGCATCGAGGTGATCCGCGCCCGTGACGAGCAGCGGAGCGCCTCCCAGCGCGAGCGTGAGGGCGGCTGCTGCGAGCACGCCGCCGGTCTTGAGCGTTGTCCGTTTCATGAACGAGTTTCCTCCGCGATCGATGGATGAGCGGGAGGCGGCGGGAGAACACCGGCTGCCCGGTGCCCCCGATCCCCCTGCTGCTGGCTCAGTGCGGAGCACCGAGGTACGGGAAGGTCGACAGGTCGTCGCCAAGGGCGGCACGCCGTCGCTCCATAGGCCCCCTCCAAGGCAAACCATTCCCCTCCCGCCGGACCGACGCGTCCTGGATCCGGCGCTTGGCTCGGGTTTGTTGTGCGTCGGACGGGGCTGGGTGCCGCGCGTCCTCGCCCCTGTTACGCACCACTTTGCGCGTCGGATCAACACTGGTCCGACACAACCTGCTGTTGCAATGCATTGCAATTGTGCGAAGGATGCTTGCAAACCGGCGGTTTCATGGCAGAGGTCCGGGCGCAATAGCGTGCAAGGGTCAGGCGGCCCGTCCGGCCGATCCCGGTGACTACACTCACCACGTGGAAAGGCGCCGGGGCGCACTGAGTGAACCGTTGACGGCCGCGCTGCGAAAGGGCCAGTGAGCGAGCCCGAGGTCGTCTCGCGCGGCGGAGCTGGTTCCGATGCAGACCGGACCGATCGGAGCCAGATTGCCCGTCTCGTCAGCGGCGATCTCGGGGCGCTCGATCGACTCTACGAGCAGTACGGAGCGATGGCCTTCTCAATTGCGTATCGAATCACCCGGGATCGTGCGGCTGCCGAAGACGTCGTTCAGGACGCATTCCTGGGCGCGTGGCGCAACGCCACGCGGTATGTCGACGCGCGCGGCTCCGTTCGGACCTGGCTCCTCTCGATCGTCCACCACCGGGCCGTCGACGCGATCCGTCGCCGGCGCCCGACCGTCGAGCTCCCGGAATCCGAGGCTGGCCTGCCCGACACGCTGACGCTGCCCGACACCTGGGCGGACGTCGAGCTCCGGCTGGACCGAGACGCGGTGCAGGTCGCCCTGACGAGCATCTCCGCCGTCCAGCGCGAGGCGATCGAGCTCGCGTACTTCGGCGGGCTGACCCAGACCGAGATCGCGACCCGCACCGGCGTGCCGCTCGGCACGGTCAAGGGCCGGCTTCGCCTCGGACTCCAGGGCCTGCGCGCCGCGATGCTGCCACTCGACGGAGGCGACCGTGGCTGAGCACACGTTCGCCGGCCTGCGCTGCTCCGAGGTGGCCGACCTCGCGCCGGCCTTCGTGCTGGGCGCGCTGGAGCCTTCGGAGTCCGGGACGGTTCGGGCGCATCTCGCGGCCTGCCCGGAGGCGCATCCCGAGTTGGCCGAGCTGCACTCCGTCGTTCCCGCCCTGTTCGAGGCCGTGGAGCTCGTACCGCCGCCGGGTTCGCTCAAGCAGCGGATCCTCGATGCCGCGGCGGCCGACACGCAGCGCGCCATGGATACCCAGCGGGCCGTCGACACGCAGCGATCGGTCGACACGCAGCGATCGGTCGACACGCAGCGATCGGTCGACACGCAGCGATCGCGTGATTTTGTCGACCGGCCGAGCCGAGGCTGGGCGGACGTGTTCCGACGCCCGGTGTGGGCGGCAGTCAGCGTTGCCGCGGCCCTGGCGATCGTTGCACTGGGTGTGTGGAACCTCCAGATCCAGCGAGAGAACGAAGGGCTGGTCGCCTACCGGAACGGCGTCATCGAGGTCCTCGATCAGGCGGGCCGCCCAGGCGCGCACCTCGCGGTGCTCGTCGCGCCCGGTGGCGGTGGGGCCGAGGGCCTCGCGGCGGTCGGAACGGACGGAGCCGTCGCCCTCGTGGTTCGCGACCTCGCGCCCACGACCGGGACGCAGGTCTACGAGACCTGGGTCATCGGTGGCGATGGCACGCCTGTCGCGATCGGCGGCTTCGAGGTCACGGCGAGCGGCACCGCGTCATTCGTGGCGAGTCGCGCGCCTACCGCCGAGGGCGTGACCATCGCGCTCACGCTTGAACCGGGACCCGGTGCCACCGCGCCGAGCGGTGCGATTGTCGCTGCGGGGCAGGCTCGGGCCCAAGCGAGCTGATCGCCCGCCAGCGGGCCAATCCCTAGTCGCCGGCTCCCGAGCCAGAGGTTCCCGGAGGCGATTCCGGGACCGGAGCCGTTCGTGGCAGCGTGCGTCGCCTCGGCGAGCGTTCCCGGGCCAACGGCGCGGGCCGCCTGGAGCGCGGCCGACGCCGCGCTGATCAGGTCGTCACCAGTCGTCCCATCAGCCGGGAAGCGCGCGAGCCCGGCTGACACCGTCGCTCGTCGATCGCCACCCATCGACCTTGCTGCCACCGATTCGACGATGCGTCGGGCGACCGTCGTGCCCTTGGCGCCCGGCGCCACGAGCATGAACTCGTCGCCGCCCCACCGTGCGACCGTGTCGACGAACCGGACCGACTCGCCGACGATCGCGGCGACCTCCCGCAGGACGTCATCGCCTGCGGCTCGGCCGTGGGTCGCGTTGAAGCCCGTCAGGTCGTCGAGGTCGAACAGGGCGATCGTCAGCTCGCTGCCCTGGCGGCCCGCACGCGCGATCTCGAGCTCGAGCACCCGCGACAGTGTCCGCGCGTTCGCGAGTCCCGTGAGCATGTCCGAGTTCGAGACGCGCTCCGCCCAGTCGATGCGCTCCGCGGCGTTCGTCGCCATGCGCGCGCGATCGACGACCACTGCCACCAGGTCGCTGAGCGCGGCGATGCGCTCGGCCGTTCCTGGATCCGGTGCCGCATCCGCCTCGAAGGCCAGGGCGCCGATCGGTTCCTCGACCCCATCCCGCCCGACCACGATCGGCCACGCCGAGAGAACGTTCGCGCTGCCGTCCGCGGGCTCGCCGGTCGCCTGGATGCGCTCCTGTGCGGCGAGCTGGATCGGGCTGGCCGGCCGTGCGGCCGCTGCCTCGAGCGCGGCCATGTCGTCGGCTGCGTAGCCGCGCGCGGCAGCCACTGCCAGACCGCCCTGATCGGCGACCCACAGGTACGCGGCGGCTCGTTCGGCACCGGTTGCCCGCAGGCCGATCTCGAGGAGCTCGTCGAGCGTCGCGTCGGGGTCGCCGCTTCGCGCGACGGCGCGAATGGCCGCGAGGAGGAGGGGATCGGGGGTCAAGGCCATCCGATGCTACAGCAGCCGAGGGGACCGTCAATCGAACGCCCGATCGAGGCGGCATCGGCGCACCGATCGCCGCGTTGGCGACTGCGCGGGCGGGCTCACGCACGTTCGAGTGCGCTCGCCCGCCTGCTCGCCGCCGCCTTGCGCTCGGCACGCCGCCGCCGCCTCGAGGCGCCGGAGCGCAGCGAACCCGGGCCTATACTCCCGCCCGTGAAGCTGATCGTGGCGATCATCCACAACGAGGATGCCGGCGCGCTGGTCGACGGCCTGCTCGAGAAGGAGTACCGCGCCACGCGCCTGCATTCGTCGGGCGGCTTCCTGAAGCAGTCGAACGCGACGATCGTGCTGGGGGTCGAGGACGACGCGGTCGACGACGTCATGGCGATCATCACCGAGCACTGCACGTCCCGAACGCAGGTCGTCAACCCGATGCCGCCGATCATGGAGCCGGGCGAGTTCTTCATGCCCTACCCGCTCGAGGTCGAGGTGGGCGGCGCCACGGTCTTCGTCCTCCCGGTCGATCGGTTCGAGCGGCTCTGAGCAGTCGACGTCTTCGGGTCAGACTGCTCGCCCAGCGAGCAGAACCGCGGCTCATCACCAAGGACGAGGCGCGAATCACCACATGGCCGGTCGCTCTGCTCGCCCAGCGAGCAGAACCGCGACTCATCACCCCAATGGAGCCGTTAGACCAGCACACAGCGGTCAAGCTGCTCGTCCGGCGAGCAGAAGCGGCGTCGATGCGCCCCGGACGACGATGTGGCGCCGGTCAATCTCCGAACTGCTCTCTCAGCGAGCAATGTGCGCGATAGGCATGGCGTGAGCGATTGGCTCGAGGCGCTGGATGCGAAGGCGCCGGATCCCGTCGGGGCTTTCCGAAATATCGAGGCCGGGAAGTTCATCTCGGTCCGCCGCGAGGTCCGACGGCGAGCGGGCATGGGAAGCGCGGCCGGCCTGGTGACGCAGCTCGCGACGCTCGCCTCCGCCCTGGACGAGATCGTCGGGCGGCTGCCGGAGGCCGCGTTCTCGGCGCCGGGCGGCGAGGGCGACTGGAACGTCGCCCAGGCGATCGGGCACGACGCGGACGCCCGCGCCGGGCTCTCCCTTGCCGGCGCGCTGGCGGCTTCGGGTCGCTGGCCGACGGACACGCCCGCCGTCGTGCCCGGCGTGCCGGGTGCGCGAGATGCGTCGCGCGAACAGCTGCGGCGGCGGATCGCCGCGAGCCAGCGCGTGATCGAGCGATCGGCCCGGTCGATCGAGGGCCACGAGACCGATCCGTGTCCGCTGGAGCATCCGTGGGTCGGCCGGCTGCGTTGCGGCGAGTGGCTGCTCTTCGCCGGTGTCCATGACCTCATGCACCTCGAGCAGCTGCACGGGATCGAGGCGACGATCAGCCGCTAGTCGAGGAGCACCCGCAGCGACTTCGGCGAGCGGTACTCGTGGCCGCGATACACGGGCTCGCGCTCCGGGTCCAGGCGGAGTCGCGGGAAGCGCTCGAGCAGCATCCGGATCGCCACGGCGAGCAGCGCCCGCGAGAAGTAGTGCCCGATGCAGTAGTGCGAGCCGGTGGCGAACGAGAGGTGCGCCCGCTTCGGTCGGGAGATGTCGAAGTCGTCGGCAGTCGGGCCCCAGATCGCGACGTCGCGATTGGCCGAGGACACGACGAGGATCGCGCGGGCATCCGCCGGGAAGGTCACGCCGGCGAAGGTCGTGCCCGGGGCGACGCCGCGCAGGAGATTGCCGATCGGTGCCGTCCAGCGAAGCCCCTCCTCGATCGCGGCCGGGACGAGCGATGGATCGGCGCGGACCGCGGCGAGCTGGTCGGGGTGCCGGAGCAGCCGCTCGGTGATCGTCGCGCCGCCGTGCGCCGGCTCCTGCAACCCGCCGAGCAGGACGAGCTTGAACGAGGGCAGGATGAACGCGAGCCGGTCCTCGAGCGGGCCCTCGGACGCCTGGACGAGATGACTCAGGAGCCCGTCATCCGCGTCGCGCAGCTTCGCCTCGAACAGCGGGCGTGCGACCTTGTCGATCTCGGCGGAGATTGCCTCGCAGTGCGCGGTCTTCGCGGGATCGTCCTCGTAGTTCGAGACGCCCGCTGCCAGGCCGCCGAACCAGCGCACCAGCGTCGGCGCGTCGACCGCGTCGGCGATGCCCAGCACATGGGCCAGCGAAAGGACCGAGACCGGCTCGAAGTAGTCCGGGACGAGGTCGGCGACGCTGCCATCGGCGAGCGCATCGAGTCGCTCCCGACAGAGGCGCTCGAAGGTCGCCGGCATCGTCGCGTCGATCGACCGGGGCCGCAGCGTCGGGTCGAACGGGCGGCGCCGCACTTTCGCCGGCTCGCCGTCGGTGGTCATCATCGAGATCCCGCCGAGCGCGCGGTCGGTGGGCGAGTGGCCGACGTGCGCCGGGAACGTGACGGGATCGGTGCACGCCGCCTCGACGGTCGCCCAGCTCGTGATCATCCATGTGTCGAGGCAGGGCATGTACGCGACGGGCGCTGTCGCCCGAAGGTCGGCATAGATCGGGTACGGGTCGGCCTCGAGCTGCTCGACCGTGACGTCGGCGAGGTCGATCACGGGTCGGTCAGGTCGACCTCGAGTCGATCGCCGTTGACCCGGACGGGGAACGTGCGAACGGGCCGTTCCGCAGGTCCACGCCGGACGTCGCCGGTGCGGATGTCGTACTCCGATCCGTGACAGTTGCAGATGAGGTCGTCGCCGTCGATCTCACCGTCCTCGCTGAAGAGGCAGCCCGCGTGGGCGCACCGATCCTCGACACCGAACCAGGCGCCCTCGACGCCGGCGATCACGAGGTCGACGCCGGCCACCGTCAGGGCCAGCATGGATGGAGCGGTGCGTGCCTCGTCGAGGGAGGCCGCGTCATGCCAGGTCACGCTGCCGGAGTCTAGCGATGACGGCCCGCATACTCCGCGACGTGAGCCCGCTGCGACCGGACCTCGTCGATTGCTGGGTCTTCCGCACGACGGGCGCCGGTGTCGAGATCCTCCTGATCCGCCGCGCACCCGGGCGGATCCTGCCCGGGCTCTGGCAATGCGTCTCCGGGTCGCTCGAGGCCGACGAACGGGTCGCGCTCGCCGCGCTCCGCGAGGTCCGGGAGGAGACCGGGTTCGGCCCGGACGCCATCGAGGCCTTCTTCGATCTCGATCTCGTCAACCAGTTCCACGAGCCGAGCGTCGACGGGATCGTGCTCGCCCCGGTCTTCGCGGTTCGCGTACGCCCCGATGTCGAGCCCGTGCTGTCACACGAGCACACGGCGTTCCGGTGGCTGCCGCTCGACGACGCCTGGACCGAGGTCGTCTGGCCCGGCTATCGCGAGGCCATCGGCCGCATCCGCGACCACCTGCTGGATCACGATCGCGCCGCGTGGTTCCGCCTCGACCTGGACGGGCAGCGCGTCGCCGATGAGCACGGCTCGGGGTAGACTCGAACGGTGATCGAGCAGGGCACCGCCGAAGCGCCTCGCAGGGCGTTGCCGGCGTTCGATTCGAAGGTCGACCACCTCCGCCCGACGTACGGCTTCGAGGACGTCTCCCTCGCGCCGGGGGTCGAGACGATCGAGCCGAACGACGTCGAGCTCGGCCAGTCGTTCTGTGGGATCGACCTCGCGATCCCGATCCTCGCCGCCGCGATGGACGCCGTGGTCGATCCCGGCTTCGCCGGCGCGCTCGCGCGGCTCGGCGGGCTGGCGGTCCTCAACCTCGAGGGCGTGCAGGCGCGCTACGACGATCCTTCCGAGGTCATCGAGCGGATCGCGTCGGCGCCCGACGAGGAGGTCCAGGCGGTCCTGTCGGACGCCTACGCCGCGCCGGTTCGCGAAGAGCTGGTCGCGGCGCGGATCGAGCAGATCCACGCCGCCGGCTCGAGGGTTGCGGTGGCCGCCACGCCCGCGGCGGCGCGCAAGTGGGGCCCGTTCTGCGCCGAGCACGGCGCGGACCTGTTCCTCGTGCAGTCGCAGGTCAGCTCGGCGCGCCACCTCGCGACCGGCTACGACCCGCTGTCCCTCGCGGACTTCACCCGCTTCATGCCGATCCCCGTCGCCGTCGGCAACACGACCAGTGCCGAGGCCGCGTACCTGCTGATGGAGCAGGGCGCCGCCGCGGTGTTCGTCGGCGTGGGCCCGGGTGCGGCGTGCACGACGCGCGAGGTCCTCGGGATCGGCGTCCCACAGGTCACCGCGATCGCGGACGTGGCGGGAGCACGCGACGCGTACCTCCGCGAGGCCGGCCGGTACGTGCCGGTCGTCGCCGACGGCGGGATGCGCCGCGGCGGGGAGCTGGCGAAGGCCATCGCTGCCGGGGCGGACGCGCTGATGCTGGGCTCGCCGCTGGCGAGGGCGGCCGAGGCGCCGGGCCGCGGCGTGAACTGGGGCATGGCAGCTCCATCACCCGTGCTCCCACGCGGCACGCGGATCAAGGTCGGGACGGCCGGGTCGCTCGAGAAGATCCTGTTCGGACCGGCAACGGTGAGCGACGGTTCACAGAACCTCGTCGGCGCGCTCCGGCAGTCGATGGCGGCCCTCGGGGCACGAACGCTCGAGGACCTCCGGGCGGCCGAGCTGGTGTACGCGCCGGCGGTGCAGACCGAGGGCAAGTCCTGGCAGTCGCGCACCCGCTGACTGACGGCTGATGCGGCCGCATCGCCGCGTTGCCGCCTGTGCTCCGCGCTCACGCACGTCGACGTGCGCTCGCTTGCGGTGCTCGGCGCCGCCTTGCGCTGCAACCGCCTGAGCCGTCAGTTGGACGATGTCGGAGAGCAGCTCGCGGGCTGGGGCAAGGTCGTTCGGCTCGAGACCCAGGGTCGGGTTTCCGGCAGGCCCATCGAGGTGGCGCTCGGGTACGTCGAGTCGCCGGACGGCAGCCTCCTCGTCGCCGCAGGCGCCGACGACGCCGACTGGGCGCGCAATCTCGAGGCCAACCCGCATTGCCGCGTGTCCCTGGGCGACGCCACGTGGGACGCCACGGCCGACCTGCTGACCGGCCCGGAGGCGGCCCGTGCAGTGACGGACCTGATCCTGCGCTACGGCACCCCGGCGGAGCGACTCGGGCGCGGGCCCGTCTTCAGGCTGCTGCGGCGCGCCATCGGAGAACGCGAGCCCGGCTAGGGCCGTTCGAGGCCGTGCGCCTCCAGGAGCTGCTCGTCGGCCAGGACCACCGAGGTCGGACCGTCGCCGACGATCACGCCGTCGTCCATGACGACCGTCCGCTCGAACACCTGCGCCACGAGCCGCATGTCGTGCGTCGAAACGAGGGTGGTCTGGGGCAGGCCGCGCAGGATGCTGATCAGCTCCCGCCGACCCCGCGGGTCGAGGCCGGCCGATGGCTCGTCGAAGACGAGGACCTCGGGATCCATCGACAGCACCGTCGCGAGCGCGACCCGCTTCCGCTGACCGAGGCTGAGCCGGTGCGGGATCCTTCGCTCCGAGCCGCTCATCCCCACGGCGGCGAGGGCCCGTTCGACCCGCGTGTGGATCTCGTCCTCGGGCATGCCCATGTGCAGCGGCCCGAAGGCGACGTCTTCGAACACGGTCGGGCTGAAGAGCTGGTCGTCAGGGTCCTGGAACACGAGGCCGACCCGCGCGCGAATCCGCTTGACGCTCGATCGATCCACCACCGTCCCGCCGATCCGTACGGCGCCATGCGTCGCCTGGTACGTGCCGTTGAGATGGAGGAGGAGCGTGCTCTTGCCCGCCCCGTTCGGCCCGACGATCGCGACCTTCTCGCCGGCGGGGATGGCGATGTCGATCCCGCGAAGCGCCTCGAAGCCATCGGGATACGAGAAGTGAAGGTGCTCGATGTCGATCGAGGCGGCGACGAGCGGTACGCCCTCGCCTCGGGCGCCATCGTTCGGGCTGGCATGGTCGTGGACGTGGCCCGGGGCATCCGCGCCGCTTTCGTGGTCATGGACGTGGGCGTGGGCGTGCCCGTGGACGCCGCCGGACGTCATCGCGGCAGCCAGGCGTTGGCGAGGGCGACAAAGGCGACGCACCCGCCGACGACCACCAGCAGCGCGGCGTATTCGCCGATCCCGACCTTCCGGCCGTGCACGTGCCGCACCTCGCCCTCGAAGCCTCGGGCCTGCATCGCTGCGTAGACGCGCTCGCCGCGCTCGTAGGAGCGAAGGAAGAGCGTCCCGACCATGGCGCCGGTGACCCTCGCCCGCCAGGCGATCGACCCGCCGCCCCGCCCGTCGACCTGGGCCGAGCGCGACGCGCGGGCGCGCAGCATCCGGGTCGCCTCGTCGGCCATGACCCCGAGATAGCGGTACATGAAGCTGATGATCGCGACCATGATCCAGGGCAGGCGCAGGAGCCGGAGGCCGTCGATCAGCTCATGAAATGGCGTGGTGAACGCGAGCAGCAGCGCGGCTTGCACGCTGATCCAGCTCTTGAGCGCGATCGTCGTGAACTGGCGGAGTCCCTCGCCGCTGACGGTCAGCGTGAGCGGGCCGAGGTCGAATGAGCCCAATGGGTTCTCGGGCCGCGTGAACACGAGCGGGAGCGCAGCGAGGAGGAACGGCGCCGCGAAGAGCGCGCGACGGGCGGGCCGCAGCGGACCGAGGTGGGACGCGACGGACACGCCGATGACGACGAGCCAGGCGACCCCAAGCGCGCCATAGCCGCCGACCGGCAGGAGGCTGATGGTGACGATGAACAGCACCGTCGCGACGAACTTGACCCGGGCGTCGGCGCGGTGAAGGGCGCTCTCCCTGTGGATGTACCGGTCGAGGTCCAGCCGACGAGCGTCCTAGCGGGTTCGACGAGCGAGGACGCGTCCGAGCAGCAGCATGACGGCGAACACGATCACGACCCCGACGAGGCCAGCGACGATGGTCGACGCGTTGCCGTCGAGACCCGGGATCGTGTAGTCCGGCAGCATCGAGTAGATCGCTGCCTGGGCGGCGGCCAGGAAGCCGTGGTCCTCCGCGACGCGCTCAAGGCCGTCGGGGTCGCCGGACGCCAATGGGGCGAAGATGACGACGACGAGGGCGGCGATCACCAATCCGACGACCCACCAGGCGCGCCCAACTCGGCTCGGCCGGCTCGTGCGGGATTCCTGCGTCATGCGGGCTCGCCTCCGACACCCGGGGTCACGGCGCGCCGGGCGGCCTGGAGCAGGTCCGCGCGAGTCACGGCGATGAACCCGAGGGCGGCGGCCGTGATGAGCGCCTCGCCGACCCCGATCACGACGTGGACACCGACCATTGCCGGCAGGGCGATCTCGATCGGCGACCGACCGCTGATCGCGAGCTCCGCGGCCATCAGCGCGGCGCCGGCGACGACCGAGACCCAGGCGGCGATCGCCGCGGCCGGGATGCGCGCTCGCTCCTCGCCCCCGAGCAGGCCGGCGACCAGCCGATAGAGGAAGAAGCCGCCGAGCGTCCCGACCACGCCCATGTTGAAGATGTTGGCGCCCATCACGACCAGCCCACCGTCCTGGAAGATGAGCGCCTGGGTGGCGACCACGCAGGTCATCACCAGGGTGCCCGCCCACGGCCCGAGGAGGACCGCCGCGAGCACGCCACCCAGCAGGTGGCCGGAGGTTCCGCCGGCAACCTGGAAGTTGAACATCTGAGCGGCGAAGATGAACGCGGCCATCACGCCGAGAAGGGGAACGGCGCGCTCGTCGAGCGTCCGGTTCGTCCGCCGCACGGCCACGGCGAGCACCGCGACCGTCAGCAGCCACATGACTGCGGCGACCTCGGTCGTCAGGAACCCGTCCGGGGCGTGGAGCGCGTCGGGCACCCCTCTCCCCGGCCCTGCAGCAGTCAGCGCGGCGAGCATCGATCGACTCCTCGTGTGGTCGGGTTCGCATCGTAATCGGGACCCGTGTCTATTGCAACAGCCGTCAACAAGGTCCCCTCGTGCGATACTTCGCGGCGTGACCCCTCCCGGATCAACCGATCAGCCCGGTCACGCGGGCCAGGTCGTCATCGATCCCACGCCATCCGGCACATTGCCGTGGGAGGACATCCGGGACGCGCTCCGCGCCCGCGGGCTCCGCTGGACGCCCCAGCGGCGTCTCGTCCTCGAGGTCCTCGAGGCGACGAAGGGGCACGTGACCGGGAGCGAGCTCGTGGAGCGCTGCCGCGAGCGGGACCCGGACGCCACCCCGTCGACGGTCTATCGCACGCTCGACGTCCTCGAGGAGCTCGGCTACCTCCAGCACAGCCACTCGGCGTCGGGGCGTGAGGAGTTTCACGTCTTCCCGGAGATCGAGCACGCCCACCTGCAATGTCGAACCTGCGGACGGATCTGGGAGATGGACGCGCCCACGGCCAGGGCGTTGGTGGCACCACTGGAGCGGCGAACGGGATTCCGCGCCGACCTCGGGCACCTCACCCTGTCGGGGCTGTGCGCCGACTGCCGGGCATCGTCCGCCGACCCTGGGACGACGGCCGGCTAGGGCAACTCCCAGCCGCTCGCCTCGAGGATCGGGCCGCCTTCGCCGTTGCACGGCGGGAGGTCTCCCTCCTCGGCGAACGAATCGCCGGTCACCGGGAGCTCCTCCTCGCCGAGGTGGATCACGAGCCGCAACGGGAAGGCCGGCTCCGGGGCGCACCAGTTGGCGAGCCGCACGTCGGAGGAGTACGAACTCCCTTCGACGAGCTCGATCCGGCCCGGGCCGCCCGCGGCGCTGCCGACGAGGACCTCGCCCGTCGAATCGCGGAGGCCCACCGCCGGGAAGGCATCGATCGAGCATTCGACCGTCGCGATGAGCGCGATCGTCGTGAACCTGGATCCCGCGGCGCCCTCGACGAGGCCGTGGGATGCCGAGAGCTCGGCGAGCGTACACGGCTGCGCGACCGACGCGGCCGTTGGGTGCGCGGTCGGAAGCAGGCCGTCCGTGGCGGCGCTAGATGCCGGCGGGAACGCGGACGCGGGGGTCGTCGGCGTGACGTTCGGACCGCACCCGACCAGCATCATCGCGAATGCCGCGCCGATCGAGGCGGCGACCCTCCCTCGGAGCAGTCCGCGACGTTCGAGCATCTCCGTGGTGAAGGGTACGCGTACCGCCGATCAGCGCGCCCGAAGGTAGGTGAGCACCGCCAGGACGCGACGGTGGCCATCCGGCTGCGGCTCGAGCCCGAGCTTCGAGAAGATCCTCGCCACGTGTGTCTCGACGGTCTTGAGCGTGATGACGAGGCGAGTCGCCATCGCCTGGTTCGATTGGCCCTCGGCCATCAGCGCGAGGACCTCGCGCTCTCGATCGGTAAGCTCGGACAGCGGGTTGTGCTCACGCCGCCGGCGCATCAGCTGGGCCACGAGGCTCGGATCCATCGCTGAGCCGCCGCGCGCCACTCGCCGGATGGCATCCGCCAGCTCGGTGATGTCGGAGAGTCGGTCCTTCAGCAGGTAGCCGACGCCCGCCGCCTCCGACTCGATGAGCTGATATGCGTAGGCTGCCTCGACGTACTGCGAAAGCAGCAGGACCCCAATCGGTGGCCCCGAGCGGGCACGAATTGCGGCGGCCAGGCGGAGCCCCTCATCCGTGTGCGTCGGCGGCATGCGGATGTCGAGGATGACCACGTCGGGTCGATCTGCGTCTACCGAGGCGAGCAGCGAGGCCGGGTCGCCAGTGGCGCCAAGTACATCGAAGCCCGCCTCTCGTAGCAGCCGCACCAGGCCTTCGCGGACGAGGACGCTGTCCTCGGCAATCGTGACCCGAATCGGTGGGTCGATCGCGGCATCGGTCATGACGGAACGGGCACCTCGGCACGGAGGGTCGTCCCCCGACCCGCCCGGCTGTCCACGCTGAGGCTTCCACCCAGCGCGCCAACTCGATCGACGAGACCCTGGATCCCACTGCCGCGGGTCGGCTCGACGCCGCCCACCCCGTCGTCGCGGACCTCGACGGATACGCGGCCCTCGTGTCGCGCGATGCGAATGGTGACGTGCGATGCGTTGGCGTGACGCGCCACGTTGGCGAGCCCCTCCGCGATGACGAAGGACAGGGTCAATTCGATGGATGGCGGCAACCGGCCCTCGAGCGCCACCTCGGCGTCGACCGGGAGCGAGGCCCGCAAGGCAAGTGACTCGATGGCTGGACCGAGGCCGGCGTCGGTCAGGATGGGCGGCAGGATCCCTCGCGCCAGCTCCCGAAGCTCCTCGATCGCCGTTTCGAGCTCGCGGGACAGGTCGCCGAGTGCCTCGACGGTCGCGGCGTCGCCGGTTCTCGCGGCAGCGCCGCGCAGCCGCCCGAGCTCCATCGACAACGACACAAGGCGCTGCTGCGCCCCATCGTGCAGATCTCGCTCCACCCGGCGCCGTTCGGCGTCCGTCGCCGTGACGATCCGCGCGCGCGAGGCTCGCAGCTCGGCGAGCTGACGATCCACCTCCCCGGCAAGCAGGCGATTGTCCGACTCGAGACGCACCGCCGTTGTCACCGCGGCGATCAGGCCCGGGTCGTCAAGCAGCGCGGGATCGTGGCCGATGGCCGCAACCAGGTCGCGGTCGCTCCCGATCAAGGTCACCGCTCGCTTTGGACCAGACGGCGGGAGGTCGGTCGGCACGCCCTCGGCGTCGGTGTAGCCGCCTGCGGATCGATCGAACGGAAAAAGCTCGAGCGTGCTGTCTCCGAGGGCTCGTCGCAAGGAGTCCCTGAGCCTCCGCGGGTCGGCGCCGATGGCGGTGGCGTCGCGCCGTAGATCGATCACGAGGTCGGCCACGGCCGTCCGCGCCAGTCGATCCTGGAGGAGCCCGGCGAGCACGGCCACCGCCGCGAGCATGCCGATGACGTACGAGAGCGCGGCTATGCGTGGATCGACGTACAGCTGCGGGTCGATCAGCACCCTGAAGCCATTCGTGGCAACAATCCCAATGCCGAGCGCCAGGGACGCGAGCACCACCGGAGCGAGGCGTCGCCGGCCAGCCGGGCCGGCGGCGAGCACCCGCCGCGCCGCGAGCAGGAGGACGCCGATCGCCAGCGCGACGCTGATCGAGAGCGAGATCGGGCCGATGCCGTCCAGCAGCCGGCAATTCGCGATGAATGCGTCGACGGTGTCCGGGCAGGTCGCGCAGCCATACCACGAGAGCGGTCGGTTGAGGATGAGTTGCACTGCTGACCACGCGGCGTGGTCGAGGAACCATGCCCCGATCACGATCTGACCGACCCGACTTGCGATCCGACCCGAGGGATATGCGAGGACCAGGGCGCCGATCAGCGGCTCGTAGTAGCCCTGGAAGCTCCGCGCCAGGTGCCCCATCCACTCGACGTCCGCTCGCGAGTGGGTGCCGATGAACCAGGCGAACCCGATTGCCATGAGCAGGGGCCCCAGCCGGTTGTCCGGCCGGCGAGCCCAGGCGATCGCGCCCGTGAGAAGGAACGTCCAACCGCCGACGAAGTCCGCAAGGACCCACGCCGGCGGCCGGTCACTGTACTGCGCCTGCTCCAGCTCCGCGACGCCCCCGAATAGCGTCCCGGCGGCGAGCGCGATGATCGCGAGGGCGAGCGTTCGACGCGACCGCGGGCTCGCGCTCGCGCTCATCAGGAAATGCGGGTCCAGGAATGCAGTTCGACGATGACCGGCAGGACCGGATCGGGCGGGTCGAGGAGGTCGAAGGTTGCGCTCGTGCCGTCCACGGCGAACGTGTAGTGCAGGCCGCTGTCTCGGTACGGCTCGGGGAACTCGGTGACCGCGACGAGCGACGCCCCGTCCACCGTGTACGTGCCTCGGAAGATCGGGCTGTTGATGGGCGATCCATCGAGGCTTTCCTGCACCTGCGTCCACGTGCCGTCGGCGGCGAACGTCCAGGTGAACGTTCCAGAGTTCTCGTTCTGGAGGCCAGGATCCGTAAGGCCGGCGGATTCGAAGTCGCCCTTGGTGACCGAAGTCGTCCACGCGCCCACGATGGCGCTATCGACGGGGTCCGACCCGGCACTTGTCGGAACCGCGGTCGCCGCACCGGACGTGGCGGCCGGGGTGCCCGTGCACGCTCCGAGCGCGAACGCGACGGCGAATGTGGCTCCGATGAGGATCCGAACGCCGCTGGGCGTCATCCTGGACTGATCGGCCGATCGGTGCTGCATGGACTGATCCTCCAAGGTTCGAACGGTAACGCCCCGACCGTATGCCGAGATGAGAGCCTGGTCGTCAGGGCTGGCCCCGATCTGCAACTCGGGGTTGGCCCGCGCGGATAGACTCCGTGCTCCGCCCGGCGCCTGCCCGCGGTCCCTGCTGTCTAACGATGGAGCATCGATGCCATCCACCGGGCGAACCCAACTGAACCTCATTGCGATGGCAGCGGTCGTCGCGACGCTCCTCGTCGCGGCGTGTGGCGGCGCCTCGCCAGGCCCCACGACCGCACCGGTCCTGCCCACGGCTGTCGCCGGCCAGCCGACCGGCGGCGCGGTCACGGACCCAGACGAGCTGTGCGGCCTGCTCGGGCCCGGTGACTTCGAAGCGGTGGGCATCAGCGGGGCGGGCGAGCCGAGCGTCACCTCCGACGGGCCCGGCTCCGCCTATTGCGTGTACGCGGGCGAGTCGGGGGCAACCGGGGGGATCGAGCTCGACGTCTTTGTCGACGACGACCCCGCGGCCGCCGAGGACACCTTCGGCGTCATCCTCACCGAGACGACGGCCGACCCCGTCAGGCTGGATATCCCGGGCTCGGACGAGGCGGTCGGCTGGGACGGGGCAGCCGGGAGCGCCGACGACTATGCGGCCGCGGTCGTACGTGCGGGGAAGCTCGTGGTCACGATCGCGGCGCCCGGCGGCACCGGGATGGCGAAGAAGCTCGGCGGACTCGTCGGCGTCGTGCTCGGCCGGGCGAGCGCCCTGACGACCTGATCGGTCGACCGTCCGGCGACTCGGTCCCGGGCGACGACGCCCGGCTAGACTTTGCCCGTGGCGGGCAAGGGCAGGACGGTCCATGGCGAGGCGGCAAATTCGGGCCATCGGGTCCTCGCTCCGGATGACGCCGAGGTCGAGGCGTATCTCGAGACCGCGCTCCACGCCCCGGGCCCCGACCGAACCGCAGCCGATCACCCGGGTGGCGAGGCGCAGGGCCTCGTCGCCGTGCTCGACTTCGGCAGCCAGTTCGCCCAGCTGATCGCCCGCCGCGTCCGGGAGCTCCACGTCTACTCGGAGCTCCTGCCCCACGACACGCCGCTGGCCGAGCTGGAGCGCCGCGGCGCCAGCGCGATCATCCTGTCGGGTGGCCCGAACTCGGTGTACGACGTCGATGCACCGAAGCCCGACCCCGCGATCTGGGGCGGTCGACTGCCGGTCCTCGGTATTTGCTACGGCGCGCAGCTCATGGCCAACGAGCTCGGCGGCCACGTGCAGCCGACCCCGAAGCGCGAGTACGGGCCGGCCACGTTGACGATCGGGACCGAGGACGGCCTGTTCAAAGGCCTCGACCGGGCACAGCCCGTGTGGATGTCGCACGGCGACTCGATCACGACGCTGCCGGAGGGCTTCACCGCCACCGCCCAGACCGACTCGACGCCGTTCGCCGGGCTGGTCGACGTGTCGCGCAACCTGTACGGCATCCAGTTCCATCCCGAGGTCGTGCACACGCCCCATGGGCGCGACGTCCTGCGCAACTTCGTGGTCGGCGTCGCCGGCCTGAGCCAGACATGGACGCCCTCGAGCTTCATCGAGTCGACCGTGGCCGGGATCCGCGCCCGCGTCGACGCCCATGCCCGCTCGGTCGGAACGGACGGGAAGGTCATCTGCGCCTTGTCGGGCGGCGTCGACTCGGCGGTCGCGGCGGCGCTCGTGCACCGCGCGGTCGGCGATCGGCTGACGTGCATCTACGTCGACCACGGGCTGATGCGGAAGCGCGAATCGGAGCTCCTGCGGGCGACGTTCGAGCAGAACCTGGGCATGCGCCTGGTCATGGTCGATGCCCGCGAGCGGTTCCTCGCCCGGCTCGCGGGGGTCATCGACCCGGAGCAGAAGCGCCGGATCATCGGCGACGAGTTCATCCGCGTTTTCGAGGAGCAGGCGACCAAGATCGAGACGTCCGGGCGGATCGACTTCCTGACCCAGGGCACGCTCTACCCGGACGTGATCGAGAGCGCCACCTCGGAGACGAAGGCGGCCCAGAAGATCAAGACCCACCACAACGTGGGCGGCCTGCCGGCGGACCTGCGGTTCAAGCTGATCGAGCCGCTCCGCTACCTGTTCAAGGACGAGGTTCGAGCTGTCGGGGTTGAGCTCGGGCTGCCCGACGCGATGGTCCACCGCCAGCCGTTCCCCGGGCCCGGGCTCGCGATCCGGATCATCGGCGAAGTGACGGCTGAGCGGCTCGACACCCTGCGCGAGGCGGACTGGATCGTGATCGACGAGATCAAGGCCGCGGGTCTCTATCGAAATGTCTGGCAGTCGTTCGCGATCCTCACGCCCGTCCGGAGCGTGGGCGTGATGGGGGATGGCCGGACGTACGCCAACGTGGTAGCCATTCGCGCAGTGACGTCCGAGGACGGCATGACGGCAGACTGGGCGAAGCTGCCGTACGAGGTCCTCGCCAAGATGAGCAGCCGAATCGTGAATGAGGTCCCGGGAGTGAACCGAGTGGTCTACGACATCTCCTCGAAGCCACCCGCCACGATCGAGTGGGAGTAGGCGGCATGGCAGCGGCACGCAAGAAGACGACGAACGCATCGGCCGGCGGGCCATCGACCGGTGGGCCAACCGGCCCATCGACAACCTGCCCGTGGTGCTCGGCGACCGTTCCCGCGGCGGCCGCCACGTGCCCGTCCTGCGGGGCATCCCTGCACGAGGCGGCCGAGGGCGAGGTGCTCGGCGTCACCCAGGTGGACCTGGGCGCGGTCTCGCGCGCCGGACGGATCAACCCGGGCCGCCTCGCGACGTGGCTCGGGGCGGAGAAGCCGGCCGACTCCTCCGACCTGGGCGGGCGCATCGAGCCGCCGTCGGAGGAAGTCCGCAAGGAGATGCTGCGCCTGGAGCTCGCCGCGCTCGATGCGGAGCTGGAGGTCCAGAAGGCGCAGGCGGAGGCCCAGCGGGACCTGCTCTCCGGCGAGAGCCCGGTGGGCGTCACTTCGGCGCCAACTCCCGAGGCTGCGACGGCAATCAACCCTGCCGAGGACGATCGCCCGGACGTCACCACGAACGAGGACGCCCCGGAGGCGAAGTCCGGCTAGGCGCGATGCCCGAGCAGATGTCGGAGCGCCTGCCCGCTCCCGGGCCTTCGTTCCTCCGCGAGCAGGAGCTCCGCGCCGGCGATCTCACGCTGTCGGTGGGCATGGGCAGGCCGTCGACGCCGGCGGACGACTGGTGGACCGCGGTCCTGTGGGTGGCCGCCGCCGATGGCCTGGCGACGTTCGTCGAGCTCGCACCCGCCGCGGGGCCACCGCCCGAGCCACCCCTCGCGCGCCTCGGACCGTCCCTCGCGGGCGGGCTGTCCGGCCTCATCCTGGAGGACGCGGGGCGGCTCCAGATCCGCCTCGGGCTGGCCATCCCGCCGGCCGACCCGGAGCGGCCGTGGCGCTGCCCAGCGGTCGTTCGAGCGGCGTTCCGGTGGGAGCCGGCTCGCGCTGCCGCCATGCGACCGAACGCGCTGGCGACCGAGGTGCTGACGGCATTCCGGCGGGCGATCGAGGGCCTTGGTCGTCGCTAGCCCAGCCGGCGGCGGGAGCCGCCGGAACCGACGCTATCCTCGGGCCGTCCGGGGCGTCATCGGCAGGAAGGAGCGCGGGTGACCTTGAGCTGGGGCGCTTCGATGCGGTCGGCTCTTGCCTCCACGCTCGCGCATCCCGAATGGTGGGCGATCGCGCTCGCCGGCTTCCTGGTCCGCGGCGGGATCCTCATCGTCCTCCTCCCGATCATCACCCTCCCGACCGCGGCCAGCGTGACGACCAGCCTGGCGCCGCCGATCGAGGCGCTGCTCCTCGGTCGCCCGTCCCTCGAGGGCGTCGTCCTCGTGACCATCGCCCTGGCGTTGATCCTCGTTGGGCTCGCTGCCCTGGGCATCGCCGGCTCGTGGTTCGACCTGGTGCTTACACGCGAGGCGGCCGCCGACGAGGAGCTCGAGGTCGACTGGAGCCAGGCTCGCGGATCGACGTTGCCCGCATTCGCGGCGCGGATCGGGGCACATGCGCCGACGCTCGTGGCGCTCGCCTACGCCGGGCTCCGCCTCGGTACCGCGACCTACGACGAGCTGCTGTCACCCGGCGACGCCTCGCTGCCGCTGGCGGCACGGGTGGTCCTGCGCGCACCGGATGCGATCGTCGTCGTGCTCGTCACGTGGCTGGTCGCGGAGGCGGCCGGCGGGCTGGCCGCGCGCCGTGCGGGAGCCGGCGAGCCCGTTTGGCGATCGCTGCGCAGTGCGTACCGGGGTGTCGTCGGTCGGCGCGGCGTGGCGACCCTGCTGCTCACCAGCGCCGTCGTTGCGGCGATCGCAGTGCCATTCGTGCTTGCCGCCGGCCGCTCCTGGGAGCGCGTCCGGGCGTACCTGATCGACGAGGTGCCCCCGATCGACCTCGGCGCCGCGCTTGTCCTGCTCGTCGGGACGGTCGTGCTCGGGTTGGCGGTCCTGGGCGGCGCCCTCGCCTGGCGAGCGACCGCCTGGACGACGCACCTGTCGACGCGACGCGCTCGCGATGCCGAACCGGAGCCGGGTCCTGGTTCCGGGGCGGCGTCAGTGGCGGCCGGCGAGGGTGCCACGGGCTGACGAACCGCGATCGGCCGCGCCGACACCCTCGAAGGACACCCTCGAAGGATGCCCTCGAATGACGCCGCCGGCGTCACGAAACCGCTGCGTCGGGCGTCCGTACGATCACGCTGGGCCGGATTCGGCCCCTGTTACACTGCCCGCCGGTCGACGCGGTCATTCGCCGCGACGGCTCTCGAGACGGAGGCGCCGCACGGCGAATGGAAGAGATCTTCGACGCGATCGGCGATGCGATCGGCTCGATCTTCAACAACCCGGTCGTGCAGCTGGCGATCCAGCTGGGCGTCATCTACTGGATCATCCTGTGGCTGGCCGCGGCGTACTGGGCATTCCGCGACATGCAGTCGCGCAGCGACAACCCGCTCGCGCCGTACCTCGCCGCCGCGTTCGTCATCGTTTTCACGCCGGTCCTCTTCCCGCTGGCCGTGTTCACCTACCGGATCATCCGGCCGCAGGAGCGCATCGGCGACGTCTACGAGCGGAACCTCGCCGAGGAGGCGATGCTCTCCGAGATCGAGGCGATCCCCCACTGCCCGAGCTGCGACCGGCGGGTCGACTCGTCGTGGATCATCTGTCCGACCTGTCGAACCCGGCTCAATCGGGTCTGCCCGAACTGCACCCGCCTGGTTGGCCTCGACTGGTCGCTCTGCGCCTGGTGCGGTCGCGAGTTCGAGCGGCCCGACCTCATCGCCGCGAGCTCGGCGGCGCCGATCGTCAGCCTGCCCACGCGGGAGGCGCTGCCGGCCGGTGACCACGAGACAGTGAACGAGCGCGTTCGCGCCACGGTCCGGGCGCCGCGCCGCGCGTCCGACCAGCGCGCCGAGGGTTGACCGAACCTCCTCCGACCGAGGAGGCCGCCGAGGCGGCCACTCCCGAAGCCTCGTCGTCGCTGAACCCGGCCCCGCCGGTGCTCGGACTGACGACCTTCACCATCGCGAATCGTCGCGCCCCGGCGATCTTCGTCGTGGGCTGGATCTCGGCGCTGGTGGGCGGCGGCCTCGTCGTCACCGGCGGCCTCGGCGGCGATGGCGCAGGCGCGCAGATCTTCACGGTCCTCGGCCTCGCGGGCCTCGGGCTCGGCCTGCTCCTCCTCGCCGGCGCCCAGGCAATCGAGCGCCGAGCGGCGGGGCTCGTCTACAGCGGCCCCTCGCCGGTGCTCGTGTTCGCGGCCGTCGTCGCGACGCTGCCGCTGGCCGGGTTCCTCATCGGGACGCCGCTCGTGGCACTCGGCATCGAGCTCCCGGTCGGGCTGGGCGACCTCCTGGCCGTCGTCGTCCAGGGCGTCGTGTTCCTCGGCGTCGTCCGGCTCACCGTCGTCGGCCAGGGTGCGCTGAGCTGGTCGGAGATGGGCCTCACGCGTGGGGCCGAGGACGCGGTTCGCGGCCTGTTCGGCGGGGCCGTCTACGCGTTGCCGGTCATCCTCGTCACGGGCGTCCTCGCGGCGCTCGCGGTCCAGGTCGCGGGCGTGACGCCGCCGAGCCCGCTGCCGCCAACCGGCACGACCGAGGGCCTGGTCCTGCACCTCCTTGCCGGAGCTGTGATCGCGCCGGCGTACGAGGAGATCGTGTTCCGGGGCTTCGCCTTGACGGCCTGGCGCCGGACGGTCGGCCCGTGGGCGGCGATCGCGCGTTCGTCCGCGCTGTTCGTCCTCGCGCACGCACTGTTCGTCGGCGGCGACTCCTTCGCCGAGGCAGCCTCGCTCGCGGTCGTGGCGGGCGTGGTGCGCATCCCGATCGCCATCGCCCTCGGCTGGCTGTTCGTGCGGAGCGGCTCGATCTGGGCGCCGATCGGGCTGCACGCCGCGTTCAACGGCATCCTCATCGTGATCGCGGAATCCGCCGCTGCCGCGTGACCCTGGTGGCCCGGTGGCCTGGATTGATCCGCGGGTGAGCGGCGCGATGACCGGCGGGTGAGCGTCGCTGCGTAGCCTCGTCCTCGTCTCCGGGTCCGGATGGCGGGGGGAATCGGCGGGCTTCCGTCGTCCGGGCTCGGAGGCGCCGCTCCGCGGCTGTCGACCCTGATCCGACCGTCCGAGGGGAGCGGCCATGTCCGTGGGCGAAGGACCGATCCCGTTCGAGATCGCGGCGGCTCGAGGTCGCCGCATCCGCGAGCTGCCGGCGACGGAGCGGCCGCGAGAGCGCCTCCAGCTCCGGGGCGCAGCCGGCCTGACTGCCGCCGAGCTCATCGGGCTGCTTTGGGGCTCCGGAACGGCCGGTCGGTCGGCGATCGACCTGGCCAGCGAGGTGCTGGGCCGCTTCGACGGCCTGTCCGGCGTCGCCCGCGCGAGCGGACCGGAGCTGGAGGCCGTACCGGGCATCGGCGAGGCCCGCGCCGCACAGCTCCAGGCCGCGTTCGAGCTGGGCCGGCGCCTCCTCGCGGACTGGCCGGCGGGCCGCTGGTCGATCCGCTCGCCGCGCGACGTCGCGGATCGGCTGGTCCTGCAGATGGGCCGGCTGGAGCGCGAGGAGCTGCGGGTCGTGATCCTGAACACGAAGAACGCGGTCCTGCGCGTCGTCACGGCGTACCAGGGCAACGTCAGCGCCTCGCTGGTGCGCGTCGGCGAGCTGTTCCGGGACGCGGTGCGGCTGGACGCGGCGGGCGTGATCCTGGTCCACAACCACCCATCGGGCGACCCGACACCGTCACCCGACGACCTGCACCTCACCGCCGAGGCGCTCGCCGCCGGCCGGCTGCTGGACATCGAGGTGCTCGACCACCTCGTCATCGGCCACGACGCCTACGTCTCGTTGCGCGACCGCGGCATCGCCTTCGATCGCCTCGGGCCGAGGACGCCGCCCGCCGCCTGACATCGCTTCGCGGGCACGTGCAGGTCCGCGAGTCCATCGGGAGGCGCGGCTATACTGCCGTCCCGCGCCCACTCCGTGCGGGAGCCCTCCCCGACCGCTCGGCCGATCTCCACCACCCACGAGGAACGCACCCCTGGGCATGCTCGACCGCCTCCTCGGCCTGTTCTCCCGGGACATCGGGATCGACCTCGGCACGGCGAACACGCTCGTGCACGTCAGGGATCGGGGCATCGTCATCAGTGAGCCATCCGTCGTCGCCATCGAGGCGCGCACGAAGCGCGTGCTCGCGATCGGCGCCGAGGCGAAGCGGATGGTCGGCCGGACGCCGGCGAACATCATCGCCATCCGCCCGCTGCGCGACGGCGTCATCAGCGATTTCGACGTGACCGAGCAGATGATCCGGTACTTCGTCGACAAGGTGCACGACCGGATCGGGCTGCTGCCCCGACCCCGGATGATCGTCGGCATCCCGTCGGGCGTCACCGAGGTCGAGAAGCGCGCCGTGCTCGACGCCGCGCTCAACTCCGGTGCCCGGTGGGCCCGCCTGATCGAGGAGCCGATGGCGGCGGCGATCGGCGCCGGCCTCCCGGTCAGCGAGCCGTCTGGCAGCCTCATCGTCGACATCGGCGGCGGCACGACCGAGGTCGCCGTCATCAGCCTCGGCGGCATCGTCGTAAGCCGGAGCATCCGCATCGGCGGCGACGAGATGGACGTCGACATCGTCAACTTCGCGCGGCGCGAGTACAACCTGTACCTCGGCGAGCGGACGGCCGAGGACATCAAGATCGCCATCGGGTCGGCGTCGCCCGGCGAGTGGGATTCGGGCCGCGTCAACCTCCGTGGGCGCGATCTGCTCACCGGCCTGCCCCGAAGCGTCGAGGTCGGCGCGGACCAGATCCGGGAGGCCATCGAGCCGTCGGTGCAGCAGATCGTCGACACCATCCGGGACACGATCGAGGAGACACCGCCCGAGCTCGTCGCGGACATCATGGACCAGGGCATCGTCCTCGCCGGCGGCGGGGCGCTCCTCGCCGGTCTCGACAAGCGCGTCGCCGAGGCGACGCAGATGCCGGTCCACGTCGCCGACGACCCGCTCACGTGCGTCGTCCGGGGCACCGGCGTGGTGCTCCAGGATCTCGACGCGATGACCCGGGTCCTCGTGACCGAGACGTACTCCCGGCCGCTTCGATGACCCGGGCTCGGTGATCGGCGGAGCCCAGCTCCGCGGGTGAGAATCTCGACATGACGACCCTCCTCGCGAGCCGCACGGTCCGGCGCCGAGCAGCGGCCTACGCAATCCTCCTGGGCATCTCGCTCGTGCTGATGTCGGTCTCCGCCAACCCGCTGGTCCGCGACCTCCAGCACGGGATCGCGTTCGCGTTCCGGCCGATCCAGGTCGCCGTCGACGGCGTTGCCGACAACGTCCGCTCGATCTTCACGACGATCTCGGAGATTGACCAGCTCCGACGCGAGAACGCCCTGCTTCGTGCGGACAACGAGCTGCTCGACACCGACAGCCGGAGCGCGCAGGAGCTCAAGCGCCAGAACGAGCTCCTGACGGCGCTGCTCCAGCTCCGGAACGGGCTCAAGTACCAGACCCGCACGGTCACGGTGATCGCCCGTGAATCGTCCGAGGCGCGGCGCGCCGTCGTCATCGACCGGGGCACCGATGACGGCATCGCCGTGGGCCAGGTCGTGATCGGCGCCGGGGGCTCGCTGATCGGCCGCGTCGTCGAGGTCGGGTCGACGATCGCCCACGTCGTCCTGATCAGCGACTCGACGTCGACCGTCACCGGGCAGCTCCTATCGAGCGCCGCAACGGGCAAGGTCGTCGGCCAGCTGGGCGGGGCGCTCGTCATGACCGACATCGACGCAGCCGCCGCGGTGACCATCGGCGAGGAGGTCTTCACCGCCGGGATCGAGCTCGGCGGCGGCATCCGCTCGCCCTACCCCAAGGGCCTCCTCGTCGGCCAGGTCGTCGACAAGCGGCGGGATCCGAACGAGGTCGTCCAGACGGTCTTCCTGGAGCCCGCGGCGCCCCTCGACCGGCTCGAGTTCCTGCTCGTCATCACCGACTACGAGGGCGGCATCCTCGGCCCGATCGAGACCGGGATCCCGTGCGACCCAACCGACGGCGGCACGCTGCCGGATTCGGACGAGCCATGCGCCACCGAGGCGCCCGAAGGGACCGGTCCTGCCCGGCCGTAGCCACTGCGCCACCCTGGGCCGTGGCCCTCAGGCACCACGGATCGGATCGTGTTGCCCCGGGGCAATCGCACCAGCCCCACCCGAGCGCACCGGACCCCACGCCCACCCCGGTCGCCCCATGACGGATTGTTCATTGAGCGCGAGGCGGCCCCCGGGCGACGCTGCGGCGGCACTCATCAGCACCCAGAATTGGAGAGTCCCCGTCATGCGTGCCCGAACCCCGTTTGCGGCTGCCCTCGCCGCCCTCCTCGCGCTTGCCCCGATCCTCGCCCTCCCCGTCCTCGGTCGCTCGGTCGCGCCCGATTCAGGGGTCCTCGAGGGCGTCGCGGTGGTCGGTGCGCCCAAGGTCGTCATCGTCGTCGGCGCGACCCACGAGAGCACCGACGGCTACCGCGAGGATGCGGAAGAGTTCTACGCCGAGGCGATCAAGTACACGCCCAACGTGGTTCGGGTGTACAGCCCCAACGCGACGTGGGCGAAGGTCAAGGCGGCGGCGCAGGGGGCCTCGATCCTGATCTACCTCGGCCACGGCTCCGGCTATCCGAAGACGCTCAACGCCGTGTTCGACCCGAAGAACAGCGACGGGATGGGCCTCAACTCCAAGAAGCATCCGAGCGATAACGTCGCCAAGTACTACGGCGAGTACTACATGTCCAACTACATCCGGCTGGCGAAGAACGCCGTGGTGCTCCTGAAGGGGCTGTGCTACGCGTCGGGCAACTCCGAGCGAGGCAATCCCGAGCCCACCTACGCGGTGGCCCGCGAGCGAATCGACAACTTCGCCTCGGGCTTCCTCCGGGCAGGGGCCCGGACGGTCATCGCCGACACCTCGAACTGGGGCGTCATCAGCTACATCCAGAGCATCTTCACCACCGACCAGACCATCGGCGACATGTGGGCGAACGCCCCCAGCAACAACGACCACCAGATGGGCTTCGTCCCGGTGCGCAACCCGGCCTATTCGGCCGCGATGGATCCGCGCGGCTGGACCTCCACCTTCCACCGTTCCATCGTCGGCGCCTTTGACATGCGCACGACCGACGTCGTCGCCGGCGCCGGTGCGGCGGCGACGGGCAGCGCGCCGAGCCTGTGGTCCGTGGACGGCCCGACGATGATCACGCCCAACTTCGACGGCGTCGCCGACAGGCTCAATCTGGTCGCGCGGTTCTCGAGCTCGGCTTCGTGGAGCGTCCAGATCCGCAATTCCGGCGGCGACGTCGTGCGGACCCAGTCGGGAGGCGGTCACCAGGCGTTCATCACCTGGGACGCACTCCCCGGGGGCCACCCAGCGCCCGCGGGCAGCTACTCGTGGCATCTGCACGCCTCGAACGGGAACGGCAGCACCGACGAGAGCGGCTCCTTCAGCGTGAGCAATCAGCCCACGCCCGACACGGGCGTCCTGTCGCTCAAGCCGAACACGACGTTGACCAGGTCCTCGACGATCACCTACACGCTCAAGTTCGCCGCCCCGGTCGCCGGGCTCAGCGCCGGTGACCTGCGGCGCACCGGAACGGCGATGAAGTGCAAGGTGCAAACGCCCACCGGCGGCCCGACGCTGTACACGATCCGGGTCACGAACTGCACCCACGGGTGGGTGATCCTGAGGCTGAACCAGGACACGGTCACCGGGGCATCGAGTGCCGTCGGTCCGCTCGGGCCGATCGTGGCGGCCAAGGTCAAGATCAAGCGGTAGCGCCGTCGGTCGGCGCACCGCGGCTGAACTCGGCCACGGCCTCGCCGATGGACCTCGACCCGAGTAGGACTCGCTCCGACCACACCAGAGCGCAACGGACTGCTCCCGAGATCACCTATCCATGACTTTCGTACCGCTGGTGCACCCCTGGTCTCGCGCGTAACGTCGGTCGCCGATGCCCCGAGGGCGGAGGAGTCAGTGAATCCGAGCACGCGCCAGCACCCCGCCGTTCGACGCGCCCGCCTCGCGGTCGTGCTCGCCGCGTTGCTGGTCGCTCCCGCCGGGCTCGCCCCCGATCGCGTTGCCGCCGGCGGGACGGCGCCCGACGAGCCCCCTGCCTCCGCCGACGAATCCCTCGCTTCGATCCACTACCGCCACGCCGAGGAGCACGCGAGCGACGTCATCGCGTTCGAGCCCGGCGAGGCCGTGAGCGTCGGGTTCACGCCGCGGGCCGACGATGACTGGAAGGTCGACGGCCTTGCGCCCGGCGCACTCCCTGCTGGGCACGCGTCGGGGCTCCTGATGCACGCTGCGGAGCAGGATTTCGACCTGGTCGGCCGGCGCACCCGAGGACCTCGGCGCGGCCGCACCGTCCGCGGCTTCCGTCGTCGACGGATCGACCGACGACGCCGTCCAGGCGGCCCCCGTCGGCCCGAGCGGCCTGCGTCGCGAGATCTTCGGCTTCCTGCCGTACTGGGAGGTCGCCGACAGCTCGACCGTCCTCGACTGGCGGACGCTCTCGACGCTCGCCTACTTCAGCGTGGGCTGCGCGAGCAACGGGAGTCTCCTGAAGCGGAACCTCGATGGGTCGGCGACGACCGGCTGGGCCGGCTGGACCAGCTCGAAGATGACCTCGATCATCAACGCCGCGCACCAACACCACACGCGGGTGGTCCTGACGGTCAGCTGCTTCGCCTGGAGCACCGCCGGGGCCACGACCCAGGCAGCGCTGCTCGGCAGCGCTGCCGCCCGATCGAACCTCGCCCGGCAGGTCGCCGCAGCGGTGCGCGACCGCGGCGCGGACGGCGTGAACCTCGACTTCGAGCCGATCGTCGCGGGCTACAGCGACGAGTTCACGAAGCTCGTCCGCGCGGTGCGGGCCGAGCTCAACGCCGTCGCGCCCGGCTACCAGCTCACGTTCGACACGATGGGCTCCATCGGCACCCAGCCGATTGTCGAGGCGACCGCCCCGGGCGGCGCCGACGCCGTGTTCATCATGGGCTACGACTATCGGACCGCCAGCTCGTCGGTCGCAGGCTCCATCTCGCCGCTCACCGGCCCGGCCTATGACCTCACCGACACGGTCAAGGCGTACACCGCGACGATCGCGCCGTCGAAGATCATCCTCGGCGTCCCGTACTACGGCCGGGCCTGGTCGACCCCCACCAACGACCTCCACGCGAAGAACATCTCGGGCGCCCGGTACGGCGGCGTCGCCGAGCCGACGTACGCCCACGCCGCGGACCTCGTCGCCGGGTATGGACGCCGCTTCGACGCGGTCGAGCAGTCGCCCTGGACGGCCTACCGCCGGGAGACGTGCACGTCGACCCATGGCTGCGTGATGTCGTGGCGGCAGCTGTACTACGACGACGCGGCGTCGCTCAAGCTGCGCTACGACCTCGTCAATCGGGCCGGTCTCCGCGGCGCCGGCATCTGGGCCCTGGGCTACGACGGCGCCCGGCCGGAGCTGCGCGCGGCCCTCGCCGACAAGTTCATCGCCGACAGGACGGCGCCGGTCACCGGCGTCGTCACGCTCCCCGCCGAGCAGCGCGACGAGGGCTTCCGTGTCTCCTGGAGGTCGTACGACGAGAGCCCGGTCACCGGCTACGACGTCCAGGCCTCGGTCGACGGCGGCGCGTTCGCGCCGTGGCTCACGGGAACGACGCAGACCAGCTCGATCTTCCTCGGCACCCACGGCCGCACCTACGCCTTCCGGGTCCGGGCGCGCGATTCCCACGGCAATGTTTCGCCGTTCCGTTCGATCCCGCTCGGCGCGACCCGAACGCCCGGGTCGATCACCCGCGGTGGCTTTGCCACGGTCACGACGAACGGGCTGCGGATGCGGGTCGGTCCGACGACCGGCGCGGCGATCATGGCGACGCTCGACGCAGGCGACGCCCTCCAGGTCATCTCCGGGCCGGTCACCGGCGAGGGCTTCGCCTGGTACCAGGTCGCCGGACCCGTCGAGCAGTGGTCGCCGGTCGACCCGATGCAGGTCGGCGGCTGGGTGGCCGCGTCGGGCAGCGGCGTCACCAATCTGGTCGCGCGACGGCCCGTGTACGCGACGCATCTCAACGCGGGCATCACCAGCCTCAGGCTTGCCGGCGGCGGAGCGCGCGTGCTCACGCCCAACGGCGACGGCATCGCCGACACACTGCCCCTCACGTGGACCAACCGGCGGGCCCTCGACGGGCTCACCTTGCGCGTGGTCCGATCGGACGGCTCGGTAGCCGGCGCCTTCGCGCTGCGCGGCGACAGGCTGGCTTCCGGCCCGCAGGCGTATCGCTGGAACGGCCTGTTGGGCGGGAAGGTGGTTCCGCCGGGCGTCTACGTCATCCAGCTCCAGGGGACCGCCGGCGGCGCGACGTACAGCGCCCCCTCGGCAAGCCCGGTGAGCGGGGCGCAGCTCTCGCGATTCGGCGTGATCGTGGGCGCCGCCTCGCCGACCTCGGTCCGCTCAATCCAGAGCACGCCCGCCTCGCCGACCCGGTCCGGGGCCGTGACCTATCGCGTGCTCTTCGGGGGCCCGGTCAAGTGGCTGTCGGCGAACGACGTCGGCACGTCGGGAACCGCCCGGGGCTGCCGGATCGGCACCCCGACGGCGGCCGGTGCCGCCTGGACCATCGTCGTCAGCAGCTGCAGCGCGGGCACGCTCGGGCTGTTCCTGAAGGCGAGGACCGTCGTCGACGCCGTGTCGAACTGGGGGCCGGCAACCCAGGTGAACGCGCCGACGGTGGTCATCGATCGCACGGCGCCGACCACGGGCGTCCCGAAGCTGACCCTCCGGTCCGGCCCCAGCCTTGCCTCGAACACCGCGGGCACCGGGATCCTGACCAGCCTTGCGTGGGCCGGCGCTGACGAGGGTGGGGCGCACGTCGCGAGCTACGACGTCGCGCGCAGTGTCGATGGCGGTCGATTCACGCTCATCGCCAGCGGGCTCGCCGCGAGGTCGCTCACGGTCGCCATCCCCTCGGGGCACTCGTATCGCTTCGAGGTGCGGGCGCGTGATCGGGCCGGCAACGTCGGCGCGTGGCTCGCCGGCGCGACGATCCGACCCGCGCTCGTCCAGGAATCGAACGTCGGGATTGCCTACCGCGGAACGTGGCGGCTCGGCGAGAGCAGCCACTACTCCGAGCTCGGCGCGTTGTTCGCGACGACTCCGGGGGCCACGGCGAAGCTCAGCTTCGTGGGCCGCGGGATCGCGTTCGTGACCACGCGCGGGCCGGATCGAGGCGCGGTCAGGGTCTACGTCGACGGCGAGCTCATCGGCACGGCCGACACTCACGCGCCGGGTTCGATCTTCCGGTCGGTCGTGTTCAGTCGGACCTGGGCCGTCAGCGGGTTCCACACGCTCAAGCTCGTGGTGGTGGGCACGCCCGGCCGCCCGCGCGTCGACCTCGACGCCCTGGAGATCCTGCGATAGCGCGGCGCGGCGGGGGTCGCGGAACGACGCCCATACACTCCGGCGCGATGACCAACGCATCCGAGGTCGGCGCCGGCACGTGGGTCGTGCTGCCCACCTACGAGGAGGCCGAGAACCTGCCGGGCATCGCCGCGGCGATCCTCGGGACGCTCCCGGGGGGCACGCTGCTCGTCGTGGACGATGGCTCGCCCGACGGGACGGGCGAGATGGCCGACCGGATGGCGGCCGCGGATCGGCGCGTCCGGGTTCGTCACCGGCCGGGCAAGGCCGGGCTCGGCCGCGCGTATCTCGACGGGTTCGGCGTGGCGCTCGCGGGCGGCGCGACCTCGATCATCCAGATGGACGCCGACTGGTCGCACGACCCCACGGTCCTGCCGGCGCTGCTCGCCCCGATCGTCGACGGCCGTGCCGACCTCGTGATCGGGAGCCGGTACGTGCGCGGCGGGCGCGTGCTGGACTGGGGCCTCGGGCGCCGGCTCATCTCGCGCCTCGGCAGCATCTTCGCGCGGACGGTGCTGAACCTGCGCCCGCACGACCTCACCGGCGGCTTCAAGGCGTGGCGCGCCGAGACGCTCGCCGCGATCCCGTTCGACGGCGTGCACGCCGGCGGGTACGTCTTCCAGATCGAGATGACGCACCGGGCGAGCCGGGGCGGGGCGCGGGTGGCCGAGGTGCCGATCACGTTCCGCGACCGTCGCGTGGGCCGGTCGAAGATGTCGCGCCGGATCATCTTCGAGGCCCTCCTCGTCGTGCTCCGGCTGCGCTGGGACGAGCTCCGAGGTCGCCGGCTGCGCCGACGTCGGCCGTGACCGGGTCCGCGCCGCTTGATCTCGAGCGCGAATTGCACGATCGGCGCCGCGTGATCGACAGCCCGCCCGGGCTCCGGGTCGTGCTCGACGCGCGACCGCTCCAGGACCCGGGACGTGCCCCCGCGACGGCGCGCTACCTCGACCGGCTCCTCGCGGCTTACGACGCCGATCCGCTGGCCGGGGAGTCGTTCGCCTTCCTGCTCCAGTCGGACCTGGACGACCCGACGAAGGCCCTCACTCGGCTCGAGGTCATCGGCCGGCGGATGCTGCCGCCGACACGCCTCCTTCGCAGCGGCGCACTGACCCTGGACCCGTTCCTGCTCCGCGGCGCCTCCGTCGGCGCGACCTGGCGGGCCGAGCAGCAGGGCGCGGCGGGCGCCGTCTATCACGCGGTCGCGGGTGCCCCGCCGCTCCTGTCCCGGATCCCGGTCGTCGTCACGCTGCTCGACCTCGCACCGTGGGAGCTGCCGGGCGCGTTCCAGCGAGCTCCGGCGTCCCGCTTCGGGCAGCGGCTCCGAGCGCGGCTCGTGCGCGACGCGGCCGCCGTGATCGTGGGCAGCGAGGCCGTGGCGATCGCCGCCCGCCGCCTGCTCCGGCTCCGCGCCGGCCGCGTCCGCGTGGTCCCGCTCGCCGCGCATCCCGCCTTCACCGCCGTCGTCGAGCGCGAGCTGCAACCAGCAGGGCGTGAGGGGCCCGGGGACCGCCACCTGGCCGACGAGCGGGTACGGCTCGGCCTCCCAGCCCGGTATCTCGTGTACTTCGGGCGTTTCGACGCCCGCCACGACGTCGGGACCCTGCTCCGGGCGCTCGCCGCCCTCGGCGCCGAGCCTCGGCCGCGTGGCGTGAACGCGGCGAGCTGGCCGCCACGCGTGCTCATCGTCGGCGCGTCGCCGGGGGACCGGGCCGCGCTCGCCCGCGCCGCGAGTCGTCTCGGCGCAGCGGACGCGCTGGTCTATGCGCCGGCGATGCCGCCCAATCGGCTCGCCGCATTGGTGCGCGGTTCGCGGGCCGTCGTGATGCCGGCGATCAGCGACGCCTCGGGCCTGCCGGCGCTGGACGCGATCGGCGCCGGGGTGCCGGTCGTCGCGACCAACGTGGGCGCCCTGCCGGAGGTCGTCGGGACGGCCGGGATCCTCGTGGAGCCGCGGGACCCGGGCCGGCTTGCGGCGGCGCTTCGCACCGCGTGGTCGGACGACCGGGTCCGGGGAGGGCTCGTCCGCGCGGCGCTGGAGCGCGGGGCGGCGGCTCCGAGGACCTGGGCGGACGTGGCCACGGAGACCCGTCGGGTCTACGCGGACGTTGGCGCGAGGCCGACCGGACGGTCCGCCTAGAGGTCGTCGAGGATGTCGTCCTCGTGTGTCGGCGGGATCCAGGCCGGTGGCCGCCCGTCCCTGATCTCGAGGTCGTACGACGTCTTGATCACCTGCACGAAGGTCTGCCCGGTGGTGAGCGTGATGGGCGTGCCGCTCGGGCCGAAGAGCAGGGTCGGCGCCTTGGCGGATGCCTTGCTCCAGGTGCCCTTGATCGTCCGGCCGTTGGTCGCGATCCAGGCCGTGCCCGTGCCGATGTTCTGCGCCTCCTGACGGTTCTTCTCCGGGTGCGGATCGTTCAGGGCGCCGAACCGCATCCGAAGGATCACGACGTTCGTTGGCGCGACCACCTTGCCGTCGCCGACGTCGACCTGGGGCTTCTTCGCGCCGTCGATGTATCGGTGGTACCTGTTCGTGACCTCGTCGTAGCGGTAGGAGATCGACCCACGGGGGAACGCGATCGTCGGATAGGTGACCGTGATCGAGCCGCCGCTTGGGCGAAGCTCGGGCGGCCGCGCAGGCCCGAACGACCACACCTGCTCGATCGGCCCGTCCCTCGCACCGACCCTTGCGGCGAGCTCGCGCAGGTTCTCCCCGGTCGTCATGACGTTGTGGGGCGCGAACCGGTCTGACACGCGGTAGAGGTAGCGGGGGCTCCAGCGGAACCCGTCCGCGTTGAAGACCCATTGGCCGTTGCCCCGCCGCGCGAGCGTTCGTTTGGCCTGCGGCGAGCCGCCGTGGTGGACGTACACCGCGTTCCACTCCGTCGCCCACTCGATGTAGTACTGGCGCGCGCTCCGGATCGGCCCGACCAGGTCTGGGATCTCGTCCTGGAAGATGAGCATGTAGCGCGGGATGTCGAACTCGGCCGGGGCGTGCCACACGACCGACGCGGCGTTGAAGCCGCCCTGCGGGCGCGCGTCGACCTGGTCGTCGATCATGACCGCGATCGGGTGCCGCCGGGCCGCCTCCTCGGTGACGAGCAGGCCGGTCAGCGGCGCTGGGACGAAGCCCGGGGTCGGTGGCGGCCCGCTTGGCGGGGCGCTCGGCACGACGCTCGGCGCGGGAGGCGTTGGGATCGGCGCGCCAGAAGGCACGTTGACGGCGGCGGACGGCGCGGGTGTCGCCGCCGGGCCGGGCGAGCCCGTGGCGACGCCACCTGCGAACGCCCCGAGCTGCGCGGCCGCGACCAGCGCGACGGCCGCGATCCCGACCCCGACCGCGGCGATGAGATAGCGACCAACCGAGCGAGGAATCCGAGCGTCTCCCGGGCGGAGCGGTGCCCGCCACACTGCGTTCAGGCGGCACCGGGCCCCCGGGCGCCACGGCAGGATACCGTGACGGTCAACGGGCGCTATGGTGGGCGCGGCCGCCCATTGCCGGCGCGGATCGACACCGATGGCGGGTGATCCTCCTCCAGATGAGCAGCGACAGCGGACTCGATCGGCGACCCGAGCGCGAGTCTCGGTTCGTGAAGCCGTCCGTCGAGGATCGGGACGTCGAGAGCAACCTGGAATGGAACCGGCAACGCTGGGGCCAGCGGGCGGGCTGGCAGGCGCACGATCAGTTCGGCTACCGATGGGGCGGCGGCACCCAGCAGACCGTCGGCCAGATCGCCCAGTTCGCCGATGCGTTCTTCCGGCCGCACGCCGGTGGGCGCCACGACCTCCGGATCCTCGAGCTTGCCCCGGGCGGCGGTCGGTTCACCGCCGAGCTGCTGCGCTACGCGTCGACCATGTGCCTCGTCGACCTGAACGAAGCGGCGCTCGAGACCTGCCGCCAGCGTTTCGCCTTCGTGCCCACGCCGATCTCCTATGCGCTGACCGACGGTCGCTCATTCGAAGCCGTCCCCGAGGGCGAATGGGATGTGGTCGCCTGCTTTGACAGCATGGTCCACATGCACCCGGAGGTCATCCGCGCGTACGTCGCCTCGATCGCCGGGCGACTGTCGCCGTCCGGCTTTGCGTGGCTCGATCACAGCGGCAGGGGCCTGCGCGAGGCAGGACATCGAACCGCCATGACGGCCGAGCTGATGGTGAAGTTCGCCGAGGCCGCCGGCCTCTCGGTCACCAGCCAGCTGTATCGCAACGACTGGGACTGCGTGTCGGTCCTCCGCCACGCACCGCGACCCTGAGGGTTTCGCGCCCAGCCCTGCCGTCCGCGCTCCGGCTACCGGCTCGAAGGAAGGCTCACTCGGTGCTCAGGCGAGCCAGCGCCCCGCCGTCCGCCACGAGCGCCTGTCCCGTGATGAACGACGAGCGGCGCCCGTCGGCCAGGAACAGGATCGCCTCGGCGATCTCCTCCGGCCGGCCGATCCGCCCGAGCGGGATCCGCGCGGCGAGGGCCTCGATCGCACCGTCCAAGCCACCGGGCGACGCCCAGCGCTGGACCCCGTGCCGGAGCATCGGCGTGTCGACCGCACCCGGCAGAACGACGTTCACGCGAACGTCGGGCGCCCACTCGACCGCGGCCGCACGCGTGAGCGAGACCATGGCGCCCTTGCTGGCCGCGTAGGGCGCGGCACCCAGCGAGGTGGCGACCGCGTGGACGGACGCCACGTTGACCACTGCTCCTCGTACCCGTGCGAGGAGGGGATGCGCCGCCTGCATCGCGAGGAAGGTGCCGCGCGCATTCGCATCCTGGACCTCGTCCCACGCGGCCACCGACGTCTCGTCGATCGACGCCGTCCCCTGCATCGCCGCCGCGTTCACCAACGCGTCGAGCCCCGGGAGCCCGGCGAAGAACGTCGCCAGCCGATCGCCGACGTCGGCATCCCGGAGGTCGAGCGCGGTGAACGCATCGAGCCCGACCGCCGGCGCCGGGTCGACGAGGTCCACGCCGGCCACCGACCAGCCGGCCTCGCGGAATGCCGCAGCCGTCGCCGCGCCGATCCCGCCGGCGACCCCGGTGATCGCCACGACCATCGTCACCGCCGGACCTCGTCCAGGCCCCGGATCAGGTTGTCGATCGCGCGCGCGCTCGTTCGGTGCCCGGCTTCGAGCGTGTTCGATCCGTTGTGCGATCCGAGGATCACCTGGTCGAGCTCGCGCAGCGGGCTGCCGATCGGCAGGGGCTCCACCTCGAACACGTCCAGCGCCGCCGCGCCGACCTGGCCGGAGCGCAGCGCGGCGACGAGTGCCGGCTCGTCGATCAGCCCGCCCCGCGCGGTGTTGATGACCGACGCGCCCCGTTGCATCAGGGCCAGCGTGTCGGCGTTCAGGAGGTGGCGCGTGTCGGGCGTCAGCGGCGCGTTCAGCGAGACGACGTCCGACGCGGCGAGCAGCGATTCGACGCTCGTGACCTCGACGCCCAGCTCCGACGCACTCGCCCGATTGCCGGGATCGACTTCAGAGCCGAGAACGCGCATGCCCATCGCCAGCGCCCGCCGGGCGACGCCCTGGCCGATGTGGCCGAGGCCGACGACGCCGAGCGTGCGGCCGGCCAGCGACACGCCGGTCGGCTTCGCCCACTCCCCGGCCCGGGCCGCGGCGTCGATCGTGTGCAGGTGGCGGGCGAGCATGACGAGATAGCCGATGACGACGTCGGCCACCTCGTCGCCGAACATGCCCGGCGTGTTCGTCACCCGGATCCCGAGCTCGGCCGCCGCGACGAGGTCGATCGAATCCGTGCCGACGCCCCACTTGGACACGATCCTGAGCCGGTCGGCCCGTTCGAGGACGGTTCGCGTCAGGTGGTCGTCGCCCGCGATGATTCCGTCGACGCCGGGCAGGAGCTCGAGGAGCTCCGGCTCCGTGAGCTGCTGCTCGACGGCCGGCAGGATGAGCTCGGCCCCGCGCTCGTCCAGCCTGGGCCGGTGGTCCGCGAGCGTCCGCTGGAGCTGGCGGCACGAGATGACGATCCGCTCGGTCACGCCTCGCTCCGGAGCGCGTGCAGGGCCTCGGCCACGCGGAAATCGACCTCCTCGTCGATGTCCCACGCCTCCTCGCGCGGGATCTCGAACAGGATCGGCCGCTCGCCGATCCGGTTCCCGTTCCGCTCGAGGCTCGCTCGCGTGAACAGGTACAGGCACGAGTTCTCCTCGTAGACCGGGGGCAGGTCCTGCGTCCGGGCGAGGACGGATCGGTCGTGGTTGATCGGCTCGCCCGCGGCGTTCCAGAGGCGCGTCTGGAGCCGCGTGACGCCGAACAGCGAGTCAGCCTCCGCAGTTGCGAGGAGCCGCTCGATGGCGGCCGTGACCGTCCTCGTCTGCAGCAGCGGGTTCGTGCTGTGGGTCTGGAGGTAGAGGTCGGCTGCCACGCGCTCGACGTCGTGGGCCAGGACGTCGTTCATCGGGATCGCGCCGTCGCGCAGGTGCGCCGGCCGGTCGAGAACCTCGACCTCGGGGAACGCCGCGCGGGCGTCGTCGCGGATGCGCTCGCTGTCGGTGTCGATGACGACCTTGTCGACCGCGGGGCTGGCCAGCAGCGTCCCGACGATGTGGTGGAACAGCGGCTTTCCGCCGAGCGGCCGGTAGTTCTTGCCGGGCACGCGCTCGCTGTCGTGGCGCATGGGGACGATGGCCGCGACCCCAACGCTCACGGCAGGCGCTCGAGCACCGCCCGGACCGGGGACGCCTCGACGCCGTCGAGCCGCAGGGGCAGGCATGTCAGCCGGTACGCCCCGGCCGCGGCGGCGCTGAGGTCGATGCCCTCGAGGATCGTGACCCCCGCCCGAAGCATGATCCGGTGGATCTCCGGATCGTCGCCGAAGCGCTGGACGGAGAGGTAGTCGACGCCGACGAGGCGCAGGCCCTGGTCGGCGACCCAGCGTGCCCCGTCCAGCGTCAACGCCACGTTGTCGCGAATGAACGACGTCTCGACCGCCCATCGCTCGGAGTTGCGCGTGCGGACGAGCAGGCGTTCCGTCCCAGGCGGGACGGCCGCGAGCTCGCCGGGCCCGATGGCGATCGCGTCCGGCAGGTGGAGGACGTGCGCGGGCCCGACGAAGACGTCGAGGGGGATGGTGTCGAGTGCAGCCCCATCGTGGATGAAGTGCAGCGGGCCCTCGACGTGGGTGCCGCAATGGACGTCCATCTCGATCGTGCTGACGTTCACGTCGTCGCCGGCTGCCGTCGACGACGCGGGCCGGACCTGGAAGCCGGCGGATTCGGGCCAGATCGGCATGCCCGGGCGAACCCGGACGGAGATGTCAATCGGCTCGGACATCGGCGTTCCTGGGCTCGGTGTTGTCGTAGCGGATGGGTCGGGCGTTCGGCGGGACCTCGTGGTCAACCTGGCGGCGGAGCCCATGGGGGTAGTAGAAACGTCGCCGCAGCGCTGCCGACTCCTCGCCGCGCTGGCGGAATCCGCGATACGTGCCGTAGAACTGGGCGGCCCGGAATGCGGGGATCGAGCCCAGGTTCTCGCGGAGCACGCCGTCGCGCGCCGCGTGGACGTAGTCGCTCGCGATGTTGGCGGCGGCGAGCCGGAGCGCCTCGAACGCGCTCATGCCGTGGTCGCGGTAGATGCGCTTGTGGGCGATTGCCTCACGCCGGTAGCGGTTGACGACGCCGCTCCACGTCTCCTCGTGGGCGTGGACGACCGGCGCCGTGGCGACATAGGAGATCGCGTGGCCGGCCTCGAGCGCCTTCTTCGCCCAGTCGAGGTCCTCCAGGCCGGTGAGCTCCTCGTCGTAGGGCTGAGACGCCCACACGCTTCGCCGCACCGCGGCATTGGCGTTGTTGCAGAACGGGTGCTGCTGGCGCAGGACCGACGTCGCTGGGAACCAGCGCGCCATGACCCGGCGCTCGGAATACTTCGTTCGCGCGTTCCCCTCCTGGCGGCCGTACGCGAGGGCGACCTGCGGATCGGCGAGAGGCGCGGTGAGCTCGGCGAGCCACGTGTCGTAGACGGGATGCACGTGGGCGCTCGCGAGCACCAGGACCGATCCCGTCGCCGCCCGACAGCCGATGTTCAGCGACCTGCCGAACGAGAAGTCCTCGGGCGCGATCGTCTCGATGTCGACGGGGAAGCGCGACGCGATCCCGAGGGTCGCGTCGGTCGAACCCGAATCGACCACGACGATCTGGTCGGGTGGCTGGGTCTGGCGAATGAGGCCGCTGAGCAGGCGGCCGATGTGCTGCTCTTCGTTGAAGCAGCGAATGATCACCGAGGTCGTCGGCGCGATCACGCTGCTCACCGGCAAAGTGCGGGCAAGACACACTCAGAGTGCGAGAGAATGCGTGACGGGATGGTAGGGCAGCGAGCGGACTCGAACGCGCGAGTGAGCGCCGTCGATGCGTAACCGCATCCTCGTCATCCCGGTCGTCGAGGATCTCGAGGCGTTCGGCCGGCTCGCCGCGCACCTGGGCCACTACTTCGCGCACGTCCGACCGGAGCGGATCACCGTCCTGCTCGCGCCGAGCCTGCTCGAGGCCGCCGGGGCGTGGCTCGACGCACCGGCGCTCCCGCCGGCCTTCGACGATCGGGTCGCGCCCCGCATCCAGGCCGTCCGGGCCTCGATCGCCCTCACGTCGTGGCCGGCCGATATCGAATCCCTCGGCGTCGCCCATGACCTGGTGCTCGACTGGGACGTCGAGCGCTCCGCGACGGAGCCGTGGGCCGCCATCGCGGCCGGCTATCGAGTGGATCGAACGCTGTTCAAGGTCGACTGGCAGCGGATCCGGCTGGGTGCCGCGTCGATCGCCGAGGCCGCCAAGGTCCTCGCCCAGGGTCGTGCCTTCGACCGCTCCGAAACGAAGCGCATGAGCGACCTCGGCACGCGGCTGGGTCGCGCCCAGCGCGCCTACCTCGTGGGGACGGGGCCATCTGCGCGGGCGGCGCTCGACCAGGACCTCTCCGACGGCGTCCGGATCGCATGCAACACGATCGTCCTCGACGACGAGCTGATGGACCACGTCCGGCCCCACGTGCTCGCCTTCGCGGATCCGATCTTCCACTTCGGGCCGAGCACCTACGCGGCGCGATTCCAGCAGGCCCTCCTCGAGCAGGCGCGCAAGCACGACTTCACGGTCGTCACGATCGAGCGCTACGCGCCGCTGCTCCGCGCCCACGCGCCCGAGATCGCCGAACGAGTCATCGGTCTTCGCCTCGGCGCGGCCGGCTGGCCGGACAACTTCGACCTGCTGGCCCACGCGGCCGTCCGGAGCTACCCGAACGTGCTGACACTGTTGATGCTGCCGATCGCCGCCAGCGTGTCGCGCTGGATCGGCCTGATCGGCTTCGACGGCCGGCAGCCCGATGACGACTACTTCTGGCGGCACGGTCCCACGGTCCAGCTCGACGAGGAGCTCCGGGACATCCGGCAGGTCCACCCGGGATTCTTCGAGGTCGATTACGCGGACTACTACGCCGAGCACATTGCAACGCTGGACCGCCTCCTGGGCCAGCTCGAAGCGCGGGGCATGGAGATCCAGGCACTGGCCGAGTCGTTCATTCCCGCGCTGCGTCGACGCTCCCCGCTGCGGCCGGCCGAAGCCTCTGCCGGGACCCCGGGGTCGAGTGCGACCCTCGTCTCGCTGACCCCCGACTGGATCGGCGACTTCGGCCACTTCGGTCCGTTCGAACGACGGGTCCACGAGGCCGCCGAGGCGGCCGGGCATGCCCACGTCGCCCTGGCGAGCGCCGGCCTGCGCGGCGCGGCCGACTGGCAGGTGCCGATGTTCTCGGAGCCCACGTTCGCGTCTTGGGCGGCTGGCGGCTTTCCGCCCGTCGGCGAGCGGTTCGATGGCGAGCTCCGAGCCGCCGTCAATCAGCTTCGCTTCGAACCTGGTTCGGTCGTGTATCTCTACACCGCCGACGTCTGGCACCTCGCGACGATCCTTGCCGTCGCCGCCGACCATCCGGCGCTCGGGTTCGTGGTGAACCTGATGCGGTCGCATGGCTGGATCGATCGAGCGTTGCACGCGCCGGATCCGTGGATCGAGAGCCTCGTCGATCTCCTGCGGTCCTGCCTGATCCGCGCATCCGGCACGAACGTGGTGGTCACCGTGGACACGGATGCGCTGGCCCGGGACGTCGAGCTTCTCACCGGCCAGCCCGTCCGGATCTGGCCGATGATCGCGGTGTCCCGTCCGTCGCAGGCCGTCACCGAGCGGAACCCGGACGGTGAGGCCATGCATATCGTCTCGCCGGTCCAGGCCCAGAGCGCAAAAGGCTTCGCCGAGCTCGTCGCGCTCGCCGAGCACGTGGCCGAGCGATTGGAGCGCGGCGAGCTCCGACTGACGGCGCGGTGGCCGGCCGGGGTGGGCCTTGGCCTGGATCGCCTGGCCGAGCGACTCGAGGAACGAAGCGTCCGACTGGTTCGGGACAACCTCACCGACGAGGGTTTCGCCGAGCTGGTCGCTTCGGCGGACGTCGCGCTCATCCCGTATCGCGTCCGGCCCTTCCGCACGAGGACGTCGGCGGTGGCCGTCGACGCGCTCCTCGCCGGCAAGCCCGTGGTGGCGGTCCGGGGTACGTGGGCGGGCGACCTGATCGAGCGGCACGGCGCAGGCCTCACCTACACCGAGGGAAGCGTGACCGAGATGGAGGGCGCCCTCTCCCAGGTCCTGAACCGGATCGGCGAGTATCGGCGGCGGGTGGCCGAGGTCAGGGCCACGGTCGAGGCCGAGCACGCCCCGGAGCGGCTCATCGAGTTCCTGCGGACCGCCGGAGCCACGACCGCTTCCAGCCCGGGAGCTCGCGGCGAGATCGGCGGCAGGCTCGGCCAGACGATGGACTGGATGCGGCGGGTCCATCGGTGGCGGGCGCTGGAGGAGGAAACGACGCGGTTCGCGGGCGTCATCCGAAGCGACGATCAGCAACGGACGATCGACACCTGGCGGGACGAGGTCGACAGCCTCAAGCGGGGGATCAGGTGGCGTGACCGGGTCAAGCCGAAGGCGGACCGGGCGGCGCAACGTCCGCAGGTCTCCGGCCCCCGGCCGAGGGCGCGTCGGTCCGTCAGGCGCAGGCGCGACATCCGACGGGCGGTGCAGAGGGCGCTTCGCTTCGTCGTGCTCGGCAGCGTGCTCCTCGCCGTCCTGGCGGGCGGCCTGGCGTTCGCCGGCTACGAGCTCCCGGCCATGCTCGCCTTGGCCGCGGCAGTCGTCCTCTCCACGACGGGCCCGCTGATCGTCGCGACGCGAATGAAGCGACGCGAGTCCAGACGAGCGAGGCGCCGCTCTCCCGGCTGAGCTCCGCACTCCCGGCTGAGGCGCGCGCCTCGCCTGCGGCCCGGGCTCGGGCCCTGGGCCCGGAAACGCGACTGGCTCGGCGGGCCTAGCGGGCCACCTGTCGTTCGATCGCGTCGACGGTCCGTGCCGCGACCGACTCGCTCCGGCACGATCGACACCTGGCCCAGGAAGAACGCGGCGGCGCGCTCCTTCGCTGCCGCGCGCGTCCGCGGCCTTGCTCGCCTCGATGAGCCTGGCGAGGGTGCCGGTATCCACGGCGATGTCGAACGCGCCATTCGGCTGCTGGAACGTCGGGACTCGCTCGCCGTGCGGGTTGTAGTAGATGACCGAGCAGCCGCGCGCCATGCCCTCGAACAGGACGGTCGAGAAGCGCGAGACGAGGATCGCGTCGGTGGCGAGGAGGTGCCGGATCGGCTCCGCTGCCGCGAGGCCGGGATACTTCGCCGATTCCGAGGGGTGGAGTGACAGGTCGAGCGGCACGCCTGCTCGATCGCAGGCATCCCGGAGCGTCTCCACCCACAGGGCGCGATGATCGCTCTGGACGCCGTACGTGAAGTTGACGTTACCGACGACCCTCGGCTCCGAATTGGCGGGCAGCGGCGCGTTCCAGATCGCCTCGAGGCGCGCGCTCCCGACGACCTCCAGCCGGTCTCGCCGCCCTTCCAGCGCCCGCACGTCGTTGTCGCCCTGGCAGAGCACGACATCCGAGGCCAGGTACGCATTCCGCGTCCAGCCCGTGTCGTCGTCCTGCCAGTCCTGGACACCCTCGACCTTCGCGAACGACACGGTGCGCTTGCCCTTGACGTGCGCGACGTACTCGCCGAAGTACTCGCCCCAGTCGTTGAACGTGAGCAGGGCATCGAACTCCAGCAGCCAGTCGCCCGCCGGCAGTGCCGCCAGCGCCGGGACGTCGACCCTCGCGAGGGCCTTGCCGGTGGTGGCCCAGCGCCGGTCGTTCAGCATCGCGACCGGCGAGAAGCCCCGTTTCCGAAGCTCCTCCGCGAGCTCGATGAGCTCGTCGGTGTGGTACGCCGCCGAGGGCAGCAGCAGCACCGGCCTCGGCAAGCCGGTGAAGGATCGGATGGAGTCCGGTGTGACCGGCAGCAGCGCCTGCGGCCGGACGGGGCGCGCGATCCCACCCTCGGTCAGGGCGGGATGCTCGGTCGTTCCCAGCCACGCCGCCGCATCGCGTCGCGCCCCGTCGATCAGAGGAGCGGTCAGGTGCTCGACGCGGCGGCGGATCGGGCCTTCGCTCGCCTCCTCGCCACGGGGCTGCGTGACCCGCCTCGAGGCACCGACCGCGAGCTGGCGGACGTCGACGCCCCAGCCGACGAGGGGCGCCGGAACCCGGCCGAGATCGCCGACGAGGCCGTCGAGCGCGGCGTCCGGGCTTCCGTCCGCGACCGCGATGCCGAGTGCCGCGGCAGTCCGCCGCGTGTAGCCGATGGCAGCCCGGTAGCTGCCCAGGTCGTCGGCGAAGAAGTACGGCCCGCCCTGGCCCGCGGGCGCCGCCTTCGCCTCGCTGCGCTCGGCGAGGAGCCGCTCGATCGTGTCGCGCATGGCGACCGCGGTGGTGACGGCATGCGACGTCGGCTTGCGCCGATAGGCGACGCCGACCGAATTGCTGCCCACGAGGACGAAGCCCCAGCGCAGCAGCTTGAACCAGAGGACCTGGTCCTCCGCGGTCGGTGCGTCGTCGAACCCGCCGACCGCGAGGAACGCGTCACGTCGCACGACGGGGGCGGACGCGATGAACAGCGCGTCGTCGATGTGGCCCAGCCACGAGATGTCGTCGAGCTGCCTCCCGCTTGCCGGGGCCCAGTCCTCCGGCGTGCGCTCGACGCCCACGGTCTCGTGCCAGCAGTACGCGCCCGCGACCCAGGGCATGTCGGCGTGCCGCTCGGCGAGCTCGACCCGTGAGGCGAGGGAATCGGGGGCGAGGAAGTCGTCGAGGTCCAGGAACGTGACGTAGCGGCTCGTGGACCGGGCGACGCCGGCGTTGCGGGCGAGACCGATCCCGACCGATCGAGCGATCCGGATGATCCGGAAGCGCGGATCGCCACCGATCTCGTCGAGGAGCACATCGAGCGTCGAGTCGGTCGAGCCGTCGTCGATGAGGATCGCCTCGAAGTTCGCCAGCGTCTGGTTCTTCAGGCTCCGGATGCAGTCGCGCGCATAGGCCGCCTCATTCCTTCCGGGGATGACCACCGTCACGATCGCCCCCGATCGCCCGATCGTCCGGCGCATCGGGAGGACGTCGGCTCGAACCCCGCCGGGCGCCGACGTCGACGCGCCGCGGCGGAGGCGGTGGTCGAGCTGTGCCAGCAACGCGAAGATTGCGAGCGTGGCGATCGCTGCTGCCCCAACGCGGAGCAGGACGTGATCTGCTGTGACCGCGAGGAGGAGGCCGGCGCCGAGGACGGCGGTGACGAGGATGCGCGGCGGTGTCGCGTAGGCCGCGATGACGCGGGCCGCTCGGAGCAATCGGCTGCGCAGTGCGCTCGACCCCGACCGTCCGGATCTGCCGGAGCCGCGGCCGCCGGCGTTCGTGCCCGTCACCGCCGGCGTCTCCCCCGCAGCCGTGACCCGGCCAGCGCGGCCGGATCGAGGCCGGCGGCGAGCGCCGCGGCCTTGCGCGCCTCGGATGCCTCCTCCGTCCGCTGGAGATGGAGCTCGACGACCTCGTCGGGTGGGCCCTCCCGGATCACCTTGCCCTGCTCGATGAGCAATGCCCGGTTGCAGTACTCGCGGACCCAGTCCATGTCGTGGGTGACCAGCACGACGGCCTTTGCCGACTTGACCAGCTCGATGACCCTGGCCTTCGACTTCGCCCGGAAATTCGCATCACCCGTGGCGAGGACCTCGTCGAGCAGCAGGATGTCCGGGTCGACGGCGGTCGCGATCGCGAAGCCGAGCCGGGCACGCATGCCCGACGAGTACGTCTTGAGCGGGGCATCGATGAACTGGCCGAGGTCCGCGAACTCGACGATCGAAGGCAGCAGCTCGGCAATCCTCGGGCCATCGAGCCCCAGGAACGCGCCACCGAGCAGGATGTTCTCGGCCCCCGACAGGTCGACGTCGAACCCGACTCCGAGCCCGAGGAGGCCCGAAACCTGGCCGCGCACGTCCACCGTCCCCTCGGACGGTCGCATGATCCCCGCAAGTACCTGGAGGAACGTGCTCTTGCCGGCGCCGTTCGGGCCGATGACCGCGAGCGATTCACCGTGCGCGACCTCGACCGAGACGTGGCGCAGCGCCCAGAAGCGCTCCGGCGGCCGCCGGAGGACGACGTTTGCGAAGCTCCGTCGAAGCGTCGACTTCTTGGTGAAGCGGAGGTTGTAGCGGACGCCGAGATCCCTGACGGCGATCGCGTACTCGCGGTCGTCGATCACAGGACCTTGGCGAACTCGGGCTCGACCCGCTTGAACAGGACGACGCACAGGCCGAGGAAGGCGACGCTGCCGGCCAGCAGGAAGAGCAGGGCGATGATGTCCGGCGGGTGGGTCGGCCCGATCCCGTCAGTGTTGCCGTAGATGACGGCGCGATACGACTCGAACAGCACCGCGAACGGGTTGAAGCCGGCGAGCGTGCCGATGATCGGGTTCTCCTCGACGAAATCGTGCTGCTCGCAGGTCGCTGAGGGCTGTAGAGCCCGGGCGACAGGAACCACCACAGCCGCAGCGCGTGGCCGATCGCGTTGCCGAGGTCGCGGAAGAAGACGTTCGCCGCGGAGACCAGGATCGCCGACGCGAGCGTGAACACGTACTGGACAGCGGCGATGACCGGGATCCAGATCAGCATCAGGCTGATCCGGTCTGCGGGTACACCAGGAGGAGCACCGCGAGCGGGACCATGCCCCACACGAATCCGACCACGCCGGCGGTCGTCGTCGACACGGGCAGAACGAGCTTCGGGAACGCGATCTGGCGAATCAGCCGATCGTGGCGGACGACCGACGAGGTGGCGTCGTTGATCACCGCCGAGAACCACTTCCAGGGCAGGATCGCCACGAAGATGAACAGCGCGAAGTCCGGGTGGCCGCCACGGCCGATGATCGCGATGAAGATCGAGTACACGACCATCTGGAGCAGCGGGTCGAGGATCCACCACAGGTTGCCGAGGGCGGTGTCCGAGCCACGCTTCTTCACGTCCGCCTGGACGAGGTAGCGGATCAGCCGCCGGCGGGAAAGGATGTCGGTGATGCCCTGGCGCAGGAGGGTGAGCGTCGTGCCGCTGCCGGGCGCGTGCCGGATCGAGACGGCATCGCCCTGGGACATCCGCGGCAGGGTAGCACGAGGCATCCGGGCTACGGCCGGACGCGACCGTACGAGGAACGGATCGCGTCCTTCGTCTCCTGCGGCAGGCGACGGTACGCGGCGAGGGCGCGGGTTCGCACCGCGCGCAGGCCGGAGCGGACGAGCCAGGCGGCCCAGGCGCGAATGCGCCCCAGCGTCGAGACGCGACGCAGCCCGACGATGACGAACCGGCCGTCCGGCCGGACGTGGGCGACCCCGGCTGCGAGGCCGGCGGCGGGACCCGTCCCCAGGTGGACGCTCAGCTCGTAGCGGCCGGGCGGGATCGGGCCGTGTGCACGGACGTCGGCGACGCTGAGCGACAGGACCCCGAGGGCGCCGCGGAACACGGCCGGGAGCTCGAACTCACCCTCGCTCCCGGAGAGTTGGAGCGCCCCGTCCGCGAGCCAGCCGAGGCGATCGGTGGCCACCGGCAGCGCGATCGTGACGCTGGTGCCGTCGCGCACGACCTGGCGTGCGACGTCGTCGATGCTCGCGGGCAGGCGATTCGCGCCCCCGACGCCGAGGTGGAGCACCCCGTCGCCATCGATCCGGGAGACGACCCAGCGCAGCGGGCGGCCGACGAGGGCGGGCGGCAGCGGCGGACCGGAAGCGGGACGCGCCGCACGCGCGACCCGCAGGAGCCCCGAGGCCTGCATGCCCAGCCCGGACCAGCGGATGAGGACGTCCCACGAGCCGTCGTCGAGTGGCCGCTCGCCCGGCCCGACGCGCTGCGGGTCGAGCTCGATGAGGCCGGCGAGGGCCGGCAGCCAGAGCCGCTTGCCGGGGTTGCCGACCGAGCGCAGCGCGAGGCCGGCGCCGCCGGGCACGATCCACTCGAGGGCCGTGTCACGATCGACGACCGAGACCTGGAGCCGGATCGCCGACAGCTCGTCGGCGACGTCGGCAGGCCCCGCCAGGTCGTCGGCGACGGACGGGTCGAGGAGCATCGCGCCGTCGCGCTCCAGCAGGGTGAGCGGATGCCCGTCGCGCGCCCGGGCCAGCATCGCCCGGAACTCGATCCCGAGGCGCCCGTTGGCCCACGATGCGTTCTCGATGTGCGCGTCCAGCGAGAACTCGCCGGCGCGCCGTCCGAGGTCGACCAGGGCGTCGAGCTTGCCGTCCAGCAGCAGGCGCGAGCGGATCCTCGAGATCGCGCCGAGCCCCTCGCGCACGTCCCGGTCGATGCGGGCGGATGCCAGGGCCCGGAGCGCGCCGAACAGCTCGGCACGGTACTCGGCGGGCGCGCCCAGGAACTCCTGGCCGGCGAGGCGAGCGAGCATCTCGGTGCGGTACAGGCGGGCGATCAGGCGGCGCCGCAGGTCCTCGTCGGCGACCCGGGCCTCGATCTCGTCGAGGATCACCTCGAGGTGCTCGACGTGCAGGCGGGGCTCGACGAGCTCGGCGCTGATGTGGCCCTCGTCCTCGCGCTTGTTGAAGAAGTAGCAGGGCTCGTCGCCGAGGATCGAGATCACGCTCGCGGCGAGGTATGCCCGGAGCGTAAAGAGCTGGTCCTCCATCTGCCGCCAGCCCTCGGGAAAGGCGATCTCGTGACCGCGCAGCAGGGCCGCCCGGAACAGCTTCGTGGGCCCGAGGCTCGCGTCGGCCAGCTGCGGCGTCTCGGCGAGCGTCGTCGCGGGCCGGTTGCGCTGGAACAGGTCCTGCCGGCGGCTCATGGTCTCGCTGGCGAACTTGCCGAGCACGATGTCGGAGCGGTTCGAGCGAGCCATCCGGAGCAGCCGCTCCAGCGCCCGTGGCGCGAGCTCGTCGTCGGCGTCGAGGAACTGGATGTACTCGCCGCGGGCCGCCTCGAGGCCGACGTTGCGCGGCCGCCCCGGCGCTCCGGAAGCGGGGATGTGGATGACCCGGATGTGAGGCTGCTCCTGGGCGAGCCGGTTCAACCGCTCCGCGGTGCCGTCGGTCGAGCCGTCGTCGACGAACACGGCCTCGAACTGGTCGCGCGGCATCGACTGCCGGAGGATCGATCGGATGCACGGCTCGATCGAGCGCCCCGGGTTGTGCGCGGGCACGACGACGCTGACGAGCTGGCGCATCGCTAGCGGCCGGCTGCCGCTACCGCAGCGGGAGACGCAACGAGAGCGGGCGCGGGAGCGGAAGTGAGCGCGACCGGCGGCATCCACGGCCGGCTGAGCTCCTCCACCGCCGCGACGACCCGCGCGCATGCCCCGCCATCGCGCACGGGGAACGCGGTGTCGATCCGCGCCTGGTACTCGGAGGCCGGGTGCGCGCCGCGCTCGATTGACTCGACGATCGCTCGCTCAGCGGTCTCGAGGTCGTCCGCGACAGGCCCGAACCCATCGCGCTCGTACTCGAAGTAGCCCCTCCGGCCGACGTGGGCGCCGCCGAGCATGGCCGCCCGATCGAACTGGAAGTAGACGACGGGCCGGTCGATGTAGGCGACGTTGAACGCGACCGACGAGTAGTCGGTCACGAGCAGGCCGCACTGCCCGTACAGCGCCTGCACGTCGACGCCGGCGAACGAGAGCGGCTCGACGTGCACCGGGAGGTCCAGCTCGGCGAGCATCGGCTGGAGGTTCGGGTGGGGCATGAACCCGACGCGCCAGCCGCGGGCGGCGACGGCGTCCGCGATGCGCGGCGAGCGGAGGAGGGCGGTCCAGCTCCGGATGTACTCGGATTCCCAGAACGCCGCGTCGAGCGATCGCCGCTGCGAGCCCGAGGTGAGCGGCAGGGTCAGCCAGCTCCGCCACGTCGGCGCGACGATCACGAGGTTGCGCTCGTCGGGCGGCACCGCCGCGCCCTTGGCGAGCAGCCGGTCGAACCGGGGCAGGCCGGTGAGCCGCGTCTCCTTCGCGGTCCAACGATAGGCCGTGCCGTCGCCCGCCACCGACGCCAGCTCCGCAGCGGTGCTGACGGTGAACAGCTCGACCTCGCGGGCGTTGAGCCAGCGCGACAGGTCGTCCTTGGTCACGCCGTGCTGGGCGAACGCGAACCGCCACTTCGGCCGCGGCTGGACGCGCATGAGCCGGGGCGGCCGGGCGATGGGCAGGTCGATGTGCGACGAGATGAGCCAGGCGCAGTTCAGCATCAGCATCGACCACGTCCACGACCCGTGGGCGACGAGGCGCCGCTCGCCCGTCGCGGCCAGCCGCCGCCAGTCCGGCGTGCCCCGCTCGAGCACGAACCACGCGTTGACGTCGGGGCGGTTGGCGCGGAGGTACTCGAACAGCCGCTCGCCGTTGTCGTCGGCATCGTGGATCCGGTCCATGAGCACCCAGGCGTCGCGGAATCGCGCGGCATACGGCCGGCTTCGTGCCGCGAAACGCATCGGCGCCGCGATGACGCTCCCGGCCAGCGCGTCGAGGCCCTTGGCGATCCCGGCCGCGAGCCGCCGTGGCGGCCGGCGCACCAGGCCCCACAGTCGGTCCGTGATCCGGTCCACCCGTCGCTCCCCGCGAGCCCTCGGCACCGGCCAGCTGCGGGCGACCGGCGTCGCCGCGCCGTCCAGCGCGACGTCGAGGTCGCGGACGTCCGGGAGCCACAGGATCCGCTCCCAGAGCAGGTCCCGCCCGAAGTAGCGGTGGGCCATCGTCTTCTCGAAGGCCGGGCTGACCGGCCGCCCGCCGGCGCGGAACATCTCGCGCGGCTGGGGTCCGACGAACCGGTAGTGGTACCTGCGAAGCCGCATCACCCGATCGCGCCGGGAGCGCACGATCACCGGCGTGTGCCAGGGCTCGTCGCGTCCCGCGTGGGCGAGGATGTCCAGCCAGGCGGGCTGGAGCGCGCGGCCGCGATGCTGGGCGACCACCGCCGGATCGAGCTGCCCGAGGATCCGGTCGAAGAGCTCGTGGAACCGCGCACCGACATCCGGATCGAGGACGATCGAGGTGCTGATCTTGTCGTCCTCGGACAGGTACCACGACAGGTCGTACACGACCACGTGCTGGACCCACGCCGGGATCGTCCCGTCCTCGGCTCGAGCACGCGCCAGGACGTCGAGGTAGCCCAGCTCGAGCACGTCGGCGTAACGGCCGGGCTGGCGCATGCTGCCCTGGAGGGACGAGGTGCCGGACGCGCGCTTGCGGTACACGTAGACCGCGTCGCGGAGCAGGCCGACCACGGGCTCCGGCAGGGCCAGCAGGTACCGCACCGCGAAGTGCGCGTCCTCGAAGTTCGGCCGGATGGACGGGTCGAAGCGCAGGCCCGCCGCCTCGATCCGATCCCGCCGGAAGAAGCTGCCCGACGACACGCCGAGGAAGACGCTCGGCTCGTCGCGCAGGTCGGCGCGGCGGTCGCCGTGGACGTACTGCCAGCGCCGCGGGTGGGCCCGGCTGCGGACCCCGGTCGCCTCGTGGAACAGGACGGGCATCGCGCTCAGCACGTGGACGTCCGGGTTGGCCGCGGCGAAGCGGTCCGCGGCGCGGAGGTAGTCGCGATCGAGCAGGTCGTCGGGGTCGGGGAACGTGACCCACTCGCCCGTCGCATTGTCGAGCCCCAGGTTGCGCGCCGTCGCCTGCCCGCCGTTCGGCTTGGTGTACACGTGGACGCGCCCGCCGCTGCGCTTCGCCCACGCGAGCAGGAGGTCGAGCGAGCCGTCGGTGGAGCCGTCGTCGACCGCGATGACCTCGACGTCGGCCGGGTCAACCCGCAGGCGCTCGATCGAGGCGATGAACGCCGGCAGGTAGGGCTCGACGTCGTAGACCGCCGTGACGATCGAGAATCGGGGGCGCCGAGCCGGGCCGGTCATTGCGGCAGGTCCACCTCGATGGAGCCGCCCTGCCCGGTCAGCCGGCGCCGGGCGCCGTTGGTCACGCGTGCCGCCATCAGCAGGGCGGCCGCCAGGCCCCGGCCCGGACCGTCGGGCCCGCGGGCGGCGAGCTCGAGTGCCGCACGCGCGGCGGGCCCGCTGCCGCGGCGCACGAGGCCGGGATCGGTCCGCAGAGCCCCATCGAACAGGCGCCAGTACGCCGCGCGACCCGCGGGACGGACGCGATGCCAGCGCCGGAGTGGCGGCTCGAGGATGCTCCGGGCCACCGCGTCCGAGGCCCGGACGTGGTGCTCGGGCACGCTCGCGAGCAGCTGCCCGATCGCGTCGAACAGGCGCCCGATCTGGGGGTCGCCGCGGTCCAGTGCGTGGGTGACGTGGGCCGCCAGGTCGGAGCGAACGAGGCGCTCGGCATAGCGCGCGACCACGCGCTCGCGATCCTCGTCGGAGAGCCGGATCGTCGCCTCGTCCCGGACGCTCGCGAGCGCGCCCACCGCGACGCCGATCGCCTCGACGCCCCGATCGGTCGACGAGCGGGTCGTGCGCGTGATCGACGTGCTCGGCACGGAGGATGCGGGCCGGTACCACTCGTAGACCGTGTCGCCGAGGACGTCGATCCGATCGCCCGCCCTGATCAGCGCCCGGATGATCCACGGCTGGTCGCCCAGGACGCGGCCGCTGAACTGGAGGCCCTGCCAGCACTCCCGATGCACCAGCTTTGCGTGGGGTGAGACGTAGTTGAGGAGGCCCGGGTTCGCGGCCAGCGACTTCCGGCCGGGCTGGCGGATGTCGTCGACGTTGTACCGGGGCGCGAGCCAGCGGCGCCGGCCGTCGAACCAGACCTGCTGGCCGATGATTGCCACGGCGTCGGAGGCGAGCGCCGCCGAGATGAGCGTGGCGAGCCCGCCCGGCAGGAACCGGTCGTCCGCGTCGACGAGCGTCAGCCACTCTCCGCGGACGGTCTCGAGCCCTCGGTTGCGCGCCTCGGAGACGCCCTCGTTGTCGGGCATGGAGATCAGGTTCACCCGCGCGTCCCGGGCCGCGACGGCCCGCACGACCGCGACGGTGCCGTCCGTCGAGCCGTCGTCGACGACGATGCACTCCAGCGGGACCGACCGTGCCTCGAGGACGGATTCGAGCGCCCGCTCGATCGAGCCCTCCGCGTTCCACGTGGGGATGAGGACCGAGACGACCGGGTTGGCGTCGGTCATGTCAGGCCGGCAGGAAGCGCTCGACGAAGCGCCGGCTCGCGGCTCCGTCGGATGCGCCGAGGTGGCGTTCGATGAACGCCTCGTAGGGCTGGAGGTCGAATCGGTCTTCGCGGATCGCCTCGATGACGCCGTCCGTGTCGGTCACCTGCGTGCCGATCACGTCCGCCCGGTAGTCGAGGTACAGGCCCGGGTCCCGCTCATACGCGGCGAGGTCGTCGACGAGCAGGACCAGCCGCCGCCGCAGCAGCGCGACGTCGAAGATCGAGGACGAGTAGTCCGTGATCACCACGTCGCACGCGGTGAGGAGCTCGTTGAGGTCGACCCGTGGGTCGATGACGACGTCGAAGCCGCCCGTCGGGACGAGCCGGCGATCGAGGTTCGGGTGGCTCTTGAGGATCAGCGCGTCGGAGTCGGGGAGTGCCGCGCGGAGCCGCGCGATGTCGATGCCCGGACCCGGGTGCTTGGCCCTGCCGCGGCCGCGGAAGGTCGGGGCGTACAGGATCACCCGGCGGCCGGCGAGCCCCGGGTGCGCGGCGAGGATGCGGGCGCGCGCCTCGCCCATCGCCGCCTCGTCGTGCAGGAAGTCGGTGCGCGGCGAGCCGAGCGCGAGCACCCGGTCGAGCGGCGTGCGCAGCGCCCGTGACCAGGCCGGCCGCGAGGCCTCGCCCGACGTCACAACCCAGTCGTAGTGCCGGTGCAGGAACGATCGCTCCGGCTCGTCGGGCGGCCGGACGGCATCCATCCCGAACCGCTTCAGCGCCCCCTCCGCGTGCCAGACCTGCACGACCTCGGTCCTCGACGGGTGGGGCGCCACGTGGATCGGGAGCCAGGCGTTGTCGACGATGACGATGCGCGACGTCCCGAGCAGATACGTCCCGCGCAGGAGGCGCAGCGCATACGCGAGCTTGCCCCGGAGCCCGTAGCTGTACGGCTCGAGCACCAGCGCGCATTCGAGCGCCGGCCGGAGGTCCCGAATCGCCCGATGGAGGTACAGCAGGTTCCCGTCCAGCACGGCCTTGCGCGCGGTCGCGAGGACCACGCGATCGGCGTGGAACGGCAGGCGGGCGACGAGCCAGCCGACGACCCGGAGCGCCAGCGCCGCGAGCCGGTACTCGAGACGGGTCACGGCCTTGGCTCGGGGGCGATCCGGCGCGCCCTCATCCCGCCGCGCGCGGCGACGTCGGCCGGCCCTCGGCCCGCGAGCGCGCTTCGGCCGGCGAGCGCGCTTCGGCCGGCGAGCGCCCCACGCTGTCGTGGCGGCGCACGTCCAGCACCTGGCCGGTCAGGTCCGAGCGGAGCAGCTGGAGCGTCGCCGTCGCGACCTCGTCGACGTCGAGCAGGCCGATGCGGGATTCATCGGGGAATGCCGCGCGACGCATCGGCGTGTCGGTGCGCTCGGGGCTCACCGCGTTCACCCGGATCCTGTCCCCCGCCCATTCCTCGGCGAGTCCCTGCGCGAGGTTCACCACCGCGGCTTTGCTGGCCGAGTAGGCGACGTAGTTCGGCCGGCCGAGGGTGAACGAGCTCGACGCGAAGAGCGTGAGCGAGCCGCCGCTCTCGCGGAGCGCGGCGTGCGACGCCCGGGCCACGTTGAGGCTCCCGTTCACGTTGACGTCGATGATCTCGGCGAGCTCGGCCGGGCTGAGGTCGATCGCGCGCCCCGTCCGCAGGACCCCGGCGGTGCAGACCACGTGGTCGATCCCGCCGAGCCGCTCGGTCGCCGCCGCGACGTGTGCCTCGACCGACGCGTAGTCGCGGATGTCGAGCCCCGTCCGCCGGCTGTCGACGACGACCGAGGCCGCCAATTCGAGGGCATGCCGGGCGATCGCGGCGCCGATGCCCTCGGTCCCACCGACGAGGTACAGGCGAGCGCCCTCGAGCGTGCGGCTCGGCTGCGGCGCGCCCAGATTCGGGAGCGTGCGCATCTGGATCATGCGATCCGCGAGGACCATGTCCGTCCGCGTCGTGATCTTGAGGTTCACCTCGTCGCCGGCGACCGCGACGAGCCGGGCGTCGGGCACGTAGCGGAGGACCAGGCTGCAGTCGTCCGTCGCGCTGAGGTCGCCCGCGGCCGTGGCCGCCTCGTAGGCGCGCCGGAGCACCGAGGCCCGGAACGTCTGGGGCGTCTGGCCGCGCCGGAAGCGCGACCGATCGGGGATCTCGACGACGGTCTCGCCCTCGACGACCACGAGCGTGTCGGCGCTCGGGATCACCGTGTCCGTCGCGTCGGCGCGACCCGACAGGATGGGCTCGATCGAGCGCAGCACCGCCTCGGGGGGCACGAGCGGCCGGACCGCGTCGTGGATCACGATGATGTCGTCGTCGTCGGCGTCGAGGGCCGCGAGGCCGTTGCGCGTGCTCTCGTTGCGGGTCACGCCCCCGGCGACGACCTGGATCGGCAGTGGGAGTCGCGCCTCGTCGACGAGCTCGGTCGTCTCGCGCAGCCAGCTCGGGTGGGTGACGACGGTCAGCCGGTCAACGCCTGCCGCGACGAGCACCCGGATGCTCCGGAGCATGATGGGCTCGCCGGCGAGGCGGACGAACTGCTTGGGCATCTCCGCGCCGAAGCGGTCGCCGGACCCGCCGGCGAGCACGAGCGCGTGGATTCGCATGGCGGGGATTCTAGGCCCTGCCAATCAGAGCTGGACGGCCGCGGCCTCCCATGGTGGAGCGGGCTGGGCGCGCATCCAGGTCACGGTCGCCTCGATCCCCGCCTCGAGATCGGTGGTCGCCGTCCAACCCAGGGCGTCGCGAGCCACCGACGGATCCGACTGGAGGGCCAGTACCTCGCTCGCATCGGGGCGCATCCGGTCGGCCGACTGGACGACCCTCGGCGTCACCCCGACGACCCGGCACGCGATCTCCAGGACCCGCTCGATCGTCTCGGCCCGGCCTGTGCCGAGCTGGATCGTCCGGCCCTCGATGCCCTTGGCGGTTGCGGCGCGGATGAAGCCGTCGACCGTGTCGGCGACGAACGTCAGGTCGCGCCGGGTGTCGAGCCGGCCGAGCGCGATCTCGCCGGTCCCGGCGAGCAGCTGGCGGATGATCGTCGCCACGACCGCCCGCTCCGACTGCCGGGGCCCGTACGTGTTGAACGGCCGAAGGATCGTCACCGGCACACCGAAGCTCCGGTGGAACGACAGTGCGAGCTGGTCCGCCGCGACCTTGGACGCGGCGTAGGGAGACTGGGCGTTGAGCGGATGCGTCTCCCGGATCGGCAGCGATTCGGGCGTGCCGTAGACCTCCGAGGTCGAGGTATGGACGAGCCGCCGAAGGCCCGCCCGTCGCGCTGCCTCGAGCACGTTCAGCGTGCCCCGGACGTTCGTGTCGACGAACGACTCGGCGGCGACGTACGAATACGGGATCGCAATGAGCGCCGCGAGATGGAACACGACCTCCACGCCGTCGGTCGCGGCTTGGACGAAGGCGGCGTCGCGCACGTCGCCGAGCCGGATGTCGAGCGCGCCGCGCGTCGACGCAGGGGCGTTGTCGAGCCAGCCGGCGGAGCCCCGGGAGTTGTAGGCGCAGAACGCTCGAACCCGCGCGCCCTCGGCCACGAGGCGCTCGGCCAGGTGGCTGCCGATGAACCCATCGGCGCCGGTCACGAGAACCGGCACGTCGCGCAGCGCTGTCACGCGCCCTCCCGCGCCCGGATGAGCTGGTCCCGCTGGCCGACGTCGACCCAGTCGTCCTCGACCTCGAAGGCGCCCACCGGATCGCCCCGCCCGAGCAGCTCGTCGATGACTTCGGGCATCGAGGTCGCCATGTCCGGCTTGACCAGCCCGGCGACCCACGGCGCGATCACGTAGATCCCGGTGTTGACCTCGCGCCCGATCGTCGGCTTCTCCTCGATCGAAAGCACGCGCTCGCCGTCGCGCTCGATGCACCCGAACGGGACGGTGTGGACGTAGCGGCGGGTGCCGATGGTCGCCGCGTAGCCGCCGCGCTCGTGGAAGGCAAGGAGGTTCGGGACGTCCACCGTGGTGACGAGGTCACCGTTGAGGACGAGGAGCGCGTCCTCGAGGGGCGCGGGCAGCAGGGCCAGCGAGCCGGCCGTCCCGAGCGGGGCGCGCTCGCGCAGGTACTCGATCGAGGCGCCGAACCCGGTGCCATCGCCGAAGTGCTCCTCGATCACCTCGGCCATGTAGCCAACCGAGATGGAGATGTGGCTGATCCCCGAGCCGACGAGGTGCAGCACGATCCGCTCCAGGATCGGCCGGCCGGCGACGCGCAGCATCGGCTTCGGGATGCTGTCGGTGAGCGGGCGGAGCCTGGTGCCCCGGCCGCCGGCCATGATCACGGCCCGGTTCGGCCGGGCGACGGGCTCGACGAACGCGTGCAGGAGGTGGAGCGCGACCGGCCGGCCGGCATCGTCGACGACGGGCACGGCATCGATCCGGCGGGCGCGCATGAGGTCCAGGGCGTCGGCCCGCGTCTGCTGCCGGCCGATCGCCACGAAGGTGCTGTTCAGGACGGGCTCGAGCGGGTCGTCCAGCCCGACGCCCGCCAGGAGGGCTCGGCGCAGGTTGCCGTCCGTCGCAAGGCCGACGAGCCGGCCGTCGCCGTCGACCGCGAGGCAGAGTCCCGCCGCTCCCCGATCGACGGCCGCGAGGCCCTCCCGGACCGTCGCCGTGTGCGCCACGATCGAGCCGGCGAGGCGGTCAGCAGTGGTCCGCTCAGGCATCTCGCGCTCGATCCCCGGTCGCAGCGTCGTCCGCCGGTCCGCCTCGATCGCCCTCGTTGCGAACCTGGGCGCGAGCGGCAAGGAGGACCATGCCGGCCGCGACGTCCCCGGTCGCCACCGCGCCCATCCCGACGACGGCACCCCGCCCGATCGCGATGTGATCGCGAACCGCGGCCCCGAGGCCGATGAACACGTCCTCGCCGAGCCGCGTGCCCCCGCCGACGGTCGCCCCGGGCGCCACGTGCGTGAAGGCGCCGACGGCGACGTCGTGCTCGACCACCGCCCGGCTGTTCACGATGACGTGCTCGGCGAGGTTTGCCCCGGCGTTGACGACGGCGCCGGCGAGCACGACGCAGCCCGGCTGCAGCGTGGCGCTCGGCGAGACCCAGGCCGTTGGATGGATCACGGTCGCCCAGGCCGCGTCCGTGCCGAGGCTCTCGACCGCGCGCCGGCGTCGCTCCGCGCGACCACCGAAGCCGAGCGCGAGCGACGGCCGATCGTCGCCTGCGAGGCCGGCATGGAGCCGTCGGAGCTCGTCGTCCGTGCCGAGGTAGGGGACCGGCATCGCCGACGACGTCCGGGGATCCGGGTCGGTGTAGCCGATGGCCTCCCAGCCGGCCGCCGCCGCAGCCTCGATCACGACCCTGGCGTGCTCGCCCCCGCCGACGATCACGAGACGTGGCTGCGTCACGGACCGACGCGCACCGGCGCCTTGCGCGGCGGTCTCGACGGCTGCCACGCGGCGATGATATCCGCGGCCCGCCGGCCGGCCCGACCGTCGGTGAGGCGCGCGTCGAGCGCGGGGAGGGCGTCTCGGAACGCGGGCTCGAGCGCTCGCCGGAGTGCCGCCACCACGGCCGCCGCATCGGCGGGCGCATCGATCACGTTGGCCTCGCGACGCCGGCCGGCCTGCCGATCGCCCACGTTGACGGCGGGCAAGCGCACCGCGGGCGCCTCCACGATCGCGCTGGAGCTGTTTCCGAGCATCGCGTCCGCGAGGCGCAGGAGACCCCACAGGTGGCGCTCGCCGAGGGCCGCGACGGCGACGCCGCCGGTGGCGGTCGCGGCATCGCGCATGAGTCGCTCCACCTCGGCGCCGGCGGGATCCGAGTTCGGCATGGTCACGACGTAGGTCGCCGGCACCGCGTGCATCGCCGCGGCGACGGCGCGCGCGGGCCCAGCCGGATCGAGCTCCAGCGTTGCCGGGTGGACCGACACCACGACGACGGGCGCCGGGAGCTCGAGGCCGAGCAGGTCGGACAGCTCGGCACGGTCCGGAAGGTCGGGACGCCCGAGATTGTCCAGGCCGGGAGCGCCGATGACGTGCACGAGCGCCGGGTCCTCGCCCAGCGCGATCACGCGCCGCCGGTGCTCGTCGTGGCTGACGAGGTGGAGGTGGGCGAGCTTCGTGATCGCATGCCGAAGCGCGTCGTCGAAGGCGCCCAGGGTCTGCTCGCCGCCGTGGACGTGGACGATCGGGACACGCGCCAGGGTCGCCGCGAGCGCTGCCGCGGCGGTCTCCAGGCGATCCCCGACGACGACGAGCGCGTCCGGCTGGGCGCCGCCCAACCAGGCGCCGATGCGCTCGAGCGCGACCCCTGCCTGCGCCTCGGCCGGCGGATCGGGGTCGCCGGGGCCGTCGGCCAGCCACGCGATCTCGGCCGCGGGCTCGAAGCCCGCCGCGCGGACGTGTTCGATCGAGCGGCCGTGGCGTGGGCTGAGGTGCATGCCGCCCGCGACCAGGACGAGGTCGAGGTCGTCGCGGTCGCGGATCGCGACGCACACCGAGCGCAGGATGCCCCAGTCCTGGCGCCCGGACGTCAGCACGGCGATCCGGCGCGACGTTCCGGCGTCCGTCATCGTCCGCCGGCCAGGTCGTTCGCGTCGATCGCAGCGCCGGCCTCCACCGCCCGGGCGGTCGTCGCCCCGACGATCGAGGCAAGGCGCGACGGCGGCAGTCCGCCCGCGGGTCGCAGCACGTCGACATCCACGGCCTCGATGACGTGGCCCGCCGGCCGGGAGGCTCGCCAGTACAGGCTCCGCCGGGCCACCGCGGCCACGTCCCGCTCCCCCTCGACCGGGGCCTTGTGCCCGGTCCCGAGCGCGGCCTCGATTCGGCGGATGCCCTCGACCATCCCGCCGAATGCAGCGGGCTCGAGCGACGCGCGGTGGTCCGGGCCGGCCATGCCTCGGTCCAGGGTGAGGTGCTTCTCGATGAGCGACGCCCCCGCCGCGACCGCGGCGGCCGGCAGGTCGATCCCGTCGGTGTGGTCGGACCAGCCGACCGGGACGCCGAACGCGCGGCGCATGGTCTCGATCGCGCGCAGGTTCGCGTCTTCGACCGCGGCCGGGTAGCTCGACACGCAGTGGAACAGCGCGAGGGGCACGTCGCCGTTCGATCGGATCGTGTCGACGGCGGCGGCGACCTCGGTCATGTCGGCCATGCCCGTCGATACGAGGATCGGGCGTCCGAATCGCGCGAGCCGGGCGAGGAATGGCGTATTCGTGAGCTCGCCCGAGCCGACCTTGAACGCCGGGACGTCGAGGGCGTCGAGCAGCGCCGCCGAGCCGTCGTCGAAGGGCGTCGAGAGGAAGACCAGGCCCGCCTCTCGGGCGTGCGCCTGGAGGGCCGGCCACGAATCGCGCGGGAGCGCCAGCCGGGCGAGCAACGCTCGCTGGTCGGCGGCATCGACGCCGGCCTCGCGCTGGTACGCGGCGGTCGGGGCGCCGGGAACGGCGAGAGCAGCCGGATCGAAGGTCTGGAACTTGACGGCGTCCGCGCCCGCCGCTGCAGCAGCGTCGATCAATCGGTGGGCCAGCGCCGGGTCGCCGTCGTGGTTGACCCCCGCCTCGGCGATGACGAACGCGGGGCCCGTGCCAATGGTTCGCCCACCGAGCAGGACGGGTCGCACCGGCCGCGCGGAGAGAAGCGCTTCGGCGAGCACGAACTCCAGCTCCTCGTCGATGTCGATCGCCCGCTCGGCCGGGATCCGCAGGCCCAGCGTCACGCCGGGCACGACGAAGCGCCGTGTCTCCCGGAGCGCAGCGACGCCGGCGACATAGAAGGCGCCGGCGACGCGCACGTCGGCCGCGTCCGATTCGGTCGCATCCGCCTCGGCCGGGTCCGATTCGATCCGGGAGGATGTCGCATCGCGGGCCGTCAGCGCGCCGCCGGCGCCCAGCCGGTATTGCCACGTCGATGGGTGCCCGGCGACGACGCTCGTCACGCCCACGCCGCCCCGCTCCCGATGTTGCTCGATCGCGGCGATCACGTCGGCCGGGTCGGTCAGGGGCGACGTGGGCTGGAGGAGGACGAGCGTCTCGAATTCGGCGCCGCCGGCGGCAAGGGTGTCGAGCGCGTGGATCGCCACGTCGATCGACGTCGCGTCATCCGTGGCGAGCGCCGCGGGCCGGGCGAGCGTCTCCGCCCCCCACGTGGATGCCGCGGCCGCAATGGCGTCGTCGTCCGTGCTGCACACGACCCGATGCGGACCGCCAGGTGTCGCCCGGGCAGCAGCGGCGCCGATCCTCGCCGCCCAGCCGGCGAGCGGGATCCCGCCGACGGTTCGGAGGTTCTTGCCCGGCACCCGGCGGCTGCCACCGCGGGCGGGGATCAGGAACAGGATCGCGCCCGTCGCGGTCACGGGCCGATTCTACGGTCGCATGCGCCCGGGCCCGGACCCGTCCGGCGCGTTCGCCTCGCCGGCGCGCGGATCGTCGCCGATCACGTCAGCCAGGCGAGCAGATCCTCGGCGATCCGATCGGTGGCCGAGCCCGGCTCGAAATGGCCGGCGAGGAAGCCCTCGCGGGCCGCCTCGGTGATCGCGCCGCTCGCCGCGGCGTCGAGCGCGTCGAGGAGCTCGGCGCCGTTCGAGACCGGCAGGGCGACCCCCGCCGCGACGTAGTCGAGCAGGTCGCCACCGAGCACGCCGGCAGCCAGGAGGTTCGGCGTGCCGACGAACACGGACTCCGTGAGGACCGTGGAGTGGATCCCCAGGTGCGCGTCGGCCGCGGCGAGCAGCCGATACAGGTCCACGTGCTGGACGATACCGATCGGTGGTGGCGCGAAGCCACCCGCCGCGGCCACGCCCTCGATCACGGCGCGGTACGGGCCCTCGTCCTTCTCCGCCGGGTGCTGCTTGACGACGAGCCGGACGTTCGGGAGCGGGCGATCGAACAGCCGGGCGAGGAGGAGCGGATAGATGAGCCGGCGGTAGATCGGCCCGTAGGTCCCCGAGAGCACGACGAGGCGTTCGCCGTCGACGACGCCGAGCTCGGCTCGCATCGCCGCGCGATCCCCGGGCGCGGGGCGATACAGGTCCAGCCTGGGCGACCCGCCGACGACGACCTCGTCCTCGCCGTAGACGCTGTCGCCCACGAGGCGCTCGCGCTCCCACGCACCGAAGACGTAGGTCCGGTTGGGCAGGCGCAGCTCCGGCGGCCGGTCGGGATGGATGTAGCCGTTGTGGCGCCGATAGATCGTCCCGTGCTGCACGGCGGCGACGGGAATGCCGGCGCTCGAGGCCGCCTCGAGGCAGTCCTGGCGGTGGTACTCGTCGGCCACCAGGATCGCCCGCACGGGCAGCCGCTCGACGAGGCTACGGATCCGCGCCACCGCGACATGCGCCCCGACGATCCAGCCGGCCGCGTCCTCGGCAACGTGCCGAGCGAGTTCGGGACCGAGGTCGATCCCGGACGTCTCCGCCGGCCGACGGACGGCGGCGATGGCGCGTGCTCGCTCCAGGGCGGCCGCTTCGGTGCGCGCGTCGTGCGGCGGTCCCGACGGCCTGACGGCATCGAGCGGCAGGACGCGCTGGTCGCCGGGGCCGGGCGCTCGACGGGACGCATACCGATCCACCACGATCGGGTCCAGGGAGGACCCCCGGAGGCGGTCGATGATCGGGCCGAGGTTCGGGCTCATGACCCGCGGCCCCTCGGCGGTCTCGACCTGCTGGGGCAGCTGCATCAGCACGACGAGCAGGCGCGGCGTCGACTCGGCGGCCAGTCGCGTGAGGCGTTCGTAGATCAGCTTGCCGCCTCGCGAGCCAACGCCCCGAGGCCCGGCGCCGACCCGGCGGCGGATGGCGCGGAGGATCCGCCCGGCGAGCCGTAGTGGCCAGGCGCGGCGAGCTGCCGGCGGCTCGCCCGGCCGGTCAGCCTGCGCGCTGGTCGAGCGAGGGCTCGACGAAGCATCTCCCCCCTCGCGGAACGCCAGCCCATCGGTGGCCGCGACGAGGCGCGCGGCGTCCCGGAGGGCCGGCTCCACGTCCGCCGTGCAGATGAGACCGGCCGGCCGATGCTCCTCGACCAGGTCGCGAACGACGGCGGCCCACACGACGCGCTCCTGGAGCCACAGCCAGTGGTGCAGCCGGGCTCGGTACCAGAACGAGGTCCGCCCGATCGTCAGCGCCTCGATTACGCCGGAGGCCGCCGCCCATGCGTCCAGGAGCCGCGAGGTCTCCTCGATCGGGTCCATGCGCCCGAGCACCCGCCCAACCGCGTCGCGGACCGAGACGAGCCGCGTTGAGTCGCCACCGACCGGCGTCCAGGTGAGGTCCACGACGACCGCGAGGTCGTCTCCTCCGACCTCGCGCGGCCGCGGCGCGAGCCACATCGTGCCGCCGGTCCGCGACGGCGTGTCCGGGGCGCCGCGTCGGGCCGGGCTCACGGCCGGGAGCGTAGCGCAGGGGGTCACGAGCGTCGCGCTATCCTCACGGCCATGCCGACCCTGCACAGCCGGCTCGGATCGTGGGACCTCGACCACGTCCATGCATGGTCGGATCGCGCGCTCGTGATGCGAGCTCCCGAGCAGGTCATCGTCAGGCCCGAGACCCGCGTCGCGACGATCGGCAGCTGCTTCGCGGCCGAGCTCGCCGAGATGATGGACGAGGTCGGCGTGCACGGGGGCATGCACCCGAGCGGCCTGTTCTACTCCACCGCGACGATCCGCCAGGAGCTGGAGCGCCTTGCTGGCGGCTGGCCGGAACGCTCGGCCGAGCCGGGCTGGAAGGTCGGCGACGGCTGGGTCGACCCGTTCCGCGACTACGACACCGTCTACGCGGACGAAGCCGCGCTCGCGGCCGCCCGCACGGCCGCCGATGCCGCCGCGGCCGGCCTGTTCGAGCGCCCTGGCGTCGTCGTCGTCACGCTGGGCCTCATCGAGACGTGGCGCAGCCCGACCACCGGCAATACGTTCCGCCAGATCCCGCACCCGGCCGCGTTCGCGGCGATCCAGCCGGAGTTCCACCGCCTCACGGTCGACGAGATGCTCGCCGACCTCGAGCGAATCCGGATCGTCGTCCGCGACCGGCTCGGCGCGGAGCTCGTCGTGACGACCTCGCCCGTGCCGCTGCACACGACGTTCACGCCGCTCGACGTGCGCGTCGCCAACACCGAGTCCAAGAGCCGCATCCGGGCCGCGGTCTCGGAGCTCGTCGATCGCCACCCGGACGTCCACTACTTCCACTCGTACGAGATGGTCGTCACCGCGGAGAAGCAGTCGGACTACTTCCGCGACGATGGGCGCCACGTCCACCGGCCCGCCGTGCGCTACATCATCTCGGAGTTCCTGCGCCTGTTCGCCGATCCGGCCCTGCGGCTCGCCGGCGTCGATGGCTCGTTCCTGACCACGATCGACAAGACCGCCCCGATCCCGAGCCGCGCCTCGCGGGCCGGGCCGCGTGCCCCGCTGTGGCGCCGCGCCGTCCGCCGCGCTCGCAGGATGATGCGCGGATCCCGCGTGCCGGCCTGACGCCGCGCTGGCGGCGACCCAACCGCGGCGAGCTGCCGAACCCGTGAACCGGCGGCTCACGCGCGTGCGCGCTTGGCTCGTCCGGCTCGGCTTTTCCATCGGCCGACGACGCCCGCTCCGGTCGCGGGTCGTGATCGCGACCTCGCACGCCGACCGGATCGGCGGCAACCTGGCGTGGATCCGTGACGACCTCGCGGCCCGCCACCCGTCGATCGCGGTGACCGTCCTCGCCAGCCGCCCGGAGGACTCGTTCCGAGGGCGAGCTCGGGCCGCGATCGAATCGATCCGGTCGGGGTTCCACCTGGCGACGGCTCGCCTCGTCGTGGTCGACGACTACTTCTTCCCGATCTACGCGATCCGCCCTCGACCGGGGACGATGCGGGTCCAGGTGTGGCACGCCTGCGGCGCGTACAAGCAGTTCGGGTACAGCGTCCTCGACCGGGGCTTCGGGGCGGACGAGGGTTTCGTCGGGGAGTTCCCGATCCACTCGAACTACGACCTGTGCCTCGTGTCGGCGGCCCGCTTCGCGCCGCACTACGCGGAGGCATTCCGCCAGCCACTGGATCGATTCACGGCGCGGATCGGCATCCCCCGCACGGACCTCTTCTTCGACACGACGCGGCGCGGCGCGGCAGAGGCGGCGATTCGGCGCCATTACCGCATCCCCACGGGTAAGCGCGTGATCTTGTACGCGCCGACGTTCCGGGGTGAGCGGATCACGAAGGCGCGGTCACCGGAGGACCTGGACGTCGAAGCCCTGCGTGCTGCGCTCGGCACGGACCACGTCCTCCTCCTGCGTGCCCACCCGTTCGTTTCGGCGCGGGTTCGCGAGCGGGTGGTCCACGACGACGGCTTCGTGATCGACGTCTCCAACCACCCGGAGATCAACGAGCTGATGCTCGTGAGCGACGTCCTCGTGACCGACTACTCGAGCGCGATGTACGAGTTCGCGCTGCTGGAGCGCCCGATCGCCTTTCATGCGCCGGACCACGCCGCCTACGAGCGCGAGCGCGGCTTCTACCTCGACTTCCCGGCTGACCTTCCCGGGCCCGTCTTCGAGACGACGGCCGACCTCGCCGCGTACCTGCGCGAGGGCGCGTTCGACCTCGAGCGGGTCCGGCGCTTCCGTGCCGACAGCTTCGACGTCGCGGACGGCAAGGCCACGCACCGGTTCGTCGACGAGGTCGTGCTCCCCGCCCTCGCCTGAGCCCGGCGCTCCCGCTCAGCCGCCGCCTCTCGTGGCCCGTGCACCCCGCCCCCAGCCGATGGCTGCCTGGGCGAGGATCGCCGTGCGCAGCTCGCCGAGGAAGCGTGTTGCGTCGGTTCGGAGTCCCTCGTGCGCCTCGGGCGCGATCGGCGGGAGCTCGCGCTCGGCGTAGGCCGGCAGGTCCGGGTCGTCGAACGAGGACTGCAGGTCCTCGCGCCCGAGCTCGCGCAGGAGGTTCTCGGTCTTCGTCGAGCGCTTGAGCGCGATCGGCGTCACGCCCTGCATCGCCGCTGCCACCACGCCGTGGAACTTCATCGTGGCGAAGACCCGGCATTCACCAATGGCTCGGCTGATCGCGTCGAGGTCGTCCGTGGCGATCAGCTCGGTGTCGTCGAGCTCGAGCCGCGCGGTCGCCTCGAGGTCGGCCTCGCGGACGCCGCCCGTCGCGAGGACGATCCGCCGGATCCGGTAGCCGCCGCTCGCGGCGCGCTCGCAGAGCTCGCGGACACGAGACAGGTCGTCGACGCCGTCGAGGCGCTGGCGGACGTTGACGCCGAAGATCGGCTGCCCATCGGGCGGCGAGGCTGCCGGCAGGGTCGCCGCGCAGGCCAGGTCCGCGGTCCGCCGAACCGCAAGCGCAGGCGCGAGGTGGTGGGTCATCCATCCGGCGCTCTCGTCGTCGCGTGCCGCGACGAGCCGAACCGCCGGGTGCCGGAAGAACCGCCGGAGGCGCGTGACGCCCGCGTCCGTGGCGGGCTGCCAGAGCGGGACGCCGACGCCGGCCACGAAGACGGGCCGCTGCAGCAGCGCCTCGTTCCAGTAGCGCGACGCGCGCCACGGGATCACGAGATCGCCCGCCCCGACGAGCACCACATCCACGTCGCGGACGGCGTGCCGGAGCGATGCGCCACCCTCGCGCGCGCCGGGCCCGATGAGGTTCCGGAGCTCCATGGCGCCGCCAAGCTGCTCCTCGAAGGCCCGCCAGAACAGCTCGTCGCCGTAGTTGCCCCAGCCGTAGAAGCCGACCACCCCGACGATCGGGCGATCGGTCGGTGCCCGCCCTCGATCGGGCAGGTAGCCGGCCGGATCGGTCGCCACGCGAGCCGCGCCGGCGATCAGCCGGCGGATCGGGCGAGCCACTCGGTCGAGCACGGCGGCAATCGTCCCATAGGCCATCCGCCGCGGTCATCGGGGCCCGAGTCGTTGCGGGGCGAGTCGCCGCGGGTCTTTGCTACGCTCCGCGCCTGATCCCCATGCCCGCCCACCCGAAGTGATCGCTCGGCGGCTGCGCGGCTTCGGCGCTCGCCTCCTCCGAAGCCTGGCCCACCGGCTCCCACCTCCCCGCGACGAGGCCCTCCTCGGCTTCGGGCGCGCGGTCTTCGTGCTCATCACCGGCCGGGCGCCGACGCACGGGGTGACGGCGTACCGGGAGCCGAAGATCGATGGCGCCGCGTTCGGGCGCGCCGAGCGGGCACTCGAGGCCGGCGCCGCCGCCGAGGCCCTCGCCGGGGTCGACCGCCTGTACCACGATGAGCCGCGCAGCCTGCGCGTGCTGCGCCTCCGGCGGGCGATCCTCGCCCAGATGGGCGACATGGACGGCCAGGCCGCGATGCTCCACCAGATCCACGTCCTCGATCCCACGCCCGAGAACCGCGCCGCGGAGCACCGGTTCCTGGGGCGGGTGACCGAGCTGTCGCCAGGCTGGCGGCCGCGGATCCCGGGCCCGCCGCGGCCCGTGGATCCCCCGGATCCTGCCGCCGTCCTCGTGCTCAACAAGGAATCGAGCCCGTTCCTGACGACCGGGTTCACGATGCGCAGCCGGTACAACCTCCGCGCCGTCCGCGATGCCGGGTACCGGCCGCACGTCGTGACCGCGCTCGGCTTCCCGCGCCTGCTCGGCGTCTCGGACTTCCCGGCGCTGGAGCTCGTGGACGAGGTGCCGCACCACCGGCTCGACCTCGGGCCGGCGTACCCGCTCGACAGCCCCGTCGACCGGATCCTCGAGGACCAGGCGTGGCTCACGGCGCGCGTGGCACGCGGGGTCCGGCCCGCGATCATCCATGCCTCGTCGGGGCATCGTGGCTACGAGCACGCCCTGGTCGGGCTCGCGCTGCGCGAGCACCTCGACCGGCCCATGGTCTACGAGGTGCGTTCGTTCTTCGAGTCGGTTTGGTCGGGCAGCGCCGAGTGGGGCGAGACGGGGCAGCATTATCAGCGGCGCTTCGAGGCCGAGACGGGCGCGATGCGCGCGGCCGACCACGTGATCACCATCGGCGAGGCCATGCGCGACGAGATCGTCGAGCGCGGGGTCGACCCGGCGAGGGTGACGATCGTGCCCAACGGCGTGGACGCCGACGCGTTCACGCCCCGCGCCGCTGATCCGGCGCTCGCCCGCCGGTACGGCCTCGCCGGCTCGTTCACGTTCGGCTACGTCAGCAACCTCGATCACCCCCGTGAGAACCAGGAGCTGCTCATCGACGCCGTGCGCGAGCTCCGAGGCCGGGGCCGGCAGGTGCGCTGCCTGATCGTCGGCGACGGCAAGCGGCGCGAGGAGCTGGAGCGCCACGCGCGCGCGGTCGGCGTCGCCGGAGACGTGGTCTTCACCGGTCGTGTCGCGCACGACGAGGTTGCGGACCACTACGCCCTCCTCGACGCGTTCGTCGTGCCCCGCGCCGACGAGCGCGCGGCGCGCATGGTCACGCCGCTCAAGCCCTTCGAGGCGATGGCGATGGCCCGGCCGATGATCGTCGCCGACCTCCCGGCGCTGGTCGAGATCGTCGCGCCGGAATCGCGCGGCCTTCGGTTCCGCACCGGGGACGCGGCGGACCTGGCGACGGCCGTCGAGCGACTGATCGACGATCCCGCCCTGGCCGGGCGGCTCGGCGCGGCAGGACGCGAGTGGGTGGTCCGCGAGCGAACGTGGGCCGCGAACGCCCCGCGCTTCCGCGACGTCTATGGCGAGGTGCTCGAGCGCTGGGGCGCCGCGCGCACGCTGGCGGCCTGATGGAGCGGCGGATCGCTGCCGGCCAGCCGGGCCCGGGCGCCCTGACACTCGAGTCGACGGCCGCGTTGCGTGCCCTCGCCGGGGGTGCCGAAGAGCCGCTGCTTCTCGGGGTCTACCCGACGTTCCGCACGAACCCCTACCAGTCGCTGCTCTACCAGCGGGCTCGCGAGCACGGCATCGCGCCGGTCCTTGTCCGCCAGCCGGCCCAGCTCCGGGAGCTCGTCGACCTCCAGCGCAGCGGCCTGCCGACCATCCTCCATCTCCACTGGCTCCACCCGATCCTCCGTGATGCCGGGTCGCCCAAAGCGGCCGCGAAGCTGGTCGACGAGTTCGTGGGCGTGCTCGACTCGCACGCAGCCGCCGGTGGACGCCTCGCCTGGACGGTCCACAACGTCCTCTCGCACGAGGTTCGCCACGAGGCCGAGGAAGTCCGGCTCTGTGCCGAGGTCGCCGCCCGGAGCCACGTGGTGCACGTCATGTCAGAGCGGACGCCGGAGGCGGTGGCCGGACGCTACGAGCTGCCCCGTGATCGACTGCTCGTCGTTCCCCACATGAGCTACGAAGGCGCCTACGAGGACCACGTCTCGCGGCTCGACGCCCGCCACGAGCTCGGCCTGCTGCCCGACGACGTGGTCTACCTGGCGCTCGGCTACATCCGCCCATACAAGGGCCTCGAGACGCTTCTCGACGCCTGGCAGTCCCTGGCCCTGGGGGCGGTCCGCGGCGCCCCGGGGCGGCGTCGCCTGGTCATCGCCGGCGAGCCGGCGGACGATGCCGAGACGGCGGGGTTCGTCGAGCGGGCGGCGCTCGACCCGTCCGTCCTCATCGACGCCCGCCCGATCCCGAGCCCGGAGATCCAGGTCTTCATGCGTGCCGCGGACGTCGCCGTGCTGCCCTACCGGCGCTCGCTCAACAGCGGCGCCCTGCTGCTCGCCCTGACGTTCGGGCTGCCGGCGATCGTGCCGGCGGGCTCCAGCCTCGCCGACCTGGTCGAACCGACATTCGCGCGGACGTACGATCCCGACGCACCGATGGGCCTCGCGGACGCGATCGGCGCGGCCGCGGAGCTCGTCACGCCGGAGGCGCGCGACGCCGCCGAGGCTGCGGCGGCGTCCGTTCATCCCGCCGAGATCTCCCGCCGGTTCGCGGTGGGGCTCCGCGAGCTGCTCGGGACCTGATCAGGCGCCGCGCGCCGCCAGCCAGTCGGCCACGATCTGCGCGATCCGCTCGCCGGCGTGCCCGTCCCACAGCGGCGGTGCAGCTGGGGTCTCCGGCCGTGGCCGATCGAGGACGTCGCGAACCGAGGCCGCGACACCGTCCGGCTCGACCAGGCGGTTCGTGCCGTGGCTGATCGTGATCGGGCGCTCGGTATTCGGGCGGACGGTGAGACACGGGACGCCGAGGATCGTCGTCTCCTCCTGGATCCCGCCGGAGTCGGTGACCACGACGCGTGCCCCGCGCACGAGCGAGACGAACTCGACGTACCCGATCGGCTCGATCACCCGCAGCCCGGCCACCCCGAGCAGCCCCGCCGACTCGAGCGCGGCCCGGCCACGCGGGTGGAGCGGCAGCACCACGGGCAGCTGTGCGGCGACGTCCCGGAGCATGGCCACCAGCGCCTGGGCCGCCACCGGCGTGTCGACGTTCGCCGGCCGGTGGAGGGTGGCCACCCCGTAGTCGCCCGCCAGGCCGTGCTTCGCAGCCGCGGCGGCCGAATCGAACCGCGCCAGGTTTGCCAGGAGCGTGTCGATCATCGGATTGCCGACGAAGAAGATCCGGTGCTCGGGGATCCCCTCCGCGGCGAGGTGGTCGACCGCCTCGGGGCTCGTGACGAACAGGAGGTCGGCGAGCGCGTCGGTGACGATCCGGTTGATCTCCTCGGGCATGGTCCGATCGAAGCTGCGGAGGCCCGCCTCGACGTGCGCCAGCCGCAGGCCGAGCTTGCTCGCCACGAGCGCGGCCGCGAGCGTGGAGTTGACGTCGCCATAGACGATCGTGAGGGCCGGTCGGAGCTCGTCGAGGACGCCCTCCAGCGCGACGAGCAGGGCGGCGGTCTGCCCCGCCTGCGTGCCCGAGCCCACGCCGAGGTGCCGGCTTGGCTCCGGCAGCCCGAGCTCGGTGAAGAAGACCTCGGACAGCGCCCGGTCGTAGTGCTGGCCCGTATGGATGACCTGCTGGTCGATCCCACGCTCGGCGAGGGCCCGGATCACCGGGCCGGCCTTCATGAAGTTGGGCCGCGCGCCGACGACGTGAATGAGCGGTCCCTCGTTCGGCACGCCCCGCCCGACCTCAGCCGCCCGTCGCGACGGCTGCGGGCTCGTTCGAGCGAACGCCCGCCTCGGCCGGGGCCCAGCCGGCGCCGAGGCGCAGCACCTGGTGCTCCCGCGCCGGCATGCCCCGCGAGCTGTTGACGGTATCGACGACGAGGCCGCCGGAGGCATAGACCGAGCGCAGGTCGATCGCGCGATGCGCGGTCACCACGACGAGGAGGTCGCTGCCGGTGACCAGCTCGGCGAGGGGCGTCGACGAGAGCTCGGTCCCGTCAGGCGCCCGGAACGTCGGAACGTGGGGATCGTGGTAGCGCACCTCGGCGCCACGCGCTCGAAGCCCCGCCAGCACGCCCGCCGCCGGCGAGTTGCGAGGATCACGGACGTTGGGCTTGAAGGCGACGCCGATGATCCCGACGCGCGCCCCGCGCAACGCGCGCCCGTGCTCGTTGAGTGCCTCGGCAGCGAGCTCGACGACGTGCCTGGGCATGCCCAGGTTGATGTCGCCTGCCAGCTCCACGAACCGGTCCACGAAGTCGAACTGGCGCGCGCGCCAGGACAGGTAGTACGGGTCGACCGGGATGCAGTGGCCGCCGACGCCCGGCCCGGGCTGAAAACGCATGAACCCGAACGGCTTCGTCGATGCGGCGTCGATGACCTCCCAGACGTCGAGGCCCATCCGCTCGCACAGGAGCGCCAGCTGGTTGACGAGCGCGATGTTGACGTTGCGGAAGACGTTCTCGAGCAGCTTCGCGAGCTCGGCGGTCTCCGGGGACGACAGCTCGATCACTCGATCGCTGAGCGGGCGGAGGACCGCGGCCGCGCGCGCCGTCGCGGCGGGCGTCGTGGCGCCGACGAGTCGCGGCGTGTCCCGGGATGCGCTTGCCGGATCGCCCGGGCTCACACGCTCCGGCGCAAAGGCCAGGTCGAAGTCGACGCCGGCGGTGAGTCCGCCCTGCTCGAGCGCCTCGCGGAATGGCCCGGTCGTGGTGCCGGGATAGGTCGTCGACTGGAGGACGACGAGCTGCCCGCGCCGGAGCTGGGCGCGGATCGTTGCCGCGGCGGCGAGCAGCGGGCGCAGATCCGGATCCTTGGCGTCGGAGAGGGGGGTCGGGACGCAGACGAAGATCACGTCCGCTTCGGCGAGCCCGGCGTCGCCCGGGGCGACGACGTCGAACGAGCCCGCCTCGAGGGCAGCCCGGATCCGGGCATCCTCGACGTCGTCGATCGGCGATCGGCCGGCGAGGATCTCGGCGACGCGACTCGGGCTGGCGTCCACGCCGGTGACCGTGCGGCCGGCCTCGGCAAACGACAGGGCGAGCGGCAGCCCGACATAGCCGAGCCCGATGACGGCGATCCGGGTGTCGTTCATGGGCGCGCGGTCTCCCTCGCCTGGCGCGTGACGCCGGGGCCTGCCTCGCGTCGCGCCGCGGTCGGGAGTCTAGCCCAGCGGCCGCACCCGACCGGCACCCACTGGACATGGCAGCATGGCGCCCGGCCCTGTCGATCGGGGCACGATCGGAGGCGTGATGGAGCTGTTCCTCGTCGGTGCGGGGCACGTGGGCCTGGTGACCGCCGTGGGCATGGCGCGACTCGGCCACCACGTGACCGTCGCGGACATCGCGGCCGAGCGCATCGCTGGCCTCCGCGACGGGAAGGCGCCGATCTTCGAGCCCGGCCTGGAGGATGGGCTGCAGGAGCTTGGGGATCGCATCGCGTTCACGACCGACCTGCGGCCGCCCGACGGCGCCCGGCACAGCTTCGTCGCCGTGGGCACGCCGCTGGGGCCCGATGGCCCGCTAGCGCTCCAGCACGTCGAGGATGCCGTTCGGAACTTGCTCGCTGCCACGGGACCGGAGCACACGATCGTCGTCCGCTCGACGCTGCCGATGGCCGGTCCAGCCGCCCTCATCCAGCTTCGCGGCGGAGCGCCTGGGAGCGCGGCGATCGTCACGAATCCCGAGTTCATGCGCGAAGGCTCCGCGCTGGCCGACTTCGAGCGGCCAGGCAGGATCGTCGCCGGCTGGCTCGAGCCACGCGACGAGGCGGCAGCGCGCTGGGTCCTGGACCTGTATGCCGGCATCGATGCCCCGACGCTCGTTGCCGACGCCCGATCCGTGGCGCTGATCAAGCTCGCCTCGAACGTGTTCCTGGGCATGAAGATCGCCTATGCCAACGAGCTCGCTCGGCTGGGCGACGCGTTCGGTGCGGACGCGGCGGTGGTGGCCGATGGCCTCGGCATGGACGAGCGGATCGGGCGCGCGTTCCTGACCGCGGGCCCGGGCTTCGGAGGATCGTGCCTGCCCGAGCAGGCGGTCGCGCTCGCCTCGATCGCTCGCGGCGTCGACGTCCCGGCGCCCCTGATCGACGCCGTCGCGTTCTCCAACGAGACCCACCAGCGGGCCGTCGCCGAGCGCGTCATCGCGCTCCTCCCGAAGCCGGACGGATCCGCCGCGCCGGCGGAGCCGCGCGTCGCCCTGCTCGGCCTCGCGTTCAAGGCCAACACGGATGACGTACGCCTGTCGCCCGCGCTCGCGATCGCCCGGTCACTGCGCGCCGCGGGTGTGACGGTCGTGGGGACGGATCCGCGGGCCGGCCCCGCGGCTTCGCGGGCGGACCCGGACCTCGTCGTCGTCGAATCGCCGCGCGCCGCCGCGGTCGGGGCGGACGCGATCGTCATCACCACCGAGTGGGCCGACTATCGGACACTCGATTGGAAGTCCATCGCCGGCGAGATGCGGGGCGACCTCGTGTACGACACGCGCGGCGTCGCGGACGGGCGGGCCGTCGGCGCGGCGGGCCTCAGGCTGGCGCGGCTCGGTCGAGCCTGAACGAGGGGCCTGTGCGGTACCATTCGGCCCCGCCAACGCGCCTGGCCCTGATCAGCGCGCCCCCACTCGAACAGGACACGCCACCCGCATGACGCTCCGAGCCCGACCCGTCGCGCGCCGTCGCGGCCGTGCCGGCTGGGATTCCGGCGACCGCCGGAACAGCCTCATCAACGCCGGCTTCTTCCTCGCCATCGGCATCTCGGTCCTCCTGCTCGTGGGCTACGCCGCCTGGAGCTGGTACGACGACCACTTCGGCGCCGCCGCCACGGTCAACGGCCAGGTCATCACCAAGGACCACCTCCGGAACCGGCTGGCGATCGAGAGCTTCCGACTGAACTACGTCGAGCAGCGGATCTACACGCTCCTGGCCCAGGGCAGGATGAGCTCCGCCGATGCCCAGGCGCAGATCGACTTCCTGAACCAGCGACGGACCCAGCTCGCCGGCCTGACGCTCGATCGGCTCGTGGACGTCGCCCTCATGGCGACGCTCGCCACGGAGAACGGCGTGCAGGTCACCGAGGCGGAGGTCGACGAGCAGATCACCGAGGAGTCGACGACATCCGAGCAGCGCCACGTCTGGATGATCGAGGTGGAGCCGGCGACGGACCCCGACACGGGTCAGGTCGGCGATGCGCAGAAACGCGTCGCGCTGGTCAGGGCCCAGCAGGCGCTCGGCCGGCTCGCCAAGGGCGAGTCGTGGGAGGACGTCGCCCGAACCGTCTCGGACTCGGGCATCGCGCCACAGGCGGGGGACCTGGGCTGGCTGTCGAAGGACAGCGGCTACGACGAGTCGTTCATGGAGGCCGTGTTCGCGGCCGACCTCAACGACCCGACGGGCGTCATCACTGGCGAGGACGACGTGTACCGCATCGGGCGGGTAACCGAGATGGCGGAGGCCAAGGTCGACGGCGATTTCGCCGCGCAGCTCCAGGATGCGGAGATCGAGCTGGCCGATTACCGGGCCGCGGCTCGAGCGGACGTCCTCCGCGAGCACCTGTCGGACAAGGTCGTCGCCGACATGTCCAAGCCTGCTGTCCAGCGCCAGGTCCTCGAGATCTACCTGCCCGAGCCGAACCAGTCCACGGCCGGCAACGAGCCCGGCGTCAAGGTCCGGTGGATGGTGTTCGCTCCGAAGGACAGCCTGGTCGAGGCGCCGGACCTGCCCGAGACCGACCCCGCGTGGGCCAAGGCCAAGGCGGACGCCGACGCGATGCACGCCCGGCTCAAGGCCAACCCGACGATCTTCGACACGCTCGCTCGTACCTCGTCGGACGAGTCGACCGGCAAGGCGAACGGCGGCAAGCAGCGCTGGATCTACGCGTCGACGCCGATCGACCAGTTCGTCAAGAGCGCCGTGCTCACCACCGGGCTCCTGCCCGGGCAGCTGCTTGATCCCGTGAAGGGCGAGCTCGGCTGGTACGTCATCCAGCTCCTGCGCTCGAACGACGATGACGAGACTGCCTGGCTCGACGTCCGTCAGGACCAAGATCGGCACGGACATCGCGGCATTCCGGCAGGCCGTTCGAGACAACAGCGAGGCCCCCGAGGCGAGCAAGGGCGGCGACATCGGCTGGATCGCCATGGGCCAGCTGGTCGACGAGCTCGACGCGGCGGTCTTCGACACGGCCGTTGGCCAGATGTCGAGCGTCATCACCATCTCCGGCGACGGGGACCACCTGTTCTGGATCGTCAAGGAGGAGACGCGGACGCCCACCGAGGAGCAGCTCCAGATCTTCGAGGACAGCGGGTTCCAGTACTGGTACACGAAGAAGAAGACCGACGCCAACATCGACTACCCCCTCGGAACCACGTCGACGACCGGCTAGCGGCCTGATGCTCGACGCCCTCGTCGCCGAGGCGCACTCCCGGTGGGGCCTCGACGTCTCGGCCGGGATCCAGGTCGTCGTGGCGGAGGGCCTGATCGGCACGCCGATCGAGCCTTCGCGTCCCCTCCTCATCGTTCCGCTCGACGCTCTCGTGGGATCAGCCCCGGGGTCGTCCGAACCGCTTTCCGGCCGACACGGCCCGGAGGGCCGGGATCCGCTGCATGTCCTGCGCCGGCTGTACCCGGGCGAGGCCACGGTGGCGAGATTCGAATCCCAGGCGGACGCGGCTGCACCCGGCGGGGACTGGGCTCGGTCGGATGCGACGACGGTCGCAGCGCTCACGGACGTCGACCTTGAGCGGCCGCTCTACCTCCCGCCGGTCGCGCCCGAGGTGGCCGCGGCAGGCCCGTGGGCGATGCCGTACATCAGCGCCCGCCTTCGGCTCCCGGACGGCTGTCCATGGGATCGCGAGCAGACCCACGAGTCACTGCGCAAGCACCTGCTCGAGGAGGCGTATGAGGTGTACGACGCGCTCGAGCGCGGGCCGACGCCCGAGCTCGCGGGCGAGCTGGGCGACCTCCTCCTGCAGGTGGTGCTCCACGCCCAGCTGGCGGCCGAGGCCGGCGTGTTCGACCTCGCCGACGTCCAGGCCGCGATCGCCCGCAAGATCGTCCGCCGGCACCCGCACGTGTTCGGGGACGCCGTCGCCCAGACCGCGGCCGACGTCAATCGGCAGTGGGAGCGGATCAAGGCCGACGAGCGGGCGGATGACGCCGAGGCCGCGAACGCTGGGCAGGCCCGTGGGGCGCTCGACGGGATCAGCCCGTCCATGCCCGCCCTCGCCGCGAGCCAGGAGATGCAGGAGCGTGCGGCCGCCCTCGGCTACGACTGGCCGGACGTGGCCGGGGTCCTCGACAAGGTGGCCGAGGAGCTGGCCGAGCTCGCGAGCGCCGCGGGCCGCGCCGAGCGAGCAGAGGAGTTCGGCGACCTGCTGCTCGTCATCGTCAACGTCGGGCGCAGGCTCGGGATCGAATCCGAGGCTGCCCTGCGGGCCGCCAACGACAAGTTCCGGCGCCGGTTCGGCCGCGTCGAGCGGATGGTCGGGGAGCGCGGCGTCGCGATCCGCGACCTGGATTTCGCGGCCCTCGACGCGCTGTGGGATGCTGCCAAGGCAGAGGAGCGGGCCGCAGGCGCGACCCACCCGGTGGCGGCAGGGAGCGAGGGCACGCGATGAGCATCGGCAATCGACCGCCGTCCGTCCGGGCGGACGGCCGCCAGCCGGGCGACCTGCGCCCCGTGACGATGACCCTCGGCGTCCTGAAGTGGGCGGAGGGCTCGTGCCGCATCCGGGCCGGCGACACCGAGGTCCTGTGCGCCGCCACGATCGGCGACCGCGTCCCGCCGCACCTCCGCGGCAAGGGCACGGGCTGGGTCACCGCCGAGTACGCGATGCTCCCGCGGGCGACGGCCGAACGCTCTGATCGCGAGTCCGTGAAGGGCAAGCTGGGCGGCCGAACGCACGAGATCCAGCGACTGATCGGGCGATCGCTCCGGGGCGTCGTCGACATGGCCAAGCTCGGCGAGCGGACGATCACGGTCGACTGCGACGTCCTCCAAGCCGACGGCGGCACGCGCTGCGCATCGATCACCGGCGGTTACGTCGCCCTTGCCGCTGCCCTGATCGGCGCCGGGATGGAGCGGATGCTCGTCGGCAAGGTTGCGGCGATCTCGGTCGGCGTCGTCTCGGGCATTCCGATGCTCGACCTCGACTACCCGGAGGACTCGCACGCGGAGGTCGACTTCAACGTCGTGGGCACCGACGCCGGGACCTATGTGGAGATCCAGGGCACCGCGGAGGGACGGCCGTTCGATCGTCCCCGGGTCGACGCCCTGCTCGACCTCGCGAACGTCGGGCTGGGCCGGCTATTCGAGGCCCAGGCCGCCGCGCTGGCGACGGTGCGCCGCTGAGCGGTTCACGCCCGGGCTCGACCGCGCGGCGGCGCGTCGTGGTGGCGACGCGGTCCGAGCACAAGCTCCGCGAGCTGCGCGCGCTGTTTCGGCTCGAAGCCACCGAACTCCTATCCCTCGATGACATCGGCGTCCAGGGCGAGGCGGTCGAGGACGGGCTGACGTTCGAGACGAACGCCCGGATCAAGGCCCGGTTCGCGGCGCGCGCGACCGGCTTGCCGGCGCTCGCCGACGATTCGGGCCTCGAGGTGGACGCACTCGATGGCAGTCCGGGCGTGCGGACGCGGCGCTACGCCGGTCCGAACGCCACCGACGAGGAGAACAATGCGAAGCTGCTCGCCGAGCTGGCGGGTGTTGCGCCCGAGGCGCGGGGGGCGCGGTACGTGTGCGTGCTGGCCCTCGCGGTCCCGGACGCGGCGGCGCCCGGCGGCCTGCGCATCACGGTCCGGCGGGGGACCAGTCGCGGCCGGATCGCCCTCGAATCGCGCGGGAGCGGTGGCTTCGGCTACGACCCGCTGTTCGAGCCGGCTCGGGAGCGTCCGGGCGGACGGACATTCGGGCAGTACGAGGCGGAGGAGAAGGACGCGATCTCGCATCGCGGCCGCGCCGCTCGGCGGATGGCCCCCGTGCTTTGGCGTCTCGCCGTCGAGTAGCCGCCCCCGGCGTTGCGTCAGGGCAGCGTCGTAGGTGCCTCGGCCAGGTACACGTCCGTTCCCCGGTCGGTGAACCACTCCACGAGGAGCGCCACGCGGTCCGCGCGCTGGAATGCGGCCAGGGTGTGCACGAAGCCGTCCGGCAGGCCCTCGGCTTGGAGCGCCGGCGTGGGCCACAGGCAGCGCCATGTCAGGCCCCCGTCGCTGCTCTCCGCGAGGCTCACGTTCGCTCGCGAATCCAACGCGGCGCCGTATCCCGCATAGGCCATGACGAGCCGGTCGCCGTCTGCGAACACCCGAGGCTGGTGGACGGCGCGCGCATCGAACCCACCGCACAAGCCGGGCTCCAGCACCGCATCGCTTTCGGCGTGCAGGGCATCGGTGGTCGTCGCGTCATCGTGCTTTGCCCACTCGATCCCGTCGGAGGACGTCGCGAGCCCGATCGCGCCTTCCGCATGCGCCGGCTGCGAACCGGAGTACATGAGCAGATATCGATCTCCGCTGCGGAGCACCGTCGGGAAGTCGAGCCCGCCGGAGTCCCATGTGCCGGCTGGACCGCGCAGAAGCACGGGCGCATCGGAGCGAGTCCACGGACCGTCCGGACTGGGCGCCGTAGCTCGCCAGATGTCCCACGCCTCGGGCTCAGCGACGAGAGCTCCCGTGAGGTACATCGCCCACTCGTCGCCGTCGGCGAGCACGCTCGTGGGCAGCGCACCCGGGTTGCCCAAACCGTCCGATAGCGTCTTCAGCGAAGCATCGGCCGCCTCGGTCCAGGTCAACGCGTCCGGCGAGGTGAGGTGATGGATCTCCTGGGTACCGGGGACGCTCGCGAAGGCGACGACCCAGGCGTGGTAGGCGCCACCGGCAAACGTGACCGCGCTCGGCAGGACCGCGGTGCGCTCCGCGAATGCCTCCCGCCGGATGACCGGCTCGGCGCTGACGAAATGGAACACCGCCGGCGGCGACGATGGGCGGACGGATCCCGGTGGGCCGGAGCCCGGATCGGTGGATACGGCGGCGCCGGGCGTCGCCAGAGCCCCGGACGGCGACACGCCACCCGGACCGCAGCCGAGGAGCAGCGTTGCGACGGCCAATGGCAGCCATGCGCCACCGGAACGTGGGCCGCGCACGGTGGAGCTCCCGGAATCGTCGACGCCGGACGGTTCCATCAGCCTGCCAGCTACCGTCCGGCGTCTCGCCCGAGACGCCGGCATGTCAGGGCAGGTTCCCCCTTCGGCCCAACATCGAGTCCCGCGCGGGGCTGGACGTGACATGCCACTCATACGCGCGAGCAGCACGTACTATTTCAGCGCCGTCGGGGCGTAGCGCAGCCTGGTAGCGCACATGCTTTGGGAGCATGAGGCCGTCGGTTCGAATCCGACCGCCCCGACCACTCCTCCGGCGACAATCCGCATCGATCGCGGCGTTGTCGCCTGCGGCGGCCCGCTCACGCACGTTTGAGTGCGCTCGCGACCCTCCTCGGCGCCGCCTTGCGCTCGACCCGGCTTGCCGCCGGAGGTCACCCACCCGCTCGCGAGCCTGCTCGCCGCCGCCTTGCGCTCGGCTCAGATGAGCTCGCGGACGGTCACCTCGATGGATTGGACGCCGTTGTTGCCCATGCCCTGGTAGTTCCAGGGGGACTCGAGGGGCTGGACCTCGCCTGAGGCATCCGTCGCGCGGCAGGCAAGGCGGACCTCGCCGGGGACGGCGGCCCAGTCGAACGTCCAGCCGCGCCACGCCCACTCGCCGATCGACGGCTGGAGCGTCGCGTCGGCCCACGCGCCGTCGACGCTCACCTCGACCCGTTCGATCGGTGCGGCCCCGCTCCACGCGCGGCCGCGCAGCCGGACGAGGCCTGCGTCGACCAAGCGGCGTCGGGTGAAGTAGTCGGGGATCCCGGGCGGCGTCATGAGGGCACGGACCCGGATCCGCGATACGGGGATCCCCGGGTCGTCCCCATCGCGGCGGTAGTGGTACGCCGTCGCCTGCTGGTAGCCCGTGAACGGCTCGCGCGACCGCCTCGATCCGCGTTGAGCCACTTGACGCTCGTCATGCCGTACCAGCCGGGGACGAGCAGGCGCAGCGGGAAGCCGTGCTGGGGTTGGAGCGGCGCGCCGTTCATCTCGTCGACGAGCAGCACCTCCGCTCGTCGCGCCTCGGCGAGGCTGAGGCTCCGCTCGTAGTCGTGGACCACGCCGCCCTGGACGCCGCGATCGGCGCCGGTGAACACCAGCTCGACGGCGTCGTCGCGGATCCCGGCCTCGTCCAGGATCGGGGCCAGCGGGGTCCCGCCCCACTCGGCCGTGCCGATCGCCTCGAAGAGCCACGGGTTGCTGAGTGGCCGCGGTCGAAGGCGCGCCCGGCCGTTGCCGGCGCACTCGAGGGTCACGGGAATCGTCCGCCGCGGGCGCGACCGGAGATCATCCAACGACAGGTCCAGCTGCCGGTCGACGAGGCCGCCGACCTGGAGACGCCAGTCGTTTGGATCCACCGCCGGAATGTCGAAGTGGACGAGCAGGTAGTGCAGGCCGGTCGGCGTGACGTCGTAGCGAAGCGCCTCGAGCGGCATGCCCCGGTTGCGCCCGGCGAGCTGGAGCTCCTCGAAGGTCAGCGGCCCATCCGTCGGGGCGGCGGATGGCGCCGGCCACACGTCGACGCGTTCGTCCGAGCTGATCGTCACGCGCCGATACTACGACGCCCCTCCCGGCGGGGCGGCCCTCGGGGATCCCGCGCACTTCCAGACGTACCTGCGAGTGCGGGTCAGCCGCCCTGGCCCTGTCCCTGCGAGGCGTGCGGCGGGCCCATCACGCCACCGACGCGGCCCTCGCGGATGTTGTCGTTGCCCACCGGCTTGCTGGCGACCCCGGGGCCGTCGAGCACGATCTCGTTGGCGGCCTGCATGGGCGGATCGCCGTCGGTCGTGTCGGGGTCATCCTCGCCGGCTCCGGGCGCCCGCTGCGTTTCCGGATCACCGTCGATCGGCCGCGGCTCACGCGGGTCATCGGGCGCCGGGTCGCCGGGCTCCTTCGGATCGTTCCAGTCGTCCATCGCAACCTCCCTTGGGCGGCCCAAGTCGAGGGCCCGTCCCCGCAACTGTCGGGGCGGCGGGGTTTCCGGCGGAGCGATGGGCAGGCGGCGCGTATGTCGTTCACGTGGCATCGAGCCTCGCTACCCTTCGCCCGTGACCTCCACGAGCTCCCGTCCACTGCGCGTCGGCGTCCAGCTGCCGGAGGTCGAGCGCGTCGTCCGCTGGCCGGAGTACCTCGCGATGGCGCGCGCCGCCGAGGACGTCGGCTTCGACACGCTGTGGCTCGGCGACCACCTCCTGTACCGCTATCCGGACGGCTCGACTCGCGGCCCATGGGAGGTCTGGACGATGCTCTCGGCGATCGCCGCGAGCACGTCGCGGATCAGGCTGGGGCCGCTCGTCGCCGCAGCCGGGTTCCACGCGCCGGCCATGCTCGCCAAGCTTGCGGCGACCGTCGACGAGGTCAGCGGCGGCCGCCTGATCCTCGGCATCGGGGCGGGCTGGAACGAGACCGAGTTCCGTGCCTTCGGCTTCCCGTTCGACCGTCGGATCGCGCGGTTCGAGGAGGCGTTCACGATCATCCGGACGCTCCTCCAGGAAGGCTCGATCGACTTCGACGGGCAATACCACCAGGCCCGGGATTGCGTGCTCCTCCCGCCCCCGGCGCGACCAGGCGGCCCGCCGATCATGGTCGGCAGCAGCGGCCCGCGGATGCTCGAGATCACGCTGCCCCACGTCCAGTCGTGGAACACCTGGTACAAGGAGATCGGGAACTCAGCCGCAGGCCTCGAGCCGCTTCTTCGCAATCTCGACGACGCCTGCCGGAAGGCTGGTCGAATCCCGTCGGACGTCGAGCGCACGGCAGCGATGCTGGTGCGACTGCCCGGCGGCACCGGCCGCGTGATGGGCGACACGTCCCAGGCCGAGATCTCGCCCGTCGAAGGTCCGCCGTCGGCGATCGCGGACCGGCTCAGGGAATACGCAGCGCTCGGCGTCGCGGAGGTCCAGCTGGTCGTCGATCCGATCACGATCGAGGCCATCACGAGTCTCGCACCCGTCCTCGCCGACCTCGACCGAATCTGACGCCAAGCGTTCGTCGGCGGACCGCGTCCGCGAGCGCTCCCTGCTAAATTCGAAGGCCCTGGAGGTGGCATTGCGAGATTCGAATCCGGACGAGGTCGGTCGGAGAAAGAGTCGTCCGGATGAGCTCTCGCCACTCGATAAGCGAATCATCGAGCATCTCCAGGAAGACGGCCGCCGGCCGTTCACCCAGATCGCCTCGGCGCTTGGCGTTTCGGAAGCAGCGGTGCGCGCCCGCACCAACCGGCTCGTGGAGCGTGGCATCCTGCAGATCGTCGGGGTGGCCGACCCCGACAAGCTCGGATTCCAGCAAGCACTCATCGGTGTCCGGTGCGAGCCGGGCAAGCTCCTCGAGGTTGCGGAGGCTCTCGCGAAGCTGCCCGAGGTCGACTACGTCGTGATCACGGCCGGCCGGTTCGATGTCCTGATCGAGACGGTCGCCGAGGACAACGAGGGACTCCTGCGCTTCCTGGCGGAACGCCTCCAGCGGATCGACGGGGTGCGCGACACCGAGACGTTCACGTACCTGCGCCTCGTCAAGCAGACCTACCAGTTCGGGACCCGCTGATGCCGATCACCGAGCTCGTGCTCACCATCGTCGCGATCCTCGCCCTCGTGGCCTTCGCGCTCCTGCTCGCGCCGGCGGCCGGCTGGGCAAGGCGCCGCGTCGCCGGCGGGGTCGGCGCCAACCACGACATTCGAACGGAGGCAACGCTGGACTCCCAGGGGATCGCCACCGAGGTGGCGTCGAAGGCCTCGAAGGCCGTCATCCCGGTCGACGACGAGCCGGTGCCCGTGATGGCCGGACCGTTCGCGCAGGCAGCCACGGACTCGACCCTCGAAGGCCGGGTGATCCGGATCGTCAGCTGGGCGTTCCTGATGGCGGTTGCCGTCTTTGCCGCCGCGAGTGGCATCTGGGCCGAGCAGCTGCCGGGGATCGTGGTCGTGATCGCCGTGACCGGCATGCTCATGCTGGTCCTCCAGGACGTCGTCCCGAGGACCGTCCTACGCAAGATCAGCGGTCCGCTCCAGGGCCTGCTCGCGATCGGGTTCGTGACCGGCCTCGTCGCGATGACGGGGGGCCTCACGAGTCCGTTCACCTTCGGCTTTCCGCTGATCGTGGGCGCCGGCGCTCTGCTGGTGGCGCCGCGGATCGCCCTCGCGCTGGCCATCCTCGCCACGGCGGCGTACCTCGGCGCGGGGCTCATCGTCGACTCGACGCCCGAGGTCGGGCCGCTCGTCCAGATGGCCGTGACGCTGACAGGCGTGTTCCTCCTCGCGTACGTCGGCTCCTCCGTCGGGCGCGAGCAGCGCAGGGCGCGCGACGCGGCCATCAAGCTGTCGACGATCGACTCGCTGACGGGCCTGTACAACCGGACGTTCTTCTTCACCGCGCTCGAGCGGGAGATCGCCCGAGGCGACCGGTCGGGCCGATCGTTCTGCCTCGTGATGCTCGACCTGGACGACCTCAAGACGGTCAACGACCGCTTCGGGCACCTCGCCGGCGACCAGGTCCTGCGAACCGTCGCGGACATGGTCCGCAGCGGCGTCCGCAAGATCGACGTCGCGGCGCGCTACGGCGGCGACGAGTTCGTCGCCCTCCTGCCCGAGACCGACCCGACCGGCGGCTGGGTGCTCGCCGAGAAGATCCGGCTCATGGTCGCCGAGCAGGGCCTGCCGGGCGTCGACCCCGGCCCGACCGTCTCAGTGGGTGTCGTCTCCTATCCCTCCGACGGCCGGTCCGCGGATGCGCTCCTGGTCAGTGCCGACCGGGCGATGTACGCCTCCAAGCGCAGCGGCAAGAACCGCGTCGCGCGGGCAACGATGGAGCCGATGATGCTGGCCATCGAGCCCCGGGAGCCCGAGCGACCGGTCGAGCACGAGGCCGAGCCGGCCGAACGCGCGGGCTAGCCCTCCGGGCTCGACCCTGTAGCATCGCCGGGCATGGCACCGGCGACGCGGCTCGAACGTCAGGACGGCGTGCTGCGCGTCTCGCACCCCCGCGACCCGGCCGGAGCGTGACTGGGCCGGTTCCATGACCAGCGTCACGATCGACCGACCGGCCGGGCGTGCGGAGGGTCGGCCGGAGGGTCGCACCGGCCCGAACCTCGCCGCTCGCGCGGGGATGCGCCTGTGGCGGCTGTTCACGTCGGTCAACTTCGCCGTCGTGCAGATCGTGGCCATCGCGATCCTCGCCGTGTTCGGCATGACGGTCCGCCAGCTGCCGGGATTCGCGTTCCGGTCGGCGGGCGACTACGCCGCCGAGATGGACCGGCTGCGGTCGATCTACGAGCCGGTCCTCGGCGTCGGCCTCGTCGACGTGCTCGAGCGACTCCAGCTCTTCCACGTGTTCACATCGACGCCGTTCAGCATCGCCCTGCTGGTCCTTGTCGTCTCGATCGTCATCTGCACGCTCGATCGGACGCCCCGCCTGTGGCAGCAGTCCGCGGCGATCCGGGTGGTCCAGCCGGCGGCGTACTTCGACCCGCGCCTGCCCGATCGGGTGTCGATCGCCCCGGGCCCGGGGCTCACTCGCGAATCGATCGGCGCGGCCCTCGGGCGCCACGGCTTCGCGATTCGCCACGAGACGGGCAGGGACGGCGTGGGCTTCCTGTACGGCGACCGGAACCGCTGGACGAAGCTTGCGACGCTCGTCTCGCACCTCGGCCTGATCCTGTTCCTCGTCGCGGGCCTGGTGACGGCGCGGCTCGGCGACGAGCAGGGCCTCGTCGTGGCCGAGGGCGACACGCTGACGGTCCAGCCGATCGGCACGCCCGGGCTGCTCCTCGTCCAGAACCTGGCGTTCGAGGCGCCCGGACTCGAGGGCGGGATGCCGAGCGATTTTACGACGGACCTCGCCGTGTACCGCGATGGCGAGCTGCTCGCGCGCAAGACGATCCGCGTGAACGACCCGTTGTCGGCCGGTGGCTACACGTTCCACCAGAACGGGTTCGGTCCTGCGCCGGACCTGCTCATCCGATCGACCGTCGACGGCTCGATCCTGTGGTCCGGGCCCGTGCCACTCACCGACGCCGCCGGCGGGCGGCCCTTCGGAGCGCTGCCGGTGCCGGGCCGGCCATTCGGGCTCCAGCTGCTCCTCGATCGCAGCCCCGAGGGCATCGGCGCCATGGTCGTGCTGCCGTACGCCGTCTCTGGCACGAACCCGGACGGCACACCGAAGATTGAGCCGGGCCTGCCCGTCTACATCGTCCGCGGCGAGCCCGTCGACATGGGTGGGCTCGACATGACCATCCAGCTCCGCGAGTTCACCGAGTACACGCTCCTGATCGCGAAGCGCGACCCGGGCGCCCCGATCGTGTGGCTGGCATTCGTCACGCTCATCGCCGGCCTCGCCGTGACCTTCTACCTCCCGCGCCGACGAGTCTGGGCCCGCCTCGGGCCCGACGGCCGGCTCGACCTCGTCGGTCGCTCCGATCGACAGGTGGACTTCGACCGCGAGTTCGGTGGGCTCGTCGACGCGCTCGTCAAGGCACGTGCCGGGCCACCCGCAGGGGCCAATATCAGCTCGGAAGCCGGCGCGTGACCGACCTCGCCGCGCTCGCCGCGGAGCTCCTTCCGACGGCCGAGCTGACGGCGCCCGGCGACGATGCGGGCCGGTCGATCGTCTGGGTCCGCGTCATGCGCGCCCGCGTCCCGGCGTTCGATGCGTTGGAGCCGGGTGACCTGGTCATCGCGCCGGCGGCTGCGCTCGCCGTGGTCGCCGCGGGCGCGAGCGAGCTGGCCGAGCTCGCGACGGCGCTCGCCGCCGTGCCGGTCTCGGGCGTCCTCCTCGTGGAGGGGGATGCGGGCGGACCGGCGAGAAGCGTCTCCCTCCTCTCGACGGCCGAGGCGCTCGTCAGCGCCGGCGTGGCCGTCCTGCGCGTCGCACGAACCGATCCGGCGACCCTCGAGCGGAGCCTCGTGGGCTTCATTGTCGAGCGCGGCGCCGAGCTCGAGCGCCAGGCCTCGCTGCTCGAGTCGGAGCTCCGACGACGCGCCCTCGAGGGCGGCGGCGCCGCTGCGCTCGTAGCCATCGTCTCGGACTACCTCGGTCGCGCGCTCGCGCTCGAGGGGCCACGGGGCGAGCCGTTCGTGGTCCATGCCCCGGTCGACGCGCCCCGCGCCGCCGCCGACGCGGCGCGCTACGAGGCCGCCGCGGCCGGCGGACCCCGGCGAGGCGTCGGCCTGCGCGTCACGCTGCCCTCCGCGGCGGGCGCGGACGGCGCGCTCGTCGTCCTCGGCGACGAGCCGGTGAGCGAGCTCGCCCGCGTCACGCTGCCGCGGGTCGCCAGCCTGCTCGCCCTCGAGCTCGCACGCGACGAGGCGATCCGCGGGGCGGCGGATCGCGCCCGCCGGGCGGACCCGATGCCTTCCGCCGGGCCGCCGTGGGTCGTCATACTGGCCCGCCAGCGCGAGCCCGCCGCCGAGGACGACTCGCCGGGGGCGCGCGACGCCCGGGATGGCGTCCGACGCGCCATCCGGTTACTCGCCCCCGCCCGCCGGATGAGCCTGCGCGGCGATGCGGACAGCCTCGAGCTGCGCCTCGTCGTCGCGGGCGGCCCGGACGAATCGACGAGGCTCGCCGGCCGTGTCGCCGAGCTGCTCGATCGCGCCGTGGCGATCTCCCGCCCGTTCGCCGTGGCGGCGGACCGGCCCGCCGCCGAGGCCGAGGCTAGGGCGACGCTCGAAGCCGCGGCCTCCCTCGACCCGACACCCCGCCTCGCCCGCGCCGACCGCCTGGCGATCTACCGGATGCTGGGCGCCGTGCACAAGCTGCCCGACGGCCAGGCCCTCGCCCGGGCTGTCCTCGAGCCGCTCCTCGAGGCGCGGCCGGACGTCCGCCGCGAGCGCCTCGAGACCGTTCGAGCCCTGCTCGCCCATGGCGGCGTGGGCGAGGCCGCCGCTGCGCTCGGGGTCCACCGGAACACGGTTGCCTATCGGGTCCGCCGGATCGAGGCAGCGACCGGCTGGCGACTCGCCGACCCGGAGCTCCGACTGCCGCTCGCCGTCGCGCTTGCGCTCGTGGAGGACGAGGGGTCCTAGGACGACTCACTGGGCCCGCTCGGCTCCGCGCCGCCGCCGGGCTCGACACGACTGCCGGGCTCGCCGGGACCGCCGGGCTCCGGAGAAGCGCCTGCCCCTGGAGATCCGGCACCAGCACCGGCCGGCGTTTTGCTCGATCGACGCCGGCGTCGCTTCTTCTCGACCACGCCGATCCACCAGTCGCAGGCGCAGATGCCCTTCGTGCACCCGACGTGGGGCAGCCGGGGTTCGCGCAGCTCCTGGCTGATGCGGAAGACCTTGCCGTCGTCGGCCCGGCAGATCCGGCAGCAGCCGGCGCTCACCAGCTCAGCATCCGAGCCCTGCGCTGCGAACGATCGCAGGAGCGCGAGCATGCCCTCGCGCTGGAGGGTCACCACGTCGTCGGGCGGCGGCACGGGCGACCCGGCAGCCGCGTACTCCGCCGCGGCCTGCGCGCGGCGAACTCGCGCGAGGTCGATCCAGCGCTTCTCGCGACGCGCCCTCGCTGCCGCACGTTCGGCGGCATTGACGTACAGCGTGCGTGCCGCGTCGACGCTGCGGGCGGACGGCACGGCGCCTTCGACCTTCGCGCGACTCGCGCTCGGCACGCCGACCGACGCCGCCAGCGCGAGCCAGCGGCTGCGCTCGGCGTCGCGGGCAGCCTCCTCCGCCTCCCGCTGGCGCTCCGAGGTGAAGACCGCCATGGCGCCCTCGGTGAGGTACACCGTCCGTCCTTCGAACCGGCGCACCACGACCATCTCGTGGCACGCGGGGCAGCGTCGGTTGCGCGCCGGCGCGGGCGCGATGACGTAGCCGCAGGTCGGACAGGCGATGCCCTCGGGCTCGTCTTCCGCCGTAGTGTCGGACGCCTCGAGCGCGGATTCCTCGGCGTCCGAATCTTCGAGGTGCGTGCCGTCACCGGAATCGGGGTCGGGATCAATGCCGAGGACCCGGCGCAGGAAGTCGATGGCTCACCCTCCGAACGCGAATTCCGATCGTATCGCCCCGATCCGGCCGCGCGCGACCATGCGGCCGTACATGGGACCTTTGGCTGGTGTGACCCTACCGATTCGGCAGAACCCGTGCTAGCGTCCGCTGGCTCGGCCGGTGGGTAGGGGCCCGCCGCGAGCGAGGGTGCGTCGGTCAGCCCACTGGCGACGCCTCCTGTAGCGACCTGAGATCACCGGGGATGCCCAAACTTCAGAACCTGCTCAAGCGTCGGCCCGAGGCACCGCCGGATCCCGAGGAACGGGCTCGCCTCGACAAGCGGCTCGCGTCGCTGCGCAATCCGAACGCTCTCGACGAGGAAGCAGCCGCCTCCGAGTCGATCGAGGACGCGCCGCCGGACGCCGAGGCCGAAGAGCTCGCGCCAGCGGAGCGCGCGGCGGGAGACCAGACCGCTGCCGAGCTGGCCGCTGCCGAACAGGCCGCTCCCAATCGGCCCGCTGCCGAACAGGGATTCCCGGAGGTGCCCGAGGTCGAGCCCGTTGGCCTCGAGGAGCACGCGACCCCGGGCCTGCGCGTCGAGGCCCAGGCTGTCGATCCGGCAAGGCAGCTGGCTCGCGCCGCGCACGCCGGCCCAGCGAAGCAGGCGGCAGCCGAGCGAGCGGCCGCGCAGCGACGAGCCGTCGCCGAGAAGCGCTCGGTGGAGCGAGCCGCCGCCAGGCAGCGTGTGGCGGAGAAAGCTGCAGCGGAGCAGCGCGCGGCGGAGGACTGGGCTGCCACCGAACGCGCGGCAGCCGAGGCCGCCGCCGCGGAACTGGCCGCCGCCGCCGACCAGGCCGCCGAGGCGAAAGCCGCCAGCGACCGAGCGGCCGAGGACGACCGAGCGGCCGCGGATATCCGAGCGGCCGCAGAGATCCGAGCAGCCGTCGAGGAGGCACGAGTCGCCGCGGAACAGGCTGAAGCAGCGCAACGTGCCGAGGCGGAGCGAGCGGTTGCCGAGCGGCGCGCCGAGGCCGAGCGAGCCGCAGCGGAACGACGAGCCGCGAAGGAGCGAGCCGCAGCCGAGCAACGGGCGGCCAGGGAAGCAGAGCGGGCCGTCGCACAACGAGCCGCCACAGAGAAACGAGCCGCCGCCACAGCCGAGCGGGCTGCCAGGGAGGCCGCCGCAGCCGAGCAGCGCGCGGCGGCCGCTGCAGCACGCGCTGCCGCAGAGCAAGCCGTCGCCGAGCAACGAGCGGCCGCGGCAGCGGAGCGCGCCGCCGTCCGGGAGCGCGCCGAGGCCGAGAAGCGCGCTGCCGCAGCACAACGAGCCGCCGACCAGCGCGCCCTCGCCGACCAGCGCGCGGCCGAGCTGCGCGATGCCGCCGAGCGGCGAGCCGCAGAGAAGGCAGCCCGCGCGGCGGCGCGGCCCCCGGTCCTGGCCCGCCTCCTGGGTCGAGCTCGACCGGCGCGAGATGTCGGCGCCGACGGTACGGCAGTACAGCCGGGAGACGAGGCCGCGAAGCCGCAACGTGGCGCTGCGCCTTCGATCGCCGCTGCGACCCTGGCCGGCTCGGGTGTCGCCGGCTCGGTATCGCCACCCCGCCGCACGTCCACCCGCGCTGCATCGACGCCGTCCGCCGGCGATGCGCCGGCCGCCGCTCGCCCGCGCGGGCCCAAAGCGGCTGCTCCGCTTGCCGAGCTCGGCCGCGCGCGCCCGGCCGCCGAACCCGGCCGCCCAGCCCGTCCCGGGAAGGCGAGGGTCCAGGTTGCCTCGTGCCCGTATTGCGCCGACGCCCTCCCGATGATGCCGAGCGCCAACACCCGATGCCCCCGCTGTCGGCAGAGGATCGTCGTCCGCCGGCTGGGCGATCGGACGGTGCTGCTGACCGAGGCTGCGCTGCCCGTCTTCCTGGCGCAGCGCAAGCAGGCCGTCCACGCCCCGCGCTGGACCAGGGAGCGAGATCGCTGGCTGGACCTTGCGACGAAGAGCGGCGCAGCGGCCGATCGCATCGCCAGGATCAGGCGTGACCCGCTCTCCAACGACCTGGTCGGTCGAGCTCGCGCCCTGTATGTCTCGACCGTCGAGCAGTCCGCGCGACTGGCCCGGCGCGAGCGCCGCTGGGACGAGGCGAGCCGGCTCAGCCTGGACCTGGCCCTGACCCTGTACAAGGCGGTGCGATCGCCGCGGCCGGTGCCCGCCGAGATCGTGGGTTTCCATCGCGAGGGCCTCGGCTCGACCCTCCGGGGGATCGGCGAGATCGCGAAGTCGGTCGAGCTGCGCGCGGCGAGCTGCTGTCCCGAGTGCCAGGCCGACGACGGCCGGGTCGCCCGGATCTCCGAGGAGCTCCGCGCGCAGACCCTGCCCCACCCGGCATGCCCGAAGGGGCTGTGCCGTTGTCGCTGGTACCTCGCCGACCGCGATCGGACGATCGTGACGAGCCTGCTCCGGCGCCAGACGCGACCACCGCGACCGCACCGACCTGCCGTGGAGGCGTAGGCGGCACTCCGCGACAGGCGTCAACTTATGCAAAGAGAACAAGATCATCCTCGGTGGGCGCACGATTCCCGTGTCGCCCAGCCCTCAACCCCTGCTACGCTGGCCACCCGAGAAGCGTGTCGATCGTGCTCGTGCGCCCTGCACAAGACGATCGAGCGGGGGTCGTCCAGACGGACGGGAGGCGATGTCGGTGGTAGCTCCGTACGAAGCGGTGTCGAGCGTGGAAGAGATCGAGTCGGCCAAGGCCAAGGGAATCCGGTTCATCCAGCTCCAGTTCACGGACATCATCGGTGTCGTCAAGGCGGTGACGATCCCGATCCACCAGCTTGAGGGCTCCGTCCGCCACGGCACGTGGTTCGACGGCTCGTCCGTCGAGGGCTTCACCCGGATCGCCGAGAGCGACCAGTACCTCATGCCGGACATGCGCACGTTCTCCGAGATCCCGTGGTCCGCGGGCACGGCGGCACGCGTGATTTGCGACGTCTACACGCCCCGCGGCGAGGCGTTCGCCGGGGACCCGCGCTACGTCCTGCGGCGCCAGGTGGAGCGCGCGAAGAAGCTCGGCTACCTCGTGAACATGGGCCCGGAGCTCGAGTTCTTCCTGTTCCGCCGGGCGGATGACGGCACGATCGAGCCGCTGCCTCACGACCAGGCTGGCTACTTCGACTTCTCGACCGACCTCGCGGTCACCATCCGCCACGACATGGTCGACGCCCTCGAAGCGTTCGGCATCCGTGTCGAGGCGGCCCACCATGAGGTGGCAGCCGGCCAGCACGAGATCGACTTCGAGTATGCCGACGCCCTCCAGACGGCCGACAATGCCGTCACGTTCAAGACCACGCTGAAAGCGATCGCGCAGCAGCACGGGCTCTATGCGACGTTCATGCCCAAGCCGATCTACGGCATCAACGGCTCCGGGATGCACACCCACCAGAGCCTGTACTCGATCAACGATTCGCGGAACGCGTTCGCCGACGCCGAGTCGTCGTATGGCCTGTCGCCCCTCGCGAAGTCGTACGCGGCCGGCATCCTCAAGCACGCCCGAGGGATGATCGCGGTCCTCGCGCCACTCGTGAACAGCTACAAGCGTCTGGTTCCGGGCTACGAGGCGCCGACGTACCTCACCTGGGGCAGGACGAACCGCTCGGCCCTCATCCGAGTGCCGATGGTCTCGCCGGGCAAGTCGATCGAGGGCACTCGCCTCGAGGTCCGCTGCCCGGACCCGTCCTCGAACACGTACCTCGCGTTCGCGGCGATGATCGCCGCCGGGCTCGATGGGGTCGAGAACAACCTCGAGCTCGGCGATCCCGTCGAGGAGTCGCTCTTCGAGATGAATGCGACGCAGATCGCGGCGAAGTCGATCCGGGAGCTCCCGGGCACGCTCGGCGAGGCGCTCGACGAGCTCGAAAAGGACGAGGTCATCCGCGAGGCCCTCGGCGACCACGTGTACAGCCATTTCGTCGACGCCAAGCGCGCCGAGTGGGACGAGTACCGCACGCAGGTCTCCGACTGGGAGGTCGAGCGCTACCTCGAACAGTTCTGACCCAGCCCGGGCAGGGTCGCCTGCCCGTCGCGACGTTGACCTGGATCCGTGGCCCGCTCGCATCGCGAGCGGGCCACGTTCTTCCCAGCGCCGCAGTCCGTGCCCCGGCGTCGTCGTTCAGGACTGGAGCGACTTGTCGGCTCGGTGTCCCGCCTGGGAGTCGTCGGTCAGAACTGGAGCGGGTAGTGGGCAGCGATTCCTTGCCGATGCGTCATTCGGTGGGTAGCTGACGAGAGGCCAGCCACCGGCCACGCTCGACGTCCGAATCATTACGCGACAAGCGGCTGACGAGTGCCCGCCGCAGTTCTGCCTGCCGGATCCGCCGCCGGATCGAGCAGCCGGATCCCGCCGCCGGATCCAGCCGCATGATCCCGACCCGCCAGCAGCAGAGCCCACCCCCGGATCGTCCAGCCGCGTCCCGCGGCCCACGTTCACCTATGCTGCCGGGGAACGTGACCACGACCCGCCCGGAGCTCGAGCAGGGCCTCCTCGCGCTGCTCGACGCGATCGACGAGCCGGTGTCGATCGCGAGCGCGATCCGCGACCGGGAGGGTCGCATCCTCGACTTCCGCATCGAGTACGTGAACCTCGCTGTCGGGCGCTGGGCGGGCGTGCCGCGCGAGTCCCTGATCGGCCTGATCACGGGCGAGATCCTGTCCGAGCTGCGCTCGAGTGGGATCTTCGACCGGCTGTGTGACGTGGTCGAGACCGGCCGGCCCTTCTCCGCGGAGGGCGCCTCGGTCGCCGACGCGGTCACCGGGGGTGCGTGGGTCGGCGGGCTGTACGACCTTCGCGCGATCCGGCTGGGTGACGGCTACCTGAGCACGTGGCAGGTCCGCGAGACCTCGCCTCGGCCCGCCTGATCCCCGCGCCAGCTCGCGCACGGGGGTGACGCCGGCATCGGGCGCACCGGGGTGACGCCGGCATCGGGCGCACCGGGGTGACGCCGGCATCGGGCGCACCGGGGTGACATCGGGCAGCGGGCGCATGGTCGCCAAGGCCGACATCCGGCCCGAGCGAACCCTCTGGCTCCTGTCCATCGCCCACGCGGTCAACCACGCGCAGGCGGTCATCCTGCCGCCGATCTTCCTGCTGGTCGTTGCCGAGTTCGGCGTCGGGGTCGAGGCGATCCCCTTCCTCGCCGCGGCAGGGGCACTGAGCTCCGGGCTCGTCCAGTCGACCTATGGCTTCGTCACGCGCCACGTCGCGCGCCGACCGATCATGGCCGTCGGCGGTCTCGTCCTCGGCATCGGCATGGCCGCCCAGGCGGCCGCATCCTCGTTTGCCGCCTTCTCGATCGTGAACGTCCTGTCGCGAGTGGGCGGCTCGCCCCAGCACCCCGTCGGCAACGGGCTGCTCGCGGAGCAGTTCCCGCCTGAGCGGCGTGGCTTCGCGATCAGCGCCCACATCTCGGGCGGCAACGTCGGGACCCTCCTGGCCGGCGTGCTCGGGCCGGTGCTGCTTGCCTCCGTCGGCTGGCGCGGTGCCTCGCTCCTGATCGGGATCCCCGGGGCGCTCATCGGCCTCGCGATCTTCCGATGGGTTCGGGAGACGGGTGCCGATCGTGCCGCCGCCATCAGCGAGGGGACGGTCCGCCAGGCGGCTCGAGCCATCTGGCGCGAGCCGACGATCCGCCGGACGTATCTCGCGTCGGTCTTCGGTGGTGGTGGACGCGGGCTCGGGGTCGCGAACCTCTTCGCCCTGATCTACCTGACCCAGGTCGTTCGGGTGGACCGCGGAACGAGCGACCTGATGTACGCCGGCCTCGTCGTGCTGTCGGTGCCGATGCCGCTCGTCGCCGGTTGGCTCTCCGACCGGCTCGGGCGGCGGCCGACGATCATCGGCGCCTACCTCGGCGGTGCCGCCGGGTTCCTGCTGTTCATCGCCGTCGGCTCGAGCCTCCTCGGGCTCTGGCTCGGGATCGCCATCATGGGCCTGTTCTCGTTCGCCGAGAGCCCGCAGCTCCAGGCGCTGCTCGCCGACGTCGTGCCGCGCGGCGTCCGCGACGTGGCGTTCGCCCTGTACTTCACGCTCGCCTTCGGGATCGGGTCGCTCTGGACGATCGGCTACGGGCTGGTGATCGACGTCCTCGGACCGGCCAGCGGCGTCCCGATCGTGTTCGTGCTGATGGCTGCGTCCTTCGTCGTCGCCGCGCTGATCATGCTGCCCGTCGCCGATCCGCCGCGGCACGTGCACGAGGCGGCCGACCACGAGGTGGAGTGACCTGCCTTTGGTATCATCCGCGGGCCCTGTCACACGGGTGCCCTTGTCGGGGCGTAGCGCAGCCTGGTAGCGCGCATCGTTCGGGACGATGAAGTCGTGGGTTCAAATCCCGCCGCCCCGACCATTTGCTAATCTCGTCGCGGCAACCGATCGAACCGGGCCCAATCCGGACGATCGGGCCGTGCCCGCCCCTTGCGCGTGCACGTAGGATCCAGGTGTCATCATCTGCCGTGGGTCGCAACGGCCAAGTCCGGGAGGTCGAACATGCTTTTGGCCCGCGCTCAATTGTTCTGGGCCCGTCTCGTGGCGTCGATCGACGACGACGAGGGTCAGGGTCTCGCGGAATACGCACTCATCCTCGCGCTCATCGCGATCGTGGCGATCATCGCCCTGATCTTCCTCGGCCGACAGGTCAGCAAGATCCTCAGCACGGTCGGCGCGTCCGTCTGAACCGCACGCCGGCGCGGCGGGGGATTCCTCGCCGCGTCGGTCACTTCCCCTCCAGGTCCACCTCGCCGGATGCGAGGCCGCCCGTCACCCACGCGGCGGCGCCTGCCATCTGCCCGAGCAGCGTGGCGTCGATGTTGTCCACCGTGTCGCAGGCAAGGTGGTAGCACGCGTCCTCCGGCGCATCGGCCGTCCCGCCGAAGATGCCCACATGTGCGGCCGACTTGTGCTCGTTGGCGCCGGAGAACAGTCCGCCGGTGACGATCCCGGCCCGATCGAACACGAAGTGGTCGCTCGAGCCACCGAGCGACGCCGGCTCCCAGGCGAGCCCCGCGCCGTCGAATGCCCGGCCGAACAACGCGGTGACCGCCGCGCCCTCGACCGGTCGTGACGTATCGGCGCCGTCGTAGACGAGGCGGACGCCATTCGCCGATCCGAGCATGTCGAAGTTGAGGTAGGCCTCGATCGCACCTGATGCAGCCCGGTCGAGGCTGCCGACGTACGCCCCCGAGCCCCACAACCCCGTCTCCTCCCCGGTCCAGAACGCGACGCGGAGCTTCCACGCCTGATCACCGCCGCCGGCGGCGGCGGTGATGGCCAGCAGCCGGCGGGCGATCTCGAGGATCGTCATCGTGCCGCTGCCGTTGTCGTTGATCCCCGGTCCGTCGACCACCGAATCGAGATGTCCGCCGAGCATGACGACGTGCGCCGGGTCGCCGCCCGGAGACTCGCCGATCACGTTGGCGCTCATCCGCAGTTCGACGGTGGTCCGGGTGGCTACGCGCACATCGACCCCGTCCTCGGCGGCCTGCGCCAGCGCGAGCCCCACCTCGTGGGTCGCGCCCAGCACGGGGATCTCGATGTCGCCCGGCGTCACGAGCGTGGGCCGAAGCACGGCGTCCCGTTTCCACTCGGCATACGAGGTCACGATCGCGACGGCTCCGGCCTGCTGCGCCCTCACCACGACGTCGTGGCGCCGGCAGCTCGCCGGCTGGACGAGCACGATCACGTCGCTTGGGACGGCCGCCCAGTCCGACGGCTCGCAACCGAGGCCGTTCCGATCACCGGGCGCGGCGCCCGGGTTGAAACCGAGCGCGTAGACGGGCGCCGTCACGTCCCCGCTCGCCGAGAAGAGCATGGCCTTGTAGTCGCGCACGTCCTCGAACGCGGGCGTCCCGCCGTCACCCGGCGGGATCTCGAGGACGGACGGCTCGTCCTGCGTGAACAGGGCCACCTCGACAGGCTGCAGCTCGACCGACAGCCCGGCGTTCCGAAGCTCGTCTGCCACGAACGCCACCGCGGCCGCCTCCGCGTCGCTCCCCGCCGGTCGCGCACCCCCGTGCTGGTTCGTGATCTCCAGGAGCCGCTCGAGGTCGTCGAGGATCGCCGCGGGATCGATCGCGGCGCTGAGCTCGTCCGCGAGGGCAGGGCCGTTCGTCGCGGCGGACGGCGCGGCCGTTCCGGCAGCCGGCGAGGCGACGGCGGACGGCGCGGGGGATGGCGGGAGCGAGGTCGCGACGGGCGCGGAGTTGCAGCCCCACAGCGACAGGCACGCAGCGAGGGCGAGGGCGATGGAGCGGCGAGGCGTCAGCCGGCGATCGATCGACACGTACGTCCTGTTCCACTCATTCCGTGCATGGCGCGGGCGCGGGGCTGGGGAGCGTACCCGCCCCGACCATCGCCGGACGCGGTGGCTGCTACCGTCGAGCAAGAGACCGGACGAGGAGCAATCGTGACCCAGGAGCACCTCGCGATCGACGACCAACGACGCGCCGGGAGGCCGTCATGACCTCCGGGCTATGGACGGCGGGGCCGCATCGCGGCGACCATGGAGGTATGACCCACCGTCCTTCCGGGACCCGTCCGCGCCGCCTCGCCGCGTTCGGGACCGCGCTCCTTGCCATGGCCACGCTGATCTCGCCCGCGACGGCCGCGCCCGCCACGCCCGCCACACCAGCCACGCCAGCCACGCCAGCCACGGCGTCGGAGGCGTCCCGATCCGGGCCATCCTCGAAGCCGATCCCGGCTCCGCGGTCGCAGGTTGCGACCTCGAATGTGGATGCGGCGCCCGATGCCGCGCCCGTCGGCGCGCCGACCGACGCGGAGATCGCGGTCAGCCTGCGGGTCTCGGGCCTGTCGAAGCCGGTGCTCGTCACGAGCGCCAACGACGGGACCGGCCGACTGTTCATCGTCGAGCAGAGCGGCAGGATCAAGATCCTCCAGGGCGGCACGGTCCGGTCGACGCCCTTCCTGAACGTCTCCGGCGACATCGCCAAGGGCGGCGAGGAAGGCCTCCTCGGCCTGGCGTTCCATCCCAACTTCTCGTCGAACCGCAAGCTCTACGTGTACCTCACCGTGAAGAACGGGAACAACGTCGTCCGGGAGTACCGCGCGTCGAGCAGCAATCCCAACGTGGTCGACATGAGCACGAAGCGCCAGGTCATCTGGATCGGCCATCCCGGCGCGTCGAACCACAACGGCGGGATGATCGCCTTCGGCCAGGACGACATGCTGTACATCGGCACGGGTGATGGCGGCGGCAGCGGCGATCAGGGCAACCGCGCCCAGAGCAAGAAGCAGTTCCTGGGCAAGATCCTTCGGATCAACCCCGACGCGCGCTGGAAGGACCGGGCCTACGGCCTCGGCCCGGGCAACCCGTACATCGGCAAGCCGGGGCTCAACGAGATCTGGCAGATCGGGCTCCGCAACCCGTGGCGCTGGTCGTTCGACCGCTCGACGGGCGACCTGTGGATCGGTGACGTCGGCCAGGGGAAGTGGGAGGAGATCGACCGGGCGACGCGGACGTCGACGGGCCCCGGTCGGGGAATCAACTGGGGCTGGCGGGTCATGGAAGGCAACCACTGCTACCGGCCGTCCAGCGGCTGCAGCACGAGCGGGAAGACCCGGCCGGTCACCGAGTACAACCAGGCCGGCGCGCGCTGCGCCGTGACGGGCGGCTACGTCTACCGCGGCTCCGCGATCCCCGAGCTCGTCGGGGGCTACCTGTTCGCCGACTACTGCACCGGCGAGATCTGGGTCGTCAACGCGAACGCAGCCACGGGGACGGCCCCGACGCGGCTGCTGGACACGAACCTGAACATCTCGGGCTTCGGCGAGGATGCGTCCGGCGAGCTGTTCGTGACCGATCTCGGCGGCCGCGTGTACGCGATCGTCCAGGGGTAGGGCCCGGGATCCGGACTCTCGACGACCCCGCGGCGACCGCGGCGATCGCTGCCGCCGACTCCCGGCTGGCCGCGTTCATTCACGCTCGCGGCCCGTTCGCGCCGAGGTTCGGCGAGGGCGACGCCCTGGCGTCGCTCGCGCGGGCGATCGTCTTCCAGCAGCTCGCGACGCGCGCCGCGGCCGCGATCCACGGCCGGTTCGTCGACGCGATCGGCGGCGCGGTGACGGCCGAGGCGATTCTCGCCACCGAGTCCGGCGCGCTTCGCGCCGCGGGCCTGTCCGGGGCCAAGACGACGTCGCTGCTCGATCTCGCGACGAAGGTCCTCGACGGCACGGTTCCGCTCGCGGGCATCGACCAGCTCGAGGACGACGAGATCGTCGCGCGGCTGACGGCGGTCCGCGGGATCGGCCGCTGGACGGCCGAGATGTTCCTGCTGTTCGAGCTGCGCCGGCCGGATGTGTGGCCGGTCGACGACCTCGGCGTGCGACATGGCTGGAGCCTGATCCAGGAGCTGCCCGAGACCATCAAGCCGAAGGCGCTCGAGGCAGAGGGGGATCGCTTCCGGCCGTGGCGGAGCGTCGTCGCGCTGTACTGCTGGCACGCGGTGCACGTCGCCCGTGGCCAGGTCCGCACCGCGGCCGAGGGCGATCGCTCGAGCTAGCAGCTAGCCCGCGGCTGCCCAGCCGCCGACCTTCTCGATCCGGAAGGTCAGGATCTCCACGAACGTCGTCGTCCGGTACTGCGCGTAGCGCTCCCGGAGTCCCTCCTCCAGCCGGGCGACGCGGTCCGGCGGCTCGTCGGTGGTCCGGACGAGGAGCAGATGGACCCACCAGAGGCGAGCCCAATCGCCCGGATCCCAATGCTCGACGAGGAGGGACGCGCGCGGGTCGCGCTCCAGGTTCCGGATCCGCCCGAGCGCGGTCGAGCCCTTGGGCTTGACCGAGTCGATCGGGATTGCCAATCGATCGCCGTCGATGACGTAGCACGCCGGGACGAGGATCGCGCCGTGGTTCCTGTTCAGCGTGGCAAGGATGCCGTGGTCCGCCGACATGGCCCGTCGGAGCGATTCGTCGTGTTCCAGGTGCATCGCCGGCCTCCGAGCGCGCCCGCGGCCCGCGCCACATGCGGGCCTGCTGCGCCGTCCACCAGTCTCCCATCACCGACGCGCCACCTGCAGCGGAGCGGTGGCCTCCTGGAGGGCTGACATGGAACCACGCATCGCACGACGCGCCGTGCTCGGCGCGCTGCTCGCGGGAGTCCTGGCGGACTTGCTCCTCGATCGAGTGGCGCTGGGCATCAACGTGGCCATCGCCACCGCGGCGATTCTCGCCCTCGTGTCCGGGTTCAGCGCCCGGCATCGGCCCGCCGATCCGGTCGACTGGTGGTTCGCCGCCGTTGCCCTGCTCGCCTCGCTCGGGCCGGCCGTCCGCACCGATCCAACGGTGATCTTCCTCGACGTCATGCTCGTCATCGCTGGCATCACCGGGTGGAGCCTCGCGGTGGCCGGGCTTCCGGTGACGCGCCGCGCCGCGGAGGAGGCGGTAGAGCTCGGCCTCAGGGCGATGCTCGCCTTCGTGACGGGCGCGGCGGTCCTCGCTTCGCGGATCGGGGCCGACGGCTTCTTCGCCCGCCGCACCGCATCGCTCGGCCGCGCGGCGCCGGTCATTCGCGGCGCCCTGCTCGCCCTCCCGGTGGTCGGTGTCTTCACCCTGCTCCTCACGTCAGCGGACGCCGTGTTCGGGCACGGCCTCGACGAGCTCCTCCACCAGCCCATCGAGCTCGACGATGCGATCCGCCGAAGCATGTTCAGCCTGGGGGCGGCATGGTTCGTCGGTGGCGCGATCGCCCTGGCCTGCGGCGCATTCGCGGTCGCCGGCCGCGTGGCCACCGGGGTTGGTGCTGCGGTCCGACTCCCGCCGCCGGTGCCCCTCGACCCCAGCGCCGAGCCGCCCGACGGGTGGGTCGACGCGATCGCCCCCGCTGCCACCTCGCGGCGCGGGGCGACAGAGCTGCTCACCGTGCTCTTCGCCGTGGATGGCCTCTTCGCGCTGTTCGCCGTCGTGCAGGTCGTCTACCTGTTCGGCGGTGCGGACACGCTGGCGGCGATCGGCATGACGTACAGCGACTACGCCCGCCAGGGCTACTTCCAGCTCGTCGCCGTCGTCGCGCTTGCCGGGCTGCTGCTGCTGGTTGCCCACGGCGTCATTGGGCGGACGCGGGGGTTCCTCGTCGGCGCGACGTCGTTGCTGGTGCTCACGGCGGTGATCCTCGGCTCGGCGGCGTTCCGCCTGCGTCTCTACCAGGAGGCCTACGGCTGGACCGAGCTCCGCTTCTACGTCGCGGTGTCGATCCTGTGGCTGGCCGCCGGCGCGGTGGTGGCCGGTGCCCTGGTGTGGCGCGACCGCATGCGCTGGCTCGCCCACGGGCTGGCAATGAGCGCCGTGGCGGTCACGCTCGGGGTCACGGTCGTCGGCCCGCACGCGTTCGTGACCCACGAGAACCTGGCCCGGGTGCTGAATCCGGCCCTCGTCGCGCCCGGCGGCCATCACGGCTTCGACGCTGACTACGCCACATCGCTGGGGGACGACGCCGTGCCCGAGCTCGTCGCGGCGCTGGACCACCTCGCGGCACGCGATCGGTCCATCGTGCTGGCCGAGCTGTGGCACCGGCGGGGCGAGCTCTCCACCGACGCCGGGAGCGCGGACTGGCGATCGTGGAATCTGGCCCGCGAACAGGCCCGCGCCGCGCTCGGGACGCTGCCGCAGACGGTAGCATCGTGCGCCCATGGAATTCCTGCCTGCACTCGGCCTGATTGGGGTCCTCCTCGTCAAGGAGGCGGGCGTGCCCGTCCCGGTGCCGGGCGACCTGCTGGTCCTGGGCGCCGGCATCGCGGCGGCGAGCGCCGGGCTGGCCGCGGGCGGCGCCCCGGCCGTACCTGCGCCCGTGCTCCTCGTCGCGATCCTCGTCGCGGGCTTCGTCGGCGGCAGCGTGCAGTTCGCTCTCGTCCGGGGGGCGTTCCGCGAGCCACTGCTTCGGTTGCTGACCCGGTTCGGCGTGCCCCGCAGCCGCATCGACAGCCTCGCCGGTTGGCTGGTCCAGCGCGGCGCCGTCGGCGTCGCCGTCGCCCGCGCCACGCCCGGCGTGCGGGTCGGCGCGACCGCGGCGAGCGGCCTCGCGGCCCTGCCGTTCGGGCCGTTCCTCGCGGGCCTCGTCGCGGGCAACACCCTCTTCGTCGGCGGCCACTTCGCGCTCGGCTACGTTGCCGGCCCTGCGGCCATGGCGCTCGTCGCGGGGACCGGTGGCCTCGCGCTGGCACTCGGCGCCCTCATCGTCCTCGCCCTCATCGGCGCCGCCGGCTGGCGCCAACTCCGACACCGGAGAGCGGCCGCCCAGGCCGGGGTTGCGCTCCCGGCTGACCTGCCGGCGGACCTGCCCAGCCTGGCGACCTGGGCCGAGGCCGCCTGTCCCGCCTGCCTCGCGGTGTCGCTGGTCCGTGGCCGCCGTTCGTGAACGTCGTCTTCCTGTCGCCCCACTTCCCACCGGGGATGTACCTGTACGTCCAGCGGCTTCGCGAGGCCGGCGCGAACGTCCTCGGCATCGCCGACGCTGCCTACGAGTCCCTCCGGCCCGAGCTGCGAGCGGCGTTGACGGAGTACTACCGGGTCGATGACCTGCACTCCGCCGACGCGCTCACCCGGGCCGTCGGCTACTTCACCCACCGCTACGGCAAGGTCGATCGCCTGGAGTCGCTGAACGAATACTGGCTCGAGACCGATGCCCACCTCCGGACCGAGTTCAACATCCCTGGCCTGCGCACGGACACGATCGACCGGGTCAAGCGGAAATCGGCCATGAAGCGCGTGTTCGAGCGCGCGGGGGTCCGCGTCGCGCGTGGCCGCGTCGTCAAGCCGGACCAGGGCGTCGTCGCGGCGCGGCAGTTCGTGGACGAGGTGGGGTTCCCGATCATCGCCAAGCCGGACGTGGGCGTCGGGGCCGCTCGAACCTACCGTCTCGAGGACGCCACCGACCTCGACGCGTTCCTCGGCGACCGCCCGCCGATCGACTACATGCTCGAGGAGTACCTGCACGGCCAGCTGCTGAGCTACGACGGGCTGGTCGATCGATCGGGCGAGGTCGTCTTCGCCTCGTCGCTGGTCTACGGGCTGACCGTGCTCGATTCGGTCCGCGGCGCGGACATGTTCTATTGGATCGATCGCGAGATCGCGCCCGACCTCGATGCCCTCGGCCGGCACATCCTGCACGCCTTCGGCGTGCGCGAGCGGCCGTTCCACTTCGAGTTCTTCAGGCTGCCCGACGGCGAGCTCGCGGCGCTCGAGGTCAACATGCGCCAACCGGGCGGGCTGACGGTCGACATGTGGAACTGGACGAGCGACATCGACTTCTACCGGGCCTGGGCGGAGGTGATCGTCAACGGGACGGCCACGATCTCACCGGAGAAGCGCTGGTACGTGATGTGGGCCGGCCGCAAGGCGGGTCGCACCTACCGGCTCGGCCACGACGACGTGCTGCGCCGGTTCGGCAAGCTGCTCATCCACCACGAGCGGGTCGACGACGTCTTCTCGACCGCGCTCGGCAACTACGGCTACATCATGCGCGACCCGCGCCTCGACCCGCTGCTCGCCGCGGCGCGCGACATCCTCGTCCAGGCGTAGCGGTCTCCCGCCGATGCACCGCGAGGACCACACCTGGGACAGCGACGCGCTCGGCCAGGACATGACGCTCACCGTCCACGGCCATGCCGGCAGGCCCGTCGTCGCGTTTCCGTCACAGGACGGGCGGGTCGGCGACTTCGAGGCGTGGGGGATGGTCGATGCGTGTGCCGGGCTCATCGATGCGGGGCGAATGCGGATCGTCGCCGTCGACGGGATCGACTGGCAGTCGTGGACGAACCACGCCATCTCGCCCGCGGACCGCGGGCGGCGCCACGACGCGTATGACCGGTACATCGCGGCGGAGGTCATGCCGTTCGTTCGCGAGCTGACCGGCTGGAAGCGCGCCTGGGCGACGGGCGCGAGCATGGGCGGCTACCACGCGGCGAACGTCGTGTTCCGGCACCCGGACCTGTTCGACGGGCTCATCGCGATCTCCGGCCTGTACCAGCTCGGGCTGTTCGTCGGTGACGACCAGAGCGAGCCCGTGTACATGAACAGCCCGCTGCGCTATCTGCCGAACCTGGACGACCCGTGGTACCTGGAGCGGCTCCGGGAGGCGAAGCTCGCGATCGTGTGCGGTCAGGGCGCGTGGGAGGACGACATGCTCGCCGACACGCGAGCCCTGCGCGAGGTGCTCGCCGCGAAGGGGATCCCGGCGATCGTCGACGAGTGGGGCCAGGACGTGAACCACGACTGGCCATGGTGGCGGCAGATGCTGCCCCACTACCTCGAACGGCTCGGGGTCTAGCGGGCTCATCGGGATGCCCTCGGCCGAGCGAACGATCGCGATCAACGTGCCGCCGAGCGCCGTCTTCCCGGTCATCGCCGACGGCCGCCGGGCGATGCTCTGGCGACAGGGGGTGGTCGACGTCGCCCTCGTCTCGGGGACGGGCGTCGGCGCGGTCTACCGTCAGGGCGTCCTGGGCCCGGGTGGCCGGCGGATCGACGCCGACTACGAGATCACCAAGCTCGAGCCCGACCGCCGCCTCGCCTTCCGGACGATCGCCGGGCCGGTTCGGCCGAGCGGGGAGTTCGAGCTGGAGGGCATCGGCGCTGCCACGGCACTGACGTTCCGGCTCAGCGTGGAGCTGCGGGGCTGGAAGCGCCTGGTCCTGGGCCACGCCGTCCAGCGGAGCATGGATGCCGAGATGGCCGCGCTCGATCGCCTGCGGGACCTGCTCGAGCGCTGAGCTCGCGTGGCCGCGCGCCCGCGCCACGCCCCGCGCCGCACCGGGGGCTCAGTGGCAGGCGCCGGTTCCGCTGTCGGTGAACGTCTCCCCGGCGACGGGCACGAACTCGAAGGCATACGACCCGGGCGAGAGCGCGAGCCGGATGACGCCCAGCGATTCGTCGTTGCGGACGAGGCTGTTCGGTCGGATCTCCCCGAACTCGTACAGGTGCCGGCCGCCCGTGCCCACGACGAACTGGACCAGGCCTCGGTCCGGATCCAGGTCGCCGGCAGCGGTCTGTGGCGCGAAGCGCTCGTACAGGTGGTCGTGGCCGGAGAGGACGAGCTCCGCGCCGGCGTCCTGGAGCGTTCGCCACAGGTCGCGCATGATCGGGTCGCTGCCGTGCTCCTCGCCGGAGCTGAACCGGGGGTGGTGCCACAGCGCAGCGACGCACGAACGCGGGTTCGCGGCGAGATCGGCGCTGAGCCAGCGCTCCTGGGCCGAGCCGGTCTCGCAGCCGCCGATGAACGCGCAGTTGCTGTTCAGGGCGTAGACCCGCCACGCACCCGCGTCGAAGGCGTACCAGCCCTCGTCGGGATCGCCCGCCGCCGCGCCGAAGTACCCGAAGTAGCCCGCGGCACCCTCGGTCCGGTACTCGTGGTTGCCCGGCACCGGCCTGGTGCGGTCCTTGATCGACGGCCGGCCCCACGACGGCCCGTAGCAGTCGCGGAACTCGCGCGCGGTTCCGCTCTCGTAGGCGTCGTCGCCGAGGAGGAAGACCGTGCCCGGGAGCGTCTCGAGGAGGTCCGCCGTGGCCTCGTCCCCGCTCTCGGTGCACGTGGCGATGTCGCCTGCGCCGACGAGGATTGCCGGCGCCGCCACCGTGGGGTCAGCCGTCGGCGCTGCTGAGCCGGGTGGCGTGCCCGCGGTCGTCGCGGAGGGAGCGACGGCCGCGCGAGTGGCCGTGGGCGTCGGCCCGGCCGGCACGGAGGCCGACGGGCTCGGCTCGTTCCGTCCGCCGGAGTAGATCGAGCGCGCCGAGGACGGCGAGAACCACGACAGCGACGGCGACGGGGACCGCAAGGGCACGCGACACGGTCAGCGGACTGTACCCGGCGGTCGCGAACGAGCGCGGTCGCCGACTCTCACGAGAATCTCAGGCGGCGGGCGCTTCATGACCCCATGAACGACCTCACCCGCCCCGCCGAACGTGGCCCGGCGATCGACCAATCGATGGACGTCGCGTCCGCTCCGGGCCCGATCCCCAGCCAAGAACCCTCACTCCGCACCGACGTCGAGCCGGCACCTCCTCCCCGGCTCGACGACCGGGCGGCCGACAGAGCGCCCCGACCGTCCCGCGTGGGCGGCCGGGGCCTCGCCGGCCTCCTCGCCGTCAGCGTCCTGTCGGCGGCCCTCGCGTCCGGCGGCACCGCCGCGGTCCTCGTAGGGGCGCTGGGTGGCACGACGACGACCCCGGCGTCGAACGCCCGGACGGTCCAGTCGACCTCGGACGACGACATCACCGACGTGGTCGCCGCCGCTCGCGAATCCGTGGTGACCATCACGGCCGATGGCGTCAGCAGCGGTCGCTTCTCGCCCTTCTCCATGCCGACGACCGGCGTCGGCTCGGGCGTCATCCTGACCTCGGACGGCTACATCCTCACGAACCGGCATGTCGTCGAGGACAGCCAGACCCTCACCGTCGCGCTCGTCCGACGGCACGGAGCTCGATGCCCGGATCGTGCGCGTCTCCGACGAGACGGACCTCGCGCTGATCAAGGTCGATGCCACGGGCCTTTCGGCGGCGTCCATCGGCGACTCGGCCGCGCTCGAAGTCGGCGAGACCGCCATCGCCATCGGCAGCCCGCTCGGGACGTACACCGAGACGGTGACCCGGGGCATCATCTCCGGGCTCGATCGCGAGATCACCGTCACCGACGAGGTGACCCGCCGGCAGTCGACGCTCGACGGCCTGATCCAGACGGACGCGGCGATCAACCCCGGCAACAGCGGCGGGCCCCTGCTCGATGGCGCGGGCAACGTCATCGGGATCAACACGGCGATCGCCGAGCAGTGCCGAGGGCCTCGGCTTCGCGATCCCGATCTCGGCTGCGGCCGAGCTGATCGGGCTGGCGAGCGCGGGCTCGGCGGCCTGAGGGCGCCGAGCGCCCTCGCCACCCACTCCTCGTAGGATCAGCCCCCATGCACCTGCTGCTCGTCGAGGACGACCCCCGCCTCCAGCGCGTCCTGCGCCGCCTGCTCGAGGAGGACCGGCACGTCGTCGAGGTCGCGCCCGACGGCGAGACGGCGCTCGAGCTCGCCGACGCGACGACCGGCATCGAGGCGGTCGATCCTCGACGTCGGGCTGCCGGGGATCTCCGGCCTGGACGTCGCGGCCCGGCTGCGGCGCGGCGGGCGCGAGCTGTCGATCCTCATGCTCACCGCCCGGGACACCGTCAACGACCGCGTCGCCGGCCTCGACGCCGGAGCCGACGATTACCTCGTCAAGCCGTTCGCGTACGAGGAGCTGTCCGCGCGCCTGCGGGCGATGGCTCGCCGCGCCGAGCCCGGCGCCCGACGGCCGGACCCGGTGCTCGCCGCCGGGCCGATCGCGCTCGACGAACGCAGCCGGCGGGTCACGGTGAACGGCCGGACGGTCGACCTCAGCCCGCGCGAGTTCTCGCTCCTGGAGTGCTTCCTCCGGCATCCCGGGCAGTCACTGACGCGCGACCAGCTGCTCGACCAGGCGTGGCCGTTCTCGGTGGCGGTCACCCCGAACGCGGTCGACGCGTACGTCCACTACCTGCGCACGAAGCTGGGCGACGCTGGTCGCTGGATCGAGACGGTGCGCGGCGTGGGCTACCGGCTGGCCGATGGCTGACGCGGCAGCGCCCGTCGAGGGGGCCGCGCCCCGGGTCGGCGATGCTGCCGCCGAGAGCGATGCGCGGCTCCTTCACGACGTCCGCTGGCGCCTCGTCGCCTGGAGCGGCGGCTCGACGCTCCTCGTCCTTCTCATCCTGGGCATCGCCCTCTACCTGAGCGTCGCCACGTCGCTCCAGTCCACGGGCATGGCGGCGCTCGAGCAGCGCGCCGACGACGTGGTGACCGTCGGTCGACCGCCGGGCGGTGGCGATTCGCCCATCGACTTCCTGTTCGGCGGCGGCGGCACGTTCGCGATCCTCATCGCCCCCGACGGCTCGGCGATCGGACCGCGCCAGTTCCAGGTGCCCGATGGCCTGCCGGACGCCGAGGCGGCGAGCGCCGCAGACGCATCCGGCCGCGACGTCCGGCTGTCGAGCATCACCGTCAGGTCGCCCGGACCCGGCAATCGCTCCGAGGCCGTGCCGGTTCGCCAGCTGACCGTCCCGCTCGAGACGTCGCAGGGTCGGTTCTTCGTCCAGGTCGTGCAGGACCGCACGGCCGAAGTCCGGACGCTCGAGAGCCTCGTACTGGTCCTCGTGGGCGGTGGACTCGTGGTCGTGCTCGTCGCGGTCGCCTTCGGGGCGATCTACGCGCGGCGCGCCCTCGTGCCGATCCGCGAGTCGCTCACCGCGCAGCGCGCCGCGCTCCGCCGCCAGCGTGAGTTCGCCGCGGACGCGAGCCACGAGCTGCGCACGCCGCTCACCGTCATCAAGGCTTCCGTCGAGCACCTGCGCCGGCACGGCGACGAGCCGGTGGCGCGGGTCGGCGAGGCGCTCGTCGACATCGACGCGGAGGTCCAGCACCTCGCGACCCTCGTCGACGACCTGCTGCTCCTCGCTCGATCCGACTCCGGCGCGGTCACCCTCGAGCGCGCTGCCGCTCAGGCTCGACGACGTCGCCGCCGATGCCGCTGCCGCCCTCTCGCAGCCCGCTGCAGCCGCGGGCGTGCAACTCGAGGTGGACCCCGAACCCACGGCCGCACTGGGCGACGCCGCCCGCCTGCGCCAGCTCGTGACGATCCTCGTCGACAACGCCATCCGGCACAGCCCGCCCGGCGGGAGCGTCCGGGTCATCGTCCGTCCGGAGTCCGGCCTCGCGAGCGTCGCCGTCGAGGATGCGGGTCCCGGCGTGGAGCCGGACGACCGCGCCCGCGTGTTCGACCGCTTCTGGCGCGCCCCCGGCGCGCCGGCCGGCGGGACGGGCCTCGGTCTGGCGATCGCGAAATGGATCGCCGAGCACCACGACGGCAGCATCTCCGTCGATCGATCCGCGGCGGGCGGCGCCCGCTTCGAGGTTCGTCTCCCATCCACCCCCATCCCCGAGGTCTCGACATGAACCAGCCCCAGCCCCGAGCCCGCCGGTCGCCCCTGTTCCTGGCCGGCGTGGCCCTCCTTGTCCTCATCGGGCTCGCCGGCGCAGCCGGCCTCGCCTACTTCTTCCTGCGCGCACCTGCGCCGGCCGCCGTCGGAGCCACGCCGGCACCCGGTGCCACATCGGGCGCGGGCCAGACAGCCGCCGCGCTGCCCAGCGGCGCGGCAGGCACGCTCCCCGCGGACGGCCTCGCGGGTACGTGGACGGTCGATCCCTCGATCGGCTCGTTCGACGACTTCAGCTCGTCGTTCGCCGGCTACCGGGTCAACGAGACCTTTGTCGACAACAAGGCGAATACCGCGGTGGGACGTACAGCGGACGTCAGCGGCACGCTCGTCCTGGAAGGCACGGCGATCACAAGCGTCCAGGTCACGGTCGACATGACGACGCTGCGCAGCGACGACGACCGGCGCGATGGGCGCCTGCGCGAGCAGGCGATCGAGACCGGCGAGTTTCCCGATGCGAGCTTTACCCTGTCGAGCTCGATCGACCTCGGATCGCTGCCCACGGACGGCAGCTCGGTGACGGCCACGGCGACCGGCGAGCTGACCCTCCACGGCGTCACGAACGCGATCGAGGTGCCCGTCGAGGCGCGGCTCGCGGGCGACGTCGTCACGGTCACGGGCTCGATCGACATCGCATTCGATGACTACGACATCGACCAGCCGTCCTCGTTCCTCGTCCTGTCGATCGAGGACCACGGGATCATGGAGTTCCAGCTGCACTTCCGGCGCGGCTGAGCGCGTTTCGGGCCGCCGTGGCCCGACTCTCGTTGCGCGCTGGCAAACGGTCCCATGACCAGCGCATGGCGCGTGGTGCGGTCCGGGTGTCTCCGGACCGGAGGTAGGCCATCCGGCATAGCCCGGAGGTACGGCTATCGCCGCTCGCCGGGCGATGCGACAACCGCCTCAGTCCCAATCCGACCGAGCGCCGCAGCGTCGCACCGAGGAGCCAAATGCCCGCCCCGCGTCCACATCGCCTGGGCTTCGTCGCGGCCGCCCTTGGCCTCGCCCTCCTGCTCCCGTCCGGGGCGCTGGCGTCCGCGCCGACCCGCACGCTCGAGGGCCGCCTCGTCACGTACCACGGTGAGGAGCAGGTGCCCGGGTCCGGCGCGACGCGCGCGATCTGGTACGACACCCTTGTCACCAGCTCCGGCGAGGTCCAGCTCGAGCTCCCGCGCGAGCGGCCGGCGGGCTTCCTCAACGGGGCTCGAGTCCGAGTCCGGGGGACGATGGCCGGCGACACCCTGACGGCGAGCCAGCGCTCGGGCGACGCGCAGGTCCTCCAGGCGGCGGCGCCGGTGACCGGCTCGCGCAAGCTCGCCGTGTTGCTCGTGAAGTTCTCGGGGGGAGCGACCGAACCGTGGACGCCCAGCCAGGTCGCGGCGACGACGTTCTCCGCCCCGAACAGCATCGCGAACTACTTCGCCGAGGAGTCATATGGCCTGCTGAACCTGACCGGCGACGTCTTCGGCTGGTACACGATCAGCATCACCACGTCGCAGTGCAACTACATGGACATCGGCAGCAAGGCGCGGGCCGCGGCGTCGGGGGCCGGCGTGAACCTCAACGCCTATGCCCACATCCAGTACGTGTTCCCGAAGCTGAACGCGTGCACGTGGTCCGGCCTGGCGCAGGTGCCGGGCCGTGATTCGTGGCTCAATAACGGGCTCAGCCTGCGCGTATCCGGGCACGAGCTGAGCCACAACTTCGGCGTGCACCACGCCAGCACGCTGGCGTGCTCGGAGGGCGGCGTGGACGTCGCCCTGTCGGCGAACCCGGCGAACTGCGACGCGTTCGAGTACGGCGACCCGTTCTCGATCATGGGCAACGCCGCGACGCGGCACACCCACAGCCAGCAGCTCGCCACCCTGGGCTGGATCACCGGCTCGGGCCTCAAGACGATCACGACGGGCGGCGTCCACCTGCTCGGCGCGGCCGAGAACAGCGGTGCGCCCGCCCCCCGCGCCGTTCGCATCTGGCGCGGCGCCGACGAGTGGTTCTACCTGGAGCTGCGGCAGCCCCACGGGCAGTACTTCGACAACTTCACCTCGCTCGATCCGGCCGTCCTCGGGGTGAGCATCCGCCTGGCCGGCGACTGGGGCACGATCATCCAGTCGAAGCTGATCGACACCCGCCCGTCCACGGACACCTTCGACGATGCGCCGCTCGGCATCGGCCAGTCGTTCCACGACCCGCTGAGCGGCATCACGATCACGACGGTCGCCGCGGCGGCCGGCGTGGCCACGATCAACGTGTCCTTCTTCACGGACGCGTTCCCACCGACGACGCCCGGCAACCCGAGCGTGACCGGGACGGGCGCGACGACGGCGAGGTTCAGCTGGACGGCCTCGACGGACGACACGGGCGTGACCGGCTACCGCGTGACCCGCAACGGCACCGTCCGCGGCACCGTGACCGGGACGCAGCTCAACGACTCCGGGCTCGTGCCCGGGAGCCAGTACCAATACAGCGTGGTTGCCCTCGATGGGTCCGGCCACGAATCCGGGGCTGCGACGGCGGGCTACACCGCGCCGGCCGACACGGCGCCGCCGACGATGCCCGGCAACCCCCACGTCACCGGCACAGGCGCGACGACGGCCAGGTTCACCTGGACCGCGTCGACGGACGACACGGGCGTGACCGGCTACCGCGTGAGCCGCAACGGATCGGTGCGCGGCACGGTGACCGGGACGCAGTTCAACAATTCGGGGCTGGCGCCCGGGACCCACTATCAGTACAGCGTCGTGGCGTTCGATGCTGCGGGGCGCCAGTCCTCGTCGGCGACGTCGAGCTACACCGCGCCGGCCGACACCACGCCGCCGACCGCCCCCGGCAATCTCCGGAAGACCAAGGTCACCGACAGCGTGGTCAAGCTCGCCTGGAACGCCTCGTCCGACGCGGTGGGCGTGGCCGGGTACCGGATCTACCGGAACGGCAACCTCGTGGCGAGCACGACGTCCCTGAGCTGGAGCGGTTCGCGGAGCAAGAAGAAGAAGACGTACTGGGTCGTCGCACACGACGCCTCGGGCAACGTGAGCGGACACTCCAACAGCGTGGTGGTCCCGAAAAAGTAGTCCCGCCCCGCTAGCATCCGGCGGGCATGCCCGAGGATCGGTTCGACTTCGTCATCGTCGGCGGAGGCTCCGCCGGCTGCGTCCTCGCCAACCGGCTGTCCGAGGACCCCGGAACCCGGGTGCTCGTGCTCGAGGCGGGCCGCCCGGACTGGCGCTTCGACGTCTTCCTGCACATGCCCGCCGCCCTGGCGTTCCCCATCGGGAGCCGGCTGTACGACTGGGGCTATCGCTCCGAGCCGGAGCCCGGGCTCCACGGCCGGCGCGTCTACCACGCGCGGGGCAAGGTGCTCGGGGGATCGTCGTCGATCAACGGCATGATCTTCCAGCGCGGGAACGCGCTTGACTTCGAGCGCTGGGCGACCGTGCCCGGGATGGCCGAGTGGGACTACGCCCACTGCCTGCCGTACTTCAAGCGCATGGAGACCGCGCTCGCCGCGGCGCCGGACGACGCCTACCGCGGGCACGCGGGGCCTCTGATGCTGGAGCGAGGCCCGGCCACCAGCCCGCTGTTCGTCGCCTTCTTCGAGGCCGTCCAGCAGGCGGGCTACGAGCTCACGGATGACATGAACGGCTATCGCCAGGAGGGCTTCGGCAAGTTCGACCGGAACATCCACCGCGGGCGTCGGCTGTCCGCGGCGACCGCGTATCTCGGACCGGCGCGGCGACGGCGCAACCTCGAGGTCCGGACCTCGGCGGAGGTGGCCGCGATCACGTTCGAGGGCCGCCGTGCGACGGGGGTGGAGTACCGCGCCGGTGGCGGGTCACACCACGTCTCTGCCGGCGAGGTCGTCCTGTGTGGCGGCGCGATCAACACGCCCCAGCTGCTCCAGCTCTCGGGCATCGGCGGCGCGGAGCTCCTGCGCGGCCTCGGGATCGAGGTCGTGGCCGACGTGCCGGGCGTCGGGCAGAACCTCCAGGACCACCTGGAGGTGTACGTGCAGCATCGGAGCCGGGAGCCCGTCTCGATGCAGCCCCATGCCACCGAGACCTGGCGCCGGCCGTTCATCGGGGCGCAGTGGCTGTTCCTCCGGGGCGGGCCCGGCGCCACGAACCACTTCGAGGCGGGCGGCTTCGTGCGCGGCGACGACGACGTCGACTACCCGAACCTGATGTTCCATTTCCTGCCGCTGGCCATTCGCTACGACGGGACGGCGCCCGAGGGCGGGCACGGCTACCAGGTGCACGTCGGGCCGATGTACTCCGACGCCCGGGGCACGGTCCGCATCCGATCGACCGATCCGCGAGAGCATCCCGCACTGACGTTCAACTACCTGTCGACCGCGCAGGACCGGCGGGAGTGGCTCGAGTCGCTGGCCGTCGCACGCCGGATCCTCGCCCAGCCGGCGTTCGAGCGGTATGACGATGGCGAGACGTCACCCGGGCCGGACGTCACCAGCGACCAGCAGGTCCTCGACTGGGTCGGGCGCGATGCCGAGACGGCGCTGCACCCGTCGTGCACCGCGCGGATGGGCATCGACGAGGGCGCCGTCATCGACCCGGCGTCGATGCGGGTCCACGGCCTCGACGGCCTGCGCGTCGTGGACGCCTCGGTCTTCCCGTTCGTCACGAACGCCAACATCTACGCCCCCGTGATGATGGTCGCCGAGCGAGCCGCCGATCTGATCCGCGGTGACACCGCGCTGCCGCCCGAGCCGTTGCCCTTCTACCGTCACCGCCCCGCTGGCTGACCCTTCGGCTGCGGCGCGCGGCGACGCTGCGGCGAGGCCCTCGGTCAGGACTTCTTGCGCCGGCCCCCGCGACCGCCCGGGATCGGGCCGCGGCTCAGGTAGATCGCGCCATTGCGTACGCCGAGGTTCACGCTGCTGGCACTGGCCTTGATCTGGCGCGCGACGGCGGCACGAATCGTCACGAGCTTCTCGCTGTCCTCGAGCTCGATCTTCTTGATCCAGGATTGTGGCCCGGCACCCAGCTCGTTGAGCACCTTCTCGATCAGCTGCTCGCGCTTCTTGATCGCCAGCTGGCGCGGGCTGAGCGCACGCGGCTTGCGCGGCTTGGGTGCAAGCTCCTCGGGTTTGGCATCACGGACGCGAACCATGTGGGGGGCCTCCTCGGATTCTCGCGATCAGCGTGGATCGTGACGAATTGACACCGTATCGTAACAATCCGCGCGGCAGATTGAACATCGGCGAATCTCGCTGACGAACCGGCCCCTAACCGATGATCTGGCGAAGCGCGAAGATGACGTTCGCGGGTCGCTCGGCGAGACGCCGCATGTACCACTGGTACCACGCCTCGCCATAGGCGATGAGGTCACGTACGACGTAGCCCTCGCGAGCCAGACGTCGTTGCTGGTCCATGCGAATCCCGTACAGCATCTGGACCTCGAAGCTCGTCTTCGGCAGGCCCAGTGCGGCAGCGTGCTCGGCGATCTGCTCGATGAGCCGGACGTCGTGGGTGCCCAGGCCGAGGCGGACCTGCCGGCCTGCCTTCGCGCCCTCCAGGAGGGAGACGGCGAGGGCCACGTAGCTGGTATCGACGTCGTGGCGTGACTGGTAGGCGATCGCCGCCGGCTCGGCGTAGGCGCCCTTGACCAGCCGGATCGCGGGATCGAGCGGCAGCAGGCGCTGGATGTCCGCGGCCGTCCGGTGGAGGTACGACTGGAGGCACAGGCCCGTGTTCGGGTGGGTCGACTTGAGCCGCTCGTAGAACGCGATCGTGCCCTCGGCGTAGGCGCTGCCCTCCATGTCGACCCAGAACGTCTTGCCGTGCGCCCCGGCGCGCTCGGCGAGCCGCCGCGCATGGCGCCATCGTCCGCTCGATGTCGAGGTCGTAGCCGAGCTGGGTGAGCTTGACGCTGATCTCGCCATCGAGCGCGCGCGCCTTGATGTCGTCGAGCAGCCCGAGGTAGTGCTCGGCGACCGCGTCACCCTCCTCGACCGTCGTCACGTTCTCACCGAGGCGCGTGAACTCGCTCGCGAGTCCCTCGGCCTTGAACTTCACGGCCGCGTCGAGCGCGCTGCCCGCATCCTCGCCGGGCATGAATCGCCGGACCGCACGCCGAGCGAACCAGAGGCGCGGCACGTGCTTCCGCAGGAAGCCATTCCGCGCCATCCACAGGAGGATCCGTCGCACGCCGCCAGACTAGCGCTGCGACCGCCCCCATACTGACTGGGTGACCTCGAGCGACGGCGCGACCCGCCGCGAATCCGATTCGATGGGCGAGATCGACGTTCCGGCCGAGCACCACTGGGGCGCCCAGACGCAGCGCTCCCGCCACCACTTCGCGATCGGCCGCGATCGGATGCCGGAGCGGGTCATCAGGGCCTTCGGCACGTTGAAGCGGGCCGCTGCGGACGTGAACCTCGAGCTTGGGGTCCTGACCGCGGATGAGCACGCCCGGCTCGTCGCGGCCGCCACCGAGGTGGCGGAGGGTCGCCTCACCGACGAGTTCCCGCTCAGGGTCTGGCAGACGGGCTCCGGCACGCAGACGAACATGAACGTCAACGAGGTCATCGCGAGCCGCGCCAACGAGCTCGCCACGGGGGCGAGAGGCGGCAAGCGCCCGATCCACCCGAACGACCACGTCAACCGCAGCCAGTCGAGCAACGACACCTTCCCGACGGCGCTGCACATGGCCGTCGCGATGGCGCTCGTCGAGGACCTGCTGCCGTCGATCCGCGCCCTGCGCGAGGCGCTGGATGCGAAGGCCGAGGAGTTCGCCGATGTCGTCAAGATCGGGCGCACGCACCTCCAGGATGCGGTGCCGCTGACCCTCGGCCAGGAGTTCTCGGGGTACGTCGCCCAGCTCGACGGCGACGTCGGGCGGATCGAGGCGACGCTGCCCGGGCTGTACGAGATCGCCCTCGGCGGCACGGCGGTCGGCACGGGGTTGAACAGCCATTCCCGCTTCGCCGACCTGGTCGCCCGCCGGATCGCCGAGCTGACCGGCTTCCCCTTCGTGACCGCGCCCAACAAGTTCGCGGCGCTCGCGGGGCAGGAGGCGACGGTGTTCGCGTCGGGCGCGCTGCGCACGCTCGCGACCAGCCTGATGAAGATCGCGAACGACATCCGCTGGCTCGGCTCCGGGCCGCGTGCCGGCCTCGGCGAGCTGCGCCTCCCGGAGAACGAACCCGGCTCCTCGATCATGCCGGGCAAGGTGAACCCGACCCAGAGCGAGGCGCTGACGATGGTCTGCGTGCAGGTCATGGGCTACGACACCGCGATCGGGATCGCCGGCTCGCAGGGCAACTTCGAGCTGAACGTGTTCAAGCCCGTGATCGCCCACGACCTGCTCCACGCGATCGAGCTCCTCACCGACGCGAGCCGCAGCTTCCGCGAGCACTGCGTGGCAGGCCTCGAGGCGGATCGGGCGCGGATCGAGGAGCACGTGTCGAATTCACTCATGCTCGTGACGGCGTTGACACCTCGGATCGGCTATGACAAGGCGGCCGAGATCGCCAAGAAGGCGCATCACGAGGGCACGACGCTTCGTGCCGCCGCGCTCGCCCTTGGCCACCTCGACGCAACCGAGTTCGACGCGCTCATGCGGCCGGAGGCGATGACCCGCCCGTCCGACTGAGGCTGGATCCGGCCCAGCCGGTTGGGAGCCCAGGTTCGGAGCGCAGGTTCGGAGCCAATTGGAGGACGCGCCCGTGCGCTGGAGACGATCGAGCAAGACCCAGGTCGAGGACCTGCGCGGCGCCGGCGGCGGCGGGGGCCTCGGCGGGCTGCGCGTGGGCGGCCGGGGTCCCCTTGGAAGCGGCGGAATCCCGATCCCGGTCGGGAGCGGCATCGGCGGGATCGTCGTCGTGGTCATCATCATCATCGTCCTGAACATCCTGGGCGGCTCCTCGCTCAGTGGCGGGCTCGGCAGCCTGGGCGGTGAGCAGGGCGGCCAGGGCGGGCCCCTCGCAACGCTCGACCCGGCCGATGACGAGATCCAGTTCATCAACTCGCTCACGGTCGACCTGCAGGGGTTCTGGGCCGAGCGCTTCAGCGCCGCAGGCCGCGAGTACCCCGAAACGCGCACTCGCGTCTTCGAGGACCAGATTCAGACCGGCTGCGGCCTCGCCTCCTCGGCGACCGGGCCGTTCTACTGCCCGGCCGACCAGCGGGTCTACCTCGACCTCGGCTTCTTCGTCGAGCTGAGCCAGCGCTTCGGCGCGCCCGGCGATTTCGCCCAGGCGTACGTCGTCGCCCACGAGTACGGCCACCACGTCCAGGACGCGCTCGAGATCATGGATTCCGTCCAGGCGCAGCAGCAGTCAGACCCATCGCGCGCGAATGACCTGTCGATCCGCCTCGAGCTCCAGGCGGACTGCCTCGCCGGCGTCTGGGCGCACTCGATCTGGGCGAACCCCGACCAGTCGGAGATCGAATCGATCACCGAGGCGGACGTCCGCGAGGCGATCGGTGCCGCGGAGGCGGTCGGCGACGACCGGATCCAGCAGCAGGCGACGGGCACGATCAATCGCGAGTCGTGGACCCACGGCTCGTCCGAGCAGCGGGCCACGTGGTTCAACAACGGCTTCCGCCAGGGCACGACCGAGGGTTGCGACACGTTCGCCGCCGCGACCCCGTAGCCTGCGGACTGGCCTTCGGCGCACGACTGGCCGTGCAGGAGCGCCAGGCGCTCGCCCCCGCCGGCTGGCTACTTCTTCTTGGCGGGCAGCGTCGCGGTGTAGGCCAGCGCTTCGCTGACCCAGGCGTCGATCTGCGAATCATCGGCGACGACTTCGTCCGGGAGGGCGGCGTAGCCCTTCATCGCACGACCGGGCATCACCTCGAACGTCCGGCCCTCGCCCGACGCGAGGACGGCCGCGAGTCGCTCCGGCGAGAGGCGGACCCACCATGATTGCGCAAACAGGCCACTCGCCATGTTCCCGCCGACCCATGCGCATGGGTAGCCGAACATCTGGCGTCGGGTCGTGTCGGGCGTGCCGACCCGGTCCAGCACCTCGCCGAAACGGCCCACGAGCTCGGGCGACGACTTCTCGAACTTCGGCATGTCGGGCATGGCGCGACGATACGCCGATCGGGCACGAGCGGTGTCGATCGACGCCGGTCCGTCAGGGTCGACGACGCCCGGTCTTCAGCGTCGACCGCGGCGTCGCGCCTCGTCGCGCGTGATGTCCCGCGGCGCCACGCGCGGCCCGAACCGTGGCGGACCGACCCCCGACGCCTCGAGCAAGCGGACCACGCGCGCCCGGTGTCCCGCCCACGGCGCAAGGAGCCTCAGCATCTCCTCGTCCGTGCCCCTCGGGCGACCGGTGAGCGCGAACGCGACGACGTTCGACAGGTGCGCATCGCCGACGCTGACCGCGTCCGGGTCACCCAGCGCCCGGAGCGTCACCTCCGCCGCGGTCCACGGCCCGATGCCCTGATTCCTCCGCAGCGCGGCGGCGAGGGCCGCCGCTCCCGTGCCGCCGCCACCGGTTCGCCGGGATCCGGCGGCGAGCGCCTCGAGCCTCGGCGCCTCCGCGGCGATCCGTCGCAGGAGCGCGCCGCGACGAGGCTCGATTCCCAGCGCCGGGAACCGCCACGAGGGCATGGCCAGGATCGCCGCGGGCGTGGGCGGGAGCCACAGGGCGTGCGGGCCGGGTGCCGGAGATCCGACGGCCCGGACGAGCCGCCGGTGGTTGCGCCACGCCTCGGTCCCGGTGATCCGCTGTTCCAGGATTGCCGGCAGGAGCGCCTCCCAGATGGCGCCCGTCCGGCCCAGGCGAACGCGGCCGTGGCGGCGCGCGAGGTCCGCGACGAGGGGATGCAACGTCGCATCGAAGCCCGCCGGGTCGTCATCGACCCCGAGGAGCGCCGGCAGGCCGTCGAGCAGCCACTCTCCTCCGGGGCCCCAGGCCCACGCGTCCACCGACGCACCGCTGGTGCGGATCTCGATCGAGCCGGGCCCGTCGGGCGTGACCGAGGCGCGGATCGCCGCTCCCCGCGCGACGCGCATGGTCGGATCGCCGGCGCCGCGCACGAGCAGGCCGAGCAGCAGGCGAAGATCGAGCGAAACGTCGAGCGCGAGCGAGCGTTTCGACGCGCCGGCGCGCTGGTCGACGGCCGTCACCATGCCCTCTCGCGCCTCCGTGCAAGCGTGCTGTGACGCACCGGATCGTGCGCCGGGGGCGAGCCTGAATCGGAATCCCGGCTAGACTGCCGCCAGACGTGCGACTCAGTCGAGTCGTCGCGCGCGCCGCGCTCATCGCGACGCTCGCCTCGATCGTCGTCCCAGGATTTGTCGGCTCGCGCAATCCGAGCGCCGCCGGCGCCATCGACCCCTTGGCCTTCAGCACGGTCGATGTCGGTTCCCCTGCGACGTCGATGACGATGTCCGATCTTGACCCAGCGATCCAGTCCGACGGCCGGCTCGATGCCGAGACGGTGCTGCGCGAGCCTCTCGCGCTGCGGACGGATGCCGACGCGCCCCGAGCCCAGGCGCCCACGCCGAAGGTCCAGGCCATCGCGCGCACCCTCTGGCGGCTGGATCCCGAGATCAGCTGGTACGGGCCGGGCTTCTATGGCAACGGCGGGGCGTGCGGCATGATGCCCGGAGGGATGACGCGCGAGACGGTGGGAGTCGCCCATCGGACGCTCCCGTGCGGGACCCGGGTCACCTTCCGCTACAACGGGAGGACCGTCGCGACCCAGGTCATCGACCGTGGTCCCTATGTCAAGGGCCGCGTGTGGGACATGACGCGGGGCCTCTGCGAGCTCCTCGACCACTGCTTCACCGGCGGGGGCGTGTACTACCGCATCGGCTGAGGCCGCGACCGCGCCTATCCTCGGATCCGTGGAGCGCTGGCGCACGATCATCGAGCCGTTCCGCATCCATTCGGTCGAGCCCATCCGGCTGACGACCGTCGACCAGCGGGACGCGGCGCTCGAGGCGGCCGGGTTCAACCTGTTCAACCTCCACGCCGACGACGTCCTGATCGACCTGCTGACCGATTCTGGCACCGGCGCCATGTCCCGCGACCAGTGGGCCGCCATCCAGCACGGGGATGAGAGCTACGCCGGCTCCCCGTCGTGGTTCGCGTTCCTCGAGAGTGTCCGGACACTCTTCCCGTTCGGGCACGTGATCCCGACGCACCAGGGCAGGGCGGCCGAGAAGATCCTGTTCACCGTCCTCGGCGGGCCCGGCAAGGTCGTCCCGAACAACACCCATTTCGACACGACGCGGGCCAATGTCGAGGCGACCGGCGCGGAGGCCGTCGACCTCGTCATCGCCGAGGGCCGCCGACCCGGCTGCGCTCCACCCGTTCAAGGGCAACATGGATGTCGCGGCCCTCGACCGCCTGCTCGAGGCGCGCGGCGCGTCGGTGCCCGTCGTGTTCGTGACGGTGACCAACAACTCGGGCGGCGGCCAGCCCGTCTCGCTCGAGAACCTGCGGGCCGTGCGGGCCGCCTGCGATCGCCACGGCGTCCCGCTCTTCCTCGACGCCTGCCGGTTCGCCGAGAACGCCTGGTTCATCAAGCTCCGCGAGCCCGGCCAGGCCGACCGGTCGATCCCGGAGATCGTCCGGGACATGGCGGCGCTCGCCGACGGGATGACCATGTCGGCGAAGAAGGATGGCCTCGCCAACATCGGCGGCTGGCTCGCCCTGAATGACGACGCCCTGGCCGAGCAATGCCGGAACCTGCTGATCCTCACCGAGGGGTTCCCGACGTACGGCGGCCTCGCCGGCCGCGACCTCGAGGCCATCGCCCAGGGGCTGCGCGAGGTGGTCGACGACGACTACCTCCGCTACCGGATCACCTCGACGGCGTACCTCGGCGAGGCGCTCGACCGTGCGGGCGTACCGGTGGTCAAGCCGTTCGGCGGTCACGCGATCTACCTCGACGCGCGGGCGCTGCTGCCGCACCTCGCGCCGCTGGATTACCCGGGGCAGGCGCTCGCGATCGCGCTCTATCGCGAGGGCGGGATCCGGGGTTGCGAGATCGGCACGGTCATGTTCGGGCGGCGACCGGACGGCACGGAACAACCCGCGGCGATGGACCTCGTCCGCCTCGCGATCCCGCGGCGGACGTACACCCAGAGCCACATCGATTACGTCATCGAGGTGGTCCGTTACGTCGCGGAGCGGGCCGCGTCGCTCCGAGGCCTCCGGATCGTCTCGCAGCCGCCGACGCTGCGCCACTTCACGGCGCGGTTCGCACCGACGAGCTGACGCGATCGGGCTGGCGACGCCGGGCCGGACCGCCGCGACCGGGTTGACGCAGCCGGGCCTGTCCGGAACCTACGCCGGGGCCGGCGCCTTCCTCGAGGTGGGTTCGCGCTCGAAGGCCCTGGCCGGCTCGTCACCGGGCACCGGGGCGTCGAGCTCGTCGACGTACGCAGGGATGCTGAACCCGAACTCCGATCCCTTGCCCGGCAGCGGCGTTGCCCAGATCCGCCCGCCCATCGTTGTCACGAGCTCGCGGCACACGAACAGGCCGATGCCCGCACCAGGCGCTGTTGCGGCCTGCGAGGCGGCCCGGTAGTACAGCGTGAAGAGCCGGTCGGCGTCGGCCGCGTCGAAGCCCGGGCCATCGTCCCGAACCCGAACGAGGACCTCGCCCTCGCCGTCCTCGAGGCTCACCTCCACGTTGGACCCGGGCCCGCCGTACTTGGCCGCGTTCGACAGGAGGTTGCGCATGATCTGGGCGAGGTAGTCCTCGTCCGCCGCGACCATCTGCACGGGGCCGCCGGCGACGAGCTTGATCGACACCTCCGGCCAGAGGCCCCGCTCTCGCTCCACGAGCTGCTTGATGATCCGGTCGGCGAGCACCGGCCGGGCCCCGAAGAGCTCCGCGCCCCGCTCGATGCGGGCCATCGCGACGAGGTTCTCGATCATCCGCTGGAGGCGCTCGGCCTCCGCCGCGACGTTGACGAGCAGCTCGTTGCGCGTCGCCGGATCGAGCTTGGAGCCGCGACCGAGGAGGAGCTGTGTCCCGCCGTAGATCGACGTGACGGGCGTCCGAAGCTCGTGCGACAGCACGCCGAGGAAGCGATCGCGGATCTGGTCGGCCTCGTGGCGCCACGTGACGTCCGAGATGACCGCGACCTGGAACGGCCGGCCATCGAGCTCGAACGTGCTCCGGGCCATCTCGGCCGGGAAGTGGGTGCCGTCGATGCGCCGGCCGGTCGTCTCCGAGCGGTAGACCGGTCGGTCGCCGGCGGTCGTCGTCATCTCGTCCTTGTGGAGCGCCACGAGGTCCGAGAGCGCGACGCCGACGAGCCGATCGACCGTGCTCCCGAACAGCTCGCCTGCCAGGCGCGTGGCCCACGTGACGCGACTCTCCTCGTCGAGCGCGAGGATCGCGTTCGGGTCCGCTTCGAGCAGCGCCCGGAAGCGCGCCTCGCTCGCCCGCGCGGTTCGTGATTCCTCGGCCTCGCGGCGCGCCTCGCCGAGCCCGATCAGCATCTCCTCGCGGTCGATGGCGTGGGCGGTCAGCCCGGTGAGGTCGGACAGGAGCGCGAGGTCGTCACCGACGAACAAGGGCCGGCCTTCGATCTCGGCGACGAGGCGCTCCGATTCCTCGAGGCCGGGTCGCACCTCGAGCTCGACCGTCGAAACGATCGGCGCTGTCTCGGGCGCCTCGGGCTCGGGTGGTCGATCGCCGATGACCGCGAGCGGGACGCCCGGCGCCACGGGCAGGATCGAGACACGCCGCGCGCCGAGGATGTCCCGGGCGGTCGTCGCGAGTTCATTCCACAGGCTCCCGACCTGGTCCGACGTCGTCGGCGCGACGAGGCTCCGGACGAGCTGGTACGACGCGGCGCGATTGACGAACCGCCGGAACCAGCGCGGTGGGATGAACGCCCCGAGGTAGCCGAGCGTGGCGACCACTGCGAGGAGCCGCGTCACGGTGGTGACGTCAGGCGGCGCGGGCACGCCGACCGGGCGGCCGATCGACGCGATGCCGGTGATCAGGATCGCCCCGCCGAACAGCGCCGTGGCAATGGCCGCCGACGCGATCCGGAGGCGCGCCACCCCATACCGACGCCGGCTCTCCCGAGCCAGCCAGGCAGCGGCGCCGAGCTCCGCGGCGAAGAAGAAGAGGACCGCGAACACGACCCCGACCGTGCGCAGCTGCTCGATCGCGACGGGCAGCAGGACAACAGCCTCCCACGACGCGATCGAGCCGAGGAGGGCGATCGAGGTCACGCTCCGGGGGACCGGTCGGATCTGGTCGATCAGCCGGACGATGAGGTACGGCTGCGCGTACAGGATGGCGACGAGCACCGGCCGCGCGACGGCCGAGAGGTCCGGCATCAGGGAGTTCAGGAACGCGAGGGCGAAGAGCGCCGCGAACGAGGCGAAGATCGCGAGCACCGTGATCTCGAGCGAGCCCCGGGACCGGACGTACTGGAACGCGCTCACGGCGAACAGGACGTAGAACGCGATCTGGAGCGCGGCGGTGATCGGGTCCAAGGTGCGTGCGGTCTCCGAGAGGCCCGCGGTCGCGATCGGGCAGTGACATCATCGCGACTCTTTTCGGAGCGCGAATAACACCGACATTACAACGCCGGTGGGATGCGGCCCCGTGTGGTGCTCCGGATCACCTGGGGTGATCGGCCTCAGGCGATGCTCGGCAGCACCGCTGGTACGCTGGCCCCATGTGTCGAAGCATCCGAACCCTCCGCCACCAGGACGACCCGGCGACGACCGGCGAGGTCGAGGCCGCAGCGCGCCAGTACGTGCGCAAGGTCAGTGGCTTCCGCCAGCCATCGGCGCGCAACGCGGAGGCATTCGAGGCCGCTATCGCGGAGATCGCCGCAGCCTCGCAACGCCTGATTCTCGCCGTCGGCGGCGACGTCGAGCCGGGACCCGACCGGAAGCCGCCGGTTCGCGGCGACCGCGCCGCCGCCCGGGACCGAGCGCACGAGCGCGACCACGCGCTCGGCCGGCAGCACCACCACCCTGCCGCAAGTCCGGCCTGAGCAGTCCCCGCGCCGGCCCCGATGCCCACGTCGCTCGGTGAGCCGGCCCTGACCCCGCGCGACCCCGAGCGGACGGCTCCCGTGGAACCATTGCCGCTCGACCCGGACCTGCCGACGCGCCATGTCACGAGCACCCGGGTGGTCGCGATCCGTGGCGCGGAGCTGGAGGTTCGCGACGATCTCGTCGTCGGCGAGGAGCCGCTCGAGATCCGCGCAGCCGGGCCGCGCCAGGCGCCCGTCCAGGTCGCCGTCACCATGCGCACACCCGGCAACGAGGACGAGCTCGCCATCGGGTTCCTGACGAGCGAAGGCCTGCTCCGCGACAACGAGATCGCGGGGGTCGAGTACGGCGATCCGGGGAGGCTCGCCGAGCCGGATGACAGCGTGCTCGTGCGACTGAAGCGGCGGTTCGAGCCCGCTCTCGCCGCGCGCCGCAACTTCGTCGCGACCGCGTCCTGCGGAATCTGCGGCAAGGCGTCGATCGACGATGTCGCGGTGCGCTGCGAGCCGCTGCCGAAGGGCCTGCCGGTGGTCGCCAGGTCGGTGATCGCGAGCCTGCCCGATTCGCTCCGGGCGTCGCAAGCCGCGTTCGAGCGCACCGGCGGGCTGCATGCCGCGGGGTTGTTCGAGACCGACGGCAGCGTCGTCGCCGTTCGCGAGGACGTCGGCCGCCACAATGCCCTCGACAAGGTCATTGGGTCGCGCGTCCGCGCTCGCGAGACGCCGCTGTGGGACCGTCTCCTGATGGTCTCGGGTCGGGTCAGCTTCGAGATCGTGCAGAAGGCCGCCGTCGCTGGCGTGCCGATGATCTGCGCGGTGTCGGCCCCATCGGATCTCGCGGTGAGACTGGCCGACCGGCTCGGGGTCACGCTCATCGGCTTCCTGCGCGGCGACGGCTTCAACGTCTACAGCCACGACGGGCGCGTGGACCTGCGCGACTTGCTCGGCTGAACGTGACCGACGATCGACCGGCGACGATCGAGGCGTTGCTGCGGGAGGTCAACCGCGACCTCGTGCCCAGGTTCGAGAAGCGTCTGCGGGCAGCACTCGTGGGCCGCGATCGTGAGTGGCTGGTCGATCAGATCGTCCGGCTCGCCCTCGACGCACACTCACTCCAGGCGCTCGACCGCCGGCTCGCCCAGGAGGAGCGGGCCCGCGCCCGCGCCGACCGGGCCGCTCGCGTCACGGGGATGGCGATCGACGCCGGCTGGGTCTCGGGGTTCCTCGACCGGCATCGGGGGTTCGACCGTGCCGCGCTCGTTGCCGGCGGCGCGCTCTTCGCCGATGCACCCGCGAAGGGCACCGATTCGATCGGTGCCGCCCACCGCTCGGCGGAGGGCTCGCAGCTCCTGCTGCTCGCGAAGGACGTGCTGTTCGCGCTCCTGTTCGGCGATGAATCGACGAACACGCACCTCGATCGGATCCAGCGTGAGCTCCTGACGCTGACGCTGCCCCGCTTCAAGGCCGGCGCGCTCGACTTCATGCGTGCCTCCACGGAGATCAGTGGCGCCGGCACGTGGCAGGACCCGGACTCCGTGTCGAACGACGTCCGCGCCGACAACGTGATCCTCGAGGTCGAGTTCGGCGAGGTCGCCGGCGAGCTGGTCGGGCAGGGGATCGTCCGCTGCCTCAGCCTGATCAACAACCTCGAGGTCAACGAGCAGGTCCTCTACGCACGCATGATCAACGTCGAAGAGAGCACGCTGATCGAGTAGCCCGGCCCGTCCGGTATCGCCATCGACGGATCGTCCGACGGCGCGCGCGTGCCGCGCACCGCGCCATGCCTGCGAGTCAAGATCCATGCAGCTGGATGCTCCAACGGCGAGCTCCTTGACCTTGAGCGACTCGTTCATGTCTCGTCGTCAAGACTTGGGGATCTGAGGCGTCCTGAACCGGATTCGGGGCCGCTTGGCAATCGAGCGGCGCTCCTCGGCTTGATTTCTTGACTCTCGGTCATGGCGCGGCTGCCGACGCACACGATCCGGAGCGAATGGCGCGACAACCGGCGGATAAGCGGCATGGTGTTGACTGGCAATCATGGCTGGGCCGCAGCTACCGATTGGTCTCCGCGAGCTCGAGCGACGGAAGCGCCGCGTTCGCGAGCACGTCGGAGGACAGATCCAGGAGCTGCGTGCCGAAGCTGGGATTTCGCAGCAGGCACTCGCGGCAGCCGCCGGTATCGATCAGGCACACCTGTCCCGCATCCAGCGGGGCATGGTCCAACCCTCCATCGATGTCCTCGTCGCCATCGCGGCAGCGCTCGGTGCCGACCTTGGGATCCGCCTGTTTCCGGGTTCAGGGCCCCGGATCCGCGACCGAATGCAGGCGCCCATGGTCGAGGCTCTCATCCGATCGCTTCACCCCCGGTGGAGGCCAATCCCGGAGCTGGCGGTACCCAGCGCGCGGGGATTCATCGACCTTGCCATCGGGCTCCGCGACGGATCGGCCGGAATAGCGTGCGAGGCGCATTCGGAGTTGCGGGCGATCGATACGATCCAGCGGCGCGTCGTCGAGAAAGCAACGGCCCTTGGCGAGCTCGGCCTGGTCGGCGGCAACGTGTCGCCGATGCTGCTGATCCGATCGACCGTGGCGACTCGCAGCATCGTGTGCACCTACGAGGCCACGCTCGCCGCTTCGTTTCCAGCTCCGATGGCGTCGACACTGGCCGCGCTCCGTGGACCCGTGGCGCCGTGGCCCGGGCCGGCGATCCTGTGGGCCCGACTGGAGCGTGGGCGAGCCGAGATCCTGGAGGGTCCGCCGCGTGGCATTCGACTCGGACGTGCCAGAGCACCCGAAACCGACCGCTAGGCTTGCCTCGTGAGCGACCACCCGCACCCAGAGGCAGACACGCGGTGGGTGCGGCGCTGGCTGCGGGCAGAGGGTGCGATCGGCCTGATCCTCGGTTGGCTCATGTGGCAGGCCGCCCGGGGTGAGCCGCTGTGGTTCCTCGTTCTCTCGCTCACGCCCGACATCTCGATGCTGGGCTACCTGCGCGGACCGCGCGTCGGCGCCTTCACCTACAACCTTGCCCATAACTGGCTGGTTGGCGGCCTGTTCCTCGTGGCCGGCCTGATGGGTGCCTCGCCCCTGCTCGGGCAAATTGGCGCGATCCTCGTCGCCCACACCGGGATCGACCGGCTGCTGAGCTACGGCCTGAAGTACCCGACATCATTCCAGGACACCCACCTCGGGCGGATCGGGCGGAGGCGGGAGATCGCGCCGAGCGATCGCTGACCGTCAGTTGATCAGGGGGCGAGCGTCAGCTCCGCCCAGACGAGGCAGTGGTCGCCGGTGGGCGGGCAGTCAGTCCCCGTGCTCACCGGGATCAGCTGCGACGTCGACAGCACCAGGTCGATGCGCAGCAGGCCGATCCCGAGGAACGCGAATCGAGCAGGGCGCCACGTCCAGCCGGGTCCCACTCCGACCTCGGCGTGGGCGTCCTTGAGACCGCGGACCAGGAGGTCGAAGGCGGGTTCGGTCGGCGCCGTGTTGAAGTCACCGACGAGAAGGACGCGCTCGCCGCCGGCGTCGAGCTCCGCGACCCGCGACCGGAGCAGGGCGAGCTCCGCGTTGCGCTCGCCAGGGTCGAAGCCGAGCGGAATTCCCAGCGAGCGATCGATCGCAGCCGGGAATGGGTGCGCGCCGAGCACCACGACCGGGCCGTCATCGAGCGCGACCCTCGCCTCGAGTCGGACCGGCGCCTGCTGGTACGTCGGATTCTCGATCGGAAACGCGCTCAGCAACCCGATCCCGCCGACGCCCCCTTCCGGGAACAGTGCTCGATGTGGGTAGCGCGCCCGCAGCCGCTCGTCGCCCTCGATGGCCTGGGCGATCGTGGGCGTCAGCTCCTCGATGACGACCAGGTCGACCGGATGGTCGTTCAGCGTTCGGATCGCAGCCGGCCCGGCCAGCACCCCGGATTCGACGTTCCACGTCGCGACGTCCAGTCGCGCAGATCCATCCGCCACAGCGGGAGCGGACGACCACCACTCGGCGCCGAAGCGCAGGACGAAGACGGCCGCGATGCCGACCAGCACGCCGCCGAGCGCCTTCGACCGGGCGAGGAGCGCGACCGGAATCGCCCAGGCGGAGGCGAGCGCGAGGTGCGGGCTCAGGATGAGGAGGACGGCGATCGGGCCGCTGTCGATGGGCACGGCACGACCAAGCACGAGCAGGACGAGGGCCACAAACGCGTAGGCGATGCCGAGGCGTACGACGACGGCGAGGCTCCGACCCTGGTTCGTCAGATCCGGCGCGACGGGAGCTCCTCGATCTCGGGTTTACCGCCGACGCGAGCCCACGGCAGCGGGGCGCGCCGTGGGTTGTCGGGGCGTTGGGCCATGGGCAGGTCGAGCGGGGGAAGGCCGCCGGACGCGACCGTCTCGCCGCTCCGGTCATGGCGAGACCAGCTGCGAACGCCGTCGACGATGCCGGACGTGATGCCCCACGAGCCGCCGGTGCTCCAGCGGGCGAGGAGGATGAACAACGCCGAGGTCGCGACCGCCCAGGCGACCGTGCTCAGGCTGGTCAGCTCGACGTCGGTCACTTGGCGTCCCGTCGGGCGTTCGTGAACTCGAACCCGAAGCGGCCCTTGATGCACAGGTGGCCCTCGGTCACCGTGGAGTCCATCGGCGAGGTCACCTTGACGATCTGGTTGTCCTGGACGTGCAGGTCGACGGCGCAGCCGACGCCGCAGTACGGGCAGATCGTCGAGGTCACCGTCTGGGCTTCCTCGTCCCACGTCCCGGCCGCGCGCATGTCGTGCTCCGACTTGAACATCAGCGCGCCCGTCGGACAGACGCCGATGCAGTTGCCGCAGTAGACGCAGGCCGAGTCCGGCAAGGGCGCGTCCCACTCCGTGGAGATCCGCGCGTCGAAGCCGCGCCCCGCTACGGCGATCGCGAACGTGTTCTGGGCGTCCTCGCCGCACGCCTCGACGCACTTGTAGCAAAGGATGCATTTCGCGTAGTCGCGCACGTAGAGGTTGTTGTCGACCTTGACCGGCTGCTCGACGGTCGCCGCCATCGCCGCTTCCTCGCCCGCCGGCGAGTGGTGGTGGCCGGGCTCCCGATCGTCGCGCTCATGCGCCGCCGCGCCTGCCGCTGGCGGTCCGAACCGGCCCGGATCAGCGGCGTACCGCTCCCGGTATCGGGCCGCATCACCGTCTGGCGCGCGCGGCCCGGCGAGCGAGAGGTCGACCGACGATCCGAGGAGCTCGAGCACCACCTTGCGCGACAGGCGAACGCGCTCCGACTCCGTCTGGACCTCCATGCCCTCCTCGACCCGGCGCGAGCATGCCGGCGCGAGCACGCGCGAGCCCTTGACCTCGACCACGCACACCCGGCAGACGTTCACGGGGGTGAGGTTCTCGAGGTAGCACAGCGTCGGGATGTCGAGTGCCCTGGGCGCGGCATGCGTCGAGGATCGTCGAGCCCTCCGGGACGGTCACGGTGACACCGTCGACCTGGAGCGTGACCTGCGCTCGCGCGGCCGCAGGCGGAGCCTCGGGAATGCGCGTCGCTCTTCCGGCCGGGGTGATGTACACGATCCCGGGCGGCGGCGCCTCGCTCTGCTCGTGGCCGAACGGCTGGGTGACGTCGACGTCCACCTTGCCCGCGCCGCGGAGGTCCTCGGTCGTCACAGCGCCACCAGCTCGGGCTGCCGGATCGCCGATTCGATCGCCGACGACGCCGTCTGGCCGAGGCCGCAGATGCTCGCGTCGCGCATCGCCTGCCCGATCTCGGCGAGCAGGACCAGCTCCTCCTCGCGGCTGCGCACCTCGACGCGATCCGCGAGGCGCGCGAGCAGCTCCTCCTGGCGCACCGTCCCGACGCGACAGGGCACGCACTGGCCGCAGGACTCGTCGCGGAAGAACGCTGCGATCCGTCGCAACGTGCCGACGAGGTCGGCCCGCTCGTCGAAGACCATCACCACGCCGGAGCCCAGGGTCGCCGCGATCGCGCGCGTGCCCTCGAACGTCAGTGGGGTGTCGAGGACGTCGGGACCGACGAACATGCCCGCGGCACCGCCGAGGAGGATCGCCCGGATCGCCCGACCGCCCGGCACGCCGCCGCCGAGCTCGATGAGCTCGCGCGAGCGTCGTCCCGAACGCGACCTCGTAGACGCCGGGCTTCGCGACGTTGCCCGAGAGGCAGAAGAGCTTCGGTCCGGTGGAGCCCTCCGTCCCGAGCGCCGCGAAGCGAGCCCCGCCGCCGGGACCGTCCTCGAGGATGGCGAGCACGTTGACGAGGGTCTCCACGTTGTTGACCGCCGTCGGCTTCCCGAACAGCCCGACCTCGACCGGGAACGGCGGCTTGTTGCGCGGCTCGCCGCGCTTGCCCTCGATCGACTCGAAGAGGGCCGTCTCCTCGCCACAGATGTACGCGCCGGCGCCGCGCCGGACCTCGATGTCGAACGCGAAGTCCGAGCCCGCGACCGACGCGCCGAGGTAGCCGGCGGCGCGCGCGGCATCGATCGCGCCACGGATGCGCGATTCGGCGAGCGGATACTCGCCGCGGACGTACAGGAAGCCCTTGGCGGCACCGGTGGCGAAGCCCTCGATCGTCATCGCCTCGACGACGGCGAATGGGTCGAGCTCCATGAGCACCCGATCCTTGAACGTGCCCGGCTCGGACTCGTCGGCGTTGCATACGACGTAGTGCGGCTGCGCGGGCTGCGCCGCTACCGCCGACCACTTGCGCCCGGTCGGAAACGCCGCGCCGCCGCGGCCGAGCAGGCGCGACTCGGTGACCTCGCCGATCACCGCCTCCTCGCCCATGGCGAGGGCCTGGTGGAGGGCGAGGAAACCCCGATGGGCGAGGTAGTCGTCGATCGACGTCGGATCGACCATGCCCGCTCGCCGCAGGAGCTGGAGCTGCGCCTCCCCGACCTGGGGCACAGACGCGCGGGCGGCTTCCCGGTGGGAACCACGCGCACCTGTGGACCGAGCACCTGAGCCGTTGGTCGGCCCGGGCGTGGCGGGACTCCCCGGACCAACTGCCACGGCGGGCCTCGGGCCGTCGCCGAGCGAGCGCTCCAGCCGGCCAACGACGCCCGCGGCATCGATCGGCGCCGCGGTCTCGCGCACCGCCTCCTCGCCGGCGATCGTGAACATGGCCGCCGGGGCACGCTCGCACAGCCCCAGGCACGGGCTGCGCAGCCAGCCGATCCGCCCATCCCGGGCGGGCTCGCCCGCCGGCCCCAGGGTGCGCGCCAGATCCGCGCACACGTCCTCGGCACCGGCGAGGCGACAGGCGATGTCGTCGCACACGTGGGCGACGGCCGGCGGGCGCGCCTTCGTCGCGAACAGGGCGTAGAAGGTGGCGACGCCGTACGCCTCGGCCGGCGGCACCGACAGACGCCGGCAGACGTAGTTCATGCCGGGTTGGGTGATCTGCCCGACACGGTCCTGGAGCGCGTGCAGGGCCGGGAGCAGCAGGTCGCGCCGGCTCCTCGCTTCGTGCCCGCCCCTCGCGACGTGCCCCTCCGTCCGGGGATCCCGCGCCCCGCCCATCCAGCCGGAAGTGGCCGGACCGAGGACAGCGTCGACCGCTGCCCGCTCCGCCGGTGACGCGAGCGGCCCGATGACATGGAGGTCCATCGCCGCCGAGTCTACGGCGGGGCGCGCGCCGACCGCGGCGCCTCGAGGTGCCGTTGCCCGCGTCGACCCCTAGACGACCCGCTCCAGGAAACGGGTCACGAGCCACAAACCGATAGGCAGGAGGACCGCTGAGAGGAAGCGCGTGAGCGCTCCGGCGCTCCAAGGCCAGGTCGGGATCTTGACGACGAGGTCGCGCTCCGCTGTGAGTGCCGAGAGGGCCTGGTGCCCGGCGGTCACGGCTGCCGCATCGCCGGCATCGACGGCCCGGTGGATCGACTCGAGAGCGCCGGAAATCCGCCGCCCGACTGCGCCTCGAAGCTCCGCCTTCTCGGCGGCAAGCCGGCCATGGACGCCGCGCAGCGGCAGGAAGAACGCGCTGATCGCCATGACCAGCGCGAACCCGTACCACGCTGCGCTGATGAGGAGGAATGACGCGCCGGCCGCGGACGGGATCAGGACCACGCTTGGAACCAGCAGAAGGACGAGCCCGATCGCGGTCGTGGACGTCACCGAGGACAGCGCGTAGAGCGGCGTCTGGTCGAACACGTCGATGACACCGACCAATTCGTGCAGGCGGCCGATCAGCCTGAGCTGGCGGATCGTGTGGTAGAGGAGGATCAGGAAGATCGCCGTGATGAACGACTCCCACGCCCAGCGAAAGGCCAGGCCGACGATCGAGTAGCCGACGATGCCCGCGCCCACCGGGTCGAGTACGTAGCCGATCGGAGTGATCAAGGCCGAGAGGATCGTGACCGCGAGCGCCGGGCGCGCGGGCACACGCGTGAGCGTCAGGCGCGCCTGGGCGATCACCTCGTCGGAGAGGTTGAGCAGCGGGCGCAACGTGGCCAGCGCGCGGCTCGCCGTGCGGTCGAGGTCGGCAATGAGCCACAGGACGGCGAAGGGCAGCGCCGCGTAGTACACGATCTGGAAAGGTTCGACGGCCGGGGCGGTCGGATCGAGGAGCATCGTCGCGAAGGACAGCCCGGCACCGGCAGCCATCGCCACCACGTAGGCGAGCCACGTCGGGCCGGGCAACCGCTCGAACCAGTCGTTGAGCGCATCGACCCAGCTCTGCGCAGACGGCGCGCGACCCTCGGCGGCCCGCTCCGATCTTGGATCTACCACGACCTCGGTCGTTGCCACTCCGTGCCTCCCGCTGCGCCTCATCGTACGAGTTAGCCACGCCACTTGTTACGACATTGCAAGGCCAACTCATGGGCTCCACGTTGACACCACTCATTGGGGTGCTAGTATCGCGCCACCAGCGGACGACACCACTGAGAGAGGTGTCATGCCGCAGATGGAGGAGACCGATGTACCCGGTGTCGCATCAGTCGCGGCGTGTCGCCGTCGCACGGACCGCAGCCGCTATTTCCCTCGCCCTTGCCCTGACGCTGGCCTCCGCGCTGGCAGGCGTGCGTCCGGCGCGGGCGGTCCTCGAGGCCCCGACCGGTCTGAGCCAGCTGCTCTCGGCCCACAGCCTGTCTGCGCTGACCCGCGGGATTGCCACGTTCGATGCCAATCCGACCTCAGGCGACGCCGCGGCGCTCCAGGCGCTCGGCCTCAGCGTCCAGCGGATGGGTCACCTGCCGCTCGCGCTCGTGTTCGGGCCGGTCGGGGCGATGGAAGCGGCGGTCACCGCCGGGGCGGCCACGGACGTCTACCCGGACGAGCCGATCGAGCTCCTCGACACGTACTCGAGCGATGCGATGGGCGGAGCCGCGGCCCGCGCCGCCGGCTTCACGGGCGCGGGCGTCACGGTCGCCGTCGTCGACTCGGGCTGCGACGCGAGCCACCCCGACCTCGCGGACCACGTCGCCCACAACGTCAAGCTGTACAGCGGCGAGTACGTGAACCTGCCGCCGGACTCGAGCTCGACGATCGTCGTCGCCAACGAGACCGGGCCGTACCAGAACACCGACATCGGCAGCGGCCACGGAACGCACGTCGCCGGGATCATCGCCGCCGACTCCACGACGGATCCCGCGGGCGGGCGCCTCGGCGTCGCGCCGAACGCCAGTCTCGTCTGCTACTCGGTCGGCGAGGTGCTCTTCACGACCGCCGTCGTCACCGCGTACGACCACATGCTCGACCAGCCCGACATGTGGAGCGTCGACGTCGTCAACAACTCATGGGGCAACTCGTTCCAGCAGTTCGATCCGCGCCACCCGGTGGCGACCGCCACGCGGGCCGTTGCCGAGAACGGCGCGGTGGTCGTATTCGCCGCCGGCAACAGCGGCTACTCCGAGACAGAGATGAGCCTCAACCCGTTCTCGCAGGCGCCGTGGGTCATCTCCGTCGCCGCGAGCAACGTCGACGACCCGATCACGAACCGCGCCGAGTTCTCGTCGAACGGCCTGGTCTTCGACAATTCCCAGGCGGTCACGATCGGCGCGGGCGGGCACACGGTCTTCACGGGCGACCGCATCGGGATCTACCACCCCGACGTCACTGCGCCTGGCGACAACATCTCGTCGACCTGCTCGTCCGCGAGCACCGTCGTCGGGCCGTGCCCGCCGCCGACCTACACGAACGCGGTCGCGGGCGGGACGTCGATGGCCTCGCCCCACGTCGCGGGTGCCGCCGCGGTCCTGCTCCAGGCCAACCCGAACCTGTCCGTCGACCAGGTGCGCAACGCGCTCCAGGCCACCGCGACGCCGGTGACCCGCTTCGGTTCGACGACCGAGCGGGCGCCGTTCTGGCAGACGGGCTACGGCCACGTCGACCTCGCGAAGGCGCTCCAGCTCGTCCGCCACAAGAAGTGGTCGAGCGAGATCTCCAAGGCGCAGATCACGGCTGACGCACGGGTGCTCGCCGCGGACGGCTACCGCGCCCTCAAGTCCGACTTCTGGACCTACGACGCACCCCGGCTCGCCATCGCCGGCGCCACCGACCAGCGGACGTTCACGACCGAGGCCGGCTACGGGGTCACCCACCTCAAGGTTGCGCTCTCGCACCCGTCCGGTGCCGTCGCCCAGGCGAACGGCATGGAGTACACGGTCACGGTCCGCGACGCGACCGGCCGCGTGCTCGGGACGACGGTCGAGGCGCCGATCCTTGGCGCCGGCACGGCCTACCTCTTCCTCGATCTCCGAACGTTCACCCCGCGGCCGACGCCGGGCGTGCTCAGCTTCGACGTCTCGGGCGAGCTCGCGGCGTCAGATCCGGACACGCTCGACAGCGAGTCGCTGCTCGGCCGGATGGTCACCCTCACCGTGGTGCAGCTCAAGCTGGGCTGAACCGACCTCGAATCCCCGGCCCAGGCGAAGCGGCGCCCGCACCAGGCGCCGCTTCGTCGTTTTCGAGTGGGCGAGGCGCCGTGAGCCCGCCGGCGGTCAGCCGCCGGGTGGCCGGTAGCTCGGGCTCTTTGCCACTGCCGCATCGACCTCCTCGGCAGTCATCAGCACGGTGGTCGAGACGGTCGCGCCACCTGCGGAAGTGATCCTCAGGGACAGCGCCGCCGCCGCGGCGTTGTCCGGCAGGTCGACGATCACGTAGACGTCGTGCTTGCCGAATGCCCAGTAGATCGCCTCCAGCTTGCCGCCCGCACTCGCCACGGCGGCCTCGATCGCCTTCTTTCGGCCGGTCCCACCCTCCTTGAGCAGCCCCGGCAGGCCCGCCGCCGTGTAGTTCGCCGAGAACAGGTACTTGGCCATCTGGTCCTCCTCCATGCGGCCTGTGGAAACCCAGTGTTCGCAGCCTACTCCGCGTGGGACTGACGATCAGGCCCGAACCGCCGTCCCAAGCTTCTCGATGCGGATCGCCGTTGCCTTGAACTCGGCGGTGCCCGACTTCGGGTCGGTCGCGTCGATCGTCAGGACGTTCGTCGGGACCTCGTCCTGGAAGTGCAGGGTCATGAACGTCAGGCCAGGCCGCAGCGACGGGTCGATCCGGACCGGCGTCTCGATCGCGCCGCGGCGGGACGTGACCCGGACGCGCTCACCGTCCGTGAGTGACAGCCGCTCGGCGTCCTCGGGTGAGATGTCCAGCGACTCGCCGCGGCGCAGCGGCGACGTGTAGCCGCCGGACTGGACGCCGGTGTTGTACGAGTCCAGCCGCCGGCCCGTCGTGAGGCGGATCGGGAAGTCGTCGTCCAGCTTGTCGACCGGCGGGTCGTGGTCCACCGCGACGAACGGCGCCCGCAATCCGGGGACGGGGTCCTCCCAGAGGCGTGAGTGGAGGAAGAGCTCGCCCGGATGGTCCTCGTCCCAGCACGGCCACTGGATGCCGCCCATGGCCTCCAGGCGCGCGTACGACATCCCGCGGTGGACGGGCGAGAGCGAGCGCACCTCGTCCCAGGTCTTCTCGGCCGATGCCTCGCCCCAATCGTGCCCCATTCGCTTGGCGAGCTCGTAGATGATCCACAGGTCCTCGCGCGCCTCGCCCGGCGGCTCCATCGCCTTGCGTACGCGCTGGACGCGCCGCTCCGAGTTCGTAACCGTCCCCTCGGACTCCGCCCAGGAGGCGCCCGACGGGAGGACGACGTCGGCGATCTCCGCGGTGGCGGTCAGGAGCAGGTCCTGGACGACGAGGAAGTCGAGGCCCTCCAGGAGCCGCCTTGCACGCTTCTGGTCCGCCTCGGACTGGACGGGGTTCTCGCCGATCACGTAGACGGCGTGCAGCTCGTCCCGGTCCATCGCGTCGAACATGCCGGACAGGTGCCAGCCGCGCTTCGGCGGGACGGTAACGCCCCAGGCCTCGTCGAACTTCTGCCGGAGCGAGTCGTTCTCGACGTACTGGAAGCCGGGCAATCGATCGGGGAGGGCGCCCATGTCGCCGCCGCCCTGGACGTTGTTCTGGCCCCGGAGCGGGTTCAGGCCGCTGCCGTACTTGCCGACGTGGCCGGTGAGGAGGGCGAGATCGATGAGCGCGAGCACGTTGTCGACCGCGTTGTGGTGCTCGGTGATGCCGAGGGTCCAGCAGATCATCGCCTTGTCGGCCGTGGCGAACGAGTGCGCCAGCTCGCGGATCGCCTCGGCGGGGACGCCGGTCTCGCGCTCCGCGTACTCGAGGGTGTAGCTCTCGACCTTGGCCCGGTACGCCTCGTAGTCAGAGGTCGCCCGATCGATGAACTCGGTGTTCGCGAGCCCCGCGTGGATGATCTCGCGCGCGACCGCGTTCGCGAGCGCGATGTCCGACCCGACATCGAGCCCGAGCCAGACGTCGGCCCACTCGGCCGAGTCCGTTCGCCGCGGGTCAATCGTGTACAGGCGCGCGCCGTTGCGCACGCCGCGCAGGAGGTGGTGGAAGAAGATCGGGTGCGTCTCCCGGGCATTGCTGCCCCAGAGGACGATCAGATCAGTGTCCTCAGCCTCGCGATATGAGCTGGTACCGCCACCAGCGCCGAACACGGTCGCCAGACCGGCGACAGAGGGGGCGTGTCAGGTGCGGTTGCAGCTGTCGATGTTGTTGCTGCCCAGGACCACCCGGGAGAGCTTCTGCGCCGCGAAGTTGACCTCATTGGTCGCCTTCGAGCAGCTGAAGACCCCGATCGGGACTCGCGCGTCCTCGCTCGCCCGGCGGGCGAGTGCGGCGCGGAAGCCCGCGACGGTCCGGTCGAGCGCCTCGTCCCAGGTCGCCTGGCGGAGCTCGCCGCCCTTCGTGTCACGCACGAGGGGCTGGGTCAGGCGAACGTACGACTTCGGCAAGCGATGCCTCCGATCGGCGGCGCGACCGCGCCGCGAGGTTCACCGCCGGCCAACGGCCGGCCGATCGAGTGTAACGAGGCGCTCGGGGAGGGGGACGTGGCCTTTGAAGGCCTACGCCGCTGCCTCCTTCCAGTCGACCTCGAACGCGGGAATGGGCTCGTCGAAGCCTTTCAGCCGGAGCGATCCGCGCTTGCGGAAGGTGAAGCCCTTGCCCAGTGCCAGCCCCTGGATCCCGCTGGAGACGAGGATGCTGCCGGGTCGGGCGCGCTGGCACAGGCGCGCGGCGAGCTGGACGGTGGCGCCGAAGAGATCGTCGCGCTCGGTGACCGGCTCGCCCGCCGCGAGGCCGACGCGCACGCCGACGTGCGTGGGATTGTCGACGTCGGCCGCGGCGAGCTGCTGCTGGATCTCGATCGCGCTCCGGATCCCCCCGGTCACGGCCACGAATGACGCCATCAACCCATCGCCGGTGTGCTTGACCTCCGACCCGCCGAACCGGGCGATTGCTGCCCGAACGATCTCGTCGTGCCGGCGCACTACGGCCATCGCCCGGGCGTCACCGAGCTCCTGGGTGAGGGCGGTCGAGCCTTCGATATCGGTGAAGAGGATCGTCCGGAACGCTGTCTCGACGTACGGCTCGCCCGGGCGATGCTGCGTCACGCCACCCATGAACCGGTAGATCGCGCCCTCGTCGACCTCGATGACGTGGGTGGGAACACCACCGTGCGAGGCGCGGTGGGCATCCTCGACCGCAGCCCGATCGGGACCGCTCGCGAGGCAGAACGCATGCTGCCGAACGTCGTCGAACCAGTAGGTCAGGAACTGCACGCCGAACCGGCCCTGGGCCGCGAGGTCCTTCAGGTGGTCCGCGGCGATTTGCTCGGCCGTGACCTTCGCGAACTCGTGACGGTCCATGTACAGGGGCACGCGGCAAGGATGGAGCAACCGCCAAACGGCCGCCACCGCGTGGCCGCGTCGAGATCGTGCCGAAGCCGTCACGAAGGGACCGGCAGGACGAAATCCATCTTGACGGCACACACGCGGACCCCGAACCTGCCGCCGTGACCGCCGAGCATGCCCTTGCCGACCAGCTGCCCGGATCGCCGCCCGGCGAGCAGGCCGGTGACGGGCGGATGTTCTGCTACCGCCACCCGAAGACGGAGACGTGGCTGCGCTGCGGGCGCTGCGACCAGCCGATCTGCACCAGGTGCTCGGTGCAGGGCCCGGTCGGGTCCCGCTGCCGGCAGTGCGGTGTCGTTGCGAACGACCGGCTGTCGTCGTTCACGCCTCGCCAGCTCCTGCTCGGGATCGGGGCGTCGTTCGTCGGTGGCGCGATCGCGGGCTACGTGGGCTCGTTCATCGGCTTCTTCTCGATCATCGTCGGCTACTTCGCCGGACGGTTCGTCGCCGATGCCGTCATCCGGGTGATCGGCTACAAGCGTGGCCCGATCATGTGGACGATCCTGTTCGGAGGCATCCTCGTCGGCTCGGTCGTGGGGTTCGTGCTCCAGGTGGCGCCGGTTCTCGTGACCTTGGCGGCTCAGGCGGAGGTGCCGCTGGCCGTGATGATCCAGAGCCTCCTGCCGTCGGCGCTGATCAGCGCCGGCGCGGCGTGCTTCGGCGCCTACCAGCGGCTGCGCTAAGGGACAGCCCACGCGGCCCTCGCCGTCAGGTGGCGCGGCGGGCCGTGATGTTCAGGCGAACGTAGTCGAGCACCGGCTCTGGCATCCGGGTTGCCACGGCGCTCAGGAACGGCTGTTGCTCGTCCGCGGGGAGCTGGTCGATGTACGGGCGCAGGCACACGGTGCGCAGGAATGCCTCGAACCGCTCACCCGGCTCGAAACGGGTGGGCGCCTCCGACAGCCACGTCTCGACGTGGACGAAGCCCGAGCGCTCGAGACGATCGCGCGTCGCGTCGGCGTCCTGGAAGTTGTGGTGCTTCGCGAATCGCGGATCGACCGATCGCGTCACCTCGAGGAAGCGCGCGATGTTGCCGAATCCGCCGCACTGGGCCACCAGCATCCCACCCGGCCGGAGCACGACGGCGAGATTCGCGAAGAGCGCGTCGTGGTCCAGCACCCAGTGGAAGGTGGCCGTTGAGAGGATCGCGTCGACCTGCTCGTCGAGCGGCAGCGGACGCTCGAGGTCCGCCTCCACGTACCGGACCTGATCGCCGAATCGGGCGAGCCGGCGACGTGCCTCGTCGAGCATCGAGGGCGAGGCGTCGAGGGCGACCACCCGGCCACGAGGCAGCCGCAGGAGCAGCATCTCCGTCACCCGCCCCGAGCCGCATCCCGCGTCGAGCACCGTCTCGTCGCCCTCGAGCGGCAATCGCCGGAGGACCTCGGCGCCCCACGTCGCCTGCGGGTCCGCGATCTTGTCGTACGACCGGGCGTTCCAGTCGCTTCGCGACGCCGTCAATCGAGCCCGAGCGTGTCGACCAGCACCTTGGATCGACGGCGTAACGTCGTCACGAACCGCCTAGACCAGCGCGACCGCGGGAGCATCCGAGGACCCTGCCAGCACCGCCACCCGGCCGACGCGCCACGTCGAAACGCCAGCGTCATGCAGCGCGGCTTCGACGATCGACGCTCGCTCGGCTGGGACGGCGGCGAGCAGCCCACCCGAGGTCTGGGGGTCGTGCGCGAGGGTCACCACGTCCTCGCCGACGCCGTCGGCAACGTGCAGCGCCGGCGCGACGAACCGGCGGTTGTGGGCGGCGCCGCCCGTCTCGACCCCGGCGCGTGCGAGCTCGAGCGCGCCGTCCAGGGCCGGCAGCGCAGCGGCCTCGAACTCGAAGCGCGTCGCGGATCCCCGTGCCATCTCGAGCCCGTGGCCCAGGAGCCCGAACCCGGTCACGTCCGTGGCGCCCCGGATTCCGTGCTCGACGAGCACCTCGCCAGCGGCGCGGTTGAGCCGGCGCATCGAGTCCACGGCGGCCTCGAGGTCGGCGTCGGAGGTGCGCGAGCGGCGGCGCCCGCTCACGAGCAAGCCGGTTCCCAGCGGCTTCGTCAGCAGCAGCACGTCACCTGGCTGCGCGCCGCCCTTGCGGAGCAGCCGGTCCGGCGCCGCGACCCCGATGACCGCGAGCCCGTACTTGGGCTCGGGGTCGCGGATCGTGTGGCCGCCCGCGAGGATGCCGCCGGCCTCGCGCACCTTCGAAGCGGCGCCGTCGAGGATCGCGCGGAACGCGGCGGTTGGCATGTCCTCGGGGATTGCCGCGACCGAGAGCGCGAAGAGCACCCGTCCGCCCATCGCGAACACGTCGGACAGCGCGTTCGCCGCGGCGATCTCGCCGAACGTCCGCGGGTCGTCGACGATCGGCGGGAAGAAGTCGAGGGTCCCGATGACGGCGACACCCGGCGCGATGAGATGGACCGCGGCGTCGTCGGGCGGATCGAGCCCGGCGATCAGGCCAGTCTCACCTTCGTCGGTCGAGATCGACGCGCCCAGCCCGGCCAGCGCCTCGGCGAGCACGTCCGCGCCGAGCTTGGACGCACAGCCGCCGCAGGTCGTCAGCTCGGTCAGCCGGATCGGCGGCGCGTCGAAGTCGATCATGTCCGGATCATAGGGAGGTCGCGCACAATGGCCGGGTGACGGGCGACCGGGCTGGGCGAGCGCGGGTTCAGGTCGATGACGTCGTCCTCGGGACGGGGGACGTGTCCGTCGAGTCATTCGTCGTGGAGCCATCGGGCCTTCCGCTTCGGGCGGGAATCCTGTTCCTCCACTGGCTCGGCGAGCACCGCAGCGATCGAACCCAGTTCCTCTCCGAAGCACGCGCCCTGGCGAGGTCCGGCGTTCGATCCGTTCTCCCTGCCGGGCGGTTGCCCTGGATCCCGGACCCGGTCGACGCGGCGACGGACGCCGCCAACATCGAGCTCGAGCAGCGCCGGCTCGGCGCCGCGCTCGACGGCCTGGCCGCGGGGCTGCCGAACGGGGCGCCGATTGCGCTCGTCGGCCACGACTTCGGGGCGATGCACGGCCTGCTGCTCCTCGCCCGGAACTCGAGTCGGTTCAAAGGCGCGGTCGTCATCGCGGCGACGCCTCGCTGGGGAGACTGGTTCCTGCGCTTCTGGAAGGTCGAGGGCGACCGGTTCGACTACCTCCGCGCGCTGGCGCCGCTCGACCCCATCGAGTCCGCTCGCGCGCTGAAGGCCACGACCCTCTGGCAGTTCAGTGAGCGCGACTACTTCATCGCACCGATGGCGGCGGTCGAGCTCGCCAGGGCGAGCAGCGCCGAGCCCGCGATCGAGTGGTACAAGGCCGACCACGCGATGCGCAGCGCGAAGGCTCGAGGCGCTCGCGCCAGCTTCCTGGGACGGCAGCTCGGGCTGGGCTGAACGGCCGGTTCGCACGCGGTCCTCGCTCGACTGCCTACGATCTTCGCGGGAGCGGAGGGGTCCCGGTGGGCTCCCTCGTCTTCAAAACGAGTGGCGCGGCGTTCGGCGTCGCGCGGTGGGTTCGACTCCCATGCGCTCCCGCCACGCGGCGCCCGGCGCCTGCATCACCGGACGCCTGGTGGACCCCGACGTACGATGCCCGGCGTGCGACCCCCGAGCGTCGATGCCCTTCTTCGCGCCGCCGATGGGGCGCTTGGGTCTCGTGATCGCGACGCCGTCGTCGCCGAGGCCCGACGAGTTGTCGCAGACGAGCGCGAGCGCCTCGCGGCGGGCAAGGTGGCGACGCCAGTTCCCGAGCTCGCCAGCGAGCTGCTCGCGCGCCTCATCACGTTCGGCGAGCGCCGGGAAGGCGTGGCGGAAGCGGGCGACGGCATCGCGGGCCTGCGGCCCGTCATCAACGCGACCGGGGTGATCCTCCACACGAACCTCGGTCGCGCGGCGTGGCCCGAGGCGGCCATCGAGGCGGCACGACTCGCCGCCTCGTTCCCGGCGATGCTCGAGCTCGACCCTGCCACCGGGCGACGAGGGCGCCGGTTCGCCGCGGTCGAGGAGGAGGTCGTCGCCCTGACTGGCGCCGAGACGGCGCTCGTCACGAACAACAACGCGGCTGCCGTGGCGCTCGCCGTCGGCCTGGCGGGGCGGGGCGGGGTCGCCGTCTCGCGCGGCGAGCTGGTCGAGATCGGGGGCGGTGTCCGGATTCCGGAGATCGTGCGACGGGCCGGCGCGCGCCTGATCGAGGTGGGGACGACGAATCGCACCCGCGTCGCCGACTTCGAGGCGGTCCTCGCCGAGGGCCGGGCGAAGCTCGTGCTGCGGGTCCATCCCTCGAACTTCGCCCAGACCGGGTTCGTCGAGGCGCCCGATCCGGCGGAGCTCACGGCGGCGGCCCATCGCCATGGCGCCATCGTTGTCGACGACCTTGGCTCGGGGGCGTTGATCGAAACCGCGTCGTTCGGGCTGGCGCACGAGCCGATGCCTCGCGAGCGGCTCGAGGCGGGCGCCGATCTCGTGACCTTTTCGGGCGACAAGCTCGTGGGTGGGCCTCAGGCTGGAATCATCGCCGGGCGGGCTGAGCTCGTGGAGCGACTCAGGAAGGACCCGCTCGCTCGCGCCATGCGCCCGGACAAGGTCGTCCTCGCCGCGCTCGCGGCAACGCTCCGGCTCTATCGCGCCGGTCTCGCTCGCACCGAGATCCCGATCTGGCGGCAGATCGCCGTGCCGGAAGCCGAGCTGGAGCGCCGCACGAAGGCGATCGCTGCGACGGTCTCGGATCCGCAGGTCGTAGCCGCACCCTCGATCTCCACCGTCGGTGGCGGATCGTTGCCTGGGCAGACGCAGCGGTCGTGGTCGGTAGCGATCGAATCAGGCTCTCCCGATCGACTCCTCGCGCGCCTTCGCGGCGGGGTTCCGGCGGTCATCGCCCGGATCGTCGACGACCATGTGGTGCTCGACCTGCGCGCGATCGAACCGGAGGATGACGCGATCCTGCCGGCTGCGATCCGTGCCGCGTTGCAGCGACCAGCGAAACGATCGCCCTGACGTGGATCTGCTCACCGCATTTGGCGTCGCTGCGCTCAGCTTCATGATGCTGATGTACGCGCTCGAGCGGCGTGGACGCAGGTTCATCCTCGCCTTCGCGCTCGGCTGTGCGCTGTCGAGCGTCTATGGCTTCGCGTCGGGTGCATGGGCGTTCGGCGTCGTCGAGGCCATCTGGGCGGTAGTGGCGTTCCGCCGATACCTCACGACCTCCAGCGACGACCGGCGCATCTGACGTTCGTGTCGACCGTCGTCATCGGCACTGCGGGCCACATCGACCACGGCAAGACCGCCCTCCTGCGCGCGCTGACGGGCATCGACGCCGACCGGCTGCCCGAGGAGCAGGCGCGGGGCATGACGATCGACATCGGCTACGCGCACCTGACGTTCGACGATGGGGTCGAGCTCGATTTCGTGGACGTGCCGGGACACGACCGGCTGATCGGCAACATGCTCGTCGGCGCCGGCGAGATCGATGCGGCGATGCTCGTCGTGGCAGCGGACGACGGGCCGCGGCCCCAGACGCTCGAGCACCTCGACCTGCTGGATGCGCTCGAGATGTCGATCAGTCTGGTCGTCGTCACCAAGGTCGACCTCGTCGATCGCGCGCAGGTCGATGGTGTTCGCCTGGAGCTCGAGGAGCTCATCCGCCCGACCTGGCTCAGCTCGAGCCTGGTCCTCGCCGTCTCGTCCGTGACGGGCGAGGGAATCGACGAGCTGCGGCTCCGCCTTCGGGCTGTCCGGGATGACGTGATCGCTCGCGAGTCGTTCCGGGATCGCGACGCCGGCGCCTTCGGCCCGGTTCGGCTGGCCGTCGACCGGGCGTTCACGGTGAAGGGCAGGGGCGCGGTCGTCACGGGGACCCTGCGCGGTGGATCGATCCGCCCGGGAGATGCGCTGCGCCGGGAGCCGGGCGGCGAGCCCGTCCGCCTCCGCGAGGTGCAGGTCCACGGCGCCGCCCGCGATCGAGCCGGCGGCGGACGGACGGCGATCAATCTCGCCGGCCTCTCGGCCAACGCGGTGCGCCGCGGCGACGTGCTGACGAGCGGCCCCCGGGTTCGAGGCACGGACCGACTGCTCGTCGCTCCGGCCGAGCTTGCGCCACTCGCGGGCGGGCGGCCGTCGGGCTGGCCACCCAGGAACGGCGCCGCACCGCGGCTGCACATCGGCACGGACCAGGTGCCGGCCCGGGTCCGGCGAGTGCCGGGGCTCGACGGTGCTCTGCTGCTCCATCTCGATCGACCCACCGCGACGTTCGCGGGCGATCGAGGAGTGCTCCGCCGACCGGAGCGAGACGGGGTCGCGGTCGGCCTTCGCGTGCTGGACGCCGAGCCGCCGCGCGGGGCGTCGCGCCGGCGCATGACGCCGGATCGGGTGGACGCGCTTGCGGTGGCCGCGCTCGCCGGCGACGTCGACGGGATCGAGGCGGCGCGCATCGAGCTGCACGGCGCGCTCGCGACCGATTTCGTCGACGAAGCGCAGGCCACACCCCGATCCGTTGCCTTCGCCCAGGACGTCGGGCGGGCGCTTGCCGATGCGGTCATCGAGGCGGTGACCCGCCATCACGAGGCGGAGCCGCTGAGCGCCGGCCTGCCGCTCCCGCAGGCGCGGTCCATGCTCCTGCGGCGCCTGCGCTCGCTCGTCACGGTGCAGCGGCGAGACGTCGCGGCGACCACGGCCACCATCTCGAGCCTGATTGACGCCCTCGTCAGCGAGGGGCGGCTCGCGCAACGGGGTGATGTCCTCCGCGATTCGCGGCTCGCCGGCGACGGGTTGCCCGCACCCATGCTCGCGGCCATGGACCGGCTCGAGCGGGCGCTGGACGTTCCTGCCCCACCGCCCCTCGACGAGGCGATCGCCGCCGCCGCGTGTCCGCCCGAGGGCGTCCGGGCGCTCCAGGCGGATGGCCGGATCGTCCGCCTCGGACCGGACCTGGCCTGGTCCACGGGCGCCTACCAGCGCCTCGCCTCTGTGGCCCTCGAGCGGGCCCGTGCCGCGCCGCTGACGCCGGCGGGCTTCCGTGACGCCACGGGAACGAGCCGGAAGTACGTGCTCGCGATACTCGAGGACCTTGATCGTCGGGGCATCCTCCTGCGCACCGCCGATGGCCACATCCCGGGGCCGCACGCGGGCCGTGTGGCGGCCGAGCCCGGGCCGTGATCGTCACCGCGATCGTGCTCGCGGGTGGCCGTTCCTCGAGGTTCGGGACCGACAAGCTCGAAGCCGACCTCGGAGGCCGGTCGTTGCTCGCGGCGACGATCGCCGCAGTCGCCGGCGTCGCGGGCCTCGTCATCGTCGCCGGCCGCGAGCTGCCCGAAGCGTCCGAGGCTGTCGGACCCGTCGAGCTCGTCCTTGACGCCGAGGCGCTCGGCGGTCCGCTCGCCGCGCTGGCGAACGTCCTCGGATCGGCTTCGTTCGAGCGAGGGTCCGTCGCGATCGTCGTCGGCGGCGACATGCCGCGCCTCGTGCCGTCGGTCCTGCGCCTGATGGTCGGGCGCCTGGCGGGTGACGAGTCGGCTGACGCGGTCGTGCTCGAAGCCCCGGACGCCGCCAATGGCGACCGGCGCCGCCAGGTCCTGCCGCTCGCCCTGCGGGTGGCCACGGCCAAACCGGCCGCGGCTGCGCTCGTGGCCGCGGGGGAACGCTCACTCCGAGCGCTCGTCGATCAGCTGGATGCGGTCGAGCTCCCCCGCGCGGCCTGGCTCCCGCTCGATCCCGCTCGCCTGACGTTGCTTGATGTCGACACTCCGTCCGACCTGGCGCGCGTTCGAGAAGCGGGTCAACGAGGCAGTCGGCCCGACGATCTGCGCTGAACCCCTTCCGGTGCGCGCCGAGGACCGTTACCCTCTCGCGTGCACGCGGGGCGGATGGGCCGTCAATCGCGAAGTTGTATGGCAGTCGGAATCCGAGGGAGGATGCTCATGCCACCTGCGCTTGCGCAGTTCTGGAACAAGCTCAACGCGAACGAGAAGATGGTGATGTACGGCGGGATCATCATCATCATCGCGTTCCTCGTCGGCACGGTTGCCGGCGGCTACGGCAACGCGGCCAGCGACGTCGTCGCGGCGATCGTCATCGCCGTGCTCTATTGGCTGAAGTACTCGCCCAACAAGATCACGTGGCCGCTCCCGGTGCAGACGATCGTGCTGATCATCGCCGGCATCGCGGCCGTCTTCGCCGTCCTGGGTCTCCTGGGCTGGCTCGGGCTCTTCGGCTTCTCGCTGTTCGCGCTGGCGGTCCTGCTCAATGCCGTCGGCTGTGGCGTGATGGCCTACTACGCGTGGAAGGAATACCAGGCCATGCCCAAGGCCGCCGCGCCCACGCCCCCGGCGGCGCCGCCGGCCCCCCCGGCCCCTCCGGCCGCCTAGCGCGCGCTCGCAACCAGCTGCCCAACGGCGGGCCGGGAGACATCTCCCGGCCCGCTTCGTTCTTTCCGGGTTGGCTTCGCGCTCAGCCGGGCGGCGCCCGCTCCGCGGCTTGCTCCACCCGTCGTCGCGGCGGCTCGCGGAGCCCCACCGCATTCACCGCCGCGCCCGCAGCGAGGAGCACGGCAGCGACGATCACCGCCACGTGGTAGGCGTCCGTCGACGCTGACTTCGCGGCGGCTGCGAGGGCCGGTGACGCACCGTCCGGCGGCGGATTGAGCGCCTCGAACTGGCGGATCTCCGGCGAGCTCGGGTCCGTTCCCGGCACCGCGGCCGCGAGCGCCGAGTAGAAGGTGCCGCTCACGGCGATGAAGACGGCCGCCGCGACGAGTGGCTGGCCCACCCGCGAGAGCGCGTTGTTGATCGCCGAGGCAGTGCCGGAGTTGCGCACGGGTACCGAGCTCATCAGCCCGGTCGTCAGCGGCGCGACCATGAGCGAGATGCCGGCGCCGAAGATCAGGGCGGCCGGCAACGGCCCGATCAGGGCATCGACCGGCGGCACGAGCGACGCGAGGTTGCCGAGGCTCGCGGTCCACGCGTCCGAGGTCGACGGGACGGTCAGCCACCACAGTGCGCCGAGGGCCATGACGAGCGGGCCCGCCACCAGGAACGGGCGGACGCCGATCCTCCCCGAGATTGACCCGACGCGGGTCGACAACAGCGTCAGGAGGATGCCCGTCGGGAGCCCGACGATGGCCGCCCCGAGTGCCGTGTAGCCCAGCGTCCCCTGCAGGAAGAGTGCCTGGAAGCCGAAGCCGCCGTACAGGGCGCCGTAGATCAGCAGCGTGGACAGGTTGATCGTGCTGAACGCCCGCAACCGGAACAGCTTGAGGTCGACCAGCGGATGCCTGCGCACCCGCATCAGGAGCGGGAACGCGACCAGCGCAAGCGCCCCGATGCCCAGCGCAATGAACGCCAGCGGATCCTCCCACCGCTGCTGCTGGCCCCGCGTTGCTCCGAATGCGAGCCCGCCCACCGCGAGGATGGCCACGATCGCGCCGAGCCAGTCGAAGTTGCGGGTCGCGGTCTCGTCGCGCGATTCGGGCATGAAGCGTGTCGCGTACATGGCGATCAGGACGAGCGGCACGTTGATCAGGAACATCGCCCGCCAGCCCGCCGCCTCGACGATGATCCCGCCGATGGGCGGGCCCATCGTGGCGAGCCCTCCCGTGACGGCCGCCCAGATCCCGAATGCCCGCGCCCGCTCGGGCCCGTCGAAGGCGCTGGTGATGAGGGACAGGGAGCCGGGCACGAGCAGCGCCCCGGCCACGCCCTGGAGGAGCCGCCCGACGACGAGCAGCTCGAGCGTCGGCGCCAAACCGCAGAGCACGGAGGTGAGCCCGAAGCCGACGAGCCCGATCTGGAACATCCGTCGCCGACCGTAGTAGTCGCCGAGGGCGCCGGCGAGGACGAGGAACGCGGCGAGCGTCGCGAGGTACCCGGACGTGACGTAGGTCTGCCCCTCGAGCCGGCCGAGCAGCGTGCTCTCCAGCTGGGCGCCGATCCGCGGCAGCGCCAGGTAGACGAGGGTGCCGTCGAGGAAGACGATCGCCGAGCCGAGGACGGCTGCGGCGAGGGTGCCGCGCTGCGCCGTGGTCATCGGAGCCAGTCTAGGGTTCCGCGGATTCCTGCCAAAGCGTCACTTGCCAAGGCTTGGAGACGCCGCCGACGTCTGGGCACGACAGTCGAGCCACGGTCGAGCTCGGCCGATGGCCAGGAACCTGACAGAGCGGCACTGGAGACGGATTCAGCCGGCTCGATGCCCGATTTCGTCGCCGAAGCCGGGCTTGGTGACGGATTGGCAGGAAAATTTTGGCCGTCGATCGACCCGACGCGCCGAGCCTGAGGCGGGCACACGGCCAGCGGAGCGTCAGACCGCGCCGCGGCGTGCGGAGCCCGGTAGGGTAGCGACCCGGGATCAGTCGGGGTGGGCCTTCCGGAAGCAGTCCGAGCAGTAGACAGGTCGATCCATGCGCGGTCGGAACGGGACCTGGGCCTGGTTGCCGCATTCGGAGCAGAGGACGGCGAAGTACTCGCGGGTGGAGCCACCGCGCTCGTAGCCCCGCGGCCCGCCGAGGTCGGAAGCGGTGTAGCCCGAGTCCCGAGCCGCTCGTCGGCTCGCGCGGCAGCTGACGCAGCGCTTGGGATCCGAGGCGAAGCCCTTCTCGGTGTAGTAGCGCTGGTCGTCCGCGGAGTGGATGAACTCCGAGCCGCAGTCGACGCAGGTAAGGGTTCGATCGGCGTAGGTCACGAGAGCCTCCGGAGCGCGTGGAACGACTGCTGGTGCACCGGAGGGACCATCGGCAACGCGGAAGTGGCCGGAGCCGGCGCCGCGCGACCCATTGGTGCCGATCAGGAGTCCCGTGGTCGGGCGCACCGGGTGTTTCACGACGAAGGGTACACCGGCATCCCCGATCGGTCCGTCAGCCGGCCGATCCGTGCCAATCGACCTGTCACAATGGTCCGCGACCGTTCGCACAGGCGAGCGGGGAGCAATTGGGGGCGCCTCGCTCGCCAGACAACCTGCGAGCAGGGCCCGGGGGAGGGCTGCCAGACAGGCCATGCTGCGACTGCTCCACACGGCCGACGTTCACCTCGGCGCCCGCCACGCCGACCTCGGCGATCGCGCAGCGACCCAGCGCGAGCGCCAGTACGCAGCTTTCGTCGCCACGATCGACCTTGCGCTCGCGGAGAAGGTCGACCTGGTGCTGATCGCGGGTGACCTGTTCGATTCGAACGTCCAGCCGAAGCGCTCGGTCGAACGCGCCGCGGCGCAGCTCGCGCGCCTCGTCGAAGCCCGGATCAGGGTCGTCATGGCCCCTGGCACGCACGACGTATACGACCGCGCGTCGATCTATCGCGCGTACGACCTGCCTGCCCTCGCGGGATCGGTCGGCTCGGACCTCGTGACCGTGCTGGATCCGGACCATCCGGACGTCGTCCTCAAGTCGCTCGACGTGGTGGTCCACGGCCGGTGCTTCGCGACGAAGCGCGCACCGTCGTCACCGCTCGACGGCCTCGACGTCGCGAAGGACGACCGCGCCACCTGGCACGTCGGCCTCCTGCATGCGGCACTCGCGATCGAGGGCAAGACCGACGGCGACGATGTCGTGATCACCACTGACCAGATCGCCGCGAGCCACCTCGACTACCTGGCCCTCGGCCACTGGCACTCCACCACGAAGGGCAAGGCCGGGCGGACCGTGTACGCGTACTCGGGAGCGCCGGAGCCGGTCGCGCTCAACCAGGACCGCGCCGGCAACGTCCTCCTCGTGCAGCTCGACTCCGAGGACGGCAAGAAGACGGTGACCGTCGAGGAGCGAAAGGTCGGGAAGACGACGTTCGAGCGACTCCAGCTCGACGCGGCGACCGTCGGCTCGCAACCCGCCCTCGTCTCCACCCTGGCCGAGCGCGCCAGCCCCGACCTCGTGCTGGACGTCGAGCTGACCGGGATCAAGCCCGACGCACTGGACCTGCACGTCGAGGAGGTCGAGACCGAGCTGGCGGACCGGTTCCTCAAGGTCCGCGTCCGGGACCGGTCCGTGGCGTCGCTGCCCGAGGGCCCGATCGCGTCGCAGGACACGGTGCTCGGAGCATTCATCCGCGATCTCGAGGCGCGAGTCGCCGAGCTGGAGGCCGCGGACGACGCGGCATCCGCGAACGAGCTCCGGGATGCCCTTCGCCTGGGGCGGCTCCTCCTCTCGGGCGCCGAGGTCACGCTGTGAGGATCACCCGGCTCCAGCTCAAGAGCATCCGACGCCACGCGGACCTCGACCTGACGCTCGCCCCCGGCTTGACCGTGGTTCGCGGTCCGAACGAATCCGGGAAGTCGACCCTCCAGCGGGCGCTCGAGCTCGCGCTCACTCGACGCGTGACCTCCGGCTCGGCGGATCTCGACGCCATGCGCTCGTGGAACGCGGGCGAGGACGATCGGCCATGGGTCCGGCTCGAGTTCGAGTACGAGGACCCGGACGGTGACGGCGTGCAGACCGGCTCGGTCGAGAAGGCATTCCGCGGCGCCAAGGGCGTCGTCGAGCTCACCGCAAACGGCGAGACGATCTCGGATCCCACCCGCGCTGACGAGCTGCTTGCGGAGCTGACCGGCCTGCCGAGCGAGGCGTTCTTCCGCTCGACGGCATCCGTCCGCCATCACGAGCTGGACGGCCTGGCGCGCGACGAGGCCGCGCTCCGGGATCGGCTCCAGGCGTCGATCTCCGGCGCCGATCGCGGAACCAGCCGTGCGCGCAAGAAGCTCGAGCGGGCGATCTTCGAGCTGACCACGAAGGGCGACAAGAATCCGGGCCGGATCAAGGTCGCCGAGGCGAACCTCGCGACCGCCACGGCCGCGCAGCGGAACGGCGAGGCGGCCCTCGAGCAGCTCGAGCGGGACCGCGACACGCTCGCCCGGGCACGCGACGAGCGAACCACCGCCGAGGCGGACGTCGCCGAGCAGCGGGCGATGCTCGAGAAGGCGCGGATGGCGGAGCGCCTGAGCGCGGAGCGCGACCAGGCCAAGGAGCGGTTCGAGCGCTACAGCAGCGCGGTCGACGTGACCAAGCAGATCGACACCCTCGAGGCAACCCACCCGTCGCCGAACGGTCTGCCGGTCCTGCGCGAGGCGCTCACCAAGGTCCGTGCCGCGGACATGCGGATCCACGAGATCCGGGCCGCGCTCGCCGGTGAGGTCGAGGTCTCGTTCGAGATCAAGACAGCCACGCCAAGCGCGTGGCGCCCGACGGCCTTCGCCGCATTCTTCGTGATCTTCCTCGGGCTTGGGATCGTCGTCGGCAGCCAGCTCGGGATCCTGCCCCAGGCCCTGCCGTCATTGAGCATCTCCGGATTTGGGGCGGACATCGTGCTCCCGGGCTCGGGTGTCCTCGCGGCCGCCCTCGTCCTCATGGGCGCGATCCTCGCCCTCATCGGCCGTCGCCAGCGAATTCGCGCGATGGCAGCGTCCAAGACCGAGGACATGCACTCGCAGGAGATCGAGCGCCGGCTGCGCGGCCGGTCCATGCTCGAGCAGGAGCTCCGGATGGAGGAGATCACCCTCGCCAACCTCCTCGCAGCGCTCGAGCTGCCGGATCTCGCCGCCGTGGAGGCGCTGGTCGCCGCCGAGGAGGCTCACATCGGGAGCATCCTGCGGCTCCGGGCCCAGCTCGAGGGCCTCGTCGGCCGCGAGCCCACCGAGACGCTGCCGGAGCTGCGCGACAAGGCCGCGCTGGACGTGGAGCAGAAGGGCGGCGCGCTAGAGCAGATCGGTCCGATCGCCCGCGAGCCACGCGCGCGGGAGCGGCTGGAGGTGGCCGTCACGGACGCGGATCGCGGGCTTGGCCTGGCGCGCGACACGGAGGCGCAGGCGCGGGCGCGGGTCGAGCAGAACGGGGTCGACGCGGAGGAGATCGCGGCACATTCCGAGCGCGCCGAGCTCTGGAGCGAGCAGCTCGAGACGCTCCAGCGACGCGCCCGGGTCTACGAGGCGACGCTCAAGGCCCTGGACACCGCTGAGCGGGCGACGATCCGCACCGCGACCCGATACCTGGAGCGGCGCATGGTGGTCGACCTCGAGCGGGTGACCGGCGGCCGCTACCGGCGCGTCCAGGTCGACGACGAGAACCTCGGGCTCCGGGTCTACGCCCCCGAGCGCGGCGACTGGGTCGACGTGACCACGCTCAGCCAGGGCACGCTCGACACCGTCTATCTCGCCGCGCGCATCGGCCTGGTCCGGCTGGTGACGGGCGATCGGCGCCCGCCGCTCGTCATGGACGACCCGTTCGTCACGCTCGATGACGAGCGCGCAAAGCGCGCCCTCGACCTGCTGCGCGACATCAGCACGGACTTCCAGGTCATCTACCTGACGACCTCGGACCGGTACGACGAGATGGCCGACAAGGTCGTCGAGCTGCCCGGGCCCACGGCGCTGACGCCGGACCTCCCGCCTGGCGCGATCGAGGAGCCGCCGCCGCCCGCCGCCCCCGCTGCGGCGCCTGCCGAACCGCCTGTCCCGACCGCCACGCTCGAGCCGGCGGGCGCGACATCCGAGGAGGCCAGCTAGGGCCAGCCGGGACTCGCTGGAACCCCGCGAGAACCTGCCAGGACCTGCTGGAACCCGCTAGAACCCGCCGCCCGACCCGCCGCCACCACCGCCACCGCCACCGCCGTAGCCGCCGCCCGACGACGAGCTTGCGGTTGTCGAGATCGAGCCAATCGCACTCGACAGGTTGCCCACCGAGCTGATGCCGCCGCTGCCGGAATACCACACCGGCACCCACACCGCCGAGCCGGACTCCCGCGCAGCCTCGAATGTCTCCTTGATGAGGTCGTCGACCTCGTCCTTGAGCCCGAAGGCGACGGCCCACACGGTGAGCAGGTCCGGCGTCGTGATCCAGGGCAGCCGGGTCTGCGCCCGCTGCACCGCGTCGTCGACGGTGTGCGCCGCCTTCATCTCGTAGCGAAGCGTGTTCCGATAGGCGAGTGCCATCGCGAGCGCACGGGCCCCCTCGACGGTCCGCGCGACCAGCCGTCCGCTGAGCACGATGATCAGCACGCCGAGCACGATCGCAGCCAGCATCGGGAGCCCGAGGACGTCACGATTGGGCTGGAAGAGGTACGGGCTGTCCTCCGACTTGTCGAGGATGAAGAAGAAGCCGAACACTGCCGCTCCGACGATCACGCCGACGCCGATCCCGGTCCACTGGGTGCTCAGCTTGTTCGGATCCTCGCGGAAGAATCCCGATGACTTTGCGGCGCGCCCGAGGTCCTTCTTGAACGAGGCATAGAGCTTCGCGCCCTCGCCGGCCTTCAGCGAAGCCCAGCTGAGCACGCCGCCGGTGGCCTTCTTCGCGATGGCTTCCGCCAGGTCACCCTCCGCGGCGCCGAGCGGCCGGCGACGTGCCTCCAGCGAGCCCGGATCGATGAGGGGGCTCGGCGGCACCACTACGTCGACGTGCTTCTTGTTCCCGTCGGCCTCCTGGAACGCGACCAGCCCGCGATGTCCGAGATCCACCAGCGCCGACGTGAAGCCCTCCTGGTCGACACCCTCGTTCCGGAGCACCGTCGCGAGGGCCGGGGTGAGCCCCGGCGGGGGGACGGGCAGGAGGACCGAGTCGTCGATCAGCGGCACCGCCGCATCCCGACCGCGCTGCCACCACGTCCGCAGGAACAGCCCGAACACCAGCAGGGCTCCGCCCAGGACGACGAGGGTGAGGAGCAGGTTGACCACGAGCTCCCTGCCCCGCTCCGGGTTGCCGCCCGGCTGGACGATCTGGTCGACGCGGCGCAGTCCGGCGAGGAGCGCGCCGTCGAGGTCGCCGTCCTTGGCGAGGGGCAGCATGCGGTCGGCCACGATCGCGTCCGACTCGTGCTGGGACATGTACTGCTCGATGAACCCGCGGCCGCCGTACACGTAGATCTGGCCGTGTTCCTTGTCGCCCCGGTCCATGTCGAACAGCACGACGAGACCGTCGTTGACGCCCTCGCGCCCGACGCCCCACGTGTTCATGATCGTGATCGCGTCGTTCCGCGCTTCCTCGGTCGAGATGTCGCCGATGTCGCTCGGCCAGGACACGATCGCGAGCTGCGCCTCCGTCCTCGTCCGGATCGTCTCGGCGATCGACTGGGCGTCGGCCTCCGTGGTCGGCGACCAGATGTCCGCGAAGTCGTAGACGTACACGCCTTCCTGCGAGGGCGGCAGCGTCATCGGCTCGGCGGCGATCGCGAGGGACGCGCCGACCGCCGTCGCGAGCGCGACCGCGGCGAGGGCACCGAGGCGGCGGAGACCCCGCGGAGCGGCGGATCTGCGAGCGACGACGAGGTGCATGGCCAGCCGCGATGATATGCGGATGCCCGACACACTCATTCCGCCTGCGCTCGCCGTCGTCATTCTCGGACTGCTTGCCTCTCTCGGCTGGGGAATCGGCGACTTCGGCGGCGGATTAGCGAGCCGAAAGGGCCCCGTGCTCGGCGTGCTGATGTTGAGCCAGGTCGCCAGCCTGATCGTCGGCATCCCGCTCCTGCTGCTGGCCGGCGAGCCGCCGGCCCGGGCGGAGGACCTGGCGATCGCACTCGCAGGGGGCGTGCTCGCGGCGACGGGCCTCGCGTTCCTGTACCGGGGGCTGAGCATTGGCCGCATGGGGGTGGTCGCGCCGGTGGCGGCGGTGCTCACGGCCACGCTGCCGGTGGGCTTTGGGTTCCTGACCGAGGGCATTCCTTCCTGGCTGTCGGTCATTGGGATCGGGTTCGCGGCAGCCAGTGTCGTCCTCGTATCCCGTTCGCCCGAGGCGCCCGATGGTCGCCCAAGCGGTCTCCTCTACGGCCTTGCCGCGGGTGGCTTGTTCGGGCTGTTCGCGATCGCGGCATCCCAGCTCGCGGACGACCTCATCGTGACGCCGGTCGTCGTCATCCGGATGGCATCGATCGCGACGGTCGCGACGTGGGTCCTCGTGCGGCGCCAGCCCTGGCGCGTCTCTCGCGGCCTGTGGCCCGCCCTCCTCGCCATCGGGGTCATCGACATGTCGGCGACCGCGTCCTATCTCTCAGCCCTCGCCGGCGGGCCCCTCGCGATCGCGGCGATCCTCGCCTCGCTCTACCCCGTCGTGACCACGATCCTCGCCGCGATCGTGCTTCGGGAACAGATGACCCGGGTCCACGTGGCCGGGATCGGCGCTGCCGGCCTCGCCGTCGTGCTCATCGCGGGCGCGTCGGCGACCTGATCGATTCGACGGCCGCGGCGTCGAGCGCCCCCGGCGTCGTCACCACGTGGACGGCCGAGAAGCCCTCGTCCGCGAAGCCCCGTTCGAGCGACCGATCGAGGTCGGCGAGCTGCCGACCGACTGCCTCCTCGGGCACGATCCGCCCGGGCCGCGCGGCGTTGCGCCCGAGGACGACCACGGGATCCAGGGCGAGCACGATGGCGACGGCCGGCATGCCGGCCCGAGCGGCCCGACTCGTCAGCGAGCGCCGGGCGTAGGCGGTGACGTTGGTTGCATCGACGACCGTCGTGAGCCCGGCGGCAAGCCGCCGCTCCAGGCGTCGATGGAGGATGGAGAAGGCGGTCCCGGTCGCGGACTGATCGCGAGCGTCGCCGCTGACGAGGGCGCGATGCGCATCGGACGACAGGACCTGGTCGGCGCCGAAGTGGCGCGCCGCGAATGTCGACTTGCCGGACCCCGCCGCGCCGACGAGCACGACGAGGCATGGGTCGGGCAGCCGGATCACGCCGGCCGGCGGCGCGCCTCCCACCCGCCAGCGTCGCGCTTCCGGACCTCGTACGCGGGCTGGTCGTACACCGAGGGCCCGCCGGCGAGGTGGCCGTTCTCGAGGCGATAGCGGGAGTAGTGCCACGGGCACTCGATCGTCCCGTCGACGATCTTGCCCTCGGACAGCGGACCGCCGGCATGGGCGCACGTGTCATGCAGCGCGAGGATCTGCTCACCGTTTCGCACCAGCACGAGCTGGTTGGTGCCCAGCTTCGCCTTGACCGGCTTGCCCTCCGGGATCTCGCCCGCGTCGTTCGACTCCGCCGGCTCGAGGGCGATCCACTTCGTTCCGGCGCCGCGGAACGCATGCCGGCTGACCATGTTGCCGAGGCCGTACACGATGTCGCCGCCGACGTACGCGCCCGCAGACAGGATCAGGAAGCTCACGATCGAGGCCCAGAAGCCGACGATGCTCCCCTCGGCGCCGGCCGGGCCGAGCCGGAACACCAGCGAGACCACGTAGCCGACGAGCGCGACGATCATGAGCGTGGAGTGGAGCGTCGCCCGCTCCCGGGCCTTGCCGTCGGTGTCGGCGTAGTCGGCGGCCCCGGCGAGCGCCGCGGCGAGCATCGTCAGGATGCCGACGAGCAGCGCCCAGCCGGCGGCAACAGGCTCGCCGAGCAGGTCGAACACGATGACGAGGAACAGGATCCCGATTGGCGCGTCGGTGAGGACCGCGTGCAGCGGGTGACCGAGCCAGCGACCGTTGAGCAGGTCGCGCACCGCCGGCATCAGGTGGAAGAACCAGTGCAGGAACCGGTGCGACAGATCGCCGAGCGGCTTCGTCCACACGGCCTGGGCGTCGATGATTCGCAGCATCAAGCGACCGAACATGGGCAGACCTCCCCGCCGAGTCTACGACGTGCCCCGGCCTGCGGATCGTTGCGACGCCGCTCGGATTCCGCGCGGCGGCGTTGCGATCGGAGCGCCATGCGAATGGTCACCCCGTGATCGAGGTCAGGCCGGGAGGTCGCGCTCCGTTGGGCCCGTGTAGCGGGCATCGGGCCGGATCAGCCGGTTGTCGGACGACTGCTCGATGACGTGGGCCGTCCAGCCCGCGTGGCGGGCGAGGGCGAACGTCGCCGGAAAGAGGTCGGGCGTCAGGCCGACGCCCTGGAGCACGGCGGCCGCGTAGTACTCGACGTTGGTCTTGAGCGCTCGCTCTGGGTGGCGCTCGGCGAGCACGCGGAGCGCGACATCCTCGACCTTGATGGCGAGGTCGAGCCACTCGGGCTTGTGGTCCATCGAGGTCGCGACCTTGCGCAGGGCAGCCGCTCGAGGGTCGTAGGCGCGATACACGCGGTGCCCGAAGCCCATCAGTCGCTCGCCCTTGTCGAGCGTCTCCTTGACCCACTGCTCCGCACGCTCGACGGATCCGACCTGGTGCAGCTGCTCGACGACCTCCGATGGGGCGCCGCCGTGGAGCGGCCCCTTCAGCGCCCCGATCGCCCCGGTGATCGCCGACACGAGATCGCTGCGGGTCGACACGATCACGCGCGCCGTGAACGTCGACGCGTTCAGGCCGTGCTCGGCGCCGACCACGAAGTACGCGTCGAGCGCGCGGGACGTGCTGGCATCGGGCCGCGCGCCCGTGAGCTGGTAGAGGAAGCCCGGGACGAGGTCGAGCGAGGGGTCGGGCTCGACCGGCTCCTCGCCGCTTCGCAGGCGCGCGAACGCGGCCAGCGCCGAGGGCGAGAACGCCGTCAGCGCACGCGCCTGCTCCGGGGTCGGTGGATAGGTCAGCTCCTGCGTCGCACCCCACGCCGAGACCGCCGTCCGCAGGGCGTCCATCGGCTTCGCGGTGCGTGGCAGGGCCCGGAGCGCGGCCATGACGCCATTCGGGACCGAGCCCGTCGGGAGGTGGTGGTCCGCGTCCCAGTCACCGGTCCACAGGAGATTCGCGACGGCCGGATAGCTCCCGTGCTCGACCAAATCCCCGATCCGATAGCCGCGATACAGCAGCCGCCCTTGCTCGCCGTCGACGTAGCCGAGCGCCGTCTCGGCGGCCACGACGCCTTCGAGGCCGGGCGAATAGGGTCGGGCGTCGCTCACGATCGGCATGGTAGCCGCGGGCACGGAGAGGGGCGCGCATTCGATCGTTCGGGCCGCCGGTCGATTGGCGAGGCAATGGCACCTCATCGCGCCAGAATGTGCCGACCGCGGAGGGAATGGATTGGTCCGGATCGTCGTCGCGCTGCTCACGCTCGTGTCCCTGGTCGGGTGCTCACCGGTCGCGCCCTCCGATCAATCCGCCCCACCCACTCGCACGCCCTTGCCGTCGTGCCTCGACCCGCTCGCGTGTCCCGCGACCCCCGGGCCGATCCGGACGTTGCCGCCGATCCCGACCGCGACCCCGGATCCCGCGGCGACTCCCCGCCGAACGGTGGATCCCGCTGCCTCGATGCGGATCGCCATCGGCGGCTGCCTGAGCTACGCGCCCGGCGGCGTCGCCCTCGCTGACATCGCGCTCCAACAACCGGACCTCATGGTCTGGCTGGGGGACAACATCTATGCCGACACGACGGACATGGGCAGGATGCGGGCGCTCTACGACCAGCTCGACGCGAACCCACGCTTCGCCGCCCTCCGCGGCTCGGTCGACATGATGGCCGTGTGGGACGACCACGACTTCGGCGGCGACAACGTCAATCGCACCTATCCGAGGCGCGAGGAGTCGAAGGCGGAGTTCTTGAGGTTCTGGCGCGCGAGCGAGGACGACCCCCGTTGGGACCAGCCTGGCGTCTACTCGGCGAGAACGTTCGGCGAGGGCGATCGAACCGTGCAGATCATCCTGCTCGACAACCGGTACAACCTCGATCCCTGGGACTACGCCGGGACGAACCCCGCGGCACAGGTGCTCGGCGAGGTCCAATGGGCGTGGCTGGAGGAACGTCTCCGCGAGCCGGCCTCGATCCGGATCATCGGTAGCGGGGTCCAGGTCGTCCAGGATTACGACATCAGCGAGGCCTGGGAAGGCTGGGGCGACTCGCCACTCCAGCGCGATCGGCTCTTCTCGCTTATCCGCGAGCTCCGCGTGCCCGGTGTTGTCTTCGTTTCCGGCGACATGCACTTCGCCGAGCTGAGCCGGCACACCGACGACGCGGCCGCCCTTGGCTACCCAACCTACGACCTATCGGGTGCGGGTCTGGACCGGATCGAAACCGATGACGAGGGCCAGTGGACCAACGCATACCGCGTCGGTGGGTTGCTCAACACGGCTCGCAAGCACGGCATGATCGAGATCGAGTGGAGCCTTCCGGACCCCGAGATTCACCTCGAGCTCTGGGACGGCCGGCGGGCGTTCCTCGACCACGTCGTCCGACTCTCGGAGCTCCGGCCCGCCTGAGCAGGTCCGCTGGGCAAACGCGGCCAGCGTGCGGGCAGCACTGGGTCAGTGCGCGGCGGCGTCGAGCGTCCGGATCTTGCCCGCCACCGAGGTGAGGATGCAGTCCCGGAGCTCGCTCGAGTCGGCCATCAGGGTGTGGAACTCGCGATGCCCGAGGACGAACGCGGTCGTGGGCTCGAGCGTCGTCACGGTGGCGGTTCGCGGCCCCTCCGACAGAAGCGACATCTCGCCCACCACGTCTCCGGGGCCCCGGCGCGCGATCTCGCGACCGTCTCGCTCGACCTTCACCGAGCCCGACGCGATGACGTACATCTCGCGACCCGTCTGGCCCTGCCGCATGAGCACGTGCTCCGCCGGGAGGTCGACCGTCTCTGCCAGCCGCTCGACCGCGTCGAGGTCTCGTCCGCGCATGCCGGCGAACAAGGACACGGCCTGCAGTCGCTGGCGCTTCGTCTCAGCCGCCCCCATCGATCGCCTCCTCCTCGTGCTCGTCAGGTGCCCAGCATATGCCGACCGTGAACAGCTGGAACGTTCACGTCGAACGGGGAGCGGCCCTCCGGATCGACGCGATTTGCTGGGCCTTCGAAGACGCGCCCCCGTGATGTCAGCCGAGTTCGGCGTCGAGGAACGCCTCCACGACGCGAACGAATTCCGCTGCGTGGGTGTGGTGCGCGGCGTGGGCTGCGCCCTCGATGACCGCGACCTCCGCGTGGGCGAGGCGAGTCGCGAGGGCGTCCGTGCCGATGCGGAACGGGGAGCGGCTTACCGAGCCGAGCAGGAGAAGGACCGGCACGCGAACGCGACCGAGCGCCTCGAGGGACGCAGCCGGGCTCGCCTCCGCCTCGACCTCGCGCAGGATCGTGTGCGCTGCCTCGACGCGAGCGGGCCAGACCGGATTCGCTCGGTAGGCGTCGAGCTCCGCGTCGGACATGCCCACGATCCCGGCGAGGAACGTCGTGAGCGCTCGCTCGTTGTCGCCGTCGTCGAGCGCCTTGCGGACGGCCTCGACGAGCCCGTCAGGCCGATACGACTCGCCCGACGGCACGGGCGCCCCTTCGTACACGACGAGGCGTCGAATGGCGGGCGTGAGCAGGCTCGCGCCGAGCGCGCAGCGACCGCCGTACGAGTGGCCGGCGATGTCGATCGGCTCGCCGAATGTCTCGCTGATGAGCGCGGCCGCCACCGCGACGTCCTCGAACTCGCGCTCGATCGAATACGGCTCCCGGTCGCCCGAGTCGCCTCGGCCGCGGCGATCCATCGCGAGGACGGGCCGTGTCGCCGCGAATGATGGCCCAACGGCGCGCCACGTGGTGTGATCGGCGGTCGCGCCGTGGACGAGCAGGAGCGGCGTCCCGCGCTCGAGACCATCGAGCTCCCACGACGTCGGTGGCTGGGCCGCGAACAGCGCAACGGCTGTCCCATCCCTCGAGACCGCCTCGAGGACGGGAACGTGGCTGAACGGCATCCCCGTCATCGGAGGCGGGGGGTTGCTCAGGGAAGGCGCGACGTCACGGCGTCGGGCAGCTCCGCGGCTGCCGCCCGGTCGAGGAACCAGGTCGCGCCCTCGCGGCGCGCGAGCTGCGCCGGCCAGCGGCGGACGTCCCGCTCCAGCCCGAGCACGGAGGCGAGAATCTCCGCTTTCCCGCTGCCGTGGACGACGACGATCGGCGCCCGAGTCGCGGCGACGAAGCCGGGGTTGAGGCTGATCCGGGCGACGTGCGGCTCCACGTGCGTCGGCGCCGGGACCGCCGACACCCAGGCTGCCGATTCGAACAGCGGCGAGCCCGGGAACACCGAGAACAGGTGCCCGTCCGGCCCGATGCCGATGAGGATCACGTCGAAGACGCCGAACCCGGTGTCGCCCACCTCCAGGCCGACGGCGCGCAGCTGCTCGTCGTACTCGCGGGCGACGAGCTCCGGCCCGACGCTCGTGGCGATTCCTCGGGCCATGTTCGGGGCGTGAACGTTCTCCGCGGGCAGCGGCGCCCCTGGCTCGATGCCGAGCTCCACCTCGACTGCGTCGGCGCCCGTCCCCGATAGGCCGGCGCGGGCCGCAGCGGACAGGAGGACCTGGTCCAACGGCATGACGTTCGACATCGGGTGGTCGCGGGGCACGTACCGATCGTCGCCCCACCAGACGTGCACGGCGTGCCATGGGACTTCGTCGCGGAGCGGCGCGGTCGCCAGCGCCTGGTAGATCCCGACCGGCGTCGAGCCGCCCGTCGTCGCCCAGTCCGCCCGGCCGCGGCGCGCCACCGCGTCGCGCAGGGCGGCCGCGATCGCCTCGGCCGCGGCCCGCGAGGCGGCCTCCGGGTCGTCGAGGACCTCGATCCGTGGCTCGCCGCTCATGGCTCCACCAGCATGGCCGCGGCCGCCAGGACCTCGTGCGAGATCGGATCGCGACCCGCCGCATCGATCGTCTCGGCGAGCAGGTCGGACTCGCGCTTTCGCGGCGCATGGAAGTGCCGCTCCGGCATGGCATTCCCGTCGAGCGCTGCCCGCACGACGACCCCGTCGGCATACGCGGTCACGTGGATCTCGAGCTCGGAGCGGTTGCGGGTGGCGTGCAGGTCCACCGACAGCGTCGTCCCGCGCGGCGCGGGCGTGCCCTCGATCGGCCGGATCGTCACGGGGACGCGCCGCCGCCCGAGTCGGAGCAGCGCCGTGTAGCCGCTCCCCGGGACAGTGCCGACACGCAGCGGCTTGAGCACGCCCATGCCCAGCCGAGAGGCGAGCCACGCGACGTGGTAGACGGGCCGCACGGCGTTCGCCCCCCGCGGCGTGTCGTCGGCGACCGCGTAGGTGATGTCGATCCGGTCGAGGTAGTAGAGGTATGGGAGCACGCTGGGCCGGTCGAAGGTCGAGGCGATCGCCTCGCGCCAGCGTGCCTGCCGCAGGAGGGCGAAGTCGACGATCTCGACATGGAACGTCTCCGGCAGCGAGGCCATCGCCGCGAGGCCGTCGAGGCCGTCGCCGGACCACCCGGCGCTGTCGACGAGGACGCGATCCGCCGCTCGGAGCCAGTCCGTCGCCGAGCGCAATCCGAAGTGTGGCTCGCCGGGCCACCAGACCATCACCGGCAGGTCATGGATCAGGAGCGGGGCGACGATCCCGACGAGGTGCTGGCCGCTCTCGCCCCCGCAGGTCAGGTAGACGAGCTCGGAGCACGTCTCGGGGGCGGTCGCCGAGGGCAGCACGCAGTGGGCCTGGACCTGGGCGTCGATCCACGACGGCCCATCCGGGTCTGCTTGCGACACGATGAGCGTGCGCGACGGATGCCGGCCGGTGAGCCCTTCGACGATCGCCGCGGCCCGCTCGCCGATCTCGCCCCGGCCGGCGATCACGACGAGGTTCATCACGCTCGAGCGCGCCGCGACCCGCCGCTCCTCGCCGCGACCCTCGCCGGGCATGGCCAGGGCGATGCTCGACCAGATCTTGCTGAGCTCCGCGGCGACCCCGTCGATGCTCCGCGCCCGCGACGCCCAGCGCAGCATCGGGCGACCCGGGGCGGCGGGAGCGTCCGGGGCCACCGCCGTGGGCGGCACGAACGCGCCGCCGTCGAGACTCACAGCCGCCGCCAACCCCGGCGGCTCACAGCCGCCGCCAACGGCGGCCGTCGCGCTCGAGGAGCTGGTCCGCGGGTTCGGGTCCCCACGCCCCGGCCACGTAGTTCGGGAACTCCGGCGCCGGGCTGTCGAGCCAGGCGTTCATGATCGGGTTCACGATCGACCACGCGGCCTCGACCTCGTCCGCCCGGGTGAACAGCGACTGGTCACCGAGCATCGCGTCGAGCATCAGCGTCTCGTACGCATCGGGCGTGTCCGCCGAGAACGCAGCGCCGTAGGTGAAGTCCATCGTCACCGGCCGGATCTCGAGGCCCAGCCCGGGGACCTTGGAGCCGAATCGCAGGAGGATGCCCTCGTCCGGCTGCACCCGAATCGCCAGGAGGTTCGGCTGGGGATCGGTCGACGACTCCGCGAAAAGGCGGTGCGGCACCTCCTTGAACTGGATCGCGATCTCCGTTGCGCGCTTGGCGAGTCGCTTGCCGGTCCGCAGGTAGAACGGGACGCCGGACCACCGCCAGTCGTCGACCTCGAATCGTGCGGCGACGAACGTCTCCGTCTCCGACAGCGGGTCGACCTCCTTCTCCTCGCGATAGCCCTTGACCGCGCGGTCCGCGACCCAGCCCTTGTCGTATTGCCCGCGGACGATCTCGCGCGTGACGTCGTGTCGGTTCATGGGCGCGATGGCGCGGAGGGTCTTGAGCTTCTCATCGCGCAGGGCATCGGCGGCGAACGTCGCCGGCGGCTCCATGGCAACCAGGCTGAGGAGCTGGAGCAGGTGGTTCTGGAGGACGTCGCGGACCGCGCCCGTCTCCTCGTAGAACGCGCCCCGATCCTCCACCCCGATGGACTCGGCGACGGTGATCTGCACGTGATCGACGTAGCGTCGGTTCCAGAGCGGCTCGAAGATCCCGTTGCCGAAGCGGAAAACCATGAGGTTCCGCACCGTCTCCTTGCCGAGGTAGTGGTCGATGCGGTAGACCTGCGTCTCGCGGAAGACGCGGAGGACCTCGCGGTTCAGCTTGCGCGCCGAATCGAGGTCGCGCCCGAACGGCTTCTCGATGATGATCCGGCGCCAGCCGCCGCCGTGGATCTCGTGGTCCAGCCCGCACCGCCCGATCTCGGCGACGATCTGCGGGAATGCCGACGGCTGGGTGGCGAGGTAGAACACGAGATTGTTGGCCGTGCCGTGCTCGACGTGCATGCCCTCGAGCTTGTCCGCCAGCGAGTTGTACGTGTCGGCGTCGCCGAAGTCGCCGCGGTGGTACGAGATCCGGTCGAGGAACTGGCGCTCGATGTCCGGCTCGAGCTGGATCCGGCAGTTCGCGTGGAGCGACGCGGCGACGTCGGCGCGGAATGACTCGTCGTCGAAGGGTCGCCGGGCCACCGCAAGGCAGCCCCAGTCGGCCGGCAGGAGGTTCGTCCGCCACAGCTGCGCGAGTGCGGGGAAGACCTTGCGATGCGACAGGTCGCCGGTGGCGCCGAACAGGACCATGACGTGCGGGTCCGGCACCCGCTCCAGGCGGAGTCCCTCGCGCAGCGGGTTGACGTCCGAGTGGGCCGCCGAGCGCTTGCGCTTGCCGTCGCGGGCGAGGCGCTCCTGGCGGATCGGCAGGGCGCCCGGGGCGGGCGCGGCGACCGTCGGCGCACCGCGCGGGAGCTTGGGCCGGGGCTTGGTCCCGGTCTTGGTCTCGGTGGCCACGTCGTCGCTCCGCCTCAGCTCGACTTCACCGCGTGCCCACCGAACTCGTTCCGGAGCGCTGCCAGCACACGTGCGCCGTACGAGTCGTCCTGCCGGGAGCGAAACCGCGTCTGGAGCGAGAGCGTGATCACGGGGGCGGGAACGTCCCGATCGATCGCCTCCTGGACGGTCCACCGGCCCTCGCCGGAGTCGGCGACCCAGCCCTTCAGCTCATCCAGGTCCTCGCCGTTCTTCCGGAACGCGTCGACCGCGAGCTCGAGCAGCCACGAGCGCACGACGGAGCCGTGGTTCCACAGGTCCGCGACGGCCCCGAGGTCGATCGGGTACTCGCTCGCATGCATGATCTCGAACCCTTCGGCGTACGCCTGCATCAGTCCGTACTCGATGCCGTTGTGGATCATCTTCACGTAGTGGCCGGCGCCGGGCGGGCCGGCGTGCAGGTAGCCGTCGGCGGGGGCGAGCGAGCGGAAGATGGGCTCGAGCGGCGCCACGGCCTCCCGATCGCCGCCAACCATCAGGCAGAACCCGTTCTGCGAGGCCCCAGATGCCGCCCGAGACCCCGGCGTCGACGTACCGGATGCCGTGCTCGGCGAGCATCGCGTGCCGCCGGACGTCGTCATGGAAGTTGGTGTTGCCGCCGTCGACGATCGTGTCGCCGGGCTCGAGGTGCTCCATCAGCTCCTTGATCTGCCCCTCGGTCGCGTCGCCCGCGGGGACCATGATCCAGGCGATCCGTGGCTGCTCGAGCTTGCCGACGAGCTCCTCGATCGTGAACGACGCCGTCGCGCCCTCGCCCGCGATCTCCTGGGTCTTCTCCGGCGAGCGGTTGTACGCCACGACCGAATGGCCGTCGCGGAGCAGCCGGCGAACCATGTTCGAGCCCATCCGCCCGAGCCCGATGAAGCCGAGGTGCATGTCCGTCCTCCCTAGCTGGCGGCGGAGCGCAGCGCTCCGCCGGAGAGCGCGAGCCCGATCGCCTGCTCCAGCGTTGCGAGATCCGCCTCGAGGTCGAGGCCCAGGTGCACGTGCACGACCGGTCGATCGTTCGCGCGGAGCGCCTCGCGGTCGCCCCGCGCCTGCGCGTGGATCAGCCGCCCGAACGAGTACGGCCAGCCGGGAATCTGGCGATCGTCGGCATGATCCGCGGTGAGCTGGAGGAAGACGCCCGTCGTCGGGCCACCCTTGTGGAGCTGTCCGGTCGAGTGCAGGAAGCGCGGGCCGTAGCCGGCCGTCGTCGCGCACCCGGTCGCGGCCAGGGCCACCCGCAGCTTCGCGATGGCCGCGTCGGCGGCCGTCGAGGGTGCGATGAACGCCTGGATCGCCACGTAGTTGGGCACCGCGAGCGCCTTGAGCGTCGGGCGGAGGAGGACGGCGAGCGACTCGGCGTCGTGCGCGCCGATGAAGATGCCTCCGCTGCCCGGGTCGGCATCGGCGTCGGAATCGTTGCCGTCGTCGTCGCTGTCGCCCCCACCGCCGGCTGCCCCGGCCAGGACGTTCCGCGTCCGCTCCTTGGCGTCCTCGACGTTCGGCTGGTCGAACGGGTCGATCCCGAGCACGACCCCCGCGAAGGCCGTGGCGACCTCCCAGCGAACGAACTCCCCGGCGAGGTCGATCGGGTCGTCGAGCTCGATCCCGATCACGGGCTGCCCGGCGGCCGCAAGGTCGGCGAGGAGCTTCGACCGGCGCTTGTCGTCGACGTCCGTGCCCGCGATCGACACGTCGCAGAAGACTCGGTCGGCGCCGTACGCAGCTACCGGGCGCCACGGCTCCAGGTCGACGGGCACGATGCCCGTGTCGTGCTTGCCGGTCGACTCGGCGATCAGCTGCTCGGCCCACGCGCCGAAGCTCGAGATCGCGTCGCCGGCGAAGAACGTGAGCTTGTCCCGGCCCGCTCTGGCAAGACTGCCAAGCACCAGCCCGAGCAGCAGCCCGGGGTTGTCACGCGGTCCCGGCTCGCGACAGGTGGCGAGCATCGTCTGCCCCGCCGCGAGCAGCGCATCGAGGTCGAGCCCGATGAGCGACGCGGGTACGAGGCCAACGTAGGTCAGTGCGGAGTACCGACCACCGACGTCCGGCGGGTTGAGGAACTGCTCCCGGAGGTCATCGTGATGGGGGATCGCCTCGACGCTGCGGCCCGGGTCCGTGATCGCGACGAAGAACTCGCCGGTGCGCTGGTCGGCCCGGCGCGCCTCGAGCTCCGCCTCGACCCGCGACCACGCCTCCGCGAGGAACGCGAGCGGCTCCGTGGTCGTGCCCGACTTGCTCGCGACGATCCACAGGGTCTCGAGCGGGTCGAGGTCGTCGACGACCGCGCCCACCGCAGCTGGATCCGTCGAGTCGAGGATCCGGAGCGCCGGGTAGCCCTCGGTCGAGCCGAACGTTCGATGCAGGACGTCCGGCGCCAGGCTCGAACCACCCATGCCCATCACGACCGCGGTGTCGAACCCGGCCTCGACGATCCCGTCGCCGAAGCCCTCGAGCGCGGGGGTCTGCTGCCCGAAATGGGCCGGCGCGTCGAGCCAGCCGAGGCGGTCGACGATGTTCGCGCTCACGTCCGGGTCATCGGTCCAGAGCGTCGTGTCGCGGTCGAAGAGACGCTCCGCCCAGCGCTCGGTGGTCGCCTGCTGGATCAGCTCCTCGAGCCGCGCCTCCGCGTCCGCAGGGAGCTGGAGCGTCATGCGCGCGCTCACGTGCCGCCGCCCGAGATCGTCGCGCGCTCGATGGCGATCACCTTGTCGAGCCTGCGTCGGTGGCGATCGAGGCCGCTGAATGTCGCGCGCAGGAACGCGAGCGAGCACTCGAGCGCCGGCTCCGCCCCGACCACGCGCGCGCCGAGCGTCAGGACGTTCATGTCATCGTGCTCCACGCCCTGGTGGGCCGAGTAGGTGTCGTGGCAGACCGCGGCGCGGATGCGCGCGACCTTGTTCGCGGCGACGCTCGCGCCCACGCCGGAGCCGCAGATCAGGATCCCTCGATCGACCTCGCCGTCGCGAACCGCGATCGCGAGACGCTCCGCGAAATCGGGATAGTCGTCGTTCGGGTCCGAGCCGTCGCCACCGAGGTCGACCAGGTGGTCGTCCGGTCGCGCGGACGCCACGCGTCGAAGGAGCTCGGCCTTCAGGGCCGCTCCCGCGTGATCCGCCGCGAACCCGACGCGCAGGCCGGGCATCAGGAGTGCCCCGGATCGGAGTCGGAGGTGCGGTTGACGCCCGACTCGCCGCCCGCGAGCGACGGATGGCTGCCCGCGCCGTCGCCGTGACCGCCGAGTAGGAGGCCGGCCGGCTGGTGTCCCGGATCAAGCGTTGGCACGCGCCCGTGCAGGCGGTCCCGGACGACCCGCCTCGCGACGTCGACCACGCGGTCGGTCGTGAAGCCGAGCTTCGCGAAGATCGTGCCGGCAGGCGCAGACGCGCCGAAGTGGTCGATCCCGATCAGCGCGCCGCCGTCGCCGGCGTAGCGCTCCCAGCCGGTGGTCGCGCCGGCCTCGATCGTCACCCGGGCGCGAACAGCGGGCGGGAGGACCGCGTCGCGGTACGACTGGTCCTGCTGCTCGAATGCCTCCCAGCACGGGAGCGAGACGACCCGCGCGGCGATGTCCTCGGCCTCCAGGGCCTCGGCGGCCGCGAACGCGAGCTGGAGCTCCGAGCCCGTGGCGATGAGCAGGAGGTCGGGGACCTGGTCGTCACCTGCTCCTCCGCCCTCGCCTTTCGCGCGGCGCAGGACGTACCCGCCGCGCCGCACGCCCTCGCGGGCGAACTCCGGCGTGCCCGCGAGGACCGGCAGCTTCTGGCGGGTCAGCGCGAGCGCGACCGGCCCGCCGCGGCGCTCCAGCGCGAGCTGCCACGCCGCCGTTGCCTCGTTCGCGTCACCGGGGCGCACGAACCACAGGTTCGGCATCGCTCGCAGCGCCGCGTAGTGCTCGATCGGCTGGTGGGTCGGGCCATCCTCGCCGAGCCCGACCGAGTCGTGCGTCCAGACGTAGATCACGTGCAGCCCCGCGATCGCCGCGAGGCGCACCGAGCCGCGCATGTAATCGCTGAAGTTGAGGAATGTGCCCGCGTACGGGATGAAGCCACCGTGGTAGGCGATCCCGTTGACGGCGCCGCCCATCGCGTGCTCGCGCACGCCGAACCACAGGTTCCGCAAGGCGGAGTCGGGCCCGAAGTCGCCGCCGTCCTTGACGAGGGTGAGATTCGATTCGGACAGGTCCGCCGAGCCCCCGAACAGCTCCGGAACCGGCCCCGCCAGCGCCTGGATCGCGTTCTGGCTGGCATTCCGGGTCGCCAGCTCCTCGCCGACGGTGTAGGTCTTGAGGCCCGCGAAGGCGTCGCTGCGGAGCTCGCCGGCCAGCCGCCGCCGAAGCTCGCGCGCCTCGTCGGGGAACGCCTCGCCATAGGCCGCGAGCCGACGCTCCCAGGCGTCGACCGCCTCGTCGCCCGCGTCCACCGCGCGGCGCATCGATGTGAGCACGTCCGGCGGCACGAGGAAGTGTGCGTCCGGGTCCCAGCCGTAGGCCTGCTTCGTGAGCCGGACCTCGTCCTCGCCGAGTGGCGAGCCGTGCGCCTTCTGGGTGTCCTGCTTGTTCGGGCTGCCGAAGCCGATGTGCGTCCGAACGGCGATCAACGACGGCCGGGGATCGCTCCGTGCCCCCTCGATCGCCCCCTCGATCGCCTCGAGGTCGTTGCCGTCGGTGACGCGTCGGACGTCCCAGCCGTACGCGGCGAACCGCCCGACCGCGTCCTCGGACCAGGCCATGTCGGTCGGCCCGTCGAGCTGGATGTGGTTGTCGTCGTACAGGACCACGAGCCGGCCGAGCCGCAGGTGGCCGGCGAGGCTCGCCGCCTCCGACGCGATGCCCTCCTGCAGGTCGCCGTCGGACGCGATGACGTACGTCCAGTGGTCGACGATCTCGTGACCCTCGCGATTGAACTCGTGGGCGAGCCGCCGTTCGGCGATCGCCATGCCCACGGCGTTGGCGAATCCCTGGCCGAGCGGTCCCGTGGTCGCTTCGACCCCGGTCGTCAGGCCGTGCTCGGGATGGCCCGGCGTGCGCGAGCCCCACTGCCTGAACGCCCTCAGCTCCTCGAGCGGGAGGTCGTACCCCGTGAGGTGGAGGAGCGAGTACAGGAGCATCGATGCGTGGCCTGCCGAGAGCACGAACCGGTCGCGGTCCGGCCAGTCCGGCGTCGTGGGCGCGTGGCGAAGGAAGCGGGTCCACAGGACGTAGGCCATCGGCGCGGCGCCCATGGGCGCCCCGGGATGGCCGGAGTTCGCCTTCTGGACGGCGTCCATCGACAGCGTCCGGATCGTGTCGATCGCCTGCTGTTCGAGGGTGGGAGGCATCCGAGCGGAATCGTACCAACGGACCCGTTACGGAACCTTGACGCCGCGCCGCCATCGCTACCATCCGCGTTGTGACGGCTCCTGCCCCGACGAGCCCCGTTCGGCCGACGCCGCCCCGAGTCCTGGTCCTCGGTGACCTCGTGCTCGACGTCGTCCTCCGCGCCTCGGCTCCGATCGAGAGTGGCACGGACATCCCCGGTCGCGTGGAGATCCGGCAGGGTGGCTCGGCGGCGAACGTCGCGCGCTGGCTCGCCAGGCTCGGCGCCCGATCACAGCTCGTGTGCGCGATCGGCCGCGATGGGGCGGGCCGGTCGCTCGTGGCCCAGCTGCAGCGCGACGACGTGACGGTCCGGGCGATCCGCATCGCGGGCCATCGGACCGGTCGCATCGGCGTTCTCGTCGCGCCGAGCGGCGAGCGGTCGTTCGTCGCCGATCGACGAGCCGCCACGCGAATGCAGCCGGCCGACCTGAAGGCCGAGTGGTTCGACGGGCTCGACCTCATCCACCTGCCGGCCTACTCGCTGCTCGTCGAGCCACTCGGCAGCGCGGGTGTTCGCGCGGTCGAGCTGGCGCGTGCCCGCGGCGCGCGGGGCGTGCGCGTCTCGGTCGACCTGGCGTCCGTCGGCCCGCTCATCGCGCACGGCCGCCGCGAGGCGCGGGAGCTGGTGGCCCGGCTCCAGCCGGACGTGGTCTTCGCCACCGAATCGGAGGCCGATGCGCTCCTCGGTCGGCACGCGCCCGAGGGCCTCCTGGCCGACGCCCGAATCGCGGTGATCAAGCGCGGCTCGCGAGGCGCGCGCGTATTCGCTCGCGACGATCGAGACGTGGCCGGCGAGCCGCTCCGGTTCGACATCGCGACGAGTGCGATCCCTGCCGACGACACGACGGGCGCCGGGGACGCGTTCGACGCCGGGTTCATCGCGGGTTGGCTCACGGCGCTCAAGACGGGTCATGCGGGCACGGACGCGCTCCATCGAGCGACGATCGCCGGCCATCGCGCCGCCGCGCGCCACCTGCGCAGCCCGCGGACCGAGCTGCCGCCAGGATGACCGCGCTGCCCGGGAACGGCGGCGTCGTCGAGCGCCTGCACGTCGCCGACAAGGTCGCGGCGGCCCTCGCCGAAGGCCGGCCGGTGGTCGCCCTCGAATCGACGCTGATCACCCACGGCTTCGCGTACCCGGACAACCTCCTCGTGGCGCGCTCGTCGGAGGCGGCGGTCCGTGAATCCGGCGCGGTCCCGGCCACCGTGGCGATCCGGGATGGACGCTTCCTCGTCGGCCTATCGGACGACGACCTCGAGGCGCTCGCCACCGCCGAGCGCGGCTCGGTGATGAAGGCGGCGCGCCCCAGCCTCGCTCCGGCGCTGGCCCGAGGCGGCTGGGCGGCCACGACCGTGTCCGCGACGATGATCGCCGCCCACGCCGCCGGCATCTCGATGTTCGGAACGGGCGGGATCGGCGGCGTCCACCGCCCGGTCGGCCCGGGAACAGGGGTCTCGCTGGACATCTCGTCGGACCTCGACGAGCTCGGTCGCACGCCGATGGCGGTCGTCTGCGCCGGGCCCAAGGCGATCCTCGACGTGCCCAACACGCTCGAGGTGCTCGAGACCCGGGGCGTGCCCGTGGTCGCGATCGGCCAGCCGGACCTGCCGGGCTTCTACGCCCGCAGCGCCGGCATCCCGGCGCCCCACTCGGCCTTGACCGAGGCGGATGCAGGGACGCTGATCGCGGCGCATCTCGCCCTCGGCCTCGGCTCGGGGATCCTCGTCTGCGTGCCCGTCCCCGCCGACGAGGCCCTGCCGGAAGCGGTATCGCGTGAGGCCGTCGAGCGGGCGACGATCGACGCGGAGGAGGCCGGGATCCACGGTCCCGACCTCACTCCCTGGCTGCTCGCCCGCATCGCCGCGCTCACTGACGGGGCATCGGTGCGCGCGAACACCGCGCTCATCCTCAACAACGCTCGCGTCGCCGGTCGACTCGCGGTCGCGCTCGTTGCCGCGCCCAACGACCGTCGGTAGACTGACGCGGACCCACCACCACTCGCGCGGGAGAGTCGATGCGGATCTACGAGGGCAGCCCACGGCAGGACTGGGAAGAGGTCCTGCGCTCGGTCGGGTCGTACCTCGACCACCAGGGCATGCGTGGCGTCGTGGTCCTCGAGACGGAGAACGGGTTCGTCGTCCAGGGAACCGCCGTCCATCGCTCGCTCGGCCCGGGCGAGGAGATCGGCCGGGCGACCCGCGAGACCCTGACCCTGCACGATGACGACATCGCGAAGTTCATGGACGACGCCGTCGCCCGCCGCGGCAAGGCGAGCGAGGAGACGCTCAAGCACAATGAGACCAACCTCCGGGTGATCGGCAAGTACCTCGACGACAACCATCCGCGGGAGGTCCTCTTCTTCGAGGTCGAGGGGGCATACATCGCCCGGCTCCAGGTCGCGGCCCCGGGCGGCCTCCGCCAGGAGGTCGTCGAGTTCACCCGGGACGACATCGCAACCATGCTCGCCAAGGCGCCGGAGCAGCGGCGTCCGACCCAGCCCAAGAAGGGCTGACCCCGACAGGAGGTTCGACCATGAAGGCGCTCAAGACGGTCGCGGTGGCGCTCGGGATCACGCTCGGCGCGATCCTCGTGATCCCGCTCATCGTCCTCGCAGGCCTGTTCGTCTGGCTCAAGCTCACCGAAGAGGACGACGAGGAGGCCCTCGAGCTCGACGAGGACGTCTGATCGACAGCCCCGCTCTTCCCGAATCAGGCTCGACGCCCGCCGGTCAACCGGCGGGCGTTTCGTCGTCCGTCGATCGTCCGCGCGGTCCTGCCCGGGGTGGTTCCCCGGTCCGCGCGCGCCGAGCCGCCGAGATCGGCGTGCTCGTGGTCATGGTCCTCTGGGCGGCGAACTTCATCGTCGTCAAGGCCGCGATCGAGCAGATCCCGCCGACAACGTTCGCGTTCCTCCGGTTCGGCATTGCCGCCGCGACCCTGCTGCTCCTCTTGCGATGGCGCGAGGGCCGGCTCGGGCTCCCGCGGCGCGATGTGCTCCCCGTGCTCGGGCTGGGAGCGCTGGGCTTCGGCGTGTATCAGATCCTGTGGTCGACGGCGCTCCAGGACATCCCGGCCGGCGATTCCGCGCTGCTCGTCGCGTCGGCGCCGGTCATGACGGCGCTCCTTGCCGTATACAGCGGGGCGGATGTCCTCACCCGGACCAAGGTGTTCGGGAGCCTGATCTCGTTCGTAGGCGTTGCCGTGATCGTCGCGTCCGGGCCGGGCCTGTCGTTCAACGCCTCGATCGTCGGCGACCTGTTGACGCTGGCCGCCGCGTTGTGCTGGTCGATCTATACGGCCTTCGGCGCGCCCATCCTGCACCGTCATTCGGCACTCCGGACCACCGCCTGGGCGATGGTCGGCGGCACGCTCGTCCTGGCGATCCCGGGCTTGCTGCTGGGTGCCGGCGTCGACTGGCCGGGGATCGGGGCGGATGCCTGGGCGGGCCTCGCCTTCTCGGCATTCATCCCCGCCGGGATCGCCAACGTCGTGGTCTTCAGCGCGATTCGCCTCCTCGGTCCGACCCGGATCACGGCCCTCCAGTTCCTGGTGCCGTTCATCGCCGTGCTCCTGGGCGCGGCGTTCCTCGGCGAGACGATCCGCGTCGAACAGATCCTGGGCGGCGTCGTGATCGTCGCCGGCATCGCCCTGACGCGCTCGGATCGGGCGAGCGACCTCGCCGGCTGGCTGCGCGCGCGAATGCCCGCTTAAGGCTCGCCCCGCCGGCCGACTGGGACGTTGCGGATTCCCGCTCGAGCGAGTCAGGCTTGATTGAAAGTCCGGGCCCCCATGGGCCTCTGGTACGGTGAGTGCCCCGTCGGGGTGCCAGCCAGAGGAACGCCCTGGGTGGATCGCGAGCTTGTCGAGCGGGCCAGAAGCGGCGACCGCGACGCCTACGAGGCGCTGGCACGGTCCTCCGCACCGCGTCTCTACGCGACCGCCTACCGCATCGTCCGGGATAGCGATCTTGCCGACGAGGCCGTCCAGCAGACGCTCGTGCAGATCTGGCGCGAGCTGCCCAGCCTCCGTGATCCGGACCGCTTCGCGGCGTGGACCTACCGGCTCGTCGTTCGCTACTGCCTCCTCGACGCTCGGCGTGTGCGCCGAACTGGGATCCACGAGATCCGAATGGACGAGAGCACCCCCTCACGCTCGGACGCGTTTGCCCAATCCGACCTTCGCGACGAGCTGAACCGGGCGCTCGCGAAGCTGTCGCTCGAACATCGGACGGTCGTCGTCCTGCACCACTATTCCGGCCTCTCGCTGGGCGAGATCGCGGAGATCCTCGGCGTGCCCTACGGCACCGTGGGCTCCCGGCTCCATCACGCGACCAGTGCCCTGCGCGCAGCGGTCGCCGCCGGAGATCGGTCCACGGTCCTCAACGGGCAGCCGGCATGAGCGCGGTCTTCGACTTCGATCGCGAGCTGAAGGCCGTGCTCGAGGACTTCGGCCCCTCGATCGCGCCATCGGGAGTTGTCCATGCAGCGCTCGCCCAGGCCCGTTCCACTGGCCAGCGCCGTCCGAGGCTGCCGATGCTCGATCGTCGCACCTGGCCCGCGGGCGCGCTCTCCATGGGCAATCCGGCGACGGCTCGACTCGCGCTGGTCGGACTCGTCGTGCTGCTCACGGTGGCGCTCATTGCCACCGCGATCGGCATCGGGAGCCAGCTGTTTCCCAAGCCCGCCGCATGGCTCCCCACCGGCGGCCTTTCCCAGCCGCATGACGACTCAGCGACGCTGAACCTGCTCGCCGATGGCAGGGTCCTCGCCACGGGTGGCGTGAACGACATCCCAACGGCCGCCGCGGAGGTGTACGAACCGGCGGATGGTGTCTGGACCGTCGTGGACGACATGCTGTTCGCTCGAAATCGACCCTCCGCGACGTTATTGCCGAGTGGACTGGTGCTCGTTGCCGGGGGCACCCGGAATGGGGTCAACCTGGCGACTGCCGAGCTCTTCGACCCAGAGAGTGGCGAGTGGATGGCGACGGGCAGCATGGTCGAGGCTCGCAGCCAGCATGCCGCAACGGTCCTGCCGGGTGGCGCGGTGCTCGTGGCCGGCGGGACGGGCGGCTCGGAGCCGAACCTCGTCGCGGAGCTTTACGACCCGATCAGCGGGGAATGGACGGCCACAGGAGCAATGACCACGTGGCGGGCGTCACCGGGCATCACGCTCCTGCCCGACGGGACGGTCCTCGTCACCGGCGGCTTCGGCCCCGGCGTCCAGGTACGCACGGCCGAGGTGTACGACCCCCAGGTCGAGACGTGGAGCGCGACGGGCAACATGATGGAGACCCGCTCCGATGACCACACTGCGACGCTGCTGGCGGATGGCACGGTGCTCGTCGCCGGCGGCGCGAGATCGACGGCGGAGCTGTACGACCCAGCAACGCACGCCTTCACGACGATCTCGCCGATGCTCGAGCTCCAGCGCTGGCAGACCGCGACCCTGTTGCTCGACGGCAGGGTCCTGATGGCCGGTGGGGGTCTCAATACGAACACGGGCGTCACCACCGTCCAGCTCTACGACCCGGCAACCAGGTCGTGGACGACGGCCGCGCGGCTTCTCGAGGCACGCGCGGGCGCAAAAGCCGTGTTGCTTCGCGACGGCTCCGTGCTGATCGTCGGCGGTATAGGGGTTGGCGGTCCGCTTGCATCGGTCGAGCGCTACGGAGCGAGCCGGTAGGCGCATTCCGCGGGGATTGAAAACCCCGGCGCGAGCGGGCCTCTCATCACCGCGGAACCAACCAGGTTCTTCTTGGGCGGCCCGCAACGTCTCCGGACCGTGCGCCGGACGCCAAGGAGTCACACGATGAAGCTCCCAGCGCTTGGTGTCGTGGTCGTCCTCGTTGCCGGCGCCTGCGGGGCGACCGTGACGCCGCCGGGCTCGGGTGCGGCCTCCGTACCCGCCGCTTCCCCGTCCGCCGGCGCATCGGCGCCCGTGCCGTCCCCCACAGCCGCCGACTCGACGATCTCGCCGTCGGCGTACGCGTACGTGCCCCTCGGTCCGATCTCGAGCGAAGTGTTCTCGGGATCGCGAGCAGACGCGATGCAAGCCGCTCTGGATGCAGGCGTCAACGCCGGCGCCCCCGACATGATTGCCGCCATCGTGACCGAGGACGGCTCATGGGCCGGCGCGGCCGGCGTCGCGGGTCCCAAGGGCCGTCTGGCCACGCCCGCGGACGAATTCGCGATCGCGAGCCTCAGCAAGACGTTCACCGCCGTGCTGATCCTGCGCCTGGCCGAGCTGGGCACCATCGACCTGGATGCTCCGCTCGCGTCGTATCTGGGCGACCTGCAGGTGGATGCGAACGGCGCGACCGTTCGCCAGGCACTCGAGATGCGCGCGGGTCTGGCCGATCACGGATCGGACGCCGCCGACCGGATCGTCGCTGATCCCGCTCGAGCCTGGACGGCGGAGGACCGGGTGGCCGGGTACAAGCCCCCCGTCGCTGCAGCCGGAAGCTACGCCTATTCCAGCCCGTCGTACGAGCTCTTGGCCATCGCCGCCGAGCATGCGACCGGCGTCTCGTACGGCTCGGCGTTGCGGACCGAGATCCTCGACCCGGTGGGCGCAGATCGGATTCTTGACCAGGAGGCTGGTGGCCTGACCCCACAGCCGTGGGCCCTCCCGATCGATGAGCATCTCGGTCGGTTCGATGCATCGGACATGGGTGCCGGTGGCGCGCTGTCGTGCATCTCTTCGGCGACTTTCGGAACCGGCGCAGGATCGATCGCCAGTGATGCCCCGTCGCTCGCCACCTGGCTGTGGCACCTCTTCGCCGGCGACATCGTCGATGAATCGTCGCTCGAGCTGATGCTCGCGGGCCCGCATGAGCAGTGGGCCTACGGGCTCGAAGCTGCTCCGTACAGCCAGGCGAATGCAATCGCCAATTCCGGCGGCAAGACCGGCTACGGCTCGCAGTGGGTCTACTTCCCGGCGCAGCGAGCGATCGTCGTGATGTTCGTCAACCACCCGGACTTCATCATCGAGCCAACCGTGGAACGGCTCCTCGACGCGGCGTTGGCGCCGTAGCGAACTGGGCGCCCGTCCGCGCCCGAGGCCGCCGCTGACGGATGCGAGCTTGTCGAGTACCTGGCTACGCGCAGCTCCTGTAAGCGCCCTGGACCGTCGCGTCGAGGCGCATCAGCAGAGCTTCCTGTTGCCTCTCGGGGTCCTTTTCGATAGCATTCGAAAAACCCCCGGAGGCGCCCGACCTATGTCGAAGTATGTCTTTGTGACCGGAGGGGTGACCTCCTCGCTCGGGAAGGGCATCACCGCCGCGAGCATCGGTCGGATTCTCAAGGCGCGGGGCCTCACGGTCTCCATCCTCAAGCTGGACCCGTACATCAACGTGGATCCGGGCACGATGAGCCCGTACCAGCACGGCGAGGTCTTCGTCACGGACGATGGGGCTGAGACGGACCTCGACCTCGGGCACTACGAGCGGTTCATCGACGAGAACCTCACCCAGCTGTCCAATGTGACCACCGGCCGCATCTACCAGGCCGTGATCGCGAAGGAGCGCCGCGGGGACTACCTCGGCGGCACGGTCCAGGTCATCCCGCACATCACCAACGAGATCAAGGAGCGGATCACGCGCGTCGCCCGACAGGGCGACCCGGACGTGGTGATCGTCGAGGTCGGCGGCACGGTCGGCGACATCGAGAGCCTGCCGTTCCTCGAGGCCATCCGCCAGATGCGCAAGGATGTCGGGCGCGCGAACGTGCTGTACGTCCACGTGACGCTGCTCCCGGCGCTCGCCGCGACCGGCGAGCTCAAGACGAAGCCGACCCAGCACTCCGTCAAGGAGCTGCGCGGGATCGGAATCCAACCGGACGTCATCGTCCTTCGCTCGGACCACGAGGTCCCTGACGAGATCCGCGAAAAGATCGCGCTGTTCACCGACGTCGCCACCGACGCGGTCATCCCGGCGCCCACCGCGGACACGATCTACGAGGTGCCGCTCCAGTTCGAGGATTTCGGCCTCGGCCGGCTGATCGTGCGCGAGCTCGGCCTCGGCGACCCGGACACGGCTCCCGACCTCGCCGGCTGGCGCGCGCTCGTCGCCAACATCAAGCGTGAGAAGCCGGAGCTGGAGATCGCCCTCGTCGGCAAGTACATCGAGCTGCCCGACGCCTACCTTTCGGTCACGGAGGCGATGAAGCACGCCGGCTGGGCGAACGACGTCGACGTCCACATCCGCTGGGTCGATTCCGAATCGCTCTCGAAGGAGAGCCTGCACGCCACGCTCGAGGGCGCGGCGGGCATCGTCGTCCCGGGTGGCTTCGGCCACCGCGGCATCGAGGGCAAGGTCCTCGCCGCCCACTTCGCCCGCGACCACAAGGTGCCGTACCTCGGCCTCTGCCTCGGGCTGCAGTGCGCGGTCATCGAGTTCGCCCGCGAAGTCGTCGGGTCGAAGGACGTCAACTCGACCGAGTTCGACATGTTCACCACGAACCCGGTCATCGACTTCATGCCCGACCAGCGCGAGCTCGAGGACAAGGGCGGCACGATGCGCCTCGGGCTCTACCCGGCCCGCCTCACGCCCGGCTCGAAGGCCGCCGAGGCGTACGGCCAGGAAGTCATCTACGAACGCCACCGTCATCGCTTCGAGGTGAACAACTCCTACCGGGCGACGCTCGAGGGCGCGGGGATGCTCCTGTCAGGCCAGTCACCGGATGGCCGCCTCGTGGAGATCGTGGAGCTCCAGGATCACCCTTGGTTCGTCGCGTCCCAGTTCCACCCCGAGTTCAAGAGCCGCCCCGAGCGACCGCACCCGCTCTTCGACGGCTTCGTGAAGGCGGCGCTCAAGGACAGTGCGCCGCGCCGTTCGCATGCTCCACGCAAGGACGCAGCCGTCGTCGAACCGCACGGGGTCGAGGTCGAGTCGGTTTAGAATCTCGCTTCCGAGCCAGCCCTCCGGAGGCGCGCACCATGAAACTGTTCCTCGACACCGCCGACATCGAAGAGATCCGCACGGTCCATTCGTGGGGCGTGCTCGACGGCGTGACCACGAACCCGACCCTCTTCGGCAAGACGAAGGGGATGACCTACGACGAGGTCCTCCAGCTGATCTGCGGGATCACGCCGGGCCCCGTCTCGGCCGAGGTCGTGGCCGACGACGTCGAGGGCATGCTCAAGGAGGGCCGCCACTTCGCGAAGCTGGCCGACAACATCTACGTGAAGGTCCCGATGTCCGAGAGCGGGCTCGCGGCGATGAACGGCTTCCGCGCCGAGGGGATCCGGACCAACTGCACGCTCATCTTCACGGCCAACCAGGGCCTCCTCGCCGCGAAGGCCGGTGCGTCGCTCCTCTCGCCGTTCGTCGGGCGCGTCGATGACATCAACGAGGACGGCATGCAGGTCATTCGCGAGCTCGCCGAGATCATCCGGTTCTTCGAGCTCGACTCGGAGGTTCTGACCGCCTCCGTCCGCCATCCGCGACACGTGACCGAGGCCGCGCTGAACGGGTCGCACATCGCGACGTTGCCGTTCAAGGTGTTCCAGCAGATGGTCCACCACCCGCTCACGGACAAGGGCGTCGTCCAGTTCAAGCGCGACTGGGAGGCCGCACGCGCGGCGGCGGATGCGAGCGCCAAGTCGGGGGAGCCGGCGAAGGTCGGCTGATCCGGCTCCCCAGCCGGCGATGCTGGATCACCACAGTGAGACGATCGAACGCGCAGTCGCGCGGCTCAGAGGTCGCGACGATGTCCTCGAGATCCTCGTCGGTGGCTCGATCGCCCACGGCCTCGCTACGACCTCGTCGTCGGCTTCATCCGCACGGTCGCAGAACGCGGCACCGAGCAGGCACGCTATGCGTTCGCCGGAGCCGCGATTGCGTGGTCTCGAGTGCCGGGCCCCCAAGAGGAGGTCCGGGCTGCCGCGCGATACCCGGTCGAGGGTGTCGCAGAGCGGAACTCGGCATTCGCCGCGCAGCTCGAATACTGGCGGTGGATGTACGTTGAGGGCCACTGGCGGACCTCATGAGGGAGCCGGGTGATACGACCTCACATGGCGCATGGGGCGCCCGGTTCATGGTGGACACGGAGCTCGCGTGGCTCCATGGCGGTCGGGCTGTGGCTGATCTCTGACCAGGAGACCACGGGCAGCGCGGTCACTCCGACGGCGCGATCCTGCTCTGTCAGCGGTGCCGTGCCGGCCGTGTGATCGCAGCGGCGATGCCGGCAAATCCCGTCATGCGGCCGCGCTCGCCGTCGCCGGCGGCGGCGCTGTGCTCTCGCGGACGACGAGCTCCGTGGCCAACTCGAGACGCATCTGCGGCGGCGTCTCGCCGTGGGACATCGCCACCACGATCTCCGCAGCCGCCGTCGCCATGTCGAGCAGCGGCTGGCGGATCGTCGTCATCGGCGGCGAAACCCAGCGGGTGACGGGCAGGTCGTCGAAGCCGACGACGCTGAGGTCCTCGGGAATATGGAGTCGCGCCTCGCGCGCGGCCTGGTAGACGCCGAGTGCCTGGAGGTCGTTGCCGGCAAAGATTGCCGTTGGCCGGTCCTTGAGCCGGAGCAGCGCCCGGCCACGGTCGATGCCGTCCGCGACGTGGAAATTGCCGTGGCTGATGAGCTCTGGCCCTACCGGCACGCCGGCCTCGTCCATGGCCGCCCGATAGCCGTCGATGCGGGCGCGGCTGCACAGAATCGCCTCCGGGCCGCCGATGACCGCGATCCGGCGGTGACCGAGGGACAGGAGATGCCGGGTCGCCGTGAGCCCGCCGTTCCAGTTCGTGGCCCCGATCGAAGGTATGTCGTGAAACGGCTCGCCCGTCGGGTCGACAACGACGCATGGGATGCCCCGGGTAGCGAGCTGGGCCCGCATTGACTCGCTGATATCGGAGAATACGGCGATCACCCCGGTCGGCCGACGGGCAAGCACGCCTTCGATCCAACCGCGGCCCGGGGTCCGGCGGCCCTGCAGCTCGCTCAGGACGACCGCCAGGTGGTGTCGTCCCGCCACCCGCTCGACGCCGCGGACGATCTCGAGAGCCCACTCGCTCTCGAGCTCGTGGAAGATCACCTCGAGGAGCGGTGCTCGCGGCCTGGACCCGGCCGATCGCCGGTAGCCGTGCTCGCGGATCGCCGTCTCGATCCGCCTGCGGGTCTCGGGCGAGACGTCCTTGCGGCCGTTGATCACCTTTGAAACGGTCGGGAGAGAGACGCCCGTCAGCTCGGCGATATCCGCGATGGTGGTAGGAGCCTCCCGAGTCGGGCGCGGATGGCTGGAGGAGGTCACCCCAGGAGTGTAGCGAATTCGACGCAATCGACGAAACTTTCGCGCGACCCGTCGTAGCCTCGCCGGCTCGCGAGCGAGACGTGGAAAATCACCCTTGACAATCGCGGAATGGCAACCTTAGAGTGCCTTGGCGCGAGCCCGAAACTATCGATAGAGGTGACGCAAGTTTCGAGAGGAGCTGGGCGCGATTGCTCCGTAACGCGCCGGTACCGACATCGAATGTCAATCGACGTGTCAGGCCAGCGTGCTCCTCATCTCTGGCGTGGCGGACTCGCACGTCGACTCGCGGTCCGGCACGACGAGCGCCTTGGAGGAAACCGCGCATCGTCCAACCGGCCATCCGCGCCGTGGCGCGACCTGCACCGAGGGGAGACTAGGCCAATGACATCCCGGTATCGGATCGCGATCCTTCTCGTGACCGCATCGCTCGCGATCACAGCCTGCTCTGGCGGCGGGACGCCGTCACCATCGACCGCGGCCTCGGCCGCACTTCCGTCGCAGGCGGCGTCACAGGCCAGCGGGGGGCAGCCGGTCACCGTCGACTGGTGGCACATCACAACCGGCGACCCCGGCAAGGCTGACTTCCAGGCCGCCGCCGACGCCTATTCGGCCGCCCATCCCAACGTCACGATCAAGATCACGGTCCTCGAGAACGAGGCGTTCAAGACGAAGCTGTCAACGACCGCCGGGGCGGACTACCCCGACCTGTTCCAGTCGTGGGGCGGCGGCATCATGGCCGACCAGGCGGAGGCCGGTCTCCTCAAGGACATCACCACTGACATCGCCGACTGGAAGGACACCGTCAATCCCGGCGCCATGAGCATCTACGCTTACAACGGCAAACAATACGGCGTGCCTTGGGACATGGGCATGATCGGCTTCTGGTACAACAAGGCACTCTTCGAGCAGGCCGGGATCACCGCCCCGCCAGCGACCTGGGACGAGTACCTGGCGGCCATTCAAAAGCTCAAGGACGCGGGCATTCAGCCGCTCGCGATCGCGGGCAAGGACAAGTGGCCCTCGATGCACCTCTGGACGTACCTGCTGCTCCGGACGGGCGGTGGGGAGGCGCTCTCGCAGATGATCCAGAGCGGCGACTGGAACACTGACGTCTGCACGAAGGCCGGTGACGAGGTCATCAAGCTCAACGCCCTCAACCCCTACCAGGACGGGTACAGGTCGGCGGACTACAACGCCGAGGCCGCGGCGGTCGGCAACGGCAAGGCCGCGATGGAGCTGATGGGCCAGTGGGCGCCGTCGGTCCAAATGGACCAGAGCGCCGACAAGAAGGGCCTCGGCGACAAGCTCGGCTGGTTCGCCTTCCCGACCATCGCTGGCGGCGCCGGCGCGGCGACCGACGGCGTCGGCGGGGGCAACGGCATCGCAGTCGGCGTCAACGCGCCGCCAGAGGCCATCGACTTCCTGAAGTTCTTCAGTAGCGTCGAGAACGGCAACAAGCTGAACAGCGACAACGTCGGCCTCTCGACGGTGGTCGGCACCGAAGGCACGGTCAAGGACCCGAATCTCCAGGCTGTCCTCGCCGGCCGCGGCAACGCCACGTTCATGCAGCTGTACCTCGACCAGGCGACATCGGGCGCACTCAGCCAGGCGTTCAATGACGCCACGATCGCGCTGTTCCTCGGCCAGTCCAGCCCGCAGGATGTCTGTCAAGCGTTGACCGACGCGGCCGCCCAGTAGGCGCTGCCGTCACGCCAAGACCGCGTGCTACAACGACGAGCGGGCCCGCAGCGTCGGCCCGCTCGTCACGTCCCCTCTGACTGAGGACGTACCGCCATGACGGCCGCCATACGCCGCGCGCGCCGCTTCGGGCGCTCTGGTCGTTGGCTCACGATCGGCGTGTTCGTGCTGCCAGCCCTATTCCTGTATGCGGTCTTCGTGCTCTTGCCAGTCGCCCAGGCGGTTCAGTACAGCCTGTTCAAATGGAACGGCCTGACGCCGCTCACCGAATTCGTCGGGCTTCAGAACTACATCACGGCATTCGGCAGCAAGGGCTTCACGACGTCGATCGGCAACAACCTTCTGGTCGTGATCCTGTCCCTCGGGATCCAGCTTCCATTCAGCCTGGCGCTCGCGGTGCTCCTCCACCGGCGCTTCCGAGGCCGGGCCATCCTCCGGGTCCTGTTCTTCTTGCCGTACGTCCTCTCCGAGGCCGTGACGGGCGTCGTTTTCACCCTGATGCTGCGGCCCCACTCGGTCGTCGACTCGACGCTCGCGAATGTCGGCCTCGAGGCCTTCATCCAGGACTGGCTGGGGGACTCGGCGCTCGTGATGATCACGCTGTTCGTGATCATCACGTGGAAGTACTTCGGCTTCCACATGATCATCATGCTCGCCGGTCTCCAGGGCATCCCGCGAGAGCTCCAGGAGGCGGCGTACATCGATGGAGCCGACCGCCGGTCAGCGTTCCGCTACGTGACGCTGCCGCTGCTCGGGCCAACGATCCGGGTGTCGGTCTTCCTGTCCATGATCGGCGCGCTCCAGTTGTTCGACATCGTCTGGGTCATGACCGCCGGCGGTCCCGTCGATGCCTCGAGCACGATGGCGATCGCCATGTTCAAGGCTGGCTTCAGGAGCCACCAGTTCGGCTACGGGAGCGCGCTCGCGGTCATCCTCTTCCTCTTCTGCCTCGTCGTGGCCCTGCTCTACCAGCGCTACGTGCTGCGACGCGACACCGAAGGTGCCGTGACGGCGTACGGCGGCTGAGGACGATGACCACCCCGTGGCCGGCGGCGAGGCGGCCGACCCTACCCGGCCTGATCGCGATCGGCATCCTGATCCTCGTCGCCACGGCGATCCTGTTTCCGCTGGTCTACACGGTGCTCGGTGGCTTCAAGACAAACGGCCAGCTCGCCGCGAACCCTGGGGCGATCCTGCCGACCGACTGGGTCACCACGAACTACACGGACGTCCTGTTTGGCGAGTACGCCCCGACGTTCTGGCGGCAGGCGCTCAACAGCCTGATCGTGGCTGCGGTCGCACTCGCGCTCACCGTCTCCTTCGCCTCGGGTGCCGCATTCGTCTTCGCCCGGATGATGTTCCCGGGTCGCGAGGCCCTGTACCTGCTGTTCGTTCTCGGGCTGCTCTTTCCCTCTGCCGTCGCGATCCTGCCCCTGTACATCCTGGTGCGCGAGCTGGGCCTGTCTGCCAACCACCTGGGCGTCGCCCTGCCCCAGGCGGCGTTCGCCCTACCGCTCACGATCGTCATCCTGCGTCCGTTCTTCCGGAGCATCCCGGCCGAGCTCGAGGACGCGGCGCGGATCGACGGCTGCAGCACGTTCGGCTTCTTCTGGCGAATCCTCCTGCCGCTTGCCCGGCCGGCGCTCGCGACCGTGAGCGTCCTGGTGATCGTCGGCACCTGGAACGCGTTCTTCCTCCCGCTCGTCATTCTCAATGGCGCCGACCAATGGACGCTGCCGCTCGGTGCGATGAACTTCTCGACCGAGTTCAGCTCCGACCGGGCGCGGGTGTTGGCCTATACCGTCATCTCGATCATCCCGGCGATCGTCTTCTACTTGTTCGCTGAGCGACACATCGTCAGCGGGCTCACGAGTGGCGCGGTGAAGGGCTGATGACGATCGCGGGTGTGCGCTATCGCGACGCCGGCCTGCCGGTCAACGAGCGCGTCGCCGACCTCCTCGCCCGCATGACCCTCGACGAGAAGCTCGCCCAGGTCGGGTCGCTCTGGTCGTTCGAACTGTTCTCCAGCGAGACGGAGCTCGACCCTGCGCGCATCCGCGACCGGCTCGCGAACGGCATCGGCCAGATCAGCCGTGTTGCGGGCGCCACCAACCTCGATCCGCCCGGCGCCGCGCAGGCGGCCAACACCATTCAGCGCTACCTCATCGAGGAGACGCGCCTCGGCATCCCGGCCATCCTGCACGAGGAGACACTGCACGGGCTGCTTGCGCGAGGCGCGACGTCGTTCCAGCAGTCGATCGGCGCAGCCGCCGCCTTCGATCCCGACCTCGTCGAAGCCATCGCCGTCACGATCCGCCGGGAGATGCAGTCGATCGGGGCCAGCCTCGCTCTCGCGCCGGTCCTCGACGTCACCCGCGACCCCCGCTGGGGTCGGGTCGAAGAGACGTACGGCGAGGATCCGTTCGTCGCGGCGACGCTCGGGTCCGCGTATGTTCGAGGCCTCCAGGGTCACGACCTCGAGACGGGCATCGCGGCCACCGCGAAGCATCTCGTCGGGCACGGACTTGCCGAAGGGGGCTTGAATCAGGCGCCGGCCCACGTTGGGCCTCGCGAGCTTCACGACGAACAGCTCCTACCGTTCGAGGCGGTCGTTCGCGGCGCTGGCCTGGCGTGCGCGATGCCGGCCTATTGCGATGTCGACGGTGTCCCGTGCCACGCGTCGCACGAGCTCCTGTCGCGGATCCTTCGGGATCAATGGGGCTTCGACGGCCTCGTGGTCTCCGACTACACGGCCGTCCAGATGCTCGTCGGCTCGCACCGGCTGACGGCTGACCTCGGGACGGCCGCGGCCATGGCGCTCCGAGCTGGGATGGACAACGAGCTGCCGACGACGACGGGCTACGGCGCGCCGCTTGGGAGGGCGATCGACGATGGCCGCGTCGAGCTGGCGCTCCTCGATCGTGCCGTCGAGCGGACACTCACGTTGAAAGTCCGTCTCGGGTTGTTCGAACGGCCGTATGTCGAGGCGCCCTCGCCAGCAGCCCGAGCGGCGCTCGAGGCCGACGAGATGGCGCTCGCCCGCGATCTCGCGGAACGCTCGTTCGTCCTGGTCGAGAACGACGGGACGCTGCCGCTGGCGGCTGGCATCGGCAGGATCGCGGTCATCGGCCCGATCGCCGACAGTGCCCGCGACCTCATGGGCGACTATGCGCACCTGCCGCACATCGAGACGCTTGCCGAGCTTCGCCATCGGGCGAACCCGTTCGGGTTTCCATCGAGCGAGGTGATCAATCCAGTCGACGAGCTCGCTGGCCGGCCGACGATCCTTTCCGCATTGCGCGCACGCCTCGGCGAGGGGCGGGTCGTCCACGCCCCCGGGACGGGCCTCCGCGATGGCGATGACGATGCGCTGCGGGAGGCGGTCGAGGTCGCAATGCATGCCGACGTCGCCGTCCTCGTCCTTGGCGAGCGCTCGGGCCTCACCGAAGATGCGACGACCGGCGAGTCCCGCGACCGCCGCGACCTCGGTCTGCTGGGGCGGCAGCAGGAGCTGCTCGAGGCCGTCGTCGCGACCGGGACCGCGACCGTTCTCGTTCTCGTCAGCGGTCGGCCGCTCGCGATCGAGTGGGCCGCGACTCACTGTGCCGCCGTCCTGCTTGCGTGGGTCCCAGGCGACGCAGGACCAGAAGCGCTCGCGGCGGTCCTCGCCGGGGACAGCGAGCCGGGCGGCCGCCTGCCGGTCACCATCCCGCGTCATGTCGGCCAGGTACCGCTGACCTACCGCCACCATCCGACAGGAGGTCGCTCGAACTGGAAGGTCGACTACGTCGACGGCCCGACCGCGCCGCTGTGGCCGTTCGGCCACGGTCGCTCCTACACGACGTTTGCGATGGACCAGCTGCGCGTGGATCGGACAACCCTGCGGACGCATGGCGATGAGCTCGCGATCCGAGTCGACGTCACGAACACCGGCGACCGACCGGGCGCCGAGGTCGTCCAGCTCTACGTGCGCGACGAGGAAGCATCGGTCGCGCGGCCAGTCCTCGAGCTGCGCGGGTTTCGTCGGGTCCACCTTCGGCCCGGCGAGCGCCGGACCGTCGTCTTCCGTTTGTCGACCGAGCAGCTCGCCTTCATCGACGCGGACCTTCGCCGCGTGGTTGAGCCCGGCTTCGTGCAAATCCTCGTCGGTCGATCGTCGGCCGACCTGCCGTTGACCGTCCGCGTCGAGCTCGTTGGGCCCACGATCGAGCTGATCGAGCGGCACGTCTATCTGACCCCGGCCGCGGTCGAGTAGCGGAAACATCATGGATGACATCTGCCCGCCGTCGACGGTCTTCGCGGCCTGCATCGACTAGGCCGGCCCCAAGGAGATCCGGGTCTGGCGATACAACGGTCACGACGCCGGCCAGCTCGTCCAGCAGTCCGAGCCGTACGCCTGGCTCGAGGGCCTTGCCTCGCACCCTGAGGCAAGACCGAGCCCCGCCGAGGCGCGTTGACGAGCTAGGCGATCGACCGGTGGAGACGTCGGAAGGTTGGGCGGAAGCCCATCGCTCGCCAGGCTCCATCGGCCTCGAGGTTGGCCGAGCGCCAGTCCGTCGCAACGGATGCGAATCCATGGTCACGCGCCCAGGCGAGCACCGTCTCGCCCAGCGCACGCCCGGCACCGATGCCGCGCGCCTCGGGCAGGACCGCGGCATAGCCGAGGAATGCCGCGTTCGGCGGCCGGTTCGGGCCCTGGTGGCCGGGGGAAACCTCCAGCGAGCAGCCGATCGCGGTGCCGATGATCAGCCCCTGGTGCTCGGCGACCCAGTACGTGAAGGCCGAGCCCTCGAGGTCCGAGACGAGCTCGGCGCGGACCTCGGCAGGATCGGAGGCCGCCAGCCTCGAGAACACTGGCGACTCCCGAAGGTGGAGCGGGAGCACCCGCTCGAGCGCGATCAACGGCTCGATGTCGTCGAGCGTCGCTCGGCGGACGACGAGATCTCGTCGCGGCGTGACCCCGAACGACGCATCTGGCACGGCTCGAATCGCGTGGACGTGCTGCTGCCCGAAGTCGAGGCTGAACCAGGCGTCCACGAGCTCCGTGTCGTACGCCGGCACGAGGACGTGGTGGTTCGCCCGGCCCGCGGCGACCCACTCGCCGGCGATCCCCGCGTAGAGCTCGCGCACGATCGAGGCGCTCGAAACGGCATGCCCGGCGGCCTCGACCCAGACATTCGGGCCCCAGACGGACTCCGCCTTCGAGACCCCGACGAGGTAGCCCGCCAGCTCCCCGTGGCGGACCGCGACGACGCCCGACGCCCCGTCCGTGTCGAGCAGGGTCGCGATCGCGGTCCGCGCCAAAGCGGGTTCCGTGAAGTCGGGACCGAGGAGCGGCTCGACGGCGATGTGGCGCCGATGCCGCTCGGCGAGCAACGCGGCGGCGGCGTCGATGTCGCCGGGCTCCAACGGCCTGATCTCGAATCGCGCCCGATCGCTCGTCATCACACGAATCGTAGCCACCTTGCCCCGGCGGCCCAGGCGCGTGATTGACGAGGCGCGCAGCCGAGCCTATAGTCCGACCGTCCCCACCCCGGTCCGCGAGCGGACACGTGTTGGCGTGGGCGAACCCTTGTGTCCATCCCGGATACGACCTCAGAGCAGGTGAACCCTACCCCGATGCCCGCACCAGATCAGCGCACCATGCGCAACCGCCGGCCGCGCCGCCGTGGCCAGGTGGGCGGTGGCGGTCGCGCCCCCGTCAGCGAATACGATGAGATGCAGGAGCTCGAGGCCGCTCGCGAGCGGAACGACCTCGAGGTCGCCGACCTGCGCGAGATGAGCGTCGCAGAGCTCCGCCAGGTCGGGCGGGAGCTGGAGCTCGAGACCCCGACCGACGAGCGCAAGGACGATCTCGTCGACGCGATCCTGCAGCGCCAGACGGAGCGCGCCGGGCTCGACTACGCGACCGGCATCCTCGACGTCGTCGACGAGGGCTACGGCTTCATGCGCCGCCACGGCCTGCTCCCGAGCCTCGAGGACGTGTATGTCAGCTCGAGCCAGGTGCGCCGGTTCGGCCTCCGGATCGGCGATCGCGTCGCGGGTGCCGTTCGCGCGCCGCGCGAGCAGGAGAAGTACTGGGGCCTGCTCCGGGTCGACGCCGTCAACGGGGTCGACATCGAGACGGCTCGCAGCCGGCCGGTCTTCAACGACCTCACGCCGGTCCACCCGGACGTCCTGATCAACCTCGAGAGCGATCCCAAGAACCTGAGCCAGCGGATGATCAACCTGGTCAACCCGATCGGGAAGGGCCAGCGCGCCCTGATCGTCAGCCCGCCCAAGGCCGGCAAGACGATGCTCCTGAAGGCGATGGCCAACGGCATCACGGCGAACTACCCGGACATCCTCCTGATGGTCGCCCTCATCGGCGAGCGGCCCGAGGAAGTCACGGACATGCGCCGCAGCGTCAAGGGCGAGGTCATCAGCTCGACCTTCGACGAGCCCACCGAGAACCACACCCACGTGGCCGAGATGGCGCTCGAGATCGCCAAGCGCCAGGTCGAGACCGGGCGCGACGTCGTGATCCTGCTCGACTCGATCACCCGGCTCGCCCGGGCGTACAACCTCGCGCTCCCGCCATCGGGCCGAACCCTGTCGGGCGGCATCGACCCGATCGCCCTCTATCCCCCGAAGCGGTTCTTCGGCGCCGCCCGAAAGATCGAGGAGGGCGGCTCACTGACGATCATCGGCACGTGCCTCGTCGACACTGGGTCGCGGATGGACGACGTGATCTACGAGGAGTTCAAGGGCACCGGCAACTCGGAGCTCATCCTCGACCGCAAGCTCGCCGAGAAGCGCATCTTCCCGTCGATCGATGTGATGCGCTCGGGCACCAGGCGCGAGGAGCTCCTCCTCGAGGACGGCACGCTCAAGATGGTCTGGACGATGCGCCGGATGCTGTCCGCGGTCGGGACGAACGAGGGCATCGAGCTGCTGCTCAACCGCCTCTCCAAGACCGAAACGAACGCGCAATTCCTCGCCGGGCTGACCAAGAGCCTCGACTCCTAGCACTCCCCAACCCGGTCCCAGCGCACCTCAGGGACCCGGACCGGCGCGCACCCGTCACGATGTGCAGCCCTATTGCAATGCCCCTGTGACTGGATTGCAGCCCGCGCGAGGTGCATGGTAAGGTCCGCGCAACGTCGCAGCCCGCGGAGGAGCGGGCTCGGCCGCGAAGCGAGAAACCCCAGCTCAAGATCGCGACCCCGCCGACGGTCCAGGGACCCCGACTGAATCCTGGCCGACCGCGCGCAACGGACCGTCAAGCCAGGAGTGAAGATTGCTGAACGCCGTGAGCGGCGTGAGGCGCGTGATCGCGCAGCCCCGCTCAAGCGAGCCAGATCGTTCAGCGACAGGCTCGACCATCCCCGCGAACGCGCGACGCCTGCATCGGCGCGCCATCGGGTTGGCGCGCTTCCTTGCTGACTCCCTGACCGCGACGCCGCGCGCTCGACAGCGCGCCGTCGCCGCCGTGCAGCGCCGGGTCATCGGACCGCGGGACGGAGGGTCGGAGCTCCGTTCGTCGCCGCCTCCATCGACGGCGGTTCGTGCTCCGGCTGACCACGGATCGGGTCCTCCCGCTCGTGATCGCGATGATCGTGCTCGCCGCGGCCGGGCTGAGTCTCGCGCCCGGGGCCGCGACGGCCGGCGCTGCCGAGGGACAGGTTCCCGGGTACCTCAGCGACGTGCGCCTGGTGGTCGGCGGGGCCGCGCCGATCGACTTCGACCGGCCGGTCACCATCGAGAACGAGATCGACATCCCGGCCCCGGTCGACGACGGCACGCTGTACAAGCCCGTCGCGGTGGACACGAGCGTCAAGTCGTCGGCTTCGATGCTCGAGCACCACATGGTCAAGGACGGCGACACCCTGACGGGCATCGCGAGTCGCTACGGCGTCTCGATGATGACCGTCTGGTGGGCGAACAAGCTCACGAGCAAGGACTCGCTGAAGGTCGGGCAGGACCTCGTCATCCCGCCCGTCAACGGCCTCATCGTGACGGTCAAGACCGGCGACACCCTCGATACGCTCGCCGCGGCCAACAAGATCGAGACGACGGACATCATCGAGGTCAACCAGCTCGACGACCCGAACCTCATCGTCGGCCAGGTCCTCGTCCTGCCCGGCGCAAAGGGCTCACCCATCGCGACGCCCAAGCCGGTCACCCGCCCTCAGCGCCCGGTCACGGGTGGCGGTGGGAACGGCGGCGGCGGCAACAGTGGCGGCGGCAACGGCGGGAGCGGTCCGGCCCCCAACTACCCGGGCGGTGCGTGGGCCTGGCCCGTCAGCGGTGGCGGCAACTACATCAGCCAGTACTTCCACTACGGGCACTACGGCCTCGACATCGCCGCCGACTACGGCAGCTCGGTGGGCGCTCCGCTCGCCGGCCGGGTGATCTTCTCCGGCTGGAAGAGCAACGGTGGCGGCTACCAGGTCTGGATCTCGCACGGCAACGGGATCTACACGTCGCTGAATCACCTGTCGGTGGCGACCGGAAACGTCGGCCAGGACGTGGCGCGAGGCCACCGCGTCGGTCGCGTCGGGATGAGCGGCTGGGCGTCCGGCCCGCACCTCCACCTCGAGGTCTGGATCGGGGCGCCGTGGGAAGGCGGCTCCTACCGCGTCAACCCGCTCCGCTACTACTGACGCCCGGCGCGACGGGCGGGGCTCGCGGGGCGACGGGACCCGTACCGGGCACATGCGAAGATAGGTCGGAATGTTTCTCGATCGCGTGAAGGTCTTCCTGCGCGCCGGCGACGGCGGTGCGGGAGCCTCGACCTTCCGGCGCGAGGCGCACGTTCCCCGCGGGGGACCCGACGGCGGTGACGGTGGGCGCGGCGGCTCCATCTACCTGCGCGTCGACCCCGGCGAGACGACGCTCCGCGACTTCCAGTACAAGCACCACTTCCGGGCGCCTACCGGAGGCCGCGGCGAACGCGCGCGCCGGCACGGCAAGGCGGGCGAGGACCTGGTGCTCGAGGTCCCGCCCGGCACGGCGGTGTTCGACGACGCGACGGGCGACCTGATCGCCGATCTCGTGGCGACGGGCCAGTCGGCCATGGTCGCGCGAGGGGGCCGCGGCGGGCTCGGCAACACGCACTTTGCGACGGCCACCCACCAGGCGCCGAAGCACGCCCAGAAGGGCGAGCCGGGGGAGGAGCGCTGGGCCCGGCTCGAGCTGCGGCTGATCGCGGACATCGGGCTCGTCGGCCTGCCGAACGCCGGGAAATCCACGTTGCTCGCGGCGGTCACCGCGGCCACACCCAAGATCGCCGACTACCCGTTCACGACCCTCGAGCCGAACCTGGGCGTGATGGACCTCGGGGTGCTGGAACCGGGCGGCCGCGACCTCCGGCCGACCATCGCCGACGTGCCCGGGCTCATCGAAGGCGCGAGCTCCGGCGCCGGGCTGGGCCACGCCTTCCTGCGACACGTGGAGCGGACGCGCGTGCTGGTCCACGTAATCGATGGCTCGTCACGGGACCCGGAGTGGGCTCACCAGGTGATACGTGACGAGCTCGAGGCCCACGACGCCGCCCTGCTCGAGAAGCCCATACTGATCGCCTTCAACAAGGTCGACCTTCCCGCGGCCGCCGACACCTGGCCCGCATTCCAGCGGGCGCGCAAGCGCGATGGGCTGCCGGTCGTGGCGATCTCGGCGTCGACCGGCGAGGGCATCGACGGCTTCCGGGCGGCCGTCGCGGCACTGCTTCCACGCAGTGACCAGCTCGACGGTGCCTGGCAGACGCCGGATGCCTCGGAGGTCGTCGTCCATCGGATCGACCCCGCACGCGACCAGGTGACGGTGACCCGAGAGGGCGACCTCGCCTTCCGCGTCTCGGGCCGGCGCATCGAGCGGCTCGCCGCCCAGACCGATTTCGAGGTCGAGGAATCGGCCGAGCGCTTCCAGCGCGACCTCGTCCGCCTGGGCGTGGACGCGGAGCTCCGTCGCGCCGGCATCCAGCCGGGCGACGCCGTTCGGCTCGGCGAGGTCGAGCTCGAGTGGGAGGCGGAGCCCTGGGCTGCGCGCCGTTGACCGCCTCGAGATCGTCGCCATGACCGGCGTCGGGGTGATGGGCGGGACGTTCGATCCGATCCACGTCGGGCATCTCGCGATCGCCGAGGAGGCCCGAGACGCGCTCCGGCTCGACCGGATCCTGTTCGTCCCGGCGGGTCGGCCACCGCACAAGCCCGCCGGCAAGGTGACGGCGGCCGAGCATCGGCTCGCGATGGTCGAGCTGGCGATCGAGGACAACCCGACGTTCGAGCTGAGTCGAGTCGAGGTCGACCGGGAGGGCCCGTCGTACACGGTCGACACGGTCGAGCGGCTGGCGTCCGATCCCGGTGGCGCGGGCGCCCTTCGGCTCACCGTGATCCTGTCGGCCGAGACGTTCGCCGAGCTGCCGTCCTGGCACGAGCCCGAGCGGCTTTTCAGGGCGGCGCGCGTGGCAGTCGTTCCGCGGGAGGGCTACCCTGCGCCGGACCCGGCGTGGCTCGCCGCGACGTTCCCGGGGCGCGAGGACCGGGTCGACTACCTCGAGGGGCCGCGCCTCGGGCTGTCGTCGACCGCGATCCGTGGCCGCGTCGCTGCGGGCCGATCAATCCGCTACCTCGTTCCCGCCGCCGTGGCGGGGTACATCGAAGCCAACCAGCTCTATCGGGCCGGCGCGAGTGCCGGCGAACGGAGGACCGCCAGCTCGTGACCGAACCCGCGCGCAACCCCAATGGATTGCCGAATCGCACTCGCGTGTCGAGGAAGGGCTTGACGTCGCCGCCCGCGCAGGTCCCCGGCGATGCCGAGATGTCCGCGCTCGACCTCGCTCGCCGCATCGTCGAGCTCGCCGAGGACAAGAAGGCGGCCGACATCGTCCTGCTCGACCTCACCGGCCTCACCACCGTGGCGGACTACTTCGTGATCGCCTCGGGCGGATCGGAGCGGCAGCTCGACGCCATCGCCGACGGGATCGTCTCCGGGATGCGCGACGAGAAGGTCCACGTGTTCGGGCGCGAGGGGACCGCGGCGTCGCACTGGGTGCTCGTCGACTTCGGCTCGGTGGTCGTCCACATCTTCACGCCGCCGGAGCGCGACTACTACCAGCTGGAGCGCCACTGGTCCGAGGCGAAGACCATCGTTCGCCTGCAGTAGGCCGTACCGGGGGCCGGAGTACCGACGGGTCATATTGGCCGGGTGAGCCCGGCCGCAGCATCGGCGCATGTCCTCGGGACGCGACCGCTGCCCTGCCTGCACCCGTTTGCTGATCAGCACCCGGTTCGACGCAACCTTCCGGATGCCCGACCAGAGTGAGCGGCTGTGCTTCGGCATCCCCGGCGGCCTGTGCGCCGACTGCCACCAGCTGTACATCGATCCCGACCTGATCGAGCTGCTGGACCTCGCGTCTGGCCGGTGCACGTTCGCGATCGAGACCGACATCGTGCTCCAGGAGCGCGCCTGGTCGACGTAGCCCGGCGCCGCCGATCGGCGGCGGTACGGCGATCGAGGGGTCGATCGCGGCGTGATCGGCGCTCCTAGCCCGGAGCGACCCGATCCGTGATCCAGAGATCGAATGCCAGGCGATCGCGCGCGTCGGTCGACTTCCGGCCGCCCACGCCCTTGATCTGCGCGTCGAGCTCGACGAGGCCCTCGAGCGCGGTATCGAGCTCCGGACCGGTCCAGGCGCGGGCCTGACGCGCGAGGGTCTCCGCTCGGAATGGCGCAAGGCGCATCGATCGAACGAGGGAGCCGGGCGATTCGCCGCGCTCCAGGCGGTCCTGCACCTCGATGAGCTCGCGGATTCGGCGATGAAGCACCGCGAGGAGCACGGGGGCCGGCTTCTCCTCGATGAGCCGCTCGAGGAATTCGAGTGCCCGACCTCGCTGGCGCATGCCAACGGCGTCGACGAACGCCCACATCGAGCCCGGCACGGCCTCCGCGACGAGCTCGCGGACGTCGTCGACCGTAACCGGATCGACCTCGCCATGCCGGAGGGCCAGCTTCTCGAGCTCCATCACCGCGATCCGGCCCTGCTGCTGGCGCTCGACGTCACCCTCGCGCACGAAGCCACCGACGCGGGTCGCGAGCTCGCGCGCCGCTCCAGGCCCGAGCCTGATCTCACGCTCGCGGGCACGCATGTCGATCCACGCCGCCAGCGCGTCCTGGCGCGGGGCATCGAACCGGCGAACGTCGCCGCCGGCCGCGCGGATCGCCTCGGCGAGCGTCTTGCTCGGCGGGTCCTTGGCGCCCGACTCGGTCTCCTCGACCACCGCGAGGCCGTTGCCCGGTGCGATCGCCTCGAACGCGCCGAAGAGCTGGTCGCGCGCCTCGTTGCTCCGGATCAGGCCGCCTGCGGCCCGGATGATCGCAATGCTCCCGCCGCCGAACATCGTGCCCGTCCCGAGTCGCTCGCGGATCTCACCGAGGAGGCGGCCGGGCTCGGTTCGGTCGACCTCGGGGCGCCAGCGATCCGGCGGGCCATCCGGAAAGCGATTCGCATCGGCGCGGAACGCATCGACGGCGGCGTCGAGCCCGTACGCGTCGTCGCCCCAGTAGTAGGCGAGGGGAGCGCTTCCGCGGGGTGGCGCGGTCGCCGATGTCCGGGATCGATCCATCGGGTCGATGGTAGCCGGGGGTGCCTGTCTGACCGGCCTCTGGAGGCGGGAGGAGACCGAGTGCAGGCAGGCCGCGACGGTCGGCCTCGCCCTTATCGCCAAGAGGGCCGAGGACGACGGCCGCCGCTCGCGGTGCCTCGCGCACTGGCGGGCGCTTGTCAGCGCCGAGATCCCGTGCCAATGGAGCCGAGCCGGCCGGGATTCCGCAAAGGAAGGGGGTGGCGATCGAAGAGGGCATGGCCGCGCTGGCCGCCCCCAACGCCGCATCGACCGGGCCCGAGGTCGCTGCCTCGGTGACGACCGACGCCCGCGCCCGCCCAGGGCTTCGCGCCCCGCTCGTCCGAATCCTCACCTGGCCACCGTCGAACGCAGCCTGGATGCTCCCGTCCGTGTCGGTCCTGAACGTCCGCCCAGCCAGCTGCTCCAGCCGATCGAGCGTCGACGGGGCGGGGTGACCGTACGGATTTCCCGCCCCGGCAGAGACGATGGCGATGCGTGGTCGCACCGCCTCGAGGAAGGCCGTCGTCGTTGCCGTTCGCGAACCGTGATGCGCGACCTTGAGGAGGTCGACCGTCGGTAGCCCGCGCTCGATCAGCTCCGGATCGACACCCTCCTCGATGTCGCCTGCGAGCAGGAACCGATATGGACCAACCTCACCCAGAAGCACGATCGAGACGTTGTTGATCCCGGTTCCCGAGTCGGCTGGTCGCTCAGGAACCCGCCCGGGGTCCGGCCAAAGGACTCGGAAGCCGATCTCGTCGAGGGTCAGTCGATCGCCGGTCCCGAGTCGGCCGTGCGGTGGTCCGCCTTTGGCCAGCAACGTGTCCCACGCCCGATAACCAGGGCCGGGTCCGAGCATCCCAGGCTCGTAGACGCGGCCCACGCGGTATCGCTCGAGCAAGGTTGCGAGGCCTGCGACGTGGTCCTCGTGGGGGTGCGTGAGGACCAGGATGTCGATCCGGCGGTCCCACGGCGGGAGGCGCTCGTCGAGGGCGATGAGGAGCCGGCCCGGATCGGGTCCGCCATCGACGACCATCCGGCCGCCGCGGCCACTCTCCACAAGGATCCCGTCGCCCTGGCCGACATCGAGGACGGTGACGCGAGCGATGCCGCTCGGCCGGTACGCGACGGCGAGCGCCAGCCCGACGGTCGCGGTTGCCAACGCCAACGCGGTCATCCGCGGCACTCGCGCCCGTGGCGCACGCGGCCGGCGACTGACTGTCCTGCCTGCAGCGCCGGCCGGTTGGACTCCGGGCCGCAGGGCCCGGCGAACGCTGGCGAGAATAGTGTCGCCCCAGCGGGCGGCGCCGATGATCAACGCGAGCGACACAACCGCGCTGACCGTGTCCCACGGCGGTCCCAGCTCGAGGCTCGCGAGGGGCAGTCCGGCTCCCGCCCGAACCACGGCGACCATCGCCGCGTACAGCACCCACGCCGGCAGGCCCACGATGACCGCAACGACCGCGGGCAGCCCGACGCCCACCAGCACGCCGACCACGAGCGCCAGGGCTCCGGCGCCCATGGCCGGGGGCACGAGCGGCACGACGATCAGGTTCACCGCCGGCGCGACGAGCGACAGCCGTCCGAAGTCCATGAGCACGATCGGCGTGGTCGCCGCCTGTGCGGCGAACGAGACGCCGAGGATCTCGGCTACCCAACGTCGCAGCCGGCTCGGATCACCTCCCGCGAGTCGCGCGGCGAGCTGCGAGCCCCAGGCGATGATCCCGGCGGTCGCCAGGACGGAGAGCCGGAAGCCTGCGTCGAAGGCCCACGCGGGATCGAGCAGCAACAGGCCCGTCACGGCCCAGCCGAGCGCCGCGGCCGCAGTGCCGGGCCGCCCCAGCTCCCGAGCGAGCAGCGCGACGCCGGCCATCACGCCCGCACGGACGACCGATGCGGACGGCCCCACGAACGCGACATAGGCGACGATCGCGAGCGCGGTGAGCACCGCCCGGCGCCGGCGACTGAAGCCACCGGCGATCGCCGCGAGCGCGGACGCGACGATCGCGATGTTCCAGCCGGAGATCGCGACGACGTGGCTCGCGCCGGCGGTGGTGAAGTCGGCGGCGAGGTCTCGATCGACCCGGTCCCGCAGCCCGATGAGCACGCCAGCGGCGAGTCCCGCCTCCGGCTCCGGGATCGCCCGATCGAGACCCTCGGCAGCCGAGCGGCGAAGCCCCTCGAGCACGCCTTCGAGGCCACCCTCGGCAGGCAGGACCTCGATGGTCTCCGATCGGAGCGTGCCGATCGCCCCGATCTTCGCGAGGTAGTCGCCGTACTCGCCCTCGGGTGGCGCGCGGATGCGACCGCTGATCACCACTCGGTCGAACGGGACGATGGCCGGATACCACGGCAGGGTCGCCGCGATGAGGATCGGCGCTCCGTCCGTGAGACGAACCAGCGCTGGGCGAGCGCCCTGCCGGGGAGCACCGACCGACTGGACGACGCCGATCCACGGTCCGTCGCCGGTGGGCGGCTCCGCCTGCGCGACCGGGGACGCGGGCGTGACCGCCACGCGCAGCGCGATCGCGACGACCCCGACCGCGACCGGCAGGAGTCGGGCAGCCACGCCCGTCCGTCGGGTCGCGATCGCAACCATGCCGAGTGAAAGCAGGGCGCACCCTGCCGCGACGACCAGGAAGGGCGGCATGACCGAGATGCCGATCGCGCCCGCGGCAGCGCCGATTGCGAGCCACGCTGGGCGGGACACGAGCTCAGCCGACCGTCACGAGTGCCCTGAGGTCCTCGAACGTCTTCTCGCCGACGAGGCCACGCTCGCGCAGCTCGTCCACGGACTTGAACCGCGATTCGGCGCGAGACGCCAAGATCTTGCCGGCGGTTACGGGACCGATCCCGGGCAGCGACTCGAGCTCGGACTGGCTCGCCGAGTTGAGGTCGATCAGCCCGCTCGACGACCCTCCGGAGCCGCCCGCGGTGCCGCCCCCGCCCGCTCCGCCACCGCCACCCGTGCCACCTCCGGGGGCCGGCACGTCGTCCCGTGAAGGCACCCGGATCTGGGCGCCGTCGGTCAGCACGGCGGCGAGGTTGATCTCGGCCGCGACCCGGTTGGCATCGACCCTCGCGCTGAATCCACCGGCCCGCTCGATGGCATCGCCGACGCGCGAACCATCGACCAGGCGGTACACGCCCGGCGCAACGACGGCGCCGGTGACATCGATCACGATCTCGCCATTGCCGGCGGCCGTCGACCCGTCTGACGCGGTTCCGGACGTCGTCGCGGGCCCCGCGATCGTCTCGCCGGTCGCGCTGTTGAGGGCGAGGACGACGGCAAGCCCTCCGATCGCAAGGGCGCCGACGAGCCCGGCGATCGCAAGCCGTTGCTGGCCGACCGCGACGGTCGCGCCGCCCGCGGGCGACGCGGCGGCCGCACCAGCGGCGGAGCCGCTCGGCGCGTCGAACACGCGCCACGATGGCGTTGGTTGATCCACCACGGCCCTCGACCTGCGGGTTGCGGGCGGGACTCCTCGCGGGATTCGGGTGGCGGGGATCTGGTTCGGCGGGCGGCTCGTCCAGCTGCTCGACGGGGGTCGACGGGCGACTCGGCGGGCCGGAAGTAACGTCCCGTCCGTCGGGGCACTTCGTCGGACGGGACGTCGACGGCAACCCTACCGATCGACGCTTATCTGCCGCTTATCTGGGCTGGCCTCCGAGGCGCCGCATTCAGCCAGGCGTCGTGGCTCGCGCGTCCTCTACTGACTCCCAGGCGACCCAGTGCATCCCGTCCCACCAGCGGTGCCACGTCTTGCCGTCGCGGCCCCGCCCGAAGACATCCAGTCGATCGGCGCCCGAGGACGAGGCCGCCGGCGTCGCCGCATCGAGCTCTCCGCCCAGGGACTCCCACTGGTGCCAGGACATTCGGTCCCAGTAGCGGTTCCATAGCTCGCCATCGTCCATCACGGCGAAGACCTCCATCTCGCCCTCGCCCCAGGCGACGACCGCCGGCCCGGAGGCCAACGTGCCGCCGAGCGACTCGGGCTCCATCCACGCGCCGGAGACCCACGCCGAATGCCAAAGGGCCCGGTCGTCGTCGACCCAGAAGAGGTCGAGGCGGCCGGGGCCCCAGGTGGTGGCGGCGAGCCCTCGAGGGTGGGCCTGAGGGGTGCCGTTGGGTTTGGTTGTCATGCGCTGGACGATACGAGATCGGTCAGGGCGTCGGCTGGCTGATCCCTCAGGTGGCCATGGCGCGAGCGCCACGGTCGCCGGTCGATCGGCCGCTCGTCGGCTCCGCGTCGTCAGTCGGATCGATAACGCGTGCCGCCGAGGCCAAGAGACTGGACAGCCCGCGGGCGCCGCTGCCGAGGCCTCGGCGCCAGGCCGGAACCTGGGGCACCTCGCCTTCGACGAGCTTCACGCGCCGTCCGATCTCGGCCTCCTCCAGCAGGTCCTGCTGGTGAAGGGCTGCGATGTAGGGTGCAAGGGCGTTCATTGTGGTCGTGTCTCCGATGTGGGGGGCGAGGATTGGTGGATGGGCCCGCCTAGCGAGCGTGGTCGTCGCCGTAGGACGGCCGGGAGTCGAAGCCCCACAGGACGGCAGCGATGCCGAGGGCGGTCGTGATCCCGATCGTGAGGACGATTGCGATGATCGGAGCCATTCGGCACCTCCGTGTCTCTTGCGTAACCCTTGTTCGAGTGTTCTCTGGTTACATGCCGTAGATTAGCCTCTTGCGCGTAACCTGTCAAGCGTTGTAGAGTGGTTATCGAAATGGCAAACATCTTTCCGGCCGAGCACTCGCACGGCATCGATCTGGAGTCGGCTCTCGACTTCCTGAACACGCTCCACCCCGGTCACGGCCGAACCGACGACCAGCACCAGACGGACGAGCATCTCGCTCGACCCTCTGACGCGGCAATGTGGTTCCTGGAGCACGAATTGGTCCACCCCGACGCGAGCGTCGGGCTAGGCGAGAACGAGCTGGCGCGCATCAGGCGCGTTCGGAGCGCGCTCCGCGAGGTCGTCGACGCGGTCGTCGACGGACGGAAGCCCGACGCCGACGCCGTTCACCTTGTCAACGCCGTGTTGGAGGCCCGGCGACCGACCCGGCTCGAGCTCGACGGCACCGCGCTGCGCATCGGCCATCGCCATGCAGCGACCCCGGTCGACGACGCCCTCGCCCTGATCGCCGAGGCGATCATCGAGGAGCTCGCCACGGGCCGACCCGAGCGGCTTCGCGTCTGCGCGAACGACCGCTGCCGGTGGGCCTTCTTCGACTCCTCGCCGACCGGCCGGCGCCGCTGGTGCGACATGCGCTCTTGCGGCAACCAGGCCAAGGCCGCCCGCTACCGCGCGCGCCTCAAGGAGGCCGAAGTGACGGAGCCCGAGAAGGGCGCCCGTCCGAATTGATCCGATCGGTCAGGCGGTCGACCGGGCACGTCCTATCGGCCGGATGCTCGCCCCTTCGCGACCCAGAGCGTGTGCTCCCGTGAGATCGCGCTCTCGACGTCGTCGACGATGGCGACCAGCTCGGCCTGGGTGTCGACCGTTTCCGCCATGCCGTCGATGAGCGAGAGCTCCTGGAGCGCGAGCCCGTAGGTTCGGCTCAGCTCGTCGTTGCGGTGGAGCTGGGAGATCGCCGTGGCCGCCGTCGCGATCGCCGCGAGCAGGCCCATGACGTTGAACTTGGCAAGCAGCGGGTCGGCGACCACGAGACCGGCCGCTGCGATCGCGCCGAACTGGGCGGCGAGGGCGAGCCAGAAGAACTGGGTCGATCGACGTCGGTGCGTCCGGCCCTTGCGTCGGTACCAGGTCATCTGGTCGCCGATCCGGGCCTCGCGGTACATGGCCAGGCGCCTCCCGACTGTCCGACGGCGGACGTCGCGCATCTTGTCGCTGATCTGCGGCCGGTCGGTGGGCCCGCTCGACAGGGCGCCGTGCAGGCCGGGACGAGCCTTGAGCGCCGACCGCAGGGCGCTCGTCAGGGTGGCGTCGGCGGTGTCGTCGTCGTCGAACGGGGGCACGTGCATCATGTACCGCCAGGTCGCGCTGCGGGCAGCCTCGGCGACCGCCCGGCCGTCGAACCACTGGCGGTCGTAGTCGCGGTCCCGGCCGACGACCTTGAGCACCGCCGCGGCGATGAACACCACCGCGGCGAAGATCGGCAGGATCGGCGAGAGGCGCGGATCGAACGCGGCGGCGCTCCCCAGTCCCGCGCCGGCGATCAAGAGGAGAAGCTCGAGCGCGACGAGCCGCGTGTACGCTCGTCGTCCGGCAGCCGAGGCCTCCGCCGCAGCCTGGAAGAGCGCCGGATACGCCTCGTCCGGAAAGTCCGCGTCGGACCCTGCCCCGCGACGCGCCACCGTCAGGCAGGCGCTCCGCCGGCGCCGATCTCGGCCTCGATGATCGTGCGAATCCGGGCGTCGGCCGCGGCCTGTGCCGACCGAACCTTCACGTGGCGAATTCGCTTGCCCGTGCCCTCGATCAGCCCATCGGGGTTCGCCAGCAGTGCGCCGTGGGCGAGCTGCAGGTTGACCCAGCCCGCGTGGGGGATCAGCGCGAACAGGAGGTCGCGCATCTTCATGCTCCGCCCGAATGCGAGGAGGCCGTTGCCCGGGTCGTACTGGACGATGACGTCAGGGAGCTCCTCGCGGATGATCGCCTCGAGCGCCCGAGCCGCGCCCTGGACCTCGGGGGTGTGACTCGCGAGGTTCTCGTCCCACGTCGAGTGCCTCATGCGCCGCCATCCTCGTCTTCCGCGAGCCGCTTCCAGGCATCGAGCACGCCCAGCCGCCCGGCCCAGTGCTGAACGTATTGGCGGTCGAGTGACTCGGCGAGGGCGATCATGCCGGAGACATCGCGGAGCTGGCGGTCGGACCCGGTCTCCATTGCCCAGACGAGCTTCGTCAGGATCAGGTCCTCGGGGCTCACCACGTCGGCGTCGATATCCTTCCCGCGAACGTGCCGCCGGCGCTCGAACGCGGTCGTCGAGAACTCGCTCGGCTTGCGGATGATGAAGTCGACCTTGGTATCGAGCATGATCGCGTTGAACTGACCGACCTCGCGCAATGCCGTTCGCGCAGCATCGCGATCGACGTACAGCTCCGCGCCGTGCAGCCGGTCGACAAGTCGGTCAAGGGCGTCGGGCGATGGGTCGATCAGGAGGTCGATGTCGTTGGTTGCCCGAGGCTCGCCGTAGAGCGAGCTCGCGAGCGAGCCGGTGAGCATGTACGGGATCCCTTCGCCTTCGAGCGCACCGACGACCGTGGCAAGCAGCTCGCTGAGCGTCACACCCGGCGGGCGTCGCCGGCCGGCCGATGGAACAGGCGTCTGGCAAGCTCGCTGTCGACCTGGCGCTCGGGCCAGTCGGGATGCGCATGCCGGATGCCGTCACGTGCGAGGGCCTTCACCTCCTCCGACAGCTGCAACGCCCGCCGCAGGCGCCCTTCCGGGCCCATCTCGCGGTAGGCCTCGAGCTGCCTTGACCAGACATCCGCAGAGGTGTCGCGCGGGCGCATGCCGTGCACTCTACCCGTCTCGAACGACCAGGTTGACCAGGCGGCCGCCACCGGCCTGGACGACTCGATCCGGGGCTCGCCCGGCCAGGATCGCCTGGATCTTCGTCGAAGCCAGTGCCGCGGCCTCGATCGCGGCCGCGTCCGCAGATGCGGGCACGATCACCCGGTCGCGGACCTTGCCGTTGACCTGGACGGGGACCTCGCGCGTCGATTCCGCCACGGCGGCGAGATCCACCGCGGGCCACGTCTCCCGGTGGATCGACGACCAGGGCTCGTCGCGCGCAGCCAGGCGGCGCGACCACAGCTCCTCGGTGATGTGCGGCGCCGCGGGGGCGAGCATCAGCAGGAGCAGACGGATCGCCTCGTCCCACTCGGCGCCGCCCGCGACCGGCGAGCCGCGGTAGCGGAACAGCGCGTTCGACAGCTCCATGAGCTTCGCGACCATCGTGTTGAAGTGGAAGGCCTCGTAGTCGCCGGTCACGTCGCGCAGCGTCCGGTGCGCGGCCGCGCGCAGCTCCGCGCGCGCGGCGGCCTCGTCCTGGCCCTCCGGCAGCGTGCCCGAGTCGGGGTCACCGGGCTCGCGGTAGTGCGGGTCGAGGGCGAGCGCCCAGACGCGGTTGAGGAACCGGTGCACGCCGCCCATGCCGTTCGGGCTCCACGGGCCACCCTGGTCCCACGGGCCCATGAACATCAGGAACAGGCGGACCGTGTCGGCGCCGTAGCGCTGGACGAGGTCGTCGGGATCCTGGACGTTGCCCCGCGACTTGCTCATGCGCTCGCCGTCGGAGCCGAGGATCTGGCCCTGGTTGAACACGCGTCGCCACGGCTCGTTCTGCTGGATCAGCCCGAGGTCGCGCATCATCTTCGTGAACTCGCGGGCGTACAGCAGGTGCATCACGGCGTGCTCGGCCCCGCCGGTGTACTGCTCGACGGGCGTCCATGTCTCGACCATGTCCGGGTCGATCGGGCCGTCCGGCTTGTGCGGCGACAGGTACCGATACCAGTACCAGCTCGAGTCCATGAACGTGTCCATCGTGTCCGTCTCGCGCCGGGCCGGCTCGCCGCAGATCGGACAGGGGACGTTCAGGAACGTCTCGTCGCGGGTCAGCGGGTTCACGCCGCTGCCGGCGTAGTCGACCTTGTCGGGTAAGCGGACCGGGAGGTCCTCCTCGGGGACCGGCACCGCGCCGTGGGTCGCGCAGTAGATGATCGGGATGGGCGTGCCCCAGTAGCGCTGGCGGCTGATCAGCCAGTCGCGTAACCGGTACGTGACCGCGGCTTTGCCCTTCCCCCGCGACGCCAGGTCGGTCAGGATCCGCCGGCCGCCCTCGTCGGCGGCCAGTCCCGTGAACGCGCCACTGTTGACGAGCACCTCGTCGTCCGCGTGGGCGACGTACGCCTCGCTGACCTCGTCGCCCTCGGTGCCGGATTGCGCGACGACGCGCCGGATCGGCAGCCCGATGCTTCTGGGCGAAGTCGAAGTCGCGCTCGTCGTGCGCGGGCACGGCCATGATCGCGCCCGTGCCGTAGCCCGCGAGGACGTAGTCGGCGACGAAGATCGGGATCCGCTCGCCGTTGACCGGGTTGATCGCATCAGCTCCCAGCGACACGCCGGTCTTCTCGCGGTCGGCCGCGAGGCGCTCGATCTCCGTCTTCGTCTCGGCGCCCGAGACGTACTTCTCGACCTGCTTCCGCCGCTCCGGCGAGGTAAGGGTCGGCGACGAGCGGGTGCTCGGGCGCGAGCACCATGAAGGTCGCCCCGAAGAGCGTGTCGGGCCGGGTCGTGAAGACGCGCAGCTCCTCGCCGCCGGCGTGGTGCTCGGAGGGCGCGGTCTCGAAGACGATCTCGCCGCCCTCGGATCGGCCGATCCAGTTCGTCTGCATGATCCGGATCGGATCCGGGAACTGGATCTCGGAGAAGTCGAGCAGCTCGTCGGCGTACTTCGTGACGCGCAGGTACCACTGGTCCAGGTCGCGCTTCTCGACCTTCTCGCCGCACCGCCAGCAGCGCCGATCGGTGCCCTCCACCTGCTCGCGGGCGAGCGTGCCGTCATTGGGGCACCAGTCGACCGCCGACTTCGCCCGATAGGCGAGACCGGCCTTCAGGAACTGCAGGAAGAACCACTGGTTCCAGCGGTAGTAGTCGGGATCCGCGGTCACGACCTCGGCGTCCCAGTCGAACGTGGCGCCCATCGTCCGCAGCTGGCGGCGCATGTTGTCGATGTTCGACATCGTCCATTCGCGCGGGTTGATCTCGTTCTTGATCGCCGCGTTCTCGGCCGGTAACCCGAAGGCGTCGAAGCCGATCGGCAGGAAGACGTTCAGCCCGTGCATCCGCCGGAAGCGCGCGATCGCGTCGGTCGGGGTCTTGATGTACCAGTGCCCGATGTGGATGTCGCCCGATGGGTACGGGTACATCGTCAGCAGGTAGTAGCGGTTCTTCGCCTGCTCGAGGTCGGTCCGGTGCTGCCCGAGCTCCTCCCAGCGCGCCTGCCAGCGCGGCTCGATCGTGGCGGGGTCGTACCGCTCGATCCTCGTCCGCTGCTTCGGGTCCTGCGTCTGGGTCATGCGGCTGCGAGTGCTCCTGGTGTCGTCCGGCGTGTCGCGACCGGAGGTACGAAAAACCCCTCGCCGCCAGCGGGCAAGGGGTTCAAGGATAGCCAGCCTCCTGCACGCTTCGTGAAGCGCGCCCTGCGCGGCTACCCGCCGGTAAGGTCGAGATTCTCGTTCTGAAATTCGTCACGGTGCCGTTGCCGCCTCCGGGTTTCTGAGTTGGTGGAGCTAGGGGGATTCGAACCCCCGACCTTCTGAATGCCATTCAGACGCTCTTCCAGCTGAGCTATAGCCCCACCGAAGCGCGGAGTATACCGAGCGCTCGACGAGCTCTTCTCGGGCCCGCAGCGGCACCGGCGCACCGCTGAATTGGCCGGGAGGGTACTTGTGTCACGTACATGGTTGCGGCCGGCCGCACCCGCAAGTACTAGTCGAAGGTGCCCCTGTGCAACGGGGGAACGCGGGGTATTCTCGCTGCGCGGGTTTGATCTCACGTGGGCATCCCGCGAACTCGAAATCGGGCCCCGTGCTCGAGACGGGCGCTCGAACGCGATGAGCACTAGCCGCGGAGCCACGCGGGGGGAGTCGAACCAGGAATGTCGCTGCTCGAACGGCAGCAGGCCAAGCAGGCGGCCGAGAAGCGCGCCAAGGCCGAAGCCGCGAAGAACGGAGCCGCCGCCGGCGACGCCAAGGCGGCCGCGGCCGACACGACGGACGTCAATGCGGCGCCCTGGACCTCGGCTGAGTTCGCCTCGACGGCGCTGACCCCATCCGGCGACGCAAAGGTGGCGCCACGGTGGAGTCCGTCGGCCGGTGGCGAGGTCGATTCCATCCTGCCCGCGATCATCCCCAAGGAGTCGCCCGGCGAGAAGGCTGCCCCGGCCGCGCCGCGTCGGACCGTCGCCCGCGAGGAGATGATCCAGCGAGATCCGGATCCGGATGCAGCGCGAGGTCATCGGCGCCTTCGACTCGCTGCTCGACGGCGAGCCGGGCCGGATCGACCGGCAAGATCGAGGGCATCGTCGATCGCGTGATCGGCGCGAACAGCTTCGCGGTCACCCGCGACGAGCGGTTGCGCCTCGTGGAGGAGATGATCCACGAGATCACCGGCTTCGGGCCGCTCGAGCCGCTGCTCAACGACCCGACGATCACCGAGGTCATGGTCAACGGCCCGAACCACATCTACATCGAGCGCGCCGGCAAGATCCCGCGCGTCGAGTCCGGCTTCCTGAACGACGAGCACGTCCTCCGGATCATCGACCGGATCATCACGCCGCTCGGCCGGCGCATCGACGAGACGAGCCCCCGCGTCGACGCCCGCCTGCCCGACGGCTCGCGCGTCAACGCGATCATCGCGCCCGCTGTCGCTGATCGGGCCGGTCATCACCGTCCGGAAGTTCTCGAAGACGCCGTACACGGTCGACGACCTCATCCGCTTCGGCACGTGCGACGCCGGACATGTTCGAGTTCCTCGGCGCCTGCATCGAGGCGCGCCTGAACGTCTTCGTGTCCGGCGGGACCGGCTCCGGGCAAGACGACGATCCTCAACGTCCTGTCGTCGTTCATCCCGAACGACGAGCGGATCGTCACGATCGAGGACGCCGCCGAGCTCCAGCTCCGCCAGGAGCACGTCATCACGCTCGAGGCGCGCCCGGCCAACCTCGAGGGCGAGGGCGAGATCACGATCCGCCACCTGCTGCGCAACGCGATGCACATGCGGCCCGACCGGATCATCGTCGGCGAGTGTCGATCGGGCGAGGCGCTGGACATGCTCCAGGCGATGACGACCGGCCAGGACGGCTCGCTCTCGACCGGTCACGCCAACACGCCGCGGGACATGCTCCGGCGGCTCGAGACGATGGTCCTCATGACCGGCTACGAGCTGCCGCTGCGCGCGATCCGCGAGCAGATCGCCTCGGCGGTCGACCTCATCGTCCACACCGCGCGCCTCAAGGACGGCATCGCGCAAGGTCGTCAACATCACCGAGGTCTACGGGATCGAGGACGACGAGATCCTGACCCAGGACATCTTCGCGTTCGAAGCAGACCGGGATGAAGGACGGCAAGATCGAGGGCTACCTCGCGCCGACCGGCGTCCGGCCGACGTTCATGGCCCAGTTCGTGCGCCAGGGCGTCGAGCTGCCGCGGGGCGAGTTCGGGATCCCGCCCGAGGACCCGCAACAAGCCGATCACGGGTCATGAAGGGCCGTTTCGGGCTGAAGGACGCGACCGAGCTCTCCGACCCCGCGATGATCGAGCTCGGCGCCGGCAAGGCGGTCGACGCCGGCGGGATGGTCTACGTCTCGACCGTCGGTCCGATCGATCCGGAGACGAAGCAGGATCGTGGCCGGCGGGATCAAGGACCAGACCCGCCAGTGCCTGAAGAACCTCAAGGCGAAGCTCGAGGCGTCCGGCAGCTCGCTCGAGAAGATCGTCTGGGCGAACTGGTCGCTCAAGGAGGCGTCGGACTTCGAGCTGTTCAACGAGGAATGGGCGCGCTGGTTCCCGGGCGAGTCGCCGGTCGGCCAGACCACGCTCATGCCCCCGCTCCAGCGCCGCGCCGGGTTCCGCGTCTCGATCGGGGTGATCGCCCAGCAGTAGCGCAGCGCCCGCGCGATTCGTCCGGCGGTTGGCTCAGACGCCGGTCACGACGATGTCGGCATACCACGTGCCGCACAGGCGGTTCGTCGCCGGACCCTGGCTCGCGGCCCGGCTGCCGCACGCCGAGATCGCGAGCGTCCATCGCCCGTTCTGGGGCGGTGCCTCGAAGGTGAACGTCCCAGGGTCCTCGAGCTCGTAGCTGCAACCCGGGCGAGGCTCGGCGACGAACGAGTTGCCGGACATCCGCCCGCAGGTGACCACCCCGGAATCCAGGAACCAGTCGACGAGCTCGAACGATATGGCCGTGCCGGAGCGAACGGGCACGGCGTCGAGGAGGGGTTCGCCGATGTCGTCGTCGCACGGGTTGAGCGGCACCGACCGCTCGGGCCCGAACGTGATCGCCACGTCGCAGCCCGGTGCGGGCTCGACGTCCACGTCCCCGACGCGGAGGCTCGTACGCGGACGCTCGATCGGGAGGATGCGGATCGGCCACGTCACACGCGCCACGAAGCTCGGGAACAGGAGCACCGCTCGCAGGTCGTGCTCACCGCCCACGAACGGATCGAATTCGAGCTGGAACCGGTTCTGGGCGGCGTAGCCTGGATCCGCCTCGGGGTTCGGAACGGACGCGATCGTCGGGCCCCCGACGAGGTCGATGTTCCAGGCGAGGGCGCAGCGACTGCCGCCGATCCAGATCTCGGTGATGACGTCGATCGGGACGTCCACGCGCCTCGGGCTCACCAACGGAAGACCCGGCGCCTCGGGGCCGGTCTGCGGCGGCCCGGGGGCGGTTCGCTGCGCCCCGGACGTCACCGCGGCAGCCGTGCTCGGTTCGGGCGACTGGGCGTGGTAGGACAGGGAGACGATCTCGACGGCACCCGGCGCGGGCCGTCCGCCGACCTGCAGCGAGACGTCCACGGGTCCTGCAAAGGGCCCGCCGCACTCCGTCCAGGGCGTCACCAGCGGCGACGGCACTGGCTCGACGACCTGGCTGGGGACGAATGCGGCCTGGGACGGCCGAACCCTGGGCGTTGCATCCGGGGCTTCCGGGCGGCCGCCGAGGAGGCCGAAGCCCGCTGCCACGAGGCCGACGATCGCGACCACGGCCAGCGTGCCGCCGACGCCGAGCCGCGGCGAGCCGCGCGGCAGGACCGGCTGCGCCGGGAGCTCCTCGAGCTCCGCCCGGCCAGTCCACGAATCGCCGAAGGCGCCCGGGGGAGGGGCCGGAGCTGGTCGGTGCTCCACCCGGGGCCCGCGCCACGACGACCCGCGCCCGCTCGAGGAGCCGCCCTGGCGCGCGTCGTCGGGGCCGTCCCGACCGGCGCCGTCGCCTGTCACGATGTGGCGCGATGGAGCATCGAGCGATCCTCACGGTCGAGCCGTCGGCGCGGACCATCCGTCTCGACGGGCGATCGGTCGAGTATCGCTTACGTCGCTCGGCCCGCTCCCGTGGACTCCGAGTCACGATCGACGCGCGCGACGGGCTCGTGGTTTCGGTGCCGGTTCCGACGCGCCGCGGCTGGGCGCACCCGGATGATCGCGTCGAGGGCTTCCTCCGGGAGCGCTCCGGGTGGGTCCTGCGCCACCTGGACCAGCGGGCCCGGGAGCAGGCGTCCGCGCAGGAGCGCGGCGGCGCGCGCCACGGCGGCCTCGTGCCCTATCGCGGCGAGCTGCACCGCGTCAGCGTCGTCCACGGAGCGGCAGGCGGACGCCGATCACTGGTGGAGCGCGCCGGCGCCGAGGGAGGCGACGAGCTCGTTATCAGCCTCGCGGCGGGCGAGCGCCGGCCGGTCGATCGAATCCTCGGCGCGTGGTTCCGAGAGCGCGCCACGGACGCCATCGAGCACGCCGTTGCGATGCACGCGCCTGGATTGAGGGTCCGCCCGTCGCGGGTCGACGTCCGCGATCCCCGGAGCCGCTGGGGGAGTGCGTCGCGCAACGGCCGCCTCATGTTCTCGTGGCGGCTCGTGCTGGCGCCCTCAGAGTCCCTCGAGACGGTCGTGGTCCACGAGCTCGCCCACCTGCGGGTGTTCGGCCATGGACCCGCGTTCTGGGCGCTCGTGGCGGCGCGTCGGCCGACGCACCTGGCCGATCGAGCCTGGCTCCGCCGCAACTCGCACGCGCTCCACTCGGCGCTCGAGGCGTGGCCCGAGACCGGGGCCGACGGGGCGGGTTGACAGCCGAGATCTTGGTGGGCCGGGGCAGAATCGAACTGCCACAGCCGAAGGCGAGGGTTTTACAGACCCTTGGGCTCACCACCTGCCCAACCGACCCACGCGGCTGACGCTCCGCGGTCGGCGAGGCCGGGCCGCAGGCGGCGGCTAGTCTGCCAGTTTCGGGCGGGATGCGCGAGGGCGCGTGAGTCGCAGCTGGAACCGAAGCCAGGCGAGCTTCATCCGAAGGCGGAAGTGGGCGAACCGAAGTCGCAGCATCCTGTCGATCTCCTTCAACTTGCTCGTGACAACGCGCCACGTTCGAGCAACCGCCCCACCTCGTCGAGGAGGGGCTTGATGCGCACCGGCTTTGGCAGGAACCCGTCGCAGCCCGCCTCGAGCGCCGCGATCTGGTCGCGCTGGAGGACGCTGGCACTGACGAGCAGGATCGGGACGTCGCGGAGGCGCTCGGAGCCCCGGATGGTGCCGATGAGGTCGAGCCCATCGCCGTCGGGCAGGTGACGATCGAGGAGCACAAGGGCGGGCGTGTTCGAGTCCAGCCAGGCGCGCGCCTCGCCGAGGCCACCGGCGATGTGGAGCTGGTGGCCCAGCCGCCCCAGGATCGCCTCGAGGAGGGCGGCATTCCGAGGCTCGTCCTCGACCGCGAGGAGAAGCCGGCCGGTGGCCGTCACGCGGGCACCTCGGTGGAGCCCGATGCGCTCGCGGGACGCGCCGCGGGCTGGGCGCGTCGCCGGCCAGTCGTCGGCCCGAGCGGCGCCGCGGGGGTCGCCGGGCGCCCGGTCGAGAGCCAGGAGCGGAGCGCGCCGAGCGCATCGTCACCACGAGCGACCACACCCTGGACGTTGCCGTTGAGCAGGAGCTTCGTCTCCGGCGCGAGGCCGCTGGGCGTGCTGACCCAGACCGGGATCGCGGCCGTCCTCGGGTCGCCGTGGAGGGTCGATGCCAGCTCGAACCCATCGACGTCGGGCAGGAGCGCGTCGAGGACAATGAGGTCGGGCCGGTCGTCGATGGCACGTCGCCTGCCGGTGGCGCCGTTGGGCGCGGCGATCACCTGGAATCCGTCGGGCTCGAGCAGCTGGCGATAGCGCCCCAGCGCCTCGGGATCGCCATCGATGACGAGGGCGGTCACGGTCCGCGTCCGGACCTTCGACGTGAACGTGAGCCGCCCGATCGCCTCGAGCAGGCGCTCGCGCGAAACGGGCTTCACCAGGTAGTCGACCGCGCCCAGCGCGAGGCCCAGCTGCAGGTCGTCCACGATCGACACGACCATCACCGGGATCGAGCTCGTCGCGGGCTCCGCCTTGAGCCGCTGGAGCACCTCCCAGCCATCCATCTCGGGCAGGACGATGTCCAGGAGGACGGCGTCCGGGCGAATCTCGGAGAGCCACGCCAGGGCCTGCGCGCCGCTGCCCGCGGTCAGGACGCCGTAGCCGGCGCCCTCGAGGTGGACGCGCAGCAGCTCCTGTGCGGCGGGATCGTCCTCGATGACCAGCACGCTCGGCTTCCCGGGCGGGAACACGGGCACCGCCCCGGCAGCTGCTTCGGCGGCCGGCTGCTTGAGCGGGAGGCGGACGGTGAACGCGCTCCCGAAGTCGACGATGGACTCGACGCTGATCGTGCCGCCGTGGGCCTCGACGAGCTGGCGGGTGAGCGCGAGGCCCAGGCCGGTGCCCTCGTGGTGGGTGTCCGTCCGGGTCGAGCCCTGCTGGAACGCCTCGAAGATGAGCTCTGCGTCCTCCGGGCGGATCCCCCGGCCGGTATCTGTGACGGTCAGCGCGACATGCTCGGGACCGTCCTGCCGAAGTGACAGTCGAACGGTGCCCGTGTCGGTGAACTTGACCGCGTTGGACACCAGGTTGAGCACGATCTGGCGGACCCTCGAGGGATCGGCCTCGATCGTCAGCGGGAGCAGGTCGTAGTCGAGTGCCAGGTGCTTCTGGTCGGCCAGGGCGCGCATCGTCGCGACGGTCTGCCGGATGAGGGCATCGAGCTCGAACGGCGACGGCTTGAGATCGAGCCGGCCCGCCTCGACGCGAGCGAGATCGAGGACGTCGTTCACGAGTTCGAGGAGGTGCAGGCCGGAAGCGTGGATGTGCTCCGAGAACGTCTGCACGGTCGCCGGATCGGCGGCCTCGTCCCCGCCCTCCCGCAGAAGCTCGGAGAACCCGATGATCGCGTTCAGCGGCGTCCGAAGCTCATGGCTCATCGCCGCGAGGAAGTCGCTCTTGGCCGCGCTCGCCGCCTTGAGCTCTGCGATCAGTCGCTCCCGCTCGATGACCAGCGCCTCGCGTTCCGCCGCGCGCACGGCGCGGTCGAGGAGCAGGGCGATCAACTCGAGGTCGTCGTCCCGGAACAGGGCCCGCCTGTCGAGGTCGAGGTCGAGGCGGGCACCAGGCCAGCGCGTCGACGTGAACCCGAGCGCGATGGGCGCGGAGCCGCTCGACGCGTGGACGACCTCCGCCGGGTCCACCGCGGGTGCGTCGTCGCGGATCACGACGGTCGCCGTCGCCGCTCCCGATGCCCGCTCCGCTGTTCGCCCGAGCAGCTCCCAGATCCGCTCGACCGGCGTCCCGGTCGGCAGCGCGTTGAGGTCGCGGATGAAGTCGTAGACGATCGACTGCTGGCTGAGCCGGCGGAGCCGGCCAGGTGGCGCGAACGCGACGAGGTAGCCGAACGCCGAAAGCGTCGCCAGGATGCGGGCGATGATGCTCGTCGTCGTGGCTGCCTCTGATCCCGCCGGGTTGGCGAGGCCGCCGCCGAGCAGCAGGCCGAGTGACACGGCGAACAAGGCCGTCGCCACGGCCGCGGTCGCGAGCCGAGTGCGAGAAGCGCCGGCGCGTGAGCGGGCGGCCAGGGCGAATGCGACAGCCGCGGCGCCCTCCAGGACCAGGAAGTATGCGATGAGGGTGATCCCGAGCGCGGCGACGACTGCGCTTCCGGGCGTCGTGCCGACGACGATCAGGAACGCGAACGAGGCGGTCAGCCCGAGGCACGCCATGACCGCCGCGACGAGCGCGACCCGAGGCATTGGTCGGACGAAGCCGACGAGCCACAGGACGAGGACCGGCTGCGCGAGGAGCGCCGGCAAGACGACGAATCCGATCACGGGCCCGAGCACCGGGACGGCGCGGACGATCGGTGCCGCGAGGACGACCGCGAGGCTGGCGAAGACGAGCATGACCGCGAGCCGGACGCGCGTTCGGTGCCGCAGGTAGTCCACGAGCGTGAACGCGAAGACGGCGAAGAATGGCGCGTCGATGGCGATCGTGAGCAGCGTGTCGAAGGTCATGGTCAGACCGCTGTGCGGAGCGCTTCCATCGCCCGGGTGCCGAGGAGCTCCTGGTGCTCCCCCTCCCGCTCGATGATCGGGACGAAGAGCCGGACGAGCTCTGGGTCGAACTGGGCGCCCGACGCGCCGAGGATCTCGTCGAGCGCCTCCGCGACGCTGCGTGCCCGCCGGTACGGGCGGTCGTGGATGATCGCGTCGTACGAGTCGACGAGGCCGACGATCCGGGCGCCGATGGGGATCCGCTCGCCGCGGAGCCGGTCCGGGTAGCCGGCGCCGTCCCAGCGCTCGTGATGGTGGCGAACGATCGGCGCGAACGCCTCCGAGGCCGCCAATGGCTCGCAGATTCGCTCGCCGATCAGCGGATGCTGGCGCATCGCCTGCCATTCCTCGGGGGTGAGCGGGCCCGGCTTGGTGAGGATCGCGTCCGAGACGCCGATCTTGCCGATGTCGTGGAGGAGCGCGCCGAACACCACGCCCTTGAGGGCGGCCGGCTCGAGACTGGACTGCACGCCGAGCTCGTGTGCCAGCCCGGCGAGTCGCTGGCAGTGGTGCTCCGTGGTCGCGTCCTTCGCCTCCACGGCGTTGGCGAGCGCGGCGATCACGCCATGCGCACCGACCACCTCGGCCGTGGCTCTGGCGAGCCGGAGCACGCTCCGGACGCGGGCCATGAGCTCGGCCTGGTCGTAGGGCTTTCCGACGAAGTCGTCCGCGCCGGCATCGAGCCCGGCGACGACGCCGTGCGAGCCAATCGAGCCGGTGACCAGGATGATCGGCAGCGCGACCGTCCGGGAGTCTGCACGCAGTCGCCGGCAGACCTCGAGACCGTTCATCTCGGGCATGTCGATGTCGAGCAGAACGAGGTCGGGGTTCTCCTCGAACGCCGCGTGCAGGGCGTCGCGGCCGTTGTCGACCGTCATCGAGCGGTACCCGGCGCGTTGGAGCAGCCGCCCGAGCAGGGCCCGGTTGGCGACGTCGTCTTCCGCGACCAGCACGAGCTCGGAATCGGTGCCCAAGGGCGTTTCGCAGGCCTTCCCAGCGCGCGGGAAGTCCCCGCACCGGGAAATTTCGCCTGTGCGGGCGCGTGAGGACTACGGTACGAAGGTCACGTGTGGGGGGTGTGGTGGAGAGGAGGGGACTCGGATTCCTCGGCGGCCCGCGATTGCAAGGCAGTTGTCACGTCAGGGCGTCCATCCGGACCGAGCCGGTCACGCGGGCGAACTGCCGTCAAGCCCGATTGGGATGGTGGAGATGAGGGGACTCGAACCCCTGACCCCCGCGATGCGAACGCGGTGCTCTTCCAGCTGAGCTACATCCCCACGAGCTTCCTCGCCGTGCGGCGCGAGGGTCGTCAGCATGGGCCGACGCGCCCGCCCGCGAAGCGCCGGAACGGGCCGGAGTCTAGCACGGGCCCCGTTCGGACCGGCCTGTTCGCGGTCCCGCTCGCCCCGGTTCGCGCCCCGCTCGCGCCCGGCTCGCGCCGCGCTGCCCTGGACCACGTCCGTGCCCCCGGTTGTTGCCGAACGCGACTGCCTGTCGCAGTACGCGACCTTCGTCGTCGGGTTGTTGCCTTGCGCTTCTGGTGATCTCGTTATCGGGTCCATTGGCTGAATCGGCTGTCAGTTGCGACTGTCAGTAGCGCTATCCAACGACGGGCCTGCTTTCGAGGCCCGGCAGAGCTGCAGCCGAGCGTGGGGCGGGTGACGCCGAGGCCGCATCGACCTTCCTGCGGTGACAATCAGTGGATAGCGCGACTGGTAGTGCCAGGTGATCGGCCGGGTGCATGCCAAATGCGGCCGCAACCTCGCCGGAGAGATTCGGGCCACTCGAGGACGCCCAGCGACCTGCAGGATTGACGGAGCCTCTTGATTCTATCGAACAAATGTTCGATACTGATCGAGAAATGGTTCCTTCCCCTGACCTGACGGCGGCCCTGGCGACCCTCCGATCGCGCTGGGGAGCGGCTGCGCCGAGCCGCGTGGGCGACACCGGCGAGCCGTGGGACTCGCGGCGCGGTGTCGGCGAGGTGCTCGGAGCGCTGGCCACGGTGCCGCTCGAGTCGCCCGAACCGGAGACCCGTCCTGATCCGGATCGCGTCTACTCCACCGGGTTTGCCGAGCTGGATTCCATCCTCGGGCCCGGTGGCGTGCCGCGGGGCATGGGCGTGTCGCTGCGAGGGGACGTGTCCAGCGGCCGGACCACGCTCGCGCTGCGGCTCGCCGCCGAGGCGCAGGCAGCCGGCTCCATCGTCGCCTGGCTGGACCTGGCCGCGGCGCTGGATCCGGTCGAGGCGGTGTCGCGCGGGATCAGGCCGGAGTGGCTCGTGGTCCTGACCCCGGCGGACGCCGACGAGGGCCTGGCGATCGCCGGCTCGCTGCTGGCCGGTCGAGCGGTGGACCTGCTCGTCATCGACCTGCCCGTGCGACTCCCTCGCAGTGCCGGCGCGGGCGTGACGAATGGAGACGGCGTGGCGCAGGGCGCCTTCGAGCGAGCCCGGAGCCGGCGCGTCACGGAGGCGAGATTCGCCGATCGACTCGGGCGCCTGGCGGCGCTCGCGCGCCGGGCCGGGATCACCCTCGTCGTGCTCGAGGCGCCCGCTGCCCTCCGCTGGCTCGGAGGCGCGGGCAACAGGTGGGCTCGCGGTGGCCGTCGGCGAGGCGACCGGCATCCGGCTGGAGCTGGTCCGTCGATCGTGGATCCGGCTCGGCCGGGACGTGGTCGGCCAGCGAACCGAGGTGATCGTCGCCCGCAACCGGGCCGGCCCACCGGGTCGCCGAGCCAGCCTCCGGATCCTGTACGCGGACGGCGGTGAACGCGATGCCTGCCTCCGTCGCGAGGATCTGCTGAACGACGACTCGCTGCGGCTGGTTCAGCCGGATCAACCAAACGCCCCCATCCCAGTGCCCGGGAAGCGGAACGATGCGACTCCTCCATCTCCATCGCCCACATCTCCTCCTCGATCTCGCGCGGCGGCGCCTGCCCTCCGGCTCGTGGCCGGCGGGGCCGGTGGTCCTCGGCGGGAAGCCGTGGTCGGACGGGAAGGTGCTCGACGCGGATCCCGCGGCGCGGGCGCTCGGCGTCCGGCGCGGCATGCCGCTCGGGTCGGCGCACCGGCTGGCGCCGGAGGCGACGTTCCTCGACGCGGACCCCGGAGGCTGATCGAGTCGAGCTCGAAGTCGCCTTTGAGCGGCTAGGCGGGTTCAGCCCGGCGATCGCCGGGACCTCCGACCCTGCCGACGTCGCATTTGGCCTCCTCGAGGCCCAGATCGACGGGCTGGAGGGCCTGTGGGGTCCCGAGCCGATCCTCGTCGAGCGCGTGGCCGGCGCCCTCACGGGGCTGCTCGCCGGTGAGCCGCGCGCGGGGATCGCGGGCACGCGCTTCGCGGCGACCGTGGCGGCCCTCGCCGCCGAGCCCGGGGCGCTCGTCTCGGTGCCGCCGGGCGCGGAGGTGGAGTTCCTCGCACCCCTGCCCGCGGCGCCTGCTCACGCCGGACGCGGAGATCCGCGCCCGGCTGCGCCGGTTCGGCCTTCGCCGGATCGGCCAGGTCGCCGGAGCTCGCCGCGTCGGCGCTGGTGGCGAGATTCGGCGAGGAGGGGGGTCGTATCGGGTCTCGCTCCCGTGGCGAAGAAGTGGATCCGTTCCGGCCCCGACGCGCGGCGGAGCGGCTCCTCCTGGGGCTGCCGATCGAGCCCGCCGTCGCCGAGCTCGAGGCGATCCGGTTCGTGCTCCGGCGGCTCGCCGTTGCCCTCGGCGCGAGCCTCGCCGCCCGTGGGCTCGCCGCGGAACGGGGCCGGCTGCGCCTCGCCCTGGATCTCGCCTTCGCGCCGGCCGGCACGGCCCCGGACCTCCTCGTCGAGACCCGCTTCCCCGAGCCGACTGCCGACGCCGAGGCGATCGAGCGGCTGCTCCTCGCCCGCCTCGAGCGGACGCCGCCGCCGGCCGCCGTCGCCCGGCTGGAGCTGGAGCTCTCGGGCGCGAGCCCGGCGGCCGGCCAGCAGCTCCCGCTGTTCGTGCCCCAGGCCGTCCACGGCGCGCGCCTCGCGTGGCAGCTGGCGCGGCTCGCCCTGACCTACGGCGAGGACCGCATCCGGCGCGTCGAGCTGCTGGATCCCGAGGCGCCCCTGCCCGAGCGTCGGTGGGCCTGGCGCGAGGTCGGGACCGGCGACCGGGACGGCCGCGGCCAGGGCCACGCCGCTGGGCACACCATGACCCGCCTCCTCCGAGCGCACCCGGAGATCGCGGTGGAGTTCGACGACGGGTCGACTGACGATCCAGTGGGCCGACCGGCGCGAGCCGGTCGAGGTCTGCAATCGCTGGCGGGTCGAGGAGTCGTGGTGGCGCGAGCCGATCGCGCGCGACTACTTCAAGGTCGTCGGCGAGCGCTGGCTCGCCCTCATCTACTTCGACCGCGTGGCCGGCACCTGGCACCTCGAGCGCCTCTACGACTAGGCCCGTCGCCTCATGCGGGCCATGCCTGCGTTGGGTCGTGTGGTCCTCGCTCACGCACCTTGGCGTGCGCTCGCTCCGGTCCTCCGACCCGCCTTGGCCTGGCCTCGCCTCAGGCGACGGGGGCTGCCTCAGATCGGGCTCGAGGCGACCACCCACGACAGGAGCGCGAGCACTGCTGCGAGCGGGCCCCAGCCGAAGCGCTCCCACGGGCTCGACGACGCGACGTTCACGATCGCGCCCAGCACCGAGACGACGACCAGCGCCCAGGCGCCCAACGTCAGGGCCTCGCGCGGCAGCGGAACGGCGACGAGGCCCGCGCGGCCCAGGATGACCACCGCGGCGAGCAGCCAGACGACGACCGCGACCGCGCTCGCTCGCCGGAGTCGCACAGGAAGCACCGCGTTCGCGCCGCCCCACGCCGCCCGCCCGAGCGGAGCGCCGAGCGCCAGCGCGAGCTGGAATACGGCGATCAACAGGAAGCCGGCCGCGGCGACCATCGCCGCCGTCGTTGGGGTCAATCGAAGGAGCAGCCCGCGCCGTAGAGCACGACGATCAGCGTGGTCGCGCCGGTCGGGCGCACGCCCACCTCGACCTCGCATCCGTCGCCGTCCATGCCCGAGACGATCATGGCGGCGTCCTCCAGTGGACCATCGATCGACGCGACCAGGCCCCGCGCCTGCAACGCATCACGGTAGAACGTGGCGATGGCCCGGATGTCGGCCGAATCGATCGCGAGGATCGAGCTCGCCGCGCCCCCGCCCGGGTCGGTCGCAGGCGCGGAACCCGGGAATCTCGGAAACGACGGCGGCGCCGCGTCCCAGATCCGGCCGAAGTCGGTCTCGGTCTGGGTCGGCAGGCTTGGCGGTGCCGGGCTGTTCCCTGTCGTGGCTCCGGGTGAGCCGTTGTTCGAGGCGCTGGGCCCGGTCGGCCCGAACGGAAGGCAAGCGGCGACCGCCATCGACGTGGCCCAGGCGAGCACGATCAGCTTTCGTCGGGTCATCGGACCGCGGATGGTGGCACAGGCGAGGCTCGGCCCGGCTCACCGGACCCGTCGAGTGCCCCGGACAAGAAAGGACCCCGACGCCCCCAGAAAGCGACGGGGTCCCTTCTATGGCGCCGACCGCCCGCTCACCAGGCGACCGGCTGTCGATGGCTACCGGGCGCTTGCTGCCAGTACCGCCGGGAGGAGGACGAGGATCAGGAGAACCGCGAAGAGGAGCATCGCGGCGGTCCTCGTCATGACGGCGATCGGACTGCGGGGCTCGGTTTCCATGGCTCTCAGACGACGTTCACCCCCGCGGTGTTGCGCTATCGAGAATAGAACGTTTGTTCTATGCTGGGGAGCCCCCTCGACCAGCTGAGACGGGCGATGCCACCGACCTACGCCGAGCTCCACAGCCACACGAACTTCTCGTTCCTGCACGGCGCCTCACCGGTCGAGGACATGGTGGAGCGAGCGGCGGAGCTGGGCCTGTCCGGCCTGGCGGTGACCGACCACGACGGCCTGTACGGCGTGGTGCGCTTCACGACCGCGGCGGAAGCCGTCGGGATCCGACCGGTCCTCGGGATCGAGATCGAGCTGGGCGATCCGGCGGCGCCCGATCCCGACGGCGTCGTCACGCCCCCGAGGCGCCGGCTCCGGGGTCGCGCGGCGACGCCTGGCGGGAGCGCGGGCTTGAGTTGTGGCGCCCTGGCGGGCCGGCCGGCACTGGGCGGGACCGTGCCGATGGGCGGGGGAGCGGGCGAGGCGATGGAGGGCCTGCCGGCGAGGCCACGCCCGACGCGCGCCCGCCTGCCGGGCCATCGACGGACGGTCAAGGAGGACCTGCGCGGGATCGGCGAGCGGCAGCGTGGGCCGCACCTGGTGCTGCTTGCACGCACCACCATCGGCTATCGGAGCCTGTGCCGGCTCGTCTCCCGCGCGAATCTCGACGGGACCAAGCGCGTGCCCCGGTTCACGCAGGCGCTGCTCGCCGAGCACAGCGAGGGGCTCATCGTGCTCTCGGGCGGTCGCGAGGGCGAGATCGCCCGACGCCTGCGCGTCGGCGACCGCGCTGGCGCCCGCGCCGTGGCCGAGCGCTACGCGACGCTGTTCGGCCGTGCCGAATCGCGCGGGAGTGCCGGCCCCGGCGCCGCCTTCTTCATCGAGCTCTCGCACCACCTGCTGCCAGACGACGACTGGCTCGTCGCCGAGCACGTGGCGCTTGCCGACGAGCTCGGCCTGCCCGTCGTCGTGACCAACGACGTCCACTACGCCCGGCCATCGGACCGCGAGCTGCACGACGTCCTGACGGGCATCTTCCACGGCCGGACGCTCGACACGCTCGGGGACCTGCGCCGGCCCGATGGCGAATCGCACCTGAAGTCCGCCGCCGAGCTCGCGGCGCTGCCCCCCGGCGAGTCATGGCCCGGTGACGCCGATGCACCTCCAGGCATCACGGGCGTGACCGAATTGCCAACAACCCGCGTCGCCCGTGCCTGGGCGGAGGGGATCGCGACGGCGGGCGAGATCGCCGCGTCGTGCTCGGTCGACCTCGGGTTCGAGCAGTACCGCTTCCCCGGCTTCCCCGTGCCGAACGGCGAGACGGCGTTCTCGTACCTCTCGGAGCTGTGCTGGGCCGGGGCGCGGAAGCGCTACCACCCCCTGTCGTCGCCGGTGGTCAACCGGCTCGCGCACGAGCTCGACGTCATCGAGCGCGCCGGGCTCGCCGAGTTCTTCCTCATCTGCTGGGACCTGATGCGCTTCGCGAAAGACCAGGGCATCCCGGCGCAGGGCAGGGGCAGCGCGACCAGCTCGATCGTGTCGTACACGCTCGGGATCAGCCGGGTCGAGCCGATCCAGCACAACCTGCTCTTCGAGCGGTTCATCAACGAGGGCCGCACGACCTACCCGGACGTCGACATCGACTTCTCATCCGAACGGCGGGAGGAGGTCATCCAGTACGTCTACAAGCGCTACGGGCCGGAGCACACCGGGATGGTCTGCAACCTCGTGACCTACCGCGCCCGATCCGCGGTCCGGGAAGTGGGCTACGCGCTGGGCTTCCCGCGGCCGCTCGTGGACCGCGTCGCCAAGGCGCTCGAGACGTACGACAGCGTCATGGTCCGGCGCGACCTCGAGGCCGACGGCGGCTTCGCCGAGTTCTTCCGACGACCCGGCGAGGAGCTGCCGGCCGAGGCAGGTGCGGCCGATACCGCCGCGGCGCTCGGCTTCGTCGACGGCATGGGCCAGCTCAACACGCGCATGCCGCTCGTCGGCAAGGTGCCGCCATGGCGCCAGCCGCCAAAGCCCGAGGACCCGAGCGCGCCGCGCCCCTTCGGCTGGATCGGGGAGGTGCCGCTCGGCGCCGACGCGGGCCGGCTCGACGAAGGTGCTGGCGACTTCGCCGCCGCCGCCCTTCGGTTCAACTCCTCCGAGGCAGATGCTCCCGAAGACCTGGGCGTCCCGATTCCGGCTGCATGGTCACTGCCAGCACCAAGCACGGCCATAGGGAACGGCGATCAGTCCGCGGCGAGCGTGGCTGGGCCGGTGTCACGCAGCGACGAGCTCGGCCCACGCTCGGATCCTGCCAGTGATCCCGCCGCTGCCGACCCCGACGCCCACCTGGCGAGCCTTCTCGATCAGCCTTCCGTTCACGGAGTCGATGGAGCCGGAATCGTCGGCCACTTGGCCGGAGCGGGCAGCGGGGTCGGGCCGAGCCGGTCGGGGATGTGGGAGGAGGCGCCGGAGTCGCCGCCGTCGATCCGGCCGGGTGGGCGCGCGGACGACGAGGGTGGGCCGGGCGACACGCCGGCGAGTGTCGCCTGGCTGCGGGCCGGGCGGGGGACCGGCTACAGCCCGACGTCGGGTCGAAATCGTGCGGCCACGGTCGGCAGGAATGGGGGCCGCGAGCGCAGCGAGATCCGAGCGGGGGTTGCGCCGGGGCTCGTCGACGGCAGGCCGATCGATCCCGAGAGCGGCGCGGTGGCGCCGCCGTCACGAGCGACGGATCGGTCGACCGATCGGCTGGGCAGGCCGAATCACTGGGACACCTCGGGCAAGTCCTCGTCGGCGCTCGGTGCCATCCAGGACGGCGCCACCGACAGGAACATCCGCGGCGGAGTTGGGGTTGATCGGGTTGGTCGCCCAGATCCCCACAGGGCCGCAGACTCCTCTGCGAGCGGCTCTCCGAGGTCCGAGGCGGAGCTCCGCGACGCCATCGGCCCGAGGATTCGGGCGGATCCGCACTCATCCGTGGCTCGGGTGGAGCCGGAGCCAGGAGCGCAGCCGCGCGGCGGGAGCACGGTCGGCATGTCCGACTGGGACCGCTGGCTCGAGCTGTGCGCCCGCATCGACGGCTTCCCCCGCCACCTGTCGATTCACTCGGGTGGGATGCTCGTGACCGCCGCGCCGCTCATCGACATCGCGCCGCTGGAGCGGGCGACGATGCAGGACCGCGTCGTCGTCCAGTTCGACAAGCGCGACGTCGAGGAGCTGAAGCTGATCAAGCTCGACCTGCTCGGGCTCGGGATGCTGGCCGCGATCGACGAGACCCTCCAGCTGATCGAGCACGACTGCGCGACCTGCATCGTCCTCGACGCCATCCCGGAAGAGGTCCCGGAGGTCTTCGGCATGCTCCAGGCGGCCGACACCGTCGGCGTCTTCCAGGTCGAGAGCCGGGCGCAGATGCAGACGCTCCCGAAGTCGAAGCCCAGCTCCCTCGACGATCTCGTCGTCGAAGTCGCGATCATCCGGCCCGGCCCGATCCAGGGCAACGCGGTGCATCCATACCTCAGGAGGAAGCAGGGCCTCGAGCCGGTGACGTACCTCCACCCGAGCCTCGAGCCGGTGCTCAAGGACTCGATGGGCGTGATCCTGTACCAGGAGCAGGTCATGCGGATCGCGATCGAGGTGGCGGGATTCAGTCCGGGGGAGAGCGACGGGTTTCGGCGGGCGATGGGCACGTGGCGCTCGAACCGCGAGATGGAGAAGCTCCACCAGCAATTCCACGACGGCTGCCTGCGCCAGCCGGGGATGACCGAGGAGATGGCCGAGGAGCTGTTCCGACAGGTCTCCGCGTTCGCGAGCTTCGGCTTCGCGAAGAGCCACGCCGCCGCGTTCGCGCGGACCGCGTACGAGTCCAGCTTCCTCAAGCTGTTCTACCCGGCACAGTTCCTCGTCGGGCTCATCAACGCGCAGCCGATGGGCTTCTACCCGGTCGAGGTGCTCGTCAACGACGCCAAGCGCCACGGCGTGAGCGTGCTGCCGGTCGACCTCAACGCGTCGGCCTACCGGACCATCACGGAGTGGGTCGGGCGGCCGGGGTGGGCGCTCGCGGGAGCGGCGGGCGACGACGGGTCCCGCGACGACGAGACGATCCATCCGGGCGAGCCCCTGCCGGAGGGGTCGGGGATCGATGCGCGGGCGCGGCCGGTGCGCTCGGCGTCGTGCGTGATCCCCGGCGCGGCGGCGCGCGAGAAATGGGCTGCCGATGACTCGACGGGCTGGGGCGTGCGGCTCGGGCTGCAGCTCGTGAAGGGCATCGGCGAGCAGCACGAGGAGCTGCTCGATCGCGAGCTCGAGCACGGTCCATACGTGTCGCTCGCGGACGTGGTCGAGCGCACGGGCCTGCCCGAGGAGACGATCGAGCGGCTGATCCGCACCGGGGCGCTCGACTCGCTGAGTCGGCCCCGGCGCGAGCTCCTGTGGCAGCTCAGAGAAGTTGCGGGGGCGACCCGGGGGCGGATGGACGGCCGGACGACGAGGAATGGCGGTCGATCGCGGGCGGCCGGGCGGCCGATGGACCTGCGCCTTCCCGCCACCGAGGCACCGAGCCTGCCGGCGATCACGGAATCGGAGCGACTGGGCGACGCCTACGCGGTGGTCGGGCTCGACGCGAAACGCCAGGTGATCGCGCTCTTCCGCGACGCGCTCGATCGACTTGGGGCGGTGCCCAACTCGGCGCTCGCCGAGCGCCGGCCGGGTCCCGTCCGGCTGGGTGGGCTGGTCGTGACCCGCCAGCACCCGATGACGGCCAAGGGCACGGTCTTCCTGGCCCTGGAGGACGAGACGGGGATGGTCAATGTCACGCTGTGGCCGGATACCTGGGCCCGCCTCCGTGGCGTGGTCCGTCGGCACGCGCTGCTCCTGGTCGACGGCGAGCTCCAGCGCGAGTCATCGGTCGTGAACGTCATCGCCCACGAGATCCATCCGCTCACCAGCGTCGCCGATCGCGCCGGCGGCCCCGAAAGCCCGACCGGTGTTCGGCAGATGGGCCACGCCGGGATGCGACGGCTGGGATGATCCCTTCTGGCCCAGCGCCAGGTGCCGATCAGCGGCCGGCCGGGCGCCTCGACTGGTTGGACTTTGCCGGAGCCCGACCGCCCGCCGGCCGGCGCGGGCTCGACAGGGAGAGGAACCGGCGGTACCAGGCCGCCATCGACGCGAACAAGAGGCCGACGACGGGGCCGTTGAGGAGACCCGAGACGCGACTGCTCTGGACCTGGTCGGCCGTCACCGTCGCGCCGAGCTCGATCGCCACGGCGACGAAGGTCGGCAGCAGCACGGCATAGATCCCGGCCTGGAGGATCCCGACCATCAGGCCGAGCAGGTAGCTGGCTCGCGGCGCGAAGAAGCCGACGACCAGCTGCGGCACGAGTGCCGACGACGGCAGCACGAGCAGGTCCCACGCCAGCTGGCCGCCGGTCATCCGCGGGAACGCGGCATAGACCGCCCCGCCGGCGAGCACCAGGCCGGCGCCGGCGAGGAACGCGCGGCTGCGGACCAGGACCGGCAGGAGACGAAGGTCCTCTCGGACGTGTGCCGGGTGATACGCCGCACGAAAGGCTGCGCCGATGCCCATGCGCCCTGACGGCGAACCGCCGGACGACGTCGTCGCCTTGGCCTTTGCCCCGATGTCCGTGCGCCGCTCGCCGAAATCGAGCTCCGGCGCGTCGTCGGCCGGGGGATCGGCCTGCGTCTGGCGATAGCGACGGCGCGCTTCGGCGCGATCGGTCTGCTTGGCGCGGGCCAACGGTTCCTCCTTCGTCTCGACCGGGGCGCACGGGGCGGTCACGCCGGCCGGCTCGACATCGTACGCGCCGCGGCAATCGCCGGTGAGCGACACGTAAGCGCGCGGTGATCGGCGAGTGAGCCGCGGATGATCGACCGGTTGGCGCTCGTTGGTACAACTCGACGTGCCGTCTCGCCCGGGCTCGCCGGCTCCCGCCCGGAGGTCGATCGTGGAGCGAGCTCGTTTCGCGGCCCTGGCCGCGCTGTTCGTCGTGCTGTCCGTGGGCGGGGCCGCGGCCCTGGCCGCCGGAACGAACCCGGCACCCCAGCTGGGACCGGTTTCCTGGCCGCCATCCACGCTGCTCGTGTCTGAGGTCCAGACGGGTGGAGCATCGGCGTCGGACGAGTTCGCCGAGATCACGAACGTCGGATCGGTTGCCGTCGACCTTGCCGGCCTCGAGGTCGCCTACGCCACGTCGACCGGCAGCACCGTCACGCGCAAGGCTTCGTGGGCGTCGAGCCTCCTGCTGGAGCCAGGGCGACACCTGCTGATCGCGAACGCCGCGGGCACATACGCGAACCTCGCGGACGCGACGTACAGCGGCGGGTTCGCGGCCGCCGGGGGCTCGATCGTGCTCCGGGCGATCGGCGGCGCCGCGGTTGACGCGGTCGGCTGGGGTGACGCGACCAACACCTTCGTCGAAGGAGCCGCGGCGCCGGCGCCCGCCGCCGGATCAAGCATCGAGCGCAAGCTCGGCGGAATCGGCGGCAACACGATCGACACCAACGACAACTTCGCCGACTGGTCGATCCAGGCCGCGCCCAATCCTCAGTCGCTGGCCTCGCCACCGGTTCCGCCTCCCGGAACATCACCGACGCCCGCCGCGAGTGCGACGACGCCCCCGGCATCGAGTGCGCCAACCGCGGCGCCCTGCGGCCATGCCCACGATCGAGCCGACGCCCTCGGCGTCAGCAGCGCCGACGACCGCTCCCACAACGACCCCGAGCTCGACAGCCGCACTCGCGACCCTCGAGCCCTCGCCGACCTCCCATCCAACGCCGCCCGCCACGCCCGAGCCGACGCCGTCGCTCGTGCCCACGCTGGCTCCGACGACTGCGCCCACCGACACTCCGGCGCCGACGACGGCCCCGACGGTCGTCCCGACCGCCGCCCCAACGACGGCCCCGACGGATACGCCCGCGCCGACATCGGACCCGACGCCGACGCCGTCGCCGGCAATGTCGATCGCCGAGGCGCGCAGCCTCGCCGACGGCAGCACCGCACAGGTTGTCGGCGTGCTGACCTCGCCGCTCGGCGGGCTGGAGGATGGGCGCAAAGCGTTCATCCAGGACGACACTGGCGGAATCGCGATCTACCTCGACACGGAGGTCCCGCACGGGCTCCCGGCCGGCAGCCGGGTGGCCGCGACGGGCACGCTCGATGATCGATTTGCCGAGCGAACGCTCCGCGTGAACCTCGTCGACGTCGTGCCGATGGACTCGCTGCCGATGCCCAGCGGGCAGGTCCGACAGACCGGCCTCGTCGACGAGAGCGTCGAAGGATCGCGGGTCACGATCCATGGCGTGACGGTCGGGTCGGCGACCGACATGGCCGACGGCGTCGGCCTGATGGTCGACGACGGAACTGGTTCGATCCGTGTCATCGTCGGGCCGGCAGCGGGCGGCGGCGTATCGGTCCCGAGCGGAACGATCATCGTGGCGACCGGTCCCGTCGGCCAGCGCGACAGCAGCGGCACGGGGCTCGCCGGATACCGGATCCACGCCACCGAGGCGGGCGACTTCGCCATCGTGACGCCGCCTACGCCGGAGCCGACCGCGACACCCGTTCCATCGCCCTCGGCTGCGCCGACGCCGAGCCCCACACCGACGACGTCGCCGGCGCCGACACGAACACCGTCACCGACACGAACACCCTCGGCCTCAACGCCGCCGACGCCGGCACCGACCCCGAGGACCACGCCCGGCCCAGGCGCCACGCCCGGTCCGACCGCTCCACCCGTGATCACGATCGTGGAAGCACGGGGCGCGGGGATCGGGACCGTGGTCACGGTCGCCGGCGTCGTCACCGCCGAGGTGGGACGGTTGGGCACGTTGTCGACCGTCGCGATCGCCGACGGCACCGGCGGGCTTGTCGTCCGGCTGCCGGAGGGCGAGTCGGCGCCTCCGCGAGGAACGACCGTGCTCGTCAAGGGGCCGCTGGCCGACCCGTACGGGCAGCTCGAGATCCGGCCTCGACGGGACGGCTACCGGGTGACCGGCCGCGGCAGCCTGCCCTCGCCGCTCCGGCTCGTCGGGGCGGACCTCGGCGAGGCGACCGAGGGTCGGCTGGCGGAGATCTCCGGAACGGTGGCGGCGAATCCACGCAAGGGCTCGAACGGTGACCTGACGATCGACGTCGTCGACGCCGCGGGAACACACGTGAAGGTCGTCAGCGACGGATCGAGCGGGATCGGTGCGTCGGACCTCGCGCAAGGCCGTTCCTACAAGCTCAGCGGCATCGTCGGCCAGCGAGCATCCCGGAAAGGCGCGCTCGACGGCTACCGCCTGCACCTGCGCGACCGTGCGGACATTTCGGCGCTCGGAGGTCCGGGCGGTCCCGGCGGGCCCGGTCCATCAGGTCCTCCGACCAGCGTGATCACGATCGCCAGGGCGCTCGCCATGCCCGAGGGCACGACCGTCGTGGTCGAGGCAACGGTGACCGCCGGCGTGAATCTGCTCGACTCGAGCGGGCGACGGATCGTCGTCCAGGACGCCTCGGGCGCGATCGAGGTCCTGCTGCCGGGCGGCGCGACTGGCCCGCCCGTCGGCAGGCGACTCCGGATCACCGGCGTGACCGGCCGCGCGTGGGGCGCGTCGCGGCTGGGCGCATCGAACGTCGAGTCGCTCGGGGACGGCAACGTGTCACCGAGGACACTCTCGAGGCCGCCCGCCGAGCGTGACGAGTGGCAGCTCGTGCGACTGTCGGGGACCATCGCCAAGGTTGAGCGGCTGGGTGATCGCTGGCGTGCGGAGATCGTGCTCGGCGACCGATCGAAGGTGGCCGTGCACGGCCAGTCCGGTGCCGGCATCCCGTCGACGTCGATCGTGGTCGGACGGAAGATCACGGTCACCGGGATCGTGAAGCGCCCGTACCCGACCGCGAACGATCGACGGTTCGCCGTCCTGCCTCGCGGCCGTGGCGACGTGTCCGTCGGCCCGGCCGGCGCGGGATCGCAAGGCGGCTCCGTTGGCTCTGGCGGCTCGGATTGGTCGAGCGGCGGCACGTCCGGCACGCCGGACTCGGGCGCGCCGGCCCCGGCGGAGGCCGGGATCGATGTCACGCCGGACACGGACCTGGCCGCCCTCCTCGAGAGCGTCGGCCGGAACGTACGGGTCGGCGGGTTGATCGCCCGACTCGCCGAGGGTGGTTTCGACCTCGATGACGGCACTGCGCTCGCCCGAATCGAGCTGGCCGGCGGGATGACGGCGCTGCTGCCGCACCTGCGCGCCGGCGAGGCCGTGGCCGCGACGGGAACGGTGAAGCTCGTTGGCGGAGCGCCGGTCGTGGTCGTCGACGACGAGGGCAGCCTCGTTCGGGTGGGCAGCCTGGGCCAGGCGCTCCCGGTCGGGACCGCGGCACCGGATCCGAGCGCCAGCCCGAGCCAAATGGCAGGAGCCCCGGCTATCACCGCGGGCTCCGGCGCGCTGGGCCGCGAGCTCGCGCCGACGAGCCTGCTCGCCCTCATCGGGCTCACGCTCGCGTCCGTGGTCGCAACGATCCTCCGGAGGCGGCTCGTCCAGCGCCGCCTCCGCGAGGTGCTTGTCGGACGCCTAGCCAGCCTCCGGCCACAGGACGGACCCGGGCGCGACCCTGGCTCGAATGAGGTGACGCGGGCCGCGTCGGATCGGGGCCCGAACGTGGCCTGAGCACGAATCGGCTTGACGCTCGTTCGAAGCCACGCCTACGCTTGGCCCAGTTCCGCACGCGCGGGCGAACGAGGAGGAGAACCGGCTCTTGCCGAACGCGGACCACCGCGTCGCGCTCCCAACTGGGGAGCGCCAGTACCACATCGATCTCGGCCCCGGCGAACTGGCCGAGTACCTCCTCCTCCCCGGCGACCCAGATCGGACGGCCAGGATCGGCCGGCTGCTCGACGACATCGAGCTCGAGCGGCGTCATCGCGAGTTCGCATCGGTCACCGGCACGTACCGTGGCCAGCGCGTGTCCATCGTGTCCACGGGCATCGGCACTGACAACGTCGAGATCGTGATCGCCGAGATCCTCGCGATCACCGAACGTCCCACCTTCATCCGCGTCGGCTCGTGTGGCGCGCTCCAGCCGGAGATGGGCCTGGGGGATCTCGTGATCTCCACGGGCGCGGTCCGGCTCGAGACGACGACGAGCTGGTTCGTCCACGACGGCTATCCCGCCGTGGCCGACTACGAAGCGGTCATCGCGCTGATCGAGGCGGCCGAGCGGCTCGGGAAGCGCTACCACGTGGGGTTGACGGCCACGGCACCGGGCTTCTTCGGTGCGCAGGGCCGCCCGATCCCACAGCTTCCCATCCGGTACCCTGACCTCGCCGAGGACATGGCGCGGCAACGCGTGATGAACTTCGAGATGGAAGCCTCGGCATTGCTCGTACTGGCGGGCCTGGCTCGATGTCGGGCCGGGGTGGTCTGCGCGGTCTACGCGCAGCGCACCACGGGGGACTTCGTGACGGGGGCCGCGAAGGACGCGGCGGAAGCGGCCTGCGTGGAGACGGGACTCGACAGCCTCCTGATCCTCGCGGACATGGACCGTCGGAAACAGGCAGCGGCGACGGATCGCTGGCGACCGTCGCTCGGACTTTTGAGCGCAAGGTGACCGCGGGCACCGAGCCCGGGGCACAAGGAGCCTCGAGGAGGACCTGAACCCATGGCAGAGGCCTACTGCGTCAAGGACAAGATGAAGGTCGAAGTCCAGAACCCGCAGACAATCACGATGAAGAACGGCAAGAAGGCGCTCCAGGGCACCTGTCCCAAGTGTGGGACGAAGGTGTTCAAGATCGGCGGCTAGCCACTCCTCATCGAGCAACCTCGGACCCCCGCCGGGCAACCGGCGGGGGTCTTGGTTTGTCGCTTGCTAGAATCCAGCTCCACGATCGAACGAGAGGATTCGACCTGTCTTCCCGGCCTGTCATCGCAGTCGACCTTGGCGGCACCCGGATTCGTGCCGCGATCGTCGAGCCGGACGGGACGAGGCATGCGCGGATCGACGGGCCGACGCCGAAGGAGGCGGGCCCTGCAGCGATCGTTGCGGCCTGCATCGACGCGGCTCGCAAGTCGCGTGCCGGCGTCTCGGTTCAGATCGCCAACGAGCTGGCGGGGATCGGCGTCTCGTCGCCCGGACCGATCGATCCGAGGACGGGCGTGATCGTCGAACCGCCGAACCTCGGGCCCACGTTCCGCGACATCCCGATCACCGGCCCGCTGACGGACGCCCTCGGGCTGCCGGCGTTCCTCGACCGCGACACGAACGTGGCCGCGCTCGGTGAGCGCGCCTTCGGCGCGGCGCGCGACTGCGACGACTTCATCTATCTGACCGTCTCGACCGGGGTGGGCGGCGCAATCTTCACCGGTGGCGAGATCCTGCACGGCCCCGACGGCATGGCGGGCGAGCTCGGGCACTTCCCGGTCACGCTCGATGGCCCGCGGTGCGGTTGCGGTGGCCCCGGGCACGTCGAGTCGTACGCGAGCGGCGCGGGCCTGGCGAAGCTCGCCCGCGCCCTGGTCGAGGACGGCGGCTCGCCCTTCCTCGCCGAGCGCGCGCTCGAGAAGGATGTCGATGAGCTGTCGGCGATCGACGTCAGCGATGGCGAGCACGCGGGCGACGCAGCGTGCGTCGCGCTCATGACGCAGGCTCGTCGGGCGGTCGCGGTCGGGTGCGTGGCCTACGTAAACGCATTCAACCCGCACCGGATCGTGATCGGCGGGTCGATCGCGGAGGCGGAAGGTGAGCGGCTCCTCGAGCAGGTGCGCGAGACCCTGCGCACGGAGGCATTCCAGGTCGTTGCGCGGCGGGTCACCGTGGTTCCCGCGGGTCTCGGCGGCGACGTCTCGCTCGCCGGCGCCCAACCGCTCGTCATGTCCCGACTCGGCGCAGCAGCGCCGCAACCCAGATCCAGCACGCGATCGGCCGGGCCGGTCGCCACGGCCCCAGGAGGTACCCACGCATGACGGTTCGAATTGGAATCAACGGCTTCGGCCGCATCGGGCGGCAGTCCCTGAAGGCCATCCTCGAACGAGCACCGGAGCTCGAGGTCGTCGCGGTCAACGACCTCGTCGAGACGAGCCTCAACGCGCTCCTGTTCAAGCACGACTCGACCTACGGCGCCTACGAGGGCACCGTCGACCACACCGACGACGCCCTGATCATCGACGGCCGCGAGATCAAGGTGCTCAAGGAGAAGGATCCCGCGGCCCTGCCGTGGGGCGACCTCGGCGTCGAGATCGTCCTCGAATCGACAGGCATCTTCACCGACGCGGAGAAGGCGCGGGCCCACATCACCGCGGGCGCCCGGAAGGTCATCATCAGCGCCCCGGCGAAGGGCGAGGACATCACGATCGTGCTCGGCGTCAACGAGGATCGCTACGACCCGACGAGCCACCACGTGATCAGCAACGCCAGCTGCACCACGAACTGCCTCGCGCCGGCGGCGAAGGTCGTGCACGACACGTTCGGCATCGAGCGCGGGCTGATGAACACGATCCACAGCTACACGAACGACCAGCGCATCCTCGACGTCGCGCACAAGGACCCGCGGCGTGCCCGGGCGGCCGGCCAGAACATCATCCCGACCACGACCGGCGCCGCGAAGGCGCTGGCCCTCGTGATCCCGGACCTGAAGGGCAAGTTCGACGGCTTCAGCCTTCGCGTGCCCACGCCGACGGTGAGTGTCGTCGACTTCACGGCGGATGTCGCCCGCTCCACGACCGCCGACGAGATCAACGAGGCGTTCCGTACCGCCGCCGCCGGCCCGATGAAGGGCATCCTCGGCGTCTCCGACGAGCCCCTCGTGTCGTCGGACTTCCGGGGCGACTCGCGTTCGTCGATCATCGACGCCGAGAGCACGATGGTGCTGGGCGGGACGATGGTCAAGGTCATCGCCTGGTACGACAACGAGTGGGGCTACAGCTGCCGCTGCGCCGACCTGCTCAAGCTCGTCGCGGCGAAGCTTCCGGCCCGAGCCGGCACCGCCGCTTGACCCGCGCGCGAGGCGGCACCGACGACCAACCGATGAACAAGCAGACGATCCGCGACGTCGACGTCGCGGGCAAGCGGGCGTTCGTCCGCGTGGACTTCAACGTCCCGCTCGAGGACGGCAAGGTCACCGACAATTCGCGCATCCGTGCGGCGATTCCCACGATCCACTACCTGCTGACGCACGGCGCTCGCGTGATCCTCGCGAGCCATCTCGGGCGCCCGGACGGGAAGGTTCAGGACGGCCTCCGACTTCGACCGGTCGCCGAGCGTCTCTCCCAGATGCTCGGCCGGAACGTGCCCGTGACCGGCGACGCGCTCGGGATCGGGACGGTGGATGCGATCAAGCGCCTGCGGAACGGTGAGCTGCTGCTCCTCGAGAACCTGCGATTCCACGCGGCCGAGGAGAAGAACGATCCGGCGTTCGCGGCGCAGCTCGCCGAGTACGCCGATATCTACGTGAACGACGCCTTCGGGACGGCGCACCGCGCCCATGCCAGCACGGTCGGCGTGGCGACCATCCTGCCCCCGTACGCCGGCTTCCTCATGGAGCGCGAGCTCGCGATGCTCTCGCGGCTCATGGACAACCCCGGCAAGCCGTTCGCCGCGATCGTCGGCGGGGCGAAGGTGTCGGGCAAGCTGAAGGTCCTCGACACGCTCCTGGCCAAGGTGGACGTGCTCATCCTCGGCGGCGGGATGGCCAACACGTTCCTCCTCGCCCAGGGCAAGTCGGTGGGCAAGAGCCTCGCCGAGCACGACATGGTCGAGGAGGCGCGCCGGGTCCTCGCGGCCGCGGAGAAGCAGAACGTCCGGGTGATCCTCCCGGTCGACGTCGTGGTCGCCAAGGAGGTCACGCGAGGCACCGAGTACAAGACGATCCCGGCCGAGAAGATCCCGGCGTCGTGGCACATCGTCGATGTTGGGCGGGCGACGCTCGACGCGATGGAGGACGCCCTCGCGGACGCGAAGACCGTGTTCTGGAACGGGCCGCTGGGCGTATTCGAGATCCCGTCATTCGCGCATGGCACGCGCGCGATCGCGCGCTACCTGGCCGCCCGCGCCGACTCGGGCGCGACGGTCGTCGTCGGCGGCGGGGACTCCGTCGCCGCCATCCAGCAGCAGGGCCTGGCCGAGCGGTTCACGCACATCTCCACCGGGGGCGGCGCGTCGCTCGAGTTCCTCGAGGGCCGCGAGCTTCCGGGCGTGTCGGTGCTCCAGGACCGGCCCGTGCTGACGCCCGCGGAGAAGGGGGCCGCGACGAAGCGCGCGAAGGCGGCGCAGGCCGAGAAGACGGCGCAAGCCGCAAAGACGGCGACGAGGGCGTCGTGAGCGGCGCGACGATCAGCCGCGTCCACGGGCGCGAGATTCTCGACTCCCGCGGCAATCCCACCGTCGAGGTCGACGTGATCCTCGCCGATGGCTCGCTGGGTCGGGCGGCTGTCCCGTCGGGCGCCTCGACGGGGATCAACGAAGCGGTCGAGCTTCGAGACGGCGACAAGCGCCGGTTCGGTGGCAAGGGCGTGACTCGTGCCGTCGACGCGGTCGAGGGTGAGATCGCGCGAGCACTCGCGGGTCACGATGCAACCGACCAGTCGGGGATCGACGCGACGCTCATCGAGCTCGACGGGACGCCCACCAAGGCCCGCCTCGGGGCCAACGCCATCCTGGGCGCGTCGCTGGCCTGCGCACACGCGGCGGCTACCTCCGCCGGCGCGCCGCTGTACCGGTACCTCGGCGGGGACTCCGCGACGACCCTGCCCGTCCCGTTCTTCAACATCCTCAACGGCGGCAAGCACGCGGTCGACTCGACCGACTTCCAGGAGTTCATGGTCGCGCCGGTTGGTGCCGCCACGTTCGCCGAGGCGCTCCGGGCCGGCGCCGAGGTGTTCGCCGCGCTGCGCGCGCTCCTCCACGACGAGGGCCACTCGACCGGCCAGGGCGACGAGGGCGGCTTCGCACCGAGCCTGCCCTCCAACGAGGCGGCCATCGAGGTGATCCTCCGGGCGATCGAACGGGCCGGCTACCGGCCCGGCGAGGACGTAGCACTCGCGCTCGATCCCGCCGTCAGCTCGATCCTCGTCGAAGGCACGGGCGACGGCGACGTTCCCGGGCGATACCTGCTCGCGACCGAGAATCGGACGCTCGAGACCGACGAGCTCATCGACCTGTGGGCGTCGTGGCTGGACCGCTATCCGATCGTGTCGCTCGAGGACGGGATCGGCGAGTCGGACTGGGCGGGCTGGCGTGCGCTGACGGCGAGGCTCGGCGGTCGCGTCCAGCTCGTCGGCGACGACCTGCTCGTCACGAACCCGGCGTTCATCGCTCGGGGCATCGACGATGCTGCCGCGAACGCGGTGCTCATCAAGCTCAACCAGATCGGGACGCTCACCGAGACGATCGGCGCCATCGACCTCGCCAAGCGTGCCCGCTGGGGTGCGATGATCAGCCACCGCTCGGGCGAGACCGAGGACACGACGATCGCCGATCTCGCGGTCGCGATGGGCACGGGCCAGCTGAAGTCCGGCGCACCCTCGCGCTCCGAGCGGGTCGCCAAGTACAACCGTCTCCTGCGGATCGAGGAGGAGCTCGGCTCGACCGCGCGCTACCCCGGCGTCGGCGCCCTCAGCAGGTCGGGCGTGGCGAGCGCGTGATGGGCCGGTTCTTCGATCGCGGCGCGAAGGTCGCGGCCCTCGTCGGTGTGGGCATGGCCGTCACGCTCGCCATCAGCTTCCTCCTGATCATCCCGATCATCCCGGCGTACGTGCTCGTGGCTGTCCCGGCAGGCCTGATCATCGGCTACTACGCCAACGCGCGGTCGTCCCGCACCCGCGGCCAGTGGCGACGGCTGATCCCGAATGCACTGCTCGCCGGCGCCGTGACGAGCCTCACGCTGGCCGTCCTCCTGCTCGGCACGAAGGCGCTGTTCTTCTTCGGCGACGCCGGCTACCCGGACTTCAACCGGGTCGACGAACGGCGTGCAGGTCGGCCCGACGTGCCAGTCCGGCGGTGACTGCGTGTATCGCCGCTACCTGCTCGCGCAGCCGGATGATCTTGCCGCAGCCGGCGTCACTGATGCCTCCTCGTTCGCCGACGTGTACTGGGCCGAGCAGTGGACGACGGCTCGGCTGCTCCTCGGCCTGACGACCGGCGCCGCGCTCCTCGGTGCGGTGTTGTTCGGAACCGCCGGTCCGCGGCGTACACCGGTCCCCGCGAGGAGCCCCGCACCCGCCTGATCCGTCGGCGGCCGACGAAGATTGAGTCGCGGCGCCGGGATGCTCTCCCGTACCTGTCGAGCGCCGCTCAACGCGGCACGCTCGTTGGGAGAGGCATGGACACCGACCTGGTGATGCGGGCGCAACGTGGCGACGAAGAGGCCTTCGCGAGCCTCGCCGTCGCCGTCGGCGACCGACTCCATGCCGTGTCGCACAGGATCCTGCGCGATGCGGACCTCGCCGAGGACGCGACGCAGCAGGCGCTGCTCGCCATCTGGCGTGATCTCCCGACACTCCGCGATCCGGCACGCTTCGATGCCTGGTCGTACCGACTCCTCGTGCGTGCCTGCTACGCCGAAGGACGCCGGACCCGCCAGTGGTCGCCGAACCTTCGCCTCCTGCCGGCTGACGAGCCGGCGGGGTCGGACGCCCTGGGCTCGGTCGTCGATCGCGACCAGCTCGAGCGCGGCTTCCGCCGGCTGTCCATCGACCATCGCGCGGTGGTGGTCCTGCACCACTACCTCGACCTGCCACTCGAGACGGTCGCCGAAACGCTCGGCGTCCCGATCGGGACGGTCAGATCCCGACTACATCACGCGATGCGCGGGCTTCGCGCGGCGCTCGATGCCGACGCCCGACCTGCAGCGCAGGAGGCTTCCAGATGAGCACCGATCGCGACACCACGCGCCTCGTTCGGTCGTGGTTGGAGGAGGGCGCCACGGCGCTCCCGGACCGAGTCCTGGACACCGTGCTCGACCAAGTCCCCGCGACCCCACAGCGCCGCTCCTGGTGGCCGGCGCGGAGGCTCCGCAACATGAACATCTACGCCAAGCTGGCACTCGCGGCGGCGGCAGTCGTCGTCGCCCTGCTCCTCGGCGCCAACCTGCTGCCGCGCTCCCCAAGCGTTGGCAGCCCCAGTCCGACACCCGCCGTGTCGCCAACGCCAAGCTCGACCCCTTCGCCATCGGCAGCGCCAACCCCGGTCTTGTTTCCGGATCGGCCCACTCCCGGCGGGCAGCCATACGATCCAGCCATTTGTAGGCCCCGGAGGTCTGTGCCTGGGGCAGGCTGGCTGCACGGAAGCGGGCGCCGAGGACGACTCGATCCGCATCACGGTCACCGTTCCGGATGGCTGGTCAGGGCTCGAAATCTCTGTCCATCCAACCGTCGGGCGATACACGCCACCCGGCGGAGCGGGATTGCTCTTCATGCGCGGCGGCTGGTTGTACCCCCCTCCAGCCTGTGTGGGGATAGGAGACCCCCACGACGGTCCGACCATCCCGACCGGCACGAGCGTCGAATCGATTCGTAACGGCGCTCGTTGGGCATCCTGACCTCGGGGTGACCAGTCCCGTCGACGTCACCCTGGGCGGGTTCTCGGGGCAAGTACCTGGAGCTCCGGGCGCCCGCGAACGTCACCACCGAGGAGCTGGGACTGGACCCTGAGGGGTGCGGATACTTCGTGTGGGAACCCGGCGTCTACGCCCAAGGCCCGAACGCTCTGTGGCGCATCTGGGTCCTTGATGTGGACGGGGTCCGGGTCGTGGTTCGGGCCGACAGCTTCCCCGACACGACCCCGGCGGTCCAGGCGGAGCTCAGCGCGATCGTGGCCTCGATCGAAATCGAGCCCTGATCGAGCGAAACAACCCCGGACGCACCGACGCCGGCGAGAGCTCCGCTCCGCCGGCGTTTCGCTTCTCAGGGCAGATTTGACAAGGCCCGGCCAGCGTCCGATGAGATCCGCGCCGCGGAGGTCATCGCGACGATCGTCGGCGGCGTGGCCGCGTGCTGCGCCGATCCCGCCTACTGCCCGTAGGCGACAGGGTGCCTACTTCTTCGCGGCGGCCTTCGTCGCGGCTGCTTTTGGCGCGGTCCCCTTCGCCTTCGCGGCGGCCGCTTTCTTCGAAGCGGGCTTGGGGGCAGCGGACTTCGCGGCCGCCTTCGGAGCAGCCTTCGCGGCGGGCGTTGCGCTCGTCGCGGTGGCCTCCTGGGCCGCGGCCTCGGCGCGGGTGGTCTTGCTGAGCGCGGCGCGGGCCTTGCCCGCTGCGGTCTGGGCGCCCTTCGCCTTGCCGGCCTTGCCGGCGGCGATGCGCGCCTTCGCTGCCTTCTGCGCCTGGGCCTTGCCGACGCTCTTCGCCTTGCCCTTGGCCACGACCGTCGTGCCGGCGAGGAGGTCGTTGATTCGCCAGGCGAGTCGCGCCTTGCGGCGCGCGGCCGCGTTCTTGTGGATCGCGCCGACCTTCGCCGCGCGGTCGAGCGCGCTCATCGCTTCCGCCATCGCGACCTGCGGGTCCTGATCGCCGGGGCTCGTGGCGACGTCGATCGCGGTGCGCACCAGCGTCTTCGCGGCCGCCCGCCGTGGCCCGAGGACCTCGTGGCGGCGGTCTGAGCTCCGGACGCGCTTGAGGCCCGAAGGTGAGCGGGCGCCGGTCCATTTGCGGGGCGTTCTGGCCAAGGAGATGGAACCTCTCGATCAATCGGGGTGAAGCCCGCGCGAGCGCGTGATCGGGCGCCGGGCGCGAGGCCGGATGGTAGCAGAGGGACGCCGGCGGAGGCCGTGGACTCCGCCGGCGTGGAGCAAGCGCGACGATGGTTACGGCTCGATTACCAGCCCCTCGACGATCTGGCGAGCCTCGGCGAGCTCGCCAGCGTCGGTGGTTCTGAACGAGAAGAGGTCGATGATCCAGCGTTCGCCGTCGATGTCGAGGATCCACAGCTCGTCGTGCTCGCCGTCTATGGCCTCCCGGGTGCCACCCTCGGAATCCCACCGCGAGATCCGCGTGCAGCTGCCCTCGGAGGTGAATTCGATCTCGAGGTGCTTGCCCGCAAACCCGGAGATCGTGACGTCGGTGACCGCCGTCGAGGTGGTCTGCGGTTGCGCCGTGAGGGCGGTCACGAGATCGTCGACCGTCGGGCCGACGGGTGGGATGAGTGGACCGTCGAGCGGGCTGCACGGGTCGGCGTAGACGTAGTCGGTCTGCACGATGATCAATCCGAGCCCCGGCGGGTCCGGAGAGTTCTGGTAGATCGCCACGAGGTGCGGCGAGATCGTCGGGTTCCAGAGCGTCCAGCCCTCTGACGCGAGGCGCATGGTCACGTCGAGCACCAATGGCTCGGAGACCAGGTACGTCCCGGGGTAAAACGGCCCGGAGCTCGGCAATGGCAGGATGCCGGTGGCCATCGGCGTCGCGCTCCGGGTGGGGGCGGCCGTCGTGGACGTGGGCGAGGGCGAAACGGCGCCCGTGTTCGGTACCGTCCCCCGGCCGAGCCAGGCAACGACGCCAATCGCCAGCACGACGACCGCTGCGAGCCCGGCAAGCCGGGCGGTGGTCAAGTTCATGTTGTTCCTCCGGACGGCGACGAAGCGCCGCTGTGGTGTTCGATCGATGGCCCGGCCGATCGAGTCGATGACGCGGTCCGGAACCCCGGCCGCGGCCTCCTCGACAAGCCAGCTGGCGATCAACCGCTCGACGTCGCGTCCGGCGTTCACGCGGTGATCTCCCTTCGCGGTGGCCGTGCGTCTGCCTCGAGCGCATCGCGCATGGCCTGGGTGGCGTAATGCAGCCGGGACTTCGCAGTTCCGGCCGGGATCCCAAGGGTGGTGGCCGTCTCTTCGAGCGACAGCCCGAGGTACAGGCGAAGCACGAGCACCGCGCGGTGGTCCAGCTTGAGCCGGCGGAAGCCGCGGTCGAGCGCCTCGCGGGTGGCGATGTCGTCGTTGTCGTCCCGGGTCGCGGGATCGGGTCGCAGGACGGTGATCACCGCCCGTTGCCGCCCGACGTCCCGAACCTGGTCCTGGATCGCGTGCACGAGCAGGCGGTTGAGCCAGGCATCGAAGGACCCGGGGTCGCGCAATGTCGGCAGGTCCCGCCAGCACCGGACCAGGGCCTCCTGGGCGGCGTCCTCCGCCCGATCGACGTCACGCAGGATGAGTCGCGCCGTCCGATACAGGCGATCGATGACGAGCCGGACGATCCGATCGAACGCATCGCGATCCCCGGCCCTGGCTCGGAGGACCGTGTCGGCATCCATCGCGGTCATCGCGGCGGGTCCTGTGCGGTCAGCTGGCGGCCCTGCATGGTGTAGAGGCGAAGCCCCGGGCGGATTGGTTCAATCTTCGCCCGCCACGCGTCGCATGGCCTGTCACACTGCGCGCTCGATGGTGGCGATCCTCGGCGGCCTCGGCGCCGCACTCTCGTGGGCCATCGCCACCCTTGCCTCATCTCGATCGAGCCGGATGATCGGCCCGATGTCGGTGCTCGGCTGGGTCATGGCGGTCGGCTGGGTGGCGGCAATCGGGCCTGCGCTCCTTGCGCGCCCGATCGACCTCGACGTCCCGAAATTCATCGGGCTCATCGTCATCGGCCTCTCGCACAACGTTGGCCTGCTGCTGGCATATCGCGCGCTGTCGATCGGACGGGTCTCGATCGTCGCGCCGATCGTCGCCACCGAGGGGGCGCTCGCCGCCGTCCTCTCGATCGTCTTCGGCGAGCCGCTCGCGGCATCGACCGCAATCCTGCTCGCCGCGATCGCGGTCGGCGTCGTCCTCGCCGCTTCAGAGCGATCGGCCGATCGCCCGACGGCCGCCTCGATCGATCCCGCCCAGACTCGCCGCGCGGCGCTGCTCGCGATCGCGGCGGCGCTGACCTTCTCCGTCGGGCTCTTCCTCGCGGGGCGCCTTGGTGCGGCGGGCATGCCACCGGCGTGGGTGATGATCGTGTCACGCACGATCGGCGTGCTCTTGATCGCGCTGCCGCTGGTCCTCACCCGCAGGTTCCGGATCAGCCGTCCCGCGTTGCCCCTGGTCGTCCTCGCGGGCATCCTTGAGGTCTTCGGCGGAGCGATCTACGTCGTCGCCGCGAGCCAGGGCGTTGCCGTCGCTGCGGTGCTGTCGTCGCAGTTTGCGGCGATCGCCGCTGTTGCAGCGTTCTTCCTCTTCCGCGAGCGACTCCAGCGCGTCCAGCTCGTCGGAGTCGTCGTCGTCGCGGTGGGCATCACGCTCCTCGCCGCCCTGCAGGCCTGACGTGGCGAGCCCGATCCCGCAGGAGCGCTTGCGGAACTTCTCGATCATCGCCCACATCGACCACGGGAAATCGACGCTGGCGGATCGTCTCCTCGAGCTGACGCACGCGATCGACCCGCGGCAGATGACCAGCCAGGTGCTCGACTCGATGGACCTGGAGCGCGAGAAGGGCATCACGATCAAGGCCCGCGCCGTGCGCCTGGAGCACACGGCGAAGGACGGCCTGACGTACGGGCTCAACCTCATCGACACACCCGGGCACGTCGACTTCAGCTACGAGGTCAGCCACAGCCTGCAGGCGTGCGAGGGCGCCATCCTCGTCGTCGACGCGGCCCAGGGCATCGAGGCGCAGACGCTCGCCAATGTGCACCTCGCGCTCCGGGAGGGACTGACCATCGTCCCGATCCTCAACAAGATCGACCTGCCGTCCGCCGAGCCGGAGCTGGTCATGGACGAGCTCGAGACGGCGCTCGCGATCCCCCGGGAGGAGGTCCTCCTCGTGTCCGCGAAGGAGGGGACCGGCGTGCCCGAGCTGCTCGAAGCGATCGTCGAGCGCATCCCGCCGCCGAAGGGCGATCCGGCGGCGCCGCTCCAGGCGCTCGTCTTCGATTCCCACTATGACCCGTACAAGGGCGTCGTGGTGTACGTCCGGCTCGAGAGCGGGACGCTGCGCGACGACGACCGCATCCGGCTCATGCAATCGGGTGCCGAGGCCGAGCTGCTGGAGCTCGGCGTGTTCCGGCCCCAGCTCGTGCCGGTGCCGCTGCTTCGGGCCGGTGAGGTCGGATATGTCGCGACCGGCCTCAAGAACGTCCGCGAGGCGCAGGTCGGCGACACGATCACGTCTGCGGACAGGCCGGCGCTGGCCCCGCTCCCGGGCTACCAGGAGGCGAAGAGCCTTGTCTTCGCCGGCATCTACCCGGTCTCGGGTGAGGACTACCCGCTCCTGCGGGACGCGATCGAGAAGCTCCACCTCAACGACGCATCGTTCACGTTCGAGCCGGAGAGCTCGGTCGCGTTGGGCTTCGGGTTCCGGTGCGGCTTCCTCGGCCTCCTGCACATGGAGATCGTCCAGGAGCGACTCGAGCGCGAGTTCGACCTCGACCTCATCGCCTCCGCCCCGTCGGTCGAATACGAAGTCGTCCGGACCAACGGTCGCGGGACGGTCACCGTCGACAACCCGTCGAAGCTGCCGGCCATCATCGACATCGAGGAGATCCGCGAGCCGTGGGTCCGGCTGTCGGTTGTCACGCCCTCCGCGTACATCGGCGCGCTGATGGAGCTGTCCACGAACCGGCGGGGCTCGTTCCTGGACCTCGAGTACCTCGACCCGAAGCGCGTGCTGATGCGCTTCGAGCTGCCGCTCGCGGAGCTGATCGTCGACTACTACGACCAGCTCAAAACTCGGACGGCGGGCTATGCGTCGATGGACTACGAGGAGACCGGCTATCGCGCGGCGAATCTCGTGCGGCTCGACGTCCTCGTCGCCGGCGAGCCGGTTGACGCGCTGTCGATGATCGTGCATCGGGACAACGCAGCGTCGCTCGGCCGAACCCTGGTCGGCCGGCTGCGAAAGCTGATCCCGCGGCAGATGTTCGAGGTGCCGATCCAGGCGGCCATCGGGTCCAATGTCGTCGCGCGCGAGACGGTGCGGGCGATGAGCAAGAACGTGCTGGCCAAGTGTTACGGTGGCGATATCACCCGGAAGCGGAAGCTGCTCGAGAAGCAGAAGGAGGGAAAGCGCCGGATGAAGCGGGTCGGGTCGGTCGAGATCCCGCAGGAGGCGTTCCTCGCCATGCTCCGGACGGACGAATCGTGAACGTCCGCCGCGCGCCGACGATCGGCTGAGGCAGGCCCGTGGAAGACAGCCTCCGCGTCCTGATCGGCCTTGGCCTGACGCTGCTCCTCGTGATGCTCCGCGTCGAGGCCGAGCGCTTCGGCGCCGCCGAGTACGACGAGCCGATCCGCGGCCGGAAGGCATCGATCTTCCGCCGCCTCGCCTGGTACATCCTCGGCGTCGGCGGGGTCCTCGCGCTGCTGTTCGCGCACCCGCGACCAGAGTTCGACCTCTTCCTCCAGGTCGGCGATCGATCGGGCATCTTTATCGCCTTCATCATCGGCGGCATCGGGCTCGGTCAGGCCCTGGTGCTCGCCTACCTGCACTACCGCCGGCTCCGTTTCCCCAACATCGGCGCGTACCCCGGGGCCCTTGCGAACGAGATCCTGACCGCGTTCATCGACGAGGCCGTGTTCCGCGGCGCCGTGCTCGGCTACTTCCTGCTCGCGAGCGGCGACTCGAACCTGGCGATCCTCGGCCAGGCCGTGGTGTACGTGCTCGCGACCCGCCTCGGGGCGCCGGGCCGGGACAAGTACATGTTCGTGCTGGCGCTCCTGATCGGGCTCGTCGGCGGCTGGGCGACGCTGCTCACGGGCGGAATCGGGGCGTCGTTCCTGGGGCACGCGATCACCCGCGTCGCCGTGTTCCTGACGACCGGCCACGCCGGCCAGCCGCCTGCTCGGGGCACCGAGGTCGAGGACGTCGAGAAGCGACGCCGGATGCCCGACGGCTGGAGCGTGGTCGACCGGAGCGGCGCGCGCGAGCGTTGATCTCGCGGCCGCCATGATGATCTCGGGCCGGCGACGATCGGGTCGCGCCAGATCGTGATCTCCGTCGGTGGCGGTAATGATCCCGTGGCGGCGATGACGGTCGAGGGCCCGCCGGTCGCGTTGTACCTCCACGTCCCGTTCTGCGTTTCGCACTGCCCGTACTGCGACTTCGTGGTAGTCGCGGGACGCGAGGCGCGTGGGCCGGCCAACCGCGTCGGCGCGTTCGTCGACGCGCTCGAGGTCGAGCTGGGCCTGCGGGCCGACGCGCTCGACACGCGCTGGGGACCGCCCGGTCGCCGGCCACTGCTCGACAGCCTGTACCTCGGCGGTGGCACGCCGAGCCTCCTGCCGGCCGAGTCGATCGCGCACCTCATCGCGCTGGCTCGGCGGCGGTTCGGGCTCGCCCCCGGCGCCGAGATCACGCTGGAGGTGAACCCCGGGCCCGACGAGCGCGGGAATACCCCCGCAGTCCGCGACGCCGGTGTGACTCGCCTGTCGATCGGCGCGCAGAGCCTCGACCCGGTGGAGCTCAGGTCCCTCGGCCGCCGTCATTCGGTGACAGATGTCGCCGAGACCGTCGAAGCCGCCCGAATGGCAGGCATCGAGTCCGTCAGCCTCGACCTGCTGTACGACATCCCGGGACAGGCGATCGAAGGCTGGGCGGCGACGCTCGACGGGGCGATCGCCCTGGAACTCGACCACCTGTCGCTCTACGCCCTGTCGCTCGACGACCCCGACGCGGAGGGCCTCACGGGCCCGAGCGGCGACCATCTGCCGCTCCGCTCCGGCGCCCGACGCTGGCGGGACCGCGCTCGCGCCGGCCAGGACGACGACCGCGCCGCGGCGATGTACGAGCTCGCCGACCGCCGGCTCTCCCGCGCGGGCTACGCCTGGTACGAGATCAGCAGCTGGGCGCGTCCGGGCCACCAGAGCCGGCACAACCTCGTCTACTGGCGCGCGTTGCCGTACGAGGCCGCCGGGCCCGGCGCGCATGCGTTCGACGGCGTCTCGCGCCGCTGGAACGCCGCACGACTCGATGCCTACCTCGCTGCGCTCACCCCGGCCGATGGCAGCCCGCCCCGCCTCCCGCCGGGCGGCTTCGAGGCCGCGCCGGTCGATACGCGGGCGTCAGAAGCCGCGATCCTCGCCCTGCGCACAAGCCGCCGGGCTGCCCGCAACGGCACTCGATGAGTCGATGTTCGGGCCGCCGCTCAGGTGGGCGCTCGATGCCGAGCTCCTGGAGCGTACCGACGATCGGCTCGTCCTCACGAGGCGCGGCCGACTCCTCTCGAACGAGCTCTTCACCCGTCTCGTGTAGGCCGCCGCCCGTGGTCTCGGGCACGTCCGTGCCTTCGTTGACACTCCCTGCATGCGGGTTTAGGATGCCTGCACTGAGTTAGCACTCTGGCAGGGAGAGTGCTAACGAAACTGCAATCGAACGGAGAAATTGGCCTTGGCGCGTCGAATCCGTCGCTCCAGCGGCCCCTTGGACCTTCGCTCACAGGCGATCCTTCGGGCCGTCATCGAGGAATACGTGACCACCGCAACGCCGGTCGGAAGCCAGGCGCTCGTCGACCGGCACCGGCTTGGCGTGTCCAGCGCGACCGTGCGCAACATCCTCGCCGAGCTGGAGCTCGCCGGCCTCCTCGATCATCCGCACACGTCGGCTGGGCGCATCCCCACCGACGCCGGCTATCGCTGGTACGTCGAGTCGATCATCGACTCCGCGCCCATGCCCGGCGTCGAGCAGCTGATGATCCGCCACCAGTTCGGCCAGGTCGAATACGCGAGCGAACACTGGTTCCGGCTCGCCGCGTCGACGATCGCTTCGCTGACCCACGCCGCGGGCCTCGCGACGCCGGCCAAGCCCGCCGCCGCGCGCGTCCGACGCGTCGACCTCGTCTCGATCAACGAGCGGATGGCCAGCCTCGTCGTCGTACTCCGCGAAGGGTCCATCAAGCAGTCGCTCGTCACACTCGCCGCGCCGGAGGACCAGGCGGCCCTCACCACCGTGGCCGCGGTGATCAACGACCTCGTCCACGAGTCGCACGGCCGGGGAGCTGACCGCCGCGCTCGTTCGGCTCGAGCCCGCGGTCCCGCATCGGGACCTCGTCCAGCGCGTCGGCGAGCGCATCGTTCGCCTGCTCGACGACTACGACCGCGCGGCCGTCGAGGAGGTCTTCAGCGACGGCCTGCTCAACGTCATGGGCGCGCCCGAGTTCGCCCACAGCGACAAGCTCCGCCGCGTCTTCACCGCCCTCGAGAACCGGGCGTACCTCGGCGAGCTCGTCGGGGCCGTCGCGGCGTCCGGGATCGTGAAGGTCTACATCGGCCACGAGAACGAGCCGCCTGACATGCGCGAGGTCGCGCTCGTCCTCGCCCCGTACGGCCGACGCGACCGCGCCGTGGGCGTCGTGGGCGTCCTCGGGCCTACCCGGCTCGCCTATCCCGAGGCCATCGGCACGGTGCGCTTCGTGTCCGGGCTCATGAACGAGCTCGTGGACCACCTCTACAACTGAACGGGGAACCCAGCGACATGGATCGAACCACACGAGCCCAGGAGCGAGCCGACTCGATCGACGTCTCGCCCTCGAAGCTGGCAGCCGAGATCGAGCGGCTCACGAAGGAGCGCGACCTTGCGCGTCGCCAGACCGAGCTGGCTCGGGAGGAGGTCGCGCGACTCAAGGCGCCGGGCGTGACCACGGTCGACGCGGGGCGCCCCGCCGGGGGCAAGGCGGACGGTGGCCGGCCGTTCGGCGGCCGATCGGTGGTCGGCTCCAAGAAGCGCGGCGGCGCCGAAGACCTGGCTCGCGAACGGGACGAGTTCCTCGCGGCGCTCCAGCGGGAGCGCGCGGAGTTCATGAACTTCAAGCGCCGGACTGCCGAGGAGCGCGAGGCGATGCTCGGGCTCGCTGCCGAGAGCCTCATCCGCAAGGTCCTCGCGCTCGCCGACGACTTCGACCTCGCGATCGCGCACCAGCCCGAGGCGGGCCTGGACGACGCGTGGGTCGAGGGCATCGCCGCCATCGACCGCAAGCTCCGGCAGCTGCTCGAGAGCGAGGGCGTGAGCTCGATCGACGCTTCGGCCGGTAGCGAATTCGACCCGCGCGAGCACGAGGCCGTCGCCAACGTCCGGGGCACGGGCCGGCCCGGAGGCGAGATCGTCGACGAGCTGCGGCGCGGCTATCGATTGCGCGACCGCGTGATCCGACCGGCGCTCGTCGCCGTCGCGCAGGACGACGAAACCGACACCACCGACCTCACCGACACCATCGAACCAACCGAACCCATCCACTGAGCTGACAGGAGCCACGACCAACATGGGCAAGATCATCGGCATCGACCTCGGGACCACCAACTCCGTCGTCGCGGTCATGGAGGGCGGCGAGCCAACCGTCATCCCCTCGGCCGAGGGCGGTCGGACCGTCCCGTCGGTCGTCGCCTTCACGAAGTCCGGCGAGCGGCTCGTCGGCCTCCTGGCGAAGCGCCAGGCGGTCACGAACCCGGGCAACACCGTGTACTCGATCAAGCGCTTCATGGGCCGCCGCTGGGACGACCCGGAGGTCCAACGCAGCAAGGGCCTCGTCCCGTACACCATCGACAAGGACCCCAAGTCCGACGGTGTCGTGGTCAGGATCGGCGACAACACGTACACCCCGCCCGAGATCAGCGCGATGGTCCTCCAGAAGCTGAAGTCGGACGCCGAGGCGTACCTCAACGAGAAGGTCACGGAGGCGGTCATCACCGTCCCGGCGTACTTCGACGACACGCAGCGCCAGGCGACCAAGGACGCGGGCCGCATCGCCGGCCTGGACGTCAAGCGGATCATCAACGAGCCCACCGCGTCGGCCCTCGCCTACGGCCTCGACAAGAAGCACGACGAGAAGATCGCCGTCTACGACCTGGGCGGCGGCACGTTCGACATCTCCATCCTCGAGCTGGGCGACGGCGTCTTCGAGGTCAAGGCCACGAACGGCGATACGCACCTCGGCGGCGACGACTTCGACCAGCGGGTCATGGACTGGCTCCTGGTCGAGTTCAAGAAGGACCAGGGCATCGACCTGTCGAAGGATGCCCAGGCGCTCCAGCGTCTCAAGGAGGCCGCCGAGAAGGCGAAGATCGAGCTGTCGACGACGGCCTCGACCGAGATCAACCTGCCCTACGTGACGGCGGACGCCTCCGGCCCGAAGCACCTCGTGATGACGCTCACGCGGGCAAAGCTGGAGGACCTCGTCGGCGACCTGATCGAGAAGACGACCCCGCCCGTCCGGGCTGCCCTCAAGGACGCGGGCCTCAAGCCGGCCGACATCGACGAGGTCATCCTCGTCGGCGGCCAGACGCGCCAGCCGAAGGTCCAGGACACCGTCAAGGCGGCGTTCGGCAAGGACCCCCACCGCGGCGTGAACCCGGACGAGGTCGTGGCGGTGGGCGCCGCGATCCAGGCCGGCGTGCTCGCCGGCGAGGTCAAGGACGTCCTGCTGCTCGACGTCACGCCCCTGTCCCTGGGGATCGAGACGCTGGGCGGCGTCATGACCAAGCTCATCGATCGCAACACCACCATTCCGACGTCGAAGTCCCAGATCTTCTCGACCGCGTCGGACAACCAGAACCAGGTCGAGATCCACGTCCTCCAGGGCGAGCGTGACTTCGCCCAGGACAACAAGACGCTCGGCCGGTTCATCCTCGACGGCATCCCGCCGGCGCCGCGCGGCATCCCCCAGATCGAGGTGACGTTCGACATTGACGCGAACGGCATCCTCGACGTTCGCGCCAAGGACCGCGCCACTGCCAAGGAGCAGCAGGTCCGGATCACCGCCTCGTCGATGCTCTCGAAGGACGACGTGGACAAGATGGTCCGAGACGCCCAGGAGCACGCCGAGGAGGACCGGCAGCGGCGCGACGAGGTCGAGACGCGCAACCAGGCGGAGCAGCTCACCTACCAGGCAGAGAAGACGATCGCCGACCTCGGCGACAAGGTGTCCTCCGAGGATCGGGCCGAGGTGGAGCGTGGCGTCTCGACGCTGCGCGATGCCCTCAAGGGCTCCGACCTCGCCGCGGTGAAGTCCGGCATGGACGTGCTCACGGGCACGCTCAGCCGGGTCGCGACGGCGGCGTACCAGGCGGCCAGCCCGATGGACGGCCCGGGCATGCCCGGGTCCGACGGCGCCGATGGCTCCGGCGACGGCACCGGCTCGAGCGACGGCACGGGCCCGAGTGGCGCTGCCGGGGGCAGCTCCGACGAGGGCGGCACTCCCGCCGGCGCCGGCTCCGGCTCCCGGCGCTCACGCCGCTCGCGCTCCGGCGGGTCAGGCTCGGACGGCGAAGCGGGCGCCGGCTCCGACGACGCCGTCGAAGGCGAGTTCAAGGAGGTCTAGGCTCGCCGCCGTTGCCCGGTAGAACTCGGGCGACGATCTGGCAAGGGCACCGCAGGTGAGCAGTGCCGAGGTCGCCAGATAGAACCGAGCAACTCACGCCGCGTTTGGGGACGATTTTCATCGCCAGGTAGAACCGAGGCAACTCACGCCGCGTTTGGGGACGCGTTTCGTCGTCACCTAGAACTGACCCGGGTTCGAGACCGTGTCCAGATCGTCATCTCGCACGCTCGGTCGCGCTTTGACGATTCCGGGTCGCACTCCACGCTCAGGCCGGCGCCGAGCGCCTGACGACCTGACGTCTCGTACCCGCTCCAGTTCTGGCTGACGCGAACCACAGTCCCTGCAGCAGTGAGGACGTCGGGTCCGCGATGAAGCGCCGCACGTCGGATGTTCGGTGTGGGAATCGAGCCTGAAACGTCGCGGCATGTTCGTTGACGCGGCGACGGGCCGTGCTGCCTTCGCCGATCACCATCAGACAGGCGATTTGGGTCGGCGCCCAACCCCGCTCGGCGGCGATCCGGCTCGACAGCCGTACCTTGCGGTCGAAGACGTGGATCGTCGCCTGCACGTCCGGCACGACCGACTTGACCTCGATGACCAGCAGGGTCTGTGTCGCCCGATGCCAGGCGAGGATGTCGATCGAGCCGTGCTCCCGGTCGATCGCGAAGCTGACCTCCGGGATCGCCTCCCAACCCGCCTCGCGAAGCAACCCGAGGACGAGCTCGACGAGGGCGGCATGGTCGGCATCGAGGAGCCGATCGGCGGCCTCGCCGTTCCAGTCCACGCGCATCCAGAGCCGCGCCCCGAGCGCCTCCAGGATCCGCTCCAGTGTCCGAACCGTGAGACGCCTGGCGCCGCCTCGTTCGACTCGAGCGATGAGCGATTGCGAGACGGCAGCCCGTTCGGCGAGGTCCCGCTGGCGCCATCGGCGACGGAGGCGGAGCGCTCGGACGATTCGACCGAATCGGACCATGTCCATCGCGGAAAGCATGGGAACGCGGACGTATCAGTCGCTTATCCCTCGCTAGCCTGAGCACGATGGCACAGACGGACGCGCAGAGCGCGATGTACGAGCTCTTGTTCGCGGATCGACTCGAGGCGTTCGCCGAGGGGATGCGCGAAGTCGTGCCGGCGCTCTTTGCGGAGCCGGCAGACCCCTCGGCAGTCCGGGCGATCGCGGACGACGGCAGTGCCGAATCGCGCCTCCGCGTCCTCGCGTACCGACGCCTCGCCGCGATGTCGCGGGCCATTGGCGAAGGGTCGAGCGGTGGAAGAACGACCGCGCCGCCGGACCTGCCGCTGCTGGGCGTCATCGTGGAGATCGGGTTGGACGAGGGGCTGGACGTGCTCGCTGTCTACGCGGACGGCCGGATCCGGTATCTCAACCATGCCGGCGGCATGACCGTCGTCGAGGGCGATCCCGCGTTCGAACCGGGGGCGAAGGCGCTGCTCGCCGCAGCCGAACCCGTGGCGCGGGCGATCGGGCCATGGGAGGAGCTCCGCCGGCCGCAACCCGGCAAGGGTGTGCTTCGGCTGACGTTCCTCGTCGGAGGAGAGATCCGGTTCGGCGAAGGGCCCATCGAGGCCCTCTCGGCCGATCCCATGGGCGGGCCCGTGTTCCAGGCGGCAACGAACCTGCTCGTCGCGCTCGTGGAGCGCCAGAACACCCAGCCGTCTCAGTCGACGGGCGGCGCTTCCCCGCGGTAGCGCGCGATCTCGGCGGCCGCCTCGTCGGCCAGGATCCCCGCCGTCACCCGCGGCGGGCGTCGCGCACGGGCGAAGACGTCGTCGACGGCCAGGTCAGGGTCCATGTGCGGCTCGTGGGGCGCCCCGTAGATCAGCTCGCCAACCTCGGCCTTCACGATCGCCGAGGCGCACATCGAGCACGGCTCGGCGTTCACCACGATCGCGTAGCCACCGAGGGGCGGCGGGTAGCCGTCCCTGGCTGCCAGGCGGAGGAGCTCGAGCTCTGCGTGCGCCGTCGGGTCGCCGCCGGAGACCTGGCGGTTCGAGGCCATCGCCACGACTTCGCCGTGTGGCGAGACCAGCACTGCCCCGAACGGCGGATCGCCGCGCCGACCCGCCTCGACGGCGAGGGTCATCGCGGCCCGTACGAGCTGTTCCGGGGTCGGGGCGACGCACATGACCCGTATTGTCGCAATGACAGGCGACCTGACACGGTCGGGGCTAGGATTCGCCGCTCATGAACGAGACGGAGACCGAGGCGCCGGGAGCGCCGGTCGAACCCGAGCCGAGGACGCCTGCCGAGCGCCAACCCAGCGCGCCGGGCGAGCCGCTCATCCGGGCACGGGGCCTGACGAAGCGGTTCGGCGAGATGACCGCCGTCGACGGCGTGGACTTCGACGTCGCGCCGGGTGAGGCCTTCGGGTTCCTCGGCCCGAACGGCGCCGGCAAGACGTCGACCATGCGGATGATCGGCTGCACCTCGCCGATCAGCGACGGCGAGCTGACCGTGCTCGACATGGATCCGAGGAAAGACGGCCCGCAGATCCGCAGCCGGCTCGGCGTCGTGCCCCAGAGCGACACGCTCGACAACGAGCTCACCGTCCGCGAGAACCTGCTGATCTACGGCCGCTACTTCGGGCTGCCGCGGGAGGAGTGCGCCCGTCGCGCCGACGAGCTCCTCGACTTCGTCCAGCTCGCAGATCGCGGCGGCGACCTTGTGGAGCCACTGTCCGGCGGCATGAAGCGCCGGCTCACGATCGCCCGCAGCCTCATCAACGAGCCCGACCTGATGCTCCTCGACGAGCCGACGACGGGCCTCGATCCCCAGGCCCGGCACCTGCTCTGGGACCGCCTGTACCGGCTCAAGCAGCGCGGCGTCACGCTCGTCCTGACGACGCACTACATGGACGAAGCCGAGCAGCTGTGCGATCGACTCGTCGTCATGGACAAGGCCAAGATCGTGGCCGAGGGCTCGCCTCGCCAGCTGATCGAGCGCTACTCGACGAAGGAGGTCGCCGAGTTCCGCTTCGCGCCGGGCATCCAGGAGACCCTCGATGGCCAGTTCGATGGCCTCGCCGACCGGATCGAGCGGCTGCCGGATCGTGTCCTGCTCTACGCCGATGACGGCGAGGACGTCGTGCTCGCGGCACGGGAGCGCGGCCTGCACCCGGAGACGGTGCTCGTTCGTCGGTCGACGCTGGAGGACGTCTTCCTGCGCCTGACCGGCCGCTCGCTGATCGAGTAGATGGCAGCGTTCACGGACGCGCGCGATCGGCGGACCATCGGCGCCGGTCCCCGACCTCGGCTCGACGTGGTCGACGATGGCCCGGGTCATCGAGCATCGGGCGCTCCAGTACCGGCGCACGTTCCGGGCCTCGCTTTTCAGCTCGTTCGGGATCCCGGTGCTGTTCCTGACGGCGATGGGCCTCGGGCTCGGCGGCTACGTCGACCAGAACCCGGATCCGTCGCTGGCGGGCCTGACCTACCTCCAGTTCCTGGCCCGGGTCTGCTCGCGGCGACGGTCATGCAGGCCGGCTCGTTCGAGGCCGCGTTCCCGATCCTCGGCGGCCTCCAGTGGAACAAGATCTTCCACGCGATGTTCGCGACGCCGATCCGGCCGCGGGACATCGCCCTCGGCAACATCGTCTGGATCGCGATCCGGCTGACGATGGTCGCGGCCGTGTTCGCGGTCATCGTCGTCGCGTTCGGGGCGAGCCGGTCGCCGCTCATCGTGCTGGCGATTCCCGCGGCGGTGCTCACGGGCCTCGCGTTCGCGACGCCGATCATGGCCTTCACGGCGACGCAGCGGACGCCCGACCGCTTCGCGGCGATGTTCCGGTTCGGGATCACGCCGCTCTTCCTGTTCAGCGGCACGTTCTACCCGATCGAGAGCCTGCCGTCGTTCCTCCAGCCGATCGCCTGGATCTCGCCGCTGTGGCACGGCGTCGACCTGTGCCGGGCGCTGATGCTCGGGCACGATCGACCGGGATCCGCTGCTCGCGGGCATCCACGTCGTCGTGCTCGTCGTCGATCACGGTGCTCGGGTGCGATCGCGGCGTTCCGGACGTTCGAAGCCCGCCTGGTGAAGGGCTGATCGCGCGTGACCGCGCTGCGGATCACGCCGTTGTTCGCGTTCGGCAGCCGGCGGGCGCTTCGGATCATCGAGCGCAACCTGCTGGTCTACAAGCACGGCTGGCTCGTGCATCCTCTCGGGCTTCTTCGAGCCGCTGTTCTACCTGCTGTCGATCGGGTTCGGGCTCGGGCGCACTGGTCGGCGACGTCGTCGGCCCCGGCGGCGAGCCGATCTCGTACGCACTGTTCGTCGCCCCGGCACTGCTCGCCGCGTCATCGATGAACGGCGCGATCACCGAGAGCACGTTCAACTTCTTCTTCAAGCTCAACTACGACAAGACGTTCGCCTCGATCCTCACGACGCCGATGTCGCCGGCCGACATCTCGCTCGGCGAGCTGGCCTGGGCGCTGATCCGCGGCGCGCTGTACACGGTCGGGTTCCTCGGTCGTGATGGTGTTGTTCGGGCTCGTCAAGTCGCCGCTGATCCTGCTGACCCTGCCCGGCGCGCTGCTGATCGGCTTCGCCTTCGCGGCCGTCGGGATGGCCGCTCACCTCGTTCATGCGCACGTGGCAGGACTTCGACCTGATCCAGCTCGTGATCCTGCCGATGTTCCTGTTCAGCGGCACGTTCTTCCCCCTCGAGTCGCTACCCGACGCGGCGCGGTTCCTCGTCCAGCTCACGCCGCTGTACCACGGGGTCGACCTGCTGCGGGGCCTCTCTGTCGGAGTCGTCGGGCCCGAGACGCTCGTCCACGTCGCCTACCTGACGGCCATGGGCCTGATCGGGCTCGCGATCGTCTCCCGACGCCTCGACCGCCTCCTGCTCAAGTAGTGATGGCCGCCGACGCGGAAGCGCGGCGGACTGCGCTCGCGGCCGTCGAGCGCGAGGTCGTTGACTGCCGGCGCTGTCCGCGGCTGGTCGAGTGGCGGGAGCGCGTCGCGCGCGACAGGGTGGCCCGATTCCGTCACGAGGAGTACTGGGGGCGGCCGGTCCCGGGATTCGGCGATCCCGATGCGCGGATCCTGCTGCTCGGGCTCGCTCCTGCTGCCCACGGCGGGAACCGGACCGGCCGGGTGTTCACGGGCGACGCGAGCGGCGACTTCCTGTGGCCGGCGCTCCATGCAGCTGGGCTGGCGAGCCGGCCCGTGAGCGAGCGCGCGGGTGACGGCCTCGAGGCCATCGACCTCTGGGTCACGGCCCCGGTGAAGTCCGCGCCACCGGACAACAAGCCGCTGCCCTCGGAGCGTGACAACTGCGCGCCGTATCTCGTCCGGGAGCTGGCCGCCCTCGATCGCGTGTCGGTCGTCGTGGCGCTCGGCTCGTTCGCCTGGGCCGCCGCGCTCCGGACGCTCGCCGCGCTCGGGGCAGCGCTCCCGCGACCGTTGCCGCAATTTGCCCACGGGGCCAAGGTCTCGATCGGGCGGTGGACGCTGCTTGGGTGCTATCACGTGAGCCAGCAGAACACGTTCACCGGCCGCCTCACGCGGTCGATGCTCGACGCCGTCCTGGCTCGGGCGACGACACTCGCCGGGAGTCGCTGACCGCCTCGGCCTCAGAGATCGGTGGTGCGGGCGCCGATTTGTCGCCACAATCACCGGGCCCCCGGACCGCCCGCAGCCGAGGCTCTGCTTGTCCATCACGCCGCCGCCGGCGCTGCTCGTCGTGCTGTCTTCGACGAGCATCCAGTTCGGGACGGCCATTGCGACGACGGCGTTCGCGGCGGCCGGTCCGATCGGCTCGGTCTGGGTGCGCGGCCTCGTGGGCGGGGCTCTCCTGCTCCTCCTGGTCCGACCCAACGTCCGTCGCGTCACTCCGAGCCAGTGGCGAGCCATCGTCCTGTACGGCGTCGCGCTGGGCACGATGGTCCTCGCGGTCTACCTCGCCCTCGAGGACACGTCGCTCGGGATCGTGAGCGCGATCGTCATGCTCGGCCCGCTCGGCGTGTCCGCGCTCGGCTACCGCACCTCGATCGACATCTGCGCCGTCATCCTCGCCGCCATCGGGGTCGCGCTCCTCGCGTTCGCGCACGGGGTGAGCGGACCGATATCAGTCCCCGGCCTGCTCTACTCGTTCATCGGCGCGGCGGCGTTCGGAGCGTACATCCTCACGGGCAAGCAGCTCGGCAAGCGGATGGAGGGGATGGACGGCCTCGCCCTCGCGCTCGTCGTCGCCGTGGCCATCCAGACGCCGCTCGCGCTGCTCACGACCGAGCCCGGGATCACGCGGATCGACACCCTCGCGATCCTCGCCGTGGCTGGCGTCCTCGCGACGCTCGTCCCGTTCGTCCTGGAGCTGAACGCGATGCGGGCCCTGTCAGCGGCGACGTTCGGGCTGCTGCTGTCCCTCGAGCCGGCGATCGGCGCGGTGGCGGGGTTCGTGATGCGTGGCGAGCAGCTCGTGGTCGCCCAGATGATCGGGATCGGCGCGGTCACGATCGCCAGCGCGATCTGCGTCGGGCCTCGAGGGTGGACGCGCTCACTCGGGCCTCGAAATCGTGAGCTCATGGCCGATCCGGCCGTTGCGGCCCTCGCTCGCGTGCCCCTGTTCAGCGCGCTCGCGACACACGACCTCGCCACCCTGGCCGGCGCTGCCCGAATCCGCGAAGCCCCGAGCGGGACCGAGCTGACGCGCCAAGGCGACCCGGGCGACGAGTTCTTCATCGTCGTCGACGGCGAGATCCGGATCGAAGTTGGCGGCCGGGAGATCCGCCGGCTCGGACCGGGCGATTTCCTGGGCGAGATCGCGCTCGTGTTCGGAGGGCTTCGAACCGCGACGGCAACCGTGGAGCGGGCGTCGAAGCTCTACGTCCTCGATCGGGCCGGCTTCGAAGCGATGCTCCGCCGGCACCCGCGCATCGAGGACAAGCTGCTGACAAGCGTCACCGAGCGGATGCGCTTTCGCTGACCTCGACGCGATCGCCCGACCAGCGCTCGGTCAGGCGCTCCAGCCCTCGAGGTAGGTGTCGAGCCGTTCGAAGACCACGCCATCCAGGGTCTTCGCCTCGGCGATGAACGCCTCGACCATCGCCATCCGGTGGCCGCGACCGATGCACTCGGGATGCATCGTGATCGTGAGCAGGCCGCCAGGCGCGTGGTCAAAGGCGTAGCGGAGCTCGCCCAGCCAGACCTCGAGCACCTTCGATGGCGCCGACAGGCCGTCGCGGCCGGGACCGGGCTCGAACCACGGCCAGTCGTCGAGCGTCCAGTACACCGGGATCTCGATGAGCCTGCCCTCGGGCCCGAAGGTCGAACCCCGGGTCGAGTGCTGGTCACCGCGCCGGATCCGGTAGGGCCGGTAGTCGCCGGCCATGAGCGACGACTCGTAGGCAAAGCCCGCGTCCTCGACCAGGTCGAGCGTCTCGCTCCCGAGCGCCCAGTACGGCGCCCGAAAGCCCTTCGGCGGCGAGCCCGTCGCCCCGACGACGGCATCGACCGACCGCCCGAGAATCTCGCGCTGCTCATCGGCCTCGAGCTCCGAGAAGTCCTCGTGGAACCAGCCGTGACTCCCGAGCTCATGCCCGCCGGCGAGGATCGCCTCGGTGTCGCCGGGAAAGAGCTCGAGCGTGTTCCCGGGCACGAACCACGTGCTCGGAATCCCCTCGCGCGCCAGCAGCTCCAGGATCCGCGGCACGCCGACCCGATGACCGAACTCGGCATGCGAGAACTTCACCGGCGAATCGCCGCGCCGGATGCTGTCCGACAGCGAATCGTGATCGAAGGTCAAGGCGACCGTGAGGCGGGGCGCAGCCATCGGACCGATGGTAGGAGGATCGCCCGTATCCTTCGCAGTCGATGGCGATCGGCGACTACTACGACATCCTCGGCGTCGAGCGCGAAGCGTCCGACGCCGACATCAAGAAGGCCTACCGGCGGCTCGCCCAGCGCTGGCACCCGGACGTGAACCAGGAGCCCGAGGCGGCCATCCGGTTCAAGGAGATCAACGAGGCCTACCAGGTCCTCGGCGACCCGGAGCGGCGACAGCGGTACGACCTGTTCGGAACCGTTGGCACGGAGGCGGGACCCGGTGCTGGCTTCGGCGGCTTCGCGGACATCTTCGATGCGTTCTTCGGCGCCCAGTCGGGGGCGGCGCGCCGGGGCCGACCCGCGGCGGGCTCCGACCTGCGCTACGACCTGCGGATCTCGTTCGAGGAGGCGATCCTCGGGACGCAGAAGGAGATCGAGTTCCCCGTCCTCGCCCGCTGCGACACCTGCGCCGGCACCGGCGCGAAGCCCGGGACCGCACCGAGCACGTGTCCCCAGTGCAACGGCCGGGGCGAGGTGCGCGGCGTGCGCCAGACGATGCTCGGCCAGATGATCAACGTGACGACCTGTCCGCGCTGCAAGGGCGACGGCCGGATCGTCGAGACGCCGTGCGAGACATGCCGCGGCGAGGGTCGAGTCGAGCGAACGCGGACGCTCCAGGTGACGATCCCGCCGGGCATCGACGAGGGGCACCAGATCCGGATCTCCAACGAGGGCGAGGCGGGACCGCGGGGTGGACCGGCAGGCTCGCTGTACGTGGCGGTCCACGTGGCGCTGCACCCGAGCCTGAAGCGCGAGGGGACCGAGCTCATCTTCGAGGCGTCGGTCGGGCTTGCCCAGGCCGCCCTCGGGACGACGATCCTCGTGCCGACCGTCGACGGCGAGGAGCAGGTCGAGGTGAAGTCGGGCACGCAGCCGGGCACGGAGATCCGGCTCCGCGGCAAGGGCGTGCCGTACCTCCGCCGACCGGGCCAGCGCGGCGACCTGCACGTCATCGTCGACGTCGAGGTGCCGAACCGGCTCTCGCGCGCGCAACGCGAGGCACTCGAGGCGTACGCCGAGGCATCGGGCGAGATCGTCAGCGACGCCGCGAGCCTGCTCGACCGGGTGCGAGGCAAGAAGTAGCCTCGCCGCGAGTTGCCGGATGATCCCGGGCAGGAGCTCGGCGCGGGAGCGGACCGTCCGGCTCGATCGCCGTGCGGCAGCGGCGGGCGCCGGCCGGTGGCTGGAGCTCGCGGTCGAGGCGGATTCGGAGGCCGTCGAGGCGGTGAGCGAGATCCTCGCGCGGGTGGCGCCGGGTGGGACGAGCGTCGAGCCCGGGTTCGAGCTCCTCGAGGACGGGCTTGCCGCGCGGATCGACCCGAGCCGGCCCGCGACGATTCGCGCCTACGTGCCGGCTCGCGATGCTGCGGTGGCGGAGCGGGCCCGCTCGACCGTCGAGACGGCACTGGGGCACCTCCAGGCGTTCGGGCTGCGACCGATCGGCGAGCTCCGGACCCGGTTCGTCGACGAGGCGGACTGGGCGGAGTCGTGGAAGGCCCACTTCAACGTGCTTCACGTCGGGCGCCGGCTCGTGATCAAGCCGAGCTGGCTGCGCCATCGACGCACGGGCGACGAGGTGGTCATCGACCTCGATCCCGGGATGGCGTTCGGGACCGGGCTGCATCCGACGACGCGGCTGTGCCTCGAGGCGCTCGAGGAGGTCGCCGACAGGGGACCACTCGGCCGCGCGCTCGACCTCGGCTGCGGCTCGGGGATCCTGTCGATCGCCGCCGTCCGACTTGGTGCCACGCGCGTGCTCGGGCTCGATATCGACCCGATCGCCGTCGAGGCGACGCTCGCCAACGCCCGGCACAACCGGGTCGGGAAGCGCGTGCGGGCTCGCGAGGGAACGATCCCGAGCGACGAGGGTCCGTTCGACCTCGTCCTCGCGAACCTCATCGCGGGCATCATCGTCGAGCTCGCGGCGAATCTCGCCACCGAGCTCATCCCTGGCGGCACGCTGATCGCCTCGGGCATCTTCATCGACCGCGAGCCCGACGTCCGAATCGCGCTCGAGGCCGGGGGCTTCGTGATCACCGGGCGTCGGGCCGAATCCGACTGGGTCGCCCTCGAGGCGGCGCTCCCCGCCTGACCTCGCGCCTGCCGATCGGGGACCGGCTCCTAGAATTCGGGTGTGCCCACCACGCTCTTCCCGATCCTGTTGATCGTGCACGTCGGACTGGCGATCTCGTTGTTTGTGCCGTCCCTGCTGCTGCCGTTCGCGTTCCGAGCTCGACGTGGCTCGCTTGATCCGCAGCAGTCCGGGCGCTTCGTGCGCATCCTCCTCGCCTTGCAGGCTCGGGGGACGGTGTGGATCGGGCTCGGGCTGGCCCTAAGCGGGTTGGGGCTCGTGGCGAGCATCGGGCTCTCGACGCTCGCGCAGCCGTGGCTGCTGGTCGCGCTGGTGATCTACGGCCTCAACCTCGGCCTCGCGTACTTCATCCAGGTCCCGCGCCTGCGGAGCCTCATCGGGCTGCGAAGCGGCAGCGATCCGCGGTGGCCGGCCCTGGCTCGGCGTCAGCGCTACCTCTCGTATGTGATGGCCGGCCTCGTGGGTACCATCGGCTTCCTGATGAGCACGAAGCCGACGCTCTGGTGACCGCCGACATCCGATCGACCGGATCGACCGGATCGACCCGATCCGAACCGGGACCCGACCTGCCTCTTCTGCCGAATCGTCGCCGGCGAGATCCCGTCGATCACGAGTCGCGGAGGACGATCTCGTAATCGCCATTCGCGACATCGCGCCACGAGCCCCGACGCACATCCTCCTGCTCCCGCGCGAGCACATTCGATCGGCGGCCGAGCTGACCGAGGACCACGCTGACGTGCTCGGTCGACTGTTCGCCCAGGGCGCGGAGATCGCCCGGGCCGAGGGCATCGCCGACGGCGGCTACCGCATCGTGACCAACGTCGGGACGTGGGGCGGACAGACGGTCGACCACCTCCACTTCCACCTCATGGGAGGACGAGCGTTCACCTGGCCCCCGGGATGATGCGCACGAGGGCGGCCGTCGCGGTTGCGATCACCGCCTCCGTCGTCCTCCTGGCGCTCGCCGCGTGCGGCGGCGTCACCACGCGCACCACGTTCCCGCCGCTCGGCTCCTCGCCTCGACCTGCGGGTGATTCGACGGGTGGGGCACGTGGCCAGGTGGTCGCCGCGCTCGCGGCGGTTGGCCTCCAGGCCGCCGAGACGACGCGCTCGTATCGACCGCCCGAAGGGCCGCTGCTTGCCGCGGCCCCACGCACGGTCCTGCAAGTGACCCTGCCCGAGGACCCCGCCGGCGGCTTCATCGTCTTCTACGCCTTCAACTCGGCGGTCGCGGCGCAGGCCGCGGCAGAGGACAACGCGGCCTACATCGCGAGCGGTCCGGGGCGAGTGCAGTTCCCACCTGGCTCGCATTACGTCCATCGAATTGTCGGCTCAACCGTCGTCTTCTTCACCTGGCTGCCCGATGCCGCGCCGGATCCGCGGACGCAGACGATCGAGGACACCCTGCTCGGAATTGGAAGCGGGGTGACGGTTCCGAGCTGACGGGCCGCTTTTCTTCCGCATCGGGTGCCATGTGCAGAGCTGACCCGGTGTTCGGGGAGGGCCGGAGCGGCGTATCGTGCTCGAAGGCAACGGAGGTGCCGGGCCCGAGTCGATGTACCCGACGATCGCGCGCTGGGGCGATGTCGCGCTGTACACGCATGACGTGTTCAGCGTGGCCGCGATCGTGGTCGGCTTCGCGATCTATTACGCGGAGCTCCGCCGCCGCGGTTGGCTCGACCCGACCATCGTCTGGATCTCGCTTGCGGCTCTGCTGGGCGGCGCCATCGGCGCCCGGGTCATCACGTCCTGGGAACGGCCCGAGATCTACGCGGCATTCACGTCACTACCCCTGACCGTCGCGATCGAGCGGAGCGGCAAGTCGATCATCGGCGCGATCGCCGGCGGCTACCTCGCGATCGTCCTTGCGAAGCGGGCGTTCGGCTACCGGCGCTCGACCGGGGACGCCTACGTTCTTGCGATCCCGATCGCGACGGTCATCGGGCGCATCGGCTGCTTCCTGTCCGAGCTTCCACTGGGTACGCCCACGACCCTGCCGTGGGGCATGTCGGTCGGCCCAGCCGCCGCGTCCGCGTTCGCCGTCTGCCCCGGCTGCGGCGGGCCGATGCACCCGACGATGCTCTATGAGATCGCGTTCAACGCTGCGGCTGCCGTGCTCATCTGGCGCTTCCGGTCGCGCGTCCCGGCGCCCGGTGACGCGCTGAAGCTCTACCTCCTCGGCGCAGTGACGTTCCGCTTCCTCGTCGAGTTCATCCGGACGAGCCCGAGGCAGGCACTCGACCTGACCGCGCCGCAATGGGTGCTGATTCCGATGATCGGCCTGCTCTGCCTGCATTTCGCCCGCCAGGCGTTTCGCGGCGCCTGGCGAGTGCCTCTCCCGCCGCCAGTGACTGAGCCCCGCCCGTCATGAGCGTCTTCGTGGCATCGAAAGGAGATCCCGGATGAGCGAACCAGGACTGCCGACCCCGCTACTTGATGACCCTGCTTCGATGCCGCGAGCACGTCGGGCCTATCACGTCGGGGTCGTCACCAAGTATTTCGAGACGAATCGGGCACGTGTCACCGAGGAGGCGCTCGTCGAGGCCGCGCGCGCCCGGGGCTACCCGGAGGACGTCGTCGAGGAGGCGCGGGCCCGTGCGCGCGCCAACGAGACGTCCGCGCCGACGCGGCTGCGCGCCCGTCGCTGGATCGTCGCGGCATACCTGCTCACCTTCGGGGCGTTGACGATTGGGATGTTCATCAACACGCAAGCCGCGGGCTACGGGACCGGCGTCATCGGGATGGCCTTCCTCGCCATGACGCTGGGACTCGCTTTTCTGCTGTCGTTGGGCTGGCTACGTTGGCGCGGCGCAAAGGTCGTGGACCCAACGATGGGCACCGTCATGCTCCTCTCGCTGCCGCTCGTGCTGCTCGTCGTCGTCGCCGGGATCTGCGTGGCGAGCGGCCTGCCGATCCCGGGCACGTTCTAGGGCCTGCTGATGCTCGCCCTCCGACCCTACACACCCCTCCGGATGGTCCTGACGGTCTGCGGTTCCTGCTTCTCCGACGACCCGGACCGCTCGATCGACTACGAGACCGACATCCTCCAGGGCAACCTCGTGGCGATGGACGGCGCCGTCTATCTGCGTCGTTACTGCCGGCGTGGCCACGGCGAGGTCATGAGCCTGTACGAGGAGGACTACGCCCTCTGGGAATACCTCCAACAGTGGCGGACGCCGACCCGCGAGCTCGTGCCCGACGTACCCGGCAACATCCGTCCGATCCCGATGGGCTACCTCGACGGGCTCGGCGATCTCCAGACCCAGCATTCGTGCGTGCTGCTCCTGGACATCACCGAGAACTGCAACCTCGAATGCCCGACGTGCTTTGCCGCGGCCGCGCCGGGTATCGGGCGCTTCGCCCGGCTGCCGCACATCCTTCGTTCGCTCGATTCGGCGATCGAACGCGAGGGCGGTCGGGTCGACGTCCTGATGCTGTCCGGCGGGGAGCCGACCGTCCACCCCGAGGTCCTCGAGGTCATCGAGGCAGCCACTACCCGCGCTGTCACCCGCGTGATCCTCAACACGAACGGCATCCGGATCGTTCGCGACGATCGGTTCCTGGCTGCGCTCGGCAAGCTCCGGAACCGGGTCGAGGTCTACCTCCAGTTCGATGGGTTCGAAGCCGCGTCGAGCCTCTACCACCGAGGCGAGGACTTGCGCGAGATGAAGGCAGAGGCACTACGGCGCCTTGCCTCGGAGCGGATCTTCGCCACGCTGGCGGTGGCGGTCGCGGACGGTGTCAACGATCATGAGGTCGGCGCGATCGCCGAGTACGCCCTCGCCACGGATTTCATCGCCGGAGTCGCGTTCCAGCCGATGTTCGGGTCCGGACGGTCCAACGAGATCGATCGGATGCGGCGGGCGACGACGACAGGCACGCTTCGGAGGCTCGGGGCGCAGACCGGGGACCGAATCGGGCCGGACGACTTCATCGCCCTGCCCTGTTCGCATCCGGATTGCTCCTCGATTACGTACTTCATCCAGGGCGACGCCGGCGAGTGGAAGTCGGTGCCACGCCTGCTCGGCACGGAGCAGCTCAAGGGCTACCTCGGCCTGGTCTCCAACCGGATCGCACCTGACGACGCGATGTGGACGGCCCTGGTCGGGATGATGTCCGAGACCACGCTCGTGTCGCGACCGGAGCTGATCGATCACGTCCTGCGGATCTGCGAGGCGTGCGACCTCGGGGTCACCGGCTTCGTCAAGAACCTCGGCACCTGGCTCTTTGATCGCGATCGAGCGGTCGAGGAGCTCGCTCTCCGCGTGAAGCGGTTCTCGGTCAAGACGTTTATGGATGCCTGGACGTTGAACATCGAACGGCTCCAGCAATGCTGCGTCCACGTGGGCTCGACGAACGGAGAGGAGAATCCCGTGCGCATCCCGTTCTGCGCCCGCCAGCTCTTCGGCGGGCTTCGGCGGCACACCTCGGCCGGCATGGTCAACGCGCGCGAGCTTGTCCAGCTCGACGCGCTTCGCCCGGCCTCGGTCGGGAGGCCAGCGTGAGCGCGGTCGCTGGGTCGGTCGGGCCGCAGGCCTATGTCCGCCCGCCGCTCTCGCCGCCCGAGAAGTACGAGCGGCTGGCGTTCACGTTCTGTCGGATGGGCACTGTCGGGCTGATCGCGTGGGCGGTGGGACCGGCCATCTTCGTGCTGATCGTGGCGGTCGTCGCGATCGCGCTCTACGCGAAGTCCATCTCGCTGGGTGTGTCCTGGTCCAAGTGCCTGCTCCGGAGGCCGACCCTGATCATCGCGTTCTGGGCGGCGATCGCAATCGCCGATGCGGCTTGGCTGTTCTTGTTCGGCGGGCGCCTCCCCGCCTGAATCCGGTCGGTCCGCCGGGCTGCAGCTTCGTGCTACGCTCGCGTAGCATATTTAGTAGCGCGGATCGGGGACGCGATGCCGACGAGGCGGGCCGCTGGGCGGGCCAAGGCCGAGGTGGAGGCTCCAGACCGGAGTGCCGCGCGCCGAGTGGCGGTCACCGGCGCCTTCGGGTTCACCGGCCGCGCGCTGGCCACGCAGCTGCTCGATGCACGCTACGAGGTCGTCACGCTGACGCGGCGCTCCGGCGAGGGAGATCCGCTCGCGAAGCGCGTGACGATCCGGCCGTTCGACTCGTCTCGCCCCGCCGAGCTCGTCTCGGCCCTCGCGGGAGTGGAGACCCTCTTCAACACGTTCTGGCTCCGGTTCCCACGCGGAAGCGCCACGTTCGAAGGAGCCGTGGCAAGGTCCGCGGCGTTGCTCGCGGCGGCACGTGAGGCAGGCGTCAAGCGCGTCGTCCACGTCAGCGTCGTCAACGCGGCGCCCGACTCGGAGACGCCGTACGTGCGCGCCAAGGCGGCCCTGGAGGCGGTCGTCCGGTCGAGCGGGCTGGAGTGGGTCATCGTTCGCCCGACGCTCACCTACGGCCCAAACGACATCCTGATCAACAACCTTGCCTGGGCGTTGCGCCGGATCCCCGTCTACGGGATCCCGGGACTCGGTCGATACACGGTCCAGCCGGTCCACGTCGAGGACATCGCACGGATCTGCGTCGAGGCGGCAAACGGCGAGACGGGGCGCGTCGTCGACGCTTCCGGGCCGGAGATCCTGACGTATCGCGAGCTCGTGAGCGTGATTCGCGAATCGATCGGCAGTCGATCGATCGTCCTCCCGATGCCGGGCGTCCTCGTGCTGGCCGCCGCGAAGGTGCTCGGGCTCGTCGTCCGCGACGTCGTCCTGACGCGCGACGAGATCCGCGAGCTGACCTCGTCGCTCCTCACGTCGCACCAGGCGCCGCTCGGCACGATCCGCGTCACCGACTGGGTCCGCGAGCACGCCGATTCCCTCGGCCGCCGCTGGTCGAGCGAGCTCGCCCGCAACTACCGGGGACTGCCGCCGGGCGTTTGACCCTCATTCGGGCCTGTGCCACACTCCGGCGGCTCTGGCGGCCGGTGAGGCCGCCCGGGGCACGCCCAGGCCGTTGGGCAACGAGCCGGATGCGTGCGAGCGAGACGACAGCCCGAGGAGGTGAATCCCGGATTGGCAGAAGTCCGAGTGGGTGAGAACGAGACGTTCGAGAGCGCCCTCCGCCGCTTCAACAAGAAGATCCAGCAGTCCGGCATCCTCGCCGAGGCCCGCCGCCGCGAGCACTACGAGAAGCCGAGCGTGAAGCGGAAGCGCAAGGAAGCGAAGCGCAAGAAGAACGCAAGGACGCCGCAGGGCTGATCGGTCGGACGGCCGGGACCGTCCGAGAGCAACGGCTCGATCGACGCCCCGCCTCTCCACCGACGGCCCGGGCTTCCGCCCGAGGTGCCGACACCGGTGACCCTCCGAGAGCGAATCCAGTCCGACATCACGGCCGCGATGCGGTCGGGTGACGCGCTGCGCCGCGACACGCTCCGGATGGCCGAGAGCGCGATCTACAACGCCGAGAAGCGCGACCGCCGGACGTACGCCGACGACGAGATCGCCGCTCTGATCGCGCGCGAGGTGAAGACGCGGCGCGAGAGCATCGAGGCGTTCCGCAAGGGTGGCCGGGAGGATCTCGCCTCCAAGGAGGAAGCCGAGATCGCGATCCTGGGTGGCTTCCTGCCCGAGCAGCTCACCGCCGCCGCGATCGACGCGCTCGTGAGCGAGGCCATCGCCGCGACCGGAGCGGCCGGACCGCGCGATATGGGCAAGGTCATGGGCTGGCTCGCACCCCGGACGCGCGGCCGGGCCGACGGCAAGCTCGTCAGCGAGGCCGTCGCGCGTGCCTTGTCCGCCGCAACCTCCGCGGCGTCTGGACCGTCGAACGCCGCATGACCTCGCCCGCGACGAGCCCGCCATCGACCACCGTTCCGTCGCCATCGACGAAGGTGGACAGCAAGCGCACGCTGCCGGGCCGGCGCGAGGTCTTCCGGATCGGGGTCGCCTCGAGCGCGCTCATCCTGGTCATGACGCTCTCGCTCGGCCTCGACCTGTCGCCGGGCATCGCGCTCCAGGCCGGTGATCTCGCCCAGACGGACATCCTCGCGCCGCGCGCGCTGACCTACACCGACGAGATCCTGACCGAGGAGGCGCGCGAGGCAGCTCGGTTGGCCGTCCCGCCCCAGTACGACTTCACGACCGAGCGCGCGATCGCGATCGCGGGCGAGCAACTCGGGGCCTTTACGCGTCGCGTCTCGCCCGTCGATACGGCGTTCGCGCCGGAGACGGCCGAGGAAGATCGGCAGGCGCTGCTCGAGACGGTCCTGCCCGGGCTCTCGGAGGACGCCCGCACGGTGCTCCTCGGCCTCGACGTGGATCGCTGGACCGCCCTGCGGACGGAGGCGGCCCGGGTGCTCGACGTCACCGAGCGAGCCGAACTGCGGGATACGGAGGTGGCCGAGGCGCGGCAGCGGCTCTCCGCCCAGATGGCCGGCGGCCTCACCGATGGCGAGCGCGGCCTCGCCTCCGAGGTCATCTCGCCGCTGGTCGTGCCGAACAGCTCGTTCTCCGCAGCCTTCACCCAGCGGGAACGGGATCTGCAAGCCGCCGCGGTGCGGCCCGTGATCGAGAACATCGTCCAGGGCCAGATCATCGTCAGGCGCGGCTCGTTGGTGACCGACGTCGATCTCGCCAAGATCCGCGCCCTCGGCCTCGACATCACCCGGCCCTCCCTGGCATCGCTCGGCGGCTGGCTGCTGCTGTCCGGGCTGATGGTCGGGCTGCTCATCGCTTGGATGCGGATGTTCCGTCCTGCCTATTGGCACCGGAACAACGTGGTGCTCCTGCTCTGGCTGTTGATCACGTTCGCGACCGTGGCGCTGCAGGTCACGGCAGGCCGAGCGGCGCTGCCGTTCATCCTGCCCGTGGCGGCCATCGGGGTCCTGGTCGCCGTCCTGCTCGACGCCGAGACCGCGATCCTCGTCACCTCGGTCGTGGCGGTCATCGCCGGAGCGGTGAACGGGCCATCACTCGAGCTCGGGAGCTATGTGATGCTCGGCGGGCTCGCCGGCATCCTCGCCATCCGTCGGGGCGATCGACTGCAGGCGTTCATCCAGGCCGGCGCCGCGATCTTCTGCGTCCAGGCAGTCGTCGTGACAGCGTTCTCACTGCTCGGCGAGCGCGACCTGACCGGCGTCGTACAGCTGATCGGCGCCGCCGCCCTGTCCGCCGGCGGCGCGGCGGTGGCGGCAGTCGGGTCGTTCGCCGTCCTCGGCAGCGTGTTCGGGCTGCTGACGGTGTTCCAGCTGCTCGAGCTGGCGAATCCGTCCCAGCCGCTCCTGCGGCGCCTGCTCGTCGAGACGCCCGGGACGTACCACCACTCGCTCATGGTCGGGAACCTCGCGGAGCGCGCGGCCGAGACGATCGGCGCCGACCCGCTCATCACTCGCGTGGCAGCGTATTACCACGATGTGGGGAAGCTCTCGAACCCGGCGGCGTTCATCGAGAACCAGTCCGGCGGTGAGAACGTCCACGACGAGCTCGAGCCCGAGGCGTCCGCCCAGATCCTGAAGCAGCACGTGGTCGACGGCATCGACGTCGCCTATCGATCACGGCTCCCGAAGAGCCTGATCGCGTTCATCCCGCAGCATCACGGGACCGCGATCATGAGCTACTTCTTCGCGAAGGCCCGCGAATCGGCGTCGGCGCCCTACGGCGGGCCGTTCACCGAGGAAGGCAAGAAGGCGGCCGACTCGGTCGATGCGCGCCGGTACCGCCATTCCGGGCCCAAGCCCCAGTCGCGCGAGGCCGCGCTGCTGATGCTCGCCGATGGTGTCGAGGCCTCGGTCCGGTCGCTCGAGTCACGCGACGAGGCGTCGATCCGATCGATGGTCGCCCGGATCATCAGCGAGCGGATGGACGACGGCCAGTTCGATGAGTGCGACATCACGCTGCGCGACCTCAATCGCGCGCAGGAGGCGTTCGTCAGCCAGCTCCTGGGCATGTACCACCAGCGCGTCGCCTACCCGCAGAGCAAGGTGGTCGAGCTCGAGTCGCGCCGCGCCGCAAGCGGTGGGGGAGGCGGCACTCCCGCGTGAGCGACGGCGACGTCAGTCGCGCGATCTACCTGCCGCCCTGGCGGATCGAATTCGTGATCCGATCCGGCATCAAGGCTCCGCTCGCCGCCGCCACGCTCTCGAGAGCCGTCGCGAACGCGCTGGACGCCGCCGGCGCACCAGCTCCGGCCTCGGTCACGGTCGTTCTCACGGACGATGTGGAGCTCGCCGAGCTGAATGCCGAGCACATGGGCCACGAGGGACCGACCGACGTCCTGTCGTTCCCAATGCTTCCTCCCGCGTCATTCCAGCGCGGCGCGTCGAACGTTCCGACACCGATCGGCGGCTCGCGTACGCACGTTGGCGACATCGCGATCTCCGTCGAGCGCGCAACCGCGCAGGCAAACGAGGGTCGAGGTGGGCAGACTGGCGACGTCCTCTGGTCGCCGGCGGACGAGCTGCGCCTCCTCGTCACCCACGGCACGCTCCATCTCTGCGGCTGGGACCACGCCGATCTAACGGAGGAGTCCGCCATGCGGAAGCTCGAGCGGGAGCTGCTGGGCTGACCCGGGATACCATTGCTGCAAGCCCCCGGACACGTGTCCCGGGGCCGTTCGTGCTGTCCGGGCGGTGTTCGAGCCCGGCGTGGAGGTAGCTGATCGACAAGATCGTGGTCGGGCTTGGCAACCCCGGCGAGCAGTACCGGCAGACCCGCCACAACATCGGCTGGATGGTGCTCGACCGCATCGCGGATCGGGCCGAGTGGGTCGCGCGCGGGCGGAGCCGCGATGCCGCGGCGATCGTGGGCGGGCGCTATCGAGGCCTCGACCTGCAGCTCGTGAAGCCGCAGACGTTCATGAACGACTCGGGGATCGCCGTCCGCAAGGTGCTCGCGAAGACGCGGGCGCCACTCACCGAAATGCTCGTCGTCGTTGACGACTTCGCGCTGCCCTTCGGCAAGCTGCGGTTTCGGGAGGGCGGCGGGCCAGGCGGGCACAACGGCCTGCGCTCGATCATCGGCGAGCTCGGGTCGGAGGCATTCAGCCGGCTGCGCGTCGGGATCGGGGCGCCGGATCGACGCTTCATGGACCACGTGCTGTCACGGTTCGAGCCCGACGAGCGAGCGCGACTCGACGAGCTCATCGATACCGCCGCCGATGCGGTCGAGGCGTGGGCCCGCGACGGGACGAACAAGGCGGCGACGCGGTTCAACGCGTTCGAGCTCCGACCCGCGGACGAGGATCGCGTGGCGCCGGCGGGCGAGGTCGATGGGCCGCCCGGGGCCGATGGGATCCGGCGCACGAAGACGGGCTGGCGGCGCGTCCTGTCGCGCCTGAAGCCGGGCGACGACGAGGGTCGGCCGTGAGCAGCCGGACGCCGCTGCGCGGGCGCAAGGGCTGGGAGCGCCGGCTCTCGGAACAATCGATTGTCCCGGACGGCGAGCGCTCGAGGGTCGATCGACCGGGATCGACCGGCCACCCGACGACGACCGCCGATCGAACGACTCCCGAGCCAACGACGCCCCTGCGGACTCCCGGAGCCGGGGGCGGCTCGCGGCCGGCGGCCGGTCCGGCGGCCCGACCCGGTCCGGGGCGGCGCATCCCGAACCTCGCCGGATTGCCGGTGCTCCTCGATGGAACCGGCGCCTTCGAGGCGCTCCGCGAGCGGCTGGGCAAGCTCGAGGCGCCGGCATCAGGCGCGGGCCGGCACGCGGGAGTCACCTCGGTGCCGCACGGTGCCAAGAGCTATCTGACGGCGGCACTCGCGCTCGTGGCCGGCGAACGAATCTGCTGGATCGCGCGCGACTCGGAGGTCGGGGACCGGGTCGCGGAGGAGCTGGCGGCGTGGATCGGCGACGTTGCCGGAGTCGCCGTCCTGGAGCCTCGAACCGCCCTCGCCTACGAGCGCAGCGAGCTCGTGGCCGACGAGACCGCGGCGCGGGTCGCGGCACTGTCCGCGTGGCGGAGTGGCGGCGCCCGGATCCTCGTGGCGAGCGTCCAGGCACTGATCCAGCACACGATCGCCCCCGCCGATCTCCCCGATGAGCCCCTCGAGCTGCGCGTCGGCGCGCGGGTCGCCCAGTCGGCCCTCCTGCGCGAGCTGCTCGGGCTCGGCTACACGCCGGTGCTCGAGGTCGCCGGCCGGGGCGAGTTCGCGCGCCGTGGCGGAATCGTCGACGTCTTCCCGCCGTCGGCGGAGCTGCCGGTCCGCATCGAGTCCTTTGGCGACGAGATCGAGTCGCTCCGGTCCTTCGACCCAACCGACCAGCGGACCACCGGCAAGGTCGACCGCATCGTGCTCCTGCCAGCTTCGGAGTTCCTGGTTCCAGAAGGGGGCGCCGAAGCACTGCGAGCACGGCTCGGCGCCGGCGCGAAGCGTCTGCCGGAGCGGCTACAGCAGGACCTCGAGCGGCTCGCCGGTGGTGCGATGGAGTCCCGCAGCGAATCTCGCGCCGCGGCCGTCGGCGACGGCGCGGAGGTTTGGGCGCCACTCCTCGCCCCAGCCACCGCTCTCGACCACCTCGCGTCGGAGACGCTGTTCGTCCTCGACGAGCCGGGCGACATCGGTGATGCCGCCGAGTTCCTGTGGCGCCAGGCCGACGAGCGCCGCGCCGACCTCCTCGCGTCGAACGAGCTGCCGCGGGACTGGCCCCCGACGCTCCTGCCGCCACGCGACTGGAAGCGCCGCCTCTTGGCCGCGCGCACCCTCGAGCTCACCTGGGAATCGGAGGCGTCGAACGCGATCGCGGGCGGCGGCAAGTCATCGGGCGACCTGTTCGGCTGGCGGGAGCCGCAGCTGCCAATGGGCCGGAGCGCGCGCATTGCCGACGCGGTCGATCGCTGGCTCGCCGCAGACGGGGGAACGAAGCCCACGATCGTCATCGCCTCCGACCAGGCGCCCCGATTGGCGGAGTTGCTCGAGGAGAGCGGCCACACGGCCGGCGTCACGAACGCCGTTCCCGAGCCGCCGCCATCGGGCGCGCTCGCGGTCGTCGATCGAAGCCTGAATGGCGGGTTCGCAGGCGGGCCCGACGGCCTCGTCTTCGTCACGGATCGTGAGCTGTTCGGCAACGTCCGCGTCCGGCGGCCCAAGGCAATGCGTCGAGTGGTGCCCCGCGACATCCTCGAGCGCCTCACGCCGGGCGACCTCGTCGTCCACATCGACCACGGCATCGCCCGCTACGAGCGGATGCTCCGGCGGAGCTCGGGAACGGGCGACGAGCGCGACTTCCTCGAGCTCGCGTTCCAGGGCCAGGACCGGATCTTCGTCCCGGTCGAGCAGATCGGGCGGATCTCGCGCTACTCCGGCGGCGAGAATCCATCGCTCTCCAAGCTCGGCGGTACCGATTGGCTGCGGACGAAGCAGCGCGTCCGCAAGGCGGTGGGCGAGCTCGCCGAGGAGCTGCTCGCCCTGTACGCCTCGCGCGCCTCGGCGCCGGGTCACGCCTACCCGCAGGACACGCCCTGGCAGGGCGAGATGGAGGCGGCGTTTCCGTACGAGGAGACCGTCGACCAGCTCCGCGCCGCCATCGAGGTGAAGCACGACATGGAGGCCATCCAGCCGATGGACCGGCTCGTCGTGGGCGACGTCGGCTACGGCAAGACCGAGATCGCGATCCGGGCCGCGTTCAAGGCGACGCAGGACGGCAAGCAGGTCGCGGTGCTCGTGCCCACGACGGTGCTCGCGGCGCAGCACCACGCGACGTTCGGCGCCCGATTCGGACCGTTCCCCGTGAAGGTCGGGCTGCTCTCGCGATTCGTATCCAAGGGAGAGCAGGAACGGACCATCGTTGGGCTCGCCGACGGCTCGGTCGACCTCGTCATCGGCACGCATCGCCTCCTGTCGAAGGATGTCCGGTTCAAGGACCTGGGGCTCGTCGTCGTCGACGAGGAGCAGCGGTTCGGAGTGGCTGCGAAGGAGCGCCTCAAGCAGCTCAAGCGTGAGGTCGACGTCCTGACCCTCTGCGCGACGCCGATCCCGCGAACGCTCAACCTGGCCCTCGCCGGCGTGCGCGACATGAGCGTCATCGAGACGCCGCCGGAGGACCGCCTGCCGATCCAGACGCGGGTCGCGGAGGCGTCGGCGGGGCTCGTTCGGGACGCGATCCTGCGCGAGCTCGATCGCGGCGGGCAGGTGTTCTACGTCCACAACCGGGTCGAGACGATCGAGGCCCAGGCGGAGCAGCTCCGCAAGGTGCTGCCCGATGTCCGGCTGGTCGTCGGGCACGGCCAGATGGCCGAGGGCCAGCTCGAGTCGGTGATGCTTGCGTTCGCCGCGGGCGAGGCGGACGTGCTCGTGTGCACGACGATCATCGAGTCCGGGCTGGACATCCCGAATGCGAACACGATCGTCATCGACCGGGCGGACACGCTTGGCCTTGCGCAGCTGTACCAGCTCCGCGGGCGCGTGGGCCGTAGCTCCCGGCGCGCGTACGCGTACCTGCTGTATCGCCGCCGCGAACGGATGAGCGAGGAGGCTCGCAAGCGGCTGCAGGCGATCTTCAACGCCTCGGAGCTTGGCGCCGGCTTCCAGATCGCGTTGTCGGACCTCGAGATCCGCGGCGCCGGCAACATCCTCGGCGGGGAGCAGTCGGGGCACATGGCCGCCGTCGGGTTCGACCTCTACTCGCGACTGCTCGCGGAGGCCGTCGAGGAGCGCAAGGCGGAGCGTGAGAATCGCGCTCCCGTGCTGGTCTCGCCGCAGGCCGTCGTCGACCTGCCGCTCGAGGCCCACCTGCCCGACGACTACGTTCCCGAGGAGGCGCAGAAGCTCGAGCTCTATCGCCGGCTCGCCCGCGCCCGCACGCCGGGTGACGTCGCCGCGTTCCGGCAGGAGGTCATCGACCGCTTCGGCCCGATGCCGACGCCCGTCCAGCGCCTCGCCGAGGTCGCCGAGCTCAGGCTCGCCGCCGAGGCGATCGGCATCGCCTCGATGTCCCGCGAGGACGGCCAGCTCGTCGTCCGCTTCGGCGAAGGCCTCTCACGCGCGACGGCGATGCGCCTGCTCACCCCCGGCTCGCTGCCCGGGGTCCGCCATTCGGACGTCACCTTCGCCTCGAACCAGGTCCGCATCCGACTGCCGAAGGACCCACTCAAGGGCTGGCAGCTCACGCAGGCCGTCGTGGCGCGCCTGTCCGTCGAGACGGCGCCCGTCGAGGCCGCCACAATAGGCGCGATGCGCCGGGTACGCGTCGACCGCTCTGACCGAGACGCCGACTAAGCGTTCGGTCCGTTGGATGGCCGCGGCCGGTTGCGAAAGCAACCGCCTGCGAGACGCGTACCAGGTGAGGGAACCGGATGGTCGGCGTGGCCGGAATGCTCCTCGGCATCGCACTGGGGCGGCTTGCGGGCCCGCGAACGCCCTGGCTGCGCGCCGCGATCCTCGCGCAGACTGCCGATCTCGTGACGTTCTCCGTCCTGTGGGACTACGGGCAGGGCGAGCTGAACCCCCTCGGCAGGATCTCCATGCAGCTGGCACTCGGGCTGCTCGGGGGCGATCACGCGATCTCGGTTCTGATCGCCGGAGTGGCTCTCATGAGCGTGAAGCTCGCGCTGATCGCGTACCTCGTTCACGGCAGCCCGTTCTTCGGGCCGTATCGCCAGATCGTCCTCGCCGTCGCCACCGCGATCGGCATCGTCGGGGCACTCTCGAACGTGATCGCCTATCCGAACACCCTCGTCGCGCTGATCGTCGTCGCGGCCTTCGCGTTGATCGCGGCGCGCTGGCCTTCGCGTTTCGGGGACGCCGTCGGCATGGCCGTCCGCCTCGTCATCTTCGCGGGCTTCGCCCTCTCGGCGCTGGCCGTGTTCGCGTACCTGCCCTACATCGACGGTCGCTTCGTCTGCGGAACCGGGGCGTGCCCACCGCTGCTCGGACAGCTGCTCCAGATGCTGGCCGTCAACCTCGTCGTCTCGACCCTGATCGCGTTCTGGATCTTCCTGCGCTTCGTGGGGCGCTTCTCGCCCTGGCGCCTCGTCCGTGCAGCTTGAGGTCGACCTCGACGGGGTCGAGGACGTGCGCGTCCTGCGCGGAGCGCTCCTCGCCGCGAAGGCGACCGAGCTGTCGGAGCTCCAGCGGCGCGGGTACCGCCTCGCGACGGGGTATGGCAGCGACTCGGCGCGCGAGGGCATGACCGCCGAGATCGACCAGCGGCGTCGTCGAATTCGAGCTCCTGGATCGGCTGATCGAGGCGCTGCCCGCGTAGGCTCTCCGTCGTCGCCAGACCGACACCCGAGCTCTGGCATGCTGCGCGCCATGCCGGTGCCCATCGACGATCTGCTGCTGTTCCTGGGCGGCTCGATCCTCGTCACCGTCGTGCCCGGTGCGGACATGGCGCTCGTCATGCGCCAGGTGTTCGTCGGCGGTACGGCGCTGGCGCAGCGAACGATCTTCGGGAACCTCACCGGGCTCGTCGTGCATGCGGTCGCGCTCGCCATTGGATTGTCGGCGCTGCTCGTCGCCTCAGCGGAGGCGTATACGGTCGTCAAGATCGCCGGCGCGGGCTACCTGATCTACCTCGGCGTCCAGTCGCTCCTCTCCGCGCGCCGAGCCGGCACGACGGACGCGGAAGGCGCTCCCGTGCCGTCACGCGTGCCGTCGATGCGGACCGCGTACGTCCAGGGCCTCGTGAGCACGGTCCTGAACCCCAAGCCGGCGCTCCTCTTCCTCACGTTCCTCCCCCAGTTCGTCGACGAATCTCGCCCCGTGCTGCCCCAGATCGCGTTCCTCGCGGGCGTGCACATCGTCGTCGGGCTGATCTGGATGACCCTCTATGCCCACATCGTCCATCGAGCCCACCGGACGCTCACCCGCGCCGACGTCCGCCGCTGGCTCGAGGGCGCAACCGGCGTCGTTCTGATCGCGCTTGGCCTACGCGTGGCGCTCGAGCGCCGCTGACCTCGTCGCCACTCAGCCTGCCGGGATATCCAGCCAGCCCTCACGCAAGGCGCGCGCGGCAAGCTCCGTCCGTGACGCCACGTCGAAGCGCTCGAACAGCCGGCGGAGGTGGGTCTCGACGGTCTTGACCCCGATGCCGAGCGCGACACCAATTTCATCGTTGCTGCGCCCGTCGACCACCAGTCGGACAACGTCGAGCTCGCGGGGTGAGACGCGGATCTGCTCCTGCCGGGGCCTCGCCGTAAACGACAGCCCACCCCCTGCGGCGCGCCGGATCGCCTCGATCAATTCCTCGAGTGGTGCGCTCTTGACGACAAAGCCCGCCGCTCCCAGCCGAACGGCGGCGTCCGCGTACTGCGGGTAGTCAAAGGCGGAGAGCACGACCACAGCCGGCGACGGCGCGGCTTGTGCGCCAGCTTCGCGAAGGAATCGCAGGCCGCTGTCAGACCCGAGCCGGATGTCGAGCAGGAGGACATCAACCGCCACGCGCCTGATGAGGTCGACCCCCTCCTCGACGCTGCCGGCGCTGCCGACCACCTCGATGTCATCCTGCGACGCCAGAAGAGCGCCGATCCCCTGGCGAACGACCGGATGGTCGTCGACGATCGCGACGCGGATCAGTGCGGGCGCCAGTCGAGTGCGACATGCGTCCCACCCGCGGGCCACCGACGCACGTCGAGGATCGCTCCGATCGCCTCGGCTCGCTGCCGCATGTTCAGAAGCCCGAACCTCCCCTCGTTCTCGGCTGTGCCTGGAGCTTCCTCCGTGATTCCAGGACCGGCGTCGTCCACCGACAGCGAGGCGCCCGCCTCGGTCGCGCGATAGCGGACGACGATCGGCGGCGCACCGTGCTTGACGGCGTTGCCCAGGGCCTCCTGGGCAACGCGGAAGAATGCCAGCTCAACCTCCGCGGGCGGCCGCGTTCCATCGGACCGTTCCAGCCTCACCTCGCCCCCGGAGAGCCGTTCGATCCGGAGGACGAGCCAGTCGAGCGCCGGCCCGACGCCGAGGTCGTCGAGGATCGGTAGCCGGAGGTCGCCACAGATCGCCCGGAGCTTGTCCGAGACCGTCCGCGCCATCCCAGCGCCCTCGTCATCACCGGCTTCGTCGAGGCGATGGACCAGAAGTGTCAGTTCCTGCAGGGCGTCGTCGTGGATGTCCGCCGCGACGCGAGCCCGCTCCGCCTCGGTCGCCGCGACGATCAGGTCGCGCTGGAGCTGTGCGCGCGTCAGGAGTCGCGCCAGCGGGCGAATCGTCGAACGCCCTGCGACCGCGATGCCAATGAGCCATACGGACAGGGGGAGCAGCAGGATGTCGCGCGGGTTCGTGATCAGGGAGACGACGGGCGTCGTCCCCGCAATGGCAAGCTCGGCGGACTGGAGGAGCCGGCCGCCCATGGCGCCCGAAGCCGAGTCGATCGCTCGCAGGGGTCCCGCCGCCGCGAACCCCGGAATCACGACGGAGGCGGCGACGAGCCCCATCCAGACGAGGCTGCCCGTCGGGCCGACGCCGAAGCTGGAGCCGAGCAGCGTCGCCTGCGCGCCGATGAGCAGCGGACTGGCGCCGACCAGCACGGCGCCGAACACGCAACCGATCGCCGCCATCCTGGCGACGCCGCGGACCTCCGGCTCTTCGATCCGCTCGGCGAGCGCCAGGCCGAGTGGCGCGAACCCCAGCGGCACGAGGAACCCGGCCGTCACGATCGCGGCCCAGTGCCACGTGGCTTCGAGGGGCGCGACGAGGAAGGGCATCGCCGATGCGACCGCAAGGGGCACGCCGAGCGGCTTCAGCGACGGACCCGCGCGCCCGGTCGCGAGCCACCAGCTCCCGGCGACGAGCAGCAGGGCACCCACCAGCAGCCCCCACGCAGACGATCGAAGCTCGCCCGCGTAACCGCTGCCGAAGAGGGTCGCCACGTACCAGGGCTCATCCAGCTCGAAGCCGGCGAGATCCGACGCGCGCATCGCGTCGAAGTCGTGCACCTGCGCGTGGAGCAGCTGGCTCCTCGTTGCATCGTCCAGCGGGAGCACAGTTGGCGCGGCCGGCACGACGATCGGCGTCACGTCGACGCCTTCCTCGTAGCAGTCCGCGTCCGGGTCGGGGCACACGTACTGTGGAAGCGAGATGAGCTCTCGTCCGTTCAGGTTCAACAGGACCATGCCCGGCTCCAGGCCGGAGCGCGAAGCTGGCGATTGGGAGGCGACCCAGTCGACGACGATCCTGTCGCCGTCTTGCCGCAGCGTCACCCCGAGCTCGACCCGACCCACGACCAGGACCATGGCTCCGACAGTAAGGGCGACGACACCGACGGTGGCCGCGAGGTAGTCCCGGAACCGGTGGTTCATGGGCTTCGACGGTAGCAAAGGGATCGACGCGAAACTGTCCGGGAGAACCCTGAATGGCGATCGGAATTTATCCTTCAGCCATGGACCAACGCGTCAGCCTGATCACCCTCGGCGTTGCGGACCTCGCACGTTCCAGGGCGTTCTACGAGGCCCTCGGCTGGTCGACCCACGACGGGTCCGAGGAGGACGTCGTGTTCTTCCAGGCGGGCGGCATGATCCTCGCGCTGTGGAGCCGGGAGGAGCTCGCGAAGGACAGCGGCGTCGTCGACGGCGGCGGCTGGGGCGGCGTCACCCTTGCCTACAACACCCGCTCGCCGGGTGAGGTCGACGAGGTGCTCGAGACGGCACGATCGGCCGGTGCCCGCATCCCGCGGACCGGCGCCGAGACATTCTGGGGCGGCTACTCAGGCGTCTTCGTCGATCCCGACGGGCACCCGTGGGAGGTCGCCCACAACCCGTTCTGGATCATCGACGACGACGGCTCGATCCGCCGACCGGTCCCCGACGCTTGACGTCGGGCTCGACTGACAACTCGGACAAGATCTCCAACGAGATTTCGCCCGAGGAGCTCGCGCACCCGGAGAGCCTCGCCGTCCGCAAGGTGCCGCCGACACCCGGCGAGAGCCTGTGGTCCGCAAAGCGGCGGCCGCTCACGATCGGCCTCGTGCTCACGATCACCCTCGTGGCGGCCGAGGCGCTCGCGGTCGCGACGGCGATGCCCCTCGTGGCCCGGGACCTTGGCGGGCTCGAGCTGTATGGCCTCGTGTTCAGCGCCTTCCTCGTCGGGTCGTTGGTCGGGATCGTCATCGCCGGCAGCCTCATCGACCAGAGGGGCGTCGTGCTCCCGTTCGTGCTCGGGCTCGGCTTGTTCGCGATCGGGCTCGTGCTCGCCGGCGCGGCCACGTCCATGCCCATGCTGATCGGCGCGCGGCTGATCCAGGGCATCGGCGGGGGCGCGATTCCGCCGATCGCCTACGTCGCGATCGGGCGCAGCCTGCCGGATCACCTCCGACCGCAGATGTTCGCCACGCTCTCGACGGCATGGATCCTGCCGGGGATCTTCGGCCCGGCGGTCGCGGGCGTCGTCGCCGAGGTCTTCGACTGGCGATGGATCTTCTTCGGCCTCCTGCCGGTCCTGGCGATCTCCGGGTCGATGGCCTATCGCGGCCTGTCGAATCTCGCCAACAAGCCCGCGGGAGCTGCAGCGGGTTCGGCCGGGTCGCGAATCCGCGACGGGGTCGTCGTCGGCATCGGCGTCGCGCTGCTCACGACCGGGCTCACCGCGGAGTCACTCCCTCTTTTGCTCGGGCTCAGCGTCCCGGGCTTCATCCTGACCACGTGGTCTTTCCTCCGGCTCGTCCCGCCGGGGACCCTTCGAGCCGCGCGCGGCTACCCGGCGGCGATCCTCCTCCGCGGCGTGCTGACGTTCGCGTTCTTCTCGATCGACGTCTACGTCGCGCTCCTGCTGATCGAGGTCCGCGGCTTGTCCGCGGCCGCCGCGGGGATCGCGGTGACAGCGGCGACGCTCTCCTGGACGGCGGGATCGTGGACGCAGGCGCGCCTGTCCGCCCGCGTTCCCCAGGAGCGATTCGTACGGGTCGGCTTCCCCGTGGTCGCGATCGGGATCGCCGGGCTCGCTGCCGTCCTGCATCCAGCCGTCCCGGCATGGTTGGCTGTGCCCGTCTTCGCCATCTGCGGCTACGGCATGGGTCTCGCCTACTCGCAGTTCGCATTGATCGTCCTGCGCGATGTGCCGCCCGACTCCCAGGGCGAGGCAACGGCGGGCCTGACGCTCTCGGACGCCGTCGGCACTGCCCTCGGCACGAGCATCGCGGCCGCCTTCGTCGCGTTCTCGGTGCGCTCGGGAGACGGCCCGGCCCCGGGGCTCGCGGCCGCTATCGCGATGGGCACGCTCGCGGCGATCGCCGGCTGGGCGCTGGCACCCCGACTCGCCCGGCAGCCGCGCGCCGCGATGCGGACGGCAGAGCCGGCAACCGGGCTGCGGTAGACTCGGGCCTCGCGCGCGCACAGCCACGAGGAGGTCCGACTTCGTGTCCGCCGAGGAGCTTCGGGCGAAGATCCGCGAGGTCCCGGACTTTCCCAAGCCGGGCATCCTCTTCTACGACATCACCACCCTGCTGAAGGATCCCGACGCGTACCACGACGCCATCAAGCAGATGCTCGAGCCGTATCGGGGCGAGAAGCTCGACATCGTCGTGGGCATGGAATCGCGGGGCTTCATCTTCAGCGCGCCGATGGCCTACGAGCTCGGCGCGGGCCTCGTCCCGGTGCGCAAGCTCGGCAAGCTGCCCGCCGAGACGATCTCGGTCGAATACGCGCTCGAGTACGGCTCGAACACGCTCGAGATCCATCGCGACGCGATCGAGCCGGGCCAGAAGGTGCTCATCGTCGACGACCTGCTGGCAACGGGCGGCACGGTGCAGGGCACGGTCGAGCTGGTGGAGCGCCTCAAGGGCGAGGTCATCGGCCTTGCGTTCCTGGTCGAGCTCGACTTCCTGAACGGCCGCGATCGCCTGGTCGGGCGCCGCGTCACGAGCGTCATCCGGTATTGACCGACCCGACGATCGAGCCGCCCGAGGAGGCCGCCGCCGACCCGAACGACGGGAGCGACCCGACGCGCCGCCAGTTCTTCCGCCGCTTCGCGGGCGACGTCATCACGAGCGCGGCCCAGGTCGTCGGCGTCGTCTCCGAGCTTCGGGATCGTTCGGCGGCTGAGGCCTCGACGCTGCTCGGGCAGGCGCCCGCCGAGACGGCCACGTCGGGTTCGAATGGCTCTTCAGCGGGCATCGCGACGAACGCCATCGTCGAGGCCGGCGTCGCTGCGGGCGGATCAGGACCGAGCGGCTTCCGAACCCCGTTCCGGTTCGAGTCGGACGACGTCCTCCTCGTTATCGACCAGCGAGCCCTGCCCGATGCGATCGTCGAGGTGCCCGTTCGGAGCGCATCCGATGCGGCAGGCGCGATCCGCCAGATGGTGGTCCGCGGCGCGCCGGCGATCGGCCAGGTCGCGGCGATCGGGCTCGCGCTCACCGCAAGAGTTGCCGCCAGGTCGAAGGCGCACACACGGCGCGCGATCCTCGAGGGCGGCGCGAACTCGTTGCGCCACGCGCGACCGACGGCGGTCAACCTCCGCTGGTCGGTCGATCGGCTCATGGCGCGATACCACGCGATCGGCATCCTCTCGGACGATGGGCAGGTGATCGCCGATGCGCTCAACGACGAGGCGATGGCGATCGTCGCCGAGGCGACCGACGACCACGGCCGCCTGGCCGAGGCGGGTCTCGCGATGCTGCCCGAGGCGAAGCCGGATCAGCCGCTCAACCTGCTCACGCACTGCAACACGGGACCACTGGCGTGCGGCCAGTTCGGGACGGCGCTCGGGGTCATCCAGGCCGCCCACGCCGCCGAGCGTCCGCTTCATGTCTGGGTGGACGAGACCCGGCCGTATTTGCAGGGCGCCCGACTCACCGCATGGGAGCTCCGCCAGGCCGGCGTCGACCACACGCTGATCCCGGACATGGCCGCCGGGCCCCTGATGGCGAACGGCGAGGTTGACGCGATCCTCGTCGGTGCGGACCGGATCGCCGCCAATGGCGACACGGCGAACAAGGTCGGCACGTACACGCTGGCCGTGCTCGCGGCCAGGCACGGGATCCCGTTCCTCGTCTGCGCGCCCATGTCGTCGGTCGACCTCGACACGTCCGACGGCTCCGCCATCCCGATCGAGGATCGCCCGGCCGAGGAGGTCACGGTCCTCCGCGGCGTCCGGATCGCGCCCGAGGCCACGAACGTGCGCAACCCGGCGTTCGACGTCACCCCGGCGGAGCTGATCACCGCCATCGTCACCGACGAGGGCGCCCTCCAGCCGCCTTTCGGGCCCGCGCTGCGCGACGCGATGGACCGGCGCGACGCACGCCGTGCGGCGGAGCGGGAGGCGCAGCAGCCGTATCCGATCGAGCAGGCCGAGCCGGTGGGCTCGATCTTCTGATGGCGACCGTCGCCCTCGACCGCGCCGGCACCCAGCTCGTCGCCGAATCGTCGACCGACCGCGGCCTCATCCGCGCGTTCCTCGATCGCGACCGGATCTACGCCGCGTATGCGCTCGCTGACCTCGAGGATCGCGAGGTAGCGCGGTCCCGATGGGGGATCGCCCGCCTGGACGGTGACGTGGTCGCCGTCGTGCTGGAGTACGGCGGGCCGTCCCCGCAACCCCTGTTCGTGAGCGGCCGCGACAACGGGATCGAGGCGATCCTGCGCGACGTCATCAAGCCGTCGATCGCCTATGTCGCGTGCCTGCCGGCGAGCGTCCCGGCGGTCGAGCGCCGGTATCGCCTCGAGCCGGGGCCGCAGATGGTGCGGATGTGGGTCGACCGGATGACGTTCCGCCCCGCGCCGGACCTGGGCATCGAGCGCCTCGCCCCGACCGATGCGGGCGAGCTGAACCGGCTGTACCGCCTGGGATTCGGCTCGTGGCTGCCGCCGCAGGCCGTTGCCGAGGGCATCTATTACGGGATCCGCGTGAACGGGCGGCTCGTCGCGGCGGCTGGGACGCACGTGATCGGGCGCCGGGCCCGGATCGCGGTCGTCGGCAACGTCCTGACCCAGCCGGAATTCCGCGGCCGCGGCTATGCGCAGGCCACGACGACCGCGGTCACGGCCAAGCTGCTTGAGTTCTGCGACCATGTCGTGCTCAACGTCCGCGCGGACAACCCGCCGGCGCTCAATGCGTACCGGCGGCTGGGCTTCGTCGAGCACGTTCGATTCGAGGAACGTCTCGGGCACCGGATCGGCTCGCTGTGGGCCGACGTCGCGTCCGCGCTCCGACGGTTCGCCCGAAGCAGGGAGTCCCAACGCCGATGACCATGACCCCGAACGCCCCGGCGCCTGCCCACGATGTGACCGACCTCGCGCTCGCCGCCGAGGGCGTGCGGCGGATCGAGTGGGCCGAGCGCGAGATGCCCGTCCTGCGCTCCATCCGGGAGCGGTTCGCAACGGAGCGGCCCCTCCAGGGGCTGCGCATCGGCGCATGCCTCCACGTAACCACCGAGACGGCCAACCTGATGCGGACCCTCCAGGCCGGCGGGGCCGAGGTCGCGCTCGCCGCGTCGAACCCGCTCTCGACCCAGGACGACGTCGCGGCGGCCCTCGTGACCGAGTACGGGATCCCGGTCCACGCCCGGCGCGGCGAGGACCGCGACACCTACTACCGGCACCTGTCGTCCGTCGCCGACACGCACCCCACCCTGACGATGGACGACGGCTGCGACCTCGTCTCGCTGCTCCACCAGGACCGCGCCGAGCAGGTCAAGGAAGTCCTCGCGGGGACCGAGGAGACCACGACCGGAGTGATCCGGCTGCGGGCGATGGCCGCGGACAATGCCCTCGGGTACCCGGTGATCGCGGTCAACGAGGCGCAGACCAAGCACCTCTTCGACAACCGGTACGGGACCGGCCAGTCGACCCTCGACGGCATCCTGCGGGCCACGAACCTGCTCATCGCCGGGCGCAACGTTGTCGTCGCCGGCTACGGCTGGGTCGGGCGGGGGATCGCCTCGCGGATGGCGGGGCACGGTGGCCACGTGACGATCATCGAGATCGACCCGATTCGCGCCCTCGAGGCCCTCATGGACGGCTTCCAGGTCATGACCGCGGGGCAGGCAGCGAGCTGGGGCGACCTGTTCGTCACGGCGACCGGGAACGTCAACGTCTTCCGGCGCGAGCACTTCGAGGCGATGCGGGACGGCGCGGTCATGGCGAACTCCGGCCACTTCGACGCCGAGCTCGACCTGGCGGCGCTGCGCCAGATGGCCGAGGGCCACGTGCGCGAGGTCCGCGAGAACGTCCAGGAGTTCGACATCGGGGGCAAGCGACTGCACCTGATCGCCGAGGGCCGGCTCGTGAACCTCGGGGCCGCCGAGGGCCATCCAGCCGCGGTGATGGACATGAGCTTCGCCAACCAGGCGCTGGCCGCCGAGTACGTCGCGAAGCACCACGCCGAGCTCGAGAAGCGGGTCTACGGCGTGCCGGTGGCGATCGACGCAGAGGTGGCGCGCCTGAAGCTCGCGGCGTTCGGCGTCGAGCTCGATTCGATGACCGCCGAGCAGGCCGAGTACGTCGCGTCCTGGAAGCACGGCACCTAGGCAGGAGTCCCGCTTGGCATCGAGCACCGTCACCGCCGCGCCCTTCGGGTCCTGGGCGTCGCCGTTCAGGATCGAGCGGCTGACCGAGCGCGTCGTCTTCCTGTCGGAGCCGCGCGGCTCCGACGGCGTGCGGTGGTGGCTCGAGGGCCGGCCCGAGGAGAGCGGGCGGCAGGCGCTGGTCCGGCGTGAGACGGACGGCACGCTCACGCGACTCACGCCCGAGGGGTTCAACGCCCGCTCCCGCGTCCACGAGTACGGCGGCGGGGCGACGCTCGTGGCCGGCGACCTCGTGATCGTCTCGGACTTCGCGTCCGGTCGGCTCCATCGCGTCGTGCGGCCCGAGGAGCTCGTGCCGCTCACGCCCGAGCGGCAGTGGCGCTACGCGGACATGGTCCATGACGCCGCGCACGGTCGACTCATCGCCGTCCGCGAGGACCACGAGCCGGAGACGGTCGCGAGCCACGGCGAGTGGAACAACGACCTCGTGGCGATCGATCTCGCGAGCGGGGCGGTGAGCGTCCTCGCGTCCGGGGCGGACTTCTACGCCGCGCCGCGCCTCTCGCCGGACGGCTCCACGCTCGTCTGGCTCGAGTGGCACCACCCGAACATGCCCTGGGACGGCACCGAGCTGCGTCTCGCTTCCGTGGCGGCGGACGGCTCGCTCTCGGAGGCACGGACCATCGCCGGGAGCCGCACTGACTGGATCAGCCAGCCGCGCTGGTCACCGGACGGGATCCTCCATTTCGCGGCCGAGCCGACGGGCTGGATGAACCTCTACCGGATCGTGGACGGCCGAACCGAGCCGGTCACGAACCTCGAGGCGGAGCTCGTCGGGCCGGACTGGCAGTTCGGGTACTCGAGCTACGTCTTCGTGCCCGGTGGTGACATCGTCGCCGCGGCGCGGGCGGGCGGACGCGACAACCTGGTCCGAGTCGGCCGGGGCGGCGAGATCACCCCGATCGAGCTGACGTACACGGAGATCTCGTCCCTCGCGATCGACGGCGACCGGCTCATCGTTCGCGCTGCCGGCCCGGCGGAGCCGGCCGTCGTGGCCGAGGTCGACCTCGAGGGCAACGTGGACGGTCCTCCGGACCGCCGCGCCGTTCGCCGCAGCGCTCGAGGACATCTCGATCCCGCAGCACGTCGAGTTCCCGACGACCGGCGGTCGAACGGCGTTCGGCAACTACTACCCGCCGACCAATCGATCGTTCGTGGGCCTGCCGGGCGAGCTCCCGCCGTTGATCGTCACGAGCCACGGCGGCCCGACGGCAGGGGCGTTCTCGGGCTTCGCCACGGGCTTCCAGCTGTTCACGAGCCGGGGTTACGCGCTGCTGGACGTCGACTACGGCGGGTCCACGGGCTACGGCCGCGATTATCGGAAGCGACTCGAGGGAACCTGGGGCGTGGTCGACGTCGAGGACTGCGTGGCCGGCGCGCGCTACCTCGCCGAGCAGGGCCTTGCCGACGGCGAGCGGCTCGCGATCCGCGGCGGGAGCGCGAGCGGCTTCACGACCCTCGCCGCGCTGGCGTTCACGGACGACTTCGACGCCGGCTGCACGTACTTCGGGATCGGCGACCTGCGGGCGTTCGTGAAGGACACCCACAAGTTCGAGTCGCGCTACCTGGAATCGCTCGTCGGCCCGTGGCCGGACGCGAAGCAGCTCTACCTCGATCGATCGCCGGCCCTCCACGCCGAGAAGATCACGGCGCCGGTGCTCGTGCAGCAGGGCGCCGAGGACAAGATCGTGCCCGTCGAGGAGGCCGAGCGGATCGTCGACGCGCTGTTCGAGCGGCGAATCCCGCACGCGTACCTGCTCTACCCGGGCGAGGACCACGGCTTCCGCGGCCGCGACGCGATCATCCGCTCGTTCGGGGCCGAGCTCTCGTTCTACGCCCAGGTCTTCGGCTTCGAGACTGCGGACGACATCGAGCCGCTCGAGATCCAGTTCCTCACCGACGCTCGCCGGCCGGCCGGCGTCGGCGCCGCCGCGGGGGACGCCGCCGACTCGAACGGGACGGGCCGCGCCGCTTCGTAGACAAACGAACCGCCGGCGGCGCCGCTTGCGCAGCTCCACCGGCGGGTGCCATCTGGGTGTTGTGTGGTCAGCCCCTCGCCAGGGGTGTCCTCAGGGCGGTCGCGAGAGCGGCCGCGAGCGAAGAGAGGTCCATGCGAGCCTCCCGGCGCACCTGTCGGCGAGCACGGACGGCGTCGCCGCGCTCCTCGAAGACGACCTCGCGACGCCTCGCGCCGGCGAGCTCGAGCTCCGTTACTGCATCCATCTGTCCCATGTCCGTGCTTCCTCCTTTCCATCGAGCCTCTTCAGCTCAAATCTCTTGATGTCGAAAGAATAGTCGATAGATCGTTCGATGTCAAGATAGTCTGCGTCAAGATACTTGACATCGAGCGTTCACCGGAGCGAGACTATCGGCATGGCCCCCAAGCGCCCCGAGCGGGACAAGCTCGACGACTCCCTGGACGTCTGGGAGCGCGAGATCCCCGACCTCGACCGGTTGACCGAGGGGATCATCGAGCGCATCCAGATCCTCGCCTGGAACTTCAACCAGTCGATGTCCGAGACGCTGGCCGAGTTCGAGCTGGACCGACGCTCGTTCTCGCTCCTCGGCAAGCTCCGGAAGTACGGCCCGCCCTATCGCGCGTCGGCTGGTCGACTGGCGACCGACCTGCGGCTCTCCAGCGGGGCAATGACCAATCGGCTCGATCGCATGGAGGCCGCGGGGCTCGTTCGCAGGCTGCCGGATCCGGACGACCGCCGCGGCACGCTCGTGGAGCCAACCAAGGATGGCCACGCGGCCTGGGAGCGGACCGTCGGCACGCAGGCGCGGCGCGAGAGGATGCTCACCGAGGGCCTCAGCGACGCCCAGAAGCGGCGCTTGCACGACCTGCTCCGCAGCCTGATGCTCGCCTTCCCGGACTGGAGCGAGAAGAAGCACGCCGCCCACGCCGCCGCGGAAGCCCGCGAGGACGAGATCGAGTCGACGTCCCGCTAGCCCGAAGCGCTCAAGAGGTCGCGAAGCGCCGAAAGGCCGCGATGGACGTCCTCGAATGACGTCGTCAGTGGCGACAGTCCGATCCGGATGGAGTCCGGAGCGCGAAAGTCGGGGATGACATCCCTGGAGATCAGCTCCGCGGTCAGGCGCTTCGCGTCCGGGTGGCGGATCGAGACGTGGGCACCGCGGCGGGTCGAGTCACGCGGCGAGCCGATCGAGCAACCGACGGGCGCGAGCCAGTCATCCGTGAGCGCGATCGCGTACTCCGTGAGTGCCCTTCCCTTGGCGCGGATGGCATCGATGCCAGCCTCCGCGACGAGCTCGATGCCAGCCTGGGCGGCGGTGAGCCCGAACACCGACGGCGTCCCGACCAGCCAGCCGGCGATGCCCGGTCGACGCTCGAACCGCGGGCCCATCTCGAACTGGTCCGACTGGGCGAACCAGCCCTGGATCGGGGGTCGGAGCTCATCCTGGAGCTCGCGCCGGACGTAGAGGAAGGCCGGGGCGCCGGGACCACCGTTCAGGTATTTGTACGTGCAACCGACCGCGAGATCGACGCCATTCGCCTCGAGATCGACCGGGATCGAGCCGGCGGCGTGGGAGAGGTCCCACACGACGAGCACCCCGGCTTGGCGGGCCGCATCGGTGACGGCCCTGATGTCGACGATCGCCGCCGATCGATAGTTGACGGCCGAGAGGATCAGGAGCGCGACGTCCGAGTCGAACGTCGTCGCGATCTGGTCGGTCGTCAGGCCCTCAATCGGGTCGCCGTCGAGCCAGCGGATCTCGAGGTCTCGCTCCCGTGCCAGCCCCTCGACGATGTATCGGTCCGTCGGGAACTCCGATCGCTCGATGACGACGATCCGACGGCCGGGCCGAGCGTCGAGCGCCGCGGACGCGACTCGATACAGGTTGATCGTCGTCGAGTCGACCACCGCGACCTCGCCCGCTCGTGCGCCCAGGACGCCCTCCGCAAGCAGGTCACCGACCGTGAGCGGAAGCTCGAGCCAGCCCTCGTCCCAGCCGCGGATCAGCCACCGTGACCACGTCTCGCCGAGCGCCGCAACGCGCTCCAGCGCTGCCTTCGTGGGCCGTCCGAGAGAGTTGCCATCGAGGTAGATGACGCCTGGCTCGGTCGGCGCAAATCGAGCCGCGAATCCCGCCAGCGGATCGGCTTCATCGAGATCCGTCGATTCGAGGGTCCGGATCGAGTTCATCGGGCGGGAGCATAGTCCCGCTCGGCACCGGCGATCGTGCCAGGCAAGGTGACACGAGCCCGGTGGTAACCTCGGCGCGAACTGATCTGCAGAGGTGTCCTTGACCAGCATCGTCGACGCTCCGGAGTACCTGTTCACGTCCGAGTCCGTGACCGAGGGGCACCCGGACAAGCTGTGCGACCAGGTCAGCGATGCGATCCTCGACGCGATCATCCGCGAGGACCCTGAGGCGCGAGTCGCGTGCGAGACCGCTACGACGACGGGCCTCGTCATCGTGCTCGGCGAGATCACGACGAAGACCTACGTCGACTTCCAGCAGGTCGTGCGCGAGACCGTCCGCGAGATCGGCTACACACGCAGTGACTACGGTTTCGACTTCGAGACCTGCGGCACCCTGATCTCGGTCAAGGAGCAGTCGCCGGACATCAAGCAGGGCGTCGATGCAGCGCTCGAGGTCCGCGGCGAAGCCGTCGACGTCTCCGAGCTCGGGGCTGGCGACCAGGGGATGATGTTCGGCTTCGCGTGTCGTGAGACGCCCGAGCTGATGCCGCTGCCGATCGCGCTCGCGCATCGCATGGCGCGACGCCTCGCGGAGGCGCGCAAGTCGGGCCAGCTGCCGTATCTGCGGCCGGACGGCAAGACGCAGGTGACGGTCGAGTACAACCACGGCGTCCCGGTCCGCGTCCGAACGGTGGTCATCGCGGCCCAGCACGACCCCGACGTGCGCCTCGACAGGATCCAGGACGACCTTGTCGAGGCCGTGATCCTGCCGGCGATCCCAAAGGAGCTGCGGACGACCGATCCCGTGATGCACGTCAACCCGACGGGCCGATTCGTGATCGGCGGACCGATGGGCGACGCCGGCCTGACGGGCCGCAAGATCATCGTCGACTCGTACGGCGGCATGGCGCGCCACGGCGGCGGCGCGTTCTCGGGCAAGGACCCGACAAAGGTGGACAGATCGGGCGCCTATGCGGCTCGCTGGGTCGCCAAGAACGTCGTCGCGGCCGGTCTTGCCGATCGGTTCGAGCTCGAGATCGCTTATGCGATCGGAATCGCGCACCCGTTGTCGATGTCGATCGAGACGTACGGCACCGGGCGCGTGCCCGACGAGACCATCCTCGAGCTGATCAAGCGCCACTTCGACCTGCGGCCCGCCTCGATCATCGCGGCGCTGGACCTGCGCCGCCCGATCTACCGGCAGACCGCGGCATACGGCCACTTCGGCCGGCTGGATATCGACCTTCCCTGGGAGCAGACGGACAAAGCGGAGGTTCTCGCCTCCGAGGCCGGCATCCGACTCCCCGCCGCCTGACCGAAATCGCCGGTGGCGATCCGCCGGTGTGCTCGCGCCGATAGGATGGCGTCGATGCCAGCGGAGCGGCGATGTACGCGGTAGTCATGGCCGGCGGCGGCGGCACGCGACTTTGGCCGCTCAGCAGGCCCGAGACGCCCAAGCCGTTCCTGCCCCTGCTCGACGACCAGTCGCTGCTCCAGCGGACGGTCGCGCGGATCGTGGGCCACCCCGAGCTCGGCTTGAACCCGGACGACGTGGCGGTCGTCACCGAGGATCGATACGGCCCGATCGTGCGCGCGCAGCTCCCAGGCGTCCGCGTCATCGCGGAGCCGATGGGCCGGAACACTGCCGCGGCGATCGCGCTCGCGACCCTCAAGTTCGACCGCGATCCCGACGAGGTCATGCTCGTCCTGCCGGCCGACGCCTGGATCGACCCGGAGCGCGACGGCGTCTATCGAGAGGTGCTCAAGGCCGCCGCCGGCATCGCTCGGGACGGCGCGTTCGGCATCGAGGCGCCACTCGTGACGCTGGGTGTCCAGACCCGGCACGCCGGCCACCGAGTACGGCTACCTGATCCCCAACTACGACGACGGCGGCGTGATCGCGGGCATCAAGGCCTATCCGCTCCGCGGCTTCGAGGAGAAGCCGGATCGGGAGCGCGCGAACCAGCTGTATTCGCAGCTCGGCGTTGCCTGGAATGCCGGCATCTTCCTGTGGCAGCGCCGGGCGATCAGGGACGCGATCGATCGATACACGGGCCTGATCACGATGATCGGGACGGTCGCAGGGAGCGCATCGGGCCTCACGGCGGCGTATGACCGGCTCAAGCCCATGTCGATCGACCGGGCCGTGATGGAAGGCGCCGCGAGCGACCGGCGCGTTGCGATGGGTTCGATGGACGTCGGCTGGAGCGATCTCGGGTCGTGGACGCAGCTGCTGGCGGCCATCGGCGGCGCGGGAGCGGGACGTGTCGTTCCCCCGAACGAGCCGGCGACGGCCGGCGCGGACGACCTCGTCATCGAGCGCCACGCCGGCAAGCTCGCGGTCTCGGCGGGCCCGCGCGATATCCTCGCCCAGAGCCCCGTCGCGCTGCTCACCGGCGCCGCCACGGCGCGTGAGCCCGTCGACGCGCTCGTGGCCCGCGTGGCCGAATGGGAGGAACGCCAGTGACGGCGATCGAAACCCGGGGGAGCGAGTCCCGCGACGGCGCTGCCCCCGCAAAGTCACCGATCGTCTTCGGCACCGACGGCTGGCGGGCCCGAATCGCCGACGATTTCACCTTCGACAACGTCCGTCGCTGCGCGGATGGGGTCGCGCGCTACGTGCTCGGCAAGGGCGAGCGCGAGAAGGGCGTCGTCGTCGCCTACGACCGCCGGTTCGCGTCGGAGCACTTCGCGATGGCCGCGTCGGAGGTGCTGCTGGCGCATGGCATCCCGGTGGCCTTCGCCGCGCGCGCCGTCCCGACCCAGATGAGCTCGTACGAGGTCGTCGAGCGTGGCGCGTCCGCCGGGATCGTGATCACTGCGAGCCACAACCCGTGGACCGACAACGGCTTCAAGGTGAAGGCCCCAACCGGCTCGGCGGGTGGCCCCGACATGCTCGCGGTCATCGAGGCGGCGATCGCCGAGGCCGCCCCCATCGAGCGGCGCCCCTTCGCCGACGCCGAGGCGGCGGGCATGGTCGAGCGGTTCGACCCGTTCGAGGGCTACGAGCGATACGTCCGTCGAACGGTCGACCTCGACGCGCTCAAGGCGGCCGACGTCGACGTCCTGGTCGAGCCGATGTGGGGCGCGGGCGCGGGCTGGCTCAGCCGGCTCCTCGGCGGTGGGCGCATCCGCGTCCTGGAGATCCACCAGGAGCGCAACCCGTTCTTCGGCGGCGTCAATCCCGAGCCGATCCGGCCGAACGTGGACGAGGCGCTCACCATGATCGCGCGCGGCGGCCACGAGATGGGCCTGCTCCTCGACGGCGACGCGGATCGCGCGGGAGCGGCCGACGAGCAGGGCACATTCATCCACCAGCTCGAGGTGACGGGCCTGCTCATGTACTACCTCGCCGAGCACCGTGGCCTCCGCCAGCCGTGCGTCATCTCGGTGAACAACACGTCGATGGCCGAGCGGCTCGGCAAGCACTACGGCATCGACGTGCATGAGAGCCCGGTCGGCTACAAGTTCATCGGGCCGAAGATGATCGAGACCGGCGCGATGATGGGCGCCGAGGAGTCCGGCGGCTACGGGTTCGGGATGCACCTGCCGGAGCGCGACGGGATCTACGCCGACCTCCTCCTGCTCGACCTGTTCCTCAAGGAGCTCGCACGCGGGGTCTGGCCCGTCTCGAAGATCGTGGCCCAGTTCCACGAGCTCGCCGGGCCGTCGTTCTACCGGCGGGTCGACGTCCATGTCGACCGATCGGTCTACCCGGAGACGAAGCGTCGGCTGCTCGAGGGACTCATCGGGACGCCGCCGACGTCGCTTGCCGGCCAGCCGGTGACGCGCACCCAGACGTTGACCACGAACGACGGCTTCAAGTTCTACGTAGACGATGGTTCGTGGCTCCTCATCCGGACCTCCGGCACCGAGCCGCTCGTGCGCGTGTACACGGAGGCCACCTCGACGGATGCGCGCGACGCCCTCGTCGGCGCGGGCGAGAAGCTCGTTCGCGGGTGAGCGAGGCGTCCGCTTGAGTGCCGACTCGCTCGCCGCCGTTCCGGCGCCCCCGGCGTCGGAGCTCCCGCGGCGCGTCGACAAGCCGTGGGGCCATGAGCTGATCTGGGCCTGGACCGACCACTACGTCGGCAAGCTCCTCGTCATCGAGACCGGCAAGCGCCTCTCGCTCCAGCACCACGAGGTCAAGGACGAGTGGATCCACGTCCTCTCGGGCCGCCTGCTCTTGACCCTCGAGAACGACGACGGGGTCGTGGAGTCGCGCGAGATCGGGCCCGGCGAGGGTGCCCGAGTTCCCACGCGCCGGCAGCATCGCTACGAGGCGATCGAGACCTGCACCCTCATCGAGGTCTCGACCCCCGAGCTCGACGACGTCGTCCGCATCGAAGACGACTTCGGCCGCGAGGGAACCAGCGAGCCGTAGCCGCCGGGTTCAATCCGCATCGAGCAACGCGAGCACGGGCGCCATCGCATCGAGCGCTGCAAGGGTCGGTGGCCAGAGGATGAGCTCGAGCTGGGTAAAGCCAGCGTCCCGGAAGGCCCGGAGACCGTCCGCGATCTCCTCCCCGGAGCCGCGGACCGGTGCTCCGACGACCTCGGCGGCACCGGTGAACGACGTCGGCTCGACGACGATGCCGGCCGACCTGCCGATTGTCGTGGGATCACGGCCGAATTCGACGCAGGCTGCCTCGAGTGCCGCTAGCCGCGGTCCGAACTCCGTTAGGTCGCTCCGCTCCTCGACGTACCAGCTCCAGATGTCCGCGTGCCGTACCGCGAGCTGGAGCATCTTGGGGCCCTTGGCTCCCATGAGCAGGGGAATCCGGCCGGGCCGCGGTCCGACCGGACGGTGCTCCAGGTCGCGCGCAGCGTGGTACGTGCCCTCGTAGTCCGCACGACCTTGCCGCAGGAGCGGCACGATGATCTCGACCGCGTCCGCGAAGCGGGCGAAGACGTGCTCCTCGGGTAGCCCGAAGGCATGGCCCTGACGACCGGAATGTCCCGAGCCCAGTCCAAACACGACGCGGCCGCCGCTGATCTCGTCGAGCGTCTCAACGGCCTTCGCGGTGATTCCGGGGTTACGGTGGAGCGCGGACAGGACCCACGTGCCGACCTTGATCCGCGAGGTTGCCGCGGCAACCGCGCCAGCCATCGCGACGCACTCCCACCAGCCGCGCAGGACACCTTCAGTCGGACGCCAGAGCAGCTCATCCGGGACCCAAACGGTGTCGAAGCCGATGTCCTGTGCTCGAATGGCGAGGTGGCGGATCTCGACCCAGCGGGCAGTGGCACCATCGACGAACGAATCGCCCATCGGGAGCACGAGGCCGATCTCGAGCTGACGCATTTCGACCTCCATCGAGCACGCGGTCCCCGGAGTCTAGGCCGCGAGGATCGGCCACGATCCCTCGCACATCGGTCGTTCAATGTGCCCCGGTTGGCCAGACGTATTGGGTGTCAGGTAGGGGATGACCGGTGGCGGTGGCGAGGTGTAGGCTTGGGGGGCGCCCGCCTCGCCCGGTCGGTGCAGCACCGGACGGCGGCCGCCACTGCCCCTTCTGGGGCGCTGGAGGGTCTGGCCTGATGCACAGCTCCCTGATCGGCAAGGTCGAGAAGGCGAATCGCTACGCACGCGAGCTCGATCGGATCTCGATCGATCGCCTGGCGCTCACGTTCCGCGGCGACAACGACACCCACCACGTGAGCCTCGATGCCGGTCAGTGGCACTGCACTTGCCACTATTTCGAGAGCTGGGGCAGCTGCGTCCACCTCCTCACCCTCCAGAAGGTGTTCGGCTTGATGCTGCCCGACGCGGCGCAGGTTTCGATCTTCACGCCGGTCCAGGCCGCCACGACCGCCTGACCCGGGGGACTACTCGGGGAGCAGCGCCCACCCGATCCGGGGTGGCTCGCCACCCGACTGCGTGAAGAAGGCGAGCAGGCGCCCGCTCAGGGACTGTCCGCCGTAGGCGGTGGTGCCGGTTGTTCCGGCGGGGACAAGGTCGAGGAGCGCCCCGGTCTCGGGGTCGAAGACGGCCAGGCGCGAGTGTGAGATCTCCTCGAACGCCACGTAGCGGTCGCCGATTGACGGACGGTTCGCGTGCGCAACCGGGATCGTCGCCTCCGCCCCGGTCCTGCGGTCCACGACATGCAGAGTTCCCCAGTTCAGCGCCGAGTCGCCGCGGACATTGGTCTTCCACACGACGAAGTCGTCATTCACCGCCGGGTGGAAGTCGTCGCCTCGCCCCGCGAACCTGACCGGCGTCGCATCGGGGTTGGCGAGATCGATCGTCTCGACGTGGAACTCGTCCCCGACGCCCGTCAACTCGAAGTCCCCCTTGATCACGCCGTACCAGAGCTCCTCTCCGTGGAGGGCCGGGTACCAGAGCAGGCCGTCGCGGATCCGCAGCTTGACGAGGGTCGTCGTACGACCGAGCTGCGCAATCTTGGCAACCCTGAGCACGCTCCACGGACCGTCGGCGGGCTCATCGAAGGCCGCCCAGGCAATGTGCTCGTCGTCCATGGCGATCGTCGGTGCGCTGCCTGCGCCCGGGGCCCTTCCTCGATCCAGCTCGATCGGTTCCTCGCCTGGACCGGCCAGGAACCAGATGCGCCAGCCACCCTTCCCGAAGGCCGTCTCGCTGAGCTCGACGAACGCCCACCCGGGACCGGCAGCGACGACCCCGGTGATGTTCGCGTCGCGGCGTGGGCTCGCGAACAGGATCTCCGGTTTCGCGGCTCCGGGAACGTACCGCCACATCTCCGAGGGCCACGTCTCACCGGCCGACCAGAGCAACTGGCCGCTCGAGCTGCGGAGCGCATTCGGCACGTACCGTCGATCAAGCTCGTGGAGCTCGACCGCGCCAAAGCTCGGAGGGCCTGCGAGCGTAGGACGGGAGGTGGGCGACGCTGTCGCGGAGGCCGAGGGGCTTGTCTGGGTGGACGCGGGAGGCGACGTTGCGGGCATGCACGAGATGACCGACAGGGCAAGGAGGGCGACCGCGACCCAAACGGGTGCGCGGTCGCCTCGGCTGGTGGTCGTCTGCGGGTCTACCAAATGATGTGCCCGCCCTGGTTCCAGTCGTTGACCTGCCACATCACCGATGAGTAGTCGTCGTAGGCGCCCGTGGCGCCGCCGTAGCCGGCCGACGAGTCCTGGTATCTGATGATGGGTGACGGGCTGGCCCACAGGCCCGAGTAGCCCCGGATGACGATCCAGTGATGGGCGCCCGGAGCGACGTTCGGCCAGCTCTCGAGGAAGTTCTGCCCCGCGCCGCTGATGTGCGGGGCCGTCGCGAGGACGAGTGGCATCTCCCATGCCGCGATGTCGGTGACGACCTTGTTGTGGAACTCCTGGGGTGATCCAGTGTTCACGTAGGCGTAGATCCACTCGGGTGCGGGCTTGAGCACGGCCTGCGGGTGATTGAGACCGGTTGCGAGGTTCGCGCCACCGGTGCCCGCCGTCGTGGTCTTCATCCACTCGGCGACCTTCGACTGCTTGCGCCAGTTGGTCGTGGCGTTTTCGCCGTCGTTGTTGCCGTTGATGATCCCGCGGCTCCAGTTGATGACGACCTGGCCCGAGGCTGGCCCGCAGAAGTAGTTGTTGTTCTGCTGGCGAGCCTTCGTCAGCAGCAGCTTGCTGGCCGGCGGGCCCGACGAGCCGGACTGGCCGGGCGGCGGCGGGAACCACGGCTGGTCCTCGCACGGGTCGTGCTCGCAGACGTACCGCTGGGTGCCCGACGTCGAGGCCTTGCCAGAGGTCGGCCGGAACGTCGACAGCGAGTTCGCGAGATCGAGCTTGCGCTGCATGAACGCCGCCTGCGCCGGCGTCAACACCGATAGCTGCGTGTCGTTGTCCGGCTGGCCCGCGCCGAGCACCACGCCACCGGTGCCGACCGGTCCGGCGGCAAGAATCGGCCCCGGTAGCAACGCCGCCACGACAACCAGTCCCACGGCCCTTCCGAGCCCCCGTGCACCCCGCCTGCCCACGTTTCGACCTCCGCGGCGGGTAGCCGGCGGCTCGTCGACGAGGCGCCCATCATCCGCGCGGGCACTTACCCCCGGGTTATCGCGAGCCAGGCAGAGGACGGTGCTACGCTGCGCCAGCCGTCAACGGACGGCACGCTGCAGGGCCGCGAAGCCGGTGTGAATCCGGCACAGTCCCGCTACGGTGACCATCGCTCAGCATCGCGATGGAAGTCCGGTCGCCGACCCGCAGTGGTTGCTCAAACCTTCGAGAGAAAGGGTAGGCACCGCGATGCGATCGACCGGCTGAGGCAGCCCTCCCCCGACGTCCCGTGGCGTGCCTGCGCGCGCCCGCTCCCCCGACCCCCGAACGCCGGAGACTCCCATGGCTGCCCGATTGCGCTTCCTTCCTCTCGCCCTCTTCGCCGTCCTCGCGATCCTTGCCGGTGCCTGTGCGCCAGCCGCCTCGCCCGCCGCGGCAACCCCGACGGCCCCGCCGGTCGTGGTCGCGACGCCGACCCCGATTCCGCCCAGCCCGACGCCGGCTCCTGCCTTCCCCGTGACGCTGGAGGACGACGAGGGCACTGAGGTCACCATCGCCGCCGAGCCCCGGAAGATCGTGTCCCTCACTCCTTCCAGCACGGAGATCCTGTTCGCCCTCGGCGCAGGCTCGCGCGTGGTGGGGAAGGTCGAGGACCTTGCAAAGTTCCCCCGGAGGCTGAATCCGTCCCGGTCGTCGCCACGTTCTCGGGCGTCGACGTCGAGGAGATCGTCACGCTCGGGGCGGACCTCGTCGTCTCGGCGGGCGTCGGACTTTCGCAGGGTGACGCCGTCGAGCAGCTGCGCCGGGCCGACGTTCCAGTGCTCGTGATCTACCCGGTGACCATCGATGGGGCCCTCACCGGGATCCGGCTCATCGGCCAGGCCATCGGGGAGACCGAGGCCGGGGCGGACCTTGCGGATGACATGAAGACCGAGATCGATGCCCTCGCGGCGCTCGCCGCCACCGCGGGCACGACGCCGCGCACCTTCTACGAGATCGACGTCACGGGCGGCATCTACACACCGCCGGCGGACTCGATCTACGGCGAGATGCTCCGGCTCGCCGGTAGCGAACCGATCTCGGGCGATGTCAACTATTCGATCTCGATCGAGGACCTCGTCGCCGCCGATCCGGAGGTGATCCTGCTCGGTGACGCGGCCTACGGCCAGTCGGCCGAGACGGTCAAGGCGAGGCCCGGCTGGGATGGCATGACCGCGGTGAAGGATGATCGAATCCACCCCATCGACGACACGGTCGTGACGCGACCCGGGCCGCGGCTCGTCGACGGCCTGCGTGCCCTCATCGAGGCCATCCACCCCGACGTCGTCCTGCCAAGCGCCTGGGTCCCGAGTCGCGGCGGCCATGCGCTCGCGATGCTGCGCGCCGCGTAGCGGTCGCGGCAGCGCAGCCAAGGCACGGGAGCGAGATTCGGCGATGACCGTCGTGGCCGCGTCTCGCTCCCGTGCCGGCTCGCAACCGATCGCCCGCCGACCGCTGCTGCTCGCGGCCCTCGGGATCGCCGGGCTGCTCGCGGCCCTCGTCGCCGGCGTGGCCGCGGGTTCCGTCGCCGTGCCCATCGGCGACACCGTCGCGATCCTTGCCCAACGCCTCCTCGGTCTCGACCTCGGGACCACGTGGACCGCGGCCCAGGAGACGATCGTCATGGAGCTCCGGCTGCCCCGCGTCCTCACGGCGATGACCGTCGGGCTCGGGCTGGCAGTCGCCGGCGCGACGTTCCAGGGCGTGCTCCGGAACCCGCTCGCGGACCCGTACGTGCTCGGGACCGCCTCGGGTGCCGCGCTCGGTGCCGCGATCGCGGTGCTCATCCCGGTTCGGGCGCTCATCCTGGAGTTCGGCCTGCTCCACGGATTCGCGTTCGCGGGGGCGCTCGGCGCCGTGTGGCTCGTCTACCGCTTCTCCCGCGTGGGCGGGCACGGCCAGATGACGAGCCTGTTGCTGACCGGCTACGCGGTCGGGTCGCTGCTCGCCGCCGGGCTGGCGATGGCGATGTACGCCTCTGGCACGAACCTGCGGCAGATCTTTGCCTACCTGCTCGGTGGCTTCGACTCCGCCTCGTGGCTGCGACTCGCGGCTGCCCTGCCGCTCGTCCTCGGCGCCTCAGCGCTCATCGCCACGCGCGCCCGCTCCCTCAACGGCTTCCTCCTCGGCGAGGACGCGGCCGCGCACCTCGGCGTGGACGTCCGGCGCGAGCGAGCGATCCTCCTTGGCCTCGCCTCGCTCGCAACCGCCGCGGCAGTGGCCGTCTCGGGCCTGATCGGGTTCGTCGGCCTCGTGGCGCCCCACGTCGTGCGGCTCGCCGTTGGCCCGAATGCCCGGCTCGTCCTGCCGCTCGCCGCCTTGTTCGGCTCGATCCTGATGGTCGTCGCGGATCTCGCCGCGCGCCTCGCCGGCGACGTTCCCGTCGGTGTGGTCACGGCGATCATCGGCGCACCGTTCTTTCTCGCGCTCCTGCGGCGCACGCGGTCGGGCTACGAGCTGTGACCCACTACTTCCCGCCCAACCGACCGATCACCGGGCCGATCGTCCGTACCGATCGACTCACGGTCGCCTATCGCGGCCGACCAGCCCTCAGCGACGTCGACCTTGGCATCGATGCCGGCGAGCGCGTCGCCCTCGTCGGCCCGAACGGCGCCGGCAAGTCGACCCTGCTCCGAACGATTGCCGGCCTGGTCGAGCCCGCCGCCGGCTCGATCGAGCTCGCCGGGATGCCCCTCGCAAGGATGGACCGCCTCGGAATCGCCCGCCGGCTCGCCGTCGTTCCGCAGATGCCCGCCTTGCCGTTCTCGACCACGGTCGAGGAGGTCGTCGCCCTCGGCCGACTGCCCCACGAGCACCCGATCCGCGGCCTGCGACCTGCCGACAAGGCTGCCGTCGCGGCGGCGATCGACCGCGTCGGCGTCGGGCACCTCCTGGGACGAGACGCCCGGGAGCTCTCGCTCGGCGAGCGTCAGCTCGTCCTCCTGGCGATGGCCGTTGCGCAGGAGGCGCAACTCCTCGTCCTCGACGAGCCGACGGTTCACCTCGACCTCCGTCACCAGGTCGAGGTCATGGAGCTCCTGGCCGACCTCAACGCGCGCGACGGAACGACGATCCTCGCCGTCCTCCACGACATCGGCCTCGCCGCGCACTTCTTCCCGCGGATCGTCGTGCTCGACCACGGTCGCGTCGTTGCCGACGGTCCACCGACCGAGGCGCTTACGCCCGATCGGATCCGCGACGTGTTCGGCGTCGATCCGGCGATCGTTCGATTGCCGGTTGGCGGGGCAGGGCGCTCCTAAGCGCCTCAGGCGTCAGCCGGATTTGCCGAGCGCGGCCTCGGTGAGCTGGGCGACGACATCGGCGGTCCGCATCAGGTCGAACCCGGGCCGGGGCATCGTGGCCGTCGGGCCGAAGCCAAGGATCCTGTTGGTCGCCGCGAGCAGCCGGATCGCGATCGTCGCGGTCCACACCGAGAGGCCGCCTCGTTCAGGCATCGCGACGGAGAGTGGCTCCGCGGCGTCGATCGCATCGAGGTCGAACGCGATGTACATGCCGTCCGTCCGCGTCCCCACCGCGCGTCCCCACGCCTCGAGCGCGGCGAGGCCGGCCACGCCGGCCATCATCCCCGCGCCGAAATGGGCGACAGGGGACGACGCGAGCATCCGAGACTCCATCTCGTCGAGGACCTGGCCGCCGATCAGCGCCGCGTCCTCCTCGAGAACGGTCGGGCCCTCGCAGGCGCCCACCAGCCCCGCGTCGCCCCGCCCGCAGAGCATCGCGAACGGCATGCCCCAGACGTTGCCCGAGGGCGTGGTCGTCGGCGTGTTGAAGTCGCCGTGCGCATCGAACCAGGCGATCGCCAGCCGCGCGCCCGGGTTCCGATGCTGCAGCGCGGTCATCGTCGCGGAGTGCGAGGTGCAGTCGCCGCCGAGGAGGAGCAGCTTCGCGCCGGCGTCGTGGGCGCCGAGGGCGGCCTCGACATGCGCGGTCAGCCGCGGCAGGTACTCGATGATCCGGTCGCGGTTCTTCATCAGCGGATCCGGATCGGCCGCCCAGCCGGCGTCGATCGGCGCGTCGCCGTGATCGACGAATGTCGCGCCGGCGAGCCCCGGCTTCGAGCCCAGCCGATCGAGCAGCCGAGCGCCCCGGAGCGCGGTCGGGCCCTGGTCCATCCCCGCGAAATGCCCGCCCAGCGCCGTCGGCGAGCCGACGATCGCGATCGTGGCGGCGCGCGGCGTGGCGACGTCGTCGGTCATGGGGATGGCAAGGGTACGCGTCGTCGGCGCAAGGTTGTCGCCGCCGGGCACCGCGAAGTGCATCATCGCTCGATGCGGATCGCCGATTTCGCCCTGGAGCGGTACTTCGCCCGATGGGAGTTCGCGGTCGAGCACGTCATGTGCGCGAGCGACGTCGAGGGCTGGTCGATGGCCGAGCTCCTCGAGCTGGCGGACGACGAGACGCGCTCGATGTGGACCGATCTCCGGCTCGGATACACGGAATCGACCGGCCATCCGCTGCTGAGGCGAGAGATCGCCACGCTGTACGACTCAGTCGAGGCCGACGACGTGCTCGTGTTCGCGGGCGCCGAGGAAGCGATCTGGTGCCTCTTCAACACGTGCCTCGATCCCGGCGACCACGTGATCGTCACCTGGCCCGGCTACCAGTCGCTCTACGAGGTGGCGCGCGCGGTGGGGGCGCACGTGAGCCTGCACACGCTGCTGGAGCAGGACCGCTGGTCGCTCGACGTCGACCGACTGGTCCGCTCGTTCCGGCCTGAGACGCGCATGGTCGTCGTCAACGCGCCGCACAACCCGACGGGCATGCTGCCGACGGTCGAGGAGTGGCGCCGCCTCGGCGCTGCTTGTGCAGAAGCGGGGATTCGTCTTGTGGCGGACGAGGTCTACCGATTCCTCGAGCACGACGGGGCGGAAACGCTGCCCGCCGGCGCGGATCTCGACGAGCGGTCGATCTCGATCGGGGTGATGTCGAAGTCGTTCGCGATGGCCGGCCTGCGGATCGGCTGGCTGGCGACGCGCGATCGTGGAATCCTCGAGCGCTGCGCCCGCATGAAGGACTACACGACCATCTGTTCGTCGGCGCCTTCGGAGGTGCTGGCACTGGTTGGACTGCGCGCTCGGGACCGGGTGCTGGCCCGAAGCCGGGAGATCGTGAGCGCAAACCTCGCGGTCCTGGATGACTTCTTCGCCCGCCGAGCCGACGCACTCACCTGGGTGCGGCCCCGTGGCGGCTCCACCGCCTTCCCGAAGCTCGTCCCGGATGGACCGGCTGGGTCATCGGCCGATCGCTTCGCCGCCCGCCTGGTCGAGTCGACCGGCGTCCTGCTCCTGCCCTCGACGACCTTCGGCTTCGGCGATTCGCACTTCCGCATCGGCCTCGGCCGCCTGGACCTGCCCGAGGCGATCTCGAAGCTCGACGCGCAACTGGCGGCAGGCTGAACCGCCTATCCGGATCGGTTCGTCAGGCGCGCTTGCGGGGCAGGTCCAGGAACGGCATCGGCACGACGGTCGCATCGACCCGACCGCGCTGGCCCTCGACCGTCCATTCGACGGCGAGCTTCGACCCCACGGCTTCATAGCTCGGTGGCACGGAGGCGAGACCAATCGCCTGCTTGAGGATCGGGCTCCAGCCGTGGCTCGTTAGCTTGCCGACCTGGCGGTCGCCGCGCGGCGCGAAGACCGGAATCGCCGATCGATCGACCGATGGCGAGATCGCGGGCGCCAGGCCCTGGCGCGAGAACGAGCGCTCGATGTCGCTCCACTCGAGCTGCACGCCGACGAGGCGCCTCGACGGACCGCCGCGCTCCTGCTCCCGCTGGAGCGCCAGTCGACCGACGAAGTTCCCGCCGTCGAGATCGACCAGCCGGCCCATCGCCAGCTCGTACGGCGAGTAGTTCTGCTCCGGGTTCAGCGCGTGGCGCGCCGACGTGTAGTCGACCTCGAGCAGCACGAGGCCCGCTTCGAGCCGAACGACGTCAAGGGCGAGCATGCCCGCGGGCCGGATGCCGTACCCGCGACCCGCCGCCGCGAGGGCGTCCCACGCCTCGGCCGCGCGCTCCGCCGGGATCCACAGCTCGTAGCCGAGGTCGCCCGTGTAGCCGGTCCGCGAGACCTCGACCGGGATCCGCTTGCGCCCGACTCGGAGCGTGGAGGGTCGACGGCGGAAGTAGCGGACCTCGCCGAACGGCTCCTCGGTCGCTTCTTCGAGGACCGCGCGGGAGAGCGGCCCCTGGAGCGCGACCGCGGCGATGGACTCGGTGACGTCGTCGAGCTGGATGTCGAGGCCCCGCGCGTTGAGCGTCAGCCAGCGGAGCTGTGGATCGGCGGCGGTCCAGAAGAACTCGTCTTCAGCCACGCGATGGACCGTGCCGTCATCGATGACCTTGCCGTGCTCGTCGCACCACGGCGTGTACCAGACCTGCCCCACCTTGAGCTTCGTTGCGTCGCGGGTGATCACTCGATCGACGAGCGCGAGGGCGTCGGGCCCGGAGACGCGGTACTTGTAGAGCGGCGACACGTCGATGAGGGCGGCCGCCTCGCGGATCGCGTTGTACTCGATGTCGTGCGCGTCGGCGTACGAGGAGGACGCCCAGTAGCCGGACCACTCGCGCCACTGCTGCTTTCGGTTGAGCGGCGCGGTCCGCGGATGGAACGGGCTGCCGATGCTCATGGCCTAGGAGTGTGCCAGCGCCGCGGGGCTCAGGTCGGGCGCTTCGATCGCCTCGTTCTCGACGCCGGCTTGGAGGGCGACTTCGCGCGACGCCTCGACGGCGCACTGTCTGGAGCCGCAGGAGTCAGGTATGCGGGCACGTCGCGCCCGAGCTCGGGCCACGCGGGGTCGTCGTCGAGCAGCTCCGCGTCCGGGACCGGAGGAGCAGAAGCCCGAAGCCTGATGGTGTTGTCGGCGAGCCCGAGGCCGAACGCAACGAACAGCAGGGTCTTCGCGAACGCATCGCCGAGGTAGCCCACCCACGCGAAGGCCTGGGTCGCTCCACCGAGATCCGGTGATCGCGCGACGATCGCGACCAGCGAGACTCCCGCCGCGAGCATTCCGGTGATCGCAGCCATCACCACGGCGCCCGATGCGACCGTTGTCGCCTCGGCTGGACGGCGCTCGTCGAGCGTGCCATGGACGATGACTCGTGCCAGGAAACCAAAGACGACGAGCTCGACCAATGCGACCACGGCCGCGATCCCCTGCATCGCGTCCCAGCCCGGGTCCCCCAGGTCGAATGGCGAAACGAGGAGGCTGACAAGTCCGACCACGGCGCCAGCAGCCAGGAATGCGAACACGAGGTTGCCGAGGCGCCCGAGGAACGGGCTCGGCTTCCCGGCCGTGATCGCGATGAGGCCATAGGCAAGGGCAAGCCAGCCGACGGACTTCAAGACGAGCGCGCCGACCTGGACGATCGATCCGATCACGAATGCGCCGTCACCGCCGCTCCCGAAGGCCGCGTTCGAAAACGGGCTCCAGAGCAGCTCGACGAGGGCGAGCACGACTGCGCCGCCGAGGACGAGCGGCGTCGCCACCGCCGCGTCGGCGCGACGGGCCAGGACCAGCGCGGGCAGGGCGATCAGGAGGTTGTGGGGGAGGAAGGTCGAGACGATCGAGATCGGCGACTCGAGGCTGATGAACAAGCCCGTGCCGGCGAACCCGATCGCGCGCCAGGCGATGTCCAGCGCGCTGAGCGCGACGAAGAGCTTCGCGACCGGAGGCAAGGGGTCCCACGCGCGCCGCCGGAAGGACGCCACGGCACGGGTGAAGGCCGGAGGGATCCGGATGGGATCGACGACGCCGAGCTCCGTCACGCTCCGAGGCGGCATCGTGGGCGCGGGCGTCGGGGGCGCGGTCGCCGGCGTCGCGTCCGGCTGGAGCGTCGCGTCAGCGGCGTTGCTCATGTCACAACGATGTCCCGCGCCACCGCGCCCGTCAACGCGCCACTCGGGGTGCGCGCGTTACCCCACGTGGGCTACAGTCCGCCGAATGCCCCAGCGCTACGACGCGATCGTGATCGGCGGCGGCCACAACGGCCTCGTGAGCGCCGCCTATCTTGCTCGGGCGGGCCTGAAGACGCTCGTGCTCGAGCGCCGGCACGTGCTCGGCGGCGCGGCGGTCACCGAGGAGATCTTCCCGGGCTTCCGCTTCTCGGTCTTCTCGTACGTCGTGTCGCTGCTCCGGCCGGAGATCATCCGCGAGCTCGACCTTCCCCGGCACGGCCTCGACATCCTGCCCCTCGACGGCACGTTCACGCCGGTCTACCCGGGAACCGGCCGGCCCCCGCCGAAAGACGGCAACGGCAACGCGATCGGGACGGGCGACTACCTGTGGCGGGTCAACGATCACGGTCGAACCGTACGCGAGCTCCGCCGCTGGTCGAAGCTCGACGTCGAGGCGTACGAGGAATACGGGCCGCTCATGGTCGACATGGCCCGGTTCATCAAGCCGATCCTCGCGATCGTGCCGCCCGACCCCGCGTCGATCGACCCTCGGCCGCTCCTGCCGCTCGGCGGCCTCCTTCGATCGTTCCAGAAGCTGACCGAGCGCCAGCAGGCGGTCTTCGTCCAGCTCATGACGATGTCGGCGTACGATTTCCTGACCCAGTGGTTCGAGACGGACCCGCTCAAGGCGACGATGGGCGCGTCGGGGATCATCGGCACGTTCCAGGGCATCAGGTCGCCCGGCACGGCGTACGTGCTGCTCCACCACTACATGGGCGAGATCGACGGCGCGTTCCGCGCGTGGGGCATCCCCAAGGGCGGCACGGGTGGGATCTCGAACGCAATCGCCAGTGCAGCGCGCGCGAATGGCGCGGAGATCCGCACGGAAGCGCCGGTCGCCAGAATCCAGGTCGGGGGCGGGCGCGCCAGCGGGGTCGTCCTCGAATTGGGCGAGGAGCTCGAGGCCGTCCGCCGTGATCTCCTCGGTCGACGTCCGACGGACCTTCATCGACCTCATGGAGCCGGGCTCGATCGACGACGAGTTCGCCGACGAGGTGCGGCGCTTCAAGTTCCGCGGCTCATCGGGCAAGGTCAACATGGCCCTCGACGCGCTGCCCTCGTTCACCGCGCTGCCCGGCGAGGGCGAGCACCTCCGCGGCGCGATCTCGATCTCGCCCGCGGTCGACGACATGGAGCGCGCCTACGACGACGCGAAGTACGGTCGGTTCAGCGCGAAGCCGTACATCGACATCGTCATCCCGACGCTGGTCGACCCCTCGATGGCGCCGCCGGGCAAGCACGTCATGAGCTGCTTCGTGCAGTACGCGCCGTACCAGCTCGATCCGTCGCTCGGTGGCTGGGACAACCAGCGCGAGGCGTTCGGCGATGCGGTCGTCAACCGGATCGCCGAGTTCGCGCCGGACCTGCCCTCGAAGATCCTCCATCGCCAGGTGATCACCCCGCTCGACATCGAGCGGACGACGGGCCTGACCGAGGGCAACATCTTCGCGGGCGAGCTCTCGCTCGAACAGCTGTTCTTCAGCCGGCCCGTGCCCGGCTGGGCCCGCTTCCGGACCCCCGTTCGAGACCTCTGGCTGTGCGGCTCGTCGACCCACCCCGGCGGCGGGATCATGGGCGCGAACGGCCGGATCGCCGCGCTGGAGCTCCTGCGATCGAAGGGCAAGCGCCCATGACCGGCCCGCGGCCGGATCCGCGCTGGGACGTCGTCGTCATCGGCGCCGGCCACAACGCGCTCGTCACCGCGGCCTACCTCGGCAAGGCCGGGCTGCGGACGCTCGTGCTCGAACGGCGGGAGCGCGCCGGCGGCGCGGCGGATACGTCCGAGCTGGCGAAGGGCGTCCGGGTGCCGACGCTCGCCCACACCGTCGGCCGGCTCCGGCCATCGGTCCAGCGCGACCTGGACCTGAAGCGGCACGGCTTGACGCTGGTCGCGCCCGATGTGCGGGTCTTCGCGCCGTCGCCGGACGGGAGCGCCATCACGCTCTGGTCGGACGTCGGGAAGACGGCCGGCGGCCTCCGCACGCTTTCCGAGCAGGACGTCGAGGCGTACCCCGCGTTCGATCGCCAGGTTCGATCCCTCGGGCGGTTCCTGGACGAGCTCGGCCGCGCGACGCCGCCGGACATCAAGTCGCCCGGGATCGGTGACGCGATCGCGGGCCTCCGGCTCGGCAAGAGCTTCAAGGGGCTCGGGCGCTCGGGCTCGCGGACGGTGCTGCGGGTGCTGCCGATGGCGATCGCCGACCTCGTGGCGGAGTCGTTCGAGTCGGATCCGCTGCGGGCCGTGCTCGCCTGGCGCGGCGTGCGGTTCGGGTCCGTGGGGCCGTGGTCGGCGGGGAGCGCCGCGATGCTCCTCATGGACGGCGCCGGCAACGACGGTGGCGCGGCGGGCGAGACGGTGTTCGCGAAGGGCGGGCCGGGCGGATTGGTGGCGGCACTCGTCGCGGCGGCGCGCGCGCAGGGCGTGGAGATTCGCACCTCGGCGGAGGTCACGGCCATCACCACGCGAGATGACCGGGCGACCGGCGTCGTGCTGGCGGGCGGTGAGGAGATCACGGCTCGCGCCGTCGTCTCGGGCGCGGACCCGAAGCGAACGCTCATCGACCTGGTCGATCCCGTGGCCCTCGGCCCGTCGCTCGGCTGGCGAGCCGGCAACATCCGGACGCCCGGCGTCGTCGCCAAGGTGAACCTCGCGCTGCGCGGCCTGCCGAGCATTCCTGCCGCGGGTGACGACGTGACGCCGCTCCGGGGCCGCATCGTGGTGGCGCCGGGCATCGATGCGATGGAGCGCGCGTTCGACGCCACGAAGTACGGGCGCTGGAGCGAGCAGCCGATCCTCGAGGCGACGATCCCGTCGCTCGCGGACCCGTCCCTCGTCGAGAGCGCGAAGGCCGGCACCCACGTCATGAGCGTCATCGCCCAGTACGCGCCGTACGCACTGCGCGGCGAGGGGCCTGCTGCCGATTGGTCGACCCAGCGCGATGCCTTCGGCGACGCGGTCGTCGCCGTCCTCGAGTCCGTCGCGCCGGGGATCGGTAAGCTCGTGACCGCCCGCCAGGTCCTCACGCCGGTCGACCTCGAGCAGCAGTTCGCGCTCACGGGCGGCCACCCGCTCCATGCCGAGGCCGGCCTCGACCAGTTCTTCGTCTGGCGCCCGATGCTCGGGCACGCCCGTTACCGGCTCGCCTTGGAGGGCCTCTACCTGTGCGGCTCCGGCGCCCACCCCGGCGGGGGCATCACCGGCGGGCCGGGCCAGAACGCCGCCCGCGAGATCATTTCGGCGTTGCGAAACAAGTCGAGCTAGTCGCTGTGCACTCCTGGAATCCGGAACTGGTGGGCGGCTCGCGTTCCTATGCACAGATCTCCACGTGAGACCACCTTCGCCCTCGGCGATGCCCATCACTTGCATACGAACGCCGAGATGATCGCAGCCAGAGGTCACAAGACGTCGGCAGCGTCACGACAGTCAAGCTTCGTATGACAGCGACACGCATCGCTCTTACTGAAGGTGATTTCGGCGCGGAGATTCGGGCATATGAACGCTCGGGGACAGATCGGGCGCCGCGACCTTCGGATCAAGGCTCGGTAGGAGCCGCCTCGGGCTTCGGGGTTTCGATCTTCGGGGTTTCGAGCTTCGGGGTCTCGAGCTTCGGCGACTCCACGTCGCGGTCGACCTTGGGGTTCGGCTCGCGTGGCTGCCGAACGGCGCGACCCTCTCGCCGCTCGACACGCTGCGCAGCGCGCGCCGCCACCGGGCCGTTGCCCCGGCGCTGGCTCAGGGCATGGAGCACGAGGGCCGAGATCACGGCGGCGATCGGGATGCCGAAGATGGCGCCCGGGATGCCCGCGATCTTCAGGCCGACGAGCACGGAGCCCAGGACCACGATCGGGTGGATGCGCAGGGACGTCGCCATGATCCGCGGCTGGAGCATGTTCATGACCACGGCCCAGCCGATCGCCGTGACGATCGACACGCCCAGGAGCACGTCGGGCTTGAACAGCATCGCCACGAGCACCGGCGGGATCCACGCCACGAACGGCCCGAAGAACGGGATCGCCATCAGGAACCCAGCGGCGAAGGTCGTCACGGGCAGGAAGTCGAGCCCGAACACGAGGCTTGCCAGGAACGAGAACGCCCCGAACGCGAGACCCGTCACGACCTGCCCTCTGATGAAGCCACCGAAGGACCGGCTGACCGCCTCCTCGAGGAGCTCGGCCTGGGCCTTGTAGCCGCTCGGGACAAGCCAGAACGCGAACGCCGTGAGTCGCTCGCGGTCCGCGACGATGTACAGGGAGAACACGACGACGAGCAACAGGTTGCCGATCGCCCCGATGCTCGCCACCGCGATCTGCTGAAGCGGCGCCGCGAGCTGCAGGGCGTAGCCGGAGATGTTGTCGAGGAAGACCGACGCCTGGTCCTGCAGGTTGACCTGGAGCCCGAGCTCGTCCAGCCGCGCCTGCCACGGCGCGAGGATCGCCGGCAGGTCCTGGCGCAATGCCGGCAGGTCCTCGATGAAGTCGCCGATCGAGTTGAACAGCACCGTCGCGGCGGCGATCGAGACGACGACGAGGCCGCCGAAGATCAGGAAGTAGACGGCGAAGATCGCGCCCGCCCGACTCACGAGCGGGATGGCGTACACGCGATTGACGACCGGCGCGAGCATGAATGCGAGCAGCCAGGCCAGGAAGAAGACCATGATCAGGTCGCCGAAGAACGCGAACAGCACGCCGACGAAGCCGAGCACGACAAACGCCAGGGCGATGGCACCGAGCACGAGGATCGCGTCGAACCAGCGACGTTCTCGCGGCGTCATCTCGAAGCCCATCTGACGGTCAGACCTCCTGGCTCGCATCCATCATCGGTCGACGGCGGCCGATTCGCATCACCAGATCGTCATGGTCCCAGGTGGCAGCGCTGCACCTCACCGGAGGCCCATCTTCTGGCGGACCTCGGCCATGGTGTCGTCGGCGATCGGGGCAAGCCGGCTCGCGCCCGCCGCGAGGATCTCGTCGACGATGCCCGGCTTCGACTGGAGCTCGAGATAGCGCTCCCGTGCCGGCGCGTAGTGCGCGACGATCCGATCGGAGATCAGGCGTTTCATGTCGACGCACCCGGTGCGAGCCGTCCGCTCGCCCTCCCAGAGCGACTCGTAGTCGTCGCCGAAGAAGCGCTGGAGCTGGCACACGTTGCAGACCTCCGGCCGGCCGGGGTCGGTACGCAGGATTCGCTGCGTGTCGGTGACCATCGACATGACCTGCTTGCGGATCAGCTCGGGCTCTGCGAGGACGTCGATCGTGTTGCCGAGGGACTTGCTCATCTTGCGGACGCCGTCTGTGCCGATGACGGTCGGCGCCTCGGTGAAGACCGCCTGGGGCTCGGGGAACGTCTCGCCGTAGCGGTTGTTGAACGCGCGGACGATCTCGCGAGAGAGCTCGAGGTGCGCCGCCTGATCGCGCCCAACCGGAACATAGGTGGCCTTGTAGATGATGATGTCGGCCGCCTGGAGGACCGGGTAGGTGAGCAGCCCGTGGTTGATGTCGTCGGGCTGGGACTCCTTCTTCTCCTTGTAGGTCGGGGTGCGCTCGAGCCAGCTGACCGGGGTCACGGTCGTCAGCAGCCAGGCGAGCTCGGTGTGCTCGGGCCGATGGCTCTGGACGAAGAGCGTGCACCGCTCGGGGTCGAGGCCCAGGGCGAGCAGGCTCGCCGCCATGTCGCGGGTTCGCGCTCGGAGGACATCCGGGTCGTGGGTCGACGTCAGGGCGTGGTAGTCGACGATGCAATAGATCGCCTCGTACTCGTCCTGCAGCCGGACGTAGTTCCGGATGGCGCCGAGGTCGTTGCCGAGGTGGGCGACGCCCGAGGGCTGGATGCCGCTGAACGTGCGCGGCGCAGTGGGCTGCCCGGCGCGCGCGGGGTTCGGGGCGGTCGCCGTCGACATCGCGCGGAGTGTAGTCGAGCGTGGGGGCGGTCTTGACCCTCGGCTACGATGCCCCTCGATGGGCGGAATCGACGGGACTCGGCCGCTGCGGGTCGCGGTGCTCGGCGCGGGCACCGTGGGCAGCGAGGTCGTGCGCGGGCTCCTGGAGGGTCGATCGCCGGGGCTCGCTCCCGAGGCCGGCGCGTTCCAGCTGGTCGGCGTGGCGGCGCGGGACCTGGGGCGTGCCGCGGCGCGCGGCATTCCCGCGGACCTGCTTTCGGATGCCCCGGCGCATCTCGTGGCTGGCGAATCGGACGTGATCGTCGAGGTCATGGGCGGCGAGGAGCCGGCTCGAACGCTGATCGCGGCCGCGCTCAGTGCCGGCAAGGCCGTCGTGACGGCGAACAAGTACGTGCTGGCGAGACATGGGGCGGACCTGGAGTCGATCGCCCGACAGTCGAAGGCGCCATTCCGCTACGAGGCGGCGGTCATGGGCGGCACGCCGATCCTGCGCGTGCTCGCGGAGGACCTCGCGGGAACCACCGTGTCCTCGGTCCGTGGCATCGTGAACGGCACGACGAACCACATCCTCACCGAGATGGCCACGAACGGGCTCACCTACGCGGATGCGCTCGCGGGTGCGCAGGCAGCGGGCTACGCGGAGGCCGACCCGACCGGCGACGTCCAGGGTGGCGACGCCGCGGACAAGCTCGTCGTGCTGGTCAGGCTCGCGTTCGGGCAGTGGCTCGATCGATCCGGTGTCGCCGTCCAGCGGCGCGGCGGGCGTCCCGGGATCACCGGCGTCACGGCGGGCGACCTGTCACGCGCCGGTCGAGATGGGTACGCGATCCGGCTGCTGGCTTCGGCTCGGCGGCGCGCCTCCGATCGCGTCGTGGAGGCGGCAGTGCTGACGACGGCAGTGCCTGAGGCGTCGGCGTTGGGGCAGACCGCTGGCGTCCGTAACCGGCTCGAGATCGATGCCGACGGCCTGGGAAGGCTCGCCATCGAAGGTCCCGGAGCAGGCGGCACCGCAACCGCGGCCGCGGTGCTGGCGGATCTTCTTGCCGTGCGTCGCGGCGCCGGCAGCACGTGGGCGGACCTGCCCGCCGCGGGGGCCGGGCCGGCCGCGAGCTCGATCCCACGGGCGCGCAGCTTCTTCCTCGGGCCGTCCGGCGCGCGCTATCCGGTCGAGGACTGACGATGGGCGCGAGCGTCACGGGCACGGAGGCGGGCGCCGCCGCTCGTCCGCGCCTGGTCGAGCGCTACCGACGATTCCTGCCGGTCACCGACGCGACCCCGGCGCTGACGCTGGGCGAGGGGTTCACGCCGCTGGTGGCAGCGCCGCGGCTCGGGGAGCGCATCGGCGTCCCGAACCTGCACCTCAAGCTCGAGGGCCTCAACCCGAGCGGCTCGTTCAAGGATCGGGGCATGGTCGTCGCTGTCGCGAAAGCGCTCGAGGCGGGCGCGACCTCGATCATCTGCGCCTCGACCGGGAATACGTCCGCGTCCGCGGCGGCGTATGGCGCGGCGGCCGGCTTGGAAGTTGCCGTCGTGCTGCCGAAGGGCGCCATCGCGACCGGCAAGCTGCTTCAGGCGCTGATCGCGGGAGCGAACGTCGTGGCTGTCGATGGCAACTTCGACGATGCGCTCCGGGTCGTGCGCTCGATGGCGGCGGAGCCGGGATCGCGGGCGACGCTCGTCAACTCCGTCAACCCGCATCGGATCGCCGGCCAGAAGACCGCAGCGTTCGAGATCTGCGATGACCTTGGGCGCGCGCCGGACATCCTCGCGATCCCCGTCGGCAACGCCGGCAACATCACCGCGTACTGGGCCGGGTTCACCGACTACGCGACGAATGGGATCGTCGAGACGCGGCCGCGGATGCTCGGCTTCCAGGCGGCGGGCGCAGCGCCGATCGTCGAGGGTCGACCGATCGAGCACCCGGAGACCATCGCGACGGCGATCAAGATCGGGAATCCGGCCACGTGGGCGGGCGCCGTCGCGGCCCGTGACGAATCGCGCGGGAGCATCGACGCCGTCACCGACGACGAGATCCTCGCCGCCTATCGCTCCCTCGCCGAGCTCGAAGGCGTATTCTGCGAACCCTCTTCCGCGGCGTCCGTGGCTGGCGTCGCGAAGGCCGCAGCCTCGGGTGCGATTCGCGCCGACGAGCTGGTCGTCGCGGTGCTCACCGGCGCGGGCCTCAAGGACCCCGACACGGCCGAGCGGGTCGTCGCGGGTCGGATCGTCGAGGCGGCGGCGACCGAATTGGGCGTGCGGGAGGCGCTCGGCTGGTGAGCGGCGGGCGGTTCGTTCGAGCTCTCGCGAACGTTCCTCCTGGTTCGTGATGCCTGTGGATGCATCACTGGCCGCTTCCGAGCTCATCGGGCATTCGGTGTCGGTCGAGGCGCCGGCAACGATCGCCAACCTCGGCGCGGGCTACGACTGCCTGGGGCTGGCGATCGACCTGCCCCTGCGTGTGACCGTCGAAGCCACCGCCCCAGCCGCCGATCCGTCGGCGATCGACCTGACGGTCGAGGGCGACTGCGTCGGCGAGCTGCCGGAGGATCGATCGAACCGGTTCGTGGTGGCGCTCGAGATGGGCCTTGCGGAGCTCGGCTTCGATGGGTTCGACGGGGTCGGCTGGAAGGTTTTCATGTCGAACCCGATCCCCCTCGAACGTGGCCTCGGCTCGAGCGCCGCCGCAACGGTGGCCGGACTCGTCGCCGCGTTCGTCCTGGCCGATCGAACGGTCGATCAGGCCATTGCGCTCCGACTGGCGACACAGATCGAGGGCCACCCGGACAATGTCGCGCCGGCGCTGCTCGGCGGACTCGTCGCGAGCGTCGCGCTGCCCGAAGGCGTCGAGGCGGTGCGGCTCGACCCGCCCCGTGACGTGCTCGTGGTCGCGTGGATCCCGGAACGCAAGCTGCCGACGTCGGAGATGCGCCGGGTCCTGCCCGACTCGATCCCGCGCGCCGACGCCATCTCGAATCTCGCTCGCGTGGCCGTCGGAGTGGCGGGTCTCGCCTCGGGCCGATCGGACTACCTCCGCCTGCTCGGCGACGACCGACTCCATGAGCCGTATCGAGCCGCCGTCTACCCGGAGCTCCCACGCCTCGTCGCCGCCGCGCGCAACGCCGGCGCGCTCAGCGCCTTCCTGGCCGGCGCTGGCTCGACCGTCGCTGCCCTCGTCGACTCGACCGACGAATCCGCCCCCGACCGCGTCGGCGCGGCGTTCCGATCGACCGCCGCGAAGCTTGGCCAGCCGGGCCGGCTCCAGGCCATCAAGCTCCGCGCCGACGGCACCCGCGTGGCATCGCGCTGACCGAGGAGGAGCCTTGGACCACGACGATGCCATGCAGATGCTCAAGGCCATCACGACCGCGTTCGACGAGCATGATCTCGATGGGATCATGGCCCACTTCGGCGACGACGCCGTGTTCGAAGCGCCGCGGGGAACCGAGCCCTCGGGGACGCGAGTCGTCGGACGCGAGGCGATCCGCCAGGCGTTCGCCGCGCGCTTCTCCGGGATCCCTGACGTGCGGTATGGGAACGACCAGCACTTCGTCGATGGCGACCGTGGCGCATCCGAGTGGACGCTGTCCGGTACGACCGCTGACGGAGAGGCGATCGAAGTCCGCGGATGCGACTTGTGGACGTTCCGTGAGGGCAAGATCGTGAGGAAGGACTCGTACTGGAAGATTCGGACGACCGGCTGATTTGGGGAGGCGAAGTCGATGACGACCGGCGCAGTCCCGCCCTTGACTCCGCGGATGCGACGTTCGCTGCAGCGCGCCATGGAGATCGCTCGTTCGAACGGTCAGGAAGTCGTCGGTACGGAACACGTCGTGCTGGCGTTCCTCGACGATCGATCTGGTATCGCGGGCATGACGATCGACAAGCTTGGGTTTGCCGACGCTCTCCGCAGAGAGGTCATGCGGATCATCATGAGCGAGGGCTACAACACGCCCAGCACCCGAAAGAAGCCATCACCTAGGCTGGGTGCATGACGACGTCGATGCTCGCTGATGCCTTCAACCATCACGTCTGGGCGAACGAGAAGGTGCTCGACGCCTGCGCGACCCTCACTCCGGAACAGCTCGAGACGCCGGTTCCCGGAACCTACGGCCCGATCATCAACACACTCCGCCACCTGGTCCAGGCCGACAGCTTCTACCTGTGGATCTTCGCGGACCAGGCGATCCCGCTGATCCCGAGCGAGAACGATCTCGACATCGCGGCCCTCCGTGCGGCGAACACGCAGCACGCGGCGGGCTATCAAGACCTCCTCGCCACGGCGCTCGATCCCGATGCGGATATCGCCGAGCGCGGCGACGGCTGGGAGTACCACGCGACGATGGGCATCCGGCTCGCCCAGGCCATCCACCACGGCACCGACCATCGAAGCCAGGTCTGCACCGGGCTCACCAGCCTCGGCCTGACGCCGCCGGGCATCGACGTCTGGGACTACGGCGAGACGGTGAACAAGACTCGCGAGGTCACGACGAAGGCCGGGTGAGCGGCCGCCGCGCGAGGACCAGCCCGTCGTCAGGGTCAGTCGTCGCCGGTGAAGTGGGCGACGCGCGGGTCGGTCGGCTCGCCGTCCGCGTCGGTCGCAGTTGAGACCGCCGCCTCGGAACCCGGCACGGGTGCGAAGCCCGCGATCGGCTGGCCGGCGGTGTGGCGGCGGATGAAGGTAAGGGTTCGATCCCAGGCGTCCGACGCCGCATCCGCGAACTCCGTCGCCTTGCGATCGAAGAAGCCGTGGGGCGCGCCCGGGTAGACGACGGTCTCGTGTCGGACGCCGGCCTTGTCGAGCGCCGCGTCATAGGTCGCGCGCGCATCCTCACCGATGCCCGTGTCGGCCTCGCCGTAGAACGCGAGGACGTCGCACTCGATCTGGTCGGCGCTCTCCGCGGGAGCAGGGGTGCCGTTCCGGTTCGGGCCGACTGGCCAGCCGTAGAACGGGATGACGCCCGCGAGGCCCAGGCCGAGCGTCGACGACATCGACGACAGTCGACCGCCCATGCAGAAGCCGGTCGTGAACACCGATCGAGGCGCCGGATCCAGCGACCGAAGGTGCGCGACCGCGGCGGTGATGTCGCCGCGCAGGTTCTCCCATCGCGCCTGCTCGACGTGGGGCATGTGCTCGAAGCCCTCGCCGCGAGGCTCGGAGCCGGCAGTTCGGCCGAAGTAGTCGACCGAGAGCGCGACGATGCCCCGCTCCGCGTAGCGCATCGCCAGCTCCTCGAAGAACGGGTGGAGCCCGCGCACGTCCGGCAGGATCACGATTCCCGCTCCAGTGGCGTGCTCGGGCTTCGCGAGGTACCCGCGGAACTCGGCGCCGTCCTCGCCGCGGAGGGTGATCGGACCGGCGTCGATCGCGGCGCCGCTGATCGGGTCGATCGGCGGCCGGCTGTCGTGACTCGTGCACATGCGGTGATGGTGGCATGTGGGGCGCTACGGGCACGCTGGCGAGCTTGGGCGCCACCGTGTCGGCTGCATCGACTGTGCGAGCAGTTGGCACCGCGTTTAGGCGTCCGCTCGAACCAGGTTCGAGCGAGCTGCAGGCCTGGGAGCCTCGCCGAACCCAGCACCACGTTCGGCGACGGCCTAATGGCAGGTCCGCGAGCGGCGGTCGGGCGTTGCTCCGGTCCTTGTGCGTGGGACTTGTGCTGACGGTGTCCATGGACTCGACACCGAGGGCTTCAAGGCTTTCCGAGTGCTGCCGGCGTGGGGCGAGCGCTGTGACTGCATCGCCAGGGCCATGGTGAGCGTGCGGCGGCCTCTTCCAACGCACGTCGGGATCGTGAAATGGCCGCTGGTATCATCCGCGGCCCGATGGCAGGCCCGATCACCCAGCACCTCGTGGTGCAGAAGTTCGGCGGCTCCTCGCTGGCCGAGGCGAGCCGCATCCGGCACGTCGCGCGGCGGATCGCGCTGGCGCGCGCAACGGGCTCGGACCTCGTGGTCGTCGTCTCCGCGATGGGCGACACCACGGACGAGCTGCTCTCGCTCGCCGGCGCCATCACCGCCGACCCGGACCCGCGGGAGCTGGACATGCTCCTCGCGACCGGCGAGCACCAGAGCGCGACGCTCGTCTCGATGGCGCTCCACGCACTCGGCGTGAAGGCGATCTCGCTGACGGGCGCACAGGCGGGCATCACGACGGACGAGTCGCACGGGCGGGCGCGGATCGCCAACGTCGAGCCAAGACGCGTCCGCGCCGAGCTCGATCGGGGCAACGTCGTGATCGTCGCCGGCTTCCAGGGCCAGAAGGGTGGCTCGGCCGACGAGGACGGCGGCCCGGGCGAGACGACCACCCTCGGACGCGGCGGCTCGGACACCACAGCCGTCGCACTCGCCGCGGCGCTCCGCGCCGAGCGCTGCCAGATCTTCACCGACGTTCGAGGCATCTACACGGCGGACCCCCGCCTCGTCCCCGACGCCCGCCAGCTGAACGTGATCGGCTACGAGGAGATGCTCGAGCTCGCGCAACAAGGTGCCCAGGTCATGCAGGTGCGCGCCGTCGAGCTGGGCTGGATCAACGACGTCGAGATCGAGGTGCTGAGCTCGTTCGAGGATGCGCCGGGTACGCTGATCAGGGAGGATCCGCTCGTGGAGCAGCGCAACAAGGTCCGCGGGCTCGCCCACGACCGAAACGTCGCAAAGGTGACCCTGCTCGCCGTGCCCGATCGGCCGGGGATCGCGCGGAGCGTCTTCGCGCCCCTTGCCGACGCCGGGATCAACGTCGACATGATCGTCCAGAACGTCGGCCACGACGGCGCGACGGACATGTCGTTCACCGTGCCGCGGGTGGAGCTTGCGCGGGCGGAGCGCACGCTCGAGCCGCTGATGCAGGAGATGGGTGCGCGCGGGATCACGACGGACCCGACGGTGGCCAAGGTCTCGATCGTCGGCGCGGGCCTGCACAATGCGCCGGGCTACGCGGCGCGCATGTTCGGGGCGCTCGCGGACGCGGGCGTGAACATCGAGATGATCTCGACTTCCGAGGTCCGGATCACGTGCGTCATCGAGGAGGCGAGCCTGACCGACGCGCTGGCGGCGCTCCACGGGGCGTTCGAGCTCGAGAAGCCCGATCCGGTTGACGCTGAAGCCGCGATGCCGAGGGCTGGATGACGGTCGCGAGCCCGGTCGCTGCCGGCTGGCTGTCGCGGTTCGAGTCGTTCGACGTCGTCGGCTCGACCAACGACGTCGTCGGCGCCTGGCTGCGCGAGGGCACGCCGGAGGTCTGCATCGCAGTCGCGGACGTGCAGGCCGCTGGTCGGGGTCGGAACGGCCGAACGTGGGCGGCGCCATCGGGCGCGGGGCTGCTGCTGTCCGCCGGCTTCCGGCCATCGTGGCTGGAGGTCGGGCATCTCTGGCGGCTCGGGGCGATCGTCTCCCTGGCCATGGCCGAAGCGTGCGAGCTCGCCGCCGGGCTCCGAGGCGGCACGATCAGCCTCAAGTGGCCCAATGACCTCGTCTCGATCGATCGCCGGACCGGCGACGTGCGCAAGCTCGGGGGCATGCTCGGCGAGACGGACGGCATCGGCACGGCGGACCCGAGGGCCGTGATCGGAATCGGCGTGAACGTCGACTGGGCGCGCGACCGGTTCCCCAAGGAGCTCGCCGGCTCGATGACCTCGCTCTCCGACCTCGCGCCGGCCCGATCGGTGGATCGCGGGGTGGTGCTGGACGGTTTCCTGGAGCGCCTCGCCGTCGCGGTCGAAGCCTTACGGGCGGGCGAGTTTCCGTCGGAGGCCTGGAGCCACCGGCAGCTCACGAACGGGCTGATCGTGATGCTGGACCAGCCAGACGGAACGACCGAGACGGTGGTCGCCGAGGACGTCGATACGGAAACCGGGGCCCTGCTGGTGCGGGACCGCGGTGGAGCGGGCTCGGGCCGGACCAGGCCCGTCGTCGTTGGCGAGATTCGCCACTTGCGCGTTGGCGGCACGTTCTGATGCGAGCGCGGGCGGGCCTCACCAAGGCCCGGGTGTAACGAAATGGCGCGACGGGCATTGTGGAGAGTGGGCGCGGCGAAGGACGCCGTCCCCCGGATCGCCCATCTCGACCGAGACCGATCGCTGGTCGAGGCCGCGAAGCGGGATCCGGCCCGGTTCGATGCCCTGTATCGCAGGTACCTCGCGCGCGTGTATTCCTACGCCTACTACGAGCTCGGCGACCACCACCTCGCGGAGGACGCCACGGAGGCGACGTTCGTCTCGGCCCTCACGAACCTCCACCGGTTCGAGGATCGAGCGCGACCCGCCGACGGGGACGGCGCCTCCACGTTCCGCGTCTGGCTGTTCCAGATCGCGCGGAACGAGGTGGCCGGTGAGCGGCGCCGCGTCCGACGACGACCCACGGAGCCGATCGGCGAGACCGTCGTCGTCGACCCGCTCGACGTCGAGTCGGAGGCGGTCCGGCGCGATGAGGCTCGCGCGGCGTGGCGTGCCGTCGGGCGGCTGCCCGGCGAGCGCCGCCAGGCGATGGTCATGCGCTTCGTCGACGAGCTGAGCACCGCGGAGATCGCGGGCGTGCTCGGCAAGTCGGAAGGTGCGGTCAGGGTGCTCATCCACCGCGCGTTGCGCAGCATCGCGCGCGACCTGGGTGTGCCGAAGAGATCGAAGCGGGACAGCGGCGAGCGCGGTCGCACATCGTGAGCCTCCTTCGCCGGGACGTCGGCGAGGTCGAGGCGCTCATCACCGATCGATATCTCGATTCGCTGCTGACGGTCCGGCCCCGGATCGAGGGTGAGCCGCTCGACGCAGGCGCCTCGGTCGGCGCTGCAGTCCGGGCCGTCTCGCGCCGTCTCGCGATGGATATGCCCCGCTTCCACCCGTCTTTCCGGTTCGAGGAGCGCCTCGCCCTTCGGCTCGCCGAGGTCGCGGCCTCGATGCGCCTGCCGATCGCTGCGGGCGGCGAGGGCCAGTCGATGGCCGTGCGCCGGATCGAGCCGGCGGGTCCGGACCCGTTGCGCGTCGCCGGCGAGCGCGACGACGACGATCGCGACCCGAAGCCGCTCCTGATCGGGGGCGCCGTCGCCGCGTCCGCGCTGAGCCTGGCCGGCGCCTGGCTGGCATGGCGTCGCCGCACGTCGCCGATGGCCCGCGCCATCCGCGCGGCGCATCAGCTCCGAATCCCGGGTGGGGGAGCCTGACCAATGCCGATCAAGCTGCCTTCTTTCCGCCCGCGTCGCGACGACTACCCGCCCGACCTCTGGACAAAGTGCCCGTCGTGCAGCGACATGCTGTTCAACAAGCAGCTCGAGAAGGCCGATCGGATCTGCCCGAACTGCGACCACCACTTCCGGCTCTCCGCCGCCGCCCGGCTGGAGATGCTCCTCGATCCGGGCAGCTTCCGGGAGCGCGATCCGGGGCTTCAGTCGGTCGATCCGCTGGGGTTCGTCGACCAGAAGCCATACCCGGAGCGGGTGGCGACTGCGCAGGCGCAGACCGGCTTGCGCGACGCGGCGATCCGTGGGACCGGGTGGATCGAGGGCCGAGTCGTCTCGATCTGCGTCATGGACTTCGGGTTCATGGGCGGCTCGATGGGCGCGGTCGTGGGGGAGAAGGTCGCCCGCGCCGCCGAGGACGCGATCTCGGAGCGGATGCCGCTCGTCATCGTCTCCGCGTCGGGTGGGGCGCGGATGCAGGAGGGCACGCTCGCGCTCATGCAGCTCGCCAAGACGTGCGCCGTCCTCGAGCGGGTCAGAGCGGCGCGCGTGCCGTACGTCAGCGTCATGAGCGACCCGACGACCGGCGGCGTGTTCGCGTCGTACGCGGTGCTCGGTGACGTCAACCTCGCCGAGCCGAACGCGCTGATCGGTTTCGCGGGAGCGAGGGTCGCCGCCGGGACGATCTCCCAGGAGCTCCCGCCGGGCTTCCAGCGAAGCGAGTTCCTGTTCGAGCATGGATTCGTCGATCGGGTCGTGCACCGGCGCGCGCTTCGCGGTGAGATCGCCAGCCTCCTCCGGTTCATGCGCATCCCGGGACCCGCTGCACCGGAGCCGCGACCCACATCGAACCCGATCGGGGCATTCCTGTCGTCCGTCGTCGGGGTCGGCGGCGGGAGCAGCGCGGCAGGCAACGGCGGGAACGGCGGCAACGGGAGCACCGGCGGCAACGGCGGGAACGGGGGGCATGGCGATGCGAACGCCGGGGCACCTACCGGCGCCGGGACCGGAGGCGAGCGCGATGGTTGACCGCATCCGTGGCCGAGTCGGCGATTCGAAGGGCGGCACCGCCCAGGCCGATCCCAAGGCCGCCGTCTGGAACCGGGTCCAGCTGGCTCGCAACCTCGGGCGACCGCGCACCCTGGACCTGCTCCGCGACATGGCCGACGAGGTCATCGAGCTGCACGGCGATCGCAGCTTCGGGGACGACCCGGCGATGGCCGCGGGCTTCGCCCGGATCGACGGCCGGCGCATCGCCTTCGTCGGCCAGCAGAAGGGCGCCGACACGGAGGAGAACATCCGGCGCAACTTCGGCATGCCCCACCCGGAGGGCTACCGCAAGTCGATGCGGGTGATGGAGCTCGCCGAGCGCTTCGGGCTGCCGATCGTGACCTTCGTCGACGTCCCCGGCGCCCACCCGGGCCCCGAATCGGAGGAACGTGGCATCGCCGAGGCGATTGCCCGGTCGATCGGGATGATGAGCCGCCTGCGGACGCCGATCGTCGCGATCATCACCGGCGAGGGCGGCTCCGGCGGCGCGCTCGCGATCGCAGTGGGCGACGTCGTGATCGCGCTCGAGAACGCCGTGTACTCGGTGATCAGCCCCGAGGGCTGCGCGTCGATCCTGTGGCGTACCGCCGACGAGGCGCCGACCGCCGCGCTGGCGATGAAGATGTCCGCGCAGGATCAGCTCGAGCTCGGCGTCCTCGATCGAGTCGTCCCCGAGCCGGGCGAGGGCGCCCACGCCGACCCCAGGGAGACCGCTCGACGACTTCGAACAATCATCGTCAGCGAGCTCGACCGTCTCGCCGCGTTCACGCCCGAGGAGCTCGTGGAGGCCCGATACCGACGCTACCGCGCGCTCGGCCCGTACACTGAGGTCGCCGCGCCCGCTGTGGCGCCGCCGCCCAGCCGTGGGCTCGCCGATCGCCTGCGCGACCTGCTCGATCCCACACGCTGGTCGATGGGCATGCCGTTGCCGGGTTCGTCGAGACGCGACGAGCCACCGGCACACGAGGAGGTCTGATCGGTGCCCGACGCAGGCCCCCAGCGACAACGCGACGCGAGCGCCGCCAGCCGGAAGGCGGACCACGCCGGCATCGCACGCCTCACCGAGGAGCTGCTGCCCGCGCTGATCGCGAAGCTCGGGACCACCAACCTCGGCGAGATCGAAGTGCGCGAGGGCGACTGGCAGATCCGGCTCCGACGTCCGAGCGGCAACGGGTCGGGATCCGCGCCGAGGTCGGGCGAGGGTCGCCGTGCTACGGACAAGCCGTCGCGCGCCCAACCCGGCCACGAGGGCCACGGTCATGGACGCGCGGGCCTCTCCCAGAACGGCACGGGCGCGCCGCGCAGCTCGGCCGGCCGCGCTGGCGGCGACGGCACGGGCGCGGCGGATCGCTCGCGGAGCGTGGCCACGTCGCCGGCGGTCGGGATCTTCACGCCCGGCACTCGTGCCGCGGCGGGCACGCGCGTACGGACCGGTGACAGCCTGGGCACGGTCAACGTGATCGGCGTGCCGCAGGACGTCACCGCGCCCGTCGATGGGATCGTCGGCTCCACGCTTGTCGAAGGCGGCACCGCGGTCGAGTACGGGCAGGAGCTCATCCGAATCGAGCTGTCCGCCCCCGCGGAAGCCCGCTGATGTTCCGGCGGATCCTGATCGCCAATCGAGGCGAGATCGCGCTCCGCGTGCTGCGCGCGTGCCGCACCATGGGCGTCGAGGCGGTCGTTGCCTACAGCGAGGCGGATCGGGACAGCTCCCGGCGCAGCTCGCGGACGAGGCGATCTGCATCGGCCCGCCGGATGCCCGTCGGTCGTACCTTCGGCGCCCGGCGGTCATCTCCGCCGCGCTCGTCACCGGCTGCGACGCGATCCACCCAGGCTACGGCTTCCTGTCCGAGGACGAGACGTTCGCCGAGGTGGTCCGCGCGCACGACCTGACGTTCATCGGGCCGCCGCCCGAGGTGCTCGACCGGTTCGCCTCGAAGGAGGGAACCCGACGCCTGCTCGGCGGGTTCGGGCTGCCCACGATCCCCGGCTCGCCGATGATCACCGACGACCAGCACGCGCTCGACGAGGCCGCCCGGCTCGGCTACCCGGTGCTGATCAAGCCGTCCGCGGGCGGTGGCGGCAAGGGCATGCGCATGGTGCGCACCTCGCGGGAGCTGGAGTCGGCGATCAAGATCTGCCGCTCCGAGGCGAAGTCCGCGTTCGGCGACGACTCGCTCTATCTCGAGAAGTGGCTCGACGACAACCGGCACGTCGAGATCCAGGTCGCCGTCGATCGCTACGGAGCGGGCGTCCACATGGGCGAGCGGGACTGCTCCGTCCAACGCCGCCACCAGAAGATCCTCGAGGAGGGTCCGACGCCGGCGCTCTCCGCCGACGCGCGCGCAGAGCTGGCGGAACGCGCGGTTCGCGCCGTCGTGGCCGCGGGCTACGAGAACGTGGGCACGCTGGAGTTCCTCGTCGACGGAGCCGGGGCTGCGTATTTCATCGAGATCAACTGCCGGATCCAGGTGGAGCACCCGGTGACGGAGGTGCTCACGGGCATCGACCTCGTGGCCCTCCAGATTCGCATCGCGGCGGGCGAGCCGCTCGGCCTCCGCCAGTCGGACATCGTCACGCGCGGCCATGCCATCGAGTTCCGCATCAACGCCGAGGACCCGGCGCACGACTTCCGCCCGGGCGCGGGCGTGATCGAGCAGTACCACGCGCCGGGCGGCCCCGGAATCCGCATGGACTCGCACCTCTACCCCGGCTACGAGGTGCCGCCGTACTACGACTCGCTGCTCGGCAAGCTCATCGTCTGGGGTCCCGATCGGGCCACGGCGATCGCCCGGAGCCGGTCCGCGCTCGAGGAGCTCCTCGTCGACGGCGTCACGACGAACATCGAGATCCATCGGGCGCTGCTCGAGAACGAGACGTTCCTCGAGGGTCGGATGACGACCAACCTCCTCGATCGAGTCGGTGGGGCGGCCTTCCTCGCGGCCGCCGCCGCGGCGGCTCGATGACGGACAGCCGATGACCGACACGCTCGCCACGGCCGACCCGCTCGCGACGCCCGGCACGATCCACACGACGCGCGAGATCGAGGCGCCTGATCCCGCACCGCTGGCCGATGCTGATGGTCGACCGGATCATCGAGTACGACGTCGAGGCGAAGCGGATCGTCGGAATCAAGGGCGTCACGGCGACGGAGTGGTGGGCGCAGGGCCACTTCCCGGGCCTGCCGATCATGCCCGGCGTCCTCCAGGTGGAGGCGCTGGCGCAGACGATGGCGGTCTACGTCGCGAAGCAGCCCGGGTTCGGCGATCGGATCGGCCTGTTCGCGGGCATCGACGACACGCGGTTCAAGCGCATCGTCGTCCCGGGCGACGTCCTTCGGCTCGAGATCACGATGGAGAAGCTGGGCTCGCGCTTCGGGCGCGGCCGCGGTGTCGCCTCGGTGGACGGCGAGGTGGCCTGCGAGGCGACGCTGAGCTTCATCATCCCGCCCGATGGCGTCCTGCGTTGACGGGACCATCGGGCATCCCAATCGCGCCGCCTTTCGAAACCTATTCAGCGATGAAGGCCTCATCCGCGCCTCTTCGTTCGGTTGACCCCGCCCCCAACGTTCGATCTCGAGCCGAGTCCCGTTCCCCACGCTCGATCAGGAACCGGGCTTGGCCTCGTGACCGCCAGCTGCGAGTCACTCGGACGTCCAGATGCCACCCGGCTCATCGCAGGCATGCGGAACGCCGAATAGGTTTCGAACGTCGCGATGGGGCGTCCACGCGGCGACAATTCGCATCGTTGGGGCTGCAATGAGCACGCGGATCGCCGTCCTGTCCGATGTCCACGGCAACCTCGGCGCGCTGACGGCGGTGCGAAAGGCGCTCAAGAAGGAGAAGCCCGACGTCGTGCTCATCGCAGGCGACCTCGTCATGAACGGGCCCGAGCCGGGCGGGACGATCGACGCGATCCGCGAGATGGAGACCGAGGGCGCGATCGTCGTGCAGGGCAACACGGATGTCGCGGTCGCCGACGCGGACTACGCGGCCGCGTTCCCGTGGATGCTCGAATCGGGCGTCCCGGACGCCATTCGCGCCGCCGCGGAGTGGGCGCACGACGCGCTCGAGGACGACCACCTCGCGTGGCTTCGCCGGCTCCCGTCCGAGCGCCGGATCCGCATCGGCAGCGACCTCATCCTGGTCACGCACGCCTCGCCCGGTTCGCAGACGCAGGGCTTCGACAAGGATCTCGATCCGTCGACTGTCTACGAGCGAATGTCGCGCACCGACGCCCGCGTGATCTGCTGCGGCCACACGCACCTGCCCGAGGTTCGCGAGTTCGGCTGGAAGGTCATCGTCAACGACGGCAGCGCCGGCTACGCGTTCGACGGCGACCCGACGGCTTCCTGGGCGCTCGTCACGATCGGCGAGCGCATCAACGGCGCAGAGGCTCCAGGCGACGCGGACTCCGACGACGAGGACTCCGACGACGAGGACTCGGAGGACGTCGTCACGGCGAGCGCCACGGCGACAAGCGTGTCAGCCGAGATCCGCCGCACGGACTATGACGACCTCGCCACGGCAAACGCGATCTCCGCCCGTGGCCTCCCCGGCGACGTCTACCGCGCCGCCACCGTCCGCACGGGGAAGCTGGTCCGATGAGTCGCGATCGAACGGCGTGCGTCGCGTCGTGGTGACCGGGATGGGCGCCGTGTCGGCGCTCGGGCCGGATGTCGCGTCGACGTGGGCGGGCCTGCTGGCCGGTCGATCGGGCGTTCGGCGGATCGAGTCGTTCGACCCGTCGCGCGTCGACTCGCAGGTCGCGGCGGAGGTCCGCGACTTCGATCCGAGTGCCGTCATCGATCGGAAAGAGATGCGGCGGATGGACCGGTACATCCAGTTCGGGCTCGTGGTCGCGCGCCAGGCGCTCGACCAGGCGGGCCTGCCGGGGCGGATGGACGGCCCGCTGGCGGAGCGAACGGGCGTGATGCTCGGCTCCGGGCTTGGTGGCGTGTCGACGCTGTTCGACAACGTGCTCCTGATGGCCGAGCGCGGCCCGGATCGGATCTCGCCGTTCTTCATTCCGATGGGCATCGCCAACGTCGGCTCGGGGCAGGTCGCCATCGCGTTCGGCATGCTCGGTCCGAACTTCGCGATCGTGTCGGCCTGCGCGACCGGCGCGCACGCGATCGGCGAGGCGTGGGAGACGATCCGGCGCGACGACGCCGACGTGATGCTCGCCGGGGGCACCGAGGCCGCGATCCACGAGGCCGTTGTTGGCGGGTTCTCCTCGATGAAGGCCCTCTCGACGCGCAACGACGACCCGGAGGCGGCCTCGCGACCGTTCGACCGGGGACGCGACGGGTTCGTCATCGGCGAGGGTGCGGGGATGCTCGTGCTCGAGGAGCTCTCGCACGCGGAGGCGCGGGGCGCCGAGCCCCTCGCCGAGCTGGTCGGCTACGGCGCGACCGCCGATGCGGCACACATCACCCTCCCCGCCCCGGGTGGCGTCGGCGCGCTGCGGGCGGGCAGGCGCGCGCTCGAGAAGGCGGGCATGGCTCCCGAAGACCTGGACCACGTCAACGCGCACGCGACCTCGACGCCCGAAGGCGACGGTGCGGAGCTCCAGGCCCTTGCGGCCCTGCTCGGGGAGCACGGCCCGGCGGTCTCGATCTCGGCCCAGAAGTCCATGCTGGGCCACACGCTCGGCGCCGCGGGCGCGATCGAGTCGGTCGCGACGATCCTGGCGATGCGCGACGGCGCCGTCCCGCCGACGATCAACCTCCACGACCTCGACGAGCACGCCGATGGCCTCGACCTGACGCCGAACCAGTCCACAAGGCGCCCGATCCGAGCGGCGCTCAACAACTCGTTCGGCTTCGGCGGCCAGAACGCTGCCCTCGTCTTCCGGCGGTGGGACGGGTGATCGAGGAGCCCGGGGACCGCGACATGCACGCCGAACCCCGGACGGCCGACGCCACCAACGTGCAGGAGTCGGACGTGGAGCGCGTCCACGACGAGACGGGCATGGAGCCCGGTGACGGCGAGGAGCACGAGGCTACGACCATCGATCCGCCGCCGGTCCCGGACTCCCTCCCGGCCGGGGACGTGTCGCTGCTCAACCTGATCGATCGACTGGCCAACCTCCTCGAGCGGACCGAGCTGATGGAGCTCGAGGTCCAGGTCGGTGCGACCGGGCTCGTCCTCCGCAAGCCGTCGGCGATCGCCACGATCGCACCGGTCGCCACGGCCGCCCAGGCGTCCCCCACGGCGGCGTCGGGGTCGGCCGCCTCGGCCTCCGAGGGCGCGGACGCGACGGCCCCGGCTCGGCCGGCGGTCATGGCCCCGCTCAGCGGCATCTGGTACGGCTCGCCGGCGCCCGGCTCGGCCGCGTACGTCAGCCTCGGGGGCGAGGTCGCGGTGGGCCAGGTGATCGGGCTCATCGAGGCGATGAAGCTGTTCAACGAGATCAAGAGCGACCGCGCCGGTCGGGTCGTCAGGATCCACGCCGAGAGCGGCAAGCTCGTGCGAGCCAAGCAACCGCTGATCGAGGTGGAGCCGCTATGACCGAGTCGAGGAACGGCAGCTCGCCCGCCGCGACGCCGGGTCGGATCCGCGCCCACGTCACCGGCTGGGGTCGGTACGTCCCGAGCCAGATCCTGAGCAACAAGGACCTGGAGCGGATGGTCGACACGTCCGACGAGTGGATCGTCAGTCGAACCGGCATTCGCGAGCGGCGCGTCGCCGCGGCCCACGAGACCACCGCGTCGATGGGCGCCGTGGCCAGCCTGCGGGCGATCCACGCCGCGGGCATCGATCCCGACGAGATCGACCTCATCCTCCTCGCGACGCTCACGCCTGACTACTGGATGCCGTCCACCGCGGCGCTCGTGAAGGAGGCGATCGGGAACACGCGCGCCGCCGCGATGGACGTCGCCGCGGCGTGCTCGGGGTTCGTCTACGGGTTCGCGACGGCGCAGGCCTGGATCGAGGCGGGCCTCGCCAAGCATGTCCTCGTGATCGGCGCGGAGCTGCTCACCCGCTTCCTCGACTACACGGATCGGGGCACCTGCATCCTCTTCGGCGACGGGGCCGGCGCGGCGGTCCTGTCTGCCTCGAGGGAGCCGGGCGGCGCGCTGGGGATCGAGCTCACGACGTCGCCCGAGGGCGCGTACATGATCTGGCTGCCCGCCGGCGGCGCGAAGAGCCCGCCCTCGGCCGAGACCATCGCCCGCGGCGAGCACTACATCCGCATGGAGGGCAAGGAGACCTACCGCTTCGCCACGAAGACGATGGCCACGACCGCCCTCGAGTCCGTTCGCAAGTCGGGCCTCCAGCCGTCGGACATCAGCCTGTTCATCCCGCACCAGGCGAACGTCCGGATCATCGAGGCGGTTGCCAAGGGACTCGGGCTGCTCGATGGACCAGATCTACACGAACGTGAACCGCTACGGGAATACCTCGGCAGCGTCCGTGCCGATCGCCATGGCCGAGGCGGTCAACGAGGGCCGCGTGCAGGTCGGGGACCGCATCACGATGGTTGCGTTCGGGGCCGGCTTCACGTCCGGGGCCGTGACGATCGAGTGGACGGCCGATCCGGCACGGGGGCGAGCGGCAGACGCTGCCATCCAGGCCGAGGACGTCCACGTTCGACTGCCGGTCGACTGGGACTCGGTCGATCCGATCCCGCCCGCGCTCGCGGAGCTCATGGCCCGGCCCGGGCCGGTGAACCCGCCGCTCGACGACGTCGTCCCCGGCGAGCCCGAGCCCGCATCTCACCCCGTCCCTCGCTGATCGCTCGGAGGACGCCCACATGATCGATCTTTCGGGAAAGTCGGCGGTGGTCACGGGCGGCTCGCGGGGGATCGGCCGCGCGATCGCCGTGCGCCTCGCCACGCAGGGAGCGGACGTGGCGTTCAGCTACCGCGGCAACGAGGCGGCGGCGAAGGAGACGGCGGCGGCGATCGAGGCGCTCGGTCGTCGGGCGCTGCCGGTGCAGGCCGACGTGAGCGACCCGGAGTCGGCAGATGCGCTGATCAAGGCCGCGCTCGAGGCCTTCGGCAAGGTCGACATCCTCGTCAACAACGCCGGCGTGACTCGCGACGACCTGATCATGCGCATGTCGCTCGACGACTGGCGAACGGTCCTCGAGACGAACCTGTTCGGCGCCTTCTACGCGATCAAGGCGGTCACCCGCCCGATGCTCAAGGCCAAGGGCGGCCGGATCATCAACATCACGTCCGTTTCGGGCCAGGCGGGTCAGACGGGCCAGGCGAACTACTCGTCGGCAAAGGCCGGGTTGATCGGGCTCACGAAGGCCACGGCGCGAGAGCTCGCCTCGCGCGGGATCACCTGCAATGCCGTCGCCCCGGGCTTCGTGCTCACCGAGCTGACGAAGGATCTGCCCGAGAACCTCCAGGCGCAGCTCACGGAGCGCACGCCGCTCGGACGGTTCGGGACCGTCGAGGAGATCGCGAATGCCGTCGCCTTCCTCGTGAGCGACGAGGCGGCGTTCATCACCGGCCAGGTCCTCGCCGTCGATGGCGGGCTGGTGATGATGTAGGCGCTTCGGCGCTGCGTCTCTGCCCTGCGTTTCTGCGGGGCGTCCGGGCCACACGCACGCGCGTCGTGCGCGACGGAGGCGTGCGAAGGATCGGCGGGCGGGCCATCCTTGGCAGACGTGAATCCCGAGCCAGCCCCAATTCGATCAAGCCCGCCGGGGCCCGGCGATCCCTCGATCCGCAGGACGTGGTGGCTGCTCGCCGGCGCGTTCTTCGTCCTCGTTTTGATCTCCGGGGTCCGGGTCGTCATCTCCGGTCAGCCGATCGACTGGATGGTCCTCGCACTCGTCGGGGTCGCCGCGGTGGCGGCGATCGCGCATCGCAATGCCGTGGGCGGGCTGGAGGCGCGAGGTCGCGGCGAGGCCGAGAGCTTCGCCCGGATCCTCCGCGGCCTGTCGCGCTCGGTCTCGGCCGAGGCGATCGTCTCCGCGATCCTCGACGATCTGATCGACGCGACCGCCGCCGACCACGTCGTGCTGGTGAGGCATCGACCGGACGCCGTGGAGCTCGAAGCAACGCTGGTGACCCGCCGCTCGGGCGTGCCCCATACGACCACCGCGCTGCCGCTGTCGCTCCTGGAAGCGCCGGCTGACGCGTCACAGCGCGATGGGGATGCGCCGCGGCTTCAGGCCATTCCCGTCGGCCCGGGCATGCCTGAACCGCAAGCTCCCGTTGACCCGCCGGCGCCTGAAGCGACCGACCCCGACCCCGAGGTTCTTTCGCGGCCGCCGGTCCGCGTTCGCGTTCGACGCGACGTCGCCGTTCGAGGAGGGCGCCGGGCATCGGATATTGGCGCCACGCGCACGATGACCCGCCGGGTGGCTGCCGAGTCGCTGGCGTTGCTGCGAGACATCGGGCTGCCGCTGCCGGCTGCGCTCGGCGCGCGTGCCGCCGCGAAGCCGTCCGAGGTCCTCGCCCGCGGGCCCGAGGTCGCGGTGGCCGAGCGGATCGCCGGTCGCGTCCAGTCGAACTTCGGGCTGTCGCACACGTTGACCTCGCCACTGCGCGCGGACGGCCGCGTAATCGGCGCCATCGTGATGTCGCGTCGCGATGGCGCCTCATGGCCGGAGAGTGCGCGGCGCCTGATCCGGGGCGCCGCCGCCGAGACGGCCGCCGCGCTCGCCCGTGCCGACTCGTTCCGTCAGGCCACTGCCGGTGCCTCGACCGACCCGCTGACGGGCCTCCCGAACCGTCGCTACTTCGACGAGTACTCGTCGCTGCTCGCGGGTCGGCGGCGAGCCGGCGACGCGCTCGCGGTCCTGATGATCGACATCGACAAGTTCAAGGGCCTCAACGACACCTACGGCCACCCCGTCGGCGACCAGGTCCTGCGCTCGGTCGCGGGCGCGATCACCGCCGCCGTGCGCGATCAGGACGTGCCTGCGCGGATCGGGGGCGAGGAGTTCGCGGTCCTGCTCCGCAATCCCGGCCCGAAGGTCGCGCTCGAAGTGGGGGAGCGCGTCCGCCAGGCGGTCCGCGAGCTCGACCTCATGTCGGTCGGCGTGCCCGGCGTGAGCGTGTCGGTTGGCGTCGCCAGCGCCTCGAGCCCGGACGAGCCGATCCAGGCGGTCCTCGATCGCGCCGACCAGGCACTCCTGCGCGCAAAGCGCGGCGGCCGAAATCGGGTGATCGCCGGCTGAGGCCCGCCGACCACGACAGCCGATCGACGACGCTCGGACCCATCGGCGCCCACGAGCAAGACCGAGCCGAGGAGCCGCTCGTCATCCAGCCCTCGATACCATCGAACCGATGGACGGTGATCGAGCGCAGGATCGGGAGGCGGACGAGGCAGGCACCTTCGTCGACGAAGAGGCCGAGGCCGAGGCGGCGGCAATAGCCGGGGATGGAGCTGCCGATGGCGCGGCAACCGGCACCGATGGCGACGTGCCCCTCCTCAGCAACGGGCAGCTCGCGCAGGTGTTCCACGACATCGGCGACCTGCTGGAGGTCAAGGGCGAGCTCGTATTCAAGACCGTGGCCTACCACCGCGCCGCGGATGCCATCGGGCGGTACCCGGTCGAGGTCGCGCGCGCCTATCGCGACGGCCACCCGCCCGAGATCCCGGGCGTCGGCAAGGCGATCTCGGACAAGCTCGCCGAGCTGGCGACGACCGGCCGATCCGAGTATCGGGACAAGCTCCTCGCGGAGTTCCCGACGAGCCTGCTCGAGATGCTCCGCCTTCCCGGCCTCGGGCCGAAGACGGTACGGCTCATCTACACGGAGCTTGGCGTCCGGACGCTCGATGAGCTCAAGGCCGCCGCCGAATCGCGCCGCCTCCGCAGCCTCAAGGGCCTCTCCGAGCGAACCGAGCAGGCGGTGCTCGAGGGGATCGACAAGCTCGAGAAGCGGGACCGCCGCCTCCTCCTGAACCAGGCGAAGGCGCTGATCGACGAGATCTCCGGTCCGCTCCTCGACGTCCTGGGTGTCGATCGGATCGTGCCCGCCGGCTCGTTCCGGCGCCGAAAGGAGTCGATCGGCGATCTCGACCTGCTCGCCGAGACGAGCGATGCGAAGGGGGTCGTCGAGACGTTCGTGAAGCTGCCGTCGGTCGAGGCCGTGATCGGGCGTGGGTCGCACAAGGCGGCGGTGCGGCTCGGCGGCCGCGGGCCGCAGGTCGACCTGATGGTCATGCCCGCTGCGGGGGCGGGCACCCACCTGATCCACTTCACGGGCTCGAAGGAGCACAACGTGCGGCTCCGGGCGATGGCCCGCGACAAGGGCTGGAGCCTGTCGGAGTACGGTTTCCAGCGGATTGGCGAGGACGGCGAGGTCGTGGCTGGCCCGAACGCGGAGCTCCGGACGTTCCCGACCGAGGAGGAGGCATATGCGTTCCTCGGGCTGCCGTTCATCGAGCCCGAGCTGCGCGAGGACGGCGGGGAGATCGAGGCGGCGCTCGCAGGCAGACTGCCGACCCTCGTGACCGAGGCGGACCTCCAGGGCGACCTGCACTCGCACTCGGACTGGTCGGACGGCTCCCAGCCGGTCGAGGTCATGGCCGAGTTCGCGCGCCGTCGCGGGCACGCCTACCAGGTGATGACCGACCACACGCAGTCACTCGCCATCGCGCGCGGCCTCACGCCCGAGCGCGTCGAGGAGGAGCGCGCGCTCATCCGCTCCCTGAACGAGCGATTCGCGGCCGAGGAAGCGGCCGGGACGGCGCCGCCCCAGACGAACGCCGAGGGCTTTCGACTCCTCCACGGGTGCGAGCTCGAGATCCGGGCAGACGGCATCCTCGACTACCCCGACGAGCTCCTGGCGACGTTCGACCTCGTGGTCGCGTCGCTCCACGTCGCGCGGCGCCAGTCGCGCGCCGAGCTGACCCAGCGCGTCCTCAACGCGATCGAGAACCCGCACGTGGACGTGATCGCCCACCCGGCCGGCCGGATGATCGGCACGCGCGACGATCTCGACCTCGACTGGGACACCGTGTACCGCGCGGCGGCGCGAACCGGGACGGTTCTCGAGATGAACGGCTCACCGCATCGACTCGACCTGGCGGTCGAGCGCGCCCGACGAGCGCTCGAGCTGGGTTGTCTCCTGTCGATCGACTCGGACGCGCACCACACGCGGGAGTTCTCGTACCTCGGCTGGGGCGTCTCGCAAGCGCGGCGCGCATGGGTCGAACCAGGGAATGTGCTGAACACGCGCTCCCGTGCCGGCCTCCTCGCCTGGCTGGCGCTCCCGAAGCCGCGCAGCCTCGCCGACCTCGCCTGAGGCCCGAAAGCCCGACGTACCATCTCGGCGGTGAGAGGTGAAGTCAGGAGCGCGCGATCTCGCGATCGCGGTCGGCGTCGTCGTGGCCCTCTCGCGATTCGCGCCCGAGGGCTTCATCTGGCCGATCGCCGTGGTGCTGCTCGCGGGCGTGTTCCTCGGCTCGCTCCAGGTCGTCGCCGAGGCGGACCCAGCGGCGCACAGCACGGGGGTGCCGGTCGAGTCGCTGATCCTCCCGGCCGGCGCCGCGCTCGCGGCCCTCGGCGCGATCCGCCTCGTGCCGATGGGCATCGTCCTGCTGCCCGCCTTCGTGCTCGCCGGCGGCATGGTCGGCCTCGCGCTCATCACCGAGCTGCGGCTCTCCCGATCGAGCGGCCCGCCGTCCAGCGCGGATCGCACGGCGGTGCTGGTCCAGATCCTGATCGTCGGCTTCCTGGGCTTCGCGGGTGTCGCGGCGCTCGTGCCCGGCGGACTACCGGTGCCCGGCGAGATCGGGCAGGGGCTGGCGCCCGATGCCCTGTCTATCGCCGCACAGGCCTTCGCCGACGCGCTCATTGCGTTCCTGCTCGCCTACCGCACGGCCGCGCTCCGCACGTCGAACCTGCGGGACGTGGCCTGGTTCGGGCTCACGGGCGCGGCGGTCGTCGCGATCGCGGCGATCGCGCTCCGCTCGATCCAGATCCAGCTGATCCTCGGCCCCGCGCTCCTCGTGCTCGTGTTCTTCCTGTGGGACGCGATCCACAGCGGCGGTCCCGTCCGGCGCCGCGATCCGTGGCGGGCCTGGGAAACGGCCCTGCTCGCCGTCCTTGCGATCGCGGTGATCGGCTGGAGCATCGGCATCCGCGGCTGACCAGGACGCGGGCGCCGCACGCCGGCCGCGCGCCCGAAGCGCTCGCCGGCTGACCCACCGCCCGGGAGGCTGCATACTTACCGGCCCGGCGTGCGGCCGGTTTGACTTGTCGACCCGCCGAAAGGACCTCGCCCCGTGACCTTCCCCGAGACGAATTCGACCGCCTCCAGCCCGGCCGCGACGACGCGCATCAAGCGCACGCTGGCGGAGCAGGCGATCGCCCATGCCGCCGCCGGTCAGTGGACCGACGCAGCCGACACGAACCGCAAGCTGCTCGAGCTCGGGCCGGACGCCGAGTCCGAGAACCGGCTCGCGAAGGCGCTCTGGGAGCAGGGCGAGCTGGGCGCGGCGCGCGAGCACTACCAGGCGGCCCTCGCGCTGGACCCGACCAACCGAATCGCCGAGCGGAACATCGACCGCCTCCGGACGCTCCTCGTCGCGGCCGGCGAGAAGACCGTGCCTGCCCAGGACGGCAGCAAGGCGCCGGTCCGGATCTTCGTCGAGGAGACGGGCAAGACCGGGTTCGCCCATCTCGTCGACCTGCCCGATCCGAAGAAGCTCGCCCAGGTGAATCCGGGTGATTCGGTCGAGCTCCAGCCCGAGGGCAACCGGCTGATCGCGTCCAGCAACGGCATGCGCATCGGCGTCGTCGATCCGCGGGTCGCCGCTCGCCTGCTCAAGCTCATCGCCGACGGCAACAAGTACCTGGCCGGCGTCACGTCGCTCGGCGCCCAGGACGTACGGATCATCATCCGCGAGATCTACCAGGACCCGCGCAACTACGGGAAGGTCAGCTTCCCGACCGCCGCCAAGTCGACCGACCTCCGGCCCTACACCAAGGGCACGCTGCTCCGCGAGGACGAGGAGCTCGAGGAGGAGCTCGAGGACGATGTCGAGGACGAGGAGATCACCGACCTCGACCGAGTCCTACCCCCCGAGGACACCACCGACGAGGCGTTCATCGAGGAGACGGACGAGAACGAGGAGCAGTAGAGCCCACGCGCATGCGGCGGTTTCGCCGCGTTGCTCGCCCGCGCTCGGGCGGCGTTTCGCGCAGACCAACACGGTGGGTTGCTTCGGTCGGCGTCCGGCGGGATGAACGCGCTTCGGGGGTCATGACGCGCAGCCGCTGAACACGAACCGGGTCGTTGGGATCGGCTTCGCGGCCGATTCCCGACGACGATCTGACACAACCAACCTCAGGTGTTGGTTTGCGAATCCGGTGCGCCGGGCCTTCGTCTGGGCGCAGACGCCCGTTGGTCGGCCTCGCTCATCGAACGTCGATGGTCAGGCGTCGGCGGCAGCCGCTCATCGAGTGTCGATTGCTAGGCCTCGGCGGCGGCGCGGACGGTGCGGGCCTCGGTGACGAGGGTCGAGGCCATTCGGTCGAGGATCGGGCCGATGGTCGCCTCCGTGCCGGCAGGCGCCACCGGGAAGATTCTCGCTTCGAGGCGGCCCCAGGTCGCGAGCATGGTGCCGACGACCCGTGCCGGCTCGGTCGGGGAGTAGCCGAGCCAGTCGAGCGTCTTGTCGAGCTGGATCGTGTGCTCGGCGATGTGCGAGCCCCAGCGCAGCAGGCGGAAGCCGATGTCCACCGGGATCCCGGCCCACGTGGCGGACGCCGCGAGCGCTTCCTCGTCCAACCCGGCGAAACGGAGGCCCCATTCGTCGAGGACCGCATCGAGCCGGGCCCGAAGATCCGAAAGCGAACCCACGCCCTCGGCATCCTCGGTCGGGAGCTCGGCATCGAGCGCGTCGGCTGCTTCGGGCGACATGCGGGCCGGCCGCGAATCGCCGAGCGGTTGCGCCAGCCACCAGCGCGAGAACAAGCCGTAGCCGCGCTGGCCGTTGATGGTGTGCGCGAGCGTCTGGCGCGCGGTCCACTCGCCGTCCTTCGCGACGCGGTCCAGGTGCTCGTCAGCCAGCCCGGCGAGGCGGCCCTGGAGCGCCCAGCGCGCGATGGTCGCCTGCGAGATCAGGATGGACGCCCGCGAACGCGCAGGCGCCCCCGCGAGCGCCGCCTCGAGCTCGACTGACGCGTCTTCGATCGTCTCTGCGGCCCGATACAGCCCGTACCGGACCCCGTCACCCGGGTCCCGGCCGTTCCAGACCCACGGCTTCTCGAGCGCGGACTCGGGGATCGCCAGGGAGTCGGACGCGGCCAGCGCGACCGCCGAGCGGGCCCGCACGATCGCGTCGGCGAGGTCGGGCACAGCGGGATCGTTCACGGCGGCTGGAATCGACAGCAAGGATTGGTGCAGCAGTGTCATGACCCGAGCCTAGCGGCGACGCCGACCTGCCACAATCCGGCCCGATGGTCGGGAGGCTGCTCCTCTCGCGCGCCGAGCCCGGGTATACGCTGCCCGCGTTCGAGCGGCTCGCACCACCCCCGCCGCCGGAGCTCGTCCAGGCGAAGCTGGAGGCCAACTCGGCCCCCGGCGACGTCGTGGCCGACCTCTACGGGCGTGGGGGTTGGATCGCGCGCGCCTCCATCGACCGCCAGCGGCGAGCCTTCAGCCTCGAGACGAGTCCGCTGACGCGGCTGCTCGCCGACGTCGTCCTGCGCCCGCCGGACCTGCGCCATCTCGATGCCGCCTTCTCGTCGCTCGCGGCGTCGCCGCACGGCGAATCGAGCCTCCGCCTTGCGATCACCGAGCTCTTCGCCACCAGCTGCACGACGTGCGGCCGGACCCTGCCGATCGACGAGGTGGAGTGGCAGGCGGGGGAGCCCGTCCGGCTCCACTATCGATGCGCCGTCTGTCGCGACCAGCAGGGTCGGGCCGAGCACCAGGCGGTCGAGCCCACGGCGGCCGATCGAGAACGGGCGGCTCGAGACGTGGGCGCGGCGGACATCCGGCTTCGACTGCGCGATCGCTTCCCGGTGCCCGATGGCGGCGCGGGGCTCGTCGACGCGATCCTCGGCCTCCACACGGATCGGCAGCTCGTGGGGCTCGCGGCGATCCTCGCCCGGATCGAGGGCGACCTCAGGGCGGCGGCCGTCGAGTCGGCGCTCCGGCTCGCCTTCCTGCACGCGGTGCTGCCCTCGAGCCGGCTCGGCCTCGGCGCGGCGAGGATGCCGTCGCTGCGGATCGCCGCGGGCACGGTAAAGAGCTCCATCCCGGAGCGCTGGCGCGAGCGCAACCCGTGGCTCGCGTTCGAGGACGGTTACCGGGTCGTGCGCGCCTTCGTGCAGCGGCTGGAGGGCACTGCGCCGGGGCCGCTCGAAGCGAGATTCGGCACGGACCTGCGCAGCCTCGTCGAGGGCGCGCCGAACGCGGTGCTCCGGGTCATGACGCCGGGCGCTCTCGACCGATTGGCCGAGGAGGCTCGAGCGCCGTGGCGCGACGGCCCCCGCGATGGCCCGCACGCGGCCGACGCGAGCCGCCCGAGTGGCGCCCGCACCGCCGCGACCCCGCGGATCCGGCTCGTCCTCGGCCAGCCGCCGCCGAGGTTCAGCCAGGAGCGCCTCGGGACGGCCTATCACGGGACGGCCTGGGCGCTTGGGCGCGAAGCTGCCGGGTTGCTACCCCTCGAGCCGCTGCTCGGCCCGACGGTTCGTGCGCCGTGGTCCTGGCAGGCGGCGGCCCTCCGCCGGTCGCTCGAAGCGATCGCGCCCCATCTCTCCCGCGACGCGCGAGTGGTCCTGCTGCTGGAGCATGGTGGGCCGGAGGCGCTCGCGGCCGCGGTCCTGGGCGGCGTCGGCGCCGGCTACCGGCTGGTCGAGGCCCGACTGGGCGATCCCGACGACGAGGTCGGGGGCGTCGTGGAGCTCGTCCCACCGGGCGGGGTCCTCCCGCCCGGCCCTCGAACCCGCAGCAACGTCCGGCTGGAGCGGGGTCCCGGCGGCCGCGGCGACCCGGAGCTCGTCCCGGGTCCCGGCCTCTTCGCACCGCCCGAGCGGATCGAGGCGCGGCCCTTCTCGGCGGACGAGGCGGCCAGGACCGTGCTCGAGACCGCGGTGGAGGTCCTGAGCGCCCGAGGCGAGCCGGCGCGGTACGAGCGGCTGCTCGGCGAGATCCTCGTGGGCCTCGACCGGACCGGCCAGCTGCGGCGCCTCCTCGCGACCGACACGACGATCTCCGAGAACGATCACGACGCGGATCACGGAGACGGGCCATCGGCCGCCGAGCTGGCGGCCGGATTCGATGCGGCGCCCGGCACCCTCGGCGCCGCCGCGCAGGCAAGCCACGCGGCGACGCGCACCGGCAGCACCGGCACGCGCCCTCGCACGTCGACCTTCGCCCGTCCCGCGCCGCCGCGCGACCCGGTCGAGCGCGTCCTCGCCCTCGTCACCGACGAGCTCACGCGGCCGACCCAGCGACGCGTGACCGAGATCGAGCCCGGTCGCTGGTGGCTCGGCGAAAGGGGCGACCGCGAGGGCGCCTCGATCCCGCTCGCGGATCGGGTCGAGTGGGCCGTCTACAGCCTCCTCTCGACCGCCGGGCCCATCGCCGAGACCGCGTTCTTCGAGCGTGTCGCCGCGCTCTTCCCCGGCCACGACCTGCCGGACGAGACCCTGGTCCGCGCCTGCCTCACCAGCTATCGGAGTCCGGCCTCCACGTCGAGCCGACTCGTGACCGCGGAGGACCTCCGGCGCCGGACCGCGGAGCACACCGAGCTCCTGGCACTTCTCGCCAATGGCGGCCACCAGCTCGGGATGCGGGTCTGGCTCGGCAAGCGCGACCAGGCTCGCCGGATCGGCGATCGCACGCTCGGCGACTTCCTGGACCCGCATCGCGAGCGCGAGCCGTGGTTCCCAACCGCCTCGGTCGTGCCCGCCGAGGACGGCGAGGCGATCGACTGCATCTGGTACCAGCGCGGCGCCTCGGCGCTGCTGTTCGAGGTCGAGTGGACGGCGATGCTCGGCGACGTCCTCGTGCGCCGCCACGCCCGCATCCCGCCGGACGAGCGGATCGTCCGCTTCCTCGTCCTCGCCCCGGAGCGGCGCGACCTCGCCAAGCACAAGCTCGAGGCGTCGCCCGTCCTGCGCGAGGCGCTGGAGGCGTCGAACTGGCACGTCATCCTGTGGCCGCACCTCCGAGCCTGGCTCGAGCGCGAGCCGCTGAGCCTGGCCGACATCGAACCGTACCTCGGCCTCGACCCGGTCATCGAGCGCCGCGCGGAGCAGCTCGGGCTATTCGAAGCGGCGAACGCGATACCCTGAGCCGCCCCGGGCCCGGACATCGAGGACGCATGCCCGGCGCGGAGCGCACGGAGGCACGAGGTTGCCCGAGCCGACCGCCGTCGACCAGCTCGCCGACGGCTTCTGGGAGCGCTTCAAGGCGCTCAACCCGATCAGCGCGACGATCAATGGCGACACGCGCTTCGACGATCGCCTGCCTGACCCGAGCCCGATCGGCCGCGCCGACCGACGCCGCCTCGCCGAGGACATGCGCGACGCCGCAGCCGCGATCTCGAACGAGGGCCTCAATGTCGAGGACCGGATCACGCGCGACGTCCTGCGCGTGATCGGCGAGATCTTCATCGTCCTCGATGACCAGCGGATCGACACGCTCCAGGTCGTCGACCAGATGGGCGGCCCGCAGACGCTGCTGCCCCAGCTCTGCCAGTTCCAGGCGGCCGACACGCCGGAGCGGCTGGAGCTGTTCCTCGCCCGCCTCCACGCGTACCCGAAGTACATGGCCGACAACCGGGAGCTGCTGCGTGAGGCGCTGGCCAGCGGCCTGACGGCGCCCCGGATCGTCGCCGAGCGCACGATCGCCCAGGTCGAGCGAATGCTCGCGACGCCGATCGAGGATGCGGTCGTGCCGTCCCTCGTGAAGGTGGCACGGGACGAGGATCGCGAGGCGATTCGCGCCGTCATCCGGGACGAGGTCTATCCCGCCGACGCGGCGTTCCTGGACGCCCTTCGCGGCGAGTACCTCGCCGCATCCCGCCCGGAGAACGGCATCTGGTCCGCGCCCAACGGCGACGCGCTCTACCGGACCCAGATCCTCCGGTGGACGACGCTCGAACCCGACCCGAGCGAGGTCCACCAGATCGGGCTCGCCGAGCTCGAGGACATCGAGTCCGAGCGCCGGGTGATCTCGAGCGGCGCCGGCTTCGGCGACGACACCGCGGGCCTACCGCGCCGCCCTCGCCGCGGACCCCGGGAACCAGGCCGAATCCCGCGAGACCCTCATCGCCCGAGCGACGGAGGACATCGAGCGCGCGAACGCCGCGGCGCCGGCGATGTTCCGCCGCACGCCCGTCTCGCTGTGCCGGGTCATCCCGGTGGAGGAGTACAAGGAGCGCGACGCGCCCTTCGCGTACTACTACCCGCCATCGGCCGACACGACCCGGCCGGGCACGTACTACGTCAACACGTTCGACCTGCCGTCGCGCACCTACTCGCGGCTCGCCTCGACGACGTACCACGAGGCGATCCCGGGCCACCACTTCCAGATCTCGCTCGAGAGCGAGAACACGTCGCTCAACCTGTTCCGGCGATTCGCCGCCCGGTACGCCGGCGGCGCGTACGTCGAAGGCTGGGGCCTGTACGCCGAGCGGCTCGCGGACGAGATGGGCCTGTATCGAGACGAGGCCGAGCGATTCGGGATGCTGGACGCGCAGGCCTGGCGCGCGGCGCGACTGGTGGTCGACACCGGCCTCCACGCCCTGCGCTGGACGCGCCAGCAGTCGATCGACCTGCTCCTGTCCGCGGGGCTCACCGAGACCGACGCGGTGATCGAGACCGACCGCTACATCTCCTGGCCGGGCCAGGCGCTCACCTACAAGATCGGCCAGCGCGAGATCGAGCGGCTGCGCCGCGAGCTCACCGCCCGTGACGGCGCCGCGTTCGACCTGCGGGAGTTCCACGACCAGCTGCTCGGCCACGGCTCATTACCCCTCGCGACCCTCTCCGCAGAGCTCCCGAACTGGGTATCGACGCCCGTCTGAGGAGCCTCGGCCCGAGTTGCGGACAGGGGAGGTCGAGGCGCACCATAGGCACCTCACCGGGGGGTCAGCGGAGCGACGCTGAAGCGCCGCGCGAAGTCGAGTCGGGAGGACCGCCATGGTGCAGGTCGATCGTCGTACCTTCCTCAAGGGCGCCGCCGCGACCGCAGGGGCTGCGGCGTTGCACGGACCATTCGATGGCTTCGTGGCCCTCGCCAACGCAGCCACCGTCCCGGCGTCGTTCGACGACCTGTTCCCGGTCGCCGACCAGCGCGATGGGATCGTTCGCCTGCACCTGCCAAAGGACTTCAACTACCGGTCGTTCCACGACACCGAGGTCGCGGTCGTCCTGAACGACGGCACGACGCTCCCCGGCCGGCATGACGGCATGGCCGCCTTCCGGGGCGATGACGGCAACTCGATCCTCATTCGCAATCACGAGCTCAACGGCAACGCCCCGAATGGTCACATGGGCCCGGCCGGCGACTGGACCTACGACACCTCCGCCCTCGGCGGCACGACCACGACCGAGGTCACCCGCTTCGGCGAGGTCGTCAATTCGTTCACGAGCCTGAACGGCACGCAGATGAACTGCGCCGGCGGGCGGATGCCCTGGGGCGCATGGGTCTCGTGCGAGGAGACCGTCAACGGTCCCGACGTCGGGCCGGACTTCACCGGCGCCTCCAACGTCCTGCTCAACCAGCGCCACGGGTTCATCTACGAGGTACCGGTCGACGGCCACGCCAGCGGCGAGCCGATCACGAAGGCCGGCCGGTTCGCCCACGAGGCGGTGGCCTTCGACCCCAGGAGCGGGGTCCTGTACCTCACCGAGGACAATTTCGGCTACCCGTCCGGCTTCTACCGCTACATCCCCCCGTCCAACGCGTTCAGGAAGCGCCGGATCGAGGATGGCGGCCGGCTCCAGATGCTCAAGGTGAAGGGCGTCCCCAACGCCGACCTCGCGAAGCGGCAGCCCAGGTGGGCCAGCTACCTCGTCGACTGGGTCGACATCGACGATCCGGCGCCAAGCTTCCCGTACACCCCCGGCGTGTCGGCACCGACGACGAACGACGCTGCGTTGAACTACGTCGGCAACCAGGGTCGTGCGCAGGGTGCCGCGGGCTTCTCGAGGCTCGAGGGCGCCGTCTATGACGACGGGGTCATCTTCTTCTGCTCGACCCAGGGTGGCGGCGACCCCGAGCCGGGCGCCAGCGACACCGTCCAGGGCTGGGGCAACGGCTGGGGCCAGATCTGGGCGTACATTCCCGCATGGCGGTGGCTGACGCTCGTCTACCAGTCGCCGGGACCCGACACGCTCGATTTCCCGGACAACGTCACCACCAGCGAGCGAGGGACGCTCGTCCTGTGCGAGGACAGCACCGCCGACAACTACGTCCGCGGCCTGTCGCGCACCGGCAGGCTGTGGAACATCGCGCTCAACAGACTGCTCAGCCCGACCGGCGCATCACGGTTCAACGACGAGTTCGCCGGCTCGACGTTCAGCCGCGACGGCAAGACCCTGTTCGTGAACATCCAGGCGTCACGTGGCATCACGTTCGCGATCTGGGGGCCCTGGCACCGCATCGGCGTCTGAGCCGAAGATGGACGAACGACCTCGGTTCCCGGACGAGTCGCGGCCGGCGGACTGGAAGACCGCCCTGGACGGGCAGGGCGGCCTCGTCCAGGTTCGACTCGTGGGCCCGCCGCACGACGGGCGGTCCCTGTTCATGGACGAGCACGACCTCCCGTCGGTGATCTACACGACCGGCACGCCCGACCGATTCGAGTGGTGGACCGAACGGGCCCAGGAGGCCATGGTCCACCTCCCGGCAGGCTCCGACCCGGCCGCGCCACCGGTGCGTCACGTCCTTCGGGTCGCCGAGGAGAGCCGCGTCCCGACCTTCGAATCGGAGCGCCCGGAGGCGTCCTAGGCGGCGAATGCTGCGGATTTCGCACGAAGAACGGCCAACTCGTACGAATCGCTCTTTGACGCCCCGCCGACGCGCGTGGCACGATTCGCGCGCACTGATCCCGATCCCGGGCGCCCGAATCGGGCCGCGCCCACACCTGCGAAGGAGCCCCGTGCCGAACCCGCCCAGCCTGCGCCGCGCACCGCCAGATGGCGCTCTACAAGCGCGCCCTCCGGACCATGCCCGGCGGCACCGACTCGAACTTCCGCGCGTGGGGCGACGACACCATCTACGTGGACCGCGGCCAGGGCGGCCGCGTCTGGGACATCGACGGCAACGAGTTCATCGACCTGCGCCTGGGCTACGGCCCGGTGATCCTGGGCCACGCCGACCCGCGGGTCGACGACTACGTCAACGAGCGGATGCGCAAGGGCGTCAGCTTCTCCCTCACCTCCGAGGACGAGATCGAGGCGATGGAGCTCATCAAGCAGATGACCGGCTGGGTCGGCAAGGCGCGCATGACCGTGTCCGGCACCGAGGCGACGATGCACGCGATGCGCATCGCTCGGGCCTACACCGGGCGCAGCAAGATCGTGAAGTTCGAGGGCCAGTACCACGGCGTCCACGACTACGCCCTCATCTCGGTGACGCCCAACGACATGGGCGAGCTCGGCGACGAGGACAACCCGGTCGCGCTCGCGTGGGGTCGCGGCATCCCCGAGGCGGTCGCGCAGACCGTCATCCCGGCACGGTTCAATCGTCTCGATGTCCTACGCCGGATCTTCGAGCGCGACGGCGACGACATCGCCGCGATGATCGTCGAGCCGATCCTCGGCAACGCGCAGGGGATCATGCCCCACGAGGGCTTCCACGAGGAGATGCGGGCGCTCACCCGCGAGTTCGGCGCGCTCTTGATCTTCGACGAGGTCAAGACGGGCTTCCGGCTCGGTCGTGGCGGCGCAGCAGAGTACTTCGGCGTGACGCCGGACCTGGCGACCTTCGCCAAGGCGATCGGCAATGGCTACCCGGCCGCTGCGTTTGCGGGCTCCGACGAGGTCATGTCAGTTCTGCCCGACCACGTCTCCCACGGCGGGACGTACGCGGGCAACCGGGTAGCCGCCGCCGCCGCGGTTGCAACCCTGCGGATCATCCGCGACACCGAGGCGCTGGCCACGGTGCGCGACGTCGGTCGAGCCGTGCAGGCGGGGCTGTCCGAGGTGATCTCCGAGCGCGGCCTGCCGTACGTGTTCACCGGCGACCCGGTCATGTTCGGGGTCATGTTCATCGAGAAGGCGCCGACGGAGTACCGCGACTGGGCGAACTCGGACCACGACCTCTACGACGCCGTGGCCATGGGCATGATGGCCCGCGGCGCGATGCCCGAGCCGGACTCGCGCGAGCCGTGGTTCTTCTGCGAGGCCCACGCCCGGGAGGACATCGTCGATCGAGTCGTGACCAGCTTCGCCGACTCGCTCGATGCCGCGCTCGAGGCACGCGCCAGTGGAGGCGCGCACGAGGTCACGAGCTCACAGTGGAGCATGCCGTCGGAGACGATGACGCCCGACTGAGCGGTCCCGTGGGCCAGCCGACGCCGCCGCCGACCGACCGCTAACCTCCCCGCATGCCCGACTTCGGGGAGGAGCCCTGGTCGACGGTCGTCGACGCGCTCCGGGACGTGGCGCTGCCGATCCTCATCATCATCGTCGTCGCCCTGATCCTCGTCCGCGTCTCGCGGCTGTTCATCCGGGGCATCGTCAAGGCCCTGCTGGATCGCGAGGCGACCGAGGGAACGGCGCAGGAGCTGTCCGCCGTCGAGCTCCAGAAGCGGATGGACACGCTCGACGACCTCGGCGCCAACGTCATCCGGTTCTTCGTCGTCGTCATCGCCGGGCTCATGGCCCTGCGAGCGTTCGGGCTCGACATCGGCCCTGCGATTGCCGGACTCGGCGTTGTCGGCGTGGCCGTCGGCTTCGGCGCCCAGCACCTCGTCCGCGACTACCTCAACGGCGCCCTCATCCTCATCGAGAACCAGTTCAGCAAGGGCGACGTCGTCCGCGTCGCCGGGGTGTCGGGCACGGTCGAGGACTTCAGCCTCCGACGGACGACTCTGCGCGACCTCGACGGCGTGGTCCACACCGTGCCCAACGGCGAGATCCAGGTCGCGAGCAACCTCACCCGCGTGTGGGCGCGGATCAACCAGGACGTCGTCGTGGCGTACGGCACCGACATCGAGAAGGCCACGCAGGTCGTCAACGAGGTCGGAACGACGATGGCCGACGAACCCGACTGGAAGCGTCGGGTCATGGAGCCGCCGAAGGTGGACCGGATCTCCGCGCTCGGTGAGTACGGCATGACGATCAAGATCCTCGGCACGGTCCGCGCCCCGGACCAGTGGGCCGCGGCAGGCGAGCTCCGGAAGCGCCTGCTCGCCGCGTTCGCCGAACACGGCATCGAGATCCCGCGCCCGCAGCGCGTCGTCCTGGCGCGCGAGCCGGGCAACCTCCCGCCGCCGGACGAGGGCATGGCCGCGGGTGACAGCCAGGGCGGGTAGACCCGGTCCGTGCCGCAGTTGGTAGGATCGATCGTCCGTATCCCCTGAGGGAGGCCGAGGTGGCCGTCGACGAGCCGCAGGTGCCATCGAGCGCGCCGGAGATCGAGAACCTGCTCCACGAGGTCCGGACGTTCCCGCCGGACCCGGCGTTCAGCGCGCAGGCGAATGCGACGGCCGACCTGTACCTCCAGGCGGACGCGGACTTCGAGGAGTTCTGGGCGAATCTCGCTCGCGAGCGGATCAGCTGGTCCAAGCCATTCGAGACAACGCTCGAGTGGGACCTCCCGTTCGCCCGCTGGTTCACCGGCGGCGAGCTGAACGTCAGCTACAACTGCGTGGACCGGCACGTGGAGAACGGGCACGGATCGAAGGTCGCCTACCACTGGATCGGCGAGCCGGGCGACACGCGGACGATCACGTACTCGGACCTCCACCGCGAGGTCCAGAAGGCGGCCAACGCGCTCCGGGCGCTCGGGATCGAGCACGGCGACCGCGTCGCCATCTACATGCCCATGATCCCGGAGCTGCCGATCGCGATGCTCGCGTGCGCCCGGATCGGCGCCCCGCACACGGTCGTGTTCGGTGGCTTCTCCGCCGAGGCGCTGTCGGGCAGGATCAACGACGCCCACGCCAAGGTCGTCATCACCGCCGATGGCGGCTGGCGCCGGGGCAAGCCCGCCGAGCTCAAGCCCGCTGTCGACCTCGCACTCGAGTCTTCACCCTCCGTCCGCTCTGTCCTCGTCGTGCGCCGGCTGGGCGACGAAGCGAAGACCGTGACGATGGTCGAGGACCGCGACCACTGGTGGCACGACCTCGTCGAGGCGCAGGCGCCACACTGCCCGCCCGTCCCGCTCGACAGCGAGCACATGCTCTACCTGCTGTACACCTCGGGCACGACCGCGAAGCCCAAGGGGATCATGCACACGACGGCGGGCTACCTCCTCGGGACGAGCTACAGCCACGAGATGATCTTCGACCTCAAGCCGGACGACGTGTACTGGTGCGCCGCGGACATCGGCTGGGTGACCGGCCACAGCTACATCGTCTACGGGCCGCTCGCCAACGCGACGACGGGCGTGATGTACGAGGGCACCCCGGACACGCCGGCATGGGACCGCTGGTGGCAGATCATCGAGGACTACAAGGTCTCGATCCTGTACTGCGCGCCGACGGCCATCCGCGCGTTCATGAAGCAGGGCGAGGAGCATCCGGCGAAGCACGACCTGTCGTCGCTGCGCGTCCTGGGCAGTGTCGGCGAGCCGATCAACCCCGAGGCGTGGCTCTGGTACCACGAGCACATCGGCGGCGGGAAGGCGCCCATCGTCGATACGTGGTGGCAGACCGAGACGGGCCAGATCCTGATCACGCCCCTGCCCGGTGTCACGACGACGAAGCCCGGGAGCGCTACCTTCCCGTTCCCGGGGATCGAGGCGGACGTCGTCGACGGCAACGGCGAGTCCGTGCCGCTCGGGGGTGGGGGATACCTCGTCCTCAAGCGGCCGTGGCCGGCGATGCTCCGAGGCATCTACGGCGACCCCGAGCGGTACAAGTCGACGTACTGGAGCCGCTTCCCGGGCATGTACTTCGCGGGTGACGGCGCGAAGCGCGACGAGGACGGCTACTTCTGGCTGCTCGGCCGCGTGGACGACGTCATGAACGTCTCCGGGCATCGACTGTCGACGACCGAGATCGAGAGCGCGCTCGTGTCACATCCCGCGGTCGCGGAAGCGGCAGTCGTCGGCGGGCCCGACGCGGTCACCGGCGAGGCGATCATCGCCTTCGTCATCCTGCGGCTCGGCAACGAGCCGAGCGACACGCTCGGCAAGGAGCTGCGCGATCACGTCGCGACGAAGATCAGCCCGATCGCCAAGCCCAAGTCGCTGATGTTCACGCCCGACCTGCCCAAGACGCGCTCGGGCAAGATCATGCGCCGGCTGCTCCGTGACATCGCCCAGGGCCGCACGCTCGGCGACACCACGACGCTCGCGGACGCCGCGGTCGTCGAGACCATCCGCGAGAACTCCGGCAAGACCGAGGAGTAGCCAGCCCGGTCGAGAACGGCGCGGGCGAGCCTACGCCTCGGAGATCGCCTTTCGGCCGAAGAGGTTCTTGATCAGGGAGCCCGTGTCGCGCGATCGAACCTGCGGCCGAACGCTCGCGTTGGCCGTGAGCAGGCCGTTGGCGAGATGCTCGAAGTCCTGGGCGACCGGATGCTTCGGGAACTTGTCGATGAGCGTCTTGCCGGCATTCGCCGACCAGACGAAGTGCATGCCGGCGGAGCGGATATGGGCGATCACCGGCAGGCCGACGGTCGCTTCCATGTCCGCCACCGGGACGCCGCTGTTCGCGCGGTTCACGATCATCGCGAGGCGGTCTCGCACACCGATCTCGGTGGCGACGTCCTTCAGCTGGATCGCGGCCCGCATCGCCGGCAGGTCCGGCGTGACGGGCACGAGGATCCGGTCGGCGATGGTGAAGATCGCGAGGTTGACGTCGCTGTACGAGGGGTGGAGGTCGATCACCACCGCATCGGCGCCGTGGCGTGCCTCGGAGATCGCGTCGAGGACGCGGTCCGGCTTCAGGGTTGCGTGGTTCAGCGGGTTCGACGACAGGGCGACCACGCGGATCCCGGACGAGTGCTGCTCGGCGATGTCGAGCAGGGACTCGTGACCGTAGCCCGCGTCCTCGTCGATCCAGCTGTCGGCAAGCGAGCGGCCACCCGACATCCCCAGCGACAGGCCGACGTGGCCGGTCACCGTGTCGGCGTCCAGCAGGAGGACCTGCATCTGCTTCCGGATCTGGAGCACGGCGGCGAGATTCGTCGCGATCGTCGTCTTGCCGACGCCACCCTTCGGGTTGAAGACGAGATAGACCGGCGCGCCGGGCGACCAGTCGTCGCCAACGTGCCCGCCCGAGAGGACAGCGTCGCTGCTCGCCGTGGTGGGCACCTGGGCGCGGATGGCCATGGCCTCCACGCGCCAGCGCAGGGCGTCGATGCTCCACGGGCGCAGGACGATCTCGTCGCGCTCGTCGAGCCCGGCAGCCTCGAGGCCGTCGAGCTCGCCCTCGCTGGCGAGGTACAGGACGGCGAGCGCGTCGGGCCGCCCACGACGGGCCTCGGCAACCTGTCCGACGACGCCCTCGGGATCACCCGCGACGTCGACGACGGCGACGAGCGACGGTGTCGCCGGCGAGAACGCCTCGGCGAGGGATGCGCCGGGCGGCAGTGGGATGGTCTCGAAGCCGGCCTCGCTCAGGACGTCGTCGACGTGCGATCGGTCCGGATCGGCCATCGCGATCGCGACGGCGGGCCGGTTCGGGTCGTACTCGTTGTTGGTGCCCATCACGCGGCCGGCTCGTGGGCGACGATGGTGATGCTGTCACCGGTGCTTTCCGTGATTCGAACGGCGAACCCGGTCATCCCGGCGACGGACTCGGCGATGTTCGCCGAGGCCTCGTGGCTGACGCTGAAAATGAACACACCCCTCTCCCCGGACGAGACACTGACCGAGCGAACGCCCGGCAGCCCCCCGACCGCACCCTTGAAGGCCGAGATCCCGGCCACGCTCGTGAGCCCGCTGACGAGCAGCCGGCTCTGCCCGGTCGATTCCGGGACTGATTCGTTCGTCGGTGCCACCTCGGGACGGGCGGAGCCCATGACCGCGGCCGGCCACCGATCAGGCGTCACCATGTCGAGCCCTTCGGTCGCCTCGGCCTCGGCCTCGGCGGCCGCGGCAGCCTCGAGCGCTTCCTCGACATGCGCCTCCGCGGCCGGCGTTTCCGCCTCGACCGATCCCGCGTCGTCCGGTCCTGTCGTCGCCGCCACGGCGTCGCTCGCCGCGCCATCGGCAGCGTTCGCCTCCGCGACGTCGGCGACCTGGGCTTCCGCGTCGCCGCGTGCCTGGACGAGGTCGCCCTCGTCGGCCCCGGCCGACGTCGGTGCCGCGCTCTCGCCCACGGCCTCGGCTGGCGTCGAGTCGAGGCGCGCATCCTGCCAATCGGTCTCGTAATCGGCATCGCCGGTCATGTCCGGCGCCTCCGGGGCCTGCTCGGCGAGCGTTGCCAGCCGAGCCGGGTCGTTCTCGGACAGCAGCAGCTCGAAGAAGCTGTCCATGTCCGCCTCGTAGGCGGCGACCGTCGTCTCGACCTCTTCCACCATGTGGTCGATGCCCGCGACCTGTCGCTCGGTCTCACCCGCGAGCTCGACTCGGCGGGTCTCGATCCGCTCCTCGGTCTGCTGTCGGACGCGCGCGATCTCCGCCTTGGACCACTCGCGGATCCCGGCGATGTCTTCCTCGGCGCGCTTGCGCAGGGCCGCCGCGGCGTCCGTTGCGCCGGCGCGGATCGCCTCGACCCGTGCCGTTGCCTCGGCGCGCAGCCGGTTCGTCGTCTCCGCGCGGCTCGCGATCGCTGCCTCGCGCATCGCCTTGACCAGCCCGGCGACCAGCGGGTTCTCGCGCCGGCCGACACGTGGCTCGCCCTCGACGTGGATTGGCGGCCGAGCAGCGGCGCGCCTCGCATCCGAGGCGTGCTCGGGCGTACCGGTCTGGTCTGACACCGGCCACGCGCCGTTGGCCTTCGCGGCTGGTGGACCCGCTCCGGGCTCGGACATGGGCGACTCGGTCTCGATCATGCTGGCCTCGGCAGTCCCTTCGGGCGCTGGGGACGCAGCCGGTGCGGCGCCCGTTGACGTGTCTGGCGACGCGGACCCGGCTCGCTTGAACGGGTTCGCACCGAGGTCGTCGATCGCGGCGGCGACGCTCGGGTCGAGCTCCGGATCCAGGGTCGCAGCGGCGCTCCCGTCGTCCGGGCCGCGCTCGGCAGCCCACGGGAGGCGGAAGCCGCGTTTCTGCGTGCCTGACATCGCTTCGACGATTCCTCGGGGGCGTGTTGAACGCCCGGCTCATTCCGGTACCGGACGCTCCGGATCGTCGTGGTGCAGTCGCGTGTGGGGTAGTGCACTGGTGGTACCGCCGGGCGCGGCGGAGGTACCGGTGCACGTTCCGGCACGCTCCGGCGAGGCCTCCCGACGCGAGGGGTACCCTATGCGCCCATGCTCGAACAGGCCATGCGCCGAGACGCTCCCGAGTCGTTCGATGCGCTCGATTCCTTCGACGGTCGGGCGGGACAGCTCGATCGAATGGGTCGCGCGCTGCGCGACCTGCGCATCTCGATCACCGACCGCTGCAACTTCCGGTGCCCGTACTGCATGCCCTCGGACGTGTTCGGTCGGGATTACCGGTTCCTGCCGCGAGACGAGATCCTGAGCTACGAGGAGATCCACCGCCTGGCGGGCGTGTTCGTGGGCCTCGGGGTGCGCAAGCTGCGGATCACGGGTGGTGAGCCGACGGTCCGCCGGAACCTGCCCGATCTCGTCGCGCTGCTCGCCGGCCTCCGCACGCCCGACGGCGAGGAGGTCGATCTCGCGCTGACGACCAATGGCTCGGCGCTGCGCGCCCTGGCCCGGCCACTGGCGGATGCAGGCCTGCGTCGCGTCACGGTCTCGCTCGACTCCCTCGACGACGAGGTGTTCCGCCGGATGAACGGCGTCGACTTCCCGGTCGCGCGGGTGCTCGAAGGGATCGATGCCGCGGTCGAGGCCGGCCTCGGACCGGTCAAGATCAACGTCGTCCTCAAGCGTGGCGAGAACGAGGACGGCATCCTGCCGCTCGCGCGATGGGCGCGCGACGCGGGCCACGTGCTCCGGTTCATCGAGTACATGGACGTGGGCACGACCAACGGCTGGCGGCTCGATGACGTCGTCCCTGCCGCAGAGATCGTCGAGATGATCGGGCGCGAGTGGCCCCTCGAGCCGGCCGCGCCAACCTACCGCGGCGAGGTCGCCGCGCGCTGGCGGTACGCAGATGGTCGAGGCGAGATCGGGCTGATCGCGTCGGTCACGCAGCCGTTCTGTGGCGACTGCACGCGGGCGCGGATCTCGGCTGAGGGCAAGCTGTACACGTGCCTCTTCAGCGCGTTCGGGCACGACCTGCGCGAGCCGCTGCGGGCCGGCCGCACCGACTCGGAGCTCGGTCACCTCGTCGCCGGGATCTGGGCCGGTCGCGACGATCGCTATTCGGAGCGCCGCGCCGCCTCCACCGAACGGCTCCCGAAGATCGAGATGTTCGCCCTCGGCGGCTGACCAGCACGGCCCATCCGGCCTCGGACCGCGTCGGCGGCTCCGCCCCTCGCTCACGCACGTTCGAGTGCGCTCGCTCGGGTGCTCGCCGCCTCCTTGTCCGAGGCTCGGCTGAGCCGCGCTGGGATCGGAGTTTGTCCACGATCTGTCCACACGGACAACACAACTGGTGGACAGTCTCCGGCGCCGGAATTGCAACTCGTGGATAACAACGTTGACCCGGCGCCACGCGGATTCGTAAGGTAGGTCTTGCCCGAAGGGGCCGCCAGGGAACGAGGAACCGAGATCACATCAAGGAACCTCGCGCCAGGGCCGGTCGCTTCGGGCGCTTCTGTACCCGGTCGCGACGACGTTCCTGCGTCGTCCCCGGGACGGTTCGGCGGGACGTGACCGGCATCCCGGTGTCGGTACTCCCGTCGGACCCGCAGAAGCATGCGGGCCACCGGCCGTCGACCCCTGGACGAAGCTCTGGAGGCCCGCACTCCCGGATGCCTCCACGGCAGCCCGGACGAGTCCTACTCTGCGTCCCGTGATCGACCCGACGACGCCCCTCCCACCGATCGACCAGCCGGCGCGGCTCGATGCGCTCGAGGCCGCGGTCCGCGCCCGGTCCGATCTCGTCCCCGAGGTCGGCATCGTGCTCGGCTCGGGCCTCGGCGGGCTCGCCGACGAGCTCGACGACGCCGTGGCCGTGCCCTTCGCCGAGCTGCCGGGCTGGCCCGCCGCGACGGCGCCCGGGCACGTCGGCCGGCTCCTGCTCGGCCGGCTCGCGGGGCGGCCGGTGGTGATGCTGCAGGGCCGGTTCCACCTCTACGAGGGCAACGCGCCCGGGCTGGTCGTCCAGCCGGTCCTCCTCTTCCGGCGCCTCGGCGCGAAGGTCCTCGTACTGACCAATGCCGCGGGCGGGCTCGACCCGTCGTTCGGTCCGGGGACGCTCATGGTCATTCGCGACCACCTGAACCTCACCGGGCACAACCCGCTGGTCGGAGCGAACGCGCCGGCCATCGGCGACCGGTTCCCGGACATGACCGACGCCTGGAGCGCGCGACTCCGGGAGCGCCTCCATGCCGCGGGCCGGGCCGAGGAGGTCGACCTGGCCGAGGGTGTGTACGTCGGGCTCATCGGGCCGAACTACGAGACCCCCGCCGAGGTGCGGCTCTTCGCCACGATGGGCGGCCACGCCGTCGGAATGTCGACGGTCATGGAGTGCATCGCCGCGCGCTGGGCGGGGCTCGAGGTCTGCGGCTTCTCGCTGGTCACGAATGCCGGCGCGGGCTACACGGGCGAGCCCCTCAGCCACGAGGAGGTCCTGGCGGCCGGCGCCGAGGCCGGCCCGCGCCTCGCCAAGGTCATCCGCAGGTTCATCGCCGAGCTCGATCGGTAACGTCACGCTCGGCACGTTTCGGGTCTCAACAGAGCGCATGCCGTTCCATGGGATCCGCGGCGCCGCGCTCTCGCTCGTCTTCGGCGCGTTCGTCGGCGCGTGCTCGCCCGGCGCGACGTCCGGACCTTCGCTCGCCGCGTCGGTCCCGCCGAGCACCGCTGCCGCCGCCTCGCCCGTCGCTGGATCGCCCAGGCACCGCCTGACACCAGCCCCGGCCCCGAGTGGCGTCACGCCCCTCCCCACCGAATTCGCCGCCGCGCTCGAGCCCGGGACCTACTGGAGCGCACCGCCGTTCGACATCGGGTTCTCGTTCGAGGTTGATCAGCCAGGCTGGATCGCCGGCCACCTGAACGGGGAGTTCTTCGACATCCAGCGGGATGCCGACGGGGCGGGCCCGGAGCTGCCCCAGCGCCTCCTCGGGTTCGCGCATCCCCTCGAGATCCACGGAATGTCGATCGTCGAGGCCTCACAGCTGACGCCGGACGAGGCGGTCGACCTGTGGGTCGATCGGTCGGACATCGAGACGGCGAACGTGACCGACATGGAGCTGCTCGGCGGCGCTGCAGTGCGCGTCGACCTCCACGCGCCGCTGCCGATGCTGGCGTTGTTCGGCGGCGACGACGGAACCTTCCGGGTCGACACCGACTTCGACGTCCGCATCATCGTCGTCGGGCTCGACGACGGCCTCTTCCTGGTGACGATCCACGCGCCCGCGGCGGAGCTCGAGGCCGCCTGGTCCGAGGCCCTTCCGATCCTCGAGTCGATTGACATGAGGACCTGAGGCTCAGCTCCGCCGGGGGGTCGGCAGTCGTAGACTCCGAAGGCATGACGACCGACGTCGACGCGCCCGAACCCGTCACCTCCCCGACGATCGGTGAGGGAGACCGGATCGAGCTTCTTGATCACGGCTTCGTCCGGCTCGACGCCTCGATGGCCGACGACCTGTCGGTCGCGAACGCCGCGAGGGTGAGCTTCGCCCGCCGCAAGGAGGAGCTCGACGACGCGGACCGCGGCCTGATCCGTTTCCTGATGCGTGACCGGCACGGCACGCCGTTCGAGCACAACAGCTTCCGGTTCCACATCCGCTGCCCCATCTTCGTGGCCAGGGAGTGGATGCGCCACCGTATTTCGAGTTTCAATGAGTTCAGTCTTCGGTACGCGAAGGCGAGTGACGACTTCTACGTCCCGGAGCCGGAAGACGTTCGCTCACAGGTCGGGAAGCCCGGTGCGTATACCTTCGAGCCAGTCGACGCCGAGCTCGCGGCGCACACGCGCGAGGAGCTGCGCAGGGCCTACGACGTCGCCTACGAGACCTACACATCGCTCGTGGACGCCGGCGTGGCGCGGGAGCTAGCACGCTCGGTTCTGCCCGTCGGCGCGTATACCGAGTTCTACTGGACGGTCAACGCGCGGTCGTTGATGAACTTCATCTCGCTCCGGGCCGCGGAGACCGCGCAGCGGGAGATCCGGCGCTACGCGCTTGCCGTCGAGACGTTCCTCGAGCGGGAGATGCCGATCACGTACGCGGCCTTCATCGGGAACGACCGGACAGCGCCATAGCGCCGGAGCCGGCCACGCCGGAGTTTCGAGCCAGGATCGGCGCGGTGCGCCGCGCAGCTCAGATGGACTGGCCCGTGCCCGCCTTCAGGTCGTCGACCGAGACGTCGAGCGCGTAGGCGACTGCCGCGTCGAGCGATAACGCAGCGCCTTCGGCCGCGCCTCGCTCGAGCTCGGTCGGGTCGAGGGCAGCTCGAACGTTGGGACGAACCTGCTGCTCGATCCAGCCATCGATGAAGCCCGCGAGATTCGCGCCGGTCGCCTTCGTCAGCGTCCGGGCGGCGCCCCACAAACGGGCCGCCCGCACGGCATCGCCGTCCGCGAGCGCCTGCGACGACAGGTCGTCGATCACCAGGGTGATGCCAGCGGCGTCTCCTGCGTCGTAGAAATGTCGGAGCGCCTCCAGCAGGTTTGGACGCGACTCGTCGTTCTTGCCCTCGCGCAAGAGCGCGCCGCCAACCTGATGGAGGGCCCACGCCTCCATCGTCCGGTCGCCCACCGTGCGAAATCCATCGAGCGATGCGCGGAACTCCTCCACGCCGGTGTCCGGGCCATCGCTGAAGTACTTCATGTTCCCGAGACCCCAGTTGACGTTTGCCTCCCCCCGGACGTCGCCCAGCTCCCGGTAGACCTGGAGCGCCTCCTGCAGGGCGCCAACTCCTTCGCCGTTCGGATCGTTCGTGGAGATCCCGACTTTCGGGTCCTCCGGAACCGTGAACGCGAACGAGTAGTTGTAGAGCGCGTTCGCGAGCTCGGACCGGTTGCCCAGCCGGCGCCAGATCTCGACGGCCTCCACGTAGGCGGGCTTCATCGACGCGATGTCCGCCTGCCACCAGCACACGCCACCGAGCGCCTCCATGAGGCGAGCCCGCAGCTCTGGCTGGGCGTGCGACCACAGACCGGCGGCCATCTCGTTCAGGCGCCGACGCGCCTCGTACAGGTGGCCACGCTTCTGCCAGAACCGCCAGACCGCATACGCCAGCCCGATCGCCGTCGGCGCGTCGCCGGCGGCGGCCGCCCGGTCCAGGACGACCCGGATGTTGTCGTGCTCCAGCTCGAGCTGGTCGAGCAGCCGGCGCTGGTCATCGCCGGACAGCTGCGGCGCGACTCGCTCGGCGAGCTCGAGGAACCAGGCAGCGTGCCGCTGCGCGATGCGCTTGTTCTCGCCCCGCTCCGCGAGCTTCTCCGCCGCGAAGGCCTCGATCGTGTCGAGGACGGCGAACCGGGGTTCGCCCAGTGTATCGATGCTCCGAATCAGGCTCTGGTCGACGAGCGACATGAGGCCTTCGACGACGTCCATCCCGAGCTCCGCCGACGGCCCGCACACCGCCTCGGCGGCGGCGAGATCGATGCCGCCCTCGAACACGGACAGGCGGTCGAGGAGGAGGCGGTGCCCGTCGTCGAGCAGCTCGTAGCTCCACGCGATGGCGCCGCGGAGCGTCTGCTGGCGCTCCGGAAGGTCCCGGGCGCCGGTCGACAGCAGCCCGAGCTGGTCCTCGAGGCGCTTCTGGAGCGCCTCGGGCGAGAACAGCTTCGACCGAGCAGCGGCGAGCTCGATGGCCAGGGGCATGCCGTGCAGGCGCGCGGCGATCGCCGCGACCGCCGGCGCGTTCTCATTCGTCACCCGGAAATCGGGCCGGACCGCCGTCGCCCGGGCGATGAACAGCCGGACCGACTCGTACGTGGACAACGCCGCGGCGTCGATCGTGCGCTCCGCGATCGGGAGGCTCGCGAGCTCGATCGCCGACAGCTGGCTGAAGTCCGGCGGCGTCGGGAGACCGGGGACCGGGTACTCCTGCTCTCCGGACACGCGCAGGGCGGCACGCGAGGTCACGAGCACGGACAGGCCGGTCGAATCCCGTAGCAGGTCGGCCACGGCCGAGCCCGCGGCAACCACCTGCTCGAAATTGTCGAGCACGAGCAGGACGTGCTTGCCGAGAAGCCATTCGCGGAGCACGACGTCGGCCGTCCGCGCGCCCGTCTCGGCGAGCCCGATCGTCGACGCGATTCGCGACGCGACGAGGGCCGGCTCGCGAACCGTCTCGAGCGCCACGAAGAAGACCCCGTCCGGATAGCGATCGGCAGCCTCCGCGGCGACCTGTAGTGAGAGCCGGGTCTTGCCCGTGCCGCCGGGGCCGGTGAGGGTGACGAGGCGGTTCGCCTCCAGGAGCGCGCCGGCCTCGGCGAGCTCTCGCTCGCGACCGACGAACGACGTGAGCTGCGTGGGCAGGTTATTGGGCCGGGCGTCGAGCGAGCGCAACGGCGGGAACTCCATCCGCAGGCCCTCGGCGACGACCTGGGAGAGCGGCTGGGGTTCGCGGAGGTCCTTGAGCCGGTGGCTGCCGAGGCCGCGCAGCGCCACGGCGGGTTCGAGATCGCCCGTCACGAGCGAGCGGACCGCGTCGGAGACGACGACCTGGCCGCCGTGCGCCGCGGCCGCGATCCGCGCCGCCCGATTGATGTCCAAACCCACGAGGCCCGCCGCCGAGCCGGACGCTTCGCCGGCATGGAGGCCCATCCGGACGCTGAGCTCGACCCCGGCCGGCCACGCTTCAGTGGCGAGCGCTCGCTGCGCCTCGACCGCTGCGAGGACGGCCTCCACCGGGTTGTCGAACACGACGAAGAACGAATCGCCCTCGGTGCCCTCCTCGCGCCCGCCGTGGCGCTCGAATGCGGCCCGCTGGATCGCCGCCTGTCGCTCGAGGACCGTGGTGTAGGCGCCGCTGCCCAACGCGGCGAGCAGTCTCGTGGAGCCCTCGATGTCCGAGAACAGGAACGTGAGCGTGCCCGAGGCTACGGTCATCAGTGTCGCGCGGACTCCGTGACCTCGCGCAGGCGGGCCGCGACGCCGCGCAGGATGGCGAGCGTCAGCGCGGGCTGCTCGAGCAGGATCCGTTCGAAGTCCCACGAGGCCAGCGCGAGGCAGCTCACGGGGCCATCCGCGAGGACGGAGGCGTTGCGGGGCATCCGGTCGAGCACAGAGAGCTCGCCGAAGAACTCGCCGGGTCCAAGTCGAGCGACGAGCTCCCCGTCGCGAACCACCCGGACGAATCCGCTGATGACGACGAAGAAGCCGGTCCCGATCTCGCCCTCCCGGGCGATGATGTGGCCGTTCGGAAAGTCGACCGTGGTCGCGCGCTCGGCCAGCGACGCCAGCCCCTGGGCGTCGATCCCCTTGAACAGCGCGCAGCCGGCCAACAGCTCGGTCCGCCGATCCTGCGTCAGCGTCATCCGTTCCTCCGTCGATCCGTGAGCAAACGATGCTGATCGACGGCCGGGGCGCCGTCAACTGATCGGCCACGACCGGCGGCATGCCCGCCGCGCGCCCATGCCCGGGCGGGTGCAGAATTCAATCCCCCGCGACCCACCCGCGTGCTGGAGGACTCGATGGCGGACCGCGACGAGATCGCCGACGCGATCGCCGGGATGGCGATCTTCGCCGACCTGGCGCGCCCGCAGCTCATGAGCGTCGCGAGCCGGTTCGAGGAGGCGTTCTTTCCGAAGGACGCGCGCGTGCTCCGGCAGGGCCTGACCGGCTCGGGCTTCTACGTGATCCTCGAGGGCGACGCGGACGTCGTCGCGGACGGGCAGAAGCTCGCGACCCTCGCGCGCGGCGACTTCTTCGGTGAGGTGAGCGTGCTCCTGGGCGAGCCACCGACGGCGGACATCGTCGCGACACGGCCGCTGCGCTGCATCGTCCTGGGCGGGCCCGGCGTCGAGGGCTTCCTGATCGACCACCCCCGCGTCATGTACCGGATGCTGCAGGCCCAGGCGCGTCGACTCCGAAACGCGAATCGGCGGTTGACGGCGAACCAGTGATGAAGCGCGGGGCGGGCGATCGGCCGTTCCCGCCCGGCGAGTATCCGATCGTCATCGTCGGTTCGGGGCCGGGCGCGCTGCAGACCTCGTACTTCCTCGGTCGGTTCGGGATCGAGCACGCGGTCATCAGCGGCGACCCCGGGCCCGGCGGGATGTTCCGAAAGTGGCCGTTCTTCCAGCGGCTCCTGTCGTGGACCAAGCCGTACGCCCTCGCGGACCACTCGTCGCGGGAGTTCGAGCGCTGGGACTGGAACAGCCTTCTTGCCGTCGAGCCCGAGCTGCGCGGGATCGCCGCCGAGTTCATGGACGGCTCGTCCGATTTCCCGTCCCGGCCGGAGATGGAGGCGAATCTCACCGCTTTCGCCGAGCGTGCCGGGGTCGCCGTGCGCTACGACTGCCGATGGGAATCGACGCTGCGCGAGGAGACGCCCGATGGCGATCGCTTCGTGCTCACCACCTCGGACGGGGAATATCGCTGCCGCTTTCCGATCTTCGCGGTCGGCGTCGCGGACCCGTACAGCCCGTCCACGCCGGGCATCGAGCTCGCCGTGCACTACGCGGACACGCGCGACGCGGAGACCTACGCCGGCAAGCGCCTGTTCATCATCGGCAAGCAGAACTCGGGCTTCGAGCTCGCGACCGGCCTGCTCCAGTGGGCGAGTCGCATCGCGCTCTCGTCCCCTTCGCCGGCGAAGACATCGATCGAGACGCGCTCGCTCGTGGGCGTCCGAGCGCGCTATGTCCAGCCGTTCGAGGACTCGATCCTGGGCGGCGGCGTGGACATCCTGTCGGCGAGCACCAAGGGCATCAGCCGATCGTCCTCCGGGGCATTCACGGTGAAGGTCGAGCGCAGCGACAACGCGATGCCGATGACCGTCGAGGCGGACGAGGTGATCGCGGCGACCGGCTTCATCTGCCCGCTGCGTGACCTGCCGGCGCTCGGTGTCGCCACGTTCGGCCAGGCGAAGCTACCGGCGCAGACCGAGTTCTGGGAGAGCGCGTCCGTGCCCGGCATCTACTTCGCCGGCACGATCACCCAGGGCGCAGCGGGCCTCAAGAAGCACGGCATCCCCGCCAACTCGGGCGCGCTCCACGGGTATCGCTACAACTCGCGCGTCCTGGTCCGCGAGCTCGCGCGCCGGCACTTCGGAAAGCAGCTCGAACGCCGCTCGCTCGACGTCGGTGACCTGCGCGACCATCTCCTCGCCGAGGCGACGCGGGCCCCCGAGCTGTGGCACCAGAAGGCCTACCTCGCGAGCGTCGTGGTCCTGGATCCGGACGAGGGCGTGCTCGACGTGGGCATCCTGCCGCTCACCCACTTCCTCGATCACGGCGGACCGGACGCCGTCGCGATGACCATCGAGAGCGATGGCGGGTCGATCTTCCCCGTGGTCTACGTTCGGCGCGACGGCACGGTCGAGGAGCACGCGCTCGATCCGGACCCGCTCCACGACTTCGAGGGCCTTGCGCACCGGCGCGCCCTCGGCACGATCCTCGACCGGCTCACCGCGGGTGCCTCCGCGGCCTGATCTCTACTGGCGCGCGCCCACCTCGTCGGCCTCATCCAGCTCGTCCAGCTCGCTGACCTCGTCGTCCTCGAAGGGGTCATCGTCCACGACCGGCTCTTCCTCTTCCGCCGGGGTGAGGAACCGGTAGAGGGCCCAGCCGAGGATTGAGCCGACGAACGGGGCGGAGAGGTAGACCCACAACGAGGTGTACGTGCCGGAGACAACGGCCGGGGCGAGCGAGCGAACGGGGTTCACCGATGCCCCGCTCAGGTGCATCGCGGCGTAGTGGATCGCGACCAGGGTCAGCGGGATCACGAGGATCGCCTGGCCCGGCGCCTTGATCGTGACCGAGAGGATGACCGCGACGAAGATCGCGGTGAGGACGGCCTCGATCGAGAACGCGTGCAGCTCCTGCGCGAGCTGGCCCGCGGCAGTTGGCCCGGGAACGTTCACCGTCGCCTGCACGATGCCGCTCGAGGTGGTGATGAGAATCCCGAGCGACGCCGCGAGTCCGCCGAGGACCTGGGCGACGCCGTAGCCGATCCCTTCCTTCCACGGCAGCCGGCCATCGAGCACTGCCGCGAGGGTGACGGCCGGGTTGAAGTGCCCACCGGAGGCGTGCCCGCCGATTGCGATCGCCGCCAGCAGGCCCAGGCCGAACGAAAACGGCACGATCAGGCTCGCGAAGATCGCATTGCCTTCGCCGCCGGTCAGGAGCACCACGGTCGCCACGCCGAGCGACCCGAACGTGATCAGGATGAAGGTCCCGACGGCCTCGGCGACCAGCGCGCGGATGTTCACGACTCCCTCCTCGATCTCCCTCGCGCCGGCGACCCTGGGCTGGGTCCTCGGCGGCCGAAGGATAGCCCGCGCACGGGGCGCATTGACAGCCCCGGCGGAGAGGAGAGCGTCTTGGAGGATCCCGTGCGGCCAGGCACCAGGGGTTAGGCAGCGACGGGGAGGGCCTCGATGGCGGGTGCGTCCAGCTCCAGCACGACGCCGCACGTCTCGCAGCGGACGTCATCCGTCAGCTCCTCGATGTGCGTCGTGGCACCGCAGCAGGGCATTTCGATCTGGATCATGGCCCAAAGGTTCCACGCACGTCGTGCCACCTTGTCTGTCACGATGATTCGCATGCCTCGTCTCTCGCTCGACCTGCCGGCGATCGACGTGACCGATCTCCGGAAGCGCTACGGCCAGGTCGACGCGCTCGCCGGTTTGACGATGACCGTGGGCCGCGGCGAGGTCTTCGGGTTCCTCGGACCGAACGGCGCGGGCAAGACAACCACCGTCAAGCTCCTCCTCGGCCTGGCCCGCCCGACGAGTGGCGCCGGCAAGGTGCTCGGCGCGCCGCTCGGCGACCTCGGGACGCGGCGCAAGGTCGGCTACCTGCCCGAGCTGTTCCGCTACCAGCCCTGGCTGCATGCCCGCGAGGTGCTGACGCTCCACGGCGAGCTGATGGGGATGCCTCGCGCCCGTCGTCGACCCGCCGCGGACGAGGCACTCCGGATGGTCGGCCTCGAGGACCGCGCCGGCGACCAGGTCGGGAAGTTCTCGAAGGGCATGCAGCAGCGCCTCGGTCTCGGCGTCGCCCTGCTCGGCGAGCCCGCGCTCATCGTGCTCGACGAGCCCACCTCGGCCCTCGACCCCGTCGGTCGGGTCGACGTCCGGGGCATCATCCGCGCCGCCGCCGCGCGGGGCGCCGCCGTGTTCCTCAACTCCCACCTGCTGAGCGAGGTCGAGCAGGTCTGCGACCGCGTGGCGATCATCGATCACGGTCGAGTGGTCGCGACGGGCGAGCTCGATGACGTCCTCGGACGGGCGGAGACGCAGGTCCGCGTCACCGGCATCAGCGCGACCGACCTGCCGGCGATCGAGCGATTCGGGCCGCCGACGCTCGCTGGCGACATCCTCGCGATCCGGCCGATGGAGGGCGACGCGGTGCCCGACCTCGTCGCCCTGCTCGTCTCGATGGGCGCCAGGGTGCACGAGGTCCATTCCGGGCGCATGTCGCTCGAGCAGCGCTTCCTCGCCCTCGTGGCGCAGGACCGGCCGCCTGCCGGGACACCCAGCGCGGCGCGGCTCCGTTGACCGCTCAGGTGACCGCTCCGTTGACCGCTCCCTCGACCCGAGACCGGATCAGCCGGTGATCACGATCGCCAAGCTCACGATCGGCGAGGCCGCCCGACGGCGCGTCCTGTGGGTGCTCGTCATCCTCGCTCTCCTGTCCGTCGGGCTCACGGCATGGGGTGTGTCCAGCCTCGTCGAGACGGCGCGCAACGAGGGCGTCGGCGAGCTCGAGATCAAGTTCGTCATCTCGCAGGTGCTCATCTTCATCGCCTTCATGTTCGGGTTCGTGCTCGTCATGACGGCAGCATTCTTCGGCTCACCGGCGATCGCCACGGACCTCGAATTGGGGATCGCACAGGCGATGCTCGCCCGCCCCCTGCCTCGGGCTTCGTACCTCATGGGCCGGTGGCTGGGCCTGGCCGTCGTCATGGTTGCGTACGCGATCGCGTCGGGCCTCCTGGCGATCGGCGCCGTCGGCCTCGTGACGGGCTACCTCCCGCCCGACCCGTACCTGCCCGTTGCCTACCTTGCCGGCCAGGCGCTCGTGCTGCTCTCGCTCACCGTGCTCCTCTCGACGCGCCTGCCGCCGATCGCCGGCGGCGCGATCGCCGTCGTCGCCTACGGGCTCGCGTGGATGGCAGGGGTCCTCGGCAAGATCGGCGCCGCGCTCGGGGCGACGGGCCTCGTGACGCTGAGCGACGCCTCGCGCTACCTCCTGCCGACCGACGCCCTGTGGCAGGGCGTTGTCTACGGCCTCGAGCCCGCCTTCGTCGTGCAAGCGATCGGCGACGAGTTCGCCCGCACGTCGCCGTTCTTCGCCGATGCCCCGCCGCCAGCCGTGCTGGTTGGCTGGAGCGTGATCTGGGTCGTCATCGTCCTGAGCGTCGCCGTGCTCCAGCTCCGCAGGCGCGAGCTGTAGGGTGCGCGAGGTGAGTGTCTACCTCGGTCACGGCGCCAGCGGCGATGCGGCGAGCATGGCGCCGTTCGTCGACGGGCTGCGTCGACGCGGCATCGAGGCGGGCGCCGTCGACCTGCCGAAGCGCAAGGCCGAGGACGCGGTCGACGCCTGGCGCGCAGCCGTGCCCGACGGCTCCGGCACGATCGCCGGCGGCCACTCCTACGGCGGTCGCGTGGCGAGCCTCGCGGCCGCTGCGGGCGCGGGCTATGCCGGGCTCGTGCTGTTCAGCTTCCCGTGCCACGCGCCGGGCCAGCCGGATCGAGCCGCGGCGCGCGTCGCCCACTTCCCGAAGATCACCTGCCCGGTCCTGTTGCTGTCCGGGGACGCCGACCCGTTCGCGCGGATCGAGATCCTTCGCGCCGCCGTGGCACAGCTGCCGAGCGCGACGCTCGTGACCTACCCGCGCCTCGGGCATACCCTGAAGCCCGTGCTCGATGATGTCCTCGACCGGGTTCGCGGGTTCATCGACGCCCTTCCCCGAGCACGGTGATGCAGCCGATCGAACGAGCAGACCACTGGCGCACGATCGTCCTCGGCCTCGTGCTGGTGATCATCGGCGGGCTGGCGCTGATCGGGCGAGTGCTGTCGATCGACATCCTGGGCCTCGGCTGGCCGCTGTTCGTCCTCGTGCCCGGAATCGTCCTGTTCTCGGGCGGGGTTGCGATCGGCGGCAAGGCGGGCCTCGGGCTCTCGATCCCGGGCGGGATCGTGTCGATGGTGGGCGTCGTGCTCTCCGTTCAATCCGCCACCGGGCTGTGGGCAACGTGGGCCTATGCCTGGGCGCTCGTCGCCCCGGGCGGGGTCGGGCTCGCCTTCGTGCTCTACGGCCTGCTGACGGGCCAGCGCGACCTCGTCCGCAACGGCATGCCGATCCTCCTGACCGGCGTCGGGCTGTTCGTCGGTTTCGGGTTGTTCTTCGAGGGCGTGCTCCACATGAGCGGCGCGGCCTTTCCGCTCGCCGAGCCGATCCTCGCCGGCGGGCTCGTGATCCTCGGCGTCGCGATCCTCGCGATGGGCCTGTTCGGCAGGCGCGACCGGGCCTGAGCGGTCAGTCGACGCGTCAGTCGACGGCGAGGACCCGATACCGGACAGGCCCGCGCGGCGTCCGGACCTCGACCTCGGCGCCGGCGACCGCGCCCAGGAGCGCCGCCCCGACCGGCGAGACGTTGCTCAGCCGGCCGCCGGCCGGGTCCGCCTCCGAGCTGCCGACGATCGTGTAGCGGACCTCCTCGCCACCGACCTCGACCGTCACGCTCGAGCCGATCATCACCCGTCCGGTCGCGACCTCGTCGACCACGACCGCCCGCCGGATCCGATCCTCGAGCGCCTGCACGCGCCCCTCGAGGAACGACTGCTCCGCCCGCGCGGCGTGATACTCGGCGTTCTCCTTGAGGTCGCCGTGCTCCCGCGCGGCCTTGATGCGCGCGACCACCTCGCGGCGCGTGACGCGCGTGAGCTCGTCGAGCTCGACCGTCATGCGCTCGAGGGCGGCACGCGAGAGCTGGACCGGCTCGGGGGCGGCTTTCGAGCCCGCTCGACGGGCGACGGTGGTCGGCACGGGCGGCGCCGCGCGAGCCGTCCCGCCGGCGCGTGCAGGAGGTCGAGCGCCGGCAAGTGGCGGCGCCGCTGCGCCGGGACCGCGCCGGGTCGTACCCGTCCCTCGATCATCGAGACGCGCTCCGTCGGCGTCTCCCGGCGGCAGGTCGACCACCCGACGCTCCGGCTCGGGCGCGCGCGGCGCCTCCGGGAGCACCGAGCCGGTGATCCCGTGGATCTGCCGCTCGCCAGTCGGCCGGCGCAGGTTCGCCCAGGGCAGCGTCAGGGCCGCGGCGGGTCTTCCCGGCGGCGCGACGCGATCCGCGGCGAACGCGTCGAAGAACGCGTCGAGATACTCCTCCGGCGCATCCGTCTCGGCCCACCAGATCCGTGGACCGAGCCGCTCGAAGCCGCGCAGCAGGTGGAGCCACTGCCCGTCGGCGTGCGGTTGCCGGTCGCCGGGAACGTGGGCGACGAGGGCGGCGGCCCTGCCGCCGACCGATCGATCGGTCGAGCCCGCGTAGAGCACCCGCGCATCGGGCCACCAGAGCGATCCGAGCCGGGCCGAGAGGGCTCGCGACGTAGGTCGGGCGCCGTCGAGCAGGAGTCCCGGCAGCCGCTCCAGCCACTTGCCGACGGTGGCCAGCTCGAGCGGGGCGGTGGGCAGGGGAGTCCCGAGCTCGACCACGTACACGCCCGGTTTGCGCGACGGGACGGGAGCGCCCCAGCGGACGGGTCCGTCGGCCATGAGCCCGATGGCGCGGAGCAGGTCGGGTGCACCGGGCTCCGTTGCGCTCACCGGCGGACGGTACCACTGGCACCCGCGCTCGGTACGGCCGGGCCGCTCGACATCGCGCAAACGAGCCGCATGCTCACGGAGAGTCGAGTGCCTGGGCGCTTCGAGGGACGCACGAATGCCTGAGGTCGAGGTCTTCACGTCGGCCGGCGTGCTCGCCGGCACGACCGAACGCGCCCCGCTCAGCGCGGACGGACCCGATCTCCTGAGCCCGCTCCAGATCGTCGACAGCCGCTGGTACCCCATCGATGGCACCGCTCCGGCGCACGGCGGCGAGGCCCACGTCTCCCCCGACGACATCCTCGTCATCGTGACGCCGCCGCTGGACATCACGGTCCACATGACCTGGCACACGCTGGTGCTCGACATCGGGCCGTACCGGGTCACCGGCGAGTTCGCGACGCACCCGGGCTTCGACCCGGAGAAATCGATCGCTCGACCAGGTGGCCCGTTCGTGCCCCTCCGCGAGGTGACGATCAAGCTCCTGGGCGACGAGGCGGCGATCGCCCGGCGGCGGCACGTGCACGTGAACCGGTACGCGGTCGACGAGGTGAACTCGAGCCTCGTCCTCGCCCACTTCTTCCCGGGTGCTCGCCTCGTCGAGCCGGAGGCCGTCTCCGTCCCTTAGGCGGGTCACATCCTGGTCTCGCCGCCGGCGCAGCGTTGCGCGCGGGCCGTCTTTCGAAACCTATTCGGCAAGCGGGCCCGGATTCCCTCTGTCAACGGGGCCCGCGCTGCCCCATGTGGCCCGTCCGCCTTGGATCCGCGATCGCGGAAGCCTCGCCCCGGTCCGCAGCACGTGAGAGCCCGGCCGCGTCCCCGAGAGGCGCAGCGTCTGCTCGCCAGGCGGCGTGATGCCGAATGGATTTCGAATCCTGCTCGGCTACCCGTGCGCTGGCCGCTTCCTGAGCGCTTCCCTTGGACTTGCGATCGCTCAGCCATACCGTTCAGACATCTCGGTTTCGAATAGTCGAAGTGATCATTGACAAAGTGAAAGTCCATATGCGATAGTCGTGCCACGCACGAAAGGAACTGCATGCCGCACGACGTGATCTCGACCTGCCCCGTCTGCTCAGGTGAGCTGTCCGTGACCCGCCTCCACTGCCGCTCCTGTGGCACCACGCTGGAGGGCGAGTTCGCGGTGGGGCGGTTCGGCCGGCTCACGCGCGAGCAGCTCGCGCTGCTCGAAAGCTTCCTCCGGTCGCGCGGGAACCTGCGCGACATGGAGCGCGAGCTCGGCATCTCGTATCCGACCGTGCGATCGCGCGTCGAGGCCCTGGTCAGGGCGCTCGGCTTCGGGCCCCGCGATGGAGAGGAGGCGGCCGATGAGCCGGCCACAGCCGACCGGGACGCGGCCACCGCCCGCCAGTCGATCCTCGAACGACTCGCTAACCACGAGATGACCGCCGACGAGGCGGCGACCGCCATTCGAGCCCTCGGGAGGACCAACCGATGACGACGACAGACACGGACATCGACACGACGCTGGACCACGACATCGGGCCCCGTGGCCGGTTCATCCTGCGCCAGTCGTCGGGCGAGATTTCCATCCGCGGCGTCGAGGGTGGGACGGTTCGCGTTCGATCGCTGGACGGACGGCGGTTGGAGGACCTGTTCAAGGTCGAGACCGGTGGGGCCATCCTCGAGCTTCGGCAGATCGAAGGGCTCGGCATCGGCCTCGGCCGCAAGAAGCACGGCTGGTCCGAGGGCGCGGAGCTGCAGGTCGAGGTCCCGCACGGTGCGGACGTCGAGATCGATGCGCAGAGCGCGGACATCGACGCGACCGACCTGAGCGGCAACAAGCGCTTCCGGACCGCGTCGGGCGAGGTGCGCCTCGCCAGGCTGGCCGGTCGGGTCGAGGTCGAGACTGTCTCGGGCGAGATCGAGCTCGACGGCCAGGCGCCGCTCGACCTGCGGTTGAAGTCGGTATCCGGCGACGTTCGCGTGCGAGTGCCGCTGCTGCGCCGCCTGGATCTCGGGACGACGTCCGGCGACATCCGACTCGACGCCGAGCTCGCCGGAGACGGGCCTTTCGCGCTCCGGACGATCAGTGGTGACGTGACGATCGTCGGGCGCGGCGGCTTCCGAGTCGAGGCGCAGTCGATCACCGGTGACCTGTCGAGCGACCTGCCGAGCAGGCGCGAGTCGAGCGCTGGTCGCAAGGTCCTCGTCGTGGGCCGGCCCGGCCCGACGCTCAGCTTCCGATCCGTCTCGGGCGACTTCCACGTCGCGCAGCCGCGCGACGCAGCACCGGAGCTCGATCGCGACGCGGCGATGCCGCCGGAACCCCCGCAGCCGCCGGAACCCCCGGCGCCGACCGAGTCACCGGTCGCAGCTTCGCGGCCGGCGCCGGGAGCACCCGCTTCACCGGCGGCGGTCGCGGCCTCGGCAGGTGACGCCTCGGCGTCCGCGATCGATGCGGACGCGCACCGGATGACGATCCTCCGCGCGCTCGAGCGCGGCGAGATCTCGGTCGCGGACGCGACGGCCCAGCTGAGCCGAATCGACGAGGAGACGCGATGACCGACCCACTCGAGCGCGTGCTCAACCTCGTGGCCGAGGGCCGGCTCACCGCCGAAGAGGCGGCGCCGATCCTCGACGCCCTCCAGGGACGCACCGCCGCCCAGTCCGCCGCCGGGGATGGCCCGGCGACGGGCGAGGGCCCCCAGGAGGCCGAGCGCGCACGGTCGCCCCGGTACGCGCGAGTCGAGGTCCGGGAGGGCGGTCGGCGCGTCGTGGACCTGCGGGTTCCGATATCCCTCGGTCGGTTCGCGCTGTCGCGGATCCCCGGGCTGTCCAACCAGCAGATCGCCGATGTCGAGGAAGCGGTTACCTCTGGCGCGCGCGGGCCGATCTTCGATGTCGAGGATCGGGACGGCGACGGCGTCCGGATCGTTCTCGAATAGGTAGCAAGGAGGAAGTGAGATGCGTCACGCAGACGCCGAGCTGCAGCTGTGGCTCGCCAACGAACGAATGGCCGAGGACCAGCGCGAGGTCGAGGTCGCGCAGCCTGCTCCGCCACGCGAGCGCGACGCCGACGCTCCGGCAGCGTGCCGGCAAGGCGCTGATCGCCTTCGGCGAGCGCCTCGCGGGCGATCGACCGCCGATCAGGGACGGTCGCCGGCTCGCGACCAGGGCCTACTGACCACGAGGCGCCCAGCGCCCATTGCGGGCGGCACGACCGTCTTCAGTCCGTGGAATCCGCCCGACAACATCGAGACCCGCGCTCACCACGAGCGCGGGTCCCTGTTTGCATTCCCGGTTCTGTCTTCGGGTGATCCGAACCTTCGCGGGCCCCGGATCACCCGGCTCTGCCGGCGCGGGTGTCGGTAGAGATATTGCCCGCACGGGGCACAGTGGAGAGGTTGCTCGCGCCTCGGGATGCGTCCGCAGTGCTCGCCAGGTTCGGGACCGTGTCGGTCCCGTTCCTGCGTCCGGACTCTGGAGCCGGGGAGCGGCGTCGATCCGTCATTCGAGCAGACCTCCGTTGCCCGGAATCCTACGCCCGGTGGCAAGCCCTGACAACCGCACGATCGACCCGGAGCGATACGATTTCGGCCTCGTGCGGGTGCCGGGTGCGCGCCTTGCGTGGGGCCTTTGCTTGCCACTCGGCGACCAACGTTGGAGGAGGAACCGATGCCCACCCGACTCCCGTTCACCGGCAACGACGCGGCCGACGCGCTCGTCTCCGAGGACCCGCTCGCTCTCCTGATCGGCTTCGCGCTCGACCAGCAGGTCACCGTCCAGAAGGCCTTCTCGGGACCGTGGGAGATCCAGCGCCGACTGGGCCATCTCGACGCGAAGCGCCTCGCTGCGACCGACCCGGGTGAGCTCGATCGGATCTTCCGCGAGCGGCCGGCGATCCATAGATTCCCGGGCTCGATGGCCGGCAAGGTCCAGGCACTCGCCGCGTTCATCGCCGAGCGGTACGACGGCGACGCCTCCCGCATCTGGACGGAGGCGACCGATGGCCGCGACCTCCAGGCCCGCCTCCTCGCGCTTCCCGGCTTCGGCGAGATGAAGGTCCGGACAGTGCTCGCGATCCTCGGCAAGCGCTACGGCGTCTCGCTCCCGGGCATGTCGGACGTCATGCCCAAGCACCCCACCCTCGGTGACGTCGACTCGCCCGAGGCCCTCGCCGAGTACCAGGCGGGGAAGCGGGCGTACAAGGCCTCGATGCGGGCCGAGGGCAAGCGCGTCTAGCGTCTCGCGTCGATCGCAATCGCCTCCGGGACGCCACAGGTCCCGCACTCAAACTCCAGGGCGGTCAAGGTCCCGGGCACCCCAAGTCCCGCACGCAACGTCCGGGTAGCTGAGTCCCCGGGTACCTCAAGTCCCGAGCACCCCAAGCCTCGCACGCAACGTCCGGGTAGCTGAGTCCCCGGGTACCTCAAGTCCCGAGCACCCCAACTACCTGGCTCGCCCTGAGTGGCGACGCAACTCTGTGCGTGGTTTCCTGCCGTTCCGTCACCACGCCGGGCTTAGGCGGCGGGATTTGGGTTGGTTCCTGCCAGTCCGTCTCCTGGTGCGGGGCTGGCAGGATCCGCGACCTGCGCCTGAGCACGAACGAGCCAAACGATCCCGTCTGGACGCGGAGACTCGACGCCCAAGCCCGGCCAGGTGACGCTTTGGCAGGGTTTGCCGGCCGCGGACCTTCTTGCCACCCGAGCACCTTGGTGCGATGATGGTTGTGCCGTCAACTATCGCCCGCAGACGCTCAGCAAGACAAAGGACAACCGTGGCCACCCCGACGAACCCATCCAGCCCACCAATCGACCCGACCGATAGCGCCGACGCGACCAGCGGCAGCACGCCGACCAGGAGCGCCGAGGCGACAGATGGCGCCGTGGCGACCGAGACCGCCGACCCGACCAGGAGCGCCGAGGCGACAGATGGCGCCGTGGCGACCGAGACCGCCGACCCGACCAGGAGCGCCGAGGCGACAGATGGCGCCGTGGCGACCGAGACCGCCGACCCGACCAGGAGCGCCGAGGCGACAGATGGCGCCGTGGCGACCGAGACCGCCGACCCGACCAGGAGCGCCGAGGCGACAGATGGCGCCCTGGCGCCCGAGAGCGCCGACCCGACCAACAGCGCCGGGCCCACCCAGAGCTCCGAAGCGGCCGCTCGCGACGAGGCGATCCGGCGCGTGCTCCGACACGGGCAGACGATCGACATCACCACGACCGGTCGCCGAACCGGGCTCCCGCGTCGCATCGAGATCGCGCTGCACAGCTTCGGTGGGCACCTGTACATCTCGGGCACGCCGAGCCCGAGCACCCGCGCCTGGATCCACAACCTGCGCGCCGATCCGGGCATGACGGTGCACCTGAAGCAGCTCATCGCGGCAGACCTGCCTGCGACGGCGCGCGAGATCACCGACGAGGCCGAGCGCCGAGCGGTGCTGGCCAAGGTGGCCCGCGTCTGGAAGCGCGATCCCGAGCCGATGGTCCGCTTCAGCCCGCTCATCGAGGTCTCGATCGAGGGCGTCGCACCCGCTTGACGTAGCGATCGGGCGGAGCCATGCTTCCGCTCGATGCACATCTGTTCTGGACAATCGTGCACGGGCAACCGTGTGCACAAGCGCAGCCCTGTGCGCACGCGCAACCCTGTGCGCAAGCGCGACCAAGTGTGCGAGCGCAACCGTGGCTGACCTCGCGACGCTCGTTCGCGTGAGCCGCCTGTACTACGAGCTCGGCGAGACCCAGGAGGCGATCGCGGCGCTCGTGGGCGTCACGCGGCCGCAGGTGTCGCGGCTGCTCAAGGAGGCTCGGGCCGAGGGCGTCGTCGAGATCCGGATCGTCGATCAGGCGGAGGTCGAGTCGCCTGCGGGCGAGACGCTTCGGCGGCTGTTCGGACTCCGCGCCGTCCATCTCGCGCCGACGCTCGAGGGCCCGCCCGAGGTGACGCGGCGCCGCGTCGGGCGGCTCGCGGGCGGGGTGCTCCGAAGCGCCTTGCGCGACGGCATGGTCGTCGGGATCGGGGACGGCGCCGCCGTGTCGGCGGTGGCGGACGAGCTCCCGGTCCTCGAATTGGACGTCGATGCGACGGTCGTCCCGCTGTGCGGCGGGTTCTGGCGCCCGGGTGCAGGCGCGGAGCCGTTCCGGCGGATCGGCGATTCGCTTGGAGCCACCGTCCATGCGCTGCACGCGCCGGGCCTGCTCGACGACGCCACGGTTCGCGACGCGCTCTATGCCCATCCGGGCGTCCGGAGCGTGATCGACCTCTGGGCCCGCCTCGACGTGGCGCTCTTCGGGATCGGCGGTCCAGCGTGGAGCGAGTCCAGCCTCGGGGGCGACGCGATGGCCGAGCTTCGAGCCGGCGAAGCGGTCGGCGAGATTCTCATCTTCCCGTTCTCGATCGAGGGTCGACCCGTCGCCGAATCGCTGCGCGCGCGAACGATCGCCTTCGATGCCCGCGCGTTGGCGCGCGTCCCGATCGCCATCGGGGTCGCGGAGGGCCCTGGCAAGGTCACGCCGATCCTCGGCGCGTTGCGCGGCGGCTTCCTCACCGTGCTCGTCACGGACGTCCGGACGGCCGAGTCCGTGCTCGAGCTCGCTTCCGAGGCGGCCGCTTGACCACCCAGGCTGTCATCGGGATCGACCTCGGGACGACGCGGACGAAGGTCGGCGTGTTGACGACAGCCGGCGAGCCACTCGGCTTCGCGCGCGCCGACCACGCGATGGACGTCGATCCCCCGACCGGTCGGGCTGAGCAGGACCCCGAGGCCTGGTGGGTAGGCATCGGGGTCGCGGTCCGCGAGGCGATGGCGGTGGCCGGTGCGGATGGTCGATCCGGACCGATCGAGCCCATCGCGATCTGCGTCGTCGGGCACGGGCCGTCGCTGACGGCCGTCGATGCGGACGGTCGGTCGATCCGGCCGTCGATGACCTGGCTCGACAGCCGCTCGAGTCGCGAACAGGCCGAGCTCGAGGGGGCGACCGGCCTTCGTGGCTGGGCTCTCGGCGTGCTGCCCGCCGCGCTGTGGCTGGAGCGCCACGAACCGGAAGCGGCCACGCGCACGAGCTGGTACCTCAACTCGTGGGAGGCGGTGGCGCTGCGGCTGAGTGGCACGCCGGCCACGACGCTCGTCCCCGGCGGCATCGGCCTGCCGCGCGCGGCGCTCGCCGCAACAGGGATCGCAATCAATCGCCTCGCGCCGGACACCAGGTCCGGCACGGTCGTCGGCGGGTTGACGAAGGACGCCGCGACCCACTTGCGCGTGCCGCCGGGGACACCCGTCGTCGCCGGGCTCGTCGACGCGTTCGCGAGCTTCCACGGCGCGCGAATGCTCGACGCCGGGGATGCCATCGACGTGGGCGGCGCAGCCGGTGGCTTCGGGGTTTATGCGCGCCGGCCCGTCGAGATCGTCGGCGGCTTCACGACGCCCGCGCCGCTGCCCGGGCTGTACTCCGTCGGCGGCGCGATGGCGACCACCGGCGCGGCATTGGATTGGTTCGCGACCGACCTGTTGGGCGGGTCGATCTCGATCTCGAACCTGATCGACGAGGCTGCAGCCGTCGAGCCGGGAGCGGAGGGACTGGTGTTCCTGCCATACCTCGCCGGGGAGCGGTCGCCGCTGTGGGACCCGAGCGCCCGTGGCGCTTTCGCCGGGCTGACCCTTCGGCACGGTCGGGCGCACCTCGTCCGCGCCATCCTCGAGGCCGCGGCGCTGGCCATCCGGCACGTCGCCGCGCCGATGCTCGAGGCAGGCCTCGAGGTCTCGGCGATGCGTGGCTGTGGCGGGCCTGCCGCATCCGAGGCCTGGAACCAGATCAAGGCCGACATCACTGGGTTCACGGTCGAGGTGCCACGGGTGCGCGAGACGGCCACGGTCGGCGCGGCGATCCTCGGCGCGGTCGGCGTCGGCGCGCACCCCGACCTGCCGACGGCGATCCGGTCGATGACGGCGATCGATCGCCGGTTCGAGCCCGATCCCGAGCGGCAACGGATCTACGACCGTGTCTACGAGGCGTACGTCGGGTTGCACCCGGCGATCGCACCGGTTTTGCGGAGGGCTGCCGACCGCTCGATGCCTCGCGCAGGCGTTGCGGCATGACGGGTCCTCCGGCGACGGGCCGCCTCGACCTGCGGGACGTCACGGTGTCCTTCGCCGTGGGCGGTCGAGATCGATTGGTCGCGCTCGATGGCATCGACCTGACGATCGAGCCGGGGGAGCTCGTCGCGATCATCGGGCCGAACGGCAGCGGCAAGTCGACCCTGCTCCGCGTGATCGCGGGCCTGCTCGCCCCCGACCGAGGCACCGCGACGCTCGACGGCCGGCCGATCGACGGGCCGGACCCGCGCATCGGCCTCGTCTTCCAGGAGCCACGACTGCTGCCGTGGCGAACGACGGAAGCGAACGTCGAGTACCCGCTGGAGCTGATGGGCATGGGCCGCCCGGAGCGAATCGAGCGTGTGGGAACTCTCCTGCGGACGGTCGGCCTGGCGCAGGCCGCACGCCAGGTCCCGAGCCAGCTGTCGGGCGGCATGCGCCAGCGGGCCGCGCTCGCGCGCACGCTCGCACTCGACCCCGGCGTGCTGCTCCTCGACGAGCCGTTCAGCGCCCTTGACGAGCTCACGCGCGAGCGACTGAACCTCGAGCTGCTCGGGATCGCCGCGCGCCGTCGGTCGACCGTGCTCCTCGTCACGCACTCCGTCCAGGAGGCGATCTTCCTCGCCGATCGCGTTGTCGTCCTCTCGGAGCGGCCGGGCCGCGTCGTTGCCGACATCCGGGTCGCGCTACCGCGGCCGCGCTCGCTCGGCGACCTGGACGCGGCGATCGTCAGCGCCACCGCTAGCGAGATTCGAGCCCACCTCGGCGAGGTGGCGGCGTGACCGCGAGCCCGCGGGCAAGGCAGCTCGGTGCGCGGCGCTCCGGCGTGCAGATCCCAGGTTTCGTCGCGACGGCCCTCGCGTTCGCCGCCTTCGTGCTCGGTTGGAAGGCACTGGTCGTCGTCGCCGGCTACCCGCCGTTCATCCTGCCGCCGCCCGAGCAAGTCGCCGAGCGGTTCATCGCGGCGTGGGCCGACGGCACCATTGCGCCCCACGCGGCGCGGACGCTGGTCGAGGTCGCCCTCGGTTTCGGTGTCGGCGCCGGTTCGGCCCTCGTCGTCGGCTATCTCCTCGCACGGCTCCCGCTCGCGGAACGGCTGCTCTCGCCGTACCTCGTCGCGGCGCAGGCAGTGCCGGTCCTCGTCTTCGCCCCGCTGCTCGCGCTGTGGTTCGGGCCAGGCCTCACGGCGAAGATCGTGATCTGTGCGCTGATCGTGTTCTTCCCCGTCGCGATCGCGACGATGGTCGGCGTCCGCGCGGTCGATGCGCCGCTGCTCGAGCTCGCTCGCAGCCTGCGCGCGACCCGCTGGCAGGTCGTCACGACGCTCGAGATCCCCGCGGCGCTCCCCGCGATCTTCGGTGGGCTGCGCGTCGGCGTCACGCTCGCCGTCGTCGGTGCGATCGTCGGGGAGTGGGCCGGCGCAGACCGCGGCCTCGGGCTCCTCGTGAATCTCGCCCGCGGCGGCCTGTTCGACACCCCGCTGATGTTCGCGACCCTGCTCACGATCGCCCTGCTCGGAATCGTCCTGTACGGCCTCGTCGTGCTCGTCGAGCGCGTCCTCGTCGGCCGCCGCTGATCGCGACGACCATGGATGACCACCGTGCCTCGAGCCCTTGCCACACGTGTCCGTGCTCGCCGTCGCCACGCCTCGGGGCTCGCGTGGGGGCTGCGGCACCGGTTGCCTCGCCGAGTCGCCCGGCTCCGCGCCGATGGTCACCGCTGAAGGTCGGCCTCGGCTACATCCCGAGCGTCCAGTTCGCGCCGTTCTACCTCGCCCAGCAGCAGGGCTACTACCGCGAACGCGGGCCTCGACGTAACGTTCGAGAACAAGATCGACCCGGACCTCATGACGCTCGTCGGCCAGGGCGCGCTCGACCTCGGCATCGCCGACGGCACGAGCGTCATCCCGGCGCGCAGCCAGGGCATCCCGATCGCCTACATCGCGACGATCTACGGCACGTTCCCGTCGATCGTGTTCGCCAAGGCGCTCGTCCGGCATCAGGACGGCGGCGGATCTCGCGGGCAGGAAGATCGGCATCCCCGGCAAGTACGGCTCGTCCTGGATCATGCTCCAGGCACTGCTCGAGCTCGGCCGGCCTGACGCCGGACGACGTGACGATCGTCGAGTACCCCGACTTCGGCCAGGGCATCGCCGTCCAGCAGGGCGCCGTCGACGCGGCGACGGGCTTCGCGAACAACGAGCCCGTCCAGCTGGAGCTGACGGGCGAGGATGCGGTCGTCCTCCACGTCGACGACGTCGTCGCGCTGCCCGGCCCGGGCCTGATCTACAGCCCGACGCAGGGCGACTTCGAAGAACGACGCGATTCGCGCGTTCATCGAGGTGACCGTCCGGGCGATGAACGAGATCGCCGCCGAACCCGCAGGTCGGGCTGGATGCCGCGATCGCCGCGGTCCCGGAGCTCGCCACCCAGCGCGCCACGCAGGCGGCGATCCTGGACGCGACGATCGCGACGTGGCGGGATCCGACCGGCGCGAAGCCGTTCGGGACGATCAATGTCGATGGCTGGCTGGCGTCGATCGAGTACCTGACGAGCCTCGGGCTCGTCCCGAACCCGGTGGGCCTGGCTGACGTCACCAGTCCGGGCTTCGGGACGATCCCCCTGGAACCCGACACGATCCCGCCGAGCTGACCGACGCGCACGCCTGAAGTCGCATACTCATGAGATGGCGCTTCGAAAATTCCTGCCCGGCGCGAGCGGCGGTCCAGTCGATCGGCCGTTCCCGAGTGACGCTCGCGACACCGAGACCGTCCGGCGGATCGCGGGGCAGCTGGATGCGCTGCCGGTGGATCGGGCGCGCTTCTTGGCGGCGTTCGCGTACATCCTGACCAGGGCCGCCGCCGCGGATATGGACATCAGCCATGCCGAGCTCCGGGCAATCGAGCAGCTGGTCGCGGAGCACGGAGGGCTGCCGGAGTCCCAGGCCGTGCTCGTCGCCCAGATCGCGCACCACCAGTCGCTGCTCTACAGCGGCACCGAGGACTACCTCGTCACGCGCCAGTTCCGCGAGCTCGCGACGGACGCGGACCGGCTCGCGCTCCTGCGCTGCTGCTACATCGTCGGGGCCGCGGACGACACGATCACCGCCAACGAGTCCAACACGCTGCAGCAGATCGCGAAGGAGCTCGACATCGATCGCGACGCGGTCAACGTCATCCGCGCCGAGTTCGCCCCCAAGCTCGCCGCCATCCAGCGGATGCTCCACCTGCGTGAGGCCGAGCGAGGCTCGTAGCGGCGGCCGCGAGCAATCGCGGCGACAGAACGTGTCAGATCAACACCAGAGGTTGCTTCGAGAGCTCTTTGCCGCCGCCGGGCGCTGAATCGTCCGCACGAAGCTCGTTCCGGTGGGTGATCTACGTTCGAATCGCCGCGAGAACCCCATTACCAAGAGGGCGTCCGGCGCACGAGCGGCCTTGCCGCTGGATAACCAACCCGTGATGTTGATCTGAAAACTCTGCGCGGCAGAGCGCGAGGACTGCCGGCTGAGGTGCGTGAGCGGTGGCTAGCCGGTCGTCCCGTTCTTCTCGATCGCCGCATCCAGCTCGTCGTTCGAGTCGGTTCGCGCAGGATCTGGTAGGGGGCGTCGGGGTCGCCGAGGAGGATCGTGGGCGTGATCCAGACGTCGTCGTTGAGGCGGCGGATCCACTCGTCGGCGTCGGGCTCGCGGTCGACACGTCGGTACGTGTACGGGATGCCGCGCTCCTCGAGGTGGCGGCGGGTACGGGTCGTGTCCTCGCACGTGTCGCGACCCAGGATCAGGATGGACGGAGTGACGCTCAATTCGGCCTCCCGCTGCCGCCCTGGTTGCCGCCCTCGCGCAGGAACCGCTCGATCTCGCTGATGAGGTCGTCACCGGACGGCAGTCGGGCCTCGTCGACGAGCGTCTCCAGCCGCTCGACGTAGGTCTTCGTGGTCTCCTCGCGCGCTGCCGCGGCGTCGAGGCGGACGCGCATGAGGCGCGCCTCCTCGGGCAGACGACCGACGTCGAGCTCCTGGTCGAGGTGCTTCCCGAGGGCGAGCAGAAGCTCGATCGATGCCTGCGGGTACTCGCCCGACACGTAGTGCGGGATCTGGGCGAAGTAGCCGACCGACGGGATGCCGACCTTGGCGATCGAGATGTCGAAGATCGAGATCGCCGCCGATGGGACGCGGAGCACGCCCTCGGGCCCGGGCAGCACGCCGCCCTTGAGGAGCCCGGAGCGCGATTCCGTCCCGAGGATGGGCACGGGGCGCGTGTGGGGCACGGCGGCCGGGATCGCGCCGAGGCTGATCCACTCCGCAACACCGAGCCGATGGGCCAGGGCCACGACGTCCGCCGCGAGCTCGTGCCAGCGGTAGTCGGGCTCCGCGCCGGTGAAGACGAGCAGGTCGCGGGTGCCGACCTTCGTCGCGCGCAGCGTCAGCTCGGGCCAGATGAGGTTCCGCGGCCGGCCGTGCACGATCTCGAGCGTGGGCCGCCGGGCGCGGTAGTCGAAGATCGAATCCGCATCGAACGTCGCGACGACGCGCGCGCCCTGCGCGAGGGTCGCGGCCGCGTTCGTCGCCGAGCTGCCGGCATCGACCCAGCCATCGAGCGCGACGACGACTGCCGGCTCGGCGAGCTCCGGAAGGTTCCGGCGGAGCTTGTACAGCGTCACGGGGTCACGCCTCGGGCCACCTCAGGTGGCCGTCGGCCACTTCGGCGCGGGCGCCGGATCGACGATCGTTCGATCGGCCCAGTCCGAGCGAACCGGCGTGAAGACGTCGATCACGACCGCGCCCTCGGGACCCGCCACGACGTCGTGCGGCCGATCGCCGAGGATGCGCCAGGTCCCGCCCGGCCCGAGGTCGCGCGTCTCGCCGTCGACGGTGAAGTGCATCTGGCCGCGGATGACCATGCCCAGCTGCTCGGCCGCGTGGCGGTGCTCGGGCACGACGGCGTTCGGCGCGAGCTCGACGATCGCGAGCGTGATCCGCTCGCCCTCGACGCGACGGGCGCGCACGGTGTCGCCCCAGATCTCGAGGAGCGGCAGGTCGGCGAGGTTCTCGAGGTTGCTCATGCAGTCTCCGGGCATCGCGCTGGAATCGACGCCGCGTCTGCGGCTTGCGGTTCGTCGCACGACAGAGTGTGCCGCGTGCCGGCGACACATGCCGCTGGCGCGGCATCACGACCCAAGCGACCGCACCGAACCGCACGTTGCCGCACCGCGCGTGCGCCCACCACACCGAACCGCCCCGATCGGCCCCGCACCGCGATTTTCCATACCTAACCGTTACTTTCGTACCACTTCCCTGAGCACGATCTCGATGCATAGTTAGAGCCTTGGCTACGCGCGCGCACGTCCAGAGCTATTCGGTGCCCCGGTCTGCCGTTGCCGGATTCCTCGGCATGCTCGTGCCCGGCGCCGGTCACGCCATCCTCGGCCAGCGCCGGGCGATGCTGGTCTTCGTGGTGCCGGTGCTCCTGCTCGCGGTCGGGTTGCTGGGCTACTACGCCGGCGGTGGGGTCACCGCGATCCTCGCGTTCGTCGTCACGCCCGGCGTCCTGCCCGCGCTGGCCATCCTGAACATCGCGCTCGGGCATCTGGAGAATCGCCGCCAGCGTCGATGCCGCCCGGCGGACGGCGAAGCCCCGCGTCTCCATCGGCCTTCTCGGTCCGGCCCTCCTGATCCTGGTGATCGGCGCCGCACCTGTGGCTCGGCTCCACGATCGCGGCAACGAACGACTTCCTCGAATTCGATGTTCGCGAGCGCGCCCGAGCCGGAGGAGACCGAGGAGCCCTGGATCACGCCGCCGCCCGACTGGACGCCGCCGCCCCTCGAGTACGAGACCCCCGAGCCGCTCGCATCGCCCGACCCCTCCGCCACGCCGGGACCAACACCAACAAAGAAGCCGCCCCGCGAGCCCATGACGGCCGGCATCGGGAACCTGCCGCCGCTGAACGTCGCCGTGCCCTGGGACCGGCCGGGTGCCGTGCCGTGGGGCGACGACGGACGGTTCGACCTGCTCCTCCTCGGCTCCGACGCCGGGCCCGACCGCTGGAGCCGCCGGATGGACACGATGCTCCTGGTCGAGATCGACGTCTCCAACGGCAAGGTGGCGATGATCGGCATCCCGCGGAACATGCAGAACGCGCCGTTCCCGCCCGGCCCGGCCCGCAACGCGGTCAAGTGCGGCTGCTTCACGCCCTTGCTCAACGGGCTGTATGTCGAGGCGACCGTCTCCCACCCCGGTCGGTGGCCGGGCTCGGGCTCGGTCAAGGGCATCGGTGCGGTGCGCGCCGTCGTCTCGGAGCTCACCGGGCGTCCGATCGATGCCGTCCTCGTGGCGGACCTGTGGGGCGTGATCAAGGTCATCGACGCGATGGGCGGGATCGACATCAACGTTCCCGACAGCGTCTACGACGAGCGCTACCCCGACCCGGTCATGGGCCGGATCGAGCTCTTCATCCCTGCCGGGAAGCAGCACCTGAATGGACGAATGGCGCTGGCCTACGCACGCAGCCGCCACCAGGACTCCGACTACTCGCGGATGGCCCGCCAGCAGACGCTCCTCCTGGCGATCCGCGACGACATCGGCGGGGACACGATCGTCAACGCTCCGAGCCTGTTCAAGGCCGCGAAGGGCTTCGCCTGGACCGACCTGCCGCGCTCCTCGCTCCCGAACCTCGTGACGCTCTTCAGCAACGCCAGCAACGCATCGGTGAAGAACCTGCGCCTCGTCCCGCCGAAGTACCCAGCGTGGCTGACGCCCTCGATCGTCGCCAAGATCCACCGGAACATCGCATCGATGCTGGGGCTCCCACCGCCGACGCCGCCACCGACGCCGCCGCCCCGACCGCCCCTCCGCCGACCGCCCCGCCGCCGGCTCCGATCGGCCCGCCTTCGCCCTAGGCGATCCGGGCCGCCCCATTCTCAGCGGAGCGTGATCCAGATCGTCTTCTTCTCGGTGTACTGCTCGAGGGCCTCGAGGCCCTTGTCGCGGCCGCCGAAGCCGGACTGCTTGTAGCCGCCGAAGGGCGTGGTGATGTCGCCCTCGGAGTAGGCATTCACGCCGACGGTCCCGGCACGGAGCGCACGCGCGACGCGGAACGCGGCGTCGAGGTTCGTCGTGTAGACGGCCGCCGCGAGCCCGTACGCCGTCTCGTTGGCGAGCCGGACGCCCTCCTCCTCCGAGTCGAACGGGATGGTCGAGAGCACCGGCCCGAAGATCTCCTCGCGCGCGATCGCCATGTCGTTGCGGACATCGTCGAAGATCGTCGGCGCGACGAAGTAGCCGCCGGAGTCCTCCAGCACCTGCTCGCCGCCCGCGGCGACGCGCGCGCCCTCGGCACGCCCACGTTCGATGAAGCCGAGGACCTTGTCGAGGTGCGGTCGTTCGATCATCGGGCCGATCCGTGTGGCCGGGTCCATCGGGTCGCCGACCGTCCACGAAGCGAGGCCATCCGCCAGTCGCTAGACGAGCTCGTCGTGCACCGATCGATGGACGATCAGCCGCGATCCCGCGAGCAGTTCTCGCCCATGTTCATCAGCGCGCCGAAGAGCACCTGCTCGACGACGAGATCCATGGCGGGGGGATCGGCGAGGACCAAGGCGGGCGACTTGCCGCCGCACTCGAGCGTGATCTCCTTGAGGTTGCTCTCGGCCGAGTACTGGAGGAACAGGCGCCCGACCTCGGTCGAGCCGGTGAACGTCACCTTGTCGACGTCCATGTGCCGCCCGAGCGCCGGCCCGCGGCGCCGCCGGGTCCCGGGACCACGTTCAGGACGCCGTCCGGCAGGCCTGCCTCGGCCGCGAGCTCGGCCATGCGGATCGCCGACAGCGACGACAGGCGTGACGGCTTGACGATCATCGTGTTGCCGGCCGCGAGGGCCGGGGCGATCTTCCAGGCCGCCATGAGGATCGGGAAGTTCCAGGGCACGACCGCGCCGACGACCCCGATCGGCTCGCGGACGATCAGCCCGAGCGCCTCCGGTCCCGTCGGCGCGACGGCGTCGAAGATCTTGTCGATCGCCTCCGCGTACCAGCGGAACGTCTTGACCGTCTCGGGCAGGTCGACGTCGCGGCAGTCCGTGATCGGCTTGCCGGCCTCGAGCGAATCGAGCGTCGCGAGCTCCTCGGCGTTGGCCTCGATCAGGTCGGCGAAGCGGAGGAGCACCCCCTTCCGGTCGGCCGGCGCCATCCGCGACCAGCGACCGTCATCGAACGACCGGCGCGCTGCGGCGACGGCGGCGTCGATATCGGTGGAATCCCCGGCTGCGACTTCGGCGATGACCTCGCCGGTTGCCGGGTTCTCGGTCGTGAACGTCGCACCCGACGCCGCGTCCCGGAACGTGCCGTCGATGAACGCCTGGGTCCTGAACCTGGGTCTCGCCTCGACTGCCACGGCCTGCGCTCCCTGCCGATCCTGGGGTGTCGGCGCAGCCTACCAGCGCGGGCTAGGGGATCGGCACCAGGTCGAAGAGCGTGCTCCGCATCTCACGGTCGCCGTCGGGCCGCGCGTCGTTGAAGATGTTCCGGAAGACGCCGCCCGAGACCTGCTTCGTCGTCCCGTCGGCCCCGATCAGGGTCACGCTGGTGAGCCGGCCCGAGACGCCCCGGTCGCGCAGGTCGAGCTTCACGAGCGTCCCGACATTCGTGCGCGGATCCGCCGCGAACCACGCCTGGACCTGGGCGAGGGGATAGGTCTTCGTATCCCAGTCCGCGTGGGGCGATGCGTCGTCGTAGGAGGTGCCGTCCGGGCGGCGATCCGGTGCGCCGCGCAGGTAGCTGTACGGGTTGTCCGATGGCTCGCCCGACGCGGACCCGAACACGTTCTCGTTGTGCTCGGTCGCCCCGCCGCCCGTCGAGTGGAAGAGTGCGGTGACGAGCGCGCCGGCCTGCGTCCGGAGGACGACGTTGGCGGTCTCGAGGATGGCCGCATCGCTCTCGGGCTTCTCGATCTCCTTGCCGTGGTAGACCTGCGAACGGGTGTCGTCGTGGAAGTCCCAGTTGCCGGTGTTCGGGTTGAGGCCGTAGGCGGCGTAGGAGCGTGCCGCGATGGCCTGCGCCTTGACCGCCTCGGCCGGCCACGTGGCGGGAACCTCGGACGGGACGACGCCCCGCAGGTACTGCTCCATCGGCAGCTCGTTGACGACGTTGACGGTGGCGCTCGCATCGGTCTTGCCGATCAGCCGCAGCACGCCCCGATAGCGGTCATAGGCCGACTTCTTCGACCAGGCCTGCAGGCTCGTCGCCGTCTCCGGTCGAATCCGGATGCTGTTGCTCGATGCCGCTTCGTAGAGGGTCGTCGAGTCGGGGCCGATCACGGTGATCGTCCAGGTCGTCACGTCGTCGACGGTTGCCGGCGTGAACCTCAGGAGGGCATCGGCTGGGAAGCTTGCCTCGACGCCGTCGATCGTCCAGGTGCCGCCGCGGCCATAGACCTCCAGCGGCTTCGTCGGCGAGGCGTTGAACGCCTCCTGGACCAGCACCCGAACCGGCTTCTCGTTGATGGTGCCGAGCGTCGTGCCCTTGTAGTAGTGCGCCAGGATCTCCGGCGCGACCTGGCCGTCGAGCGCACGACCGTGGGCGCCGAACTGGGACATCCCGACGCCGTGGCCCCAGCCTCGCCCGTGGAAGGTCACGTTGGCCCCAAGTGTCCTGATGCCGGGCGGATCCGGCGGTACGGCCGGCGGAGCGACGTACGGCTTGACCAGCTTGGCCGCCGCGTACACGAACTTCACGCCGTAGAGCGACTGCACGCTCTTGCCGTTGATCGCACGAATCTTCTGCCACTTGTGCCCGGTCCGCTTCTCGCCCGCGCAACGGACCGCGTATCGGCCGCCGCTGACCCGCTTGACGACGGTCAGGCGCGCTCCTTCGTCGATCGCCTTCTTCGACCTGTACCCGACGGAAGGCCCGGTCCGAAGGTTCACGTCGTCGCACTTCGGGGTCATCGCCGTCGCCCCGAAGGTGGTCATCGTCGACGCGAGGAGGAGGAACCCGGCGATCGCGAGCGCGACGACGATCGCGGCGCCGCGAAGGCCACGTGGTCGCGGTCGCCGTCGGGGCCGCGCGCCGGCCGCCGGATCATGCGGGTGTGGGGGCCGGTTGCGAGGGGGTGGCGTGCGCAGGGCAGCGAGATCGAACGCAGCGTGGAGCGGCACGGCCCTAGGGTGCCCTGTCGAAGTCGATTCGCCCATGGCCTGATCGTGCCAGTACGGAGCCGCCGTGTCCGTCTAGTTCGAGCGTGCGCCGACCTGCACCGCCTGGAACCGGGCGCGAGCCAGCTCGGTGCCACCGATCGAGGCGACGGCGGAATACAGGCCGGGCGTGGGAATGGCCAGGGGTCCGTTGACTGCGAACACGATGCGCAGGTCCGTCCCGGGAGTCGCGCCCGGCGGCCGGCCGGCCTCGAAATCCGCGCCGATGGTCGGGTCCATCGACTGCCCGTCGGCATTCTCGAAGTGCACGTCGAGGTGATGGCGCCGGTTCGTCTCGTTCCAGTCGACGTCGATCGCGACGGCGATGCCGACGATGAGCTGCGCCGGGAACTCCGGGAAGCGGAGGACGTTCCACGCGCCGCCGAGGATGTAGAGCTTGCCGTCGACCGCCTGCGCGCTGTCGGCGAGCATCAACGCATGGATGTTCACGCGCGAAGCGTACGTCGTGTGGCTGCCGGTGGCCGGACGATCGGCCCGCTTGATTCGGCGCCTGGTTTTGGTAGGGTGCCAGCTCGATGCATCGCGCTCATGGTCGCTGGCTCATCATCGTCCTGGTGCTGGTGTCGCTCGTCGGCTGCGGCCCAAGCGCGCCGGCCTCCGTTCCGCCGACGCCCGGCCCCACGGCCACGCCCGCGCCGACACCCGCCCCGACACCGGTTCCATCGAGCCCCGCCGCGGCCGAGCTCATCGCGCGGAAGAAGAACCTCGCCGCCGGGCGCTACACCCGCACCGGATTCGTCCCAAGAGTCACGTTCGAGGTCGATGGGTCGTGGCGTGGCGTCCAGCTCCTCGGCGGCTTCTTCGACATCCAGCAGGAGGTCGGCACCCCCGACGTCATCGCCGTCCAGTTCGCGCGCCCCGATGGGATCTACCAGGGCCCGGGCAAGCTCATGGCGCCATCGACCGCCGAAGCGGCAGTCGACTGGCTGCAGGCCAACCCGGCGCTCACCGTCCTCGGCAGGAGCGGCTCGCTCCTGAGCGGGCTGGCCGGTGCGGTCGTGGAGGTCGAGAATCCGCCGACCGCGACCGAGCCTGCGCAGATCGTGCACGTCCCGCCGGGGCCGCTGGTCATCAACCCGGGCCGGCGGTTGTGGATCGCCTTCTTCGACACGCCCGAGGGCCTGCTGGCGATCATGGTCGGCGGGTCGGCCGAGAAATGGGACGACGCGCTGCTCGCGGCCGAGCCGGTGCTCGAGACGGTCACGATCGGGTTCTAGCCCGGAACCGCGGCGAGCCGCCGCGCATGGTCAGTCGTCGGCGCCGCCCCGACCCGACGCGCTTGGCTCAGTAGTCGGCGCCGCCCCCGACCCGCAGCATCGTCTCGCCACCGAACGCCATGCCGTCGCCGATCTGGTACGTGTCGGCGATCCTGTTCCAGGCCTCGAAGCGGGGGTCGGCGTCGTGCCGGTGGTGGCCTTCGCCCGTCGCGAAATCGACGACGATGAGGTATTGCACCGCGTCGCCGCGCGGCTGCGACGAGATGTCCATCCGCGTGAGCGAGGCGCGCGTCATCACGCCCTCCGCCTCGTAGTCGTGCCAGATCGGGAGCTCATGCTCGCGGAAGCCAGCCTCGAAGGCCTCCACCTGGTCAGGCTTGACGCTCAGGACGACCGCGATCGTCTCCACCGCATACCTCCGATCGGCGTTCGATTGACCGGCCGATGGTACGGTTCCGGGCCTCATGGCACGATCGACGCGATCGGGCAGGCGCGGGCTCGGAGCTGCGATCGCCGCGGGCCTGCCGGTGATCTTCGCGGTGGCCGCATGCGGCCCGACCGGGCCGACGTTGCCCTCGGTCCAGCCGGGCGCGACGCAGCAGCTCGTCTCGCCCGTCGTCAGCAGCGCCGATCCAGCGCCGACGACCACGCCCGTTCCGGGCTTCGAGGTGTGGACTACGCTGGACCCGTCGGCGATGCGGATCTCGCGTGTCGGGGACGAGCTCGTCCTCGAGCTCACCGCCTCGGTGCTGTGGTTCGAAGCACAGCGCGGCGCGCTGTTCTCCACGGAGGTCACTGGCGACTTCCGGTTGACCGCAACCGTCCGCACGGCGAGATCCTCGGATCCCGAGACCCCGCCCGGCGGGGACGGCACGATCCAGCTCGCCGGGCTGATGGCTCGCGCCGACGGCAGCGCCGAGAACTACCTCCTCATCGCGACGGGCAGCATCGGCGGGTCGGCCGGCATCGAGACAAGGTCGACAACAGCCAGTCGCAGCGTATCCACGAAGACCTCGCGCGCCGTCGGTGATGCCGAATTGCGACTGTGTCGCAATGGCGAAACGCTCCGCACCGCCTTCCGACCCACGGGGACGACGGATCCGTGGGTTCCCGTAACGACCTTCGACCGGCCGGACCTGCCTGCGACGCTCCAGGTCGGCGCGAGCCTCTCCACCGACGCAGCGCCCGACCTCGTCGCGCGCTTCGAGGGCCTCACGATCGAGCCGCTTAGGGCCGACGAGGCCTGCTAGCGTCGAGTCGATGGCCAACGACACGCTCGACGCAGCCCTGACCGAGCTCGGCATGCCCGTGCCCGATTCCTCGCTGGCCCGCCGGGCGCGCGAGCTCATCGGCGAGGAGGCGCCCGGATACCTCGTCAACCACTCCGTTCGAAGCTATGCCTGGGCCGTCGAGCTTGCGCGGCACGACGGCGTCCAGTTCGACCCCGAGATCCTGTATGTCGCCGCAGTCCTCCATGACATCGGCCTGGTCCCCGCCTACGACATCGGCGGCTGCTTCGAGATCGACGGCGCCATCGCCGCCGAGCGGTATGCGCTCGACGCCGGCGCGCCCGCCGATCGGGCGCGCGCGATCTACGACGTCATCGCGCTGCACATGCTCGAGACGCTGCCGCCGGATCCCGCATCCGAGGTCGTCCTGTTGTGGGACTCCACGGGGACCGACGTTACCGGGTACCGCTTCACCGACGTTCGACCGGCGATCATCCCCGGATTGCTTGCCGCTTATCCGCGGCTCACCTTCAAGCGCGAGTTCGCCGCGGCGTTCGCGGACCAGGCTGCCCGGAAGCCGACCTGTCGCGTCGCGGAGATGGTTGCGACGGGCAAGCTGGAGGCGATCGCCCGGGCGCCCTACGACAGCTGATGCTCCAGTTGGCATCGCCAACGGCATGATGCCGACGGTGAGCGAACTCTCCCGCTCACTGACTCGCTAGCGGGGCGTCCAATCCGTGGGCTCGAATCCGGGCCCATGCCCCGGGATGATGCGATCCGCGACCTCGAGGATCGCCCGGCGGGACGCATGAAGCGCCGAAGCGTCCTCCGGATTCTCGTCATCGACCGCCGACTCCGCGTGGAACCACGAGTGCGTGCACACGACGATGCCGTTCGGTGTCCCGGCGACGACGGCCAGGTCCTCCGACGTGTGCCCCGGCGTGCGAGCGAGCAGCACGGACGGCGACACCGCGCGCCCGTCGCACTCGGAGTCCTCCCAGTCCGTGCCGCGATAGATCGCCCAGTGATCGTGAATGGCCGCGTTCGGGAAGTGCCCGGCGTGGATCGTGTGATCCGGGTGATGGTGGCCGAGGACCACGTCGGTGACGTCCTCGGGTTGGATCCCAAGGGCGCCGAGCGGATCGAGGATCGACCTCGCGCTCTCGGCCATGCCGGGGTCCACCACGATCACCCGATCGCCGTCGCGGATGAGGGTGCACGAGCTCGCCACGCCGCCTCCCGTCGACGTCAACGACCCGACGACGAGAACATCGATTCGCGCCGAGCGACCGTCCGGAGCCTGCATGCGGTAAGGCTAGCCCGACGGGCGGACGACGGCCGGACGCCGGCGGATGCCGGCCCCCGTTGATCGACCGCGAACATCAAACGGGGCGGACTCTCGGCAAGGACCCGGGAGACTATCGACCTAGCCGGGGTCCCGAGCGGCCTGCCTAGAGTGTCCACGGGATGGGGACCGGGGCAGACACGCTGATCTTCCGCACCTCGCCGGCCGGCTTGAGCCTGGTCGGCGGGAGCGGCCGCGGCGCGGGCTGGATGGGCATCGTCGACCTGCCGCTCGAGTCCGAGCCACTTGCGGCGCGCGTCCTTCGATCGAGCAAGCCTGCGCGGATCGACTCGGCCGAAGCCGTCCGCATCGTCGGGCCGTACTGGGCGACCCACGCCCTCGTCGTTCCGGTCGGCACCGAGCATCTCGTCGTATTCGGCGGACAGGAGCCACTCGGGGAATCCGACGCGACCCTCGTTCCCGGGGCGGCCCGCCTCGTGGCGGAGGTGCAACAGGTCCCGCCCGACAAGCTCCTCGCCGACGAGCTCGAGGTCGTCCAGGCGGTCCGCGACCTGATGGACTGCCCGACCGAGTCGGTCGAGACGACGGCACGGCATATCGCGGAACGTGCCGCGGATCCGCTGTCGTGCGAGGTCGGCGCCGTGCTCGTCCGGGCGAACGATCGGCTCGTCGCGGAGATCGTGACCCGCGATTGGCCGGCGCGGCTCGATCCCGACGCCATTCGCGCGACGCTCGTCCGGCTGTTCGCGAGGGTGGAGGGCGGCGCGGTCCTCGAGCCGGAGCTCGACGCAGCGGCGGACGATGCGCTGGGCCGCAACCAGGGCCTGGTGGCGCGATTCGCCGTGCCGATCGGGCGCCAGGAGCCGTTCGGGGTCCTCGTCGTGGCCCATGCCGCATCTCGCCCCCGTGGCTTCACGAACCTGTGCCAGCGCATCGGACATGCCCTCGCGGACGCTGCGGAGCCGCTGCTCCAGCAGGCGATCTCGCGCGAGGCGCTCACGCAGGAGCGCGATCGCTACGCGCGCGAGGCGCGGACCGATCGACTGACCGGCCTCGAGAATCGTGCCGGCTGGGATCTCCTCCTGTCCCACGAGGAGAACCGCCGGGCCCGGTATCCGGAGTCCGTCTCGATCGTGAGCGCGGACCTGGACGGGCTCAAGTCGATCAACGACCGCGACGGCCACGAGGCCGGCGACCGGGCGATCTTCGCCGCTGCCGAGCTGCTTCGCGCAACCGCCCGCTCGGTCGACGTCGTCGCGCGCGTTGGCGGCGACGAGTTCCTCATCCTCCTGCCCGAGACCGACGAGGCCGGCGCGACGCGGTTCGTCAATCGGGTGCGCGCCACGGCGCTGCGCACGATGTGCGACGGCGTCTGCCTGTCGATCTCGCTCGGCACGGCCACCGGCAGCGCCGACGAGCCGCTGCTCGAGACGGTTCGGCGCGCCGACTCCGCGATGTATGCATCGAAGGGCGGGCGCGACGTTCGAAACGCGAAGCCGGCCGAGGCGGGCCCGGGCTCGAAGGATGTCGCTTCCGTCGGCTCGGCGGCGAGGTAGGCGGGCCCTCTACCCGGGCGCGGGACCGATCGCGATCCAGATCGCGACGATCCCGAAGCCAATCAACGCCGCGCCCGAGATCCGGTTCACCCAGAGCAGCGCACGCGTCGAGACGCGGTCGCGCAGCCAACCGACGATCGACGTCAGGACGAGCCACCACAGCGCCGATCCCAGCCCGACCGCGAGCGTCAGCACGGCGGCATCGAGCAGGCTCGAGCCCGCCACGAGCCCGAGGCCCGCGAAGACGGCCGCGAACGACAGGATCGTCATCGGGTTGGTCATGGTCAGCGCGTAGATCGAGCCGAAGGCGCCGGCGAGGCCCGGTCGCTCGACCTCCCGCGCGACGTCGCTCGGTCGACTCAGCATCGTCCGCGCGCCGAGGACGGCGATGATCACGCCCCCGACGATCCCGAGCACGACTCGGCCGGAGACGAGGAGGCTCGTGATCGCGGTCAACCCGAATGCGGCGACCCCGGCATAGGTCGCGTCAGCCGCCGCCACGCCCAGCCCCGCGACGATCCCGTGCACCTGCCCGTGCGCGATCGTTCGCCGGATGATGAGCAGGCTGATCGGGCCGACTGCCGCGGCGATGGTGAAGCCGATGACGAGACCGCGGAGCGGGAGCGGGAGCGCGAGATCCACCGGGTCCTCCATCGAGCTGCCGGACGACGGTCGCGGAGCATAGCGGGAGCACGAAACTTGACGCCGGATGCCCTCGTCGCGTCGAATGGGCGCCGGCATGAGGGCAACCGCGCGGTCGTGGACGGAGCAGCTCCGTGCGACCGTCGGGCTTTTCTCGCTCGTCCTGCTCACGGCGGGCTGTGCCACACCGGTCTTCGCCCCGAGCACGATCGGCCCCTCGACCGAGCCCGAGCCCGCCGATCGCATCCACCGCCAGGCGCACGATGCGCTCGAGCGCTGGGCCGAGGCGGTCCGCCAGAGCGGCGGCGCCTCGATCACCTTCGTCGGCGAGCTCACGTCGCAGATCGGGAGCTGGGAGGCAGCGGTCGGCGGCAACAACAAGGTGGCGCTCGCCGCGGGGATCATCGAATCGCCGACGACCCTGTCCGACGACACCCCGTCGCGGAAGAACGTGAAGTGGGTGGACGGAGAGTCGATCGAGGTCAACGTCCTGTCGGCGGCGGCCGCGCTGGAGGACCTCGTGGAAGCGGGAGAAGGCGCGTGCCCGGAGTGCGACCCGCTCCTCGTCACGGAGGCGACCCTCGCGACAGGGCTCGTCGAGACATCGGTCGGGCCGGCAGAGGCACCGATCTGGGTCTACACGATCGAGGGCTCGGCGGTGCGGGTCACTCGAGTCGCCGTCGACGGCAGCGTGACCGTCGTCCCGCCCCCGTGGAACGCCGACCATCCCCCGGATGGGATCTCGATCGAATCCGCGGTCGGCTCCGAGGACGCTCGCCTCCTCGAGGTCGTCTTCAGCGGTGCGGTCAAGACCGCCGAGGAGCCCTGCGGCGCTGACTACACGGCGGAGGCGGTCGAGTCGGACCTCGCCGTGGTCGTGATCGTCGTGGAGCATCGGAACGGGGAGCCAGGCGGCTGTCGTCTTCCCGCGCGAACGCGCACGGCCGAGGTTCGGCTCGACGCCGTCCTCGGCAAGAGGACCGTCCTCGAGGTCAGGCAGGGCCTGCCGATCCCACTCCTCCCACCCGCGTGAGCGCTTGACACCGCGTTAACGCGAACCCGACATACTCCGGGAGCGGCCCGCCCCCGCCGCTGCCCAGGATCCCGCCCCCAAGTCACCTGAGGTTCCTTTGTGACGCACGCCGCCGTCGTCGACACCGAGCATCCCGGGTTCGCACTCGGCCAGCGCCAGAAGCTCGAGATCCTCCTCGCGATCCTGCTCGCGCTCTTCCTGTTCGCGCTCGATCAGACCGTCGTCGGGACGGCGTTGCCGATGATCAGCACGGAGCTCGACGGCGCGGCGCTGTATACGTGGGCGTTCACGATCTACCTGCTCACGTCCACGATCAGCGGACCGATCTACGGCAAGCTGTCGGACCTGTACGGTCGCCGGCCGATCTTCATCTGGGCGGTCGGGCTCTTCCTGGCGGCATCGGTCTTCGCCGGCCTGAGCCAGGAGATGTGGCAGTTCGTCCTCGCTCGCGGCCTCCAGGGCCTCGGCGGTGGTGCAGTCTTCCCGATCGCCTTCGCGATCATCGCCGACCTCTACCCGCCGGAGGAGCGTGCCAAGTACGGCGCGCTGTTCGGGGCGGTCTTCGGCCTGTCGTCCGTACTCGGCCCGTTGCTCGGCGGGTTCGTCACCGACAACTTCGGTTGGCCGTGGATCTTCTACCTCAACGTGCCGCTCGGGCTCGTCTCGCTGTTCGTCTGCTGGCGGCTGCTGCCGCCGATCAAGCACCCCGAGACGGGCCGGAACATCGATTACGTCGGTGCGGGCCTGTTCACTGCCGCGCTCGTGCCGATCCTGCTCGGCCTCAGCAACAAGCGCGAGCTCGAGTGGACCGACCCGTGGGTCGGCGGGCTCGTCCTGCTCGGGCTCGCAATCGCGGCGGTCTTCATCTGGTGGGAGTCGCGCGCGGTCGACCCGATCATCCGGCTCCAGCTGTTCCGGAATCGAACGGTCTCGATCTCGGTCGCCTCGATGTTCCTGGCTGCGTTCGGGTTCTTCGGCGCGATCGTGTTCCTGCCGCAGTGGTTCCAGGTAGTGCGGGGTATGGGCGCGACCGAGTCCGGCCTGAACCTGCTGCCGCTCGTCTTCGCGCTCATCGTCGGCGCGACGGCCTCCGGCCAGATCGCGGCCCGGACCGGGCGGTACCGGGAGATCATCCTCGGCGCGATGCTCCTCCTCGCGGCGGGTCTGTTCCTGATGACGAATCTTCGCGCCGACACCGAGCTGCCGGTGCTGTGGGCCTGGATGGTGATCACCGGGCTCGGTGTCGGTCCGTCTTTCGCCCTGTTCGCTGCGATGGTCCAGAACAACGTGGAGCCTCGGCTGGTCGGCAGCGCGACGGCGAGCCTCACGTTCTTCCAGCAGATCGGCGGGACGATCGGGCTCACGATCGCCGGCACGCTGCTCGCCGACTCGCTCACGAAGGAGCTGCCCGTCCGGCTCGCCGCGAACCAGAATTCCCCAGCAGTACATCGACCAGTTCGCCGCGAGCGGCGGTGGCGGGTCGGCGCTGGACTTCACCGGCACCGGCGACCTGGGCGCGCAGATTCTCGCGAACGTGCCCGAACCCTTCCGGGCGCTCGTGGAGCCGCTCATTCCGAACATCGTCCTGTCGATCTACCAGGCGTTCGCGTTCGCGATCGCGTCGACCTTCTGGATCAGCATCGGCGCGGCGCTCCTCGCCGCCGTGCTCGTCCTGTTCCTGCGTGTCTCGAAGCCCGGCCCGGCATCCGAGGCGCCACCACAGACGTAGGCAGCGGCGAGCTGGCTCGCCGGCTGGCTACGGCCAGGCGAGCGTCGCGCGGTAGACGTCGGTCGTGTTGCCGCCGATCTCGAGGAAGTACTCGAGCGCGCCGTCGCGATACAGCATCGCGCTGTCCCAGGCGCGGGCCGGCACGGGGAAGTCGTCCTGCTCGATGTTCGGCCCCGGGACCTTGGTCCACGTGATGCCGTCCTGCGACGTCGCGAGGCCCCGATCGTTCAGGTCCCGGCCGGCGTAGATCATCACGAGACCGGTCGGCGTCGCCACGACGCGCGGGCGGTCGATCGAGCGGCCTTCCCACAGCTCCGTCGCGGTCAGGACCGGCTCGGCCTGCTTCTCCCACGTCAGGCCATCGTCCGAGAACGCGACCGCGATCCTGCCGGTCCCGGCCGCCGGGAGGTCGAAGCCCGCGTAGTACAACGCCCAACGATCGCCGACGCGGACGACCGAGGGCCACTGGATCCCACCGTGATCGAATGCCTTGCCCGCTCCGGGGACGACGATCGGCTGGTCGTCGATCGTCCACGGTCCCTGTGGCGACGGCGCCGTCGCGCGCCAGACCGTCCACGGCTGGACTGCGGCCACCGTCTCGAAGACGAGCACCCAGGTGCCGTCATCAGTCACGTAGCCGGTCGAGACGTCGATGCCGGGGTTCGCGACCTCGATGTCCTGGGAATCGAGCGGCGGGGCCTTCGAGTCGAGCGTCCAGGCGATGCCGTCCTCGGAGGTGAGATGCGGCACGCGCATCCGGCCCGGCCAGGTGCTGAACACGTTCGGGAACATGTGCAGCAGGCCATCGGCCTCGATCACCGCGCCGGGATTGATGTAGATGTCCTGGCTGCCGGCGAGCTCGGTCGAGACGACCACGTCGTCACCGAACGTGAATCGCTGTGTGACCGGCGGTGGGGGAGTGGCGGTGGGCACAGGCGTTGGCGAGGCCGACGCCGGCGCCGGGGTGCTCGGTGCCGTGCTCGGGCTGGCGACGGCAGCCGGACCGCAGGCGGACACCAGGGCCACGACGGCCGCCACGGCCGCGACCCGCTTCAGGATGCGCACGACGGGCTCACGGCTCGTTGTACGCCCGGCATCGATAAATCCTTCCAGCCCGCGCCCGCCTATTGAATTGACAATGCTGTGTACTACACACTATTGTGTGGCACATGGCTGAGGACGAGCTGCTGGGGTCACACCGGCAGGAGCTGCGGCGAGGCACGGTGGTGTTGGCCTGCCTGCTTGCGCTCCGGGAGCCGGAGTATGGCTACGCGCTCCTCAAGACCATCGATGCCGCCGGGATTCCGAGTGACGCCAACACCGTCTACCCGCTCCTGCGACGACTCGAGGAGCGGGGCCTCCTCGAGAGCGAGTGGAACACCGACGAATCGCGTCCCCGCAAGTTCTATCGAACGACCCCGAAAGGGTCCGCGCTGGCAACGCAGCTGCTCGCCGACATGGCCGATCTGACCGCGTCCCTGGACGCCCTGCATGGAGGAACTCACCGATGACGTCCTGGACCGAACGCTATCTGGAAGCTGTCCTGCGCAGCATCCCGGAGGCCAAGCGCACCGATGTCGAGCGTGAGCTGCGCTCGTCGATCGACGACGCCGTCGAAGAGCGCGTCGCCGCAGGCGAGGACCGCGTGGCCGTGGAACGCTCGGTCCTGGAGGGCCTGGGCGATCCCGCGCAGCTGGCCTCCGGCTACACGGGCCGGCCCAACTACCTGCTCGGGCCCGAGCTCTTCCCGCTCTGGCGGAGCTTCCTGCCGCGCCTGATCGCCGGCGTCGTGCCGCTCGTGGCCATCGTCATGATCGCGGTCACGCTGGCGAGCGGCGGCGGCCTTGGGGACGCGATCGGCGCGGGCATCGATGCCGCCATCTCCGTCCTGATCCAGGTCGCGTTCTGGACGACCCTCGTCTTCATCTTCCTCGAGCGCGCAGAGTCCGCTCGCGAGGCCAGGACCGAGCTTCTCGAGAAGGCCGGCCGCTGGAAGCTCGAGAAGCTGCCCGAGAAGTCGCCCGGTCGCGTGACGGCAGGCGAGGCGGTCGGCGAGGTCATCACGGTCCTGATCACGATCGGTGGCCTGCTGTTCCTCCGCAACCTCGGCGAGATCCTCGCTCCCGGCACGGAGGTCCCGTTCTTCGACCCGGTCGTCACCGGCTTCTGGCTGCCCGTCCTGATCGTCGTGCTCGGGGCGCTCGCGGTCCTGCAGGTCGGCGTGTTCCTCGCGGGGCGCTGGACGATGCCCCTGGCCGTTGTCTACGCGGTCCTCGAGCTCGCGTTCGCGCTGCCGGTGGTCTGGCTCGCCCTGAACGGCACGCTCGTGAACCCTGCCTTCGCGGCGGAGGTCGGGTACCCGGAGCTGGCCGTCGGCGACGGCGTGGTCATGCTCGCGGTCGCGGTCTTCACGTCCCTCGTCACCGCCTGGGAGATCGCGAGCACGTTCCTCCGTGCTCGCGGCGCCCGGCCGCTCGCCTCGATGTTCGGCGTCTCGCGCCGCTCGACCTAAGCGCGGCGGCCGCCGGCCCGGCGCTGGCTATCCTCGGGCGGTGACGTCGCTCCGCCGCCTGCTCGATTGGACCCTTGCGCGTCTCTCCGGGATCGGCGCCGACGCCGGTGATGACGATGAGGCGCGGCTCAGGAAGGCGCTGCTCGTCCTGATCGCGGTGCTCGTCCTGCCGATCTCCCTCACCTGGTCCGCCCTGTACGTGATCTTCGGTGGGCCGGTCGGCCTGACCGCGTTGCTGTACTTCGTCGTGTCCGTGGCGTCGATCGCCGTCTTCGCCCGCACCCGCGACTTCACCTTCCTGTTGCGCGTCCAGCTGCTCGACATCGTGCTCGCGCCGACGCTGTCGATGATCCCGCTCGGCGGCATCGTCGGCTCGGGCGCCGTGGGCATCTGGGGGATCCTCGCGCCGATGGGCGCGCTGGTCTTCGGGGGCGTGGCGTCGGGGATCCGGTGGTTCGCCGCGTTCATGGTCGTGTTTGTCGGCTCGGGAATCGCCGGGGTCGTGCTCGGCTTCCAGTCGACGCTCGAGACGTGGTTCAGGGACCTGATGATCACGATGAACATCACCGTCGGAGGGACGATCGTGTTCACGCTGCTGGCGCTATTCGCGAAGCAGCGCCAGGACGCGCTGCTCGCGCTCAGGAGCGAGCAGCAGCGCGCGGAGAGCCTGCTCCTCAACATCCTGCCCGGGTCGATCGCCGAACGGCTGAAGTCGAACCCGCAGACCATCGCCGACCAGTTCACGGCCGCCTCGGTCATGTTCGCCGACGTGGTCGACTTCACGCCGCGCACCCGGAGCCTGCCGCCCGCAGAGGTCGTCGGGCTGCTGGACCGGCTGTTCGGCCACTTCGACACGCTCGCCGAGCGGTACGACCTCGAGAAGATCAAGACGATCGGCGACGCGTACATGGTCGCGTCCGGGGTCCCGGATCCACGTCCCGATCACGCTCGAGCGTTGGCGCTCCTGGCCCTCGACATGATCGCCGCGGTGGAGTCGACCGGCGACTGCGGCGACATGGGCCTGGAGCTCCGAATCGGGATCAACTCCGGGCCGGTCGTGGCTGGCGTCATCGGCCGCAAGCGATTCCTGTACGACCTCTGGGGCGACGCGGTGAACACGGCCAGCCGGATGGAGTCGCACGGCACGCCCGGTCGAATCCAGATCACCCGAGCAACGTACGAGCTGATCAGTGACGAGTTCGAGTGCGAGCCCCGCGGGACCGTTTCCGTGAAAGGCAAGGGCGAGATGGAGACGTGGTACCTGATCGGCCGGCGCTCGAACGTCGTCCCGGGCCCTGCGAGGCACGCACCGGTCGCGGAGCCCGTGGCGGAATCCGCCTAGCGGCGTCGACACGTGGCCGTGGAACCCGCTCCAGCGGGGGGACAAGTGGATCAGCCGAGGGACATCGGCTCGTGAGCTATGACCTCTACGCCTGGCCGGTCGACCGGTCGATGTCCGCCGACGAGGCGAGAGTCGAGATCCAGGAGCGCATGCGCCATTGGCCGATCGGCCTCGGGCGCGATCGCAGGCTCGCGCCGTTCGTGCGGGCGATGGAGCGACGCTTCTCGGGGCTGGGGATGCCGCATGGCGAGGTGCCGATGGAGTTCGACGTCCATCGGAACTGGGTGTTCATGGCCCTGCCCTGGTCGTACGTGGCCGCGATGATCGAGGCCATCGCACCGATCGCGTTCGCGGAAGGCCTTGCGCTGTACGACCCGCAGCGCGATCTCGTGGCCCTGCCGGCGCCGTTCGGTCCGGGCCCGCTCGGCACGGAGGGCACGAACGAGCACGAGCGGCTGGCGGAGGCCGCGTTCGACCAGATCCGGCGAGGGGAAGTCTCGATCGGGGCGGACGGCGAGGCGATCGAGGGACTCCGAAAGTCCGTCCCGGCACCTCCCTGCGGCAGCGTTTCCGGCGATGAGCCCATTGGGATTCGAGATCACCCCCGAGATCGAAGCGGAGGTCGAGGCCGACCCGATGCGGGTGCCGGCGTCTCTCCAGACCCCCGAGCGAAAGGCGGAGCAGCTCGGGCAGGTGACGGACGAGCACCCGGGAGTCCGATACCGAGCGTTGTCGATGCTCTCGGGCTGGGACCCCGACGCCGACGTGCGCGCCGCCCTGCGCCCGCTCCTCGACGACGACGACGTCCAGGTCGTCCGTCTCGTGAGCATGGGCCTGGCACGACAGCGCCTGATCGGCGACCTGCCCGCCCTGCTGGCCACGGTCCATCGAATGTCGCCCGCTGACGGCGGGACGGTGGATTCGATGCTCGTGCCGCTCATGGCGGCGCTCGACCTGGCGGCCGTGGCTGGGCCCGACGCCGTCGCCGACGTCAAGGCAAAGGCACACGCGTGGCGAGCGTCGTCGAATCCGCGGGCCCGGCACGGAGTCCATGTTCGAGGCCGAGCTCGACCGGCTCCTCGAAGGCTAGGCTCGACCGAATGACCAGTCCGGTGAAGGGGCAGTTCAAGCGCTGGCTGTCGGCGCCGCCCCGGCCGCACGGCGCGATCCTCAAGGACCGCACGGTCAGCAACCTCGAGCTGTTCTACGACCTCGCCTACGTGGCGGTCATCGCGCAGGCGTCGCACCACCTCGCCGAGCACGTGTCGCTGGCCGGCTTCCTCGAGTTCGCGGTCGTTTTCGGGATGCTCTGGTTCGCCTGGTTCAACGGCTCGCTGTACGTGGAGCTCCACGGGCGCGAGGACGGGCGAACGCGGCTGCTGGTGTTCCTCCAGATGGGCATCCTCGCGCTCCTCGCCGTCTTCACCGGGACCGCAGCGGGCGACGGCGGACAGCCGTTCGCCCTCGTCTACGCGGCGTTCCTCGCGGTCATGGGCTGGGCCTGGTACTCGGTCCGGGAGCTCGACCGGATCGAGCGGCCCGAATACCTTCGGATCACCGCTTTCTACGTCGGCGGCATGGCGATCTCGACACTGGTGATCGGTGTCTCCGCCGTCCTGGCGGACGAGTGGCGCCTGCTGATCTGGGCCGCATTCCTGATCGGCTGGATCGGCTTCATCCTGATGGGCTCGCGCAGCCGGGGACCGCAGGCCGCGGGCATCGTGCCCACGGACTCGCTCGTGGAGCGCTTCGGGCTGTTCACGATCATCGTCCTCGGCGAGTTCATCCTCGGCGTCGTGACCGGGCTGTCCGCCGTCGGGCCGGATCCGCTCACGATCGCCACGGCCTCGCTCGCGATGGTCATCGGATTCGGCTTCTGGTGGATCTACTTCGACCTCGTCGGACGGCGCCTCCCGCGGGGCGGCGGCCCGATCTGGGCGTGGATGCTGAGCCACCTCCCGATCCAGCTGGCGATCGTCGCCGCCGGCGCCGGGATCGTCAGCCTCATCGAGCACGCGCACGATCCCACGGCGCCGCCCGAGACGGCGCTCCTCCTGGCGGGCTCGACCGCGCTCGGCCTGGTCGCGCTCATCGTGACCGAGCGCTCGCTCGAGGATGCCGTCCGCCTCGAGCTCGTCTACCGGCCGCTCGGGGCGGTGCTCGCCGTCGGGGCCGCGATCGCGCTCCTCGCGGGCTGGATCGCAACCCCGCCGTGGGTCCTCGCGGCGCTGCTGGTGGCGATCCTGACGGCGCTGTGGTTCTTCGTCGTCGCCCGGATGATCCGCGCCGGCGTCTGGGGCGCGCCGGTGCCCGAGTCGAGCTAGGGACGCTCGGAGCCCGCCTACCCGGTCGGGGGCAGGAGCTCCGTGCCGGCCGCGCGTGCGTCCTCCGCGAGCGATTCGAGCGCCTCGTCCGTGACGGCGGACTCGCGAACGAGGCCCATCACGCGACTCACGCCGGCCTCGCCGTACCCACCAGGCGGTCGACGCGCGCCGATCCGCCTCGTCCGATCATCTCGGCCCACAGGTGCACCGAGATCGCCAGCGTCGCCGGATCCCGGCCGATTTCCTCGCACCGGCTCCGAATGACTGGCATGGCCTCGACGACCTCCGCGGCGGACAGGCCGTCGAGGTTCAGCTCGTCCGCGAAGCGGGCCGCCAGCCGCCACGTCACGTTCGGCCCATTCCCGCCGACCATGACCGGCACGCGCGGCTGCTGGATCGGCTTGGGCACGTTCCTCGCGTCGCGAACGTGGGTGTGCGTGCCTTCGTAGGTCGCGTGCTGGTGCTTGTCGCCTTCGAGCATCGCGGTGATCACCCCGAGGTCGTCACCGAGGCGGGCCAGGCGCTCCTTCGTCTCGGGGAAGCCGTAGCCGTAGGCGAGCCACTCGTCCTCCTTCCAGCCGGCCCCGATCCCGAGCTCCATCCGCCCGCCGCTGATCGTGTCCATCGTCGAGATCATCTTCGCGGTCAGGGCCGGGTTGCGGAACGCCGTGCAGATCACGATGTGGCCGAGACGGACACGGGACGTCAACGCAGCCAGTGCCGCCAGCGAGCTGAAGGATTCGAAGGTGATCTCGTCCCGCGGGCGGGGGATCGTGTGGAAGTGGTCGAAGAGCCAGATCGACTCGAACCCCAGGCGCTCCGCCTGACGGGCGACCTCGGTCGTGCGCCGCCATGCCGTGAGCGGCTCCCAGCCGTCGTACTCGCCGACCCAACCCTGGGGAACGACCGCGCCGATCTTCATGTGGCCGCCCTCCGCGTCCCGTCAGGCCCGGGTCAGGGTTTCGCGCAGCTTCGCGGCAAAGGCCTCGGGCTGCCCGGTCTGGCCGTACTCGCCGCCCGCGAAGCCGGCGTGACCACTGGGGAAGATGACCGCCTTCGATCCCAGACGCTCGGCGATCGCCTCGCCACCGCGCCGGGCCAGGATGCCCTCGGACTCCTCGCCGACGCCGATGACGATCCTCGTCTTTGCGGCGCGGAGGGCACCGATGTCAAGCTCGTACCCGGGTCCGGTCACGATGAAGTCGCGCATCATCGAGTCGTCGCGGGAGCCGTCGTCCTCGGCCGGCATGCCGAACATCGTCGGGTCCGGTGCCGGTCGATCGGCGAAGTCGGCCGGGAAGGGGCCCTGGTGGCTCACCGCGACGATGAACTTCGCCATGGCGGGACCGAGCCCACCCTTCTGGTAGGCCCGCTGGATGTCCTCCACGACGGCGAGGGCCTCCTTCCGATCCGGGAGGAAGGCGAAGTTCGGTGGCTCGTGCGCTATCAGCGTTCGAACATCCTCGGGGTGGCGGGACACCAGCGCCAGGGATGTGATCGCAGCGCCGCTGCTGGCGAAAAGGTCAACGGGTTCGCCGCCGATCGCCTCGATCACCCGGTGGACGTCGTCCGCGTGGACCTCGGTGGTGGTCTCCATCGCGGTATCGGAGATCGTGCTCCGCTCGGTCCCGCGCGGGTCGTAGGTGACGACGGTCCGATCGGGGAAGTGGCCTGCGAGCGTCTCGAACCCGGCCGCGCCCATCGGGGTGCCGATGAGGAGGAGCGGCGGTTCCGTCGTCGTGTCGTTGCGTCGAATGTCGTAGGCGAGGGTGGCGCCCGGCACGTCGAGCGTGTGGGTCGTCGGGGCGCGGCGGGTCATCGTCTCGGTCATGGGGTCCTCCAGTGCGGGCCCGATTCTCGCAGCGCGTCCGGGAACCGGCCTTGCACCCGCATGCCGACGCCTCCCGGAGGTCCCATGGTTCCTAGAATTCGACGATGAGCTCGCGCCGGCCGCAACCCCTCGTCGTTCCGTTCGACCAGCTCGATCCGACGCCGCACAGCCACGAGTTCGTCGGCGCCGAGCACGGCGACGTCCCGTTCTCGATCATCCTGGTCCACTCGCAGCCCGGCGTCGGGCCGAAGCTCCACCGCCACCCGTACGCGGAGGTCTTCATCGTCGAGTCCGGCGAGGCGACGTTCCAGCTCGGCGACGAGACGGTCGTCGTCGCCGAAGGCCACGTCGTGGTCGGCCCGCCGAACGTCCAGCACGGCTTTATCAACACCGGCGCCGGCGAGCTTCGCCTTGTCGCCATCCACGGCGCGAGCCGGTTCGACACCGAGTGGCTGGCGGGCGCCGATCGGACGTGGGCGTCCAAGCCGAAGCGAGGCTAGGCCGCCCCGAACGACGCGGGGTCCAGGCCCGCCAGCCGAGTCGGCGAGAGGACGACGTCGAGGGCCACGATCCGCGCGTCCGCCCCTTTCCCCTCGAACCGGAAGCCGAGGACCGCGAACGGCCGATCGCCCGTGAACACGACGAAGCCGGGGGCGCCGTTGACGAGCGCCGGCCGCGCGCCCCCGGCGACGCCGCGGAAGAGCAGCGCCTGTCGAGCGACCGCCTCGCGGCCGCGGGTCTCTCGCGACGGGCCGAGCAGCGCGGCCGCGGGGCCTTCGGCTCGGACGACGACGTCTGGGTCGAGGACGCGCAACAGGGCTTCGAAGTCGCCGGCCCGCGCTGCCGCGAGGAACGCCGCGACCAGCTCGCGCTGTCGGGCGGGGGACGGCGCGCCTTCCGGTGTCGTGCCGCGCACCCGGCGCCGTGCCCGGCTCGCGAGCTGCCGCGTGGCGGTCGGGGAGCGCTCGACGATCGGGGCGATCTCGTCGAACGGCAGCCCGAACGTGTCGTGGAGGACGAACGCGAGGCGTTCGGCCGGGCTGAGCGTCTCGAGCACGACGAGCATCGCGAGCCCCACGGAGTCGGCGAGGATCGCCTCGCGCTCCGGATCGACCCCGCCCTCGGCATCGAGCGGGCGGACGTCGAGCGGGATGATGTCGAGCGACTCCTCGCCCTGGCTCTTCCTCGACCGCAGTCGATCGAGGCTGAGGCGCGCGACGACCGTCGTCAGCCAGGCGCCGAGGTTGTCGATCGCCGCCGCGTCGGATCGATCGAGCCGGAGCCATGCGTCCTGGACCGCGTCCTCGGCCTCCGACGTCGAGCCGAGCATCCGATAGGCGACCGCGCGAAGGCGTGGTCGTTCGGCCTCGAAGCGCTCTGCCAGCCAGTCGCGGTCGGTCACGTTTCCTCCCCGGGCTCCGTCGAGCCGTTGACGACAACGATGCACCCGATGTGACCGGAGAGCCGATCGATGACCGAAACCCGCGCTGACACCCGAGCCACTGCGCCAGCCCCGACTTCGCCGGGGAAGCGGGCGCCCTGGATCGTCCGAGCCTCGAACCCGCTGACCCGCCGGCTGATGCGCCTCGGCCTGCCGATGGGCCCGAACGTGCTCATGACCGTCCGAGGCCGAGCCTCCGGCCTGCCACGGACCGCGCCCGTCGCCGTGGCCGAGATCGACGGCCGACGCTACGTCGTCGGCGCCTACGGCGACGTGCACTGGGTCCGCAACCTGCGCGCCGCAGGCGAAGCCACGATCCGGCTCGACGGGCGCGACACCCTGGTCATCGCGGCAGAGCTCGATCCCGTTGCAGCACGGGACTTCTTCGCGGAAACGCTGCCCGGTTTCGTCGCCCGATTGCCCCGCTTCGGCAGAACGTTCGTCCGCGTCCTGTTCGGGGTGGTCGCGCCGGACATCCTGGGCGACCCGGATCGGGCCGCTGCGACGCGGCCGGTCTTCGAGCTCAGCGAGGCGGGGCGGGACGCTCGACGGGCGAGGAGCTAGCCCAGGGGTGCGGCAGCGATCGCGTGCGCCATCTCGGTGTCCCAGATGACGACCGTGTGGTAACCCTCCATGACCGACGAGGCCATATCGGCTGGAATCGGGAAGTCCTGCATCCCCGACGTGGACTTCAGAGGCCCAAGGTCCAGGATCTTCGCCTTGTCGATGTCGCCCGTCGCGGTGACATCGGAGTTCGCGACGAGGATGACATTCGTGTGTTCGATGCTCGCGATCTCGAAGCTCTCGAGGACGACCTCGTAGACGCCGGTCGGCAGCACGATCAGCTGTGCTTCCCCGGTCGCCGTGCCGTCGACATCGTGGAAGTTGCCCCTGCCCATGAGCTGCGTCGTGGCGGCCGGCGTCGATGCAGCGGCAGTCGGCGGCGCGGCGGTCGTCCCGGCCTGGGTACACCCGGCGACGATGGTTGCGACCAGCGCAAGCCCCACGACCGAAGCCCGGCCGGCGGCGCCAAATGATCGGAGCGCCATGACGAGCACCTCCATGCTGCGATGGCGACCCAGAATGCGACCACCCCGTGACGCCACCATGACCGTTGCGGCCAGGTCGGCGCTCCTCGCGCCCGCAGGGGCCTCGATTCAGCGCATCGCGAGGTAGCTCGAACGAAGCACCGGATCGAGCTTCTCGATCGCGTATCGAAGCATCACCCTGGGCATGGTGGCGACATGCCGGTCGAGGAACGCTCGGAGCCGGCGCTCGTCCTGCTTGCCCAGCTCGCGAAGCATCCAGCCGACCGCCTTGTGGACGGAATCGTTGTCGTCCCGGACGAGCAGCTCGGCGATCCGGTAGGCGTCGTCGAGGTCGCCGCGGCGGATGAACGCGAAGGTGCTGAGGATTGCCGTGCGGCGCTCCATCGGGCGGTCCGACCGGGCGAGGTCGTAGAGCACGTCGCGCGGCTTGTCCCGGAGGTGCTCGCCGACGACCCAGATCGCGCTGCGGTCGACGAGGTCCCACGTGTCGATGCGATCGTGGCGCCGGAGGTACAGGTCGAACAGGGCCTGCTTGCGTTCGCTCGACGTCGACCTGCTCCGAGCCTGGAAGTCCATGACGCTGACCGCACCGACTCTGGCGAGGTGATCGTCGCTCTCGAGCAGCGCCTCGATCTCCGCGAGGGGCATGTCCATGCTGACCTTGGCCAGCGCGAAGACCTGGCCCATGCCCACGGGACGCGGCAGCGCCCCGAGCTTCTCGAGGAACTCCGTGGCGGTGACCTCCAACACAGCCCTCAGCCGGAGGCGGTTGATGGCGGCAGCTCGACCCGATAGACCTTCCGGGCTCCGGGCAGCCCCTTCAGCTCGTGCGTGCCCGCGTCCTCGAGCGGGAGGTTGGAGCCCTCGAGCAGGTCGTGGGTCGTGGACGAGACCATGACGTCATCCGCACCGCCCAGCGCCATGACGCGCGCCGCCGCGTGGACGGCGAGGCCGCGGATGTCCTCGCCGACGAGCTCGACCTCGCCGGTGTGGACGCCGATCCGAATCGGCAGGTCGATGCCGCGGGCCGCGCTGGACATCGCCGTGGCACATCGAACCGCCCGTGACGGGCTGTCGAAGATGGCCAGGATGCCGTCGCCGGTCGACTTCACCTGGCGGCCGCGGAAGGTGTTGAGCTGCTCCCGGAGGCGCGCATTGTGCGTCGCGAGCAGCTCGCGCCACGCCCAGTCGCCGACCTCGTGGAGCTTCGCGGTCGAATCGACGATGTCGGTGAGGACGACCGTGACGACGAGGCTCTCACCGAGGACCTCCTGGGCCAGCCAGGTGTGGGCGCTCGTCCAGTCGATCGTCACGAACGGCTCGTCACCGACGACCCAGGCATCGTGGCCTGGCGGGATCTCGTAGACGGAGCCGGTCTGGACGTCGAGCGCCTGGCCGTCGTCCGTCTCGACATGCAGCGCACCCGAGATCGCATACCCGAGGTGATGCAGGCGGCACGTGGGGCTTCCCGCGATCTCCGGCATGTCGGTCGACCAGCGCCAGCCCGGCTGGTACACGCCACGGGCGACCGTCGCATCGCCGAGCTTCACGATCTCGGCGAGGCCGTTCGAGAACGCGTGCCGGTCGCCGTCGGTGTCGAAGTTCCTGGCCTGGAGTCGTGCCATCTCGGGTTGCTAGCGGACCACCCGATAGGTGACGTGGACCACGCCATCGGTCTCGTCGAGCGCGGTCTGCTCGAGCTCGACCCGCTCTGGCAGGACGTCGAACAACCGGCGGCCGCCACCGAGCAGGACGTTGACCAGGTGGATGCGGATCTCGTCGACGAGGCCGGCGGCGAGGAACTGCTGATCCGTCTGGGCGCCCATGAGCCCGATCCGCTTGCCGCCGGCGCGGGCCTCGGCCTTCGCCAGCGCGCTCTCGATCCCGTCGTTGACGACGGTGAACGTCGGGTCGGCGTCGGGGATCGGCCGATGGGTGAGCACGTAGCACGGCACCTCGCCCAGCGGGCCCTTGCCCTCCCAGGCTTCGATCGAGTTGTCGTACGTGCGGCGACCCATGATCACGCCGCCGGTCTCCTCGACCATGTTGCCGTAGACGCGCTCGAAGACGGACCGGTCGTCGAACATCCAGTCGTGCAGGCGCTCGCCGCTCTCCCCGAGGCCTTGCTCCGGCGTGTCGTTGGGCGCCGCGATGTAGCCATCCAGGGACATGCTCATGTCGATCACGACGTTGCCCATTTGGCGTCAGTCCTCCGGCATCGATCGGCGGTCGCCGACCGGGCGATCCGCCTGGGGGAACGCGAGGGTGCCCGCGGCGACCCACCACTCGAACAGCTCATAGGTCAGCCGGCCGGCCTGGACCGATGGGTCGCCATCGCTCAGGCGCGCCGCCTCGGCCAGGTCGCAGGCGTAGATCGACAGCCCGCGCATCGAGCTGTCCGACTGCTCGCCGAGCGGCCCATTCGCGACGAGCACGCCCTCCCGTCGAAGCTCCGCGCGGTACGCGAGGTGCCGGGCCTGGAGCTCGTCGAGCGCCTCGTCCGACATCTGGGGCGCATTCGCCGGCCGACGCAGCAAGACAAGCGTGTACACGTCGAACGCGTCGGGGATGTTCGGGTCGCGCGGCATGGCCCGGAGCGTAACGAGGTCGCCGGGACTACGCTCCACGCATGGAGGAGCACGCCACTTTCGAGGCACAGGCCGTCCTCGCGCCCAGGCGCGCGCGCCGGGCCAGGCTGGCGCTCCTCGTGCCCGTGGTCGCGCTCGTGGCAACTGCCTGGGCAGGCTTCAGTGGCGGTCCCTCGGACCAGTCGATCGCGACGGTCCCCGATCCGACGACGGTCGTCGCGCCGTCGCTCACGGCAGAGGGATCGCCGGTTGCGCTCGGAGGGCCGCGACCCGTGCGTCCTGGGCGGGTGCTTGGCCTCGACGTCCAGCGACTCGAGGACGTCCAGCCTCGGACCCTCGGCCGTGACGAGCTGGTCGTCATCAGCGGCTGGTACATCGCGACGGCGATCACCGACTGTCCATCGGTCGTCGTGGTCCACAGGCCCGGATCCCTCCCGGAGATCCGCCGCGATTCGGGCCGGTTGCGATTCTGCGAACGCTCCGGCGTGCTCTACGCGTCGCGGCCGTACGTCGACGAGAGCCTGCCCGTGAGCAACTTCGACGACACCCGGTCCAAGAACGCCGGGCTCCCGGCCGTCGCGGTGTCGCTCGCGATAGGGATCGTCGCGCCCCTCGAGCTCGAGCGCATCGAGCGGGACGCAACGGAGGTGATCGTCATCGGCCGGTTCGTGCCGTCCGGCGAGGGCTGCCGGGTCCCGTATGGCTGCCACGCGGTGCTGGTCGTCGACCACGTCGCCTGGACGCCGGGCGCCTGATGCTCGCGCGCGATTGGCGCCGCCATGGCCTCGGCGGGATTCTCGCGAGCGTCCTCCTGGTCGCCTGCGGCGCCTCGAGCGCCGTGACCCCGAATCCTTCGGGCGCTGCCGTCCAGACTTCCGCCGTGACCGAGACGCCAACCGCGACCGACGCGGAGCCGTCCCCGCCTGCAAGCAGCGTGCCCGCAGCGTCGATTGGCGAGGGCGTGCAGGTCCTGGGCGTCGAGACGATCGACGAACGGGTCCGCGACCTCACGATCCAGACGCCGTCACTCCCGGAGCCCGTCGGAGTTCGGCTCATCCTGCCGGCGGGCTTCGAGACCGAGCCGGATCGTCGCTGGCCGGTTCTGTACCTGCTCCACGGCGCGGGTCACGATCAGTTCGCCTATCGCGCCTGGACGGAGGGCACCGACGTCGCGGCCCTCGTCGCTCCCACGGACCTGCTCGTCGTCATGCCGGAGGGCGCGGTGTACGGCTGGTACACCGACTGGTGGAACGGCGGCGCAGGCGGCCCGCCGATGTGGGAGACGTTCCACCTGACCGAGCTGCGGGCGATCCTCGAGCGCGACTGGCGGGCGAGCGACCAGCGGGTCGTCGCCGGCCTGTCGATGGGTGGCTACGGCGCGATGGTCTACGCCGCGCATCAGCCGGGCCTGTTCAAGGCCGCCGCCTCGTTCAGCGGGCCGCTCGACATCCTCGCCGAGAAGGACTACATCGGCCCCGACGCTTGCCCTCTGGGGCGACCCGGTCGAGCAGCTCGACGTCTGGCAGGCCCACAACCCGATCGACCTCGCCGAGTCCCTGCGCGGCACGACCCTCTACGTCTCGTGGGGCGAGGGCGGGCAGGGTCCGCTCGACCCGGAGCCCGTCGCCGACGACGGCGAGGCGTTCCGGGCGCTCAGCAACCAGGCGTTCGTGCAACGGCTCGAGGAGCTGGGCATCCCGGCCACCATCGACGACTACGGCCCGGGCACGCACACGTGGCCGTACTTCGAGCGCGCCCTCCATCGGTCGCTACCGCTGCTCCTGGAGGCGCTCGGCGAGCCCACCTGAGGCCGCAGGACTACGCTCCACCGAATGGACGAGCAGGCGACCTTCGAGACTCGCGCCGTCCTCGCGCCGAGGCGCGCGCGCTTGTCGCGGCTGGCGCTCCTGCTGCCGGTGGTCGCGCTCGTTGCGACCACGTGGGCCGGGCTGAGCGGCGACCGCTCGATCCCGTCGACCGCCGCCCTTCCACCCCCGTCGGCCGTCGACGCGCCGTCGCTCAGCGCCGATGGAGCTTCGCCATCGGCGGCGCCGGAGGTGCCGGGTTGGGAGCGCCCGGCGACGGCGCTCGGTCTCGACGTCCATCGGCTCGAGGACGTCCAGCCTCGGGCGCTCGATCGGGCTGTGATCGCGATCTCGGGCTGGTACGTCGCGACGGCTGTCACCGGCTGTCCGCAATTCGTCGTGATCAGCCAGCCGGCCGCCCTCCCCGAGGTCCGTCGCGACGTCGATCCGTACGCGTGGTGCGATCGCGCCGGCGTGTTGTATGGCTCGCGCCCGGACTACGGCGATCGCCTGCCCACGAACAACCTCGAGGACGACCGGTTAAAGAGCGCCAGGCTCCCGGCGGTCGCGGCGACGCTCCTGACCGGTGTCGTCGCGCCGCTGGAGCTCGAGATCGTCGGCGGCGACGCCACGGAGGTGATCGTCATCGGCCATTTCACCGAATCCGGCGACGGATGCGGTGACTCGTACGGCTGTCGCCGCGAGCTGGTCATCGACTACGTCGCGTGGGCTCCCGGCTGGCAGGCTGGGATCCTTCTCGGGCCTGGCTGAAGTCCGCCGAAGCCACCACCCGCCGCCGGCCTCGAGGGAGACGGCCTGCTCATCGAGATCGAGGCAACCGCGGTCGTCTGAGGCCCACGGCTCGAGCCGGGGAACGGCGAGGTCAGCTCCCGCCGCCTCCGCCATCACCACCGCCGCCGCCGTCCCCGCTCGAGACGCCTGCGGCGATGCTCGCGTCGATGCCGGCGAACGCGCCGTCGATACCGGAAATCCGGAGAAGTCCACCGAGAGCGCCGAGAAGTCGAAACCGCCAAGATCGAAGCCCCCGACGTCGAGCGCCCCACCATCGAGCGCCCCGCCATCGAGGCTGCCGGTGTCGAGCGCCCCGCCATCCAGGCTGCTTGTGTCGAGGGCGTCGCCGTCGGTGCCGTCCTCGTCCGACTGATGAACCGAAGGGCACGAACGTCGTCGCCACCACGGACCCGCCGTCGTCCGACTGAGCCCGGATGCGATGCGCGAAGTCCTCGAACACCGGGAACGCGGTCGGGGCGAGCAACGCCGCCCCGCCGGCCATCGCGAGGAACGTCGCAAGGCGCCGCGGCTCTCGCTCGCCCCACGCAGCGGCATCGCGCTCGGCAGTCGAGGTGAGGTCAGCCAGCCGGGCAAGCGCTTGATCGCCGTCCGCCGTCCGCGCCCATGCGGTGTACGGGAAGATTCGCAGGTATTTCGCCCTTCGGCTTGCGTACAGCCCACGGGCCTCGAGCGCCGGAAGGACGGCGTGGTCGACGTATCCCTTCGGGTAGTTCTTGTACGTCGCGACGAAGGTCCGCGCGAAGGCATGCACCGCCAGGCCGACTGTGCCGTCGGGATAGGTCTGCGCCTTCGTCTCGAGGGCAACCTTTGCCACCGGTGCCAGTGGTCCGTCGAGCGGCGCGGGACCTGAGCCGGCGCCGATCACGATCTCCGACTTCGCTTTGCCGAGCTTGCTCCTGGTCTCGACCTCGACCAGCCGCAGGACGCGGCGGGTCACGAGCTCGAGCAGCGCCACCTTGATGACGTCGGCCGGCTTGGCGCTCGGCCCGTCGCGGAGCACGAGGGACTCGGGCGCCGTGAGGTCCCAGTGCTCGGAGGTGTCTGATTCGGTGGGGATCATGTGCCTTGCCTTTCGAAGGTCAGCGGGGCGGCCTTGTACACGAGCTCGGAAAGCGGGGTGAACGGCTCGCGCGAGAAGATCGCCTCGATCGGGAGCCCGAAGAACTCGCTCATGCGGAAGGCCAGCTCGAGGCTCGGGTTGTAGTCGAGGCGCTCGATGTAGCCGACGGTCTGGTAGTTGATCCCCAGGGCGTCGGCGAGCTCCTGCCGCGAAAGGCCCCGTTCCGCGCGGAGCACGGCGAGCCGGTTGTAGAGCCCCTGGTCGCTGCCGGGCTGCGCTGCGGCTGCCTTGAGTGTCACCATCGAGATCACAATGTACGACGACTACAACAAGACGTCAACCGTTCAAACCAACGTGTCTCGAATCAAGACAGTGTTCCTGCCAAAGGCTGGACAACGCCGTTAAGCGCGCGCTCCGCGGGAAACGCGAAAGGGCCGGCCCGGCAGTCGCCGGGCCGGCCCAGTCAGACCGGGATCAGTCGAACGTGACGGAAGCCAGCATCGCATCGAGCTCGGCCTGGTCCGAGGCGGTGATGTCCGGCCCGGTGACCATGTCGATCACGACCGTCCGGCCCCCGACGTCCACGAGGTGCAGGGTGTCGATCTGCGAAGGGCCCTGCTGGTAGCGGCTGGGCTCGCCGCCGCCGCTCTTCAGCCCCCACGTCGCGAACCGGCCGTCGTCGCAACCCGTGAAGACCCCGCTGTCAGCGCTCCCCGTGATCGCCTGATCGTCGGGCACGGTGAGCGTGACGCGCCAGCCCGGCAGGCCGCCGACGGTGGTTGCCTCAGGCTGCGTGCCCTGGTGTCCGGCCTGGGCCGCGAAGGCCGCGGCCGTCGCCTGTGCACCCTTCGGCTCGGGGTTGGGTCCGGCCTTCCACTTGCAGGAGTCGGCGTAGACGATCACCTCGGTGATGTCCTCGAAGAGCAGGGCCGCGAAGTCGCTCTTCAGGACGCCGAAGGCATCGCAGCAGGCCTCCCAGCCGGACGGGACGTCGAACGTGCCGAGACCGTTGAGGAAGCTGTACGTTCCGGCCCGGACCGGGCCATCGCGCAGGGCCGGCACTCCCGCGGCGCTCGGGGCGCCCGTTGTCGGGGTTGCCGGCGCAACGGTTTGCGGTGGCGGCGTGTTGGGCCTCCCGCTGCTCGCCGTCCCTCCACAACCTGCGATCACGATTGCGGCGACGAGAACGCTGACCGACCTGCGCATGTGGATCCCTCCCTGCCTCGTTGGGTTGCTGCCCACCATGAGGCGGGCGGGAGGCCGAAGGTTCCATCTGAGAACGAGCGAAATCCGGAACCTTGTCGCGGCGCTGCGGGCACATCATTGGTAGCGCGGCAAATCGCCGCGACCAAGTGCGGTGTGAGCAGTGCGCGATCTCGTCATCCGGGCGCGAGGAGGCGATCGGGACGCCTTCTCGGAGCTCGTGGCGCGGTCGACCGGGCGGCTCACCGCCGTTGCGCGGATGATCCTGCGCGACGAGTACGCGGCCCAGGATGCGGTTCAGGAGACGTTCATCGAGGCCTGGCGGTCGCTGCCCCGGCTCCGCGAGCCGGAAAAGTTCGAGGCCTGGATGCGCCGGCTCCTCGTCCGCGCCTGCTTCAAGGCCATGCGCCGCAGCAAGCGCGTGTCGGCCGTCGAGATCCGCCTGACGCCCGCTGACGAGCCCGCGACGCCAGCAGGCGAGCGCAGCTCGCCATGCACGATCAGCTGGAGCGCGGCCTCGCTCAAATTCCGGCCGACCAGCGCGCCGTCGTGGTCCTCGTCTACTACCTGGACCTGCCGCTCGCGGATGCGGCGCAGGCGATGGGCATCCCGCTCGGGACGACGAAGTCCCGGCTCAACCGCGCCACCCAGGCGCTCCGGGCGGCCATCGAGGCCGACGACCGGATGCCGTCCGGGGTGGGGAGCGACTCGCATGATGAACGACCGATTCTCCGTCGCAGCTCCGCCAGCACCTGGTCAAAACGGCCAACGAGCGCCCCGCCGAGGGGCAGTTCACTTCGATCGTCGAGCGCGTTGCGGACACCGGGCAGCGCCGCGTAGTCCCCGCACGCTTGACGTGGTTCCCCAGGCAGATCGGTCCCTTTGCCGTGCGTTTCGGGCTCGTTGTCCTTGCGCTCTTGCTCGCGACCGTCGCGGTGATCGCCTTCGCCGGCGGGACGCAGCCGTCCGGAGGAACGGTGTTCGAGGGGAGGTGGACCGCGACCGACCCCGCTGATGAGAGCACATTGACGCTGATCGTGGGCGCGGGCAGTGCTCCCACCGTGCAGTTCCAGGACGACCTCGCGACCGGTGCGGCTTGCGTTGCCGACGAGATCAAGATCTTCCGGGCCGACGGCGTCGGCGAGATCACCGGCAACCGCCTCGTCGTCTCCTACTCCGATGGCGGCGGTTGCGGCCTCATGTTGGTCCCGATCCGCGGCGCGTACCGCATCGACGCGAACACCGACACGCTGATCGACCGGGACGACGTCACCTGGACTCGCGTCCCCGCTGGGATCGAGCCGCCGCCGTCCCTTCGGCCGGCGCCGAGGTCAACGCCTCGGCCGACCGCCGGGTGCATCGACGTGTCGGAGGGCGGCACATACAGGGCGCCCGTGGACTCCATGTCGGTGACAGCGAACATTCCAAGCACCCCCGAGATCTCATGGCGGGGCTCGCCGGACCATTTCATTCTCTCGAGCTCGTGCGTGGACTTCGCGCCCATCACGCTTATCGCCTGGACCGCGACCAGCGTCATGGACACTTCGTGCATGCCTGACACCCTCGAGATCACGAGCTTTGCCGACGCGCTCGCCAGGCTCGACACCCCTGTTGGTGACGATATCTCCGACCGGATCGACCTCACCATCGACGGCCATGTGGCAGCCAGGTACGACATCTCAAATCTGACCACCTGCCCAGGAGGGTTTGGGCTGTGGCACGGGACGACGATCGGTCGTGGCGAGACGGGATCCGTGTACGTCATCGATGTCGACGGCGTCCTTGTAGCCGTCGAGCTCAATCGGGACGGCAGCCAGACCCCGGCCGAGCTCGAGGAGGCGAGGACCATCATCGCTTCGATGCAGTTCCAACCCTAGTCCGCCGCCCGACGGCGGAACCGGCTCGGGGGCCGGGGACCAAGGCAGCGCCCACGCGCGATAGGCTGAACCGCGCGATGACCAACACCCCGGATCCGACGCTCGACCGGCTGCTTCGACACATGGCCTGGGCCAACGCGCAGCTCGTTGCCCGCCTGCTCGAGCAACCGGTCGACGCGCTCGCCCTCACGGCGCCGCGCAACGAGTGGTCAGCCGGCCGGATCCTCGCGCACCTGCTCAACGCTGCGCAGGGCTACGCCACTCGAATGGAGGGCGTGCCCCGGCCTCCGAACGTGGAGCCACCGGCCTCCACGGCGGAGCTCGCCGAGCTCGGCGCGCGCCTGGCGGCGGCAGACGCGAGTCTCCGCGGGCAGGCGATCGAGCCGGATGTCCTGGTGAGCCATCCCGATCCCGCGCGCGGGCAGGACCTCCGCTCGACGATCCTCGCCCAGGCGATCCACCACGCCACCGAGCATCGGGCGCAGATCGCGGGCGCGCTCGCGACGAACGGGAACGACGCGATCGACCTGGACGCGATCGACCTCTGGGGGTTCGCGGAGGCCGAAGGGCAGCCCTGAGCGAGGTCGGATGAAGCCCTACCTGGTGCTGCTCCGCGGGATCAACGTCGGCGGCAAGAACCGGGTCCCGATGGCGGATCTGCGGAGCCTCCTCGAGCGCCTTGGCTTCGAGAACGTGTCGACGTACATCGCCAGCGGCAACGTCTTCCTGGACTCCGATCTGGGCGCCGCCAAGATCGCCACGACGATCGAGGCGGCGCTGCCGAAAGCCTTCAAGCTCGACGCCGAGCTCATCAAGGTCGCCGTCGTGTCGAAGAAGGCGCTCGAAGCCGTGGTCGACAAGCGGCCCAAGGGCTTCGGCGACGAGCCGACGAAGTACCACAGCGACGCGATCTTCCTGATGGGCATCGACGCCGACGAGGCGATGAAGGTCTTCAGCCCCCGCGAGGGCGTCGACAAGGTCTGGCCGGGCGACGGCGTGATCTACCACCAGCGCCTGAGCGCCGAGCGCACCAAGAGCCGCCTCGGCCGCATCGCGGGCACGCCGGTCTACGCGTCGCTGACGATCCGGAGCTGGCAGACCACGATCGCGTTGCTCGACCTGATGCGGAAGCGACCCTAGTCCCCGTCCCGCAACCGCGCGGCGGCTGATGCACGCCGATGGGCCTGGCCAAATTCGCCCTCGAGTTGCCCGATCCGCAAGTTTGTCGGGCGCGACCGGCAACAACGTTGTTTTGGTGCACCTTCGACCGAGGCGGCCAGTGGGCCAGCTCACGAACCTACGGACCTGTCGATCTGGGGAAGTCAGCGGTTGCCTTCAGGATCTAGTGGTTGGTGGCCACGCTTGGACCACTACCGATCCCGCTACATGTAGAACTTGAACTGCGGCAGTGGTTCTTGATCGGCCGGGAATTCGCGGAGGATATCGCCGACAAGTCGCGCGAAACGAACGGTGATCGGTAGGAGCCCACCGAAGTTCGCGCCGTTCCAGTTCATCTTCGTAAGCGCCAAGATTTCCGCCAGCAGCGCTTGGCGGGGAGTGTCCTGACCCACGTGATCAGAGATCCGCAGTGGGGTCGGCGTGCCCATCGCGTGGTACTCCCCTAGGGGAGCGATAAACCCGGTCGTGTACAGGTAGTCGAGTTTTCCGACCGAGAACCGCGTACCGCGAAGAGGAGGGTACATCGACGTCGTGAGTAGTCGAACCCACTGCTGGGGCTCAAGTGCCAGGAGGTCAAAGCGCTGCGTTCGGCGGCGCAATCCTTCCTCAAGGCCAGCACGTTCTTCAGGCCAGTATCGAGAGGTCTTGTGAACGACCACGCGACGTGGGCTGTGTTTGAGCTCACCCTGGTCTCGATCAAGAGCAAGGTCGACTAGCTCGATAGCCTGATCTCTATCCAAGTGGGGCGAGCGACCCTGACGTTCTGGATCCCATTCGAAGTCGTGGCCACGAAGGATGAGGCCTTCACCTCGCTCATCAAAAGCCTGCACCAAGCTTGCCTGGACCGTCCGCACGTCAGTTGCCGAGAGGGCGAAAGAAGCTGATCCCTACAAAGCATGTGTCTGCCGCGGGCATGCGGCGCCCATGGAACACCGCCTGCCTTGAAGTACAGGCCTGTGAATATGTTCCAGGCGATCTTCGAGCGTCGGCGTGTCGTCACGGCCGTCAACTGTCTCTTGATCCACGAACTGGGTTGGCATCCGGTACCGCATCGCGCGCACTTTGACAGCCCGACATACGTGCCGATGGACTTCGCCCAGCACTCGCTCGCGATAGTCGACAGCTCGAATTCGCTTCATCTCGTCGGGGAGGCAAATGAAAACGCACGTTGGTGGGCGATCCTGCTCAGCAAGCAGCCTTAGCTTGTCATCAAGAAGTGCAACTCCGGCCTCAAATCGCGGCCTAGACCGCGAGACCTCCATTAAGTCCTTGACCTCGCTTTGGCCAAGCAGTTCGATCCAACCGTCATCGATGGTGAGCTCGGTCATAAATTCGCGATCCCGCCGGAATCCAGGGAACTCGGGATGCTTCTCGGTTCCGCGAACCCCCCCTGATGAGGCGTCCAGCCAATTGCGAACCACGTCCACGGACTAGGGCCGATCCAATGAAGCCAATGCCTACGTTGTTGGGATGTCGCTTCGGCCAGTCAAGCGACCGCGGGCCAAATCGCGCTATCCCTGCTTTTGGGTCGACGTGCAGCCCTCCCCCAGCGAACTCGATGAGGGGCTCGCTTAGGTGGCCAGCGCTGGAATCGACGTTGATGCCTCATTCATCGCCGTCATCCAAGTCGTCCGTACTACCGTCCCCGGATGCCGCTTGATCGATCAAAGCGGCCTGAAGGTCGGCCCAACTGAAGAGGCCCTCGTCATACGACACGTTCGCGAAGGGCTTGTCGAACTCGGATGGCAAACCAGGCCACGTCACCAGCGTATTCAATCAATGAACTCGACACGATGAGGGACTGTGAACCCCGTCTGTCTCGGCTCCCAAATCGAACGATGATTCTTGGCTGACTGCAAGGTAGTCGCGCCAGAAATGGACCTGCCCCAATAACTCGTAGTTGAACATCCAATTCATCCGACGCGTCACGCGCCGTCCTATCAACTCCGAACGAGGTGGAAGTTCACCATCAATTGTCACGCGAAGCGCCGGGCGGATTCTGCCAGACACCACGCCGCGTCGCTTGCATGCAGGAACCGCAGAGCAACCGCCATGTGGAGCCAATATGGTCTGGCTTCGCCCGTAGATTTCCGCTCCGGTTGCCAGACGACTTTCCGTCGCGCTTGCCGTTGATTGAGAGGTCGGTAGACGACGGTTCGAGGTTGGCCAGCTGTGGTCGGCGCGAAATCGTGGTGGTGGTCTCGATCGAAGCGAAGGCCCCGTTGGGACACCCACCGGCCAATTGCTCAAATTCAGGAGCTCGACCAGCCAGCGGGACTCGTCGGTTTGCTCCGCCCAGTCCGCGACCCTATGCCTGCTGACGGGCGCCGCGCCTACGACCGCTTTGAACGGCGAGCTAGCATCGGCCAGGTCGTGAAACGCCAGCAAGCGGCCACTCCGAATGATGAACGGCATGGCCTCACTGGCATCAGGGGACCGTCCCTGGCTCCGCACGAACCGTTCCTCGGACTCACCAATTTCGGCTGCGTACACGATCCCCGGCATCGACTCAATTGGCAGGAGCGTGGAGTAGAGGTCGTCGAGACTTCTCAGGAGGCGACCAACCGGACCAGGATCGTCGGCACCAGAGATCCGTCCTGAGCGGATCCATTCTTCGTGCTCGTTCTTGAATGACGTAGTCGCTCAACGGTAAAGTACGCGGGCTGATCATCGACGAGCTGATGATGAACATTGCAAAGGACAAGCAGGTTCGGTTCCGCGTTGCGCTGCTCTAGCGTCAGCTGCGATTCGCCACGAGGTCCTTCCTGTCGTTCGGCAATTGGGGCCGTCTCCCCCAACAAACAGCTTGGCCGACGCTCTCGACTACAAGGAGGCGACCGCAGTCCGGGAATGCGCACCTATTTCCAGACTTGCCAAAGAGGAGGCGCTGAGCGCGTAGCGGAATTGGCACCTCAGCACGCGTCCATGTCGGGCCCGCGGGCCGAGTTCACGGCTCGGGCGAGCGCGGGATCTCTGCACTCGGATCGTCGTCCCAGAGCGGACTCGCCTCGATTTGAAGGATCGTACGTGCAAATCGATCGCAGAATTCCTCCTCGAGGTGCGTCGATCGGGAGAGTCGAATGGGCGGCGAGACGAACCGATCGTAGAACAGGGCGTGTGCGAGTTCGTGGGCCAGCGCGAACCTCAGCGCTGAGTTCCGTTCAAGGCTCCTGGACGCGCGCGCCCGGAATGGCGCAGCAAGGATAACTGAAATCCCCCTTCGGCCAGGGGAATGAGCGCGGCAACATGGCGCCGACCGAAGTGCGCATCCGGGCGCACCTTGAACTGGACACCTCGGGCGCTGCAGCAAGCCAAGAGGCGAGCGAGGGGGGCCGCGCGGGACTCGGCTCCTGCGTAGTCCTCGACCTTACGGACAAACTCGTAAACGGCGTGCGCATGGGTGGTACGGCTGCCAGCCCTTTTCATTGGTTGTCCCCTAGGTCGAGCTCTCTCTGCTGCGGCGACTTCCTTCCTCTCCTCTTCGTCGATGCAGGTTCATCGACCGTCCCGGCCGCGACGGCCGCATCCAGCAAGGCGGCGGAAAGACTCCGTGCCGGCGCTTGCTGCTAGGCCGACAGACCAAAGAGTTCTCCATTGCCCGGGGCAGCTTAAGAAGTCGGGCCGCTTCCTGGGCAGCGATAGCAGCGAGTTGAACCGGGGGGTTCTGATTGGTCCAGTTGACCCCCAATTCGTCTGCCAGCCACGCAAGGATCACTTCACGTTGAAGCGGGGTTATCGACTCGTGAACATAAACGGACAATGTCCATAGCGCCTCGTGGCTCTCGTAGATTTCTGATCCTCTTTTCGCCCCGCCGCTCGGTCAAAGTCTTCCAATGGCTGAACTCGACGTCCATCGTCGACCAGGACGGCCGCTGCCTTCATTCGCATCTTCGCGGCAGGGATCCAAAGGAGAATGTGCCAGCGGTGCTCAAGGCCCGCGTAACGGGCACACCTTTGCTCAAGCCGGCGACGCGCGTTGAAGCTTCCGTGCTTCTTGTGGATGTGGTCGGCCATCGCCCGTGTCTCCGCGGCCGTTGAGCCAATAGGCTTGTACAAGTCACGGTTCAGGACCGATGACGCCAGGTGCGCGACTACCGCTACCCGGCGATCAGTAGGGGCCGATGATGGTTGGTCACGAAAGGAGGTACTCCAATAGCCCGTCATCGCTGTGCGCGAGCATGGCCCGTTCAAGCAGATCCCGAGCGCCACTGTTGATCGCTTCGACGTCCGTTCCAAAGAGAAGCTCGTCAATGTCGCGGTCAGGGCTCCCGCCACTTGTACCCAAGGCGAGTTGTGCCCGAACGGAGTCGTACCAGATTCCAGAGCCTTTCCGATCATTGCATCTGCCGCGAGCTTTGCGTGGTGAACAAGCACGCGCTCGCTTAGCTCGTACCGATACCGGAGGAACTTGAAGAGTTCGGAAATGACATCTGCCCGAAGCCGTCCACCCCTGGCAATTCTGATGGCCATCCGACGTGGGTAGTAGGCGTCGTCGCTCGGAGTGACGTAGAACCCATCGAGGAATCTATGGCCAAGTTTGGCAGGTAGTCCTGTGTAGAGGTGGTCACGCGCGAGGTAGTCCAGAAGATCAGCACAAATCGTGTTACCAACGATATCTGCGACGAACGAGTAGTCCGGCGGCAAGGGTTGGAGCAGCTTCACCTTTGCCAGGACGACGCGCATCGATGCGGAAGCCAATGGGCCCTTAACCGCATCGAGCACTTCCTCCGGCATCTCGGACCAGAGGGCTTCGAAGCGCTCGACGTTTGCATCATGCGGTCGCAGAATGCCGAGGTCGTCCTCTACTGAGTGCCCGAATGGAATGTGGCAGAAGGTCGTGTAGTAGTCCGCCGAGCCTTGCGAGGACCGTCCTCGGCCAGTCGCTTCTCCGCTTCATCGTCGCCGAGCGCGCCCCACTCGGCGAAGAGGTCTCGTTTTGGCTTCTGGCCCGCTTCCCTGCGCCACGACAGCGTCCATCAGATCCTGAGCACTTCTGAGTGTCCCGATCGAGTGGGCAAATCGACTGTGCGTCGCACCCGGATACACCAAGTCAGTTGTGCCCAGCTGCCGGACGCGGCGTAGGCGTTGCATCGGCCGCGAGTCAAGGATCATGGTTTCCAGGCGGGTTAGGTAGATGTCCTCGTGGACAGGTTCCGTTACCGTCTTTCCTGGCTTAAGGAGGTGCTCGGGTAGCCCCCACGGGGATGTCTCGCGTTGGGTGGGCGTCAATCCCCACTTAGGCATTGCGGGACCCCTCATCTCGTTGAAGCGCTTGCGTCGCTCATGCTCGACCAACGACCTCGACCAGACAATGGGCTCGTAAGGGCTATAGCGGACCATACTCCTGTTGAGGTCCACCTCTGAATTGGGTCGGGCGAGAAGCGTCACGTCGCACAAAGGGAGAAGCCCCCGTGGAGGAACGGGGGCTTCTCGGTCCGGTCAATGCGGTCTAAAGCTCAGCTGCAGCCGCTCGTGGAGCCGCAGTTGAGGCACTTGTAGCAAGAGCCGTTGCGAACCATGATCGAGCCGCAATCCATGCACGACGGGGCGTCGGCCTGGGTTGCGAAGGCGACCTTCACGCCACCGAGGTTGAGCGTGATCCCGCCGCCATTGGTGGGCTTCGGCCGATCCCATGCCCATTCGAATGCCCATTGGCGTGCCCATTGGAAGCCCCGACGGTAGCCAGGTACCCGAGCTCGACCTTCTCCACCCGCGGAGCGGCCTCCACCCCCAACCCCTGAGCGGGCTGATCGATGGCGACTGCACTGGCCTTGGGAGGATCGACTGGGTCTGACGGAGAGGGATCCGGATCGGCGGTCGCAGGGGCCGGATCCGCGAGCGTCTTGGCAGTGAGGTCGCCGGAGGCGGCCGAGCTGGCACCCGGAGGGGCAGCGAGCGGAGCCGGCCCCGAGAGCGCCGAGCCGGGCGAGTCTGCATAGGCACCCCGGTCGATCAGCCCGAGGCCCGACTTGTCGTCGTCGGTGAGGAATCGCGAGCCCATCCACCGGAAGATGTAATCCACGAGCGACTTGGCAATCGGGATCTCCGAGTTGCCCGTGAACCCGCTGGGCTCGAACCGGACGTGCGCGAACTTGTTCACCAGGTCGCGGAGCGGGACCCCGTACTGGAGCGCGACCGAGACCGTCGTGGCGAACGAGTCCATGAGGCCTGAGACAGTCGAGCCTTCCTTGGCCATCTTCAGGAAGATCTCGCCGGGCTGGCCGTCCGGGTACAGCCCGACGGTGATGTAGCCCTCGTGGCCGGCGATGTCGAACTTGTGGGTGACGGCGGTGCGCTCCGCGGGGAGCCGGCGCCGATGGGGCTTGCCCGCCTCGACCTGCGAGAACGCGAGCTGCTCCTGGAGCTGGCGGATGACCGCGTCCTGCTCGGCCGAGCCCTCGTCCTTCTTCTTGCCGGTCGACAGCGGCTGCGAGCGCTTGCTGCCGTCGCGGTAGATCGCGATCGCCTTGAGGCCGAGCTTCCAGCCCTCGAGGTAGACCTGCTCGATCTCCTCGGCCGTCGCGGCCTCGGGCATGTTGACGGTCTTGCTGATCGCGCCCGAGATGAACGGCTGGATGGCCGACATCATCCGGACGTGGCCCATGTAGTGGATCGAGCGCTCGCCGTGGACCGGCTTGAACGCGCAGTCGAACACCGGCAGGTGCTCCGGCTTGAGGGCGGGCGCGCCCTCGATCGTCTCGTGGTCGTTGATGTGGTCGAGGATCGCCTGCGTCTCGTCCGGGCTGTAGCCGAGCTTGCGCAGGGCCGCCGGCACGGTCTGGTTGACGATCTTGAGGAAGCCCTCGCCGACGAGCTTCTTGTACTTGATGAGGGCGATGTCCGGCTCGACCCCGGTGGTATCGCAATCCATCATGAACGCGATCGTGCCGGTGGGGGCGAGGACGGTCACCTGGGCGTTGCGGTAGCCGTTTCCTTGCCGAGCTCCAGCGCCTCGTCGAAGACCTCGACGGCGGCCTCGAGCACGCCAATGGGGACACCCCGCGTGGGCAGCGCGTAGGCAGCGTCGCGGTGCTTGCCGATGACGCGCAGGAACGACTTCTCGTTGATGTTGTACTCGAGGAACGGGCCGCCGTGGTCGCGCGCGATGACCGCGGACTGGCGGTACGCCTCGCCGTGCATGATCGCCGTGAGGCCGGCGGCGAAGTTCCGACCCTCGTCCGAGTCGTAGGCCAGGCCGCGTGACATCAGCAGCGCGCCGAGGTTCGCGTAGCCCAGCCCGAGCGGCCGGAACTTGTGCGAGTTCTCCTCGATCCGCGGCGTCGGGTAGGACGCGTTGTCGACGAGGATCTCCTGCGCCGTGAGGGTCAGTCGGGCCGCGTAGCGGTACGCCTCGACGTCGAACTCGCCGTCCGCATCGACGAACTTCATCAGGTTGAGGCTCGCCAGGTTGCAGGCGGTGTCGTTGAGGAACATGTACTCGGAGCACGGGTTGGACGCGTAGATCCGATCCGTGCCCGCGGACGTGTGCCAGTCGTTGATCGTCGTGTCGTACTGGATCCCAGGATCGCCGCAGATCCAGGCGGCGTCCGCCATGCGCCGGAAGATGTCCCGCGCGCTGAGCGTCTCGACGGGCTTGTCGTCGACGACCGAGTAGGTCGTCCACTCGCCGTCCGACTCGACCGCCTGCATGAACTCGTCCGTCACGCGGACGCTGTGGTTCGCGTTCTGGAAGAAGACGCTGCCGTAGGCCTCGCCGGTGAAGCTCGGGTCGTAGCCCTGCTCGATCAGCGCCCAGGCCTTCTTCTCCTCGTGCGCCTTCGAGTCGATGAACTCGAGGACGTCCGGGTGGCTGGCGTCGAGGATCACCATCTTCGCGGCGCGTCGCGTCTTGCCGCCGGACTTGATCACGCCGGCGAACGCGTCGTAGCCGCGCATGAAGCTCACGGGGCCGCTTGCAATCCCGCCGCCGGACATGCGCTCCTTCGAGCTCCGGATGGGGGAGAGGTTGCTGCCGGCGCCCGACCCGAACTTGAACAGCATGGCCTCGGTCTTCGCGAGGTCCATGATCGAGCCCATGTTGTCCTGGACGGAGTTGATGAAGCACGCGCTGCATTGCGGCTTCGGCTCGATCCCCACGTTGAACCAGACCGGCGAGTTGAACGCCATCTTCTGGTGGACGAGCAGGTGGGTCAGCTCCGCCTGGAAGCTCCGCAGGTCCGCGTCCGTCGCGAAGTAGCGCTGGGTCTCCGCCCAGGCCGTGATCGAGTTGACGACGCGGTCGATGAGCTGCTTGACGCTGCGCTCCCGCTCGGGCGTCCCGACGTGGCCGCGGAAGTACTTGCTCACCACCACGTTGGTCGCGAGCTGGCTCCAGGACTTGGGAACCTCGACGTCCTTCTGCTCGAACACGGTCTTGCCGGTCTCGCTCGAGATCGCGGCGGTCCGGAGCTCCCACTCGATCTCGTCGTAGGGGTGGATGTCCGGGCGCGTGAACCGGCGATCCCAGGTCAGGCCCTTGACCCGACTGCCGTCCGCGTTCTTGCCCTCGAAGCTGGCGCCGTATGGGCCGCCGAGCGCTCGCTTCGCCTTGTTCCTGGCGCTCGCGGTCGCCTTTGCGCTCGCACCCGTCTTCGCGCCGGCCTTCGTCACCGCGGTGGTGCTCGCCTTGGCCGTGGGCCTCTGGCCCTTCGCAGTCGAGACCGACCCCTTGTCCGTCTTCACCATGACCGGGACCGGTGCGGCTGCTGCTCGGGCCATCGTCGTCTCCTCGTCCTCGTCGCCCGGCTCCCCCGGGCCTGGCACCCGATCTGGTCCAGGTGCCGTCTCTCTGTCCGGCGACTACTCGTCGTAGCTGCGCCGGTGTCGTCTCGCGCCATCCGATCTGCCATCTCGCCGTCCCGTTGCTCGCTGATCAACCTGGTCTGGTCCGGACTGGGTTTGGGGCGTCCGTCAGGGTCGATCCGGGACTCCGTACCTCGATGCGCGAGACCTCAAGAATACCTCGGACGGGCGGGTCGAGTCAAGGTGAAACCACAACATCTTGTGGTTTGTAATGTCGATCGGATCGCTACATCTTGTGGATCGGGCCTCCGACCCATCCACGCTCAACCCCACCGACGTCGCGCCTCCGTCCACACGCTGCGCCCGCTCGTCAACACGGCCTGCCGGCTTGTCCACACGGGTGCCCGGGAACTCCACGTTCGGCCTCGAGAACCACCGAGTGCCCAGCGATGGTATCGAACGCCGGTTCTAAACAACCCGACTCGATCGCGCCGGATAACGGCCCGATGAGCCGCCGAGGTCATGCTCCTCGCCGTGGATGACATCCGGTTCGGGATGGTGGTGAGGACCGCGCGAATCCGCCGCGCATGGCGCCAGCGTGACCTGGCGCGTGTGGTCGGCATGTCAGACGGATCGATCTCCCGCGTCGAACGCGGACATCTCGACTCGGTGTCGTTCGGGAGGCTCCGCAGGATCGCCGCGGCGCTTGAGATCCGCGTCGAGGTGGTGGCCCGATCCCGTTCGGCGAACGTCGATCGGCTCGCGAGCGCGATGCACGCTGGGCTCGCCGAGGCGGTGATCACGTGGCTCTCTGCGGTGGGCGGCTGGGTCGTCCGGCCCGAGGTGTCGTTCTCACGGTACGGCGAGCGCGGCATCATCGACCTGTTCGCCTGGCATCCAGGCCGCCGGGCGCTGATCGTGATCGAGCTGAAGACACTGATCGTCGATGTCGGAGAGCTCCTCGGCACCCTGGATCGCAAGGCGCGCAATGCCTTGAACGTCGCCCGCGATATGGGCTGGGATCCGATCATCGCGTCCTCGTTGCTCATCGTCGCCGAAGGTCCGACCAACCGCCGCCGGATCGACGCTCACGCCGCCACGTTCCAGGCCTCGCTGCCTGATCGAGTGGTCGCCTTGCGACGCTGGCTCAAGGACCCCGTCGGGGCGTTCCGCGGGCTGATGTTCTTCTCAGTTCGACACGAGGGGCAAGTTATCCAGCGCTTCGACCACCGCCAGCGCGTCACATTGGGCAGTCGCCGAAGTGGCGCGCGCTCGCCCAGCGTGGACGCGCATGGAAGCGACGCCGGATCGGCGGACCAGGGCCCTCCGAGGGTCCTTCGAGGCGGCGGCCACCGACGCAGCGCGCGCTAATCGACCACACGTGTCGATCTGAGAATTTCGTGCCTGCGTTGGCTCGCACACACACTGGGACCCAAGCCCGGTGCAGGCGGACCTCGGGGTAAGCCGCGCGTGGTCGGGGCTGCGAGGTCGGCGCCACGAGGTCGGCGCCACGAGGTCGGCGCCGCGAGGTTGGCGCCACGAGGTCGGCGCCACGAGGTCGGCGCCGCGGGGTCGGCGCCACGAGGTCGGCGCCGCGGCGAGGTCAGCCGGCTCGGAGCGCCCTCCAGAGCGTGCGGAGGTTGGGCGGCTGGCCGTACAGGAGCACGCCGGCTCGGTAGAGCCGGGCGGCGATCCAGAGGGCCGCGGGGATGGTCACCGCCAGCAGCGCGATCGCGAGGAGCACCTCGAGCGGCGTGGCGGTCCCGAGGCCGAAGCGCGTGAGCATCAGGTACGGGCTGAACAACGGCACGTACGACAGGACGACGACGATGGGCGAATCGATCGGGATCACGCCCGTGCCGACATACGTGGCCACGAGGTAGCCGGCGACCGAGATGAGCGTCAGCGGGGCGATGATCGAGTTGACGTCCTCCTGCCGGCTGACGAGCGAGGCCGCGCCGGCGAAGAGCGTCGCGTACAGCCCGAATCCGAGCACGAGCATCACGCCGAACGTCGCGACCATCCCGACCGACAGCCCCTCGGGGAGGTCGACGGAGCCCGCCGAGCCGCCCAGGACGAGGGCGGCGATCTGGCCCTGGAAGAGCACGGCGACGATCATCGGGATGGCGACGATGACGTACTGCAGGAGCGCCAGCGCGCCGACCCCGATCACCTTGCCCGCGAGCAGCTGGAATGGCGTGGCCGCCGCCAGCACGATCTCCATGACCCGGGAGCTCTTCTCCTCCGCCACGCTGTAGGCGATCCACTGGCCGTACAGGATGATCGCCATGAAGATCGCGATCGACAGCCCGAACCCGACGAAGAACGCGCTCGCCGCATCGTTCGATGACTCCGGGTCGATGACCGCGTTCGGGTCGGCGGGGAGCACGGCGAACTCGGGCGGGTCGAAGAGGGTTGCCTGGTCGATGGGTGGCACGCCCGCGCGCGTGAGGCGGTCCTGGATCGTGATCGCGATCGCGGCCTGGCGGATGAGCTGGTTGCGGCGCGAGAGCGAGCCATCGTTCGAGTAGAGGTCGAACCGCAGGTCGCCGTTCGTCGTGCGGGCGAGCACGAGGGCCGCGACCGACGAGCCCTCCTGGACGTGGGCGCGCGCCGCGGCGACGTCCGTCGAGGCGACCACGACGAACGCGGGCGCGGGATCGTCCTTGCTCGTGATCGGCAGCGGCGCGCCCTGCGTGTTGAGGATCGCCCCGAGCGCGGTCGCGACGTCGACCCCGGGGGCGGTATCGCCTGAGACGACCTCTACGCGATCGCCCGAGCCGCCGCGGTCGAGGAGGCTGAGGATCGTCGGCGCCAACGCGAGGGCGACGCCGGCGACGACGAGGATGACGGTGGAGAAGCGGAACGCGCGGGTCTTCGCGCGCCAGGCGAACTCGCGACGCGAAACGGCCACGATGTTCGGCACGGTCCGGCCCGCGTAGCCGCGCCGCGTGGCGGTCGGTCGAGGCTCGGTCACGATGCGACTCCCGCGGGAGTGCCCGTGCCCGGATCGTCTGCGGTCGTGGCCGCGCTCGCGAGGTGCTGGTCCTCCGAGGGCGGCCGCCCGACGCGCTCGATGAAGATCTCCTCGATCGACGGGTCGGCGATCAGGAACTGGGTGACCCGCTCACCGCGATCGAGCGCCGCGCGCAGGATCGTCTCAGGATCCACGTCGCGGTCAATGTCCAGCTCGGCATAGTCGCGGCCCGGCCGGGCGAGGCGGACGCCACGGATCTGGGAGACCCACGAGAGGTCGGGTCGATCGCCGCCGTCCGTCCGTGCGCCGTCCGTGGCCCCCGCGGGGGCGCCGGCGCGGTCGCTCCCGCGCGATTCGATGCCGAGCCGCACGACGCGGCGACCGGTCGAGCGCTTCACCTCGCCGATCGGGCCCGCGAGGACGAGCCGGCCGTGGTCGATGAGCGCCACCGCGTCGCACAGCTCCTCGACCGTCTCCATCTGGTGGGTGGAGAAGATGAGCGTCGAGCCTCGCTCCCGAATCTCCTCGAACGCCTCCTTCAGGAGCGCGACGTTGACGGGGTCCAGCCCGACGAACGGCTCGTCCATGATGATCATCGCGGGCTCGTGCAGGAGCGCGGCGATGACCTGGACCTTCTGCTGGTTGCCCTTCGACAGCTCCTCGGCCCGACGCTGCTCGTAGTCGGGGATGCGGAAGCGGGCGAGCCACTCCCGCGCGCGCGCGGTCGCGACGTCGCGCGGGATCCCATAGAGCGACGCGAAGAACACCAGCTGCCCGAGCACCTCGAGCCGGGCGTACAGCCCGCGCTCCTCGGGCAGGTAGCCCCATGTCTCGCGGGGCGCGTCGGCCGCGAGCTCGCCGTCCCACGTGACCGTGCCGCTGTCCGGCCGGAGGATGTCGAGGACGATCCGCATCGTCGTCGTCTTGCCGGCGCCGTTCGCCCCGAGGAACCCGAACACCGACTCGCGGGCCACCTCGAACGAGATGCCGTCGAGCGCCGTCACGCTTCCGAACCGCTTGACCAGGCCGTCGAGCACCAGCGCCATCGAAGGCAGGGTAGTGCGCACCGGCGCGGAGGGTCGAGGACCTGCCGATCGGTGGTTCTCGAAGCAGTTCGTCAAGAGACTTGACAAAGCGGCGCTGGTTTGTCCAGACTCTGAACGAAGTCCCTCGCCAAGCGCCCGACTGAGGAGATCGGCTCGCTGCGTGGCCGGGACCATGAGGAGCGGCCCGCAAGCTGTGGCGCGACCGAACGTGACGTGCCGATCGTGACGTTGCCCGCGAAGGCGACCCACCAGCAGACGCGCGCGCACAACGCGGCGCTGGTGCTGCGCGCCCTGTACGACCACAGCCCCATCTCCCGTGCCGAGGTCGCGCGCATGAGCGGCCTGACTCGCACGACCGTTGGCGCGGTCGTGGGCGAGCTGATCGCGGACGGGATGGCGCGCGAGGTCGGCCGCGGACCGTCGACCGGTGGCAAGGCGCCGATCCTGCTCGAGCTCATTGACGACGCACGCCACGTCGTGGCCCTGGACCTCGGCGAGCTCGTGTTCCGTGGCGCACTCGTCGACCTGCGCGGCCAGATCCAGACGACGGTCGAGCGCGAGGTGGGCGGCCTCGACGGCGAGGCGGCGCTCCAGATCGTGCACGAGCTGGTCGACGAGCTGTCGCGCGGTCGCGCCGAGACACTGCTCGGGATCGGCGTCGGGACACCGGGAATCGTCAACGCCGGGACGGGCGCGATCCGATGGGCGGTCAACCTCGACTGGCAGGACCTGCCCCTCGGAGAGATCCTGCGCGAGCGCTACGGCCTGCCTGTCCAGGTTGCGAACGACTCGCACGCCGCGGCCCTGGCGATCCAGCTGTTCAGCGGCGGCGGGACGTCGGACCTCGTCGCGATCAAGGTCGGGCGGGGGATCGGGGCGGGTGTGGTGCTCGGGGGCGAGCTCTTCCACGGCGATGGGTTCGGGGCGGGCGAGATCGGCCATACGACGGTCGAGCCCGATGGCGCCGAGTGTCGCTGCGGCCGGTTCGGCTGCCTCGAGACCGTGGCGAGCTCGCGGGCGATCCTGCGCCGCGCGACCGAGGTGGCGGCGGAGCATCCCGACTCGATGCTCGGCGCTCGACTCCAGGCTCGTGGCGAGCTCCAGCTCAAGGACGTCGCCGCGGCGCTCGCGTCGGGCAACGAGGACGCTCGCCGGATCGTGGTCGCGGCCGGCCGTTACCTCGGCCAGGTCATCGCGGGACTGATCGGGGTGCTCAACATCGAGCGGATCGTGCTCCACGGGAGCGTTGCCAGCCTCGCTGAGCCGTGGCTCGAGGCGGTGCGTGACGAAGCCCGCCGGCGCTCGTTTCCGCCGCTGGCGAAGGACGTGTCGATCGAGCTGGCGGCGCCGAACGATGATTCCGTGCTCCTGGGCGCGTCGGCGCTGCTGCTGACCGCGGAGCTCGGGCTCGGGGTTGGGCGATGAGGGCGCGCGGATGAGCGGCGACCTCGTCGTCGGTGTCGATATCGGTGGCACGAAGACCGCGATCCTCGTGTGCGAGGCGGACGGCACGGTCCGGGCGCGCCACGTGGCGCCCACTGCGGTGGGCTCCCCGGATCGAGCCGCGAACGCGATCGCGTCGCTGGTCTCGGCGGCGCTGATGGAGGCGGCCGCGTCCCCGGAGGACGTGCAGGCGCTCGGCGTCGGCGTTCCAGGCCGCGTCGATCGCCAGCGCGGCCACGTGACCCTCGCGGTGAACCTCGACTGGCACGACCTCCCGCTCGGTCCGCGCCTCGAAGCGCGGCTGGGCATTCCCACCATCGTCGAAAACGACGTCCGAGCGGCGGCGCTGGGCCTCCACCGGCGCCGCCTCTTCGGGCAGGTCGAGTCGATCGCGCTCCTCGCGATCGGGACCGGCATCTCGGCGGGCGTCGTGCTCGACGGCGTGCTGCACCGCGGGGCCAATGGGCTCGCCGGCGAGATCGGGCACGCGATCATCGAGCCGGGCGGCCCGCGCTGCGCGTGCGGCAACCGGGGCTGCTTCGAGGCCGTTGCTGCCGGCCCGGCGGTCGTCAATCGAACGCTCGCGGGCTGGGCGGCCCGCCGGGATGGCAATCCGCCCGACCCACGCGAGCAGCGCCTCACCGGCGCCGAGGCCGTCTACGCCGCCGCGGCGGCGGGCGACGCGGTCGCGGCCGAGGTCGTCGAGTCGACCGGGCGGGCCATCGCCTGGGGCATCCACCTGCTCGCGCTCGCGTACGACGTCGAGCGGATCGTCATCGGCGGCGGCGTCTCGCACGCCGGTGACGCGTTCATGAGCCCGATCCAGCGCGAGCTCGACCGCTACCGGGCGGCCTCGCCCCTGGCAGCGGAGATCCTGCTGCCCGACCTGGTGCAGCTCCTGTCTCCAGGCGCCGATGCCGGGGCCTGGGGCGCGGTGACGATCGCCCGCGAGTCGCTGGGGCTCGGGTCGGAGTCGCTCGGGGTCGGCTCCGAGGCGCTCGGGTTCGGCTCTGAGTCGCCGACGTTGGCGACACAGGGGACGGAGGTGGGCCACGCCTAGCGGGCCGCGCTCCCACACATCCGGCAACATCCACCAACACGACAGAACCGATCGAGAGCCAAGGAACGAGAGGAGGAGCAGATAGCGCGTCAACTGGTCCTGGCGAGGCCGATCCGCACGAATCGGACCCTCGCGGTTTTGCCAGTCGCAACTCATACTGGTTCACGCCAAACGATTCTTGAGGAGGAATCAATGAGGAAGAAACTGTGGACACCGGCCGTCTTTGCGGTCGTCGCTGTCCTGATCGCCGTAGCCTGCACCCCGCAGGCGTCGACGGCGCCGACGACGGGCCCGGCGGCAACGACGCCGCCCGCAGCCACGACGCCGCCGGCGGCAACTGAAGGCCCGGGCGAGCCGACGGCAGCGCCGGTCGAGCCGGCCCTTCCGGCGGTCCCAACCGGCTACACCGAGCTGGACCTGGCGCTCGGCGCCGACCAGCCGTACAAGGGCACGAAGGTCTCCTTCCAGACCCAGTGGATCGGCGGGGAAGGCGAGGGCTTCGCGGCCGCGATCGCCGACTTCGTCACGGCGACCGGCATCGCGGTCCAGATCGACAGCATCGGCTCGAGCCACGAGACGGTGCTCAAGACCCGGATCGAGGGCGGCAGCCCGCCGGACATGGCGGTGCTCGCGCAGCCGACCGGCGTGCTCGCATACGCAAACGACGACAAGCTCATCGACGTGGCCACGTTCATGGACGTCGCGAAGCTCAACGCCGAGTTCCCGTCGACCATCGGCCTCATCAGCGAGGGGGGCCACATCTGGGGCATCCCGACCAAGGCCGACGTCAAGTCGATGATCTGGTACCCGATCAAGGCATTCGCCGCGAAGGGCTACACGGTCCCCGCGACGTGGGACGACCTCGTCGCCCTCGCCGACAAGATCGTGGCCGACGGCGCCGGCTTCCCGTTCTGCGCCAGCGCCGGCGGACCCGGCGACGCGACGGGCTGGCAGCTGACGGACTGGGTCGAGGAGGTCCTCCTCAAGACCGAGGATCCCCAGGTCACGGCCGACTGGATCAGCCACAAGATCCCGTTCACCGACCCCAAGATCAAGGCCGCCTTTGACCGCGTCGGCTCGCTCCTGTTCAAGGACGGCTACGTCGACGGCGGTGGCACCGCGATCGTGAACAATGCAATGACCGAAGTCATGGATCCGATGTTCAACGAGGACACGGCTGCGCCCGGTTGCTGGATGCAGAAGATCCCCGTCTGGTACGGCCCGGACTTCTTCCCGGACAAGCGGGTCAACGGCGGCGACTCGAAGTACGTGATCGGCGAGGACATCGGGATCTTCCCGTTCCCGACGATCTCCGAAGAGTTCAAGGGCGCCGAGGGCTCTGCTGACGCGATCATGGTCCTCAAGGACCGCCCGGAGGTCCGCGCGTTCGCGGAGTTCCTGGCTACGCCCGAGGGGCTCAAGAACTGGATCGTCGGCAAGGGTGTTCTCTCGCCCAACGTCACGACCCCTGCCGAGTGGTACGCCAACAACTACAAGCTGAAGGTCGCGAACGACATCGCCACCAGCGCGACGGCCATCGGCTTCGACGCTTCTGACCTCATGCCACCGTCCGTCGGAGCCGGCTCCTTCTGGACGAACATCGTCGACTGGGCGAACAACAACGGCTCGAACACCGATGCCGTGTTGCAGGCCATCGACGAGAGCTGGCCAAACTAGGAACGGCCACGAGCCGAGCAACCCTCGGATAGCTGCGGGGCGCCTCACCGAACGGTGGGCGCCCCGCTATCATTTTTTCGCCGGAGGCAGGTTCCCCGAGGAGGCCAGGTGGCGCTCGCCCGTCCGCAAGAACCCGGTCCGTCGCGGCTGCTGCCCATCGTCAGCCTGATCGGGCTGGCCATCTCGGCCGTCGGCGTGAAGATCCTCATCGAGCCGAATGGCGGCCCGAACCTGCTTGCCGCCATCTACGACCTCATGGGCAACTCCGCCGGCGCCGAGCTGCTGCGGAACCGCCAGGGCGACCAGTTCATCGCCAAGCTCCTGCTCGGCGCCATCGCGCTGTTCGTCGGCGTCGGTGGGATCTGGCTGCTCTTCACCGGCGCCAGCACGCTCGTCGAGCGCCTCCGGCCGAAGCTCCGCGATCGCGTCCTGCCCTGGGTGTTCGTCACGCCGGCGCTGCTGCTCCTGGGCATCTACCTCGTCTATCCCGCCGTCGCAACGGTGATCCGCAGCTTCCAGGACGACAACGACGCGTTCACGCTCAACAACTGGGCGAGCCTCGGCACGGGGCCATTCATCGAGATCATGCGGAACAACGTGATCTGGCTGATCGCCGCGACGGGGTTCAGCGTCGGCCTCGGCCTGCTCGTCGCCGCGCTCTTCGACCGCATCAAGCGAGAGTCGCTCGCGAAGGTCTTCATCTTCACGCCGCTCGCGATCTCCCTGGTCGGCGCGACGGTCATCTGGCGGTTCGTGTACGCATACCAGCCGCCCAGCCAACCGCAGTTCGGCCTCTTGAATGCGATCTGGACGGCGTTCGGGAACGATCCGGTCCCTTGGGCCACGACCTTCCCGGTCAACATCCCGGCCGAGATCCTCATCATGATCTGGCTCCAGACCGGCTTCGCGATGGTCGTCCTCTCGGCGGCGATCAAGGGCGTTTCGGTGGAGGTGCTCGAGGCCGCGCGCCTCGACGGCGCGAGCGAGCGCCAGATCTTCTTCGGGGTGATCGTGCCCCTCATTCGCGGCTCGATCGTGACCGTTGCCACCACCATCGGCATCGCGACGCTCAAGATCTTCGACATCGTCTACTCGCTCAGCGGTGGGCGAAATCACGACTCCGTCGTGGCGGTCCGCATGTACCAGGAGATGTTCCAGTTCTTCAATGACGGGCGCGCCGCGGCGCTCGCGACCGTCCTGTTCATCGCCGTCCTGCCGGTGATGATCCTCAACCTGCGCAACTTCCGCCGCCAGCAGGCCATGTGATGGCAGCGCCCGCGCAGCCGATGGCCTTCGCCGCGAAAAGAGGCTCCCGCTTCTGGCGTGCGCCGATGCTCCAGAGCCTGCCGTTGCGCCTCTCCGTCATCGTGATCTGCTTCCTGTGGACGTTGCCCACGGCCGGCCTGCTCGTCACGTCCTTCCGGAACCCCCAGCTGATCACCAAGACGGGCTGGTGGGAGGGCCTCTTCCACGCGTTCGACCAGGGCCAGTGGACCTTCGCGAACTACGAGCAGGTCCTGGGCGGGGAAGGCATGGGCGCCGCGTTCCTCAACAGCCTCATCGTGACGATTCCATCCACCGTGATCCCGATCACCATCGCGGCCTTCGCCGCGTATGCGTTCGCGTGGATCCCGTTCCGCGGCCGCGGAATCCTGTTCATCATCGTCGTGGCGCTGCTCGTCGTCCCGCTCCAGATGGCGTTGATCCCGATCCTCAAGATCTACAGCGGTGCTTCGCTCTACGGATCGTTCGTGGGCATCTGGCTCGCCCACACCGCGTTCGGGCTGCCGCTCGCCATCTTCCTGCTCTACAACTTCATCTCGCAGCTGCCGCGGGACCTGTTCGAGTCGGCATCGATCGACGGCGCATCCGCCTTCCAGACGTTCATCCGGATCGTGCTGCCTTTGTCAGTGCCGGCGCTGGGCGCCTTCGCGATCTTCCAGTTCCTGTGGGTCTGGAACGACCTCCTCGTGGCGCTGGTGTTCCTCGGGCCCGGCGGGGACGTGCGGGTCATGCCGACCCAGCTGTTCCTCATGCTCGGCCCCCGGGGAGGCGCCTGGCACCTGCTGACCGCGGGCGCATTCGTGACCATGTTCATTCCGCTGCTGGTCTTCCTGGCGCTCCAGCGGTTCTTCGTCCGCGGGATCCTCGCCGGCTCCGTCAAGTAGCGGCGATCAGCTTCCCGTACCAATCGGCGCTGTCCTTGGGCGTACGGCGCTGGGTCTCGAAATCGACGTGGACGAGGCCGAACCGCCGCGTGTAGCCGAGACTCCACTCGTAGTTGTCGAGCAGTGACCAGGCGTGGTAGCCGGTCAACGGCACGCCCGCGGCCAGCGCCTCGCCGGCGGCCGCGACGTGGCGGGCCAGGTACTCGATGCGACGGTCGTCGCGGACCCGGCCGTCGGAATCGACCGTGTCCGGATAGGCGGCACCGTTCTCGGTGATCACGATCTCGCGCGGCGCGTACTCGCGGTGGAGCGCCAGCAGGACGTCGCGCAGGCCGTCGGGCGCGACCTCCCAGCCCATCTGCGTCTGTTCCGTATCGGGTCCGGCGCCGATGTCCCAGTCGAAGGCTCGATCCGAGCGGGCGCTGACGCGATCGCGGCGGTAGTAGTTCAGGCCGAGGTAGTCGAGGTCGCCCGGCGGCGGCTCGGTCAGCTCGACACCCTTCAGGTGGCCCGCGGCTCCGTGTGCCTCGAGGCCGAGCTTGGGATAGCCGCGGCCGAACAGCGGGTCGAGGAACCACGCGTCGCGCGCGGCGCTCCATTGTGCGGCGGCGCGCCGGTCGCGGTCGGTGTCCGTCGCGGGCGCGACCTGGTTCACGTCGATGGCGATCCCGATCTGCGCGCGCTTGACGACCGAGCGGATGGCTTCGCCCGCGGCGGCGTGGGCTCGAAGCTGGTTGTCCGCAACGCGCAGCGCGGTCGGCCAGTCGCGCAGGCCCGGGGCGTGGATGCCATCGGCATGGCCGAGGAAGGCGAACACGGCCGGCTCGTTGAAGGTCATCCAGTCGGAGACCCGATCCTTGAGCCGTTTGGCCACCAGGGTTGTGTAGTCGGTGAACCAGCCGACGATCCGCGGGTCGGCGAAGCCGCCCTGATCCTGGAGGGGCTGGGGCAGGTCCCAGTGGAACAGGTTGACGAGCGGCTGGACGCCGGCGGCCAGGAGGGCGTCGACCAGGCGGTCGTAGAAGTCGAGCCCAGCCTCGTTCGCCGCGCCGGTGCCGTCGGATTGCACGCGAGACCAGCTGACGCTGAAGCGGTAGGCCTTCGCGCCGATCCCGGCCAGGAGCGCGACGTCCTCGGGATACCGGTGGTAGTGGTCGCACGCGACGTCGCCGGTCTGGCCGTCGGCGATCGCGCCCGGCACGCGGGCGAACGTGTCCCAGACGGAGCGACCCCGGCCGTCCTCCGTCGCGGCGCCCTCGATCTGGTACGCCGACGCCGCAAATCCCCAGACGAAGTCCTTCGGAAAGCGCGCGCCCAACGCAGCAGGGTCGAGGTCAAGCTCGGCATTCGTCACCGCCCGATCGTAGGCGGTCGGGAGGGACGGCGCAGCCTCGGCGGGTTTGTCCAGAGTCTGGACGAAGCCGCCACGGCGCGACTCCGTGGCCGTACCATCTCTGCCGTGCTCGACGTTCTGGCGGAGCTCGTCTCCGACGTGCAGGGATGACGGCGCCGCAACCATCGGCCGAGGCGGCGGTCCTCGGCAGGCTCATGCTGGCGTTCCGGGGCACCGACGGTCCCGCGCTGGCTCCGTGCTCGGCTCGCTGCCGCGCCCGCCGCCGGCGTCACGCTCTTCCGGCCGAACAACGTTCGCTCGCCGGGCCAGGTCCGACGCCTGACCGAGTCCCTCCAGGCGGCGGCACGGCGCGCACCCGGAGCGGACCACCTCGGGCCCGGGGCGTCGCCGCTGCTGGTCGCCGCGGACCAGGAGGGCGGCCAGCTGCTCGCGCTCGGGGCGTCGTCGGGCGAGTCCGACTGGACGACGTTCGCCGGGCCGATGGCCATCGGCGCCACGGGTGACGCCGATCTGGCGGAGCGGGTCGGGCGGGCGATCGGGCGCGAGCTGCGAGCGGTCGGGGTCAACGTGAACTACGCACCGGTGCTGGACGTAGCGGTCAACCCGGCAAACCCGGCGCTCGGCATCCGCTCGTTCGGCGACGATCCGGCCGAGGTGGCGCGGCTGGGCGCGGCCTGGCTGCGCGGGCTGCAGTCAGCGGGTGTTGCCGCGACCGGCAAGCATTTCCCGGGCGTGGGCGGCGCGAGCGTCGACACGCACCATCAGCTGGCGGTGATCGACCGCGACGCGGGCGCAGATCGAGGCCGTTGAGCTCGCGCCGTTCCGGGCGGCCACGGAGGCGGGCGTCCGGCTCGTCATGTCGGGTCACCTCGCGCTGCCGGCGGTGACCGGGAGCCGCTCGTGGCCGGCCACCCTGTCGCGTCCGGTCATGACCGGCCTGCTCCGCGAGGACCTCGGGTTCGATGGTGTCTCGATCACCGACGCGCTCGACATGCGCGCGCTCCCGCAGGACGCCACGCAGGCCGTCGACGTCGTGGCTGCGTTGTCGGCCGGGATCGACCTGCTCCTCGCGACCGCCGACCGCCGCGCGCAACGGCGCATCGAATCGGCATTGGCGCGCGCCGCGGCCGTGCGGCTCCTCGACGCCGAGAACCTGGCTCGCTCCGCGGGCCGGCTCGACGCCCTCCGCACCTGGCTCGCCACCTTCGAGGACCCGTCGCTCGACGTCGTCGGCTCGGCGGAGCATCGAGCGCTCGCCCGCGAGCTCGCCGAGCGCTCGCTCACGCTCGTGCGCGACGAGGCCGGCCTGCTCCCGCTGCGAATCTCGCCGGAGTCCCGGATCCTTGCCGTCATGCCTGCGCCTCGTGACCTGACCCCTGCCGACACGTCGTCGTACGTCGCGCCGACGCTTGCCGGCGCGCTGCGGGCGCACCATTCGGGCGTGGACGAGGTGATCACGAGCCACCCACCGACCCTTTCCGATGTCGCTTCGCTTCGAGCGCGCGCCGAGGGGTACGACCTGATCGTCGCCGGCACGATCAATGCGTCGACCGACGCCGCCCAGGTTGACCTGGTCGATGCGCTCGCCGGGATCGGTCGGCCCGCTCGTCACCGTGGCCATGCGCACGCCGTGGGACGCGACCGCCTACCGGAGCGTCGGGACCAACGTGTGCACCTACTCGATCCTGCCCGAGTCGATGGAGGCACTGGCCGCGGCCCTGTTCGGCCGGGCTCCCGGCCGGACCGCATTCCCGGGCAAGCTGCCGGTCCGCCTGTCGTGATGGTCCGGTCGTGATGGTCCGGTTGTGATCGACCTCCAGGTCAACGGCGCGGGTGGGTTCGACCTCACCGAGGAGCCCGAACGCGTGTGGCGCGTCGGCGCGGTCCTCGGCCGGTTCGGCGTGTCGGCGTTCCTGCCGACCCTCGTCAGCCCCTCGTGGCCGACCGTCGCACGAGCTCGAGACGCGCTCGCCGCGGGCCCGCCCGAGAGCTACTCCGGAGCGACGCCGCTGGGCTGGCACGTCGAGGGCCCGTTCCTCGCCCCGTCACGTGCCGGTGCACACGACCCGGCGTCGCTCCGCCCGCCATCGGTCGAGGCCGTGGCCGGCTGGTCCCCAAGCACGGGCGTGCGCATGGTGACGCTCGCGCCCGAGCTGCCGGGCGCCCTGGACGTCGTGCGGGTCCTCGTCGCGAACGGGATCGTCGTGTCGGCCGGCCACAGCGCTGCCTCCTACGACGAAGCCGTTGCGGGGTTCGAGGCCGGGATCCGGAGCGTGACCCACCTCTTCAACGCGATGTCGCCGCTCGACCATCGCGAGCCGGGCCTCGCGGGCGCCGCGCTCGCCGACGACCGGGTGACGATCGGGCTCATCCCGGACGGGCTGCACGTCCATCCGGCGGTCGTGGGCCTCGTCCGCCGGATCGTCGGGCCGAGACCGGCTGGCGATCGTCAGCGACGCGATCGCTGCCCTGGGCGTCGGCCCCGGGCGCCATCGCCTCGCCGGCCGCGACGTCGTCGTCGACGAGACGTCCGCTCGACTGCCCGACGGCGTCCTCGCCGGCAGCGTGATCAGCCTCGACGAGGGCGTGCGCAACCTCGCGCGCTTCGCGGGCTGCAGCGCCGAGGATGCGGCGCGAGCCGCGACGGTCGTGCCCGCGCGCCTGCTGGGGTTGCCGATGGCCACCGCCGAGCCCGCGGCGTGACCGGCGACGCGAGGCGTGGCGTGACGCGCGTGAGGCCCTCGTGAGCCTGCGCGACGAGATCCTCGAGCAGCCGGACGCGGCGCGCCGGCAGCTCGCGTCGTCGACGGCGGCGTTGGCTGCGCTGTCGGGTCGGCTGAACGCGGAGCCCGTGCAATCGGTCGTGGTCGCGGCGCGCGGGACGTCGGATCACGCGGCGATCTATGCCCAGTACCTGCTCGGGATCCGCAACCGGCTGACCGTCGGCCTCGCCACGCCGTCCGTCGTGTCGCTGTACGGCGGCGACCCGGATGTTCGCGACTCCCTCGTGATCGGCATCAGCCAGTCGGGCGCGTCGCCGGACATCGTCGGCGTGGTTGAGGCCGCCGCCCGACAGGGCGCCCCGACGCTCGCGATCACGAATGATCCCTCCAGCCCGCTCGCAGCGGTCGCCGATCACGTGATCGATCTCGCGGCCGGGCCGGAGCTCGCGATCGCCGCCACGAAGACGTACACGACGTCGCTCCTGGCGATCGCCCGGCTCTCCGGCGCGCTCTCGCCGGATGCAACGTTCGATGCGGACATTTCGAGGATCCCCGACGCGATGCACGCCGCGCTCGCAGTGGAATCCCGACGTGGCAGCGCTCGCCGCCGAGCTCGCGCGCCGCGCAGGCGGGGTGGATCGGTGCGTCATCGTCGGTCGAGGGTTCGAGTACGCCACGGCGCGAGAGTGGGCACTCAAGCTGAAGGAGCTGGGGCAGGTCTTCGCCGATCCCTACTCCTCGGCCGACTTCCGCCACGGCCCGATCGCCCTCGTCCAGCCCGGGATCCCCGTGCTCGTGCTCGCTCCCGAGGGCGCCGCCGCGGAGGGTCAGATCGAGCTGCTCCACGACCTCCGCGACCGCGGCGTCGATACCGTGGTCGTGTCCGATGTCGAGGAGACGCGCGCCTTCGGGACGTGGTCCATCCCGATTCCCGCCGGCGTGCCCGAATCGCTCCGCCCGATCGTGTCGATCGTCCCCGCGCAGCTCTTCGCCTACCACCTGACGCGCGCCCGCGGCCTCGACCCTGACGAGCCCCGCTACCTCTCGAAGGTCACCCGCACCGTCTGATCAGCGGACGCGTCCGGCTAGAGGCCGCTGTAGGCGTGCAGGCCGTTGAACCAGAGCGAGCCGGAGTACGTGACCAGGACCATCGCGAAGCCGATGACCAGCAGGAGCGCCGATGGCCGGCCGGCCCAGGCGCGCTGGTTGCGGGCGTGCAGGTAGATCGCGTACACGAGCCAGGTGACGAGCGCCGCGGTCTCCTTCGGGTCCCAGCCCCAGTAGCGGGACCAGGCGATCGAGGCCCACCACGACCCGAGGATGATCATCGTCGCGAAGATCGGGAAGCCGATGATCACCGCCCGGTATGCGACGGCATCGAGGACACGGTGCGACGGCAGCCATGCGAATCGATCCTCGCGGCCCTGGATCAGGTAGCCCACGCCCGCCGCGAAGGAGGTCGCGAAGATCCCGTACGAGAGCACCGCCAGCCCGACGTGGATCGTGAGCAGCGGTGGGTTCTGGAGGGCGGGCACGAGCGGGTTGATCTCGTGCGGAAGCGACGACGCGTAGAGGGCCAGCCCGAGCGCGACCCCGACGGGGATGAACGCGATCGACCGGATCTCATACCGGCGCGCGAGCACGAGGTAGCCGAGCAGGATCGACGTCGCGAAGGCCACGGAGAACTCGAACAGGTTGCCCCACGGCCCGCGCCCGACGATGACGCCACGAACCACCAGCGACGCGACGAGCACCCCGAATGCAGCCACGGTCAGCCATCGCGCGGCGCCCAGGAGCGGGCTCGGCGCCGCGAAGTCGGCGGGACCGGCTGCGGCGGTTGCGGCGCGAGAGTCGACGAAGGACCCCGTCGCCACGCCGGCCCAGGCGGGCCGGACGACGCCGGGAGCCTGGAGCGCCGCGGCGAGCGAGCGACGGCCGTTCGCCAGGAGCACGGCATGCCCGACCGTCGCGGCGAACGCGAACGCGAGCACGATCGTGCCGATCGAGAAGAGCGCCTGCGTTAGCTGCTCCAAGGTTGCCTCCGCCCTCGGGGTTGGATGTCGGGTTGGTGCTGGGTCTCGGGTTGGGTGCCGTCCGGACGCTCGACGCGGTCATCGCGGTTCCATCGATCCGGTCGACGGCCCGTCGATGGCCCCGCGCGATCGACCCTGTCAGGCGGCGGCGGCGCCTCCCGGTGGGGGACCGGCGGGTCGAAGCGCCGGCACCGTGCGATCGATTCGGAGCACGAGCCCGCATGTCCCGCACGTGTCGACGAAGGCCTGCCGGCCCGTGCCGCACTTCGGGCAGGTGACGGCGAGGTCCCGGCCGCAATCGCTGCAGCGCGTCGACCCGGGCGGGAAGACGAGCTGGTTGACGGCGCAGTACGGCTCGCCGGTCGGGTAGACGGCCACGCCCTCGACGATCCGCGCGGGCACGGGGACCGGCGGCGCATATGGGATCCGCGACCGCGGCTTGCCGGCGATGTATACGAACCAGCCCAGGGCGAGCAGGGTGATGATCGGTCCGACCACGCCGATGAGCAGGAACACCGGCAGAAGGTCGATGAGCCCCCGCCAGTCCGGGATGAGGATCGGGTTCAGGAAGTCGATGAACCCCTGGAACAGCCGGCCGATCGCGTCGCCCACGCAGAAATCCTAGCCCAGCCGGTACGGGCGCGTCGCACACCCAAACGGGACCGCCCGGTGAACGGCCCTATCGATCCCCGGGCTGGCGAGCTGTTCGCGGTGGGCGACCCTGACCGATCGACGCGCCACGTGCCGTCCGCACGACGCTGGCCGCAGCGAGATGGCCGGCCAACCACGCCGTGCCCTGGACGCGGGCGCCATTGACCCGTGCCTGGTCGCGGACCGCTCGATCGTCCGACACCACGAGCACCGACCACGCGTCTACCGGACCGAGCTCGCGGAGGGCATCGACGACTCGCTGGCCGATGACCGCGTCCGCGCTCGCGCCGCGGCTGAAGACGACGCTGAAGCCGGGCGCGATCCTGCCGGTCGGCGTGGGACCCGGGTGCCCATCGAGGATGAGCTCGACCTCGATCGCGGGCGAGAAGGCGGCACGCAGCTGCGCGACGAGGCTCGCCGTCGGCAGCGATCCCTTCGCCGATCCACGTTCGAGCGCCCGCTGGACGTTGCGGCCATCGACCACGACGCGGGAAACGCCGCCGCCGGCAACCTCACGTCCCGAAACGGCCCCGGGCGCCTGACCTTCCGGTCGGGGCGTGGACGGCGGCCCGGCGGCCTTCGGCGGCCGGCGCATGCCCGTGGCGATCCCCGGCTTGCGACGGCGCCGGGACGGCACCGTCTCAGCTCCAGCGCGGCAGCGGCTCGAGATGCTCCACGATCAGTGCCGCGAGCCGATCGGGCGCCTCCATCCCGATGATGTGGGCGACGTCCGGCAGGCGGACGATGCGGGCGCCGGGGACCTCCGCGGCGACCTTCTCGGCCGCGTCCCGCGTCCCGACCGTGTCGAGCTCGCCGATCACGACCAACGTCGGCGCGGAGATCGAGCCCAGCTGGTCGACCGCGGGCGGGTCCGGACGCTGTCGCTGGCCGAACACGCGTCCCGGTTCGAGCAGCTCTCGATCCATCTCCAGGATCGAGGCCCGGACGACCGGCGCGACGCGGGTCATCGGCAGGTTGACGCCGTCGCGCCAGCCATCGACCCAGATCTGCATGTCCAGCTCGGCCGCGAGGTCCGGATCGCCGTTCTCCTCGGCGTCCTCCTCGGCCTGGAAGAGGGCAGCCTCCTCGGGCGTCGGTGCCTTGTCCCAGCCACCGATCCCGCCACCAACCCAGACATACGCCACGAACCGGTCCGGCGCGGCGAGCAGCCCGTCCAGCGAGAAGACCGCGCCCATCGAGTTGCCGACGATTGCCACCTTGCCGACCCCGAAGTGGTCGAGCACGGCGAGGAGGTCCTCGTGGGCCGTGAACTCGACGTCCTCGGTCGTCGACTCGCCGAAGCCGCGCATGTCGTAGGTGATGGCGCGATAGCCCGCGTCGACGAGGCGGGGCACGACGCCGTCCCACGACCCGCGGTTCACGATCGCGGAGTGGACGAGCACGATCGGCGAACCCTCGCCGTGGTCCTCGGCCGCGAGGCGGGCGCCCGGGACGTCAATCCAGATCGGTTCTGTCGGCACCGGCCGATGCTAGCAGCGGGCGCCGGCCGGCTCGGAGGCACGCCTGCCCGGCGCGGAGCAAGCCTGCCCTGCTGCCCGCCTGCCGGGCGATGACGTGGAGCCGCTACGCTCCGGGGCCATGTCGCTCCTGCTGCTGGTGGATCTCGACGGCGTCGTGTATCGCGGCGCCGATCCCGTCCCGGGTGTCGCCGGGGTGCTCGCGGCGAGGGCCGCCGCCGGCGACGACGTCGTCTATGTGACCAACAACTCGATGCACTACCGCGCTGACTACGTCACCCGCCTGACCGAGATGGGCGCGCCGGTCGCGCCGGATCGGATCGTGAGCGCGCCGCGCGCGACCGCGCTGTACCTGCGCGAGCGTCATCCAGAGGTCCATCGGGTGCTGGTAGTCGGCGCCTCGGGGCTGGATCGCGAGCTGCGGGACGTCGGCCTCGAGGTGATCAACGCCGGGTTCGTGGCGGAGCGAATGGCCAAGGAGGGGATCGATGGCGTCGGCGCGGCGGGCCGGCCGGATGCCGTGGTCGCGGGGGTCGACCCCCAGCTGACGTATATGCGGATCGCCGCCGCAGCCGACTGCATTCGTGCCGGCGCGCGCTTCATCGCGACGAATCGCGATCCGGTGTATCCGACCGAGCGCTGGATTCGCCCTGGGGCGGGCGCCGTGGTCGCGGCGATCGAGGTCGCATCGGGCGTGAGCCCGGTGACGATCGGCAAGCCGGAGCCGCTGCTGATGGAGGAGGCCGCCCACGCCGTCGGCCGCGACCCGAAGGAGGCCATCGTCATCGGCGATGGGATCGTGACGGACCTCGCGGCGGCGAACGCCGTGGGCGCTCGGACGATCCTCATGCTCACCGGCGTCACCACGGGTGCCGCGCTCGAAGCGCTCCCAAGTGCCGAGCACCCCTTCGCCGTCGCGGCGGACGCCGCGGAGCTGGCTCAGGTGCTGGAGACGGTCTCCGCGGCCTGACCTGCGGCGGGCGTTCGGGGTGAGCTGGCGGAGCCCGCCGACCCGACGACGGATGCGCCCAGCAGGGCGTCGACCATCGCGAGGTGATGGATCGCCCCGAGCCGGCTCATCGTCTCGCGCGCCGCATCGAGCCAGCCACGGACCTCCGGATTGGTCGTCCCGAGCCTGGTCGCCGCGACGAGGCCGAGCAACGCCTCGTCCCACGCCAACCCAAGATCGCGGTACGCGGCGAGCGCCGTTCGATACCCGGACATGCTCGTCGCCTCGTCGCCCTCCAGCGCAGCGATCCCCGCCGCGATCCCGACCTGGTCGGCCTCGATCGCACGCCCCCGAGCGCCGAGCGCAGCCAGGTTCGCGAGCGCCTGCCTCGCAGCATCTGCCTGACCGGCCATGATCGCCGCGTATCCCACCTTCGGCAGCGCGTACGGCCTGTTGAGGTCGCTGATGGCCGCCTGCTCCCGCCACAGCGCCGCGGCCGCGGCCCAGTCCCCGGTGGCGGCGGCGATGTAGGCCTGGAGATCCATGATTCCAGAGCTGATATCACGGTCTTCGACCTTTGCCGTCGCTTCAATCAGAGGCTCGAGGACCCGATCGTCCAGCTCCTCGCGCAGGATCTCGTAGAACGTCAGCCCCTCGTCGATCATCATGCGCACCGAGTCGTCGACGTCGTTGGCGCGGGTCGCCCGGAGCTCCTCTACGGCCCAGTCCCAGTCGCCCGTCCGGCGGGCGTCCTCGGCGGCGTTGCCGAGGACCACGGATTCGCGAGTGCGCATGCCGAGGCGCCGCGCCAGTGCGATCGTGTCCCGCTCGATCTCGAGGGTCGCCCGCGGGTCGTCCAGGGCGAGGATGTTCGTGAGGTGATTGTTGACCTGCAGCTCGAGCTCATTGAGGTCGTGCTCCCGGGCGAGCTTCAGCGCACCCTCGGCGAGCGCTCGCGCCTCCCACAGGCGACCCTGGTAGAACGCCATCGCGCCGAGCGTGAGCAGGTTCTGGGCAGCGAGCTCCACGTTGCCGAGGCGCTCCGCCGAGGCGAGCGCCCGCCGCGCCGCGTCCAGGGCCTTGTCGTAGTGGCCCATGAAGGCGTAGGCGGTGGCGAGCCCGGTCAGGATGCGCACGACCTCCGGTTCCTCCGCCATGTCGGCGAACTGCTCCAACCCTGCCTCGCCGAGGGCGATGGCGGCATCGCGGCGCGGGATCAGGAAGAGCGCCAGGCCGCGCTGGGCGATGACTCGTGCCAGCCCGATCCGGTCACCGAGCTGCTCGCGGATGGACTGGGCGCGGAGGAGCAGCTCCTCGGCGTGCTCCTGGTGCGCCGCGGCGCTGGCTGCCTGGCCCGCCCCCTCGAGGATGTCGGCCTGCTCAGCCGGATCGGTTGTCACCTCGAGGGCCTGCTCGAGGAACGACACCGCCTGCGCCGCGGAGCCGAGCGCCGACGCACGACCGGCTGCGGCCCGTAGTGCGATCCGCGCCTGGGCGGCCAGCGGGGCCGCCTCGTCGCCATCCGTCGTCGCGCGATACGCCGACAGGTAGTGGACCGCGAGGACGCCTGCGAGCTCGTCGTCGCCGATCGCCTCGAAGAAGCGGGCCGCCGCGAGGTGACGCGAGCGTCGGTCCTTGAGCGAGAGCGTGGAATAGGCGACCTCGCGGATGAGTGCCTGGACGAAGGCGAACTGCCCGCGCTCCGGGGAGCGCTCGTCACGGTCCTCGCGCAGGAGGTCCGCTTTCACGAGCTCGCGCAACCGACCGAGGAGGATCCCTTCCTCGATCCCCGAGATCGCGGCGAGACCCGCCGGGATGAAGCTCTGGCCGAGGACCGAAGCATCCTGGATGAGCGAGCGATCGGCCGGCTCGAGCCCGTCCAGCCGAGCGGCGATGAGGGCGTGGAGCGAGTCCGGCACGGCGAGGTCGCCCAGCTCGCCGACGGGTTCGAACCCACCCTCGGCGCGCTCGCGGAGCCGGCCGTCGGCGACGAGCATCCGGATCGTCTCGACGGCGTACAGCGGAATCCCTTCGGCCCGGGCGACGATCGATCGAACGGCGACGTCGGACAGGCCCGGAGCGAAGCCGGCGAGGAGCTCGCGCATCGCAGCCTCGTCGAGCGGTTGGAGATCGAGCGCCAGGAAGTTGCGGCGGCCGGCCCCCCAGTCGGGACGGCGATCGAGCAGCTCGGGCCGCGCCTGCGTGATGATCAGGATCGGCACGTCGCGACTCCACTCGAGGACGTGGTCGATGAAGTCGAGCTGACCGGCGTCCGCCCAGTGCAGGTCCTCGAAGACGAGGATCACCATGTCCTCGGCGGCCATGCGTTCGAAGTACAGGCGCCAGGCGCCGAACAGCTCGCCCGCGCCGCCGCCCGGCGCTTCGGAGACGCCCAGGAGCACCTGGAGCGCACGCTCGACCCGATCCCGCTCGTCGCCCTCCGGGAACCAGCGGGCCACCGAGGTCGCGAGCTTGGCCCGCGTCGTCGCCGGATCGTCCGTCTCCGTCAGCTGCGCCCGAGCCCGGACCATCTCGCCGAGCGCCCAGAACGTGATCCCGGAGCCGTACGCCGGGGATCGGCCCTCGTGCCAGAAGACGTCCGTCGCGATTCCATCGGCGTACTTGCTCAGCTCCCAGGAGAGGCGGCTCTTGCCGACACCGGCCTGGCCGGTGATCGACACCAGTCGAACGCGCTTCTCGCGCGCCGTCGCGTGGTACAGGTCCTTCAGGAGCCTGAGCTCGGAATCACGACCGACGAACGGCGCTTCCAGCCGGTCAGCCCGGCCTCGGCCTCCTCGGCCCGCAACGACGCGGAGGGCGCGGTAGGCGGTCACCGGCGCCGCCTTGCCCTTCAGGAGCTGTTCCCCCGCGGGCTCGAAGGCGACAGCGTCCGAGGTTGCTCGCTTCGTCGATTCGCCGACGAGGACAAGCCCGGGAGGTGCGACCGACTGCAGCCGGCTCGCGGTGTTCACGAGATCGCCGGCGACCATGCCCTGGCCCCGGGCACCGACGGTCACGGCCGCCTCGCCGGTGAGCACGCCCGCGCGCGCCTGGAGCCCCGGACCGAGGGCCTTCACCGCGTCGACGACCTCCAGCGCGGCCCGCACGGCCCGCTCGGCGTCGTCCTCGTGCGCGACCGGCGCGCCCCAGACAGCCATGACGGCGTCGCCGATGAATTTCTCCACCGTGCCGCCGTACCGCTCGATCTGCTCGCGGGCGACGTCGAAGTAGCGGCTCAGGAGCTCGCGCACCTCCTCCGGGTCGCGTCCCTCGGAGATCGTCGTGAAGCCCACGAGGTCCGCGAACAGGACGGTCACGAGTCGGCGCTCCGCGACGGGCCCGCCGGTAACCGGCCCGCCTGCAAAGGCGCGGCTCAGCGCATCGAAGGCGCCGCTCCCACGCGGGCCAGCCGGGTCGCCGCCGCCCGTCCGCCCGGCAGGACCCGCGGCGGCTCCAGCCTCGAGCGCGGTACCGCACTCGCCGCAGAACCTCGTGCCGGGAGCGTTGGCCGTCCCGCAGCTCGCGCACGCGATCGCGAGCCGGTTGCCGCACTCGCCGCAGAACTTTCGACCCGCCTCGTTCGGCGTCCCGCAATTCGGGCAGTTCACGCGCGGAGCGTACCGAATCGCGCGGTGCCCTCGATCAACGCGCGGCCAGCTCGGGGATGCCCGCCGCCCATGCGTCGAACTCGGCCCGCAGCGGCGCGAGGGTCGCCTCGTCGGCGAACGCGACGTCCAGCGCGTACCGGTCGATCGCCCACAGCTCGGGCAGCGTCAATCCGATCTCGGCGACGCATCGGCCGTACTCCTCGGTGAGCGTGACGTTCGAGACGGTCGTGTCGTCGGTCGAGATCGTCACCGGGGCCCCCGCCCGGAACAGGCGCGCGACGGTGTGCTCGGCGATCGACGGCACCGTGCCGGCCTGGAAGTTCGAGGTCGGGCAGAGATCGAGGGGGATGCCGCGCGACGTCAGCTCCGCCACGAGCGCTGCGTCGTCAGAGGCCCGCTCGCCGTGGGCGATCCGCTGCGGCGCCACCACGAGCGCACGCCGGACCTGCGCGGCGCCACCCCACTCGCCGGCGTGGACGGTGATGCGCAGCCCGCCGGCACGTGCCACCTCGAAGGCGCGCGTGTGCGCGGCCGGATCGGGGAAGCCCGCCTCGTCGCCCGCGAGGTCCCAGCCGGTGAGTCCGCGGTCCCGGAAGCGGACCGCGACCTCGGCGAGGCGAGCGTTGTCGACCGGGTCGTGGGAACGAAGGGCCGTGGCGATGAGCCGGACGACCGTCCCGGTCCGCGCGGCCGCCCGCTCGGCGGCGCGGACGACCGCCTCGATGCCGTCCTCCATCGAAAGCCCGCCCGCGACGTGGAGCAGCGGGCCCCACCGGATCTCGACGTAGCGAACGCCCTCGGCCGCCTTCGTTTCGACCAGCTCCTCGGTGATCCGCTCCAGGGCCTCGGCGTCCTGCATCAGGGCGATCGGCAGGTCGAAGGCCCGCAGGAGCTCCGCCTGGTCCCGGCACGGCATCGGCGCGACGAGGGCATCGAACATGCCGCGCCACGTCTTCGGCGCATCGACGCCGCGTGTCCGCGCGAGCTCCAGGGCGGTTGCGACGCGGAGCGAGCCGTCCAGGTGGAGGTGCAGCTCGGCCTTGGGCATTGCCTCGATCAGGCGGGCGACGTCGGGCTCCAGGGTGTGCATACCCCGATGCTACGATCCCCGCCGCATGTCGAGCGCGTCGGGTCGGAACACGCAGATGCTCGGCCGCGTCGTCCGCGCCGTCGTCTGGCTGGCCCTGTTCCTGGTCCTCTCCGCCGGTGGTGCCGGGCTCGTCGGCCAGAGCTGGCATCCGCCCGGCGGCCCGACCCGTGCCGAGCTCACCTACACGGGCGACACCGCCCTGAATGCCCGTCTCGACGCGGCCGGCGAGCGCCTCGCCTTGATCAGCTCGGAGGTCGAGCGGCTCGCCACCGAGGCCAAGGTTGCCCTCGAGGAGGTGGCGAGCACGGATCTGACGCGGCTCCGGGAGAGCCTCCAGCGCGGCGCCCAGGCGGCGACGACGATCGACGTCGAGACCGAAAGCCTGCGCGCCTCGCTCGCCGACCTGCCCGGCGACGACCCATCCGCGATCATCGCCTACAGCAACGAGACGCTCGTGCGCCGCTCCGTCGTCCTCGCGGCAATCGATGCCGCGGAGAGCCTGACGTCCCATTGGGGCCAGGTCGCTTCGCGCTCGACGGAAGCGGCGAACCTCTCGTCCATGCTCGCGCTCCATGACCAGACGGTGGCCGACGCCGCAGCAGAGGGCGTGAAGAAGGCCTACGAGAACGCGATCGCGATCATCGACGAAGCGCTACTGATCGTCGTCGAAATCCAGAAGCTCCGGGTCCGCCTCATCGCGGGCACCGAGAACACGGTCCTCGACGAGTGGGTCCAGCGCAATGCGGCCTACGACACCGCGCTCCGGGCCGTCTACCAGGCGCTCGTCGCATCGAACGGACAGGTCACCGCGGAGGTCGTGGCAGCGCAGCGTGGCGAAGCGGCGGCCCGCGCGAACCTCCCGCCGGATCGGCGGACGATCATCGTCATCCTGGCCGAGGTGAGCCGCGGCGGCCTGACCGAGGCGGTGATCGCGATCGAGGATGCCCACGGCCGGATCGACGAGGCGCTCGTGGAGCCGATCGCCGACGCCCTCGTGGAGCCGCTCGCCGACACGCTGGCCGACGCCGCGTAGATTCCCTCGGGCGTTCGCCTCTACACTCGCCCGAAGCTCGGCCCAATTCGCCACCACTCAAGGGGGTTTCCGTGCAGGTTCGCGTCGTCGCCGATCAGCCGTGGGACGTCAAGGCCGATGTGCTGGCCGTCCCGATCGTCGGCCAGCCGGCCTTCTCGGGCGCGCTCGGCGAGCTGAACCTCCGCTCTGGTGGCGAGCTCCAGGCGCTCGCCGACTTCGGCGAGCTGAAGGGCAAGCGCTTCAAGAGCGTCCTCGCCGGCTCGGGCAAGGCGATGGCCGGCCGCCTGCTCGCCGTCCTGGCCGGCGACGAGGCGACGATCGACCGGGAAGTGGCCATCAAGGTCGGAGCGACCGCGGAGCGGCGGCTCTCAGGGCGTGAGGTCCGCTCACTCGCGGTCTGGATCTCGCCGCTCGCCGACGCCGTCGAGGGTGGGGCGGACGTGGTTGCGGAGATGGTGGCTCGTGGGGTCACCGAGGGCAGCTACGACCCGGCCTCGATCTACCGCGAGGGCGACACCGAGGGCCCCCCGAAGCTCGAGGAGCTGATCCTCGTCGCCCCGGGCGCGGAGCCCGCGGGGCTCAAGACGGCGGCGCAGCGGGGCGTCGTGATGGGCGAGGGCGCGAACATCGCGCGCACCCTCTCGAACCGCTCGTCGAACGACGTCAGCCCGGAGGTCCTCGCCGAGGAGGCGTGGAGCCTCGCCGAGAAGCACGACCTGTGGATCGACGTCATCGGCCCGGAGAAGGCGATCGAAATGGGCATGGGCCTGTTCATGGCCGTCGGCCGGGGCAGCGACAACCCGCCCCGGATGATCGTCATGCGCTCCGGGCGGGCGGGCGAGAAGGACGCCCTCGGGCGGCACCTCGCGATCGTGGGCAAGGGCGTGTGCTTCGACTCCGGCGGCATCTCCATCAAGCCATCCGACCGGATGGAGGAGATGAAGATGGACAAGACGGGGGCGTGCACGGTCATCGCCGCCGCGGTCACTGTCGCGCGGCTCGCTCCCGGCACGCCGCTGCTCGTCCTCGCGCCGGCGGTCGAGAACATGCCCGGTCCGCACTCGACCCGGCCCGGCGACCTGGTCAAGGCGCTCAACGGCAAGTGGGTCGACATCACGAACACCGACGCCGAGGGCCGGCTGATCCTCGCCGACGCGCTGACCTACGCGGAGGAGCTCGGCGCGACGCACCTCGTCGACGTGGCAACGCTCACCGGGGCGGTGGGCCGGGCGTTGGGCGACCTGATGTCCGGCGCCTTCGGGGCGCCGCAGGGCTTCGTCGACGACGTGTTCGCCGCGGCGTCCCGCGCGGGTGAGCGCTACTGGCAGCTCCCGCTCATCGACGAGTACCGCACGGACATGGAGAGCTGGTACGGCGACCTCGTGAACTTCTCGCGCAACAACGAGGGCGGCCTGGTCAAGAGCGCGCTGTTCATCCAGGAGTTCGTCACGAAGCCCTGGGTCCACCTCGACATCGCGGGCACCGGCTACTTCCGGAAGGTCTCGCCGTTCGCGGCGCGCGGTGCCTCGGGCGTGTCGCATGCCACGCTCGTCGAGCTGGCCCTTGCCGGCGCGAAGAGCTGATCTCCCCGTGACCGTCCCGGGGCCGGCCGTCCAGCGGCGCCCGTGACGATCTTCACCCTCTGGTTCGAGGGCGACACGACTTCGATCCTTGCCGGCGCGCTCGGCCTCCTGTGGGGCTTTGGCGCGGACCGGCTCGCGGCGCGCTGGCCCGAGCACGAGGATGGCGCGCAACGCCGCATCGACTGGCGGACGCCGGTGGTCGCGATCCTCGGCGCCGCGGCGTTCTCCGCCACGGTGGCGAGATTCGGTGGCGACCCTCGAGCGCTGCTGGTGGTCGGCGCCTTCGTGTCGGCGCTCGTCGTCCTCCTCGCGATCGACCTGGACCAGCGCCTCCTGCCGGATGTCATCACGCTGCCGATGATCCCACTCGCGGCGATCGTGACGATCGTCGGCGCGAGCCCGTTCATCCACACGAGCGACGACATCCTCTTCGCCGCCCTCGCCGCGGTGCTCGTCCCGCTCGGCCTGGCGGTGCTCGCGATCCCGTTCGGCGCCGGCGCGATCGGGCAGGGCGACCTCAAGCTGCTCGTGAGCGTGGGCCTGCTGACCGGTGCGTGGAACCTCTTCTACGGGCTCGTCTCGGGCGCGGTCCTCGCCGGCGTCGTCATTCTCGCCCTCATCCTCGTGCGCCGGTTGACCCTCCGGAGCTTCGTCCCGTACGGCCCATTCCTGATCATCGGCGTGCTGTGGGCCATCCTCGCCCTGCCCCAGACGTGACGAACGTACGGTGTTTTGCGCAATGGCCGTTGCAGTAGTATCCCGGGCAGTTGGCCGGTAGTCGTCCCGGCACGTGCCCGCGGGACGGCAATTCACCGGCGGACGAAACCGGGGGCCCCAGGAGCCCGAAGGAGACGCCCGCACGATGACGCTGCTCCATGCGCCGACGCTCGACTGATCGCCGCGGCTGGTCCACCAGCCAGCGGCGCCAGCTCGGCCGTCGCGCCGTCCTCCTCCTCATCGTCTCCTCGGTGTTCGGCGGCATCTTCGCGACCGTCGCGCCCCAACACGCGCGTGCCGACGACCTGGACGACGCCTACCGCCAGCAGCAGCGCCTCCAGCGCCTGATCAAGCAACAGAAGGCGTCCATCCAGCGCCTGACCCTCAGCCAGGCGACGCTCTCCCGGCGGATCGGCGGCACGAAGGCCACGCTCAGCGAGGTGAACGACAACCTCCTCGCGGTGAAGACCCAGATCGTGTCGATGGTCGTCGACGTCGCCCGGTCGCAGAGCGCCGTCGACGAGCTCTCGGCGACTGCCGGCCGGCTCGACGCCGAGCTGGTCAGGATCGAGGCGGATGAGACCCGCAAGCAGGCCGAGCTCGAGTCCTCGAAGGCCGCTCTCGCCAGCCGGATCCGGGAGGCCTACGACACGGACCGGACGCCGATCCTGGACACCTTCCTGTCGGGCGACGACTTCACCGACGTGATCACGGAGGTCGGCTACCACCTCGACTTCGCCGAGCAGGACAAGGTCCTCGCCGACCAGATCGTTGCCGACCAGAAGGTCCTCGAGGTGCTCCACGCGAACGTCGAGATGACCCGCGTCCAGACCACGGAGCTGCACACCCTCGCCACGAACGCCAGGACGGCGCTGGACGCGCAGATGGCCGATCTCACGGCCGCGCGCAAGGAGCTCGCCCGGCTCGAGGCCGAGACCGAGCGGCTGCTCGCCGCGCAGCGCGCGGCCTACGCCCGCATGGCGGCGGACAAGGCACAGCTGGCTCGGCGCCTCGAGGCGTCGCGCGAGGCGCAGGAGAAGCTCGAGAAGCTCATCGCCAAGCTGGTCCGGGAGCAGCTCGCCAAGGGCGGCATCCCGTCCGTCTACAACGGCGCGTTCGACTGGCCGATGAGCGGCACGATCACCCAGGAGTTCGGCTGCACGGGCTTCTCGTGGGAGCCGCCGCTGGGCGGCTGCCGGCACTTCCATGCCGGCATCGACATCGCCAACAGCATGTACACGCCAATCCGCGCCGCCGGCTCGGGCAAGGTCATCTTCGCCGGCCGGAGTCCCTGGGACCCGGCCTGGATCGTGATCATCGCCCACTCCGCAGAGCTCGTGACCTGGTACGGCCACATCGACAACCGGTCGCATCCGCCGCGCGTCCGCGCCGGCGAGTTCGTGGCCAAGGGCGAAGTGATCGCCTACGAGGGCATGACGGGCTGGACCACCGGCCCGCACCTCCACTGGGCCGTCCAGCTCGGCGGCAACTGGGTGAACCCGCGCCTCTTCCTGCCCCGCTGACCACCTGATCGCCCCGCATCGGGCGTCAACCGATCGGAAACGCGCCGTTACGAGTGGTCGCGTTCACCGGTGCTACGATCCCGGAGCGAACCCCGCGGCTCGCGACCGAGCGCCTGCGACCAGCCGGACCCGAGCGCCGCGGAAGGAGGGCCCCCGAGTGAAGCGGACGATGGCCCTGATCCTCGCAGGCGGCGAGGGCGAGCGCCTCTCGATCCTGTCCTCGGTGCGCGCCAAGCCCGCGGTCCCGTTCGGTGGCAAGTACCGGATCATCGACTTCACGCTGTCGAACTGCACCAACTCGGACATCACCGACGTGCTCGTGCTGACCCAGTACAACCCTCACTCGCTGAACGATCACATCGGCCTGGGGCGACCCTGGGACCTCGACCGCAACACCGGCGGGATCAAGCTCCTCCAGCCGTACATCTCGCGCGGCCGCGTCGCCGAGTGGTACCGCGGGACCGCCGACGCGGTGCTGCGCAACCTCAACGTCATCGAGCGCTCGGATGCCGACACCGTCGTCGTCCTCGCCGGCGACCACATCTACAAGATGGACTACCAGCCGTTCGTCCAGGCGCACCGGCGGCGGCGCGCCGACGTGACGATTGCCGTCCGCCGCGTCCCGCTCGCGGACGCGACGCGCATGGGCATCCTGGCGATGGACGACAGCGAGCGGGTCACCGAGTGGCAGGAGAAGCCCAAGCAGCCCAAGAGCGACCTCGCATCGATGGGCGTGTACGTCTTCTCGAAGCGGGCCCTGCGGCGATGGCTGAGCGAGGACCTGGTCGACTTCGGCGGCAACGTCGTGCCGGCGATGCTCGACGGCGGCGCCCGCGTGTACGGCTACCGGTTCAACGGCTACTGGCAGGACGTCGGCACGATCCAGTCTTACTGGGAGGCCAACATGGCCCTCCTCGAGGACCGCCCGGAGCTCGACCTGTACGACGGGGACTGGGTCATCCACACCCGCTCCGAGGAGCGCGCGCCCGCGAAGGTGGGCGCGACGGCCCAGATCCACCGCAGCCTGATCAGCCACGGCTGCGTGATCGACGGCACGGTCGTGAACAGCGTGCTCTCGCCGGGCGTCCGGGTCGACGTCGGGGCGGTCGTCCGCGACTCGATCGTCATGTTCGACTCGGTGATCAGAGCCGGCGCGGTCGTCGATCGGGCGATCCTCGACAAGGAAGTGGTGGTCGGCCAGGGCGCGATCGTCGGCGAGGGCCCGTACGACGGCGCACCGAACCGCCAGGAGCCCGGCCGGCTGAACACCGGCATCACGGTCGTCGGCAAGCAGTCGATCGTGCCCCGCGGCGCGCGGCTCGGACGGAACGTGCGCGTCGGCGGGAACGTGAAGAGCACCGACTATGCGAAGCGCGTGGTCAAGGCCGGCGGCTCCGTCGACTCGAGCCCGGCCGGCAAGTCACCTCGTGCGCTGGCCGAACGAGCCCGGTCCGAGGCCGCCTCGGCGAGCTGACCTAGACTTGCGGGCCATGCCCGGGAGCAGAAGAAGCGACGCCGGGACGGCACCGCGCACTGCTGGGCCAGATCGCGCCGGCCTCCCTCGTCCCTCCGCCAAGCGCGACGTCATCGATGGCGCCGGCCCGAACGCCGACGCCGTCGAGGCGTGGCTGCGCGAGCTCGGCCTGGAACCGGGCGCGAGGATCGATCGGGAGGGGGTCGTCGCGTGGGACCTCGCGCTCGACGGCCGTCGGCGGCGGGATCTCCGGGTCACGCTGATCCTCGATCGGTCGATCGGGCTGATCATCTGGGCGCACCTCGCGCCACCGCTGGGTGACGGCCTGCGCAAGGCGTACCGGACCCTGCTGCGCTGGAACGAGGACTTCCCGCTCGCCAAGTTCTCGGTCGCCGACGATGGCCGGCCGATCCTCGCGGTCGAGATCCCCGCCCGCTGGGTCGACGCCGACGAGGTGGGCCTCGCGCTGGCGCGCGCGATCGGCATCGCCGACCGCGTGTTCGACGAGACGCGCCCGTGGCTGTGGATCGGCGGCCGGGTGCCCGACGGGTACGCCGAGCGGCCCATCAGGGTTCGCGCACTGCTCGAGCGCTTCGCGCCGCGGCTGCCCGAGCTCTTCGGCGACGACGACTCGGCCAGCGACGCCGACCCTGCCCCGACGGGAGCGGCGTGACGGCGCTCCTCGAGGCGCGGGTCACGGAACCGCGTGGCCGACCCTCCGGCCAGGAAACGCCAAGGCGGCGCCGGCATCGAGCGATCGTGGTCCTCGCCGCGACGCTCGCCATCGGCCTGATCCCTGCGCTCACGCCGCCGTCGGTTCTTGCCGCGCGGCCGGGCCTGACCTTCGTCACCGAGACCACCTACGACGTGCAGCCTGCGGAGAGCCGTGTCTCGGTCACGGTCCGACTGACGGCTCACAACCACATGAAGGACACGGCCGCGCGGAAGTACTTCTTCCGGACCGGCTTCCTGACCGTGCTGCCGGGCACGTCCGGCTTCCGGATCTCGGGCGGCAGCGGAGCGCCGAAGGTCTCGGTCAGCGAGGTCCAGTCGACGTACACGAACCTGCGCATCGACCTCGGCGCGAACCTCGCCGCCGGCAAGTCCACGACCCTCGATCTCGCCTTCGACCTGCTCGATCCGGGCGGCGCCCCCGATCGGGCAATCCGGATCTCGCCGTCGCTCGTGTCGTTCGACGCCTGGGCGTTCGCGACGCCGGAGACTCCGGGCTCGTCGGTGGCGGTGCGACTGCCGACCGGGTACGCCGTGGCCATCGGGCGGGGACCGATGACCGGCCCGAATCCCGATGGCGACGGCTTCGTGCGCTGGTCGACCGAGGCCCTCGCGTCCCCGCTCGAGTTCGTCGCCGACGTCGACGCCGATCGGCCGCCGGAGCTCGTCGAGACAAGCCAGGCCGTCCGCCTGGCCGATGGCGAGGCGACCGTCGTGCTCCGCGCGTGGCCCGACGATCCCGCCTGGCGCGACCGCGTGGGCTCGCTGGTCGAGCGTGCCCTGCCGCTCCTCGAGGCGGCGATCGGCATCCCGTGGCCGGTTGACGGGCCCCTCGCCATCCACGAATCGATCGTCCGCGGGGCAGGTGGCTACGCCGGGCTGTTCGACCCGACGGAGCGGCGGATCGACATCTCGTATGCCGCGCCTGACGGCGTCGTCCTCCACGAGCTGGCACACGCCTGGTTCAACGGCAGGCTCGTCGCAGACCGCTGGGCAGCCGAGGCGTTCGCGTCGTACTACGCCGAAGTCGTGGCGACGGAGCTGCAGCTCGTGGCGACGCCGCCGTCACCCGCGCAGCCGGGCGAGGAGACCATCCCGCTCAACGCGTGGGGCCACAGCGGGAGCGACAGCCCCGCCGCCGAGACGTACGCCTACTTCGCCTCGCTCGAGCTTGCCCACGCCATCAGCGAGCGCGCCCGGCCTGCCCAGCTGCGTCGCGTCTGGGCACGGGCCGCCGAAGGCCTGGGCGCATACGGCGGCGCGGCGCCCGCGGATGGCGCCGCCGTGGTGCCGGTCGACTGGCGGGCCCTGCTCGACCTGCTCGAGGACGAGACCGGCGAGCCGTTCGAGGACCTCTGGCGCGCGTGGGTCGCGCGGCCGGAGGACATGGCCGCGCTCGCCGACCGGGTGCTTGCTCGAGGCGCCTACGAACGATCCGCGCAGCTCGCCGCGGACTGGCAGCTCCCGCAATCCGTCCATGACGCGATGCGGACCTGGCAGTTCGACGAGGCCGAGGAGCTGCTCGCGGTCGCCGACGCGGTGCACGAGCGGCGCGCGGGGCTCGAGGCCAGCGCCTCCGCGGCCGGCCTGACGCTCCCCGACGTTCTTCGAGAGCGGTTCGAGGGACCCGACGGGCCCGGCGCCGCGCTCGCCGCAGTGGCTGCGGCCGAGTCCGCGGTCGATGCGATCGTCGACGCGCGCGCCGCGCGGCCGCCGGCCGGCGGGATCGGCGACCAGCTCATTGCCGGGATCGGGCTCCTGACCGCGCAGCCGGAGGAGAAGCTCGTCGCGGCCGAGGCCGCGTTCGCCGCGGGCGACCTGGCATTCGCGAAGGCGGCGGCCGAGCTGGCGGAGCATGCCTGGCAGAACGCCGTCGCGACGGGATGGTCGCGTATCGTGAGCGCGGTTCTGCTCTTCCTCGCGATCCTGCTGCTGACCGGCCTGGTTCGGCAGCGACGACGGAGGTCGGCGAAGCCGAGCTGACGAGGCCGGATCAGGAGGCGGGGGTGCGCAACCGCTCGGGGCTGCGAGGATCGGGACGTCGATGGCTGGCGAGCGCTGCCATCGCCGCGCTCCTCGCCCTCGGGCTCGGGATCTGGCCCGCGGCGGTCCGCGAGGTGCACGCCGCCGGTCCGTTGCGCCTCGCCTCCGACGCGACGTACACGCTCGATCCCGATTCGGGTCGGGTGCACGTCGCCGTGCAGTTCCGAGCCACGAACCTCAAGCCGAGCACCCCGACGATCGTCTACTTCTATCGGGACCTCGCATTCGCCATCCAGCCCGATGCGAAGGTGATCCGCGCCACCGACTCGCTCGGCGCCCTGTCGGTCACGACGCACAAGCGGAAGTTCTTCGTCGAGACCGAGGTCCACCTGCGCTCCGCGATCTACTACCAGCAGAGCACGACGTTCACGATCTCGTACGACCTGGTCGGTGGCGCCCCGCGGTCCACGTCGCCGATCCGCGTGGGCCAGGCATTCGCGACCTTCGGCGTCTGGGCGTGGGGCGACGTCGGCCGGAGCACCGTCGAGGTTCGCACCCCCAAGGGGTTCGAGAACGAGGTCGACGGTGATGAAATGCAGTCCCGCAACGCCGCCTCCGGCCAGTCGCTCTTCGCGGAGCCCGAGGACCCGGCCACGTTCTACGCGATCGTCAGCTCGGAGAACCGGGCTGCCTATGGCGCGACCCGGATCTCCCTCGAGGGCGACGTCGAGGTCGTGGTCATGGCCTGGCCGGAGGACGACGCGTGGGACGACACGGTCAGCTCGACGCTGACCGCCGGCCTCCCCGAGCTGCTCGAGCTGATCGGGCTCGAGTGGCCGGTGGATCACGACCTGACCGTCCGGGAGCGGTACACCCCGGCGCTCGAGGGCTACGCCGGCTTCTTCTTCACCGACGAGGAGCGGATCGACGTCAGCGAGGACCTCGATCCAGCGTTGATCCTGCACGAGGCGTCGCACGCGTGGTTCAACGACGCGCTGTTCACGGACCGCTGGGTCTACGAGGGCCTGGCCGACGAGTACGCCTCGCGGGTCCAGACGGCGATCGGTGGCGAGACCGGACCCGCGGCCGAGCGGCCCGATCTCGACGACCCGGGCTACGCGGCGCTCGCCGACTGGTCCTTCCCCCGCGTGATCCGCGACCAGGAGACGGACGACCTGGAGCGGTACGGCTACCAGGCCGCGTTCTGGGTCATGCACGAGATCGTCGATGAGGTTGGCGTCGAGCGGATGCGCGCCGCATTCCTCGCCGCCGACGCCAACCTGACGGCGTACCCCGGCGCCGGCGAGCCCGAGAAGGTGGCGAGCGCGGACTCGTGGCGGCGCTTCCTCGACCTCGTCGAACCGCCCGACGAGCCGACCTCCGACGCCATCGACGCCCTGCTGCGCGAGCTCGTCGTCCGGCGCAGCGAGCTGCCCGGGCTGGCCAATCGAGCCGAGGCGCGGGATGCCTATCGGGCGCTCGTCGACGCCGGCGCCGGCTGGCTGCCGCCGTGGTACGTGCGGGAGCAGATGGGGACCTGGCGCTTCGATTCCGCTGAGGCCCGCATGGCCGAGGCGACGGCTGTCCTCGAGCTCAGGGACCGGGTTGCCGCCGCCGCCGGCGCGCTCGATCTCTCGGCCGACGACGCGCTCCAGGCCGCGTACGAGGACGCCGCCGATGGGTTCGATGAGGCTGCCAAGATCGGCGAGGACCAGCTCGAGGCGCTGGCTGCTCTTGACGGGGCCCGAACGAAGGTCACCGCGCAGCCCGACCTGATCGCGCAGCTCGGACTGCTCGGCGAGACGCCGCCGGCAACGCCGTACGAGGCCGCGCGCGCGGCGTTCGAGCGCGGTGAGCTCCAGTGGGCGGTCACCGGGGCCGCTGCGGCGGTCGCGATCGTCACGGGAGCCGCGGCAGTCGGCGAGCAGCGGCTGCTCATGATCGTGGCGGCCGGGGTCGCGCTGGTGCTGCTCCTGATCGTGCTCGCCGTCGTGGTACGGCGCCAGAGCCGTCGGCGACGGCTCGCGCTCAGCGCGGCCGCGTCCACTCCGGGTTCGGCTGCAGGTTGGGCTCCGAGGCCGGAGCCGGATCCGTGGGGCCCGGCCCCGAATGAGCCCTACGCTACACTCGCCGCCGATCCGGCCGACGACGCGTTGCCCGCCGCGAACGCCGCCGGATGTGGAGGGAGACGAGCGCACCTGATGGTCGTCCGCCGCGCGCGTCCGTCCCGCGAGATCCTGTCCGGGGAGTCGGCCGACGTCTACTTCGCGCGCGCCGACCGCATCCTGGAGCGCGAGGGCCTCGATCCCGTCGTGACGATGGAGGTCTTCGGGCGTCGTGAGGGTGTCCTGTGCGGCATCGACGAGGTCAAGAACCTCCTCGCCCACGTGCTCGAGAAGAGCGACCCGGCCGAGGTGACCGTCGAGGCGCTGAGCGACGGCGACGCGATCGCGCCGAAGGAGATCGTCCTCCGGATCGCGGCGCGCTACCGGGCGTTCGGGCTGTACGAGACCGCGCTCCTGGGCATGCTCGCCCAGTCGACCGGCTGGGCCACGGCGGCGCGCGAGTGCGTCGAGGCCGCCGCGCCGCTGCCGGTGATCTCGTTCGGGGCCCGCCACGTGCACCCGGACATCACCGACGTGCTCGACTACGCGGCGATCGTCGGCGGCTGCGTCGGCGCGTCCACGCCTGCGGGCGCCCGGCTCGCCGGCCTGTCGCCCACGGGGACGATGCCCCACTCGCTCGTCCTGATCATCGGCGACACCGTGAAGGCTGCCGAGGCGTTCGATCGCGACCTCGAGAGCGACGTGCCCCGGATCGTCCTCGTCGACACGTTCAAGGACGAGGCCGAGGAGGCGCTGCGCGTCGCCAATGCGCTCGGGGATCGCCTGTACGGCATCCGGCTCGACACGCCCTCGGAGCGCGGTCGCGTGACCCCCGACCTGGTACGGGAGGTCCGGGCGCGGCTCGACCAGGCTGGCTTCGGGCACGTGAAGATCGTCGTCAGTGGCGGCCTCACGCCGGAGCGGATGGGCGTCTTCCGCGATGCCGGCGCCCCGGTCGATTCGTACGCCGTGGGCTCGTACATCAGCGGCGCCACGCCGATCGACTTCACGGGCGACATCAAGGAGATCGACGGCCGCCCCATCGCCAAGCGCGGCCGCATTCCCGGCCGTACCGATTCGCCCCGTCTCATCCGTGTTCGCCTCGAGGACTGGCGCGAAACCTGATCGCCCTGCGCATGCGGCCGGTTCGCGGCGTTGTCGCCTGCGCACGCTCGCTCATGCACCCTGAGGTGCGCTCGCTCGTGTGCTCGGCTCCGCCTTGCGCTCCGACCGCCTGCGCGAGGCGAACCTGCGCGAAACGTCGCCGGTTTCCTGCCATACAGTCGTGGCGCCGGGCTTCGCCACGGCAACAGGGCCGGTTTGCTGCCACTTCTTCGCCGCGTGACGCTTTGGCTATTCCCCGGGGTCGGGCGCAAGCACGCGTGTGCGTCGCGACCCTGCTGCGGGAGCGAGAGTTCCGCGCTAAGCCCGGCCAGGTGACGCGAAGGCAGGAAAGCTGCGCCGGCAACAGCAGCGGCGTTCCGTGCGACCATCGAGGCGTGGCACTTGAGAACGATCACCCGACCAATGACGCGGAGCATGAGAGCGCCTACGAGCTGCTTCAGCGAGGGCAGGCCCTGGTCAAGTCGCGCCATCACGCGCAGGCGGCGATCGTGCTCGAACGCGCCGCGCGGGAGGAGCCGGGCAAGGGCTCGATCCTCGAGCCGCTCGGGCGGGCGTACCACCACAGCGGCCAATACGAGCGCGCACGGGAGACATTCGAGGCGCTGCTCGAGGTCGATCCGTCCGCGCACTGGGCGCACTTCGCGCTCGCGACGACCCTTCGGAAGCTGGACAGGATCGCAGAGGCGCGCACCCACCTCCGTCTTGCCGTCGCGCTTAGCCCGACGTCGAACCTCTACCGCCAGGCGCTCGCGCGCGTCGAGCCGCCACCCTCGGAGCCGAGCACGACGGAGACCGGGGCGGTCTAGCCTCCGGCGGCGCGCAGCCGCGCGACCCAGAGCAAGCCGACCATCGTCTTCGCGTCGGGCAGGTCGCCCCGCTCGGCCATCGAGACGGCCTCTTCGAACGGGATCGCTCGAAGCTCGAGGCGCTCGTCCTCGTCCGGCCCGAGGCGGCCCTCGTCCGCGGGCGTGAGGTCCGTGGCGAGGTACAGGTGCATCAGCTCGCTGGTGAACCCGGGGGCGGTGTAGAACGCGCCCAGGTATCGCCAGCTGCCGGCGCGGCTGCCGGTCTCCTCCTCGAGCTCGCGGGCGGCCGCTCCCGCGTGATCCTCGATGCGACCTTCCGCGTCGCGATCCAGGGTGCCGGCCGGGATCTCCAGCAGCGCGCGTCCCGCCGCGTGGCGCCACTGGCGCACGAGCAGGGCGCGATCCTCCGGGTCGATTGCGACGACGCACACGCCGCCGGGGTGGCCGGCGATGTCGCGCGTCGATCGATGGCCGTCGGCTGCCTCGACCGTGTCGATCCGGAACTCGAGGATGCGGCTGCGGCGCAGGACCTCGGACGAGACCAGGCGTTCGCGAAGCGGGTCGGCGGCGCCTTCTGCCGCGCCCGATGCGGGATCCGAGCCTGGCGATACCTCGTCCGCTCGCGCGCCGGCGCGCGACTCGCTCATGCCGGCACGGCGAGCGAGGCGAGCGTCGCCATGTCGGGCACGGTCAGGTCGGGCGAGGCCTCGGCCGGTGGAGTCGCGCCTGATCCCGCGCGTCCCGCGCGACGGTCGACCCAGACCGTCGACAGCCCGAGCTTCTTCGCCGGCACGTGATCGTGGAACAGGCTCTGGGCGACGTGGAGGATGCGCGACGGCGGCAGGCCGACCCGCTCGAACATGAGCTCGAACCCGCGCGCGTTCGGCTTGTAGCGCTTCGCCTGCTGGGCCGTGACCAGGTAGTCGAAGCGGACGCCGAGCTTCGCCTCGGAGGCCGCGAACAGGTCGTCGTCGCAGTTCGTGATCACGCCGAGCTTGAATCGCTCGTGCAGGCGCGCAAGCGCCGCCTTCGAGTCCGGGAACGCAGGCCAGTGGGCCACCGAGGCGCCGAATGCCGCTCGCTCGTCGACGGACGGCGCACCCCCGCGCTCGCCGATCATCCGGGCCAGCACCTCGCCGAGGACCTCGCGATACGGGCGGTACTTCCCTGCCTCGATCTCCGCCTCGTGGCCCGCGAAGGCCTCGAGTGCGGCCTCGTCCGGCTTGCCCCGTCCGTGGTTGGCGAGCGGCTTGCGGAGGGCGGCGAGGATGCCCGCCTCCCAGTCGATGAGCGTGCCGTAGCAGTCGAAGGTCAGGACGTCGAAGCCGTCGAAGTCGAGGGTGGTCATCGTCTCCCGATGGTGGCACGCCGGCGGAATCGTCACCGATCGGTTACCCGGCCCACGCTTGGCGCGGGGTAGGATCGGCCGCGATGGACGCCCGGATCCTGCTCGTCGAGGACGACCCGTCGATCCGCGAGGTGACGGCGATCGGCCTCCGTGCCGCGGGCTTCGATGTCGAGACCGCACCCGACGGCGCTGCGGGCCTCGAGCGATTCCGGCGCCTCCGGCCCGACCTCGTCCTGCTCGACGTGATGCTCCCGCGGCTGGACGGCCTCGAGGTCTGCCGCGAGATCCGGCGCGAATCGACCGCGCCGATCGTCATGCTCACGGCGCGCGGTGACACGATCGACGTCGTGGTCGGGCTCGAGGCCGGCGCCGACGACTACGTGAAGAAGCCCTTCGAGATGCCCGAGCTGGTCGCCCGCGTCCGCGCCGCGCTCCGTCGCCGGACGCGCGCCGCGGAGGCCGCGGCCGCGCCGCTGATGCTCGGCACGCTCGCGATCGACCTCGACGGTCGGACCGCCTCCCGTGACGGGACGGAGATCCCGCTGACCCGAACCGAGTTCGACCTGCTCGTGGAGCTGGCGAGCCGGCCCGGGCAGGTGCTGACCCGCGACCAGCTCCTGGACCGGGTGTGGGGCTATGACTACCTCGGTGATTCGCGCCTCGTCGACGTGGCGATCGGCCGGCTCCGATCGAAGGTCGAGCAGGATCCCGCGGCGCCGGCGCTGGTCCTGACGGTCCGCGGCAGCGGCTACAAGATCGCGCGCCAGGCCTGACCCGTGCGCGGCATCCGGACGCGCCTGTCCCTCGCGCTCGTCGCCCTCGTCGCGGTGACGGTCGCGGCGATCGGCTTCGGGACGTACCTGTTCGTCGAGGCGCGGCTGCGTGACGGCCTGCTCGCCGACGCCGCCAGGCAGGCGGAGTTCAACCTGTCCGTGCTCGTGCCGGAGCGCCTGCCCGGCGAGGTCACGCGTGAGGCGTACGAGTCGAGCGGCCTGGCGGAGGCGTTCCGGCTGCGCGGCGGCGTCGAGACGATCGTCGACTTTCGCGACGGCGCGGCGCCCGATCGCTCCACGCCGCTCAACATCCCGCCCAACGTCCTCGAATCGATTGCCGCGGCAGTGCGCGACGACGTGGCCGCCGGGCGGCTCTCGTACTCGTGGCAGCCGCTCGCCGGCCTGGAATCGCTGGTCCTCGGCGGCCGGTTCGCCGGCACTGGGCCGGACTTCTACTTCGTGTTCCCGGCCGAGTCGATCGACCAGGCGCTGGGCGAGCTCCGGGTCGGGCTGGTGGTGGCCGCGCTCATCGCGGTCTTGCTCGCCCTCGCGACCGCCGGGGTCGTCGCCCGCGGGATCCTGCGCCCGGTCAATTCGGGGAGCGCTGCCGCAGCCAGGATCGCCGCCGGGGACCTCTCGGCCCGCGTGCCCGCCGGCGGCGCCGACGAGTTCGCGCGGTTCGCCGCGGAGTTCAATCGGATGGCCGATTCGCTGGCCTCGTCGGTCGCCCGCCTCGAGCGCTCGGAGAGCCAGAACCGCCGCTTCGTCGCCGATGTCGCCCACGAGCTGCGAACGCCGCTGACGGCGCTCGTCGCGGAGGCATCGATCATCGAAAGCGGACTGGCCCAGCTCTCGCCCGATGCGCGTCGCGCCGCGGAGCTCCTCGTCGCCGACGTCCGGCGCCTCCGGGTCCTCGTCGACGACCTCATGGAGCTGTCGCGATTCGACGCCCGGGCCGAGGAGGCCGAGCTCGAGCCGGTCGATCTCGGTGCGACCGTTCGCACGATCGTCGCCAGCCGGCTGCCGGCAGCCGAGGTGCGGGTCCCGGCGAACGCGCCGGTCGTCCAGGCGGACCGCCGTCGGCTCGACCGCATCGTCGGCAACCTGCTCGACAACGCCCGGGACCACGCGCCAGACTCGCCCGTGGAGGTGGCCGTGCTCCGCGACGGGGACTGGGCCGGCATCGCCGTGGCCGATCGTGGCCCGGGCGTGTCTCCGGACGCGTTGCCCCGCCTGTTCGACCGCTTCTACAAGGCGGACGCCTCGCGCCACGGCGGGAGCTCCGGCCTCGGGCTGGCGATCGCGGCGGAGCACGCCGAGCTGCTCGGCGGCACGCTCGTTGCCGAGAACCGACCCGGAGGCGGGCTCGCGGTCACCCTCCGGCTGCCCGTGACCGGATCGTTACCCGGGCGCGAAGCTCCCGACACGAGCGAGCGCGAACCTGACGACGGATCGACCGCCAGCGCGGCGTCGACCGAGGGAGCGAGGCCCAATCCATGAACCGCCGAGACCTGAACCACGAATCCCCGAACCGCCCGCGTCGCCGAGCCACCGCCTGGCTGTTCCTGCCGGTTGCCCTGACCGCAGTCGTCATCGCCGCCTGCGGACCGTCGACGGGCGACCTCGGCAGCGTCCCGAGCCCGGTCACCACCGCGCAGCCGTCGCTCGACGCGCCGACCGGCGAGCCCACCCCGGGCGCGTCCGGCCCGACCTCGTCCCCGGGTTCCAGCCCCGGATCGACCGGCGCCCCCGTCCAGACGACAACGGTGCGCGCCTACTTCTTCCTCGGCAGCTTCACCGACAACGCCGGCCTCGTGCCGGTTCTGCGCGAGATCCCGAAGACCGAGGCGGTCGGGGCGGCGGCGATGGCCGCACTCCTCGCCGGCCCGAACGAGACCGAGCTGAGCGGCCGTCCCGCGATGTACACGGTCGTTCCCGAGGGCACGCGGTTTCTTGGCCTGCACGTCGACGACGGGATCGCAACGGTCAACCTGTCGCGCGAGTTCGAGTCGGGCGGGGGATCGGCGTCGGTCCTCGGCCGGCTGGCCCAGGTCGTGTTCACGCTCACCCAGTTCCCGACCGTCGAGGGCGTGCTGTTCGAGCTCGATGGCGAGCCGGTCGACGTGTTCGGTGGCGAGGGCGTCGTCCTCGACGAGGCCGTCGATCGCGAGGACTACACGGACCAGCTGCCGAACATCTTCGTCGACTCGCCGGCGTGGGGCGGCGTGCTCGCCAACCCGGGCCGGATCGTCGGGCTGGCGAACGCGTTCGAGGCGACGTTCCAGGTCCACATCTCGGACGGCGAGGGCCGCGCCCTCGCCGATGGTCCGGTCACGGCCAGCTGCGGCACGGGCTGCTGGGGCACGTTCGACGTGACGGTCCCGTACACGATCCAGACCGCCGGCTGGGGCATGCTCCAGGTCTACGAGCTGTCGGCCCGGGATGGTGCGATCGAGAGCCTCACCGAGTACCCGGTCTGGCTGACGCCCTGATCCTGGTGGCGCCACCGGGCGACCTTACATCGAGGGGCTGTACCCGGGATCGAGGTACGGCGCCGGGTCGTCCCTGAAGTCGAGCAGGCAACCCTTCCCACAGAAGACATAGGTTCGACCTTCGTGGTCGAGCGTCAGGCCCCGGGCGCGAGCCGCCTCGGGGTCGACGCGCATCCCGCACACGGGGTCCTCGTCGGCGGCGATCTCGCGGGACCCGGCGGGCAGCGCATCGTGCATGCCGCCATCGTGCGCGGTTCTCAGCATCCTGTCAGGCAGGAGTCCGAAGGTGACCCATAACGGACCGCCGCACCACGACGGCGGCCGGAGCAACGGAGTCACCCATGAACGACGACTACTCCATCAATCCGACGCCGGTGGTCCCGCCATCGGGCGGCCCGGCAGCCGCGGCGGTCCATCGATCCGGGACCGCGACGATGGCCCGCATCGGGCTGCTCGGCATCGCTGCCGCGGCCCTGGTGGCCGTGGCGATGCTCGCCATCGGCGCGACCGCCGCGCCCACCGGCACGCTCGCCGGGAGCGAGGATTCCGACCGGCAGCACGAACGGCACCGTCAACGTCCTCAACGGGTTCGGCGGCGGACCCGGCGGGCGCGGCTTCGGCCACGCGATGGGCGGGATCACGGTCACGGCCATCTCCAGCTCGAACATCTCGCTCGAGACGGTCGACGGCTGGAGCCGGACGATCACCGTCGACGCCGACACGACCTACTCCCGGAGCGGCGACGAGATCGCGCTCGGCGACCTTGCGGTCGGCGACGAGATCGCGTTCCGCCAGACGCTCGAGGATGACGGCTCGTGGACGATCGACGCGATTGCGGTCATCCCGCCCCACGTCGGCGGCGAGGTCACGGCGGTCGACGGCTCGACGATCACGGTCGAGCAGCGTGACGGCACCAGCGCGACCATCACGGTCACCGATGCGACCGAGTACCAGGTCAACGGCGACGACGCGACCCTCGCGGACGTCGAGGTCGGCATGAAGCTCGTCGCCGAGGGCACCGAGAATGCCGATGGCTCGCTCACGGCCAGCGAGGTCCGTGCGGCCGATCCCGACGGCTTCCGTGGCCCGGGTGGTCACGGCGGACGAGGCCCCGGGTTCGGTCCGGGCTTCGACTTCTTCGGCGGCGACAACGACGCCGATCCGGACGCCACCGAGGCACCCAGCGCCTCCGACAGCGCCAGCTGAACCACCGCGGCGCCCGACGATTGCGTCGGGCACCGGCGAATATCGAACAGCCGGGCGGCGAACCGCCCGGCTGTTCCCTGTTTGTCGGGCCGCGTCAGTTGACGTTGATCGGGATGCTCAGGAGCGTCACCTGCTGGTTCTGCCCCGGTACGTACCGAATCTCGTAGTCGCCGGCTGCCTCCGGCGCCGTCAGCTGGCCGGGGCTGCCGGCGGCCGTGTAGAAGTAGGAGGCGTACGCGCCGGTGCCGCCCCCGCCGCGACAACGGTCACGTAGTCGCCGTTCCCGTCTGGACCCGTCCAGGTGACCTGGAACGCCGCGCCACGGGCGACTTCGTCCGGGGCATCGAGGGTCACGACCGAAGCGATGACCGTGATCGGCCGGCGGGCCAGGACGCTGTCGTCCTCGCCCAGGACATAGCGGACCTCGTACGCGCCGGGCTCGAGCGGCGCGGTGATCGACCCAGGCGATCCGACCGTGGTGTCGAAGTACGACAGGTAGGCGCCCTGGGCGGCGTCGGGCTTGACGATCGTGACGAAGTCGCCCGATCCGTTGGGACCGGTCCATGTGACGTCGAACTCGGCCCCTGCCTGGACCTCCGGCGCAGCCTCGAGGGTTGCGGGACTGATCGCCCCCGGCGTCACCGCGGGTCCGGTCGACGGGCCGGCGGTCGCGGCAGCCGTCGCCGTCGCCGGTGGGATCGTCGCCGGACCGGGCGTCGGCTCGCCGGGCGCCGCGGGACCGCACGCGCCCACGACCAAGGCGGCGCCGAGGGCCACGAAGAGCGGCATTCGGATCGATCGAATCATCAGGTCCTCCGGGCTCCGGACCCGCAATTTCGGTCCGCGCCGAGGCGCATGGTACGGGCGGATCGCCGGGCGCACAGTCTCCAGTTGCGCCAAAGTTCGACGAGGTGGGGTGGGTGGGGTGGCCTATGGGGGTCGAACCCATAACCTTCGGATCCACATTCCGATGCTCTGCCGGTTGAGCTAAGGCCACCACGGCGCGAAGCGGCGCGATCGCGGCGCGCGGCCGCGAGCGGGCAGTGTAGCCGGAACACCCTCCGAACCTGGATGGACGGTGGCGATCGGTCGATCCGTCGGCGAAGGCCCAATCGTATCCACGGATGTAGGCTGATCCCGCCCGATCGACGGAGGAGAAACCGGTGCTGCACCCCTCGCGATCGTTCGACCGCAGGACGTTCCTCGCCGACCTCGGTCGGGGCACGTTCGCCCTCGCGATCTTCACGACAGTGGGCTGCAGTCCCACCGCGCTGGCGTCGCTCGTGCCGAGCGAGCCGCCGAATGGCACGCCCGGCCCCGAGCCATCACGGACGGGACCCGGCTCGACGAACGCGGGATCGAGCGCCAGCCCGCCGGCCGGGGGATCCTCGCCACCCGCATCGGGTGCCACTTGGGAGCGGGTCAACCTCGGCTTCGTCTCGGCGTACCTGCTCGTTCGCGACGGCGAGGCCGCGCTCGTCGATACCGGTGTCGGTGGCAGCTCGGGGGCGATCGAGTCGTCGCTCACCGGGCTCGGCCTGGACTGGTCGGCGGTCGGCCACGTGGTCCTCACGCACAAGCACGGCGACCACGCCGGGAGCATCGGCGAGATCGGCGGGCGTGCCCCGGAAGCCGCCGTCTATGCCGGCGCGGAGGACATCGGCGAGATCAGCTTCTCCCGATCGATCACCGCCGTGGGTGACGGCGACACGGTGTTCGACCTCGAGATCGTCACGTCGCCCGGCCACACGGCGGGCAGCATCAGCGCCCTCGACCCCCTCGCCGGCGTCCTCGTGGTCGGCGATGCGATGGGCACCGATGGTGGCAAGCCGCAGCTTCCCGGCGCCCAGTTCAGCGACGACATGGCGCAGGCGAAGCAGTCCATCGTCAAGCTCGGCGGCCTCACCTTCGAGACGCTGCTCGTGGGCCACGGCGCTCCGATCGAGTCGGGCGCCTCGGCGCTCGTCGCCGCACTGGGCGCTGCGGGGTAGCGACACTGGGCGCTGCCGGCTAACGCCCTCGGACGCACCCGGGATCAGCCGGGCACGACCTCGGCGGGCTCGGCCTCGAACGGATTCCTGCCGCTGGTCCGGAAGCTGGGGCTGGCGTCCCGAGTCCGAATGACGAACCGATCGTCGGGCGGGGCGAGGCGGGCCGCGGCGGTCTGCTCGCCCGTGACCAGGGCGGCCACGTACTCGCCGATGACGGGGCCGTGCTTGAAGGCATGGCCCGTCCCGCCGCCGGCGATCCAGGTGTCGCCGAGCTCCGGGTGTCGATCGATCACGAAGTGCGCGTCCGGCGTGACCTCGTAGAAGCACGTCCAGGTCTTCACGACGGACTGCTCGGCCACGCTGGGAAAGCGCTTCCGAAGAATCGCGCGAGACGCCTCGACGCTCGCCGGAGCGACCTCGCGCGCCGAGTCGTCCGGTCGCTCGATCGGCCCGAGCCAGTCCGGGCAGGCCTTCATGCCGACGCCGTCGAACGAGGGGAAGCCGTAGCACGAGCCCTCGAAGTCGATCCAGATCGGCAGTCGATCGGGGCCGTAGCGAGGGTCGCGGTCCGGGACCGCGAAGTACATGACGTCCTGGCGGTGGGGCGCGATGAGGTCCCCCAGCGCCGCCGGGAACAGCTCCGGCAGCCACGGCCCGCACGCGAACACGAATGCATCGGCGTCGAGGGTCTCGCCGGCGTGCGGACCCTCGTCCGCGAGCCGGACGCGACCGAGCTCGCCATTCGCGATCGCCGGTGGCTCGACGCGGCCCACGACGAGCTCGCCGCCCTCGGCCTCGAACGCCGCGAACGTCGCGACCACCGCCTGGCGGGCGAACAGGCCTCCGGCCTCGGGCTCGAACAGTGCCCACGGGACGCCGTCCGGGTCCATGACGGGCACGCGACTCGCGACGTCGTCGTGCGACCAGCGCTCGGCGGGGATACCGAGCTCGGTGAGGGTCGCGAGCGAATCGGCCTCGAACGTCTGGGCTTCGCTCGCGAGCCAGAGCACGCCGCTGTTCGCGAACAGCGGCTGCTCGCCTCGACGCTCGAGCTCCCGCCACGATGCGAGTGCCCGCCGCTGCCAGACGGGGTAGTGGCGGTCCGGCCCGTGGCTGCTGCGGGTGATCCGCGACTCGTCGCCGGACGACCCGAGGCGGTTTCCCGGCCCGTATCGATCGACCAGCGTGACGCGGTGGCCGCCACGACGAAGCCAGAGCGCCGTCCATGCGCCAATGACCCCGGCCCCGACGACCACGACTCGCATGGGCCGATCGTACCGGCTCTTCCGGATCGCTCGCGGGCGTACCTGTCGGCGGGGCTCGCCCGCACCTGAGGTGCGGTCCGGGTGTGTCCGCTGCGGCTCGTGGTACCGCTGCGCAGTCCGGTCGGGACCATGGAGCGGAGGCGCCCGCGCACCTCGGGCTGGGACAGTCGTGGAGCTCGGGTATCGCCCTGCCCGACGCGCACCCATGACCGTTCGAGCAGGAGGCGATGGACCACCTCACGACCCGCCCGCCAGCGCCTCGCCGGGATCGCCGCACGTCCCTGGGACTGGCGGTCGTCGCCGCGGCATTGCTCGCCGTCGGGTCGCCCGGGCTCGTCCTCGCCTGGGACAACAACTCGTTCTCGGGCGCCAGCGAGAACGAGATGCTGACGCTCATCAACCAGGCTCGGGCTGCGAACGGCCTGCCCGCGCTCAACGAGAACAACGCCCTCCAGGACGTGGCGCGCTGGCGGTCGAAGGACATGAACGACCGGGACTACTTCAGCCACAACATCCCGAACCCACCGGGCGGCAAGGTGTTCGACGAGCTCCATCGGCGCGGGATCTGCTACGAGGTCGCGGGCGAGAACATCGGCGTCAACAACTACCCGGACGACGTCGCCACACAGACGATGTTCAACGGCTGGATGAACTCGCCCGGACATCGGGCCCTGATCCTGGGTGACGGGTTCAACCGCATCGGCCTCGGCGCGTACAAGGGCACCGGCGGCGACTATCCGAACCACTACTGGACGGCCGTGTTCACGCACGGCTGCGGCGGCGGCGGTGGCGGGGGTGGCGGCGGCGATCCGGATCCGACGCCCAAGCCGCCGAAGCAGACCCCCAAGCCGCCAAAGCCGGACCCGGACCCGACGCGGCGCCCGGATCGGACACCGCGGCCGGAGCCGGCGGCGACGCCGGAACCTATCGCGGCACCAACGCCGGCACCCATCCGCGAGCCCACGCCTGAGATCACGCCCGGACCCGAGGACCTGGGCCCCGTCGTCGACAGCTCCGTCTGGCTCGCCCTGCTGGCCGGCGCCGGGATCGGCCCGGGGGCGGGCGGCGCAAACCTCGCCGGCGGCGCCACCTGGCAGGTCATCGAGCCACCCCCGTCGATGGGCCTCCTCGACACGATCGTCGGCGGCGTCGTCGCCGCGTACCTCGGAAAGTGACGGACACTCGATGACCCATCCCTTCCGCCGCCAGCCCGCGGCCCTGCCGTTCACCGCCACCCTGGCTCGCGAGCCAGTGGCGGAGCGCCCGTCGTGGGCGGATCTCCGGCCGTCGCCGGCGCGCGCGAAGCCCGAGCTCCTCGCCCCGCCGATCCTCGAGGCGCGCGACCTGACGAAGGTGTACGCGCTCGGTGCCACGACCGTCGAAGCCCTGCGCGGCGTCTCGCTGTCGGTCGCCGCGGGTGAGCTCGTGGCGCTGATGGGCCCGTCGGGCTCGGGCAAGAGCACGCTGCTCCAGCTCCTCGGCGGCCTGGATCGTCCGACGACCGGCTCCGTCGTGTTCGAGGGCCGCGACATCAGTGCCCTCACCGACGCCGAGGCAACCCTCCTGCGGCGCGACCGGACCGGCTTCATCTTCCAGTCGTTCAACCTCATCCCGCTCCTGAACGTGCACGAGAACATCGAGCTCCCGTTCACCATCGCCGGCGGCGCGCGCGATTCGCGCGAGCGTGTGCGCCAGGTGATCGAGCTCGTCGAGCTCACGGGCAAGGAGCGCCACCGGCCGGACCAGCTCTCGGCCGGCGAGCAGCAACGGGTCGCGGTGGCACGTGCCCTCGTCACCCGGCCGTCGGTCCTCCTCGCCGACGAGCCGACGGGCAACCTCGACTACACGAACTCCGGCGAGCTCCTCGACGCGCTCTGGCGGTCATGTGCCGAGGCCGGGCAGACGATCGTGCTGGTCACCCACGACGCGCGCGCCGCGGCGTACGCGGACCGGGTGCTCGTCATCGGCGACGGGCGGATCCAGGAGGAGATCGAGCTCGGCCGGCGTGCCGACCACTCGGCGGCGCCGCTGATCGCGCGCCTCGCGCAGGTCGGCCTCTAGCCCGTGGGCCTCGACCGGCTCGCGTGGCGCGCCGTCCTCGCGCGGCCGCTGCGCTCGCTGCTCACGATCCTCGGCATCGCGCTCGGCGTCGCGGTGCTGTCGGCTTCTCTGACGCTTGGCGCCGCCCTGGACCACGCCGTGGACCGGACCGTCCGGGACATGGTCGGCCGGGCGGACCTCCGCGTGTCGGGCTTCCTCGAATCGGGCCTGTCCGAGGAATCGGTCGAGACGATCACCTCGACCGTGGGCGTGCTCGACGCCGCCGCGGTCATCGAGCATCGAACGTTCCCCTCCGGCAGGCCGCTCGGCGGACCGGCCGACGCCGTGACGGTGCTCGGCATCGATCCGGCGACGTACCTCGGGCTGCACGACCTGCCGCTGGTATCCGGGACACCGCTCGATCGCACCGACGAGCCCGTCGCCCTGATCACGGAGGAGCTCGCCACCGAGGACGGCTACCTGCTCGGCAGCCGGATGGTCATCCTCGGCGCGGGCGGGGTCACGGAGCTCCGGATCGTCGGCATCCTGCCCGGCTTCGGGCCGATCGCGGGCACCGGCCGAACGGTCATCGTGCCGATCGACACCGCTCGCTCCACGTTCGACCTCGTGGGGGCGAGCCGGGTCGACCTTCGATTGGAGCCCGATTCGCTGCCGGGCGTCTGGAACGCGCTCGAAGCGCGGATGACCGAGCCCTACGTGCTCGCCTCACCGGGCGACATCGCGCGGACGCTGCGGGCCTCGTCGGAGTCGTTCCAGGGGACCGCCGCGCTGGTCGCCGCCATCGTGCTGTTCGTCGGCGCGTTCCTCATCGTCAACACGCTCACGATGACCGTCGGCGAGCGGGCCCGCGAGGTTGGCCTGCTGCGTGCCGCCGGCGCGACGCGACGACAGGTCGGCCGATTTGTCTTCAGTGGCGCGTTGGTCCTCGGCATCGCCGGGGCCGCGATCGGGGTCCTGCTCGGCGCGGTCCTGGCGATCCTCATGGCCGGCGCGGTGAGCCAGGCGACCGGCCTGACCGCCGCCGTATCCGCGTTCGAGCTCGGCGCCGCCGTGACCTCGGCGGCCATCGGCGTGGCCGTCACGATCCTTGCCGCCATCGAGCCGGCGCTGACGGCGGCCCGGATCTCGCCCGTCGAAGCCCTGCGAGCGCGGTTCGACCTGCCCGGACTGCGACGCGGTCGCCTGACGTGGATCGTCGTCGTCTTCGTCGCCGTCGCGGCGCTTGCGATGCTCGTCTGGCCGCCGGTGGTTGCCGGCAGCGGGGCCGAGCGCGCGCTTGCCGTGTACGCGGTCCTGCTCCTCGCGACCCTCGTCTCGCCGTTCGTCCTGCGGCCGATGGCCCGTCTGCTCGGCGTGCCCGTCGCCCTCGTCCTCCGCCTCGAGGAGCGGCTGGCCCGCGGCTCGCTCGCCCGCGATCGGAACCGGACGACGCTGACGCTCGGCTCGCTCGCCATCGGGCTCGCGATGGTCGTCGCGCTCGGCTGGTCGGCGCAGGCGGCGCGCGCGTCCGCGTTCGCCTGGTTGGACGACGTCGTGCCCGGCGACGAGATCGTGAGCTCGATCCGACCGATCGGACCGGACGAGCCGGTGGTCGACACGCTCACCGCGGTTCCCGGCGTGGCCGGCGTCACGCCGATCGCCTCGTTCGACCTCGCCTTCCGTGGCCTGCGGGTCGACGCAGCCGCGATCGTCGGCGCGGACTTCCTCGCCGACGGCCGGCTCACCTTCGTCGAGGGCGATCGCGAGACGGCCCTGACGGCGCTCGACGCCGGCGATGCGGCGATCCTGCCGAAGGCCCTGGCAGACAGCTTCGGCCTCGCCGTCGGCCAGAGGATGCGGATCCCCATCGGGGCGACCGAGGCGCTGGAGCTGCGCGTCGCGGGGATCGTCGAACGCTCGATGCCGGGCACGAGTGGCGAGGCGATTCTCGTCGGCTGGGGGGACGCGACGACATCGCTCGGCGTCCTCGGCGCGGACGCGTTCGCCGTGCGCTTCGAGCCGGGCGCCGCCGACCAGGCCCGGCCGGCGCTCCGGGAGGCTGCGAAGCGTCTCGCCCTCGAGTCGAACCCCATCGAGCGCATCCAGGGCGCGGTCGCCGAGGCGCTGGCGCGCGTCTTCGGCGTCTTCGATGCCCTCGCGATCGTGGCCGTCATCGTCGCCGCCCTGGGCATCGTGAACACGCTCGCCATGGGTGTCGTCGAGCGAGTCCGGGAGATCGGCGTGCTCCGGGCGATCGGGATGAGCCGCCGCCAGGCGATGCGCATGGTCGTCGTGGAAGCGGCGATCCTGGGCATCGTGGGCGTCGTTCTCGGGGCCGTGTTCGGCCTCGCCGCCGGCGCCGTGCTCCTCCCGCTCGGCAGCGGGTTCGAGGATCCCGGCGGCCTGCCCTGGGTCCCGATCGGCGTCGCGGCGCTCCTCGGCCTCGTCCTGCCCGCGATCGCGGCCATCTACCCCGCTCGCGCGGCGGCGGACGTGTCGATCGTCCGGGCGCTCCATTTCGACTGAACGCCGATCGACGTCTGCTAGACTCGCCGCGCCTGCGAGCGGCCGCCCAGTCGGTTCGTGATCGAGTGTCGCCGTGGCCCAGGAGGACGCTGGGAATGACGATCAGCATGCCGCGTCTCGATCGACTGCCCGCCCAGGAGCGCGGCCTGACGATCGGCGACTTCCTCGTCCCGATCCGTGTCTCGGAGCGGATGTACACGCGAGCGCGTCATGCCGCGCTGATCCTGATCGGCACGCTGCTCATCACCCTCACGGCCCAGGTCTACATCCCGACCCTGCCCGTTCCATTCACCGGGCAGACCTTCGGCGTCCTCCTGTCGGCCGGCGCCCTCGGCTTCCGACGTGGCGTCGCGGCCTCGGCGCTCTACCTCCTGCTCGGGGCCATCGGCCTCCCGGTGTTCGCCGAGGGCAAGCACGGCATCGAGTGGATCCAGGGCGCGACCGGCGGCTACCTCGTCGGCTTCATCCTCGCGAGCGCGATCGTGGGCCGCCTGGCCGAGCTCGGCTGGGACCGGAACATCCTGGGCGGGATCGGGGCCATGCTCTTCGGCAGCGCCGCGATCTACGCGGTCGGCGTGCCCTGGCTCGCCGTCACGGCCTTCGCGGGAGACTTCAGCAAGGCGTTCGCGGTCGGGCTCGTGCCGTTCCTGCTGTGGGACGCCATCAAGCTGGGCCTCGCCGCAGCTGCGTTCCCGGTCGCGTGGTGGTTCGTCGGCCGACGGCCGGGCGACCGCTAGGCGCGGGCAGCACTTGACGAGCGCCTCGGAGGACGCCACTTCGGCCTCCGAGGTTGTCGAGGGCGGGTTCTACGGCCCCGCGAGCGAGGCGTGGCGGCTCAATCGCGAGGCGATGCTCCTCCTCGGCGCCGGCCCGCGGGCGCTCCTGCTCCAGATCGCGCACCCGCTCGTCGCAGCGGGCGTCGCCGACCATTCCGACTTCCGGAGCGACCCGTGGGCGCGCCTGTCGGGCACGCTCCGCTCCTACCTCCGGATCGTGTACGGCACGGCCGAGGCGGCACGAGGCGAGATCCGGCGATTGAGCGACCTGCACCGCGGGATCCGCGGGAACGTCACCGATCCGACGGCCCGCCAACGTCACGGCTCGCGCTACAGCGCGCTCGACCCGGACCTCGCGCTGTGGGTCCACGCGACGCTCGTCGACTCGACGATCGCCGCCTACGACGCCTGGCTGGAGCCGCTGGATCGAGAGCACCGGGAGCGCTACTACGCGGAGACGCTGCCGGTCGGGCGCGCGTTCGGCATCCCGGCGTCGAAGCTGCCGCCCGACCTCCACGCGTTCGAGGACTACCTCGAGCGCATGCTCGCCCCCGACGGGCCCGTCCAGGTCGGCGAGGTCGCTCGCGAGCTGGCATCGGGCATCCTGCATCCGCCGCTCGGCCCGGCCGCATCGGCCGCAGGTTGGCCGTTCACCCGCCTCGCTCCCGCGCTCGATGCCGTGCCGAGTCGCGCCTACGCCTGGCTCTTCTGGCCTGCGATCGGGCTCCTGCCGCCGCGCGTGCGCGAGGGCTACGAGCTGCCCTGGGGGATCCGGCAACGGGTCGTATCGACGTGGCTTGTCGCGACGTGGCAGGCGTGGCGGCCGGCCCTTCCGCCGACGTTCCGGCAGATGCCCCAGGCGCTCCGCGCCGATCGACGCGTCGGGGCCGGAGAGAGCTCGCGCCTCCTCGAGGCGTAGCGCCTCAGTAGAGCGCCGGGAACCTCGCCTTGAGCACCGGCAATAGGTTGGCGTCGCTGGCGGCTCGAAGCGCGTCAAGCAGCTCCTTCGTCCCGCCCATGCCGAACCGGTTCGCCTCGAGGTAGCCCTTCACGGCCCCCCAGAACCGGCTCGCGCCCATCCGGCCGCGGAGGTCGTCCAGCACGAGGCCGCTCTGGACGAGGACCGTTTCGTAGTAGCAGTTGCCCGGGTACTCGGTGACCGCCCGGTCGAGCCGCACCGTCGGGCAGCGGCTGCCCCGGATCTGGTTGAGCTCGGTCCGTGCCAGCAGGTCGGCCATGCCCTCGTCCGCGAACGGCTCGGCCTGCTGGTCGCTTCCGACGAGGCCGTAGAACCATTGGTGGGCGATCTCGTGATGGGTCAGGTACGTGCGGTTCAGGGCATTCTCCGTCCGTGGAACCCAGACCAGCGCCGGCGACGCGAGTGACGCCCCGCCCTCGGTCTCCACGATCGACAGGACGGACCACGGATAGTCGACGCCGAGCCGGTCGGTGTCGGCGCGAACGGCCGCCTCGGCGAGTGCCAGCAGGCGCGGCCCGTTGAAGCTGTCCGGTCGTGTGTACACCCGGATCGGGATGCCCTTCGCCTCGCCGCGATAGAGGTCGAACCGAGGGGCGAGCACGAGTGACACCTCGCGAACGTTCTCGACCGAGAACGCCCACGCCCGGCCGGCGCCGGCGGGGACCTCGACGACCTCTGCCGCGGGCGCGGCGAGGTCCATCGGCTCGTCGGTCACGATCTCGACGTCGACCTTGGGGCTGCTCGCGGTCACGAACGGCTCGCCCTCGTTCGGGCGCGAGAACGGCGAGCGCTCGCTGATCCACGGGATCCAGCGGTGCATCGCGATAGCGCCGGCGTTCGAGAACATCCAGTTCGAGCCGCCGAGCCCCGGCTGGAGCGTGGCCCGATAGCCCACCCGCACCGCCGTGGTGCCGCCGTTCGGCAGGATCCCGCCGAGGGGCACGACCAGCGTTTGATCTCGGATCTCGACGGTGACCGGGGTGTCGTCGACGGTCGCCTCGGTGATCCTCAGGTCGCCCAGCCGGGCGGCGATCGTGTTGAGCTCGAGCCGGTCGATGCCGTCGCCCGAGTCGTTCCGGATCCGGAGGAGCGTCGCGGTCTCGAGCCGCCCGGTGCCCACGGTGAGCAGGGCCTTGACGTCATACGTGACGTTGAGGGCGAGACTCGATCGGTTCACCGACCCGGGGACGATCCCGGTGGATGGGGGCGACGCGGTCGGGCCCGCGCTCGGCCCGGCACTCGGGCCCGCGCTCGGCCCGGCGCTTGGTTCGACACTCGGCGCGCCGCTCGGGGGCGTGATCGGCGCGCCGGTCGGCGTCGGGATCGGGGCGTCCGTCTCCGCCGCGATCGTTGTCGTGGGGAAGGGTGGCGTGAGGCTCGGTGTCGTCGAGCACGCCGCGAGGACCGCGACGAGCATGGCGGCGAACAGCACAAGGGCGTTCCGCGACCACTTCATCGCGCGGATCGTAGCCGCCGACACGGTATCCGCAACCGCGTGGCGCACATGCGAGGCGAGGCGCGTGAGGCGCGTACGATCACCAGGATGCAGACCGCCACGGCGATCGACGCGCTCCTGGGAGACATTCGCAGCGACCTCCCGAACGTCCGACTGCTGACCGAGGTCATCGATCGCGAGGCCTACCGGCTCGACGAGACGGCGTATCTCGAGGCCGGCCTGCCGGGCGCGGTCGCGCTCCCGGCGGACACGAGCGACGTCGCCGGGCTGCTCGCGCTCGCGTCCCGGCACCGCGTGCCCGTCGTCCCGCGCGGCGCGGGCACGGGCCTCTCCGGCGGCGCGGCAGGGATCGAGGGTGCGCTCACGATCGCGGTGACCCGGATGAACCGGATCGTCGAGATCGATCGGGACAACCTGTGCGTCGTCACGCAGCCCGGTGTGATCAACGCGGAGCTCAAGGCCGCGGTTGCTCGCGAGGGCCTGTTCTACCCGCCCGATCCCGCCAGCTATGAGACGTGCTCGATCGGGGGCAACCTGGGCACGAACGCCGGCGGGCTGTGCTGCGTGAAGTACGGGCAGACACGCGACTGGGTCCTCGGGCTCGAGGTCGTCATGGCGGACGGCACGGTCATCCGGACCGGTGGCCGGAACGTCAAGGACACGGCGGGCTACTCGCTGACGCACCTGTTCGTCGGCTCGCAGGGCACCCTCGGGATCATCACCGAGGCGACGCTCCGACTCCGCCCGCTGCCCGGGCCGCGCGCCACGATGCTCGCGTTCTTCGCGTCGCTCGGCGCCGCCGGGGATGCGGTCGCGCGGCTCACGCGAGCGGGGATCGTGCCGGTCACCCTCGAGCTGCTCGACCAGGAGACGATCCTCGCGGTCGATGATGCGCACTCCCTGGGGCTGGACCGGGAGGCGGCGGCGATGCTCCTCGTCGAGTCCGACGCGCCCGGTCTCGGCGCCGCGGCGGAGCTGGACGAGGCCGAGCTGGCGATCACCGCAGCCGGCGCCACGTCCATGGTCCGTGCCCAGGACGCCACGGAAGCCGACTGGCTGCGCCAGGCCCGCCGGCTGGCGCTCCGGGCGCTGGAGCGGCAGGGGACCGTGCGCATGGAAGACGTCGGCGTCCCGCGCGCGCGGGTCCCGGACCTGCTCGCGGCGATCGAGCGGATCACGGCGGCGCACGGGGTCCGATGCGCAACGTTCGGCCACGCAGGCGACGGCAACCTGCACCCGAACCTGATCTTCGATCGCGACGATCCCGACGCCGCGCGCCTCACCCATCTGGTCCGCGACGAGATCTTCCGCGCGGCGCTGGACCTCGGCGGCACGGTCACGGCGGAGCACGGCATCGGGTCGGCGCGGCGCGAGTGGCTGCCGATCCAGCGCGGCGAGGGCGCGGTGGCGGTGATGCGCTCGATCAAGGCGGCGCTCGATCCACTGGGCATCCTGAATCCTGGGCGGGTCCTCTAGGCGAGCGCACGCCCTCCCGCCGAGGCCCCTGTGCGGCCCGGCACAACGACCGTTTGCGATGACGCAACGCAGTCGGGCGGGAAATCGCGGAATCGGCGATAATGATCGACCCCAGCCAGGTCCCCGAGACCGGCTACGTGCCCAGGAGCTCTCCCTTGAACGGACGTCCCTTGTCCCTGACCCGCCCCGCCAATCGAACCGGTGAGCCCGAGCCCCTGCGCCACGTCATCGACCAGTACAAGCACCGCGAGCAGACCATCACCTGCGTGTGCGGCTGGCACGGGAGCTGCGCCACGAACTCCACCGGCGGCTCCGACTGGACGACGCATCTGAATCAATTCCGGACGAAGCGAAAGTAGCTTCGCGCTGATCCAGCGCCCGCGGAGGACGCGGGCTGGCGCTCAGGTCGGCGGGGCGACGATCGGGGTCGTGTCCGCGGCCGGTCGCAGGACCGTCGACGAGATGATCGTCCGGCCGTTCGAGACCTGCTCGTAGCTGAAGGTCACGGTCGTGCCGTCGATCGCGATGGACACGGGCGCGACATCGCCCTCGAGGCCCAGGGCTGCCGCCGGGTACGTCGCCTGGAGTGTGGTCCCCGTGCCGGCGGGACCGAGCTCGAGCGTCGTCGGCGTCGCCAGCGCGGCGAGCGGGCTCTGCGGCGCCTGCTCGGCGTCGACCACGACCCACGTCGCGCCGGGCTCGCGCGCCCACGCATTCGGCGGGATCCGGACGTACTCCACCATCCGGCCCTGGGTCGTCGCCACGAGGGCGGTGCCGCTGCCGACCGTGTGACCGGCGAGCTCCGTTGCCACGGTGCCGTCGACCGTCACGGTCGTCTGGAAGTCGGAGGCGGCGTCGAGCGCGGCGAGCGCCGTCGAGAGAATCTCGCTCGCGGCCGGCTCCGGCGTTCCCGGCGGGACCGTGACGGCGGGCGTGGCTGCCGCGGAGGGGCCGACCGGGGTGCTCGGCGACGTCATCGGGGAGCACGCAGCGATCGCGGCTGCGACGACTAGGAGCACGACAAGGCGAGCGGCCCGGCCGAAGCCGGGCCGCTCGACTGCTGTTCCAATGTCCCGAAGGCGCTCCCTCGGGTCAGACGGGTCTCGGATCAGTGGTGACCCCAGCCGCCACCGCCGCCACCGCCACCGCCACCGCCGCCGTCGTCATCGTCGTCGCGGTCACGGTCCCTGTCTCGATCGCGATCGCCACCGCGATCCCGATCATGGTCGTGGTCGCCCCAGCCACCCCAGCGGCCGTGATGGCCCCAGTTCCACCAGCCCCACCAGCCGCGACCCCACCAGCCCTCGGTGGCATCGGGGTCGATCGGCGTGTTCACGGTGGGATCGGCGATCTCGGTGCCCTTGCACCAGTGGCCGGCGAACGAGCCGACGACGAGGTCGAACGACCCGTCGTCCTGCTCCTTGAGCCAGACGAGGACCGCGGCCCAATGCTCCTTGAAGAACGCGACGAACCCTTCGCCGCGGCGCAGGTCCTTCGCCCAGGCCTCGGCGCCGTCGGCGAACGTTTCCTCGTCGTACGTGACATCGGGCTTGCCGGAGCCGTCGTCGACCACCTGGAAGGCGATCTGGACCGCGGTTCCGTCACACATCGTCCCGCGCCACGTGTGGTTGCCGAGGACGTCCGCGAGCGGGCCGGAGAGCTTCTGCGCCTTGCGGCCGCTCAGCGAGATGTACAGCCGAGCGGACGACTCATCGTGCTTGTTGCCGACGCTCACGCCGATCGACAGCGACTTGGTGAAGCCGTTCCAGGCGAACTCGACCTTGGCCCTCGCCGAGGACCAGCTGTCGCCCGACTTCGTCTTGACCTCACCGATCGTGGCGTCGATGGCGCCCGGGGTGTCGACCCCGTCGATGACCAGAGTCGGCTTGCCCGTCCCGTCATCGCCGATCGTGTAGTCGACCGTCGTCTTGTTGCCGGTCTTGAAGATGTCGGCCGACCAGGTGCCCGAGCCGACGAGGTCGGCAAGCGTGCCGGCCTTCGCCGACAGCGACTTGTGGCCGCCCCACGACGTGATCGTCACCTTGACGCTGCCGTCCGCGCTCACGAACTGGACGGCGTGCGGCCGGAGGACCTTGGCGGTGAAGTCGCCGACGGGATCCAGGGCGACGGCCGAGAGGTTGCCTGCGTCGTCGAGGCTCAAGTCGACCGTGAGGGACGACCCGAGGAGCGGCAGCGTTGCCGTGATCGGGCCGGTCTCGGGCGGCGAGGTGAAGTCCTCGGCCGCCGCGGTCGCGGGCATCACCATGACCATGGCGAGCGCGAGACCAATGGCGCGGGCGCTCCAGCGCCCCAGGCGATGTCTCATTCGATCTGCCTCCGCGTGCATTCGCCGGTTGGCGGACGGTGGCGACCACCCTGGCTGGGCAGCGAGCCGGTGCGAGGGACGACGGTCCCGAGTTGGTGGGACGCGATCGTGTGGTGCTCCCGATCTTAGGTCGGGACCGACGGCTCGGTCCTTTCACGCGGGTGACAAACACGCACGCCGGTGCGTCCTGGCAACGGTTGTTGCCCTCGCTACCCCTCCGGACCGGCCCCCAACTGCAGCCCTCGACCCCGCACCCATGCGCCGCGGACCATGTCCGGGTGGGACCGGAAGATCAATCGGCTGACGACCTCGACCGGATCGACACGCGCCGCGTCGTAGGGCATCTCGCGCACGGGCTGGGTCAGCCGCGGGTCGACGGCGATGAGGTCGGCCTCCTTGCCGGGCTCGATGGAGCCGATTCGATCCTGGAGCCCCAGCGCACGGGCGCCATCGAGCGTCCCCAGGCGGAGCCAGTCGAACGGGCCGAGGGCCGGCCGCCCCTCGCCGGCCACCGTGCGCAGTGCCGCCTGCGCGTAGGCGCCCATGCGCATGACCGAGAAGATCGAGGCCTCGGGCCCGCCGGCCACGTCCGACCCGAGGCCCACCGCGAGTCCCGTTTCGAGGTACCGCGCGAGGGGCATGATCCCCGAGGCGAGGAAGAGGTTCGACGCCGGGCAATGGGCGACGCGTGTCTTCGTCTCCACGAGCCGCGCCAGCTCGCGGTCGGAGAGGTGCACCGCGTGCGCGAGGATGGTGCGAGCGCCGAGGCCGCCGGCCCGGTCGTACACGTCGACGTAGTCGAGGGCCTCGGGAAAGAGCCGCCGGACCTCGTCGATCTCGCCGGGGTCCTCGGAGACGTGGGTCTGCCACCACGCACCCGTGCGCGCCGCGAGCGCCGCCGACTCGCGCAGCATGTCCGACGTGCATGAGACCGCGAAGCGGGGCGTGACCGCATAGCCCAGGCGCCCCTCGTCGGCGCCGTTCCACGCCGCGATGAGCTCCTCGGATTCGCGGATCGATCGATCGAGGATCGTCGAGGGCTCGATCGTCTCGTCGTACGTGATCCGATCCATCATCACCTTGCCCAGGATCGCCCGGATCCCGTGCGCCTCGGCCGCGCGGAACGCGCCGTCCATCGACGCCTTGTAGACCGCCCCGTAGGCGAGGACCGTGGTGGTCCCGGCGGCCGCGAACGCGCGGAAGGCCATCGGCGCGAGGCGGGCGGCGTCCTCGGCGTCGTCGAACCGGCGCTCGATCGGGAAGATGTACCGATCCAGCCAGCTCAGGAGATCCATGCCCGCCCCGAGCCCGGCGTTCGGGAGCTGGGGCAGGTGCGCGTGCAGGTCCACCATGCCGGGCAGCAGGACGAAGGGACGGAGATCGATCGGATCCGCTCCGGTGCGGTTCGGCCATGCCGTGGCGTCACCGACCCAGTCGATGCGCCCGCCGGCGCCGACCTCGACGATTCCATCGGGGTGATCGGCGATGTCGCCGGCACCGAGGGGTGTCAGGACGCGGCCGCGCAGGGCGAACGGCGGTCGGTCGGGGAGGTGCATCGGCGCGAGGCTAACAGGCGGGTCGCTGCCTTCCGGCACCTCGCGCTCTTGGCCGATGAAGCGCCCGCCCGCAACCTGCTCGGCAGCCAGCACCACAGGATTCCAACTGAGTTGAACGGCCCTGGCAGATTCGGCCAGGTTCACGAGTCCTGGGCGAGCAGGGCTCGCCCGAACCGGCGCCGGGCGTGCGAGGGCCGGGCGTGCATAGCCGGGCGCCGACGACACAGGTGGGGTCCAAGGTCGTCGCACCGCCCGGATCCGAGCCAGGCTGTTCAACTCAATTGGTAACCAGCGAGAGCCGGGAAGCTGTGCTCCGCACGGCGCCTCCGACTGCCAAGATGCCCGGATGCAGCGGTTTGAGGTCCTGGTCGACGGCGGCACGATCATCGACGGCACCGGGGCGAACGGCTTCGGTGGAGCCGTCGGGGTGTCGCGCGAGATCGCCGGCGGCACGGCTCGACTATCGATCCTGCGTGATCCGGACGCGATCCAGGACGCCCGCGCGCTCGCCCATCGAACGATCGATGCCACTGGGAAGGTGGTCGCCCCGGGGTTCATCGACCTGCACAGCCACTCGGGGCTCATGATCCTGGCCGAGCCCCGCCACGAGCCGAAGGTCCGGCAGGGCGTGACGACCGAGGTCGTCGGGGTCGACGGGCTGTCGTACGCGCCGATGGACACGCGCGACCACCTCGCGGAGCTCGTCGAGATGAATGCCGGGCTCGACGGTCACCCGGACATCAAGCTCGACTGGCGCTCGGTGCAGGGCTACCTCGACAAGTTCGACTTCCGGGTGAGCGTCAACGTCGCATTCCTCGTCGGCAACTCGGCGCTCCGGCTGTCCACGATCGGGTGGGAGGAGCAGGAAGCTTCTCGAGCCGACGAGGCGGCCATGGCGGCGTTGCTGCGCGAGGCCATGCAGGACGGCGCGTACGGGATCTCGTCTGGCCTCGACTACCCGCCGGGCTCCTACGCGACGACGCAGGAGCTGGCGAATCTCGCCGCCGTGGCGGCGAAGGTCGGCGGCTTCTACCACACGCACGTGCGCTATCCGCTCGGCGATCGGTTCCTCGACCCGTTTCGCGAGGCGATCGAGATCGGGCGGCGCGGGGGCGCCGCGGCGCACATCACCCACTTCTACCACCGGGCCACATTCCCGGGGACGCCGGAGCAGATGCTCGAGCTGGTGGACGATGCCCGCGCCGAGGGCCTCGACGTCACGTTCGACGCCTATCCGTTCGAGTGGGCCTCGACCCGCCTGCTGATCACGCTCCCGACGTGGGTCCAGGCCGGCGGACCCGGGCCGACGAAGGAACGGCTCGCGGATCGAGCCGTGCGCGATCGCATCCGCGGCGAGATGCGCGACCGGGGCGTGCTCTTCGCCGGCGCCGGTGGGCTGGCAGACATCCGCCTCGGCTACTTCGCCCGGCCGGAGAACCTCGGGTTCGAGGGTCGAACGCTCGGCGAAGCGGCAAGGGACCTCGGCGGCGACCTCGTGGACGTGCTGTGCGACCTGCTGCTCGTCGAGGGACTGCGACTCAACCAGGTCACGCCCGGCCCGCACACCGACGGGATCCGGCGCTTCTACCAGCACCCGGTGTCGATGGTCGGCACGGACTCGACATTCATCGGCGCCAAGCCATCACCCCGGAGCTACGGGTCCTACCCGCGGATCCTGGGGCAGTTCGTGCGCGACGAGGCGCTGCTCTCACTCGAGACAGCGGTCGCGAAGATGACCTCGATGCCTGCGGCCCGCCTCGGCCTGAAGGATCGCGGCCGGATCGCGGACGGCTACGTCGCGGACCTGGTCGTGTTCGACCCGAGGACCGTTCGCTCGAACGCCACCTACGACGAGCCGCGGCGCTTCCCCGATGGCATCGATCATGTGCTCGTCAACGGCACGCTCGTAGTCGACGACGGCGAGCACACCGGCGCCACGCCGGGTCGCGCACTCCGCCGCGGCCGCGACTGACCCGGATGACATCGACGGCAACGCAGGAGTCCGCGCCCGCGCGCAGGTCGGTGTCGCCGCGGATCCTCCTGATCCTGTCGGCGGCCGGGTTCGGCGGGACGTGGGTCGCGGCGCCGTGGGCCACCGACGAGCTGCCGCCGCTCGTCGTGGCCTCGGTCCGGTTCGCGATCGCAGCCGTGCTGCTGTTCGCCTGGTGCCGCGCGCGAGGCATCCCGATTGGGCTGCGGCGCGAGAATCTCCCGCTGGTGCTCGGCGTCACGGCGACGTCGGTGGTCGCGTACAACGTGACCTTCCTGTACGGGGTGACACTCGCTCCCGCCAGCCACGGCGCGGTCATCACGCCCGGGCTGATTCCGATCGCGACGTACCTGATCGCAGGCGCCATCTATCGAGAGCGCATCCCGATGCGCCGAAGTTTCGGTGCCCTGCTCTGCCTCATCGGGCTGGCCCTCGTGGTGGGTCCCGCGTTCGTGGGCGATGCGGGCGTCCTGATCGGGGATGCACTGTTCGCCGTCGGCGCGTTGATCTGGGCGACGTACACGATCCTCGGAAGGTCGGCGACGCGTCGGTTCCACGTGGCGGTGGTCACGCTGCTGTCTGCGGCGCTGGGCTCGATCACGCTCGCGGTGCTCTCGATCATCCTCGAGCCCGGCGGCTATGCCAGCCTGACGGCCGCCTCGCCGCGAGCGCTCGGGGGCGTCGTCTACCTCGGCACGATCGGGACGGTGCTCTCGTTCGTCTTCTACTACGTCGGCGTCCAGCAGATCGGCGCATCGCGTGCCAGCGCGTTCTCGGTGCTCATCCCGCTGTTCGGCGTGACCCTGACGACGATCCTCCTCGGGCAGTCGTTCGGGCTGATCGGGACCGTCGGCGCGGCACTCGTCATCGTCGGGCTGTGGCTCACCCAGGCGCCGGACCAGGTCGGGGCCGGCTGACCTCGGCCCACCTTCACTGGTAGTCTCCCCGGAACGAGATCGACCGCGGAGCGGAGGATCGCGCGCGATGCCCACACGCACCCTCACGCCGGAGGTGGTCGAGCGCGCGCTCGTCGTCGACCCCGGGCAGCGAGTGCCGGGTCGCGCCTCCGGGTTCCCGCTGCGGCGCGAGGGCCCGGCCAAGCTCACCGGCGCCGCGAAGTACACCGACGACATCGTCTTCCCGGGCGCGTGGTTCGGCACGACGATCCGCTCGACCGAGGCGCGGGCGAAGCTCCTCGCGATCGAGCCCGATCCCGACGTCGACTGGTCGAAGGTGATCATCGCCACCGCCGACGACATCCCCGGCGAGAACATCGTCAGCTCGATCAAGGACGACCAGCCGCTGCTCGTGCCGGTGGGCGGCGAGATCCGGCACGTCGCGGAGCCCGTCGCGCTGCTCGCCGCCGCCGATCGGGAGACGCTCCGCCAGCTCAAGGGCCGGATCAAGCTCGTCACGGAGCCGCTCCCGCCCGTCCTCGATCCCGAGAAGAGCGATCACGTCTTCGCGCAGTACGAGGTCGCCGCGGGCAACATCGAGATCGGCTTCGCCGGCGCGGACGTGATCCTCGAGGGGGTCTACCGGGTCGGTCACCAGGAGCAGCTGTACATCGAGAACAACGCGATGATCGCCGTGCCCGGCGAGGACGGTGGGATCGTCATCCATGGCTCGATGCAGTGCCCGTACTACGTCCACAAGGCCCTGAAGCGGGCGCTGGCCATCACGTCGGTGCAGGCGCGGGTCATCCAGGAGGAGACCGGCGGGGGATTCGGCGGCAAGGAGGAGTTCCCGTCCGTCCTCGCGCTCCACGCGTCCGTGCTCGCCCTGAAGGCGAAGCGGCCGGTCCGGATGATCTACGAGCGGCACGAGGACATCGTCGCCACCACGAAGCGCCATCCCGCGATCGTTCGACATCGGACCGGGATGACGAACGAGGGCGTGCTCGTCGCCCAGGACATCGAGGTCGTCATGGATGGCGGGGCGTACTGCACGCTCACGCCCGTGGTGCTGTCGCGCGGCGTCCTGCACGCCGGCGGCCCGTATCGCTGCCCGAACGTCCGGCTCCGTGGTCGCGCGACGCGCACCAACACCGCGCCCAACGGCGCCTTCCGCGGCTTCGGCGCGCCGCAGACCGAGTTCGCCGCCGAGATGCAGATGAACCGCCTCGCGGAGCGGCTCGGGCTGAGCCCGGCGGAGCTCCGGCGTCGGAACGTGTACCGGTTGAACGACACGACCCCGACCGGGCAGGTCCTGCGCGAGAGTGTCGCCGGCGAAGAGGTGCTCGAGCAGGGCGTGGCCGCGAGCCACTTCGAGCGAATTCGCAAGCGGACCGCGCAAGAGGCATCCGATCGGCGGGGCTCGGGCACGATCCCCGAGGGCGAGCTGCGGAGCGCCGATCGGCGGACGGCGACCGGGATCGGGCTCGCGCTCGGGTGGCATGGCGCCGGCTTCACGGGCTCGGGCGAGGTGTATCTCGCCTCCGTCGCCTCGGTCGAGCTCACCGCGGACGGGCGGATCCGGGTGCTCACCGCGAACACGGAGATGGGCCAGGGCACCAAGACCGTCTTCCCGCAGATGGTCGCGTCGGAGCTCGACGTGCCGGTCGACTGGGTCGAGTACGCGCCGCAGGACACCGCGGAGGTCCTCGATTCGGGGCCGACGGTCGCGAGCCGCACCGTGATGGTCGTCGGCGGTCTCGTGATCCTCGCCGCGCGCCGGCTCAAGGCCGAGGTCGAGTCGCGCAACGACGGCATGCCGTTCCACGAGGCATTCCGCGAGGATGCGGTCGCTCACGGCGCCACGCGGATCGACCAGAAGTTCGAGCCCTACCCGGGCGTCGTGTTCGACGACGCCACGTACATGGGCGACGCCTATCCGGCATACGGCTGGGCGTCGGCGGTGGCGACGGTCGAGGTCGACCTCGACACGTGCGAGGTCCTGGTTCGCGATGTCATCGCGGTCGACGACGTCGGGAAGGTGATCCACCCGATCCTGTGCGAGGGCCAGGTCGAGGGCGGGACGCTCCAGGCGGTCGGCTACGCGACGATCGAGGAGATGAAGCTGCGCGATGGGCGGTACCTCAACGACCGCCTCGCGACCTACCTGATCCCGACGGCGTTGGACGCGCCGCACATCCGGACGATCCTCGTCGAGGCGCCGTACAGCGGCTCGCCCCACGGCGCGAAGGGCGTCGGCGAGCTGCCGATGGACGTGGGGGCACCCGCCGTCGTGGCCGCGATCCACGACGCGACCGGCGTCTGGATCCACGAGCTCCCGGCGACGCCCGGAGCGGATCCTCGCGGCACTCCAGAAGGTTCGGGACGCCGCCGCGTGAGCGCGTACCGGTTCCTCGTCAACGGCGCCCCGGCGGAGGTCGACGTGCCGGGCATGCGCCGGCTGCTCGACGTGCTGCGGGAGGACCTCGGGCTGACGGGGACGAAGGAGGGCTGCGGGGAAGGGGAGTGCGGCGCGTGCTCCGTGCTGCTCGACGGGCAGGTCGTCGATGCCTGCCTCGTCCCGATCTGCCAGGTCGAGGGCAAGATCGTGCGCACGGTCGAGGGGCTCGCGCTCGCGGCACGGGAGCGCGGCTCGCTCGACACCCTCCAGGAGGCCTTCCTGGAGCACGGCGCCGCCCAGTGCGGGATCTGCACGCCGGGCATGCTCATGGCGGCGCGCGCGTACCTCGACGGCGGCGGCGGGCCGGACGAGGAGCCGATCCGCGAGGCGATCGCCGGCAACCTGTGCCGCTGCACGGGCTACACGAAGATCGTGGACGCGATCGCGGCCGTCGCGACGCCGCTCGATTGAGATGGGTGGTTGAGATGCGAGAAGACGACGGTTTCGACGAGCATGGGGCGGAGCCGCGGCCCGATGTCGGCGTCGTGTTCTCGCCCCGCCAGATCCTCGGGGGCTTCGTCCTGCTCGCGGCGCTGATCCTGCTCCTCCGCCGGCGACGCAAGCGGGACGAGTCGGCGGACGAAAACGCGGCGGGCGACGAGTCCGCGGACGACGACCAGGCGGACGACGCGGACATCCAGGCCGAGGACTAGATGCCCGCCGAACCGCCGATCGATACGCCTCGCGACCTGTTCGAGGCCTACGCGCACCTCGCAGCCAACCCGTCACGTCCGATCGCGGGCGGCACGGACGTGATGGTCGCGATCACCGGCGAGCTGGGACCGATCCCGGACCGAATGCTGGACCTCTCGCGGATCGAGGAGCTCCGCGGCATCACCCTCGAGCACGACGCGCTCGTCCTCGGCGCACGGACGACGTACACGGAGATCCGCCGCTCCGCGTTGTGCCGGGAGCGCCTGCCGGCGCTGGTCGAGGCTGCGGCGACGATCGGCGCGGCGCAGATCCAGAACCGGGGCACCCTCGGCGGCAACATCGCCAATGCCTCGCCCGCAGGGGACACGCTGCCGGTCCTGCTCGCTGCCGACGCGACGATCATGGTCGGTGGGCAGCGCGGTGAGCGCGAGATTGCGGCGGCGGACTTCTTCGTCGAGTACCGGAAGACGGCCCTCGCGCCCGACGAGCTCATCCTCCACGTCCGATTCCCGCTGCGGCCGGGCCGCGGATTGCGGTTCCGGAAGGTGGGCACCCGCCGCGCCCAGGCGATCTCCAAGGTCGTGATGGCCCTCGCCTGGCGGGACCGGGGTGGCGACGGCTGGTCCGACGTCCGCGTGGCACTCGGCTCCGTGGCAGCCACGCCGATCCGTGCCCACGACACCGAGGCGGTCCTCGAGGGCGCCCGCCCGACGCCCGAGGTTGCGGATCGAGCCGCGGAGACGCTCGCCGCCGAGCTGAACCCGATCGACGACGTGCGCTCGACTGCCGACTACCGGCGGGCCGTCTCGGCCCGCGTGCTCCATCGCCTGCTGCGGGACGCCGGCGGCTGGTGACCGAGGCAGGCTCGCGAGCGACCGACGACATCGCGGCCCTCGACGCGGCGCCGGCCGACCAGGTCGCCGCCGCGCTCGCGCCGTTGTTCGAAGGGGCGCCCGCGTTCCTCTCGCGCCTGGCGGCGGCGCGGCCGTTCGAGAGCTGGGATGGGCTGTTCGGACGGGCGCGCGAGATCGCCCACGAGATGCCCGAAGGGGAGCAGATCGAGCTCGTCGATGCGCACCCGCGGCTCGGCGCGCCACCCGGCTCCGTGTCGGCGATGTCCTTCCAGGAGCAGGGCTACGACCGTGACGATGCTGCCGGAGAGGCGGCCGCCGAGCGCGAGCGGCATCGCATCCAGGCCCAGCTCGACGACCTGAATCGCGCCTACGAGGCGCGCTTCGGCTTCCGCTACTGTGTCTTCGTGGCCGGTCGACCCCGTTCGGAGCTCATCCCCGAGATGGCGGCGGCCCTCGCTCGGGAGCGCGATTCGGAGCTCCGTCGAGCGCTCGACGCGGTCGTCGACATCGCCATCGATCGCCACCGGAAGCGGTCCGTCGCAGCGTGACCTACGAGCTCGGCGAGAACCGCTACGGAAAGTCGCGCATCCGGCTGGTCACCGTTCGCCGCGGTCCGGAGCGCCACGACCTCCGCGACCTCACGGTCGCGGTCGCCCTCGAGGGCGAGTTCGACGCGGTGCACGTGGACGGCGACAACGCCGGCGTCATCGCCACGGACACGATGAAGAACACCGTCTACGCGTTTGCCCGTGATCGACTGACGGGCTCGACGGAGGCGTTCGGTCTTGAGCTCGCCCGGCACTTCGCGGGCTACGACGTCGTGTCCCGCGCGATCGTCGACCTGCAGGAGCACGGCTGGTCGCGCTTGCCGATCGATGGCGGCGAAGCGCCCGACGCGTTCGTTCGCTCGGGCGACCTCACGCGGCTCGCCCACGTCGCGATCGACCGCGGTGGTAGCCCCCAGGTCGAGGCAGGCCTGGACGACCTCACGGTCATGAAGACGACGAAGTCGGCGTTCTCGGGCTTCGATCGCGATCGGTTCACCACCCTGGCCGAGGTCGACGACCGGCTCATGGCGACGAAGGTCCGCGCAACCTGGGGCTATGCGTCCGGGGCCGCCGCGGACGCCGGTTTCGACTTCGACGCCGCGTGGACGCGCGCTCGAGAGGCGCTGATGAGCTCGCTCGCCGAGCACTTCAGCCCCTCGGTCCAGGCGTCGATCTGGATCATGGGCCGGGCGATGATGGACGCCGAGCCGTCGATCGACTGGGTGCGCATGGTGCTGCCGAACCTGCACCACTGGAGGGTCGACCTCGCGCCCTTCGGGCTGGACAACCCGGGCGAGGTCTTCGTCTCGACCACCGAGCCGCACGGCCTGATCGACGCGACCGTCCACCGGCGCGCGAGCGCCTGAGCCAGGGCCACCGAGATGCCATGGCGCAGCCAGATGCCGAGCGGCGTGCAGATCGTCGGCGATCGGGTTCGCGGCTCCGAGGAGATCCTGACCCCCGACGCGCTCGCGTTCGTGGCACACCTCCAGCGATCCTTCAACCCGGTCCGCGAGGCGCTCCTCGAGCGCCGGGTCGAGCGCCAGGCCGAGATCGACGGCGGGGCGACGCTCGGGCTGCTGCCCGACACGGCGGCCATCCGCCACGATCGGAGCTGGCAGGTTGCGGAAGCGCCGCCGGACCTCCTCGACCGCCGGGTCGAGATCACGGGGCCCGCCGAGACCAAGATGATCATCAACGCGCTGAACTCCGGCGCCCGCGCGTTCATGGCCGACTTCGAGGACTCGCTCTCGCCGACCTGGACGAATGTCGTCGGCGGACAGCTCGCGCTGCACGACGCCATTCGAGGCACGCTGGCGTTCGACTCGCCAGAGGGAAAGGCGTACCGGCTTGGACCGCAACCCGCGCAGCTGCTCGTTCGGCCGCGGGGGTGGCATCTGGCGGAGCGCAACCTGCACGTCGACGGCGTGCCCGTGTCGGCCAGCCTCTTCGATGCCGGGATGTACCTCTTCTGGAATGGGCGCGAGCGCATCGACCGCGGCAGCGGCCCGTACTTCTACCTGCCGAAGCTGCAGTCCCACCGTGAGGCTCGCCTCTGGAACGACGTGTTTGTCCAGGCCGAGGCGGAGCTCGGAATCCCACGCGGCAGCGTGCGGGCGACGGTGCTGATCGAGACGATCCACGCCGCGTTCGAGATGGAGGAGATCCTGTACGAGCTCCGGGAGCACTCGTCGGGCCTCAATGCGGGGCGCTGGGACTACCTGTTCTCGTGCATCAAGACGTTCCGAGGGCCCGACGCGCCGGTGCTCCCGGATCGCGCCCAGATCACGATGACGGTCCCGTTCATGCGCGCGTACACGGAGCGGCTCGTGCTCACCTGCCACCGGCGCGGCGCGCACGCGATGGGTGGGATGGCCGCGTTCATCCCTTCCCGCCGGGACGCGGCCGTGAACGAGGTCGCGATGGCCAGGGTCCGCGCCGACAAGGAGCGCGAGTCATCGGACGGGTTCGATGGGACGTGGGTGGCCCATCCGGACCTCGTCCCACTCGCGACCGAGGTATTCGACTCCGTGCTGGGGTCCGCCCCGGAGCAACGCTCGCGCCGCGTCGACGAGGCACCCCTCGGCGCCGAGGTCCCGGGTGACCCGCGCACCCTGCTCGACCTCCGCGTCGACGGCGCGCACGCTACGGAGGCCGGGGCCCGTTTGAACGTCTCGGTCGCGCTCCAGTACCTCGACTCGTGGTTGCGGGGCAACGGCGCCGCGGCGATCAACAACCTGATGGAGGACGCGGCGACGGCCGAGATCTCGCGCTCCCAGCTGTGGCAGTGGCGCGTCACCGCTACCCCACTCGACGACGGGCAGCCGCTGACGGTCGACCGCTACCGGGCGATCCGCGAGGAGGAGCTGGCCGCGCTCGGCGGCGCGACCGCGAGTCGATTGGGCGAGGCCGCAGACATTCTCGATGCGCTCGTGCTCGATGACGCCTTCGTCGAGTTCCTGACGCTCCCGGCATATGAGCGGCTCGGATGACGGTCGAAACCCTCGGTCGAGCCGTCAGCCTCTATCGGCAGACCGCCGCGTCGCGCTCGGCGATCGTCCTGCTGATCGCCAACGCCATCCCGATCGTCGGCGTGCTGTTCTTCGGCTGGAGCCTGATCACGATCCTCGTCCTGTTCTGGGTCGAGAACGGGATCGTGGGCTTCTGGAACGTCCCGAAGATCGCCCTGGCCCGCGCCTCGATGCTCTCATCACTGCCGGACCTCCCGGGCGCCGCCGCTCGGCTGGCGACGCGGAGCCCGGAGCAGGCCGCATCGCTCCAGGCCGCGTGGAAGGAGGCCCAGGCCGCGCGCCAGGCCGAGATGCTTGCCGGCGCGGGGCCCACTGTGGGTACGCCCGCGCCCGGCACGATGGGCACGCTGTCGATGCTCGCGGGCTCCGGACTGGCGATCTTCTTCGTCGTCCACTACGGCATCTTCTGGGTGGTTCACGGCGTGTTCGTGTTCGCGCTGCCGGCGTTCGGCAGCTTCGGCCTCGGGAGCGACTGCGTCGGCTTTCCTCCCGGCGTCGAGGTGCCGCTCCCCGGGCTGGGGCAATGTGAGCCCGGCGCGTTCGGCGAGGTGCTATGGGGCCCGATCGCGATCGCCGCGATCGCGCTCTTCCTCAGCCATGGCGCGTCGTTCCTGTTCAACTACGTCGGCCGAGCCGAGTACATCCGCGCCACGCCGGGCGGGCAGATGATGGCGCCCTACGCGCGGGTGATCGTTCTCCACATCACGATCATCGTCGGCGCGTTCGTGATCGCGCTGATCGGCGCCCCGATCGGCGCGCTGCTGGTCCTCGTCCTCCTCAAGACGGCCTTCGACCTGGGCCTCCACCTCCGCGAGCACCGCAAGTCTGGCCCGCTCCCGACTGCGTAGATCCTCCCGACTCGGCGGTCGTCGCATGCCGGGCCTGCATTTCGGCTCCAAACCTGCCAATTATTCCCGCGAGGAGTCGTGGGCATCCCGATGGTGACTGCGATGCCGCCGTGCGGGCATCAACCGGGCATTGCATGTCCCCGCGGAATGGAAGCATCGCTTCACGCGGGGTCATCGGCCAGCGTCGGCTTCCTGACGCGCCTGATCACCCGCACGCTTGGCCGATCACTCCGGCCCGGAATATCCGTCAGGAAAGAGAGCGCCCTGAGGCGACGCGTCGGATCGGCGAGCCAGCCCCGAACCGATCGGCCATCGTGCGGAAACGCGGTTCGGAGGACCGTCCGGTGGGCGGCGAGTCGCCGGCGGTTGGTCCTGCTCTCGGCGAGGACGATCCAGGAAGCGACTGCGCTCGGGTCCCATCCTCGATCCCGTGCGATGGTCCGAGCCAGGCGCTCGCGACGATCCGATGTCTCGAGCAGATTGTTGACGTCCACGAGCTCCGTCTTGAGCTCGACGATGAGCAGGGTCCGCGCTGCCGCGTGCCACCCAACGACGTCGATCACGCCGCGCTCGCCGTAGATGCTGAACGACACCTCGGAAGCGACTTCCCAGTCGTGCCGGAGCAGCACCGACGAGACGATCTCATGCATCGCGGAATGCCGATTGGCGAGGAGCCGGTCGAGCTCGCTCCCGCGCCAGTGCGCCCGAAGATCCAGTCGGACCTCGAGCACAGCCGCGACCCGCACCAAGTCACCGATCCGCACACGACCCAAGTGACCCCGCTCGAGCTTCGAGACGAAGGGTTGCGAGCATCCCGAGCGACTCGCGACATCGCGCTGGCGCCAGCCTCGCTTTACGCGTACGACTCGGAGGGCCGAACCGAGTCGGAGCAGATCCATCGCGGGAGTCTCCCGCGGTTGGCTTACCCCACGCTTACGCGGGAATCGGTTTCATCACCCCGCGGTGGTTCTCGCCACGAACTGGCCGAAGCCCCGAGTGCCGACGAACGCGCCGTCGCGGATGATCGGGCGGCCACGGACGAAGACGGATCGAACCGCGCCCGGTGAGCTCGAAGCCCTCGTACGGCGTGTAGTCGCTCGTGTGGTGGAGGTCGATAGCACGGAGCGTGCGGGTGGGAGCCGGGTCGAACAGCACGAGGTCGGCGTCCTTGCCGGCCTCGATCGAGCCCTTGCCGGTCAGACCGAAGAGGCGCGCCGGTGACGTCGCGATCAGGTCGACCATGCGCTCGACCGTCAGTCGACCCTTGGCGACCCCTTCGGAGTAGGCGATCGACAGGAGCGTCTCGATGCCGGGCGCGCCATTCGAGATCAGGTTGAACGGGGTGCCGCGCCCGGCCTCGGCCTTCTCGACGGCCATCCGGTCCGGGACGTGGTCGGTGGCGATGAGGTCGAGCGAGCCGCGCGCCAGGCCGGCCCACAGCGCCTCCTGGTCGGTGAGCGGTCGAAGGGGCGGCGAGATCACGCACTCGGCGACCGACGCGACGTCGTCGGCTTCGTACCGAGCGTCGGTGAGGGCGAGGTAGTGGGGGCACGTCTCGGCGAAGGCCCTGACACCCTGCGCCTTGGCATCCCGTACGTGCTGCAGTGCCGAGCCCGACGACAGATGGACGACATGCACGGGCACGTCGGCCGCGCGCGCGAAGGCCATGACTCGGTGGGTCGCGACCGCCTCGGCCTCGGTCGAGCGGGTCATCGCGTGGAACTGGGGCTCGGTATGGCCGTGCGCGAGGGCGTCCTCGACCGCGGTGTCGATCAGGACGGGATCCTCGCAATGCACCTGGAGCATGCCGCCACGGCCCCCCAGGACGCGCATCGCCTCGAAGATCCGGCGGTCGTCGAGTCGGAAGTCGAAGACCATGAACGCCTTCGCGGTCGCGACGCCCTCGTCGACCATCGCCGGCAGCTCGGCGATCGGGTCGTCCATGCGCCCGGAGATCGCGAGGGAGACCGCGTAGTCGACCGCCGAATCGCGCTCCGTTGCCGCCCGCCACTCGCGCAGCCCGACGAGCAGCGACCGTTCCGCCGCCGGCGACGAGCCCGTGCCCGGGTTGTTGAACGCGAGGAACGTCGTCGTCCCGCCGAACGCCGCGGCGACCGAGTCCTGGAAGAAGCGGTCCGGCTCGTCGTCAGATGCGACGCGGGTATGCGTGTGGACATCGACCGCGCCCGGGAGGACTAGCTGCCCCGTCGCGTCGACGACCTCGACCGAGTCACCATCCGCCAGCGCCGACAGGTCATCCTCGACAGCTTCGATCGATCCCGCCCGAACCGCGACGTCCGCCCGCAGTGACCCGCCTGCCGTAACCACCATTCCCCCGCGAACGAGGAGGTCGATCACCTAGTCGCCGCCGCCTCCATTACCCCCACCACCGCCGTCGCCACCGCCGTCCCCGGCATCGCCCCAGTCATGCCGACTCGCGCCACCATCGCCGCCGCTCCCGCCGCGGGAGCGGCCCTCGGAGGCCACGGAGCAGGAGCGCGCCCGCGACGACGACGATGACCACGAGGACGATCTCCATCAGTCGAGCTCTTCGATGCGAATCGGCTGCGCGCCCTCCCAGAGCGCCCGCCGGCCGATCTCCCGCAATCGGTCCCGCCAGCCGTCGTCCGGCTCGATCGTCGCGAAGTGGTTCGCCGCGAGCTGCCCGACCTTCGATGACGTCGTGCACGCGCCGTACGGGAAGAAGATCTCGCACTCGCTGATCCCGCCCGGGTACAGCGCGAGCATGCCCGGGGCCGGGTGCGACGTGTGGTTCTCGTAGTCGATCCCCGGTCGGAAGTCGCCGTACGGGATCCACGTGGACTCGCCCGACCAGCGGCAGTGGATCAGCTTCGACTCGATCGGCAGCATCCGCCGGATTGCCTCGATCGTCTGGGGTGCCTCGGGCTCCCAGCGCGCGGCGAACTCGAGGTCGCCGACCGCGATCCGAAGCTGGCCCATGACGGGAGCATACGCGGCTACAGTTTCCGCGTGACCGACCCTCGACCGACGATCTCGACCCACGTCCTCGACACCGAGCTGGGCCGTCCGGCCGCGGGCGTCCACGTGAGCTTGTACAAGCTCGGCGAGGACGGTCGACCGATCAGGCTGACGCAGGCCCTCACCGACGGCGACGGTCGCGTGCGCGACCTGCTGGAACGCCCGATGGCGCCCGGGGACTACCGGCTCGAGTTCGCGCTCGCCGGTCGAACGATCGAGGAGGCCAACGACGGCCGGTTCTTCCAGCGGCTGGCGGTCGACCTGCGGATCGACGACGTTTCGCACTCGTACCACGTCCCGCTGCTGCTCGCGCCGTTCTCGATGACGACGTACCGGGGGAGCTGACAGCCGAGCCCGAGCTTCGGCGACCCCGTTCCGACGATTTTGGATCCGCCCGCAGGTTGTGACAGCAGAGCTGACACGACCGGTCGTCAGATTTCGCGCCATGGAAGCCCGACTCGTCTCCTTTCCAGGCACCCCCGGCCCCGGCGCCTCGGTCCGCATCGACGGCGAGCGCATCGAGGTGGACCGACTCGTCCTGTCGGATGGCGCCGCTCGCCCGGTGGCTCGATGCCCAGCCACTGGACGACCGCGACCTGCTCGTCGAGCGGGCACTCAAGATCGGCCTGACCGCGCTCCAGAGCGTGGGCGTGACCCTGAACGTGGATGCCGTTCGAGCGGAGTTCGAGCAGTTCACGGAGAAGAGCCGCGTCGCGAACGAGCGCGCCGCCGAGGCGCTGGAGGGCGTCCTGCGCGCGAACTTCGGCGACGGCGATGGGCGGCTGCCCCGGACCCTCGAGTCGTTCCTGGGCGACCGCGGCAAGCTGAAGTCGATGGTCGACGAGCTGTTCGACCCGGGTCGGCGGGATTCGGCCATCGGCCGCATCTCGGGGATGCTCGAGTCGTACTTCGATGGCGATGCATCACGCCTCGCCCGGCTGCTTGACCCGACCCGCCTCGGCTCGCCGCTCCACCAGTTCCGGGTCGAGGTCGCGGACGGGTTCCGCGCCCTCCAGGAGAAGCTCGTGGCCATCGAGGCCGCGCAGAAGGCCCGCGGCGAGGAGCGGGCGAAGTCGGCCGCCAAGGGCGGCGATTTCGAGACGATGCTCGAGGACATGCTCGGCGAGATCGCTCGCGGCGCGAACGACCTCCTCGAGCGCTGCGGCAACGACGCGGGTGACGCCGGGCGCTCGAAGAAGGGCGACTTCGTCCTGACCCTGGACCCGGACGTGGCTCGCGGCGCCGAATTGCGGGTCGTCATCGAGGCCAAGGACCGCCGGATGTCCGGGCGCGAGATGCGCGATGAGCTTCGGGCCGCGAAGACGAACCGCGACGCCGCAGCTGCGCTGGTCGTGTTCACGCCGGCCCACGCTCCCGCGGGGATCGCCCCGTTCGATGTCCGCGCCGGCGACGTCTACGCCGTCATCGACCCCGCGGCTCCCGACTCGGCGACGCTCGAGGCAGCGGTTCGGCTCGCTCGGCTGCTGGCGCTCACCACCGTGCGCGAGTCGGAAACCGACGTGGACCTCGCGGAGGTCCAGGCGGCGCTCACGTCCATCCGGGAGTGCCTCGAGGTCGTGCGTGGCCTGAAGGTCCAGCTCACGAACATCAGCAGCTCGTCGAAGGGCGTCAGTGAGGGCCTCGACAAGCTCCGCGAGGCGATTCTCGCCTGGATCACCCGAGCAGAGCGGGAGCTGGCGGCGGCGCCGTGATCCGCGCCGCTCGAGGCGTTGCCGGCTGCGCTTCCTCGCTCACGCACCGCCAGTGCGCTCGCTCGTCGAGCTCGCCGTCGCCTTTCGATCGACGCGGCTGACGACGCCGCGAGGAAATGCAACTCGAATGTTGACTGAAAGCCGCAACGGAATACCGTTCTGCCGTTGCGCAGGAGGCGTTGCCGGCGGGTGGTAGAGTCGGCTTCCGCTCGCCCCGAGCGAGCGTCCCAGCATGAGGGAGACCCGTGGCGCGCTCCATGTGGAAGGGGGCCATCCAGTTCGGCCTCGTGACCATCCCGGTGAAGCTGTACGTCTCAACGGAATCACGCGCCGGCGTGAGCTTCAACATGCTCCACAAGGAAGACCTGTCACGGATCCAGATGAAGATCTTCTGTCCGGTCGAGGACGAGATCATCCCGCGGACCGACACGGTCAAGGGCTATGAGTACGCGCCGGACAAGTACGTCGTGATCACGGACGAGGACCTGGAGAAGCTGCCGCTGAAGACCGTTCGCTCGATCGAGATCGAGCAGTTCGTCGACGCGGCCGAGGCGGCCAGTCAGACGAAGTTCGTCAAGCAGGCCTACTACATCGAGCCTGATCGAGTCGGCCGCAAGGCGTTCCAGCTACTCAAGGAGGTCCTCCAGGACAAGGGCCTGACGGCGATCTGCAAGATCGTGATCCGCGACCGCGAAGTCCTGGCGGCCCTCGATCCGTTCGAGAACACAATGCTCCTGTCGACCCTCTACTGGCCGGATGAGATCCGCGCCATCGACGAGCTCGACCTGCCCGACGAGGAGCCCGAGATCAAGCCCGCAGAGAAGAAGATGGCGGGCCAGCTGATCGAGGCCATGACCGGCGAGTTCGATCCGGCACAGTACCGCGATGAGTATCGGGAAGCCCTGATGCAGGTCATCGAGTCGAAGATCGAGGGCCGCGAGACGGTCGAGATCGAGCCGGCGGAGGAGCCGACGAAGCTCGTCGATCTGATGGCCGCGCTGCAGGCCAGCGTGTCCGCGGCGACGACGGCGCGTGACTCGAAGGGCGGCAAGCCCGTGTCGGTCGCCGAGGCCAAGGAGAAGCGCGCCGCCAAGAGCGCGAAGCCGGCGGCGAAGGCATCGAAGGCCGAGGCCGAGGAGGAGCGCCCCGCGCGTCGGCGCAAGAGCGCCTAGTTCGCGAGGAGCGCCACCGCGTCGACCGAGGCCTCGATCTCGAGGCCCGTTGGATCGACAGAAACAGCCGTGATGCGCCACGAGTCGCTCGCGTCGGGAGCGAGCACGGGCACTGGCGACGAACCGAACATCGGCACGACAATCGCACCGTTGTTCACCACCAGCGCGACCTCGAGGCGTTGGCCGGCGACCTGGAAGGCGACACCGCCATCGACCAGCTCCACGTCACTCGCGTCGACCCCGGCATCCGCCAGCGAGTCCCGGACGAGGATGAGGGCCTGCTCGGGAACGAGCGTGGCGGTGGCGGTGACGTCGGTCGATGGGCCGGAAACGGTCAGCGCTCGCACCTCCACGGGTGAATCGGCGCCGCCGAGCACGACCAGGCCGCCAAACGCCCCATCGACGCCCGCGAAGTCGTGGTCGCCACCGATCTCGACGCCCTGGACCGTGACGTCGAGCGCATCGATCGTCACGCCGCGGGCCTCGAGGTCCGAGCCGGAGATGCGAATCTCGCCGACGAATCCCCGCATGAGCCCGAGCGCATCGACGTCGACCTCGACGTCGAGCGCCTGATCGCCGAAGGGCGAGGCCTCGCGAACGGCCGTGACGACGATTGGCGCCACGACCGGTGGCACGAGGAACACGGCGAGGATCGCGACGAGCGCGGCCGTGAACACGAGGAAGCCGAGGAAGCTGCGCATCGGAGGGCGCCATCGTAGGGGCGTGACGACGAATGGCCGTGACGACGAAGGGCCGTACGGCGACACTTCACGTCGATGCCCCTCGAGGACTACCAGCGCAAGCGCGACTTCAAGAAGACGCCCGAGCCGTCGGGCTCGCGCGACGCGCGCGGCACGGCGAGGATCCTCCCTGCCGGGGGGCGGTTCGTTGTCCAGCGCCACCGCGCGACCAGGCTGCACTACGACTTCCGCCTGGAGATCGACGGCGTCCTCGTGTCGTGGGCCGTCCCGAAGGGCCCGACCCTCGACGCCGGCCAACGCCGGATGGCGGTCCACGTCGAGGACCACCCGATCGAATACCTCGACTTCGAGGGCGTGATCCCGAAGGGCGAGTACGGCGGCGGCGATGTCATCGTCTGGGACTGGGGCACGTGGCACCCGGAGCCGGAGACGCCCGACGGTCGCCGTGCGGTCGAGGACGGAGAGCTGAAGTTCTCGCTCACCGGCGAGAAGCTGCGCGGCCGGTTCACGATCGTCCGGACGAGCGGAAGGGGAGGCGGGCGGGGCGCGAAGGAACGCCGCGAGAGCGGCCGCATGCCCTTCGAGGAATCCGGGGGCGAGCAGTGGCTGCTGATCCACAAGCGCGACGACGCCTCGTTCGAGGGTTGGGACGCCGAGGAGCACCCGCAAAGCGTCAAGACCGGTCGCACCAACGACGAGGTCAAGGCCGACCGCGACGCGATCTGGATCAGCCAGGCGCCCGCCGCGGTCGCCGAGATCGACCTCAGCGAGGCCAAGGCTGCAAAGCTCCCGGGATTCATCACCCCCATGGCCGCGACCCTCACGGACAAGGGCTTCCGCGACGACGACTGGCTCTTCGAGATCAAGTGGGACGGCTACCGGATCGAGGCGGTCGTCAAGGACGGGACCGCGCGGATCTACACACGCAACGGCAACGACGGCGAGACCTACTTCCCGAAGCTGCTGACGAAGGCGAGCTGGATCGAGGCGCAGGAGGCGATCGTCGACGGCGAGGTCGTCGCGATCGGGGACGACGGCCTGCCCGACTTCAGCCTCCTCCAGGAGCTGACGACGGCGCAGTCGGGACGACTCGTGTACCAGGCGTTCGACCTGCTCCATCTCGATGGGCGCTCGCTCCTGAACGTCCCGTTGGAGAGTCGGAAGCAGCTCCTGCGCTCTGTCCTTCGGCCGGGGGATCGGCGCGTCCGGTTCGCGGACCACGTCCTGACCGAGGGACTCGCGTTCCTGGAGGCCGCCAAGGCCCAGGAGCTCGAGGGCATCATCGCCAAGCATCGGCGTTCGATCTACGAGCCGGGCAAGCGCTCGCGAGCGTGGTTGAAGATCAAGGTCCGGCCCGAGCAGGAGCTCGTCGTCGGCGGCTGGACGCCGGGCGAGGGCGCGGCGAAGGAGCTCGGGGCGCTCGTCGTCGGCTACTACGAGCGCGAGGGTCGCGGCAAGCCGAAGCTCCACTTCGCCGGCAAGGTCGGGTCCGGGTTCAACGCCCAGACGCGCAGGCGGCTGCGTGAACGGCTCGCCGAGCTGACGACGGACGACTCGCCGTTCGACCCACCGCCACCCAAGGACTACAAGGGTCGCTGGGGCGGCGAGCTGAAGTACGTCGTGTGGGTCAAGCCTGAGATCGTGATCCGCGCCGAGCTCGGCGGCTGGACGCGCGAGGGCATCGTTCGCCAGGCGGCCTTCAAGGGCTTCGACGAGGGTGGCAAGCCACCGACCAAGGTCGTTCGCGAGCGACCCGTCGCGACCGCGGCAACCGTTCGCGAGGTCGAGGCGGCGCTCCCAGACGATGAGCCCGAAACGGACCGATCGACCGATCCGCGCGACACTGGTCTGATGACGACCGGCGCGAAGGGAGCGAGCGCGAAGGCTCCGAAGTCGAAGTCCGCGACCGCGAAGCCCGCGACGGCGAACGCCGCGACCTCGGAACCCTCGAACTCGAAGGCGACCCCGAAGGCCGCGAGCTCGAAAACCTCGAAGTCGAAGGCCAATGGGTCAAAGCGCGAGTTTCCGTGGTCGGCAACGCCCGACGAGCTCGCGGCGCTCGACGCGATGTCCAAGGACGGCAACTGGGAGGTGGGCGGCTTCGAGTTGAAGCTGACGAACCTCGACAAGGTCATCTTCCCGCCGCGGGACGAGGCGCCCGTCACGAAGCGCGACCTGATCCGCTACTTCGCGTTGATCGCGCCGACGATGCTGCCGCACCTGCAGGAGCGCCCGCTCAACTTCCAGCGCTTCCCGAACGGACCGAACGCACCCGGCTTCTGGCAGAAGGACATCCCCGCCACGGCACCGGCGTGGCTGCGGCGCTGGAAGGAGGTCGGCGTCGAAGCGCGCGACGCGAACGACCACCTGATCGCCGACCGGGTCGGTGCGCTGTGCTGGCTCGGCAACCAGACGTCGTTCGAGATTCACGCCTGGACGTCCCGAATCGACGATCCGATGACGCCCACCTTCGCTCTGATCGACATCGATCCGGGCACGAAGACCACCTGGGACGAGACCGTCACCCTCGCGAAGCTGTACCGGACCGCGCTCGGGCACCTGGGCGTCCGTGGCTACCCGAAGACGACCGGCAAGCGCGGGATCCAGGTGTGGATCCCGATCGAGCCGAAGTACACCTTCCGAGATACGAGCGACTGGGTCGAGCACCTCTCGCGTGCCGTCGGCAGCACGGTCCCGGACCTCGTCTCGTGGGAGTGGGCCAAGAACCGGCGCGGCGGCAAGGCCCGCCTCGACTACACGCAGAACACGTACATCAAGACCCTCGTCGCCCCGTACGCCGTCCGACCCGCCGACGGCGCTCCCGTCTCGACGCCGATCTCATGGGAGGAGCTGGACGACCCCGACCTCCGCAGCGACCGCTGGACCATCCGAACCGTGGTCGATCGGGTCGAGAAGGTGGGCGACCTTTTCGCCGACGCCCAGACCGACGTCCAGGTCCTGCCCTCGCTCTAGGGGACGAGCGGTACGACCTCGGTCATGAAGCGGTCGACCGCGCGGGTGATGCCCTCGGGGTCGCGCGGCGGGAAGGCTAGGGCGATGTGGGTCACGCCGATTTCGGCGAACTTGCGGATCTCGGCGGCGACGTCCTCGGGCGTTCCGTGCATCGTGTAGAACGATTCGGGGCCGGCGTCGAGCTCGACGCGGGCGCGAGCCGAGAGCATCGGCATCGGTCGACCGGCTGCCTCGGCGGCAGCGCGGATGACCGGGATGCGCGGCGCGTACTTCTCCGGGCTCGTCGCGGAGGCGTGGTAGGCGTCGGCGAGGCGACCGACGCGGCGGAGGGCTCGCTCATCGCGCGCGCCGATCCAGATCGGCACGCCCGCTCCCTGCGGCGGCAGCGGCTCGAATGCGAAGTCGTCGAAGTGGTGGAACTCGCCGTCGAACGGCTCGGTGCTGCCCGACCAGAGGTGCCGGCAGAGGGCTACGGTCTCCTCGAGGTAGGCGCCGCGTCGGTGGAAAAGCGCGTCGGTGCCCACGTTCGCGAACTCCGCCTCGTTCCAGCCAACGCCAAAGCCCGCGATGAGCCGCCCGTCGGATAGGGCGTCGATCGTCGCGAGCTCCTTCGCCAGGACGACCGCGTTGCGCATCGGGACGACGATGACGCTGGTTCCGAGACGAATCCCGCGGGAGATGCCGGCAACCCAGGCGAGCAGCGTGATGGCCTCGAACAGCCGCCCGTAGTCGTCGGCGGCGTCCAGCGGAACGAGGATGTGGTCCGTCGCCCAGACGTCGCGGAAGCCGTGCCGTTCCGCGGCCTCGACGGCCGCGATCAGCCCCTCGCGGTTGGCACCCGCGCCGAGGGAGGGGAGCGCGAGCCCGAAGTCCATCCTCTCGAGCCTATCGGAGCGTCAGTCGCCTGGTGCGCTGTACGGCAGGTGGAGGAGCCCGATCAGCGGCTCGCCGGTCGACTGCGACAGCCGCAAGGCACCGTCCGCAGCCTGCTCGAAGTGGATCTCCACCTCGTCGTCGCCCGGGTGGTTCGGGTCATAGATACCGATCTCGACGCGCTTCGGATCGGACGTGTAGCGATAGCCGACGACCTGGTGCCCGAGCCCGAGCGCAAGCGGGTTCCAGCCAGCCTGCCGAACGAGTCCGACCATCGACGGGCGGCCCGCATCGATCTCCGCCTTGATCTCGGGCCACGCCTCCCTCGCGGTCACCCGCGCCCGACTTCGCTCGGTGCCCATCGCCGACGACAGCCAGAACCGGAAGGGGACGATGCCGATCGGCCCGAACGACGCGAATTGGCGGTCCACGATCTCCTTGAACAGCGCCAATTCCGCACCGGGCGGATCGGCGTCCGCCGCTCCCGTGTCGCCGCGCTCGAACCGGTCCCGCGCCGCGAACACCATGCCCCCGCACAGCCCTCGGCCGGTGTCGCCGATGCCGAGCTCGAGGAGGCCGAGGTCCCACTTCCGCGCCACCGACCGCGGCCACCGATTGGCAAACCGGAACCCGTGTCGCGACGGCAGGAAGCCCCCGACTGCGTTGGATGCCACGCGCCCAGACTACGCCCCGCGTCGGAGCGTCGGCAGGTCGATCGAGCCGACGCGTCGACGCGGACGTGTTGACGCCGGGTCCCAGGGGCCGGGACCCGGCGTCGGTCGGGGTGTTCGTTGGGCCCGGGTTAGGCCCTTCCCGGCGGCGGTGCCGCCGGTTCACGTCACTCGGCTGGCATCACGGGACGATCGTGGTGATCGCCGCCGCCGGCGTCGCGACGGTGAGATCGGCCGTGTAGTTGGCCTGGTTGACGATCACGCTGCCGACGGCGCCGGCAATCGAGACGGTGAGGGTTCGCGTGCCCGTGTAGCCGACGTTCACGGTCCCGAGGGACCACGTGACCGTCCGGGTGGCCGGGTCGTATGTCCCGCCGTTGGAGGCGCTCACGAAGGTGGGGCCCGCGGGCAGGACATCCTTGAGGACCGCGTTGCTCGACGCCGCCGGCCCGAGGTTGGTGTACGTCGTGGTGTAGGTCACGCTCGTGCCTGACTGCGCCGCCGCCGGCGCGGTCATCGCGACGACCACGGCCGGGTCCTGCGGCGGCAGGGCCGGCGTGGAACCGAAGACCTGGAGCTCGGCGGTCCGGACCTGAAGGTCCGCGTCGGAGCCGGTCACGCAATCCGAGTCGTTCAGCGGGTCAGCGTCCTGGTCGCCGCGGAAGCCGGTGCCCGTCGCTGTGCACTGGTTACTGACGACCTTGAGCATGACGTGGGTGGCGTTCGTGGCGGTGACATTGAAGCCACGCACGAGGAGGTCCGGCGACGCCGGCCGTGGCCGGACACCAGGGAAGGCGTTATCAGGGCTGGTGTAGATCTTCGTGAACGTCGCGGGGGTCGAACAGGTGACCGAGACCACCGCATTGCACGTCCAGATCTCGAACTGGCGGAGGGCCGTGAAGCGACCGCCGGAGTCGGGGTTGAGCATCGCACTGACGTTCACGCGCTTGACGTTCTGGACGTCGCCCGCGAGGTCGACGATCGCGTACGCGGCCGCCGGCGGTCCGCCGACCCAGTTGGAGTTCTCGGTGTCGTCGATGAGCCTGGCGAGCGTCGCCGCGTCGCCGGTCCCGGTGATGACCGCGCCCCTCGAGCCCGAGGCAAGGTTCCGGGACATGTAGATGTCCAGGTTCAGCGTGCCGCCGGCGGTGAAGAAGCGCGGGAACTTGACGTGCCCGTAGCCCGGCGCCTGGACGACGAACTCGTAGCTGCCGGTGACGAACCGGGCGGTATCGGAGATCCCGCCGGAGATCGTGTCGGCGATCGGTGTGACGGCGGCCTCGTAGCGGCCGACGAAGATCTGCGCCGACGTGATCGGGGCGTTGCCCGCATCCGCGTCGAAGACACGGAACTTCACCGACTTCTCGTTCTCGTAGTTGGTCGGGGTCTCGGCGGACTCGAAGCTCGGAACAGGGTCGATGACCGCGTTCGTCGCCGAAATGGCGTTGACGCCCATGCCGCGCCGGGCGAACTCGCGCCACAGCTCCTTCTGGTTCGCGCCGCCGAAGCGCATGACGTCTGCCGCGAGGTAGGCGTCACGGGCGTCGAGCATGCTCGTCGTGCCCATCTGGAGCAGGAACGCGTCGAACATGATCTGGATCCAGCGGCGGTTGCCCGGGCACTGGTCGGCCGGCTTCTTGCCGTCGGCGCAGTCACGCTGGAGCGTGGCGTTGCCCGCGGAGAACGAGCCGTTGTACTTGGTCACGAGCGCCTGCCGGATCGAGTAGTTCGTGGCGCTCCAGATCTCGCCGTCGGCGTGGACCTGGGTGCGGCCGTCGGGGCAGGTCTCCTCGACCGGCGGGCCGACGAGCGGCGCGTTGCAGACCATGTCGTAGCCCACGTCGCTGTAGTTCAGCGGGCTGTCGCTCATGTTGAAGTTGCGGATGCCCCGCTGCCCGTTGCCGGTCACGTAGGAACCGACCGCGAACTTGCTCTCGCCGTTCGTCGGCACGAAGCCGTACTCGTTGAGGTATTCGACGGCGCTGAGGTCGCTCCACGACTCGCCCATGGCGCCGGCCTGGGGGCCGGACAGGTTCGCGTCGGGGCCGCCGACCATCCGGTTGGAGATGGCGTGCGTGTACTCGTGGCCGATGACCGACATGTCGTAGTCACCGTCGACGCACGGTGGGTAGAACCCGCCCGCGATCGGCTGCCAGAGGTACATGTTGGTGATGCCGGGGATGCCGTCATTGAGCGTGACCTGGTTGGCATTGTCGCGGCTCACGCCGGCCTCGACCGGGAGCAGGGCGCCGGCCTGGGCCTGGCCGATCTCCGGATCGTTCTCGTGCCCCGGGAATGGGCCCGCGGGCGGATTGTTGCCGAAGTTGTTCTCCTGCAGGTTGGCCGCCTCCTCGGTGAACCCGAGGAAGTAGGACCAGTCGTGCATGCGGTTGTGCATGGCGAACAGGTTGGTGACCGCGGCGTTGATGTCGTTGCCGCCGGGCGTGAGCGCCGTCGGGCTGCACGAGGCTGCATTCCAGGCGTTCGTCCAGGGGAACTGGTAGTTGCGGTTGGGGTCGACCGGCCGCTGCTGGAGCGGGCCCGGCGTCAGCGGCGTGACCCACGCCTCGGCGGAGCTCGCGTTGTTGCCACGGGTCGTGAACGTCGAGACGTTCGCTCGCACGTCGTGGTCCCAAGGCGCCCGCGAGGCGAGGTTCTGGAGCGCCTGGAAGCCGGAGCAGCCGGGGACGGTCGACCCAAGGTGGGTCTTCACCCAGCAGGCGGTGACGCGGATATCCGAGGGGCTGAGGTCGTAGTCCGGGTGGCCGTTGACCACTGCCAGGGACGGGTTGGCCGGGAAGAACTCCCACTTCGGCGGGTAGGGGGCCGCCGTCGTTGTGCCGGCGACGTCGTTCGTCGCGTAGACCCCCGTGTAGTCGAACCCGAGGAGGATCGACGGGCTGTACTCGCAGACGCGGGCCGAGTACGTGCCGGCGGGCACGTCACCACCCGGTTCGTAGTGGATCGCCTCTGGGCTGGTGGCGGTATCGGCGGGGCCAGCAACGAGCGTCGCCCCGAAGTAGAGCGACAACGTCATGTCGTTGGCCGGGACGTTGGCGCTGGCCGCGAGGTCGATCGACTTCGTTCCGGCCGGGACGGTGAACTCGTGGAACGGCCCGCAAGCCGTGGCGACGTCGGTCGTGCCCTGGAAGACACCGGTCGTCGGGGCTGCGGCGTGAACGTCTTCATGTGCCGAAGGCTCATGCTCGGCGTTCTGCGAGCGGTCGAGCCGAATGAGCACGTCGCCCGATCGAGCGTCGACGAAGCTCGTGTACGCGACGGACGCGCCGTTGCCGACGTCGAGGACGATCGTCTCGTACGCCGCTCGAACGGTGCCGTCGTACATCGGGATCGCGACGATGCGGGAGCGCTGGTCCACGCGGGCGCTGTTCTTCGCGGCACTCCGCAGCGGCGTGAACAGCCCGGCGGCCGTAAAGACCGTCCAGCCGTCCTCGACACGGATGCTCGTGAGGTCCGTTGGGGACAGCGTCCGACCGATGTTGGCGGCGGCGAGGAGCCACGCCTGCGTGGGTGAGAGGGTCGCGGCCGCCGGCGCATCACGATGGCCGGCCGAGCTGGAGGAGACGTAGGCGACCTTGCCGCCGGTGATGCCGACGGTGATCAGCCCGTCGTGCGCGGCGGGCAGGTTCCCGAACTGCTGGCGGAAGACCACCGCGCGGCCCGGCGTGCCCGTAAGCGGGACGTTGAAGGCGACCTGGAGACCGGTCACGTCCGCGTCGGTGAGCTTGAAGAGGCCCTTGTTCTGCCGGACGAACGAACGCGCGGCATCGACCGCACCGCCGCTCAAGCCGGTGGCGAGATAGCCGCCGTACTTGATCATCGATTGCGGCGTCCCGAAGCGGTTCCAGCGCGCCGTCGCGCCCATCGCCGAGACGGCGCTGAGCTGGGCTCCGCTCGGCAGGACCGTTCCCGTGCGCGTATCGATGTCACGCAGTGACGAGAGATCGACCGGAAGCCTTTTCGCCAGGGCCGCGGTCGGCATGATGAGTGCCAGGGCGACCAACAGGGCCATCAACTCGACGAGCGGGCGATGTCGCCCGGCGGTGTCGGAACGCGGTACTGACCTCATTCAGATCCTCTCCAATCCAGGGGGGCAGCCGGGCATTGCGCCGTGCCGTTCGGGGTTCCGGGCGGCGCAGCGCAGGTGCGCCGCGCCGCCCTGGAGGAGACCGCCGGTCGCGCGGCGGCTCAGGTGGTTGCCACTCGAGTGGGGGCGTGCGTGATCGATCCCTTCCGGGATCGGTTCATGCATCGCGCGCCTGCTGAGCGACACCGCGACCTTCTTCTCCTCCTGACACCACTCAACGTGGTTCCACGTCGGTGATGGGCGGAGAGTAGCACCACGCATAGGGGTGTCAAGATTGCAAGCGCGTTACAACCGAGCCCGACAACCCCTTCGGGCTACGATCCGATCGGATGACCCAGGCTGGCGCAACTCCGAAGCACACGAACCGGCTCGCGAACGAGACGAGCCCGTACCTGCTCCAGCACGCCCACAACCCGGTCGACTGGTTCCCGTGGGGCCCGGATGCGCTCGCGCGGGCGAAGCTCCTCGACCGGCCGATCTTCCTGTCGATCGGCTACGCGGCGTGCCACTGGTGCCACGTCATGGAGCGCGAGTCGTTCGAGGACGAGGCGACCGCGACATACCTCAACGCGCGGTTCATCCCGATCAAGGTCGACCGCGAGGAGCGGCCCGACCTCGACCAGATCTACATGGGCGCCGTCCAGGCGATGACCGGTAGCGGCGGCTGGCCGATGTCAGTGTTCCTGACCCCCGAGGGCCGGCCGTTCTACGGCGGCACGTACTTCCCGGACACCCCGCGCCACGGCATGCCGAGCTTCCGGCAGGTGCTCGAGGGCATCGACCGGGCGTGGCGGGGGCAGCGCGGCGAGCTCGAAGGGGCGGCCGCCCGACTGGTGAGCCAGCTGTCGGGCGACGCGTCGACGACGGCGAGTGGCGAGGCGCCGACGCCGGCCTTGCTGGACACCGCGGTCGAGCTCATCCAGCGCGGCTTCGATGCAACGAACGGCGGCTGGGGCGGTGCGCCGAAGTTCCCGCAGCCGATGACGATCGAGCTCCTGCTCCGGCGGGCGGCGGCCGGCGAAGCTCGAGCGCTGCCGGTGGCGCGCCGGTCGCTCGATGCCATGGCCGATGGCGGGATCCATGACCAGCTCGGCGGCGGGTTCCATCGCTACGCGACGGACGCGGTCTGGCTCGTCCCGCACTTCGAGCAGATGCTGTATGACAACGCCCAGCTCGCGCGGGCCTACGTCCACGCGTGGGCGCTCACGGGCGACGCGCGCTACCGCGGCGTCGCCGTCGGCACGCTCGAGTACGTGATCCGGGAGCTGACCACAGTCGACGGGGCGTTCGCCTCGAGCCAGGACGCCGATACCGAGGGCGAAGAGGGCGCCACGTTCACCTGGTCCGCCATCGAGATCCGCGGGATCCTCGGGGACGACGCCCCGCTGTTCGAGGCCGCGTACGGGGTCACCGACGCCGGCAACTGGGAGGGCACGAACATCCTCTCCCGGGTCCGATCGACCGCCAACCTGGCGAAGGAGCTCTCGATTCCGGCGAAGGAGCTCGACGAACGGCTCGCGCAGGCACGCGAGCGGCTCCTTGCGGCACGTGGGCAACGCTCGCAACCGGCCCGGGATGACAAGGCGCTCGCGGCCTGGAACGGCCTCGCGATCGGGGCGCTCGCCGACGCTGCGCGGCTGCTCAGGTTCGATCCCGGCGCGACAGTGGTGTCCGATCAATTCATGGCGGCGGCGACGAAGGCGGCAGACGTCGTTCTCGCGGGGCTGCTCGGCCGGGACGGTCGACTGGGAAGGTCCTGGAAGGATGGGCGCGCCACGGGCCAAGGCGTCCTCGAGGACTACGCGTGCCTCGCCGACGGATTGCTGGCGCTGTACGAGGCGACGTTCGACGAGCGCTGGTTCACCGTGGCTCGATCGCTCGCGGATTCGATCCTCGACCGGTTCGTCGACCCATCCGGTGGGTTCTTCGACACCGCAACCGATCACGAGCGCCTGGTTACGCGACCGAAGGACACTCAGGACAACGCGACGCCCTCGGGTGGGTCGATGGCGACCCTCGTCCTGCTGCGGCTCGCCGCGTACACGGGCGAATCGCCCTACCGCGAAGCAGCGGATCGGGCAATCGCCGCGATCACGCCGTTCACGGCCCGGTACCCAACCGCCTTCGCGAACTGGCTCCAGGCCATCGACCTCGCCCTCGCTCCCGTTGCGGAGGTCGCGATCGTGGGCGACATCGAGGACGAGGCAACGCGAGCGTTGCTCGAGGTCGCGGGCGGCGGATACGCGCCGAACCGCGTCGTCGCGGCAGCGTCGCCCTCATCGGCACCCGCGAGCGCCATCCCGTTGCTCCTGGACCGGCCGATGATCAAGGGCCGACCCACCGCCTACGTCTGTCGGGGCTTCACCTGTCGCCTGCCCGTCACCGACCCGGATGCGCTGCGCGAGCAGCTCGCCGAGGTCGTGGCAGCGGTCTAGCCTCGGGAACACGATGAAGGTCTACCTCAGCGTCGACCTGGAGGGAATCGGCGGCGTCAGCCACACCGCGCCGACCGAGCGCGACGACTCCGGCTACGCGGCCGCGGTCGCGCTGATGGTCGGCGAGGCGAACGCTGCGATCGAGGGCGCGTTCGCGGGTGGCGCCGCCGAGGTGCTCGTCAACGACAGCCACGGCCAGATGTTCAACCTGACCCCGGAGGACCTCGATGCGCGGGCCGTCCTGCTGCAGGGCCAGAAGCCCTGGTCGATGGTCGCCGGAGCGGGCCCGGGCGCCGGGTTCGAGGTCGCGCTGTTCGTGGGCTACCACACGCGTGCCGGCCACCCAACCGGCACCATCGCGCACACCTACAGCTTCGCGCCGACGCTCACGACGCTCCAGGGCCGGCCGGTCGGCGAGGCCGGGATCAACGCGCTCGCCCTGAGTGCCTGGGGCGTTCCCGTCGGCCTGATCGCCGGCGACGACCAGCTCGCGCTGGAGACGGAAGCGTGGTTCCCGTGGGCGGAGCGGGTCGTCGTGAAGACCGCCGTGGGACGGCGTGCCGCCGCGTCGGTCCATCCGACCGTCGCGCGGGAGCGTGTGCGAGCGGGCGCCGAGCGGGCCGTCAAGCGGGCCCGGGCCGGTGAGCTGGAGCTACCCGATCTCGGGCGGCCGATCGTGCTGGAGGCCGAGTATCGCCACGCGCTCGAGGCCGACTATGCGGCGATCGTGCCGGGCGTCGAGCGGTACGGCGATCGTGGCGTCCGGGTCACGACCGATGATCCGATCGTGGCCTACCGGGCCTTCCTCGCCGGCGTCCGCCTCGCCGGCCTCGCGAGCTAGCAGCCGGCTCGAGCCTATCGCCGAGCCTGGGCGCCTCAGGCGGGCGTCGCGCCACCGCCGGTCGGTGGCTCCTCATCGCCCGATCGAAGCTTCGCAGCCTCGATCCGGGCCTCGCGGACGCCCCGGCCGAACATCTTGCCGATCTCGGGAATCGTCTTCGGGCCGCGCCAGATCACGACGATGATCAGGACGATAACGAGGGCGATGACGAGGTCCACGACCTGAAGATGGTACGCGCCGCGGTTATCGTGCCGGTGTGAATTCGAACTCCGAAGCTGACAAGGCCATTGGCACTCCGCCGCTGCTCGTCTTCGGGCCGCGATCGGAGTCGTACGACTTCGGACCGTCACACCCGCTGACGCCACGCCGCTTCGGGACGGGCATCTCGCTCCTCGAGGCGCTCGGGGCAGCGCCTGGTCTCGCCCCCGAGCCCGCGACGGATGACGAGCTGGCGTGGGTCCACGCGCCGTCGTACATCGAGACCGTCAAGCGATTGTCCAACGACCCATTCGGGGAATCCGGGGCGGGACTCGGCCCCGGCGACACGCCGGCCTTCGCGGGGATGCACGAGGCCTCGGCGGCAGTCGCCGGGGGCTCGTTGCGGGCGATGGAGGCGATCCTCCGTGGCGACGTCGTGCACGCCTTCCACCCGGGCGGCGGGCTCCATCACGCGATGCCCGACCGAGCCTCGGGGTTCTGCGTCTATGACGACCCGGCGCTCGCCATCGCTCGTGCGCGGCGCGACGGGCTTCGCGTCCTGTACATCGACCTCGACGTCCACCACGGCGACGGCGTCCAGGCGATCCACTGGGCCGACCCTGGCGTGATGACCGTGTCGATCCACGAGACGGGCCTCGCGCTCTTCCCCGGCACGGGCTTCCCGAACGAGGTCGGTGGTGGCGACGCCGTCGGGACGAAGGTCAATCTCCCGCTGGATCCCGGAACCGGGGAGCGAGGCTGGCTGCCGGCACTCGAGCTCGTCCTGCCGGCGCTCGCGGAGCGCTTCCGGCCGGAGGTCGTCGTCTCGCAGCACGGCGCAGACGCCCACGCCTTCGACCCCCTTGCGCATCTCAACGTCACGACGACCGCCATGGGCGCCGCCGCTCGCCTCGTCGACGAGTTGGCCCACAGATGGGCGGCCGGCCGCTGGCTGGCGACGGGCGGCGGTGGCTACGATGTCTACCGGGTCGTGCCTCGTGCGTGGGCGCACGTGTGGCTCGCGGCGAGTCATCGGGCTGTTCCGGACGAGATCCCCGAGACGTGGCGGGCGCGCTGGTCCGACGACGCGGAGCGCTACGGCCAGTCGCCGATGCCGACGGCCTTCGATGATCCGCCGAACGCGGGGCTGCCGTATCGAGCCTCGGACGCCGAGACCGACGCACGCGCCGTCCGCATCGCCGAGCTCGTGGTGGAACAAGTGCTCGGGCTGCTGCCCTCGAGCTGAGGCGGGCTGGGCCGGTCCGACGGCCCGCGCGCAGCAGGTCCCCTGGTCGGTTCCAGGGCGCACATGGTGACGAATCCCGACGGTTACTCGTGCGCCGGACGTTCACGCGACCGACGACACGCCGAATGCGTCCAAACGTCGCCTGGCGGTCGAGATTCACACCCCGATTGCCCCTGGGAACCGTCCCGTGGTCGCGCTGGCGCCGACGTGGCTGTGGCGGGCCTCAGGATTCGTCGAACATCCGGTCGAAATCGTGCTCCGGGAGTAGAATTCCGAACCCGTGACCGCGACCCCTCCACCAGCGAAACGGCGCGCTCCCGCGCCCCCGGCGAAGGTGACCAAGTCGTCGCCTCCTGCGGATGCGCTGGCGCCCTTCTCGCCGGCCGTCCGTGCCTGGTTCGAGTCGGCATTCGAGGCGCCGACGCCCGCCCAGGTCGGTGGCTGGGCATCGATCTCGACGGGACGACACACGCTGATCCACGCCCCGACGGGCAGCGGCAAGACCCTCGCGGCGTTCCTGTGGTGCCTGGACCGCCTGGCTCGAAACCCGTCGCCGCCGCCGAGCAAGACGACGCCCGGGAGCGTCCGCGTCCTGTACATCTCGCCGCTCAAGGCACTCACCTATGACGTGGAGCGGAACCTCAGGGCGCCGCTCCACGGGATCGGCCTCGCGGCACAGCGGCTCGGTGAGCCGGAGCCCCGCATCTCGATCGCCGGGCGAACGGGCGACACGCCCCAGGAGCAGCGTCGGGAGCTCGCCCGGCGGCCGCCGGACATCCTCGTCACGACGCCCGAGAGCCTGTACCTGCTCCTGACCAGCGCCGCGCGGCGAGACGCTGCGCGGCGTCGAGACGGTGATCGTCGACGAGGTCCACGCCATCGCCGGCTCGAAGCGCGGGGCGCATCTCGCGCTCTCGCTCGAGCGCCTTGAGCACCTCCGACCGAAGGACGCCCCACGCCTCCAGCGGATCGGCCTGTCGGCGACGCAGCGCCCGCTCGAGACGATCGCCCGCTTCCTCGGCGGGATCGGACCCGGACGCGAGGTCGAAATCGTCGATGCCGGCAGCCGCAAGGCGCTCGAGCTCCAGGTCATCGTCCCGGTCGAGGACATGGCCCGGCTCGGCGAGGTGCTCCCGGCGGAGGAACAGCCGAGCGGACCCGTGGCCTTCGGCGACATGCGCTCGAGCATCTGGCCGGCGATCCACCCGCGCCTCCTCGAGCTCATCCGCGCCCACCGGAGCACGATCGTCTTCACCAACAGCCGGCGCCTGGCGGAGCGGCTCGCGCAGCGCTTGAACGAGGCGGCCGGCGAGGAGCTGGTCCTCGCGCACCACGGGTCGATCGCCCGCGAGCAGCGGCTCCGGATCGAGGAGGACCTGAAGGCGGGCCGCATCCCGGGCCTCGTCGCGACGTCATCGCTGGAGCTCGGCATCGACATGGGCGCGGTCGACCTCGTCGTCCTCGTCGAATCGCCGACGAGCGTCGCGTCCGGTCTGCAGCGCGTCGGGTCGCGCCGGGCACCAGGTCGGCGAGCCGTCGAAGGGCATCGTCTTCCCGAAGTTCCGCGGCGACCTCCTCGAGGCGGCCGTCGTGGTCAAGCGGATGCACGAGGGCGCGATCGAGACGACGGTCATGCCCCGCAACCCGCTCGACGTGCTTGCCCAGCAGCTCGTTGCGATGGCGGTCATGGACCGGTGGACCGTCTCGGAGCTCCTGGACGCGGTGACCAGGGCCGCGCCGTTCGAGACCCTGTCGCGCGAGGCGCTCGAGGCAGTCCTCGGGATGCTGGCCGGCGCCTACCCGTCGGACGAGTTCGCCGAGCTGAAGGCGAGGCTCGTCTGGGACCGGGTCACCGACGTCGTCGAGGGCCGGCGCGATGCGCGGGTCGTCGCGGTGACCTCCGGCGGCACGATCCCGGACCGTGGCCTCTTCGGCGTGTTCCTCGCGGGCGAGCCCGGAACGACGGGACGACGTGTCGGCGAGCTCGACGAGGAGATGGTCTACGAGCTCCGCGCCGGGATGCACGGCGACGTGATCGTGCTCGGGGCGAGCAGCTGGCGGGTGCTCGACATCACGCCGGACCGGGTGATCGTGGAGCCGGCGCCGGGCATCCCGGGCAAGCTGCCGTTCTGGAAGGGCGACGCGGTCGGGCGGCCGGTGGAGCTGGGGCGGGCGATCGGCGAGTTCCTGCGCGACGCCGAGGGCGATCTGGCGCGCGGCGAGAAGGGCGCTCGCGCCCTCACCGCGAGGCTCCGCGAGCAGCACGACCTCGACGAGCTCGCGGCGCGCAACCTCGTGGCCTATCTCGACGAGGAGCGCGAGGTCGCCGGCGCGCTCGCGACCGACCGCCGGCTGATCGTCCAGCGCTTCCGCGACGAGCTCGGCGACTGGCGGCTGGTGATCCTGTCGCCGTTCGGCGGCCGGGTCCACGCGCCCGCTCACACTGGCGATCGAGACGCGCCTTCGGGAGCGCCTGGGCATCGAGGCCCAGACGATCTGGTCCGACGACGGCATCGCCGTTCGGCTGCCCGAGGGCGAGGGCGATGGCGACGCTCGCCGCCTCGCGGAGATCGAGGCGTTGCTCTTCCCCGCCGCTGACGAGGTCGAGGACCTCGTGGTCGAGGCGGTCGGTGGGTCGGCGCTGTTCGCGTCGCGCTTCCGCGAGAACGCGGGACGGGCGCTGCTCCTGCCTCGGCGACGGCCCGGCGCGCGAACGCCGCTCTGGCAGCAGCGCCAGCGAGCCGCGGACCTGCTCCAGGTCGCGTCGCGCTACGGTTCAGCTTCCCGATCCTCGTCGAGACGTACCGGGAGTGCCTGTCGGACGTGTTCGACCTCGAGGCACTGCGCGAGATTCTCGGCGGGATCGAGCGGCGCGAGATCGCGGTTCACGGCGTCGAGACGGCGAAGGCCTCGCCGTTCGCGTCGTCCCTCCTGTTCGACTACGTCGCGGCGTACATGTACGAGGGCGACGCGCCGCTGGCCGAGCGCCGAGCTGGGGCGCTTGCCCTCGATCGCGACCTGCTGCGCGAACTGCTGGGCCAGGAGGAGCTCCGCGAGCTGCTCGATCCGGAGGCCCTTGCCGACCTCGAGCTGTCGCTCCAGTCGCTGACCGACGATCGACGCGCGGACTCCCTCGAGCACCTGCACGACCTCCTTCGACGCCTTGGCGACCTGTCGATCGACGAGGTTGGCGCCCGAACCGAGGGCGGCCGCATGGTCGCGGACCCGTGGCTGCGCGAGCTCGCCGCCACCCGTCGCGCCGTCGCCATCCGGATCGCGGGCGACGAGCGCTGGATCGCAATCGAGGATGTTGCGCGGTACCGGGACGGCGTCGGCGCCTCGCCGCCGCGCGGCGTGCCCGACGCGTTCCTCGGTAGCGTGACCGGAGCGCTCGATGGCCTGCTCGCCCGTTGGGCGCGGACCCACGGCCCGTTCCTCGCCCCCGAGCCGGCCCGTCGCTGGGGACTGCCGGGTGGGGTGGTCGAGGACGCGTTGAACCGGCTCGCCGGCGCAGGCACGCTGCTGAGGGGCGAGTTCCGGCCGTCCGGCTCGGAGCGCGAGTGGTGCGATCCCGAGGTCCTTCGGATGCTCCGGCGGCGATCGCTCGCCAAGCTCCGGCGCGAGGTGGAGCCGGTCGATCCCGAGACGCTCGGCCGCTTCCTGCCGGCGTGGCAGGGCGTGATCCCCGTCGGCGAGGAGCCAGCGCCGCTGCGAGGAAGCGCGGCCCTCGAGCGGCTTGCCGAGGTCGTCGACCAGCTGTCGGGCGTGCCGATTCCCGCTTCCGTGCTGGAACGCGACGTGCTCCCCGCCCGGATCCCGGGCTACCAGCCGCGCCTGCTCGATGAGCTGGGCGCCCTCGGCGAGGTGGCGTGGGTCGGGCACGGGAGCCTGGGCCGCGACGACGGTCGGGTCGTGCTCCACCGACCGGGCCGGGAGCTGCTGCTCACCGGGGGCGGCATCGACGGCGCCGCGCGCCCGGCCTCGGAGCTCCACGATGCGATCCGCGAACACCTCGGGACGCGTGGCGCGACCTTCTTCCGAGCCCTCCAGGCGGGCACCGCTCGCTCTGGCGGCGGCAACGAGCGAGAGCTCCTCGATGCCCTGTGGGATCTCGTCTGGGCCGGTGAGGTCACGAACGACACCTTCGCCCCGCTCCGCGCGCTGCGCTGGAAGCGGCCCGCCAAGTCAAACGGGCGGGGCAGGATGGGCCGGCTGACATCGCTCGGGCCGCCGGAGGCGGCGGGTCGCTGGTCGCTCGTCGGCAGCGGCCTGTGGGAGACGGGTGCGACGCCGCTCAGCCCCACTGAGCGAATGCACCAGCTCGCCCTTGCCCTCCTCGACCGGCACGGCGTGCTCGTCCGCGAATTGGTCATGGCCGAGGGCCTGGAGGGCGGCTTCTCCGCCGTCTACCCGATGCTGCGAGCGCTCGAAGAGGCCGGACGGATCCGGCGGGGCTACTTCGTCGCGGGTCTCGGCGCGGCCCAGTTTGCCCTCGCCGGCGCCCTCGACCGGCTTCGCTCCGTCCGCGAGCCGGGCGGCGCGCGGGGCGACCAACCGGCCGTCCACCTCCTCGCCGCCGCCGATCCGGCGAATCCCTACGGTGCCGCCGTCGCCTGGCCGAGGCGGGGCGACGACGACAAGCGACCCCTCCCGAGGGCAGCCGGTGCCTCGGTCGTGCTCGTCGACGGCGTCCCCGCGCTCTACCTCGACCGGGGCGGGAGCTCGCTCCAGACCCTGCCGGCGTTCGACGATCCCGCGGTGGCCACCATCGCCGCCGGTGCTCTTCGGAGTCTCCTCGCCGACGGGCGCCTCCGCGAGCTCGTCATCGGCAAGGTCGACGGCGAGCCCGTCGGGCGGTCGAACTGGTACGAAACGCTCTTGCGGGCCGGTTTCATCCAGGGGTATCGCGGGCTCGTCATGCGAAAAGATCGCGCAGGGGCGATGATCGCCTGATGCCGGAAGGTGACACGCTCGCTCGCATTGCCGTCGCGCTGAGGCCGTACCTCGCCGGCCGGGTCGTCACGGCCGCGCGCGCCCGCCTCCCCGGGCCCCAGGTCTCGCGGATCGTGGGACAGAAGATCGACGCGGTCGACGCCGCCGGCAAGAACCTGCTCATCAAGTTCGACGGTGGCCTCGAGCTGCGGACGCACCTCGGGCTCCACGGTTCGTGGCACCGCTACCGGCCCGGCGAAACCTGGCGCCGCCCGCCGTCACGCGCCGCGCTCGTCCTCGAGGTGCCCGGGGCCGTGGCAGTTTGTTTCGACGCCCCGGTCGTCGAGCTCTTCGAGCGGCGTGCGGAAGTCGTCCACCCGACGATCTCGATGCTTGGCCCGGACCTGCTCGACGCGAGCTACGACCAGGCCGAGGCGGTCCGGCGCCTCCAGGACCCGTCTCGCGCCGAGACCGCGATCGGCGAGGCGGTGCTCGACCAGCGGGCCATCGCCGGGATCGGCAACGTGTTCAAGAGCGAGGTCCTGTTCATCGAGAAGGTCGACCCGTTCGCGCCGATGGGCGCCCTCGACCTGCCGACGATCGAGCGCGTCCTCAGCACGGCGCGCGAGCAGCTGATGGCCAATGCCCGCTCCGATGCCCCGGCTGGTCGGACGACGACGGTCGACACGAAGACCGGCAAGCGGCTCGCGCCGTCGCGGCTGTGGGTCTACGACCGTGCCGGCCGTCCATGCCACCGCTGCGGCACGCTGATCCGCGTCGAGTCGCAGGGCAACGAGCTGCCTCGCACCACGTACTGGTGCCCGAGCTGCCAGGCGCCCAGCGGCGTCGCGGCCGTCGGCGGCGCGAAATCCCGCAAGCGCCAGGCGCCCTCGGCGTAACGGCGCTCCCGAGGCGAGGATCCGGCGCATCGTGCCGCGCATGCGGACGGCCTCGATCTGACGCTTCGCCATTGACACGGCCCAGCCCCACGTGCACCGTGCACGGGCTGGGGAGGAAGGGATCGGATGGCGATCGAGGTCGTTGCCGAGGGCCCGCTCGTGGTGGTTCGGGAGCCGGACGCGGGTGCGCGTCCCACCGAGCGGCTGCCGGTTCGCCAGCTGTTCCAGCTGTCGGTCTACTGGCTCGGCATCAACTCGATCATGGGCGGCCTCGGGGTCGTCGTGCAGAAGCGCATCCCGGCCCTCGTGCCAGCGCCCTGGGACGGGCCCGCGATCGCGCTCCAGAGCGTCCTAACGATGCTCATGGCGGCGGCCATCCAGCCGACCATCGGCATGCTCAGCGACTACACCGTCAGCCGGTGGGGCCGGCGCAAGCCGTACATCGCCATCGGCGCGACGCTCGACATCCTGTTCCTCATCGGCATCGGGCTGTCGAACTCGTACCTCGCGCTGATCGCGTTCCTCGTCGCGATCCAGTTCAGCTCGAACTTCGCGCAGGGCCCGTTCCAGGGCTACGTGCCGGACCTCGTCCCCCAGCGCCAGGTCGCGTTCGCGAGCGCGCTCGTCGGGATCATGCAGACCGCCGGCTTCGTGCTCGGCACGGTCGTCATCACGTACGGCGTCACGACGGACGACTACCTCCTCCCGCTGGTGTTCCTGGGCGTGATCCAGCTCGCGACGGCGATCGGGACGATCCTGTGGGTCCGCGAGGGCCGCGCGGCGAAGGACCGCGGGGGCCGCTCATGGCGCGCGATCGCCCGGTCTGCGTGGAGCACCGACATCCTCGCCGAGAAGAGCTTCCTGAACCTCGTGCTCTCGCGACTGATGTTCCTTGCGGGCATCAACATGCTCCTCGGGTTCTACATCCTGTTCATGGAGCGCTCGCTCGGGTTGTCCGTCGAGCGACAGGGCTTCTGGATCCCGGTCACATCCGGCCTGGTCGCGCTCCTGACGCTGATCGCGACGATCCCGAGCGCACGACTCTCCGATCGAATTGGGCGGAAGCCGGTGATCTATGCGGCGTGCGCGATCGGGGCGGTCGGGATGGCCGTTACCGCCGGCGCGCCGTCGATCGAAGTCTTTGTCGTCGGCGTCGTGGCGATCGGCGTCGCGTCGGGCACGTTCCTCGCGGTCGACTGGGCGCTCATGACCGACATCATCCCGAAGGCCTCCTCGGGCCGATACATGGGGATCAGCAACATCGCGGTCGTCGCGGCCGGCCCGTTCGCGTCGGTGATCGGTGGGATGCTGCTCTTCTTCTTCGGCGGAGCGATCCGATCCGGGGATGGCCCGAGGGCAGCCTTCGCAGCGGCGATCGCGCTGTTCCTGCTCGGCGGGTTCTACCTGCGACGCGTCGACGCCACGCCGCGCGGCGGCGCCGCGGACGAGATTGCGCCGCAGCTGGTCTGACGCCCGCGACCTGACCCCGGACCATCGAACCCCACCGTACTACCCAGGCGTTTCGGTATCCTCTCGCCCAACGTGCCACCCAGGAATGGCGGCCGCGCGTCGAGCGACGGAACCGTGATGATCATCGGCGGGGCGGAGGACAAGATCCGGGATCGGGTCATCCTCAACCGGTTCACGGCCCTCGCCGGGGGCGCCGATGGTGTGGTGGTCATCATCTCGACGGCATCGTCGTTCGGGCCGCTCGCCGGCGAGCGCTACCGGGAGATCCTCACCGGGCTGGGTGTGGGGACGGTCCGGCCGCTCCACGCGATGAGCCGCCAGCAGGCCAACGACGAGTCGTTCGCGCGCCAGCTCGGCGACGCCACCGGAATCTTCCTGACCGGCGGCAACCAGCTCCGACTGTCATCGACCATCGGCGGGACGCTGCTCGCCGAGGCGGTCCTGGATCGATTCCGATCCGGCGCGGTCGTCGCGGGCACGAGCGCGGGGGCCTCGGCGATGTCGAGCCACATGATCGCGTTCGGCGCGTCGGGTGGGACGCCGAAGCACCGCATGGCAGCCCTCGCCGCAGGCCTCGGGGTGCTGCCGTCCGTCATCGTCGACCAGCACTTCCAGCAGCGGAACCGCTACGGCCGGCTGCTCTCGGTCATCGCCCAGAACCCCTCGCTCCTGGGCCTTGGGGTCGACGAGGACACCGCGGGCGTCGTGGGTCCCGACGGAGTCATGGAGGTCATCGGCCGCGGGAGCGTGACGATCGTCGATGGCGCCGGCGCCGAGACCGACGCGTGGGACGTCCACGGCCATCGCCCGGTCATGATCAGCGGCGTGATCCTGCACGCCCTGCCCGCCGGCTACCGCTTCGACCTCCGGCGCCGCCAGCGCATCACCGCGCCCGAGCTGAAGGCGATCACCGGCGGCAACATCGCCTCGACCTGACGCGCACAAGCGCGTTGATCTCCGCGGAACGTTTCGCCCGCGGGACCCGTATCTGGCGCGTGGTCCGCCACCCGAATCTCGTCCGAATGCTGGTTGCCATCCTCGTGGTGGGAGCCATCGGCGTGTCGGCGTGCTCCGGATCCGCGCCCACTGCGCCCTCCGCGACACCTGGACAACCGGCCGCCAGCGTTGGCGTCTCGCCGTCGTCCGGACTCGCATCCTTCGAAGCGCCGCCACCGAGCCAATCGGCGGGGACGATCGCCCAGATCGGGTCGCTGAGGGTCACGCGGGCAGGCCACTCGGCGACGCTCCTGCCCGAGGGTCGAAATCCTCGTCGCGGGCGGCTGTACCGAGCACTCCTGCGAGGGCGTCACGACCGCCACCGAGCTGCTCGATCCGGCGACCGGGACGTCGACGCCCGGACCGGAGATGCTGGAGCCGCGAGTCGGACAGGCAGCGGTGACACTGCCGGACGGCCGCATCCTGCTGATCGGCGGCTTCGGCCCGAGCACCGTCCTCCGCTCGACCGAGATCTTCGACCCTGCCGCAGGCGCCTTCACCCCCGGGCCCGAGCTGTCCGGGCCACGCACGGATGCAGTGGCGATCCTGCTCGGCGATGGATCCCTGCTGGTCGCCGGCGGCTATGACGGCGACGTTGCCCTCGCGTCCGCCGAGCTGCTCGACCCGGCGGCCACGGCCTTCAAACCAACCGGTTCGATGGCCACCGCCCGGACCAGTCATGTCGGCGCGCTGTTGCCGGACGGTCGTGTCCTCGTCACCGGCGGGAGCCTCGCGGGAACGACCGGCGAGGTGCTCGCCACCACCGAGGTCTACGACCCGGCCACCGGCTCCTGGTCAACGACGGGACCGATGTCCACCAGGCGCCACAAGACCGCGGCGGTTGCCCTCGACGACGGCCGCGTCCTCGTCGTCGGTGGGTCGGACGAGCGGGATGGCCGAGGACGGTATCGGAGCGCCGAGCTCTACGACCCAGCCTCCGGGACGTTCGCGCTCACCGCCGGTATGGCGACAGCCCGGTACAAGCTCGCGGCAGCCGTGGTGCGCCTCCTCGACGGCCGTGTCCTCATCGCCGGTGGCGCCTCCACCGCCGAGATCTTCGACCCCGCCACGGGCCAATTCGAGGTCGTCGACGGCGACGACGTCGAGGGCTTCAGCTTCGCGACGGCAACCCGCGCCGACGATGGATCCGTGGTCATTGCCGGCGGCTACGACGACACCATCACCCTGACCGATCAGGCGCTGCGCTTCATGCCCTAAAGCCACATCTGCTGGGTCGCAGATCGAAGGGGATCGAGTAGGCTGCGCACAGCGCGAGCCGAGCGCGTCGGGATCGAGCGCGTCGGGATCGAGCGCCCGGCACGATGTGCCAGGGACCGAGGCCCATGGTCGATCGGCAGGGGAGAGCAGATTGGCGAAGGTCGCCGCGACGGGAGAGACGTCGCCCGACACGAAGGCCGTCACGGAGACGACGAAGAAGCCGGCCGGTCGCGCCCGCGCGCCGCGCGTGAAGCGGAACGGCACCGGAGCGAGCGCCGCCGGTCCCCTCCCGACGCTGCGAATCCTCGACACCCGCGTCCTCCGCGGCCCGAACTACTGGTCGCGCCAGCCGGTCGTCAAGCTGCTGGTCGACCTCGGCGTGCTGGAGCAGTTCCCGTCGACCAAGATCCCGGGCTTCGTCGATGGCCTGCTGGAGTGGATCCCGTCCCTCGAGGACCACGCGTGCTCCCTGAATCGCCGCGGCGGATTCGTGACGAGACTCAACGACGGGACCTGGGTCGGCCACATCGCGGAGCACATCGCGTTGGAGCTCCAGAACCTCGCCGGTACCTTTGTCCACCACGGCAAGACTCGGTCCACGGGTGACGAGGGCCAGTACAACGTCATCTACGAGTTCCGCGAGGAGGCGGTCGGGCTCGAGGCGGGCAAGCTCGCCGTCCGGATCGTCAACCACCTCGTGGCGCCGAGCGATCCCGAGCAGGCGATCGACTACCTCACCGAGCTCGAGAGCCTCATCCGGCTCGCGGAGCGCCAGGCGTTCGGGCCGTCGACGCAGGCGATCATCGACGAGGCGGCATCGCGCGACATTCCGTTCCTGCGCCTCGACCGGCACTCGCTCGTCCAGCTCGGCCACGGCGTCCACCAGCAACGCATCCGCGCGACGATGACGTCGGTGACGTCGGCGATCGGGGTCGACATCGCGAGCGACAAGAACCTTACCAACCGGCTCCTCGACTCGGCGGGCCTGCCCGTGCCCAAGTCGGACCTCGTGGACACCGTCGAGGCCACCCTTACGGCCGCCCACCGGATCGGCTTCCCGTGCGTCGTCAAGCCGCTCGACGGCAACCACGGCCGTGGTGTCCACCTGAACCTCCGCTCGGACGACGACGTCCGCAAGGCATTCGAGGGGGCGCGGCGCGAGAGCCGGTCGGGCGACCTCGTTGTCGAGACGTTCGTCAGCGGCAACGACTACCGCTGTCTGGTCATTGGCGGCAAGGTCGCGGCGATCGCCGAACGAGTGCCGGCGTCGGTCGTCGGCGACGGCAAGAAGACCGTGCGCCAGCTCGTCGACCAGACGAATGCCGACCCGCGGCGCGGCATCGGCCACGAGAAGGTCCTGACACGGATCTCGGTCAACGAGGCCGCCGAGGCGCTCGTCAAGGCCCAGGGGTTCGAGCTCGATGGCGTCCCCAAGAAGGGCGAACGCGTCAAGCTCGCGCTGACGGGCAACATGTCGACCGGCGGGACGGCGATCGATCGCACGGACGAGGCCCACCCGGACAACGTCGAGATCGCCGAGATGGCCGCGCGCGTCGTCGGGCTCGACGTCGCCGGCATCGACTTCATCTGCCCCGACATCACGGTGCCGGTGCGCGAGACCGGCGGCGCGATCGTCGAGGTCAACGCGGCGCCCGGCTTCCGCATGCACACCCACCCGACCGAGGGCGAGCCGCAGTACGTCGCCAAGCCCGTCATCGACCTGCTGTTCCCGCCCGGCGCGAACGCCCGCATCCCGATCCTCGCCGTCACCGGCACGAACGGCAAGACGACGACGGTCCGGATGATCGCCCACATCCTCAAGCTCATGGGGCGGCGAGTCGGCATGACCTCGACCGATGGGATCGTGGTCGACGGGCGGATGATCCGGCGGGGCGACATGAGCGGCCCGAAGTCGGCGCGGATGATCCTCCAGAACCCGACGGTCGATACCGGCGTGTTCGAGGTGGCGCGCGGCGGGATCCTGCGCGAGGGCCTCGGCTTCGATCGCGCCGACGTGGCGGTGGTCACCAACGTGACCGCGGACCACCTCGGGCTCGGCGGGATCACGACGCTCAAGCAGCTCTCGGACGCGAAGGGCGTGATCATCCAGGCCGTTCCGAGGACAGGCACCGGCGTGCTGAACGCGGACGATCCCTACGTCGCGCGCCTCGGGTCGGAATGCCGCGGCAGCGTCATCTACTTCTCGATGGAGACGGAGAAGGGCCAGCGCGGCTTCGATCGCGTCGATGGGCACTGCGGTCGCGGCGGCGCCGCGTTCGTCGTCCGGCACACGCCCGAGGGCGATCAGATCGTCCTGCGCCACGGACCGCGGACGATGCCCGTGCTGTACACCCACCTGATCCCGGCCACGTTCGGCGGTAAGGCGCGCATGAACGTCGCGAACGCGCTGGCGGCAGCGGCAGCCGCGTGGGCCTCCGGTGCGCACCTGCATGACATCCGGCAGGGACTTCGAACGTTCACGACCTCCTTCTTCCAGGCCCCGGGCCGGCTCAACTACCTCGAGGTCGCCGGTGTGCGCGTGGTCATCGACTACTGCCACAACGTCGACGGCATGCGCAACCTCGCGGACTTCGCACGGCGCATGAACGGTGACGACTCCGGTAATGGCAAGGGCCGTGGCGGACGCGCCCTGGGTGTCATCGGCATGCCCGGCGACCGGCGCGACGAGGACATGCGCGAGTACGGCGCCCTCGCCGCTGGCGCTTTCGATGAGATCATCGTCCGCGAGGACCGCAACCTGCGCGGCCGCGCCCCGGGCGCGACGGCCACGATCGTCGCCGAGGGCGTTCGGCAGGCGCGAGAGAACGGGACCGGCCGAACGATCCGGATCGACAAGATCCTCGACGAGCAGACCGCCGTGAAAGCCGCCCTGCGCCGCGCCAACCCGGGCGACCTTCTGGTGATGTGCGTCGACGATTCGATCGCGGTCTACCGAGAGGCCATGGCCAGCGCCGGCCAGGAGCAGGGGTCCACCGCCTTCGCCGACCCCGGCGAGCTCGACGCCCCGGAGGGATAGCCCCTCGAGGGGTCGCGCTCAGTTCAGTCAGCGTTGCTGAATGTCACGCGTTCGCCCTCAACCCTGGGCGAAGATCGTTGGTACGCCGGTCGAGCGATCCACATCGATGATGAAGTGGAGGAATGATTCCGCCGGAGGACTCTGCGGGATCCGAACATGGGCGTCGACTTTGATGCGCCATATCCGACCTGTCGGCTGAGGCGGATCGTTCGTCAGCTCGAGGAACACGAAGTCGCGCGGCTGGCCGGCTACGACGAAGGCTCGCGCGATCTCCACAGCTCGGGCCTGATCCACTTCGGTCGCGGGGGGCGCTGGTTGGCAACCTCCAAGTAGGAGCAGGAGGGCCGCAGCCACCACAGCAATCCTGGCAACTTGCGGATGCGGATGACGCATCAAAGCCATCGGTCAGCGTCGCGAATGTGCGTAGGGTGAGACGTGGCCTTCGCGGGCTGCGAAGGTGTCGTCGACGAGGGCGGATGGCTCCCGCGTAAATGTGCCGCGGCGCTGCCGTTGGCCACCGTGACAAGTGCCTCCGTCCTCGCTGACGAGCGGGCCAGGCATGGCTTCATAGGAGCGTGGCTGTTACCTCAACGCACATTTGCCGCACCTGGCCCGCGCCCATCGTACCCGCAGCCGGAAGGGAGCTGAGAACGATGCGCGTGGTTGGCATCGACACCCACAAGGCGACGCTCGCGGCATGCGCGATCGACGAGGTTGGCCAGGTCCTCGCCGAGATGACGTTCGACAACGATCCAGCTGGCTTTGCCGCCTTGCTGGCCTGGCTGGACGAGCTCGGAGGGGTCGAGCGGATCGGGCTCGAGGGCTCGGCCGGGTACGGGGCAGCCGCAGCGCGGTACCTGCTCGCCGCCGGTGCAGCCGCGGTCGAGGTGCCGCCCGGGCTCAGCCACCGGGAGCGACTCCGGACCCGGCGTCCGGGCAAGAGCGATCCCGGGGACGCCCTGGCCATCGCCCGGGTCACCGGGCGCGAGGCCGACCTGCCGCCGGTCCGGCTGCCCGACGCGTCCCGCGAGCTGCAGCTCATCGTCGAGGCCCGCGAGGATCTCGTGGCCGAGGCAACCCGCGTTCGGAACAGGCTCCACGCAGATCTCGTGGTGCTCGCCCCGGGCTACGGCGCGAGAGCCGCCAACCTCGTCGCCGAGAAGTACCGTCGCGCCGCGGGCAAGCTGCTGCGACGGCTGCCGGGCGTCCAGGCCGAGCTCGCCCGGGATCGGCTGGGACGGCTCGATCGGCTGTCCCGCGACGTCCGCGACTTCGAGCGCCGGATCGAGGCGCTCGTGGCCGGCCATCCGCTGCGCCGGCTGTGGGGCGCCGGACCGCTGATCACGGCCAAGCTCATCGGCGAGATCGGCGACATCAGCCGGTTCCGATCGCCCGATGCCTTCGCCATGCTCGCCGGCGTGGCGCCGATCCCCGCGAGCTCAGGGCAGACGAGCCGGGTCCGCCTCAACCGCGGTGGCAACCGCCAGATCAACCGGGCGCTGCACGGAATCGCCCTGGCCCAGGTTCGCACGTACCCACCCGCTCAGGCCTTCGTCGCCCGCAAGCGGGCGGAGGGCAAGGGCTGGTTCGAGGCGCTCCGAGCCCTCAAGCGCCACCTCGCCCGGATCGTGTTTCGGATGCTCAGCCAGCCGGTCGGTCAGGCTTCGTCTTTGGGGGCTTGACTAGATAGGAGCTTGTCACGCACTACCGGTCCGCCTGGACCGATATCGGCTCGCACGAAAGGACCTCGGCGACCCTGATCTCGCGACTGCATGTCCCGAGGTGTCCGAACTTGCCTTTTGGTCCAAGGCTGCCCCGCACGCGCATCGCGTAGGTCCCTCCAGGACCACGACCAAGTCCGGGCTGGTCCGGGAGTTCGAAATCTGCCGGAAAGCGCGGATACCACCGCTCCACCTTCTGCCGGCCGAAGAGCCCTCGACCGACGGCCACCTCGAACCGAGCCAGCTCCCAATGGGCGACGTACGTGCCGTCGAATTCCTCAGATGCGCTCACGTAAGTCACTCGGGCGCTCAGTCAGCGTCGCCGAATGTCATGCGATCTTTCATCCACCCGCTCGCCACTAGCGCATCCGATCGAAGGTGCCGCGCGCCGACGGATCGATAGACGAATCTGCCCCGCCACTTCATCAACAGTGCGGCGAGATCGCGGGGCGAAGCGTCCGAGTAGGACGCCCACGAGCCCCAGGCGCGATGCGGATACCCGAGGAGCATGTTTAGGACGTTGTTGGCGGCGTCATCCAGCAATTCACGATCTTGCGGTATGGGCCATTGCTCGATCAGCCGGCGTAGGTCAGATCGATCGAACCCCATGAGCGTCTGGAACTCCCACTCCGGAAAGAAGGGGCCATCAGCCGCAGCGCGGAACGCATCGAGGAGCAGGCTTCGCTCCCCTTCAGCCAGATTGTCGAAGTCCATCGCTCGCTCAGTGTCGGCCAATGTCACGTGAGCCCGTTGATTTTGGATCACTCGATCACGGAACGCAGTCGCCGGGCGTGCCGGGTCCCGGCATTGGACCGAGAAGCGGCGGACCGGACCACAGGTCGATCCCCCCGCAAGACAGATCAACACGGGCACCGTCGCCCGTACTGCCGTTCGGGCCTTCGATGACGTCTCCCGATCGAACCGTCAATGAAAGAAGTGTTCGGCCTGTCACCGTGCGAACCTCGGCGACCCACGGCAGCGAGGGCAGAGTCGCAGCGAAGAGATCCAGCTGAGCATGCGGCGCCAGCAGCTCCATCTGGCCGTTGACGACGATGGCTAGCTGGAGCGGCGTGCCGTTGTTCGCATGGAGCTCCATCTGCCGATCAGGAACGACGCCCGCTACCGGCTGGGCAGCCGCCCGCCGTCAAGACGACGAGGGCAAGTCCGAGTCGGGTCATGCCTCCTCAGTGTCCAGTACTGCACCTCCGTGCGCGTCAGCATCCTCGTCTGGCGGCGCCGCGAAGTATCGAGCTGTTGCCGTGTCTTCGCGGCCCGCCGCCTGAACCCATGTTGCGATCTCCGCCAACTCGCTGGCGTAATCCCAACCAATGAATTGAACCATCTCCCAAAGGAAAGGAGGCAATGCTGCCCGGCGCGATTCGCGCTCGATGTCGTAATGGAAGTGGTCCGTGTAGGCGAGGTCCTCGAAGCACTGTCGGGGCGTCATCGGACCATAGGGGCCGTTGACGACACCGAGCCTGGAGAGGTTGGCTCGCTCTCGTCGCTGGCGCAGGATCTTGATGCGCTCACGTGTGATGTCGAGCTCGGCACCCGAGTCGATCTCATTCATGATTGTGTCCAGGTGTACGTCGGACTTCGGGTCGTCGAGCAGACGGACGGACATCAACCACGAGCGGAGGGACTCTCGTCCGGGCTCGGTCGTCGATACCCCGCCCTGCTCGTGCCAAGAAACTGACCACGATGTGTGCGAGCCGGTCTCAGCGATGAGCGCGGCCACGTGCCGGTCGAAGAGGCGAAGCCGGTCCGCCTCGGTCCTCTTCATTCGAAGAAGGGACCATTCATGTGAAGTCCCGTTCTCTCGGTCAGCGTGATGACACGAGGCGGGCGAGGTCCTTTGGATCGCTGACGGGTTGGAGTCCACGATCGGCGAGGAGGCGGTAGACGCCCTCTCGATCCTCGTGGCAGAGCATCACGATGACCTCGGGGCGCTCGGCGTTCTCGGTCCTGTCGAGCTCGGCGGCGAGGGCAGTCGGTTCGTCGATGTAGACCGGGATCTTGCCCTTCCAGCCGCCCTCGGTGGCGCCGGCGCGGATCTCGCCCAGGAGGGACTCGCGCGTGCGGCCGCGGAGGTAGTGGAGCATCTCCTTGAGAACGAACCGGTCGACCCGTCCGGCGATGATCTTGCCGACGCCGCGGAGCGTGTCGTCTGGCCGATCGCCGGCGAGACCGACGATCGCGCTGATCGGCGCCGGGTGCCCGTCCGAACCTGCCGCGTTAGCAATCGCGTCGACGACATCGAAGAGCATCGTCACGCCCGCCTCGTTGTGGGCGAAGTCGACGACGACCACGCGGTTCTCGTCCCGGAAGACGTTGAGCCGCCCGCGCGAATCGTCGGCGCTCGGGACGAACGTGCGAAGGCCGCGCTTGACCGCGTCGATCGAGGCGCCCATCGCTCGGGCAGCGCCCGCCGCGGCGAGCGCATTCGCGACGTTGTGGCGGGCCGCACCGCCGAGGACGACGGGGATCTCATCCAGTGACCCGAAGGGTCGCCATTTCGCACCCTCCGCCTCGCCGAGCTGACCGTCGCTCACGAGATAGGCGAGCCCGCCGGCCGCCAGGTGCCGCCGCACGCGGGCCGATCGGTCGCCCAGGAGCGTGAAGAACGCGACCAGCCCCTGCACCTTCGACGCGATACCGGCGACGTGCCGGTCGTCAGCGTTGAGGATGACCCGCCCGGTTGGCTTCGTGACGCGCGCGATGATCGACTTCACCTCGGCCAGCTCGGGCAGCGTGTGGACGCCCTGGAGGTCCATGTGGTCCGAGGACACGTTCGTCACGACGCTCGCGTCGTTCGACTCGTATCCGACGCCGCGCAGGAGCATCCCGCCTCGGGCGGTCTCGAGGACGGCGACGTCGAGGTCGTCGCGGGCAAGGATCGATGCGGCGCCAGCCGGTCCCGTCCAGTCACCCTGCTCGACCATCTCGCCATCGACGACGATCCCGTCGGACGTCGTCGCGCCGACGCGCTTTCCGGACTCGCGCAGGATGTGGACGATCAGGCGGGTCGTGGTCGTCTTGCCGTTCGTGCCGGTGATCGAGACGATCGGGAGCCGACGATCGGCGTCGCGCAGCCACGTCGGACCGTCGCCCTCGGCCGCCTCGACACGGTCCGAGAGACCGGCGACGAGCCGACCTTGTCGCGGCGTCAGGATGGCTCTCGATCCCGCCGGGACGTCTCGATCCACAAGCGCGAGGGCTGCCTCCGCGATCGCCTTCGCCCGGTCCCCGAGCAGCCATGGCCAGGCCAGGATCCAGTGCCCCGGGTCGGACGATCGATGGACGCTCACCGGACCCGCCGCGCCGTCCGGGTGCTCACGCCGGAGTCGCCGTACCCAGTCGGCGAGCGCAGCGACCCGAGCGGGCTGCTCATCGCGCGGGACCGAGCCGCGGTGAGTCGAACGAGGGCATGCCGCTCGGGCTCCCGGCGCCCGTACCAGGTGCGCCGCCGCCCGATCGCCACCTCGAGCTTCGCCGCCGGGGCGAGCCGGTACAGGTTCGGTCCGTCGAGCAGGCGGATCTCGATGAGGCGCACGGCCCGGCGAGAATAGCAACGGCCGGGTCGTCCTAGACTTTCGACGTGATCACGGCAGCGCCACCCGGCTCGCTCGTCTCGGCGACGGAGATCGAGCGCCTCCGATTGATCGTCGAGGATGGCCTGCTGGCGTTCCTCGCCGACCTCGAGCGCCTGTGCAACATCGACTGCGGCAGCTACTCGCCGGACGGCGTGAACGAGGTCGCGACGTGGGTCGCGGCGGACCTCGAATCGCTCGGCGCCAAGGTGGTGCGTCGACCCGACCACAACGGTCGCTATGGCGACACCGTGGTCGGCACGTTCGAGGGAACGCCCGGCGGCGGTCCTCGCGTGCTGCTCATCGGGCACATGGACACGGTCTTCTCGGATGGGACGGTCGCCCAGCGGCCCTTCCGGATCGACGGCGGTCGCGCGCGTGGCGCCGGCGTGAGCGACATGAAGGCCGGGCTCCTGGCAGGCCTGCGCGCGCTGGCGGCCATTCGGGACCTCGCCCAGCGAACCGGGACCGAATTCAGCTGGCCGTTCGAGCGGCTCGTGTTCGTTGCCAACCCCGACGAGGAGATCGGCTCGCCATCCTCGACGCCGCACATCGTCGAGCTCGCGCGACAGAGCGACGTCGCCCTCGTGCTCGAGTGCGCGCGCGAGAACGGCGACTTCGTCTCGATGCGCAAGGGCATCGCCGACCTGCGGCTGACGATCAACGGGCGCGCCGCGCACGCCGGCGTCGAGCCCGAGAAGGGCCGCAGCGCGATCCTCGCCGGCGCGTCGCTCGTCAACTCGATCCACGAGCTCAACGGGCGGTGGCCCAGTGTCACGGCCAACGTCGGCGTGTTCAAGGCGGGCACCCGACCCAACATCGTGTGCGACCAGGCCGAGCTCCAGGTCGATATCCGGGCGATGACCGCCGAGTCACTCGACGCGGCGCTCGACGCGGTTCGCGCCCTCGCGGCAGCTCCGTCCGTCGCGGACGTGACGATCGAGATCGACCGCATGAACGGCTGGGCGCCAATGGAGAAGCTCGAGCGGTCCGGCCGGCTCGTCGACCACGTGATCGCGCTCGCGGCGCGGCTCGGGTTCGTGACGAAGGACACCGCGACCGGCGGGGCGTCCGACGCCAACACCACGTCCGGCCTGGGTGTGCCCTCGATCGACGGGCTCGGCCCGATCGGCGGGATGGATCACTCGCCCGAGGAGTTCCTCGAGGTCGACTCGATCGTGCCCCGGACGACGCTCCTGGCCGCGCTGCTGCTCGAGATCGCTCGCGACCCGGTCGTGGCGAGCTGGCGGGCCGGCGCCGGCCCGCGGGTGAGCGCCGAGGGACGCCAACGGATTTCCAGTGGCGGCCCTTGGGAGGCAAGCGTCGGGTACAGCCGGGCGCTGCGTCGTCGGCGACTGGTGTCATGTCTCCGGGACGACCGATGCCGGGCCTGATGGCAAGTCGCGCCACCCCGGCGACGCGGCGGCGCAGGCCAACGCGGCGCTGGAGATCATCGAGCGGGCCCTGATTGAGGGCGGGTTCTCCAGGCACGACATCGTCCGCACCCGGATGTACGTCACGGATCTCGCCGACGTGGCCGCGGTCGGGAAGGTTCACGGGGAGTGGTTCCGCGACATTCGGCCCGCATCGGCGCTGGTGATCGTGGCCGCGCTCGTCGACCCGACACTCCTCGTCGAGATCGAGGCCGACGCGACCCGCTCGGTCTAGGCCCGAGTCGCCGCTGAGGCGCTCCTCGTCTGGCGTGCGCTGATCGACCGGAGGCGGCGCATGACGTCGTTGCCGCCGCGGCCGAAGTGGTCGTGGAGGGCCATGTAGTCGACGAAGAGCTCGTCGTAGACGGCGCCGGCGTCGCGGCTCGGTCGGAACGTCCTGACGTGCGGTCGCACGAGGGCTGTGGCCGCATCCGCGATCGAGTCGAACCCACCGGCGGCGGCACCCGCGGCAACCGCGCCGTACATCGCCGAGCCCAGCGCCGGCGCCTGCGCCGATGCCGCGACGTGGACCTCCCGGCCCGTGATGTCGGCCGAGAGCTGCATGAGGAGCTGGTTCCGCTCCGGGAGTCCGCCGCACGCCACGATCCGCTCGACCGCGACGCCGGCGGTCTCGAGCGACTCGATGATCGCCCGCGTCCCGAAGGCCGTTGCCTCGAGCAACGCCCGGTAGATGTCGGCGGGTCTCGTCGCCAAGGTCGCCCCCACCAGCAGGCCGCTCAGCTCGGCGTCCACGAGGATGGACCGGTTGCCGTTCCACCAATCGAGCGCCAGCAGCCCTGACTCGCCGGGCCGCAATCCTGCCGCCTCGCGCTCGAGCACCTCCTGAGCGCCGGTTCCGTCGCGCCGCGCGCGCTCGTGGACCTCGGGCGGGACGGCCTGCTTCGCGAACCAGGCGAAGATGTCGCCGACAGCCGATTGACCGGCCTCGTAGCCGAAGAAGCCCGGGATGATCCCGTCCTCGACGACGCCGCACATCCCCTCGGCCAGCGCGAGCCGCGACCCGAGGACCATGTGGCACGTGCTCGTGCCCATGACGGCGACCATCGTTCCGGGCTCGATGACGCCGACCGCCGGCACGGACACGTGCGCGTCGACGTTGGCGATCGCGACGGGCGTCCCTGGTCGCAGGCCAGTCCAGGCCGCCGCCTCATCGGTCAGCTCACCGGCGCGCTCACCGATCGACCGGATGCCCCGCGACATCTTGTCGTCGACCACCGATGCGAACGACGGGTCGAGCGAGCCGAAGTACGCCGGCTCGGGGAAGCCGTCCGACTTCGACCAGAGCGCCTTGTACCCGGCGGTGCACGAGTTCCGCGACTCGACCCCGGTGAGCTGCCAGACCACCCAGTCGGCCGCCTCGATGATGCGGTCGGCGGCGCGATAGACGCGCGGCGCCTCGTCGAGGATCTGGAGGCCCTTCGAGAAGAACCACTCCGATGAGATCCGGCCGCCGTAGCGAGGGAGCCATGACTCGCCGCGGGCGGCGGCAGCGGCGTTGATCCGGTCCGCCTCGGGCTGCGCGGCGTGATGCTTCCAGAGCTTGACCCAGGCGTGCGGCTCGCGGCGAAGCTCGGGGAGGCGGGAGAGCGGCGTGCCGTCGGCGGTGGTCGGGAGCATCGTGCAGGCGGTGAAGTCGATACCCAGCCCGATGACGTCCGAGGGCTCGACCCCGGACTCTGCAAGAAGTCGCGGAACGGTCGATTGGATCGCCGCGATGTAGTCGTCCGGGTCCTGGAGCGCCCAATCGGGCTCGAGGACGACGTCGTCGTTCGGCGCCGGCAGCCGCTCGTCGATCACGCCGTTCGCGTAGTGGTGGATCGCCGTCGCCACCTCGGCGCCACTTCGCAGGTTGACGAGCACCGCGCGACCCGACTCGGTCCCGAAATCGAGCCCGATCGCGTAGCTCACGTCGCGGCGCTCATCCCGGCGCTCATGCCAGCGCTCATCCCGGCTTCGTGTCGCCGGGCTGGCCGTAGTACGCGTCGGCGCCGTGCTTGCGATCGAAGTGGCGGGTCAGGAGCTCCGTGGCCATCTCGGGCGTCGCGGGATCGATCCCGAGCGTCCGCCAGGCGATCGTGGCGATCTCCTCGAGCGCGATCGCAGCCTCCACCGCGGCCGCCGGCGTCGCGCCCCACGTGAACGGGCCGTGGGAACGCACGAGCACGGCAGGAGAGTCGGTGGCATTGCGGCCCGATGCACGCACGGTCTCGACGATGACCTTGCCGGTTGCCAGCTCGTAGTCGCCCGCGAGCTCGTCGCCCTCGAGCGAGCGGCTCACGAGGACCGGGCCGCGGAAGTAGTCGGCGTGCGTCGTCCCGAAGGCCGGGATGGGTCGTCCCGCCTGCGCCCACGCCGCCGCGCTCGTGGAGTGCGTGTGGACGACGCCGCCAATCTCGGGAAATTCGAGGTAAAGGAGGCGATGCGTCGGCGTGTCCGACGATGGCCGGAGCGAACCCTCGACGACGCGACCGTCATCGAGCGCGACCACGACGAGCTCGTCCGGGTCGACCGCGTCGCACGCGATGCCACTCGGCTTGATGACCAGGACGCCGGCCGCCCGATCGACGCCGGAGACGTTGCCGAACGAGAGCGAGACGAGGCCCGCGCGAGCGACCGCCCGGTTCGCGACGGCGACCTCGGCACGCAGGCGGGCGAGGCTCACGCGTCGGCTCGCGGGATCCAGACGCGCATCCCGCCGGCGCCGCGGTTCGACCAGGCGTAATAGGGGATCGCGTCGATGTCGCGGCGTTCGCCATCCGCCGTCGCCGAGACCGTGAGCCCGACGACCAATTGCCCGAGGTCGGGCCGGGCCGTGACGGTCGCCCCCGCGTCGGGAGGCCACGCGATGTCCTCGACGTCCACCCCCGCCGGCATGTCGGCGGTCTCGATGGCGTACACGATCGGCCCGCGCTCGAGCGCGACACAGCCGCGGATCGCGTCGATGCGCGGATCGGGCGCGGTGATTCGAGGCGCCACGTCCAGGCTGAGCACGACCTGGTCGCCGGCTCGCCAGGTGCGACGCTCGCTGATCGATCGGCCGTCCGGCGCGGTCTCGCCAACGCGGCCGGAGGCATCGCTCATCGTCGCCGAGGAGCTCCAGCTCGGGACGCGCAGCGACAGGGTCCAGGGTGCGTCCGAGCTTTCCACGACCGTCACGGACACATCGCCGTCCCATGGGTAGCCCGTCTCCACCACGAGCCGAACGGCACCAGCGCTGATCTCCGACGAGGCGTACTGGTGGACCTGGACGCCGCGCTGGTCCGCCGTCGCGAGCAGGTGTGGCCACGAGGCGACGAAGCGCATGAGGTTCGGCGGGCAGCAAGCGCAGGCGTACCAGGCCGCGCGCTCCTTGCTCCCGGGCTCCTCCCACGTCCGGTTCGTCCGGCGCTGCAGCGGGTTGACGTAGAAGAACGCCGTCCCGTCGCTCGAGAGCGCCGGCAAAACGCCGTTGAACGCCGTTCGCTCGATCACGTCGGCGCAGGTCGGGTCGCCCGTGGCGAGCTGGAGCCGCCAGGCGAGCATCACCGAGGCGATGGCCGCGCACGTCTCCGCGTAGGCACGGTCCGGCGGCAGCTCGAACGCGTCGCCGAACGCCTCGTCCTTGTGCCGGCTGCCGAGGGCGCCGGTCAGGTACATCTTCGACTCGACCATGTCCCGCCAACGCCGATGGACCGCGTCGAGCAGGTCCTGGTCGCCGAGCTCGACCGCGACATCGACCGCGCCGCAATCGAGGTACAGCTGCCGCACCGCGTGGCCCACCACGGACGGCGCTTCGCGGACCGGCAGGTGGTCCTGCCAGTACGCCCGGCCGAACCGCCCGACGCCGAGCAGGCCACGCCCTCGCCGCTCGATGAACGCCGCCGCGAGGTCGAGGTGCCGCCGATCGCCCGTCACCCGGTACAGCTCGACAAGCGCCATCTCGATCTCCGGGTGGCCCTCGATCGATTCGCGCGCGCCCGGGGCGAGCTCCCGTGCCACCGAGGCGACGGCGCGCTCCGCAACGCCGAGGAGCCGGTCGTCGCCGAGCGAGCGATGCCACGCGACCGCGGCCTGCACCAGATGGCCGATGCAGTACAGCTCGTGGCCCCACTGGAGGTCGTGGTACTCGGTGCCCGGCGCGAGCACCTGGACGAACGTGTTGAGGTAGCCGTCCGGTCGCTGCGCAGCCTCGACGAGGGCGATCGCCTCGTCGGCCATCGCGGAGATCCGCTCGTCCGGGCCATGACCGAGCTCCCAGCCGGCGCCCTCGAGCCACTTGTAGACGTCCGAGTCGAGGAACGGGAACGGCCGGTCGAACATGATCCCGAGCGCGCGATAGCCCTCCCGCGCCGCGGACGCCGCCAGGCGGAAGTTGTGGAGCGTGCCCGCGGCCTCGAGCTGGGCGTAGCCCGCCGGGATCGTCCGCTCTCGGTTCGTGGCCGCCCGGTCCGCCCAGAAGCCGCCGGTCAGGCGGACCTCGGCGGCGCCGATCGGGCGTAGCCGCGAGATCGCACCGGAGGTCGGGGCGACCGGCGCAACGGGCGCGCCCACCGTCGAGGGGCCAGCGGCACCCGGGATCGAGCCGGAGACGGTCACGCGCGCAACCCTACGGCCCGCGGTTGACGAAGTAGTACGCCTGGTTCCAGCGCAGCTCGCGCTTGAACGCCGCTGGCGTCGTCGACGCGTCGATCGTCACGAGCTCGAGGTCCGCGATGTCGGCGAAGTCGGTCAGGGGCTCCATGCCGAGGCTCGACGTCAACGCCGTGTGGTGCGGGCCGCCCGCCATGAGCCACGCCTCGGCCGCCGTGGCGAGGCTTGGGCGTGGCCGCCAGACGGCGCGGGCAACGGGCAGGTTGGGCAGGGGAGCGTCCGCCTCGACCACGTCGACCTCGCTGGCGATGAGCCGGAACCGGTCGCCGAGGTCGGCGAGCCCGACGATGACCGCAGGCCCGGGTGAGGCATCGAACACCAGCCGCACCGGGTCGGCACGTCCACCGATCGACAGCGGGTGGATCTCGCAGGACGGCCGTTCGCGGGTCAATGACGGGCAGACCTCGAGCATGTGCGCGCCGAGCACCTCCGGCACCGGATCGCCGAGGTGGTAGGTGTAGTCCTCCATGAACGACGTGCCGCCGGGCAGCCCATCGGCCATGACCTTGAGGATCCGCACCAGCGCGGCGGCCTTCCAGTCGCCCTCGGCGCCGAAGCCGTACCCGTCGGCCATCATCCGCTGGACGCCGATCCCCGGCAGCTGCGCGAGCCCGCCGAGGTCCTCGAACGTGTCGGTGAACGCGCCGAAACCGCCCTCGTCGACGAACGATCGGAGCCCGGCCTCGATCCGCGCAGCGCTCCGCAGCTCGGGATGACGCTCGCCGTTCCGGCGCAGCGCCGGGCCAACGTCGTAGCTCTCCTCGTAGGCATCGATGAGCGCGTCGACGTCTGTGTCCGGGATCGCGTTGACTCGCTCGACGAGCTCGCCGACGCCGTAGCCGTTGACCGAGAACCCGAGCCGCGCCTGCGCCTCCACCTTGTCGCCCTCGGTGACCGCGACGTGGCGCATGTTGTCGCCGAACCGGGCGATCTTGAGGCGGCGGGCCTCGTGCCAGCCCGAGGCGGCACGCGTCCAGGCGCCGAGCCGCTCCGCCACCGCGGGGTCCGCCCAGTGCCCGACGACCGTCTTGCGCCCGCGCCGCAGCCGCGTCTGGATGAACGCGAACTCGCGGTCGCCGTGGGCGGCCTGGTTCAGGTTCATGAAGTCCATGTCGATCTCGCCCCACGGCAGGTCGCGGTTGTACTGCGTGTGGAGGTGGACCAGGGGCTTGCGCAGGTCGGTCAGGCCGCCGATCCACATCTTGGCCGGCGAGAACGTGTGCATCCAGGCGATGACGCCGATGCAGGTCGGGCTCGAATCGGCCTCGCGGAGGACCGCGGCGATGGCCTCCGGCGTAGGGACGACCGGCTTCGCGACGATCCGCACGGGGATCGCGGGTGCCTCATCGAGGGCGCCGGCGATGTGCCGCGCGTTCTCGTCGACGCGCGCCAGGACGGCGTCGCCATACAGCTGTTGGCTGCCCGTGATGAACCACGCCTCGAGGTCGGCGAGGCGGCGACGCGCGCCCGTGGCGCCCTTCGACTCGGTCATGGTCATTTGAGGGCCCCCTGAGTTAGGCCGGATACGTAGTACTTCTGCAGCAGGAGGTAGAAGAGGATGCAGGGAACGATCGAGATCGTGATGCCCGCCTGGAGCATGCCCCAGTCGGTCCCACCGAGGCTGGTCTCGGTCCGCGCCACCGCGAGGATCACCGGGAGCGTGAACGACGCCTCCCGGCTGTTCATCACGATCGAGCCGAGCAGCTCGTTCCAGGACGTGATGAACGCGAACAGCGCGACGGTGACGATCGCCGGGACCACCGCGGGCAGGAGCACGCGTCGGAGGACCTGCCACGTCCCGGCGCCGTCGATCACCGCCGCCTCCTCGAGCTCCCTCGGGACCGCCTCGAAGCTGTTGCGCATGATGTACAGGCTGAACGGCAGCTGGATCGTCGTGTGCAGGATCGCCAGGCCGATGATCGTGTTCGTCAGCTTCAGCTGCGCGAACATCAGGAACATCGGGGTCAGCAGCGCCTGGTACGGGATGATCAGGGCCATGAGCATGAAGACGAAGAGGACTTCCCTGCCCGGGATCGGCAGCCGAGCGAACGCGAAGCCGGCCGTGATCGTGAGGGCGAGGGCGATCACGATGGTCAGCAGTGCCGTCCCGAGGCTGTTCGTCACGTAGTGCACCAGCCCCGCCTGGTAGTCCCACAGGCGGGCGTAGCTATCGAGGCTCAGCTCGGTCGGGAAGTAGGTCGGCGGCGAGGCGGCTGCCTCGGCGGTCGTCTTGAACGAAGCGGCAACCGTGAACACGATGGGCGCGACCATAACGGCGCACAGGGCCACGCAGATCGCCGCAGCCAGGTAGCGGTTCCTGCCCCGGATCGCGCGACGCAGCGCGCGGCGAATCCGGGAGACATCGGCCGGCACGGCCACGGCCCCGGCGGTCATGAGAGGCGCGCGCTCCGACGCGACAGCGTGAGCTGCACGAGCGTCAGCCCGAGGAGCAGCACGGACAGGATCAGCGACAGTGCCGCCCCATAACCGAGCTTCAGGTACGGGAACGAGTTGAGGTAGATGAAGAAGACCGACGTGGCCGTGCGGTTGAACGGCTGGCCCGCGGTCATGACGTAGAACTGGTCGAAGGCCAGCATCGAGCCGATCACGCTGATCAGGGTGACCAGCAGGATCGTGCGCGCGGTCAGCGGCAGGGTCACGTAGCGGACGCGCTGGCGAAAGCTCGCACCATCGACCATCGTCGCCTCATTGACCTCGGATGGGATCGCCTGGATCGCAGCCACGAACAGCAGCATGCCGAAGCCGAGGACCTTCCAGACGACCGACACGATGATCGCCCACGTCGATCGGTCGGCATCCGTGCCGAGCCACTGCGTGGGCTTGGCGATGAGGCCGAGGTCCAGCAACAGCCGGTCGATCAGCCCGAAGTCCGGGTTGAAGAGCCAGTACCACGCGAGGCTCGAGACGCCGAGCCCGATGACGACCGGGATGAACACGAATGTCCGCGTCACCCGACGCAACGGACTGTTGTCCGCGACCAGCAGCGCGACCAGGTAGCCGCCGACCATGAGGATGGGCGTGATGAAGACGGTGTACTTGACGCTGTACCCGAGCGACACCCAGAACTGCCGGTCCATGAAGAACGCGCGCTCGAAGTTGTCCGTCCCGATGAACTTCGGCGGCGAGAGCAACGACCAGCTGTTGAACGACACCCAGACCATCTGGATGAATGGGTACGCCGTGAAGATCAGAACGAACAGGAGCGCCGGGGTGAGGTACAGCAGCCCGATGAGCTTGAAGCGGCGCGTGGCGTACATTCCCGACCTCCGGGGAAGGCCGGCGCCGGCTGTCCGACGCGCGGGAGTCGGTCAATGATCGGGCGGCGGACGGTGGCCCGGAAGGCCGGTTCGTCGCGCCCCCGCTCGAATGAGTGCTGGGGTGCCTCGGAGAGGCACCCCAGCGCACGACTGGAGGAGCGTCGGGACTACGTTGCGCAGGAGATGGACTTCATCGTGTCCTTGGTCTCGGCCACGATGGTCGCCAGGTCTTCGTCCGTGTAGTAGACCCTCTGGAGCATCTGCAGCCACGGGCCCTGCGGCGAGTTGATCTGCTCGAAGAACGTCAGGGTGTACGGCGTCCGGCCGACGGCCAGCGCCTTCGCGACGTCCTGGACGAGCGGCTCGGCCTGGAAGTACTTGTTGTCCGCCATGTCGGAGCGGGTCGTGAGGTTCAGCAGCTTGGCGTAGCTCTCGACCTGCGTGTTGTCCGACAGCAGGAACTTCATGAACGCGACCGCGTCGTCGACGCGATCGCTGCCGTTCGGCACGACGACGAGGTCGCCGCCGATGAACGAGGCGTACTCCCCGGAGTCGAGACCGGGCAGCAGGCTGATTCCGAACTCGAACTCGTGACCGACCATCTGATCACGCGCGAGCGTGATGTTGAAGTTGCCGGTGCCCATCTGGCCCAGCTTGCCGGTGCCGAACTGGAGGTGGAACGAGTCGCCGCTCTCGGCCTGGGCGCTCGGGTTGATGTTCGTCGACTTCGCCATGTCGCGAAGCCACTGCAGGACCGGGACGAGGTTGTCGCCGGTGAGCGGCTCGTCGCCGCACTTGCCGGCCTCGATCTGGACACCCGATGCCCAGAGGAGCGGCCCGACCGTGAAGATGTTGCAGCCGGCGCAGTTGCCCGGCAGGTAGTAGCCATAGGTGTCCGCGCCGAGCGCCGTGATCTTGTCGGCGTTCGCGCGCAGGTCGGCGAGGCTCGTCGGCGGCCCGGTGATGCCGGCGTCCGCGTACAGGTCCTTGTTGTAGAACAGGGCCGAGACGTCCGCGTACAGCGGGACGCCGAACAGCCGATCGTTGAACGTCGCCACGGTCATGTGACCGGGGCTCGCCGTCGTCAGCTCGGGCCAGTCCTTGATCATGTCGGTGATGTCGACGAGCTGCCCCTCGTTCTCGAACTGCGGGGCGTAGATCAGGTCCATGCCCATGAGATCGGGAACGTCGCCGGACGCGATGCCCTGGGCGATCTTGCCGACCATCTCGGCGTGGGGGATGTAGCTGAGGTTGATGGTCTTGTCCGGGTTGGCCGCGTTCCAGTCGCAGACGAGCTGGTCGACCATGCCCTTGTTCCCGCCGGAGCGCTCCCACATCTCCATGCGGTTGTCGGCGGTCGACTGGGCGCAGTCCTTCGCCGGCTCGGGGGTCGGGGCAGCCGCGGCCTGGCTGGGCGCTTCGGTGGCGGCCGGGGTCGATGCTCCCGGTGTTGGCCCCGTTGCCGACGTCGGTGCGGTCGACGCAGCCGGGGTGGTACAGGCCGCCAGCAGCAGGAGAGCGACGCTCGCGAGCGCCGGCCACCTGAGACGGTTCCTCATCCGTGCTCCTCCTCATGACGGACGGACCGGGATCTGCCGCGGCAGATGGCGTGGCAGCCCGGAGCGTCGGCTAGACTAGCACGTACGCAATCGAGTGTGTGCATTCGTTTGCGCAAGTTTTTCGCCCCGATCGTGCCGCGATCCACCGAACACGGGAGAATGGCCACATGAGCGAGATTCGACTGGGCATCAACCTGTGGAGCCAGGCGAGCGACTGGCCGACGTTCCTCGCTGCCGGGCGGCATGCCGAGGAGCTCGGCTACGACCACCTGTGGACCTGGGACCACATCTACGCGATCTTCGGCGATCCGTACCAGCCGATCCACGAGGGTTACGCGGCCCTCGCAGCGCTCGCCCAGGCAACGTCCCGGATCAAGCTCGGGCTGTTCGTCGGCGCGAACACGTTCCGGAACCCAGGCCTCGCGGTGAAGTCGCTCACGACGATCGACCACATCAGCGGCGGCCGGGCGATCCTCGGCATCGGCGGTGCCTGGTTCGAGGGCGAGCACACGGCGTTCGGCATCGACTTCGGGTCGGGCTTCGGACAGCGACTGGACTGGCTGGCCGAGGCGACGTCGGCGATCCGAACCCTCCTCGATGGCGGCGAGGTGACGAGCGCGCCGGGCGGGCGGTACGCGTTCGAAGCCCTTCGGATCAACCCGCTGCCGCTCCAGAAGCGGCTCCCGATCATGATCGGTGGGGCGGGGGAGAAGAAGACGCTCCGGATCGTCGCCCAGCACGCGGACATGTGGAACGTCTTCGGGCTGCCCGAAACGGTGGCCCGAAAGGACGAGATCCTCCGCCAGCACTGCGCCGACGTCGGCCGGGACTCATCGGAGATCGAGCGGACCCTCGGCTGCAAGCCCACCATCCGATCGACCGAGGCCGAGGCCCAGCGCGTCTACCTCGAGCTGCTCGAGGCGAACCGGACGCCCCTCTCGCGGATGGACGGCGATGTCTCCGTGTGGACCGGCACGCCCGAGCAGATCGCGGAGACGATCATCGGCTACCGGAAGGTCGGCTTCGACACGTTCGTCGCCGAGCTCGCCGCGCCCTACGACCTCGAGACCATGGACCTGCTCATGAACGCCGTGAAGCCGATCGTGGAGCGCGCCACCCCCGGTTGACCCTCATGCGCCGGCCGCACGAGGCGCAGGGGCCGGCCGCCCGCGGCGCAGGGGCCGGCCGCACGAGGCGCAGGGGCCGGCTGCCCGAGGCTCGAACGCTCGTTCCCCTCGGCTCCGCGCCGGCTGCCCGAGGCTCGAACGCTCGTTTCCCCTCGGCGCCGCGCCGGCTGCCCGAGGCTCGAACGCTCGTTTCCCCTCGGCGCCGCGCCGGCTGCCCGAGGCTCGAACGCTCGTTTCCCCTCGGCGCCGCTGGATCAACTCCTCGCCGATCGCCGGCATCAGCGGCGGTCTGGCATCGCCTTCCGGCTGTCGATTCCGGCTGCATCGGCTCCGTGAACACAAGCCGCATCGACAAGGGGCCGGCTCGTCACGGCAGCCGTCCGGCTCCTGTGTGAGCGGCGTCCGAATCGGGCCTTGTCGTGCTCGAAGGCTGCCACTCGCGGGGAAGCCCGAGGCTGTGAACCCGCTGTCGACCTTCGTAGCGCTCCGAGTGACCATGCAGCCGACATCGCGCGGCTCAAGGCGGAATGGTTGCCTGTTCGCGCAGGGCCGCGCACCGCGACAGCCCACCGCCACGCCTTCGTCGTCAGCCCGGTCCAGGTCCGTGTGCAGGGTCAGTCAGGCGTCGGTCCAGGAGTGGGCCGGCTCGTAGCCCAGCAGCGAGCGTGCCCGGTCGATCAATAGGAGCGTCTCGCGACCCTGCAGGCTCCGGGTGAGCGGGACGGTGGGGAAGACCTCGGCCATGAGCTCGGCGCTCGGCCGGCGCATGCATGTGTCGGCCGCGGCGATGATCGCGACGGGCGCACCCTGGATGTCCGCCTCGAGCCCGCGCGCGACGGCTGCGGCGACGTCCCGGGCATCGACGTAGCCCCACAGGTTCCACTTCCTGATCCGCGCGTCGTCCTGCCAGGAATCGAACCGAGCGTAGTCCGCGGGCTCCATGATGTTCGAGATCCGGAGGCCGACGAACGGGATCCCGCTCTGGCGCGCGAGCTGCTCGGCCAGCGTCTCGCCCACGGCCTTCGACAGCGCGTATGAGGTCTCCGGACGCGGCGGATGGGTCTCGTCGATCGGCGCGAACGCGGGCGGCTCGTCGAACGGCAGGCCGAGCACGGTCTCGCTCGATGCCCAGACGACCCGGCTCACGCCTCGATCGACCGCCGCGGCGAAGACGTTGTACGTCGACATCGCGTTGTTGCGGAACGTCTCCGCGGCCGGCCTGATCTCGGGCGCTGGGATCGCCGCCAGATGCACGACGGCATCCGCGCCCGAGAGCACCTCGAGGCACTGGCCGTAGTCCGTCAGGTCGGCGAGCACGCACAGCCCGTGCGCGCTGCCGTCATGGCGCGTGTCGACGTTGAGGACGTCGTGCCCCGCATCGCGGAGTTGGCGAACGACCCAGCGACCGGCCTTGCCGCTCCCACCGCTGACGACGACCCGCACTCGATCCTCCAGCTCCGTCATGCAATCGTATGACCGCAACGAATGCTACGCTTGATCGATGGGAGCGGAGGGCGAGGCTCGTGACGGCGCGCCCGACGCCGCGTCGGACGGAAACGGCGCAGCCGGCGGCACGGGCGACGGCACCGACACCGGCGGCAACAACACCGACACCGGCGGCGGCAACGGCACGGGAGCAGGCGGGCAGCGCGTCGGCCAGCGCCCCCGGTCGGTGCCCACGATGCGCGACATCGCCAACCTTGCCGGGGTTTCGCAGAGCACCGTCTCGCGCGTCCTGAACGACGTCCCGACGCGCGTTCCGATCGCCGCGGAGACACGGGAGCGAGTAACGGTTGCCGCACGCAGGCTCCGGTACCGGCCCAACCCGCTCGCCCGTGGCCTGCGCGGCGCCCCGACGATGCTCCTCGGCGCGGTCGTGCGCGACATCACCGACCCGTTCTTCGCCGGCGCGGTGGAGGCACTTTCCGTCGCCGCGAACTCCCACGGCTACAACCTTGTGCTCGGCCACGCCCGGGGTCGTGCGGATGAGGCGCTCGCGCTCACCGCGGTCCTGGAGACGCGCCACTGCGACGCGATCGTCCTGCTCGGTGACCTGCAGGACCAGCCACGGCTCCTCGCCGACCTCGCCGACCTGCCGGTGCCGGTCGTCGGTCTGTGGCAGGGCTCGAGCCCGCTCGAGGTGCCGACGGTCGACGTCGACAACGAGGCCGGCATCCGGGCTGGCCTCGACCACCTCATCGGCCTCGGGCACGAGCGCATCGCGTTCATCAGCGGCCGGCCCCTGGGCGACATTCGGGAGCGCCACGCCGCCTTCACCGAGTACATGACGAGCCGCTTCGGGAGCGTGCCGGACGAGTACGTCCAGCACGTGACGAACACGCCCGGCGGTGGCGAGACGGCGATGCGCGCCCTCCTCGCCGTGATCCCGAGACCAACCGCGATCATCACGTCGACCGACATGCTCGCGGTCGGTGCCCTGCACGCAGCCTACAGCGAGGGCGTCACGGTGCCCGACCAGCTGTCGGTCGTCGGCTTCGACGACATCCTGCTCGCAAGCCACACGATCCCCGCGCTGACGACGCTCCGCATGCCGACTGCGGAGATCGTGGGGCACGGCGTGCGGGTCGCCATCGAGCTCGCGCGCGACCCCACCGCCCCGCGCACGGCCGGCGTCACCGTGATGGCGCCGTCCTTGATCGTCCGTCAGTCGACCGCCCCGCCACAGGCCTGACGGCGAGTCCCGGTTTCCCGCCTGGCCCGGTCAGGGCAGGGCGGCGAGCCCGAGTGCGCGCAGGATCGCGATCGAACCGGCGGCGAGGATGAGCCCGAGCAGCAGGCTCTTGCGCATCGCAACGACGACGACACAGGCACCCACCGCCAGTAGCTCCAGGCCGAGGTGGAACGCGGGCCGGTCGTCGCTCCCGACGACGATGAGCGTGTTGACCGCAGCGAGCGCTGCGAGCACTGCGGGCCCGACGAGGCGGAGGTAGAGCCGAACGCGTTCCGGAAGGCGCTCGAACCCCGGGAGCAGCAGGGGAACGGCGCGAAACGGATAGGTGACGAGGCCCATGAGGGCGGCGAGGATGGCGAGGTCGGTCGTCATTGCTTGCCCGCCGGATCGTCACGGCCATGCGCCGAGCGCTGCGGGAAGTACGGAATCGCGTGCTCGTGCTCGGGGTCGTGGTCATGTGCCGGTTCGGGGCCGTAGGCCAGCTGGCCCTCGCGCCGATGCTCGGCGGAGCTTGGCTGAACTGCCATCCCGAGAAGCGGCCCAACGACGCCGCCGGCGATGATCCCCGCCGCCGGGTCCCACGCGAGCCCGACGCCGACGGCGAGGCCCCCTCCGGCGACCGCCGCGACGAGCTCCCGGCGGCCGGTGATCAAGCCGATTGCGAGCCCGGCCATCGCCGCCGGGAAGATGACATCGAGGCCGAACCGGGCCGGGTCCGGGATGTTTCCACCGAGCGTCACGCCGGCCAGGGTGGCGATATTCCACGGGATGAACGTGCTCACGAACGCGCCAAGGAGATAGCCCCGGACGTCGCCCCGACCAATGCGCCGGAAGTGGGCGATCGCGAGGGCAAACGCCTCGTCGGTCAGAAGGTGCGCCAGCGCCGCGCGCTGCCAGCGCGGCCGGTCCTGGAGGTAAGGCGTGAGGGCCGCCGCGTACAGGATGTGGCGAGCGTTCAGGAAGGCGGTCAGCGCGATGATCGCGAGCCACGAGAAGCCGCCGACGACATAGCCAACCGCGACGAACTGAGCCGCACCGGCGAACACGAAGACGCTCATGGCGGCGACTTCGATCGGCGAGAAGCCCGCATCGCCCGCGGAGAGCCCGTAGATGAGGCCGAACCCAGCGGCAGAGACCATGATCCCGAGCGAGTCCTGGACCAGCTGGCGACGCGAGGCGTGGAGGTCGGTTGCCGCCTCGGTCGTGGTGGGGGCGCCCATCAGGTCAAGCCTAACCGATGACAGGCGAAATAAAGGTTACGACTTTGGATCGAACGACCGCGCTAGCGAAGGAAGGTCTTGGCGCAGGTCCCGTCGCAGATCACGTAGACCGCGTGCAGGTCGCGCGCGTAGCCGGCGGCGTGGAGGATGCCCTTGCAGCCGGCGGTCGGACATTTCCAGGTCCACCAGCGATCGCGCCCGTCGAGCGGCGTCGTCTCGGCGCTGATCGTGTCCGCAAGTCCCGCCCTCGCCTCGACGAGCTCGCCGATCCGGGCGGCTCGATCGCCTTCCGTCTCGCTCGAGTACGGGTAGCTCTGCCCAACGTTCGAGGTCATGGGCGATCCCCCGATGTCGCAAGGAGCCGAGAGATGGAAGACCGGTGACGGCTTCGTGTGAGCGCGGCGCGTCACCGGTGCCGCGGAGTATCGCACATGGGTCGCGCTCGTCCAGCGTTCCGACCCCGACCTTCGGGCTGGGTCGCGACTGGCCTAATCGAGTGATGCCGGCCTCGCCGGACCGGCGAGGTAGTGCTCGTGCCGGCGCAGGAAGACGAGGGGCACGACGGCGAGGATGAGGAGCACGAGCGAGGCGACGAGGATCCCATCGAGGCCGAGGAGCTCCGATGCGACCCCGGCGATGAACGCGCCGCCGATCTGGCCGAGCCCGAGGAACACGCTGTACAGGCCCATGATCGCGCCGCGATCGTCCGGGTATGCCTCGGTGACGTCCGCGAGCAGGCCGATCGCCGCCGGCGTCGCGCCGGCGAGCACGAACAGGCCGAGCACGATCGGGACGAGCAGCCCGCCGACCGCGATCGCCGGGAACCCCGCGCTGTGGTTCACGGCGACAGCGCCGACGACGAGCACCGCGCCACCGGCAAGGCCATACAGGATGATCGTCGTCCGGCGGAAGCTCTTGAACTTGTTGCCCCAGTAGATGAGGCCGGCGAAGAACAGGAGCCCGCCGACCGCGAGGCCGAGGCTGATCTGGAGCGGCTCGAAGCCGCCCATGAGCAGCTGGTCCGCGAACTTCGGATTCGGCGTCCGAACGAGCTGGAAGATCGTCTGCGTGGTGAACAGTCCGAGGACCGCGTTGATCGCGACCCACGTCGGCGCGATGAGCCAGACGTGGCTCTGGCCGAGGATCCGGCGGTAGCGCGAGAAGTCGATGCGGCTCGTTCCGGTCGCGTGCGACGCCTCGATCGACGCCTCGAGGTTTCGATCCACGCCGAACCGGTAGATCCCGAGCGAGACGGCGTACATGACGCCGTTCAGCAGGAACGCCTCGGGCCCGAAGATCGTGAACAGCGGCCCTGCCGCGGCGAAGCCGGCGAGGAGCCCAGCGAGCGTGGCCGCCTCGAAGCGCGCGACGGCCTTCCCTCGGAGGCCCTCGTCCATCGCCGTCGCGACGGCGATGAAGCCGAGGATCGAGGGAATGCTCGCCGCGGTCGCGGCGCCCTCGAGCAGGCGCGTGCTGACGATGAGCGGGATGTTCGTCGTCGCCCACGTGAGCACGACCGCCACGAACCCGAAGAACGGCCCGTACTGCATGACCCGCCAGTGGCCGCGCCGGTCCGACAGCACGCCGAACACCGGAGAGAGCAGCAGCTCGGACGCGTAGAAGCTCGAGTGGATCAACGCGAACGCGAAGCCACCGACGACGATCCCGGCACCGAGCCCGAGCAGCTGGTCGAGGACGCCCTGGTACTGGTCCAGGTCGGCGAGGTAGTAGGTGAGCATCGCGCCGGTGAGCCCGGTGCTGAAGCGCAGCGTGAACGTGCCCGCCAGGACGGCCCACAGCGATCGATCCATCGCCCGAAGGTTAGCCGCGCCGGGTTGCGGGACGCGCGGGAGCGAGATTCGCCGCTCCCCCGGCTCGTATCATCCGGCGAACACCGCATCGATCCGGGTCAGCGCAGAGGAGGCGTCCCCGTGAGCCGCGTTGCGATCGTCACCGACTCCGCGTCCGACTTCGATCCCGCGAGGGCTGCCTCGCTGGGCATCGCCATCGTCCCGCTCGTCGTCACGTTCGGAAACGACACGTATTCGGCCGGCGTCGACCTGTCCACGGACCAGTTCTGGGCGAAGATGACCGCCCCCGACGCCCCATTCCCGAAGACGGCGGCGTGCAGCCCCGGGGTATTTCAGACCACCTATCAGAAGGCCTTCGACGATGGCGCGGAGGCGATCGTCTCGATCCACGTGGCGGACACCCTGTCGGGCACGCTCAAGGCGGCGCAGGTCGCGAAGGCGACGTTCAAGGACCGCGAGATCCACATCGTCGACTCGATGGGCGCCTCGATGGGCGAGGGCATCCTCGCCGAGATGGCGGTCGAGATGGCCTATGCGGACGTATCTGCGGCCGAGATCGCCGCGACGCTGACGCGCCGGCGCGACGACATCGGCATCTACCTCGCCCTCGACACGCTCGAGTACCTCAAGCGCGGCGGCCGGATCAGCGGCGCCCGGGCGGCCATCGGCACGTTGCTCTCGGTGAAGCCGATCATCGAGGTCAGGAACGGCCAGGTCGAGACCGCCGACCGGGTCCGGACCAAGGGCAAGGCCCGCGAGCGGCTCATCGAGCTCCTCACCGCCCGCCCCATCGATCGGCTGGCGATCCTCCACACCACGAATGCCGGCGTCGAGGAGTTCGCCGAGGAGCTGATCACGCGCGCGAGCCTCGATCGCTCGAAGGTGTCCGTCAACGTCGTCGGGCCGTCCGTCGGCCCGCACCTGGGCCCGGGCTGCGTGGGCGGCGTGGTGCTCTGGACCGAGGACTCGCGACCGGCATAGTTGGGGATCGCACCCCCAGATCCGGACTCGCCTCTGCCCAGATCCCATCTGACCGTTGCCCCACCCCCTGTCATGCCAAAGCGTCACCCGCGTCGAGCTTGGGCGCCTCCGGCCGGCCTCCTTTCTGCCGAAGCGTCACCAGCGTCGGCTTGGGCGTTTTCAGGCAGCCCGATCCGCCCCCGGGCGGGCGTCTCCCACGCTCAGTTGTTGTCGCCTTTCCTGCCATTCCGGCTCCTGAGGCCGGTCTGGCGCAATTCGCGGAGCCTAAGCCCGGCGTGGTGACGGTTCGGCAGGAAACTCCCGCCCAATCATGCAGGCGGGACCTTTGGCCGGTGGCGGGTCACGAAGGTTGCCGTCAGGTTGCGGGACGGTAGCGAGAAGGTCGCTGCCCGGGGAGTGCAAGGCTATACTCGGGCGCCGATCGCGCTCCTCGCGAGCGCCGTCATCCATGCCGAAATTGTTAACGAGGAACCCCGACTCCATGACCACCGAGAACCTCGCCGAGACGATCAACCCGTGGGCCGTCGCCCAGCAGCAGTTCGACCTTGCCGCCGAGAAGCTCGGGCTCGACGAGGGCATGCGGCGCGTCCTGCGCGAGCCTCGCCGCGAGCTGAGCGTGCACTTCCCGGTCCACATGGACGACGGCAGCGTGCAGGTCTTCACGGGCTATCGGGTCCAGCACAACCTCGGGCGAGGGCCGGCCAAGGGCGGCATCCGCTACCACCAGGACGTGAGCCTCGACGAAGTCAAGGCCCTCGCGATGTGGATGACCTGGAAGTGCGCGGTCGTCGGGATCCCGTACGGCGGTGGCAAGGGCGGGGTGATCGTCAACCCGAAGAAGCTCTCGACCAAGGAGCTGGAGGCGCTGACGCGGCGGTACTTCACGGAGATCGAGGTCCTCGTCGGGCCCGAGAAGGACATCCCCGCCCCGGACGTCAACACCAACGCCCAGGTCATGGCCTGGATGATGGACACGTACTCGATGCACGTCGGCTACACGGTCCCGGGCGTCGTGACCGGCAAGCCGATCTCGCTCGGCGGCTCCGAGGGCCGCACCGAGGCGACCGCCCGAGGCACGGTGTTCTGCATCATCGAGGCGGCGCGGCACCTCGGCATCGAGCTGCCGAAGGCGCGCGTCGCGATCCAGGGCTTCGGCAACGCCGGCTCGATCGCGGCCCAGCTGATCCACGAGGAAAAGGCCACGGTCGTGGCCGTCTCGGACTCGACCGGCGGCATCCACAACCCGACCGGCCTCGACATCCACCGGCTCATGCAATGGAAGCAGGAGCATGGAACCGTCCAGGGCTTCCCGGGCTCGAAGGACATCACGAACGCCGAGGTGCTCGAGGTCGACTGCGACATCCTCATCCCGGCCGCCCTCGAGAACCAGATCACCGAACGCAACGCCAAGAACGTCAAGGCCCGCCTCATCGCCGAGGCCGCCAACGGCCCGACCACGCCCGAGGCCGACGAGATCTTCTGGAAGGCCGGCAAGTTCATGATCCCGGACATCCTGTGCAACGCCGGCGGCGTGACGGTGTCCTACTTCGAGTGGGTCCAGGACTTGAACCGCGACCACTGGAGCGAGCGGGTCGTCAACGACAAGCTCCGCGAGATCATGGTCAAGGCGTTCCAGGAGACGCTCGCCGTCGCGCGCCGCGAGCAGTGCTACATGCGCACCGCCGCGTACTTGCTCGCGGTCAAGCGCGTCGCCGACGCGATGCAGATGCGCGGCCTCTACCCGTAACCGTCCTCAGGTCCGCGATCGCCAGGTCGTCGTTCGGGTCGGCCTTGTCCTGACACCTGCCGATCCCATGCGACTTCGGCAGTCGCGAGTGCCTTCCCGGCATCGGTGTGCCGGTCAGCGCAAGCCCCTGAGGGCCGATTTTCCCGTCGCCTGCGCACCACATCGGTGAATGACGGGTCGAGGAGCCGATGACGCCTGCCGTTGCTGCCGAAGTCGCACCACATCGGCAGGTGGCGGACGATTCCGCCAATGCAGGCCGATCTGGTTCGGAAGTCGCACGTCATCGGCGGCTGACGGGTCCCGTCCGCGACAGGCGCCAACCGCCCATCGGCGACGGTCTGCGCTTCGGTGGTGCCGCCGCACGATCCGGGGCTCGTGTCGTGCTGACCTGCGCGCGGCCCCTGCTAGGATCGCGCCGTGCTTGATCACGAAGAGAAGTTCCTCTTCAAGGAAGAGATCATTGCGCTGTCGACCTCGCTGGGCGAGCCGGGGCAGCTGGACAACGTCGAGGACCTGCTGACCGACGTCATCACGTCGCCGCGCTTCGATTCCGAGGTGTTCACGCTCGAGCGCAGCCTCCAGGTGATGCTGGGCGGGCGGGCCGGGACGACGATCGTGGGTCTGCTCACGGTCTCGCCCGAGGTGTTCGACGAGGTCGCCGAGGTGCGCATCCCGCCGGAGGTGCACGAGCGGCTGGTCGCGTGGCGCGCCCGCTTCGGACTGGCGATCGACAACGCCCTGAACTTCCTCAACAACCCCGACGGCATCCAGGGCCACAACTTCGCGACCCAGATCGCCCACGTCGAGGAACGCCGCGTCCTGCAGGGCCGCCTCACGCTCGTCAGATACAACAACGAGCCCCAGTTCTTCGTCGCGGACGCGGCGGTGTTCCTGGGCCTCGTCGCGGACATCATGGATCGGCTCGGGCCGTACCTCGAGTCCGAGGCGGTCGATGCCGAAACGGTCAGCCGCCTCCGCGAAGGGATCGCGCTGATCGAGCGCAAGACGACCGCCCGCACGTAAGGCGCGACCGCGCCATCGTGAGACAGGTCTACCTCGCCGCCACGGGCCAGAACCGCGGCAAGACGACGGCCGCGCTCGGGCTGTTCGAAGGATTCGTGCGGCGCGGGCTCCACGCGGGGTTCATGAAGCCGGTTGGCCAGCGAACCGTGATCGACGACGGCGAGCCGGCCGACGAGGACGCCGTCCTGATGCGCGCGACCTTCGGGCTGCCGGAGCCGTACTCGGTCCTGAGCCCGGTGCACATCCCGCGGGGCTTCACGAAGGCGTACATCGCGGGCGAGGTGGTCGAGGATCTGCCCGCGAGGATCGCCCGGGCCCACGCTCAATTCGCCGACCACGACGTCCTCCTCGTCGAGGGCACCGGGCACGCGGGGGTCGGCGCGGTCATCGGGCTGTCCAATGCAGTTGTCGCGGCGCAGCTCGGGACCCCGGCGATCATCGTCAGCGAGGGCGGCGTCGGGCGCCCGATCGACGAGATCGTGCTCAACGCGTCGCTCTTCGCCCAGCACGACGTGCCGGTCGCGGGCGCGATCGTGAACAAGGTCGACGTCAAGGCCCAGCCCGGGATCCAGAAGGTCCTGGAGCGAGGTCTCGCACCCTATGACATCCCGCTGCTCGGCATCCTCCCGGTGCAGCCGATCCTGTCGAACCCGACGCTCGAGATGATCCTCGAGGGCGTCCAGGGCGAGACGATCCACCCTGGCCCGGACCTCGAGCGGGTCATCGATGGCGTCGCCATCGGCGCGATGGAGCCGGGGCACATGCTCGAGCGGGTGGGGTCGGGCACGCTCGTCATCGTGCCCGGCGACCGCGAGGACGTGATCCTGACGCTGACCACCGCGCACCTGATGGGCTCACCGCGGGCGGCCTCGGTCGACGAGCTGACCGCGCCGACGCTGGGGCTCGACGACAGCCACGCCGGCGCCGCGATCGGCCTGGTCCTGACCGGCGGCTATCGACCGCGCAGGGCAGTCATCGAGGCGATCCGCCGAGCGGATCTCTTCGCGACCCTCGTGCCCCACGACACGTACACGGTGGCGTCCGAGATTCACGACCTCCTCGTCAAGACGCACGCCGCGGACCTCGAGAAGATCGAGCTCATCAAGGAGCTCGTCGGCGCCAACCTCGACATCGACCGCATCCTCGGAGTCGCGACCGAGGCACGCATCCCGGCCTGATCGCGTCGCCCACGCTCACGCTTCGGGATCCAGCCGCTCGGCGACGGCGGCGTAGAGCGCGACACCGACGGCCATCGCGTCCTCGTCGAAGACCACCGCGTTCGAGTGGTTCTGTGGGAAGCCGGCCAGCTCGCGGTCTCGGGGGCGCGCCCCGAGGTTGACCATGACGCCCGGGATCCGCTGGAGGACGTACGACCAGTCCTCCGCGGCCATCATCGGCGCCGGCATCTGGTGCACCTCGGTATCACCGACGACCGTTCGAGCGATCTCGCTGACCCGCTCGTAGACCCCCGCGTCGTTCATGGTCACCGGGTAGAGCGGCTCGAACTCGATCTCGGCTGCGACCCCGTGGGCCGACGTGACGCCGTTGGCCACGCGCCGGATCAGCTCGGGCATCCCCTCCCGCCGCTCGTCCGAGACGCATCGGAAGGTCCCGCGGAGCTGCGCCGTCTCGGGGATGATGTTCGGCGCCGTGCCCGCGGTCAGGTGGCCGATCGTGAGCACGACCGGGTCGAACGGGTCGACCGACCGCGTGATCGCCACCTGGAGCGCGGTGATCAGCTCGGCCGCGACCGGGATCGGGTCCAGGGCGTTGTGGGGCGCCGATGCGTGACCGCCTCGACCACGAATGGTGATCGCGAAGTTGTCCGTGGACGCCTGCTGCGCGCCCGGGCGCGCATGGACCTCGCCCGACGGGAACTGGGCCGAGATGTGGATCGCGAAGGCGCGGGCGCTCGCCGGCGAGAGGTCGTCGAGGAAGCCCTCGTCGAGCATCACCCTCGCGCCGAAGAAGCCTTCCTCGCCCGGTTGGAACATCAGCCGGACCGGGCCGGGCAGGCTTTCCCGGTTCGCATGGTGGCGCTCGACCAGGAGGCGGGCCGCCCCGAGCAGCATCGTGAGGTGCATATCGTGTCCGCAGGCGTGCATCCGGCCGGAGACCTCGGACGGGAAGTCGAGGCCGGTCTCCTCCGTCAGCGGCAGGGCATCCATGTCGGCGCGGAGGACCACGGTGCGTCCCGGACGTTCCGCGCCGATGGTCGCGGTCACGCTGGACAGGCCCTTGCCGAGCGCCGGCTCGAGGCCGACCTTCCGAAGCTCGGCGGCCACGCGTGCCTGCGTCTCCGGCAGGTCGAGGCCGACCTCGGGGCGCTTGTGGATCGCCCGGCGGATCGGGAGGAGATCGGGCAGGAGCGCGCGGGCTCTGGCGAGGATCTCGGAGGGCTCGTGCGCGCCCGACGTCACCCGATCGGCTCGTTGTCGATGAGCCGCGTGCTGCCAAAACGGACGGCGGTCGACAACAGGGCGGGGCCGTCGATCGTGTCGAGCTCGTCGAGCGTCTCGGCATCGGCAACCGAGACGTACTCGGGGTTGGCGAGCGGCTCCGCGGCGAGCGCGTTGCGCATGACGTCCCGGAGCGCCTCCGCGGATCGCTCGCCCTCGTACCAGTGCGTTCGGGCGGCGAGCAGGGCGCGTCGCACTGCGGGTGCCGCCTGGCGCTCGGCGGGGGAGAGGTGGACGTTGCGCGAGGACAGGGCCAGGCCGTCGGGCTCACGGACGGTCGGCAGCCCGATGACCTCGATCGGCAGGGCGAGGTCTTTCGCCATGCGGCGGATCACGAGCAGCTGCTGCGCGTCCTTCTGGCCGAAGTACGCCCGATCCGCCCCGACGAGGTCGAACAGGATCGCGACCACCGTCGCGACGCCGTCGAAATGGCCGGGCCGCGCGGCCCCCTCGAGCACCTGGGCCAGCTTGCCGACCCGGACGGACGTGTCGAACCCGGACGGATAGACGTCCTCGACGCCCGGTGCGAACACGAGGTCCGCCCCCTCCTCGGTGCAGATCGCGACGTCACGACCCTCGCTCCGCGGGTACTTCTCGAGGTCCGCGGGGTCGCCGAACTGGCGCGGGTTGACGAAGATCGACACCACGGTCGTGGCGTTCTCATCGCGCGCCCGCCGAATCAGCGCGCGGTGGCCCTCGTGCAGCCAGCCCATGGTCGGTACGAGCCCGACCGGCCGGGGGGCACGTGCCAGCGCGTCGCGCAGCTCCGCTCGCGACCGAACGATGCGGAGGACGCCACCCGGAGCGAGGTCGGCGATCGCCGATGGGTGGTCGGCGCTCGTTCCCGGTTGGTCTGCCTTCGTCGTCACGTCGCGAGGCTACGCCAATCGAGTGGCGATCGGCGGGTGATCGGGTGGTGAGGCGCAGGTGAGCGTTCGGTGATCTGCGGGTGATCCAGGATGAACCTGACGTTGTTTGGCAGGTAAGCCATGTTGGCTAGCATGCCGACGATGGCAGTCGAGACACTCGTGCGCTGTGCCTGGCCGGGGACGGACCCGCTCAACCTCGAGCATCACGATGTCGAGTGGGGTGTGCCGTCCCGTGATCGGCGGCACCTGTTCGAGCTGCTGACGCTCGAGGGCGCGCAGGCGGGCCTGTCTTGGACGACGATCCTCCGCAAGCGCGACGGCTATCGGGCGGCGTTCGCGGGCTTCGAGCCGGATCGCGTGGCGACATTCGGACCGGACGACGTCGATCGGCTGATGCTCGATCCGGCGATCGTCCGGAACCGGGCCAAGATCGAGTCGACGATCGACAACGCGCGCGCCGTGCTCGAGTTGGAGCGCGGGGGCGTCACCTTCGTCGACCACCTGTGGTCGTTCGTGGGCGGCGCGCCGATCCAGAACGCGTTCATCGGACTCGGCAGCATCCCGGCAGAGACCGCCGAATCGAAGGCGATGTCGAAGGACCTGAAGCGACGCGGCTTCCGCTTCGTCGGTCCGACCATCTGTTACGCGTTCATGCAGGCTGCCGGCCTCGTCAACGACCACACGATCGACTGCTACCGCCACGCGCAGGTCGCGGCCCTCGCCTGAGTCGCGCCCTCACGTCGCCAGAGTCGCGCCCTCGCATCGCCGGCGCGCGACCGGACATCCTGCCAGAGCGTCACCACGCCGGGCTTAGCAGGCGATTTCCCTGTCAATTTGCCCGATGACACCGGAATGGCAGGAATTCGCTGACTGGCCGAGCGTGAACCCTCGAAGCCCAACGGCAATGCGGGCCGATCCGCCGTCTAAGCCTCTCTACCTGATGCTGTGGCAGGAAATCCGGGTGCGGGACCCAAGCCTCGCTCTGACGCTCTTGCGAGAAATCCCGGTGCGGGCCCGAGCCTCGCGTCGTGACGCGACGGCGGGAAGCCGAGCGGGACGACGAGCTAGAGGTCGCGGTCGAGCGGGATGGCGGAGGGGATGCGATCGCCCGCGGCTCGGTCGTCGGAGTGGCGCCCCAGCGCCTCGTCGAGGACCGCGTCGTCCATGCGGACGGTCTCGGCGGGGCCGGGGAACGTTCCCGCGAGGACGTCCGCGACCCACGCGCGCGCCGCCGCGCCGATGGTGCCCTGGAGGTCGGCATACGCCCGGGAGTGCTTCGGGTGGAAGTCGCCGAGGCCGATGAGGTCCGGGATCACCTGGACCTGGCCGCTGCAGTGTGGGCCGGCTCCGATCCCGATCGTCGGGATGCGCAGGCGCGACGTGATCACCGCGGCGAGCTGCTCCGGCACGAGCTCGAGCACGATCGAGAACGCGCCGGCCTCCTGGATCGCGACGGCGTCGGACAGCAACGCGCGGGCAGCATCACGCGTCTTGCCCTGGACCTTGACCTTGCCGCCCAGGCCGTGCTGCGACTGCGGCGTCCAGCCGATGTGGCCCATGACCGGTACGCCGGACTTGACCAGTGCCTCGACCACCCGAGCGCTCCGAACCCCGCCCTCGACCTTGACCGCCTGCGCCCCGCCGTCCTGGAGGAACCGGCCCGCGTTCTCGGTCGCCTCGCCGGTCGTCGCGTACGACAGGAACGGCATGTCGCCGATCACGAGCGCCCGCCGCGTCCCGCGCACGACCGCACGCGTGTGATGCAGCATCTCGTCCATGGTGACCCGTACCGTCGACTCGTAGCCGAGCGCGACCTGGCCGAGCGAATCGCCGACGAGGATCATCGGGATGCCGGCGTCGTCGAGGATCCGCGCTGTCGGATAGTCGTAGGCGGTGAGCATCGGGATGCGCTCGCCGTCGGCGTACATCCGGCCGATGTCGGTGACGGTCAGCCGGCGAACATCGTGCTCCGACGCGCTCACGTCGAACGACCTCGCTCCGATGCGGCTCCGTGCATGCCGGCAGTCTGCGCCGCCGCATCGAGGTCGTCCAACGCCCGTGCGACGCGGTCCAGCACGCGATCGGCGACCTCGCGCTTCGAGAGCAGCGGCAGGGCATCCGAGCCGCCCGACCGATCGAGGATCGTGACCCGGTTCGTCTCGGTCCCGAACCCGGAGCCGGCCTCCGAGACGTCGTTGGCGACGAGCAGGTCGATGCCCTTCGAACGCAGCTTGCCCGCCGCCCGCTCGATGCCGCCCGTCTCCGCCGCGAATCCGACGAGTACCGGCGCCCGGCCTTCGCCGGCGGCGGCCCGCTCGGAGGCGAGCGTCGCCACCTCGGCCAGCAGGTCCGGCGTCGGCTCGAGCTCAAGCGCGAGGCCATCCGCCCGCGCGATCTTGCGATCGGCGGGCTCCACGGGCGCGAAGTCCGCCACGGCGGCGGCCATCACCAGCGCGTCGGGCGGGCTCGCATCCTGGGGTCGCATCGCCGCGCCGAGGGCCTCGCGCATCTCCACAGCGCGCTCCACGCGAACGATGCGCGCCGCAGGTGGCAGCGGCACCTCGACCGCTGCGGCGATCAGGGTCACGGTCGCGCCCCGCGCCAGCGCCGCTTCGGCGAGGGCGGCGCCCATCCTCCCGGTCGAGCGGTTGCCGATGAACCGAACCGGATCGATCGGCTCGCGCGTGCCGCCCGCGGTGATGACGATCGACCGCCCGACCAGGTCCGCCTCGCGAGGCCCGCCGGTCGTGATCGGGGGCCGAGCCTCGCGCTTCGGCGCTCGGACCGCCCGTCCGGCAACGGCGGCGACGACCGCGTCGACGATCGACGGGAGCTCTGCGAGCCGGCCCATGCCGGACTGACCGGAAGCCAGCGGGCCGGCGGTCGGCGGGACGACCGTGTACCCGAAGCCGTCGCGCAGTCGGTTGACGTTCGTCACCGTCGCCGGGTGCGTCCACATGTCGCCATCCATCGCCGGCGCGACGACGACCGGCGCGCTGGTCGCGAGCGCGGTCGCCGTGACGACGTCGCCGGCGAGTCCGTTGGCCATCGCAGCCAGCCAGTGGGCGGTGGCGGGCGCAACGACGATCGCATCGGCGCTGTCGGCGACCACGATGTGCCCGATGCGCCCATCGGGCAGGAGGTCGAGGACGTCGGTCTCGACCGGGTGTCGCGAGAGCGCGGCGAAGGACAGCGGCCCGACGAAGCGGGTCGCGCTGGGCGACAGGAGCACGACCACGTCGGCGCCCTCGGCAGTCAGGAGCCGCAGCAGCTCGACCGCCTTGTACGCGGCGATCGAGCCCGTGACACCGAGCGCCACGAGGCGTCCATCGAGTCGACTGGTTCGTTCCGTCATGCCAGCGGGAGCTCGAGTGGTTGGCCGCCGGCGACCTCGGCGTGGAGGATCGCGAGGCCCTTCAGGGTCAGCTCGGGGTCGATCGCCTCGACGCCGTCGAGGGCCGCCGCCCAGGGACCACGCGACAGGCCGCCGGTGAGGACGACGTGGACCTCGCCCACGGACACATCCCCGGCATCGGCCAGCTCACGCCGGATCTTCACCAGCAGCCCGGTGACGAGGGATTGATAGCCCAGGACCGCGCCGCTCTGGATCGCCGATGTCGTGTCGCGCCCGATCGCCCGGTCCGGAATCCGGAGCTCGACTCGCGGGAGCTTCGCCGTCCGACCGGCGAGGGCATCGAGGCCCAGCTCCAGCCCGGGCGCGATCGCGCCACCCACGAACGCCCCGTCGCGAGCGACGCAGTCGAACGTGGTCGCCGTGCCGAGATCGACCACGACCGCCGGCACCCCGTACAGGCGCGCCACGGCGAGCGCGTTGACGAGCCGATCCGCGCCCACCTCGCCTGGCCGGTCGACGCGGATCGGCAGCGGGACCGTGCCCGCACCGGCGAGGGTCAGCGAGCGCTCGCGCCGGGCGGCAACCGTCTCCAGCGCCGCAGTGACGACGGGCACGACCGAGGCACAGGCGATCGCCGAGACATCCGCGAACGCGGCATTGTCCAGGCGCAGGAGGTCCTCGAGCAGGATCTCGACCTCATCGGCCGTCGCCGCGTGGGGCGTGGCCGCTCGACGCACGGCGGCGAGACTGCCGTTCCGGAACGAGCCGACCGTGATGTTCGAGTTGCCGACGTCGATCGCGAGGAGCACGGCCGGATCATACGACCAGCGGATTCGATACCGATTCGCATCCCGAATCGGCGGCCCGACGACCGGCGGCGCGCGCTACCATCGCCAGCGTTCCCTCCCACCCCGAGTGCCCCCGGAGGAGGAGCGCCTGCCCATGCAGCCGCCGGCCAAGTTCTTCGTGAACCAGGGTGTCGTGACGAGCCGCGAGGACATGCTCAATCTCCTGCGGCCGCTGCTGAAGCAGACGGTCAGCTATCGATACCTGCGTGGCCGCGACGTCGCCGCGCATGGAACCGGCTGGGTGGAGCGGATCGTCGTCGACCAGCCCGACGTGTCGACCTACTTCACGCCGATCGCGATCACGCTGAACGTCGACTCGTTCGAACACCTCGACTTCCAGACGCGGCCCGACCAGCTGCTCGTCTACACGCTGGTCCAGGGCGACGAATCGGTCGTCGTCGAGTTCACGCCAGGTGGCGATGGGTCGGGCTCGCCGTTCGAGCCGCACCAGCTCTCGTTCGACACCTCGGGCTACGTCCAGATGGAGCTCCAGGGGCTCGACATCTCGCCGGCCGAGGAGTAGCCACGCTCGCTCCCGTGCCGGCCCGGCGAGCGCGAATTTCGTCTTGATCCCCTTGTGTGCGGGCGTACCATCCGGCGCATCGGTGGGCCTGCCCAGGCCCGCGGGGAGAGGGTTGCGCGGACCGTGCCGGCCCAAGGCGCGGCGCGCTCGGAGGAGGAGGGACAGGTCCGGGTGAACGCATCCGTCGAATTCGGCGCCGCGTTCCGGTGGGGGAGGCGCGATCGCCGAGTACTTCAAGTTCGCCGAACGCGGCACCAACATGGCCACGGAGATCCGTGGTGGCCTGACCACGTTCATGGTCATGGTCTACATCATCTTCGTGAACGCCGGCATCCTCGGCGCCGGCTTCCAGCTGGATCCGGCGGGCATCGCGGCGGTCTCCGCGGCGACGGCCCTGATCGCCGGGATCATGACCATCGCGATGGGCGTGATCGGGAACTACCCGTTCGCGCTCGCGGCCGGGCTCGGGATCAACGCCATCGTGGCGTTCGGCCTGACCGCACGCGGGCTCTCGCCCGAAGGCGCGATGGGCGTCATCGTCCTCGAGGGCCTCGTCGTCACGGCGCTGGTCCTCGTCGGCTTCCGCGAGGCCGTCATGAACGCGGTCCCGCTGTCGCTCAAGCGAGCGATCGGAGCCGGCATCGGCCTGTTCATCCTGTTCATCGGGTTCTTCAACGGCGGATTCATCGCCTCGACCGGCAACACCTCGGCCACGGGCCCGGCGCTCGCCCCGGTGTTCCCGACGCTGCCGTCGCACTTCGTCTTCCTGTTCGGGCTGCTGATCACGGTGATCCTCTGGGCGCGTCGCGTGAAGGCCGCGCTCGTCATCTCCATCCTCGCCACGACGGCCCTCGCACTCGTCGCGGGCGTCGCGACGGTGCCGGCAGGACTGTCGGCGATTCCGAGCTTCAGCCGGATCGGCGCGTTCGACCTCACGAACGTCTTCACCGTGCTGCCGATCCTGACGGCCGTGCTCGTGATCTTCTCGATCATGCTCGTCGACTTCTTCGACACGATGGGCACGGTCACCGGCGTCGCCAGCGAGGCCGGACTCGCCCGAGAGGACGGCTCTGTGCCGGGCACGGGTCGAGTGCTCCTCGTCGACAGCGCCGCGGCGGCCATCGGCGGCCTCGCAGGGGTGTCGTCGAACACCACGTACATCGAGAGCGCGGCGGGCGTTGCCGAGGGAGCGCGAACCGGGTTTGCCTCGGTGGTCACCGGCGTGCTGTTCCTGCTCGCGATCTTCCTCGCCCCGCTGGCGGGGATCATCCCGGGCGTCGCGACGGCGCCTGCCCTCGTGCTCGTCGGCTTCCTGATGTTCACGCAGGTGCGGGACATCAAGGTCAGCGACTTCGAGGACGGCTTCCCGGCCCTCCTGGCGATCATCCTCATGCCGCTCACCTACGAGATCAGCGTGGGTGTCGGCGCCGGGTTCATCAGCTGGACGGTCATCAAGATCGTGCGCGGCAAGATGAGCGAGATCCATCCGCTCATGTGGGTCGTTTCGATCGCCTTCGTCATCTACTTCGCCCAGAGCTTCATCGAGGCCTACCTGCCGAAGTAGGTCGGGCTTTCGAATCACGCGGCCGGCGCCATCGGCGCCGGCCGCTTCGAATTCCACCCGCAGGTACCATCCACCACGATGTTCGAACGGACGGCGCTGGCCGACGGACCACGCGTGATCTCGGCGCGCCTGCCCGCGGCTCGGTCGGTGTCGATCGCGGCCTACGTCACCGCGGGGTCGCGCCTGGAGACGCCCGGCCAGGCGGGAATGGCCCACTTCCTCGAGCACCTCACGTTCAAGGGCACCGCGGCCTTCCCGACCACGAGAGCCCTGAGCGAGGCGATCGAGGGCGTCGGCGGATCGTTCAACGCGGCGACCGATCGAGAGGCGACCGTGTACTGGGTCCGCGTACCGCGCCGCGAGACGGAACGGGCGATGGCGGTGCTCGGCGAGCTGATCTGCCGGCCGGCCCTCGACCCGGCCGAGATCGACCGCGAGCGTGAGGTCATCATCGAGGAGATCCGGGGCTACCTGGACGACCCCGCCGAGTACGCCCAGATCCTGTTCCAGCAGGCGATGTTCGGCCAGTCGGCGCTCGGGCGGGAGATCTGCGGCGAGGAGTCCGACGTGCGCGCCCTTCCGGCGTCGGGCATCCGGAGCTTCTGGGCGGCCACGTACCGCCCGGGGAACGCGGTGGTTGCCGTCGCCGGCGACCTCGAGCATACCGAGGCGGTCGAGCTGACCGGGGCGGCATTCGGGCGGGGGAACGGCGCCGTCCGTGGGTTCGAACCCGCCCCGTCGCTGCCCGCGGGCGAGCGGGTCATGACGGGCAGGCGCGACTCCACGCAGGCGCAGCTCTGCGTCGGCGTGCCCGCGCTCCGGCGCGACCATCCCGATGCGTGGGCGCTCTCGGTGCTCAACGCCATCCTCGGCGATGGGATGAGCAGCCGCCTCTTCCTGTCATTGGTGGACCGGGATGCGCTCGCGTACGACGTCGGCTCGGGGATCGTCGAGTACGCCGACGCGGGGGCGCTCCAGGTGACCGCGGGGGTCGATCCGGGGCGAGTGGGTCGAGCGCTCGACGCGATCCTGCGCGAGCTCGCGCTGCCTTCGGGACGACGAGGTTCCCGGCGACGAGCTCCACAAGGCGAAGGCGTACCTGTCCGGCGGGTTGGAGCTGCGGATGGAGGAGACCCGCCACCTCGCATCGTGGGTCGGTGGCCAGGAGGCGCTCCACGAGCGAGTGCTCACGCTCGATGAGGCGCTCGCGGCGATCGAGGCGGTGACGTCGGCCGACGTGGCGCGCCTGGCGCGCGAGCTGTTCCGCGACGACGCCCTTCGACTCGCGGTCGTCGCGCCGCCGCGCTCGCTGCGTGGCCTCGATCGAGTGCTGCGGTTGCCGTCATGACCGTCCCGTCGACGACCGACGCGGCGCACGACGCGATGACCGCCGACCCTGCGGCCGCCGAAGGCGCGTCAATCGGCGACATTTCCGCCGCGCCCGATCGCACCGTGCGCGACGACCTGCGGCTGGCCCGGATCCACCTGCGCATGGGCCAGCTCCTGCTCGCCCGCGCGGAGCTGGAGGACCTGTTCGCGCGCGACGCGCTCGACGTGGCGGGACTTGCCGGGCTCGCCGAGGCCCGCTGGCGGACGGGCGAGGGCCCCGGCGCGGCCGAAGCCGCGCAGGCCCACCTCGAGGCCGGCGGCTCGGACGACGTCGCACTGTGCATCGCCGCGGAGGCGGTCGCCGCCGACGGCCGATCGGATGACGCGCGGGCGCTGATGGACCGGCTCCCGGTCGCCGATGCAGCGACCTTGGACGCGCTGTTCGCGGGCATGCCCCGGCGTGCCTTCTGGCCTGCCGGGCCGGTCGATCGGAGCGATCTGGACGAGCTCCGACGCGAGACCGACGCGCGGGTCGCCGCGGGCCGGCGCGGGACGACCGGCATGCGGGACGCCGCGGTCGCCGGGCCGCCGATGGGCGGCGTCGAGGGCGGCGCCTCGAGTTCGGCCGACGGCACTCCCGACGCTCGACGCGCCGTGCCGGGCCCTCGCGAGGTGATCGAGGCGACGGGCGGCGCCGAGTGGGAAGCCGCCATCCAGCGCTCCACCGAGGACACGCAGGTCTACACCACAAGGCCCCCGGCGGATCGGCCGCGGACCAAGCGGGCCAAGGCCCAGCTGGATCCCGCTGCCGAGCTGGCGCGCGCCCGCGAGGAGCTCGGCTCGAACCCTGAGCAGGCATTCCTGCGGCTCTCGCTCGTGCTCCGCCACGATCCCACGCTCGCGCCGTCCGTCCTCGAAGCCCTGCGGCTGCGCCGCGAGCCCAACGCCGCGCTCGTCCGCGGCGACGCCCAGCGCCTGCTGGGGCGACATCTCGAAGCCGAGGCTGCGTTCGATGCGGCCGCGGAGAGCCTGGAGGTCTCGTGACCGAGCGAACGCTCGTCCTCGTCAAGCCCGATGGCGTGCAGCGCCTGCTCGTGGGTCGGATCGTGGCCCGGTTCGAGGAGCGCGGCCTGAAGCTTGTCGGCCTGAAGCTCGTGCACGTCGATCGACCCCTCGCCGAGCGGCACTACGAAATCCACCGCGGCAAGCCGTTCTTCGAGGGCCTGCTCGACTTCATCACCTCCGCCCCGCTCGTTGCCCTGGCGCTCGAGGGCCCGAACGCGATTGCAGTCGTTCGGTCGATGGTCGGCGCGACGCGACCCCACGAGGCGGCGCCCGGCTCGATCCGGGGCGACCTCGCGCTCGAGACGGCCCAGAACCTGGTCCACGCCTCCGACGGCGCCGAGACCGCGACCGCGGAGCTCGCGATGTGGTTCGCGCCCGGCGAGCTCGTCGACTACGACCGCGAGGTCGATCGCTGGGTGCTCGCGCCCGAGGAGTAGAGGCGCTCCGAACGCGGCGAGCGGCAGGGCGCGAGTCGCCGGGTAGCCCGGTCGCCGTGTCCGCTCGGGTCAGGTGCCGCCGCCCGCACCCCCAGCGGACGTCACCAGCGCCATCGCCGCCAGCACGATCACGCCGATCGCGGCGAGCGGCGCCCGGTTCGCCTTGAGCTCGGCAGGGATCGCCCGGATTGCCTGGCGGCGATCCCCATCGGACCATCCCTCCGCGCGTCCGCCGCTCCAGTGGAGCATGCCCGACGGCCCGGCACCCACTGCGAGGCTCACCGGCGCGAGGCCCGCCATCGCGATCCGCCCGAGGTAGACCGCGGGCATCAGGGCGACGAGGAGCGCGACCACCACGCCGACGTCCGGCAGCGCGGCCGACACCAGGCCGGTCCGCGCCTCGAACAGCGACATTGTCGGCAAGCCGACCGCCGACACGATGATCGCCGCGAATGCCAGGCCGAGGACGGGAGATCGCCGCGCCCAGCCACCGAGGTCTTCGAGCCGATGGCCGCCGTAGGTCGACCGGACCACCCCGGCCCAGGCCGCGAGCGCGGTCTTGACCGTCGCGCTGGCGACGAGCCAGTTGCGCGCGGCCCCGACGGCAGCCGGCTCCAGCGACGCGAAGGCGAGCACGGCCACGCCGGCATCCGCGAGGATCGAATAGCCGAGGACATGCTCGATGTCGTCGTGGACCATCGCCGCCAGGCCGCCGAGCACGACGCTCACGAGCGCAAGTGAGACGATGAGCAGGCGCTCGACGTCGCCCACCGCCGTGGGCTGGAGCGCGACCTGGCTCCATTCGAGCGCGACGAGCACGAACGCGGCGCTGCCCCACGCGAACGCGGCGGGAATCGCCAGCGGGCTTACGCCCTCCATGAACCGTGCCGCCCAGACGTGCAGCGGGATGAGCCCGCATCGAACGGCGACGGCGGAGACGATCCCGAGCAGGGCCAACCCCAGGCCGAACCGACCGTCCGACTCCAGCGCAAGCCCCGACCCGCCGCCGAGCGGGCCCGCGGCAGACGCGCCCCAGGCGATGACGGCGAGCCCGAGCAGCCCCGAGCCGATCACGGCCAACGAGCCCCGCCCCGTCGTGATGAGGCGCGACGTCACTGACGTGTTGTCGAGCCAGCCCGCGAGCCCGGGGATGACGACGCCGGCGACGCCACCCGCGGCGAGGGCGGCCATGGAGCTCGCCGGATCCTTGGTCGCGAGCGCGATCCCCGCGACGGCCAGGCCCACGAGCGACGGTCCGACGACGGTCGGCCTTCCGCCGACCGCGAGCTCGAGGAGACCCAGCACCGCCGTGCCCGCAGACCAGGCGACGGCCATCGCCCGGACGACCGGCGTGCTCACCAGGCCGACGCCGCCGAGGACGAGCGACTCCTCCGGCGGCATGGCCAGCGCCAGTCCGAGGACAACGATGCTGGCGACGAAGCCGATGACCAGGGCGACGAATCGGCGCTGGCCCGCCAGCACGATGATCGCCAGGCCCGCGCCGAGCGCCACCATCGTGAGCGCCAGCAGCGTCACCCGGGCACCGTCATCACAGTGGTGGTCATCGCACTGGCGCCACGCAGTTTGGTCACCTCGCGCGTGCGGTGCGGCGCAGGTCGGCGGCGGTCACGTCGGCGTCCTCGGTGAGCCGCGCGGTCACGGCCGCCCGAGCGAGGGTCGCACCCGTAGCGCCGCTGACGACGAGCAGCGCGGCGCGGGCGATCTCCTCCAGCTCCGTCCCGGGGCCGGCGATGCCGACCCGGATCAGCAGCACGGCCTGCGTGACGAGCACCAGCCCGATCGCGCGTCGACCGCCGGGCTGGCCGTGGATCAGCGGCGCCACGGCGAGCGCGAGCAGGCCCGTGCCGGCGGCGACCGTCATCGCCATCGCCGTGATCGTGGCGCTCCCGTCGCCCGCCGCCCCTGGGTTGATCGGGCCGGGTGCCGTCGGTCCGCCGACCGGTACCCCATTCGCCGCGGCGAGCGTCGTCAGGGCGACCGCGACGCCAAGCCCTGCGATCGCACCCGCGGTCGCGAGCAACGCCTCCGCGGGCCAGCCGAGCGGCGATGGTTGTCGCGCGCCGCCGCGGAGCGCGGATCGGACGATCGTCGCCACGAGCAGCGCCGCCACGACGCGCACGCCGAGGATGGCGGCCGAGGGCAGTCGTTCGACGAGCAGCGCCGCGGCGACGAGCGCCACCGCGAGCCCGATCGCCGAGGCGCCTGATTCCCGGGTGGACACCGCCACGACCGCGCCGGCACAGATCGCGAGGACGATCGCGACCAGCACCAGGTTCATGTGCTCGGGCTGGACTCCGGGGCCGCGCTGGCGTTGAGCTCCGCGTGCGTCGGCGTCTCGAGGACCCCGAACGTGTCGAACGGCCAGTACCGAAGCCACGCGCGGCCGATGACGTGCGACACCTCGATCGGGCCGAAGTTCCGCGAATCGGCAGACGCCTGTCGATGGTCGCCCATGACGAGGATCTCGCCCTCGGGCACGAGCCACTCTGAGAGCCCGCCGGCCGTGGGATCGGTGGTCTGGGGAAGGCCATCCTCGACGAAGATGTACGGCTCGTCGAGCTCGACGTCGTTGACGAAGACCTTGCCCTCCCGCAGCTCGACCAGCTCGCCCGGCAGCCCGATCACCCGCTTGATGAACGGCACGTTGGCGCCCGACGTCCACGATTCCGGTGGATCGAAGACGACGATGTCGCCGTGGGAGTACGGCGCCCAGCGCGGCGTCAGCTTGTCGACGAGGACATATTGATCGGGTAGGAGCGTGCTCTCCATCGAGAGCTGCTGGACCTTGTACGGCTGGGCGACGAAGGTCTGGATTCCGAGGAAGATGACGATCGTCAGGACGAGGGTCTCGACCACCTCGAACAGGCAGCCGAGCGCCGGGCGTTGACTCACGGGTGGGGTCGCTGGCTCACAGGAGCGGGAGTATAGGGGCGGGCCTCGTGCTAGACTCCGGCCCGGCCCGGATGGGTCCGATCGGCGCGACCAACGGACCACCGGCATTTCCTGACCCACACGCACGTGCGACGCCCTGCCCACGGGCGCCCGTGCATCAGCACCTGAGCCAGGAGGATCCCCGAGCCCGATGGATGCCAGCACCCTTCAACTGACCATCCCGGTCGCCGGCATCGTCGCCGTGCTGTTCGCGATCTACCTCGCCCGTGACGTGCTGTCGCGCGACAAGGGGCCGCAGGCAATGCAGGACGTGGCCGACACGATCCGCGAGGGCGCTGACGCATTCATCAAGCGCCAGTACACGACGATCGGCGTGCTCGCCCTCGTCGGTGCCGTGGTCATCGGCCTCGTCATCACCCTGTTCGAGGGCGAGGAGGTCGCGGACACCAACGTCTTCGGGCTCGATCTCGGCTGGCGGACGGGGATCGCATTCCTGGTCGGGGCGGCGTGCTCGATGGCGTCCGGGATCATCGGCATGTACATCAGCGTCCGCTCGAACGTGCGGACCGCCGCGGCCGCCCGCCGCAGCCTGGTCGAGGCCGTGCAGGTCGCGATGCGCGGCGGCGCCGTCTCGGGCTTCCTCGTCGTGGCGCTGTCGCTCCTCGGCGTGTGGGGCATCTTCGCCGCATTCGGCGGGCTCAATGGCGGGGAGGCGACGCGCGACGCGCCCTTCCTGATCGTCGGCTTCGGCTTCGGGGCGTCGTTCGTGGCCCTGTTCGCTCAGCTCGGTGGCGGCATCTACACGAAGGCGGCTGACGTCGGCTCCGACCTCGTCGGCAAGGTCGAGAAGGGCATCCCCGAGGACGATCCGCGGAACGCCGCGGTCATCGCCGACCTCGTCGGCGACAACGTGGGCGACTGCGCCGGCCGCGGCGCGGACCTGTTCGAGTCCACCGCGGCCGAGAACATCGGCGCGATGATCCTGGGCGTCGGCGCGTTCCTCATCGCCCAGGCGAACAACTGGCCGAACCCACAGGCGTGGATCTTCTTCCCGCTCGTCGTTCGCGGCTTCGGCCTGATGGCAACGATCGTGGCCATCTTCTTCGTCCGCGGCCGCGAGGACGAGAACCCGATGAACATGCTCAACCGCGGGTACTGGGTCACCACGATCCTGTCCGTGGTCGGCCTGCTCGTCACCACGAACCTGATGATGAGCACCGGGCCGGACCTGCCATCGAACGGCATCCCGGCGTGGGTCTGGTTCTTCGGAGCCGGCGTCGTCGGGCTCGCGACGTCCGTCGCGTTCGTCTACATCACCCAGTACTACACCGCCGGCACGTTCCGCCCGGTTCGTGAGATCGCCGAGGCGTCCAAGACAGGCCCGGCGACGAACATCATCTCGGGCACCGCGGTCGGCTTCGAGACGACCTTCGTCACGGCGATCACCATCGGCATCGCGCTGTGGGCGAGCCACTGGCTCGGCACTCAGGCCCAGCTCACGACCGCGGATGGTCGCGACGTCGGGGGCATCTTCGGGACCGCGGTGGCGACCATGGGCATGCTCATGACGACGGCCTACATCCTCGCGATGGATACGTTCGGCCCGATCACCGACAACGCCGGCGGCATCGCCGAGTTCAGCCGCGCCGAGGCCGGCGCCCGCGAGATCACCGACCGCCTCGACGCGGTCGGCAACACGACCAAGGCGCTCACCAAGGGCTACGCCATCGCATCGGCATCGCTCGCCGCGTTCCTGCTGTTCAGCGCCTACATCGACAAGGTCAACCTGATCATCGGTCGCCAGATCGAGGCCGGAACAGCCGCCGGTCGGCAGCTGCTCACGTCGGTCAACCTCGCGAACGTCGATGTCTTCATCGCCGGCCTGATCGGCGCGATGCTCGTGTACTTCTTCAGCTCGCTGGCGATCCGCGCCGTGGGCACGACGGCCCAGGCGATCATCGTCGAGGTCCGCCGCCAATTCCGGGAGATGCCCGGGATCATGGACTACACCCAGCGCCCGGACTACGCCCGGGTCGTCGACATCACGACCCGAGCCGCGCTCCGCCAGATGGTCCTGCCGGGCGTCGTGGCGGTCGCGACCCCGATCATCGTCGGCCTGCTCCTCGGCCACGAAGCCGTCGCGGGCATGCTGATGGTCGGCACGATCGCGGGCGTGCTGCTCGCCACCGTGCTGAACAACGGCGGCGGCGCGTGGGACAACGCCAAGAAGTACATCGAATCGGGCAACCTCAAGGACGACGACGGCAACGTCCTCGGCAAGGGCACGCCGGCACATGCGGCGGCCGTCGTCGGCGACACCGTCGGCGACCCGTTCAAGGACACCGCGGGCCCGTCGCTGCACGTTCTGGTCAAGCTCCTCGCGACGATCACGCTGGTGCTCGCGCCCCTGTTCATCCGCTAGCCGACGCGCCCAGAGGCCCTAAGTTCGTTGGCACCACTGGGCGCTCGCTCGCCGCTTCTGGTCGCGGTGCTCGCTGGACGAGCAGACCCGCGGGTCTCGGGACAGTTCGGGCGCCTCCATGGTCCCTCGGCCGGCATTCCGCTCGCTGGGCGAGCAGAACAGCTCCTATCGAGCCCTCCGGGCAGTCACCAAGCCCCCGGAATCGGCGTTCTGCTCGCTGGGCGAGCAGGGAACGGGTTGTTCGGCCGAAGAGGGCGCCGTCGGACCGGCCGCGACTAGGCTGCGGCGATGGATCAGATCGTTCAGGCGATCGTCCTTGGGCTCGTGCAGGGGCTGACCGAGTTCCTCCCTGTCTCGTCGTCGGGGCATCTGATCGTCGTGCCGGCGCTCCTCGGCTGGAACGACCCGATCCTGGAGAGCCTCGCCTTCAGCGTCATGCTCCACGTCGCGACGCTCCTCGCGCTGCTCGTCTACTTCCGAGCCGACTGGATCCGATTGATCCCCGCCGGTCTCGCCACGATCCGCGATCGGTCGTTCAGGGGCGATCCAGATCGGCGCCTGGCATGGCTCCTCGCCGCATCGACCGTGCCCGCCGTGATCGTGGGTGTGCTGCTGAACGACTTGATCGAGAACGCCTTTCGGGAGCCGCGCCTCGTCGCGATGACTCTCGTCGCCGGCGCGGTCGTGCTCTGGCTCGCGGACCGGCTCGGCAGGCGGGATCGGCAGATGGCCGGCCTCACGTTCCCGATCGCGCTGGGGATCGGCGCCGCGCAGGCCCTGGCCCTCGTGCCCGGCGTGAGCCGCTCCGGGATCTCGATCTCGGCCGGGCTCTTCGCGGGACTGGATCGCGAGGCTGCGGCCAGGTTCGCGTTCCTCATGGCGACCCCCATCACCGCGGGCGCCGGCCTGTACGAGCTGCGGAAGATCATCAGCGGCGAGGCGGGCGTCGACCTGCCGCTCGTGCCGCTCGTCGCCGGCATGCTCGCGTCGCTGGTCGCCGGGCTGCTCGCGATCGCGGTCCTCATGCGCTACCTCCGCACCCACAGCACGGGCGTGTTCGTGCTGTACCGAATCGGGCTCGCGGCCGTCGTCGTCGTCGCCTGGCTCGGGCTGTGGGATCGTTGATCCGATGACGGTGATCCGATGGAGGTGATGAAGCAGCTCCGCCAGCGCGCCATTCGGGACCTCATCGAGCAGCGCCCGATCCGTACCCAGCAGGAGCTGGCCGCCGCCCTTCGCGAGCGCGGCTTCCGGGCGACGCAGGCGACGGTCAGCCGCGACGTCGCGGAGCTGGGGCTCGGGAAGGGGAGTCGAGAGGGGCGCTCCGCCTACGTCCTGCCCGCACGCCTGCGTGACGCCGAGGTCTCGGGAGAGGACCGGCTACGGCGCCTCCTCTCCGATGTCCCCGTCGAGTTCCGGGTGGCGGACCTGCTGTTGATCATCAAGACGCTGCCCGGGAGCGCCCACGCGGTTGCGGCGGCGCTGGACCGCACGCGGTGGCCGGAGATCATCGGCTCGATCGCCGGCGACGACACCGTCTTCGTGGCCACGGGCGACCGCAGCTCGCTGCGCCGCCTCAGGGATCGACTCATTGGGTTGTCCGGCCGGCACTGACCGAGTCCGGCGCCGGGTCTTTGACACCCCCAGAGGGGCGCGGTAATCTTCGCCGCCAACCCGGACTCCAGCCCGCACAAGTTGAATTCGCGGGGCTGGGGTTCTTTCCTTATCCGGGGGCGAGAACGACCGTGAACAACAAGCCCACCTACATCAGCAAGGACGGCCTCGGCAAGCTCCGCCACGAGCTCGAGGAGCTGGTCTCGCTGAAGCGCCCCGAGATCGCCCAGCGCATCCACGACGCCAAGGAGCACGGCGACCTCACCGAGAACGCCGAGTACGAGGACGCCAAGAACGAGCAGGCGTTCGTCGAGGGCCGGATCCAGCTGGTCGAGGCGCTCATCAAGAACGCCACGCTGATCGACGAGCACCACACGAACGACCACGTCCAGATCGGCTCGACCGTGAAGGTCAACGGGCCCGATGGCAACCAGACGTTCACGATCGTCGGCTCGACCGAGGCCAAGCCCACCGAGGGCCGGATCAGCAACGAGAGCCCGGTCGGACGCGCCCTGCTCGGCAAGAAGAAGGGCGAGAACGTCACGGTCCAGGTGCCCGCGGGCGACATCGCCTACAAGATCGTCGCGATCTCGTAAGGCCCGGCTCCAGCCATGGAATGGGCTGACGAGCTCGCGGCGAGGGTCTCGGGACCGCAGGTCGTCAACGACTCGAAGACCCCGTCCGGCACCGTCCACGTCGGCAGCCTGCGCGGTCCGGTGATCCTGGACGTCATCACCCGGGCGCTGCGCGCCGCCGGTCGCGAGACCACCCTCCTGTACGGGGTCGACGACCTCGATCCGATGGATGCCCAGGCGCTCCTGACGCCCGACGCGGTCGAGGCGTCGATGGGCGTGCCGCTCGCTCGCATTCGCGACCAGGAGCCGGACGGCCACGCCTCGTACGCGCGCCACCACGCGCAGCGCTTCATCGACACGTTCGCGGGGCTCGGCATCCATCCCGATCGCTACTACTGGATGAGCGAGCACTACGCCGCGGGCGACATGGACCCCTATATCCGGATCGCGCTCGATCGCGCGGAGATCGTCCGCGAGGTGTACCAGCGAGTCGCGAACGTCCGCCACCCGGACACCTGGCACCCGATCTCGGTGATCTGCCCGACCTGCGGCCGCGTGGGCACCACCATCGTCACGAAGTGGGACGGGGAGAAGGTGTACTTCGAGTGCCGGCCCGACCTCGTCCAGTGGGCGAAGGGCTGCGGAGCGAGCGGGTGGGTCGAGCCGTATGGCGGCGCCGCGAAGCTGCCCTGGAACCTCGAGTGGGCGGCGCAGTGGTCGCTGTTCGGCGTGACGATCGAGCCGTGCGGCAAGGATCTCGCGACGAAGGGCGGCTCGCGGGACCGCTCCGACGCGATCGCGCGTGAGGTGTTCGAGCGCGAGCCCCCGATCAACGTCCCGTACGAGTTCCTGAACCTCGGTGGCCGGAAGATGTCGACCTCGAAAGGTGTCGGCGCTTCCGCGACACGGATGACCGAGGTCGTGCCACCGGAGCAGCTGCGCCTGCTCTTCCTCCGACCTCGCCCGAACCAGGCGATCGAGTTCGATCCCGACGGCTCGGACGCCATCCCGCGCCTGTTCGACGAGTTCGACCGGCTCGGCTCGGCCGTCGCCGGGCGCGACGTGAAGGGCGAGCTGCCACCGGGGTTCGACGCGGTCTTCCGCTACTCGCTCCTCGATCCGACCGCGGACTGGGAAGCCGAGGCGGCCCGCTTCCGATTCCCGTTCTCCCACCTCACGACCCTGATCCAGATCCCCGGCGTCGACGTCTTCGCTGTGGCGGCCGTGGAGAAGGGGAGCGAGCTCGACGACGCCGAGCGCGCGTCGCTCGAGGAACGCATCCGGGCCGCGCGCGCGTGGCTCGACGCGTTCGCACCCGACGACGCCAAGATCGCGATCCAGCCGGACTTGCCCGAGGGCGCGGCGTCGCTGGACGCGGCGGATCGGGCGTTCCTCGCCGCGCTCGCGGAAGCTGCCGGCTCGCTCGTCGACCGGTCCCTCGCGTCCGACGGCGATGCGTGGCAGGGAGAGATCTTCGAGACCGCGACCGAGGCAGGGTTGAAGCCGGGTCGCGCGTTCCGGGCCCTGTACCTCGCGTTCCTCGGCCGGCCCAACGGGCCGCGCGCCGGCTGGCTGCTGGCGAAGCTCGAGCCGGAGTTCGTCCAGTCGCGCCTCCGCGAGGCGGCCGGGAGCCCCACACTTCCGGCATGAGCGTCGGCCTGCAGCGGCTCCGGGAGGAGCCGGACGCGATCCGGAAGGGCGCGGTCGACAAGGGGGAGGACCCCTCGCTCGTCGATGCCGCGCTCGCCGCGGACGCGCGCCGGCGCGGGCTCCAGGGCGAGGCCGACGGCCTGCGCGCGGAGCGGAACAACGCCTCGAAGCAGATCGGCGAGGCGATCAAAGGCGGGTCGAAGCCCGACGGGCCGGAGGTCGCCGAGCTTCGGGCGCGATCCACGGAGGTGAGCGCGCGACTCGCAGCGCTCGAGGCCGAGCTGACGTCGACCGAGGCCCAGGTCGAGGACCTGCTGCTCCGGATCCCGAACCCCGCCGAGCCGGACGTGCCGGTGGGCGGCGAGGAGGCGAACGTCACCGTCCGCACCTGGGGCGAGCTGCTGCCGCGCGTCCAGCCGATCGACGGCGAGGTCGGCGCCGACGCTCCCGCCGGCGTCGCCACGTGGGAGCGCAAGCCCCATTGGGAGATCGCGGAGCCGCTCGACATCATCGACCTGCCCCGCGGCGCCAAGATCACGGGCTCGGGATTCCCGGTCTACAAGGGCTCGGGGGCCGCGCTCCAGCGCGCCCTGATCTCGTGGTTCCTCGACGTCCACACCCGCGAGAACGGCTTCACCGAGATCTGGCCGCCGGTCCTCATCAACCAGGCCTCGGCGCGCGGCACGGGCCAGATCCCGGACAAGGAAGACCAGATGTACGTCGTCACCCGCGACGACCTGTACCTGGTCCCGACCGCCGAGGTGCCGGTCACGAACCTTCACCGCGACGAGATCCTCGAACCAACCGATCTCCCGATTCGCTACGCCGCCTACACGCCGTGCTTCCGGCGCGAGGCGGGCGCGGCCGGCAAGGACACGCGCGGCATCCTCCGCGTCCACCAGTTCGACAAGGTCGAGATGGTGCTCTTCGAGAAGCCCGAGTCGTCGCCCAACGCGCTCGAGTGGATGACCGGCCGCGCCGAGGACCTGCTCCAGCGACTCGGGCTCGCGTATCGCGTCCTGCTCATGTCGACGCGGGAGATGGGCTTCGTCCAGTCTCGCAAGTACGACCTCGAGGTCTGGGCGCCCGGCGTCGAGCGCTGGCTCGAGGTGTCGTCCTGCTCGAACTTCCGCGACTACCAGGCGCGGCGGATGGCGATCAGATACCGGCCGGAACCGGGCGCGAAGCCCGAGCTCGTCCATACGCTGAACGGCTCGGGCCTGGCCCTCGCCCGGACGGTCGCCGCGATCATCGAGACCTATCAGGTCCGCGACGGCTCGATCCTCGTCCCGGAGGTGCTCAGGCCCTACCTGGGCAGGGATACCATCGGGCCGTGACCGAGACGGGTTCGCCTTCGACCGACCATGCCGGGAGCGGCCCCGTCGGGAGCGGCCCCGTCGGGAGCGGCCCCGCCGGGGCCGCCAGACGCGCTGCCAAGCGTGGCCTGGCAGGCGCCGCCGCCCGAGCCCGGCCCGGCGCCCGGGGTGGAGTTTGCGGGCTACGGCGCGAGGCTCGTCGCCTGGATCCTCGACGGTCTCATCCTTGCCCTGTCCTGGATCGTGCTCATCCTCGTGTTCGGTGGGGTCTTCGCGACGGGCGCCGGGATCGGTCCACCCCGGTCGTATGGAGTGCTCGCGGCCGGCATCAGCATCCTCTTCCTGATCGCCCTGGTGGTGTACATCGCCTACTTCCCGTTCTTCTGGGCGCGCGGCGGTCAGACGCCCGGAATGCGCGTTGCCGGGATTCGGGTTGTCCGAGATGCGGACGGTCGACCGGTTGGCGGCGGTGCGGCAGTCCTCCGGCTGATCGGAATTTGGGTTTCGGCGGCCGTCTTCTACATCGGCTTCATCTGGGTCTTCATCGACAAGCGCCGCCGCGGATGGCACGACCTGATCGCGGGCACAGTGGTGATCAAGGACGCGAGCAGACGCTGAGGTCGATGCCGTACGTCGGCGGGCGGGTCGAGATCATCCGCGCCGACATCACGACGCTCGACGTCGACGCAATCGTCAATGCGGCGAACAGCTCGCTGCTTGGTGGTGGCGGTGTCGATGGGGCGATCCATCGGGCGGCGGGACTGCGGCTGCTCGAGGAGACGCGCACGCTCGGGGGTACGCGACCGGGCACGGCCAAGCTGACCGCCGGCTACGACCTGCGAGCGCGCCACGTCATCCACGCCGTCGGACCCGTATGGCATGGTGGCGGCAGTGGAGAAGCGGACGTCCTGGCCTCGGCGTATCGCTCCAGTCTCGCCCTCGGCGAGGCTGCCGGCCTCCAGTCGATCGCGTTCCCGTCGATCTCCACCGGCATCTACGGCTACCCGAAGGAGGCTGCGGCGCGCGTCGCCCACGGAACCGTCCGCGCCTGGCTCGAAGCCCACGAGCTCCCCCATACCGTCCTCTTCTGCGTCTTCAGCGACGCCGACCTCGAGCTGCATGACGCGATCGCGCGCGAGATCCACGCCTGATCGGGACAGCGAGTGCCGGTTGCTATTCTCTCGGGCGGAGAGGTGCCGGAGCGGTTGAACGGTCCTGTCTTGAAAACAGGCGGACGCAAGTCCCGTGGGTTCGAATCCCACCCTCTCCGCCAAAAGGATTTGAGCGGATTCGGACTCTTCGACCAATGGGAGCTCGAGGATGCGACCGAGCGGGCGCAGGCGCCGGTGCTCCGAATCGAGCACGCATTGCCTCCCTGGGTGGCTTTCCTGGTCGTCCCGCTATTCGCCTTAGCAAACGCCGGAGGGCGGTTGGACGTCGATATCGCGTCCAGGGTGCAACAGCCGATCACGCTTGGCGTGATCCTAGGGCTCATCATCGGAACGCAGGTTGGCGTCACGTTCGGCGCTGCCGTGGTCGTGCGTCTCGGTTTCGCGTCACTGCCAGATGTCGTCCGATGGCGACTATCTACGGGGCAGCGTGGCTCGGAGGCATCGGCTTCACTATGAGTCTGTTCATCGCATCGCTTGCCTACGGAGACGCGTCGCCGGAGCTCGAGCTGGCAAAGGTCGGGGTCCTCGTGGCGACGGTGATTGCTGGCGTTGGAGGCTCCGCGAGTCTTCGTGGTGCGCCGTCCGCCGACGCGGGATCGCTACCCGCAACACAGGTGGCAAATGGGTGACGCCGGACCCGCCCGATACCCATCGAACGTGGACGCAATCAACGCGGAACGCCAGTCGCTGCTCGAACAGATCGACAGCGCCCTCGACGGCGTGATGCTCTGGCTATCGGCGGCATGGATTGCACTCCTCGTTGTGGAGTTCGCGGGGGACGGGCTTCCACGCTCGCTCGAGGTTGCGGTCTGGGTCATCTGGGCGATCTTCATCGGCGACTTTCTGCTCGAGTTCACGATCGCCCCGATCAAGACTCACTACCTCCGAACGCACTGGCTGACAGCCCTGTCCCTCGTGCTGCCGGCTTTCCGAATCCTCCGTCTCGCCTCCGCGCTGCGACTGCTTCGTGCCGGGCGCGTTGTTCGTGGCGTTGGCTTGCTGCGAGTGCTCACGGGCATCAACCGCGGATTGTCATCGCTCAGGGCTACGGCGGCGCGACGAGGTGTCGGTTACGTCATCACGGCAACGGCCTTGGTGATGGTCGTTGGTGCGGCCGGTATGGCGTTTTTCGAAACGCCGGCGTCGGTTGCTCGCGCCACGGACGTCGGAGCCGGATCGTCCGGCATTAGCGACTACGGAGACGCCTTCTGGTGGACGGCCTACGCGATGACGACCGGCGCTCCTCATACCCCACTCACGGGCGAGGGGCAGGTCCTTGGCTGGCTCCTCTCCCTCTTCGGCCTCGGCGTCTTCGGCTATCTAACCGCCACGCTCGCGAGTCACTTCATCGAACGTGATCTCATCGACGTCCAAGAGGCGGACCATGGGGTGGAGCCCTAAATCGCAAGTCCGCCGCCTAGCAAGCTCGACGCGTCCGAGCTCGAGCCGCTCGGGTCGCCTTGCCGGATTGCTGATGCGGGCCGATCGGACATTGATCGGCTGAGCTTCCCTTGAGTCGACTAACCTGAGAGTTGGCTGGCGACGAAGGATTCGAACCCATCAAAATCTCCCGATCCAGAGTCAGGTAGGCCGGCCCGAGGCCTGCCATCGAATCTGCCATCGAATCACCGCTCGGAATCGATGACAACGGGCCGCGGTAGCTCGGCTGGACCGAGCGTGACTTCACATGCGACGGTGGGCCCACTCGGGGAGGGACCCAGACTTGAAAACAGGCGGACGCAAGTCGCGTGGGTTCGAATCCCCACCCTCTCCGCCATGCCTGCCTGATCCTGACCTCATTGCTCCTCGCCGGGTGCTACGTGCAGAACCCCGACCGATCGGAGCCGCGGTACTTCGAGTTCGTCTTCCCCGCCGAGGGCAACGTCGCAGCGTTGCCCTTCCAGGCCAGCGACCTGACCGGGAGGATCGTCGGCGTCGAGGTCGACGACCGGACTCCGCCCATCCCAGGCCTCGCTGAGCCGTTCCTGGCCCCCCTGCCCGGCCGGCCGGATGCGCTCGTCGTTGCCTGGCCGGGAGGAACCTGCGATGAGCGCGCGGATCTCAACCTCGAGCTGGGCGGAGACCGGCGACCCGTCTTCACCCTCAAACTCCTCCCGGGCCCGCCCGAGTGCCAGGTCGAAAAGGTGCCTCGCCGGGTGGTCGTGCTGTTCGACGAGGTGGTGGTCGCGACCTCCTTCCGACTCGAGGTCGTGCAGTAGGCCGACCAGGGTCGGTGCGCCGTCAACTCACCGCCACGTCCACCGGGTCGACCTTCGGCCCGGCCGTCGATCTTCCCCCCGGCAGATGCCGAGGACGCATCGGCCTTCGCCCTTGCGTTGTCGCGGCTACCCTCACGAGCGTGAGCCTGCCCTGTCCCCACTTCGCGACCGCAATGGGCGACTTGCCGCCGCCGGGAATCGAGTGCTCGGCGTGCATGGCGATGGGCAGCACGTGGGTCCACCTGCGGCAGTGCCTCGTCTGCGGGCAGACCGCTTGCTGCGACAACAGCCCGAACCGCCACGCGACGGCGCACTCCGGCGCGACGGGGCACGCCCTGATCAGATCCGCGCAGCCGGGTGAGATCTGGGCGTGGTGCTACCCCGAGGAGGCGTTCTTCGTTCCCGGCGAGGACGGTGGCTGGGAGCTGTTCGAGGAGTAGGGAGCCCCTCTGTCGACAGGGGGACGAAGACCCGCCGGAAGTTGATGCGCCAGACCCTGCCGTTGAGACCCGAGGGGAATGCAAGGCATCGATCGAGCACGACGGAGCCAGCACCCCAACATCCTTCGCCCTCAACTCTTCTCGAGTCACGTTCAACCAGGGATGCGCTCGCCTCCATTGCCGTTGGCGGCGGCCACTCCGACTCCGTCAGGCTGGCCTACCACTCCCGTCAGGAATAGACGGCAGGATTGAGGCCGATCTAGCCTCGGCGGCGAACCTCGGCCAGCAGCTCCGCGGCGTGCTCGGGTGACGCGAACGAGGCCTGCGTCCCGGGTCGGGTGACGCTGTCGGAGGCGCACGCGATGCCCAGTCGAACTGCCTGAAGCTCGTCGAGCCCTGCCGCCAGCCCGAATGCGAACGCGCCCACGAACGCATCCCCGGCGCCGGTCGTGTCGATCGCCTTCACGGGGACGGCCGGCACGCGCTCAACCGTTCCTGACCGTGCAACGATGGCGGCACCACGCGACCCCAGCGTGATGACGAGCCGGCAGTCGACTCGTTCCGCGAACGCGACGGATGCCGCGTCATCCTCGGGGTCCAGTCGCTCGATGCCGGCCAGGATCGCGAACTCGGTCTCGTTCGGGATGAGCCAGTCGACGGTCGCGAGGAGCTCGGCGTCGAGGGTCGCGGCGGGCGCGGGATTCAGCACGGTCACCGCGCCGACCTCGCGCGCCACCCGGAAGGCAGCAGCCGTCACGCGCTGGGGGATCTCGAGCTGGCCGATTACGACCGCCACGTCTGCCATCGACCGGACGGCGTCGGCAGCCGCCTCGGGGTCGACCGCGTCGTTCGCGCCGGGCACCACGATGATCCGGTTCGTGCCGTCGGGCTCTACCCAGATCGGCGCGACGCCGCTGGACCCGGGAACCCGCGCCACGTTCGATGCCTCGACGCCCTGCGACGCCAGGTTGTCGAACGTCATGTCGGCGTAGACGTCCTCGCCCAGCGCGCCGACCATCGAGACGCGCGCCCCGAGTCGGGCAGCCATGACGGCCTGGTTGGCACCCTTGCCACCGAAGCCCATCTGGAATTGCTCGCCGATGACGGTCTCACCTGCGCCGGGGACGCGCGACGTATAGGCGATGAGGTCGATGTTCAGGCTGCCGACCACGGCGATGATCGGGCGATCGGATGCGTCGGTCATCGTGCCTATTGTCGAGGACGGCACCCGTACCCGGTGGGACGATCGGCGGATGGGCGGCCGGCCACCCGTCGTTAACGATCTACACGTGGCCACAGTTGAAGACGCGCGCCCGACGTTCGGCGATCGACCTCGTCCGAAACGGCAGGTGCTGCTCACCATCGTCTTCGGCGTCTTGCTGGTCGTCGTCGGCGTGACCGCGACCTCGCAGGCGATCATGGTCAGCGTCTACGCGTCGGCCTCCACGCTCAACGCGATCGTCCAGAGCGACATGGCGACCGTGCGGGGCTTCGTCAGCCAGGGGCTGAGCCCGGAGATCGTCGAGAACCGCGGCCTGCCACCCGAGCAGCTCGCTGAGCTCGAACGCCTGCTTGCTACGATCCTGGCGAAGGGCGAGATCCTCCAGGTCGAGCTGCGGCTCCCGGACGGGCGAGTCGTCGCGGCGAGCAACGCTGCGGTCACCGGCACCCAGGTCACCGGGGGGCCAGGGTTCCAGCAAGCGCTCGCCGAAGGCCAGGCGCAGCTTGCCCTTGTCGATGCGCCCGAATCGGAGGCCGCGCCGGGATCGTCGCTGGCCTCGACGAGCCTGCTCCGCGAGTACCTCCCGCTGACCCTCAACGGCGAGGTGGTCCTCGTCGTCGCGCTCTGGCGGGACGCGCTGCCGATCACCAACGCCCTGGGCGACCTTCGCAACAACGTCGTCATCGTCACGATCACGGCCGCGATCATCGCCTCGATCTTCCTGTACCTCGTGTTCCGCAGCGCGCAGGGCCGGCTGGCCCGACAGTCGCAGGCCCTGTTGGAGGCGAGCCTGCGCGACCCGCTCACCGGCACGCTCAACCACGGGACGCTCGTCGGGCGCCTGGCGACCGAGATCGAGCGCGCACGTGGCGATGGCACGAGCCTCGGCGTCGCGCTCATCGACCTCGACGGCTTCCGCCTGCTCAACGACACGCATGGCCACGGCGCCGGGGACGAGGCCCTGCTCGCGGTCGTCGGGCAGCTCGAGACGACGTTTTCCGATGAGCTCCTCATGGGTCGCTACGGCCCGGACGAGTTCCTGCTCGTGTCGGCGACGCAGGACGCCGAGGCACTTCGGCCGGTCGTCCAGCAGTTCGTGGACGACCTCGCCAAGGTCGAGCTGCAGTTCGAGGCGACCGAGCGGCTGCCGATCACAGTCAGCGTGGGCCTCGCCACGTATCCGACGCATGGCGCTTCGGTGACGACGCTGCTCTCCGCCGCAGTCACGACGCTCGAGGACGCCAAGGGGAGCGGCGGCAATGCCGTCCGAATCGCGAGTGTCGATGACGAGGCGGCCGACGTCGACGGCGCCTCCAGCTTCGACGTCCTGAAGGGCCTCGTCATCGCCGTCGATACGAAGGATCGCTACACGAAACGGCACTCCGAGGACGTCGCCCGCTATGCCGTGTTCATCGCCGAGCGGATGGGCCTCGATGACGAGACGATCCAGACCATCCATGTCTCGGGGCTGCTCCACGACGTGGGCAAGATCGGAATCCCCGACCAGGTCCTGCGCAAGCCCAGCCGGCTCACCGCGCAGGAGCTGGACGTCATCGCCCAGCACGTCGTCCTCGGCGAGATGATCGTTCGCGACTTGCCCGATATCGACCGTGTCCGCGAAGGGATCAAGTACCACCACGAACGCTGGGACGGCCGGGGCTATATCGAGGCGCTGCGCGGCGAGGACATCCCGCAGATCGGTCGCATCCTCGCGGTTGCCGACACCTTCTCGGCGATGACCACGACCCGGCCATACCGCAAGGCGTTGGATCTCAAGGAGGCCCTGGCGCGGCTCGGCGACGCCGCCGGGAGCCAGCTCGACGAGGCGATCGTCAAGGCCTTCCTCGACGGCCTCGAGCAAGCGGCCGATCCGCCACTGCCGGGCACCGAAGTTCAGTCAACGCGCTTCTGGACTCCCCTCCGGAGAGCCGCTTGACGCTGGTTCAGCGTCGTGCGGCGAGCGTCCTCACGATCCTGCTTCTCGCCTTCATCACGCCGTCCGTCGCACTTGCCGCAAGGGCGTGGCAACTCAACGTGGCCCCGTCGACGCTGGTCGTCGATACCCAGACGGCCATCACACTCACCGTCACGAACACCGGCGGCAACGGTGGCGGCGATGAGATGGCCTGCATCAGGATCCAGGTGCCGTCGAGCTTCCAGATCGCCAACGTCAAGGTCGTGTCGGTCCACGGACAGACGTCGGGCGCGGCGTTCGATGCCTGGACCTCGGTGTGGCCCGGTGGCTCGGTGGCGACCTTCAAGGAGCCCGGCGACGATTACCCGCTCGTCGGGAGCAGCCCTCCGGAAGATCAAGCAGTGTTCAGGATCACAGGGACTGCCACAAGCCTCGGTGCCATGACCTGGGCGGTGTCAGCGGCCGATCATCCCAGCTCGGGCACCAACACGAACTGCGGTTCCGGAAACTTCCCGAGCAAGTCACCCACGTTCGACGTCGAACCGGGTAGTGGGCCGACGCCTCCACCAACGCCGACGCCTCCACCAACGCCGACGCCTGCGCCGACGCCCGTGCCTACCGCGGCGTCCACACCTACGCCTGCGCCGCCCGCGACACCGAAGCCACCACCGACGCCGACACCGACTCCTCCGGCAACGCCGAGGCCCGGCGCGACAGCGACCCCGCCTCCCACACCTACTGCCACGGCTCGCTCGACCGCCAGACCCGAGTCGTCGTTGCCGCCTGGCGCAACGCCGGAGCCGTCGCCTGGCGCCGGGGCGACCCCGAGCGCTTCATTCGGTGCATCCCCGGAGCCAGCCACGTCGCCTGGTGGCGAGCGACCCACCCGGCTTCGCGAGCCCCGAGCCGTCATCGACCGGATCCGGTTCCGGCGGCGGAACGGGCGGAGCGGGCTTCGGGGTTGCCGGAGATGGCTCCGACGGCAGCGACGCCGTCTCGCCGGCGGGTCTCGACGGCACGGTTATCGAGGCGCTCAACGGACTCCCAGGTGGCGTCCTCGCGTGGGCCTACCCGACCTTCGTCCTCGCGATCCCGGGGATCGTCCTGCTGCTCGCCGTCGGCGCCCAGGCATTCGGCGCGCTGGCCTGGCTCCCGCTCGTACGCCGACGCCTCGGCGACTTCGGCTTCGAGCGCCAGCCCCACAAGGGTGGCGGGGCGCGACCTTCTTCGTGACGCCTCGTCGGAGCCAGCTCGACCAGGTGACCGCAACGGCGTTCCTGCACGCGCTCGACCAGGCTGGTGATCCGCCGCTCCCGGGAATCGAGATCCCGTCGACGCCCTTCTCGATCCAGCCCCGCCGCGCGTCCTGAAGGATTCCCATGCGTCGCGTCACGCTGGTCGGCATCGTTTTCGTATTGGCATTTGCGCTGCCAGGCCAGGTGCTGGCCGCGCGGTCATGGACCGTCGTCGCCGACCCGGATTTACTGACCATCGACATCACCACGAACATCGACCTGACGGTCACGAACACGGGCAGCTCCGGGAACGGAATGCGCTGCGTTCGGGTTCAGGTTCCAGCCGATTTCGAGATCGAAGATGCGTCTGTGCGATCGATCAATGGCTCGAGCGGCGGGGGCTTGCTGGGGTGGACCGCGTCATGGTCCGGCGGCTCAATCGTCGTGTTCAGGAGCGGGCTCCTGGGCGGGGCGCTCGGCGAGGACGACTGGGCGGTCTTCCGCATCACCGGTCACGCGCACACGCCCGGCCAATGGAGTTGGACGGCGAACGCGGCGGACAACACCGGAGTGGGCAATTCGTGCGGCGCAAATCCCTATCCGGCTTTGGACGTGGAGTTTGACGTGAATGGCCCGGCCGCGACGCCAGCTCCGACGCCGACACCCACGCCGACACCCGCACCGACCCCAACACCGGCACCGACACCACCACCGACGGCGCCTCCGCCGCCGACGCAGGCGCCCACGCCGACGCCGGGTCCCGGCGCAACGCCAAAGCCCACGGTGAAGCCGTCGACCCCGCCCGGCGCGACACCGCGTCCGACTGCCGAACCCACGGCGCGGCCGGGCGCAACGTCGCCGCCCGGCGGAACCCCCGCGCCGTCGGCGAGCGCCGGGCTCGCGCCGAGTGCGTCACCTGGCGCGTCCGCAGCTCCGTCCGCATCGCCCGGATCGACTGACCTGCCCGGCGTCTCCACTCCGGAGCCGTCTCCCACGATCGGACCCGGCTCGGGCGGCGTCGGCAGCGGCAGTGGGGCTGGCGGGAGCGCGTTCGGTGTCGCGGGTGATGGCTCCGACGGCAGCGGCGCGGTCTCGCCGGCGGGTCTCGACGGCACGGTTATCGAGGCGCTCAACGGACTCCCAGGTGGCTTGCTCGCGTGGGCCTACCCGACCTTCGTCCTCGCGATCCCGGGAATCCTCCTCCTGCTCGCCGTCGGCGCCCAGGCATTCGGCGCGCTGGCGTGGCTCCCGCTCGTGCGGCGACGCCTCGGCGACTTCGGCTTCGAGCGGCGGAAGCCCGGGACCTGACCCGCGACATCGGCGCCGCTCCTTGACGCCTCATCGGCGGCGTGCCTAGACTCCGCGCCTAACCGAATACGGGCTACGAACGGGACGAGTACCCGTCGAGCGTCGGCAGAGAGACCCGGTGGCTGGTGGAAACCGGGGCGACGGCGGCGGCGAATGGACCCGGGAGCCTCCGGACCGAACGGTGAGCGCCGGTTTTGAGCGGCGCGGTGCGGCGAGAGCCGCAGGGCCAAGTAGGCTCCGGCGCAGAGCGCCAGCGATAGCGGGCAGCGCCGATCGGTCGGTCGAGAGACGGACCCGTCGGTCAGGAAAGTGCGGCATCGCCGAATGAGGGTGGCACCGCGGAAGGCTCGACCTTTCGTCCCGGGGACGAGAGGTCGTTTCGATTCTCGGGCCGACCTGGACGACGAAGCAGCTCAACCGGAGGCGCCGCACGTGACCACGACGGACCCGCTCAGCCTCGCCCAGGCGAAGCGGCTCGCTGGCAATGCCGACACGCTGCTCCTGCGGGCGACGCGCTCCGCCGACCTCGAGACGCCCATCGGCGCATTCCTCCGGCTCGATGACGGGACGACGCCTGCGTACCTCCTCGAGTCGGTCGAGGGCGGGGAGCGCTTGGGCCGGTACTCGTTCCTCGGCATCGGGCCACGGCAGCTGCTCGAGGTCCGCGACGGCAAGGCGCGCATCCAGGAGCGCCCGGTCACCGTGGATCGGTACGACCCCGAGCTTCCCGTCCGGACCACCGATGCCGCGGATCCGCTGGCAGCGCTGCGATCTTTCGTCGGCCGACGTCGGGTTGAGCCAAGGGACGACATGCCGCGCTTCACGGGCGGCGCCGTCGGGGCCCTCGCCTACGACGCGGTCTCGATCTTCGAGCCGACCGTGCCCCTCCCGGACGCACGATCCCGTCGGGACGCCCACGGCGGCGTTCATCGAGACCGACCTCGTCCTGGTCTTCGATCACCTGACCCACACGTTGTCGGCGATCGCATCGCTGCACACGGACGTGCCGGACCTCGAGGGCCGATATCGGATCGCCGAGGAGGCGATCTTCGAGGCGCTCGAGCGGACCGCTCGACCGTCGGCGGCCGAGATGGGCACGGCTCCTGTCGGCGGCAGCTCGCTCGGCGCCGGCGGCAGCTCACCCGGTGCCGATGATGCACGGACCGGCATCGCCAACGGCAGGCTCGATTCGGCGCCCGGATCGCATGGCCTCGCGGCGGACGCCTCGCTCGGCCGGGACGAGTACGTCCACGCCGTCGAGGTCGCGAAGGATGCGATCGCGGCCGGCGAGGCGATCCAGGTCGTGCTCGCGCGCCGCCAGTCGTTCGACCTCCCGGCGGATCCCGCGACGGGCAAGCAGCTCGACGGAATTGGGCTGTACAGGAGCCTGCGCCGCGTCAACCCCAGCCCGTACCTGTTCTTCGTCCGCGTCCCCGCGTTCGAGGTCGTCGGGGCGAGCCCCGAGCTGCTCGTCCAGCTGGACGGCGACAGGCTCACCACGCACCCGATTGCCGGCACGCGCCCCCGTGGCGCCACGCCCGAGGAGGACCGGATCCTCGCCGAGCAGCTCCAGCGCGACCCGAAGGAGCGAGCCGAACATGTGATGCTCGTCGACCTCGGGCGGAACGACCTCGGGCGCGTTTCCCGCCCCGGCACCGTGACGGTGAGCAAGTACATGGATGTCGAGCGCTACAGCCACGTCCTCCATCTCGTGTCGCACGTCGAGGGCCGGATCAAGCCCGACCTCGACGCCCTCGATGCGCTTCGCGCCGTCTTCCCGGCCGGCACGCTCTCCGGCGCGCCGAAGGTCCGCGCGATGCAGCTCATCGCGGCCGCGGAGGGGGAGCGGCGCGGCCTGTACGGCGGTGCGGTCGGCTACCTCGGCTACGACGGCAACCTCGACACGGCGATCACGATCCGCAGCGCGGTGCTGCGCGAGGGTCGGGCGCACGTGCACACGGGAGCGGGAATCGTCGCGGGCTCCGTGCCCGAGAAGGAGTTCGAGGAGACCGAGCACAAGGCGATGGCCCTCCGGCGCGCGATCGAGGAGGCCGTCCAGCCGGCCAGCCCTCGCGCATCGGCCGGCGCCCGAGCCGCCGCGGAGACCCCGGCATGATCCTCGTGATCGACAACTACGACTCGTTCACGTTCAACCTCGTGCAGGCGCTCGAAGCGGCGGGAGCGACGGTGAAGGTCGTGCGCAACGACGCGATCGACCGATCGGGGATCGAGGGGCTCGCGACGGACGAGTCGGCCGATCTCAAGGGGATCGTCATCTCGCCCGGCCCCGGCGACCCCGACGCCGCGGGCGTTTCGATGGACGCCGTTCGTGTCGCGACAGAGCGCGAGATCCCGCTGCTCGGCGTCTGCCTCGGGATGCAGTCGATGGCCCAGGTCTACGGTGCGTCGATCGTCCGCGCCCCGACGCTCGTCCACGGCGAGGCAGCCGAGGTCACCCATGACGGCGCGGGGCTGCTCGAGGGCATGCCGCCCGCGTTCATGGCCGCGCGCTACCACTCGCTGTGCGTCGACGCCGCGACGCTCCCGCCGGAGCTGCGCGTCACCGCGATGAGCGAGGAGGACCAGGTCGTGATGGGCCTGCGCCACGCCACGCTCCCGCTCGAGGGCGTGCAATTCCACCCGGAGAGCGTGCTCACGCCCCAGGGCCCCCACCTGCTCGCGAACTTCCTGCGCCAGGCGGGCGAGGGCGACGGCTCGCGCCTCGATGCCGTCAGCGGCTCGTTCGCGACCTCGGGCATGGCCGAGCCGAACGAAGCGCTCGGGAGCGCCGCGGTGAGCGACCACGTCCGCGCGGCCCTCGCGTCGATCGTCGAGGGGCGGAGCCTCGGCCTCGACGAGGCCCGGCTTGCGATGGGCTCCGTGATGGACGGCGAGGCAACGCCCGCGCAGCTGGCGGCATTCCTCGTCGCGCTCCGGATGCGCGGCGAGACGGTCGAGGAGCTGGCCGGCTTCGCGTCGGCCATGCGCGAGCGGGTGGTCAAGGTCGATGCGCCGATGGACACGATCGACGTCGTCGGCACGGGTGGCGACGGCTCGGGCACGTTCAACATCTCGACAGCTGCCGCGCTGCTGGTCGCCTCCACGGGCGTGACGGTCGCGAAGCACGGCAACCGCGCCATCACGTCCCGCAGCGGGTCGGCAGACGTGCTCGACGCGCTCGGCGTCCGGATCGATCACACGGCCGAATCCGCGGCCGTCGCGCTTCGCGCTCTCGGGTTCGCGTTCCTGTTCGCGCCGAGCTTCCATCCGGCGATGCGCCACGCCGGCCCGACTCGGCGCGAGATCGGCATCCGGACGTCGTTCAACCTCCTCGGTCCGCTGACGAACCCGGCCGGCGCGACGCGGGCGCTCCTGGGCGTGGGCGACGCCGCCGCGGCGGAGCGAATCGCGGAGGTGGCGAGACTGCTCGGGACGCAGCGGACGCTCGTCGTCCACGGGGCCGGGGTCGACGAGCTGCCGCTCGATGGCACGGGCGTGATCCACGACGTCGGGGGCGACGGTCCGGCCGTCCAGTCGGTCGATCCCGCTGCGCTTGGCTTGGTGCCCGCTGCGACGTCCGAGCTCGCCGGTGGCAGCGCCGAGGACAACGCCGCGATGATCGAGGCGATCTTCGCGGGCGAGGCGGGGCCGCGTCGAGATGTCGTGCTCCTCAATGCCGGTGCCGCGCTGGTCGCGGCCGACGTCGGCACGGACCTCGCCGATGGCATCGCCGCCGCGCGCAACGCGCTCGACACCGGGATGCCGCGCGATCTTCTGGCTCGCCTTCGAGAAGAGCGGACAGCGGCGGAGTCCCCGGCGGCCGTCGGGAGCCCCGCATGACGGTCGAGACGCGGCCGAAACGAGGCGGGCCATCGCAGGGCGGCCGGGATCCGGGCGGGAATGGGCCAGATGCGACGGAGGGCCGCCGGGCGGGCCGGGATCGGCCTGGATCAGCCCGAGATCGGCGGGGCGTCGTCGGCGAGATCGCGGCGCGCCGGCTCGCCGACCTGCGACCCGCCCTCGAGGCGATCGATCGCGCGATGCTCCGCCGTCAGGTCGCAGCAGCTCCCGCTCCGCGACCGTTCGCGGATCGACTGGCCGCGCCCGGCCTGCACCTGATCGCGGAGATCAAGCGCCGGTCGCCCTCGGCAGGCGAGATCGCGAGCATGGGCGAGGACATCGTCGCCCGCGCTCGGGCCTACCAGGCGGGCGGCGCGGCGGCGATCTCGGTGCTGTGCGAGCCGCACTGGTTCGGCGGGTCGGTCGAGGACCTTGCCACCGTTCGATCTGCGGTCAGCATCCCGGTGCTCGCGAAGGAGTTCGTCGTCGATGCGCGCCAGCTCGACCTCCTGCGCGCCGCGGGCGCCGACGCGGTCCTCCTGCTCGCGGTGCTGCACCCGCGACGGGGTCTCGCGAAGCTCGTCGGGCAGGCGCTCGATCTCGGGCTCGAGCCGCTGGTCGAGGCGCACGACGAGCGCGAGCTCGAAGCTGCCCTGTCGACCCGAGCCCGGGTCATCGGGATCAACAACCGCGACCTCCGGACCCTGGCGGTCGACCCCGAACGGGCTTCCGCGATGCGCGACCTGATCCCCGAGGACCGGCTCGCCGTCGCCGAATCGGGCGTTCGCGATGCGAGCACGATCCGCGGCTGGCGCGCGCTCGGCTTCGATGCGGCGCTCGTGGGCGAAACGCTGATCCGCGCCGGGGATCCCGCCGCCGCCGCTCGCGCCTTCGTCGCCGCCGGCTCGCCGCCGTCGGACGTCGTCGAGATCGCGCGCCGGCCGTTCGTCAAGATCTGCGGCGTCACCGACGCCGCCGGCATCACGGCGGCAGTCCGTGCAGGTGCCGACGCGATCGGCCTCAACCTCGTCCCGGGCACGCCGCGCGCCCTGACGCTCGCCGAGGCCGCGGAGCTCGCACAGCTTGCCCGAGCCTCCGCGCCGCCCGACAGGACGCCCCTGATCGTGGCGATCACGGTCGATCGGACGGCCGACGACCTACGCGGGATCGCGGCCGCGCTCGATGCCGACGCGATCCAGCTCAACGGCAAGGAACCGGTCTCGATCGTCGCCGCGCTCGGTCGCCCGGCATGGAAGGTCCTCCATCTCCCGCCCGACAACACCGCAGCCAACCTTGACCTCGCGGCGCGCACACGTCGCCAGCCGCGCGCGCCTTCCTCGACGCCGGCGCGGCCCGAATCCTCCTCGACACGTCGGGCGGCCCGCACCCAGGCGGTACCGGCAAGCGCGCCGATCCGGCGCTCGTCGACGCGATCGCCCGGGAGGTCCCGGTCGTGCTCGCCGGCGGGCTCGATCCCGCGTCGGTCGGCCGACGCGCTCAGGAGCGCCGCCGCGATCGGCGTCGACGTTGCGTCGGGCGTCGAAGGCGCCGCGTGTCGACGGCCGTCGACCGACGCAAGGACCCGCTCAAGGTCGCGCTGTTCGTCAAGCGCGCTCGCGGCCGCACGAGCCGATCGGCCCAACCTCGCCAGTCGACCGACCCCGGTCGACCGATCGCTCGTCGAGGCCGACGGACGAGGCCGGTGGGGGATCGATCGCGGATTCGGCGGGCGGTACGTCCCGGAGACCTTGATGGCGGCCCTCGCAGCAGCTCGAGTCGGCATATGCCGCGCTGCGCCACGACCCCCGCTTCTGGGCGGAGCTCCGCGAGCTGCTCGGCACGTTCGCCGGTCGGCCGACGCCGCTGTACCGGGCGGACCGACTTGGCCGAGCGCGTCCTCGAGCGCGCGAGGACCGCCTCGACCGGCGGTGCGACGCCGTCGACGTTGCGCCTCTACCTGAAGCGCGAGGACCTCGCCCACACCGGCGCGCACAAGATCAACAACGCGCTCGGCCAGGCGCTGCTCACGCGCCGCCTCGGCAAGACCCGCGTCATCGCCGAGACCGGCGCGGGTCAGCACGGCGTGGCCACGGCGACGGCGTGCGCGCTGCTCGGGCTGCCGTGCGTCGTGTACATGGGCGCGGAGGACATCGAGCGCCAGCAGCCGAACGTGCTCCGGATGCACGCGCTCGGCGCCGAGGTGCGGCCCGTCACGTCGGGCTCCGCGACCCTCAAGGACGCGATCAACGACGCGATGCGCGACTGGGTGACGAACGTCGAGACGACGCACTACGTGCTCGGGTCCGCGATGGGCCCGCACCCGTACCCGACGATCGTGCGCGACCTCCAGCGCCGGATCGGCGACGAGGCGGCGGTCCAGCTCGAGGCGGCGGAGGGCCGGCTGCCGGATCTCGCGCTCGCGTGCGTCGGCGGCGGCTCGAACGCGATCGGGCTGCTCAGCCGGTTCATCGGCGAGCCGTCGGTGCGGCTTGCCGTCGCCGAGGCCGCGGGCGACGGCATCTCGACCGGCCGCCACGCTGCGGCCCTCGCGGGAGGCTCGCCCGGGATCCTCCACGGCGCCCGCTCGATGATGCTCCAGGACCGGGACGGCCAGGTCGTCGAGGCGGTGTCGGCCTCCGCAGGACTCGACTACCCGGGCGTCGGTCCGCAGCTGTCCGCGCTCCACGCGGCGGGCCGGATCGAGCTCGCGGCGGCGACCGACGACGAGGCGTTCGAGGCGATGGCCCTCACGGCCGAGACGGAGGGCATCCTGCCCGCGCTCGAGACCGCGCACGCGATCGCGGCGCTGCCGCGCCTCCTCGCCGGCACGGAGGGGAGCGGCCGGCCGTACCCGAACCGATGCGCTCGTGCTCCTTGGGTTCTCCGGTCGCGGCGACAAGGACCTCGGTCCGTTCGGGCGCTGGCGGGAGGCGGCAGACGCGCCGTGACACGCAGCCGCGCGCACGACCGCGATCGAGCAGCGGGCGGGCGATCGGCGGCCATCGCAGCCGCCACGGAGGGCCGCGCGGCGCTCATTCCGTACGTCGTCGCCGGCTACCCGGACATCGAGACGAGCTACGAGGCCGCGCTCGCGTGCATCGACGCAGGCGCGGACGTGCTCGAGGTCGGGCTGCCGTACTCCGATCCCCTCGCCGACGGGGCAACGCTCCAGCGAGCGTCTTCCGCGGCACTCAAGGCCGGCGCAACCTTCGATCGGTCGATCGACCTCGTCCGGCGGATCCACGAATCTCGCCCCGGTGTCCCGCTCGTTCCAATGTGCTACTCGAACCAGGTCATCGGCGGCGGCGATGGGCGCGAGGCCGCACGCCGGCTCGCCGACGCCGGCGCGTCGGGGATCATCGTGGCCGACCTGACGCCGGACGAGGGGGCACCGTTCGAGGCCGTCGCCGCCGAGGCGGATCTCGCTGTCGTGTACCTCGTCGCACCGACCACGGCTCCCGACCGCCGCCGCGCGATCGCCCGCCGCACCGGCGGCTTCCTGTACTGCGTCTCGCTCGTCGGGGTGACCGGCGCCCGCACCACGCTGCCGAAGACCGTCTCGAAGCTCGTCCGCGACGTCAAGCGCGACTCGCCCGTCCCCGTCGCGGTTGGTTTCGGTGTCAGCCAACCCGCCCACGTCAAGGCACTCGTGAAGGCCGGCGCCGATGGCGTGATCGTCGCGTCGGCGCTCGTCGATGCGCTTGGTCCTGATGGGCGCGACATCGCAGCGCTCTCCCGGCTCGTCGGCGCCCTCCGGAATGCGGGCGTGAGCGCCGCGGCATAGCCTCTGCTCGACCGTCGAGCGGTCCGAGTGGAGGACACGTCATGATCGAGCCGACGAGGACGAGACCCGCGGATCCCGAGTTCAGCGACGAGGAGCTGGCGCTCATCAGCGAGAACGAGGTCTTCATCCGGCCGTACCTGACCGGAAATCGATTCCTGTACGAGTTCCTCGTGATTGCCGTTGTCTTCGGGCTCATCGCGCACGTCGTTGGCTACTGGCTCAGGTTTTCCCTGACGGGCGAACCATTCCAGCTCGTCGCAGAGCTCATCCAATCGATGGGCGGGGCGCTGTGGACCGGCGTCGTGGTGATCGGTTTCGTCCAGGTGTTCCCGGAGGCAAAGCGACGCCAGCTCAAGCGGGCCATGGCGATCATCGAGGCACGGAAGCGTCGGAAGACTGGCGCATGACCGCGCGCATCACCGTCGTCCTCGAATCGGCGCCGAAGAAGGCGTTCGCGTCGGCGCTCGAGTGGCCCGGCTGGTCCCGTTCGGGCAAGACGGTCGAGCTGGCGGTCGAGTCACTGATCGCGTACGCCTTGCGCTACGCGCCCGTCGCGAGCCTGGCCGGCCTGGAGCTCCCCGCCGACATGGAGCTCGAGCTCGTCGATCGACAGGAGGGCGGGTCCGGTACGACCTTCGGCGTTCCCAGCCACATCCACGACGCCGATCGACGGCCCGTCGATGCTGCGGAAGCGGACCGACTCGCGAACATCGTCGACGCGGCGTGGGCGATCTTCGACCACGTCGCCGCCGGCGCGCCAGCCGAGCTCCGCAAGGGCCCGCGCGGCGGTGGCCGCGACCGCGACAAGATGGTCGGCCACGTGATCGAGGCGGACTGGTACTACGCCCGCGAGATCGGCCTCAAGGTCCGCCAGCCCGATCCCGCAGATCGCGACGCCGTCCTCGCCATCCGCGGACAGGTCCTCGACGTCCTTCGCCAGGCCTCCGACGGCTCACCGATCGCCGCACGCAAGTGGACCGCTCGCTACGCCGCCCGCCGAATTGCCTGGCACGCCCTCGACCACGCCTGGGAGATGGAGGACCGTTCCCAGTGAGCGCGCCCGCGCGCGATGGACCCTCGGATTCACGCGGCGTCGATTCTCCGATCTTCCTCCCCGCCGGATCCGGCCGAACGATCCAGTTCATGGCGGTCACCCATCGGCTGACGAGCGAACAGGCGGGGGGCTCCATTTGCATCTTCGAGTCGACCTTTGAGCCCGGAACCGGGAACAACCTCCATGCCCATGAACGCGAGGACGAGATCGCCTACGTCCTCGAAGGCTCGCTCGAAGTGCGGCTGCCCGATCGAACCGCGAGCCTGGTCGCAGGCGGCGTCGCCCGACTGCCGAGACGGCTCCCGCACGCCATCCGGAACCCCCTCGACACGCCCTCGCGGTACCTCTTCCTCGCCGTCCCGGGCGGGCTCGACCGCTGGTTCGATGCCGTCGCCGCCGCCCACGACGACGGCTCGCTCGACGACGCGCTGTTCCGCAGGCTTTCCGAAGATGCTGGCCTGAGCTGGCTCGAGTAGCCAGCATGGCTGCGCGGAGCTCAGGTCCCGCGCAGGTGCTCGATCGCTTCCCCGAAATCGATCGGGCGGCGTTCCGGGACGAGCCCAACCCGAGTCGCGGCTTCGCCGACCAGGGACTCGACCGACGCGCCGCCGTCGAGGAGCTCGCCGAGGGATGTGTCGCCATCGGCCTTGCTGAGCTTGTGCCCGTCCGGGCGTCGGACGAGCGGGTGGTGGGCGAACGTCGGGGCCACGCGGCGGCCGAGGCGGCGGCCGAGGCGGATCTGGGCCGGGGTGGCGCCGACGAGGTCCTCGCCGCGGACGACAAGATCGACCCCGTGGCGCAGGTCATCGACGACGACGCACAGCACGTAGGTCCAGTTGCCGTTGCGATCCCGGAGCAGCAGATCACCGCCGATCGCGACCGGGCCATGTTGCGGCCCCAGGAGGACGTCGTTCCATGTCTCCTCCCCGCCCCCCAGCGCGACCCGCAGGCCGAGGTTTTCGTCATCGATGAGCAGGCCGCGTCCGCGACAGCCACCCGGGCAGCCGGGACCGCTCCATCGGCGATCGTGGGCGGTATGCCACGCCTCGAACGTGGAGCGGCTGCAGTCACACGCGTACACGAGGCCACGCAGCCGCAGTTGCGCAACCCGGGCGGCATACATGTCGTAGCAGTTGCTCTGCCGGTACAGCGATGGTCCTGCGCGGAGCTCGTCGGTCGTGGGCGTGTCCGCAGCCAGGCCGAGCCGGTCGATGTCGTCGAGCATCGCCGCTTCGTGCTCGGGCCGGCAGCGCTGCCGATCGTGGTCCTCGATCCGGAGGATGACCCGGCCGCCCGCTCGACGGGCGAGGCCCCAGACGTAGATCGCGTTGGCGAGGTGACCGAGGTGCAGCCGACCCGTCGGCGCCGGCGCGAACCGGGTCGTCGGCGCGGCGGGGAGCCCGTCGGCCGAGGTCATGCCCCGGGCGGCTCCGGAGGCTCGTCCTCGTCGCGCCGCAGTCGTGCCCGTTCGGTGATCTCGAGCGCGCGCGCCGATGCGATCAGGCGCCGGTAGATCGCCAGGAGATCGGCCTGGGGAATCGGGCCCTCGTTGACGATCGAGACCCGGAGCAGCACCTCGCGCTCCCGCTGACGATCGCGGATGGCTCGCCGACCGATCGCCGCCTTCTCGTGCCCCACCGCCTTCGTCAGCTCGGCGCGCTGGTTGAGCAGCGCGACGATTCGCCGATCGAGGTCGTCGATCTCCGCCCGCAGGCGGAGCAGCTCGGGGCTCTGCCGCCGGCGTCGGATCCTCGTGATGCGCTCCCGTTGATCCGTTGAGGTCACGCCCCATCCCCGAACTTCCTCGCCAGGACCTCGAGCGCCTCGGAGTAGCCCTTCGCGCCGTGCCCGACGATCGACTCGAGCGCGATGTCGGCGAGGAAGTTGACCTTCCGGAACGCCTCGCGCTTCGACGGGTCCGACAGGTGGACCTCCACGAACGGCCGCTCGACCGATAGCAGCGCGTCACGCAGCGAGATCGACGTGTGGGTCAGCCCGCCCGCGTTGACGATCGCCGCGTCGTAGTCGCGCTCGTGCACTCGATCGATCAGCTCACCCTCGTGGTTCGACTGGAAGAACCCGACTTCCATCCCGAGGTCGATCGCCCGTCGCATGATCCCGGCGTGGATCTCCTCGAGGGTCTGGTGCCCGTAGATCTCGGGCTCGCGCGAGCCCAGCAGGTTCAGGTTCGGGCCCTGGAGGACGAGCACACGGGTCATGGCCGGCTCGCACGCACGGGTGCCTCCTCTGGCTCGGGCTGGTTCGTGATCGTTCGGCGAACGGTCGCGAACGAACGTCCGGCGAGCACGCCCGCCGCGACGTCACGGACCAGCGTATCCGGCACCTCGGCATCGACCTCGTAACCGTCGGCGGTGGCGAGGACCCAGCGCAGCGCGCCGCCGGCGTGCTTCTTGTCCGTGGTGAGCAGCTCGAACACGCGCTGGATGTCGATCGCGAGCGGTGCGCTGCCGAGCTCGAGGATGTCGAGGAGCCGTTCGACACGATCGGCCAGCTCGGGCGGCGTGACGCCGCGCTCGACGCCGATCCGAACGGCCCCGCGGAGCCCGTACGCGACCGACTCGCCGTGGAGGAGATCGCGGAAGCCCGCGGCCGCCTCGATCGCATGCCCCAGCGAATGGCCCAGGTTGAGCGAGATCCGCGCCCCCGTCTCGCGCTCGTCCGCGAGCACGACCTCGACCTTGGCCCACGCGAGCTCGACCACCTCCGCCAGCGCTCCGGACTCCGTTGCGGCGCGATCGCCGTCGACGATCGCCAGCCCGTCGCGCTCGAGCACGTCGAACAGCCGCTCGTGGCCGAGAGCCGCCATCTTCACGGCCTCGGCGAGAGCGGAGCGCCGGTGGCGCGGCTCGACCGTGGCCAGCACCGAGATGTCGCTCAGGATCGCCACGGGCTGGTGGAAGGCGCCGATGAGGTTCTTGCCCTCGGGCAGGTCGACGCCGGTCTTGCCCCCAATCGACGAATCGAGCTGGGCGGAGAGGGTGGTCGGGACCTGGATGTACGGGACGCCCCGCAGGTAGATCGCGGCGAGAAAGCCGGCCGCGTCGCCGAGCGCGCCGCCACCGATCGCGACGAGGGGCTCGCGACGCTCCACTCGCAGTCGGGCCAGCTCGCGCGCCGCCGTCTCGACCACCGACAGCCGCTTCGCGTCCTCGCCCTGCGGGAGCATGACCTGCTCGATCGGCCAGCCCGCGTTCCCGAGCTCGTCGGCAAGCTGTTGGCCGACGGCTGCCCACGCGCGAGGCTCGGAGACGAGGATCGCCCGCCGGGCATCGAGCTCCCGGAGGGTGGCGCCGAGCTCGCCGGCGAGGATGTGCTCACCGATGACGAGCCGGCCGATCTTCGTGTCGGCTCGGAGCAGGGTCGTCCCTGCCGGCGGGAGGGTCGAGAGCACCGCGTCGACGGACTCCACGACCGACGCCATCTCCGCGACACCACCGACGCGCGTTGCGGCTGCGTAGAACCGGCCACGCGCCTGGCCCAGGTCGCGAACGGCGCCGAGCGGGTCGCGCCCGGCGACGAGCGGGCGCACGTTCGGGCTTCGACGAAGCCGCTGGGCGAGCACCTCTGGTCGGACGTCGAGCCAGACCACGCGACGACCTCGGAAGAGTCGCCACCGGTTGCGCGGGTCGACGATCGCACCGCCACCGGGGGCGATCACGCGGGTGAGCGTCGGGCTCGTGTCGGGCGCGCCGAGGGATCCGATCGCGGCTTGCTCCCGGCGTCGGAAGCCCGCCTCGCCTTCCGCCTCGAAGATCTCCGGGATGCGCTGGTTCGCCTCGCGCTCGATCTGGTCGTCGAGATCGACGAAGCTCGCGCCGTGTCGCGACGCAACCCGCCGTCCGATCGCGGTCTTGCCGCTTCCCGGCAGCCCGACGACCACGAGCTCCATGGCTAGTCGTCGCCCCCGGAGCCGGCCACGCCACCCGCAGCCTCGGCCGCCTCGGCGGCCTCCCGTGCGTCGGCTGGACCATGGTTCGCCGTGTCGCGATCGATCCCATCGCCGGGCATGCGCGCGAGTCGCTCGCGCCAGCGCTCCATCGACTCCCTGATCTCGGCCATCGAGTCGCCACCCGTCTTCTCGAGGACGAAGCGGGCGAGCGTCAGCATGACCATCGCCTCGCCGACCACTCCCGCCGCCGGGACGACGCTGATGTCGCTCCGCTCGTAGTGCGCCTTCTCGACCGGCTCGCCGGTCAGCAGGTCGGCCGACGGCAGGGGACGCGCGAGGGTCGAGATCGGCTTGACGGCCCCACGCACGACGATCGGCTCACCATTCGAGACACCGGCGGTCAGGCCGCCGGCGTTGTTCGAGCGATGGATCCAGCGGCCCGCCTCGCCCCGGCCCTCGATCACGTCGTGGACGTCCGACCCGAAACGACGCGTCTGCTCGAACCCGAGGCCCAGCTCGACTCCCTTGACGATGTTGATGCTCATCACGGCAGCCGCGAGCGCGGCATCGAGGCGCCGGTCCCACTGCACGTACGACCCGAGCCCGATTGGCACGCCCGTGGCCACCACCTCGAACACGCCGCCGACGGTATCGCCCGCCGTCTGCGCCTCGTCGATGCGCGCGATCATCGCGGTCTCCGCGTCGGGGTCCGGGCAGCGCAGGGGCGACGCGTCCGCGTCCTCGCGGCTCCTCGTCGCCCGGGCGGGGTCCACGGCGATGCCACCGACCTCCGCCGTGAACGACCAGACGTCGATGCCCAGCTCCTTCAGGAACGCGCGCGCGATGCCGCCTGCGGCGACCCGTGCCGCCGTCTCCCTGGCCGAGGCTCGTTCCAGAACGTTGCGGACGTCGTCGTGGCCGTACTTGAGCGCACCTGCGAGGTCGCCGTGGCCGGGACGCACGCGAGTCACGGGCGTGGCGCGCTTGTCACCGCCGTCGATGGCCTCGGCGAGCGCGGCCGCGTCCTCTTCCGACAGCGGCTCGACCTGCATCACCTTCGTCCAGTTCTCGAAGTCCCGGTTGGCGACGAGCAGCAGGATCGGCGAGCCGAGCGTCCTGCCGTGGCGCACGCCCGCCACGATCTCTGCGCGATCGTGCTCGATCTGCTGGCGCGCCCCGCGGCCGTAGCCGCGCTGGCGACGGGCCAGATCGGCAGCGAGGTCCTCCGACGTGAGCGCAAGGCCCGCAGGCACGCCCTCGACGATCACGCCGAGCGTCTTTCCGTGTGATTCACCCGCGGTCAGGAACCGGAACGGGTGGGTCACGGCACAGGCCGAGTGGTCATCGGGGTCGCAGAGTCGCCACGGCGCGTCGGGCCGTCACTCGATCACGTTCGTCAGGTGTGCAGGGCACTCGTCGCGCCGGCGGTCAGCCGGCCGTCGACGCGGCCTCGGGAACCGCCGCTTCGGCGTCGCCGGCCGGCTCGCCCTCGGCGGATCGCACACCCTCGGCGCGCGCGCCCGCGAGCGCCTCGCTCATGACCTCCAGCGGAGCCGGCTGGCCGGTCCACAGCGCGAACGCGGCAGCGCCCTGGTGGAGCAGCATCGTCTCGCCGTCCTGCGCCGACGCGCCCGCCGCCTCGGCGTCGCGGAGCAGCCGCGTCCGGTTGTAGATCAGGTCGAGCACCAGCAGGTCGCCGGACAGCACGTCACCGGGCACCGGCGAGACGTCCGAGTTGAGCCCGATCGATGTCGCGTTGATCAGCACCTTCGTCTTGCCCAGCTCGGACTCGATGATCGACTCGTGCCAGGGCATGGCCTTGAGGTCCATATGCGACGCGCTCCGACCGAAGTGGCGGACGAGGCCCTCGGCTCGATGCAGGTGCCGGTTGAACACGATGACCCGCTGGAACCCGGCACGGATCAGCCCGTAGACGACGGCACGCGCGCCGCCCCCGGCGCCCAGGACGACCGCCGCGCGTGGCATCTTCTGGCGGCCGACGAGCTTGTCCAACGCGGCACCGAACCCGGGCACGTCCGTGTTGTGGCCCACCAGCCGGCGTCCCTCGCGCGTGAGCGTGTTGACGGCGCCCGTGGCCTGGGCCTCCTCGGTCAGCTTGTCGATCAGCGGTACGACCCGCTCCTTGTGCGGGATCGTGATGTTCACCCCGAGGAACTCGTCTCCCCGGACTTCCGCGATCGCGTCCGGGAACGCGATGGGTGCCTTGTCCCAGAGCTCGTACCGCGCGTCGATGCCGAGCTTGTCGAACGCGGCCTGCTGCATGGCGCCCGACAACGAGTGCGCCACGGGATGGCCGATGAGGACGACCCGCTTGGTCATGACTGGATCCTTTCGAGGTCGGCGAAGAACGAGGGATACGAGATGCCGACGCTGTCTGCGCCAATGATCGTCGTTTGGCCCGACGCGGTGAGGCCCGCGATCGCGAACGTCATCGCCAATCGGTGGTCGCCGAGGCTGTCGACCGTCGCGCCGCGGAGGGATACCGGTCCGTCGATCAGGATGTCGTCGCCAGCGACGTCGAGGGTCGCACCCATTGCCCGCAACCCGCCGACGATCCCCGCGATCCGGTCCGACTCCTTGTGACGCAGCTCACCCGCGCCTCGAATCACGGTGCGGCCCCGCGCCTGCGTCGCCGCGAGGCACAGGATCGGAATCTCGTCGATCGCGGCAGCCGTCTGGGCGGGCGAAACGTCGATTCCTTGCAGCTCGCTCGATCGGACGCCAAGCCGGGCGATCGGCTCCCCGGCGCCGGCCGGGGCATCGCCGACCCTCGTTTCGTCGATCGCGGCGCCCATCTCGCGCAGCAGATCAATCGCGGATCGGCGGCTGGGATTCACCCCGACGCCGTCGAGGACAAGCTCGGCACCCGGATGGATCGAGCCGGCGACGAGCCAGAAGGCGGCGGCCGACAGGTCCCCGGGCACGACCTGATCCCGCGCAACAATCCGCTGTCCGCCATCGATCTCGACCAGCCAGCCCTTGCGATCCTCGGTCGTGCGAACGTCGACGCCTCGTTCGCGGAGCATCCGTTCGGTGTGGTCCCGGGTGGCGACCGACTCACGGACTCGCGTCGTGCCCTCCGCCGCCAGTCCGGCGAGGAGGATCGCGGACTTGACCTGGGCCGACGGCACCGCGGTGGTCCAGCTGATCGCCTTGAGGGGGTGCCGGCCGACGACGATCAGGGGCGGGCGCTCGCCGCTCATGCCCTCCAGGAATGCGCCCATGGCCCGCAGGGGCTCCACGATCCGCGCCATCGGCCGTCGCCGGAGTGAGGCGTCCCCGTCGAGGATGGCCCTGGTGGGCTGACCCGCGAGGATGCCGGCGAACAGCCGCATCGTCGTTCCCGAATTGCCGCAATCGAGCGGAAAGTCGGGCTGTCGGAGGTCGGCCATGGCGTTGGAGCGGACGACGTAGTCCGCGCCGCCGGCGTCGTTCGATGAACGGACGACCTCCGCGCCCAGCTCCGAGACGATATCGGCCGTCGAACGTACGTCGTCGCCGTCGCTCGAGCCCGTGACGCGGGTCGTGCCGGAGGACAGGAGCCCGAGCATGAGGGCGCGGTGGCTGATGGACTTGTCGCCGGGCACGCGCAGCGAGCCCCGCAGGTGTGCAGCGGGCCCGACCTCGAGCCGCTGGTCCGTCTCGTGCTCCGTCACGGTCGCTGCCATGTCAATGCTTCGAGAGCCCGCCACCGGCAGGCGAGGCGCCGGGGGAGGGGACGATCGGGCCGATGCCGTTTCGAAGGTCGCGCACGCTCTCGTGGACCGGGATGAGCTCGCGCATGAGGGTCGCGAACTCGGCGAGGTTGAGCTGCTGCTCCGCGTCGGAGAGGGCGGAATCCGGGTCCGGGTGGACTTCGACCATCACCCCGTCGGCGCCGACGGCCACTCCGCCCAGTGCCAGCGGTGGCACGAGCCAGCGCTTGCCGGTCGCGTGGCTCGGGTCGACGATCACCGGCAGGTGGGTCAGGTGATGGACGAGCGGAACCGCCGAGAGATCCATGGTGTTCCGGGTGTACGTCTCGAACGTCCGGATGCCGCGCTCGCACAGGATCACGTTCGGGTTGCCCGAGCTGACGACGTACTCCGCGGCCATGAGCCATTCCTCGACCGTCGCCCCGTAGCCCCGCTTGAGCATCACGGGCCGCGCGACGCGCCCGACGGCCTGGAGCAGCGAGTAGTTCTGCATGTTCCGCGTGCCGATCTGGAGGATGTCGGCGTACTCGGCGACGATGTCGACCTGGTTCGGCTCCATCACCTCGGTGATGACCGGCATGCCGGTCTCGTCGCGGGCCTCGGCGAGGTAGCGGAGCGCCTCGACACCCAGGCCCTGGAAGCTGTACGGGCTGGTCCGCGGCTTGAACGCGCCGCCGCGGAGGACCGTCGCGCCGGCGGCCTTCACGGCGCGGGCGGTTTCGAGCAGCTGGTCGCGGCTCTCGACCGAGCAGGGGCCCGCCATGACGGTGAGCGAACCGTCGCCGATGGAGGCGCCGAGCACCCGGATGACCGAGTCCTCCGGGTGGAACTCGCGGCTCGTCAGCTTGAACGGCCTCGAGATCGGGGTGACCCGGTCGACGCCCGCGAGGGTCGCCAGCTGGCCCATGAGCAGCTCGCGACGCCCGGCGAGCTCGCCGACCACCGCCAGCACCGTCCCAGCCGCCGACGCGTGCTCATACGGCGTGAGGCCCTCCGCGAGGATGCGGCTCTTCACGCCGAGGACTTCGGCTTCGGTGGCGGCGCTGCTCATCACGACGAACATGCGATGGGCTACCTGCGTTGCGGTTCGGTCTGCGTTGCGGTTCGGTTCTGGTGCTGTCGGGGGAAACAAAAAAGCAGAGGTCCTGCGCCTCTGCTGTCGCCCGACACCTCCTGCCCCCGGTCACGGACCGGGATCAAGTCATGCCGGGCTGCGGTACTCGAATGAGGTGGTCATCTTCGTTCCGGGGACGGTAGTGGACGCCCGATCGGGTGTCAATCGAAATGGGTGCCTCTGGTTCGGCAGGGACCCTGTGATAGCCTCTCCCCGCCGCGGACGGAGAGGTCGCATAGAGGCCTAGTGCGACGGTTTGCTAAACCGTTAAGTGGGGTAACCTGCTTCGAGGGTTCGAATCCCTCCCTCTCCGCCATTTCCTCCCGGAATGTCGGCATTCGTGCGCCCGTAGCTCAGCGGATAGAGCGTCAGGTTGCGGACCTGAAGGTCGTGGGTTCGAGTCCCGCCGGGCGCGCCAGATCCCCCTCGTACCCCGGGCTTGCGGCGCGGCTGCCGACGTCCGCGACGTCCCCAACACCCTTGATGTCCGCGACGTCCGCAATGATCCACGCCGTCAGGGCGAGCAGCAGCGCGTTGCGCAGGTTGAGGACCAGGATCGGGAGCGCCTCCTGCGCCACGAGGTCGACATACAGCAGCGGGTGGATGGGCATCGTGAGCGCCATGGCCGCTGCCGCGAGCCAGAACTGCCGCCGCGGGAGCAGCGCGGCGAAGGGCACGATCCAGACCATGTACTGGGTCGAGAACACCTTGCTCGTGAGGAGGAGGACCAGGATTGAAACCGTCGCGAGCGCCACGACCGTCCGCTTCATGACGGCCCCGCGCAATGCGACCTCCGCGCGCGCCCGACGCCAGCCGAGCCACGCGAGCAACCCGAACGCGACGGCCGTCACGAGCGGCAATGCCGCCAGCGCGGTGGTTGCGATCGGCCCGCCGACCTGGACCGACGCGTACTCGTGGTTGATCGGCGGCGGCTGGCCGGCGAGCAGGCCACCGAGCACGATCCAGCTTGCGGCGACAGACTCGATCTGGAGCCCCCGGTCGGCCTGGTAGCTCAGGAACGACAGGGCATTCGAGCCCGCCAGCGCCACGAACGGGCCGAGCCCGAGGACGATGGTGATTGCCGCCGCTCCCCCGAACCGACCGAGCCTGGACAGGTCGAGCCGGGCGAGCCACGGAACCGCGAGGGCGGGAACGATGGCGATCGGGAACAGCTTCGCGAGCACCCCGAGCCCGATGGCAACGCCCGCGACCGTCGGTCGACCGCGGAGCGCCGCCCACAGCGCAACGAGCGCGAGCAGGGCAGGGAACAGGTCGAACCGCCAGGCGAGCACGAGCGCGGCGCCGGCGCACAGGAACCACAGGCGCAGCGTGGCGCTCCGGACACCCGCGCGCGTCGCGGGCAGATCCCCATGCCCGCCAAGCGCGACCACGCGCGCGACGACCAGCGCGAGGACGACGAGCAGCCCGGCTTCCCAGGCCGCGAAGAGCCACTTGTAGCCCTCGATCGTGACCTCGCCGAACGGCCAGAGGAGGTACGGAACGACCATCGGCACGAGCGCGAGTGGCGGGTATTCGAGTGCGAGGTCGCGGTAGGGGACCTGCCCGCTCGTGAGGGCCTGGGCCTTCTGGAGATACAGCCCGACGTCGCCCTGGTGGCTGTGCAGGTCGACCCACGATGTCGCGAGGCCGCACGCGAACATGAGCACCAGCGGCACCGCGAGCAGCGCCAGGCCGAGCGGCGCCAGGCCGAGCGGCGGCAGATCCGACCGCGCCGCGTGGGTTCGGGGCCCGTCCGCCGTGCTCGGCGCGCGCCGGGGCGTCACGGCCGAGAGCCTAGCAGTCGGCAAACGTCGGCCTGCGGGCGGCCCCCTGCCGGCGTTGCCGTCTCCGCGCGGTCGCTCACGCACGTTGGCGTGCGCTCGCTCCCGTGCTCGGCGGCGCCTTGGCCTGAACCGCCCTCAGGCCGACGTCAAATGGCGAAATGGGATCAGCCGGCGGGGACCGCCGCGCCAATCGCCTTCGACGTGGCTCTTGAGGCCCGAGACGATGAAGACCATGCCGCCGGTGAACTCCTCGGCCTGGCGCGCGGCTCATGCCGAGCGTCGTGACGGTGAGCTTCGTCGCCCGGTCGCCGGCCTCGATCTCCCAGACCTGCCGGACCGCGCCCTCGGCCTCGACCTCGGGATCCCACCGGGCGTGGAACGTCATCTCGAGGCGCTTCGGCGGATCGACCGCGATGACCTCCCCATCGGCCGCGACGGTGCCGTCCGGGTAGTCGTAGCGGATGTGCGACCCGGGATTCCACTCGGATCGCACGCGCGTGCCGTAGTAGTAGCCGACGGTGTCGTCGCCGTCGGTGATCGCCCGCCAGACCCGATCCGGCGCGGCGTTGATGAAGATGCTGTAGACGTGATCGATCTGGTCGGGTGGGACCGCCATCGGTGGAACCTCCAGGTGCCCTTTGAGGGCGCTCAGGGCGCCCACGAGAGGCGCCGCGTACTTGCTGATCCAGCGATCGTGGATCTGCCGGATCGGGACCGGGTTGAGGAAGTGCCGCTTCTCGCGGCCCTCCTTCCTGGTCGAGATCAGGCCGGCCGACTCCAGGACGTCCAGGTGCCGCATGACCCCGAAGCGGGTCATGCCGGGCAGATGGCCGGTGAGCTCGCCGAGCGTTTGGCCGTCACGCTCGAAGAGCTGATCCAGGAGGAGCCTTCGACTCGGGTCGGCCAGCGCCCGGAACGCCGGAGCCGTCGAGTCGTCCACGCCCGGACAATATGTGACTAACTAGTCACATGTCAAGCGGCGACCGGTCGAACGACGTTGATCAACACGGGCACACCGGTGCCGCGCAGACTACCGAGCGTTGAGCAGGGTGAGCGCCCAGCCGCCAAGGACGATCGCGATGAGGAGGAGCCCGATGCGTCGGGCGACCGTGCCGGCGCTCGACCAGCGCGGCGCGTCGATGTGCCACCTGGCGGGCAGGCCAGCCTCGACGGCGTGCGCCTCTGCGAGCGCTCGCGCATTGAGCGCGTCGCTCGATCCGGCGTGGTAGCCCTCGGACATCTCAGCTCCCGGCGACGTGGTGGTTCCACAGCATATGCTCGGGCCCATGCCAGGCAGCGAGCGAGTCGGGTTCGTGGGGCTCGGGACGATGGGTGGGGCGATGGCCGCCAACGCCGCCCGCGCGGGCTTCCAGGTGACGGCCTGGAATCGCACCCCAGGCCGGGCCGCGGAGCTCGGTGACCTCGGCGTCCGGCTGGCCGCCAGCCCATCGGAGGTTGCCGCCGCAAGCGACATCGTGATCACGATGGTCTCCGACACGCCCGACGTGGAAGCCGTCCTGTTCGGTCCGAACGGTGTCGCCGACGGCGCGGCCGCCGGCAGCCTTGTCGTCGACATGTCGACCATCGCGCCCTCGGCGACGCGCGATTTCGCCTCTCGCCTGGCGCAGACCGAGGTGGCGATGCTCGATGCGCCGGTGTCGGGCGGCAGCGAGGGCGCGAAGAAGGGGACGCTCTCGATCTTCGTCGGCGGCGAGGCAGCGGACCTCGAGCGCGCCCGGCGGGTCCTCGAGAGCCTCGGCACGACGATCACCCACGTTGGCCCGATCGGAGCCGGCCAGGCAGTGAAAGCCGTGAACCAGGTGATCCTCGCCGGGACATACCTCGGCGTCGCGGAGGGGATCGTGCTCGCCCTCAAGTCGGGGCTGGACGTCGACCAGGTCGTTGGCGCGCTGTCCGGTGGGGCAGCCCAGTCGTGGGTCCTGGCCAACCGCAGCGGCCGGATGAAGGACAACGACTACCCGCTCGGATTCAAGGTGGCGCTGCATCGCAAGGACCTCGGCATTGCACTGGGCATGGCGCGTGAGCTGGGTGCGGCACTGCCGGTCAGCGCGTTGTGCGAGGCGATCGAGGCCGGGCTCATGGGCCAGGGCCACGCCGACGACGACATGTCCGCCGTCGCCCGTTCGGTCCGCGCCCTGTCGGGGTTGGAGTCCTAGCCGCTCGAGGCTTGAGCGTTCGCCTATCGGCACCAGAATTGCCGCACGCAGGAGGCGCTGCGAGAACCGCGGGACGCGATGCGTCCTATCGACCCGCCACGCTCAGCCCTATGACTGTGGGCGATAGCTCATTCGACAAGGACTTGAATTGCCGGCCTACCGGCTTGGCTGGCGCGGCGGGCAATTCTGGAGGCGATACAGGCGCGGCCAAGCCCACGAGGCCGCGCGGGGCCGCAATCCACCTAGCCGCCGACCGCGACCTCGGCGCTGAGGCCGACGAGCAGCAGCGGCCGTCCGATCCGGCCGTCGTAACGCGGTCGGAAGCGATCGACGTTGTACATCGCCTCGACATCGACCCGCCGGGCCGGACCGCCCGCCGGTGGCAGCGTCGTCTCGGCGTACTTGCCGTCGCGGATCGCGACCATTCGACCGAACTTGCCGTCCGCGACGAGGTCCATCCCCACGTTGGCGAACGTCGTGGCGACGATCTGGTCGAGGGCGTCCGGCTGGCCGCTGCGAAGGTCGTAGGTCAGCTCGATCGACAGCGACTCGATCCCGGTCAGCCGGGTCAGCTCGCCTGCGAGGACCTCGCCGATGTCGGCCTTGCGCCGGTGGCCGAACGCGTCAGGCTCGCCCAGCTCCTCGAGGCTCGCGCCCTTCCAGATGGCGCCCTCGGCGGCGACGACGATCGCGTAACGGCTGGGGGAGAGCCGATGGTCCTCGGCGAGGATCCGTGCGAGCGACTCGATGTCGTACGGCGCCTCCGGAATCACGCAGCGGGCCGAGGTCACGTACGCCGCGAACAGGGCCGAGAACCCCGCATCGCGACCGAAGATCCGGAACACGCCGATCCGCTCGTGGCTGCCCAACGTGGTCCGCTGCCGGTCGATCAGCTCCTTCGCTCGCGTGATCGCCGACGAGAAGCCGATGCAGTACTCCGTACCGGGCACGTCGTTGTCCATCGTCTTGGGGATCGCGACGAGCGGCACGCCGCGCTCCACCAGCACGCTCGCGAACGACAGCGTGTCGTCGCCGCCGATCGGCACGAGCGCGTCGATCTTCAGGTCGTCGATGTGGTCGAGCACGACCTGCGTCAGGTCGTAGCGGTCCTCGGTCGAGCGATAGCGTTCCGCGTCGTCGGCGGCGAGCCAGCCGGGCAGCGAAGTTCGCTTCATCCGCGCCGGATTCGTGCGGGATGTGTGGAGGACGGTCCCGCCCGTGCGATCGATGGTTCGGGTCGAGCGCCGGTCGAGTGGCCGGAGGTACTCGGGATCGAGTCCGTCGCCCGGTTGGAGGTGCGTCAGGCCTTCCCAGCCCCGGCGAATGCCGATGACCTCCATCCCGAGCTCGGTCGCTCGGTAGGTCACGGACTTGATGACCGAGTTGAGGCCGGGGACGTCGCCGCCGCCGGTGAGCACGCCGATGCGTCGCGGACTTGCCATTCGGCGAGATGGTAGCGACCCGGCGGCTATGATCCCGCGGTGAGGGCAACCGACCGGCCGGCGAACGGATCTTCGCGGCCGTGAACTACGAGCTGTACATGGGCGAGGCGCTCGCCGAGGCTCGAGCCGCCGTCGCGCTCGGCGAGCGACCCCACGCTGCCGTCGCCGTCCTGGACGAGGCGATGGTCGCGCGCGCGCACGATCGAGTCCACGAGACGGACGACCCCACCGCCCACGCCGTGGTCATCGCGCTCCGCGAGGCCGCTCGCCGGGTCGGCAAGGCCCGGCTGCGCGAGGCGACGATCTTCACCACGATGGAGCCCTGTCCAATGTGCGTGGGGGCGATGCTGGCGTCGGACGTCGAGGCGTTGGTCTTCGCCGTGCCGAACCGCGAAGCAGGTGCCGCGGGCACGGTGCTCCAGCTCGCCGATCACCCGGCGATGCGTCGCCGAATCAAGGTGGTCAGCGGCATCCGGCGCGACGAGGTCGAGGAGCTCTACGCGGCGGTCCCGCGGGTGGCCGGCTAAACCCTCGCTGGTATCCTCTCGCGGGGAGAGGTGTCCGAGTGGTTGAAGGTGCCGCTCTCGAAAAGCGGTGTGCGAAAGCACCGTGGGTTCGAATCCCACCCTCTCCGCCACACCGGAACCTGGGTCGGTCACGATCGGCCCGCGCGGAGCGTCACCGGGCCTGTGCCCGACACTCCTCCAGGCGCGGTGCCGCGAATCTCTGGCGCTTGCTGAGTTTCCTGCCAGAGCGTCACCTGGCCGGCCTTAGCCTCCGGCTCGCTCCACCCAGCCGTGTCCGACCGAAGGCTCGTGCGGGCCGCCCATCTGCAAACCCGGCCAAAGCGTCACCGATCGACGGATCGGCAGGAAATGACGCCTCTCGCGACGGCTAAGCCCGGCCTCCTGACGGTCTGGCAGGAAACCGAGGCTGACGACTGCCCGGGAGGGTGCCCGCGCGTGGTGTTCGGGCGCACCGCCGGCTGACATCTCTCCGGGCCCGCACGTGTGGCCGCCCTTCCAAGCGGTCCTGCGCGCGCGATTTCTGGCCCACGCCACCCATCCCGCGTCGGTAAGATCGGTGGGATCACTCCGGCCAGGCGAGCTGCGCGAAGGACGCAATCCGCGCGATCGCCACATAACCCGGTGCCCGCCGATGACCACCAGAAAATCAGAGGCCAGCGCGATCGCCGCCGCGCTGCAGCCGCTTCTGCCCATGTCGCTTGGGTCGCTGTGCGTATGGGGCGACTGGTTCGGTCGGCCGGGCGACAACATCCACGTCGTCATCGGCGTGATGGCGCATGGCAAGACGCTCGTGCTCGACTTCCAGGAGGGCGAGGCGCTCATCGTGCTCCAGCCGACCAACTGCTCGGTCGATCGAGACGCGCGGCCCCGCCAGCCGCACCTTCGGATCGAGTCCGCCCGGCGGGTCGAGTGGGGCTGGTTCGTCTACGGCATGCCGCACGCGCCTGAGAACTGGTTCGTCGAGACCCACTGGCTCGAGGACGGGAGGATCAAGGCGAAGACCACGGCGGACTGGTACGACCCGCAGTTCTCGCCCACGACGGACAAGCCCGCCGTAGCCTTCATCTAGACTCCGGACCCGTCGGAGAGGTCGCCTAGTGGACTATGGCGCCGCACTGGAAATGCGGTTCGCGGCAACGCGTCGAGGGTTCGAATCCCTCCCTCTCCGCCACCCTGACCTGGGCTCGCGACCATGATCCGAGCGACGGATATCCATGCCCTGCCGCTCGGCGACTTCACGTTCGGGTCGGACGATCCCTGGCCCGGCGAGGCGGGGCTCGTTGTCGCCTACGCGGTCAGGCATCCGGGCGGCGTGTTCCTGTTCGACACGGGCTTCGTCCTTCCGGAACCGTCGGACGACCTGGACGATTTCTATGCGACCTACGAGGTCCGGCCGCGCTCGGTGCTCGACGCCCTGGAGCGTGCCGGAATCGATCGAGCCGAGATCACGGCGATCGCCAACTGCCACCTGCATCTCGACCACAGCGGGCAGAACCCGCTCTTTCCCGGCATCCCGATCTACGTCCAGCCCGCCGAGCTCGCTATCGCGGCGACGCCGGACTACACCGCCGCGCGCGTCACGACGTTCGATGGCGCTCGGTACGTCGAGCTCGAGGGCGACCATGAGCCGGCTCCGGGCATCCACGTCTTCGCGAGCCCGGGCCACTCACCGGGGCACCAGTCGCTCGTGCTCGACACCCCGGACGGCCCGATCCTGCTCGTCGGGCAAGCCGTGTACAGCTACGGCGAGTGGGCGAGCATCCCGGGCGCGCGCTTCGGATCAACCGGCGCCAGGCCAGGGCATCCGACGTACCTGCGCTCGTTCGCCCGACTCCAGGCGCTCAACCCGAAGCAGGTGCTGTTCGGCCACGACCGCCGCGGGTGGCCGTAGCCGCCTCGAGAAGCACGTCCCGGGGCTCGGACACGTGGGTCTCGCCGAGATCCCACCGGGTCCGCCCCGGGCTCCGCCGAGAGTCGCCGTCGATCGAGCGGGGGTATCCTTGGCGGGCCGTGCTAGGCGGGGAACTAGCGGTGCCCTGTACCTGCAATCCGCTCCAGCAGGGCTGAATTCCTCCTCGAGGTCTCCGCGCACGGAGGCCGTCGCTCCAGGCGGCGTTGAGGATCGGGTCCCGCGCAGCGGCGAATCGCGAACCGTGTCAGGTCCGGAAGGAAGCAGCACTCAGCGAACCTCGTCGGGTGCCGCGGAACGGCCTGATCCGAGCCGCCTTCTGCGAAGGGCCCGGGTGTTGGTCGGTCGACAGGGGGTGCACGGCTCATGGCTCGACGCATCTCGCACGGAGCACCAAGATCGATCTCGTGACCGACCCGGCGCCGGACCTTCCGATCCAGCCCCACGCCCACCAGGCGATCTACCGCCGCTGGCGGGCGCAGACGTTCGCCCAGGTGGTCGGCCAGGAGGCCGTGGTCGAGACCCTGCGCAACGCGGTGCGAACGAACCGCGTCGCGCACGCGATCCTCTTCGTCGGCCCGCGCGGCACCGGCAAGACGTCGCTCGCGCGAATCCTGGCGAAGGCGGTGAACTGCACCGACCTCCACGACGGCGATCCGTGCGACGCGTGCCCGTCGTGCGTGTCGATCCGCGAGGGCCGGGCGATGGACCTCATCGAGATCGATGCCGCCTCGAACCGGGGCATCGACGCCATCCGCGACCTGCGCGAGCGGGTGAACTACGCCCCGACCGACCTCCGACGGAAGGTCTACATCCTCGACGAGGCGCACCAGATCACGAAGGACGCCTGGAACGCGCTGTTGAAGTCGCTCGAGGAGCCGCCCGACTTCGTCGTCTTCATGTTCGCCTCCACCCATCCCCAGGAGTTCCCGCCCGCGATCATGTCGCGACTCCAGCGGTTCGACGTTCGACGACTCACGACGAGCGAGATCGAGGGCAAGCTCGGGCGGATCCTCGAGGCGGACGGACGATCCGCCACCCCCGACGCGCTCCACCTGATCGCCCGACTGGCGGCCGGCGGGATGCGCGATGCCGAGTCGATGCTCGACCAGCTGCTCTCGTCATCGACCGGGGAGCTCGACGAGGGGCGCGTTCGCGACCTGCTGGGTCTGGCGGATGTCGAGACGGTGGCGGGCTTCGTCGACGCACTGGTCGGGTTCGACGCACTCGCGGGGATCCGAATGCTCGACGCGCTCGAGGACCGGGGACGCGACCTGCGCGGCTTCCTCGACCAGGTCATCGAGGCGCTCCGGGCGGGGATCGTCGGCCTCGAGGCACCAACCGGTCGAGGCGCTGGTCCGGCGGGCCATCCGGTGACCGCCCTCGCCGCGGGCGCACGGCGCCTGGCGGCGATCGACCCGAGTCGAGCGGGAGTGGGTGGCCTCCGGCTGCAGCTCGAGCTGGCGCTCTTCCCCGCTGATCCGACCGGACCGGGCGTCGCGACTGCTCCGCTACGGGCACCCGCCGCCACACCGACCGTCGCGGCGGCCGTCGAACCGAAGGCGCCACCAGCGCCGGTGAATGCCGCGGTCGCTCGGTCGACCGGCTCCTCGAGGTCCAGCATGGAGCCGCCCGAGGCTACGGCGACTGGAGCTGCCCCTGTCGCAAAGGCTGCTCCGGCCGAGGCTCCACCCGCCGTCGAGACCACACCGAAGGCTGCCCCGCCGAAGGCCGCCACGAAGGCGAAAGACGATGCGACACCCGCCGCGCCGGCAAAGGACGAGGCGATGCCTGCCGCGCCGGTCAAGACTCCCGGTCCTGCGCCCGTCGGCGCCCCACCGGCGACGGGCGACCTCGGCCTCCTCAAGGATCGCTGGCCGGAGATCGTCGCCCGGATCAGCACCCATCCGCCCACGAAGCCATTGATCGTCGTGTGCCGGCCGATCAGCGTCGAGGACGGGGTCGTGACCCTCGGCTTCCCGGAGGACAAATCGTTCCTGCGGGCGGTTGCGGAGCGCCGGCGGAACGTCCTCGAGGAGACGATCTCGGCCGTCCTCGGGCGGTCGGTGGCGGTCCGCTGTGTCGCGACCAACATCGACGTCGTGCCCGACCTGCCCACGGACGAGGAGGCGGCGTGGATCCTCGCGGAGGCGCGCCGGATCTTCGGCGCGGAGGGCGCCGATCCGGCGGAGGTCGGGTGATCCGGCCTGTGCACGCCCGACCGCCATCACGCAGACTTTCCGGGACCTGACGAGGAGTTTTCGAGATGGGCATGGGCAACCTGCAGCGCATGGCGCAGCAGATGCAGCAGGAGATGGAACGGATCCAGGCTGAGCTCGGCGAGACCGAGGTGGAGGGTTCGTCCGGTGGCGGCGTGGTGCGCGCGGTCGTGACCGGCAAGCAGTCGCTCGTCTCGATCACGATCGACCCGTCGGCCGTCGACGCCGACGACGTCGAGATGCTCCAGGACCTGGTGATCACCGCGGTCAACGAGGCGCTCGACAACTCGCGCCGGTTGGCCGAGCAGAAGATGGGTGCGCTGACGGCGATGAGCGGCCTGGGCAACCTGCTCGGTCGCTGACCGAGCCCTCTCGAGAACGCCATGGCCACGCTGCTGATCGAGCCGGTCGCCAAGCTGATCGAGGCGTTCAATCGACTTCCCGGGATCGGCCCGAAGACGGCCCAGCGCCTGACCTACCACCTCCTCCGAGCGCCGGACGTGGAGGCGCGGGCCCTCGCATCCGCGCTCGTCGCGGTCCGCGAGGAGGTCGTCTTCTGCGAGCGCTGCTTCAACATCAGCGACGCGCCGTTGTGCCCGATCTGCCGCGACCCCGGCCGGGATGGCACCCGGCTGTGCGTCGTCGAGGAACCGCTCGACGTGCTCGCGCTCGAGCGGACCGCGGAGTTTCGAGGCATGTACCACGTCCTCCACGGCGCGATCTCGCCGATCGACGGCGTGGGACCGGATCGATTGAAGATCCGGGAGCTGATCGCGCGCGTCGACCAGGCGGCAGACACGGTGCCGTTCACCGAGGTGATCCTCGCCACCAACCCGACGCTCGAGGGCGAGGCGACCGCGATGTACCTCGACGAGCGCCTGTCCGGCAAGGTCGGGAGCGTGACGCGGATCGCGCGGGGGATCCCGGTCGGTGGCGACCTGGAGTATGCCGACGAGGTCACGCTGATCCGATCGCTCCAGGGTCGGCGGGCGCTCGGCGAACGGCCGGCCTGAGGTCGTGTCGGCCTGGTTCCGCATCCAGGAGCTCGTGGTCGAGATCGGGTTGCGGCTCGCCAAGGTCCTCGTCGCCAGCCTGGTCGGGCTGGTCGTCTACCTGGTGCTGACCGGTCCTTTCGGCGTTCCGGGGTCGGCCCAGCTCGCCCTCGAGTCGTGGATCGCCGGGATGCTCCTCTTCGTCATCTTCGAGACCGGCATCTTCTAGGCCTGCGGCCGGGCTGATTCCCGGTCGACGGATGGGCTCGGCCCTGTTTGACGGAGCGGGCGCCAGGCCCCATACTCCGCGTTCTGCGCCGAGCGCCCTTGCGTGCTTCGGAGTGGGCTGCACCTTGACAACTGAAGAGTGGCAGAGATCCAGAGAAATTGGATGTGCGAGCGGTCAAACCCTCGGATGAAGTCGCAGCCGCAAGGCTGTGCAATTCTTTCGGAGAGTTTGATCCTGGCTCAGGATCAACGCTGGCGGCGTGCATGAGACATGCAAGTCGAACGGACGACTCGGGCTTGCTCGAGTCGTTAGTGGCGGACGGCTGAGTAACGCGTGGGTGACCTGCCCCGAAGTGGGGAATAACTGCCCGAAAGGGTGGCTAATACCGCATGTGGTGGTGCGTTCGATCGCACCAGTAAAGCCGCAAGGCGCTTCGGGAGGGGCCTGCGTACGATTAGCTCGTTGGCGAGGTAACGGCTCACCAAGGCGACGATCGTTAGGTGGTCTGAGAGGACGATCACCCAGACTGGGACTGAGACACGGCCCAGACTCCTACGGGAGGCAGCAGTCGGGAATTTTGCGCAATGGACGAAAGTCTGACGCAGCAACGCCGCGTGAGGGATGAAGGCCTTCGGGTTGTAAACCTCTTTTCTCAGGGAAGATAATGACGGTACCTGAGGAATAAGCCACGGCTAACTACGTGCCAGCAGCCGCGGTAATACGTAGGTGGCGAGCGTTGTCCGGATTTACTGGGCGTAAAGAGCGCGCAGGCGGTCGTGCAAGTCGCGTGTGAAAGCCCCCGGCTCAACTGGGGAGGGTCACGCGATACTGCTCGACTTGAAGGCAGGAGAGGGAAGTGGAATTCCCGGTGTAGTGGTGAAATGCGTAGATATCGGGAGGAACACCAGTGGCGAAGGCGACTTCCTGGCCTGTTCTTGACGCTGAGGCGCGAAAGCTAGGGTAGCAAACGGGATTAGATACCCCGGTAGTCCTAGCCGTAAACGATGGACACTAGGTGTTGGTGGTATCAACCCCGCCAGTGCCGTAGCTAACGCATTAAGTGTCCCGCCTGGGGAGTACGGCCGCAAGGCTAAAACTCAAAGGAATTGACGGGGGCCCGCACAAGCAGCGGAGCGTGGGGTTTAATTCGACGCAACGCGAAGAACCTTACCAGGACTTGACATGACCAGGAAAGCGGCGGAAACGTCGTCCCCCCGCAAGGGGCCTGGCCACAGGTGTTGCATGGCTGTCGTCAGCTCGTGTCGTGAGATGTTGGGTTAAGTCCCGCAACGAGCGCAACCCCTACTGTGTGTTGTATCACTCACACGGGACTGCCGAGAGAAACTCGGAGGAAGGTGGGGATGACGTCAAGTCAGCATGGCCCTTACGTCCTGGGCTACACCCACGCTACAATGGCCGGTACAACGGGCTGCGAAACCGCGAGGTGGAGCGAATCCCTGAAAGCCGGTCTCAGTTCGGATTGTAGGCTGCAACTCGCCTACATGAAGCCGGAGTTGCTAGTAACCGCCGGTCAGCATACGGCGGTGAATATGTTCCCGGGCCTTGTACACACCGCCCGTCACGTCATGAAAGCTGGCAACACCCGAAGCCGGTGCGCCAACCGCAAGGAGGCAGCCGTCGAAGGTGGGGTCGGTGATTGGGACGAAGTCGTAACAAGGTAGCCGTACCGGAAGGTGCGGCTGGATCACCTCCTTTCTAGGGAGATCCGAGTCCCGATGCTTCGGTGGCATCGGGGCGTTGATGGCTCCCAGGTTGATCGCACGGTCGATCGCTTTCCCAGTCAGGTGGGGAGCGCCGGCGCCGCAAGGCTCCGGAGGCCGATCGCGACCTGGCGAGAACACCGAAAATCGCTCGACCATCCGACTTCAAACGATCCCTGCCACTCTTCTAGGGTCAAGGGCGCAACGCGTTCGACACCGAGTCGAGCCGAGGCCCGTGACGCAGATGGCGGGCCAGGCCCAAGGCGCCGGTGAGCACTGGAGCGAACGCACTTGAACGTGCGTGAGCGAAGCGCACAACCGGCAACGCGGGGAATGGGCCGTCAGGTGCGGCACGCGGGGGCGTTTAGCTCAGCTGGTTAGAGCACTGCCCTGATAAGGCAGAGGTCTCTGGTTCGAGTCCAGAAACGCCCACCACTCCAATCCGGAGCCGGGGGGACGTAGCTCAGCTGGCAGAGCATCTCCTTTGCAAGGAGAGGGTCAGGAGTTCGAATCTCCTCGTCTCCACCAACCCTCACCGCCGGCGCCCGACCGACGCGATCCCCTGATCCGTGCCCTCCACCGGAGGCCACCGACCAGCGGACCGCTGGGGGCCGCGAGGCCCGAGCTCCCGCCGCAGGGCGGGACGCACCTTACCAACTGGAATAGTGATCGGCAGAAAGAGAAGTCGAAATCTTCGATTTCGCCGTGTTGTCAAAGAAATTCCGATATACCAATTCCCTCCGTCCGTGACCTCTGGGTCAGGACGCTGAGGGGGTCAAGCTACACAGGGCACGAGGTGGATGCCTTGGCGCCAAGAGCCGATGAAGGACGTGGCAGGCTGCGAAATGCTCCGGGGAGTCGCGAGCAGACATCGATCCGGAGATGTCCGAATGGGGAAACCCGGCTGGAGAAGTCCAGCTCACCCCTGGCTGAACCAAATAGGCCAGGAGGAGGTAAGCCGGCGAACTGAAACATCTCAGTAGCCGGAGGAAAAGAGAATATTCCCTGAGTAGTGGCGAGCGAAACGGGAAGAGCCCAAACCAACTCAGCGCGATAGGTTGCCGCCGTTTCTGAGTGGGGGTTGTAGGAGTCGATCGTTGGGACCCGGCAAGGTTCCTGCGGAGTCAGAAACTTGATCGCTAGTCGAGGTTGCCTGGAACGGCACGCCAGAGAGGGTGACAGCCCCGTAGGCGAAAGCGATCGAGCTCCGTGATCGGCCACCTGAGTACCACGTGGAAGGTCTCTCATGTGGGAACCTGGGCGGACCACCGTCCAAGGCTAAATACTCTTGGCGACCGATAGTGAACGAGTACCGTGAGGGAAAGGTGAAAAGCACCCCGATGAGGGGAGTGAAACAGTACCTGAAACCACGTGCCCACAAGCAGTCAGAGGGTGTTGCCGGCTTGCCGGTAGCCTGATGGCGTGCCTTTTGAAGAATGAGCCGACGAGTTACGCGTATGTGGCGAGGTTAAGTCCGAGAAGGACGGAGCCGAAGCGAAAGCGAGTCTGAACAGGGCGTTCAGTCGCATGCGGTAGACCCGAAACCGAGTGACCTACCCATGGCCAGGTTGAAGCGGGAGTAATGTTCCGTGGAGGACCGAACTCACCAGCGTTGAAAAGCTGGGGGATGAGCTGTGGGTAGCGGTGAAATGCCAATCGAACTCGGAGATAGCTGGTTCTCCCCGAAATGCCTTTAGGGGCAGCCTCGGGTGATCAATCGCGAGGGTAGAGCACTGGATGGGCTAGGGGGCTTCCCGCTTACCAACCCCAACCAAACTCCGAATCTCGCGATTTCTACAACCCGGGAGTGAGACTGCGAGGGCTAAGCTTCGTGGTCTAAAGGAAAACAGTCCGGACCGTCAGCTAAGGTCCCCAAATCCAAGCTAAGTGGTAAAGGATGTGGATTCGCCCAGACAACCAGGATGTTGGCTTAGAAGCAGCCATCATTGAAAGAGTGCGTAACAGCTCACTGGTCAAGTGGATCCGCGCCGAAAATTCAACGGGGCTCAAGCTTGGTACCGAAGCTACGGATCCGCCGGCGGCTTGCCGTCGGTGGGTGGTAGGGGAGCGTTCCGTCAGCAGTGAAGGTCGACCGTGAGGACGGCTGGAGCGGGCGGAAGTGCGAATGTCGGCATGAGTAGCGAAATGTGGGTGAGAATCCCACACGCCGTATGCCTAAGGTTTCCTGAGCAAGGCTCGTCCGCTCAGGGTTAGTCGGGCCTAAGCCGAGGACGAACGTCGTAGGCGATGGACATCCGGTTGATATTCCGGAACCGACCAGAGGTCGTTTGCACCGCAAGGTGTCGCCTGGAGGAAGCGAACGGGGGATTGCCGGCGCAAGCCGGAGGAACCCGCCAGTTGATCCCAGGTGAGAGCAAGGGCGTGACCCAGTCTGGTAGCTCGTGTGCGTTTTGGCTATACGCATCCAAGCCGGTAGGGGGAGAGGACAGGAAAATCCGTTCTCTCATTCAACCCTGAGCAGCGATGGATAGGGCATCTGCCTGAAACGAGTGAGCCAAGCTGGCAAGAAAAGCGTCTAGCGAGACCGCTGGCGACCGTACCGCAATCCGACACAGGTAGGCGGGTAGAGAATACCAAGGCGATCGGAAGAACCCTCGTTAAGGAACTCGGCAACATGGCCCCGTAACTTCGGGAGAAGGGGCGCTTCGTACCGGCTGCTTGCAGTGGGTATCGAAGCCGCAGTGAAAAGGCCCAGGCGACTGTTTAGCAAAAACACAGGTCTCTGCGAAAGCGAAAGCTGACGTATAGGGGCTGACGCCTGCCCAGTGCCGGAAGGTTAAGAGGAGGGGTGCAAGCTCTGAATCGAAGCCCCGGTAAACGGCGGCCGTAACTATAACGGTCCTAAGGTAGCGAAATTCCTTGTCGGGTAAGTTCCGACCCGCACGAATGGCGTAACGATCTGGGCGCTGTCTCAACGAGGGATCCGGCGAAATTGAAGTACCTGTGAAGATGCAGGTTACCCGCGGCAGGGCAAAAAGACCCCGTGGAGCTTTACTGCACCCTGACATTGGATTGGGATTTAGCTTGTGTAGGATAGGTGGGAGGCTGTGAAACTGGAGCGCTAGCTTCGGTGGAGCCAACGTTGAAATACCACCCTTGTTGGATTTCGGTTCTAACCGCGACCCGTCATCCGGGCGCAGAACAGTGTCAGGCGGGCAGTTTGACTGGGGCGGTCGCCTCCCAAAATGTAACGGAGGCGCCCAAAGGTTCCCTCAGGCTGAATGGAAACCAGCCGAAGAGTGCAAAGGCATAAGGGAGCTTGACTGCGAGACCTACAAGTCGAGCAGAGACGAAAGTCGGGCTTAGTGATCTGGTACCTCCGAGTGGAAGGGGTATCACTCAACGGATAAAAGCTACCCCGGGGATAACAGGCTGATGGTGCCCAAGAGTTCACATCGACGGCACCGTTTGGCACCTCGATGTCGGCTCGTCGCATCCTGGGGCGGAAGTACGTCCCAAGGGTTTGGCTGTTCGCCAATTAAAGCGGCACGCGAGCTGGGTTCAGAACGTCGTGAGACAGTTCGGTCTCTATCCGCCGTGGGCGTAGGGAACTTGACAGGAGCTGCTCCTAGTACGAGAGGACCGGAGTGGACGAACCGCTGGTGTGCCAGTTGTCCCGCCAGGGGCACCGCTGGGTAGCTATGTTCGGCAGGGATAAGCGCTGAAAGCATCTAAGTGCGAAGCTCGCCTGGAGATGAGGTTCCCCACCGGGTTGACCGGGTAAGACCGCAGGTAGACCACCTGCTATATAGGCCGCATGTGGAAGTCCGGTGACGGATGTAGCTGAGCGGTACTAATGGTCGAGGGCTTGACCACTTCAGCTTCTGACCCAGGGTCAGAGGACTGATCGAATCGGGATATCGGATCCCAACAACACGCGTCGCAAGAGCGACGCAATGCGCCGGGCAACCGGCGCAGGTGAGATCGTCGATCTCGACTTCTCGGCGCCCGTGCTCGAGCGTTCGAGCACATGGACGCAGCCGATCACTTCCAGCAGCAGGATCCTGGTGACGCTAGCGGAGAGGCCATACCCGTTCCCATCCCGAACACGGAAGTCAAGCTCTCCAGCGCCGAAGATACTGAGAGGGCAGCCTTTCGGGAAAATAGGTCGTCGCCAGGATCTTGTGCGTTCCGGGGGAATCCCATTGGCTATGCTGCCGACGATGAACGCCGCCACCGCGGGAGGCGCCGAGCCCGCACCCCGCCCGCCGGCGGTCGCCGACGCAGCCGTCACGACCGAGCTCGCGCTGCCGCGCGGCTGCCCGTTCCTCCTCGCCGCGGCCGGCGGCTGGCGCCTCGACCTGCCGTCGCGCGAGCACCGGTGTGCGGCCGTCAGCCCACCCTCCCCGCTTGCCGTGGAAAAGCAGTCCCGGCTGTGCCTCACCGACACCCACACGAGCTGCGCAACCTTTGTCGCGGCGCTCGAGGCACGTGCGGAACGGCTGGGTTCGCCGCCCAACGACCGAGCGACGCGCTGGGGTCTCGCCCGGACCACGACCGTCATCCAGGATCCCGGAGGCGTGCGGGCCCGCGCGCTCGGGGCCGTCCTCGATCGCGGGCGCTGGCCGGCGATTCCCGCCGTGCTCCTCGTGACGACGCTCTTCGCCCTCGCCGTCTCCGGGTTCCGGCCGAGCCTCCCCGCGACGGCCGTGGCGACGGCCAGTCCGACGACGACGAGTGTCGCGACGCTCCCGCCCGCGCGCACCGCCGCGCCGATCATCGTGCCCACGGCGGCTCCGACCATCGAGCCGACCATCGCCCCGACACCAGTGCCGACGGCCCCGCCCACGGCCCCACCCACGGCCGCGCCGACGAAGGCACCCGAGCCGACCTTCCGCACCTACACGGTCGAGCGGAACGACACCTTGAGCGCGATCGCCGCGCGGTTCGGCACGACCGTCCAGGCGATCGTCAACCTCAACAACCTGCCGAACGCGAACCAGCTGTCGATCGGGCAGGTTCTGCTGATCCCGAATCCGCCGGGCAACTAGCGCTGGCAGCCTCGACACCAGGTCGTCGCCTCGCTCCGTGAGCTGACCTCGCTGAGCCGCGTCCCGCAGCGCGGGCACGACTCGCCGCCTCGACGATGGACGGCGAGGAAGTCGCGAACCTGCTTCTCGAACGTCGGGGGAACGCGCTCGCGGAGAATCCGGATCGCGCGCGCGAGGGTCGAGCGTGTTGCCTCGTAGAGCGCATCGACCTCCTCGGGTGCGAGCGAGGCGCGCTTCCGGAAGGGGCTCAGCTTCGCCGCGTGGAGGATCTCGTCGCTGTAGGCGTTGCCGATCCCGGCGACGAACGCCTGGTTCCGGAGGAGCGACTTGAGCTCACCCGGGTGGCGCCGGATTCGAGCCCGCCACGCGTCCAGCGTGAGCTCCGGGTCGTCGGCATCGGGCCCCTGCTCGGCGTCAAGGCCGGGGACCGGGCGCTGGGAGCCCGCCGGCACGAGGTAGACCTTGCCCATCTGGCTCGGGTCCCGGTAGCGCACCTCGACCTCCCGGGCGTCGGATGGGAGCCACGCGGCGCGACGCGTCCAGCGCTCCGCGTCTCGAGGCGGCGCGTCGCGCGGCCCGAACGCGAGCACAACCGCGGTGCTGGGCGGCCGCTTGTCGGCGGGCGCCGCGAGCTGGAAGCGGCCCGTGAGCATCGCGTTGACCGCGATCCGGTCGCGCTCGAGCTCGAACAGGATGAACTTGCCGCGCCGGCGGACCGCACGCAGCGACTGCCCGACGAGGGCGCCGAGCTCGGTCGGCGTGCCCCGGACGGCGAGGGGCGCAGGCGCCTCCGAACGCACGACCGAGCGCTTCGCGAGCGCGGCGTGGAAGGCGTCCGCCACGATCGCCAGATCGGGTAGCTCGGGCACGGCGGCGCGATTGTAGCCGCGCACATGTGCGTGCTAGACTCCGCGGGCCCTTCGGGGCGGAACAGCAGAACAGCCTCGCTCATCCCAAATCGACCTCGAAGGAGCGGACCGCGGGCCTACCATCCTACGGACCACTTGATCGCAGACCGACGGCCTGAGCCGAGCGCTCGGGCCGTTTCGATTCCCGGCGGAGCTCGCTGACAGGAGACACATCGACTTGACCGAACAACAGCAGGGCGGGAACCCGCGGCCGGCCGAGGCAGACGCCACGGCCCAGGCAACGGACCAGACCGTCGGCGGCGTGGCCGTCGCCGAGGAACCCGCCACCAGCCCGACCCCCGCCCCCGAGGCGACGGGTCAGGACGGCGCGACGGATCGCGCAACCCCCGCCGAGGCCACGGCCTCGACCGTCGACGAGTCGTCGGAATCGGAGGCGCCGGCAGCGGCGGTGACCGAGTCGACCGAGAACGAGTCGACCCCGACCGAGACAGGCGCTGCCGAAGCACCGGCGAGCGAGGCGCTCGCACCCGAAGCACCCGAAGCACCCGCCAGCGAGGCGCTCGCACCCGAGACGGGCACGCCGGATGACGTCGCGGCGGAACCCGCCGAGGCCGAAGCTGAGGCAGTGGCGGCAGACGAGACGACCGACACTCCTGTCGAGGCCACTGCAGCCGAGGCTGCCACCGCGGACGTGGCAGAGGCGCCCGCCGCAGGTGTCCCGGCCGCTGAAGCGGCAGAGGTCCCCGCGGCGGACGCGGAGACGGCAGAGGCCCCCACGGCGGGCGCCGACGAGGCCGTTTCCCCCGATGCGGAGCTCTCGGAAGCGGCCCCCGTCGCTCCACCGCCGGCACCCGTGCCCAGCGGGCCCGAGCCGACGACGATGGAAGAGTTGCTCGCCGAGCAGAACGCCGACATCAAGAGCTTCAAGCACGGCGACGTCGTCGAGGGCTCGGTCGTCCGGATCGACAAGGACGAGATCCTCGTCGACATCGGCGCGAAGAGCGAGGGTGTCGTCAGCAACCGCGAGCTCTTTGGTCGCAATACGGAGGCCCAGCCCGCGCTCGCCGTCGGCGATGTGGTCCTCGTGTACGTGCTCCAGCCGGAGTCGCCGGAGGGCCACGTCGTCCTGTCGCTGCGCCGCGCCGGCCTCGAGCGCAAGTGGCGCTCGATGCAGGAGCAGTTCGAGGCGGGCGTCATCATCGAGGCGCCGGTCATCGACCACAACAAGGGCGGCCTCATCGTCGACTGCGGCATCCGCGGCTTCGTGCCGATCAGCCAGATCGTCGACTTCCCGCGCCGACCCCAGAACGACCAGCCCCGCGACGCGGCCCAGGAGATCGCCGAGAAGCTCCAGCCGTTCGTCGGCCGGAAGCTGCGGCTCAAGATCCTCGAGGTCAATCGCAAGGCCAACCGCCTGATCCTGTCCGAGAAAGTGGCGCTCTACGAGGAGCGTCGCGAGAAGCGCGACGAGCTCTTCAGCAGCCTCCAGGTCGGCCAGAAGGTCAAGGGCAACGTCCGCTCGATCGCGCCGTTCGGCGTGTTCGTCGACCTCGGCGGGATCGACGGCCTGGTCCACAAGAGCGAGCTCTCGTGGAACAAGGTCAACAACCCCGAGGGTGGCTACCGCGTCGGTGAAGAGGTCGAGGCCGAGGTCATCGACATCAACCACGAGCGTGGTCGCATCAGCCTGTCGATCCGCCGGCTCCAGCCGGATCCGTGGCACTCGACGGTCGCCGACTTCAAGGTCGGGGACATCATCGACGGCACGGTCACGAAGCTCGTCAACTTCGGCGCGTTCGTGCGAGTGCGCGACGGGCTCGAGGGCCTGATCCACATCAGCGAGCTCTCGAACCAGCGCGTTGCCCATCCGGGTGACGTCGTCCACGAGGGTCAGTCGCTCAAGCTCCGGATCATCAGCCTCGACTCCGAGCGGCATCGACTCGGGCTCAGCCTGAAGCAGGCCGAGGAGGCGACCGCACGGCCGACGCCCGAGGCGGGCCCTGCCGACGCTGCGCCGTCGCCGCGTCCGGAGCGTGCCGAGCGACCCGAGCGGGGCGATCGACGCCCGCCCCGCGATCGCGAGCGAACGCGCAGCTACACGGCTGCGGACGCGGTGCAGGAGCCCGAGGGCGGGATCGACACGACGCTCGCCGCTGCCTTCGCGGGCGTGCGCGAGCAGCTTGCTCGTGCCGAGTCCGGAGACGAGGACGAAGGATCGACCGGGACGACCGCCGAGGCGGAAACAGCGGACGCGACAGCGGCCGCGGAGACCGTCGAAGCGAGCGCAGGGACGGCTGATGCTGTCGAGGCCGTCGCCGAGACCGTCGCCGAAGCAGAGCCCGACGCGGCTGTCGAGGGCGCCACCGAGACCCCTGCGGCCGAGGCTGAGGCAGATGTCGAGGCTGTTGCCGAGGCACCCGCGGCAGAGGTTGCAGCAGCGGCCGACGAGGCCCCCGAGGCAGAGGTCGTCGAAGCGGTCGCCGACACCGCCGAAGCCGAATCGGCCGCCGAGGCCCCCGTCGAGCCCGCCGCCGAAGTGGAGCCAGAGGCCGCCGCCGAGGCATCGGCACCCGCCGCGGAGGCCGAAACGGCGGCAGCAGAGCCGGAGGCACCCGCCGCCGAGCCCGCGGCCGAACCCGAGCCCGCCCCGAAGTCAAAGGGCAAGGCGGCGGCCGCAGAGACGGCGCCCGAGGTCGAGGCCCCAGCAGAGGAAGCCCCCGCGGATGAGGCTTCAGCCGCCGAGGCGACCGACGAGGACAAGCCGTCCTCGTAGCCGTCCCGAGCTCGGTGGCTCTGCCAACTGCGCCTGCTATCGTCTCCAGAATTGTCTTGAGCGCAAAACAGGACAACTACGGCTCGATGGGGGACCTTGTCGGCCGCACCAGGCATACGGCTGAAGGTGGCCAGGCGATAGGCGCCGCTCGTGGCAACCCTTGTAGGAGCGGATAACTCGAACGGCAATTCTGTGCGCGATATCGAACCGGATAGAGGGTGTGGCGGGGTGAACTTGGAGGAGCCCCGGAGCCGGCGCCACGAAGATTCCTCGTAGGTCAGTTTGCGGGTCGTTTCGGACGATTGGGCCACTCGCGCAACCGTCCGCGTCCGCGCATCGTCACTGCCATGCCGCTCGAGCCGGGCGGGGACGCAACACTCGTAATGACCCCCATTCGCGGAGGGGTCTGAACGCAAGAATCCGCGTGCTAGCATGGCCCAGCGCCTCAGGAAGGCGCAGTCAGGGGAACGGGCGTTCGACGCTATGGAGCGATTCGACAAGTTCACGGACCGGGCACGCAAGGTGCTGACGCTCGCGCAGGACGAAGCGCAGCGGTTCAACCACAACTACATCGGTACGGAGCATCTGCTCCTGGGCCTCGTCCGCGAGGGCGAGGGTGTCGCGGCCCGGGTGCTCGAGAACATGAACGTCGAGCTGGCCAAGGTCCGGACGGCGGTCGAGTTCATCATCGGGCGCGGCGACCGGCCGGTCGTCGGTGAGGTCGGGCTCACCCCGCGCGCAAAGCGCGTCATCGAGCTCGCCATCGACGAGGCGCGCCGCCTCGGCCACAACTACATCGGTACCGAGCACCTGCTCCTGGGCCTCGTCCGTGAGGGCGAGGGCATCGCCGCCGGCGTCCTCGAGAGCCTCGGCGTCAACCTCGACAAGGTCCGCCACGAGGTCATCCGCGTCCTGTCCCAGTCGTCGTCCGTCGGGCCAGCCCAGGAGACGAAGCGCAGCTCCAAGACCCCCACCGTCGACGCGCTCGGCATCAACCTCACCGAAGCCTCGCGCGCGGGCAAGCTGGATCCCGTCATCGGGCGCGAGAAGGAGATCGAGCGGGTCATCCAGATCCTCGGCCGGAAGACGAAGAACAACCCGGCGCTCATCGGCGAACCGGGTGTCGGCAAGACCGCCATCGCCGAGGGACTTGCCCATCGGATCGTCGCGGGCGACGTCCCGGACATCCTCCTGAACAAGCGCGTCCTCACGCTGGATATCGGGAGCCTGGTCGCCGGCACCAAGTACCGTGGCGAGTTCGAGGAGCGGCTCAAGAAGATCATCGAGGAGCTCCGGAACACCAACGACGCGGTCCTGTTCATCGACGAGCTCCATACGCTCGTGGGCGCCGGCGCAGCCGAGGGCGCAATCGACGCCGCGAACATCCTCAAGCCGCCGCTCTCCCGCGGCGAGCTCCAGTGCATCGGCGCGACGACGCTCGACGAGTACCGCAAGTACATCGAGCGCGATGCGGCCCTCGAGCGCCGCTTCCAGCCGGTCATGGTCGAGGAGCCGACCCTCGAGCAGACCATTGCCATCCTGATGGGCATCCGCGAGCGCTACGAGCAACACCACAAGGTTGCGATCACCGACGACGCCGTGAAGGCGGCGGCGGATCTGTCGATCCGGTACATCACCGACCGCCACCTCCCCGACAAGGCGATCGACCTCATCGACGAGGCCGCCAGCCGCGTCCGGCTTCGGCACGCGTCGGCGCCGCCGCCGCTCCGCGAGGCGCAGCGCGAGCTCGACCGCCTGACGAAGGAGAAGGACGGCGCGATCAACTCCCAGGATTACGAGTCCGCGGCGAAGCTGCGCGAGGACGAAGCGACGCTGCGCGAGAAGGTCGATGCACTCCGCGCCGAGTGGCAGACGACGATCGCCGGCGACGCGCCGACGGTCGACGAGGAGGAGATCGCCCAGGTCGTCGCGATGTGGACCGGCATCCCGGTCACGCGCATCGCCCAGGAGGAGTCGGAGCGGCTGCTCCACATGGAGGACGCGCTCCATCACCGGGTCATCGGCCAGCACGAGGCGATCGAGATCGTGTCGCGCGCCGTGCGACGCGCCCGAGCCGGCCTCAAGGACCCGAAGCGCCCGATCGGCTCGTTCGTGTTCCTCGGCCCGACCGGCGTCGGCAAGACCGAGCTCGCGAAGGCGCTCGCCGAGTTCATGTTCGGCAGCGAGGACACGCTCATCAAGATCGACATGAGCGAGTTCATGGAGCGGCACAACGTGTCGCGGCTCGTCGGCGCCCCGCCGGGCTACGTCGGCTTCGACGAGGGCGGCCAGCTCACGGAGGCAGTCCGCCGCAAGAGCTACGCCGTCGTGCTCCTCGACGAGGTCGAGAAGGCCCATCCCGAGGTGTTCAACATCCTCCTCCAGATCCTGGAGGACGGGCAGCTGACTGACGCCAAGGGGCGCCGGGTCGACTTCCGGAACACGATCATCATCATGACCTCGAACCTCGGCGCGAAGCAGCTCCAGACCAACTCGTCCCTCGGATTCCGCCCGGTCGCGGACGACGAGGGGGGTGGCCGGCGCGAGCAGTCGTACGAGCTGATGAAGGACAAGGTCACGGCCGAGCTGAAGAACAACTTCCGGCCCGAGTTCCTGAACCGGATCGACGCCACGGTCGTCTTCCGCAGCCTGACCGTCGACGAGATCCGCGAGATCGTCGACCTGATGCTCAAGCGCGTGCGCGACCAGCTCAAGGCCCAGGGCATGACCCTTGAGGTCACGCAATCCGCCAAGGATCACCTCATCAAGGCGGGCTGGGATCCGTCGTTCGGCGCGCGACCGCTGCGCCGGGCCATCCAGAACTCGGTCGAGGACGTGCTCGCCGAACACCTCCTGCTGGGCCGGTACCCAACGGGCTCGACGATCGAGGTGGACGCCAACGGAGACGACGGCCTCGTCATGCGGGCCGTGGAGCAGAAGACCCCCGTCGAAGTCTCGTAGGCTCCGGGGATGGCTCGAGCCCAGAGCCGCTTCGTCTGCCAGGCGTGCGGCGCCGAATTCCTGCGCTGGGAAGGTCAGTGCCGCTCATGCGCGGCCTGGAACACCCTCGTCGAGACGGTCATCACGGCTCGCGCGCGCGAGCGCCGGCCCGGCGCGGCAGCGAGGGCCGGGTCGGTGGAGCCCGTCGCGCTGTCGGCCGCGGGAGAGGCGCCCGCCGAGCGGCTGTCGACCGGGCTGCGTGAGATCGACCGCGTCCTCGGTGGCGGAATCGTTCCGGGCTCGCTGCTCCTGATCGGGGGTGAGCCTGGCGTCGGGAAGTCGACGTTGCTCCTGCAGGTGGCGGGCGGCGTCACGACGGGAGCTCGTGCCGACGCGGCTGGTGCTGGGGCCGGGGGAGTCGGCGCGTCCGGCTCGGGCGTCGGCGTGCTGTACGCGACGGGCGAGGAGTCCGCGGCGCAGGTTCGGCTTCGGGCAACGCGCCTCGGGCTCGGCTCGGGGCCTGCCGCGGACGCGATCGCGGTGCTCGCCACAAGCGAGGTCGGGGCGATCCTCGAAGCCGCTCGTGCCCGGCAGCCCGGCCTCGTCATCGTGGATTCGATCCAGACGATGACGGTCGACGAGCTCGACGGACCCGCCGGGAGCGTCGGCCAGGTCCGGGAGTCAGCGCTCCGGCTCATGGAGCTCGCCAAGGGCGACGGGATCGCGGTGGTGCTGGTCGGCCACGTGACCAAGGACGGCTCGATCGCCGGCCCGCGGACCCTCGAGCACCTCGTCGACGCCGTGATCGAGCTCGGTGGGGAGCGCGGCGGCGTGCTGCGGATCGTGCGCGCCTCGAAGAACCGATTCGGCTCCACGGACGAGCTCGGCGTGCTGGAGATGGGCGAGACGGGTCTGCTCGAGGTCGTCGATCCCGGTCGCGCGTTCCTCGCGGAGCACGATGGCGCCGCGCCCGGGAGCGTCGTCGCGGCGACGATGGAGGGCAGCCGGCCGCTGCTGGTGGAGGTCCAGGCGCTCGTCGCTCCCGCGGGCTACGGCACGCCGGCGAGAAGGGCCTCGGGCATCGATCCGACGCGCCTCGCACTCCTGCTCGCCGTGCTCGGTCGGCGCGCCGGGGTGGGGCTCGGGAACCACGACGTCTATGCGAATCTCGCCGGCGGGCTGACGGTTTCGGAACCGGGCCTGGACCTCGCAGTCGCCCTCGCACTCGCCTCGTCGCTGCGCGACCGCCCGATCGACCGACGGACCGTGGTCGTGGGCGAGGTCGGCCTGCTCGGCGAGCTGCGCCCGGTTGCGGGACTGGACCGGCGGCTGCGCGAGGCGGCGAGGCTCGGGTTCGAGCGGGCGATCGTCCCGAGCGGGGGCGCCGGTGCCGGGAGCATCGAAGGCATCCGGCTCGTGCCGGTGGCGAACCTGCGCGAAGCTGTCGGAACGGTCCTCGGGAGCGACCGCCGGCGCGGTCCGGACAGGCCCGACGGCGGCCCCGACGGCGGCCCCGATGGCCCCGAATTCGACCCCCACACCGGCCCCGACATCGTGCGCCCCTTGACGGTTGACGCGACCGCTCGAATGCTAGGCTGATCGCTCCTTGATCGAGCGACTCTGGCCGACGCGCGTCGACCAGCCCGTCCGGCACGCTCGCACCTCGAGGCCAAGTTGATCCGCACCATCCGCTACCTTGGCGCCGCCCTCGGGGGGCTCATCGGGATCACGTTCGTCGTCACCCAGCTCGTGTTGTTCGAGACGGCCCCGGGCTCGCAGCTGCTGGTGGCGGGCTGGGTCGTGGCCTGGATCGTGCTCGGATTCACGCTTCTGCCGTACCTCACCGTCGTGCCGGCCCTCGCTGCCGTGCGCTCCGTCCAGGCGCTGTCCACGGCGGAGTTCGTGACCGCGATCATCGGGCTGTTCCTCGGCCTGCTCCTGGGCCTGCTGGTCGGCCTGCCGCTGTCGGGCCTGGGTGACCCGATCGGCACGCTCGCGCCACTCGGCTCCGCGATCTTCTTCGGCCTTGCGATGGTCGGTGTCACGGTCGCCAAACGCCACGACCTGATCACGGCCGCCGAGGGGATGGGGCTCATCCGCCGGTTCGCCCCGGACGAGGGCGGCGCCGTGCCCCGCATCCTCGTCGACACGAGCGCGATCATCGACGGGCGCATCGCGGACATCGCCGAGTCCGGCTTCCTGTTCGGTGTCCTCGAGGTTCCTCGCTTCGTGCTCGACGAGGTCCAGCGCCTCGCCGACAGCTCCGACACGTTGCGGCGGACGCGCGGCCGGCGCGGCCTGGAGATCCTCGCGCGCATGCGCAAGTCGGGCACCACGCCCGTGCAGGTGATCGACGAGGACGTGCCCGGGACGCCGGAGGTCGACTCGAAGCTGGTCGCGCTGGCCAAGCGCGACGGTCGGGCCGTGCTGACCAACGACTTGAACCTCAACCGCATCGCCGACCTGCAGGGCGTGCGCGTCCTTAACGTGAACTCGCTGGCGAACGCCGTGAAGCCCGCCCTGCTGCCGGGCGAGGACCTGCGGGTCAAGGTCATCCAGCCGGGCAAGGACGCCGGCCAGGGGGTCGGCTATCTCGACGACGGGACGATGGTGGTCGTCGAGGGCGGGGCGAAGTCGATCGACTCGGAGGTCGACGTGACCGTCACCCGGGTCCTCCAGACGGTGGCCGGCCGCATGGTCTTCGCCCATCCCCGAGCAGGCTGACGCGTGGACGGCAGCGCGGCCGAGGCACAACCCGGGGCGACGCAGACCGCCCCATCGGCTGCCGTTCGGACGGGGTTCGCGACCGACCAGCACGCCTTCGGGCCCGGCGACGGGCTCTGGCTCGGCGGCGTCGAGATCGCCGGGGCGCCTCGATTGCACGGCCACTCCGACGGCGACGCGGCGCTGCACGCCGTGGCGGGTGCGCTCCTCGGCGCGTGCGCGCTGGGCGACCTCGGAACGCTGTTTCCGGCCGACTCGCGAACACCGCGCGGCGTCGGGAGCCGCGACCTCCTGCGTGCCGTTGGGGAGCGCCTCGCCGGCGCGGGCTGGCGTACGTCCACGATCGATCTCACGATCCGCGCGGCCCGCCCATCGATCAGCAGGCACCTCCCCGCCATGCGGCGGGCGATCGCTGAGGTGCTCGGGCTGGGCGAGGATGCCGTCAGCGTCAAGGCGTCGTCCGGCAACCTCTCGGGCGACGCGGGCGCGGGGCGGATCATCGAGGCGCACGCCGTCGCCACGGTCGTGCCGGCCGAGGGCGGAACATGACCCTCCGCCTCCAGGACACGCTCACCGGGGAGACGCGGCCGCTTGAGCCGCTCGAGCCCGGTCATGTCCGCATCTACAGCTGTGGCCCGACCGTCTACGGCCCGGCCCACATCGGCAACTTCCGATCATTCCTGTTCGCCGACGTGCTCGTGCGCTACCTCCGGTACATGGGCCTGCGCGTGACCTGGGTGATGAACATCACCGACGTCGACGACCGGATCATCGAGCGCGCCGCGGAAGCCGGAGAATCGATCGGCGAGATGGCCGACCGGTGGCTCGAGCGCTTCAAGATCGACTTCGAGGCGATGCGCATGACCACGCCCGACGTGCTGCCGCGCGCGACGGAGCACGTCGACGCGATGGCCGAGCTGATCGCGACGCTGCTCGAGCGGGGGCATGCCTACCGGACCGGCGACGGATCGATCTTCTTCCGGATCAGCTCGTGGCCCGCGTACGGCAAGCTCGCCCGGCTCGATCCCACCCAGCTTCGTGTCGGCGAGCGGGTCGAGTCGGACGAGTACGGCAAGGACGACGTCCGGGACTTCGCGCTGTGGAAGGGCCCCAGGGCAGAGGAGCCGTCCTGGGACACCGCGGTGGGACCAGGTCGACCGGGCTGGCACATCGAGTGCTCGGCGATGAGCATGCACCACCTGGGTCGCTCGTTCGACGTGCATACCGGCGGGGTCGACCTGATCTTCCCGCACCACGAGGACGAGATCGCCCAGAGCGAGGCAGCGACGGGCCAGCCTTTCGTCCGGACGTGGCTGCACTGCGATCACCTCCGATTGGGTGGCGCGAAGATGGCCCGACGCGTGGGCAACATCGCCCGCGTCGCGGACCTGCTCACCGAGGGCGTTTCACCGCGCGCAATTCGTTACCTCCTCATCTCGGTCCACTACCGCCAGGGCCTCGAGTACACCGACGCCTCGCTCGAGGCGGCCGGGGCGGCCATCGATCGACTGGACGCGCTGGTCCTCGCCCTCGCGGGCTACGCGGAGGAGCGCCCCGACGCGCCCGACCTGTCGGGCGCCCTCGACGAGGCGCGTTCCCGATTCGAAGCGGCCCTCGACGACGACCTCAACGTCTCTGCCGCGCTGGCGGCGCTGTTCGATCTCGTCCGGGATCTCAATCGACGCATCGCCGAGCGTTCGATGTCGACGTCCGACGCGGCGCGGTCGCTCGCAGCGCTGCGGGACCTCGATCAGGTGCTGGCGGTCCTGCCGGACGAGCCGGCCGACCTTCCGCCGGGCGCGGCCGACCTGCTTGCCGAGCGCGAGGAGGCGAGGGCGAGCCGCGACTGGGCCCGATCCGATCGCCTGCGTGACGAGCTCGCCGCCCTCGGGGTTGCCGTCGAGGACTCGCGCGACGGCCAGCGCTGGCGAATCACGGAGCCGGCACCATGACCGACGGCCCGAAGCGGCCGCGCCGCGATCGTGGCGCGCCGGGTGGACGCGGCCCGGGAGGACCGGGAGGGGGGCCGCGCGGGCGACCCGGTGGTGGGGCGCGCGGCGGGCAGCGTGGATTCCGGCCGGGACCCGGCCGGCCCGGACCCGGCCAGCCCGGGCGAGGCGGACCCGCGTCTGGACCACCGGGCGGTCGTGGACCACGTGGACACGGCCCGGCCACCGATCGATTCGGGGGCCCGCCGGAGCGTCACGACGGCGGACGCCGCGGCGCGGGGTTCGCGGCTGACGACCGTCCGCCATTCGGCGATGCCGGCACGCGCCCCTGGGAGCGCCCAGAGCCGGACGGCGGTCCTAGGTTCGACGCGGGTGGTGGACGCCCCGGCCGAGGCGGCCCTCGAGCCGGCTTCCGAGGGGGCGCCGGCGGGCCGCGTCCCCCGGGCGACCGCCCCGGCTTTCGGGATCGCGGCGCTCGACCCGGGGACGCCGAACGAGGATTTCGCGGGCCTCGCTTCCCGGGGCCGCCGCCCCGGCGGGACGACCCGACTGCCGACGCCGAGGACCGGGACGAGCGCCCTCGCAGGCCCTGGATCGATCGCGGCCCTCGCCCGGACGCCGGCCGGGGACCGGGCGCCTTTGCCCGACCCGTCCGCTTCGAACCAGCGCCACCTCGCGCCCCTGCGCCGCCGCTCGCCGAGGACGAGGAGCTCGTTGCCGGCCGCCGGCCGGTCGAGGAGGCATTCGCCGCGGGACGCCCAGCTCGGCGATTGCTCGTCACGCCGCAGCGGCGCCAGGCGCTGGAGCGGATCGTCCTCCACGCGACGACCCTGCGAATCCCGATCGTCGAGGTCGAGGGCGGGTCGCTGACCTCGCTCGCCGGGTTCGACGGGCACCAGGGCGTGGCCGTCGTCGTCGAGTTGCGCCGATTCGCATCGATCGAGGAGATCCTCGCCCGCGGAATCGAGCGATCCGAGCCGTCGTTCGTGCTCGTTCTCGACTCGCTCGAGGATCCCCAGAACGTGGGCACGCTCCTGCGCAGCGCCGAGGCGGCGGGCGTGCACGGCGTCGCGTTCCCGATCGAGCGCCAGGCGCCGCTGTCGCCCGCGGCGGTCAAGGCATCGGCCGGCGCCACGGAGCACCTGCTGCTCGCTCCCGTCGACGACCTCCCGGCGACGCTCACTGACCTCCACCTGCGCGGCCTCCGGATCATCGGCTCGGATGGCGAGGCGCCGCTCACGGCTCGCGAGGCGGACCTCCGTGGACCGATCGCCCTCGTCGTCGGGAGCGAGGGGCACGGCCTCTCGCCCGCCGTGCGCCGCCGCTGCGACCTGTTCGTGCGCATCCCGATGCGCGGCGCGATCGGCTCGCTGAACGCGGCCGTCGCGGGCTCGATCCTCCTGTTCGAGACGCTCGGCCAGCGCGACGCGGGACGCGCCGACGCGGACATTCCGCCGTCGAAGGGCTCAGCACCGACAACGCCGAAACCGCGGGCCCCGCGCAAGCCCAAGGCGCCGGCGGTGGTCGCGGAAGCGGCCACCGAGACGCTCGCAGCGGTCCCCGAGCCGCCCCCGGAAGCGACGCCCAACGCCCCCACCAAGGCCCTCGGAGTGGCCCCCGAGGCGGTCACCGAGACGTCCGCGGGGGCCCCGGAACCGGCCACGAAGGCGCCCGTGAAGCCAAAGCGGGCGAGCAGGGCGAAGACGCCCCGCGCTTGACCGCCTCTCCAGAGCCGACCTATCATCTCCCGGCGTTCCGGCGGGCTTTGGTTTGCCGTGCGCGCCGACGTAGCTCAATTGGTAGAGCAGCGGTTTTGTAAACCGCCGGTTCCGGGTTCGAGTCCCGTCGTCGGCTCCATTCGCGAAGCCCTCGGGCCCACATAGCTCAGTCGGCAGAGCACTTCCTTGGTAAGGAAGAGGTCATCGGTTCGAACCCGATTGTGGGCTCCATGACCTCTGGCAATCCCCGGAAGCCATGAACCCCGGCGAAGCCGTGCCCGTTCGGGCGGCGTGACCGAAAGAGATGGAGTGAGACTGGTCCAGTGGCCAAGAAGAAGTTCGAGCGCACCAAGCCGCACGTGAACATCGGCACGATCGGCCACATCGACCATGGCAAGACGTCGCTCACCGCGGCGATCAGCAAGTACCTCGCGTTGAAGGGCTCGGCCGAGTACCGCAGCTTCGACACGATCGACAACGCGCCCGAGGAGCGGGAGCGCGGGATCACCATCGCCATCGCCCACGTCGAGTACGAGACCGAGGCGCGCCACTACGCCCACGTCGACTGCCCCGGGCACGCGGACTACATCAAGAACATGATCACCGGCGCCGCGCAGATGGACGGCGCGATCCTCGTCGTCGCCGCGACCGACGGCCCGATGCCCCAGACCCGCGAGCACATCCTGCTCGCGCGCCAGGTCGAGGTGCCGTACATCGTGGTCTTCCTCAACAAGGTCGACGCGGTCGACGATCCCGAGCTGCTCGACCTCGTCGAGCTCGAGGTCCGCGAGCTGTTGAGCAAGTACAACTTCCCGGGCGACGACACGCCCGTCATCCGAGGCTCCGCCCTGAAGGCGCTCGAGGCGTCCGACAACCCTTCTGACCCGGCGTACGCGCCCATCCAGGAGCTGATGGACGCGGTCGATTCCTACATCCCGACCCCTGAGCGGGCGATCGACAAGCCGTTCCTGATGCCCGTCGAAGACGTGTTCGGGATCAAGGGCCGGGGCACGGTCGCCACCGGGCGCATCGAGCGGGGCATCGTCAAGGTCGGCGACGAGGTCGAGATCGTCGGCGTGAAGGCCACCCGCAAGGTCGTCGTCACCGGCGTCGAGATGTTCAAGAAGCTCCTCGACGAGGGCCGCGCCGGCGACAACGTGGGCCTCCTCCTGCGGGGCATCGAGCGCGAGGAGATCGAGCGCGGCCAGGTCATGGCCAAGGCCGCCACGGTCAAGCCGCTCACCAGCTTCAAGGCCCAGGTCTACGTCCTGACCAAGGAGGAGGGTGGCCGGCACACCCCGTTCTACAACGGCTACCGGCCCCAGTTCTACCTGCGCACGACCGATGTCACCGGCGCGATCGCCCTGCCCGAGGGGGCGGAGATGGTCATGCCCGGCGACAACGTCGAGATGGGCGTCGAGCTCATCACCCCGATCGGCCTCGAGGTCGGCCAGCGGTTCGCCATCCGCGAGGGTGGCCGGACCGTCGGTGCCGGCGCCATCACCAGCCTCGTCGGGTAAGGACGCATGGCGAAGGTCGAAGCGCGGCCGACGCTCCAGCTCGCCTGCACGGAGTGCAAGGAGCGGACGTACACGACGCGCAAGAACAAGAAGAACGATCCGAACCGGATCGAGCTTCAGAAGTACTGTCCTCGATGTCGGAAGCACACCCTCCATCGGGAGGCCAAGTAGGATCCGGTAACAACATATCCCGTGTTCAGCGCAAGGCGCCGGCGAGCACGTTCGCGAGCGCACTCAATCGTGCGTGAGCGAGCGCGCACAGGCGGCAACGCAGCGATGGACCGGGAACCACAGGGGTGTAGCTCAATTGGCAGAGCACCGGTCTCCAAAACCGGCGGTTGTAGGTTCGAGTCCTATCGCCCCTGCCACATCTTGAAAGGCTGAGAAACGATCACGTGAAGCGAATTCGACGATTCATCGCCGAGGCGATCTCCGAGCTGCGAAAGGTCACCTGGCCGACAGTCGCCCAGACCCGCAACCTGACGGTGCTCGTGTTCGCCGTGAGCCTCGTCGTGGGCGTCTTCGTCGCCGTCTGGGATTCGATCTTCCAGGGCGTGATCGGCGTCGTCACGCGAATTCGCGGGTCAATGAGCACCACCGTCACGCCCGACGTCGAAGCCAAGCGCCCCGACAAGCGCTGGTACGTCATCCACACCTACTCGGGCTACGAGAACAAGGTCAAGGCCAACCTCGAGCACCGCATCGAGTCGATGGGCATGGAGGACAAGATCTTCCAGGTTCTCGTCCCGATGGAGGACGAGATCGAGATCCGCCAGGGCCAGCGGCACACGGTCCAGAAGAAGGTCTACCCGGGCTACGTCCTGGTCGAGATGATCCTCGACCCTGACAGCTGGTTCGTCGTCCGCAACACGCCGGGCGTGACCAGCTTCGTCGGCGGCTCGAACATCCCGGGCGTCCGCAGCGAGCCCGTGCCGCTCGACGAGACCGAGGTCAAGCAGATCCTGCGGCACATGGGCGTCGAGACGCCGAAGTACCGAGTCGCGTTCACGAAGGGCCAGAGCGTCCGGGTCACGGACGGGCCGTTCTCCGAGTTCATCGGGACCGTCGACGAGGTCAACCCCGAGCGCAACAAGGTCAAGGTCCTGGTCAGCATCTTCGGCCGCGAGACGCCCGTCGAACTGGACTTCCTGCAAGTAGAAAAGCTCTAGAAGGGATCCCGCGCAGTGGCCAAGAAGATCCGAATCGTGCTCACCCTGCAGCTGCCCGCGGGCAAGGCGACGCCCGCCCCTCCCGTCGGGACGGCGCTGGGCCCGCACGGCATCAACATCGTCGAGTTCACGAAGACGTACAACGAGAAGACGGCCGACAAGTCCGGCCAGATCATCCCCGCGCAGATCACGGTCTACGAGGATCGCTCGTTCACGTTCATCCTCAAGACCCCGCCCGCCGCCGACCTGCTGCGCAAGGCGGCCGGGATCGAGAAGGGCTCGGGCACGGCGAAGCGAGAGTCCGTCGGCCGCGTGACGAAGGACCAGGTCCGTGACATCGCGGCGATCAAGATGGCGGACCTCTCGGCCAACGACATCGATGCCGCTGCCAAGATGATCGAGGGCACCGCCCGGTCCATGGGGATCGAGGTCGGGAGCTAGCGTTCCAAGCTCGGAGCGGCGCCCACCCCGGCCCGCACCGCTGAGCTGATGGGGGAGACCGGCCAACCCGGTCGAAAGGAGCGACATGGCACACGGCAAGAAGTACCTCGAGGCGACGAAGCTCGTCGATCGCGACCAGCTCTACACCCCGGACGAGGCGGCGCGGCTCGCGAAGGAGACGACGACCGTCAAGTTCGACGCGACGATCGAGGCCCACATCCGGCTCGGCGTCGACCCCCGCCACGCCGACCAGATGGTCCGTGGCACGGTCGTCCTCCCGCACGGCACCGGCAAGGTCGTCCGCGTCGCGGTGTTCGCACAGGGCGAGAAGGCCCAGGAGGCGCTCCGTGCGGGTGCCGACGAGGTCGGTTCGGAGGACCTCGTCAAGAAGATCGAAGCAGGCTGGCTCGACTTCGACGTCGCCCTGTCGACCCCCGACCTCATGGGCCAGGTGGGCCGGCTCGGCAAGATCCTCGGCCGGCGCGGCCTCATGCCCAACCCGAAGGCAGGCACGATCACGTTCGACCTCGATCGAGCGATCCGGGAGGTCAAGGGCGGCCGCGTCGAGTTCAAGGTCGACAAGACGGCGATCGTCCACGTGCCCGTCGGCAAGGCCAGCTTCGAGGCCGAGGCGCTCGTCGCCAACCTCGCCACCCTCGTCGATGCGATCAATCGCGCGAAGCCGGCCGGCGCGAAGGGCACCTACCTTCGAACGCTGACCATCGCCAGCACCATGGGCCCGGGCATCCGAGTCGACATCCCCGGAGTCCTGGCAGCAGCAGCGGCCGCCTGAGGCCGCCGACCTCCCGTTGCCAAATCGGGCATAATCCGCCATCCGCCTGCCAAGGCGGAGCATTCACAGACGGAACACCAGCCGAAGACAGCCTGCGCCCGCGGACCGCAACTCATGGCGGAACGACGTTCCCCCAAGTGGTGTCGGTCGGGGCTTGATCCGCCGGACCGGATCGGGGCCAACCGCCCCGGGGACGCCGGCGAGCATGCCGAGGCAGGACCGGATCGTTCGCCCTCATGGGTGGGCGCCCCCTGCACCTTCAGGTTCGCGCCTTCGAGCGCCCGTCGCAGGGGAGCATCGGCCGGAGGGCCGGGGAGCGCCCACCGCCGCGCGCCGGCTGCGCGCCAGATCGAGGAGGGCCACCATGCCAACCGAGGCCAAGCGTGAGGCGGTTGCCGCGCTGCGCGCGCAGCTCGCGGCCAATCGAACGCTGATCGTCTCGGAGTACCGGGGTCTGACCGTTCGCGAGATCGCCGAGATCCGGCGCAGCCTGCGCAAGCAGGACGTGACCTACCAGGTCATCAAGAACCGGCTGCTCAAGATCGCCGCGGCGGACACGATCGGCTCGGCGCTCGACCCGCTGCTCACTGGTCCGACCGCGATCGCCTTCGGCGACGACGAGGGTGCGACGGCGAAGGCCGTCGTGACCACGATGCGGCCGTACAAGCAGGTCAAGATCACCGGCGCCGTGCTCGGCGACCGGGCGATCGACGCCGAGGCAGTCACGCGCCTGGCTTCGCTGCCGTCGCGCGACATCCTGCTCTCCCAGATCGCCGGCGCGTTTGCGGCGCCGCTCGCGACGACCGCCGGCCTGTTCGACGCGCCGCTGCGCGACGTCGTCGGGCTCATCGCGGCCCTCGTGGACAAGCAGGCCGCCGCCGCTGCCTGACCTCCAACCCGAATCACGACCCCGCCGACCACGATACGAACGAAGGAGATCGCACCCATGGCAACGATGACCGCCGACCAGCTGCTCGAGGCGTTCGAGAAGATGACCGTCCTCGAGCTGTCGGAGTTCAAGAAGAAGTTCGAGGATCGCTTCGGCGTGACCGCCGCCGCGCCGGTGGCAATGGCTGCCGCGCCGGCGGCCGGTGGCGCCGGTGGTGGCGAAGCCGCCGCGGTCGTCGAAGAGCAGACCGAGTTCACCGCCACGCTGACCGAGATCGGCCCGAACAAGATCCCCGTGATCAAGGTCGTGCGCGAGCTGACCGGCCTGGGTCTCAAGGAGGCCAAGGACCTCGTCGACGCGTCGCCCAAGGCCGTCAAGGAAGGCGTCAACCGCGAGGAGGCCGAGAAGATCAAGGCCGCCCTCGAGGAGCAGGGCGCCAAGGTCGAGATCAAGTAGCGGCCCGGCGCGCGGCCACGCGGGCCTCGCCTCACCGCGAGGCACCAGCCCATCGCCGCCCTGCGTCGCCGACGTCGATCTCAACCTGCCAGATACTCCCCGGGCGACTCCTGGTCACGCTCGTTTGTGCCAGGCAGTCGCCGGTGGAGTTTCTGACAGAATCTAGGGCAGGGATCACGTTCGCCGGAGGCACCGCCGACGCCACGGCCCGTCCGAAGAGTCGTCGGGGGGATATCTGACAGGATCCGTGACCCCGAGGCTCGCCTTGACGCTCCGCTTGGCGAGGTCGGCAATCGGCCCGTGGACTCTGCTTGGCTCGATCCGCGACCGTTTGACAAAAGGTGCCTGCGCGATACACTTTGCAGTTCTGTGAGCGCGGGCCCCTTCCATCACCCTGTCCTCCGTCAAGGAGCGGTCATTCATGCTGTCTCCCGCTGAATCGCCGGCCGTCGGCCAGACGTCGCTGGCGCGAAAGCGCTACGCCCGGATTCCCGAGGTCCTCCCCGTCCCGAACCTGATCGAGCTCCAGCTGGAATCGTTCCGCTGGTTCATCGACAAGGGCCTCCGTGAGCTGTTCGACGAGATCAGCCCGATCAAGGACTTCACCGGCAAGGTGATGGAGCTCCAGTTCCTGGACTACGAGTTCGGGGACCCCAAGTACTCCGAGGAGGAGTGCCGGACCAAGGACCTGACATTCAGCCGGCCGCTGTACGTCAATGTCGAGCTCCTGATCAAGGAGACGGGCGAGATCCAGCGCCAGCGGGTGTACATGGGCGACTACCCGTGGATGACCGATCTCGGCACGTTCGTGGTGAACGGCGCGGAGCGCGTGGTCGTCAGCCAGCTCGTGCGCTCGCCGGGCGTGTACTACAGCGAGGTCGAGGATCCCGGCTCGGGCCGGATGCTCTTCAGCGCGAAGGTCATCCCGAACCGCGGCGCCTGGCTCGAGTTCGAGACGAACAACAAGGACCAGCTGTGGGTCAAGGTCGATCGCAAGCGCAAGATCGCGGCGACGACCCTGCTCCGCGCGGTCGGCTACGAGACGAACGAGGAGATCTCGGCGCTGTTCGCGCCGGTCGACGTCGACCCCGAGCACCCGTTCACCGCGAACACGCTCGAGAAGGACGTGACCCGGACGCCCGCCGAGGCGCTCATCGAGGTCTACAAGAAGCTCCGCCCCGGCGATCCGCCGACGGGCGACAACGCGCGCGCCCTGGTCGAGGGCCTGTTCTTCAACTTCCGGCGCTACGACCTCGGTCGAGTCGGTCGCTACAAGTTCAACAAGAAGCTCGACGGCGCCGCGGCGCGGATGGGCATCGAGCTGGATCGCGAGAGCCGGACGATCACCCGCGAGGACATCGCGGCGATCGTCGGCCACCTCATCGAGTGCAACCGCACCCTGCATCCGAAGGACGACATCGACCACCTTGGCAACCGGCGCATCCGGGCCAACGGCGAGCTGATCCAGAACGCGTTCCGGATCGGCCTGCTGCGCATGGAGCGCGTCGTCCGCGAGCGGATGACGATCCAGGAGATCGACAAGGCGACCCCGAACGCGCTCATCAACATCCGGCCCGTCGTGGCGGCGATGAAGGAGTTCTTCGGCGGCAGCCAGCTCTCGCAGTTCATGGACCAGACGAACCCGCTCGCGGAGCTCACCTCGAAGCGGCGCCTGTCGGCGCTCGGGCCTGGTGGCCTGTCCCGCGAGCGCGCCGGGTTCGACGTCCGCGACGTCCACCACAGCCACTACGGCCGGATCTGCCCGATCGAGACCCCCGAGGGCCCGAACATCGGCCTGATCGGCTCGCTCGCGACGTACGGGCGCATCAACAGCTACGGGTTCATCGAGACCCCGTATCGGCGCGTCAAGCGCACGGTCGGCTGGGACGACCCGAACCTCGCCGAGTACGAGGCCGGGACGGACCTCATCGCCAAGGGCGGCGGGGTCGTGGTCAAGAAGGGCAAGTCGCTCGCCGACGGCGCGGCCGCCGAGCTCAAGAAGCAGAAGCTCAACGCGTTCCCGATCCGGCCGGTCGTGACCGACCAGATCGAATACCTCCCGGCCGACGAGGAGGAGGAGCACGTCGTGGCGCAGGCCAACGCCCGCCTCGACAGCGACCGCCACTTCATCGACGAGCGCGTCCCGTCGCGCTTCCGCGACCAGTTCCCGGAAGCCCGTCCGGACCAGATCGAGTACATGGACGTGAGCCCCAAGCAGGTCGTCTCCGTGGCGACCGCGCTCATCCCGTTCCTCGAGCACGACGACGCGAACCGCGCCCTCATGGGCTCGAACATGCAGCGCCAGGCCGTGCCCCTCCTGGAGCCCGAGGCGCCGATCGTCGGCACCGGGATGGAGGAGCGCGCCGCGCGCGACTCCGGCCAGGTCGTCGTCGCCAAGCGCGACGGCGTCGTGATCAGCGTGACTGCCGAGCGGATCCGGGTCGAGGCCGACTCGGGTGAGCTCGACGAGTACCGCCTCCACAAGTTCGTCCGCTCCAACCAGGGCACGTGCATCAACCAGCGCCCGATCGTCGACCTCGGCCAGCGGGTCACCTCCGGCGAGGCGATCGCCGACAGCTCGTCGACGAGCCACGGCGAGCTCGCGCTCGGCCGGAACGTCCTCGTGGCGTTCATGAGCTGGGAGGGCGGGAACTACGAGGACGCGATCGTCATCAGCGACCGCCTCGTTCGCGACGACCTGTTCACGAGCATCCATATCGAGAAGCACGAGATCGAGTCCCGGGACACCAAGCTCGGGCCCGAGGAGATCACCCGCGACATCCCGAACGTCGGCGAGGAATCCCTCAAGGACCTCGACGAGGAGGGCATCGTCTACATCGGCGCCGAGGTCCGCCCCGGCGACATCCTCGTCGGCAAGATCACGCCGAAGGGCGAGACCGAGCTGACGGCGGAAGAGCGCCTCCTCCGCGCGATCTTCGGTGAGAAGGCGCGCGAGGTGAAGGACAGCTCGCTGCGCCTGCCCCATGGCGAGCGCGGCAAGGTCGTCGAGGTCCGCGAGTTCCGGCGCGAGCTCAATGACGACCTCCAGCCCGGCGTCAACCGGCTGGTCCGCGTGTCGGTCGCCCAGAAGCGCAAGATCTCGGTCGGCGACAAGATGGCCGGCCGCCACGGCAACAAGGGCGTGATCGCGAAGATCCTGCCCGCCGAGGACATGCCGTTCCTGCCCGACGGCACCGCGGTCGACATCATCCTCAACCCGCTGGGCGTGCCCAGCCGCATGAACATCGGCCAGATCCTCGAGACCCACCTCGGCTGGGCGCTCCACGCCAAGGGCGAGACCGCCGCGACCGCCGTGTTCGACGGCGCGACCGAGGAGCAGATCCGGGACGAGCTCAAGGGCGCCCGGCACATGGTCTACGGCGACGAGCAGGCCCTGCCGCTCGATGGCAAGGTCGAGCTGCGCGACGGCCGCACGGGCGAGGCGTTCGATCGCCACATCACCGTCGGCTACATCTACATGCTCAAGCTCCACCACCTGGTGGAGGACAAGATCCATGCGCGGTCGACCGGCCCATACAGCCTGATCACCCAGCAGCCGCTGGGTGGCAAGGCCCAGTTCGGCGGCCAGCGCTTCGGCGAGATGGAGGTGTGGGCGCTCGAGGCATATGGCGCGGCCAACATCCTGCAGGAGCTGCTGACCGTGAAGTCGGACGACGTGCTCGGCCGCGTGCAGACGTACGAGGCGATCGTCAAGGGCGAGGAGATCCAGCCCCCGCGGGTCCCCGAGTCCTTCAAGGTCCTCATCAAGGAGCTCCGCAGCCTCGGCCTCAACGCCGAGATCCTCGACCAGAACGACGAAGAGATCCCGCTCGCCGAGGACGACGCGTCCGGGTACCTGTTGCCCGACCTCGGTGGGATCAACCTCGCCGGGTTCGAGGACTGATCACGCACACGCGACGACACACGCCGCTCCCGAACCACACGCGCCAGCGCGGCCCGGCCCCCGCGTTGACGCCCGCCACGGGTCCGAATCGCGCAGCCGAGCCAGACGGCGGCGCGGAGGAGAACGATGCTCGAGGTCAATAACTTCAACGCGATCCGGATCTCGCTCGCGAGCCCGGATCAGATCCGCGAATGGTCGAAGGGCGAGGTCACCAAGCCCGAGACCATCAACTACCGCACGCTCAAGCCGGAGAAGGACGGCCTGTTCGACGAGCGCATCTTCGGTCCCACGAAGGACTGGGAGTGCTACTGCGGCAAGTACAAGCGGATCCGGTACAAGGGCATCATCTGCGACAAGTGCGGCGTCGAGGTCACGCGCTCGAAGGTCCGTCGCGAGCGGATGGGCCACATCCAGCTCGCCAGCCCGGTCAGCCACATCTGGTACTTCAAGGGCACGCCGAGCCGATTGGGCATCCTGCTCGACATCAGCCCGCGCAACCTCGAGCGGATCCTGTACTTCGCGCTGTACATCGTCACCGGCGTCGACGAGGAAGTGCGCAAGCGCTTCGCCGCGAACATCGAGGAGGAGGCCGCCGGCCGAGGCGGCGAATCCGGGAAGCGCCTGGGCGACCTCGAGGGCGAGCTGAAGGCGGGCATCGAGAAGAACCGCGACGAGCTGAACGCCGCCCTGGCCGAGACCAAGGCCGAGCTCGAGACGCAGCGCACCAACCGCACCGAGGAGATCGTGACCGCGGCCCAGGCCGTCGAGGCGCGACTCGCCGAGCTCAAGACCGCCGCGGCGGAGGAGACCATCGTCTTCGAGCCGACCGGCGAGGTCATCGTCGCCGCAGGGGACAAGGGCGGCAAGGCCGCGACCGCCAAGCTGCGCGCCGTCGTGAGCGCGGAGACCGAGCGGGTCAACGAGGAGATCCAGGGCCGCGAGCGCGACGAGGCCGTCGCGGTCGAGCAGAAGGTCGCGGACCTGCGAGCGGCCATGGACGAGGCGCTCGCCGCCGAGAAGAGCCAGCTCAAGGAACACGCCCAGGGCCTCAAGGACGAGCTGCGCAAGCTGCGCGACGAGCTCGAGTCGATCAAGCCCATGCTCACGGTCGGCGAGACCGAGCTGCGGACGCTCGACGAGAAGTTCAACCAGGCCGGCAAGGGCCGCCTGTTCAGCAGCGGCATGGGCGCCGAGGCAGTCCGGGACATCATCAGCCGGATGGACCTCGAGACGCTCGGCCGAGCGCTCCACGTCGAGGTCCGGACGAGCTCCGGCCAGCGCCGCAAGAAGGCGATCAAGCGCCTCCGCCTGATCGAGGCATTCCGCCGATCCGGCACGCGGCCCGAGTGGATGATCCTCTCGGTCCTGCCGGTCATCCCGCCCGACCTGCGGCCGATGGTCCAGCTCGACGGCGGCCGCTTCGCGACCTCCGACCTGAACGACCTCTACCGCCGTGTCATCAACCGGAACAACCGGCTCAAGCGACTGCTCGAGCTCGGTGCGCCCGAGATCATCATCCGCAACGAGAAGCGGATGCTCCAGGAGGCGTGCGACGCCCTGATCGACAACGGGCGCCGCGGCCGCGCGATCGCGGGCACCGGCAACCACCGGCTCAAGTCCCTGAGCGACATGCTCAAGGGCAAGCAGGGCCGGTTCCGCCAGAACCTGCTTGGCAAGCGCGTCGACTACTCCGGCCGCTCGGTCATCGTCGTTGGGCCTGAGCTGAAGCTCCACCAGTGCGGCCTGCCCAAGAAGATGGCGCTCGAGCTGTTCAAGCCGTTCGTCATGCGCCAGCTCGTCGAGAAGGGCTTCGCCCACAACATCAAGAGCGCCAAGCGCATCGTCGAGCGCGTCCGTCCCGAGGTCTGGGACGTCCTCGAAGAGGTCATCAAGGACCACCCGGTCCTGCTGAACCGCGCCCCGACGCTCCATCGGCTGGGCATCCAGGCGTTCATGCCGGTGCTCGTCGAGGGCTCGGCCATCCAGATCCACCCGCTCGTCTGCACGGCGTTCAACGCCGACTTCGACGGAGACCAGATGGCGGTCCACGTGCCGCTGTCGTCGGCCGCCCAGGAAGAGGCGCGGACGATGATGCTGTCGACCGCGAACCTGCTCTCGCCCGCGGACGGCACGCCGGTCGTGGCGCCGACCCAGGACATGGTCCTCGGCTGCTACTACCTGACGATGGACAAGGAGGTCAGGGACGCGAAGGCCAGGAAGGCGCCGATCCGCATCTTCGCGGACGAGGACGAGGCGCTGTACGCCCACGAGCTGACGGCGCGCGGCCTCGCCGGCGCCAGCAGCCGCGTCACCGACGGCGACACGGACGGCAACGGCGACGGCTCCAAGGGCCGCCACGTGCCCGGCCGCCTCGAGCTCCACGAGCCCATCGAAGCGGTTGTTCGAGCCTGGGACGACGTTGCCGGCGAGCTGCGCGAGCAGCGCCTCCGCACGACCGTCGGACGGATCATCTTCAACCAGATCGTGCCCGATCGAATGCGGTTCACCGAGCTGACCAACCGCGAGATGCGCCGAGCCGACCTCAAGCGGCTCGTCGACGAGTGCTACCGCCTGCTCGGTGCCGCCGATACGGCGAGCCTCGTCGACGGCATCAAGGACGTGGGCTTCAAGTTCGCGACCCGTGGTGGGATGACCATCGGCCTGTGGGACATCGTCACCCCGCCCCAGAAGAAGGAATCGCTCAAGGACGCCGACGACCAGGTCAACGCCATCGACAAGCAGTTCCAGCGCGGCCTCATCACCGAGGAGGAGCGCTACGAGCAGGTCGTCGAGTTGTGGAAGCGGACGACCGACAGCATCTCGGCCGCGATGATGGCCCAGCTGCCGGACGACAACGCGCTGCGGATGATGACCGACTCCGGCGCCCGCGGGAACAAGGGCAACATCGGCCAGCTCGGCGCGATGCGCGGCCTCATGGCCGACCCGTCGGGCCGGATCATCGACGTGCCGGTGCGCAGCAACTTCCGCGAGGGCATGACGGTCCTCGAGTACTTCATCAGCACCCACGGCGCCCGGAAGGGCCTCGCGGACACGGCCCTCCGAACGGCGGACTCGGGCTACCTGACGCGCCGCCTCGTCGACGTGGCGCAGGACGTCATCACCAAGGAGGACGACTGCGGCACCGAGGAGGGGAGCTGGATCACGTCGGTCGACACGGCCGACATGACCGGCGCCACCTGGCCGGCGACGGACGACACGACGCGACGCAACGTGCTCGACGAGTTCCGCCGACGCCTCGTCGGCCGGTTCTCGGCGGCGCCGATGCGCGACCCAGGGGCGAAGGGCGCCAAGGCCAAGACGGCCGCGCTCCTCGTCGATCGCAACGACATGATCACGGAAGAGGTCGCCCAGGCCCTCGAGGACGCGGGGATCGAGGAGGTCCTCGTCCGCTCACCGCTCACGTGCGAAGCGCGCTACGGCGTGTGCCGCCGGTGCTACGGCCGGAATCTCGCCTCGGGCGAGGCGGTCGGCGTGGGCGAGGCGGTGGGCATCATCGCCGCCCAGTCGATCGGTGAGCCCGGCACGCAGCTGACCATGCGCACGTTCCACACCGGCGGCGTCGCCGGCCTGGACATCACCGCGGGCCTGCCCCGCGTCGAGGAGCTGTTCGAGGCCCGCGTGCCCAAGGGCAAGGCCGAGATCAGCCACATCGACGGGCAGGTCTCGATCATCCGGGCCGACACCGGCACGAAGGTCAAGGTCACGAGCCGCGAGTCGTACGACTCGGCGATCAGCCTGCCCAAGAACGCGGAGCTGCTCGCGGCGTCGGGTGACTCGGTCCAGCTGGGCCAGGTCATCGCCCGACTCGAGGGCAAGCCCGACGTGATCGCGCCCGTCGCCGGGTTCCTCGTCAAGGGCGACACCGGCCTCGTCGTCAGGGCGGAGGACATCGTCGAGCGTGAGTACGCCATCCCGCACAACGCCCGGCTGCTCGTGACCGAGAGCCAGGACGTGCGCGCCGGCGATCCCATCACCGACGGCCCGATCAACCCCCAGGAGTTCCTCGAGACGCGCGGCAAGGACGCGGTCCAGCGCTACCTCGTCAAGGAAGTCCAGAAGGTCTACCGCAGCCAGGGCGTGACGATCAACGACAAGCACATCGAGATCATCGTTCGCCAGATGCTGCGCAAGGTCCGGATCGACCAGCCGGGCGACAGCGAGCTGCTGCCCACCGAGCTGATCGACCGCCTCGACTTCGAGGAGGTCAACAACCGGGTCCTGGCCGAGGGCGGCGAGCCCGCCACGGCGCAGACGGTGCTGCTCGGCGTGACGAAGGCCTCGCTCAACACCTCCAGCTTCCTCGCGGCGGCGTCCTTCCAGGAGACCACCCGGGTGCTCACCGAGGCGGCCATCAACGGCGCCAAGGACCACCTGATCGGGCTCAAGGAGAACGTCATCATCGGCAAGCTCATCCCGGCCGGGTCCGGCGCTCCGGCGAACCTCGCCGCGCGCAAGGAGCGGGAGCGGCGAGCCGCGATCGAGGCACTGGCAGGCGAGGCGCTCGAGGATGGCGCCGGGACCTACAACCCGTTCCTCGAGGACGGGGAGCCCCGGCCCGTCGCGGAGGAGGAGCTGCTCGTTAGCCAGCCCGTCGGGGCAGCCGAGGAGCCGGAGTTCAACCCGCTCCTCGACGACGCCCGGCGCAAAGCCTCCGAGGACGAGGAGTCCGAAGCCGGCTGACCAGGCGCCGGCACCGGGCCCCGCATCCCCACGACGCGCCCGCCGCGACGCAGGATTGGAATAGGTTTCGGCGTTTGCCGCCGATTTCGTCGTCATGCGCCGCGCCGGGAACGGCCAGATGGCGTGGTATCGGCGCGACGACGCACGCCGTCCGTCCCGTCGCCTCCCGCCGGACCGCGCCACCCCGTTCTCGACTGGCCAACCTGCGCTTCGTCGTGGACGTGTCGAATGGGTTTCGAAACATGCCGAGCCGGGAGCAAGACCCGGGTGGCGAGCCGGGCGTCCCACGTTTGACACTCCGTTCGGCCGATTGCTAAACTCCGCGTTCGTGCCCCCGGGTCCCCCGACCTGGGTGCGGGTCCGTGCCGCAAGCGTCGCGCCGGGCCGGAAGCTGATCAGTCCAACCATCAGAGGTAGCGTTTTCGTGCCGACGATCAACCAGCTCGTGCGCCACGGCCGGCGCGCCAAGATCGCGAAGATCAAGGCGCCCGCCATGCGCAAGAGCTGGAACAGCCTGCGCCAGCGCACGGTGTTGATCCCGGGCTCCCCGCAAAAGCGGGGGGTCTGCCTCCAGGTGCGCACGATGACGCCCAAGAAGCCGAACTCGGCGCTGCGCAAGATCGCGCGCGTGCGCCTCACCAACGGGATGGAGGTCACGGCCTACATCCCGGGCATCGGCCATAACCTCCAGGAGCACTCCGTCGTGCTCGTCCGCGGCGGCCGGGTCAAGGACTTGCCCTCGGTCAAGTACCACATCATCCGCGGCACGCTCGACGCCGCCGGTGTGCGCGACCGCAAGCAGGGCCGGAGCAAGTACGGCGCGAAGGCCGCGCCCGCAGTCGGCGGGCGACGCTAGGTGCCGCGCCGCGCCGGGATCGCCCGGAAGACCAAGTACGAGCAGGTGCCCGTCAATCGCACGACGGTGCGCTTCCACGCCAAGCTCATGACCGACGGCAAGCGCCGGCTCGCCGAGCGCATCCTGCGCCAGGCCCTCGCCCGGGCCGAGGCGTCCGCGCGCCGGCCGGGCCTCGAGGTCATGGAATCGGCGCTGCGCAACGCCACGCCGATCATCGAGGTCAAGCCCCGCCGCGTCGGTGGCGCGACCTACCAGGTGCCGGTCGAGATCCGCGGCGATCGCCGCCTGTCGCTCGGCGTGCGCTGGCTGGTCCAGGCCGCCCGCAAGCGTGGCGGCAAGAGCATGAGCGAGAAGCTCGCCGCCGAGTTCGTGGACGCGATGAACGGCCTCGGCGCGGCCGTCAAGCGCCGCGAGGACACCCACAAGATGGCCGAGGCCAACAAGGCCTTCAGCCATTTCAAGTGGTAGTCCGGGACCGATAGCGACCATGGCACGGCGGTTCCGCTGGCGAAGACCCGGAACATCGGGATCATCGCCCACATCGACGCGGGCAAGACGACCGTGACCGAGCGGATCCTCTTCTACACGAAGAAGATCTACAAGCTCGGCGAGGTCCACGAGGGCGCGGCCACGATGGACTGGATGCCGCAGGAGCAGGAGCGCGGCATCACCATCACCGCCGCGGCCACGACCTGCTTCTGGAACGACCACAAGATCAACATCATCGATACGCCCGGGCACGTGGACTTCACCGTCGAGGTGGAGCGCAGCCTCCGGGTGCTCGATGGCGCGGTCGTGGTGTTCGACGGCGTGGCCGGCGTCGAGCCCCAGTCGGAGACGGTCTGGCGCCAGGCGGACAAGTACTCCGTCCCGCGCATCTGCTTCATCAACAAGCTCGACCGCACGGGCGCCGACTTCTGGCGCTGCGTCGACATGATCGTCGACCGCCTCGGCGCGCGACCCGTGCCGATCCAGCTGCCGATCGGCAGCGAGGACCGCTTCGAGGGCGTCATCGACCTCATCGAGATGAAGGCGATCCTGTACCGCGACGACCTGGGCTCGCAGATCGACATCGTCGAGATCCCCGAGGCGCTGCGCGCCGACGCCGAGACGTGGCGCGAGCGGATGATCGACGTCGTCGCCGAGGCCGACGACACGCTGACGCACAAGTACCTCGAGGGCGAGGCGCTGACGCCCGCGGAGATCCGGCACGGCCTGCGCCTCGGGACGCTCCAGTCGAAGTTCGTCCCGGTGCTCACCGGCTCGGCCCTGAAGAACAAGGGCGTGCAGCCGATGCTCGACGCCGTGACCGAGTTCCTGCCCTCGCCCCTCGACGTGCCGCCCACGATCGGCATCAAGCCGGGCACCGACCAGGAGCTGGTCCGCACCCCCGACGACAAGGAGCCCCTCTCGGGTCTCGTGTTCAAGATCGCCACCGACCCGTTCGTGGGCCACCTCGCCTTCTTCCGCGTCTACTCGGGCACGCTCAAGGCGGGCTCGTACGTGTTGAACACCGCCAAGGGCAGGAAGGAGCGCGTCGGGCGCGCGCTCGAGATGCACGCCAACCACCGCGAGGAGATCAGCGAGATCTACTCGGGCGACATCGGCGCGATCGTCGGGCTCAAGGAGACGTACACGGGTGACACCCTGTGCGACCCCGACCATCCGATCCTGCTCGAGAACATCTCGTTCCCGGAACCGGTGATCGAGGTCAAGATCGAGCCGCAAGACGAAGGTCGACCAGGACAAGATGGGCGTCGCCCTGCAGCGCCTCGCGGAGGAGGATCCGACCTTCCGCGTCAAGACCGACCCGGAGAGCGGCGAGACCCTCATCGCCGGCATGGGCGAGCTCCACCTCGACGTGATCGTCGATCGCATGGTCCGCGAGTTCAAGGTCGCCGCGAACGTCGGTCGGCCGCAGGTCTCGTACCGCGAGACGATCCGTCGCGCCGCGGACGGCAACGGCCTCTTCAAGCGCCAGACCGGCGGCAAGGGCCAGTTCGGGCACGTGGTCCTCACCGCGGAGCCGAACGAGAACGGCGCGGGCTTCGAGTTCGTCGACAAGATCGTCGGCGGCACGATCCCGCGCGAGTTCATGCGCGCCGTCCAGAACGGGATCAGGGAAGCCCTCGAGACGGGCATCTACGCGGGCTACCCGATGGTCGACGTGAAGGCCACCGTGCACGACGGGTCGTACCATGAGGTCGACTCGTCGGAGATGGCGTTCAAGATCGCCGCCTCGATGGCCATCAAGGATGCCGTCGCGAAGGCGAGCCCGGTCGTGCTCGAGCCGATGATGCGGGTCGAGGTCACGATGCCGGACCAGTTCATGGGCGACGTCATCGGCGACCTCAACGCGCGCCGCGGCCAGCTCGAGGGCACCGAGAACCGGGGCTCGACGACGGTCGTTCGCGCGGCGGTCCCCCTCGCCGAGATGTTCGGCTATGCCACGGACCTGCGGTCGATGACCCAGGGCCGGGCGAGCTATTCGATGGAGCTGTCGCATTACGCCGAGGTCCCGGGCAATCTCGCTCAGGAGCTCGTCGCCAAGTCCAGGGTCAGCTAGGTCAAGGGTCGGAGACAGGGAGAGCGAGCCGGATGGCCAAGAAGAAGTTCGAGCGCACCAAGCCGCACGTGAACATCGGCACGATCGGCCACATCGACCATGGCAAGACGTCGCTCACCGCGGCGATCAGCAAGTACCTCGCGTTGAAGGGCTCGGCCGAGTACCGCAGCTTCGACACGATCGACAACGCGCCCGAGGAGCGGGAGCGCGGGATCACCATCGCCATCGCCCACGTCGAGTACGAGACCGAGGCGCGCCACTACGCCCACGTCGACTGCCCCGGGCACGCGGACTACATCAAGAACATGATCACCGGCGCCGCGCAGATGGACGGCGCGATCCTCGTCGTCGCCGCGACCGACGGCCCGATGCCCCAGACCCGCGAGCACATCCTGCTCGCGCGCCAGGTCGAGGTGCCGTACATCGTGGTCTTCCTCAACAAGGTCGACGCGGTCGACGATCCCGAGCTGCTCGACCTCGTCGAGCTCGAGGTCCGCGAGCTGTTGAGCAAGTACAACTTCCCGGGCGACGACACGCCCGTCATCCGAGGCTCCGCCCTGAAGGCGCTCGAGGCGTCCGACAACCCTTCTGACCCGGCGTACGCGCCCATCCAGGAGCTGATGGACGCGGTCGATTCCTACATCCCGACCCCTGAGCGGGCGATCGACAAGCCGTTCCTGATGCCCGTCGAAGACGTGTTCGGGATCAAGGGCCGGGGCACGGTCGCCACCGGGCGCATCGAGCGGGGCATCGTCAAGGTCGGCGACGAGGTCGAGATCGTCGGCGTGAAGGCCACCCGCAAGGTCGTCGTCACCGGCGTCGAGATGTTCAAGAAGCTCCTCGACGAGGGCCGCGCCGGCGACAACGTGGGCCTCCTCCTGCGGGGCATCGAGCGCGAGGAGATCGAGCGCGGCCAGGTCATGGCCAAGGCCGCCACGGTCAAGCCGCTCACCAGCTTCAAGGCCCAGGTCTACGTCCTGACCAAGGAGGAGGGTGGCCGGCACACCCCGTTCTACAACGGCTACCGGCCCCAGTTCTACCTGCGCACGACCGATGTCACCGGCGCGATCGCCCTGCCCGAGGGGGCGGAGATGGTCATGCCCGGCGACAACGTCGAGATGGGCGTCGAGCTCATCACCCCGATCGGCCTCGAGGTCGGCCAGCGGTTCGCCATCCGCGAGGGTGGCCGGACCGTCGGTGCCGGCGCCATCACCAGCCTCGTCGGGTAAGGACGCATGGCGAAGCAACGGATCCGGATCCGGCTCAAGGCGTACGACCACCGACTGCTCGACCAGTCGGCGGCCCAGATCGTCGAGACGGCACAGCGCACGGGAGCCGACATCGTCGGGCCCGTGCCGCTGCCGACCCGGATCGAGAAGTTCACGGTCCTGCGCTCGCCGTTCATCGACAAGGACAGCCGGGAGCAGTTCGAGATCCGCACCCACAAGCGGCTCGTCGACATCCTGGATCCCTCCTCGAAAACCGTCGACGCCTTGATGCGACTCTCGCTCCCCGCGGGCGTCGACATCGAAATCAAGATGTAGTTGACGATGTCGATCGGTTTGATTGGCCGGAAGCGCGGCATGACGCAGGTGTTCGAGAAGGACGGCACGATGGTCGCCGTTTCGATCGTCGAGGTCGCCCCGAACACGGTCACGCGCGTGCGCACGACCGATCGCGACGGCTACACCGCGGTCCAGCTCGGCACCGACGAGAAGGCCCGGTTGAGCAAGCCCGAGGCGGGCCAGCTCGGCGACCTGCCGAGCCTCGGCACGATTCGCGAGTTCCGCGTGGACGACGTCGCCTCGTACGAGGTCGGCCAGACGCTGGCGATCGGCGACGTGTTCGCGGACGGCGATCTGATCGACGTGAGCGGCGTCTCCAAGGGCAAGGGCTTCGCGGGCCACATCAAGCGCCACAACTTCCATCGCGGACCCAAGACCCACGGCTCCGACCATCACCGGGAGCCGGGCTCCATCGGGCCGGGCACGACGCCCGGTCGCGTCTACAAGGGCGTCCGCATGGCCGGCCATATGGGCGACGAGCGGGTGACCACGAAGAAGGTGCGCATCGTGCGCGCCGACACGGACCGCAACCTGCTGCTCGTCAACGGCAGCCTGCCCGGCGCGCGCGGCGGCCTGATCCTGGTCCGGAAGGCATAGCGCGATGCCGTCGACCACCCTGTACGACCGAACGGGCAAGGACGTGGGCAGCGTGGAGCTGCACGCCGACCTGTTCGGTGCGCCCGTCAACCAGGCGGTGCTGCACCAGGTCGCGACTGCCCAGCTGGCCGGCCGGCGGACGGGCACCCACGACACGAAGACGCGCGGCGAGGTCCGGGGCGGCGGCAAGAAGCCGTACCGGCAGAAGGGGACCGGCCGTGCCCGCCAGGGCACGCCCAGCGCGCCGCACTACCGTGGTGGTGGGGCGGTCTTCGGCCCGCATCCGCGCTCGTACGAGCAGCGCCTGCCGCGCAAGATGCGCCGGCTCGCCCTCCGCGGCGCCCTGACCGCGAAGCTCGGCGACGAGGCGATCCGCGTCGTCGACAGCTTCGGGCTCGAGGCGATCAAGACCCAGGACGTGGTGGGCGTGCTCAGCGCGCTGAAGGCGACCGGTCGGGTGCTCGTCGTCGCCCCCGCCGGCGACGAGAAGCTGCGGCTGTCGGCTCGCAACCTGCCGACCGTCGTGGTCATCCTCGCGGACTCGCTCAACGTCGTCGACCTCCTCAACGCCGACACGGTCGTCATCGAGCAGCCGGCGCTGGCCCGCATGGAGGAGGTCTACCTGTGAGCGCGCTCACCGCGCCGGAGATCATCCTGCGCCCGGTCGTCAGCGAGAAGTCGATCGACCAGTCGACGCGCGGCCGCTACACGTTCCGCGTCCATCCCGACGCGAACAAGATCCAGATCAAGGCCGCCGTCGAAGAGCTGTACGCGACCGACAAGGTCACCGTCGTCGCGGTGAACGTCCTCACGACAAAGGCCAAGGAGAAGTCGCGCGGCACCCGTCGCGGGCGGATCCGGGGCTCGACGTCGCCCTGGCGCAAGGCCATCGTGACCCTGGCCGCGGGCCAGAAGATCCAGTTCTTCGAGGGGGTGTAGGCATGCCGCTGCGCAGCTACAAGCCCACCTCGCCCGGCCGTCGCGGGATGACCCGCTCGACGTTCGAGGAGATCACGACCACCGTGCCCTACAAGCCGCTGCTCGAGCCGCAGAAGCGTGCCTCGGGCCGGAACAACCAGGGCCGGATCAGCGTTCGCCATCGTGGCGCGGGCGAGAAGACCCGCTATCGGCGGATCGACTTCAAGCGCGACAAGCACGGCGTGCCGGCGCGAATTGCAACGGTCGAGTACGACCCAAACCGCTCGGCTCGCATCGGGCTCCTGCACTACCGCGACGGCGAGAAGCGGTACATGCTCCTGCCCCACGGGCTGCGCGTCGGTGACGTCGTGGTCGCGGGCCCGGGCGCGGACGCGCGCGTCGGCAATGCCCTGCCGATCGCGAACATCCCACTGGGGACGACGATTCACAACCTCGAGCTCATCCCGGGCAAGGGCGGCCAGATCGTCCGCTCGGCGGGGACGGCGGCGCAGCTGCTGGCCAAGGAGGGCGAGTACGCCCAGGTTCGGCTGCCGTCGGGCGAGGTGCGCAAGATCAGCATCCGGTGCATGGCCACCGTCGGCCAGGTCGGCAACCTCGATCACGAGAACCAGAACCTCGGCAAGGCCGGCCGTGCCCGCCACATGGGCCAGCGGCCGGAAGTCCGGGGCGTCGTCATGAACCCGCGTGACCATCCGCACGGCGGCGGCGAGGGCAAGTCCCCGACGGGCATGCCCCCCAAGACGCCATGGGGCAAGCCGGCCATGGGCTACCGCACCCGGCGCGCGCACACCGGCGGGCTGATCGTCCGCTCGCGGCACCGGAAGTAGCGGGGAGGCAGACGAGATGTCCCGATCCATCAAGAAGGGCCCGTTCATCGAGCCCCGCCTGCTCGGCCGCATCGAGCAGATGAACAAGAAGAGCGAGAAGAAGGTCGTGAAGACGTGGTCGCGCGCGAGCGTGATCTTCCCGTCGTTCATCGGCCACACCGTCGCCGTCTACAACGGCCGGAAGCACGTGCCCGTCTACGTGACCGAGAACATGGTCGGCCACCGCCTTGGCGAGTTCGCCCCGACCCGCACCTACCGCGGGCACGGCCGGAGCACCGACCGGACCACCGCGCCGAAGGGACCATAGTCGATGCGAGCGACAGCCAAGGCCAAGTACGTCCGCGGATCGACCCGCAAGGCGCGCCTCGTCGTCGAGGTGATCCGGGGCCGCTCCGTGGAGGAGGCAACCGCGCTGCTCAAGTTCATGCCCCAGCACGCCGCAAAGGACGTCGCCGGGGTACTGAAGAGCGCGGCTGCGAATGCCGAGAGCGTCCACAACGTCGCCGCCGACGAGCTGCACGTGATCGACGCACGTGCCGACAAGGGCCCGACGATCAAGCGTTGGCGACCGCGCGCCCAGGGTCGGGCCTTCCCGATCCACAAGGGCGTCACCCACATCACCGTGACCGTCGGCGACGGGGAGGGCTGAGCAGCATGGGACACAAAGTCCACCCGTACGGTTTCCGTCTCGGGGTCACTCGCACGTGGACCGCGAAGTGGTACCACGACAAGGAGTACACGGCGCTCCTCACCGAGGACATCGCCATCCGCCAGCTCGTCGAGAAGCGACTGTCGAATGCGAGCGTCTCGGGCCTGGAGATCGAGCGCAACTTCGGCCAGGTCACGGTCACCGTGCACACGGCCAAGCCGGGCATCGTCATCGGCAAGGGCGGCCAGAACGTCGAGATCCTGCGCCAGCAGATCGGCGCGCTCACCAAGCGCAAGGTCAAGCTGGAGATCAAGGAGATCCGCCAGCCGGAGCTCGACGCGTACCTCGTCGCGACCAACATCAGCCAGCAGCTGTCACGGCGCATCGCCTTCAAGAAGGCGATGAAGCAGTCCATCCAGCGTTCGATGAAGGCCGGCGCGAAAGGCGTGAAGATCATGGTCGCCGGCCGCCTCGGTGGCGCCGAGATGAGCCGCCGCGAGTGGGATCGCGAGGGGCGGATCCCGCTGGGCACGCTCCGAGCCGACATCAGCTACGGCCAGGTCCACGCGCACACGACCTACGGGCGCATCGGCGTGAAGGTCTGGATCTACCGCGGCGACGTCGCGCCCACGCGGACCGCCGCGCGCGATGCCCTCCCCGCGGCAGCCGGCCAGGGAGCCTGACCAGTGCTCCTCCCTCGACGCGTCAAGCACCGCAAGGTGATGCGCGGCCGGATGTCCGGACAGGCCAAGGGCGGCCACTACGTCGCCTTCGGCGACTACGGCCTCGCCACCCTCGAGCCGGCCTGGATCACCAGCCGGCAGATCGAGGCCGCACGGCGGGCGATGACCCGTTCGGTGAAGCGTGGCGGCAAGATCTGGATCCGCATCTTCCCGGACAAGCCGGTCACGAAGAAGCCGGCCGAGACGCGCATGGGCTCGGGCAAGGGCGCGCCCGACCATTGGGTCGCGGTGGTCAAGCCGGGCCGGATCCTGTTCGAGATGGCCGGCGTGGGCCACGACGAGGCCACCGAGGCGATGCGGCTCGCCAGCCACAAGCTGCCGGTCGCGACCCACGTCGTGACCCGTGACGGCGCGGTCGAGGGAGGCGAGCGATGAGCGACATCGCGCAGGTTCGCGAGATGTCCGACAAGGAGCTCGTCGATGCCCTCCAGGAGGCGAAGCAGGAGCTCTGGAGCGCGCGCTTCGCGCTCTCGACCCGGCAGCTCAATGACACCAGCAGCATCCCCCGGACGCGGCGCCAGATCGCTCGCATCCTCACCGTCCAGCGCGAGCGCGCAGGTCGCGTCGCGTCGGGCACCGGAAAGGGCGCGTAGGCGATGGCCATGATCGAGACCGCAAAGACCCGCGGCCAGCGCAAGACCAAGGTCGGGCGCGTGGTGAGCGACAAGATGGACAAGACGATCGTCGTGTCCGTGGAGCGCCTCACACGCCATCGGCTGTACAAGCGCGTCATCCGCCTGACGACGAAGTTCAAGGCTCATGACGAGACCAACGACGCGCACGTCGGCGACACCGTCCTGATCGAGGAATCGCGGCCCCTGTCAGCAACGAAGCGCTGGCGGCTGGTCGAGGTCGTACAGCGCGCCGGCGACCACGGCACCCGGGCCGAGTTCGAGCTCGTGGCCGAGGAAGACGCCGTGTCCGAGGCCATCCACGGCGCCGCCCATCCCGGCCGCGTGCGCGCGGCCGACGCCGACGAAGGCGCTGCCGACGAAGGCGCTGCCGACGAAGCCGCTGCCGACGAAGCCGCTGCCGGAGCGAGACCGCTGCGGGCGAGGAAGCTGCTGCCGAGGAAGCTGCTGCCGACGATGCCGCCCTGGACGCCGATTCGGAGCGGCCCGCGACGAAGGCTGGCGGTGCCACTGCCGCCACCGGGGACGACGCGTGATCCAGGCCCAGACCCGCCTCAAGGTCGCCGACAACACGGGTGCCCGGACCATCCAGTGCATCCGCGTGATGGGGCGCTCCACGAAGAAGACGGCCGGCATCGGCGACGTCATCGTCGCGAGCGTCAAGACGGCCATCCCGAACGCCGCCGTGAAGAAGGGTGACGTCGTGCAGGCGGTCATCGTCCGCACGGCCAAGGAGTACGGGCGGCCCGACGGCAGCTACATCCGCTTCGACGAGAACGCCGCCGTCCTCATCAACAACCAGGGCAACCCGCGCGGGACGCGCATCTTCGGGCCCGTGGCGCGTGAGCTCCGCGACCGCAACTACATGAAGATCGTCTCGCTCGCGCCGGAGGTGCTGTGATGCCTCGCGGTCGAACGCACGTCCCCGAGATCCGGAAGGGCGACACCGTCGTCGTGCTGTCCGGCAAGGACCTCGGCAAGCAGGGCCTTGTCGAGCGGGTGATCACGAACCCCGCGGCGCTGTCGCACGTCTCGCCGCTCGGCGGCCGCAAGGGCCAGCGCGCGCGGCGCGGCTTCTGGAAGCCCGCGTCGACGCGACCCGTGTCGGTCGTCGTCGAGGGCCTGAACATCGCGAAGCGGCACACCAAGCCGCGCCAGACGCAGGGCCGCACGGACCGCGCGCCGAAGGTCCAGCAGGGCGGGATCCTCGACATCGCGCAGCCGCTCGACATCTCGAAGGTGATGCTCGTCTGCCCGAGCTGCAAGGAGCCGACACGCATCCGGCACACGGTCCTCGAGGACGGCCGCCGCGTCCGCGTGTGCAGCCACTGCGACAAGGCGATCGAGGTGACGGCATGACCGAGCGCCGATCGAAGCTCGAGACGACGGCCGTCGAGGAGCAGGTAGCGACGACCGACGAGCCGACTCCCGAGGCGACCACCGACGCCCAGACCGACGCGCCCGAAATGGAGCAGACCGCAGCCGCCCCCGCGGCCGACGAGCCCAACGCCGAGCCGACCGAAGCCGCGCCCGTGGCCCACGAGCCGGTGATGGTGGACGCTCCTGTTGACGCCGAGACTCCCCCGGAGGAGCCTGCCACTGCCGAAGCCACCGCGGAGGAGCAGGTCGCCAGCGACGCCGAGGCCACAGCGGAAGAGCCCGCACCTGCGGAAGCCGCGGCCGAGCCCACGGCCGCCGAGCCCGCGGCCGCCGAGCCTGCTGCTGACGCGCCGGTCGAGGCACCGGCCGCGGAGCCGGCGCGTGAGCCGTCGAGGGCCAGGGGCCGTCCGGAAGCGCCCGTCGAGGTGCCCGAATCGGCACGGCCAACCGGCCCGCGCGGGCTTCGCCTGCGTTACCGCGACGAGGTCGTCCCGGCGCTCACCAAGCAGTTCGAGTACTCGAACCCGAACATGGTCCCGCGCCTGTCGAAGATCGTCGTGAACATCGGGCTCGGCGAGGCCCTCACGAACGCCAAGGCCATCGATGCCGCGTCGGGCGACCTCACGATGATCACCGGCCAGAAGCCGATCGTGATGAAGGCCCGCCGATCGATCGCCCAGTTCAAGATCCGCACCGGCAACCCGATCGGGCTCAAGGTCACGCTTCGAGGTCCGCGGATGTGGGACTTCCTCGAGCGGCTGGTGCTGCTCGCGCTCCCCCGGATCCGTGACTTCCGCGGCACGCCCGGCCGCTCGTTCGACGGCCGCGGCAACTACACCATGGGGCTGCGCGAGCAGATCGCGTTCCCCGAGATCGACTACGACAAGGTCGACCGTCTCCGCGGGCTGGAGGTCAGCATCGTGACGACGGCGAAGTCCGACGAGGAGTCGAAGCGAATGCTCGAGCTCCTCGGCATGCCCTTCGCCTCGTAGGCGCGGGAGGAGACCAGATGGCCAAGAAATCGATGATCGCCAAGGCGAAGCGGACCCCCAAGTTCGGGGTTCGGGGTTACCACCGCTGCGTCGTGTGCGGCCGGCCGCGCGCGTTCATGCGCCGCTTCAACCTGTGCCGGATCTGCTTCCGGGAGCGTGCCCTCGTGGGCGAGCTGCCGGGCGTCACCAAGTCGAGCTGGTAGGACCTGCATGAACATCTCCGATCCGATCGCCGACATGCTGACCCGGGTCCGCAACGCGTCGCGCGCGCGGCACACCGAGGTCGTGGTGCCTGCGTCGCGCACGAAGCGCGAGATCGCCCGCATCCTCAAGGACGAGGGCTTCATCGCCGACGTCGCCGAGGAGCAGGCGGGGCCGGGCCGCGTCCTCAAGCTGCAGCTGCGCTACGTCGACGGCAAGGTGCCGGTGGTCTCCGGCCTCAAGCGGGTGAGCAAGCCCGGCCTCCGCGTGTACGCGGCGAAGACGGACATCCCGCGCGTCCTGGGTGGCCTCGGGATCGTCATCGTCAGCACGAGCCACGGGATCATGACCGGCGCGCAGGCCCGCAAGGCCCAGCTCGGCGGCGAAGTCCTGGCGTACGTCTGGTAGCCGGATGTCTCGAATCGGACGCCTGCCCATCGCCGTGCCCGCCGGGGTCGATGTTTCCATCGACGGCCGGAACGTCACGGTCAAGGGCCCGAAAGGCAGCCTCTCCCGCGAGCTCCATCCCGAGATCCGCGTCGCCCGTGACGGGGAATCGATCGTGGTGACGCGGCCGTCGGAGGCAAAGACCCACAAGCAGCTCCACGGGCTGACCCGGACCCTCGTGAACAACATGGTCGTGGGCGTGACCGACGGCTATCGCAAGCCGCTGGAGATCACCGGCGTCGGCTATCGTGCCGCCCTCGTCGGTCGCAAGCTCCAGCTGAACCTGGGCTACAGCCACCCGATCGAGATCGATCCGCCCGCGGGGATCAGCTTCGAGCTCGAGAACCCGACGCGGCTCGCGGTGCTGGGCATCGACAAGGAGCTCGTCGGCGAAATCGCCGCTCGGGTCCGGGCCACGCGCAAGCCCGAGCCGTACAAGGGCAAGGGCGTCCGCTACGCGGGCGAGCAGATCCGCCGCAAGGCCGGCAAGGCCGGCAAGATCGGCGCCAAGAAGTAGCCGGGCCGAGGAACCACGACATGACCACGATCGCCAGTCGCTCCGCAGCACGGCACAAGCGCCACGCCCGCCTTCGCCTTCGGGTCGAGGGCACCACGTCGCGGCCGCGGCTCGCGATCTTCCGGAGCCTGAACCATATCTACGCCCAGGTGATCGACGACTCGACGGGGCGAACCCTCGCCGCCGCGTCGTCACTCGAGCCCGACATGCGATCGAGCAAGGCCACGAAGGCCGCCGAGGCCACGGTCGTCGGGCGGATGGTCGCCGAACGGGCCCGTGCCGCGGGCGTCGGCCAGGTCGTCTTCGATCGGGCAGGCTTCCGCTACCACGGTCGAAATCAAGTCACTCGCAGACGCGGCTCGAGAAGCCGGCCTGGATTTCTGAGGAGCCGCACGTGCCACGAATCGATCCCAACAAGCTCACGCTCGAGGAGCGTGTCGTCCAGATCAATCGCGTCGCGAAGGTCGTCAAGGGCGGCCGACGCTTCAGCTTCAGCGCGATGATCGTGGTGGGCGACGGCGCCGGCCACGTGGGCGTGGGCCTCGGCAAGGCCGGCGAGGTGCCCGAGGCGATCCGCAAGGGCGTCGAGGACGCGAAGAAGAACATCGTCCGCATCCCGATGGTCGGGACCACGATCCCGCACGAGGTGCGGTCCGTCTTCTCGGCCAGCATCGTCCTCCTGAAGCCGGCCAGCCAGGGCACGGGCGTCATCGCCGGCGGATCCGTTCGCGCGGTCGTCGAGGCGGCCGGCATCCGCGACATCCTCACCAAGGTCTATGGGTCGACCAACCCCGTGAATGTCACCCGCGCCACGCTCCAGGGCCTGAAGAGCCTGCGCTCCGCGGCCGAGCTCAGCGCTCGCCGGGGCGTCCCGGTTCGACTGCACATCTCCGGCCAGCCGGCCGCGGAGGGCGCTGATGCCCGGTAAGCTGCGCGTCACCCAGACCAAGAGCTCGATCAGCCACATCGCCCGCAACCGGGCGACGCTCAAGGCGCTCGGGCTCCACGGCATCGGCTCGTCGGTCGAGGTGCCCGACAACGACGCCACCCGGGGCATGGTCCGCCAGGTCCGCTTCCTCGTGACGGTCGAAGGGTCCGCTGGGACTGTCGCCGGCAAGGGCGACGGAGAGACGAAATGAAGCTCCACGATCTGAAGCCCGCTCCCGGGTCCCGCAAGGCCAGGCGCCGCGTGGGACGCGGCATCGCGGCCGGCCAGGGCAAGACCGCCGGCCGCGGGACGAAGGGCCAGAAGCAGCGCGCCGGCGGCAAGATCCCGGCCTGGTTCGAGGGCGGCCAGACGCCGCTCCACCGCCGGATCCCGAAGCTGCGTGGCTTCCGCAATCCGTTCAAGATCGAGTTCGAGGTGGTCAACGTCGGCGACATCGCGCGGCTGGCCGAGCTCGGCGAGCTCGAACGTGGCGAGCTGCCCGGCGCCAAGCCATCGAAGAAGGGCACGGCCGCGCCGATCACGGTCAACCAGGAGATCCTCCGAGCCGCGGGGCTCGTTCGCCGTCTCGACCGACCGATGAAGGTCCTCGGCGGCGGCGAGCTCACCACGGCCCTCTTCGTCGTGGCGGACGCGTTCAGCGCCAGCGCCCGATCGAAGATCGAGGGCGCCGGTGGAACGGTCTCGGTGCTCGAGGTGCCCGACGGGAAGCGCCCGGCGCTCGGCGTCGACGATGATGCCCACGAGCCCGCGGCCGACATGCAGACGGCGGAACCGACAGCCCAGGACGCGGAACCTGCCGCGCCGGCGAAGGCCGCCAAGGCCGGCAAGGCCCCCAAGTCCCCCAGGGCCGCCAGGGGCTCGAAGGCAGCACCGGCACCCGTCACCGAGGCGTCGACGCCGGCCGAGTCAGCCGAGCCGACAGAGGCAGGCGTCGACCGCGGCAGCTGCGTCGACCGCGGCAGCCGAGCCGACCGTCGCCGCCGAGCAGTCGACCGACGCGATCGCACCTTCCGGCGTCGCGGAGCCCGCCGAGGCTCCCGATGCCACCGAATCGGCGCCTGCAAAGCCGGCGCGCCGCGGCCGTGCCGGCACAGCTGCCCCGAACAAGGCAACGGGAGCCCCGGAAGACGGTGCCGAGCCGGCGGAGGAGACGTCGGCTCCCGCGAAGCCCTCGGGCGCCGCGGACCGCCCCCGAGCCGCCCGCAAGCCCCGAGCTCCGAAGCCCGACGCGGACGCGTAGCGACCCGTGTTCGAGTCACTGCTCAACGCATTCCGGGCGCCGGACATCCGGCGCCGGATCCTCTTCGTCCTCGGGATCCTGGTCGTCTACCGGATGCTCGCCCAGGTGCCCCTGCCGGGCATCGACCGCGAGGCGCTCCGCCAGTTCTTCGAGAACAACACGGCGTTCGGGATCATCGACCTGTTCGCGGGCGGTGGGCTGTCGCAGCTGTCCATCGTTGGCCTGGCGATGAATCCGTACATCAACGCCTCGATCATCATGCAGCTCATGACGGGCGTGATCCCGTCCCTGCAGGCCCTCAGTCGCGAGGGCGAGTACGGCCGCCAGCGGCTCAACCAGTACACGCGCTACCTCACCGTGCCGATGGCGCTCCTGCAGGCATTCGGCATCCTCTCTGCCCTCGCCGCCCAGAACGTCCTCGACCCGTCCGGCGGGTTCGGCCTCGGCAACGCGATCTCGTGGGTCCAGATGCTCACGATGGTTGCGGGAGCGGTGCTCCTGATGTGGCTCGGCGAGCTCATCACCGAGAAGGGCATCGGCAACGGCATCAGCTTCATCATCTTCGCCGGCATCGTCAGCCAGGCGCCATCCGCGCTGTTCTCGCTCCTCGCGCAGCCCTCGCCCCGCGACATCGTCCTGTTCGTGATCCTCGCGATCGTGGCCGTGGCGGTGATCATCTACATCCAGGAGGGGCAGCGGCGCATCCCGATCCAGTACGCGAGCCGCGTGCGGGGCCGGCGGATGTACCAGGGCGGCCAGACGTTCCTGCCGCTGCGCGTCAACCTCGCCGGCGTCATCCCGATCATCTTCGCGATCAGCATCCTGGCCTTCCCCGGCCAGCTCGCGCTGTACTTCTCCTACTCGGAGGTGCAGGGCGTCCGCGATGTCGCGACGGCGATCGGGAACTTCCTGTCCCCGACGTCGATCCAGTACTCGATCCTGTACTTCCTGCTGACCGTCGGATTCACGTACTTCTACACGGCCTTCACGTTCAAGCCGGACGAGACCGCCGAGCAGCTCCGCAAGAACGGCGGGTTCATCCCGGGCATCCGGCCGGGTCGGCCCACCCAGGAGTACCTCGGGCGCGTGGTGAGCCGCATCACGCTCGCCGGGTCGCTCTTCCTCGGCACGGTCGCGGTGGCGCCCGTGCTCGCGGGCGTCCTCGATCCGAGCCTCGCGGGGCTCGCCATCGGTGGCACGGGCCTGCTCATCGTCGTCTCGGTCGTCGTCGAGACCATGAAGCAGATCGAGGCGCAGCTCATGATGCGCAACTACGAGGGCTTCATCCGCTAGTCGGCGGAGAGATCAGCCATGACCGTCGCCATCCTCCTCGGCGCCCCGGGCGCCGGAAAGGGAACACAGGCACCGCTCATCGCCGCGAGCCTGGGCGTGCCCGTCCTCGCCTCCGGCGACCTGCTCCGGGCCGAGGTCGCGAGCGGGAGCGAGATCGGGCTCCGGGTCGACGAGATCATGCGCTCCGGCGACCTCGTGCCGGACGACCTCATGGCCCACCTGTTCCTCGCCCGACTCGATCAGCCCGATGCCGCCGACGGCGCGATCCTCGATGGCTTCCCACGCACCCGGCGCCAGGCCGAGGCACTCGACGAGGCACTCACCGCGTCCGGCCGGCCGGTCGATCGCGCGTTGCTCATCGAGGTACCCATCGAGGACCTGATCGGGCGCTTCGCCGGGCGGCTGATCTGCCGGGCGGGGGGCCACGTCTACAACGAGTGGTTCAAGCCACCTCACACCTGGGGCGTATGCGACATCGACGGCTCGGAGCTGGTCCACCGGGCCGACGATGCCGAGGCGATCGTGCGCGCGCGCATGGAGCAGCAGCTCGGGCCGCTGCATGACGTCGCCGACTACTACCGCGCCCGGGGCATCCTGACGCCGGTCGACGGCCTCCGCCCGATCGAGGACGTCGCCACGTCGCTCCTCGAGGCGCTCGGGCGGCCGGCGTCGCCGGCCCGGTGATCACCCGCAAGTCGGCGCGCGAGATCGAGGCCATGCGGCGTGCCGGCCGAATCGTCGCCGAGGTCCTCGCCCTGGTCGAATCGGAGCTCAAGCCGGGCGTCTCCACCGGCCATCTCGACCGCCTCGCGGAGCGCCACATCCGGGACGCCGGGGCCGTGCCCTCGTTCAAGGGCTATCTCGGTGGCGGGAAGTACGGCAAGAGCCCACGGGCGTTCCCGGCGAGCACGTGCATCTCGATCGACAGCGAGGTCGTCCACGGCATCCCGGGCGAACGCACGGTTCGCGACGGGTCGATCGTGTCGGTGGACGTCGGCGCGATCCTCGACGGCTGGCACGGCGATGGGGCCCGGACGTTCGTCGTCGGCGAGGTGCCCGCGGCGGTGCAGGGGCTCGTCGACGCGACGCGCCTGGCGATCATGGCGGGCATCGGGGCCGCGACGGCCGGGGCCCGCGTGGGCGACATCTCCGCCGCGATCGAGGACGTGGGTCGTGCCGGTGGCTACGGGATCGTGCGCCCGTTCGTCGGCCACGGCATCGGCACGGAGATGCACCAGGACCCGCAGGTCCCGAACTACCGGACCGGATCGCGCGGCGCGGAGCTCCACCCGGGCGTGTGCCTCGCCATCGAGCCGATGTTCACGCTCGGCAGCGGCGCGGTCCACGTCGAGCCCGACGGCTGGACCGTCTCGACGAGCGACGGCGCCATGGCCGCCCACTTCGAGCACACCATCGCCGTCACCGCCAACGGGCCGGAGATCCTGACCACGGTCCTGTGAGGGGTCGGGGTAGCCAGGCGATGTCGATTTCTGATACGCTACGCGTTCGTGTGTCGGCCCGCCCGGGCCGGCATTCCGTGTGAGAAAGGGACCCAGCACCGCCCGTGGCGAAGCGAGATGCGATCGAGGTGGAAGGAACGGTTGTCGAACCGTTGCCCAACACCATGTTTGCGATCGAGCTGGAGAACGGGCACCGGGTGCTGGCGCATATCTCCGGAAAGCTTCGGATGAACTTCATCCGGATCCTGCCCGGCGACCGCGTGCGAGTGGAGCTTTCGCCCTACGACCTGACGCGCGGCCGGATCACGTACCGACTGAAATAGCCCACCGTCCCCCGAGGACGGCCGCGAAGCATCAGAGGAACCGTTGAAAGTTCGAGCCTCCATCAAGGCGCGCTGCGACAACTGCAAGGTCATCCGCCGTCACGGGACCGTGATGGTGATCTGCACCAACCCCAAGCACAAGCAGCGGCAGGGGTAGGGAAGCTCGATGGCACGCATCGCCGGCGTCGACATCCCCCGCGAGAAGCGGGTCGAAGTCGCGCTCACGTACATCTACGGGATCGGCCTGCCGACGGCCCAGAAGATCCTGGTCCAGACGAGCGTGAACGCGGACACCCGCGTCCGCGACCTCACCGAGGAGCAGGTCAATCGGCTGCGCGAGCTGATCGATCGGCGGTTCAAGGTCGAGGGCGACCTGCGGCGCGAGGTCGCGCTCAACATCAAGCGCCTCCAGGAGATCGGCTCGTACCGCGGCCTGCGCCACCGGCGCAACCTGCCCGTGCGCGGGCAGCGAACGAAGACCAATGCGCGCCAGCGGCGCGGCCCGAAGCGCACGGTCGGCGCTCGGCGCAAGGCCACGAAGTAAGGCAGGGATCGAACCGACATGGCTGAACGCAAGAAGGCGGTCAAGCAGCGCCGCCGTGAGAAGAAGAACGTGCCGGTGGGCCATGTCCACGTCCAGGCGTCGTTCAACAACACGATCATCACGATCACCGACCTCAACGGCGCCGTCGTGAGCTGGGGCTCCGCCGGCGTGGCCGGCTTCAAGGGTTCGCGCAAGAGCACGCCGTACGCGGCCGCGCTCTCGGCCGAGGTGGCCGCGCGCAAGGCCATGGAGCACGGCATGCGCCAGGTCGAGGTCTTCGTCAAGGGGCCCGGCGCGGGTCGCGAGCAGGCGATCCGCTCGCTCCAGGCTGCCGGGCTCGAGGTGAGTGCCATCACCGACGTGACACCGATCCCGCACAACGGCTGCCGCCCGCCCAAGCGGCGCAGGGTCTGACGCGATGGCCCGCTACACGGAATCCGTCTGCCGCCTGTGCCGCCGCGAAGGCGCGAAGCTCTTCCTGAAGGGCACCCGCTGCTACACGAAGAAGTGCTCGTTCGAGCGGCGCCCCACGCCGCCCGGCCAGCACGGCGTCCGCCGCCGCAAGATGGGCGACTTCGGCATCCAGCTGCGCGAGAAGCAGAAGGTCCGCCGGGTCTACGGCGTCCTCGAGCGCCAGTTCCGGAACTACTTCCGGGAGGCGGAGACCCACGTCGGCGTGACCGGCGAGGCGCTCCTCCAGTCGCTCGAGACGCGCCTCGACAACGTCGTCTACCGGCTCGGCTTCGGGTCGTCCCGCGCGCAGGCGCGGCAGCTGGTCAACCACGGGCATTTCGCCGTCAACGGCGTGCCCAGCAACATCCCGTCGCATGTCATGCGGCCCGGCGATCGCGTGGAGGTTCGTGAGAGCCGTCGCAGCCGCGAGGCGTTCAAGGTGATCCGCGAGACGCTGCGCTCGCACCAGGCTCCGGACTGGCTGGCCCTCGATGCGGCCAAGCTCGCCGGGTCCGTCGTCAGTCTCCCCCGTCGTGACCAGATGCCGCTCGACCTGTCCGAGCAGCTCGTGGTCGAGTACTACTCGAGGTAGCCCCACTCATGATCGAACTCGAGACCCCGCAGATCGAGCCCGTCGAAGAGGTCGGCACGTACGCCAAGTACGAGGTCGGGCCCCTGCAGGCCGGCTATGGCGTGACCCTCGGCAACGCGCTCCGGCGCGTGCTCCTGTCCTCGCTCGAGGGCGCCGCCGTCACGTCCCTCCAGATCCGTGACGTGTACCAGGAGTTCTCCACGATCCCCGGCGTCAAGGAGGACGTGACCCAGATCGTGCTGAACGTCAAGAAGCTGCGCATGAAGAGCTTTGCGACGCACCCGGTCCAGCTGCGCCTGACAAAGAGCGGCGCCGGTCCGGTCTTCGCCGCCGACGTCATGGAATCGGCCGACGTCGAGATCGTGAACCGCGATCTCGTGCTGATGACCCTCGACTCGGACGACGTGACGATCGACATGGACATGACGGTCGAGCGCGGCGTCGGCTACCTCGGCGTCGAGCGCACCGAGGCGCTGCCGATCGGCGTGATCGCGGTCGACGCGATCTTCACCCCGGTCCGGAAGGTCAACTACTGGGTCGAGAGCACGCGCGTCGGGCAGGTCACGAACTTCGACAAGCTGACGATCGAGATCGAGACCGACGGCACGATCGGGCCCGAGGAGGCGCTCAGCCGAGCCTCGTCCATCCTGATCGAGCAGTTCCGCCCGTTCGTCACGATCGGCCAGGCCCAGATGGCCGCCGACCGGGGCGTGCCGGGCATCCCGCAGCTCCCGCCGAACATGCTCGACATGCCCATCGAGGAGCTCGACCTCCCGATGCGCGCCTACAACTCGCTGAAGCGCAACAACATCGTCAAGGTGGGTCAGCTCCTCCAGCTCAAGGACGAGGACCTGCTCCGGATGCGCAACTTCGGCAAGAAGTCGCTCGACGAGATGAAGGAGCGCCTCCGGATGCGCGGCTTCATCCTGCCCGAGACCGAGGCGTCCGACTACGAAGGCGACGAGTCCGAGGACGAGACCCCGTTCGAGGACGAGGAGGCCTGAGATGGCCCACCGCATCGACGGCCGGAAGCTCGGCCGGAAGATGGGCCCGCGCCTCGCGCTGTTCAAGAACCTGACGGTGTCGGTGCTGCGCTACGAGCGCGTGCGAACCACCGAGGCGAAGGCCAAGGAGGTCCAGGGCCGCGTCGAGAAGGCGATCACGCTCGCCAAGCGCGGCGACCTGACGGCTCGTCGAGCGATCGTGTCGCAGTTCCCGAACGAGCCGCTCGTCGTGACGAAGCTCTTCGACGAGATCGCCGAGAAGTACGCCGACCGCACGTCCGGCTTCACCCGCATCGTCAAGATCGGCCCCCGAAAGGGGGACGCAGCCGAAGTCGTCCAGATCGAGTTGGTCTAACGGAGTCCAACTGAACCCCGTCGACGGTCCGTCGATGTCAGCCCAAGGCGGCGAGGAGCAGGCGAGCGAGCGCACTTGAACGTGCGTGAGCGAGCCAGCGGACGAGCCAACGCAGGGATGGCGCGACGGGGCGGCGACTACAAAGAGGGATCCGAGAGGACCCCCGCGGCTCGGACCGCCGTCAGGCGGTTTAGAGCAACGGTTGAATATGACGGCACGGAGTTCGCAGGCTTCCAGCTACAGCCGGGAGCCCGCACCGTCCAGGGAGAGCTCGAAACCGCGCTGGCCCGCCTGAGTGGCGGGATCCGCCAGCCGGTGATGGGCGCCGGGAGGACCGACGCCGGAGTGCACGCGATAGGGCAGGTGATCGCATTCACCTACCCGGGCGGGCTCCCCGTGGAGGACCTCACGGAGGCGCTCAACGGGACGCTCCCGCCGGATGTCGCGGTTCGCGACCTCCGCCGGGCGCCACTCGGGTTCAACCCTCGCTACGCGGCCCGCTACCGGGAATACCGGTACTCCGTCTGGAACGGACCGCGCAGCCCGCTCCGCGAGCGCACCGCGTTCGTGGTCCGGCCGAACCTGGACGTCGCCGCGATGGCGCAAGCCGCGTCGGCCCTCGAAGGCCGCCACGACTTCAGCGCCTTCGGCGGAGCCGATCCGCAGCCGGTCCGAACCGTGCATCGGATCCGGATCCGGCGAACGGGTTCGCTGATCACGATCGACGTGCGAGCCGACGCGTTCCTGCGGGGCATGGTCCGACGACTCGTCGCGGCGCTGCTCGCAGTCGGGACGGGTCGACTGGAGGCCTCGGCGGCGAGCGACCTGCTCACCGCAGGCGTGCCGGCGCTCGGCGGCTCCTCCGCACCGGCCCGGGGCCTGTGCCTCCGGCGCGTCGTCCTCGGACGGCGCCAGGAGCGAACGAACGAGAACAAGGACATGGGACACGAGGATTGATGAACGACAAGACGTATACCGCGCGACAAGGCGAGATCGAGCGAGACTGGTTCGTCGTGGATGCGACGGGCGAGACGCTCGGTCGCCTCGCCACGCGCGTCGCTCGCGTCCTCGTCGGCAAGCACAAGGCGACGTGGTCACCCAACCTCGACGGCGGCGACCACGTGATCATCCTGAACGCGAAGAAGATCTCGGTGACCTCGGGCAAGACCGACACGAAGGCCTACGTGCGCCACAGCGGCCACCCGCAGGGCCTGAAGCAGGAGTCCCTCGGCAAGCTGCTCGAGCGGCGTCCCGAGGAGGTCATCCGGCGGGCGATCAAGGGCATGCTGCCGCACACGCGCCTCGGCGCACAGCAGCTGCGCAAGCTCAAGGTCTACGCCGGCTCCGACCATCCCCATCAGGCCCAGCGGCCTGAGCCGCTCGCCTGACGGAGGACACGACATGGCCACCACTGCCTTCAATTCCGGGACCGGCCGACGCAAGACGGCCGTCGCTCGCGTCCGGCTCATGCCGGGCGAGGGTGAGATCGTGATCAACGGCCGCTCGCTCGTCGAGCACTTCGGTGCGGCCATCGACGAGGTAGAGGTCCGGATGCCGTTCCGGGTCACGAACACCGAAGGGCGCTACAACGCGATGATCAAGGTCGAGGGCGGCGGCGTGACCGGGCAGGCCGGCGCAATCCGCCACGGGATCGCGCGAGCGCTGCTCGAGCTCGATCCGGACGCCCACCGCCTCCAGCTCCGGCAGGCGGGCTTCCTGACCCGCGACCCGCGGATGAAGGAGCGCAAGAAGTACGGCCTGAAGCGCGCTCGCAAGGCGCCGCAGTACACCAAGCGCTAACCCGCGCCGCCGCGAACCGGCGCCCGCGCCGCCGCGAACCGGCGCCCGCGCTGTGGCGCCCGATTTCGCCCCGCAGCACTGCCGCACTCGGCACCCAGGGGCACCGGACCGCAGTACCCGAGGCGGTGATGGGCAGTACCTCGGGGGGTGCCTCGGAGGCGAATTCGCGCGCTAATCTCGCAGCGTGAGCGAGCGCCTCTTCGACCAGTACAAGTCAGCGCTCCGGCGCGGGCATGTCGCGGCACTCGCCGGCAAGCTCGACGACGCGCTCGAGGCGTATCGCGAGGCGGCGCGGCTCGTTCCCGATCGCGCGCTGCCGTACGCCAGCCAGGGCACCGTCCTCGACCGGCTCGATCGCTGGCCGGAGGCCGCCGAGGCGTTCGACCATGCGCTGCGCCTGGCGCCCGATGACGAGGCCGCGCTGCGGGCGCGCGGCACCACCCGCGAGGCGCACGGGTTCCGGTCGGGCGCCGCCGGCGACTTCGAGCGGCTCGCGCTCGTGCTGGAGGCCTCGGGTCGCATCGCCGACGCGGTGGATGCCGCGCGCCGAGCCGACGAGCTCGAAGGCTCGTCGGCGCGGACGGCGATGCTCGCTCGCCTGGCCGAGGCACTCGCGCGCGGGCCCTCGATGGAGCCTGCTCGGGCCCCGACGGCACAGCGGCCCCAGGACGCGACTCCGGCGACCGAGCCCGAGGCCTCGACCGACCCGGAGGCGCGAGCCGCCACTGAGTCCGCGACCAGCGCCTCCACGGCCGTGCCCGAGGGTGCCCACTGGCCCGCGATCGACCTGCCGACCCCGCCCCCGCCGCGGAGCGTCGGCCCGCCGCCGGATCCCGAGACGCTGGTCACGAACGCGACGGTGCTGCTCGACTCGGGCGACACGAGCGCAGCTCGTGACCTGATGCTCAGCGCGGTGCACATCCATCGACAGGCGGGCCGTCTCGAGGCCGCGCTCGACGTCTGTTTCCAGCTGCTCGAGATCGCTCCCGGCGACTCCCAGGTCCACCTCGCCATCGCGAACCTCGAGATCGACCATGGCTGGCTCCCGATCGCCATCGAGAAGGTGGCCCTGCTCCGCGAGCTGACCGCGTTGACCGGCGACGAGCAGGGCACCGCGGACGTCCAGTACCTGGCCACCGAGCGGCTCCGCGACCTGCCCGCTCGACCCGCCTCGGCCGGTTCGGCCGGGGCGCGCTGAGGGCTGACGGAACCGCGTCGACCGATCTCCGGGACGCCTCCTGCAGGCTCCGGATCGGCCGTTCGGCGGTGACCCCGCGGTACACTCCCCCGGCATGCCGCAGCTCCTGCAGTCGTTCCTGGACCAGCTCCAGGCGACGTCGATCCTGGACATCGGGATCACCGCGGTCCTGATCTACTGGACCTTCAGCCTCATCCGAGGGACGAGCGCGGTCCGCCTCGTGATCGGCGTCAGCGTCCTCTTCGCGGTCTACTTCGCGGCCCGGTTCCTCAACCTCCGGCTGCTCATCCAGATCCTCGAGACGGCGGCCGTCGTCGGCCTGTTCGCGCTCGTCGTCGTGTTCCAGCCGGAGCTCCGGCGGGCGCTCGATCGGATCGGCCGGGTCGGCTCGCTTGGCTGGCTGGTCTCGGCCGAAGGTCGCGCCGCGGAGGTCGTCGCGACGGCCGTCTCGCGCGCGGCGGCGGGCCTCTCGGCCCAGGGCCACGGCGCGCTCATCGTGATCGAGCGCGAGACCGGGCTCGAGCAGATGGCCGAATCGGGGGTGATGATCCACGGCGACCTGTCGGCGGACCTGCTGCGCACCATCTTCTCGCCGCGCTCCCCGCTCCACGACGGCGCGGTCATCATCCGCGGGTCGCAGGTGCTCGCCGCCGCGGCGGTGCTCCCACTGGGCGAGACGACGATCCACTCCGAGCGGTTCGGGACGCGTCACCGCGCCGCGCTCGGCACGACCGAGCAGACCGACGCGATCGTCGTCGTGGTGTCCGAGGAGAACGGCCAGGTCAGCTTCGTCCAGCGTGCCCGCATCGTCCGCAACCTGAGCGAGGGGCAGCTGGCCCGCCTGCTCCGGAGCGCGCTCGCGCCGACGCCGGCGCGCGTGCCCGGCGCGCGGGCGCCGAGGCTCGCCGACCTCAGCCGCGCGGTTCGCGTCGGGCGCCGCGGAGCCGCCGCGATGGAGCCGCTGCCACCCGACGAGCCGCTCGTCCCCGACGAACCGACGGAGCCGGCCGACGACGGTGCGCCGACGGAGGCGCTCGTCGCCGTCCTCGAGCCCGTCTCGCCGCCGTCGGATCCGGAGACCGACGCCGAGCCGGCCGCCGCCAAGCCATCCGGTAGCGACGCGGAGCACGTCGGACCCGAGGGCCCGAACGGCACGGAGCACGCCGGCGGGAAGCGACGAGCGACGAAGCCCTCGGCGAAGCGTGCCGCGACTGGCACTCGCGCAGCCGGCCCGTGACCCGCGTCCTCGGGTTCGTCACCCACAACTGGCCGCTCAAGGTCGCGGCCATCGCCCTGGCGACGCTCCTCTACGGCGGGCTGGTCCTGTCGCAGACCACCCAGGAGTTCAGGGACCCGGTCCGCATCGCGATCGCGAATGCCCCCGCCAACGCGATCGTCCTGACGAACCCCGGCGTGACGACGCGCATCACCTATGCCGCCGCGCCCGACCTCGGGCTGCGGATCGACAGCGATACGTTCCGCGCGACGGTCGACCTCGCCGACGTCGAGCCCACGGGCGGCCCGGTGACCGTTCGGGTCATCGTCACGGCCATCGATAACCGCGTCCAGGTGCTCGAGGCGGAACCCAGCGAGATCCTCATCACGCTCGATCGCGTGACCAGCAAGGTGGTCCCGATCCGCGCTGCCGTCGGCCCGGTGCCGTCCGGCCTCGAGGCCGGCGACCCGATCATCGAAGCGGCGAACGCGACCGTCAGCGGCCCGCAATCGGTGGTCGCGACCATCACCGGGGTCGAGGCGCCGATCACCATCGACGCGTCGGGCATCGACGTCGACCAGGCCGTCGATCTCGTCGCGATCGATGAGTCCGGCGCGGTGATCGGCGCGCTGACGCCGATCGAGATCGAACCCGCGCGCGTCCGCGTCCGGGTCCCGGTCTTCAGCGACCGGCGCTCGAAGTCCCTGCCTGTCAGCCCGATCGTCGTCGGCACGCCCGCGGCGGGCTTCGAGGTCGCGTCGGTCGAGGTCGATCCGCCGGTGGTCTCGGTCGAGGGCGACGCCAACGACCTCGCCGGGCTCGATCGCGCCGACACGCTCCCGATCAGCGTCTCGGGAGCGTCCTCGCAGGTCAGCCAGGCCGTCGAGCTGGCGCTGCCCGAGGGCGTGCAGCCACTCGGCGTGGGCACCGTCCAGGTCACCATCCGGCTTCGCCCGGTGACCGCAACCCGCACCTTCGAGGCCGGCCTCGTGCTCGTGGGTGCCAGCCCAAGCCTGCGCTACCAGCTCTCGACCGATCGCGTGCTGGTCACGATCGGCGGCTCGATGGCCGATCTCGACCGGCTGTCCGCGACGGAGCTCGTCCTCACGGTGGACGTCACCGGCCTCGAGGCCGGCACCCACGCCGTGCCGGTCTCGGCGAACCTGACCACCGGCCTGACGCTCATCGGCGCGAGCCCCAATCCGCTCGACGTGATCGTCTCCACTCCCGTGGCATCACCCGCGCCGAGCCCGAGCCCGACCGCCGCGGCGTCCTGAGCTCCCGACAACACCAAGCGCGAAGGGGGAACGATCAACCGTGCCACGCCTGTTCGGCACCGACGGCATCCGCGGGGTCGCGAACGTCGACCTCAAGCCGTCGACGGCGTTCGCCCTCGGCCGGGCGACGGCACACCGGCTCGTGGGTCCCGGCGGCTCGATCGTGGTTGGCCAGGACACCCGCCGCTCGGGCGACATGTTCGTGGCCGCGATCGCCGCGGGGGCGACGAGCCTCGGCGTGACGGTCAACGTCGTCGGGGTCGTGCCGACGCCGGCCCTCGCGTTCCTGGCCGCGGACGGCGATGACGCCGCCGGGATCATGGTCTCGGCATCCCACAACCCGGCCGAGGACAACGGCCTCAAGGTCCTCGACGCCGCCGGGCTGAAGCTCGACGACGCGGTCGAGGACGAGCTCGAGGCGCTCATCTGGCGGTCGGACGAGCTCGCCGGTTCCGCGCCGGAGCAGCTGGGCACCGTCGTCGACGCGCGCGAACGCATCGGCCGCTACCTCGCCCACCGGGAGCGGCTCGCCGGCGCGGTGGATGCGGCGGGGCTGCGGATCGTCGTCGACGCGGCGAACGGATCTGCGTCGGCGGTCGCGGGCCGGATCATCGGCGCGACCGGAGCGCAGGTCGAGGTCATCAATGATCGACCGGATGGGCTGAACATCAACCTCCGCTGCGGTGCGACCGACCCGGTCGCGCTCGCGGCGCGGGTCGCGGATGTCGGCGCCGACCTCGGGTTCGCGCTCGATGGCGACGCGGACCGGCTGGTGGCCGTCGACGGGACGGGCACCGTCGTCGATGGCGATCGGATCCTCGGCGTCCTTGCCCTGGAACGCCTCGCCCGCAACGGCACGGCGGCCGCCGACGCGGCCGACCCCGCCATGACCACGCTCGTCGTCTCGGTGCTCTCGAACGGCGGCCTCCAGCAGGCCGTCGAGGGCGCCGGCGGCACCGTCGTCCGGACGCCGGTGGGGGACAAGTACATCCTCGAGGGCATGCAGGTGTCCGGCGCCGGCCTCGGTGGGGAGAAGAGCGGCCACGTGATCGTCCGGGAGCACACGACGTCGGGCGATGGCCTCGTGACGGCGCTCGAGGTCCTGCGGGTGATCACGACGTCCGGCCTGCGCCTCGCCGAGCTCGCGGAGCGGATCCCGCTCCTGCCCCAGGAGCAGCGCGCGGTTCGCGTCCGGCACAAGGACCAGTGGGAGGGTGACCCGATCCTGCAGCGTGCCATCGCCGCCGCCCAGGCCCGGCTCGGCGCCGGCGGGCGCGTGCTCGTCCGCCCGTCCGGCACGGAGCCCGCGCTCCGGGTGATGGTGGAGGGACCGGACGCCGACGTGGTCCGCGAGCTCGCCGACAGCTTGTCGACGCTCGCGGAGCAACGCCTACACTGACGCGCTCATGTGCGGGATCGTCGGCTACACCGGACCACGCGAGGCAGGGCCCATCCTCATGGAGGGCCTCCGCCGCCTCGAGTACCGTGGCTACGACTCGGCGGGCATCGCGCTCGTCGACGAGTCGGGCGAGCTGTTCGTGGCCAAGAAGGCCGGCAAGCTGGCGAACCTCGAGAGCGTCCTGAACGGCAACACGCCCCACGCAGCGCTCGGGCTCGCGCACACGCGCTGGGCGACACATGGCCGGCCGAACGACCTCAACGCCCACCCCCACCAGGACTGCACGGGCGACATCACGGTGATCCACAACGGGATCATCGAGAACTTCCGTGAGCTCCGGGACGGGCTCGAGGCCGCGGGTCACCTCCTGACGTCCGAGACCGATACCGAGGCGATCGCCCACCTCATCGAGGACGCCTATGCCGGCGACCTGGCCGATGCGGTGCGCGCGGCCCTCCGCCGCATGCACGGTGCGTACGCGCTCGCGGTCATGCACAAGGGCGAGGTCGCCCGGCTCGTCGGCGCCCGGCTGAACGTGCCGCTCATCGTCGGGCTCAACGGCGAGGAGAGCTTCATCGCCAGCGACGTCTCGGCCATTCTCGCCCACACCAGGCGCGTGCTGTTCCTCGAGGACGGCGACGTCGCCGACGTGCGCCCGACCGGAGTCGAGGTGACCGACGTCGAGGGCCGCCGCCTCGAGCGCGCCGTGACCACGATCGACTGGACCCCCGAGGCCGCCGAGAAGGGCGGCTACGAGACGTTCATGCTCAAGGAGATCCATGAGCAGCCGGAGGCCCTCCTCCAGTCGCTCGCGGGCCGGATCGGTGGCGACGACACGATCACGCTTCCGGAGCTGGAGCCGCTCGAGGACGCGATCCGAGCGGCGACGCGGGTGGAGCTCGTCGCCTGCGGGACCGCGTCGTATGCCGCGATGATCGGGGCCTCGGCGATCGAGCGCTGGACGGACCTGCCGGCGCGGATGACCGTCGGCTCGGAGTTCCGGTACGAGCCGCCGCCGCTCGATTCACGGACGCTCGTCATCGCGGTCACCCAATCCGGCGAGACGGCCGACACGATCGCCCCGACCCGCCTTGCTCGCGAGCGAGGGTGCCGGATCATCGCCGTGACCAACACCGTGGGCTCCGCGATCACGCGCGAGGCCGACGCCGTCCTGTTCCTGCAGGCCGGGCCCGAGATGGCCGTCGCCGCGTCGAAGACGTTCGTGACCCAGGTCACGACGCTGGTCGCGCTCGCTGCCGCGATCGCGAAGATTCGCGGCTCGCTCCAACCGGCCGACGAGTCCGCGCTCGTCGCGGCGCTGCGGGCACTCCCGACGGCTGCCGCGCGGACGATCGAGCAGAATGCGCCCGGTGCGGCCGCGCTCGCACGGCGCTACGTCAACTCCCGGGGATTCATGTTCGTGGGGCGAGGCGCGACGTATCCGGCGGCGCTGGAGGGCGCGCTCAAGCTCAAGGAGATCAGCTACGTCCACGCCGAGGGCTACCCCGCAGGCGAGCTGAAGCACGGCCCGATCTCGCTCCTCGACGCGGAGTGCCCGCTGGTCGCGGTCGCGACGCGCTCCTCGACCTACGACAAGCTCATCAGCAACGTCATGGAGGGCCGGGCGCGGGACGCGAAGGTCATCGCCGTGGCAACGGAGGGCGACCCAGGGATCGGGCGCATCGCGGATGACGTGTGCTGGGTGCCCGACACGCACGAGATCCTGAGCCCGGTGCTCGCGATCATCCCGCTGCAGCTCTTCGCCTACCACGTGGCGCAGGCCCGGGGCACCGACGTCGACCAACCGCGCAACCTCGCGAAGTCGGTCACGGTCGAGTAGCGTTTCCTGCCGATGAGTGAATCGGCGGACGCCCGGCTCGCACCCCCTCCGGGGACCTCGGAGCTGGGCATCGACATCATCCAGGTCGCCCGCATCAAGGGCACGCTGGCGAGATTCGGGCGGCGCTTCGCGCGCCGCGTCCTGACGGAGGCCGAGGATCGCTACGTTCGCGACCGCCCCGAGAACTTCGCCGGTCGGTGGGCTGCCAAGGAGGCGGTGAGCAAGGTGCTCGGCCTCGGGGTTCGGGGCGTGGGCTGGACGGAGATCGAGATCCAGCGACTGCCGACGGGCCAGCCATCGGTTCGCCTCCACGGCCGCGCAGCGCGCCGGGCGGAGCAGCTCGGCATGGACCGCATCGCGGTGTCGATCAGCCACGAGGCCGAGTACGCGGTCGCGATCGCCTTCGGCGTCCGGATGGCCGGCGGGCGTTTCCTGTTCCCGCCGGACATCGAGGAGCGGCTCGACGACCGCGAGCGCCGCATCCTCGCCCGGATGGAGCGGTTGCGAAACCTGCACGAAACGGCCGCGGGCGGCGACCGTGGGGCGGACGGTGGCTGAGCGTCGGCCGCTGGGCTTCGGCCGACACGATGAGCAGGCGCCGTCTGCGGACGGGGCCACGCCCGCGATCCCGACGATGGACGACAAGGCTGCCGCGGCACTCCTGCCGGAGCGGCCGAAGCGCGGCCACAAGGGCACGTTCGGCAAGGTCCTGGTGATCGCGGGCTCGCTCGACTACGCCGGGGCCGCGCTCCTCGTCTGCCGCGCGGCCGGTCGCGCCGGCGCCGGGCTGGTCACGCTGGCAGTGCCGGAATCCCTCCAGCCGCTGTTCGCGGCGAAGGTCGTGGAGGCGACGACGATGGCCCTGCCCGAGGACGACGTGGAGGAGGTCGATCCGGAGCCCGCGATCGCCCGAATCCTGGACCACGACCACGACGCGATCGTGCTGGGCCCGGGGCTCAGGCCCGGCCTCGCCACGACCGACCTCGTGCGCCTGCTCCTGGTCGCGCCCGACGACGGCCCAGCGCCGATGGTCCTCGATGCCGAGGCCCTCCGCTCGATGGCGACGCTCGGCGAGTGGTGGAAGGGCAACTTGCGGCCGTGCGTGCTCACGCCCCACTCGGGCGAGTTCGCCCGGCTGCGTGCCGGCGCCGGCGTCGAGCCCGAGGCCGACGGCGACCTGTCGGACGACGACGAGGCCCGCCAGGCCGCGGCGAAGGCCGCAGCGGTGACGTGGCAGCAGGTCGTCGTGCTGAAGGGCGCGAAGACGGTGATCGCCGAGCCGGATGGGACCGTCACCGTGGCGCCGTTCGAGAATCCGGCGCTCGCCAGCGGCGGGACGGGCGACGTGCTCTCGGGCGTGATCGCGGGCCTCCTCGCCCAGGGCGTGGCTCCCGGGCCGGCGGCGAGGCTGGGCGTCTTCCTCCACGGGACCGCAGGGGACATCGTCCGCGAGCGGCTGGGCGATGCGGGGCTCCTGGCGTCCGACCTGCCCGACGTGCTCCCGGGCGTTCGCAAGCGCCTCGCGGCGATCGCCGAGCGGGGCAAGCCCGGCAAGCGCCTCGGCTTCACCGTTCGAGAGGACGCGCGTGAGGATGTGCGCGAGGACGCGCCCGACGAGGCACCCGCACCGGCCCGGGCGCGCGCCTCGGATCGTGACGAGGGCCACAGGGGAGCGCGCGGCTGAGCGAGTTCCGCCCGGCGCCGTCGATCGAGGAGCGCCTCGCGGCGGCCGGGCTGCCGCCGCTCCCACGAACCGCCTGGGCGGAGATCGACCTTGGGGCGTTGGCCGGCAACCTCGCGCTCATCCGGGAGCTGGCCGGTGCAGGGACGCCCGTCCATCCGGTCGTGAAGGCGGACGCGTACGGGCACGGCGCCATTCCCGTTGCAAGAGCCCTCGAGGCGGCCGGCGCCGATGGGTTCTGCGTCGCCACCCTCGACGAGGGACTGGCCCTGCGCGAGGCCGGCGTCGTGCGTCCGATCCTCGTCCTGTATCCCATCCCGCCGCAGCTCTCTGTCGAGGCGCGGGATGCGGGCATCGCGGTCACCGCCGGTGACCCGAGCCTGCTCGGCGCCCTCCTCGGCGCTCTCGACGCGGCTCCGGCCGGGCCTCGGATCGACCTCCACCTCGAGCTCGAGACCGGCCTGGGTCGTGGCGGGTTCGACGGCGGCGGCCTGGTCGACGCCGCTCGTACGATCGCCTCGTCCGGGGTCGCTCGGCTGGCCGGCCTGTGGACGCACCTCCAGGCACCCGAGGACCAGGCGACGACCGACCGCCAGGTCGAGGCATTCACGTCGCTCGCGCGCGACGTCGAGCGGTTCGTCGGGATCGGAGATGCGTTCCAGCACGTCACGGCGACGGGCGGGCTCCTCCTCGGGGAGGTCGCCGCACTCGGTGGCGTGCGGCCGGGCCTCGCGACGTACGGCCTGGTCCCGGACGAGCTGCTTGGTGAGGGTTCGACCGCGGGCCCTGCCCCGAGGAGCCTGCGGTCGGAGGTCGGCCGGCTGCGGCCGGTGCTGTCGCTGCGCGCTCGTCCCGTGCGCGTCGCGACCCTGCCCACGGGCTCCGGCATCAGCTACGGCCCGACGTTCAGGACGGCCCGTCCGAGCTGCATCGCCACGCTGCCGCTGGGATACGGCGACGGCTGGTCACGCGCGCTGTCGAACCGCGCCGAAGCCCTCGTCCGTGGCATGCGCGTGCCGCTGGTCGGGAACGTCGCGATGGACGCCGTCATGGCGGACGTCACGGAGGTCCCGGGTGAGCCCGTGACCGTGGACGACGAGTTCGTCCTGATCGGGACGCAGGGCTCCGAGGCGATCACGGCGGCGGAGGTTGCGGCGGCCCGGGGCACCAACTCGTGGGAAGTCGTCACCAACCTCGCTGCGCGCCTGCCTCGGGTGTACCATGCGGCGTCCGTCCCGCGGGAAACGCGGACCCTCGTTGGCGACGAGGTGACGGCAGGAGGTCGACACGACGGTGAGCGAACCCGGCGGCCTCGATGACGAGCAGCGCGACGAGCTGGTCGAGGAGGTCGCGCGCGAGATCCAGCTCCGTGGCCTGACCGCCCCTGCGGTCCACTTCCTGCAGGCCTCGCGCCCGTACCGGCCACTCGGTGCCAACGCCATGCTGTTCTTCGATCCGGTGCTGCACGGGCTGTTCGGCGGTGACCTCCCGAGCGTGTCGGCGCTGTTGGCCGACGAGGACGGGATCGAGCAGCTGATCGAGCGGCTGGAGGACCTGACCGAGGAGACCGGCTGGGACGCCTAGCCGTCGGCGAGGCGGCCCCGCTCGGACTCGGTAGCATGAGCCGGTGACGACTATCCCCAGGGCGTTGCTCGCGATCGACGCGGGCGCGGCCACCACGTCCGTCGCCCTGCTCGGCCGTCCAAACCGCCGCTGGCGGCTCCTCGGCTCCACCTCGGCTCCCGCCGGCGCGCACGTCGATGCGCTCGGCGCGATCCTCGCCGCTCGCCTGGCGACCGCCGATCCAAGGATGGCCCTCGACCTCGGCGTCGCGCCGGAGCTCGTCCCGGACCTGCCCAGGCTGGAGGCCCGCAGCAGCCTCCCGCCGATCCTCGCGGTGCTCGGCGCGTCGCGCCGCGCGGTCGGGCTGCTCGAGAACGTCGCCGCCCGGACGCCGTGGCGCATCCGGGTCGCATCGCCGGAGAGCCACGACCCGCGCGAGATGACCGACCTCGCCCTCCGGCCGGAGGTGTCCGTCGTCCTCGTCGGCGCGGGCGATCCGCCGGGTCCGGACGAGCGCGGCTGGCTGGACGACCTCGCGGGCTTGGTTGGTGCTGCAACGCGCCGGCGCCCGGAGCTGCGGGTGGTGCTCGCCGGGCCCATCGCGTCCCGCAACGCCTGGGCGGAGGGCGCGGGCCGGCCGTACGACGGGACCCAGGAGCGGATCATCCAGGCACCGCCCCTCGGGCTCCGCAGCGGCCCCGACGAGCCGCTGCGCGAGATTCTCGAGGGACTCCTGCCGAACCGGGCGGATTCGAGGCACACCGCCGTTCGCGCCGTCCTGTCCCTCGCGGACGCCATCGATCGGCGGATCGAGCTGATCGACATCGGGCTCGACGGCGGGCTCCGCACCATGGCCTCGCCGGGTGTCGCCGACCAGGGCCCGATCGCCGTGTCGGTTCGGACCGCACAGGCGGGACTCGTCCCGATGGACGTCGACGACGCGACGGTCGATGCCGTGCTCGCCTGGACGACGGGTAGCCTGGATCGACACCGGATGGGCGATCGACTGCTCGACCTGCGGGCGCAGCCCTGGGCCGACACCTCGGGCGAGGGAGCCCGGCTCCGGCTCGCGGCCACCCGCGCCGCGCTGACCAGGCTCGTGGCTCGAACCGGGGACATCGGCGCGTTGCCCAGCCCCGACGTGACGATCGTGTCGGGCGGCGCGTTCGCCATCGCGCCCCCGCGCGCGGTCGCGCTCGCGATCGCGGATACGGTCCGTCGCGCCGGCAGCACGCAGCTGTCGATCGATCACGCCCGACTGCTCGGCCCGATCGGGGCGATCGACGACCCCGACGAGCGGCGCGACCTCGTCGCTGACCTCGCCGACGACCTGCTGGCGCCGATCGGGAGCCTGCTCGTGGTCGCCGGTGTTCCGGCAACCCGGCGCAGCGCGCCGCGGGTGGGCCGCCTCACGCTCGATGGCGACCGACACCTGCGCCACGACCTGATCGGCGGCGAGGTCGCGTTCGTCGACCTGGCGCCCGGCGACCGGGCGCTCGCGACGCTGGAGTTCAAGGACACCGTCCGCCTCGGACGCCGCGCTCGGCGCGTCGCCGTTCCCGTTTCCGGGGGCGTGGCGGGTCTCGCCGTCGACCTCCGCGACATCCCGCTCCGCCTGCCCGAGCGCCGCGACCGGCGCCGTGCTGCGCTCGCCGGCTGGGGCGAGCTCGCCTGGCCGGGGGACGAGCGATGACGACGGTGGGAGCCGCGGCCACCACCGTGGAGATGACCCTGGTCGATCGGGCGGGTCTCGAGCTGGTCACGCGCCGGCCGCTCGTCGGGTCGCCGATCGATGTCCTGTTCACGCTCCAGCCCGGCGATCGGCCGCTCGTCAAGGAGGGCGAGGCGGTCGGTCGCGGCCAGCCCATCGTCGACTACGTCCGCGAGCCTCGGACGATCGTCGTGACCGGCGTCGGCACCAACGAGCAGCCGGGCACGCCCGGCGACCGCTGGGCGCAGTCGTCGCGCCGAAATGCCGAGGAGGCCGACCCGCCGGCCGAGGGCGAGCTGCTGTTCCGGAGCAGCGGCCGCTGGCGCGTCGCCACGGGAGAGCGGGCCGAGGTCCTCGAGGCGCCGTCCGCCGGTGTCGTCCACGAGGTCCGGCCGGGATCCGCGGTGACGATCCGGTCGACCGCGAGCGCCATCCCGGCCCGCTACGCGCTCGCCGGGCCGACGTGGGGCCGACTCCAGATCGCGACCGGGGCGGATGGCGAGCTGCGCGCCCAGCACGTGGACGTCGGCGCCGCCGGGTCGATCATCGTCGCCGGCGCCCGCATGGATGCCGAGGCGCTCACCCGCGCCCGCGCGGTCGGGATCCGCGGGGTGATCGTCGCCGCGCTTGGGATCAAGGAGCAACGCGACTTCCTCGCCTCGGAGCGTCGCGGCCGCGCGGCGGTCCACGGCCTGCCGCCGTTCGGGATCCTCGTCCTCGACGGCGCCGCGCGTCGGCCCATCGCCTCGCCGCTGATGGCGATGTTCGAGGCCATGGAGGGCAGCGTCGTCGCGATCGTCGGGGATCCGCCCGCGCTCCTCGTCGACGATCCGAGCATCAAGCTGCCGAAGCCGCCGCCGGACCTCGTGCGCGTTCGTTCCGGACCGCTCGCCGGTGCCGAGGGGACGTGGGCGGGGCTCGCCGGGCCACGGCGCTTTCCTGCCGGCGTGACACTCGAGGCGGCGTTCGTTCGATTCGGCGGTCGCCCGCCGGTCGCGATCCCGATCGGCGACCTCGAACGCTTTGCCTGACGGACCCGTGGCGGGGGTCGCTCGCGTGAGCAGCGCCGTCCGCTCGGCGATCGAGTGGGTGAGCGACAGCCCGGACGCCACCCGCGCGTTCGCGGCACGTCTCGCCCGCGCCGCGAGCCCGGGCGACGTCGTCTGCCTGTGGGGCGAGCTCGGCGCGGGCAAGACGGTGTTCGCCAAGGGCTTCGGCGCCGGGCTCGGGGTGCGCGACACGATCAGCTCGCCGAGCTTCGTCCTGATGGGCGAGTACCAGGGCCGGCTGCCGCTCTTCCACATCGACCTGTACCGGCTCGGCACGGCGGCCGAGGCGCTCGACGGCGGGCTCCTCGACGATCGCCAGGGTGCGGGCGTCGTCCTGATCGAGTGGCCCGATCGGCTCGGCTCGGCACTCCCGGAGGAGCGCCTCGACGTCAGGATCGAGGGTGGCGCCGATGAGCCACGGCGTCTCCGCGTCGAGGCGGTCGGCGCCGAGCATGGCCGCTACCTGGACGCCGCCACGGAAGCGGCTTGAGCGGCCCCGTGAGCGAGACCCGCCGCTGGCTGCTCGCGATCGACACCGCGACCCACACGATCGTCGTGGCGGCCGGCACGCCCGAGGGCGACGTCATCGACAGCGAGGTGTTCGAGGGCCGCTACCGGCACTCGCAGGAGCTGTTGCCCGCCCTGACGCGACTGATGGACCGGGCCGGCCTCGAGCTCGCCGGCCTGGGCGGCATCATCGTCGGCACGGGGCCCGGAGCGTTCACGGGCCTGCGCGTCGGCATTGCCACGGCCAAGACCCTCGCCCACGAGCTTGGCTGCCCGGTCGTCGGCATCGCGACGTCGGACGTTCTGCTCGCGGCAGCCGCGAGGGAGGGCGCGACGGGCGGGATCACGTTGCTCATGCCGTCTGGCGCGCGCGACCGGCTCGCGATCTCGGCCGGATCCGCACCCGTCGTCGTGCGTGGCGACGAACCGGCGCCCGATCATGGCCCGGGCACGATCGTCGCGATCGACCTCGACGGCCGTGCGCCAGACGACGCGATTGCCCTGGGGCGGCAGGCACTCAGAGCGGCTGCCGGTGCAACTGCTCGCGCTCGGTGCCTTGCGCCTTTCGAGGGGCGAGACGGACGACGCGGAACGGCTCGTGCCCGCCTACGCGGTGGCGCCCCGCGGCGCACCGGCGACCGAGCCGAAAGGGGGAGTGGCGTGGTCGCGCGACCCCCGGTAGCGCTTCGGATCGAGCCGATGACGCTCGACGACATCGCATCCGTGCATGAGATCGAGCGGGAGAGCTTCTCCGTGCCCTGGCCCGATGACGCGTACCGCAGCGAGATCCAGACGAACCGGCTCGCGAGCTACGTCGTGGCCCGCGCGGACGACGCTGTCGTGGGCTTCGCCGGCCTGTGGGTGATGGTCGACGAGGCCCACGTGACCACGTTCGCGGTCGATCCGCGCTGGCGCCGCCGAGGGGTTGGCGAACGGCTCCTGCTCGCGCTGTTCGACCTCGCGGCGACCCGGCACGCGCGCGAGGCCACGCTGGAAGTTCGCCTGTCGAACATGCCGGCGCGCCGGCTGTACGAGAAGTACGGCTTCCGGCCCGTCGGCATCCGCCCGCGCTACTACTCCGACAATGGCGAGGACGCCCTGATCATGACCACCGACCCGCTCGGCACGGCCCAGATGCGCGATCGCCTCGCGCGCCTGCGGGCAGCGCTCGATGGTCGCCCGGTCGATGCCGGCGAACCGCCCCGAACGTACGACGTCGACGATCCGGCGTACCGCGGATGAGCGGACCACTCGTCCTCGCCATCGAGTCGTCGTGCGACGAGACGGGGATCGCCCTGGTCGAGGCGGGCAGCCGGATCCATTCGAACGTCGTCGCGAGCCAGGTCGCGTTGCACGCGCCGACCGGCGGCATCGTGCCCGAGGTCGCGGCGCGCGCCCACCTGCGCTGGATCCTGCCCGTGCTGGACGAGGCGTGGCAGGGCGCGGGCGCGTCATGGGACGACGTGGCCGCCGTTGCCGTCACCCGCGGACCTGGGCTCGCCGGCTCGCTCCTCGTCGGGATCAACGTGGCCAAGACTCTCGCCTGGGTCCATTCGAAGCCGCTCGTCGGCGTGAACCACCTCGAGGGCCACGTGTACGCGGCGTGGCTTCGCGATCCCGGCCAGGATTCCGGCGACGAGCCCGCGTTCCCGCTCGTGGCGCTCGTCGTCTCGGGCGGACACACCTTCCTCGTCGAGATGACCGACCACCTGACGTACCGATTGCTGGGCCAGACCGTCGATGACGCGGCGGGCGAGGCGTTCGACAAGGTCGGCCGGCTGCTCGGCCTGCCGTATCCCGGCGGCCCGTCGATCCAGAAGGCGGCGGAGAGCGCGAGCCGCCACGACGCCCGGTTCCCGCGGGCCTGGCTCGGTGACTCGTACGACTTCAGCTTCTCGGGCCTCAAGACCGCCGCGCGCCGCACGATCGACGCAGCGCGCGCGGACGCGGGCTTGCGCGAGCCCGCCGAGTCGTTGCCGCACGCGGTGACCTCCGAGCTCGCGTGGGGGTTCCAGGATGCCGTCGTCGACGTGCTCGTGGCCAAGGCGATCCGCGCCGCCAGGTCGGTTTCGGCACGATCGATCGTGCTCGGCGGGGGCGTCGCCGCCAACTCGGTCCTCCGGTCCCGTCTCGCCGGCGAGGCCGAGACGCTGGGCGTCCCGCTCATCGTGCCCCGGCCCGGCCTGTGCACGGACAACGGGGCCATGATCGGCGCCGCGGGCGCCCGACGGTTCGCAGCAGGGGAGCGGGCCGGCCTGGACCTCGAGGCGACGCCCTCCCTGCCGCTCGCGCGATGAGCCCGGCCGTGATCGGCGGCGCATGACGGCCCGCGAATGACCGCCCGAGCACCGCGCCTCGACGCGCTCGAGGTCCGCCGCACCCTCCGTCGCGCTGGGTTGCGGGCCCGCCACGCGCGGTCGCAGAACTTCCTCGCGGACCCGGACGTGCTGGAGGCGATCCTCGACCTCGCGGAGGCGGGCCCGGGGACCCGCGTGCTGGAGATCGGGCCTGGCCTGGGCATCCTGACCGGCGGTCTCCTTGCCGGTGGCGCCGAGGTGACGGCGATCGAGCTCGACCCCGGTCTCGCGGCGCTCCTGCGCGAACAGCTCGCGGCGCCGATCGAGGGGGGTCACCTGCGGCTCATCGAGGGCGACGCGCTGGACCTCGAGCTGCCCGACGTCGTGCCGAGCCCCTATCGGGTCGTCGCGAACATCCCGTACCACATCACCAGCCCGATCCTCCATCGCCTGCTCGAGCGCGAACCCCGCGCTGATCGGCTCGTGCTCATGCTCCAGGCGGAGGTCGCCGAGCGGATCGCCGCTGCACCGGGCCGCATGAGCTACCTCTCCGTGTTCGTCCAGTACCACGCGGCCGTCCGGGTCGCGCTCGCGGTCCCGGCGGAGGCGTTCGAGCCGGCGCCGAAGGTGGCCTCGGCGGTCGTGGTCATCGAGCCACACGCGACCACGCCGCTGTCGGAGGAGCGCGAGCAGTCGCTGTGGGGCCTGGTCCAGGCCGGGTTCCGGGAGCGTCGCAAGATGCTCCGGAACGTCCTCGCACGGCAGCTGCACGCAGGGCCGGACGGTGCGACCGGACCGCACGTGGGCCAGGCGAGGGTCGATGCCGCCCTGGCGGCCGTTGGGATCGCCGGCGATCGCCGGCCGCAGACAATGTCCGTGGACGACTGGCTGCGCCTCCTCGCCGAGCTCGCCACGGGACGGACCGCGGCATGACCCCTCCCGAGGCCCTCCACCCGGTCATCCGCCTCGCGCCGGCGAAGCTCAACCTCACGCTCGCCGTGACCGGGCGGCGCAGCGACGGGTTCCACTCGCTCCACTCGGTGATGGTCCTGCTCGCACTGGCCGATCGCCTGAGCTTCGCTCGCGCGGCAGGTGCCGAGGACAGCCTGCACGTCGTCGGGGGCCCCGACGGGCGCGCGCCGCTCGACGCCGCCGGGTTCGGCACGGTCCTCCGTGGCGTCGGCGAGGCGCGCCGGGCAGTCGGCCGGGGCGCGGAGGCCTTCCCGCTCGCAGCCAGGCTCGAGAAGCGCATCCCGATCGCTGCCGGCCTGGCCGGGGGGAGCAGCGACGCCGCGGCGGCGATCGACGGAGCCCTCGCGGCGTGGGGCGCCCGGATCGGCCTGGAGGAGCGCCAGGCGGCCGCCGCGGCCGTGGGCTCGGACGTGCCCTTCTTCCTCGCCGGTGGGACGGCCGTCGTCGAGGGCCGCGGCGAGCGCGTGACGCGGCTCGCCAACTTCGATGGGCCACCGCCCGCCGTCGTGCTCGTCACGCCCGCGATCGAGCTCTCGACGGCGGCCGCCTTCGCCGCGTTCGACTCTGATCCCGCCGCCGCGCCCTCGAACCAGGGCTCGACGTTGCAGTCATCCCGGCATCTCGCGGCCGAGCTCGGCCCGGCATATCCGGCGATGCGCGCCGCGGACCTCGTCGCCCGCGCCGGTGTCCTGGCGGTCGCCAACGACCTCGCGCGGTCCGCGGACGTCCTGGCCCCGGGGCTGCGCACCCTCCGCCGCGCCCTGACCCGCCTCCTCGGCGTCCCGATCGGCCTTTCGGGCTCGGGCCCGACGCTCTGGGCGCTCTATCCTTCGATCACCGACGCGGAGGCAGCAGCGGAGCGAGTCCGGACGGAGCTCCGGCTCGGGACGCTCGACAGCCCGGGCGACGGGACGCCGTTCGTCGCGGCGACCACGATCGAGAGCGCACAGGGGAGGAACGCCGGATGACCCGTCGAGCCGTGAGCACGAGCGCCGCGCCGGCCGCCGCCGGGCCGTACAGCCAGGCGATCACGACCGAGGACCTCGTGTTCTGTGCCGGCCAGATCGGCACCGACCCCGCGACCGGGGAGATGCCGGAGGGGGTGGAGGCCCAGGCGGAGCAGGTCCTGCGCAACCTCAGCGCGGTCCTCGATGCCGCCGGTTGCACGTTCGCGGACGTCGTCAAGACCACGTGCTTCCTCGCCGACATCGGCGATTTCGTCGCGTTCAACGCGATCTACCAGCGGTTCATGACCGATCCGCCGCCCGCCCGCTCCACGTTCCAGGTCGCCGCCCTGCCGAAGGGCGCCCGGGTCGAGGTGGAGGCCATCGCCGTCCGAAATCGCGCGTAAGGCGTTTGACGCCCTCGATCGGCCCCCCGAGAATGCCCGCACGCCATCCATGACCAACGCCCAGGTCAGTACGTGACCCCGTCAAGTCCAGAGCCGGCGGCGGGCCGGACGGCAGCGGTCGTCCTCGCCGCCGGCCTCGGCACGCGCATGCGCTCGAAGACTCCCAAGATCCTCCACCCGCTGTGCGGGCGGCCGATGGTCGCGTACGTGCTCGACGCCTGGGCGGAGGCCGCCACCGAGCTCGAATTCGAGCGGCGCCGGTCCCGTTCGACCCATCGTCGTCTACTCGCCCGCCACCGAAGCGGTTCGAAGCGTCGTCGGCGAGCGCGGCCGGCTCGCGCTCCAGGACGTCCCTCGGGGCACCGGCGACGCGGTCCGTGCCGCGCTCGACGAGGTCCCGGACGAGGTCGAGGAGATCCTCGTCATGTCCGGCGACGTGCCCCTCGTCATCGGCGAGCAGCTCGTCGCCGTCATCGAGCAGCGCCGGCTGGACGACGCCGCCATCGCCCTCGCGTCGGTCTTCGCCGCCGACCCGGCAGAGCTGGGCCGGGTGGTGCGGAGCGAGTTCGGTTCCGTCGAGCGCATCGTGGAGGCCCGCGACGCCTCGGCCGAGGAGCTCGAGACGAACGAGGTCAACGCCGGGGTCTACGCGTTCGACGCGGCGTGGCTCCGCCGTCGGATCGGCGCGCTGGAGCCGTCGAAATCCAACGGCGAGCTGTACCTCACTGACCTCATCAGGCTCGCCCGGGAGGATGGCCGCATCGTCAGCGCGGTCGGGTTCGACGACGACGGCTCGCTGGACGGCATCAACGACCGGGGCCAGCTCGCCCAGGCCGAGTGGGCGCTCCGGGTTCGCCTCAACGAGGACCACATGCGCGCCGGCGTGACGATGCGCGACCCGTCGACGGTGTACCTCGACTGGGGCGTGAGCCTGGGCCAGGACGTCGTGATCGAGCCGGGCGTGGTCCTGCTCGGCGAGACGTCGATCGGGGAGGGGAGCACGATCGGACCGGGGACGACGATCGACCGCTCGTCCATCGGCGCGGGCTGCCGCGTGTGGCTGAGCGTCGTCGAACGCTCGACCGTCGAGGACGGCGCCACCGTGGGGCCGTATTCCCACCTCCGGCCCGGCAGCCACGTCGGCGCCGGCTCCGAGATCGGGAACTTCGCCGAGGTCAAGAACAGCCGCCTCGGCGCGCGGGTGAAGCAGCACCACATGAGCTACCTCGGCGACGCGGAGATCGGCGCGGGCACGAACGTCGGCGCCGGCACGATCACCGCGAACTGGGACGGCCGCGTCAAGAACCGGACGACGGTCGGGCCGAACGTCTTCCTCGGCGTGGACACGATGCTCGTCGCACCCGTCGAAGTCGGCGAGGGCGCGAAGACCGGCGCCGGCGCCGTCGTCACGAAGGACGTGCCGCCGGGCAAGCTCGCGGTCGGCGTGCCGGCCAGGATCCGCGAGCCGCGCGTGATCGCGGAACCGGGCGAGGGCTGACCGGCATGGCGTTCGAGCTCTTCGTCATCATCCTCCTCGTTGCGATCAACGGCGTGTTCGTCGCCGCCGAGATCGCCCTCGTCTCGATCCGCCGGAGCCGCGTCGAGCAGCTCGTCGAGGAGGGCCGGCGCGGCGCGCATCGGGTGCGCAACCTGACCCTCGACCCTGGTCGCTTCCTCGCCGTGGTCCAGATCGCGGTCACGTTCGTCGGCTTCCTCGCCGCGGCGTTTGCGGGCGTCAACCTCAGCGCGCCGCTCGCGGCCGTCCTCGTGTCCGCCGGCCTGGACGCCAACACCGCCGGCGCGGCCGCGCTGATCATCGTCACGGTGCTCGTCTCGCTGTTCACGATCGTGTTCGGCGAGCTCGTGCCGAAGACCCTCGCGCTGGCGCATCCCGAGAGCTTCGCGACGGCGCTGGCGGTGCCCGTCGACGTCCTCGGCCGGGTGCTCCACCCGATCGTCGTCGTGCTGACGCGCGCCACGTCGGCGATCGCCCGCCTGCTCGGCGCGGAGGTGACCACGGAACAGCAGATCTCCGCCGACGAGCTCCGGCTCATCGTCGAACGCGGCGGCGAGCAGGGCGTCCTCGAGGCCGAGGAGGAGCAGATGATCAACGCGGTCATCGAGCTCGGCGATCGGCGCGTGCACGAGGTGATGGTTCCGCGCGTCGCGATCGCGGCCCTCCCGGCGAACGCGACCATGGAACAGGCGATCGACCTCGTGATCGAGGTCGGGCACTCGCGCGTCCCCGTCTACCACGACTCGATCGACGAGATCGTGGGCATCCTCTACGCCAAGGACCTGTTGCCCTACCTCAAGCCCGATGCGGGTCCTCGGCCGGCCCTGCGCAAGCTGCTGCGACCACCGGTGCTCGTGCCCGAGTCGCTGACGGTCGACGACCTGCTCCACGAGTTCCAGCGGCGAAAGGTGCACCTCGCGATCGTGCTCGACGAATACGGCGGGACCGCCGGGCTCGTGACGATCGAGGACCTGCTCGAGGAGATCGTCGGCGAGATCCAGGACGAATACGACGTCGAGGAGCCGATGGTCGTCCGCCTGTCCGACCACGAGGCGCGGGTCGACGGCCGGGCCGATGTCGACGAGCTGCTCGAGCTGTTCGACCTCGACCTCAAGCTGGAGGACGCCGAGGAGTACGACACCGTCGGCGGCCTGATGTACCACCGGATCGGTGGCGTGCCGTCGCCGGGCGATGCGATCGAGGTCGATGGGCTGCGCCTCTCGGTCGAGTCCACCGACGGCCGACGGGTCGGCAAGGTCCTCGTGACCCGCCACGTGGATCGGCCGTTCAACCCGGACGAGGACGGCGACAATGGGGCGCCCCCGAAGCCCTCGTCGCGATCGTCGAGGTCGACGCGGAAGTCCTCGGGGTCGCGCTCCAAGCGCTGACGCGAGGCGCGGTGGGTCGGCCCGAGCCGGCTTAAGCGCTGATGGCCGAGCGGATGATCTCCTCGAGGCGCTCCCGCGGCTCGCGCTCGATCGTGCCCGCGGCGTCCAACGACGCGAGGGCGCGATCACGATGCAGGCGGGCCTGGTCGCGGGTGTAGTCGCGGGCGCCGGCGCGCTCGAGGATCGCCACGATCTCGGTGACGTGCTCGGACACCAGCCGCCCGTTCGAATAGAGCTCGGTGAGGCGGGCGCGATCCGCCGGGGCCGCGTGCTCGAAGGCGTAGATGACGGGCAGCGTCTTCTTCTTGCGCGGCACGTCGGTCGGCTCCTTGCCCGTCGAGCGCTCGGGGCCCCAGATGCCGAGCAGGTCGTCGTTGAGCTGGAACGCGATGCCCAGGTCCCAGCCGAAGGCGCGGTAGCGGGCGATCACGTCCTCGTCGTCGGTTGCGAGGACGGCCCCCGCCTCGATCGACGCGGCGATCAGCGCCGCCGTCTTGCGCCCGATCATGTCGAAGTACAGCTCGACCGACAGGCCGTCGTCGTGCTCGGCCATCCAGATGTCGAGGTACTGGCCTTCGCACAGCGCAACGCAGGTGTGGTCGTACAGGCGCATGAGGCGCAGGACCGTCCGATCGGGGAACCCGAGGTCGGTCAGGCGGTGCAGCGCGATCCGGCTGAGGCTGAACAGCATGTCGCCGGTGTTGATCGCCTGGGGGATGCCGTGCAGCGCCCACAGGGTCGGCCGATGCCGGCGCTCGCGGTCGTCGTCCTCGATGTCATCGTGGACGAGGCTGAAGTTGTGGCCCAGCTCGACCGCGGCGGCGCCGGGCAGGGCGCGGCGGTGGTCGCCGGTGATCGAGGCGTAGGCGAGGAGGCCAAGCAGCGGCCGCATGCGCTTGCCGGTGGAGCCGGAGCCGTCGAGGCCCAGGTGGTAGCGGCACATCTCGTACACGCCGGCAGTCGCCGGATCCGTGCCCTCGACGAGGCGCAGGATCTCTGCCTCGGTGTCGGCGATCAGGTCGGTGATGTCCGGGCTGGTCGAGAGGGCCATCGCGCCGAGTGTAGCCCCGAGCCGACAAACGTGCGCGGCCCAGGTAGCGGGTTCGGCTACGAGTCGTGCTGCTCGCGTCGCTCGTGGCTGCAACATGGCCCGGGTGGTAGAGTGCCGGAGCCTGGATCGGGACGCCACCAGCCCAAAACCGCGTCCGCATTCGAATCATGAGACCGATTTCGATGCGGATCGACCCTGGCGTCCGACCGGCCGTCCTCTCTGCGCTGTTCCTCACGATCTCCGAGCTCGGCCTGTACGAGGCCGCGGCGATCTTCGGCGCGTTTCCGACGTACATCGCCCGCTTCGTGATCATGACCGTCGCCTGCTACGCCGCGTTCGCCTGGCTCCGCCAGCCCTCGCCGTCGCTGCGAAACCTGACGGTCGTGCCGTACCTGATCCGGAGCCTGCTGTTCGCGACGACGTCGGTGCTGCTCATCCTGGCCTTCAGCACCAGCCCGAGCCTCAACCACACGTACACGATCTTCATGCTCCACATCGGTGCGGCATACGTGTTGGCGCGCCTTCCGCTGCCGCTGCGCGAGCCACTGACGAAAGGCAGGCTGTGGGATTGGCCCTTTGCGCTCGCGATCGGCGTGCTGCTGATCGGGATCGTCCTGTATCACTACGTTGCGGCCGAAACCGATCCGGACCCGGAAGTCGCTGCGGCGGGCGCTCGCGCGACCGTGTTCGCAGCGCTCGCCGCGATCTCGTTCGCGGCGAGCAACATCATGGCGACGGTCTTCAAGCGGGAGCGGGTGCAGGGCGTCGAAGGGCGCCCGCTCAACTCTCTGGAGATCACGTTCCTGGGCTCGATCGTCGCCCTGATGGTGGCACCGATCATCGCCGTCCTGCTCCAGGTGTCGATCGCACCGGACTCGTTCGCAACGATTGAGCCTGCCGCCGCGCTGGCGTTCCTCGCTTGGGCCGTCGTCGCCGCGACGCTGAACCTTCCGGCACAGACCTTGCTTATCTCCGCGTTCAACCGGACGTCGAACCCCGCCCTCGTGTCGGCACTGGACGCGCTCATCCTGGTGTTCGCCCTCGTGCCGGATCTGCTCTGGCATGGCGTCCCTGCTTCGTCCCTCATCGGGACCAAGGGCATCGGCCTCGCCCTGATCCTGGCCGGCGGTGCCTGGGCGATCTACAGGGATGCCAGGCACTCGTAGCATGTGCCGAGCCGAGTCGCGATTTGACGCTTGGCCACGCCTTGCCATCTGGGCTCGCGACACAGCCCTGGGCGCAGACGAGGGAAGCACAGATGAGCCATGGACTCGAGCCGTTCGTGCACTTGCCGGGGAGTGGCGAGCGGTTCGCGGGCGCTGCCGGCGACGCGATCACGATCCGAATCGAGTCCGCGGCCGGTGATCCGCTCACGGTGGTCGAAGACGAATTCCTCCGACACCGTCCCCGCGCCGCCGCACAGCCACCCCTGGGACGAGCTGGTCTACGTTCTCGAGGGCGAGATGTCGCTCACGTGCGGCCAGCACACGGAGGTCGGTGGGCCGGGATTGCTCGCGACCCTGCCGCGCGGTGTTCCGCACACGCTCCACGTGACAAAGCCGCCCGCGCGGTTCCTGATGATCACGATCGGTGCGCCATCGGCGGCATTCCTCAAGGACATTGGCCGCGCGTACGCAGAGGGGCCGACACGAGAGCGGCTCATCGAGATCGCCGGACGGCACGGGGTCAAGCCACACTTCTAGAAAGTCCCCCGTCGGTGCGGCCGGCATCGGGATGCGCGGTCGTAGACGCCTGAGGGTGTACCGTCAGTCGATGCCCGCTCCGCGTCGCTACGTCACCGAGGCGATCGTGCTGTCGCGCTTCGACTACGGCGAGGCGGACCGCATCCTGACGCTCATCACGCCCTCGGGCGGCAAGATCAAGGCGATCGCCAAGGGCATCCGGCGCCAGAAGTCCCGGATCGGCGGAAGCCTGGAGCCCTTCGCAGAGCTCCGCCTCGCCCTGGCGATGGGCCGGACATTCGAGATCGTCACCCAGGTCTCGGTGATCCATCCATGGCTTCGGCTGCGGGACGACCTCGTCTCATTCGGGACGGCGTCGTACCTGGCGGAGCTCGCCGACGGGACGCTCGAGGAGCGCCACAGCGCCGAGGCGGTGTACGTGCTGCTCAAGCGCGCCTACGAGATCCTCGATGCCGGGATGGCGCCCGGGCGGGTCGCCCGGTGGTTCGAGGTGCATCTCGCCGACGAGCTCGGCGTGCGCCCCGAGGTCGATCGATGCGTGGAGTGCGGGCGCATGCTCGAGGCCGACGAGCGCTACCGCTGGATGCCGCCGCTCGGCGGCGTGCTGTGCGAGCGTTGTCCCGGCCCGCCGTTCGAGCGCGCGGGCCTGTCGCTCGAAGGCCTGAAGCTGCTGAAGGCCTACCAGCGCCTCGACATCGAGGCCATCGCCGAGCTGCGAATGCGCCCCGAGGTGGAACGTGAGGTCGAGATCGCGATGCGCGAGTTCCTCGCGTTCTCGCTCGACCGCAGGCCGAAGAGCCTCGCGTTCCTCGATGAGGTCCGCGCGAGCGCGCAGGCGGCCGTCTGAGCGTACGGTCGATGCCGACGGTCGAGCTCCGGGACATCATCACCGCGGAGGATCGCGCGGCCGCGCTCGCGTTGGAGCGGAGGCCTGGCGACGAGCGGTTCGTGGCCAGCGTCGAGGAGTCGTTCAAGGACGCCGATAAAGACGCCCACGCCGCGCCGCGCTCATGGACGGTGCACGACGGCGATCGGGTCGTCGGGTTCGTGATGATCAGCGACAACATCCCCGCCGACCGCCTGGCGGCCGATCCGGAGCTCCTCGGGCCGTACTACCTGTGGCGGCTCCTCATCGATCGGCGCGAGCAGCGGAAGGGCTACGGCACCGCGACCCTCGACGCGCTCGCCAACTACGTCCGGAGCCGCCCCAGCGGCGACGCGCTCCTCGTCAGCGCCGCGCAGGGCGAGGGCACGCCCCAGCCGTTCTACGAGCGCTACGGCTTCGTGCCGACCGGCCAGGTGGTCGAGGGCGAGGTCGTCCTGCGCCTCGATCTCCGGGGCCGGTAGCGAGCCGGTCCGGCGCGGTCGCGAGGTCCCCGGCTCACCGTGCGAGAATGAGCGCCCACGTCCCCCCGCGACCGTCCCTTCCACGGCCGGCCGCCCGAGAGGAGCCCCTCCGTGCCCGACTCTCCGACGCCCAACCCGGATGACGTCGCGCCTGCCGTCGCCGAGCTCGACACGATCGTCTCGCTCGCGAAGCGGCGTGGCTTCGTCTACCCGAGCTCGGAGATCTACGGCGGCATCAACGCCGTGTGGGACTACGGGCCGCTCGGGGTGGAGCTCAAGAACAACGTCAAGCGCGCCTGGTGGAAGGCGATGGTCCAGGAGCGGGACGACATCGTCGGCCTCGACGCCGGGATCCTCATGGCGCCCCAGGTGTGGGTCACGTCCGGACATGTCGGGAGCTTCAGCGACCCGCTGGTCGAGTGCGCCACCGACCACCGCCGCTTCCGGCTCGACGAGCTGCCCGGCGCGGAGAACCTGTCCGCCACGGACCTCCGCGATCCGAACGTCGTCGAGCGGCTGGGCCTGAAGTGCCCGGTCGATGGCGGCCCGCTGAGCGCGCCACGGCGGTTCAACCTCATGTTCAGGACGTTCATGGGCCCGGTCGAGGAAGATGCGGCGGTCGTCTACCTGCGGCCCGAGACGGCGCAGGGCAGCTACGTCAACTTCAAGAACGTCCAGCAGTCGTCGCGCAAGAAGATTCCCTTCGGAATCGCCCAGGTCGGCAAGAGCTTCCGCAACGAGATCAGCCCCGGCAACTTCGTCTTCCGGATGCGCGAGTTCGAGCAGATGGAGATGCAGTACTTCGTCCATCCCGATCGGGCGGGCGAGATCTTCGAGGAGTGGCTCCCGCGCCGCTGGGACTGGTACACGCGCTACGGCGTCACGCCCGACCGGCTGCGCTTCCGCGAGCACGCGCCCGATGAGCTGGCGCACTACGCGAAGAAGGCGGTCGACGTCGAGTACCGCTTCCCGTTCGGCTGGAAGGAGCTCGAGGGCATCCACAACCGGGGCGACTTCGACCTGTCGCGACACCAGGCCGAGTCGGGCGAGAACCTCGAGTACTTCGACCCGGCGACCGAGCAGCACTTCATCCCGGTCATCGTCGAGACCGCCGGTGGGCCCGATCGATCGGCGTTCACGTTCCTCATCGATGCGTATCGCGAGGAGGAGGTCCGCGGTGAGAAGCGGGTCGTGCTCGGGCTGCATCCGGATCTCGCGCCATACAAGGTCGCCGTGCTGCCGCTGCTCAAGAAGCGGCCCGAGATCGTCGAGATCTGCCGCCGCCTCCGCGAGGACCTCGCGAAGGACATGATGGCCGTGTACGACGACACGGCTGCGATCGGCAAGCTGTACCGACGCCAGGACGAGATCGGCACGCCGTGGTGCGTGACGGTCGACGTCGAGTCGCTCGAGGACGGCGCCGCGACCATCCGCGATCGCGATTCGATGACCCAGGAGCGGGTGCCGATCGAGGGCATCAAGCCGGCGATCCTCGAACGGATGGCGGCCGCGCGGAGCTAGCAGCGGCTCCCGATGGCCCGCCGATCCGCCGCGTACCAGCGGTTCATGGCGAGCACCGAGCTCGGGTACGAGCGATGGCACGACGGCGTCCCCTACGACCTCGAGGCGCTGGCCGAGCTCGCGGGTGACGAGCGGCTGCGAGGTCGAGCGCTGGCTCTGGCGCGTGCCGGCGAGGACTGGCGCGACATCGAGGCGTTGGTCGCGCTGGGTTCGCCCGGCGCGCGGAGCACGGTCCTCGAGCAGCTTCGGCAGGGCTCCATCGCGCAGCGTCTCGCCGCCGCTCGCGCGCTCCCGGCGGATCCGACGATCGAGCCCGAGCGCGAAGCGGCCATCGTCGCGGGGCTCGCGCAGGCGACGGTGCTTGACCGGCTTGACAACCGCGCTCGACCTGGCCGAATTGCATCGAACCCCGGCCGTCATCGAGGCTCTCTTCCGGGCGGCGATGCGTGACGACCGGGAGATGGCGATCCACGCGGCTGCGTTGCTCGCGTTCATCCACGGTCATGCCGAGGAAGCGTTCGACTGGGAGCGGCGAGCGTTCTTCCACGAGTTCGGCGAGGCCGACCCCGCCGTCCGCGAGCGGGCGTTCCGGGCGCTGTGCGCCGAGTGCGGCGTCGACCCGGCGCGCTACCTGGTCGGTCGCTCGCGCGTGGACGCCCCCGCGTCCGGACGACCAACGACCAGGGAGGCGGCTCAGGAGATCGCCGGCGCCGTGCGTGGCGTGGCTGGATGGCCTGGACGACGCCCAGCGCGCCGAATGCGACGTCCCGTTCGAGACGTCGGAGCGGTTCTTCTGGGCGTACACGCCCGGCCCTCCGCGACGCGGACTCGCGCTCGGCGAGATGCGTCCGGATCAGCGCGCGGCGTCGAGGGCGATCGTCGCCGCGGCGATGAGCGCCCGGACGGCCGGGGAGATCGCCGCGATCGTCGAGCTGGAGATCGGTCCTCGGGGAGCTCGAGCGGGCGGGCGGTCGAGCACGGCTGGCGCCGCCGTGACCCGGAGCGGTACTGGTTCGCCGTCTTCGGCGACCCGGGCTTGAGATCGCCATGGTCGTGGCGGGTCGGCGGCCACCACGTCTCGATCCACGTCACGGTCGCCGATGGCGAGGTCATCGGGACGACGCCGTCGTTCCTCGGCGCGAACCCGGCGGTGATACCCGGTGGCCCGCGGGCAGGGGAGCGGACGCTGCCCGGGGAGGAGGGCCTCGCGCGGGCGCTGCTGCTCGGGCTGACGCCTGCGGAGCGCCGCGTGGCGGTGGTCGATGGCGTCGCACCGGCGGACATCCTCACCGGGACCGGTCGCCATGCCGACGTGCGCACCGTCCCGATCGGGATCCGGCACGCCGAGCTCGGGGACCCGCGGCAGGCGATGCTCGAGCTCCTGATTCGCCACTACGTCGAACGGGCACGCCCGGAGGTCGCCGAGGCCACGTGGGCGAGAATCGCCCGGGACGGGCTCGGCGACGTCACGTTCGCCTGGGCGGGCTCGGACGTCCCCGACCGCGGCCACTACTACGCGGTCCGCGGCCCGACCTTCGTGATCGAGTACGACAACACGCAGGACGGCGCAAACCATATTCACTCGGTGTGGCGCGAGCTGGAGAACGACTGGGGCGAGGACCTGTTGGCTGCGCACGTCGCGATCGCCCACGGACCCGGAGGCGAGTGAGCCCGCGGCGCTAGACTCGCTGCTTCGAGGAGGAGGTGGCGGCGTGGCGGTGACGATCCGGAAGTGGGCGACGTTCGTCGAGGAGATCCACGAGGACGGCGGCAAGCCGCTCGCGAAGCCGCTCCGCAAGGTCGCCGTCGCGGTCGTGGTGAAGAACCCGTACGCCGGCACGAACCCTGACGACATCTCCGAGCTCATCGACTTCGGGGAGTTCCTCGGCCGCGAGCTGACGGCGCGGGCGAAGGCCCTGCTGGGGACGCCGGTCGAGGCCTACGGCAAGGGCGGCATCGTCGGCGAGGCGGGCGAGCTCGAGCACATCGCGGCCTGCCTGCATCCCAAGTTCGGCCAGCCGACGCGCGAGGCTGTTGGTGGCGTGTCGATCCTGCCGTCCGTCAAGAAGCGGGGCGCGATGGGCGCCTCGCTCGACATCCCGGTCCACCACATCAAGGCGATGCTCGTGCGCTCGCACTTCGATGCCATGGAGATCCGCGTCCCGGACGCCCCGGCCTCCGACGAGCTCCTGCTCGCGCTCGCGGTCACCGATGGCGGCCGGCCGCACGCCCGCGTGGGCGGCCTCAAAGCCGAGGACGCGATCGGCGAGGACGGGCTCCACTAGGCCGAATGAGGACGCTCATCCGGAACATCGGGACGCTCGTCACCGGCGACGTCGACGCGCCGATCGGCGAGGCGGACTCGATCCTCCTGTCGGACGGCCGCATCGAGGCGATCGGACGGGGGCTCGATGGGGATGCAGGGGCGGGTGGCCGGCTCGACCAGACGATCGATGCCAAAGGCACGACGGCGATCCCCGGACTCATCGATTCGCATGCCCACCCGGTGTTCGGCGACTACACGCCGCGCCAGCAGATGAGCAACTTCATCGAGTCGGGGCTGCACGGCGGCGTCACCTCGGTGATCTCGGCCGGCGAGGTCCATCTTCCCGGTCGACCGAAGGACATCGTGGGGCTGAAGGCACTGGCGATCGTGGTCGCGAAGGCCTACTCGAACTTCCGGCCGGCCGGCGTGAAGGTCAAGGCGGGCGCGCCGATCCTCGAGCTCGGTCTCGAGGAGCGCGACTTCGCCGAGATGGCCGCTGGCGGCGTCTCGCTCGTCGGCGAGATCGGTCTCGGCAGCGTCAAGACGGGCAAGCAGGCTGCCCCGATGGTCGCCTGGGCGAAGCGCCACGGCATGACGGTCACGTTCCACACGGGAGGCCCATCGATCGCGGGCTCGAACCCGATCGCCGCCGACGCGGTCCTCGAGGCGCGGCCGCACATCGTCGGCCACGTCAACGGCGGCACCACGCCGATGTCCGACGCCGACATCGAGCGCGTTATCGACACCGATATGGCGATCGAGATCGTCCATTGCGGCAACGGCCGGGCGGCGATCCACGCGCTCCGAACGGCGGCCTCTCTTGGTGGCGCGGATGGCCTCGATGGCCTGCGGCGCGTGATCATCGGCAACGACGCGCCCTCGGGCACCGGCGTCGTCTCCCTCGGGATCCTCCGCGTGATCGCCCACCTGGCGTCGTTCGCCGACGTCCCGCCGGAGGTCGCGATCGCGATGGCCACGGGCAACACGGCGCGAGTCCACGGGCTGGACGTCGGGCTGCTGGCGCCCGGTCGGGCCGCAGACATCGCCCTCATCGACGCGCCCGTGGGATCCACGGCCACTGAAGCCCTCGACGCGCTGCGCCTCGGTGACCTTCCTGGGATCTCGATGGTCCTGATCGACGGCGCGGTGATGATCGGCCGAAGCCGGAATACGCCACCCGCCGCGCGAGCGGCCGAGGTCGAAGGCGCCGGCGGGCCGTCGGCGGGCGGCCATTGACGCCGGCGTCATGAAGCTCGGCCTCCGGCTGCCGAGCTTCGCGCTGGGCGAGAAGACCGCCGACCTGCAGGAGATGGGCGCGTACCTGCGGCGAGCGGAGGACCTCGGGTTCGAGACGGCGATGCTGATCGACCACCTGCTCGTCGCGCCGCCGGCGTATCGCGTCACCTGGCTGGAGCCGATCACGCTTCTCGCCGCGCTCAGCGGCGTCACGAGGACCATCCGCCTCGGCACGCTCGTGCTGGTCCTGCCGTTCCGCGATCCCGTCGCGTTCGCGAAGGAGTGGGGGACCCTCGACCAGCTCAGCGGTGGGCGCACGATCCTGGGCGTCGGCGTCGGGTGGAACAAGGAAGAGTTCGCCGCGCTGCGGATCCCGATCGAGGAGCGTGGCCGGCGGATGAACGAGATGCTCGAGGCGATCACAGCGCTGTGGGCCGGCGACGACGTCTCGTACCAGGGCCGGTATTACCGCTTCGAGCACCTGACGATGGAGCCGAAGCCCGTCCAGCGGCCGCATCCCCCGATCTGGATCGGTGGCGGCACGCAGCCATCCGAGAAGATCTATGGCCAGGGCGTCGACACGGTCCAGCCGGTCGTGCGCCGGATCGCGAAGTACGCGTCGACATGGGTCCCGCATGCGTCCGCGACGGCAGAGATGGTCGCCGGCGACTGGGAATCGATCCGGGGCTACATGGTCGAGAACGGCCGGAACCCCGACGAGATGAGCCGGGTGTACTCGAACTTCGTGCACGTGCTCGCACCCGGCGAGCAGCCCGAATCAGCCGCGGCGAAGTTCCGCGTCTACTCCGGCATGGACCTCCCGTACTGGCAGGAGTTCTACCTGCTCGGGGAGGCGGAGGCCGTCGCCGAGCGGATCCGCGGGAAGATCGAGGCGCTCGGCGGCGTGGACCACCTGATCCTCAACCCACTCGACTGGGATCCGCGCAACCTCGAGATCCTGGCCGAACGGGTGCTGCCGCTCGTGACGGCCTAGGCGAACGCCGGGCGCGCGTGGCGGCCTACCTTCGCCCGAGCCGGCTCGACGAGGCGCTCGGCGCACTCGCGACACCTGGGCCGGGCGGCGCTCCCTGGGTCGTCGTCGCCGGCGCGACCGACCACTACCCGGCGCGCGTCGGGCGGCTGCCGGACGAGGACGTGCTCGACGTCACGGCGATCGCCGGGCTGCGGGACATCGCGGAGATCCACGGCGGCTGGTGGATCGGCGCGCTCACGACCTGGACGGACCTGGTCGAGGCGCCGCTCCCGCCGCAGTTCGACGGGCTGAAGCAAGCGGCGGTCGCGATCGGCGGGCTCCAGATCCAGGCCCGAGGGACGATCGCCGGCAACGTCTGCAACGCCTCGCCGGCGGCGGACGGCATGCCGAACCTGCTCGCGCTCGACGCGGAGGTGGAGCTGGCATCCGGTCGAACCTCGCGTCGCGTCCCGATCGGCGCGTTCGTGACGGGGAACCGGCGGACGACGCGCGCCCCCGACGAGCTCGTTACCGGCCTGTTCGTGCCCGGGCCGCTCACGGGGGCGACCGTTCGATCGACCTTCGAGAAGCTCGGCTCGCGCGCGTACCTCGTGATCTCCATCGCGATGGTCGGCGCCGTCGTCGAGCTCTCACCCGATCGACTGATTGCCCGCGCCCGGATCGCCGTCGGCGCCTGTTCCGAGGTGGCCCAGCGGCTGCCCGAGCTGGAGGCAGGGCTCGTCGGGCGTCGGGCGGCGCGCGCGACCGCAGCGATGGTCCGGCCAGAGCACCTCGCGCAGCTCACGCCCATCGACGACGTCCGCGGCACGGCCGCCTACCGCCGCGACGCTGCGCTGACCGCCGTTCGTCGAGCGCTCGGGAGGATCCTGGCGTGAGCGGTGCGCCGGCGATCCGGATGGTCGTCAACGGCCGACCCGAATCGGTGCGGGTCGATCCAATGCGCCGCCTGTCGGACGTGCTCCGTGACGACCTGGGGCTGATCGGGACGAAGGTCGGCTGCGAGGCGGGCGACTGCGGCGCGTGCACGGTGCGCATCGGCGACAGGCAGGCGGTCGCGTGCCTCGTTCCCGCGGCACAGGCGGAGGGACAGGAGGTCCGAACGGTCGAGGGCCTCGCCGGGCCGGACGGCGCCCCGGGCGACCTCCAGGCGGCGTTCCTCGCCCACGGCGCGGCCCAATGCGGCATCTGCACCCCGGGAATGCTCATGGCGGCGGACCAGCTGCTCACCGCGAACCCTGACGCGGACGATCAGGCGATCCGCGACGGGATCGGGGGCGTGCTCTGTCGATGCACGGGCTACGTGAAGATCGTGGAGGCGATCGCGGCGACGCGCGAGGCGAGGCGGCACGCCCGCGCGAACGGGGCGAGGAACGGGGTTAGGAACGGGAACGGGGACGCGGCGGCGATCGAGGCACCGACAGGCGCCGCCGTTGGATCACGAATCGCCAAGGTGGACGGGCTGCCGCGGGTGCTCGGCACGGCGCGATACGGCGCCGACGATCGACCCGAGGGCGTGCTCGCCGCTCCGGGCGGTGCGATCGCCGCACGCGCGGGCGAGATTCGAGATCGGCGATCTCGGGCCGCTCCGTGCCCGCTACCCGGGTCTCGCCGACGTGCTCACCGCCGCGGACATCCCCGGCCAGAACCGCTACGGCGTCTACGCGACCGGCAAGGACCAGCCGGCGCTCGCCGACGGCGTGGTCCGCCATCGGGGCGAGGCGATCCTCGCCCTCGTCGGCGATGAGCGAACCGTGGCCTCGATCGACGATCGCGACCTCCCGATCACGTGGGAGCCGCTCGCGCCGCTCGACGGCCTCGACGCCGCGCTCGGCGGCGACGCCCCCACGATCCATGAGGCTTCGCCGGGCAACGTGCTGATCCGTGGCCGCGTGGCCAGCGGCGACGTGGACGAGGCGCTCTCACGATCGGCTGCCACCGCCGAGATCGAGGTGGAGACCACGTTCGTCGAGCACGCGTACATCGAGCCGGAAGCGGGCGTCGCCCGGCGCGTCGGCGATCGGCTCGAGCTCAGCGTGAGCACGCAGACCCCGTACATGGACCGCGACGAGGTCGCCCTGATCCTCGGAATCCGACCGGACCAGGTCCGGATCATCCCGGTGGCGTGCGGCGGTGGGTTCGGCGGCAAGCTCGACCTCGGCGTCCACCCGCTGATCGCGCTCGCGGCGTGGCGCCTCGTTCGGCCCGTGCGCGCCGTCTGGACCCGACCCGAATCGATGGCCGCGAGCACGAAGCGCCATCCGTCGCGGATTCGAGCCTCGGCCGGCGCCTCCGCCGACGGCCACCTCATCGGCATGCGCTTCCACGGCGACTTCGACACCGGCGCCTACGCGTCGTGGGGCCCCACAGTCGCCAACCGCGTGCCCGTGCACGCGATGGGCCCGTACGCGTGGGACGCCGTCCTCGCGACGAGCCGCGCCATTTACACGAACAACCCGCCAGCCGGCGCCTTCCGGGGATTCGGCGTGCCCCAGGCCGCGATCGCGCATGAGGCACTCCTCGATCAGCTCGCCGAGCAGCTCGGCCAGGACAAGCTGGAGCTCCGGCTCGCCAACGCCGTCCGTGCGGGCTCGACCACGGCCACCGGCCAGGTCCTCCGCGCGAGCGCGGGCCTCGGAGCGTGTCTCGAGGCGCTTCGCCCACACTGGACGCGCCTGCGCGCCGAGGCCGCCGCGCACAACGCCACCCTCGGCGGGCGGCCCGGCGAGCGCGCCGGGGAGGTCAGCCGCCGCGGTGTCGGGATCGGGGCCATGTGGTACGGCATCGGCAACACGTCGATCGCCAACCCGTCCACGATCGAGATCGGTGTCACGCGCGATGCGCGCGTCGTGCTGTATCTGCGGCGCGGTCGATATCGGCCAAGGTGCGTCGACGGTGCTCGTCCAGATCGCCGCCGACGCGCTGGGCGTGCCGGCGACCTCGATCGATCTCGTCAGCGGCGACACGGACCGGACCGCGGACGCGGGCAAGTCCTCCGCGTCGCGCCAGACGTACGTCTCGGGCAACGCGGCGCAGCTCGCAGGCGCGGACCTTCGGCGCCAGATCGTGCGCCTCGCGGAGGTCGGTGATGGCGCGTCGATCGAGCTCCAGCCGGGCCGGCTGGCGCTCACGGAGCCGGACGGCCGCTCGACCACGATCGAGCTCGCCGAGCTGCCGCTCGTGCCCGTCACGGACGAGGATGCGTCGTGCGTGCTCGTCGGCCAGGGCACGTTCGACCCGGACACGACCCCGCTCGATGCCGACGGCCAGGGGCGCCCCTACCAGACGTACGCGTTCGGGGCCCAGATCGCCGAGGTGGAGGTCGACCCGGAGCTCGGGACGGTCAAGGTGCTTCGGATCGTCGCGGCGCACGACGTCGGACGGGCGATCAACCCGACCCAGGTCGAGGGCCAGATCCACGGCGGCATCGCGCAGGGCCTGGGCTTCGCGCTGATGGAGGCATATGTGCCGGGCCGCACGGAGAACCTGCACGATTACCTCATCCCGACCGTCGGCGACATGCCCGACATCGAGTGCCTGCTGATCGAGGATCCCGAGCCGTCCGGGCCGTTCGGCGCAAAGGGGGTGGGGGAGCCGGCCCTCATCCCGACGGCACCCGCGATCCTCGGCGCAATCCACGATGCCGTCGGCGTTCGGATCACCCGGCTCCCGGCGACTCCGGATCGGGTTCGGGCGGCGATCCTTGCGGCGCGCGCTGGCCGGCCCGGGTGATCACGATCGGGTCGATGGCTGCGCCCGGCAGCTCCGGCGTCCTACGCGACGTCGAACGTCGTGGCCATGCCCTGGCTGAAGTGGTCCCTCGACGTTGCGGGACCCCACACGTTGCGGGCATTCACGTCGAAATTCCGCCGCGAATCCGGCAGACTTCGTCCATGACCAAGGTGATCCTCGACGTCGATACCGGCACCGATGACGCCGTCGCGCTGATGGTCGCGGCGCTGTCGCCGGACATCGAGCTCGTCGGAGCGACGAGCGTCAACGGCAACACGACCCTCGACTTCACGACCGAGAACACCCTGCGGGTGTTCGACTGGATCGGCATGCCCGAGATCCCCGTGTACCGGGGCATGGATCGACCGCTCGCGCGTTCGCAGGTCGAGCGCGGCATGGCCACGCGGATCCACGGCGACATGCTCGACCTCCCGGGCGCCTCCAAGGCCAAGCTCCAGTCGGGCCACGCCGTGGACTGGCTGATCGATACGTACCTGGCCTCGGACGGCGACATCGTCCTGTGCCCCGTCGGGCCGCTGACAAACATCGCGGTGGCAATCCAGAAGGAGCCACGGATCGTCGAGGCGATCCCGGAGATCGTGATCATGGGCGGCGCGCATGACCACGGGAACATGACCGCGTCGGCGGAGTTCAACATCTGGCTCGATCCCGAGGCGGCGCGGATCGTCGTCAACTGCGGGCGCCCGATCCGGATGATCCCGCTCGATGCGACGCACCGTGCCCTCGTCTCGAAGGACGACGCCGAGCGACTAAGGGCCCTCGGGACGCCGGCCGGCGAGGCGGCTGCCCGCTTCGTGCTGAAGCGCATCGACGGCTACGACGCCACCCAGCCGATGCACCGCCCCAACGCCGCGCCGGTGCATGACGCGCTCGCGGTGTGCGCGATCATCGATCCCTCGATCGTGACGACCTACGAGATCCCGGTCGACGTCGAGGTTCACGCCGAGCTGTCGTTGGGCCGCACGGTGTGCGACTTCCGCTTCCGCAGCGGCAAGCCCGCGAACGTCGCCTTCGCGATGGACGCCGACGAGCCCAAGTTCATCGAGATGCTCCTCGACATCCTCGGCCGCACCGCGTAGCGGGGTACTCCTCCGACGGCGCGATCAGCGGACCTGCCAGACAGAACTGACACGACTCAAACTGCGTCCGTCGGCCCCACGTTCGCAGCGGTCAGATCGCCTTGACAATCCCTTGACTACTACCCGCGCCAGTTCTGTCCGCCGGTTCGGACATGCCGCGGGGCGCCGACGGCTATTCCTCCGCGGGTGCGCCTGAGCCGGTCGGTTCCTTGCCCTTCGGCCAGTAGAGCTCCTTCTTCACCTGGGCCTCGGGGAACCCGCGCTCGAGCAGCGTGGATTCGGCGGCCAGGATCATGTCCGGGTTGCCGCAGATGTAGGCGATCGAGTTGTCGGGCGTGAGCCCGAGCTCGTCGCATACCGGCCCGACGATCGACTCGACCCGGCCCCACCGGCCTGCCCAGCCGGCGTTCTCGGGCGCGGAGGGTCGCGAGACGGTGGGCACGAACGTGACGGGATAGCCACCCGCGCCGCTCTCCCAATCGCGCTGCCAGCCCTCGACGAGCGCCCGGTAGCCGAGGTCGCCCTCGTACGACACGCCGTTGAGGAACACGGCCTTGCGCGGCGTCCCCAGCCGGAGCAGCGCCTTCATCATCGACACGAATGGCGCATTGCCCGTGCCCGACGAGATGAAGATGTGCGTGCGTTCGTCATCCGGCTCGAGGACGAACTTGCCCTTCGGCCCGATCATCCGCATCCGGTGGCCGAGCGGCAGCCTCCAGAGCAGCGGCGTGAACAGGCCGCCCTCGACGAGGCGCACGTACAGCTCGTAGCCGTCGGCGTCGGCCACGCCCGGGTCTGAAGCGACCGAGTACGGGCGCTGCACGATGCGTGACGCGGTCGGGCTCGCGGCGTCCTCCGCGAACACGCCGATCGTCATGTACTGGCCGGGCTCGAACGGCGTCGCCGGGCCGTCGAACTTGACCGTGAAGTAGCCGAGGCTCTCGGTCTCGTCCGATCGGGCGATGAGCGACGCGTTGTACTGGGGCGCGTCGGGCAGGATGACCCGCTCGTCGAGATCGATCATCGAGGCGGATGGTAGCCGCCCGCCAACCGATCCCGAGGCGCGACGAGCGGCGCTCCGTTCCGCCGTCGGGCGCCGACCGTATCGAGTTGCGACCCGCGTGTCGCCCTCCCGAGACCGGGCGATCGAGGAGCCGCGGCTACAATTTCCCGCGCGAAGCAACGATCGGCCCGAGCCTGAGCCCAAGCCTGAGCCCGAAGCCCCGAGGAGTCCCGCCCGCATGGCTACCCAAGCCCCGACCGCCCCCGAGCGCTCCCACAAGGCGTCGAAGCGCTACATCTACGCCTGGGGCGAGGGCACGGCCGAGGGCAGCGGGACGATGAAGGACCTGCTCGGCGGCAAGGGCGCCGGCCTCGCCGAGATGACCCGCGCGGGCCTGCCGACGCCGCCCGGCTTCACGATCACCACCCAGGCGTGCAACGACTACTTCGACGCGGGCGAGAAGCTGCCCGACGGCCTCTGGGAGGACGTCCTCGAGGCGATGGACGAGGTCGAGCGGCGCACCGGCAAGGGCTTCGGCGACCCGGCGAACCCGCTGCTCGTGAGCGTGCGCTCCGGGGCGAAATTCTCGATGCCCGGAATGATGGACACTGTCCTCAACCTCGGGCTCAACGAGGAAACGCTCGCCGGGCTCGTCAAGCTGACGGGCAACGAGCGCTTCGGCTGGGACGCGTACCGCCGGTTCATCCAGATGTTCGGCCGGATCGTCATGGACGTGAAGGCTGAGCGGTTCGACGAGCCCCTGGAGGCTCGCAAGCACGCCCACGGCAAGGACGCTCGGGACACGGACCTGACGGTCGACGACCTGAAGGCGCTCGTCGGTGAGTTCAAGGCGGTCGTCAAGGCGGACGCCGGTCGCGACTTCCCGACCGAGCCCCTCGAGCAGTTGGACCTGGCGATCAAGGCGGTCTTCGCGTCGTGGTTCGGCAAGCGCGCCAACGACTACCGCAACAGCCAGAAGATCGCCCACGACCTCGGCACCGCGGTCAACGTCGTGGCGATGGTCTTCGGCAACATGGGCGACGATTCTGGGACGGGCGTCGCCTTCACCCGCAACCCGAACACCGGCGACAACCAGCTATTCGGCGAGTACCTCACGAATGCCCAGGGCGAGGACGTCGTGGCAGGCGTGCGGACTCCGGCCCCGATCAGCGAGCTCAAGAGCGACATGCCGGCCGTGTACGACGAGTTCCTGCGGATCGGCAAGGACCTCGAGATGCACTACCGCAACGTCCAGGACCTCGAGTTCACGATCGAGCGCGGACGGCTGTACATGCTCCAGACACGCGACGCCAAGCGCACGGCAGCCGCCGCGGTGCGGATCGCCGTCGACATGGTCGACGAGGGCGTCATCACGAAGGAAGAAGCGGTCGGGCGGATCGAGCCGGCGCAGGTGGACCAGCTGCTGCGAGCGACCTTCGACCCCGGGGCGCTCAAGACGGCGAAGCGGATCGTCAAGGGCCTCAACGCGTCGCCCGGCGCGGCGGTGGGCAGGGCCGTGTTCGACGCCGACACGGCGGTCGACTGGGTCAACCGCGGCGAGAAGGTCATCCTCGTCCGAATCGAGACGTCCCCGGACGACTTCCACGGGATGGCCGTCGCCGAGGGGATCATCACCGCCCGTGGCGGCGCCACGTCGCACGCGGCCGTCGTCGCCCGCCAGATCGGCAAGCCGTGCGTCGCCGGCTCGGCGGCGCTCGACGTCAACTACGCCGACAGCTCTGCGTCGTGCTCGATCACGGGCATCGACTTCAAGGAGGGCGACTGGCTCAGCCTCGACGGCACAACCGGCGACCTGTACCTCGGCCAGCTGCCGACTGTCCAGGCTCGCTTCGAGGACCAGCCGGAGCTCCAGACGATCCTCGGCTGGGCGGACGGGATCCGGCGCATGGGCGTGTGGACCAACGCGGACAAGCCCGAGGAGGCCGCGCAGGCACGGGGCTACGGGGCCGAGGGCATCGGCCTGTGTCGCACCGAGCACATGTTCCGCGAGGGCGATCGCCTGGAGATCGTGCGCGGCGCGATCCTCGTGGCCGGGGTGGCGACGCGGGCGAAGGCGAAGACCGCGGCCGGCGAGGCGTTGTCGGACGATGAGCGCGAGGCGGTGACGACGTTCGACGCCGCGATGGCCGAGCTCGAGGTGCTCCAGCAGGGCGACTTCGAGGGCATCTTCAGGGCGATGGACGGCCTGCCGGTCGTCATCCGGCTCATCGACCCGCCACTCCACGAGTTCCTGCCCAACCTCGAGGAGCAGCTCGTCAAGGTCACCCGCGCCGAGTCCAACGGCGGCGCGTCGGAGGAGGACCAGGACCTCCTGCGCGCGATCAAGTCGATGCACGAGCAGAACCCGATGCTCGGTCTCCGGGGCGTCCGGCTCGGGCTGATGATCCCCGACTTCGTGAAGGTCCAGACCCGGGCGATCCTCAACGCGCAGATCAAGGTCAAGGCGTCGGGCGGCAACCCGATCGCCAAGATCATGATCCCGCTCGTCGGCCACGTGAACGAGCTGTCGGTGACGAAGGGGATCCTCGATGCCGAAGCGAAGTCGGTCGAGGAGAAGGCGGGACTCGAGGTGGACTACAAGTTCGGGACGATGATCGAGGTCCCGCGCGGCGCCCTCACGGCGGACGAGATCGCGCGCGAGGCCGAGTTCTTCAGCTTCGGCACGAACGACCTCACCCAGATGACCTTCGGCTTCTCGCGCGACGACGCCGAGGGCGGTTTCCTGCTCAAGTACGTCGAGGACAAGATCCTGCCCGTCAACCCGTTCCAGACCCTCGACGACGCGATCGTCGGGCTGATGAAGATCGCGGTCGACAAGGGTCGGGCGACGCGCCCCGGCCTCGAGGTCGGGATCTGCGGTGAGCACGGCGGCGATCCGGAGTCGATTGCCAAGGTCGAGCGCATCGGGCTCGACTATGTGTCGTGCTCGCCGTTCCGCGTGCCCGTCGCCCGCCTCGCGGCGGCGCAGGCCACCTTGTCCGGGGCCGAACGGGACAAGTAGCGCCCTCGCGCTTCGCCCCACAGGTACTGGTGCCCGCGGGACACACGTCGGGGCTGTCTTTCGACCCTCACCGGCGCATGGTTGGGGCGTGGAGCCGGAGAACACGGACCTCTATCGCCTGCTGCAAGTCGACCCGAGGGCCGAGGTCGTGGTGATTCAGGCTGCCTACCGCGTCCTCGCGCGACGCCACCATCCCGACCTGGCCGGCGACGACGCCGTCATGAAGCGGCTCAACGCCGCCTGGGAGGTCCTCCAGGACCCGTCCCGTCGCGCTGAGTACGACCGCAAGCGCGGCTCGGCGCCGGAGGCGAGCCAGGAGACGATCATCAGCGCCGCGCCCAAGCGATCGACCGCCGAGAATCACGCCGGATCCCCTCCCGGCCAGCCGTTCGGGACTGTCCTCACGTACGGGCGGTACGAGGGCTGGTCCCTCGGCCAGATCGCGACGGTGGACCCGGAGTTCCTCGAGTGGCTGATGTCTGTGCCGGGCGGGCGCTATCTCCGCTCGGAGATCGTGGCAACCCTCCGAGAGGTGCAGGGCCCGCGAGCCGGTGAGGCACGCTGGGGAGCGCGCGGGCCGGTGGGCCAGCGAATGAAGACGGCCAGCGGCCAGATCCGCTAAGGGGTCGCCCGGCTCGAATCACGGCTCGCTGCGAAGATGAGCGCATGCAGCCGGCGACCCGCCACCGCGTGGCCATCATCGGCGGCGGATTCGGAGGCCTTTACGCGGCTCGCCGGCTGGGCAAGGACGAGCGAATCGACCTGACGCTGGTCGATCGACGAAACCACCACGTCTTCCAGCCGCTGCTGTACCAGGTCGCGACCGGCGCCCTCGCCCCCGGCGAGATCGCACAGCCCCTGCGGAGCATCCTGCGGCGCAACCGCAACACCACGGTCCTGCTCGGCGAGGCAGTCGGCCTCGACGCCGACGCGCGCGAGGTGCAGCTCTCCGACGGCGGCCCGATCCCGTACGACACGCTGATCGTGGCGACGGGCGCGCGGCACTCGTACTTCGGGCACGACGAGTGGGCGACGTTCGCCGCGGGCCTGAAGTCGATCGACGACGCGACGGAGGTCAGACGGCGGATCCTGATCGCCTTCGAAGCGGCGGAGCGCGAGCACGTCGCAGAGCGCCGCCGCGAGTGGATGACATTTGTCGTCGTCGGTGGCGGTCCGACGGGCGTGGAGCTCGCCGGCGCGCTCGGCGAGATCGCCAACGACACGCTGAAGCGCGACTTCCGCTCGATCAACCCGACGGCAGCCCGGATCGTCCTCGTCGAGGCCATGGACCGGGTGCTCCCGGGCTATCCAGCGGACCGGTCACGCTCCGCGCAACGCCAGCTGGAGCGGCTCGGCGTCACGGTGCGGACGAAGACACGCGTGACCGACATCGCCGAGCACGACGTGACCGTGGAGCCTGCCGGGGGCGGCGCCGCGGAGCGAGTGCCGGCTCGAACCATCCTGTGGGCTGCCGGTGTCCAGACCTCGTCGTTCTCGCGCAAGGTAGCCGCGGCGGTCGGCGCCGAGACGGACAAGGCGGGCCGGGTGGTGGTTGGGCGGGATTTGACGATCCCGGACCGCCCCGAGATCTTCGTGATCGGCGACGCCGCAGTTCAACCGTGGAAGCCGGACCTCCCCGTTCCGGGCGTTGCGCAGGGCGGGATCCAGGGCGGCAAGTACGCGGCCAAGGTCATCCTCGCCCGTCTCGACGGCGAGCCTGTCAAGCCGTTCCGGTACAGCAACCGCGGGGACGTTGCAATCATCGGCCGGCTGTCCGGCGTCACGAACATCCCATGGCTCGGGCCGTTCGGGAAGACCGGTGGCTTCCCGGCCTGGCTGCTGTGGCTTGGCATTCACATCACCTTCCTGATCGGGTTCGCCAACCGGGTCGTGGTGCTGACGCGCTGGTCATGGAGCTTCTTCACCCGCGGTCGCGGTTCGCGCCTGATCACCGGTCAGCCGTTGCTGCCGGACATCGAGGAGCCGGAGCCGCCCGCATGACCGCGGACTTCACTGCGCCCGAGCCGTCGATCACGATCGAGGACCGGCCCAAGGAGCGTCGGTACGAGGCACGACTCGGCGAGGAGCTCGCAGGCTGGGTGGAGTACGGACGCGTCGCGTCACGCCTCGTGGCCCTCCACACGGAGGTCCTGCCCGAGTTCGGCGGCCGCGGGATCGGGTCGGCGCTCGTCAGGCGCGTGCTCGACGATGCTCGCGCAGCCGGGCAGCTGGTGACGCCCCGATGCCCGTTCTTCCGAGCGCATTTCAAGCGCCACCCGGAGGACGCGGACATCCTCGATCCCCGGGACCCGCTGGACTAGGACCCCGCTGGACCAGGACCCTGCGAGAACAGGACTCGCTGAACCAGGGGCCCGCCGGGCGCGAACCCTCGCAGGCCCTCGAGTTTCGTCAGCCTCGGCGCAGCGCCTCGAGCGGGTCGTCGTCCTGCGGACCGGGTTGGCGCTCCGAATCGGTCGACGCGGTTGGCTGGCCGTCCCGATCGACGTCCGCGGTCGGCGCCGCGTCGGGCGGCTCCAGGTCCTCGACCCGCCGCAGCGGCTCGATGTCGTGCAGGTTGGACTTCCGTTCCTCGGTCATGGCACAGCTCCTTTCAGCTGTGGGCTCCGTTCATCGAGCCCGGCGGATCTCGGGCCGGATCATCCCGAGCGCGTTGCGCGGCAGGCTCCGCGCGAGTCGATGGGCGGCGCTCTCGGTCGGCGTGGCGGCCGCGGGCTCCAGGGCCTCGCGGTCGGCGACGAGGCACTCGCAGCTCGCCTTCTCGAGGCGCCGGGTTTCGAGGATGTGGACGATGCCTCGCCGGAACTCGGCGGCACCCTCCCGCGAGAAGCGTGCGCCGACGGTCGAGACGGCGGGACGCGACACGCCGAGCAGGTCGGCGAACGCCTCCTGCGTCAGCGGGAACGCGTAGCTGCCGATCCGGTCGCGAGCGAGCAGGAGCCAGCGCGCGGCGCGCTGGTCGAGGCTGTGCAGTCGATTGCAGGCGACCGTCTGGGCGAGGTGGCCGATCATCGCGATCGCGTACCGATTGACGGTCGTCCGGAGGGACTCGCTCTGGCGGGCGGCAGCCCGAAATCGCTCCGCGGTCATCGACTGGGCGACACCCGGCACGAGGACCGCCGCGTCCATCAGGCCGGGCTCCGCGGTCGCGGCGCCGAGACCCACGATTCCCTCCGACCCGACGATGGTCACGCCGGCGGTCCGACCGTCGGCCATCGTGAGGGACATCGCGACGAGGCCGGATTCCGGGAAGTACACGCGCCGCACCGGAGCATGGGCGTCCACGAGCGACCGATCGGCGTCGAGGCGGACCGGTTCGAGGTCGCGAGCCATCGTCTCGAGGTCTCGCGCCGGGAGCGATGCGAGCAGCTGGGAGTACGGCGCCACGCCGGGAAGCGCGCGCGGAGGTCCGTTCATCTTCAAAGGATCGGTCACCCGGGATTGCGGGCGCCTCACACGGTCTGTTCCGAAGTTGACAGAAGCGCAACGGCCATGCGGCTAGCCTGCCCATCTGTCACGATTCTGAAAGACCCCACGTGGGGTCAGGCACCCATCGAACCGAGGCCCGACGATGTCCGTGCACGACACCCAACGCCATGCGGAGCTGGTCGCGCGGTACGGACTGGCGCGCGGCGTCGGGGTCAAGCGGACGCGCGTCGCGCGCTGGCAGGCAGGTATCGTCGCCCGGATCGGTGACACCGTGTGGGTCGCACTGCATGCCCTGGGCGCGCATCGCTGGCGCGAGGGCTACGAGACGGATCTCGAGCGCGGCTGGAGCCGCTACCGCGGGTCGCGCTGCACGATCTGCGACGAGCCCTGGGAGGGCTGGTAGGCACAATATTCCGTCCGGCCGCGCTGACGGCCGGTCGTCGAAGGGGTCTCGGGCACCCGTACCATCACGATCGTGGAGCACACCGCGGTCCTCGTCCTCGAGGTCGGAGCGATCCTCCTGGCCGCGGCGGGCGCCGGCTGGCTGGCGAGGCGTGCCGGGCTGCCGGCGATCGTCGGGTACCTCGCCGTCGGGCTGATCGTCTCGCCGTTCACTCCGGGCTACGTTGCCGATCGGGCGCAGGTGAGCCTGTTCGCCGAGGTCGGCGCGATCCTCCTCCTGTTCGAGGTCGGGATCGAGGTCGACCTGCGCGAGCTCCGCCGTGAGCACCCGGCCGTGCTCTGGGCAGCGCCAATCCAGATGGCCGTGTCGTTCGGGGTGTCCGTCGCGGCGTTCGCGCTGCTCGGGCTCGACCTCGCGGGCGCCGGGCTGCTCGGCCTCGCGATCGCGATGTCCTCGAGCGTCGTCGTCGTCAACATCACGCGGAGTCGCCGCCGAACGACGAGCCGTGACACGGAGCGTCTCCTGATCGGCTGGTCCGTGCTCCAGGACGTGATCGGGGTGGGCGCGGCGATCCTGCTGCTCGCGGCGCTCGGTGCGGGCCAGCCGATCGTGCAGACGCTGCTCGGGCTCGTGGCATTCGCGGCGATCGCGATCCTGGGCGCGCGCCTCCTGCCCCGCGTCCTGGCCCCGCTTCGGAGCGAGCCGGACCTCTTCCTCGCCGTCTCGGTCGCGACCGGGCTCGCCGTCGCCGGGGCCGGCGCGCTCCTGGCCGGCATCCCGCTCGCGCTCGCCGCCTTCGTCGCCGGGCTGACGATCAGCGAGGGACCGGTCTCCGCCGAAGCCCGCAAGCGGCTCCTGCCGTTCCGGGACCTCTTCGCGATCTTCTTCTTCGTCGCGATCGGCACGCTCATCGATCCGGCCGCGCTCGGCCGGGGCCTGGGCTGGCTCGTGCTGTGCATCGCGCTCGTGGCGATCTCGAAGACGCTCGTGATCTACGTGCTCGCGCGGGCAGCGCGCCTGCCGGCACATCCCGGCCAGCTCGCCGTCGGCCTCAGCCAGATCGGCGAGTTCGGGTTCGTGCTCGCGACCGTCGCCGTGGCCCGGGGTGCGCTGCCGAGCGAGGTCTACTCGGCGCTCCTTGCCGCTGTTGCCGCATCGATCGCGGTCTCGTCGATCGTCGTTCGCCTGATCCGGCCCGGGGCCGGCAAGACCGGCGCCGCCAGCGTCGCGCCGGCCGGGTAGTCCCCGAGGTCCCCGCCGCTACGGCGTGGGCGGCGGGTCCGTCGGATCGGGCGAGAGGGTGGTCTCCGGCGTTGGCGGGGGCGCGCTCGGCTCGGCCGGCGGCTCGGGCGTGCGGGGCGCGGTGGGCCTGGCGGTCGGCTTCGGGGGCAGGTAGCAGTTGACCCGCGGAAGCCGCCGCTTCGTCGGTCCGTCCTCGTCCTCGGGAATCGTCTCGAGGCCGACGGGGAGCGTGCCCGCTGCCGGGTAGGCCTGGCGGGCGAGCGCGCGGATCCTGTCGAGGCGCGGGATGAGGATCGAGCCACGGGGATCGTTCCGACCGCCGTGGACGAGGGGATACGTGATGACGGCGCGGTAGATGTGGTCGCGCCCGATCGTCGCGGCGTCGTCGGCGTACTCGCTGAAGACACCGGGCTCGAGCGAGGTCGTCACCAGTCGACCCATCGCGTCGATGAACCCCGCCGGGTCGTTGATGAAGCCGCCTTCGACCACGCGGTCACGGGCCGCGACGACGATCTCGCCCTGCCGGGCGGCGCGCGTGAAGTCGTTCTCGCCGAGGGCCTTGCGGATCCGGGCATAGGCGAGGGCGCCCTCGCCATCGAGGTGGTAGTTGCCCGGCGTGATCGCGAAGCCATTGAAGCCGTATTCGTCGTAGCGGGCGTCGCAGAAGCTCTTGCGCACCGTGACGTCGATGCCGCCGATGGCGTCGATCACCTTGACGAAGCCGGGCAGGTTCACCTGCGCCCAGCCGTCGATCCGGATCTGGAGCAGCTCGCCGAGGGCCGCGGCGAGCACGGCCTGGCCCGATGTGGCGCCCTTGAACTTGTTCGGGTACAGCGTCGCGTACGCCGCAAGGCCGTTGATCTTGCCCCGGAAGGCGCGACCGTCGGGGAGCGGGACGTCGACCATGTCCCGCGGGACCGAGATCATCGACACGGCGCCGGCGACGGGGTCGAGCGACGCGACGATCATCGTGTCGGTCAGTGCCGTGCTCCGGTCGGGCCCCGAGTCCTGCCCGATCAGGAGCACGGTGAACCGCTCGACCGTGGGCGTGGGGCTCGGCACCGCGGACGGCGCGAACGACGGTGACGCTGCGGGCCCGAAGTCGCCGTCGGATTCGATCGGCGCGGGGACCGTGGGCCGCCACGGCTCCTCGACCGGGGCGAAGACGGTCAGCGCTGCTTCACGCGCGACCTCGGTGAGGTAGGCGGCATACGCGCTCGGAACGAGGACGAATGCCAGCGCGACCGCGGTGAGTGCCGCACCTCGCTCCCGTGCCCGCCCGCCGCCGCGCCGGAACGCGTCCGCGACTGCCGCCAGGCGCCAGACGACCAGCGCGGCCTCCAGCACGAGGAGCGCGCCGATCACCTCGGGGTTCAGGAGCCGGGCGATGCTCGCGACGCGATCCGGGCCCACCACGGCCGCGACGGCGAGGCCGAGCAGGATCAGCGGCGGAACGGCGAGCAGGATTCCGGCCCGGCGCGCCCCGACGGCGATGTGCCCGAGTCCCGGCCACAGCGCGGACAGCAGGGCGGCCACGTGCCGGTTGCTTCTGAGCGGTCGGTGAATGGTTGGCCTCGCAGCTTGGCGTGCCGGAAGTCGATGGCAGACGCCAGCGCACGCAACTCGCAATTCCGTGGCCGCCCATTCTATGGGTCAGGTGCGGCTCCGCAACGGCTCGATCGTTCCGGGCAGCGGTCCACGCCGGCCGGCGTGCTTTCGCTGCTCGCGCTTGCGATCAGTGGTCGTCCGGTGCGGAATTCGACGACGTCGCTCGGGATCGCCCACCGCCGAGCAGACGCCGAAGCCACGCCAGAAGCGCCAGCCCGATCATGATCCGGGCGCCAACGAGGCGATAGAGCAACAGCCGAACGATCGCCCCGAGCATGGAAGTACGATGCCAATGCGAGCGTTGCCCTGATCTCCCGCGTTGAGCGCGTGCGCGACAGACGTCTCGCAGTCGCCGGTCGTCAGGTCCAGGCGCCTGGAGCGATCACACGGAGCGCACCGCGTCGAACGGTGAGCTCGACTGGCGTCGACCCCAGATCCTGCGAGTCGAGGCGAACCGGGAGCGGGTGACGCGTGGCGACCCTGACAGTGCTCGCACGATATCGACCTATGCGCGCGTCGTCCGTGCGGCCGAGGAGGACGCGAGCGAGGTGGGCCACGAGCCCGAACCCGCCGAACCCCTCGTAGAGGAGGACATCGAACTGACCATCGTCCAGGCGCGCGTCCGGCGCGAGCCCAATCCCATGACCCGTGTACGGGCCGTTCGCGACGGCGAGCGAGAGCGCGCGACCACGGACCTCGCGGCCGTCCAACTGGAGTCGGACGCGCGTGCGGCGGTATCGCCACGACCGAACGAGCATGTCGATCGCCGCTCCGAACCGGCCCTCGCGTACGTGCGTCGCGCCGGCGAGCATCTCTGCCCCGAGGCCGATCGATGCGATCTCGAGGAACGGCCGACCGCGAACCTCGCCGACGTCGATCGCCCGCACGTTTCCGTTTGCCAGCACGTCGGCCGCGCCATCGAGATCGAGCGGGATGTCGAGGCTGCGCGCGACGTTCATGGCCGAGCCGAAGGGCAGGATGCCCAAGGCGACGTCGCGATCGAGGAGCCGGAAGGCGACCGATCGGACAGTCCCGTCGCCGCCTGCGGCGACGATCGTGCCAACGCCCCGTTCGAGCGCCTCGTCGACGCGCCGCGCGGTGCTCGCCTCCCCATCGCTCTCGAACACCTCCGCGTGGATGCCCCGCGCGGAGAGGGCGGTCCGCAGCGCGACCCTGCGCTCTTCGAGGTCGTTCTCCCCACCGCCACCGGCGCTCGGGTTCCAGATCACGAGCATCCGGCTGGTCCCCGGCCGTCCGTCGGTCGGGCTGTCAGCTCCGCCGATCGCCCGCTGCGGGACGCGCTCGGTCATCGCTCACGGAACCGTGCGAACAAGCCGCGAGGCGTCGCGACCCGGTACAGCTTGACCAACGTCAGCAGGTAGGCCAGTCCGAGGAGGTACGACGCGACGACGTCAGTGGTCCAGTGGTGGCCCTGCTGGATCCGGCTCGGCCCCACCAGGGCAAGCCCGCCGACGAGCGTCGCCAGCGATGCGCTGCGCACCGGCCCATCGTCGAGGTGCTCGGCGAGCAGGAACCCGAGAAACCCGTAGAACGCCACGTAGGTGAGCACGTGGCCGCTCGGGAAGCTCGTCCCGCCCAGCGGCGCGACGACGACCCGAACGGCCGGCGGGAGTGGCCTCGGGCGCCTCACAGACATCTTGATCACCGTCGACAGGAGTGCCCCACCCCAGGACAGGAACTGGAAGGTCGCAGCTCGCCGACGGCCGCCGAGCCACCACGCCGCCATGACGGCCGGGGGAATGAGCCGCGACTGGGGCGGGAAGCCGGGCCACGAGATCGCCCGCATGAGCCTCCCGAGAGCCGGATGCTCTCGCTGCTGGAGCTTGAGCGTGGCCGCGAGGTCGAACGCGGCGCTCCAATTCGTGCGCACAGCCGCGAACAGCGCTGCGAACAGCCCAATGAGTGCAACGATGACGCGCTCGACGGTCATGGCGCCGATCGTCGCGCATGTGCCGCTACGGGACCGTGTGCCAGCGTGCCCCCAACGTGACAGGCCCGACGATGTTTGCGCGAATGCTCAGGCGGGCTCGGGCCGCCAGTCAGGGCCGGCCTCAGCCGGGGCCGCGGCGTCGGTGGCGAGGTCGACGTCGGCGAGCCGGCGCCAGCGGGTGGCGAAGAGCCACGCGAGGGCGTAGAGCGCGGCCACGACAAGGAGCAGGGCCTGGTAGCCGGAGAGCAGCGCGACATATTCCAGCGCGCCCCCGACCATCGCCCCGAGCAGGTTGCTTGCAAACGCCATGTCCGCGGTGCGCGTGTCCCTGAATGAGTACGTGAACACGAGGTTCGCGAGGAACACCGGCGCGAACGCCACCGCTCCGGCGAGGAGATAGCGCAGCGCAGGTGGGTCGATCAGGAGCAATTCCGGGGGCAGCGCGAAGGCCACGGCCAGGGCCACGAACAGCGACCCGTACAGGAGCCCCGCCCGCTGGATGCGCCAACGCGCATTCACCAGGATCGCGAGCAGCACCGACGCGAGAATCGCGAAGAACGCGAGCGCGTTGACCAGCCAGGTCGACCCGAAGAGCAGCGAGAAGCTGACGAGCGATCGAGTCTCGAGCAGCAGGAACGCTGTTCCGAGCACGAAGAAGTGCGGGCTGAACCGGCGAGCGGCGATTCCGCCGGCTCGCGCCGCCCCGAACACGCCGGCGATGGCGATGAGCAGGACGAACGCGAGCCCGGCCAGGTAGTGCGGCGCGACGAACGGCGTGCGCAGGTACAGGAACGGCCAGTCGTCGGTGGCGGCCTTCGGTTGCGGCTCGCCCACGCTCGGGACGGCGCCCACGATGTCGCCCGGCGGCGGCGCGCCATTCAGAGAGTCGATGAGGGGCCCGGCGGCGAAGATCCCCTTCCGCGCGTCGTACAGCTGGACGACTGGTGGGCTGTCGAACGTCTCGTCGAGCATGTTCGCGATCTTCGCGATCAGCCAAGGTTCGCGGTAGTAGTTGTAGAGCACGAACACGCCGGTCGGGGAGAGGTGGTCCTTCACGGCCTGGAACGCCTGGTCCGTGAACAGGAACGACTCGAGGCGGATGTTGGCCGTCGTGCTGACGAGGGTCAGCGAATCGGGCAAGGCGAAGATCACGAGGTCGTACTGCTTGTCGGTTCCGCGCAGGAACGCGCGTCCGTCGTTCTCGTAGCGGGTGACGCGCGGATCCTGGTACGGCTGGTTCGGGTGCTCGTCGATGCCGAGCTTCTGGATCGCCCGATCGATCTCGACCGCGTCGACGTGGCCCGCGCCGTTCGCCAGCGCCATCGCCACGTCCGAGCCCGAGCCCGCGCCGACGATCAGGACCTCGGGATAGGCCCGGCCCGGGAACCACTTGTAGAGCTGGTCGTAGAACTGCTCCTTCGGGGCGTCGACCGGGTGGAGCGCCTGGTGGGGAATGCCGTTGACGTTGACGTACAGCTCGCCGTTGCCGCCGCGATACGTGTTGATCCGGTAGTACGGCGACCAGATCTCGTCGGCCGAGGACTGCCGGAACGTGAGGATGAGTACGAATGCGAGCGCGACCGCGGCCGGGTAGCGCATGAGCCCGACGCCGGAGCTGACGATCAGGACGGCCACGAGACCGACCGCGACGGCGAACCAGGCGAACGGCGACGTGCCCGCGGCCGACAGGATCGTGAAGCCGGCGATCCCGAGCATCGAGCCCACGATGTCCCAGCCGTACGCCTGGAGCGGGGGCATCGAGCGCAGGAGCGGACCGAGCGGGATCGCCAACGCGGCCATGAGCGCCGTGACGAGCGCGAAGACGACTGGGAGCACGAGGAAGTTCACGTCCGCCGCCTGGCTCTCGGCCAGCCCGAAGAACAGCTCGTCAGTCGAGCGGACCTGGACGTTCAGCTCCAGGCTCGTGATCAGCCAGACGACGGCGAGGAACAGGACCGGGAAGAACGCGACGGTGTCGAACGTGCGCCTTCGCCCAAGAAGAAGCCCGATGCCGATGCCGAGGAAGCTCGCCATGAGCAGGAAGTTCGAGAAGAAGCCGATGTATCGGACTTCCGAGGGGATCCAGCGGATGAGCAGCAGCTCGACGAACAGCAGCGTGCCGCTGGTCAGGACAAGTCGGGTCCGGTTGCTGTTCAGCAGGTCACGGAAGCCGGCCCGCTGCTCCGCTCCCGGCTCGGAGCCGGTCGACATCAGCCGGAACGGTAGCAGGCAGCACCGGTGAGGACCGCGGGCGTGAAGAACCCGGCGTCGACCTGCATCGACGCCGGGTTCGGAGGCTGTCCGGGCTAGCGGTTGGTGGTCTGGTAGTCCGGTCGGACGGTCTCGTCCTCCTCGGTCTCTTCCTCGAGCTGGTCACCGGCGCCGGCGCCTGCACCGGCTCCGACCGCGCCACCGACGACCGCACCTGGAGGTCCGGCCACGGCGCCACCGATCACGGCGCCTGCGACGGTTCCGGTCGCGCCACCCGCGCCGGCCCCAGTCTCGTCATCGCCCTCGGCTGCCTCACCGGCAATCGCGCCGCCCGCCGCACCGATCGCGCCACCGACGAGCGCACCCGGAGGTCCGCCCACCGCGCCACCGACGGCCGCGCCGGTCAGGGCACCTGCCCCGGCGCCGACCGCTTCGCCGCCGGATTCCTTGTTCTCCTCGAGCGTGTCGTCGTCGAGCCCCTCGCGCATGTCACGAGTCTTGGTGTCGAGGTCCCGGTCGCGTTCCATCGAAGCCATGACTTCTCCTTCCAGGGTTCCTGCCTACTGGCCTCGTCGATGAGGCCGCAGGGACCACGATGACCCGCGGACGTCGCATCCCCGAGACTACCCCGGGTCAAGGTCTTGCGAATCCAGCGCATCGGCCCGCGCGGCGCCGGACTGACACGCGCAAGCGATGCCGGAGACGTCGCAGAAGGCCTCTGGGCAAGCCCCCGGTCCGCGTACCAACGGGTGTAGCCCAATCGAGGGATGTCCCTGGTGCAGGCCCGCCTGCGACCGTTCGGTCCTGCGCGTGACCAGAGGAGCCGAATGACCGACCACGGCAAGGCAGAGGCCCTCCGCCGCGCCCTGCGCGTCTTCGCGCTCCTCATCCTGCCCTTCAACCTGTTCTGGGCAGCGCTCGGGTTCGTGCTCGGCGCTCCCTCGGTGACCGGCGTCGGGCTGATCGCCACGCTCTTCGCGATCTGGCTCCTGCTGAAGGCACGCGACGCGAAGGGCCGGACCGAGGCAGAGCTGGCCACCCGGATCGCCATCGGGACGCAGGTCACGGCCGTTGGGGCCGTCCTGGCGGAGCCCGTGATCGGGACCGCGCTCGCGCTCGGCTCACTGATCCCCGTCCTCGTGGCCCTGCCGTACGTGGGCCGGGCCACGCTCACGAAGCTGATGGTGACCAGCGCGATCGTCGGCACCATCGCGATGGTCGCGCCGGCCGTGCTGCCGTGGGGCTCCCGCCTCGACGCCTCGATCGCGTTCATCCTGCCGACGACGACGCTGGTCCTCGTGTACGTCGCGTTCCAGCTGTTCCTGTGGAACGCCGGCTCACGCCTGACGGACACGACGAGCGAGCTCCGGCACGTCGTCGAGATGTCACATGACCTCGCGTCGACGCTCGACCCCCTGGAGATCGGCCACCGCCTCGCCCGCCACATCGCCCTCGTCTCGAAGGCCGACGATTGCGTGCTGAGCACGTGGGACCGCGAGGGCGATCGCGTCGTGACGTTCGGCTGCTATCCGCTCGATCGCCTCGTCGACTTCGAGGAGTCGTACGACCTGGCGCGGTTCCCTGCGACCCGCGAGACCCTGCGCACACACGAGACCGTCATCGTCGACGCCGAGGACCCATCCGCCGACCCGGACGAGGTCGCGTACATGCTGGGCATCGGCGATCGGAGCCTGGTCATGCTGCCCCTCGTGGTCCGCGGCGAGTCGATCGGCATCGTCGAGCTCAGTGCGACGCGGGCGAAGGCCTTCTCGGAGCGCGACGTGGAGCTGGCCCAGCTGCTCGTGCGCGAGGCCGCGGTCACGTTCGACAACGCTCGGCTGTACGACGAGCTGCGGCAGCAGGCGGCGCGCGACCCGCTCACGGGCCTCGCCAATCGATCGCGGTTCCAGGACCGCGTGGACCACGCGCTCGATCGCCTCCGCGGACGCAGCCCGTATCACGCGGCGGTGCTGTTCATCGACCTCGACCACTTCAAGCACCTCAACGACCGGTTCGGGCACGCCAAGGGCGATCGCGCGCTCCAGGTTCTCGCCGAGCGCATCCGGACGATCATCCGGCCCGGCGACACGGCGGGTCGATTGGGTGGCGACGAGTTCGCGGTGCTCCTCGAGGACGTGGAGACCCCAGAGGTGGCGGAGCACGTCAGCCAGCGCCTTTTGGAGGGCCTCCTCGCGCCGATCGAGCTCGACGACGCCGTGCCGATCGTCAGCGCGAGCATCGGCTACGCCCTGAGCGGCCCCGAGTCGTGGACGAGCGAGGACCTGATCCGCAACGCCGACCTGGCGATGTACGCCGCCAAGGCCGCCGGGCGCGGGCAGGTCGTCGAGTTCCGGCAGGAGCTGCGCGACACCGCGGCGGCTCGCAGCGAGCTCGCCGCCCTCCTGCGCGGCGCCGAGGCCCGCAACGAGCTCCAGCTGCACTTCCAGCCCGTCGTCACCCTGGACGACGGCGCACCTGTCGGTGTCGAGGCGCTGGTCCGCTGGCAGCCGGTCGGGCACATGCTCCATTTCCCGGCCGAGTTCATCGAGCTCGCCGAGGAGACCGGCGAGATCCTGCCGATCGGCCGGTGGGTCATCGCCGAGGGTTGCCGGCGCGTTCGCGCATGGCAGACCCAGTTCGACCTGCCGAACCTGCGCCTGTACGTCAACCTGTCGGTGCGCCAGTTCCGCGATTCGGGCCTCGTGTCCATGATCACGTCGTCGCTGGCACGGACGGGCCTGGACCCGGCGAATCTCACGCTCGAGATCACCGAGGGGACCCTGCTCACACCGGGCTTCGAGACCATCGAGCGGATCGGCCAGCTGCGAGCCCTCGGGCTCAAGCTTGCGATCGACGACTTCGGGACCGGCTACTCGTCGCTCGGCTACCTGCACGCGTTCCAGATCGACGAGCTCAAGATCGACCGGTCGTTCGTGCCCGGCGACGAGGGCGTCGGCGACGCCCACGTGCTCAGCCAGGCGATCGTCGACCTCGGCCGTGCGCTCCAGCTCGACATGATCGTCGAGGGCATCGAAACCCCCGACCAGGCCGATTGGTTCCGGACGCTCGGCTGTCGCCTCGCCCAGGGCTTCTACTACGCCCGGCCGATGCCCGCGGCGGACCTGGAGCGCTACCTGCGCCGGGGCTCCCGATCGGTCGCTCCGACGTCGGCGAGCGTCCGCCGGCAGCGGGCCAGCGCCGCTTCGTCGAGGCGGCTCTCCGCTACAGCCAGTTGATCCGCCGCAGGACCAGCACCGCGCCGATCGCGCCGAGGACGGTCACGAGGATGATGAGGTAGAAGCCGAGCCCTTCGGTGCCCTCGAGCGCACCGGCGGCCTCGCTCATCCCGAACAGTCCTCCGACGGCGCCGATCCCTGCGAGGATCACCGTCACCCCGGTCAAGCGCTTCATGATCGTCGACAGGTTGTTGTTGATCGACGACAGGTAGACCTCGAGCGCGCCCGCGGTGAGCTCGCGGAAGGTGTCCAGCTCGTCGTTGAGCCGGATCAGGTGGTCGTAGACGTCGCGGAAGTAGAAGACGTTGGGCTCCGTGATCAGGTTGAACTCCCGACTCGTGAGCTGGGCGAAGACCTCGCGGCTCGGCGCGAGCACGTGCCGGATCCGGATCAGCTCGCGCTTGAGGCGGAAGACATGCTGGAGCGTGGCGGGATTCGGGCGGGCGATCGCGGCGTCCTGGACGTCGTCGATCTCGTCACCGAGCCGGTCGAACACCGGGAAATAGCCGTCGACGATCGAGTCGACGAGCGCCCACAGCAGGTGATCCGCCCCGCGCTCGAGCACCTGGCCGAGGCCCACGCGGAGCTGGTGGGCCTTCGTGGGATCCCAGGAGGTCGGATGCACGGACAGGAGGAACCCCCGGCCGAGCACGAAGTCGACCTCGTGGGCACGCACCTCGGTGGACCGTTCGAGGACGAACGTGACCACGTGGATGACGTCGCCGACGAGCTGGACCTTCGCCCGCTCGTTGCTCTCCACGATGTCCTCGGCGATCAGGGGGTGCAGCCCGAGGCGGCGCCCGACCGCCTGCACGAGCTCCGCACTGGGATTCGACAGGTCGATCCACGTCCGGTCGGCCTTGCCGGCGATGAACCGCCCCAGCTCGTCGACCTTCGTCGACTCGACGATCGACCCGTCGCGCAGGCTGCGGATCTGGATGCTCACGACATCAAGGCTACGCGACGGGATCGGGCCGGGCGTGGGTTGAGCGCGCTCGATGCGCCGGTTCGCGTCATCATCGCGAGATGACACGAGGCAGGCTCGAGGCGTTCAGCGATGCGGTCATCGCGATCGTGATGACCATCATGGTCCTCGAGCTCGTTCCGCCCCACGGCACCGAGCTCGCAGACCTCGCGCCGCTCGTGCCGCTGTTCCTCGCCTACGTCCTGAGCTTCGCCTACCTCGCCATCTACTGGAACAACCACCACCACCTGCTCCAGGCAGCGAAGACGGTCAGCGGCCGCGTGCTCTGGGCGAACATGCACCTGCTGTTCTGGCTGTCCCTCGTCCCGTTCGCGACGGCCTGGATCGGCGAGACGCACTTCGCTCCGATCCCGATGGCCGTCTACGGCGTCGTCCTGATCATGGCCGCCTTCGCCTACACGTTTCTCGTGGTCGCCCTGCGGCGAGCACCGGGACAGACGGACACGATCGCCGCGGCCCTCGGCGGCGCCTTCAAGGAACGGATCTCGCCGGTCATCTACGGGATCGCCATCCCGATCTCGCTGGTCGCGCCGCTGGTCTCGCTCGCGCTGTACTGGCTCGTCGCCGCGTTGTGGATCGTGCCCGACCCGCGAATCGAGCGGCGAATCTCGGCCTGACGCCGTGCGCCGGCTCGCCATCGTCGTGGGCGCCGTCCTGATCGGGTCGTCGCTCGGGTTCGCAATCGATGTCGTGAGCCAGGGCGGCTTCGACGCCTGGAGCGCCGCGCGAGGGCCCGGGCGCGCTCGCCCGACCTACGAGCCCCGAGGCCGCACGATCGATGTCGAGGGGCGAGCGGTCTACGTGGACTGCCGCGGTGCGGGCAGCCCCACGGTCATCCTCGAGGGTGGCTTTGGCAGCGGCGCCGACGGCTGGGGCGAGGTGCTCGATGGGGTCGCCGCGTTCACCCGGGTCTGTGCCTGGGACAGGCCGGGCATCGGCCGCAGTGCCGCTCGCGGGACCCACACCGCTCGCGAGACGACCGACGATCTGCGTGCCGCGCTCGCCGGGGCGGGGGAGACCGGACCCTTCATCGTGGTCGCCCATTCGTTCGGCGGCGTCTACGCGCGGATCCTCGCGGCGACGTCGCCCGCGCCCGACGCCAATCCGCCCGATCGATCGGCGGTCCTCGCGCTCGTGATGGTGGACACATACGAGCCGGACCTGGGGCTCGACGTCGACACCACGCTTCCCGACGACATGCGCGCCGGGATCAAGCAGAGCCTCGACGAGACGGGCGCGATGCTCCAGGCGGGCGAGCGTCTCGACTGGGCTGCGACGCTCGCCGAGCTCGCGGCAGGTCGGCCGGTTAGGCACCCGACGACCTTCCTGGGCATCGAGCCGCGGAGCCGTTACGCGGACCCGGATCCGGTCCGGCTGCAGGCCCTCATCGACGCCTGGTACCGGGCGATCGCGGCGCTCTATCCGAACGGGACGCTCGAGATCGTTCCCGGCGCGAGCCACTTCATCCACCTCGACCAGCCGAACGTCGTGCTCGACCGCATTCGAACGATCGTCGAGGGCGCCCGCGGCGCGTAGGTCAGATCTCGCGCAGGTCCGTCAGGTGGGTCCGGAGCTCGGCGTCGGTGCGGACCAGCTCGACGAAATGCTCCACGAGGTCCGGGTCGAAATCGATGCCGGCGTTCGCCTGCATGTCCTCGAGCGCCGCCTCGAAGGACACCGGCTGCTGGTAGGGCCGGATGTTGGTCATCGCGTCGAACGCGTCGGTGATGCGCACGATCCTGGCCGCGAGCGGGATCCGATCGCCGTACAGCCCGTCTGGGTAGCCGCTGCCGTCCCAGTTCTCGTGGTGCCAGCGGGCCACCTCACGCGCCGTGGCGAGGTAGTCGCCGCCGCCGAGCGCCTGCTCGCTCCAGATCGGGTGGAGCCGGACGATCGTCCACTCGTCGGGATCGAGCGGCTCGGGCTTGAGGAGGATTCGATCCGGCACGCGGACCTTGCCGATGTCGTGGAACATCGACGCCCAGGCGATGTCCTGGGCAACCCGATCGCTGAGCCCGGCCTGGAGGGCGAGACGCCGCGAGGTGATCTCGAGCCGGCGCACGTGCTCGACGGCATCGGCGTCGCGTGATTCCGCAGCGGTGGCGAGGGCGAGGAGGCCCTCCCGGTGGCGCTCGGCGATCTCGACCAGGCGCCCCCGGACGTCGGTCGCCTCCGTCGCCGATCGATCGAGCATCCGGCCGATGAGCGCGCCGATGCCCGCGAATGCCGTCGCGCGGATGAGCCACTCCGCCGGCCCCTCGACCCGGGAGAAGCCCAGCAGTGCCGGCGCCGGGCCGAGGACCGCCCCCACCACGATCCCGACGACGATGCCACCGCGCCAGCCGAAGGCGTACGCGGCGAGCGCGACCGGCGCGTAGCCGAGCTCCATGATCGCGCTCGGGGCACCGCCCGTGATCCGCACGAAGATGAACGTGAAGAGGGTGAGCCCCGCGATCGTCAGCGTCGTGATGACGGGGTCGTCGAGCTCGGCGCGCATGGATCGAACCGCCCGCGTCATCGATGGCAATCGCTGCGCAGGCGAGCGGACGCCCGAGTTCGCTCCCATGGTCGGCCGAGTCTGCGGTCGAGGTCGATCGCGCGCCAGCCACCAATTCGGCCCAGATGCGGCGCCATTCGGATGGAGCGGGGCTGTCAGACGCTCAGTGACTTCCCTCCGGGACGTCCTCGCCCTCACGTCGCCCAGCCGCCCGGGCGTCGGCATGTAGGTTCGTCCAGCGTCGCATCGCCGCCGTCTTCGCGAGGTTGAGCAGGTCCGAGAGCGGGAGATAGTTCGAGGCCTCGTCGGCGCCGCCGTGCTGGATCTCGACGATGTGGTCGACCCACCACACGTTGCCGTCGCGCGCAGGCCAGAGGACCTTGTCTCGGCCCGGTGATGGGTTGGTATCTCCAGTGATCCGATCGATCCACACGAGCTCCCCGCGCGCCAGGGCTCCCTGGGTGCCGCCCGGGCCACGCTCCATCTGCTTCATGTGGCCGTCGAAGATGTCGCGGACCTCGGGCAGTACCTCCGACGGGAGCTTCTTGATGAACTCCGCGCGGAGCTGTGGTGATGATCGGATGAGGTTCTTGTCCGGCGACTTCTTGTTCCTCGGGGACATCCCGACCTCGGCTCGGACTATTCGCTCGTAGGCGCGCAGGACGATCGCCACGTAATGCTCGGCGGTGGCGTCCCCGCTCATGACGTCGCGCAACGCGGTTTCCAGCTTGGCGAGGTAGCCCGGCGCGCTCGGATCGACCATGACGAGGGGGGTCTCGCGCATCGGGGCGGGTTTCGTGCTTTCCAGGAACGCCTCGATGCTCTCGGCGTACAGGCGCGCCCGTTCGGCATTGTTCTGCGGCTGCGCCATGCCCTGATCGAGACCCGCCAGGAGTCGTCGAGCCCGTCGGCCCTCATCGCCACCACGGGCACCGAGCTCATCGAGCTCGGTCCGGACGCGCTGGATCCGGAGCAGGAGATCTGCGGGCAGCGGGGCTGGCCCGGGGCCGGACGGCGCGGTCGGCCCGCCACCACCACCGCCGCCGCCACCACCGCGACCCGGACCGCCGGAACCTCGTCCCGCTCCACCGGAGCCGGCTTCGCCGGGCCCGGGCCCCGTGGCGGCGGGCGCGGCCTTGCTGCCGGGCGCTTCGAGGGGCGGGGCCGGTCGGACGTCCCCACCGGCCGTCGCACCGGCAAGCGCCGGCTCGTTGTAGGCCTTCGCCGCGATGGCCGCGAGCTGGAGACCGTCGTTCGCGGCGTGCGCCGAGCGCATCGCGTCCGCGACGAACCGGGTCTTGAGCGCATCGGTCACGCCAATCGGCGTTCCGTTCGCGTCTCGGACGACGTCCTGCTGGCGACCCGTGAGCTCCGCATAGCGCAGGAACATGTCCCGCATGATGGCCGGCGACGCGTCCTCGAAGATCGACCAGCGACTCTTGACGAACTCCGAGATGAGCTGCGCCATCGGCGAGTCCGAAGGAGCGCGGCCCGCGAGCATCTCGGCCATCGTCTGCCGGGCCGCGTACTTGGCGGCGGCCTTGACCTTTGCGTCGACGTCGGGCCCGTGGGCGACGTGGGCCTCCATCATGCCGACGTTCGCCGCCGAGGCCGCCGCGGACTGCATGAGGCGCTCCGGGCCGGGCTGGTCCGCCGGCGCGGTGATCTCGAGGATCTCGGCAACGAGCAGGCGCTCACCGGCGCGGAGAATCTGCTCGCGGAGCCCGGCGGCGCGCTGCTCCAGCTGCTGCACGCGCTCGCCGGAGATCGGCGGTCCGTGCTCCTGCTCGCGAAGCATGTCGTCTCGCGCGGTCTTCAGCTCCGCGAGGGTCATGTCCAGCAAGCGCTGCTGCTGCTCGACGAGGTTCGCCTCCTTCGTCAGGCGCTGACCTCGCGGGTCGTGCTCGGGCAGCTTCCGCGCCTGCTCCCTGAGCTTGCCGACGACCTCCGGCCCGGTCATCCGTGCCGCCGTCGTCGCGGTGCCCTTGAGTCGCTGCCCGTGCGCGACCGCTTGCTTGAACGCGGACGGCGTGGCGTAGGCGTCCGGCGCGAACCAGTTGATCTCGGCCTGCTTCTTGGCGATCTCGCCGTAGTTCGGCGGCTCGCCGCCGAGGAGGTTCCCGAGCTCGGCCTTCTTGACGCCCAGGATCGCCTCGCGCGCGATCCGCTCCTGGGCGGGCGTGGCCTTGCCGTTCGCGGGCACGCCCGCCTCGCGCAGCGCGGCTTGCCACTCCGCGTCACGACCGCGGCGGAACTCACGCGCCTCGCCCACCACCCGGCGGACCTCGTCCGCGACACGCGGATCTCCGGCGTTCTTGATCATCCGCTGCTCGAACGCTTCGAACTGGGCGTCGCGCTGGCCGCGGAGCTGCTCGGCCTGCCCGACGACCACGTCGATGTGCTGCTGCGCCGCCTTCGAATGTGGATCGACTGGCTTGAGCCGACCCTCTCCGATGAACGAGTAGATGTTCGTGTCGATCTTGGCGTCGGTCTCGCCGCCGCCGACCCGCTCCCGCAACGCCTCCGAGAGCTTGACGGCTGCCTCGGCTGCGAGCTTGACCTGCTCGCCCATCTGGGCGCCTGCTGCCTGCGCCTCGGCGATCGGTCGGACGGTCGCGTCGATGTCGCTCGCGAAGGACTTCGTACCCGCGTTCTCCAGCGTCAGGCTCGCGAACCGCTTGTCGCTCGCCTGGACGCCCTTCCACGCGTCGTTGACGAGATTCTCGCGAGCATCGACGAGGGCCTGCTCGGCCGCCACACGCTCCGGGCCGTCGAGGCCCTTGAGGGACGACTTGAGGTCGGTCTTCCAGTCGCCGCCCTTGCCGATCGCAGCCTCCGCCGCAGCCTTGAGGTCGCCGTTGCCGCGAGCGGCCTCCCGGAGGGCGTCGTGGACGACCTTCTGCTCGGCCTTGGATCCGGGCTTGGGTGGCTCGGCCTCCCCGGGGCGACTGCCGGCCTTCGTGGGCTCGGGCACCGCGCGCGGCTCCGCCCGCGGACCTCCTCCGGTCTCGGCCGGCGCCGGCTTCGCCCCCGCCACGCCCTCGATCTTCGGCGTCCCCTCGCGGGGCGCGGGCTCCTTCGCGGCTCCCGGCTCGGTCGGCGTGGTCTGGTCCTGGCCACCACCGGTCTCTCGCGGAGCTCCGGCCTCCCGCGGAGGGCCGCCCTCGCGGGGAGTCGTCATCTCGGTGGGTGCTCGCTCCGGCGCGCCGGCCGTCGCCTTGGTCTCCGTCGGGCGCTTCGGCGCGGGCGGGCCCTTCGAATTCGCTCGGCGCGCCGGTCGTGCCGGCCTTTGCCGCCTTCGCCTGCGCCCGAGCCTTGAGGACGTTGCCGGCGAGGAAGAAGCCGTTGTTCTGGATCGCCCCGCCCACGGCCGCCGAGCGTTGGCGGCGCGCCTCCGCGTGCGTGATCTTGCCCTGGAGCTCCTGGCTGGAGATCGTCGCCATCTGGCCGGCGAAGGCGAGGTTGCCCCACATCACCCCTGCGTAGTTGAGGACCTCGTTGGCGATCTCGACGCCCTTCGCCAGGCTCGCTGCGCGCGCCATCGCCTGCGACGCCTGCGCGAGCTTCGTCTCCGATGCGGCGCCTTCGGGCACGAGTGCGAAGGCCTTGTTGCCGAAGTACTTGACGCTCATACCGACGGCCTTCTGGGCGCCGACCCCGATCCCGCCGAGGACCGCGAGCCCGTCGCTGATCGCCTCCTCGTCGAGCTCGAGCGTCCCGTTGTACAGGCGGTCGATCAGCCGGGCGGCGGCCACTGCCGCGCCGATGAGCGCTGCCGCCGTGCCGGCGCTGGCGACGAGGAGCCCCAGCGCGACGAGGACCATGACCAGGTCGTCGATACGGGCGCGCGCGATCGCCCAGCCGGCTGGCGTGCTCTCGATCCGGAGGTCGTTCCGCGAGCCCGGCTCCAGGTGCTCCATGATCTCCGGCGGGAGCCGCACGCCGATGATCCCGCGCCCATACGCCGCCTGGCGCCCGAAGTTCTCCAGGGCCCGATAGAGCGCCGAGCCCTGGGAGCTGCCCCGCCCGACGACGCCCTCGCCCTTCTTGCTGGTGACGTCGAGGATCTTCCAGCCGAACTCGTTGCCCGACTTGGCGATCGGTGCAGCCGAGATGATCAGCGGGTACGACTGGCCGGTGACCTCGCTCGCGAGCGTTGCGTTCAGCCGAACGGGCGGCGACGTGACCGGATCGCCCCCGATCGATCGTCCGCGCTGCTGCAGCTCGAAGATCTCGTACTGCTTGCGGAGAACGGCGAGCTCGTTCTCGACCTCGATGATCGGGCCGCGGACGCCGGTCGTACCCCACTTCCGGGTGACCGCGTCGAGCTCTGACTTCTTGAGGAAGATCTTGCGCTCGAGAAGCGCCTTCGGGTCGCCGCCTGTCTCGAGCTCGAGGAGCTCCAGCTTCGCCTTGAGGTCCCGGTACTTGTCCGATGCCTCGCCCTCGTTCTTCTTGACGCGCTCCAGCTCGGTCCGGAGGTCCTGGACCCGCGCGGCAGGGTCGTCGAGGCCTTCCTGGACCATGCGGTCGAACTCGACGACCTCGATGAGCTGGCTCGCAACGGTGGACGGACGGATGATTGGCTTGCCGTCCCGGTCGAGCTGGGCACGGGGGGATGCGATCACCCTGACGAGGTAGTGGCCCTTGCCCTTGAGGGGCACCTCGCGCTGGTCACCGTCGGTACCGAACAGCTCTGTGAACCAGACGAGCGACGCGCCGATCGTGGTGATCAGAGCCGAGGCGGGGAGCAGCTCCAGGGCGAGCAGGTTCGCAGCGTTCTGCTCCTGACGCTCGAGGAACGAGCTGCTCCGTCGCGAGCCGAGGTCCTTCCACGCCTGGCCGGTGTCCTTCCAGAGGTGCGAGAACTTCCGCTTGAACTCGAGGTCCGCGCCCGCCATGTAGTCGATCTCGGGGCCCGAACCCGCCTTCTCCCGGGCCTTTGCGGCGAGCTCGTCTTCCTGGGTCGGTTCGGCGCCCGGCTTGGGGCCCACGACGGTCGAGCCAGCCCCCGGCCCGGTCCCAGCGGTGCCACCCGCGCCACTGCTTCCTGCACCGGGCGCGGTCGGGGCCGCGGGCCCGGTTCCGACGCCCCCGGACTTCGACGCCTGCTTCGTCGCGCCGGCGCGTGTCTTCGGGTCGAACTCCGGCATCATGCCGTCCGCGAGCGCCGCCTTGACCACGGCCTCGGTCTGCTTGGCCTGGGCGAGCGATTTGGCCGCGTGCTTCTGGACGATCGCCGAGACGTCGAAGGCCTCCCATCGGTACTGGATGTCCGTCCCGATCTGGGAGGTGACCATGCCGATCATCGACGCGTCGTTCGAGGCCCAGTTGATCTTGGCGGCGAACGGCGCGACGCCGCCAACGTTGAGCATCTTCGGGCCCTCGACGGACACTGGCCAGGGCGGCGCGTTGGGCGGATCGCCCTTGCCCTCGAGCTCGCCGGCGAAGCCGGTCGTGCGGGCGCCGCCGGCCTTGCCGGTTCCCGCTCCGCCGGACACCTGGGGCACGAGGAAGAACTGCCAGGCGTCCGCGTACTTCGTGATGACCGAGCTGAGCAGTCCGGGGTTGGAGACGAAGGCCTGGACGTCGATCAGGGGCGGGGGCTTGGCCTTCGCGGCCGCGTCACCGCCCGCGCCGGAGCCACCGTTCCTGCTGCGTCGCCGGTGGTCGCCTTGGCGTCCGGCTTGGGCGTCGCTGCGTCGCCGCCGGTGCGCCGTGCCAGTGGCACCAGCGGTCGTCGCACCGGGGGCGGTCGGCCCGGCGGGCGCGCACCGGGCGCGGCAGGCGGCGCCTTCCCGGCCGGCTTCTTCGTCTCCTGCTTGAGGAACGCGGTGTACCCGCCGAGGACCCAGTTCTTCGTGTCCGGATCCACCATCAGGCGGCGCAGGGCGAACGGCGCCTTGGCCTTGGCCGCCTCGCTGGCCGGCGGCGTGATGTAGACGCCGGGAAGCGGGTTGACCCCCTCCGGCATCTTGAGCTCGACCTGGACGAGGCGCTCGCCGCTGTTGCCGTAGACCGCGAGCAGGTTGCGCTGCAGGACGACGACGATGAACGGGTCCGTCATCGTGATGTCGGCGAGCAGGTTCCGGGCGGCCTTCTCGAGGGTCAGCCCCTGGTACTGGAGCTCGAACGGCGTGGCTGCCTTGGGCGCCGCTCCCGTGCCCGTCGATCCTGGCGTCGATGACGCCCCGAGCGATGGGTCGCCCTGGGCCTTGGGCAGGGTGCCGGTCTGCTGGCGCTGGACGTTGCGCCGAACCAGACCGGTGACCGCACGGTTGCCGGCGAGTCGCTGGAGCGCCACGAGATCGCGACCCGCCATGCGGTTCGAGCGTGTCCACGTTGGCGGCGTCGCTGGCGGAGCGCCGGGACCCCCTGGTGCGCCCGCCCCGGCCGCATGGTGGAACGCGCGAACCAGCGTCTGGGCGGCGGCCTCGGAGGCGAGATCCGGCGCTCCCGACTCCGGCGCGGCCGGCGTCCGCGTCGGGCTGGCGACGTCCTCGTGGAGGTGCGTGGTCGCGACGGGTGCTTCGGCCAATTCGACCCGCGAACGCAGGCAGGGTCAGGGGCGCCGCGCGACGCCCCGACCTGCACGAGAGAGCGTCGCCGACGGGCGCCGCTCCGACGCGGGGCGGCAGGTCAGTTCGTGAGGAAGTTCAGCTGCCCGAGTAGGGCGCTCTGGCTGGTTCGAACGGTCGTCTCGCCCTGCCCGTTCCGACGCCTGCCGTTGCCCGATCGGGCACCGGGCTCCGTTCGCCGAGGGCCTACGGCACGAGCGTCCCCGTCGGCGCCTCGGATCGATCGACCCGCCCCTCTCGGAAGTCGGCCATGAGGGCGAGGAAGCCGGGCAGCCCGCGCTCGTAGCCGATGGCCCAGAAGCCGCCGCCCGCGAGCCCCTGGTCGCGCGCGAACGCCAGCTTCGTTCGCAGGGTGGCCGGCGAATCGAAGTACGTGATGCGGAACCCGGGGTCGGCGGGCTCGATGAAGAACTCGGCGACCTCGAACGGGTCTCGACCGGGCGAGAACGCCGGATCGAGCACGACGCTGAGGTGCCGGTTCGGGATCCACGTCTGCCCACGCTCGAGGACGTACGAGGTTCGGTCCGGCCCGTTCATGTGCCAGCTCATGCCGTACAGCGGCAGTCCGAGGAGGATCCGATCTCGGGGCACGCCGACTCCGACGTACTGCTCGATCGACCAGCGCAGGTCGTAGATGCCGTCGTGGCGGTCGATCGGCGACGTCGCACCCGGCGACGAGCCCGACCAGTGGTAGTCGTAGCCCATGAGGAACACGCGGTCCACGCCCGCCTCGACCGCCTTCGCCGCGTTGCCGACGCCGCGCGGTCCCGCCTCCGTGGCCACACTCAGCCTTGCCCGCGGGATCGCCTCGACGAGCCGGCTCCGGAGTGCCGCGAGGAACTCGCCGTACCCGCCGCGATCCTGCTCGTCCAGCAGCTCGACGTCGACGTTGATGCCATCGACGTCCAGGTCGACCGCGAGGTCCACGAGCTCGCCAACGGTCCGCTGCCAGGGCGGCGGCGCGGTCGGCGTGTCCGTCGGGACCTGCACTCCCGAGGCGGCCGGCGCGGGGCTCGCCGGCGCGCCGCCGCCGCGCGGGATGCGTCCGAAGAACACCCCGTTCTTCTCGGCGCCGAAGCTCGTGAACACGAGCTCGACGCGAGCATCGCGCGCATGTGCCTCGGCGATGATCTGGCGCCCGATCGGCCCGGTGATCCGCGAGTAGCCGACGGGTCCGGTATTGAGCACCCCGTTGCGACGGGCCGAGACCGAGAACAGCGCGATCGTCGAGAGGTGATCGGACCGAAGGTGCTCGACCACGCCGTCGGTCATCTCCCAGTAGGGCAGGTAGCCGTAGAGCTCCGTGCCACCGACCTCGGGTCGCGGCGTCGGTGTCGGCGCGAGCGTTGGGTCGATCGGGAACGAGCCGTCGGCCCCCTGCGACGATGTCGCGCCCGAGGCGCCATTCGGGCCGGATGCGCCGGGACCACCTGGCCCGAGCCCGAGCCCGCCGAGGCCGCCCGTGAGCGCCAGGCCCGCGAGCACGACCCCGATGACCAGGAGCGCCGGGACGCCGTATCGGAGCCGCGTCGACATTCGGGCAAGGGTAGGCGATGGGTCCGAGTGCGCCTCAAGGTGGGGATTCCCGTACGTCGAGCCGATTCGGCCCAGCCAACCCGATTCGTGCCAAATTGCAATCGGGCTCACGTTCGTCAGTCGGAAACAACCTCGGTGTTCCTCCTCACGCTCAAGCCGCGGCCGAACCGATGACAAGCACGCACCGGCCGTAAATCTGGCACGGGATCCCGGACGAACCGGCACCGACCGCCCTGTGGACCGAGCACTCTATCTGTCGACAATGTATCCGAACCTGATATAGTTGCGCGCATGATGACGACATTGCCCCCACGACCCGAAAGCACGCCACCGCTGTCCCGAGTGGCGATGTACATCGTTCTTGCGTTCGGGCCGGATGAGCGTCACGGCTACGCCATCATGCGCGAGGTCGCTCGGATCACCGGCGGCGCCGTGAAGCTCGGACCCGGCGCCATCTACACGACGATCAAGCGCCTCCTTGCCGACGGGCTCATCGAGGAGAGCGACGAGCGACCGGACCCGGACCTGGACGACCAGCGTCGGCGCTACTACCGGCTCACGACGGTCGGCAGATCCGTTGCGGCAAGCGAGGTCCAACGCCTCGAGGTACTCGTGAGTTCGGCCCGGCCGTGGGCCCTCGGCGATCAGGCATGAGTCGGAGCGATCGCCTCTACGCGAGCTTGATGCGCGCCTACCCAAGATCGTTCCGCGAGCGGTACGCCGACGAGATGGTCGTCCTGTTCCGGGACAAGTTGCGCGACGCCGGGACGGAGCGAGGGACCGAGGGCGTGATTGCCACCTGGATTCGGGGACTGGGCGACCTCGCGATCAACGCAATCGGCCAGCACCTGCGGAGGGATAGAACCGTGGCCCACTCAGTGGCGACCTTCCAGCCGACCCTCCCGATGCGACTGCTCGGCGCGCTCGGCGTGAGCGGAGCGCTCGTTCTCCTAGTGCCATTCCTAGCGTTCGAACCGTTCGAGGATTTCCATGTGAACCTGTTGCGGCTCGCTTGGTTCAGCGCGGCCGGATCCGCGATCGCCCTCGCCTACTATCCGCGGCTCGCGGTTGCCAGGCCCTCGCTTCGCATTCGCCGTAACCGCCGCACTTGGGGCGTTCGGCGCCCTCTGGGCGGGGGTGCTTGTGGGCTCGCTCGGTGCCTCGGGTGGCTTTGTCGGCCTCACCGGTGTGCAATTCCTGTCGGCAATCGGACCGCAGTGCATCGCGGGCGCGATCTACGCCGCCATCCTGCTCCGGGCCGGCGTGGCGTGGGCCGGTATGGCTGACTGGGCGGCTCGCTTGGCGCGCATCGGTGCGATCGCGCTCCTCGGGTCAGCCATGGCGTACATCGGCGACGATCGGTTCCATCTCATCGACTCCGAGGTCTATGGATCGGCGATCGCAGCCATCGCCCTGGTGGGCGTCTTCCTGCACGGGGTCGGTTGGCTGTTGCTCGGGCTGATCCTCGTCATCGGAGATCGGGCCACGCTCCGCGCCCGAGCGGCCCTACCCCCGCGCCAGCCCAGCAACCAGGCGCCGAGCCCTAAGAAGAACACCGGGCTGAGCAGCCCGCTCACGAGCGCCGGTCCGAGCACGAGCATGCTCGTCGAGTCGAGCACGATCATCCGGGCGAGCCAGGTCAGCACGAGGAACAGCCCGAGGATCAGTCCGAGCGGACTGACCCAGCCCGGGACCTCCGACGTCCTGCGCGACAGCCAGGCGAGAATCGCGACCGCGAACCCCGTGAGCCCGAATGTCGCCGTAGCCGCGCGGGTCCCCCGGATAGGGCAACTGCGCGAAGAATCCGTCGATCGGGGCCGGCCCCGCCGGGTGGAGCACGTTGGCGAGGTCGTACGCGCCATGCGTCGACGCCGCGAGCGACCCGAACGCGCCCAATGCCAGCGCGACCGTGGCGAACCCGGCATCGACCTCCCGGACCCGCAGGTACACCGCGACAAGCCCGCACGACTGCGAGCAGCGGCGCAAGCGTCAGAAAGAACGCGCTCGGGCGTTGCCTCCTGCAGGACACGAATGCGACGGCGTAGCCGATGCCCGGCCACGCCGGCGAGCATCGAGAGCCAGCCTGCGAATCGGTCGAAGCCGCGACCCGCGCCAGATCCGAAGCGCCCATCGTCAATTCCCTCCCTGAATCGTCGAACGGCTGTCGACATCATCGAGGATCGGTCAATCGGTTCGACTCGGTCGCGCTACCGTTGCCGGCGATGGACGATGCCGAGCTCCTCGAGGTCGCGATCGAGCAGGCGCGGATCGGCCGCGCCGAGGGTGGCGTCCCGATCGGCGCCGCGCTCCTGGTCGATGGCCGCGTCGTCGGCGCGGGGCACAACCGGCGCGTGCAGCTCGGGAGCGCGATTCGGCACGGCGAGACTGACGCGCTCGAGGTCGCAGGGCGCCTCCCGGCGTCCGCGTACCGCCGGGCGACCATGGCCACGACCCTCTCGCCGTGCGACATGTGCACCGGCGCGATCCTGCTGTACGGGATCCCGCGCCTCGTGATCGGCGAGAACCGGACGTTCCTGGGCGGCGAGGACCTGCTGCGATCCCGGGGCGTCGAGGTCGTCAACCTCGACTCCACCGCGTGCTATGACCTCATGCAGGACTTCATCCGCGAGCATCCCGACATCTGGAATGAGGACATCGGCGAGACGTAGCGACCAGCGAGGAAGGGACGACTCGATGGCGAAGCGAACGACGACGGACGACCAGGAGAAGCTCCGGCTGGCGACGTCGATCGCCGTCCGGGTCTCGATCGTCGTGCTCGTGGTCGGGCTCGCGGCGTGGTGGATCTACCTCGTCCGTGACGTCGTGGTGCTCGGCTTCATGGCGCTCGTCATCGCCGCGGCGATTCACGCTCCCGTGGCGGAGCTCCAGCGGCGAGGGGTGCCGCGCATCGGAGCCGTGCTCATCGTCTACCTCGGGCTCATCGCACTGGTCGGGGTCCTGCTGGGCGTCATCGTCCCGCCGCTCCTCGCCCAGGCGCGGGAGCTGGCCACGGACCTGCCGGGCATCCTCGGGACGGTCTCCGAGCGCCTCACCGCGTTCCTCGCGCAGTTCGGCCTGTCCACCGGCGGGAACCTCGTGGACGTGATCCTCGGCCAGCTCGGGTCGGTGGGCGGGCTGCTCGCCCGAATCCCCGGCGTCATCGTCGGCTTCCTCGCCGCGCTCGTGCTCATCACGTTCCTGAGCGCGCTGATGGTCCTCGAGCGCGACCGCGCACGCGCCTGGGTCATGCGCTTCGTCGCGCCCGACGATCGACCCTTCCTCGACGGCCTCCTCGCGAAGGCCGGCACCCGGCTCGGCGCGTACGTCCGCGGTCAGCTCCTGATCATGCTCGTGACCGGCGTCGGGTCGTGGGTCGGGCTGACGCTGATCGGCGTGCCGTTCGCCCTGCCGCTCGGCATCTTCGCGTTCCTGACCGAGGCGATCCCGATCGCCGGCCCGATCATCGCCGGCGTCGTCATGATCGCCGTCGCCTTCTTCGAGTCGCCCGGCCAGGCCCTTGCGACGCTCGTCCTCGTGATCATCATCCAGCAGGCCGAATCGCTGGTCCTGGTCCCGGTGATCCAGGGTCGGCTGATCTCGATCTCGCCAGTCGTGGCTCTCCTCGCGGTGCTCGCTGGTTCCGCGGTAGGCGACATTCCCGGCGCGATCCTCGCCATCCCACTCGTCGCGATCGCCATGGTCGTGATCAACGACGTGATCCTGCCCTGGCGGCGCGCCCAGATCGGCCACGACCCCGACCCGCAACCGCCACCGACACCGACCGAGGAACCGGAGCCCGCCGCGGCGCCGCCGTAGTGGGGGCCGGCGCCCAATCGGAGGGTCCTTCGTGCGACGGGACCTCCTGCCCCTGTCCCGCGAACGACCTGTCCATCGACAACGGGCGATCGATCGGCGACGGTAGCCCACGATGGATCGTCGGGGGCTTCGAGCGCTCATCGTGCTCGGGCTTGCCGTGGTGCCGCTCATCGTCCTGCTCGGTCCTCGAGCGAGCGATGGGAGCCCCGCGGCAGGGGCGAGCGACGGTTCGCACGCATCGATGGCCGGCCCGAGCACCTTCGCGGCGATCGGGCCGACCGCCATCCCCGGCTCGTCGGTCTGGAACGACAACCTCGCAGTCCCGACGCCCGACTCGGTCGCCACCGCGGCACCCCAGGGCCCGGCCGACCCCGACCCCACGAAGAAGCCCGGTAAGACGCCCAAGCCGGATCCGAAGCCGGATCCAACGCCGAAGCCCACGCCCAAGCCCCCGAAGCCGACCGACCCACCGGATCCCGACCCCGATCCGACGAACCCACCGAACCCCGCGCCGTGCCAGGTCTTTCCCGACAGCAACTACTGGAACACCCGCATCGACAGCCTGCCCGTACACTCGAAGTCCGACACGTTCATCGACTCGATCGGCATCGACGAGTACCTGCATCCCGACTTCAGCTCCACCCAGTGGAATGACGGCGTCGGCTACGGCATCCCGTTCAACAAGGTTGATTCCTCGACCCCGCTCCGCGACGTCTCGTTCCGGTGGCCCGGCGAGTCGGACGATGGCCCGTACCCGATCCCGGCGAGTCCCAAGATCGAGAACGCCAGCGATCGCCACATCATCCTGTGGGACACCGAGGGCTGCGACCTGTACGAGCTGTTCAACGCGCGGAAGTCAGGCGGCGATTGGGAAGCCGACTCGGGCGCCTTCTGGAACCTCCGCTCGAACGCGCTCCGGCCCGATGGCTGGACGAGCGCCGACGCCGCAGGTCTCCCGATCCTGCCCGGCCTGGTCCGGTGGGACGAGGTCGCCGACGGCGCGATCCGCCACGCGATCCGGTTCACGGCGCCGCACACGCGCTCGGACCACATCTGGCCCGCCCGGCACGACGCGGGGGAGGGGAACAACCCCGACCTGCCGCCGATGGGTATCCGCGTGCGCCTGAAGTCATCGTTCGACATCTCGGGCTTCGGCTCGCAGGCGCGGATCATCCTCACCGCGCTGAAGCGCTACGGCATGGTCCTCGCCGACAACGGCTCGCCCTGGTACATCACGGGCGCGCCGCACGCCAACTGGAACGACGACCAGCTGCACGACTTCCACCAGATCACCGGCGCCGACTTCGAGGTGGTCGACACCTCCAGCATGCACTGAAAGCGCTGGGCGCCAGCGCCGCTGGATGTGCCTTGCTATCGGTTCGTATGCGCAGAATCGGCCGCTGGCAGGCATCGATCGCGGGTGATGCCCATCGTTTGCATAGGAAGTGCTGAGCGGCCAGGACGCGCCAAGGTGCGGAATCACCCGCTGGCAGGCGGCTCTGGCGGGTGATGCGCATCGTTTGCATAGGAAGTGCTGAGCGGCCAAGACGGGCCATGGTGCGGAATCACCCGCTGGCAGGCATCTCTCGCGGGCAATGCCCATCGCTTGCATACGAGCGCTCCTCGAGACCCGATCCGTGCATGCTCGGGTGAGCGACCGGTAATCCGCGCTCGCGATGATCGACTTCGATGGCAAGCTGGGATCCGCCCGAGAACGACGCGATCATCGAGGCCGGCCGACAAGCAATCGGCAACGCTGTTCGCTCGGGGCGGCTCGCTGCCGGCGTATCCCAACGCCAGTTCGCGTGGCGTGTCGGGGTGAGCCAGTCGACCATCTCGCGCCTGGAAACCGGTCAGCTGAAAGGAATCAGGTGGCCGACGCTCGCACGCATCGTCGGCGTTCTCTACCTGCGAAGACCGCTCGTTATCCCGGGCAGTCCGCTGGGGCCGAGCCGCCGACTACCCGGACAGCCCGCCCAGCTCTCCCAGATAGCGACCCGGACTCGACGATCGGCCAACCTACCCTGACCGCCGCGCGAGACTGCGGCAGCGACTCGGTATCGGAGGGGGTCGGGCTCCACATCTCGTATGACAGCAATGGGCATCGCCCAGAGCAACGATCCCGGGATGGCCGATTTCGCGCATATGAGCGAGCTCGGCGCGTCCTCGTGCGAGGCCTGCAACTCAGCCCGTGATTCCGGCGCGCCTGTCGAGCACCTGGAGGAGCTCGTGGGCGGCAAGCTCGATCGCCTTGTGGCGCCACTCGGCTGCCCGGAAGTGGACCGCGATGATGCCGGTCCGATGGATCCGCCGGAGGTCGCCGAACACGAACGCGTAGCGGGCCTTCGTCTCGTCGTTCGCCCCGACGGTCAGCCCGAGGTGCCATAGCGCGTAGTCAGCCCATGAATGCCGGTCGAGGAAGCGGTTTTCGTCCTCCGCGCTCGGCTGGCGCTCGCCCCAGTCGCTGTTCAGGATGTACTGCCGCTTCTCGATCAGGTCCTTCGCGTGCTCGAACGCAGGCCTGTTGAGCTCGTACGTCGCCATCGCCCGATTGTCGGACGTACGTGACCGCTGCCCGTCAACACCCGGGTCGAACGTCTCGCAGCACCCTGACGGGCGTCGGAGCCTGGCGCGACGTTCTCGCGACGAAATCGCTACACTTCGGCGGTGCGCGTGTAGGCGCGACCCAGGGAGACGAGATGGCGATCACGGCCTTTGCAGACGAGATCAGGCGAGTTCGGGACCTGGGGGTCGGAACAGGCGACATCGCAGTCGCGGTTGGCGCGCAGCCCTCGACCGTGAACGCCTGGGCGCGCGCGACCCGACGCCCGACCGGTGAGAAGAGGACGCGGTTCATGGAGCTGGTGGCGCTGGTCGATCGACTGGAGCGGATAATGTCCGCGAGCTACGTGCCGCTGTGGCTGCTCAAGCCCGTGCCTGCGCTCGACGACCGCCGGCCGCTGGACCTCCTGTCGCGCGGCAAGTACCGCGACGTCTCGCGCCTCGTCGCGGAGCTCGAGAACGACTCGTTCTCCTGAGCCGCCGCCGAGTCGGATGGGTCCGATGGGCCGGGCGATGGAGCTGACCGCGCGATGGAGCTGACGGCGCCCCGAATCCGCGTCGAGGGCACGTGGTGGCGCATCACGAGGGCCGACGCGCAGCCCTTCACCTGGACCGACGAGCCGGCCGACGGCAGGTGGCAGCGCGGGCAGGCGATCCGCGCGATCTACCTCGGCGACAGCGAGGCAACCGTGTGGGCCGAGTGGTTCCGGCACACGTCCGAGGCGGGCGTTCCGCCGGCGCGGCGACTTCCGCGATCGATCTGGCGGATCGACGTCGAGCTCGATGAGGTCGCAGACCTGACGGCACCCGCGGTGCTCGCGGCGCACGGGATCGATCGACTCGACCCGAGCCGCCGTGCGTGGCCGGCGACCCAGGCCATCGGCGAGGCGTACTTCCGCGATGGGGCACGAGCGATCCTCGCGCCCTCGGCGGCTCGACGCGGGGGACGGGTGCTGGCTGTCTTCCGCCGTGGCAGGGCCCACCCGGGTCTCGCCTCCGTGCCGCCACCGACCCGCCACGAGACGCTGCCGCCGCTGCCCCGCGGCCTCCGAACCTAGCGAGACGCGCCTCAGGCGGGCCGCGCGTCCCAGGCTTCGAGGGCCGTTCGCAGGCGAGCGGCCGCGCGCGGGTCCAACGTGCCTCCCGCGAGCCGGTCGAGACCCAGCAAGGCGGCGCCGAGGACCGGCGGGGCGGCCAGGCGGATCAGCTGCGCGTTCGGGACGGCTGCTCGGATGCCCTGCTCCACACGCGCGTGGAACGCGGCGTCCGCGGTCTTGAACACGCCGCCCGCCAGCACGACCTCGGGGTCCAGCCGCGTGAGGCGGAGCCGGCGTGCCAGCGCGCGGGCCATGGCCACGAGCTCGTCGGCCAGCCGGTCGATGATCTGGCGCGACACGGCATCATGCGCGGCCGCCTCGAACACGACGGGTGACAGGTCCTGCACCCGCTCCTCGCCGATCCGGCCCAGGTAGAACGCTTTCGTCAGCGCTGCCGGGCTGGCGACCCGGAAGGCGGCAGGGACGAGACGTTCCAGGGCAGTCCTCGGACCGCGCCCGTCGCGACCCCTGATCGCGGCCGAGATCGCCGCGTGGCCGATGCCCCCGCCGCCGCCCCAGTCACCAGCGTACTCGCCGACGGCATCGAATCGGGCCGAGCGACCATCGGGCGCGACGCCTGCCGCGTTGATCCCGTGGCCGCAGATCAGGACGAGCCCCCACGGGCGCTGCGTTCCGGCGCGCAGCGCCCCGAACGTATCGTTCAGGATCACGACCTCGCGTGCCAGGTGCTGCTCCTGGATTCCCCGAGCCAGCAGGCGGACGTCCTCGGGGTAGTCCGCGCCGGCGAGCGAGAAGACACCGAGATCGGCGAGCGGCGCCTCGGAATCGGCTATCTGGCCGAGACTGCGCGGCAGTCCGGCCGCCGCGAACGCACCCTCGGCGAGGGCGGCGAGGTTGGCCATGCCCGCGTCGAGGCCCACCGCCTGGTGCGAGATGCTCGGTCCGCGGGCCGCAGCGAGGAGCCTGCCGTCGGCACCGACGAGCGCGAGGTCCGCTTTGGAGTTACCACCGTCGACCGCGAGGACGGCAAGACGCGATCCGGTCGATGTCATGACGGGGATGGTTGATCGATCCCGATGCTCCAGTCCAGCGAATCGACACCGACGAGCTCGGCGCCTGCGTCGCGCAGTCGCGTGACGATGGCATCGACCCCGTCCGCCGTGCCGAGGGGCCACGTGTGGAGCAGGACGATCGTGCCGTCGACGCCGATATCGGCACGCCCATTGGCGCTCACGGCGCCGCTCGCCCGATGGGCCAGCACGCCATTGATCACCGCCCGGGCGACGTCGTCGCCGCCGAGATGCGGCTCCCAATCCTCGGCCTCGACGTGCCACGGCACGTGCCGGTAGCCGGCGGCGCCCACCGCGGCGAGGACGCGTGCATCGTCTCCGCCAGCCCCGAATGCGCAACGGAACCACGGCTTCGGGTCGACGCCGGTCACGGCGATGATCGCCTTCTCCGAATCGGCGATGTCGGTCGCGAGGCCCGCATCGGAAAGCAGCGGCATCCGGACGTGGTAGTGGCCGTGGTTGCCGACGAGGTGCCCGCCGGCGGCGATCCGCCGGGCGCGGTCGGGCTGCGCCTCGACCCAGCGACCCTGGAGGAAGAACGTCGCGCGGACGCCGAGGCGCTCGAGCGCTTCGAGCAGGCGCGGCTCGGCCCGCGGATCGGTCGGCCGGTCCGGGTGCTCGGCGTCGAACGTCAGCGCCACCCGCAACGGCCCGGCTGGTGAGCGGCCGCCGCCGCGCCCCGCGGCTATTTCTCGATCCCGGTGATGACGATCCCGCGGGTGAACACGCGCTGGAAGATCACGAACAGGATCACCGGGATGAACAGGGTCATCATGTTGCCGGCCTGGATGAACGCCGCATTCTGGTAGTAGACACCGTTGAACCGGGCGAGCCCGACCTGGAGCGGCAGGAGCTCGTCGTGCCCGGCGAGGTAGATGAGCGGGCCCAGGAAGTCGTTCCACCAGTACACGAACGTGAAGATCGAGACGGCGACGATCACCGGCCATGCCTGGGGCAGGATGACCGAGCGCAGGATGCGCAGCGGGCTCGCGCCGTCGATCGCGGCCGCCTCGTCGAGGTCGCGCGGGATCGTCAGCAGGTACTGGCGGATCAGGAACACGTCGTAGGCGTTCGCGAAGAACGTGGGGACGAGGAGCGGCAGCCACGTGCCCACCCAGCCCAGCTTCACGAACAGCGTGTACGTCGGGATGAGCGTCACCGCGGCCGGCAGGAAGATGGTCGCGATGAGCAGCGTGAACAGGAGCCCTCGACCGGGGAACCGGAACCGGGCGAAGCCGTACGCGACGAGCGTGCACGACAGCACCGTCCCGATCGTCCCGATCAGCGCCATCGCGACGGTGTTGAGCAGGAGCCGCGGGAACTTGATGAGGTCCCAGACCTCGGCGTAGTTCTCGAAGCGTGGCGCGAGCTCCCAGGGCTGGTCGAGCGTGCGCCACGACCCCTGCCACACGATCGGGCCCGCGTCGGGGTTCGCCGGATCGACGAACTCGCTCTGCTGCCGGCCCGGCTTGACGAGTGCCAGCTCCCGCGTCGTGCCGTCTGGCAGGGGCACGAAGTACACGTCGTACTGCTCGCCCTGCCACTCGAACGTCGCCGGGTCCGACGGCAGGATCGGCGAGTTCGGCTGGGTCATCTGGTCCGGCGTCTTGAGCGACGTGACCGCGCTGTAGGCGAGGGGCGCCAGGAACACGACCAGGACCGCCGCGATCGCCGAGGTGAGGATCGCCGCGCGCATTGCCTCCGCGGGCGACCCGCCGCCCCGCAGGAACCCGCGTCGCCGCGTGGCGCCCGCCGCCGTCACCGCTCGCCCGCGTAGTACACGAACCGCCGGGAGAGCCGGAAGAGCACGAGCGTGATGAGGAGCGCGATGCCGAACAGCAGCCAGGCCATCGTGGCGCCGTACGACAGCTGCTGGAAGTTGAAGAAGGTCAGGTACAGGTTGAGGTTGAAGAACATCGTCGAGCCGCCCGGCTCACCGGTGCCGTTCTTGAGCACGAGCGGGACGAGGAAGTACTGGAGCACGCCGATGACGCCCAGGATCAGCGTGTAGAACAGGATCGGCGACATCAGCGGCAGCGTCACGTTCCGGAGCTGGGCCCACGAGCCGGCCCCGTCGATGCGCGCCGCCTCGTACAGCTCGGTCGGAATGCCCCGGAGGCCGGCGAGGTTGACGATGATCCCGGCGCCGATCCCCCAGATCCCCATCAACACCAGCGCGGGATAGATGAACGTCGAGTCGAAGAGCCAGGCGGGTGGCTTCTCCCAGCCGAGGACCTGGAGGATGCCGTTGAACCAGCCGCCGAGCCCGAGTGTCTCCTGCCAGACGAGGATCCCGGCCACGAACGGGACGACGTAGGGCATGAAGAACAGCGTCCGCATGAGGCTCGCGCCGCGCACGTACTGGCTGTGCAGCCCGAGCGCGATCGCGAACGGGAGCAGCACGGATACCGGCAGCCACAGTGCCGCGAACTTGAGCGTGACGCCGAGCGACTCCCAGACCCGGCCGTCGTTCGCGAGCCGGGTGTAGTTATCGAGGCCGACGAACCGGAGCGGGTCCTCCTGGGCGAGGGTGATGTTCAGGAACGTGAAGCCGAAGGTCGCGACCATCGGGAACGCGGTGAACAGCAGGAACCCGACGATCCACGGAGAGATGAACAGGTACCCCTGGCGCGCCTCGCGGCGCGCCAGGGGGCTGAGTCGCGGGAGTGCCAGTCGGCCGCCGCCGCCGATCGACAGCCGGCGTGTCGCGATGGCCGGCAGCTGGTCCATGCGCGGGCAAGCCTCAGACCGGCTCCGGGGTTACTTGTCCCACTCTCCCTGGATCTCGGCGCGGAGCGCCTCGATCTCGGAATCCATGTTCAGGCCTTCGGTTGTCGTCCACTTGCTGAGGTACTTGCCGAGGATGACGAGGGTCTCGTTGTACTTCGGCATGGCCGCCTCGAAGTTCGGGTTGTCGGCGTGTCCGAGGCTGTCCCGGACGACCTGCCAGTCGACCTCGTCGGGAAAGCCCTCGGTCGCCCCGAGCTGCTCGAAGAAGGCGTCCTGCTTGTCGACGATCGCGGGCATGCCGCCGTACAGGCCGAGCAGCTCGTCCGCCGAGTCATTGATCAGATAGGTGAGGGCCGCGAACGCCGCGTCCGGGTTCTTCGAATCCTTCATGACCGCGAACGTGTCCGCGTTGAGCGGCGAGGTGACCGTGCCATTGTGCGAGGGGATGGCGGCGAGGTCCCAGTCGGTGCCCGCATCGGCGACGCCGTACGTGGTCCACAGGAAGTTCTCGCTCATCGCGACGCGTCCGGAGAAGAACGCGTAGCCGCCACCGTTGAACTCGTCGGTCTCGTAGACCGGGCCGGTCATGATGAAGTGGCCGTTCCACATGCCGTCGTAGAAGTACTTCCAGGCGTCCTTCCACGCGGCCGGGATCTCGACCGTCTCGCCGTCCCCGCCGGCAAGGTTGCCGGCGCCCCAGTAGGAGCCGAGGCCGCGCAGGTCGTCACGCTGCGGCTCGAAGCCGTACTGGACGATCTTGTCCGGGTCGAAGCCCGCCTGGGTCGCGTCGAGCCCGGCCTCGTCGACCGTGAGGAGCAGCGCGATCTGCTTGACCGTGTCGTAGTTCCAGTCGACCTGGGAGCCGTCGGGCATCGTGTACTTCTCGCCGTACTTGTGTGGCGGCGGGTTCAGCCCGGCCTCCTCGAACAGGTCGTTCTTGTACCAGAGCATCGACGGGTAGACGGCGAACGGCAGGCCGTACTGGCCCTCGTCCTCGTTCTTGTAGAACGCCACCGCCCCCGGGTCGTACTGGCTGACGTCGTAGCCGTATTTGGTGATGAGCGGGTCGAGATCGAGCCACTGGCCCTTGAACGCGGCGATGCCGCCGACGCCGGCCGGGCCGACGATATCCGGGGCGTTGCCGCCGGCGATCTGGGTCGAGAGCGTCGAGCGGGCGAGGTCATAGGTCACGACCTCGAACTTGAGCGAGCTGCCGGCGTGCTTCGTGGCGAAGCCGGCCGCGACCTCCTCCTCGGTGGGAACCTGCGACGGATCCTCGCCCGTGCCGAGGCAGCAGTACCAGCGCAGGTCGCCGGGCGCGAAGCTCGCGGCTGCCCCGACGGTCGGGTTCGGGCCGGCCGTGGCTGGGTTGGTCGTTCCGCCGGCGGTGGTCGGGCCGGGCGACGCCGTGGGACCGCACGCCGCCATGACGAGCGCGACCGTCGCGAGCAGCGCGAGGTCGACGCGTCGACCTGAGATGACGCGCGGGGGCCTGGTGAGCACGAGCTCCTCCTTCTCGACTCAGCCGGCGAGCGCCGGCTCGGGGAGCCGATCGCGGCTGGCGCCGGATCGGACGACGACGCGTTCGACGTAGTAGCGCGTGCGGTCGCCCCGGACGTACGTGCGTCCGAACTCGACCGGCGTTCCGTCGCGGGTGTAGGCGGTGCCCTCCACGAGGAGGGCGAGGCTCCGCGGCGCGAGCCCGAGGAGGCGTGCCTCGCGGGCCGGGAGGAGCACCGGTTCGAGGGCCTCCCGGGCTCGGGCCACGGATGTCTGGTAGCGCTCGGTCAGCAGGCCGTACAGCGAGCCGTGCTCGAGGTCGGAGGCGAGGAGGCCCGGGAATCGCTCCGCGGGCAGGTGGACCATCTCCAGGAGCAGCGGCTCACCGCCGGCGAGGCGGAGTCGCTCCACGTACAGGGTCGGGGACCCGAGCTCGAGCTCGAGAGCAGCGGCGACGCCTTCGGAGGCGGCCTCGGGCCGTGAGGCGATGAGGCGGGTCTCCGCATCGAGGCCGCGGCGCTGCATCTCCTCGGTGAAGCTGACGTCGGTCTCGCCGACGTCGAGGCGGGGTGGCAGCACGAACGTCCCGCGGCCCTGGCTGCGCTGGAGCCGGCCCTCGCGCGAGAGCTCGTCGAGGGCCCGCCGGACCGTGATCAGCGAGCAGCCGTACATCCGCGCCAGCTCGCGCTCCGGCGGGAGTCGCTCGCCGATCCTGAGCTCACCCGAATCAAGCGCCGCCAGCAGGTCAACATAGACCTGGTGGTGGAGGGGCACTGGGCCCAGCTCGAGCCGGAAACGCGCCACGGGTCGCTCGCTCCTCCTCGACCACTTCCCCGACAATCCGGGGGAACGCTTGCGCCGGGCGACGGTTGCGCCAGGCGCGAGAGTTGATAACGTTATAAGCAATCACCCATCGCGGTGTCAAGGAGCAAGTGGGGGACGGATTGGGCGTCAAGCTCGCGGTCGTCGGCGGCGGAAGCACGTATACCCCCGAGCTGATCGAGGGCCTCGCACGGCGTGCCGAGCGGCTGCCGGTCGACGAGCTGGTCCTCCTCGACATCGACGGGGAGCGCCTTGAGATCGTCGGCGGGCTGGCACGTCGGATGCTGGACAGGCTCGGATGGGGTGGACGGCTGGTCCTCACCTCCGATGCGGACCTGGCCATCGAGGGCGCCCACTTCGTGCTGATCCAGCTGCGAGTCGGGGGCCAGGCGGCGCGCCTCGTCGACGAGACGCTCCCGCCCCGCTTCGGGACGATCGGCCAGGAGACCACCGGCGCCGGCGGGTTTGCCAAGGCACTCCGGACCGTGCCGGTCGTCCTCGAGCTCGCCGAGCGGGTCGCAACGAGGGCCGCCAGGGATGCGTGGATCGTCGACTTCACGAACCCGGTCGGGATCGTGACCCAGGCGCTCCTCGACGGGGGGCATCGCGCGATCGGCCTGTGCAACGTCGCGATCGGGTTCCAGCGTCGGTTCGCGGAGCGGTTCGGCGTCGAGCCCGAGCGGATCGAGCTCGAGCACGTGGGGCTGAACCACCTGTCCTGGATCCGGGCGGTCAAGGTCGATGGCGTCGATCGACTGCCCGAGATCCTGGCCGAGAATGCCGAGGAGCTCGCCGGGGACGTCGGGGCGCCGGCCGAGATCGTGCGCCTGACGCGCTCGATCCCGAGCTACTACCTCAAGTGGTACTACCGGTTCGAGGAGCAGCTGCGCCACCAGCGCGACGGCGCCGAGACGCGCGCGGAGCAGGTCATCGACATCGAGGGCGAGCTCCTGGACATGTACCGCAACCCGAACCTCGACGAGAAGCCGAAGCTGCTCGAGCGCCGCGGCGGCGCGTTCTACTCCGAGGCGGCAGCACAGCTCATCGCGTCGCTCCACGATGGGCGAGGCGACGTCCAGGTCGTCGACGTCCGAAACGGCTGGGGGAGTGCCGGCGAGCGAGCGCTGCCCGATCTCCCGGACGACGCCGTCGTCGAGGTCCCGGCGCGAATCACGCGGGACGGCGCGCAGCCACTCCCGCAGGCGGCCCTCGCGCCCGAGATGCGCGGCCTGGTCCAGGCCGTCAAGGCCTACGAGGAGCTGGCGATCGCAGCCGCCAAGACGGGGGATCGAGGGGTCGCGCTCCGTGCCCTGATGGCCAACCCACTCGTCTCGGACTACGCCATCGCCGCGCCACTGCTCGACGCCCTGCTCGAGGCGAATCGCGCCCACCTGCCGAGCTTCTTCCGGCAGGCGATCGTTCCGGGTGCACCCGACTGACGACCGCCCGGCCATCATCGGCCCCGTGATCCCGCCTCGCGTCAGGTCGGCCCTCGCCTACGTGGCCGTGTTCGCGGCCGCCGGCGCGATCGTCCCGTACCTCCCGCTGTACTACCGCTCGCTCGGCTTCGGGCTCGGCGAGGTGGGCACCGTCCTCGCGCTGTCGTCGCTCGTCGGGCTGCTCGCGTCGCCCGGTTGGGGTGCGCTGTCCGATCGATTCCGAGGATCGCCCAGTGGTCATGGTCGCGGCGACCGCGACGGCGCTGGCCGGCACGGCGATCCTCGCGTTCGCGACCGGTCTGTTGCCGGTCCTCGCCGGTGCCGCGATCGGCGGCGCGGGCATGGCCGGGCTCTCGCCGATCCTCGACGCGCGTGCCCTCGAGACCGCCGGCGCGACGCGGTCGGGCTACGGGCCGCTGCGGGCGTGGGGATCGGTCGGGTACATCCTGTCGGCGCTCGCGACGGGCTTCACCGTGGAAACGTGGGGCGTCGGGTCGCTGTTCGCGGTCCTCGCTGTGTCGCTCGTCGCGACGGGCGTGATCGGCCTGTCGCTCCGCCCGCCGGCCGGTCGAGTCGCGATGCAGACCGCGGCACACCCGCTGCGCGACGCCGGTCGGCTCTTCGGGCCGAGCGGTCTCGGCGTCTTCCTCCTTGGTTCGTTCCTGACCTGGCTCGCCATGTCCGCGGTGCTGAGCTTCACGCCCCTCCGGTTCGCTGAGCTGGGCGCGGGCGCGACGATCGTCGGTCTCGGTGGGGCGATCGCAGCAGGGGTGGAGGTGCCGCTCATGCTCGCCTTCCCGGCGCTCGCCGCGAGATTCGGGAGCAGCCGGCTGCTCGTGGCCGGGGCGATCTTCATCGCCGCCCGCTCCATCCTCGCGGCCACCGCCGGCGAGCCCAGCGTCCTGCTCGCCGCCTCGATCTTCGGTGGCTTCGGCTTCGCGTTCTTCTTCGTCGGTGGCGTGATGTACGTCTCCCAGCATGTGCCGCCGGAGCTCGCGGCGACCGCGCAGGGGATCTTCCAGGGCGTGGGCACGAGCCTGAGCCAGGTCGTGGCCGCCGCCGCGGGCGGGACGGTCGCGGCGGCCTTCGGGCTGTCGGGCCTGTTCGTGGTCAGCGCGGGGATTGGAATCGTCGGGGTGGCGATCATCGCGCGAGCTGTTAGGTCAACGAGAACAACCACGCTGACGCGATGACCACCACGCTGACAAACGCCGATGCCTTGCGACTTCGGCAGCAGATCGACCCGACCCGGCGCATCCGGGCGCGGGTGCAGGTTCGTCAAACCCGATGAAGCCCGTCACCTGCTGCCGCGATCGGCGGGTGACGGTTCCACGAACACCTAGGCCCGGGTCGAGTTGCCCAAGTTGCACCGCATCGGCGGGTGGCAGACCTTTCGGGCGATATGACGCCGACGATCCGCAGGTCGCACGTCATCGGCGACTGCCGCATCCGCGCCCGACAGTTCTCGGCGGCAACCCATCGAGCCCTATTGATGCCCTCGGCTGGGAGTCGACGACGCCCCATCTGGCGTTTTCGGCCGTGGGACAATCGGCCCATGAGCGCCGTCCTGCTCCTCAAGGTCGTGCACGTGCTCGCAGCGATCGTGGCGGTGGGCGCCAACGTGACGTACGCGTTCTGGCTGCGGCGTGCCGGGACGGCCGATCGCGAACGGCTCGTGTTCACCATCGACACCATCCGCAAGCTCGACAACATGATCGCGACGCCCGCGTACGTCGTGGTGCTCCTGACCGGGCTCGGGATGGTCTTCCTGGGCGCGTTCTCGTTCTCGGCCGGCTGGATCCAGGTCGCGCTGGTCCTCTACGTGGCCGCCGTCATCGTCGGCGCCGCGCTCTACGGTCCGGCCATCCGCCGCCAGCTCGCCGCCGCACAGGCGGATTCCGGCTCCGACACCTACCGCGCCGCTGCCGCACGCAGCAACCTGCTCGGGATGGTCACGATCCTGATCGTCGTCGTGATCGTCGTGCTCATGGTGACGAAGCCGTCGTTCTAGGGCCGAGCCGTTCGGGGAAGTCTTGACAGTCGGACTGTCTCGTGTATAGTAATCGGCATGCCGACCGACGCCACCTACTCGATCGCCGACCTCGCCCGACTGACGGGTCTGAACGTCCGGACGATCCGCTACTACATCGCCCAGGGGCTCATCCCGTCCTCGGGTGAATCCGGGCCAGGCGCGCACTACGGCGACGGCCATCTGGGTCGATTGCGGCTGACGAAGCGGCTCCAGGCGGAGCACCTGCCGCTCTCCGAGATCCGGGCTCGCCTCGTCGCGTTGTCGGACGATGACGTCGCGGGCCTGCTGGGCGCCGACGCCGAGGCACCCGCGCTGCCGACCACATCAGCCCTCGAATACGTTCGCGGCCTCTTGAGCCGCGACTCCTCGACGATGGCCCTCCGCGAGGCGCCGGTTCCCTACGCGATGGCGGCCCCACCGCCTGCGCCTATGTCGATGCCCGTGGCGTCGATGGCCCCTGCCGTGATGCCTCAGCAAGCCGAGGAGTCCGAGGGCGCGGCCGACGTCGCCACCCTGCGGCGGTCGATGCCGCGTTTGCGCGACGTGCCTGCGGCGCCGCCAAAGGCGTCAGAGCGGCCACAGAACGAGCCCCAATCGCTCGAGCGGTCCCAGTGGGAGCGATTCTCACTCGGGCCGAACGTCGAGCTGCACGTGCGCCGGCCATCGAGCCGGCTGGAACAACGACGGGTCGAGCGCCTCATCACGATCGCCCGCCAGGTCCTGAACGAGGACCAGTCCTGAAGGAGGACGCCATGACCCGCCAGAACAAGACACTCGCCGCGCGATCGGATCGCCGGTACATCCGCTCGGCCCATCGGAGCGAGCGCTTCGTGCTCGTCGAGCTGGAGGCGCCCGAGGCGACGCAGAAGACCACCCGGGACCCGGTGAATCTCGCCTTCGTGCTGGATCGGTCGGGCTCCATGTCCGGCCAGAAGCTGTCGCTCGCGAAGCGGGCCATCGAGACCGCCGTCGACCGGCTCCTGCCGACCGACCGGTTCTCGATCGTCTGCTACGACGACCGGATCGACGTCGTCGTCGAGGGCACGTCGGCATCGCGCGAGGCAAAGACGAACGCGATCGATCGCCTGCGCTCGATCGACGCCCGCGGCTCCACCGACCTCGGCGGTGGCTGGCTTCGCGGTGCCGAGCAGGTCGCCATGGGGCAGGTCGCGCAGGGCGTGAACCGCGTCCTTGTGCTCACCGACGGGCTGGCGAACGTCGGCATCGTCGACCCGTCCGAGCTCGCGCGCCACGCCCAGGAGCTTCGTGCCCGCGGTGTGACGACGACGACGTTCGGGGTGGGGGAGGACTTCGACGAGAGCCTGCTCCAGTCGATGGCCGACACCGGCGGCGGTCATTTCTACTTCATCGCCAACGCCGCCCAGATCCAGGATCACATCGCGACGGAGGTCGGCGAGCTGCTCCAGGTCGTCGCCCGCGACGTCGCTCTGGAGATCACCGCGCCGGAGTCGCTCGAGATCGGCGCGCTGTCGTCGTACGCGATCGAGCATCGGGGCACGCGCTGGTTCGTGCGCCTCGGCGATCTCATCGCGGAGCAGCGCCTGGAGGTCGTCCTGCGCGTGCGGTTCGGGTACGGGTCCGTCGGCTCGGAGGTGGGCGTCCTGGTGGGCGCGACCGACCGGGAGGGCGTGCTCTCCCTCGCGGGCGCAGCTCCCATCGGGGTCGGCTGGGAGTACGCAGACGACCGCACGAACGACGGCCAGCCTCGCGATCGATCCGTCGACCGCGCCGTGGCGCGCCTGTTCGCGGCCCGAGCCCGCCAGAACGCGGTTTCCCTCAACAGGACCGGGAACTTCGAGGAGGCCGTCCGCGGGCTCCGGCACGTTGCCGAGCGGATCGCGAGCTACGCGGGTCGCGACGACGAGCTTCGGGCGCTCGCCTCGGAGCTCAGGTCCGAGCAGCAGCGCTGGGCAGCCCCGATGCCGGAGATGACGCGGAAGACCGCGCACGCCTCCGCGAGCTACCTCATGCGCAACCGAAGCGAATCCGGGAGCGCGAATCGGTAGACGCCAAGGCAGCCGGGCTCGGTGCTTCCGATCAGCCCGCCGGGCGTGACGCGAGCGGTCGCCGCTTCGGAGCGTCGGTGCCGTTCGAGTCGCCGGCCTGCGCCGAGGCCGGCGGTGCGGCGTGCGGGCCGTGCGCGATGGCGGCGTCGAGCTGGTCCATGTACGGCCGAGCGCCGATCCTCGTGAACAGGGCGCGAGCACGACTGGCCGTCTCGATCGTCAGTGGGTCGGCTGGGCCGAGCACATAGGCGAGATCGATCGCAAGGAGCGCCTCGTCGAGCGGGAGCTGCAGCTCCTGCAGCTTCGGGATCGCCGCCCGGTAGGCCGTTGTTGCCCCGCGGGGATCGCCACGGAGCCCGGCGATGCCAGCCCGCAGGATGTCGCGATCGACCTCGCACGCTCCGCCGTGCGGAGAATGCTCCCAGAACGAGGCCGTGTGACCCTCGGCCGCATCCGCGTCCCCGCCCCAGATCGCCAGCCGCGCCAGCCACGCGATGAGATTGCTGGACCCGACGGGATCCAGCTCGACGCTCTTGAGCCAGGTCTCTGTCGCCGCCTCCAGGTCACCGCTGCCCAGGGCAACCCAGCCTCGTGATTCGAGGACCCAGGACGTCGAGGTGTCGCTCTTCACGAGGGCCGATGTCGCCTCGAGCTCGGCGATGAGGTCGGCGGTCGGGAGGCCCTTGACGGCTCGGAGGTTGGCAAGGTTGTTGACCATGATCGCCCGGCCCTGCGGATCGGTGAAGTCCGCGAGTGCGGCCTCGACCTCGTCGATGGCGGCATCCCAGTCGCCGGTTCGGTGCGCGCCGAACGCCATGATCCCCGACATGCCCGAGACCCAGCCGCTCTGGCCGAGGCGTCGGGCCAGGGCGAGTCCTTCGAGCGTCGCCCGGTAGGTGGCCTGCGGATCGAAGAGCAGCCTGAGTCCGAGGCTGTTGTTGATCGCCCGCAGGATCGTGTTGTTGAAGCCATGGGTCTCGGCCAGCTTTCGGCCCCCATCGAGCGCGGCGATCCCCTCGCGCCACCGCAGGACGGTCACGAGTGCCGAGCCACGGGTGACCAGGGTGTCCGCGATGATCTGCAGCTCGTCCAGCGGCTCGGCACGCTCGAGGACCTGCTCCGAGATCTGGATCGCGCCCTTGTGGTCGTTCGCGAGGAACAGGCCGCGGGCCTGCTGACTGGCGATCGCCAGGAGCGCGGGATCGTCCCCAAGATCGGCGAACTCGCGCGCGCCCTCGGCGAGGAGCTGATTGCCGCGTTCCACCCGTCTCCCGGTGAGGAGCATCTGGCCGAGGGCACCAGTCAACCTGGCGGCCGCCGAACGGTTTCCTCGGGCCCGCTGGATCTCGAGCGCCCGCGTGTAGTGCCGGTCGCCCGTCTCGAAGTCGCCCGCGACGGCGGCGGAGGCACCTGCTCGTGCGTGGATGTCCGCCTCGTCGGCATCGTCCGTCGTGACAGATAACGCCTGCTCGTAGAACGCGACCGCCTGTCGATGCGATCCGAGCGACGCCGCGCGATCGCCCGCGGCCTTCAGTGCGATTCGCGCCTGCGCGCCGAGCGCATCGGCTTCGGCGCCCGCGGCCGCGAGGGATTGCGCGGAGAGGTAGTGGCCCGCGAGCGCCCCGACGAGCTCCTGCTCCCCCAGGGATTCGAACCACCGCGCCGCCGCGAGGTGCCGGACCTGCCGATCCCGCCTCGCCAGGGTGTTGTACGCGACCTCGCGCACGAGGGCCTGGACGAAGGCGTACTGCCCGCGCTCCGGCGAGCGCTCGTCGGCAACGTGGCGGAGCATCTCCCGCCGCACGAGCGACTTCAGGCGGGGCTCGAGCTCCTCGACGCTCCGGCCCGCGACCGCGGAGACGCCGGCGGGCGTGAAGCTCTGGCCGAGGACCGCGGCGTCCAGCAGGATCGCGCGGTCGACCGGATCCAGCGCATCGAGCCGAGCGGCGATCAGGGCGGTCAGTGTCTCGGGGACGGCCAGCGTGCTGACGTCGCCGCTCAGGCTGTACGTGCCGTCGGCCTCGGGCTTCAACTGCCCCGCCGTGACGAGCATGCGGACGGTCTCGACCGCGTACAGCGGCACGCCCTCGGCTTGGCTGACGACGGCCTTGACGGTCGACTCCGGGAGACCGGGGACGAGGCCGGCGAGGAGGTCGCGCATCGCGGCCTCGGACAGCGGCTCGAGGTAGACGCTCGTGAAGCCCCGCCGCGCGGAGCCCCACTCGGGTCGACTGTCGAGGATCTCGGGGCGGGCGAGCGACAGGATGAAGATCGGCGCGCTGCGCGACCACTCGACGAGGTGGTCGATGAAGTCGAGGGTGCCGGTGTCCGCCCAGTGGACGTCCTGGAACACGAGGACCACCGTCGAGTCGGCGGCGAGGGCTTCGAAGAACGCGCGCCACGCGCCGAACAGCTCCTGTGACGGGAACCCGCTCGAGACGCCCAGCAGCTCGAGCAGCGCCGACTCGACCCACTTCCTGTTCGGGTGCGTCGGCATGAACTCGTCCAGGACGGCGGCGACCTTCTGGCGCGTCATCCCCTCGTCGTCGGTCTCTGCCAGCCCGGCCCGGCTGCGGATCATCTCGCCGAGCGACCAGAACGTGATGCCCTGGCCGTATGCAGGCGATCGACCCTGGTGCCAGCGCACGGTCTCCTGGATCCCGTCGAGGTACTTCTCCAGCTCCCAGGCAAGCCGGCTCTTGCCGATGCCCGCGGTGCCGACCACGGACACGTGGCGCACGCGTCGCTCTGCGCCGGCGCCGTGGTACAGATCCTTCAGGAGCCGGAGCTCGACGTCTCGCCCGACGAACGGCGCCTCGAGGGTCTCCGCTCGACCGCGGCCGCCGCGCTCGGCGATTACCCGGATCGCGCGCCAGGCTGGCACGGGGCTCGCCTTGCCTTTGAGCGACTGCTCGCCGGCCGGCTCGAATGCGATCGCGACGGATGCGGCGCGATGGGTCGATTCACCGACGAGGACGGTCGACGGCGCCGCCACCGATTGGAGCCGGGCGGCCGTGTTGACGAGGTCGCCGGCGACCATGCCCTGGTTCGACGCCCCGAGCGTGACCGCGGTCTCGCCCGTCAGCACGCCCGCGCGTGCCTCGATGCTTGGACCCAGGTCCTTGACCGCGTCGACCAGCTCCAGGGCCGCGCGAACGGCGCGTTCCGCGTCGTCCTCGTGCGCGGTTGGCGTGCCCCACACCGCCATGACCGCGTCGCCGATGAACTTCTCGACCGTGCCGCCGTAGCGCGTGAGCACGTTCGTGGCGAGATCGAAATAGCGCGTGAGCGTCTCGCGCACGTCTTCCGAGTCCCGATCCTCGGCGAACGCCGTGAAGCCGACGAGATCGGCGAAGAGGACGGTGACCAGCCGGCGCTCGGCCACCGGCGAGGAGCCCGAGCCGCCCGGGCCGCCGCCCGGGCCACCGCTCGGGCCAGTGCCCGGCCCGCTGCTCCCGCCACCGCGGGCGCCGGCCTTGGTTCCGCCGTCCGGCGGAGCGGAGCTGGATGTGGGAGACGCTCCGTCCAGCTTCGTGCCGCAGGTGCCGCAGAACCGGTGATCGGACGGGTTCGAAGCCCCGCACGACGGGCACATTCCCGCGAGCGCGGCACCGCAGCTGCCGCAGAACCGCTGGCCCGCGGCCGCGGCCGACCCGCAGCTCGCGCAGGTGACCTCGTTCACCGACCGTCCCTCACGCACGCAGCGTAACGGAGGATCAAAACCGTCCGCCGTGCCCGATGATGACCGCGATGGACGTCCTCAGCGCGGTACTGGCGATCCTCGTCGCGATCGCGATCCTGTTCGAGGTGGCGCGGCGCGTGGGCGTGCCGTATCCGAGCCTGTTCGTCCTCGGCGGGCTGGCCCTCGCCTTCGTCCCGGGGCTGCCCAGGATCCATCTCGACTCCGAGCTCGTGCTCCTCGTCTTCCTGCCGCCGCTGCTGTTCAGCGCCGCCGTCGAGACGCCGATCCGTGACCTGCGGCGCGACGTCGTCCCGATCGTGCGGCTGTCGTTCGGGCTCGTGCTGTTCACGATGGTCATCGTCGCCGCCGCGATGCACTTCCTGACCGGGCTCGACTGGCCGGCAGCGTTCGCGCTCGGGGCGATCGTCGGCCCGACCGACGCGATCGCGGCGACCGCGGTCTTCCGGCGGCTCGGCATGCCCCGCCGCGTCGTCACGCTCGTCGAGGGCGAGTCGCTGTTCAACGACGCCACCGCCCTCGTCGCCTATCGCTTCGCCGTGATCGCGGTCGCCAGCGGGTCGTTCGTGCTGGGCGTTGCGGTGCTCGGGTTCGCGTTCGCGACGATCGGCGGCGTCATCATCGGCCTCGTCGTCGGCTGGGTCGCGAACGCGCTCCTGCGACGCATCGACGACCCACCGGTCGAGGTCCTGATCTCCCTCGTCATCCCTTTCGCTGCGTACCTGCCCGCAGAACAAGCGGAGGTGTCCGGCGTCCTGGCCGCGGTGACTGCCGGGCTGGTGGTCGGCCGCCGGTTCGGCACCGTCCTGTCGGCGGGCAGCCGGGTCATGTGGCTGACGACGTGGAAGATGGTTGGGTTCGTCCTGAACGGCTTTGCGTTCGTGCTCATCGGCCTGGAGCTGCCGCTGATCCTCGATGGGCTGTCCGGTCGATCGCCGGTGGAGCTGGTCGGGCTTGTCGCGATCATCGGCGCCGTGGTCGTCCTGACCCGCATCGCGTGGGTGTTCGCGTCGAGCCTGTTGCCGAACTCACCGCGCCGGCAGATCGCGGCCCGCGACCCGGAGCTCGCGCGACGGCTCACGTTGGTCGTCTCCTGGTCAGGGCTCCGCGGGGCGGTCTCGCTCGCGGCCGCCCTGGCGCTCCCGGCCGACTTCCCGGAGCGCAACCTCATCCTGCTCGTGACGTTCGCGGTGATCGTGATCACGCTCGTCGGCCAGGGGTTGACCCTGCCTCGTCTCGTCCGCTGGGCCGGCTGGGACGGCGTCGAGCTCGACGGCGACGAGCTCACCCGCGCCCGCGCCGCCGCCTACGAGGCGGGGCTCGCGGAGATCGGGCGAGTGCGCGAGGCGTGGCCGGGCCACGAGGAGCTCATCGTCCGGCTCGAATCCGGCCTCCGGGACCGAACCGACCACCTCGCCACGGACGATCCCGACGAGACCGCCGGGCGCAGCCAGGAGCGCTTCGAGCACGAGCAGATCCAGCGTGCCGTCATCGACGCCCAGCGCAACGCCGTCATCGCGCTGCGCGACCGGCGGGAGATCAACGACCGGACGCTCCGCCTGATCGAGCGCGACCTCGACCTCGAAGAGCTGCGAATGGAAGGCTGATTCGACGGAATCCCGCTGTCGCTTGCGCGTGCTCGCTGGCGCGTGGTCGCTGGCGCGTGGTCGCTGGCGCGTGGTCGCTGGCGCGTGATCGCTGGCGCGTGATCGCTGGCGCGTGATCGCTGGCGCGTGATCGCTGGCGCGTGATCGCTGGCGCGTGATCGCTGGCGCGTGATCGCTGGCGCGTGATCGCTGGCGCGTGATCGCTGGCGCGTGATCGCTGGCGCAGGGTCGCTCGCATGGTCGCCCGCGCGTGGTCGCCCGCGCGTGGTCGCCCGCGCGTGGTCGCCTTTCCTGCCAAAGCGTCACCTGGAGAGGCTTAGTCTCCGGATGGAGGAAGCCTGAGCCAGTCCAACCATTAGCTCGTGCATGGCCAGGCATCGGATTCCTGCCATAGCGCCAGCAGGCCACGGATCGGCAGGAATCTCGGCCGCTTTCGCCCGCTAAGCCCGGCCAGGTGACGGTACGGCAGGAAACTCGCTGGCCTGGATCATGGCGAACCGCGATCACACCACCAGCATCGTTGCGGCCATCGGCCCGAACTTGGAGCAGGGCGCAGTACCGGACGGCTGAGGCGACAACTGTCTACGGTCGAGCGTCCGACCCGTCGAGCGCCTCATCGATGATCGGGTCGCCGATCGCGCGGGCGGGTCCCAGGTCGATCCGATCGAGCAGGCCGCGCGCCTTCGCTGCATACACGGCGCAGGCGCGGAGCCACGTGGAACGCCAGTGGCGGCCGGCATCCTCCACCAGGTCCCGCAGCGAGCCCTCGGCATCATCCGGGGAATCCGTCGCGAGCTCGGCGGGCATTCGTGCGAGCCGTTCCGGGCTCGAAAGGCCGGGCTCGAGCAGCGGGAGCGCGAGCTTCAATTCGTCGGGGCTCAGCAGGACGCCGAGCGCCTCGTGGGCGAGCGCCCCGCGCGCTCCGGTCTGGTCGTGCGCTCGATCACGGCCGTGCCACTCGGCCGCCCCGGCCGGCCCATCCGCCAGCTCCACGAGCACGGGCCCGAGTCGAGCCGAGCCGTGCCGGGCGAGGCGACCGGCGGTGACCTTGTGCCGGACGAGGTCGAGCTCGTCGCGAAGCGCGCGCCGAAGCGGTGCGTCGGTCGCCGCGTGATCATCGAGGGCGCCACGCGTGCCTCGATTGGCGGCATCGTCTAGGTCCCGCGGCTCGCCAGCGGCGCCCAGGTCCCGCGGCTCGCCAGCGGCGCCCAGGTCCGGCGGCTCGCCAGCGCCGCCCGGTCGCGCGGCTCGCCAGCGGCGCCCAGGTCGCCGCGGCTCGCCAGCGGCGCCCGCGTCGCGCGGCTCGCCAGCGCCGCCCACGCCGCCGGGGTCCAGCGCGGCCAGCGCGACAAGGATGCGCATGGCGTGGCGAGCGTCGTCGAGCAGGGCCGCGTCGAGTGCGGCCGCGGTCTCCTCGGACGCCGGTTCCGGCGCGACGATGCGCTCGGCCACAGCAAGGGCCAGCTCGCGATCCGGATGCCCGACGTGCTGTCGGAGGACCGCGTCACGCGCCGATGTGGGGGTGGTCGCGGCACGCACCAGGCGCATCACCGGCGCAGACGCCGGCGAGGCCAATTCGTCGAGCGCCGCATTGGGCGCCCGCCCGGGCGGCACCGGGTCGAGGGGCCCCGCTGGGAGCGCCGAGGAATCGAGCGCCGCCGAATCGAGCGCCGCCGCGATCGACGGGACGGCGGCATCGCCGAGGCGACCGACCGCGCCCGAGGCGGCCTCGGACGTGCGCGGGTCGTGGAGCGCGGCGATCGCGGCAGGGACGGCGAACACGTCGCCGGCCTGGATGGAAACGAGCGCCGCGGTTCGGATGGCCGCGTCCTCGTCGTCGAGGAGGACGGCGAGCGAAGCGCGACCAGGGCCCCGATCGGTCGCACGCACTGCCGCGAGGGCGCGAGCGGCCTGGAGCCGGACCTCTGGAGAGGCTGACGTGGCGCCGGCATCGATCTCACCGGGGAGCCGACGCAACGCTGCATCGTCGCCGGCTCCGGCCAATGCCGCGAGCGCGGCCAGCCGGACCTCGGGTCGATCGTCGCGCGCGAGCCCCGCGAGCTCTGCAGCGAGTCCCGGCGAGGCCATCACGCTCACGAGGTCGAGGCCGAGTCGAGCGGCCCGCGCATCCCGACTCGACAGCAGCTGGACCGCGGCGACCTCGTCCTCCGCGCTAGCCTCGAGGCCCGCGCCCTCGACGAGCAACGGCTGCCGGTGCAACGCTCCGACGAGCGCAGGCCCGTAAGCGCGGTAGAGCAAGACCCCGACCCACGTCCAGATCGCGCAGGCGAGCACCGTGACGGCGATCGTCGCGGTGAGCGCGAAGGGCAGGGCGTTCAGGACGAGGATCAGGACGCCCGAGATCCCGATCGCGACCGGCACCCCGATCCCCTCGACGGCGGTCTGCACCGACAGGCGAGCGCGCTCCGGGAGCACCTGGTAGATCGCGTTGATCGACGTGCGGGTCGTGCCGTCGGTCAAGGCGATGTCCGCGATGCGCGCGGCCGACACGATCGCCAGGAGCGCAAGGGAGGCGCCCCCGCCGATCGCGTTGCCGGCGACCATGCCGACGGCAAAGACCGTCAGCACGAGCGGGTTCGCGGCGATGCCGAGCCGGAGGCCGAATCGCCGCAGGAGCGGGCCCGCCACGAGGACGAGGAAGGCGATGCTCGCCACGTTCATGGCCGCCGTGTAGCCGGCGAGGAACCGGGCGAGATCCGCAGCGTTCGGGAACTGCGCGGTCGCCCGATCGAAGACCAGGAAGTCGGCGAGCTGGCTGCCCGAGTGCCGAGAGGACCTGGTAGGCGAGGATCAGGACGACGAACCGGCTCGAGAGCAGCGCCCGCAGCGACGTTGGGGCCGGGCCATCGGGCTCGTCGGTGCGCCGGCCCGGAGGGCCCGCGGGCTCGATCGAGCGGAGATCCGCCGCGAACCGGCGGCCCGTCGCCAGCACGAGCCCGGCAAATGCCGCCTGGGCGAGCGCCGTCGCGAGCAGCAGGTCCTCCGTTCGGCCGAACGCGGTGACCAGCTGGCCGCCCGCGATCCCGCCGATCACGGCGCCGACCGGGAAGCCGGCCACGATCCTCGGGAAGCTCGGCCTTGATCCCCGCGATGTCGAGGAGCCTGCCGGCCTGCCCACCGATGAACACGAAGCCGAGCTGGACGAGGATGGGGAAGAGCACGAGGAGGGGCACCGAGACCCAGGCGGCGCCGCCGTCGCGCGCGATGAGCCAGGCGACCCCGAGCGCGACGGCGGCCGAGCCCAGCACGGAGACCGCGATCCCAAGGAGGTCGAACCGCTGGGCGGTCCGAGCGACGGCGCCCGACACGACGATGCCCGCCGCACCGATCGCGATGTACGTCGCCGGGAGCCAGCCCGAGCCGTACGCGTCGAGGAACAGCGCATTGGCGACGATGCCCAGCAGCGCTGCCATCGCGCCGAACACCAGCGACTGCGCCGTCAGCCAGGCGACGGCTCCGCGCCCACGTCCACGTCGATGGGAGTCGGTCACGGCTGGGTCACGTTTGGTTCAAGGCTGGAAGGCGGGCACGCCTCGACGCCGGATCACGCGTGGACCCATGGCACGCCTGGGTCAAGCCTGGGACCCGGTCACGCCGGGTTGGTGTCGGCCTCGGAGCGAGACCGCTCTCGAACCATCGCGACGAGGGCCGCGATGATCCCGTGCGCGAGCGCCGGCCGATCGACGAGCAGCTCGTCCAGGATCGTGCGATCGATCCGCAGCAGTGTTGCCGGCTCCAGCGCCGTCACCGAAGCAGTCCGCGGCTCCGGGACGAGCGCAGCGAGCTCGCCGACGGTCGTCCCGGGACCGAGCTCGATGATCGTCCGCTCACCGCGGTGGACGCGAAGGCGCCCTCGCACGATCACGAACATGTGCGCTTCGAGCGCGCCCTCCGAGATGACGACACCGTGTGCCGCGACCTCCACCTCGGATGCTCGATGAGCCACCGCCGCGAGCGTCCTGCCGGGCACGTCGGCGAAGAGACCGACACGATGCAGGGCGACGACTCGCTCGATCGTCGTGAGCATCAGTCCACGTCCGGCATCAGGCCACCACCGGCATCAGGCCACCACCGGCATCAGGCCACGATCGGCATCAGGCGACGACCACCGGCCCGTGCAGTCTGGCGCCGAGCTCGCCGGCGCTCATTGGCCGCAGCCAGGCTCGAGCGTAGAGCTCTCCCGGGATCATGATCACGTCGACCGCCCGCTCGGCGACGATCTCGCTGTTCCGCTCGGCCCGACGGATCACGCCCGTCGTCCCCACGGGCACCCACGGCGGCAGCGGCGATGGCGCATAGCCGCCGTGGGGTCGTACGACCAGCCCGGGTCCGGTCGGGATGTAGACGAATGCCGGCGACGAGCCCGGGGTGACGACGACCTCCCCCGCATGGATGGTCGCCCGACCCGCCTCGGCAAAGGCAGCCGTTCGATCGAGCCCGATCGTCGCCGTGCCGTGCTCGGCCAGGTGGTCGAGGAGCTCGTCAGCCTCGGAACCTGCGGGATCCACGGGCGACGCGGCGAAGAACCGACGCTGCTCCTCCGGCGCCGCTCCCTGCGTGTCGGCGACGGTCACGAGGCGCTCGGCGAGTGTCGGGTCGAGGCCCACGACGCGCGCGGCCACGTCGTCCGCGAAGCCGGGCTGATCCCCCGGGCGCTCGAGCTGGATCTGGATCTCGCCGGCGTCACGAACCGGCGACGGAAGCCCGCCGCCGACCGACGCGCCGCTGAACGATGGGATCACGTCCGCCGCGATGTCCACGACCACGCCGGCGACGCTGCTCGCGGCGCGGCGAGCCGCCTCGGTGCTCCCGAACCCGCCCCGATGGAACGCGATCCGAAGGTGGCCCTGGGGCGTGATGAATGCGACGCGGATGTTCGCCTCCCCGGCGCCGCGGTCGTCGTCATAGATGATCACGTAGGCCGCGTCACCGGTCGCCGGCCGTAGCGTGCACACTGCGCGCGCCGTGTCCGCGTCCATGCAGATCTCGAATCCGCCGGACGTCCGAAGCACCGTCCCGCGCTGGCGGAGGACGTCGGCCGCGCGGAGCGCCCGGATCGCGTCCACGATGTCGTCGGCGAGCTCCGCCTGCGGGCCATCCGGCGCGGCGAGCCACGCGAACGACTGCGCCGGATCCTCGTAGACGTGCGCGTTCGAGGTCGTACGGGATCGGCGAGGTGTCGGACGCGCCTGGGGCAGCCGGGCGCGTCCCGGAGGTCGTCGAGCCTCGTGAACACGATGCGCTGGAGCAGCCGGCGGAGCGCGACGCGGTCCTCGAGCACCGCCGCCGGCACCGCCGACTTGCTATGCGCAACGCTCATGCTGAGGATCTCGCGGACGACGGTCTCGAGCGAGGCCGCGAACGGCGTCCTAGCCGCCACCTCGTCCAGGCGGTTGCGGACGGGCCCGGGCGCCAGCAGGTGAGCGACCAGCGCGTCGACGTCGGGCCCGAACGCCGCGTGCGCCGCGAACAGCGCATGGACCCGCCGACCGGACCGCGTCATGTCCACCATCCCGGTGTCGTGCAGGTACGCGGCCGCGACACCGATGGCGACGACGAAGCGCTGTCGGGTTGCAGGGCGCCCCGGGAGCAGCACGCCGTTGATCGTGTCGAGCAGGCGGATCAGGCCGATCGCAACGTCCCGGACGTGCACGACGCCGTGGTCAGCGAAGATCGCCGGGTGACGGCCCGGATCCGCGAGGAAGCTGGGGTCCTCCGACAGGAGCTCGAGCGTGGCCTGTGCCTCGATCGGCCGCCACAGCCGTTCCTCGAGGTCGATCCGGACGTGCCGAGTCAGCAGGGCATCGAGCTCGGCAATGCCACCCGCATCCTCCATCTCGCCACAGTACTGCGCGTCAGCCCGCCGGGACAGCCCGTGGAGGCCCCCGTATGGTCGCGAAGATGCGCTGGCCGCTCATCACCGACGAGGGCAACGTCCCGCCGTTGCTTCCAAGGACGAGCCGAGTCCCGGCGACCAACTTCCTGCCAGAGCGTCACCAGGTGAGGCTTAGTCTCTGAATGGAGGATGCCCGAGCCAATCCGACACGGAGCTCGTGCGTGGCCCGGCATCAGAATCCTGCCAGAGCGCCAGCAGGCCACGGATCGGCAGGAATCTCGGCTCTGCTTACGCGCTAAGGCCGGCCTGGTGACGGTCTGGCAGGAAACTGGATGGCCTCGACCCTGGCGACCGGAACGACTCCACCTCGTTCGCGGCCAGAAGGCCAGCCCACCTGGTCCATCGCGACCGCGAATGGCCGCGTCCGTGTCACCGCGGCCCTTGGCGCCAATGCGGGGCAGAGCGGAGGCACGGACCGCTGACGCGACCGCTGGTACAGTCGAGCGCCCAGCGCGTCAGGAGTGGAGGAGGCCCACGATGACCGTCGATCGAACCAAGTTCACCCTCGACGAGGACCACATCCCTCGCGCCTGGTACAACATCGCCGCCGACCTGCCGGAGCCCGCGCCGCCGGTTCTGCATCCGGGCACGGGCCAGCCGATCGGGCCGGGCGATCTCGCGCCGCTGTTCCCGATGGAGCTGATCAAGCAGGTCGTCAGCCAGGACCGCGAGATCGAGATCCCGGAGCCGGTCCGCGACGCGTACCGCCTGTACCGGCCGAGCCCGCTTTTCCGCGCGCGCCGCCTCGAGCAGGCGCTCGATACGCCGGCCCACATCTACTACAAGTACGAGGGCGGCAGCCCATCGGGCAGCCACAAGCCAAACACCGCGCTGCCGCAGGCCTTCTACAACAAGGAAGAGGGAGTCAAGCGTCTCGCCACCGAGACCGGGGCGGGCCAGTGGGGGAGCGCGCTCGCGTTCGCGGGCGCGGCATTCGGCCTCGAGATCAAGGTCTTCATGGTCCGCTCGAGCTACGACCAGAAGCCGTACCGCCGGATCCTGATGGAGACGTACGGCGCGAGCGTCGTCCCGAGCCCGAGCGAGGACACGGGCTACGGCCGGAAGGTCCTCGCCGAAACGCCGGACCACACCGGCTCGCTGGGCATCGCGATCAGCGAGGCGATCGAGGACACGGTCAGCCATCCGGGCACCAAGTACTCGCTCGGATCGGTGTTCGACTTCGTCCTCCTGCACCAGACGGTCATCGGCCAGGAGGCGATCGAGCAGATGGAGATGGCCGGCGAGGAGCCGGATGTGCTGATCGGGTGCGCGGGCGGCGGCTCGAACTTCGCCGGGCTCACGTTCCCGTTCATCGGCCGGGCGCTGCGCGGCGGCCCGAAGCCGCGGGTCATCGCGGTCGAGCCCGAGGCGGCGCCGTCGCTGACGCGGGGCGTGTATCGCTACGACTTCGGCGACACCGCGCAGATGACGCCGCTCGTGAAGATGCACACGCTCGGCCACGACTTCATCCCCGAGCCGATCCACGCCGGCGGACTCCGCTACCACGGCATGTCGCCGCTCGTGTCGATGCTCAAGGAGCAGGGCCACATCGAGGCGCAGGCAGCGCACCAGCGCGCCGCGTTCGAAGCGGGCGTGACCTTCGCCCGAGCCGAGGGCATCCTCCCGGCGCCCGAGCCCAACCACGCGATCAAGGTGGCGATCGACCAGGCGCTCGAGGCCCGATCCGAGGGTCGAGGACGGGTGATCCTGTTCAACCTGTGCGGCCATGGCCACTTCGACCTGGCGGCGTACGAGCGCCATCTTGCGGGCACGCTCGAGGACTACGAGTACCCGGCCGAGAAGGTCGCCGCGGCGCTGAAGGCCCTGGAGGCGCTCCCCGTCTGACCGGGGCGCCTCACGGCGCGCCCAGCCCGCGCTCGCAGGCACCGCATAACCGCCGCTCCATATCGGCCCTTGCGCCACGGCGCTGATCGTGGGATAACGTTGCAGATCCGAGGTGGGGATCGAGGGCAACTGAGGGGCAAGAGCACGCGATGATCCTTCGGGTCTTGCGCGCTCGCGTGGTCGCGGGCGAGGAGGCGCGGCTCGATCGCTTCGTCCGGGACGAGGCCGTCGCGGCCGCGCTGCGCGTCCCGGGCCTGATATCGCTGCAGCCGGCCATTCGCGAGACGCGCGCCGGTGTCGAGCTCGTGATCGTGTCGACCTGGGCGGGCTTCGACGAGATCGCCGCCGCCGGCCGCGACCTCGACGCTCCATTGGCGATGGATGGAACGGCATCGACGCTGACCGACAGCCGTTCCGAGCACTACGAGCTCGTGATCGGCGAGGCGCGGGCGATGCCCCTGAGGACAGCCAAGCTGCGGCTCACCCGCATCCCGATCCGCCAGAACTTCGAGGCGTCGTACTACGAGGCGGTTCGGCGGTGGGCCGATCGACTCCTCGACGAGAGCGGCATGGTCGCGTTCAGCCTCGGGCGCCGAGTGGTGGGCCGGCAGGACGAGATCGTGGCCGTCCAGATCTGGCAGGACGAGGCGGCGCTCCTCGACGTTGCCGGCTCGGACGTCGCCAAGCCGATGGGCGCCAGCGAGCTGTCCCAGTTCTGGGCGGCGGAGCCGGCGATCGAGCATTTCGACGCGCTGACCGCGATCGAGCCTCGACCGGATGCCCCTGCCATCCTCGTCGCTGACGACAAGCGTCGCTACGTGCATGCCACGCCGGCAGCGGCGCGCCTGAGCGGCCACCCGCTCGCGCGCCTGCTCACGATGCGGGTCGAGGACACCGCCCGTGCGGCCGATCGCCTGGCAGTCCCGGATGCCTGGGATCGATTCATGAAGGATGGCTCGGCGCAGGGCCCGTACGTCCTCGAGCGTCCCGATGGTTCCGAGGTCGGCGTCCGTTTCGCCGCCAAGGCCAACGCACCATGGCCCGGCTCGCACGCCTCGCTCCTCGTACCTGTCGATGATCCCGGCGACGGCGAGGAGGAGCTCGACGTTGACGGGGCCCTCGTCGGAGCCGGATTCGTGGCTCGCTACTCCCCGGACTGAGGGCGCGCCGCGAGGCGTCGCGCCTTTCATCGAAAGCGCGCATCGTGGAGACGTGACCGATCCGTCTGCTCTCGATGCCGCCGCGCATGACTCGCGGGCCGAACGCGGCCTTCCGGAGCTCGCGGAGCTGCTGACGACGCTCGCCGGCGAGCGGCCGGTGGGCGAGCATTCCGGTCCTGAGGCGGCCCGCAGGACCATGCAGCTGCGCGATCACCTCCTGGCGCACATCCTGCCTCGCGCCCGGAGCCTGGACGCGCCGCTGCTCGTCCTGCTCATCGGCCCGACGGGAGCCGGCAAGTCGAGCCTGCTCAACACGCTCGCAGGGTTCGCGGCGAGTCCCTCCGGCGTCACCCGACCGACGACGCGCGAGGTCGTCGTCCTGGCACGGCCCGGCGCCCGGGACAGCCTGGTCGGCGATGGGCTGCCGCTGTCGGTCCTGGCCGGGCATCGCCTCAGGCTGATCGAACGGGATGACGTGCCCGACGGCATCGCGCTCATCGACTCGCCCGACGTCGATTCGATCGAGCACGCGAACCGCGAGCTGACCGATCGACTCGCGGAGGCGGCAGATCTCGGCATCTTCGTGACCACCGCCACGCGGTATGCCGATCGGGTGCCCTGGGAGGTGCTCGGGCGCGCGCGCGATCGCGGGCTGCCCCTCGTCGTCGTGGTGAACCGGATGCCCGAGGACGCCGGCGACCAGGCGACCGTCCTCGAGGACGTCGACCGGTTGCTTGCCGACGCCGGTGTCCGCACCGAAGGGTTGGCCCTGGTCGCCATCCCCGAGGGCGCCGTGGATCCATCCCTCGACGGCCTCGCCGCGGATGCCGTGGCGCCGATCCGGCAACGGATCGACGAGCTCGGCACGGATCGGGAGGCCCGGCGGGCACTTGCGGCGCGAGCCCTGGCCGGGAGCCTGACCGGCCTCGCCCCGCTCGTGGAACGCGTCGCAGACGACCTCGAGCACGAAGCGATCGAGTCGGACGCCCTCCGACGATTCGCGAACCACGCCTTCCAGACCGAGGCCGCGGCGCTGCGCGAGCGACTCGCAGGCGGCACGTTCCTGCGCGCCGAGGCGCTTCGGCAGTGGCAGGCCTTCGTCGGCGCGGATGAGATCACGCGGTTCTTCTCGAGCGGCATCGGCAAGCTGCGGGGAACGATCTCGGCGCTGATCCGCGGCTCACCGCGCGCGCCCGTTGCGGAGGTTCGCGAGGACACCCTGGCGGATCTCACGGCGCTCGCGCGCTCGCACGCCGGCGAGGCGGCGCGCAGGACCGCGACGTCGTGGGGCGAGGAGCGATCCACGCGCGACCTGGTCGCAAGCGATCCGAGCCTGTGGTCCGTGTCGGCGGGGTTCGACGAGGCCACCCGCATGCGGCTCGAGGCGTGGGTCGGCGGCATCTCGGACGACATCCAGCGGACCGGTGGCTCGAAGCGCTTCCTCGCCCGCGGGGCGTCGGTCGGCGTGAACGCCGCGGGCATCGGCGTCATGCTCGCCACGTTCGTCAACACAGGTGGGATCACCGGCACGGAGGTCGGGGTCGCCGCGGCCACGGCCTTCCTCAACCAGAAGCTCCTCGAGGCGCTGTTCGGCGAGGCGGCCCTCGTCGAGATGATCGGGCGGGCACGAGCCAGCCTGGCGGCGGCGATCGACGCGACCTTCGCCGACGAGCTGGCCCGCTACGAGGGCCTCGTGCCGGACGGCGCCGGGCTCCGGGACCTCGCCCTGCGGATGCGTGCCGCCGCCGCCGACATCCTGGCGCTCCAGCCCGACGCCGCAGCGTGACGAAGCGGTCGATCCGCGCGGGCGAGCCGGACGCGCTCCGCGCCCTCGGCGGCCTGAACGAGGGGATCGCCGCCGCGCGGGCGCTCGAGCTCGACGTGTCCCGTGCGGAGCGGGTGGCCGCCGAGGGCTCGGAGCGGCTGGGCATCGCGCCGGATGCATACGTCATGGCGCTCGTGGGAGGCACTGGCGTCGGCAAGTCAACGATCCTCAATGCCCTCGGCGGCGGGGACATCAGCGCCGTGGGCGCCCGCCGCCCGACCACGGCGGCGCCGGTCGCCTGGGTCGCCGCGGACTCGCTCGACGAGGTCCGGCCGCTGCTGCGACGGCTGGGCATCGAACAGCCGAGGACGCACGCTCGGACCGACCTCGGCGGCGTGGTCATCGTCGACCTGCCCGACGTCGACTCGCTCGAGGCCGGTCATCGATCGACCGTCGAGGCGCTCCTGCCCATGATCGATGTCGTCGCCTGGGTCACAGACCACGAGAAGTACGCCGACGCGGTCCTCCACGACGACTTCCTGCGCGAGTGGATGGCCCGCCTCGACCGCCAGATCGTGATCCTGAACAAGGTCGATCGGCTGGCGCCCGAGGCGCGGGCGGGCGTCGCCAGCGACCTGCGGCGCATCGTGGGGCGGGTAGCTCCGAGCGAGGTCCCGGTGATCGCTACCTCGGCGGTCGGGGGCGAGGCGGGGATCGAGCCCTTGCGGCGATGGCTCACCGACGCCGCAGCGGCGAAGTCGATCGTGGCCGCGCGGCTTTCGGCCGCGGGTCGTGCCGCGCTCGCGGAGCTCGCAGCAGGTGCGGGCGTCGGCGGAACGACCGGTGACGATGACGGAGCATCCGCGCTCGTGCCCGAGGCGGACCAACGCGGGGCCATCGATGGCGCCATCACCGAGGTCCTGCGCGTCGTCGACCTCGCGGGTGCCGAGCGGCAGGCGGTCGCGGCGACGAGGGCTCGTGCCCGGCGCCGCGGTACCGGGCCGATGGGCCTCGTGACGACGGCGATCTACAAGGTGTCGGGTCGCGAGCGCCGGTCAGCGGATCCCGCGGGCTACCTGCAGGCGTGGCGGACGAGAGGCGGTCTGACCCGCGCCACCGAGCTCGTCCGTCGCACGATCTCCGACGCGCTGCCGGGCGTTCCGCCTGCGCTGCGGGCGCGCTATGCGGCCGCGGGCGAGGGCGGCGACCTCGAGGCGCGGCTCGGTGCGGCGCTGGATCGCGTTGTTATCCGCCAGGCGGGGGTGGAGCCGCCGTCGAGCCGGTTCTGGCCGATGATCGGGCTGCTCCAGACCGCGAACACGTTGCTGCTCGTATTCGCGGTCGCGTGGGTCGTGCTCTGGGTCATCGCCCGGCCGGAGGTCGCGAGCTACGACCTGCCGGTGCTGGGCCCCGTGCCGGCCCCGATGGTCCTCCTCTTTGTCGCGCTCGCCCTTGGCTACGTCCTGGCGCGCCTCCTGTCGCTCCACGCCGGCTGGCTCGGCAGGCGCTGGGCACGCCGGCTCTCGGCGGAGCTGCGGAAAGCCGTGACGGAGATCGTCACGGCCGACGCCTTCGCCCCGATCGCGCGAATCGAGACGGCGCGGGCAAGCCTCGGCGCCGCGTGGCGACGATCAGCCGCGCGGGCCCCGTAGACGGAAGGTACCGTCCGCGTAGGGACCGTGGGTTAGGGGTCTGCGATGGCGAAAATGCGCAAGGATGGCCCCGATGATCGGTCGTCAGCTTCGGAGGCTCGGCGCCGCCGCGTTCCTGGTGCTCCTGTCCGTGCACGGCGTCGACGCCGCGCCGGTCCATACGCAGTCGATCTTCCGGGACACCGCGTTCAGCACCCAGGCCACCAACTACCTGTGCACGTCGGCCGTCGTCCAGAACATCCGGAACCTGGCGACCGGCGAATCGATCGATAGCCGCGAAGAGCAGATCGATCTCTATTACTACGGCAAGGAGCACAACCGGTACGACTACCGGTCGCAGGGGGTCGACCCGCAGGGCGTCGAGGCGATGCTCGAGCACGTCATTCCCGGATCCGACTGGCAACAGGTCCGCAAGAAGTCGCTCCAGGGGCTTCTCCGAACTGCTGCGCGCCGGATGCGCGCCACGGGCCTCCCCGCGGTGCTGTTCGTGGCGGGTGGTCGCCACGTCTGGACGATGAACGGCTACACGTCGAGCCGCGACCCGGCCGTCGGTGGCTGGTTCAAGGTGACGCACGTCCAGTTCAGCGGTCCGTACTTCCCGCGGCAGCGAGCGCGCTACGGCTGGTTCGACCTCAAGCCGAACTATCGAGCGTCGGTCGATCGCCTATCGCGCGCCTTCTACCGATACCAGCAGCGGCAGGCCTTCGGCTATCGCCGGCCGACCATCTGGAACTCGTGGTACGTCGCCGTGATCCCGTGGACGTACACGGGCAATCCCGACCCCGGTGAGACGCCGACCCCGCCGCCGGACCCGACTGCCGAGCCGACCTTCGGCCCGAGCCCCGAGGTCACGCCGGAGGCACCTCCGGAATGAGAAACGGCCCGTCCGAGGACGGGCCGTCGTTCGTTGGCCTTGCGGCCAGGGTGCCTACGCGGCTGCGGCGTGGACGCGCGCGGCGCGAGGGCCCTTGGGGCTCTGCTCGATCTCGAACTCGACCTTCTCGCCGCCATTGAGGCGGTCGAAGTCAAGCGAGGCGTCGAGGCCGCCGCGATGGAAGAAGTATTCCTTCGCGTCGTCGCCGGTGATGAAGCCGAAGCCGCGATCGGCGACGACCTTCTTGATTGTCCCGGTGGCCACATTGACCTCCAAGCTTCCCGAACACGGGCTGAGAGAACGCACGGCCCGTTCGAGAAGGGGATCGACCACGCGGTTTCGCCACGAGAGGTGACGAGCGTCCACCCTACCACGGGTGACCAGCCGGTGACCCGGCGTGGCTACCCTTCGGAACATGCCCCAGCCTGACCACACGGCGCTGCTGCGCGACCTCGATCCGGAGCAGCTCGAGGCCGTTCAGGCGGTCGATGGGCCGGTCGTCATCCACGCCGGCGCGGGCAGCGGCAAGACGCGCGTGATCAGCCGCCGCACCGCGTACGCGATCGCGACGGACGCCGTGCCCGCGGACCAGGTGCTCGTCGTCACGTTCACCGACAAGGCTGCGACCGAGATGGTCGACCGGCTTCGACTGCTCGGGTTGCCCAGGGTCACGGCCCGGACCTTCCACGCCCACGCGCTGAGCCAGCTGCGGCACTTCTGGCCGGCCAGGCACGACGGCGCCCCGTTTCCCGAGATCCTCGGCAACAAGGGCCTGATCGTCGGCAGACTCGCGCGACAGCTACCGGGCCACTACCGGTTCACGCCGTCGAAGGACCTCGCCGACGAGATCGAGTGGGCGAAGACTCGGCGGATCGAGCCCCGGCGGTACGAGACCGAGGCCGCGGCCGCCGGGCGTGAGCCGCCGATCCCGGTCGACCTGTTCGTGCGGGTCTTCGGCGACTACGAGCGTGCGAAGGCGCGCATGAACCGGATCGACTTCGACGACCTCCTCCTCGACACGGTCGCCCTGCTCGAGACCGACGAAAAGGCCGCCGAGACCGTGCGCGCCCGGAAGCGCTGGTTCAGCGTCGACGAGTACCAGGACACGAACCCGCTGCAGCAGCGACTCCTCGAGCTCTGGCTCGGCGATCGCGAGGACGTGTGCGTCGTCGGCGACGAGGACCAGACGATCTACACCTTCACGGGCGCCACGTCCGACTACCTGACGGGCTTCGCGGCGCGCCACCCCAACTCGAAAGAGGTAACGCTCTCGCGCAACTACCGCAGCTCGCCGGAGATCCTCGCACTCGCGAACCGACTGCTCGCCGCCGAGGGCCGCCGGAAGCGCCTCGTCGCCACGATGGCCACCGGGCCGAAGCCCTCGATCGACCGCTTCGCGGACGCCGAAGCGGAGCAGGCGCACCTCGTGGCGACGATCCGACGGCTGGTCGGGGAGGGGACCGCGACGTCCGAGATCGCGATCCTGGTCCGGATCAACGCCCAGGTCCCGCCGATCGAGGCGGCGCTGACAAAGGCCCGCATCCCGTTCCGCGTTCGCGGCCAACGGTTCTTCGAGCGGCCGGAGATCCGCGACTCGCTCCGGCTGCTGCGGCGACTCCCCGAGGAGGCCACAGGCTCGATGCTCCTGGCGGCATTCGACGCCCGACTGCGCTCGGACCTCGGGTTCGAGGACGAATCCAGCGGCGGCACAGGCGCTGGCGGGCCGCCGTCTCGCGCCGGCGCGGAGGCGCGCGAGCGCACGGCCTCGCTCGCGCTGCTGCTGGAGATCGCGGGCGAGGCGGTGGCGGCGCGGCACGACATCGATCGGGCGGCCCTGGTCGCCGAGTTCGAGGCCCGAGCCGCCGCCGAAACGGAAGGCGAGGCAGGCGGCGTGAACCTGCTGACGCTCCACCGCGCGAAAGGTCTGGAGTGGGATGCCGTTCTGCTGCCCCAGCTCGAGGACGGGACGCTCCCGATTCGCCAGGCAGAGTCGGACGAGGAGCTCGCCGAGGAGCGTCGGCTGCTGTACGTCGGGCTCACCCGCGCTCGACGCCACCTCGCTCTGTCGTGGGCCGAGCGCCGCGTCGGTCAGGGTGATCGCGAGACCCGTCGTCGGCCCAGCGAGTTCCTCGCGGCGCTGGTGGATCGGCCGGCTCGTCGCGTTACGCTCCTGCCCGGCGCGCCGACTCCTGCGCCGCGCCGCGCCCGCGACGAGGAAGGGCCGCTCATGACGGCCCTGCGGGAGTGGCGACTCACGGCCGCACGGTCTGACGGCGTTCCGGCCTACGTCGTCGCGCCCGACACGCTCCTGCTCGAGCTCGTCGACCAACGCCCGACGACGATCCCGGCGCTGCGCAGGATCAAGGGCATGGGCCCGTCGCGCCTCGCGCGCTACGGCCAGGAGATGGTCGAGATCGTGCGCGCGGCGAGCTAGGGGAGGCAGACTCGGACAGAGGGAAGTGCTGTATACTGCGATGTATATGCCAAGCCTCCGCACCCAGGTCTACCTGACCGAGGACCAGCGGCGCCGGCTCGCGGTCCGCGGTCGCCGTGTGGGGTCGCCGATGGCGCACCTCATCCGCGAGGCGGTCGACGCCTACCTGGCGGACGATTCCGGTGAGCTCGCCGAGGCGCTGGACGACAGCTTCGGCGCGCTGCCCGAGCTCGAGGTCCCCAAGCGGGCGGAATGGGCGCGGCGAGACGAGCGAGCTCGTGGCCCGGATCCTGGTTGACACCGACATCCTGGTCGACCACCTGCGGGGTCACCGGCGCTTCCAGGCAGCCGGCGATGAGGTGCACGCCTCCTCGATCACCCGGGCCGAGCTGTTCGCCGGCCGCGGAACCGAGGAGCGCCGGGTTCGGCGCTTGCTGGACGCAATGACCGAGATGCCGGTCGATCGCGCGATCGCCGAGCGCGCGGGACGCATTCGCCGAACCAGCGGCCTCGGGCTTCCGGATGCGCTGATTGCCGCAACCGCCATCGCGCACCGGCTGACCCTGGTGACGCGGAATACCCGGGACTTCGCCGGTGTCCCAGCCCTGCGGATCCGTCAGGGAGCCTGAGCCGAAGCGCCTTCATCCGCTTCCCGCGCACCGCGACCCGCCAGGTTGCCCGCGGGTGGCATCGTCGCACGGATCGCCCACGAACCAGCCCCAGATCGACCGAACGAGCCAGCGCGGGACGTGGGGCGATGGCGGATCGGGCATCGAGCGCTGCTCCGGCTAACGGGCGGCCGCCTGGGCCTCCGGCCGTCGACGACGACGCAATGGGGGATGCTGCGGCTGACCTCGGTCGGGCGCCGGACAGGCAAAGCGCGCGTCGCGATCCTCGGGTTCATCGAGGACGGCCCGAACCTCGTCACGCCCGCGATGAACGGCTGGGCGGACGCCGAGCCGGCCTGGTGGCTGAACCTCCAGTCGAGTCCGAATGCCACGGTCGAGCTTCCCGATGGGCGCCGGCGCGAGGTCGTGGCCCGCGTCGCTGACGGCGAGGAGCACGCCCGCCTCTGGCAAGCCCTGGTTGGCCTCGGGTCGAGTGCCTACCCCGACGCGAACGCCGCGCTCCGATCTAGGGAGACCGCGATCGTGGTGCTCGAGCCGGCGTAAAGCCGGCTCAGTCGGGTGGTCCCCAGCCCTGGCGGTGGACTCGACTTGCGCATTCGCGCAAGAACCAGCAGAATGGTTGCATCGTCAACTAATCAGACGAATGCAACTCTGGAGTCCAACGCCGTGACCCTCGCCACCCCAACCGACAAGCAAGCGCACGATGGCGCCGCCCGAGCCTCGACAGTGACATCCACGCCACCCCAACACGACTTTGCCGGCCCGGCATCGGACGCCATCGTCGAGCGCACCGCCGAGGCGCTTCGCGCCAAGGGCTACTCCGTGCATGTGGTCGCGGATGGGGGCGAGGCGAAGGCGCTGATCCTCGACCTCCTGCCGGAGGGGGCAGAGGTCGGCCAGGGCGCGTCCACGACCCTCGAGGTGATCGGCGTCACGCACGAGCTCGAGGAGTCAGGGCGATTCGACGCCGTCCGGAAGCACACTCGCTCGATGGACCGGACCACGCCCGAGGGCCTCCGCGCGATGCGCAAGCTCGGCGTCGGGCCGGACTGGTTCGTCAACAGTGCCCACGCCGTGACCGAGGACGGGACGATCGTCATCGCCTCGAACACCGGCAGCCAGCTCGCGCCGCTCGCATTCGGTGCCGGCGAGGTGATCCTCGCGATCGGGTCGCAGAAGCTCGTGCCCGATCTCGAGACCGCGTTGCGCAGGATCGAGGAGCACACGCTGCCCCTTGAGAGCGTCCGGATGCAGGGCCTCTACGGCGTCGACAGCGAGATCAAGAAGATCCTCATCATCCGCAGGGAGTTCCGGCCGAGCCGGTTCACGGTCATCCTGATCAAGGAACCGGTCGGCTTCTGAGCGCGGCCCGGCGAGAAACGAAGATCGGCGGGCGCGTGGCCCGCCGATCGTTCTTGCCGTCGACCTGGGTCAGCGGGAGCCGACACCCACCGGCTGCGCGGCGCCAAGCACGCCCCGGGCCTTGGCCGGCTGATCGGTTGCGAAGGCGAGGGTGACGTTGCCACCCGACATCGCGGTCGGAAGAGCGACCTCGATGTTGATGCCGGCCGCTGCCAGCTTCTGGGCAGCCTTCGCCAGCGATCCAGGCGTGTTCTCGATGGTGGTCGTCACGACCTCGACCTCGCGCGGTCGATAGCCCGCGTCCGTCAGCGCGCGCTTCGCGCCGGCGTCGTCACTCGTCAGCAGCGCGACCGTGCCGCTGCCACCGCAGGTAACACCACTGAAAGCCGTGATGTTGATGCCCTTCTGGGCGATCGCCTCGGTGGCCTTCGCGAGCTCACCTGGCTGGTGCTTGAGGTCCAGGATGAAGATGTTCATCAGGTCCCTCCTGTAACTCATGCCGACCCGGGACGACGCACGAACGTGCACGTCGTCGGGGAGCCGGGAGATGTCCATCCTATGCCTCATCGCCGGTCCGGACGTTGCAGGAACGTCGCACCGAGTCCGATCAACTCGACCATCTCGCTTCGGCTGGGAGCGCCACCTAGACTCCAGCCGTGGACCCGAGCATTCGAGCCATGTTCCGGCCCGATCCGGGGCTGACGTACCTCGACACCGCGACCTACGGGCTGCCACCTGAGCCGACGCTCCGTGCCACAGGCGAGGCGCTCGAGGCGTGGCAGGCCGGCACGGGGGTATGGGTCGAGTGGGACCGCGAGGCCGAGCGGGCGCGGACGGCGTTTGGGCGGTTGATCGGCGCGGCAACCTCGCGGGTGGCGCTGATGCCCGGGGTGTCGGTCGGGGTCGGGATCGTGGCGGCCGACCTCAAGCCCGGCGATCGAGTGGTCGTCCCGGCGGCGGAGTTCACCTCGGTGCTGTTCCCGCTGCTCGTGGCGCGGGATCGGGGGGTCGAGCTCGTCGAGGTTCCCGATGTCGATCGACTCGTCGAGGCCATCACGCCCGGCACGAAGCTTGTCGCCCTCAGTCTCGTCCAGATGCAGACCGGCCGGGTCCTGCCGGTGCGCGAGATCGTCGATCGGGCGCAGGCGGTCGGGGCGCAGGTCCTGCTCGACGCGACCCACGGGGTCCCGTTCGTTTCGCTCGCCGACGTCATCGACCGGATCGACTACGTCGTCGTCGCCGCCTACAAGCACCTGCTCTGCCCGCGCGGCGTCGCGTTCCTGGTCGCGCGCGAAGATCACATCGGGCGACTGCCGCCGATCCTCTCGAACTGGCGCTCCTCCGACGCCCCGTACTCGCGCTTCTTTGGCGGACCGTTGACGCTTGCGGACGGCGCGGCGCAGTACGACGTGTCGTTCGGGTGGATCTCCTGGATCGGTGCCGCGGCGTCGCTCGAGCTGCTCGGCGAGTGGCAGGACGCCGGCGTGCTCGACGAGCCCGTCGCCCTGGCGCGCGACCTGGCGGGTCGGTTCGGCATCGAGTGGGGTGGGGGAACGCTCGTGTGCCCCCAGATCGACGACGCCGATCGAGTGCGGGCGGCCCTCACCGAGCACCGAATCAAGGCGGCATTCCGCGGCTCCGCGATCCGCTTCTCGACGCACGTCTACAACGACGAGGCGGATCTCGAGCGAGCGGTGTCCGCGATCGGGCCGCTCGTCGCCCAACCGATCGGGGCGTAGCAGCCCTCCTCAGATCCCGTGCCGTCCGACGATCGCGAATCTCCACATGTGCCCTGAACCGCCCGCGGCCCCGGCCCGCCATCCGCCGATGCGGTGCGACTTGCGGGGTTTCGAGCGCCCATTGGCCGCGATTTCCCGCCACCTGCCGATGGGGCGCAACTTGGGCAACTGGGCCGGGGGTGTCGGGGCGCCACAACCCGTCATTCGCCGCTGACATCGGCGTCTGCCGCGCCCTGGCCACGTTGAGACCCATCTGAGGTCTGGAGACGCGCCGGGTCCTGCTCCTCCCGCTGCCGTAGTCGCAAGGCGTCGGCAGGTGTCAGGAGCATTGAGCCGGAAAGCCGAACAGCGCCTGTCCGGCGCTGCGAGCCTTACGCCCGGAACAGCATGGCGGGCCCACCCGAGGGTGAGCCCGCCGCCTGGACGAAGCTGGCGCGGTGGCTAGGTGGCGCTTCGGCCCTGGTTCCGATCTCGGCCGAACGCGTCGCCCTTGATCGACTCCGTATGCAGGACGCACGTCCAGCCGTTGTCGGTACGCTTCCAGACCGACGAGTCGAAGGCGTCGAGCTTGACGGGCTTGCCGTCGACCTCGAGCTCCTCGTGGACGCCGTAGGCGATCGCGACCGCGTCGTCGCACAGGCGCTGGATCTGCACCGTCTCCGGGTCGATGCCGTAGCTCTTCATCGTGTACGGCGCCGTCTCGACCATCTTGGCGATCGACCGTGGGTCGAGCCGGGACACGCCGCTCGCGCCGGCGATCGTCGAGGCATCAGCCGTCAGGCGACCGACGGTCCGAGCGTCGCCATCCTTCAGCGCGTCCCAGTACTGCCGCTCGAGCGCGAGCAGCTCCTGGTCAGAGATGGTTCGGGTGGTCTTGGTGGGGGTCATGGTGGTCATACGCCACCTCCTCGCGCTTCACCTCGACGCCGCTCGCTCCGCGCGGCGGAAGCTGTCAAGCAGAGCGGTCGTTGCGTTTTTGGTGTTTTTCGACGCGAGCAGCTGGAGCACGTCCTACGGGCGGCGACGGACATCGTCCCAACTGTGCTGACCGGATGAACATCATGGTCGAAGGCGCTTCGTCCTGGCTCATCTAGCTCGATGCCCTCCTCGCTGCCGCCGACATCGAGCGTGGCGCGACGGCTCCTAGCCCCGCGACACGCGTTGTGACAGCGGAGGTGTCACGCGCTCGATCCACGATGCCGCTGCATCGGGAGAGCCCGAGGCGGATCCGAATGGCGGGTCTCGCCTCCGTGCCGGCTCGGTCGATGCGGGAGGGCACCGTGGACGTCGAGCGGGGCTGTCGGTCGAAGCAGGTCTACCTGACCAAGGCGCACGCGAAGCAGGTCGTGCGACTCATGGGCGCGCGTCATCGCGACGCGTTCCATCTGTACCGCTGCCCGGCCTGCCGCTACTGGCATGTCGGACACGTCGAACCGGCGTGGCTGCGGGGCCGCCAGGTCCCGAGCTTCGAGCGTCCGGCGGTGCGTGTTGCCTGACCAGAAACCGCAGCCCGGCATCCTGGCGGTGCTGGATGCGTCCGAGCTGGCGATCGAGGCGACAGCTCGGCATCGTCATTCGGTCCCAGGCTCGTTCACCTCCGCGCCGCCGATGGGCGGGCCCTGCGTCTGGCGCCAGCCGGCGACAACGTTCAGATACCCCCTGATCGGCCCGAAGGCCGAAGGGCTGACGACGTAGAACAGCTCGAGGTCGCCGGGTCCGATGTTGATCCAGCGATGGGGCGCATGTGGCGCGACATACACGGCGCCCCGGGCGTGGATCTCGTCCGACCGATCACCACGATCGAACCGGCCCGTTCCTGCGACGACGAAGTAGACCTCTTCCCCGGGGTGCCGGCTCAGCTTCGGCTGCTCGTGCCCCTCGGGGACGCGAACGAACCCCGATGCCAGTTGCTCAGTGGGCGTCAGGTCTCGTTCGAACATGACGCCCATCGTTCGCCGATTCGGCTCAGGCGCTTCCCAGGCAAGACAGGTGTCGATGTGCCCGGTGTCGCTCACGTGCGTCTCCTATGAGAGTGGCGGAATGTTCAACTCACCGGCAAAGGCAGCGAGTTGCTCGAGGACGTTCCGGCTGATGGGAATGCCGCCGGTCTCACGTTTCCGCTGCTCGGCGAGCTCCGGATCGCCCGGCAGCAGGACGGCGTCAACGCCGGGCGCCGGCGTTGAATGCCGGATGCGCTCGGCGAGCGCCGTCACGCGGTCGGCGAAGACACCCGGGTCGAGGAAGGCGGTGGGGTCGATCGCCATGGCGACGTGGCCGATTCCCCAGGCATCCAGCTCCCTGGCGTCCGCAGCGAGGAACTGCCGCGAGACATCGACCGAGAGGATCGCGCCGGGAAGGACCGCGCCGAGGATCTCGTTGACGAGCGCGATCCCGTAGCCCTTGTAGCCGGCCATCGGGAGGACGAGCCCCTCCATCGCTCGTGCGGCATCCGTCGTCGGAGCGCCGGTCGCGTCCGTTGCCCAGCCCGCCGGAATGGGTTCGTTGCGGAGAGCGGCGATCCGAATCCGGCCGCGGGCGGCGCTCGAGCAGGCCATGTCGAGCACGATCGGCGAAGGGTGGCAGGGGATGGCCCAGGCGAACGGACTGTTGCTGAGCATCGCGTCGCGACCGCCCCAGGGCGCCATCAGCGCAGGCGCGTTGCTGACGAACCAGCCGATCATCCCCGAATCGGACGCGTGGAGCACGTGCGCAGCGAGCATCCCAGCGTGGTTGCTATTGGTCACGCCCACGAGGCCGACCCCGTGGCTCTGTGCCAACGCCACTGCACGCCGCATCGCGTGTTGTCCCACGACCACGCCGAGCCCGTTGTCGGCGTCGATCAGCTCCATTGCCCCGCGGCCGCGGACTCGCCGCAGCTTGGGCGAGGGATTCAAGGCACCCGATGCGAAGCCGCGGCAGTAGAACGGGACGCGGTAGACCCCGTGCGAGTCGATCCCGCGGAGGTCCGTCAAAAGCAACGCCGGAGACCAGGAGGTCGAGGTCCTCACCGGTCACGCCGACGGATGACGCGGACCGCCGGATGAAGGACTCGACGGCCGCGGGCGAGAAGCGTTCGACGTCCCCTGAACTTGCCGAGGATCCGGTCACGTTCGAGCGCTACTCCCAGTGGTGGGCGCGGATCACGGACGTGAGCCCACCGTCGACCGGCAGGACGACACCCGTGATCCATGACGCTCGATCCGAGGCAAGGAACAGGATGGCCTCCGCGATGTCGCGCGGCTGACCCAGGCGGGCGAGGGGCGTGCGCTCGGTCGCCAGCCGCTTGAACGAGTCCGACGTGGCGGCCTCGACGAGCGGGGTGAGGGTTGCGCCGGGCGCCACGCAGTTCACCGTGATGTTGTGTGGTCCGAGGTCGACGGCGAGCGATCGCGTCAGGCCGACGATGCCGTGCTTGGCCGTGGAGTAGGGCACCGCCTTCGGAATTCCGAGCACTCCAGCGGCGGAGCCGATGTTCACGATGCGCCCGCTTCTGCGTCGCGTCATCTCGGGGATGACGGCGGCGCAGACGTTCCACGGGCCGTCCAGGTTGATGGCCAAAAGCCGGCGCCAGGTTTCGTCGTCCACGTCCTCGGGTGCCATGAATCGGTTGAAGCCCGCGCAGTTGACGGCGATGTCGACCGTTCCGAAGCCCTCGATCGTCGCGGCGACAGCCGCACGAACCGCATCCGGATCCGTGACATCCGTCGTGAACGCCCGGCATCGCACGTCACCGCCGAGTCGTGCCGCGAGCGCGCCGGCGAGCTCGCCCTGCAGATCGAGGATCGCGACCCGCGCACCCCGCTCCACGAGCAGCTCCACGAGGGCGGCCCCGATCCCCGATGCTCCTCCGGTGACCAGGGCGACTTTGCCGTCGAACTCGCCGGATCCGGCGGAGGCGGTGGTCGGCTGGATGACCTCGGTGCGGGTTCCGCCGGTGGCTTCGGCTGGCAGGTAGAAGTAGCGGCTCCCCGAGCGAGCGGTCACCGGCGCGTCGATCGGGCGATCCGCCAGGTCGAGCAGCCCCACGCCCGAAGCCCGCATGCCGTCCGCAGCCGCGTCGATGTCCTCGACCTCCCATGCGACCTCGAACAGAGTCCCCTCACCACCGCGCTCCAGCTCCTCGACGCCCGGGCCGATGCCCGGTTCGATCAGCTGGACGGATGCGGAGGGATCGCTCCCTGGTCGGATCATGGCCGTGCGCAGGCGCAGCCGCGGGCTGTCGATGCTGCGGATCTCCGGCCGTTGGGCTCCGAGGAGCCGGACGTAGTCGTCCACCGCCACATCGATGTCCCGCGTCAGGACGGCGACGTGGTGCAGCCGCCGAGCGGGCAGGAGCGGAGTCGTCATCGTCCAAGCGCCGCTTCAGAGGTTCCGGGTGCCATGGCAGCAACCCCGCCATCGACCGGGATGATCGCGCCGGTGACGTAGGCCGCTTGCTCCGAGACCAGGAAGAGCGCGACCGACGCCTGATCCGTTGGCTCTCCGAACCGGCCGAGCGGGATGCGCCGGACCCGGGCCTCGCGGTACTCCGGCGTCGTCGTCAGGAACATCGGGCTCATCGTCGCGCCCGGGCAGATGCAGTTGACGCGGACGCCCGACGGCCCCCATTCCACGGCGAGCGCGCGGGTCAGCCCGACCACGCCGTGCTTCGCGGCGGTATAGGCCGCCATTCCGGGGACACCGAACTGTCCCGCCGTCGACGCGACATTCACGATCGCACCTCGCCCACGGCGCACCATGTGGGTGCCGAAGGACCTGCAGGCATGGAAGGTCCCGCCGAGGTTGACGCCGACCTGACGCTGCCAGACGTCGTCGGTCGTGTCCTGCATCGGCGCGAAGTCCGAGACACCCGCGAAGTTCAGCAACCCGTCGACGGGTCCGACCTCCGCTTCCACCCACGCGGCCGCGGCTTCGACCCCGGCTGCCGAGGTGATATCGCACTGCCGGACGGCGAGCGTCGTGGGAGCGCCTAGCCGGCTCCACAGGGCCTCCAGCGCCGCCTCGTCGCGGTCCAGCGCCACGATCCGTCGACCCTCCTCGGTCGCCAGCGCAACGGCGGCCGCGCCCATCCCGGACCCGGCGCCTGTGATCGCGAGCACGGTTCCAGACGGTGGATCGCTCACTCTGGCTCCTCCAACCTATAGGATAACCATTGACAGGACAGATTGGCCATCCCTAGACTCGATCGTCGGCGCGTGCGGCCAGTCCCGGCCGCAGAAACCGGAGGAGGATCGGCTTTGAGCAGTCTGCACGCGCGGTCTGGAGCGGGCCGCTTGGCCGTACTCGGAATCGTTGGCCTGTTCCTGATGGCTGCCTGTACCCCTGCACAGAGTGCTGCGCCATCCGGGCCGGCAGCGACGCAGGGGACCGCAGCAACCCCGGGCCCGACAACCCTCGAGCCCGTCGAGATCCGCATCTGGAGCCCCCACGGGCCGAACTTCGACAACGTCGCGAAGACGGCCATCACCGACTACCAGACCGCGAACCCGAACGTCACGATCAAGATCGAGCCGGTGGACAACCCGTCCTACCTGCAGCGGATCCTGACCGCGGCCGCGGCGGACACGATGCCGGACATCATCTACGCCAACCCCGGGACCGTCGCCGCGATGATCGAGAGCGGCACCGTCTTCGGCGACATGCCGGTCGACATGTTCACCGACGAGCTCGCGAACACCGTCCCCGCGTTCAGCAAGCTCATGCAGGACACGAGCGGCAAGCAGTACCTGCTGCCGATCTTCGGCGGCTACCACGGCTGGGACTACCAGCCCACGGCGCTCGCCGACGTCGGCATCACCGAGTTCCCCAAGACTTGGTCGGCCTGGCTCGATGCCTGCGACAAGCTCGTGATCCGCGATGGCGACAAGATCACGCGCGAGGGCATCAGCTGGCGCTTCCGGACCTACGGCCCGCGCCTCCAGTTCATGGCCCTCCTGGGGACCCAGGGCGTCCGCCTGGTCGAGGACGACGGGACCGTCAACATCAACACGCCCGAGGGCATCAACGTCCTCAAGCTGATGCACGACACCGTCTACGCGAACAAGTGCAGCCTGCCTCTCTCGGTCAAGGGCGTCCCGGAGCCGGGCGTCCTCGGGATCGCCACCAACGAGGCGGCGATCGAGTTCCAGTTCCCGGGCTCCGCGAACTTCGTGATCGGGCAGCTCGAGACCAATCCGAGTCTCGTCGACAACTGGAACAAGAGCCCGCTGTGGCCCAAGCCCGACACCGGCGGTACGGACTACGTCATCGTCAGCGGCGACGGGTTCGGCGTCTCCAGGAATTCCGACAACGCAGATGTGGCCTGGGACTTCCTCAAGTTCCTGAGCCAGAAGCAGTACTTCGCCCAGCTGGCCGAGTTCTCCACGGTGGTGCGCTCCGACGTCATGTCGGATCCGGCCGTTCTCGAGTTCTACGCCAAGCTGAAGGGCGGGACGAACGTCCTCGACCTGTTCACGGATCCCGCCATCAGCGCCGCGGCAGTTCCCGATCTCACCGGCGCGGCGCTGCCGGCGATCGAGACGGCCATGGGCGACGCCTTCACGAGGCTGCTTGAGGACCCGAACGCAGATCTGGCCGTCTATGCGGCCGAGATGCAGGAGGCGGTCGAGGCCGCGCTCGCCGAGCAGCAGTAGGGAACGATCCAAGCGAAAATCCCGGGGATGGCGCGCTCGTCGGCCGATCGATGGCGCGCCTCCCCGTGAACCGGGCAGGAACCCCGTTCCTGCGACGTGATCGATGGGAGGGGTGGCTGTACGCCCTTCCCTTCGTCATCGGGTTCACCGCCTTCACGTTCCTTCCGGTCCTCGCCTCGCTGTACCTATCGTTCACCCAGTACACGGTGTTCCGGCCCCCCGAGTTCATCGGGACCGAGAACTACGAGCGGATGGTCGCCAGCAAGCCCTTCTGGGACGCCTGGCGCCTGACGATCGTCTACGCCGCCGGCACGGTCGCCCTGACCCTGTCGCTCTCGCTGCTGATCGCGCTGGCCCTCCACCGAGCGAGACGGGCGGCGGGATTCTGGAAGGTCCTCTACTACCTCCCGGCGGTCATCGGCGGGGCGGGCGAGGCGCTGATGATGCGGCTCGTCTGGGACCGCAACGGCCTCGTGAACTCCGTGCTCGATGCCGCCGGGACCACGGGCCCGGCTTGGCTTTCGAGCCCGGACTGGGCGATGCCCGCGGTCATCCTCTCGCGCTACTGGACCATCGGGAACTTGATCCTGCTGTTCCTCGCCGCGCGGTCGGCAGTCCCGAAGGATCTCTACGAGGCCGCGGACATCGATGGGGCCTCGGACTGGCAGGGCTTCCGCCGGATCACGCTGCCGCTCATGACCCCGATCGTGCTCTTCAACCTGGTGCTCGGCATCGTCTCCGCGCTCCAGGTGTTCACCCAGATCTGGATCCTCACCGAGGGTGGGCCGGCCGGCGCCACGCGCCTCATCGGGATCCACATCTACCAGCTGGCGTTCGAGAGCCAGCGCTTCGGGTATGCCTCGGCGGTCTCGTGGACGCTGTTCGTCGTGGGCGTCGCCACGAGCCTCTTCCTCGTCCGGACGTCAGGCCGGTGGGTCCACTACCAGTTCGATGCGGGCCGTGACGGGTAGCCAGCGGCCGGCTGCGACGTCGATGCCACCCACGCCAGGGGGGCGACGCCGCCTGCCTCCCGGCACGGCGACCCAGCTGCTGCTCTTCGTCGGCGGCGTCGCCATCGTGCTGCCGTTCATCTTCGTCATCGTCACCTCGCTCAAGCTCGATGGAGAGTGGTTCCGCGCACCGACGACGTGGGTCCCCGAGCATCCGACGCTCGCGAACTACCAGGAGGTCCTCGAGCTGCCCGAGGTCCAGATGTGGGCCTTGAACACCGCGGTCGTCGTGGCGGTCTCGCTCGTCGGCGAGCTCGTCAGCTGCACGCTCGTCGCCTACGCACTCGCCCGGCTGCGATTCCGCGGTCGCGACCTCCTGTTCGGGCTCGTCGTCTCGACGCTCATGCTCCCCGCACAGGTGCTGCTGATCCCGCAGTACGTGCTGTTCAACGCGCTCGGCTGGGTCGACACCCTGCTGCCGCTGACCGTGCCGAGCTATTTCGCGTTGAGCGCCTTCTTCGTGTTCTTCCTCCGCCAGTATTTCCGGTCCATCCCGAAGGAGCTGGAAGAGGCGATGCTCGTCGACGGCGCCGGTCGATTCACGATCCTGCGCAAGCTGATCGTCCCACTGTCGGGACCGGCGTTCGCGGTGATCACGGTGATTCACATCGTCGCGACGTACAACGACTACTTCACGCCGCTGATCTACCTCCACTCAGCCGAGAACCTGACGCTGGCGGTCGGGATGGCGACGGTGAACCAGATCATCCCGGGGATTCGATCCCTGCCGAAGGAGATGGCCGGGGCGGTCATCTTCGTCCTGCCATTGATCGTGATCTACCTGCTGCTGCATCGGCGAGTGACCGATGCGGTCGAGGCCGGGGCCGGCATCCGTGGCTGATGCACGAATTGCACCGATTCGTGTATGGCGGTCCCGTATGATCCGCCACCAGACAGCACGCGCTACGTGAGGGTCGAGGTGACTCGGAGCCTGCGACGGCTGGAACGGCGGCCGCTGCTCTCGCGATCGGTGCAGACCGAGATCAAGGCGTACGTCGTCGAGAACGGCCTGCGTCCCGGCGACCCGCTGCCGTCGGAGGCCAAGCTCGCGGAGCAGCTGGGCGTCAGCCGCAACTCCGTGCGCGAGGCGGTGAAGTCGCTCGAGACGCTCGGCTTCCTGGAGGCGCGCGTCGGTTCCGGTCTCTACGTCGGCAACTTCTCGCTCGACCTGATGCTCGACTTCCTGCCGTTCGATATCGCCGACGGCCTCGACTTCGCGCAGGCGTTCTCGGCCCGGCAGTACCTCGAGCTGGGGATGGCCGAGGACCTGTTCGCCGGCGAGCGGGAGGACGCCATCCGTCGGCTCAAGGAGATCCTGAGCCAATGGAAGACCGCCACGGACCGCAGGGAGTACCTCCCGGAGCTGGACCTGGCCTTCCATCAGACGCTGAGCGAGTCGGTCGGCAATCACGTTGCCTCGCGCCTCGTGGAGCTCCTGTGGGAGGTGCGCAACCGCGCCCGGGCGATCGGCGTGATCAAGGCGCCACCCGATCTGCCGGCCCTGTACGGCAGGCACCTGGCGATCGTCAAGGCGCTCGAGGCACGGGACATGCCGGCGTATCGAGCAGCGATCAAGGAGCACTACGCCGACGTCGCGGCGCCGATCAAGTAAGCATCGCTCGCCTCGCACGCGGCTCGTCGTTCCGCCCTCCTCGAATCTGCCATCGCGGCTATCTGACTGATATCCTGTTATCCCATCGGTTGGATGCGGGCGAGCTCGAGGAGGATTGAATGGCAGGCGGGATGATCCGCACCGGCGACGCGTTCGACGCTCGCTTCGAAGGCTTTGGGGACGCGGCGGTCGGCGGCGACGTGAAGGAGGAGAAGGGCTTCACGCGGGTGCTCGCCGGGCCCGACGCAACATACAAGGAGCTCGCATCGCAGCGCTTCTCCACGAAACGACTGCAGGTGGGCCATCACGCCTTCGAGCCCGGCGTCACCCACGACCTCCACACGCACGACACATGGGAGCAGTTCTACTTCGTGATCTCCGGCAAGGCGAAGATCACGGTCGGGGACGAGGTGCAGGTCGTCGGGCCCGGTGCGGCCGCCTATATTCCTCCCGGCATGCCACACGCCTTCGAGCCCGCCGATGGGCCGCTCGAGCTGCTCGTCCTGGGTGCCGTTCTCGACGACGACATGTGAGTCCCGAGGGCGCATGCCACTCGAGGAGGCCTTGACCTGAGACCCGCAGCGTTCATCAGCGGCGGAACCCGGGGGATCGGGCGTGGCTGCGCCGTGGCGTTCCTCGAGGCCGGCTACGACGTCGCCATCGCCGCGCGGGACCGCGCCCGGGGCGAACAGGTCCAGGACGAGCTCAATGGCGGTCGCTTGGGCCGGTGCATCTACCTGCCGCTCGACGTCCGCGATGAAGGCTCGATCGAGCAGGCAATCGACGCCACCGTCGCGCAGCTCGGTGGGCTCGACGTCCTGGTCAACAACGCGGCGTCGTTCCTGCCCACGCGGACCATCGACGACACGGGCCCCGAGGTCCTTCGCGACATGCTGGAGGTCAACGTGGTCGGCTACTTCCGCGCCTGCCGGGCCGCGCTGCCGCACCTCCGGAAGCGCAAGGGCTCGATCGTGAACATCGGGAGCATTGCCGGCGCGAACGGCCTCTGGCGGGAGGTGCCCTATTGCACCTCCAAGGCGGCGATCGTCGGCCTCACGAAGGCCCTCGCCATCGAGGAGGCCGAGAACGGCGTGCGGGTGAACGTGATCCTTCCCGGCAACATCATGGTCGAGCGCCGGGCGGAAGCGGAGGCCGGCTCGCCACGCGGCCCGGAGCTGCACAGCTACTACGAATCCCACCAGTGGCTGGGCCGGAGCGGCACGCCCGAGGAGGTCGGGAAGGCCTGCGTCTTCCTCGCGTCGTCGGACGCGAGCTTCATCACCGGCACCGAGCTCAACCTGACCGGCGGCCTCGAGATCGGCCCGGGCGTGAAGATGCGGGTGCCGTCATGAGCAACGCAGGGGCCAGGCTCGGCGGCTGGGCGGCCTCCTCCGATCCGATCGTCATCGAGCGGCTGGCTCGCTCGGGGTTCGATTTCGTCGGGCTGGACCTCCAGCATGGCCAGTTCGGGCTGATGGAGGCCGCACGCGCCCTCCAGGTGCTGTCGCTCCTCGATGTCGATGGATACGTCCGGATGTCGTCACTCGAGCTCGCGACGCTGCCGCGCTACCTGGACTACGGCGCGCGCGGGATCGTCGTTGCCAACGTCGACGACGTCGAGACCGCGCGCCGTGCCGTCGAGCTCTCGAAGTTCCAGCCCGATGGCGATCGCAGCTTCGCCGGCGCCCGCTTCGAGCTCATCGACCATCCGGCCGACGTCTCCACCGTTCGGCCCGCGATCTGGGTGATGATCGAGACGAAGGCGGGCCTGGAGAGCTGCGAGGCGATCGCAGCAGTGCCGGGACTCGCCGGCCTGGCCATCGGCCCGGCGGACCTCGCCCGAGCGCTGGGCCTGAACGTCGGGACGCGCTTCTCGGACGAGGGCTGGGTGGCGGCAGTCGGCCGGATCCTCGCCGCGGCGCGAGGGGCGGGAATCGGTGCGTGGCAGTTCTCGGCGGATGGCGCCGAGGCTCGGCGCTGGATCGACATGGGCTTCGATCACGTGATCGTTGGGAACGACCTCAACCTCCTCGCCCGCGCGTCCCGGCATGAGCTCGCGATCGCGCGGGCACCCGCGCAGTGAGCCGAGGGACCGCCCAGCCGTCCGAATCCGAGGTCCTGGCTTACTTCGAGACCTGCTCGAACGTCGGGCGATGGGGTGTCGACGACGAGCTGGGCACGCTCAACCTCATCACCCCGGAGGTTCGGCAGAAGGCTGCGCGCCTGATCGAGCGATGGGAGGTCGTCTCGCTCGCGCACTCGATCTCCCCGGATCCGAACGGGCCGGTCAGACAGACGATGCTGCCGCCGAGCCGCGGGATCCGCTCGGCATCGGATCGGATCGAGATCGCGCCGCACGGCTTTGGCATCACCCACCTGGACGCCCTCGGCCACGTCGCGTTCGGCGAGTCGGTCTACAACGGTCGAGCGGCCGCGGAGGCCATCACGAATGACGGGCTCACGTTCGGGTCGATCGCCGCCCTGCGCGTCGGAATCGTGACCCGCGGCATCCTCCTCGACGTCGCAGGGGCTCGCGGGTTGGACTTCCTCGAGCCTGGTGCGTACGTCGAGCCAGAGGACCTCGACCGCGCCGCCGAGCTCGCCGGCGTCAGCCCCGAACCCGGCGATGCGGTGCTCATCCGGGTTGGGTTGGGGCTGCGCGTGGCGCGCGAGGGTCCCGAGGACCCGGGCCTGCGCGCCGGGTTGTCGTCGCGCTGCGTGCCATGGTTCCGCGAGCGCGATGTCGCAGTGTTCGGCGGGGACTGCATCGAGCGGCTGCCCTCCGGCTACCCGTCGCTGCCGCTGCCCTTCCACTCGCTGGCCCTGGCCGTGATGGGGCTCACGATCCTCGACAACGTCGACATGGAGCGGCTGCGCGCCGCGTGCCACGAGTTTGAGCGCTCGGCGTTCATGCTCATCGTCGCGCCGCTGCCGATCGAGCGCGCGACCGGATCTGCCGTGAACCCCCTCTCGATCTTCTAGGCGCGCCACCGGCCCCTGGCAGCAGCCCGTTGCCGCGTCAGCCTGGAAGCGGCGCCTCGAGGCCGACGGATTCCGCGACGCCGACCAGGTCGGCCCAGGTCGGGCCATCGATCGTGACGACGGGGTCGTCGCCGGCGGCGCGGAGACTCGAGAACTCGGGTTCGCCCGGCACCATGACCGGGCGCGCGGGATCGGATGGCCGGGACGAGCGCACGTACGCCGCGAGATCTGTTGCCCGAGACCGCACCTGGTTGGTCTCGGCGAAGGTCGAGGCATTGATGGCGATGATCGTGAAGCCGTTGATCGACCGGTCGTCGGTCGAGGGCTCGACGCCGGCAAGCGTGGCGCCCAGCAGCTCCACGAGCAGCGCGATTCCGAAGCCCTTGTGGCCGGCGATGCCGCCGAACGGCAGGATCGTGCCACCGGGTGGTCCGTAGAAGTCCGCCGGGTCCCGCGTCGGCCGGCCGTCGGCGTCGAGGACCGCGCCTTCCGGCAGCTGCGCGCCGCTGTTCCGAGCCGTCCTGATGCGGCCCTCGGGGATCACGCTCGTCGCGAAGTCCGCGACGATCGGGTCGCCGAGCGTCGGGAAGCCGAACGCGATCGGGTTCGTGCCCAGACGGCCGTCGACGCCGCCCCAGGGCACGACGAAATGGCCGAGCCGCGGCACGGCCGCGACGGCGATCGCGCACACGCCCTGCCTGGCCGCATCCTCGACGTACGCGCCGAGCCTGCCGACGTGGTTGCAGCGTCGCGTCGTGACGATCGAGATGCCGGCGCCGACGGCCTTCGCCACGGCGACCTCGGTCGCACTCAGGGCCGTCAGCTGGCCGAAGCCACCGCCGCCGTCCACGATCGCGCTCGAGGGCTCGTCCAGCTCGATTGTCGGCGTGGCGGCTGGATCGATCCGCCCAGAGCGGATGTCGCGCGCGTACTGGACGAACCGGATGATCCCGTGGCTCGTCAGGCCCATCAGGTGGGCCTGCACCAGGTGGCTCGCCACCGCCGTCGCCGCGGCATCGCCCGCGCCGAGGCGCCGGAGCATCTCGGCGCCCAGTGCCTCGACGTCGCCCGCGCGGAACGAGAGCGCCCCGGGGATCGCCGAGCCGGTCGCGGACATGGTCATCCGGGTGCGGCGAGGGGGCCCGGATCCACGCCGAGTCGTCGAGCGATGGCGACCAGCGCCTCGCGCGTCTGCGTCGTGACGTCGACACCCCGGGCTGCCGCGGCGGCTTGCGAAGCGGCCTCCGGGTCACCCGGCAGGATCACCGGATCGCCTTCGCTGACCCGGCGAGAGGCCCGGATTCGCTCCAGCTCGCGTCGAGCAATGCCGCTCACGGTGTCGGCATCGGCGAACAGGTTGGCTCGGATCGCGACGAACAACGATCCCGCCTGGACAGGGCGCTCGCCACTTGCGGCCGCCCCGGTCAGCGAGCTGCTCAAGAGGGCGATCGCGACTGCCAGGCCAAAGCCCTTGTGCCCACCGAACGGCTGGAACAGGGCGCCTCGCGTGAGCCAGCTGGGGTCGGTCGTCGCCGAAAGGTCGGGCGCCAGCAGCATGCCTTCGGGGATCGCCTCGCCCCGTTGCTCGGCGAGCCAGACCTTCGCGCCCGAGATGGCCGACGTCGCGAAATCGAGCAGGAACGGGGTGGCGCCGTCGTGGGGATAGCCGATGGCCAATGGATTCGTGCCCAGCACGCCTTCCGCGCCACCGGGGGCGATGACCTGGCTCCCCGGGATCGGTGCCGTGAAGGCGAGCGTCACGCACCCGTTGGCTGCGCCATAGGACGCGAACTCGCCGAGCCGGCCGATGTGGCCGGTCCGAACGAGTGCGACGACCGAAACTCCTTCGGCCTGCGCCTTGGCCACGGCGACCTTCGTCGCCTCCATGCCGGCGTAGTGGCCGAAGCCCCAGTCGCCGTCCAGCAACGCGGAGGAGGTCGCGTCCTGGACGGCGCGGGGTCTGGCGGTGGGGACGATCTGGCCGGCTTCGACCTCTGCAACGTACCTGGGGAGGTGGATGACGCCGTGCGACGCGTGGCCGGCGGCATCCGCCGCAACCAGGTGCCGCGCCACTTCGTCGGCGATGTCGATCGGGGTCCCGAGCGCGCGGAGGATGCCGCTCGAGACGGCTTCCAACGCCCGGCACTCGATCAAGGGCGCAGTCAACCGTCCGACCTCCTGGGCTGGATCACGTAACCTATCGGCTATCCTACCGATTCTCCGATCGTTCGACTAGTCCCTGCTCAGGCCGCGGGCCACTTGGCCGCGACCAGACCGGAGACATGATCCAGGTTGCGAGCCACGCTCTGCGGTGAGCTCCTCCATCGAGGTCGTCGGACCGACCTTGCGGTCCTGCTCGAGCACGATCCAGCCGGCGTAGTCCATGCTGTCGAGGCACGCGACGACATCGGCGATTCCAGCGTCTCCCCGGCCGAGCTCGCAGAAGACGTTCATCTCCACGACTCGACGCAGGCCCGGCTGCTCACGCAACACGCGTGCGACGGCCTTGGGGTCGCAGTCCTTCGCATGGACGTGGCGAACGAGGTGTCGAAACTCCTCGGCGATGCTCGAGGGGCGTCCGCCTCCGAGGCGGATGTGCCCGGTATCCAGGCACAGGCCGGCGAGCGAAGGATCCAGCCGCTCCGCAATGCCGCGGACCTCGTCGTCGGTCTCGATGTACGTTCCGGCATGGGGGTGGACGACGGCGTCGAACCCGTGGCGCTGGATCGTCTCGGCTGCTCGATGGATGTTGTCGACGAAGCGCCGGCGGCGGGCGGGCGAGAGCCACGCCTCGGGGTGCAGGCGTGCGGCAACGGCAATGGCGAGGCGCTCGGGCTGGTCGAATGCGTCGCCGAGGATGACCTTCGGACTGCTGCCCGCGGGGCAGCGGGCAACAAGGTCGTCGAGGAAGGCTGGCAGCTCGCCTCGGGCAGCACGGAAATCGTCATCGCGGGCGAACGGCATTGGAACATACGCTCCGACGAGCTCGATGCCGTGCCGCTCGAGGATCGCCCGTGTTTCGTCCGGCGTGCCCAGGAACTCGGGCGGCCCGAGCTCCATGCCGGCCATCCCAAGCCCGGCGATCGCCCCGACGACCATCTCGGGCGTCGGGCGCCAGGCGTCCGCCTGGACCTCGTCGACCCCGAACGAGACCGGAGCCCCCGCGAACCGGACCTGCATGCTCGCCTCCCGACCGCGTTCCGCCGAGCGCCTTCTGGCGGATATCGTGTTATAGGATAACTTCCGTGACCGCCGGAGCCGATGCCAGCCCGCTCTCGGTCTGCGCGGATACCGTGTTCCAGGAGCTGCCGTTCCTCGATCGCGTCAAGGCGATCAGCGATGCCGGCTTCGCCGTGGAGTTCTGGCGGTGGCTGGACCGCCCGATTGACGAGATGGCGGCGATCCCGAACGTGCGCTGGACGTCGTTCGTCGGCTGGGTCGGCGGGACGGCACTCCATCCCGACGGGGTGGGGGACTTCCTCGACGGGGCTCGCCGGAGCCTCGAGGTCGCGACCCGGCTCGGCTGCACCCGGCTGATCATCGTCACCGGCGAGCTCGATGAGCGCGCCCGGCCGGTGCATCCGCCGGCCGCGCACCCGATAACTCGCTGGGCCACCGCCTATCGCGCCTACTCGCAGCTCGCCGAGCTCGCGGCGAAAGCGGCTGTCACGTACTGTCTGGAGAACCTCAACACCAAGCTCGACCACCCGGGCTACGAGCTACCGACCGTCGAGGACACCGCTGCCGTCGTGGATGCCGTGGGCAGCCCGAACCTGCGCCTCCTCCTCGACGTCTACCACGCCCAGGTCCAGGAGGGGAACGTCGTGGAGCTGATCCGGCGGTTCGCCGATCGGATCGCCCTCGTCCAGGTGGCGGACGTTCCCGGCCGGCACGAGCCGGGCACCGGCGAGCTCGACTACCCGAGGGTGGCCACGGCCCTGCGCGAAGCCGGCTACCACGGTCCCATCGGCCTCGAGGCGTTCCCCGAAGGCGATTCTCGCGTCGCGATGGAGCGGTTTCGCCATGCCTTCAGCTGACGAGGCCGGCAGCCCCGCGGCGGGCCCGTACGCCCTCCGTGATCTCTGGGCTTCCGGCCGGCCCACGATCGGCGCGTGGTGCTCGATCGGGAACTCGTTCTCGGCCGAGGTGATCGGGCGGGCGGGCTTCGACTGGGCGTGCATCGACCTTCAGCACGGCCTCGTGTCCCCCATTGACCTGCTGCCGATGATCCAGGCGCTCTCGCTGACGCAGACGCCGAGCCTCGTCCGCGTGCCTTGGAACGAGCCCGCCGCGATCATGCGCGTCCTCGACCTCGGCGCCCAGGGCGTGGTCGTGCCACTCGTCGAGAGTGGATCCGATGCCGCGCGGGCGGTCGACGCCGCGCGCTATCCGCCCGCCGGCCATCGCAGCTGGGGGCCGATCCGCCCGGCGCAGGAGATCAGCGGCTACTCGACCGCGCTCGGTGATCGCCGCACGCTCGTGATCGTCCAGGTCGAGACCGTGGCGGCGGTCGAGCGGCTCGACGAGATCCTCGCCGTGCCCGGCATCGACGGCGTCATGGTCGGCCCGAACGACCTGACGCTGTCCGCGGGCGGCGCACCCACGATGACGCCGGCGGGGGAGTACCGGGAGCTCGTGCTCGAGATCGCGAGGCGGTCCCGGGAGCGGAGCGTCGTGGCAGGCATCTTCTGCGGCAGCGTCGACGTCGCGCTGGGCTGGCTCGAGGTCGGGTTCGACATGCTCGCCGTGGCGTCCGACGCGATCCTCATGCGCCAGGCCGCGACGTCCGCGGTGGGGCAAATGCGCGCGGCGATCGCCGAAACGGGCGGCGTCGGCATGCCCGAAGGCGACGCCACGCCGGGGAAGGCCGGGCGCGAGGTCAGCCCGCGGCTTCCAGGATATTGATCGTCAGGCGGTCGGGCAGCGTCTCGCGGGTCACGTCGAGGAAGCTGGCGCCGGATCGGACGACCTGCTCCGCGGGGAAGCGCGTGGTGAACGCCTCGAGCGGGTAGAACCAGTAGCCCTGCGGGAGCCGCAGCTTGGCGTCCTGGTAGTGCATCGGGACGACGACCCGCGGCTTGATGCGATCGATCCCGTACTGCAGGTCGTCGAGCGTGATCGTGTAGTTGTCTCCGGTGATCGCGAGGAGGACGTCGATCTCGCCCTCGAGCGCATCCAGGTGGTCCGGCGAGAACGGCAGGCCGATGTCGCCGATGTGCAGCACACGGACGCCGTCGACCTCGAACCGGTACATCGCGTTCTCGCCCGGCGCGTCCTTCCCGGCGACGAGGCGCTCCCGGGTGCGGTACGCCTCGAACCGGACGCCTTTGACGGTGATTGGTCCGGCCTTCGAGACGTCGAGCGCCTCGACGAGCTGCGGGTTGCCCGGCAGGGACTCGGCGGACGAGTGGGCCCGATCGTCGGGCGACGACCGGACGACGATGTCGACGGGCCGGTCGATCGGGCGGTAGCCGAACTCGTTCGGGGTATAGGGATCGGTCGCGATCGAGACGCCTTCAGCCTCGATCTGGAAGCAGGCGAGGCCCCACCAGGTGATCCGCATGCGGCGACCTCCGATCAGTCGAGTTGTCGGGTTGTAGGATAGATCAGCAACCTGCAGGGAGGAACATCGATGATCAAGGTGGTGGTCCTGCACCCGAACGCGGATCTCGAATACAACCGCGAGTCCCACGCCCCGCTCACCGCCGCCTTGCCCGGCCTCCGCAAGTACACGGTCTCCGAGGCCATGCCCGACCCGATGACCGGTCAACCGCCCCAGTACAACCTGATCAACACGCTCTACTTCGACGACATCGAGTCGTACCAGGCCGCCTTCAGCTCGCCCGAGGTCGTGGTCGCGAAGGCGGACGTGAAGAACTTCTCCGACCTGAGCGTGGCGGTGACGCTCGTCACGGTCGAGGCGGACATCCCGGTCTGACGGTGACCGATGTGCTCGACCGGCTCGCGAGGTTCGCGACGCCGACCATCTCCAACGCCCTCGAGATCCTCGGTGAGGACCCCGCCGTGGGTTTCACCGACGGGTCGATCCGTCCGCTCTCGGCCGAGGGTTCGATCTTCGTCGGTCGCGCGCTGACCGCGACCATCGTGACCGCCGCGCCGGGTCGGGAGACCGAGGCGCACGTCACGACCGAGGACTACTGGCGCTACGTCGCGATCCGCCCGGCGCCGAAGGTCGTCGTCGTCCAGGACCTCGACCCGGAGCCGGTCGGGTCGATGTGGGGCGAAGTCCAGGCGCGAGTCCACCGGGCGCTCGGCGTCAGTGGCATCGTGACGAACGGCGCCGTGCGCGACCTCAACGAGCTCACCGGGATGGGCTTCCCGACGCTCGGCGCGCGCGCCAGCGTGTCCCACGCGCATCCGCGCTACCTGGCGATGGATGTCCCGGTGGTTGTCGGGGGTGTGGGCGTCAGTCCGGGCGACCTCGTGCACGCCGACCGGCACGGCCTGCAGCTGATCCCGGGATCGATCGATCTCGAGCAGCTCGTTCGGGTCGCCACCGAGACCGAGGCTCGCGAGCGGGAGCTGTTCGACGCAGCCGACCGCGCAGACGGCATCGACTCCTTCCTGTCCACGTGGGCCGACGTTCGCTCCCGCTGGCCGACCGCCGACGGCGCGGCCGCGGCGAGCCCCGAGGCGATCCCCTGACCGCCTGACCTCAAGCGCAGCTGGGACGACAGCGGGCCCATGGTCAGAGCACCGAGACGGTGTGCTTGTCGATGAAGTCCCAGTCGATGACCGCGCCCCAGCCGGGCTCCATCGACGGCTTGATCTTGCCGTCCTCGATCTCCGGGGCATTCGCGATCCCGAAGCTGCGCCCGTACGTCCCGAGCGTCACGCCCGCTGCGATCTGCTCGGCATTGGCGAGGTGCTCGTAGAACCCTGTGTTGGCGATCGCGCACTGGAGTTGGACGCTGATGTGGCCGCCCAGCCCGCCGAACGAGTTCAGCTCGACGTTCGTCCCGAGGAGCTCGGCGAAGTGCGCCAGCTTCAGGACCTGCGTCGCCCCGTTGTGGGCGTTGGCGCGGAGGAGGTCGGTGGCGCCCTCGAGGGCCCACTGCGCCGAGATGTTCATGTCGTACATGAGGTACTCGGTGGCCATGATCGGGATGCGCGTGAGGCCCCGCTTCAGCTCCTTGTACCAGCGCATCTCCTGCTCGAACATCGGCTCCTCGTACCACTCGTAGCCGAGCTCTTCGAGGACGAGGCCGATCTCCTTGGCTTCCCGGAGCGAGTACGCGGATCCGCCATCGACCATGAGCGTGAAGTCGTCGCCGACGTGCTCGCGGACCGCGCGGAAGATGCCGATGTCGAAGGTGGCGTCCTGGCGCACGCCGACCTTGAATGCCGAGACGCCGAAGGCCTCGCGCGACCAGTCGACGTTCCGGAGCATGCTCGTCTCGAGCTCGGATCGTGTCGGGTGGCCGGCGACGTACGCGTAGGCTGGAATCGAGTCGCGCACCTGGCCCAGCAGCTTGTGGATCGGCAGCCCCGCCACCTTGCCGGCGATGTCCCACAGGCAGTTGTCGAACGGCCCGAACCAGCCCGGCCGCACGTAGATGAACCGCCCACCGCGATGGAGGCTTTGGAAGAGCCGCTCGCGGTCGAACGGGTCGGCGCCGACGGCGAACTCCCGCAGGAACCCGACGTGGTCGATCGTGAGATCGGAGTTCAGGTAGCCGTTGCCACCCGTCGCGATGCCCTCGATGCCCTCGTCCGTGCGCACTCGCAGCAGCTGCTCGTAGTGGGGTCGCGGTCTGTCGGCGAGCGCTTGGCTGATCCGACCGGTCGGGGAGACGCCGACGCCAAACCCAGCCCTCGGGCCGGCGTCGATCTGGACCAGGTCGATCGCGGTGATGCGCACCGGTTTACTCCCATAGGCTGACGATCCGAACCAGTAGGATAATAGGACACGTTGGCTCGGAGTTGCGAGATGCGGGCACACTCTCGGGCTAGTTCCGGAGGCGAGCGGTCAGCGTGAAGCGGGCGTCGAGTCCGTCGCATTGAGAACGCAGGCCAGCATCGAGTAGTAGCCGATCGTTGCGACTAGATCGGTCGCACCGCGAACTCCGAGTTGGGCGCGGACGGCTTCGAAGACGGAATCCGAGACGCGATGCTTGGTGAAGAGCTCCGTGACGAACCGCGCGATCGATCGGAGGTCGTCCGGGAGGTCGTCGATCGAACCGGAGAGCAGGAGCTCCAGATCGGCCTCCGAGACCCCGGCCTCGAGTGCGATCGGCCGGTGCGAGGCAGCTTCGAACGCGCAGTCCAGCGTGAGCGCGGTCGCGAGGATGGCCGTCTCGCGGAGGCGAGCATCGAGCCCGGACTCGAATCGGAGGTAGGTGCCCAGGTCCGCCACGCGTTGCGCGGCGGCGGGGCTGTTCATGAGGATCGCGAAGGGCCCGCGGACGCCGCCGCGAGTCGAGACGATCGAGTCCCATGTCGAAGCCGCCTCGGGTGAAAGGCCCTCACGCTCCTTGACGATCGGCAGGCGGTCGGTCACGGCGTTCTCCTATGGCGTCGCGACGGGCGCGCCGAGGCGCGCGAACTTCTTGTCGAACGTGTACACGGGGACGGCGTCGTGCGCCAGGGAGCTCGCCGCGATCAACACGTCCGTGACCGGCGATGACTCGAAGGCCCGCGCACGGACAAGGGCTGCGATGACCTCCGGCTTGGAGATCTCGAGGGGCTGCACGTTGGCCCTGGTCATCAGCTCGACCAACGCCTCGATGATCCTCGAAGCCGGCAGCCGATAGAACGACCGGAGCACGTGGGACGCCTCCGTGATCGCGACGAGCGAGATGGCCACGTCTGCATCGCCTTCGATGAGCCTCGTGGCGCGCTTCGCCTGCTCGACGGGCGTACCGACCAGGTACCGGACGACCACCGAGGTGTCGAGGGCGATCACGGCTTGCGATCCGGATCCGGTGTCTCATCGGCGTACTTCTGGACTGCCTCCCAATCGCCGTCGTCCATGACGGGCCGGGCGACGTCGCGGAGGAGCCCGGCGAGCGGCCTGCGGTGGGGCGCGGGGACGAATTCGATGATGACTCGCCGGCCCTCGAGCCGCTGCACGGCGATGTCCCCGCCGTACACGCCCAGCTCCTCGCGGATCGACTTCTCGATCGTCACCTGACCCCGTTCACCGACCTTGCTCGCCATATCGGTTCGCCTCGTAACGTACTTTGCACAGAAAGTATGTATCCCGGCTTGGAGTACGTCAACGGGTCTTGTGCTGTCTCAACTCGACAGCGACAGTGGGGATAGGCTGCGAGGGCTGAGGCGGGTCACTTCGGTCGCGGAGGATGTGATGGCGATCGAGTCGGTGCGCTCGAAGCTCCTCGCCGCGATGCTCGTCGCGGGAGCGGTCGCGGCGTGCGCATCGGGCGCGACTCCATCGCTCCCCGCGTCGCTATCCCCGACGGCGGGCCCGCTCGTGGCCGACGTCGACGTGGGGGGCGGTCGGACGATCCACATCGTCTGCTCGGGACCGACGGATTCCGGACGACCGACTGTCGTCTTCGAGAATGGATCCGGCCCATCGCTCTCGACGTGGTCCGCGGTGATCGACGATCTGGAGGCGACGGATCGGGCCTGTGCCTACGACCGGGCCGGCATCGGCCAGAGCGACGCTCGACCGGGACCGGTGACGACCCGCGACCAGGTCGCGGACCTCGCGGCCGTCCTCCAGGCAACGGGCCTGAGCGGGCCGATCGTGCTCGTCGGGCATAGCCTCGGCGCCTGGAACACGATCGTCTACACGGCCGACCACCCGGAGCAGGTCGTCGGCGCCGTCCTCGTCGACATGTTGCCGCCCGGCCTCGACGGCCGCTGGCTCGCCGAGCTCCCGCCCGAAACGCCGGACGAGCCGGAGCACATCCGCGAGGCGCGCGCGAACTTCACGACCTTTCCGACGGACCCGTCGCTGAACGCGGACAACGTCCGCATTGCCGAGAGCGAACAGCAGGTCCTTGCCGCTCCGGGCTTCGGCGCTCGGCCGACCGAGATCCTGTGGGCGACGAAGTCAGGAGCCACCGAGTGGCCGGGCTTCGATCCCGAGCTCGCCGACCGCCTCAATGCGGCCTTCGAAGCGCTCCGGAGCGACGTCGAAGCAATGGCCGACAATCCGCATGTGACGCGGGTCGACACGGGTCACAACATCCACGAGGAACAGCCGGGGGTCGTCATCGACGCGATCCGCCGGGTCCTCGTGGCGGTTGCACTCGGGGCGTAGCGAGTGTCGACGGTTCGCCTGCTGTCGTCGCGGACGAGGTTGTCGATACGACCAACCGCTGCCCTCACCTGTCGATCGATGCGCTAGGCAGCGCTGCCACCCGCCTGCAACTCGATCGCGAGCCTGCCGGAAGCGCGGGCGCGTCGCCGGCCCACGTCGTCGCGCCGGACGCGCTCCTCTTCACGTCGCCGAGCGCACCGCAAACCCGGCCGCGATGAAGAAGAACACTTCGTCGAGCTCGATCCTGTCCCAGTCCGTTCGCCTGCGGCCGTCGGGCATCTCGTACTCAACGCCCTGGACCGTGCCGCCGAACCTGCGGGGCGTCGCGATCCGGCCGAGGTCCGCGTCGTCCGCGATTCGCCGGATGGTCCCATCCGCGGCCGTTGTTGCGAACCTGCTCGCGGGATCCAGTGTCGGGCTCGTGCGAATGTTGGTCGTGAACCCGGCCTTCGGATGGACCGTGACGTTCTGCAGGAGAAATCTCCAGGGATTACGCCACCGCCCTCGGCCCGGCGGGTCGCCCTGGCCCGGGAAGAAGTCGGACTTGGTCCAGCCAGCCGGCAGCCCGGACTTGATCGCAAAGTGGAGGTGGCAACCGTCTGCGTTGCCCGTGTCCCCGACCGTGCCGATCTTCTTGCCGGCCTCGACCGTGGAGCCGTCCAGGATCGCGGGGTCGATGCTGTTGAGGTGCCCGTAACTGGAGCCCCAGCCACCATCGTGGTTGAGGACGACGAGCTTCTCGGGTTTGGGCGCGCCGGAAACCGGGACCTCCCCGGCGAACTTGACCTTGCCCCCTCGGCCGGCAAAGACCGGTGCGTTGCACTTCAGGTTGCCGATATCGATGCCGCGATGGAAATGGTCGCAGTTCTTGAATGCGGGCTCGGCTTCGACGCCGGTGCAGCCGAACTCCTGGGTCACCCGGAAGTTGCCAGACTCGGGCGGCGATCCGAGCGGCCGGATGGCCCTGCCCTTGCGTACGACATCTTCGAACAGCATCGTGAGGCCCTCTCTACTCACCATCGACGGCCTGCGTGCCGTCGCGGCCCCGTCACGCCATCCTCTGCCCATCCAACGGGCCTGACAAGTAGGCAATTCCCCGAGCAAGAACAACCGTCAGCGCCGACCTGATTCTGGCGGCTTTCGCTCCGCGAACCGAGAGCTGAGTTGACCGCCCAAGCAAGGGAGTATGCGCACCTCGGTGGCCAGCCGGCGATCAATGGGTATGCCGGGCTTGTTCAGCTAGGAGAGCATCGACCAGAACAGCACTGCGGAACCCGGGCCCGAGTCGCAGGCTAGGACGCCGGATACGACAAACTAGCGCGTGTGGAGTCGATCCGTTGGTGACGTTGATCGTGCGGGATTCGATATCGATCCTGCGGCTGGGCGAGGTCGCCGGCGCTGGTTTCGGTGATCTTGTGAAGGCGGTCGTTATCCGGCCGAGCACGGTGAAGTTGGGTGGCTCGAGTTCGACTCGATGATCAACGTGCGTCCGAGCCAGGGCAATCGAACGAGGAGCGTCGGGGATCCGGCGATCCGCGACAGCATCGTCTCGATCGTCGGACGGCTGGTCCGGTGACGATCGCAGCGCGTCATCCGGACCTGGCGGCCGGCCGATGGCGCGAGCTGACCCTGCTCGAACAGCTCGGCAACATCGGGACCGAGGTCGCCCGCGCGTCCAGGGCGAAGGCGAATTCGAATGAGGCCCGGTTCGCCGGCGCCCTCGACCGTGCGCTCGAGTTGTTCGACCTCACGCTCGCGGATCCGCGCTGGGCCCATCGGCGGCGGGAGGTTGCGAGAGCTCGAGAGATCACCTGCGATTACCTCGTCGGTGACAACGAGTGGTCATCGACCTCGGCGTCGCTCGATGCCTACTTCCTCGCCTTCGCGATCGCAGCGCAGCGTGCGAAGCCTGGACGGTGAGTGCGGGATCGCGCTCGAGTGATGGCGCAAGGGCGACGACCGCGAGGGGGTTCGGGCGGTGACGCTTGTTGGGTCCCTCGAGTCGTACGCGCGGTTTCCGCTGCTGTTCGGGCCGAGCCCGATCCAGCCGCTGCCGCGGCTGACGAAGCACCTCGGTGGCGCGACGCTGTGGGCGAAGCGCGAGGACCTGAACTCGGCGCTACGCGTTCGGCGGGAACAAGACGCGCAAGCTCGAGTACCTCGTGGCCGACGCGCTGGCGCAGGGCTGCGACACGCTCGTGTCGATCGGTGGCGTCCAGTCGAACCACACCCGCCAGGTCGCGGCCGCGGCCGCGGTGGCCGGCCTCAAGTGCGTGCTCGTGCAGGAGAGCTGGGTCGACTGGCCCGACGTCACCTACGACCGCGTCGGCAACATCCTCCTCTCCCGGCTCATGGGCGCCGACGTGCGGCTCGTGAAGGCGGGCTTCGGGATCGGCTTCAAGGAGAGCTGGGAGCAGGCGCTCGCGGACGTCGTGGCGGGCGGCGGCAAGCCCTACGCGATTCCCGCGGGAGCGTCCGACCATCCCCTCGGCGGCCTCGGGTTCGCCTCGTGGGCGCGCGAGGTCGAGGCGCAGGAGGCCGAGCTCGGCGTGTTCTTCGACACGATCATCGTGTGCTCGGTCACGGGCTCAACCCAGGCGGGCATGATCGCGGGCTTCGCCGACCGGCCGAGGGCAGGGGAGCGGCGGGTGTACGGCATCGACGCCTCCGCCAAGCCCGCCGAGACGCTGGCCCAGGTGGCGCGGATCGCGCGGTTCACGGCGAAGGCGATCGGCCTTCGCGCGCGACCTGCGCGACGACGAGATCATCCTCGACGACCGCTACCACGCCGGCATCTACGGGATCCCGGACGAGTCGACGCTCTCGGCGATGCGCCTCGCCGCCCGCCTCGAGGCGATGATCACCGACCCGGTCTACGAGGGAAAGTCGATGGCCGGGATGATCGACCTCGTCAGCCGCGGCGAGATCGAGCGGTCATCGAACGTGCTGTATGCGCACCTCGGTGGGCAGCCGGCGATCAACGCCTACGCGGGCCTATTCACGTAACGCCAGCCGCCGCGTGCCGCCTAACTCAGGCCTCGGTCGAGTCGTTCTCTGTCGGCTGTCCCAACCAAGGGATATGCCGGATGGACACGCCCCGGTTCATGCTGTCTTCTGCGCAGATGGCCGCAACGCGACTGACCTGCGGACTCGCCTCGCGCGTGTGCGACCGCCGCAGGAGCGTTCGAGCTTCAAGCGGCCGGCGGCGCGCATGACCGGCCGCTGATTCTTCGTTGCGGGCGAGCACCACCTGTACTGCGGTGAAGATGACGACCCGCACAATCCCGCGCACAGTTCTCCAGACCTCACCGGCTGAACCATCGGGCGAGGAGGAGGTGCCTAGGGGCATGGGCAACGGAACGGCGAGCGTTGAGGCGACAGAACTCGCGCTGACTGGACCTGCATAAGTGCTCGAAATCGGCCAGCAAGTCATCATCGCGGGGGCGCCACCACGCCTCGGGACCGTGACACAACTTCAAGGCGTACAAGGATCGGTTCAGGCCGAGGTTTTCCTCGACGGTGCGACGAAGGTCTGGTTTCCAACCAGCCAGCTGTCTCCGATCTCGCCCGCCGAGCTTGATTTGGTCGGTCACGATGGCTTCCTCGTCCACTTGCTTCTCGCCAAGACCAAGAACCCACTCGCAGACGTTCTTTACTCGTATCGGGGCTCGCGAACGAACTTCGAGGTCTATCAGTTCAAGCCGGTCTTCAAATTCCTCGCATCGGATAGACGGAGCCTCCTCATCGCCGACGAGGTGGGCCTCGGAAAGACCATTGAGGCGGCCCTGATCTATCTCGAGCTGAAGGCGAGGTCAGATGTACCGCGCACCTTGGTGCTATGCCCGTCATCCCTCAAGGAGAAGTGGCGCTCCGAGCTCAAGCTCAGATTCGATGAGGACTTCATGGTCCTCGACACGCAGCGGCTCCGACAGTTCCTTCGCGACTACGAAGGCACAGGAGGCCTTCAGCGGCTCAGAGGGATTGCTTCTCTGGAACTGATTCGGCGGCAGGAATTCCAAGAGGAGTTCGCGCGGCTCCAAGTCAATCTTGACGTTTTGATCGTCGATGAGGCTCACCACGCTCGCAACTCCTGGACAGAGACACATCGCTCCGTGCGCGGGCTTGCGGACCGGTCCGACAACGTGATCCTCCTCACGGCCACGCCGCTCCAGACACACACAAACGACCTCTTCAACATCCTGCAGCTCATCGACGCCGGAACCTTCGACGATCGACTGCTATTTGACGAGGTCCTACGGCCAAATGCATTTGTGAATCGTGCGATCAGGGCACTCGGCGGACATCCCCCCAACGTCAATGTTGCGCGTCGAGAGCTAGACCTCCTGGCGAAGGTTCCGGGGATGGCCGCGAACCCCGTCCTCGAAGCTGCTGTTGAGGAGCTCGACGCACGTGGCCCATGGCCTCCCGACCGGAGCGTGCGCCTGCGGCGCGCTCTGCTCGAGTTGAATTCTCTTGCGTTCGCGTTTACCCGAACACGCAAACGGGACGTGCAGAACGTCGCGAAGCGGTCGTCGATGACCCGCCACGTCACCTTGGCACCACGGGAACGGGCGTTCTACGACGAGATGCTGGCATACATCAGGCGTCGATTGGCCCAGAGCCAGGACCAAATCGTCGGCTTCGCAATGGTCATGCGAGAGCGGCAAGCCGCGAGCTGCCTTCCCGCAACTCGCGACTACCTGATGGAGATGCTGCGGACGCGGAAGAGTGAGCTCCAGTATGAAGGCGGCGGTACCGACCTAGATGAACGCGCCGACCTTGATCCGACTCGATCCGAGTTGCAGCAGATCGAAAACCTGGTGCTCCTTGCCAAGCAGATGGGCGAGGCGGACTCGAAGTTTGACTCTCTCGCCTTCCTCCTTGAACAGCTCGGCAAGGATGCCGCGGGCTCAAAACTGATTGTCTTCTCGTTCTTCCGCAGGACAATCGCCTACCTCGAGAGCCGTCTAACACAGATGGGCCACAAGGTCTTCGTGATCCACGGTGGTGTCGCGCCCGAGGAGAGACAGGTCAGGATCACGCGCTTCAAGGACCATGTCGGCGCCGCGGTGATGCTCTCGAGCGAAGTGGGAGCCGAAGGACTCGACTTCCAGTTCGCCAACACTATCCTCAACTACGACCTGCCTTGGAATCCGATGCGGATCGAACAGCGGATTGGACGGATTGATAGGTACGGGCAAAAGAGCGCGAAGATCCGAATCGTGAACCTCGTGATCGCAGAATCGATCGAGGATCGAATCCTCGAGCGACTCCTCGACCGGATCCGCATCTTCGAAGAATCGATCGGAGACCTTGAACCGATCGTCGGGCCTGTCGTTCAGGAGCTCACACGCAAGGCACTCATCAAGGCGCTCACGCCGGCCGAAGAGCGTGCGCTGGCCGACCAGGCAGCAGATCGCCTCGAGAACCTTCGAGCGGAACAAGAGGACTTCGAGGCAAAGAAGGCGGAACTCATGGCGCAGGACTCCCTGTTCCTCGCCGATGTCGACGACGCCGTCGCCGGGGGGCGGGTAATCTCGGCAGTCGAGGTTGCGGCCGGACTGCGTCATTGGCTGTCAACCGACTTTCCGAATTCGAGCCTCCAACTGATTGAGGACCGCGTTTGGCTGCTCCGAGCCGATCCGAAGCTCCAAGCCTTCTTTACCGACTACTTGGCCCGGCGACCGGAGAAGTCCGATCGCGGTGTCGCGCTCCTCCATCTGATGTCGAAACCCCTCGGAATCCCATGCACTTTCGACGACCGAATTGCCATGGATCGACCGGCGCTCGAGTTTCTGCATGTGCGGCATCCGCTTGTCGCAGCCGCCCTCGACGCCATCCGCCTAGACGCGCTACGTAACCCCAATCCCGACCTGATCGCGACCCATCTGCGGTACGAAGGCATCGACATTCCTGCAGGTGAATACACGTTCTTTGTCAACGCTCTGCATGTAAGCGCGATGACCGACCAGGTCCGGTTCGCGGCAGTTGCATTCGACCCCGCTGGGTCGAGTCGGCCTGAGGTTGCATCGGCTGTCCTGTCGATTGTTCTGGAGGCAGCCGACGACGACGCTGTTTTCAACGAGGAACGTTACCGCGCTCACCACGTGCTGCAACACGGGGAAATGGCCAGGACCCGCCATGAGGTGGAGACACTCGTTCAGCGAAGCAACGATGCGCTCGTGGAGACTCGGCTCGGGTCTGTGAACCGGACGTTCGATGCCAAGATTGCGAAGCGTCGTTCTTGGCTCGCTGACGCGACCAGCGAGAGCATCAGCGAATGCGCCGCGGCGAGATCGAACACCTCGAGGCGCAGCGGAAAGAGAGGCTCCGCGAAATCGAAGCTCGGCGCGTCGTGAACGTGGGCTACGCCCTGCTGCTCGGCGGAACGCTGAGCGCGCCGAATGGCTTTGAGTACGGAATGGAAGCAGCAGCCTCAGCCAGTTCAGACACGCCTTCCACCTCGGCCATGTCACCCACAACACCCAAGCCGAGACCGACCTCGGCAGTGAGACCTCGGAAGCAGGCGAAGCCCAAGCCCACGTCTTCGAGGCGTTCACCTGGGAGGGGACCTTCTGGTGAGGCGGCCATTGTGCCGTCTAAGCACACGACCAGAGGTGGTCCGTCGCAATCGGATGCGCCTGCGCATGGCGATCTGCCCCGGCCGCGATCCCCAACGAGCTCAAGCGGGAAGATGTCTGATCGGCGAGACGGGAAGCAGCCTCGCATCGCGAATCTTTACGAGGATCGCCGCAGTCGAATCGGTGGCGTACGCCCGGCGCGGCGCCGCGGCTAGGGGGACGAGTCAGTATCCACGTGTCCGTTCGCCTCTATTGGCACGACAATGGCTGGAACGGCGCTATCTGCGCGGACCCGAAAGGGAACGTGTGGTGTAGGCTCACGAGCACGTTCGTGACAACAAGGACATTGCCGCGGAAGCCTTGAATGCGGGACGCCCGGTTGACGCGTCGACCGCCAAGCCGGCATGCGAAATGAGCATCCAAGCCTTTTCCAATCGTGGAAACGTGATCAGAGACTTTCCCCCTGATTGGATGAAGGGCTCTGGGGTTGAGCCATTCGACCGAGAAGTCAAAGTCAATTCCGTCGCCACGTGGCCTTACGAGAACATGTGGAACGAAGGAGGCGGGTTCAAACCAACGACGAGCGCGACGCATCGCCGAGGAGTTCTTCAAAGGGATCGAGGTCGACAAGTCGCTCGCATTCCTCTACGTGGACGAGCGGAATCCCGTCTTCGGTGACGACGACACCCACAGACCCCATCGCGTCCTGGTCGGCGTTTCGCCAGAGTGGTGGAACGCGGCGAGATTGTCGAGTGGGTCCAGCCGGCCCACAGCGAAACAAACATGGTCTGGTCCGTACCGATCCGCCACTCGTACCCGAAGGATGGCATTCGACTTCCCGTTCAGGCGCTTGTCACGCGCGTGCCCGACCCGGACCAGCGCGCTCGCTACGCAGTCGCTCTGGATAGGGAAATCCGAACTGACTTCCGGTACGGCAGCTCCGTCATCTCGATGGATCGAGCTGTCGCGGTCACGGAGCGAGCCATCACGACCCTCAGCCGCGTTCGCGCGGACAGGGTGCTCGAAACCTCCGTCGACGCCGAGATAGCATGGCTAAATCGCATCCTCCTCGAGCTTTGGGAGGATCGCGGATCCTATCCAGGTCTCGCCCCGTTACTCCTTGCGCTCGGGTGCCCGCGCGCTTCCGAGATCCACCGCGACGTCGTACCGAGCCTGCTGGGCCAAGGGCGCGATCCTGCAGAAGAGCTGTTTCAGGTCCTCGACGGCCACGACGTCGCCGAATTCGGCCGGTCCCCCGAACAGCGCTGGAAGACGCAGCGTTCGAATGGGTAGGTTTGGCGGAAGCCGACCGTCAGCTCGCCAGGATCCTCGTCCGCATCGAGCTCGACGTGGAGCAGATGAATGGTGTGCTACTGCCATCCGGCAGGACGCGCCACCGCCTACCTGATGCCAGCGAGCTCGTCGCCAACCCATACCTGCTCGCCGAGCGATACGTGCCACGAAGGGACGGTGAACCGATCTCGTTCCTGATGGTGGATCACGCCCTGATGCCCCGCGAACTTGCGGTCACCAAACGCTGGTCAGCATTCCACGGAAGGATCCGCGACGTCTTCCGGGCCCTGTTGACAGACTCGCTGCGTCTCCGCGGGGAACAGGGCGATACATTCGCATCGGGGTCAGACGCTTTGGCGTGGGCCGCCGCCCACTCACCTGAGGATCGGGCCCATGTGACGTCGAGCAGGGTCGACTTGCGACCACGAGATATGCAGAGGTCCTTGACCAGACCATCGAACGATTTGGACCTCGCGGGAACAGAGCAGCTCGCGCTTCGCGAGATCGCCGCGTTTGAGACCGGGATCCGTGGGGTTTTCGACGAGCTTGCTCATCGGCCACTTCTGTCCGGGCATGAGATCGATTGGCAGGCACTCGCCGACGAGCTAGCTTCCACGGGCAGAGTCAGTCAGCTCGATCTTTCCGACGAACAGATGCGGGCGCTAGACCGAAGCCTCCGCAGCCCGCTAAGCGTCATCACAGGCGCCGCGGGCACGGGTAAGAGCACCCTGCTCGCCCCGTTGATTGCCGCGATCGAGCAACACGAAGGCCGTGTGCCAATCCGTGCCCTTGCCCCGACGGGGAAGGCGGCTGATCGACTCAATCGCGTTGGCGTGGATGCGATGACCATTCACCGCGCGATTGCGTCGGCTGGTTGGTACGACTGGGACTTGGGCGTTTGGACCGACGACGGTGAGCGAAGCGTTGCCGCGAACACGTTGATCGTCGACGAGAGTTCGATGGTGGACGTCGCGCTGTTGGGTACGCTCTTCAAAGCGGTTGACTGGCACTCCGTTCGAAGGCTGGTAATGGTCGGCGACCATCACCAACTGCCGCCGATTGGTCCTGGGCGGCCATTTTTCGACCTCATCCGTGCAATGACATCGGCAGATGAGGCCGGTCTAGACGATCCGTATGCGGACCGGCTGAATGAATTGACGCACAACTACCGAGTGGCAGAGGGGAGTCGCGCGATTGCTCTCGCGAACAGCTTCGCCCGGGTTCCAGAGCCGGACGACGCTCTGATTTGGACGTCCCTGGCAAAGGGCGAAGACCAAGGGGACCTTCGGATCCGGTATTGGTCGAACCCGGAAGAGCTCCACCAGCTGTTGTTGGATGAAATTCAGGATCTCGTCCGACGCGAAGCTGAACGTACGGGTCTTGACCCCGACGATCGGTACGTGTTCGACAAGATGTTCGCTCCCGAGGCCGGCTTCGATGCCTCGCATTGGCAAATCATCGGCCCGGTCCGCGGCGAAGCACATGGCACGCGCAAGCTCAATGCGGTAATCCAGGACACCTTCCACGGCTGGGCAAAGCGTCCGAACCTGGCGCCGAACGGCGCGATCCTGCGATGGCCCGTGAAACTGGGCGACGAGCAGGTCACGATCCGCGACAAGGTCATACAGATCTCGAATGAACGCCTGTATGCGAGGAACCGATCTGCGGCGCCCGGCACGAAGAATGAAAAACACCCAATCTTCAACGGACAGATCGGGATCGTCAGAAGCGAATACCCAAGCGCAAACACGAAGTTCAGGAAGGGCCAGAAGGGTCCTGTCAGGTCGGTCGGCGTCGACTTCGACGGTGTTCCTGGCCTCCGTTTCGACTACCACTCGTCGAGCGGGAAGCAGAGTGTTGACCGAAACCTCGAACTGGCTTACGCCTTGACCGTCCACAAGAGTCAGGGAAGCCAATTTCCTCACGTCTTCTTTGTTCTCCCGGCCAAGACGGGCAATGTCGGTCGGGAGCTCGCCTATACAGGTCTCACCAGAGGACAGGAGAGCCTCACACTCTTCGTCGAGCGCGACATCGGACCGCTATTGGCCCTGAGTAAGCGCCAGTCGGCCCTGACGCCCCAAAGGAACTCGCGTCTCTTCGGGGCCGCACTGGCTGCTCCGGCCTATCGCCCTGACGGCCACGTGTTCAGTTCAACGCGCGGCGACCTCGTCCTGAGCAAGTCGGAGGTCATCATCGCGAACCTGTTAAATCAATACGAGCGCAGCGGCGAGCTTTCGTACGCGTATGAGGAGGTTCTCACTGCCCCGGGAGGGGAGGCGTGGGACTTCCGGCTACCGGACTTCACGGTGCATGCGCGCGGGCAGGTGTTCTACTGGGAGCATTGTGGAATGTTCGGCGATCCGGCCTACAAGAAAAGGTGGGATGAAGTTCGGAGTCCTTGGTATACGCGAAACGGTTTAGGGGATCAGTTGATCGTTACCTATGAGGATGGTGCCAAGGGCTTGCGATCCGATGAGCTCGAGCAGCAGGTGATCCTCAAGCAAATCCTTGGACGCTAGTTGGGCCGCATCGAGAAGAGGCGACAGTCTGGCAGGCCGTCCCGCTGAGGCCTGCTACCGGCGCGCTCGTCGATAGCTACCTGGACCTTTGGGACCTCCGCCAGCTGCTCGACAGCCCAGATTACAGGTCTGCCCCGTCCTCTCGCCAGTATTTCTTGAACTGGGGTGACTCGTCCCCCAATACGACATAAGGCAGGTCGAGGGCAACATTCTCAAATGCCTGCCGCGCTTCTTAATTCTTGTCCAGTGCATTCTTAACTGCTTCCATGTGCCGATCGCGAGCAAACGGCTCGCTCCAGACGGGATGATTGACTAGGCGGCCGATGGCCTCTCGAATCTGACCCTTTTGACCCTCCGCCAGTTGGGCCTTGCCTAGGGCATCGAGCATCGTTACTCGACTAAAGATCTTGAGGAGCAACATAGTTGTATATACCAGCGCCGACTGGTACAACATGCGCCTCGCCGCCGCAACGCGAGCCGGAGAGAGTTGGCTTTCCCCAGCTTCAGGCGTCAAGGCTTGATCGACCACCGTGTTGAGCAGGAATGCGACATTATCCTGCTCAATCGTCCTGTAGGCCGCCATAGCGTCGCCCTTCTCGTCGAGTGGGTCAATGCGAAGGAGTTTCGCCAGGACCTTACCCTTTAGCGTCGCCTCGTTGATTGCCAATCCATCCGCCCGAGGCTTCTCCCCAGCGCGGCGAACGTATTCGCGGAGGGCTAGGTCGGGGTTCGAGAGCTGGCCTTGGACGATAGCCTCGCGGAACGCCGCCTTGGCACGACTTCGGTCGATTACTGGGAGCCACTTGAAAAACCCTGCCTCAGAGACCTCGTCGGCGCCGACCGCGTGCTCGTATTCTTCGAGGCGATCCTGCCACTCCTCCTCCATTTTCGCGGCAAGTTCAAAAGGAGAGAGCGGGAGTTTTGGGACCGCGGATTGGACGGAATTGACAAGGCGACGAGCCTGCGCTTCAGACATGCCCAGATAGACTTTCGCGACGACCGCGTCGCGTCCCATCATCCAACTGGCAACAGTCTTGTGCTGTCCATCAAAGAGCAAGATGCGACTCGAGCCCTTCGTGGTCTCGATGCGAGCGCTAGGCGGCTCGTTCAGTGGATTCTGTTGAAGATCCGAAAATATGCGCCAAGCATGGCCCTCCTTTATCGTCCTCGGCTGGACGTTGTCGTCGTTGAAGATCGCCCTCCGTGGGAGTTCCGCGTATACGTATTCGAATTTGCCGAGTCTGTTCTTTTCGCTGTAAATGCGTGTTTCGAGGCCACCCGTTGGTCCGTCGGGCAGGTGCATGATCAAGGAGCTTCCATTTCGATCTACGGTCGTTGGTACCGGCTTGATCCCGAAGTGAGCAAGGACGCCGTCGTACTTCAGAAGCGGCCCGTTCCGCCGCAAGAAGGCACGGAGTTTTAGGTACGGGCGGATATCCACGGTCTTCGCGTTGCGCTTGGCGCGATTGCATTCGACGTGTGCCAGATTCAGATTGGCAAGGGTTGTTTCGCCTTGCTCGGCCTCGGGCTGATCATGGTCAGCCTCTATGTCGTCTGTCACCCAGTTGAATGGGTCCTGACACAGATAGCAGTGGCCCTTGCTCTTTTCCCTCAGCCTTGGTGCGATGTCTTCGCGGTCCGCCTTTGGCAACGCGTCGATGAGGGTCTTGGAAATCTTGATCGGCATGTCGATTACATTCCGCCAAGTGTTCGAAGGACGGCCGCGTCGCCGCGAGAGTGAACGGGGCCCGTGTTGTTTGGACGCGCTCGGAGGGGACCGTCCGTTGGCCTCAAACCGCTCTGCCCCGAACCGCGGATCCGGGCAGGGAGCAGCTCCAAGTGATCGAGCTCGCACTCCCAAACGATCATCGTTGTCCATCCTAGGCGTTCGAGCGCCGCGTGAACTGACCGGTCGCGATCGACGTTGGCCCGGAGCTTGCGCGTCCAAAAATCAACGTTAGAACGTGGGACGGCGGCAAATCGGCAACCGGTGTGCTGGTGCCAAAAGCACCCGTTGACGAATAGGGCGAGACGGAGGCGCGCGAACACAAGGTCTGGATGCCCAGGCAGCCCGCGGTCGTGGAGTCTGTAGCGGAGGCCTTGGCTATGGAGGTAACGCCGCACCGCCAGCTCCGGCCGAGTGTTCTTGCCGCGAATGCCGGACATCATCCTGCTCCGCGTTTCGGCGCTGACGATGTCGGGCACCTTCAAATCACCGCCCGAAGTTCGTCAAGGAGCTCCGTGATCGTGCCGATGAGCGGCCGTGTCGCTCGTGTGCCGTACGCCTCGGCCAGATAGCCGATCGGAATGAATGGCCGAACGTTCTCGACCTTCATCGCTCGGATCACGCTGTCCGTCAGCGCCTTGTCGAGAGTCAGAAGGTACTTCTCTCTGATCCGGCTCGCCTCCGGCACAATCTCTGTCCAGCGCTCCTTCACTGTCGACTTCGCCGAGACGAGTCGTAGCTTCGCGTCCGGGTATGTTGCGTCCTTGTATTTGGCGCAGTTTGGGACCATGAAATCGGCGGGCGGCGGCTTGCCCGTATCGCATTCGGGAGTGAATGGGATCCCCTCAGCGGTGAGCAGCTCGCCGAAGTGGATCATGAGGCTCATACCCCGTCTTGACTTCGCGGACTGGGCGCGCTTCATGAAGAATGCTTCGATTTCGGCGAACGTGGCGCCCGCCGCGATCAGCGAGTCGAGCTGCGCCCTTCCGGCTTCGGCCCTGATCGCCAGGAAGAGCTCAGTTTCGGCCGCGAGTACCGCCTCCAGCCGGAGATCTGGGTCTGTGAAGGTGACTCCAGACGCCGCGACAAGCTGCGCCGCTGCATCCGCCATTTCCCTGCCAGATGGCGGCGCGCCAGCCTGCACCCCGGCACCGAAGACCGGGTGCCCCACGGCATTGAATGTGTTCGGCATCCGAGTCAGTGCAGTGGCAACCGCTGTGGCCTGAGCCCTTGAGACCGCGCCATCGACATACTTCGTCGCCACGTCCGACGGGTCGATCTCCAGGAACAGCGCATCGAGCAGCTCCTGTTCTGTGGGGGAACCCGCGGCGGCGATCACGCCATGCAAGGCGTTGGACTCGGGATCGCGTAGGAGGACGAGAAGGTCGCCGGGTTTCGCGGCCGGAGGAAACGCCGGGGACGTGTAGTACATGTGGTACTCGGCCGACCGCGGCCTGCCTTCCCGAACGTTCGAGAAGGTGTATCCGCCTTCGAACGACTCGGGAGCCTCGTTGCCCGAATACATAGCGATGGTCAGCGGTCCCGAGGTCCGGCCGTCGGGAAACTCGAGCTGCTTGCGCAGCACCGTTGCGTTCAGTTCGTGCTGATGCGAGCGAGACGGATCAACCTCGACGGCCGCTAGTCGCTTGACAGCAACCTTCACGTCTCTATGTCGTGGCTGTCGTTGGTGACATCGACACTTGCTTGACGAGTGCGTTTGCCAGGAACTCAATCACGGGAACGACGACGGAGTTTCCGAACTGCTTGTATGCCTGTGTGTCTGACACGGGGATCACAAACGAGTCTGGGTAGCCCATGAGGCGGGCGCACTCCCTCGGCGTGAGCCGGCGCGGTTGTGGCATGCTCGTGTGGATAAGGATCTCGGAGCCGTCCTTGTAGTATCGGGCGCTCAAGGTCCGAGCCCGGTCCTCCGGGCCGAACTTCCCGTAGCCAAAGCCGTTGCCGAGTCTCTTGTGCTTACGGGCATACTCCTGCAGGTAATCCCAGAGGTGTTCGGACAAGGTGTATTTGCTGTCCACGGGCCCGGATTCGAGGATCGACCCGAGCATCGGCCACGGTTTGGCTGGGTAGTCCTCAACGTGCGGGAACTCGAAGTCCTGTTCACCGAACACGTCGCGGTGCAGCCCAACAATGAAGGTGCGTTCCCGCTTTTGCGGGACCCAGGGGCTTGCGTCGATTACCGCTGACGTGACGTTGTACCCGAGATCTTCAAGCGTCGCCTTGATCACCTTGAAGGTGTTGCCGCCATCGTGGCGAACGAGGTGTTTTACGTTTTCCAGTAGGACAACGCGCGGCGGTTCGTAGGCATCCTGAATCGAAGCGCGCAAGCTGGAAGAACAGGTTCCCGGATTTCTCGTGACCGAAGCCATGCTCCCGCCCCAAGCTTAGGTTCTTGCTCACGCCTGCGATGCTGAACGGTTGACATGGAAAGCCAGCCGTCAACAGATCGTAGCTCGGGATATCCGCAACCTTGACGTTGTAAATGTCTCGGACCGGCTCAAGGACCGGCACCCCGTCCGATCCCACCTCTCCGTAGTTTGCCGAGTAGGTCTGCATCGCCCAGCGGTCGAACTCGACCGTATAGACGCACGATCCCCCGACGGCTTCGAAGCCGGCGCGGATGCCGCCGATGCCCGCGAAAAGGTCGATGAACTTGGAAGGACCGCTGGGGAAGGGGATCGAGCTCGGGAAAGAGTGGGCGACTGCCGGGTGGGGCTGGTGCGTGCGCGATGGCTGTACGCCCTCCTCTCTTCCCGGTCGGCGTCAGTCTAGACGGCCCGGGCAGGGAAGAGTCCTTCGCCGCCGTGCCGGGTTGGCTGTCACGGCTACGATCTCGGCGTGCGCATCGTCTCGCTCCTCCCCTCCGCGACCGAGATCATCGCCCGCCTCGGCCTCGCCGACTCCCTCGTCGGCCGCTCGAACGAGTGCACCTACCCGCCGGAGGTCGCGCACCTCCCGGTCGTGACCGCGGCGCGGATCGACCCGCGGGAGCTCGAGAGCGTCGAGATCGACCGGCAGGTGCGGGCGGCGATCGCGGACGGGCGGTCGCTGTACGCGGTCGACGCGGCGCTCATCGACGAGCTGGCACCGGACGTGATCGTCACCCAGGACCTGTGCGCGGTGTGCGCCGTCAGCTCGGGTGAGCTCGGGTCGGCCTGCCCGGTCGGCGCCACCGTGATCTCGCTCGACCCGTCCACGCTCGACGAGGTCGCGGCATCGATCGAGACGCTCGCGACGCGGCTCGGCGTGCCGGAGCGGGGGAGGGAGGTCGCGGGTGAGATGCGCCGGGCGATCGACGACGTCCGACGCTCGACCGAGGCCGCGCTCCGGGCCGGCGCCCGCCGGCCGAGGGTCTTCGTCGCCGAGTGGATCGACCCGCCGTTCGTGCCCGGCCACTGGCTGCCCGGGATGATCGAGGCCGCGGGCGGCGAGGCCCTCCTCGCCGAGCCCGGCCGGCCGTCGCACCCGACGACCTGGGACCAGGTGTCGGCCGCCGATCCCGAGCTGCTCGTCATCGCGCCGTGCGGCTTCGACGCCGCGGAGGCCGCCCGCCGCGCCGCCCACCTCGACCTCGAGCGGATCGCGCCGAACGCCCGCGTCGTCGTGGTCGACGGCGACGCCTACTACTCGCGCCCCGGCCCCAGGCTCGCCGACGGCGTCCGCCAGCTCGGCCACCTGCTGCACCCGGATGCCGTGCCGGATCCAGGCCTGCCGCTGATCGAGCTGGCGGAAGCCCGCGTCAAGGTCGCGCGGTAGTCATCGCCACGGTCTGGGCCTGATAAGCCCCAGGCAATCGTGCGGCCCTACGGTCGCTGCGTGCCAGAGATCTCTCGGTTCTTCGGAATCGTCATCCGCATGCACTTCGAGGACCATCGCCCCGCCCACTTTCACGCTCTGTACGGCGAGTTCGAGTGCGAGGTCGCGATCGAGAGCCTCGAGGTCTTGGTCGGGCGACTGCCTGGGCGCGCACTTGGCCTGACGATCGAGTGGGCATCGGAGCATCGGAACGAGCTCCTCGCGGACTGGGAGTTGGCCGCGACCCGTCAGCGATTGCGACGAATCGAGCCCCTTGGCTAGCATGCCGTATGTGATCCGGATTTCGAACGTGCGCCCGATGGCGGGGCGTCTCGTTCAGTTGACGCTGACGGATGGCTCAATCGTCGAGCGGGACCTCAGCGGCCTGTTCGACGGGGCCGGGGTGTTCGAGCAGATCTCCGTCGACGATGCTGTCTTTCGGTCCGTCTATGTTGACTCCGGAACGCTCGCTTGGCCTGGTGAGATCGATATTGCTCCCGAGACCCTCATCTGGGACGGGCCCGATCCGACGGACCCGACGCGACTGCCGCCGCAGTTCCTGCGACCCAGGAAGCCAAGCTGAACGTCCAAGACCGTCGATCGTCTGCTCGACGAGATCGAGGCGGATCCAACATCGATCTTCTGGGGTTAGAGGCAGGGTGCGCAGCTTTACCGCATTACTGCTATGCTGCCGCCCGTGAAGTCACACTTCGTCGCCGTCCAGGGCCGGGGAACCATCGCGCTGCCGGCTGCCATGCGTCGTCGGCTGCACCTCGACCAGCCCGGTGCGCAGGTCGAGCTTCTCGAACGTGACGACGGCCGCATCGAGCTGCGGCCGCTGCTGCCCGTTCGGGCGGATCAAGCCTGGTTCTGGACAGACCGCTGGCAGGCAATGGAACGAGAGGTCGATGCGGACGTCGCCGCCGGCCGGGTGACGACGGCCGACGGGCCGGACGAGCTCTTCGAGCAGCTGGACACGGTGGGCACGCCTTCGCCGGACCGGTGAAATTCCAGCGAACGCCGGCGTTCGACGGCGACTGGCGTCGCCTGTCGGCCGACGAGCGAGCGCGATTTCGCACTGTGGTTCGAGAGGACTTCCATCCCGCGTGCGAGCGGCTTCGGGCCAACCCTGGGGCAGCCTGGCCGAAGCGCCTGCGTGTCCGATCGGTTCAGGGCGCGCCCGGGATCTGGGAAATGACGTGGAGCTTCGCCGGACCGGATGGTCGGGCGACCTTCGAGTGGATCGAGATCGACGGCGAGCCGGCGATCCGCTGGCGCCGCATCGGCGGCCACGCGATCTTCGGCACGCCGTAGGCTCGGACACCATGCGCATCGTCTCGCTCCTCCCATCCGCCACCGAGATCATCGCCCGCCTCGGCCTCGCCGACTCCCTCGTCGGCCGCTCGAACGAATGCACGTACCCGCCGGAGGTCGCGCACCTCCCGGTCGTGACCGCGGCGCGGATCGACCCGCGCGGAGCTCGAGAGCGTCGAGATCGACCGACAGGTGCGGGCGGCGATCGCGGACGGGCGGTCGCTGTACGCGGTCGACGCGGCGCTCATCGACGAGCTGGCACCGGACGTGATCGTCACCCAGGACCTGTGCGCGGTGTGCGCCGTCAGCTCGGGCGAGCTCGGGTCGGCCTGCCCGGTCGGCGCCACCGTGATCTCGCTCGACCCGTCCACGCTCGACGAGGTCGCGGCATCGATCGAGACGCTCGCGACGCGGCTCGGCGTGCCGGAGCGGGGGAGGGAGGTCGCCGGCGAGATGCGCCGCGGCGATCGACGACGTCCGCCGCTCGACCGACGCCGCGCTCCGGGCCGGCGCCCGCCGGCCGCGGGTCTTCGTCGCCGAGTGGATCGACCCGCCGTTCGTGCCCGGCCACTGGCTGCCACAGATGATCGAGGCCGCGGGCGGCGAGGCCCTCCTCGCCGAGCCCGGCCGGCCGTCGCACCCGACGACCTGGGACGAGGTGTCGGCCGCCGATCCCGAGCTGCTCGTCATCGCGCCGTGCGGCTTCGACGCCGCGGAGGCCGCCCGCCGCGCCGCCCACCTCGACCTCGAGCGGCATCGCGCCGAACGCCCGCGTCGTCGTGGTCGACGGCGACGCCTACTACTCGCGCCCCGGCCCCAGGCTCGCCGACGGCGTCCGCCAGCTCGGCCACCTGCTGCACCCGGAGGCCGTCGAGGATCCCGGCCTGCCGCTGATCGAGCTCTCTGGGGCGGCGCTGCCCGCGCTCTGAGCCCGAGCGCCTCGGGACAAACGGGTTCCCGGGCTGCGAAGATCGAACGATTCGGACCCTCGGAAATCCCATCATGGAGACGCCCCACCCCGGGCGCCTGAGACGGGCGACCAAGGGCGGCGTCCTGATCCTGACGTTCGAGCCGCGACGTGAGGCTCGGCCTCGCCCTCACTGGATCGGGATAGCGCGCGAACCGTAGGCTTGCGCGGTGAGGAGGGCCGCGTGAGCGATCGCGTGTGCGCCGTCTGCGGTACCACGGCGACGGCGGGTCAGCGGTTCTGCGCCCAGTGCGGATCGCCGCTTCCGGCCGAGACGGCCAGTCCCATCGCGGAGCGCCGGCTGGTGAGCGTGCTGTTCGCGGACCTCGTCGGCTTCACGACGTTCTCCGAGGCGCGCGACGCGGAGGACGTCCAGGAGCTGCAAGGCCGGTACTTCGAGGCGGCCACCAAGGTGGTCGCGCGCTATGGCGGCACGATCGAGAAGTTCATCGGCGACGCGGTCATGGCGGTCTGGGGGACGCCCACCGCCCATGAGGACGATGCGGAGCGCGCCGTTCGAGCGGCCCTGGAGCTCGTGGCCGCCGTGCCCGCTCTGGCGCCCGGGCTCGAGGCTCGCTGCGGCGTGCTGACGGGGGAGGCCGCGGTCATGCTCGGCGCGGCGAATCAGGGCATGGTCACGGGCGACATCGTCAACACTGCCGCGAGGCTGCAGTCGGCGGCTGCGCCATCGACCGTCCTCGTCGGCGAGGCGACGCTCCGGGCCGCGGCCGGCGCCGTCGTCTTCGAGCCGGCAGGGTTGGTGTCACTCAAGGGCAAGGCCCAGCCCGTCGAGACGTGGCGGGCGCTCGGGGCTGCCCCTGAACGTCGCGATCCGGGTCGGATCGAGGGCGTCGAGGCGCCGTTCGTCGGCCGGGACGCGGAGCTTGCAACGTTGCGGGAGGCCTTCCAGCTCACCGCATCGGAGCGTCAGGCTCGGCACGTGTCGATCCTCGGCACGGGCGGCATCGGCAAGAGCCGGCTCGTGTCGGAGCTGGAGCGGTATGCACACGGGATCGATCCGCCGGTGTCCTGGAACCGCGGTCGAGCGCCGGCCTACGGGGAAGGCATCACGTTCTGGTCGCTCGGCGAGATGATTCGGCGTCGCGCGGGCCTGGTCGAGAGCGACGACGACGCGACCACGCGCGCCCGGATCGACACCGTCGTCGACGAATCGTTCGCCGAGCATGCCGACCGCGACCGGATTCACGCCGCGCTGCTCCAGATGCTCGGCATCCCCGCTGGAATCCCGGCCGACGAGCTCTTCAGCGCGTGGCGCGCCTTCTTCGAGCGCCTGGCCGCGTCCGGCACCGTCGTCCTCGTCTTCGAGGACCAGCACTGGGCCGACCCGGGCACGCTCGAATTCATCGACGACCTCATCGACTGGTCGCGGAGCAGTCCCATCCTGGTGGTGTCGCTCGCCCGGCCGGAGCTGCTCGACCGGCGCCCGGATTGGGCCATCCCACGGCGCGGGCACACCACTCTGGTCCTTGAGCCACTTCCTATCGCCGAGACTCAGGCCCTGCTCGGAGGTCTCGTCGCCGGGCTGCCGACCCAGACCTCGGCCGCGATTGCGTCCCGTGCCGCGGGTGTCCCGCTCTATGCCGTCGAGCTGGTCCGGATGCTGCTCGCGAGAGGCCAGCTCCGGGTCGGGGATGCGGGAATCCTCGAGACCGCCGGGGAGGTGGACCTGTCAGCTGACCTGGCGCTCCCGGAGACGTTGACGGCCCTCATCTCATCCCGCCTTGATGCCCTGGCACCGGACGATCGATCCCTGGTCCTGGACGCGGCGGTGCTCGGGCAGACCTTCGCTCCAGCCGGCCTCGCCGCTGTCTCGGGCCGAACAGCCGCGGACCTCCACGATCGACTCCGCGAGCTCGTGCGGCGCGAGGTCCTCACGCCGATCCGGGATCCGCAATCACCCGAGCGCGGCCAGTACGCGTTCGTCCAGTCGCTCATCCGCGAGGTGGCCTACCGAACCCTCGCCAAGCGCAACCGTGTGACCCGACACCTCGCCGTGGCCGACTGGCTCGAGACGCTGGACGATCCCGAGCTGGCAGGGGCCGTCGCCGGTCACCTCGTCGCCGCGCGGGAGCTGATGCCGCCGGACGCAGCTGCGGCGGTGTCAGGCCGGGCGAGACGCGCGCTCCGAGCCGCCGCCGCACGAGCGACGTCGCTCGGCACTCCCGGTCAGGCGGTCTCGTTCCTGGACCAGGCGCTTGCGATGATGCCCGAGCCAGCGGAGGAGGGCGACCTCCTCGAGTTCGCGGGCGCCGCCGCCCTGAACGCCGCCGCGTTCACCGCGTCCGAGGGCTACCAGGCTCGAGCGGTCGAGCTCCAACGCCGGCTGGGTGATCGGGTCGGGATCGCCCGCACAACGGCCGGGCTCGCCCGCTCGCTGCTCGCGGCACGCCGGTTTGTCGAGGGTCGGGCCGTGCTTGCGCCCGTGCTCTCGGAACTGGCCGACCTGCCCGACACCCCCGACTCGATGCAGCTCCTCTCGCAGCAGGCGCGTGCCCTCTTCCTGAGCGCCGAGCTCGTCCCCGCGATCGAACTCGGTCGGTCGATCATCGAGCGCGCGCGGGCGATCGGTGACACATCGATCGAGCTGGACGCGCTGATCACAGTGGGCTCTGCGCTCGGGATCCTCGGCAACCTCGCGGAGGGCCGTCCGATGCTTCGACGCGCCCGGGAGCTGGCGGACGCCAAGGGCATGAGCCAGGTCGTTGCGCGGGCCCTCAACAATGAGTTCCTGGCCCTCATGGACGAGGACCCGGTGGCAGCGTTTGACCTCGGGCAGGAAGGCATCGCGCTCGCCATCCGCATCGGGCAGCGCCAGACCCTGCATTCGCTCACCGGGGCGGTGTGTTGGATCGGGGTCCAGATTGGCCGGTGGCAGGAGGGCGAGGCCCTCGCAGTCCCGGTGCTCGACGTGTCGGACGAGCCGATGGCCCGGATGGACGTGCTGAACTCCCTGACCGCCCTGTGGCTCCTTCGCGGCAGGCATTGCGACGACGAGGTGGCCGAGCTCGTCGCGACGGCCGCGGAGTACCCGGACAGCGAGGCGTCCGCCTATCGCGACGACGTCCTCGGCTACCGCGCCCTCGTCGAAGGCAGGATCGACGACGCGCGCGCAGTGTGGCGACCCCTCGCAACCAACCAGATGGCGACGGGCCTCGTCACCAACGTCGCCCACCTCGACATCTGGCGTGGCGATGCCGATTCTGCCGAGCGCCTCCTGGCGTCGGCCGGAAACTACCCGAACGAGGGCGCAAGCGCCGTGATCAGGTCAGGGCTCGCGGCGGGCATCGCCGGCCTGCGGGGCGACCGAGCCGCGGCGCTCGCCGGCTATGCGACGCTTGGGTCGCAGCTCCGCGACTACGAGCTGGCGTTCGAAGAGGTGATGTTCTCGATCGACATGGTTCGCGTCATCGGTCTCTCATATGAGGTCACGAGAGCGCAGGTCGACATCGCGCGCGCGACGATCGATCGCGTCGTGTCGCCCCCTCTCAAGCGCCTGCTCGATGACGCAGTCCGCTCCGGATCGCCCAGGAGCCACGATCTCAAGAGCCCGCGGACATCCGCTCATTGACTTGCGCGCAGCACCCGACCTGGTCGGCGTCCCGTAGCTCCTTCGCTCTCGACCACGGGCACGCCGTTGACGAAGACGTAGCGAATGCCGATCGGAAGGCGGCGCGGTGCGTCGAAGGTCGCCTGCTCCGTCACCGTTTCGGGATCGAACACCACGATGTCGGCGATCGCTCCTGGCTGGAGCACGCCGCGGTTCGGAACCCGATATCGAGCCGCGGTTCGGCCGGTCATCATGTGAATCGCTGTCGGCAGGTCGAGCACGCCCCAGTCGCGCGTCGCGAGGCGGAGGGCGCGCGGGAAGGTCCCGTAGCCGCGCGGGTGCATCAGCCCCGGCCGATAGATCCCGTCTGACGCGACGACCGCCGCGTCGTTCGCGATCGTCGCCTTCGCGTTCCTGACCCATGCGGCGTCCTCCGGGCGCCGGAAGACGAAGAGCGCCTCGGGGTCGTCACGGAGGACCTGGGTTGCGAGCAGCGCGGGCGAGATCGAGGCTTCCGCGGCAAGCCCGTGCAGGTCTTGCCCGATGCGCTCGGGATCGGACGCGTGGGCGAAGACGCTGACGCCGGCGCCGAGGTCGTCGCCGAGGCTCCGCTCGAGTGCTCGTTCGACTCGTGCGAACGCCTCGTTGTCGCGGAGCCTGCGTGCGATCGCCACCGGCCCACCGAGCCGATCCGCGCGTTCGACATCGGTCGCGAGGTTCGTCGACGTCGCGGGATGGAGGTAGGTCTCGATCGCCGGCCGACTCTCGGCCGGGGTCTCGGCCAGCACCCGCAGCGCCGTGGCGTCCAGGGTTTCGTGCGCGATGTTCACGATCACCCCGGTCGCCCGTCCGATCTCGATGACCTCGCGGTAGCCGGCCTCGCGCCCGATGTCGAGATAGCGGATGTGCGCCGAGAGCGAGCCGCCGCGTTCCGAGACCACCTCGCACATCCGGATGACCTCGTCCGTTGACGCGCGCGACCCCGGCTCGTACTCCAGCCCGATGGCGATCCCGGTGGCGCCGGCGTCGAGCCAGTCGCCGACGAGGCCTCGCATCCGATCGAGCGCCGTGCCGATTGCGACGCCGTCGGCCCACCCAAGCGCCGCGTAGCGCACCGCCGCGTGCGGCACCTGCGGCAGGACGTTGACCTCCGTGTGGCCTTCGAAGCGGCCGAGGTACGCGCCGACAGACTCGGTCCGCAGATCGTCGGGCCACGGACCGTAAATGCCCGCGGTCGCGGCCCAGAGCTCGCGAGCGTCCTCGCGAGGAAGCGGCGCCCAGCCGAAGCCATCCGGAGACGTGAGGATGGTCGTCACGCCCTGTGCCGCGGGCGCGTGCGCAGCGTCCGTCTCGCCAGTCAGCGCACTCTCGACGTGCGTGTGGGGATCGATGAACCCGGGCGCGACGACGCAGCCCGTGACGTCGATCCGACGCGACGCTTGAGCCGCGCTGAGGTCGCCGATCTCGACGACGGTGTCGTCCCGGATCCCCACATCGACGACCCGCGGCTGCGCGCCGGCGGAGCCATCGATGACGGTGCCGCCCGCCACGACGACATCGAATGTCATTCGCGGTGGGATGTCCACGAGATCCTCCAGTCTTCACGGGCCCCAAGGCTCGCCCATGTTGGCAAACGGCAGTTTTGCCGAGGAGCCTTCCGGTACCCTTTGGCTGCCGCACGAGGGTCCGAGGTCGCGCCTATCAAAACGGACCGAGCGGGTCTTCAGGAGGGACTCCGTTGAAGCCGTCTCGGATCGGGCTTGCTGCTGCCCTTGTACTGACGATGTCACTCGTGGGGCCCGCGTCGGCGGCGCCCATTCCCGGGCCAAGCCTCGCCTTCATCCCCGCGTCGCACGACTTTGGCGACCTGAAGGCTGGGACGAACCGGCTCGGCCTGTTCCTCCTCCGCAATACCGGCGGTCGCACCACGCCCAAGCTGTCAGTGTCGATCAGCGGCTCCAGCGCGTTCAAGAAGGTGATCGACCTGTGTTCCGGCTGGACGCTGGCCAAATCGAGGAGCTGCCTCGTGGTCGTCAACTTCAAGGCGCCGATCGCGCCGGGTGACGTGGGCGCGACCCTGAACGCCGTCAGCAAGGCACCGGTCATCACCGCGTCCGCCGCCCTGACGGGCACCACTATCTCGTTGAATCGAGCGCCGGTCGCCCTCGACGACGACATTGTGGGGGTGCTGTCCACCAATCCAGCCCATGACTGGGGCTTCCTGCTCAACGACTCGGATCCCGATGGCGACCCGCTCACGGTCGTATCGATCGGTGGGTCGCCATCCGGCGACGTCGAGATCACCGGAGGTGGCACGGGCATCACCTACGACGGGGACACCTTCAGCCTGGGACAGGGCGGCGCGGGCATCGTGACCGACACGTTCACCTACACCGTCAGCGACGGCCACGGCCATACCGACACGGCGAGCGTGACGATGCACGTCCAGCAGATGGGCGTGGATTTCGCCGCGCTCTGCATTCCACTCACGCTCACCTCGCCGTCGGTGACCCCCGGGCAGATCATCACCGTGAGCGGCACGGCCGCCGACCCGTCCTGGCCGCTGGTCATCGTCTACGACGGCTCCGATGTTCTGGGATCCGAGACGAGTGACGCCACGAACCGGTTCTTCCAGGTCAACGTGACGATCCCGGCGGATGCGACTCCGGGAAATCACACGCTCCAGATGTTCCAGCTCGGCAACGACGTCTCGCCCGTCGTCGGCTGCCCGGCGTCCATCACAGAGTTGACGGTCACATAGCCGCGCCGGCTCGCGGCGACCCAGTCGGCCTGCTCGGGGATCTGGGTCAGCCGCGGACCGACGTCGTAGGGCGCCGATAAGCGCCGGTAGCGCCCACGCGGCCAAACTCAGTCGAATGGAACTTGCCGGCCGGTCACGCCGGTCGTACTCTTTACTTATGGGTCGGAACGTAAAGGATGCGAGAATACGACGACCGCGCGGGAGCCGGATCAGCTCGAAGAACCAGGTGACACTACCCGTGGCCGTGCTCCGCTCGGCAGGCCTGAAGCCCGGCGACGTCGTCCGCCTTGATGCGCGCGGACCTGGCGAGGTCGCGCTGATCCGCGTTCCCGACGTCCTGGCGACGTTCGCGGGCAGCCTGCGGGGCGTGTATCCGGCGGGCTATCTCGATGAGCTGCGTCGCGAATGGGGCTGACGGTTCTCGACGCATCGATCGTGATCGCCGTTCTCGATAGCGAGGACGCGCACCATCCGGCCGCGCGAGCGGGACTGGCGAGTCGACTCGAGGCCCTCGACACGTTCGCGCTGCCGGTCTCCGCCTTTGCCGAAACCCTCGTCGGGGCATTCCGGAACGAGGAGGAGGCGGTCGCGACGGTCGAGTCATTCCTCGCCGCGCTGCCGGTCAACATCGAGGCAGCGACGCCGGCGATCGGACGTCACGCCGCTCGCCTCCGGGCGCAGCATGGTGGCCGCCTTCCGCTACCCGATGCCTTCGTCGTCGCGACGGCGATCGAGCTCGGAGCCGAGCGTGTGCTCACGGCGGACCGCCGGTGGCCCGAGGTGGGGGTTCGCGTCGAGGTTCTCTGAGCGCGCGTCGCTCGGCAACGCGGCGGTTGCCTGTGGTTGGAGGTCGACGAGATCGTTCGAGCCGCCTAGCGGATTCCGGCGCGCCACTCCACCGATCGAACCTCGACGGCCTCCTTCACGCCCTTGAGCTGCACGGACCGCGGCTCGGACAGCTCGAACCGGACCTTCCCGGACGCCTCGACGACGGCACCCGAAACGAGGATCTCCTCGCGGCTGGCGGCGCCGCCGACCCGGGCCGCGACGTGCACCCCGCGGCCTCGGTAGTTGCCGCCCTCGTGGGTCGCCTCCGCCGTGTGGAGCCCGATGCGCACCCATGGTGCGAACCCGTGCTCCCGCCGGTGGCGGAGGAGCCGGCGCTGGATGTCGACGGCGGAGTCGAGCGCGTCGTCCGCCCGCTCGAACGCCGCGAAGAAGCCGTCGCCCGTGTGGCTCACCTCGCTGCCGTGGTGTTGGTTGATCGACGCCCGCAGCTCGCGGTCGTGCCAGCGCAGCAGCTCGCCCCAGGCCTCGTCGCCGATGATCCCGACGAGGTCGGTCGAGACGACGATGTCGGTGAACATGAACGTCCGCTCGACGCGCGTGCCGGGACGCGAGGCCCCGCCCGCGCCTGCTTCCGGACCGAGCAGGGCCTCGACCCGCTGGAGGTCCAGTCGGGCGCCGAGCCGCTCGAACGTCGATCGCGCGGCGAGGAGGTCCCGCTTGGCCGTCGTCTGGTCGCCCTCGGCGGCGAGCGCCTCCGCGTATAGCAGCCTGGCCCGAGCGGCCTCGTAGGGCAGGTCATGGGTCTGCCACAGCCGCCAGGACTGATCCAGCACGGGCGACGCCTCGACAGGCTTCTGCTGGCGGAGGAGGAGCTCACCGCGAGCCGTGAGCGCCCCTGCCTTGTGGTACGGCCGCTCGAAGCCGGCCGCGATCGACTCGAGCTCCTCGACCGCCGTCCGGGCGGCCTCCAGATCGCCCGCGGCGAGCTCGATGTCCACCTGGGCGGGCAGGAGTCGCGCCCGGTTCGCCAGGTCCGCCGGCCCGCCGCTGCCGCTCGCCGCGACAAGCGCCCGGCCGAGCGAGCGACGGGCATCGTCGATCTCGCCCCGCGTCAGCTGGAGCAGGGCGAGGCCCGGCTGGGCGTCGTGTCCATGCTCGTAGGCCCGATCGAACTCGGCCGCTGCGCCATCGAGGTCGCCCATTCGGAGGCGGATCTCGCCGATCGCGTTGTACGCGAACCCGAGGCCGTCGAGCAGGCGGAAGCGCTGGAGCTCCTCGCACGCCTGGCGGGCCTCCTGTTCCGCCTCCGACCACTGCCCGCGGAGCATCTTGAGCTCGGCCCGATGCACCTTGCAGACGCCCGGGAACCCGCCTGCGCCGTTGCGGCGCATCCACCGCTCGCCCTCGTCCGCCCACTGCCCGGCGCGTTCGAGGTCGCCGATGTTGCGACAGGCGGCGATGGCGACGCAGAAGATGTCGCTCGAGATCCGCAGGTCCAGTTGGCCGCTCGACGCGACCGCGGCGCTCTCATCGATGTCCTCCATCCCGCGAGACATGTCGCCCGCGAAAAGTCTTGCGATCCCCCGGAACGACGTCGCCATGTACAGCTCGTCCGGAGCGTCCTGGCGGCGAGCAATCTCGATCGCCTTGTCGGCAAGCTCGACGCCCTGGTCCAGGCGCCCCGCATAGATCGCAGCCTGCGACGCGTAGAGCGCGGCGCGCGCGTGCAGGCGGTTCTCGGGCTCGTTCGCGAGCAGTCGTTCCGCGCGAGCCTGCCAGCTGGCGCCAGTCGGGCCGGACAGCCCGCGGTACGCCTGGTACGCCAGGGTCATCGCGACCCGCGCGGCATCCGTCGGGCGGTCGTCCTTCGAGTACGCGTTGAACGCGCGCTCGAGGATTGCCGCCGAGTCATCCGGCCTGGCGAGCCACCACGACGCCGTGGCGAGCAGCTCGAGATCCTCGCCCGATAGCTCGCCATCGCGGTCGGCTTCCGTCAGCGCATCGACCGCCTCCGCCCAGTCATGGCGAGTCGCCGCGTCCCTGCCGGCCTCGATCGTCGCGGTCATGGCGCTCCCGATCGTACGCCCATCGCGCTGAGCACCCTGCCGGGACGAGCGCCCGTCGCCCGCCCGTCGTCGACGACTGGCCGGCCGTTGACGAGGACGTGGCGAATGCCGATGGGCCACCGGCGTGGCGCGTCGAAGGTCGACTGCTCCGCCACGGTCGCGGGGTCGAAGACCACGATGTCGGCGATCGCTCCGGGCTGGAGGACGCCGCGGTTGGGGACTCGATATCGAGCGGCGGTTCGCCCGGTCATCGTGTGGATGGCGGCCGGCAGGTCAAGCACGCCCCACTCGTGCGTCGCGAGGCGGAGGGCCCTCGGGAAGGTCGCGTAGCCGCGCGGGTGCATGAGCCCCGGCCGGTAGATCCCGTCTGACGCCACGATCGCCGCCTCGTTCGCGATCGTCGCCCTGGCGTTCGCGACCCAGGCGGCGAGCCTGTGTCGCTCGGCAACGCGGTGGTTGCTCGCTTGCTCGGCATCTGGGTCAGCCGCAGACCAACGCCTGATGAGATAACCAGGAAGTAATCGAGTGTCGCGATGATCGGCACATGCGAGGCTTGACCGCTCGTGGCCTGATATGGCTAGATATGGCCATGAAGCGCGTCGGTATCGCCCAGCTGAAGGACAATCTCTCGCAGCACCTCCGGGCGGTCGAGGCCGGCGACGTTGTCGAAGTGATGGATCGAGCTCGACCCATCGCGCGGATCGTTCCCGTGCCCAACCGTCGGTCGCCGGTCATCCGGCCGTCGAAGCGGCCGTTCGCGAGCGTCCGGGATCGCGTGTATCCGCCGCTCGATCTGTCGGTCTCGTCCGATGATCTCCTCCGCGAGGAGCGGCGGGAACGATTGGAGCCGAAGCCCGGCCAGTGATCGCCTATATCGATTCGTCGGTCATCCTTCGGCTCGTTCTCGGTCAAGCCAAGCCATTGAGCCTGTGGCACCGCCTCGAGCGTGCCGTGGCCAGCGACCTCGCGCGAGTGGAGTGTCTCCGAACGATCGACCGCGCTCGCCTTGTCGATCGGCTCGACGATCTCACCGTTGCAACGCGCCGATCGGGCTTGCTCGCGCTCCTCGACGGCATCGAGCTGGTGGCCGTGGAGCAGAGCATCCTCGATCGAGCCGCCGAACCGTTCCCGACGTCCATCTCAACGCTCGACGCCGTGCACCTGGCTACCGCACTCGCGATTCGAGAGGATTTGTCGACCCTGGCGTTCGCAACGCATGACGAGTCGCTTGGCACGGCGGCGGTCGCGTTGGGCTTCGAGGTCCACGGGATCTAGAAACCCCGTCTTGTACCCCTCCGCATCGTCCCGGCAGGGCCCTCCCTCATCGAATTCGAACCCGGACCTAGCCGATCGGGCGCTGCGCACGAGCCACCAGTCGCCGTTTCGCGGTACGGTGGTGGCCCAGTCGCCTAGGTGGAGGATGCCCACGGCATGAGCTCGCTTGGAGACGGTCGCCAGGAGATCGAGCGCCTCGAGGAGGCGGGTGTCGGCCCGCGCCGCATCGGGGTCGTGTCGACACGTCTCGCCGGTACCGACGGCGTCTCGCTCGAGTCGGCCAAGTGGGAGGAGATCTTCGAGCGCCACGGGGCGACCTGCTTCTACTTCGCGGGCATGCTCGACCGGCCCGAGGAACGCAGCCACCTCGTGCCCCACGCGTTCTACCGCCACCCGGACATCCAGGCCATCAACGACGTCGCCTACGCCGGCACGTTCGAGGTCACGGCCGCTGCCGACGCGGAGCACCCGCTCGTGCATCGGCGCGACTTCTTCAGTCCGTACGTGCGGCCGCCGACGATCACGCAGCGGATCGACGAGCTGAAGGCGGAGCTGAAGGCGGAGCTCTACCTGTTCATGAACCGGTTCGACCTCGACCTCCTGTCCGTGGAGAACGCGCTGGCCATCCCGCTCAACATCCCGCTGGGCCTCGCGCTGACGGAGGTCATCGCCGAGACTGGCATCCCGGTGCTGGCCCATCACCACGACTTCGCCTGGGAGCGCCAGCGCTTCGCGACGAACTGCGTGGGCGACTACATCGCAACCGCCTTCCCGCCCGACCTGCCGTCGGTCTGGCACGTGGTCATCAACACGATCCAGGCGCAGCAGCTGGCGCTCCGCCGGGGTGTGACGGCGCGCGTCATCCCCAACGTCATCGACTTCGAGTCGCCACCGCCCGAGCTCGACGACTACGCCCGCGGCGCCCGAGCCGCCCTCGGCGTGGCCCCCGAGGAGAAGCTCATCCTGCAGCCGACGCGGGTCATCCAGCGCAAGGGCATCGAGCACGCGATCGAGCTGACGCGCCGCCTGGAGCTCCCGGCCACGCTCGTCATCTCGCACGCGGCCGACGACGAGGGCACCGAGTACTCGCAGCGGGTGCGCGAGTTCGCCGAGCTGCTCGACGTGCACGTGCGGTTCGAGTCGGACCTGGTGACGGTCGAACGGGGGATGACGGCGGATGGCCGGCCAACGTACACGCTCGACGACATCTACCCCCAGGCGGACCTCGTCACCTACCCGTCGTCGATCGAGGGCTTCGGCAACGCGTTCCTCGAGGCGATCTACTACCGGCGGCCGCTGGTCGTGAACCGGTATTCCGTGTACGAGACGGACATCAAGCCCCGCGGCTTCAAGGTGGTCGAGTTCGACAACTACATCACCGAGGCTTCCCTGCAGACCGCGCGACGGCTCCTCCAGGAGCCCGACCTCGCCGAGGAATGGGCGACCACCAACTTCGAGCTCGGGCGGCGCCACTTCTCGTTCGGCGTGCTCGATCTGCGCCTCGGCGACCTCCTCGCAGAGTGCTTCGCCGGCCCGGCGTGAGGGTCCGGGTGTGAAGGTCGCGCTCGTGCACTACGCGGCGCCGCCGATCGTCGGGGGCGTGGAGTCGGTCATCGCCGCCCACGCTCGGCTCATGGCCGCCGACGGGCACGACGTGCGAATCGTCGCGGGCCGGGGCGGGACCCACGAATCCGGGTCGGTGGTGCCGTCCTCCGGAGGGCTGGGTTGGCGCCCGGGGAGCACGGTCGTGGTTCCGGTTCCGCTCGTCGACCCATCCACGAGCGCATCGTCGCCATGCAGGCGGAGCTCTCCGGGGGTCGGGTGCCGGACGGGTTCGACGCCCTCGTCGCGGAGCTTCGCGGGGAGCTTGCGGGCGTGCTCGCCGGAGCCGACGTCGTGATCGCCCACAATGTGTGCTCGCTGAGCCTGAACCTCGCGCTGACGGCGGCGTTGCGCGAGCTCGTCGACGAGGCGGCGGGGAGCGGCGGCCCGCGATTCGTGCTCTGGCATCACGACCTTGCCGCGACGCGGCCCGACTACCGCGACGGCGCTCGCGACGGCCGGCCCTGGTCGCTCCTCCGCGAGGCTTGGCCGGGCGTTCGCCAGGTCGTCGTCTCGGAGCGGCGTCGCGACGGAGCTCGCCGGCGTGACGGGCCTGCCGCCCACGACATCTCGGTCGTGCCGAACGGCATCGACATCGGGCGTGGCTGGGGCCTCGCCCCGCGTGCGGAAGCCCTTCGCGTGCGGGTCGCGGAGCGGGGCGTGGAGCTCCTGGCGCTCGTGCCGGCCCGGATCACCCCGCGCAAGAACATCGAGCTGGCGCTGGAGATCGTGGCTGCGCTTCGGCGAGCGGGGTCACCCGCCGGCCTCATCGTGACCGGGCCGGTGGATCCGCACCGGCCGGGCGAGCACGTCTACCTGGAGCGGCTGCTCCAGCTCCGTGCGCGCCTGGGGCTCGACGACGCCGCCTGGTTCCTCGCCGTCGAGCCGGATGGTCCCGTGCCCGACGAGCTCGTCGACGACCTGTTCCGCATGGCCGACCTGCTGCTCATGCCGAGCCGGGACGAGGGCTTCGGGCTGCCGATCCTCGAGGCCGGCGCGAGCCGCCTGCCGATCGCCTGCTCGGACCTGCCGACGCTGCGCGAGCTTGCCGGCGAGGACGCCCTGTACTTCGGGCTCGACGACGACCCAACGCTGATCGCCGAGCGGATCCGCTCCCGGCTCGACGCCGACCCGGCCTGGCGTCTCGCCCGCCGCGTTCGCCTCGAGTACGCGTGGGAGCGCGTCTATCGCTCGCACGTCGCGCCGCTCCTGGCCTGAACGCTGCCCGTAGAAGCCCGCGTTCGCCTGCTGGCGTCAGCGCAGCTTCGGGAGCTTTCCCAGTGGGGCATCCGCGCCGTCGGGGATGACGAGGGTGACCGTCGAGAGCTGCAGGCCGGACGCGATCGCCACGTTGGACTCGGAGATCGCGATGACCGCCGGGAGCAGCTTGAAGAGCGCCACGGCGGCCCTGCGCTGCCCGCGAGGATGGAACCCGGCCTTGAGCGAGGCGGCAACCGGGCCTCCGACACCCTCGTAGAGCGTCTCGATGCCGGCGGCCAATGGCCGGGTAGGGGCGCACCCGCCGGCGATTTCCGAAAGGTTTGCGTCGAACGCCATCAGCGTGGAGACACGCCGAACTGCCGAAAGCGTCGCCACGGCGTCGAAGTGCTTCGCTAACACCAGCGGCCGCAGGGAGGCGATCGCGTCGCCCACCCGCTGGGCCGCCGTCCCCACCCGGCTGACTGCAATCTGGCACGGATCGGTCATGGGTTTGGGAAGAATGACGAGCGGCGGCTCGGTCGGCCTGGGCGCAGGGGTGACCTGCGGCGAGCTCGATGGAACCGCCCGGGCGCCACAGCCCATGAGCACGACAGCAAGAAGCAGCGATCCGAGCTTTCGCCCTGCCGACACGACGCCCTCCGGCGGCACCGGGCCAGACGGTGGGGGGATGGGCGTCCACCACGCGTCCCACCCGAGCCGATGCCGTTCGTCACTCTAGCCTTCGATTGGGTTGCTTGGGGCGGGTGCGGAAGGATTTGGTGTGTTCACGCACCGTCATGCGCGAGCGGGTCTCGGACGCGTTGATCGCCCGCGCCACGGAGTAGCCTTGGTCGATGCGCCGCATTGCGCTCCTGGGAGCGCCATCGAGCATCGGGCTCCGGCCGCACGACGTGACTGGCGCGCCGCAAGAGGTGAATCGCGCGCCCGCGACGCTTCGGGACGCTGGCCTCGTCGGACGGTTGGGCGCGTCGGACCTGGGCGACGTGCTGCCACCGCCCTATGCGGTCTTGACGCCCGCATCCCGGGCCTGGCGGGGAGCCGGGACTTGGCCTGCCGGCTGGTGCGCGCCATGGGAAAGCGCGATCTCGAGCTGGTCGACGAACGCTCGAGCGCGCTCCTTCGCGAACGTGGACCGTGCCGCGGCGACGGCCTCGGCGGCGAGTGGGTCGTCGGGCCCGAGGACGTACACCATGCTGATCGCCATCCAGGCAAGCGGGAGGTCCAGTCGGAGCTCCCGGTAGCGACCGATGGCCTCTCGGAATCCCGCTACGGCGCCAGCACGGTCGCCGCGCAGGCCCTTGATCGACGAGACGAGCGCGAGGTTGTCGACCTCCGAGGCCCCGCCGTGCGGAACGGCCTCCCAGAAGAGCGCCTGCCATCGTTCCGCGGTGTCGGGATCGTTGGCCCAGATGGCGAAACGGGCGAGGTGCTCGGCGCCATTGCTGTCGGTCGCGTCGATCCCGACGCGCTGCTCCCAGGCCTTCCGTGCCTCGCCGATGCGGCCCTCCCCGAGGTGCTGCAGCGCGGTGATGTCGAGGACCATGGTCCTGGCCGCGTCGCCCATCTCGAGCGTGGCCGCGGTCGTTTCGACCTCCTGGACGTGGTGGTCGATCGGCTGGCCTTTGAAGGCACGGATCGCGGCGATCGCGACGACCGCAATCACGCGCCTCGGCGGATCAGTCGTGTCCGCCAGCATTCGTTCGCCCTCGGCCAGTGCGGCGTCCCAGCTGCCCGTCCGCCAGCTCACCTCGACCTTCGTTGCCGTGAGTGACTGGAGCCAGGCGTCGTGCCCGAGCCGGCGCGCCAGCTCGAGGCCGTCCTCCACGGCGACGAGGGTCCCCTGCGGGTCGAACCCGATCATCCCGACGAGGTTGTTGTTGGTCGCCCTGAGCCAGGTCAGGTTGAATCCGTTCGAGCGCGCCATCTCGGTGGCCGTCGCGAACACGGCCATCGCCTCGCGCCACCGCTGCAGGCTGTACAGGGCGGATCCACGCGTGACGAGGGTGTCGGTGACGAGCTCGAGATCGTCTGTCCGCTCCGCCGCCCGGAGGACCTCGTCCGAGAGCGGCAGCACGGCCTCCATCTCGTTGACGAGCATCCGCTGCCGCGCCTGCTGGCTCTTCATCCGCAGGACAGATCGATCCTCGCCGACGTCCGCGAAGTCGCGAATGCCGTCGGCCAGGACGCGGCCGCCCTCGTCGTAGCGGCGGGCTTCGAGGAGCATCTGGCCAAGCCGTGCGGTCACGCGCGCCGCTGAGAGTCGATCGCCGAGGTCCAGGTGGATCTCGAGCGCCTTCTCGAGCAGCTCCTTCGCCTGGTCGAAGCCGGTGATCCGCGACGCAACCTCTGCGGCAAGCTCGCAGATGGCTGCCTCGTCGACCGGCTCCGCGGTGACGCCGAGCGCCTGGGCGTAGAACTCGAGGGCCTGTCGGTTCGCCCCGAGCGACGCGGCCCGGTCACCCGCCGCCTTCAGCGCGAGGCGCGCCTGCGCGGCGAGGGCATCGGCCTCCGGGCCGCTGGGCGCGAGGGATCGCGCGGCGAGGAAATGCCCGGCCAGTGCGCCGACCAGCTCCGGCTCGCCGAGACTCTCGAACCAGCGCGCAGCAGCCAGGTGGCGTGTCTGCCGATCGCGTTTCGCGAGGGTGTTGTAGGCCGTCTCCCGCACGAGCGCCTGAACGAAGGCGTACTGGCCGCGCTCCGGCGAGCGCTCGTCGGCGACGTGGCGGAGGAGCTCGCGGCGAGTGAGTGCCTTGAGCCGGGGCTCGATCTCCTCGAGGCTGCGCCCGCTGACCGCGGCCAGGCCCTCCGGCGTGAAGCTCGTGCCGAGAACGGCCGCATCGAGCAGGAGAGCCCGGTCGGCCGGCTCGAGGGCGTCCAGGCGTGCGCTGATGAGCGCCGTCAGCGTCTCCGGCACCGAGATCTCGCCGACGTCGCCACGAAGCTCGTAGGCGCCCGCATCCGTCGGCTGGAGCTCGCCGGTCGTGACGAGCATGCGGATGATCTCGACCGCGAAGAGGGGCACGCCCTCGGCCTGCCTGACGATCGACTTGACGGTCGCTTCGGGCAAGTCCGGCGCGAGGCCCTTGAGCAGCTCGCCCATCGCCGCGTCGCCGATCGGCTCGAGGTACATCGTCGTGAAGCTGCGCCGCGCCGAGGCCCAATCCGGGCGCTCCTCGAGGACCTCGGGCCGGGCGAGCGAGACGATGTAGATGGGGTACTCGCGCGACCACTCGACGAGGTGGTCGATGAAATCGAGCGTGCCGTGATCGGCCCAGTGGACGTCCTGGAAGACGAGGACGACCGTGCCCCGGGACGAAAGCCGCTCGAAGAATGCCCGCCACGCCCCGAAGAGCTCGCCCGCCGTCACGCCGCTCGCGATACCGAGCAGCTGGAGCATCGCCCGCTCCACCCAGGCTCGATTCGGGTGGCCGGCCATGACGTCGTCGATCATGGCGGCGATCTTTACGCGGGTCGTTGCGTGGTCGTCCGTCTCGAGGAGGCCCGCGCGGCTGCGGATCATCTCGCCGAGCGACCAGAACGTGACCCCCTGGCCGTAGGCCGGCGAGCGGCCGTGGTGCCAGAGCACCAGCTCCTGGATCCCGTCGAGGTACTTCTCGAACTCCCAGGCGAGCCGGCTCTTGCCGATGCCCGCGGTGCCGACGATCGACACGTGCCGAACGCGCCGCTCGGCGCCCGTTGCGTGGAAGAGGTCCTTGATGAGCCGCAGCTCGACATCCCGCCCGACGAACGGCGCTTCGATGGAATCCGCGCGCCCTCGGCCGCCCCGCTCGGCAACGACCCGCAGCGCCCGCCACGCCTGGACCGGCGCAGCCTTGCCCTTGAGCGTCTGCTCGCCCGCCGGCTCGAAGGCAATGGCGACACTTGCCGCGCGATACGTCGACTCGCCGACCAGCACGGCGCCGGGTGCGGCAGCCGACTGCAACCGTGAAGCCGTGTTGACCAGGTCGCCGGCGACCATGCCCTGGTTCTGCGCCCCGATGGTCACGGCAGTCTCGCCGGTCAGGACGCCGGCTCTCGCCTGGATGCCCGGACCCAGCTCGGAGACGGCGCCGACGAGCTCGAGCGCCGTCCGGACGGCCCGTTCCGCATCGTCCTCGCGTGTCGTCGGCGTGCCCCACACCGCCATCACTGCGTCGCCGATGAACTTCTCGACCATGCCGCCGTGACGGGTGATGATCGATGTGGCGAGGTCGAAGTAGCGAGTCAGCGTGTCTCGAACGTCCTCGGAATCACGCTCCTCGGCGAACGGCGTGAACCCCACCAGGTCCGCGAACATGATGGATACGAGGCGCCGCTCGGCGATCGGGCCGGCCCCGGGATGGGTACCTGCATCGCCTGCCGAGGGCGCGCCGCTGGCAGGGAAGCCCGCGCTCGTCGGCGATCCGCTCGGCCCGGGGCTCGCCGCCGCTCCATCGAGGCGCGTGCCGCAGCTCCCGCAGAACCGCTGGCCCGGCGGGTTCGTCGTGCCGCAGCTCGGGCAGCCGCTCGACAGCGCGGCACCGCAGTCCCCACAGAACCGCTGATCCGCATTCGCGGTCGCGCCGCATGACGCGCAGGTCAGGACGCTCATCGCGGGATCGTACCGGCTCGCGTCGGCTTTGATCCAATCGGTCCACAGAACGATCCGATCGACGGGGGCGCCCGAACCTACGATCTCGGGCGACTGGGCGGCGTCGCCGTGTTGAGGCGTTACGCACGCCATGGAGGAGGAGTCGGAATGTCGCGTCAACTCACTCGACGGGCGGCGCTGGCGGCCCTCGCCTTTGGCCTCGCTGCATGCACGACGCCGGCGGCGTCCACCGCCCCGACCAGCCCGCCGACGACCGCCGCGCCACAGGCCTCGGCGGCGCCGCCATCGGCCGCCGGGTTCGACTGTGCGGGCCATGTCATGGCCTATGCCAGCTTCGGCAGCCAGTTCCCGTTCATTGCGCTCGTCGACGAGTCCGTCAGGAACGCTGCCGAGGCGGCCGGCGTGGAGCTGGTCTTCGTCGACAACGCGTTTGACGCGGACAAGGCCCTGACCAACGCCAACCTCATCGCCACCCGCGGCGACGTCGAAGTCGTCCTCGAGTTCAACTACTACCAGCAGACGAACCTGGTCATCGCGGAGACCTTCCGCGACGCCGACATTCCCGTCATCGCGATCGACATCCCCGTCCCGGGCGCCACCTACTACGGTGCCGACAACTACGCCGCCGGCAAGCTCGCCGGGGCCGGTCTCGTTGCCGCTGCCGAGGCGCAGTGGGACGGCGTGGTCGACCTCCTGATGGTCGAGAAGCAGTCCGGCGCCGGCCAGGAGCTGCTCATGCAGCGAACCCTCGGCATCATCGACGGTGCCAAGGCGGCGCTGCCGGGCTTGACCGACGACATGATCGTCCAGTTCGAGGGCGGCGCGAACGTCGACGCGGCCGCCGAGGCCGTTGCGACGACCCTCACGGCCAACCCCGACAAGAAGAACATCCTCATCGGCATGCTCGGCGACTCGGCCGCCATCGCGGCTTCGAACCAGGCCGAGGACGCCGGACGGGCCGATCAGGTCCTGACGGCGGGCCAGGGCGGTGATGACGTGGCGATCGAGGCCCTGCGTGGCGCAGCGACGTCATTCGTCGGGACGGCAGACTACCGACCGACGAAGTACGGCGACGACCTGCTCCCCCTCGCGTGCGACCTGCTCGCCGGCGAGCAGATCCCGCCCGAGGTCTTCGTGTCGCACGTCTTCCTGTCACGCGAGAACATCGCCGAGTTCTACCCCGGGTAAGCCAGTACGCCTCGTTTCGGGGCTGGGAGGATCGGTCGTGACCGCATCCAGCAACGCACCGATCCTCCAGCTCCGCGGCGTGAGCAAGTCGTACCCCGGCGTCCGTGCCGTCGACGGCGTCGACTTCGACCTTCGACCTGGTGAGGTCCACGGCGTGCTCGGCGAGAACGGCGCCGGCAAGTCGACCCTGATCCGGATCATGGGCGGCGTCGTCCAGCCGGACGAAGGCGAGCTGCTCGTCGACGATCAGCCGACATCATTCCACCAGCCCGCCGACGCGCAGCGGCTCGGGATCGCCGTCATCCACCAGGAGCTGGAGGTCCATCCGGAGCTCTCGGTCACCGAGAACGTCCTGCTCGGCCGGCTGCCGACGAAGCGGCTCGGCGTGGTCGACTGGGACGAGGCTAGTCGGCAGACGGCCCAGGTCCTCGACACGATGGGTCTGGACATCTCGCCGAGCCGCCGTGTCGCCACCCTCAGCCTGGCGGAGCGCCGGCTCGTGGTCATCGCCCGGTCGCTTGCTGTTCGCGCCCGGGTGCTCGTGATGGACGAGCCGACGGCCGCCCTGACCGAGACTGAATCGCTGCGGCTTGGTGAGCTGATTCGCCGGATGCGCAACGCCGGCACCTCGGTGGTGTACGTCTCGCACCGGGTGAGCGAGGTGCTCGAGCTCGCGAACCGCATCTCGGTCCTGCGGGACGGGCGGCTCATCGAGACGGTCGACGCTGACGACGCCACGGTCGACCGGCTGGTGCGGACGATGGTGGGTCGGGAATTGACCGAGCTCTATCCGCGCCGCCGGCCGCACGCGGGCGCCGTTGCCCTCGAGCTGCGCGATCTGAGCGGCGAAGGGTTTCGCTCGATCAGCCTGTCCGTCAGGGAGGGCGAGGTCGTCGCGCTCTTCGGGTTGCTCGGGTCCGGTTGCGCGAACGTGAGCCGGGCGATCTTCGGGGCTCCTCCGGCCGCAGGTGGGAGCATCGTCGTCCGCGGCAAGCAGACCGCGATCGGCAAGCCCGGGGACGCTCGCCGGTCCGGGATCGGCCTCCTGCCGATCGAGCGGCGACGAGAGGGCCTGGTCCTCGCGTCCGACGTCATGACGAACATCGTGCTGGCGAGCATTCCCGCCTACGGCAGGCGCGGCCTGTTCCGCGCCCGCGAAGCGAATGACTCGGCCCGCCGCTGGGGCGAGCGATTGCGGATCCGGATGACCTCCGTCGGGGCCCGCGTCGCAACCCTCAGCGGCGGCAACCAGCAAAAGGTGATCTTCGCGCGCTGGCTGGAGGCAAAGTCACAGATCCTCGTCCTCGAGGAGCCCACGCGCGGCGTCGACGTGGGCGCGAAGGCCGAGATCTACCGCCTGATCGACGAGCTGTGCCACCAGGGCGTGGCAGTCGTCCTGGTCTCGTCCGAGGTGCCCGAGGTCCTCGCCATCAGCGACCGGATCCTGGTCATGAGCCGCGGCCGGATCACCGCCGAGCTCGGCCACGACCAGGCGACCAAGGAGCTCCTGGTTCAGCATGCAGCCTGACGACCAGCCGGTCCTCCAGCCGGCCCTCGCGGCGCCGGAGGCCCAGCCCGAGCCTGCCCCGTCCCGCCGGACCGCCGGGATGCAGAGCCTCCGAAGCCTCCTGCGCGCCGAGGCCGTCGCGCTGCTGATCGCCTGGCTCGCCCTCGTGGTCATGTTCTCGCTGCTCTCGGAGTTCTTCCTCAGCGTTCCGAACATGTTCAACATCGGGCGCGCGGGCGCCGTGACCCTGATCGTTGCCGCGGGCACGACGATCGCCCTGATCGCCGGCGCGTTTGACCTGTCGATTGCAGCCGTGATGGACCTGGCAGCCGTCGTCACCGGCAGCCTGAGCATCGCCGGGGTTCCGGCGCCCATCGCCATCCTCGCCGGCCTCGCGGCCGGGACATCGGTCGGCGTCGCCAACGGCTTCGTGGTCACCAAGCTGCGGATCAATCCGATCATCGCCACCCTCGCCTCGGCGGGGATCGTCCGTGGGATCGCATTCCTGCTGACGAGCGGGCAGTCCAAGGCGCTCGCCGATCCAGCGTTCCAGGTGATCGGACGGTCGAACGTGGGCGGCGTCCCGGGCTCGCTGATCATCGCCATCGTCGTCGTGGCGATCACCTATGTCGTGCTTCGCCACACGACGTTCGGACGGATGGTCTATGCCATCGGCGGCAACCCGGTGGCGTCCGCGCTGGCGGGGATCAACATCAACCGCTGGCGCATGCTGTTCTTCATGGTCTCGTCGTTCGCGGCGGCGCTGGCCGGGATCGTCCTCCTGTCCCGGCTCGGCACCGTCATCCCGACGGCGGCGATGGGCACGGAGCTCAACACGATCGCCGCCGTGATCCTCGGCGGGACCAGCCTCGCCGGCGGCGCCGGCTCGGTGCAGGGGACCGTGGTCGGCGTCCTGATCCTCGGGACGCTGGTGAACGGCATGACGCTCATGAACATCGATGCCTATTGGCAGGCGATCGTCGCCGGGATCGTCCTGATCCTGGCGGTCGCGACCGATCGGCTGCGGACCGGCGGATATCGGTAAGGAGAAGACGATGACCTCGATCGACCTCGAAAGCCGCTTCTACAAGCTGTCCCCGCCGGGTGCGTTCGACGGCCTGAAGCCGCACCCGCAGCAGGTCGGCCTCGAGCACGCCGCGCTGCTCGTCGTCGACGTCTACGGCCTCGGCTTCACGCCGGAGGAGGGGACCGCCCGACATCACCCGAGCGTCGACGACGCCGCGCAGTCGCCGTGGGAGCGGATCGCTCGTGACGCCATTCGGCCGGCCCTCGACGCCGCGCGCCGCATCGGCCTGCCGGTCGTCTATGCCCACAACAGCGGGCCGCGGATCGAGCTCAACCGCTCGCAGATCGGGAAGACCCTGAATCGCACGCTGGATACGGACCTCGAGGAGCTCTTCCGCGAGCGAGGCGTCGATTCCCGCGAATACCTCGACGGCACCGAGAACCTGTTCCTCGAGACGAGCCGGCTCGTTGGGCCGCAGGAGGGCGACTACTTCATCCGGAAGCACCAGTACAGCGGCTTCCGCGACACGCGCCTGGACACCCTGCTGCGCAACATCGGCGTCACGACCCTGTTCTGCGTCGGCTTCGACGCTGCCACCTGCCTGAAGATGACGATGGTCGACGCGTTCGAGCTCAACTACGAGCTGGTCCTGCTCCGGGACGCCACGGCATCGATCGAGATCCCGGAGGACGTCGCGCGCGGTTACTCCTTCACCGAACGGATCATCTGGTGGATGGAGGGGCACATTTGCACCTCGATCACGTCCGCCCAATTCGTCGAGGCCCTCGCCGGCGTGGCGCCACTCGCCTCGCGACGATCGTCCAGGCCGCTCGTTGGGGCCTCGGCCGCTCGATGAAGGTCACGACCTTCGACGTGTTTCCGGTCAGCGCCGGCTGGCGCACCTGGGTATTCGTGCGGCTGCGCACCGACAACGGCCTGACCGGCTGGGGCGAGGCGACGCTGGTCTTCGGCGACGCCGCGGTGCTCGGCGCCCTCGAGGACGTCCGCGAGTTCGTGATCGGGATCGACCCGCTTCGGATCGAGGACTTCTGGTCCGGCCGCTTCTACAGGACGATCTTCCACGGCCCGCCGTTCTATTCGGCGGTCGCCGGCGTCGAGCACGCGCTGTGGGACCTGGCCGGGAAGCATTTGGGGGTTCCGGTCTACCAGCTCATGGGCGGGGCCTGCCGAGATCGAACCCGGCTGTACGCGAACACGTGGTTCCTGGGCGCCCGGACGCCGGACGAATACGCGGAGCGCGCGGCTTCGATCGTCGCGGCCGGCTGGGATGCCATCAAGTTCGACCCACTGCCGGGATCGTTGCTGATGGCCGGTCGGGGCGAGCTTCGTTCGGCCGTGGACAAGGTGCGCGCGGTGCGCGAGGCGGTCGGCGACGAGGTGGACATCCTCATCGAATGCCACGGGCGGCTCAGCCCGGAGAGCGCGATCCGCTTCGCCAATGCCCTGACACCGTTCCGGCCGTCGTGGATCGAGGAGCCTGTTCCGGCACACAACCCGGTGGCGATGCGCAAGGTCAAGGATCACACCGACATTCCGGTGGCGTCCGGAGAGCGTCTCGCGACCCGCTGGCAGTTCCGGGAGCTGCTGGACCTCGCCGCCGTGGACATCGTCCAGCCGGACATGACCCAGGTGGGCGGCCTCCTGGAGGCAAGGCGGGTGGCCGACCTGGCCGCCGACCACGGCGTGGTGGTCGCCCCGCACTGCCCCCGCGGCCCGATCGCCACCGCCGTCGGCCGCCACTTCGCCGCGAGCACGCCCAACTTCATGATCCTCGAGTACCCGACCGACCTGGGCCGGGTGCCCTGGCGCCAGGACCTGGTGGACGTCCCCGAGGAGATCGTCGGCGGCCACATGGCGCTGCCCACGGGCGCCGGGCTGGGCGTGGAGCTCATCGAGAAGGAGCTGGTCGGGCACCGCGCGGAGACGTTCATCCGCGAGATCCCGGGCTACTTCGAACCCGACTTCACGATCGTCTGAGGATGGGCGGAACCGTGCTCGTCACCGGCGGCTTCGGCTTCATCGGCGCGCATGTCGTCCAGGCCCTGGTCAGGGCGGGTTCTCGCGTCGTGATCATCGATCGACAGGTCGACGGCAACGCTGCTGACGAGATCCTCGGGGCCGATGAGCGCCGGGGCATCCACGTCATCGGCGGCGAGATCCCGATGACGAGGGACCTGACGCGCCTGCTCGTCAGTGAGCGCGTCGATCAGATCGCGCACCTGGCGTCGCCGCTGTCCGTCGAGACCGAGTCCGACCCGAGGATGGCGGTTTACGGGATGGTCGCGCCGCACACGGCGATCCTCGACGCGGCGCGGGAGGCCGGCGTTCGGCGGATCGTGTGGGCGAGCTCCGTCGGCGTGTTCGGGCGGGCTGCTGACTACCCGAGACTGCCGATCCCGAACGACGCCCCGCACCACCCCTTGACGCTCTACGGCGCGGCAAAGTCGTTCATGGAGCGCCTGTCCAGCCAGTACATGGACGCCCACGGACTCGAGACGATCGGCCTGCGCTTCCCGCTGGTGTACGGGCCGGGGCGCCGCCGCGGTGGCGGCCAGTTCACCAGCAGGCTGATCGAGGGCGCGGGGCTCGGCGAGGAGATCGTCGCCGAGGGTCCGGGCGATCGGTATAACTGGCTGTACGTCACGGATGCCGCGCGAAGCGTCCAGCTGTCCCTCGACGCCCCGTCGATCCCGATCCGGGCACTGACCATCAGTGGCGAATCGGCGACCGTCGGTGCGGTCGCCGACGTCCTGGGCGAATGGTTTCCAGGAGCCGGGCGCCGAGACCAGCCTGGCGCCTCGGAGCTGGTGGTGGCCGACTACGATCCGCAACCCGCCCTCGAGGCGATCGGCTTCGAGCCGGCCACGAGCCTCCGCGAGGGGGTCCTCGCCACGGTCAACGCCGCGCGCCAGCGCAGCGGCCTGCAGCTGGTGGCGTGATATGCGCATCGTTCGCGCGTCGGTCAGCACGGTCGCCGCACCGTTCCCGCGTCCGCTCCGCTTCGCGCCGAAGCCGATGACGACGAACACGGCGGTCATCGTCCAGCTCGAGGACGCGTCGGGTGCCGTCGGGCTGGGGTACGCGCCGACGTTCGGATTCGGGACGCGGGCGCTTCATTCGCTCGTCACCGACGACTTCGCGCCTCTGCTCACCGGCGCCGAGCTCGAGAGCGTCGAGTGGGCGGTCGAGACCCTGCTTCGCGATGCCTGGCTCGCCGGTCGGCCGGCCGGGTTCGTGCCGCAGGCCGTGTCGATGCTCGAGCTCGCGCTGTATGACATCGAAGGACAGCTCGCCGAGCTCCCGCTGCACCGCCTGTGGGGCCAACCCACGGGCGAGGTCCGCGCGTATGCCAGCGGTGGCTGGCGGTACCTAGGGATCGAGGAGCTCGCTGCGCAGGCTCGAGCGTGGACCGGCCGCGGCTTCGACGCGATGAAGCTCCAGGTCGGCCTCAGCCCGGCGGAGGACGCGGAGCGCCTGCGCATGATCCGCGACGTCGTGGGGCCCGACGTCGAGCTGATGCTCGACGCGAACCAGCGCATGCCTGCCGCGGATGCCGTGGCCTGGGCCGCGGCGCTGGCGCCGTTCCGGCCCTCTTGGCTGGAGGAGCCGATTCGCGCCGAGCGCCACGATCTGCTCGCTGAGATCCGGTCGGCAACCTCGATCCCGATCGCCGCGGGTGAGAGCGAGACCGAGCGGGTCGAGCTGGAGGACCTGCTTCGTCGTGGAGCCGTCGACGTCATCCAGCCGGACATCCATCGCGTCGGGGTGACGACGGCGCGGGCCATCGCGGACGAGCTGGCAGACGACGCTGCGCCCTCGCTGGCCCCGGTGATGGTCGCCCCGCACCTCGCCCACGAGGTCGGTGCGCAGCTCCTCAGCGGCACAGTTCGGTCGGGCTGGGTCGAGTACTTCGATTGGTTCGACGACTGGTGGGAGGCTCCGGTCCTCCCCCGGGACGGCCGAGTGACACCGAGTGAGCTGCCGGGTCACGGGCTGCGGATTCGGCAGGGCTGGCTCGAAGCGCATGCGATCTCGTGACGACTGGAAGGAGCCCAGGACCATGCTGACGCCGGACGAGGTCAAGGCGCGGCTCCCGGGCGTCCTCGCGTTTGCCCCGACGCCGTTCGTCGACGGCACCCTCGAGCTGGACCTGTCCGGGTTCACCCGGAACCTCGAGTTCATGGCCGCCGGCGGTATCCACGCGGTCGCCGTCGCGGGGTTCGTCGGTGAGTTCTCGGCCCTGTCCGCGGACGAGTACCGGAAGGTCGTCGCGACGGCTCGCCACGCCCTGGGGCCTGAGGCGCTCGTCGTCGCGGGGGTGGGCTATGGCTCCGAGCTGGCCATCGAGTACGCGGCGGCCGCCGAGGCGGCCGGTGCCGACTGCGCGATGCTCCTCCCACCGTACCTGGTGGAGCCAACCGAGGACGGCATGGTCGCCCACGTCGGCCGGGTCAGCGCGGCGACGAAGGTCGGCGTCATGGTCCACTCGATGCCCGGGTTCGCGTTCTCGCCCCGGCTCGTGGAACGGATGGCCGACATCCCCAACGTGGTCGCATACAAGGACGAGCTCGGCGACGTGCGCGGCTTCGGCGAGATCGTCGAGCGGGTCGGCGACCGCCTCGTCTACGTCAACGGCCGTGCGGAGCCGGTCATGGGCTACTACGCGTCCGCGGGCGCCAACGTCCTCGCCACCGCGATCGGCAACTTCGATCCGCCCCTCGCCCTTGCGGCGCATGCCGCGGCGTCCCACCTCGACTTCGACGAGCTTCGACGCGTCCTCGCCCCGAGGGCGACGCCCTGGTACCGGCTCCGGGAGCGGAACCGGGGATACCTGATCTCGGTGTCGAAGGCCTCGATGAGCCTCATGGGCCTGGCGGGCGGTGTCGTCCGCCCGCCGCTGTCCGATCTGCGGCCGGAGGTCCAGGCCGAGCTTCGGACGCTCATGGAAGACATCGGCTACCTGGAGGAACGGCGATGAGGATCACGTCGGTCGAGGTCCAGGCGGTCGGCAACGGCATGGGGGTGACTGCACTCCTGCTGCTTGGGACCGACCAGGGACTCGTCGGGATCGGCGAGCTGCCGGTCAACGGCGCACCGATGACCGCGCGCGCGGCGCAGGACCTGACGAGCACGCTTCTCGGGCGCGACCCCTTCGATGTGCAGGCCCTGACGATCGAGTATCACGCTCGCCGCGATCGAGGATCGCCTGACGTCGCTGCCCTGGCTGCCGCGAGCACGGCGATGGCGGACCTCTGCGGGCAGTACCTCGGCGTGCCGGCGCACCAGCTCCTCGGCGGTCGCGTCCGCGACCAGGTCCACGTCTGCGCGATCGGATGGGACGGTGCGACATCGGACCTGGAGCAACTCGAGGCGGCGGCTCGACGGACCGTGGATGCGGGCTTCAAGGCGCTGAGCGTGGCCGGTGCCGGCACTGCCGACGAGGTCGCGGCATCAATCGGCGCGCTGCGCGAGAGTCTGTCGGCTGACGTCGATCTCGTCGTCGGCGCTGGACGCGAGCTCGCAACGGACGATGCGCGAGCGCTGGGCGACCGCATTGCGAGGTTCGAACCCCTGTGGCTGGAATGCCACGTCGAGATTGCCTGGCGGCAGCGCGCCGCCGGCGAGCCCCGGTTCAAGGTTCCGGTCGCGAGCAGCTCGACAACGTCCCCGTCGGCGCTCGGTCAGCTCGTGACCTCCGGCCGCGTCGACCACATCGTGCTCGACGTCGGCCAGGTGGGAGGTCTGCACGAAGCGCGGCGAATCGCGGCCTTCGCGGAGGTCTACCACGTCGGGATCATCCCGAGGGGCAGCACGCCCGTCTCGCTCGCGATGGCCCTGCACCTGGCCGCGGTCATCCCGAATCTCACGATGGTGCAGATGGCGGCCGGGCTCCTCCCAGTCCGCGGCGGCATGGTAGACGTGGATCTGACTGCCGGGCTCGGGTTGGACCGGGTTCGGGCGACGACACTGGAGGTGGCGTGATGGCCGAGGCGAAGTCGGAGCGCCGGGAGCTGCTCGAACGGCAAGTGAGAACCTATTTCGAGGCCTGCAACCGAGGCAGCCACAGCCTCATGGCCGGCGTCTTTGCGCCCTCGATCGTCCACTACTTCCCGCCGGGGATGTTCGGGCCCCGCGTGGGGAGTCGATCGGTCGCCGACCTCTGGCGGGACATGATCCAGCGGGTCGGTTCGCGCTGGACGATCGATCGGATGATCTCCAACGACGAGGAGGTCTGCGTCGAGTGGACGCACTGGCAGCCCAGGGCCGGCGCCCACGTTCGCGGCGCCGAGCTGTACGAGTTCGACGAGGCCGGCCTGATCACCGTCATCAAGGCGTACTACGCGTCGCCGCGTGATCGAAGCCTCCCGGCAAACGAGCTCGATGGGTACCCGTATGCGGAGCTCGGCTACGCGATCGCACCCCCGGACGAGGCACCGGCGCTCGATCCCGACGATTAGCCCGTCCGAGCAGATCCCGCATCGGCCCGGCCCGTGATCGTCGACGCCCACGCCCACGTCTGGGCGATCGAGCCGGACACCTATCCGTGGCGGCCGACGTTCGGCTTCGTCCCGACCAAGCCCGCGTTGCCGGACGACCTGCTCGCCGCGATGGATCGCCATGGCGTCGCATACGCGGTGCTGGTCCAGCCATCGGCTTACGGCTCGGACCATCGGTTCCTGCTCGACACGGTTCGGGCCCATCCGACGCGCTTCCTGGCGGTCGGGCTCGTCGAACCGGCCGACGCCGCCGACACCGCAAGCGCGGTCGACCTGGCCAGGCGGTCTCAGTGCGTCGGGTTCCGGGTGAACCTTTCCCTCGACCTAGAGCGAGCGGCCGCGCAGGCCGAGGGTGAGGGCTGGTCGTCGATCGCTGCGACCGGCGTGCCGGTCTCCCTCCGGGCGACGCCTGCGCACCATCAGCTGGTCCTGCGGATCCTCGAGCGGAACCCGACGATCCGGTTCGTCATCGATCATCTCGGCCTGCCCGAGCTCGAGCACATGCCCGAGGCCGCGACGCGCCTCACGGCATACGCGGCGTACGAGCACTGCCGCCTCAAGGTGGCTGGGCTGACCGCGCTCTCCAGCACGGGACCGCCGTACAACGACACGTGGCCCATCGTGGCCGACGCGCTCCGGGCGTTCGGTGCGGCCCGACTAACATGGGGATCCGATTTCCCGACGACCGACGCGATCGATGGATATGGCGCGGTCATCGGCGCAGTGGACTCGATGCCCTTCCTCGATGCTGCCGCCCGCCGGCTCCTCATGTCGACTAACGCCGTCGAGCTGTGGGGCTCGCCGCCCGGCGCGCCGGCTGGATGACCGAGTCGATCGGGGAGCCTGAGCCGAATCGCCGTCGGCGGCGCGCTGCACGGCCGGGCTGCCGGTCGGCGAACCTTCCGGCGGCAACATCGGATGCGCCGTCGCCAGGTTCGGAATCCATCCCCAGCGGGCGTCGGGAGTATCGAGCGCGCGTCCCGAGCGAAGCGCGCCGCCGGTTCGTGGACATCGTCAACCGGCGAGCGCCACGGCGTCACAAGGACACCGAGTCGCTGCTGGATTCGATCCTGCACGATGCCGGCGACCTGCTCGGAGCCTCCCGCGTCGCTCTCATGCTCTACGACTCAGCCGGGCAGACCCTGGAGATCCTCGACATCGGCCGGCCGGTCTTCCCCGGCAGGATCGTCAAGCTCGGAGAAGGCGTGTCCGGCCGGGTCATCGTCTCTGGCCGCCCGCTGGTGATCGAGGACTACGCGAACTGGCCGGGCAAGATCTCCGGCGACGTCGAAGGTCCACCGATCGTGTCCGCGCTCGGCGTGCCCATCCACCTGGGAACCACCCCGATCGGGGCCATGACCGCGCACTCCACCGACCCCGCGCGCCGCTTCAACATGCGCGATGCCCACATCCTGGAGCTTTTCGCGGATATCGCGATGCTCGCGCTCAGCCACGTGAGCATGTACGACGAGGTCCGGGCGATGAACCGGAGGCTCGAGCTTCGGGTGCGCGAGCGAACCGAGGCGCTGCAGCACTCCACGGTCGAGCTGGCCCATAAGAGCGAGCAACTGGAGGAGCTGCTCGGAAGCGTCGGGGAGACACAGAACGAGGAGCGAGCGCGCATCGCCCAGGACGTCCACGACGGGGTCATGCAGACCCTGTCGGGAGCGATCTACGAGCTCAAGGCGCTCGAGACGGGTGCCGACGACGCACCGCTGCGACCCGGCCTGCAGACGATCCGGCGATTGCTGCACCAGCTCGAGACCGAGCTCCGAGACGTCATCCACGATCTCCGGCCGCTCGAGCTCGAGCGCGATGGCCTCGTGGCGGCCGTCGAGCGGGAGGCTCGTGAGCTCGAGGCCCGGTATGGCCTCCGATGTGTCGTCAAGGTCACCGGAGGTCGCCGTCGCCTCGCGGAAACAGTCGAGGTCGCCGCCCTCCGGATCATCAAGGAAGCGCTCCAGAATGCCCACCTTCATTCGTCGGCGACGACCGTGGCCGTCGAGCTCCAGTTCCGGCGCCGCGAGATCCAGGTCACCGTCCGCGACGATGGGACGGGCTTCGAACCGGAGCGAATCCGCGATACCCGACCGCGCCTGGGAATCAGCGGGATGCGCCGTCGTGCCGAGACCATCGGTGGAACCTTCTCGGTGGAGTCCAACGCGGGCGGTGGAACATCGATCGTGGCGAAGCTCCCGGTGGCCCTGGACCGATGACCGCCCGGATCCGGGTCCTCCTCGTCGATGACCATGTCGTTGTCAGTCGAGGCATTCGAAGCCTCCTGGAGAAGTACCCCGACCTCGAGGTCGTCGGGGTCGCCTCGTCCATCGAGGAGGCGCTGGCGACCGTCGTCGCGGAGAAGCCCGACGTCGCGCTTGTCGACATCCGGCTCGCCGGCGATGGCGCGTTGACCGGGATCGACCTCGCCCGCCACCTGAAGCGCGCCGGGCCGCGGCCCCGGATCGCCATCGTCACGGCCTTCGACGACCCGAAGTACGTGTTCGACGCCTTCAGCGCCGGTGTCGACGCCTACATCCTCAAGACGGTTGCCGAAGACGTCCTCGCCGACGCAATCCGCGCCGTGCACGCGGGCGATCGGTTCGTCTCCGGCCCGATCCTGGGGAGTGTCCTGACGCAGTTCGAGGATCTCGCGCGGCGGCGTGTCCAGGACGATGCCGGCCTGTCGAACGAGGACATCCAGGTCCTCCGGCTCCTTGCCAACGGGGCCACGACCGCGCAGATCAGCGCCGCGCTGTTCTGCAGCGAGCCGACGTCGAAGCGGCGCCTTCGGAACATCTTCGAACGGATGGGCGTGCCAAATCGAACGCAGGCAGTCGTCGAGGCCATGCGGCGCGGGCTCATCTAGCGCGGTTGCTGCGGCGAGCCTCGAAGTTCGCTGTCCTTCGATCTGAGGTTCCCGCTGGCACGCGCATAATCGACTGCGATGGTTGCCGAGGTCCCGAGCCCCGACGCCGCTCCTGGGGCCGGCTCGCTCCGGCTCCTCGAAGGCGACGCCCTCGACCCGCTGATCCAGCCCCAGTGCTCGCTGTCGGTGCAGCTCCGCCGCGCCACCGGCTCGATCGTCGGACGGAGCGCCGAGCTCACCGCGATCGCGCAGGGCATTCGCGACGCGAAGACGCGGCTGAATGCGGTCACGCTCGAGGGCGAGCCCGGGATCGGCAAGACGCGCCTCCTCGTCGCCACCGCGGAGATGGCCGAGGCCGCCGGCTTCACGACCGTGGCGATCACCGCGGACGAGGAGATCCGCGGGCCATTTCTGGTCGCCCGCAGCCTGTTCGGCAACAGCGCGATGCGCGAGGCCGCCTCGGGCACCCGTGCCGAGCTCCCGCTCCGGCGCGTGCTGGACGCGCTCCAGGGTCGCGACGAGGCCGGGTTCGCGTCGCTGTCGGCCGACGCCAAGCTCCTGCGCGCCTTCGACCTCGCGGGAATCGCGATCGCGGAGCTCGCCCGCTTGAAACCGATCGCGCTGCTGCTCGACGACATCCAATGGACCGACGACGACACCATGCGCCTGCTCCGGTACGCCATCCGCAGCGTGGCCGACGACCCGGTGTTCCTGTTCCTGACGTTCCGATCCGACGAGTTCGCCAAGGTCCCCGAGGCCGCCAACTTCGTCGCCGACATGGAGCGGATGGGCCTGATCCGTCGCCTCCGCCCAACCCGTTTCAGCGCGTCCGAGACGAGCCTCCTGCTGCGGCAGGTCCTCGGCGGCCCGGTCGAGGGTGGGTCGGCTGCGGCGATGCACACCCAGTCCGAAGGCGTGCCGTTCATCGTCGAGGAGCTCGCCCGCGCGCACCGCGAAGCCGGGACGCTCCAGCAGCTCGAGGGCGAGTGGCGGCTCGGTCGGAACGCGGCCCGCCTCGTCCCCTCGGCGGTCCGGACGCTCATCTCCCGGCGCGCGACGCACCTGCCCGCGGCGACCCTGGCGATCCTCGGTGACGCCGGCGTCCTCGGTCGCAGCTTCAGCGTGCGCGACATCCTCGCCGTGCACCGCGACGAGACCGCCACAGGGGTCGCGGCCAGCCTCCAGCCGGCGGTCGACGCGGGCCTGCTGCTCCCGCATCCGCAGGGCGATGCGGCCGACTACACCTTCACCCACGAGCAGGTGCGCGAGTTCGCGGTCGCCCAGCTCTCGAACGCGCATCGGCGCGACGTGCACCGCGCGGTCGTCGACCTGCTGGTGGAGGCCGGCGAACCGCCGCCGGCGGCGCTGCCGATGCTGGCCCAGCACGCGCTCGCGGGCGGCGACACGGAACGCGCGGCACGATTCTCGATCGACGCCGCGGCCGCAGCCCTCCGGTCCAACGCGCCCGAGGAGGCGCTGCGGCTGGTCGAGGCCGCGCTGCAGGTCGTGTCGGCCCCCGGCGAGCGTCGAGTCCTGCTCACGACCCGTGACGATGCTTACGCGGTGCTCCGTCGGTCCACCGACCGGCTCGACGGCCTCGCGGAGCTCGGCGCCCTCGCCGAGGCGCTGCGCGACCCGAGCCTCGAGATGGACGTCCAGCTGCGGCGTGCCGCTGCCCTTCGCTTCGGCCGGGACGAGGATGCCGCAGCCGACCTCGCGCGTCGGGTCCGTGACCGGGCCTCGGCCGCCGGCGAGAAGGTCATCGAGCTGCGCGCCAACCTGGAGCTCGGCCAGGCGCTGCAGCGCACGGAGCTCGGCGACTCGTTCGGCGTCTCGACCGCCGAGGTGGACAACGTGGCCGCCGAGGAGGCGTTCCGTCGGGCGGTGGCCCTCGCGGACGAGCTCGGCGACGAGCGAGCCCTCGCGGCGTCGCTGCGCGAGGTCGGGACGCTCGTGATCGCCCGCCTGCGGGACATGTTCGTGACCGATATCGTCCAGACCGGCGCGTGGCTGCCGATCACCAAACGGCTCCAGGCCGGCGAGACGATCGAGGACGTCACGAAGGACCTGCCCCTCGCGCCGCTCGTCCAGGAGGCGGGCGTGCTCCTCGAACGGGCGCTCGGGCTGTATGAGCGCCTCGACGATCGATCGGGCGTCATGTCGACGGTCATCGCGATGGCCTACCTGCGTTACGCGCCGGTGGTCCACCTGAGCTCCTCGGTCCGGCACCTCGAGGAGATCAAGCGCGTGATGAACCGCCAGGCGGGACTGGTCACCGAGAGCGAACGGGCGCGCCAGGAGCTGCACCTGCTCTATGGAATTCACGTCTACGGACGCGCGAAGTCGTTGCCGGATGCGGCCCTGTCACGTGGCGAGGAGGCGTTCCGCGCCGCAAGGCTTCAAGGCGTGCAGGCGATCCAGTTCGCCGCGGCGGGTGGGGTCGCGGTCACGCACCTCCAGCTCGGAGACGTCGCGGAGGCGGAGCGCTGGATCGACATCGCTGCCGAGGTCGCGAGCTCCGCCCCGACGCCCACGCGCAGCCGGCAGCTCGCGATGTGGCGCGGCATGGCTCGGGCGACCGCCGGTGACGCGGACGGGATGCGCAAGCACCTGGAGCGGGCGATCGAGCTCGCGACGGCGCAGGGGAAGCCAGCGGCACGGTGCGAGACGCTCACGCGGCTCGCCGTCGAGTCGGCTCGCCTCGGCGCGGCCGCGGGCGACGAGGAGCTCCTCGCACTTGCCGAGCAGACCGCCGGCGAGGCCAAGGCGATCGCCGAGCTGCTCTCGGGCCACCCGCAATGGGGCCCGGAGTGCGACGCGGCCGTTGCGACCGTGCTTCACGCCCGGGGCGATGTCGGGGCGGCCGTCGCCACGGCGCTCGCAGCGATCAACGCAATCGACGAAGGTCAGCACGAGGACGTCTACCCGGACGTCTTCCTGCCCGCGGGCGAGATCATCCTGGCCGCCGGAACCCCGGAGGCCCAGGAGTTCGTGCGGACCTTCCTCCAGGTCGCGCTCTCGCGGATCGTGCAGGGCACGCTGGACGAGGCGGTCCGCCAGCGCTGGCTGAAGGGGCCGGTCGGATCGCGTTTCGCGGCGCTCGTCGGCGAGGACGTGAGCCAACGGACGGTTGGGGTGACTGGGTCGGAGGGTGTGGCTGGGGCGGCCGGGACGGTGGGGGCCGCCGCGGATCCCGCTACCACTCGCGCCCCCGGCGCGCTGGGTGAGCTCGACGCGGAGGACCGGCGCCTGCTGCTGCTCATGACCCAGGGCCTCGCCAACCGGGAGATCGCCGACCGGTTCGGCGTGCCCGAGGCGGCCATCTCCACCCGACTCGCCGGGATCATGATCGCGCTCGGTGCGTCGGATCGCGCCCAGGCAACCACCCTGGCCATGCGCGGGCTCGGGGCGAAGCTGCCGGTCGGTGGTGGCCAGGGCCTGGCGCCGGCATGAGCCTTCGCGTCGTCTGCACCGGGCCCGAGGTTCGCTGATGCCCGTGGTCGTCCGCGTCGATCGACACAAGTGCATCGGCGCTGGGAACTGCATCACGATCGCGCCGACGGCGTTCGACTGGCTCAAGGGCGACTTCGGAAAGGCCGACGTGCTCGACCTCGACAGCGTGGACGAATTGGAGCTCCGCGAGGCCTCCTTTGCCTGCCCGACGGCGGCCATCGTGATCGAGGAGGTCACGGAGCTGCTGCCGTGGCAGCTCCGAGGCAAGGTCGAGCCCAAGCGGCGCGTCCTCAAGACGTTCATGTTCACGGACGTCGTCGGCTCGACGAACCTCGTCGAGGTGCTCGGCGACGAGGCCTGGGACACGCTCCTCCGCTGGCATGACACGGCGCTCCGGGAGGTCTTCTCGGCGAACCAGGGCAAGGAGATCTCGACGACGGGCGACGGGTTCTTCGTCAGCTTCGACTCGCCCGAGCAGGCGGTTGCGGCGGCGATCGCGATCCAGCGCCGCCTCCAGGAGCAGCGCCAGCAGCACGGCTTCGCGCCGCAGGTCCGGATCGGGCTCCACGCGGCGGACGCCAATCAGGTCGGCGAAAACTATCGCGGCAAGGGCGTGCACGAGGCGTCACGCATCGCCGGGGTCGCGAAGGGCAGCGAGATCGTCGCGAGCGTCGGGACAGTCGGCGACGTGTTCCGTACCTCGGAGTCGCGGAGCGAGATGCTCAAGGGGCTGTCCGAGCCGATCGAGGTCGTCACGGTCGACTGGCGCTGAGGCACGGCGTCCGGCCAGATGATTGCAGGAATGTCGATCTCCACCCGGGCGTGGACCAGTCAGAATGAGCCTCCCGAGCGCGCCGGCGCTGGTGAAGCGAGGGATCGATGGACGTGACGACCGACGAACCGATTCCCGTTGACGCCGCGCCGGAAGAGACCGGCCCCGTCCCGCGGCCTGCCACAGCGCCCCTCCTAGCGGTGGCCTGGATCGCGACCCTCCTGGTCAGCCGACTGCCCGAGATCGTGCTGCGCGACGTCTTACGGGTCGAGGTCCCGTGGATGCCCTGGGCCGTGCTCGCGATCGCGGCCGCACTGTGGGTCGTGGCACGTGCGCTCCCCGCGTTCGCGCCCCTCCACGGCTACTTCGCAGTCATGACAGCGCTGGCAGCGTTGCTCGTGATCATCCCCCTCATCTTCGGTTCGACGATCTGGCGGTCGATCGTCCCCGATACGACCCACCCCGCGGCCGCGCTTCTCGCCGAGCGCGTGTTCCTGGCGCTGCTCGTGCCAGTCATGATCGGGGCGCTCGCAATCCTCGGAACTCGACCGCGCGAGGCGTATCTGCGGGTCGGCAACCTTCGAGGGCCGACGAGTCGGCGGGGCGGAGGCGACGGCATGCCCTGGACGCGGTTCGGGCCGATCATGATCGTCTTCCTCGTGCTGATCACGGGCTGGATGTCCGGGCCCATCCTCAAGGGCAGCATCGATGTGGGTGCGGCGCTGCCGTTCATCGGCCTCGGCGCCATCGCGGCGCTCCTGAATGCGTTCTGGGAGGAGATCGCCTTCCGGGCCGCACCGTTGTCACAGCTGCAGAAGGTCGTGGGTCCTTCGACGGGCGTCCTGATCGTCGCCGTGTGGTTCGGCCTCGGCCACTACTACGGCGGGATCCCGAACGGCCCGTTCGGCGCGTTGGCATCCGGTGCGATCGCCCTCCTGCTGGGGCGGGCCATGATCGAGACGAAGGGCCTCGCGTGGCCGCTCGCGCTGCACTTCGCCGTCGACTTCGTGATCTATACGTTCCTCGCGCTTGCGTCGACAGCCACCTAGGCGGAGCGCGACTCGCGGCGTCCCTCCGAGCACGAGATCCGGGGACCCGACCCGACAACCGTCAGGCGTGCAGAAGCGAGAGCCGAACTGTCCGGCGCTCGTTGTCGACGTTCGTGTCGACCAGCGCGATCGACTGCCAGATGCCGAGCGCGAGACGGCCGCCGATGGCCGGGACGACCACCGAAGGCGCGAGGAACACCGGCAGGACGTGATCCGCGCCATGGCCGGGCGCGCCGTGGCGGTGGACCCATTCGTCGTTGTGCGGGAGGAGGCGGTCGAGCGTCGCGAGGAGGTCCTGCTCGGACCCAGCGCCGAGCTCCATGACCACGAGCCCACACGTCGCGTGCGGCACGAAGATGTTGAGCAGCCCATCGGGCTCGCCCGTGACGAAGCGCTCGCACTCCTCGGTCAGGTCGAACACCCCGCGCCGCCGCCCGGTGTGGATCGTGAGCTCGGTGGTCTTCATCGGCCGTCGCCCCGCTGCGTCCGCTCGCGCAGCCCAGCCTTGAGCGCCGCGACGGCGTCGTCGATCCGACGCGACCTCGTCTCGGGTCGCTTTGCACCCTCGACCCAGTCGACGTACCCGTTGCGGTAGAACGTCGCGAGCGACTCGAAGAACCGTCTCGCCTGCGGTTCGTTGGTCAGCGCCGCTCGAAGGTCGGGCGCGAGGGCCTCGACCTGGGGTCCCTCCGGCTTGACGACGACCGTCGCCCGCGCGCCCGGACCCACGCGCGGGTCGCGGCACCAGGATGGCCCGAGCTCCAATATCGCAGCGTCGTCGGCCTCGGAGAGGACGCCACGGAATCGATGACCACCAATCGTGCCGGCGACGTAGTGGCGATCCTTCTCGCCCCAGGTCGCATCCGGATCAAGTGGCAGGCTGATCGTGATCCCGCCACGAGGCCGCGGCTCGAGGGTGGCCATGAACGTCTCGGCCTTCACCGCGTCAGCTTCGCTACCCGCCGACGGAGATCCCGCTCGTGCACAGAACCCAGGTGCCCGCCTCGAGGCTCTGGGTCTCGATCCGGTAGCTGGGCGGGACCGGGGGATCGAAGGTGACCCGCCCGCTGAACCCGGCGACATACCAGAAGAACTGCGCCCAGTACGTCCGGACGCCGTCCAGGTCGATGACCCGGCACATCCGGGGTGTCGGAGCCGGCGTGGGTGGTGGCACCGGGGGTTGCGTCACGTTGGGTGTCGGGGCCGGGGGCTCGGGGGTTGGCGGCTTGGTCGGCTTCGGCGTGTCCGGCGGCTCCGGACGCTCGGTCGGCGCCACGGGCCGACGCGTGGGGTCGGGCTCGGCGGTTGGCGTCACTTCGGGCGTGGGCGGGTCGGTCGCGGCCGCAAGGACGCTCGGCTCGGGCACCGCGGTCGGGACGTCGGTTGGGAGCGGTTGGACCGCCGTGGGGGCGACCGTCGGTGCCGGGTTCGAGGCGACCGCGACATTTCCTGGGGGAGTCGTGGTTGGCTGCTCGCTCGCCTGGGCGACGGCCGGGGGCCGGCGACGGCGCGAACAAGCTGCCGATCGAGCTCGCGAGCGCGGTGAGCGCGACGATCACGACGATCAGCGGCGCAGCGACGATGACCAGCGAGCGCCGTCGTGCCGCGCGGCCAGGTCTCGGGAAGGTCCCGGGTCGCGCCATCCCCGGTGGCGGAGGTGGGGCCGGTGGCGCCAGGGGCACGGACGGTGGTGTCGAGAGCGGAGTTTCCAGCGTCGGGCGAACCGCGGCACCCTCCAGCGATGCCGCCGACAGCGCGGTCAACACCGCAGGTGCGGGCACCTCCACCAGCGACGCCTCGGGGGGCACCGCCACCGGCAACCCGCCGCCGACCGTCTCGCCGCGCGGCGTCCACGGCCGAACCAGCAGCTGGTAGTCGAGCGGCAGCATGAGGTCCCGAACCACGATCGCGCCCGCGACGTCCGCCACGACGCCCGCGACCTGCTCGGTCAGGGTCGACTCGCCGAGCGTCCTCCGCGCGATCGCCGACGCGGCGTCCCGCGCGACCAGGAACTCGTCGTTGCGTCGCGCCCTGCCCAACGCCCCGGCCCTCGCAAGCGCCCGCTCGTATCCGTCGGCATTCGCGATCGTCCGGAGGTCCCAGAGCTGCACGGCTCGATCCCAGTCGAGCCCACGGAGGTCGGACAGGAACCGCCTGACCTCGGGCGCGTTCGGCCCGAACGGCAGCAACGAGGTTCCGAGAATCGCGTTGGGCTCTCGTGTCGAGCCGATCTCGGCGTCGTAGCGCTGGCGCTTCGCCTGGTCTGTTAGCCACTCTCGCGCGAGCTCGAGCCGCTGCATGCGAGCGTCATCGGATGCGACGGACCCCGTGAGCGCGGCGACCAGGTCGGAAGAGCCGGGCTGACGCCGCCTGACGAGGAGTCGGTACGCCGCCTCGATCACCTCCGCCCGTGCGAGGGGCGAGATTTCGAGCTCTCCGTACAGGTCGATCTGTGGGATCGCGTCTGTCACCGGGCGACAGTCTGCCACGCGCGGCTCGCTTCGTGCGCTCTTCGTGCGTGCTCCGACGCCGCGACGTTCCGCCGTGCCCTACCCTGCGAACGACCGGAGGATCGAGGGAGAGTGCCGCGGATGATCAGCGAACCGGTGGCCAAGCTGCTCGTGGCGCAGATCGCGCATGAGCTCTCGGCGCACCAGACCTACATGGGCATCTCGATGTACTTCGAGCGGGTGAGCCTCAAGGGCTGGGCCAAGTTCTTCCACGACCAGGCGGTCGAGGAGGCGGGTCACGGCTCGAAGATCATGGCCTTCCTGATCGACAACGACGTCGCGTTCGCCCTGCCCGCGGTCCGCGGCGCCCCAACCACGTACGCCTCGGCACGCGAGGCGGTCGAGGTCGCGCAGACGAACGAGGCCAAGGTGACGGGGCAGTTCAACGCCCTTGCCGAGGCCGCGCGCGAGGCCGGCGACCACCGCAGCCGCGAATTCCTGCAATGGTTCATCGGCGAGCAGGTCGAGGAGGAGCGCACGATGCGTGCGCTGGTCGACCTCATCGACAGCGGCATCAACCTCTTCCAGGCCGAGGCCCACCTGGAGTCCCTCTCCGGCTAGGTTCAGCGGCGGCTGCCGGCGGGTGCGCTGGCGCCGCGCAGGTTCAGCCGGAGGCGAGCGCCTCGATCCAGGTCGCGAGGTCGACGTCGCGCTGGGTGATCCCGCCGTTCGAGTGCGTGGTCAGGCGGAAGGTCACGTTGCGGTAGCCGGTGATGCACACGTCGGGATGGTGGTTCCGACGATCCGCTTCCGGCGCCACGGCGTCCAAGAGCGCCACTGCGTCGGCCCAATCCTTGCGCTGGTAGGTGCGGACAAGCGTTTCGCCCTCGCGCGTCCAACCCGGGAGCTGACCGAGCGCTCCGTTGATCGCCGCGTCGTCGAGCATGGTGCGGCGATCATAGGTCGGTTGCCTGGAGGCGCTGCCTGGAGGCGCTGACTGGAGCCGCTGACTGCACGCTGACTGGAGCCGCACTCGCGGTTCCAAGGAGCCGGCATTTCCTGCCAATCCGTCACGAGACGAGGCTTAGCCAAGACCGAGGCGCCAGAATTCGTGCCAAAGCGTCGCCGTGCGCTGCTTTGGCGGCATTCGCGAGGTTGCCCACGCACGAGCTCCTGGCTCGGACCGCCCTCGGCCGACCGATCCGCTGGCTAAGGCCGGCCAGGTGACGCTTTGGCAGGAAATCGAGGCGAGGACCGTGAGGCGAGGACCGTGAGGCGAGGACCGTGAGGCGAGGACCGTGAGGCGAACACCGTGAGGCGAGCACCTTGAGGCGAGCAAATGTCGAGGCGAGGAACCGTCGACTCGACACACAATCCTCAGCCGGATGCGGCTAGCTCTGCAAGACGACGCCGATAGGCGATCGAGGCCTTGTCCGGTCCGGCGATGTGCAGCTCCTCCGACAGGTCGATCGGGAGCTCCTCGGGACGCTGGCTCTCCGCGATCGGGCGGTCCTGGTCGAGGATGAGCGACTGGAAGGCGGCCAGCTCGGGGTCCTTCTCGGGCTCGAGCGAGTAGGTGCGGGCGTTCCATGTGAACGACCGACAGCGTCGCGCGGAGAGCGGCGCGCAGGCGAGGAACAGCACGAAGTGGTGGCCGTCGGGCCGATCCGGTGTCGGCGGCAACAGCTGGTCGAGCGTCACCGACAGCGGCATGTGGAGCGTGTAGGTCGTCGGGTCGCGCTGGACCTTCGTGCCCGGCGCGGCGTCGCCCTTGACCGACGCCTGCGGCTCCTCGAGCGCGATGTCGAACGAGATCGTGACGCCGTCGTCGCGGATCTCGTGCTCGGGCGCAAGCGGCTTCGAACGGTCGCCGAGCACCCCCGGATGCACCCACGGGAAATGCGAGAAGTCGACGAAGTTCTCGATGCGTCGCGCCGCCGAGCAGGCCCAGTCGTACGTGTCGATCTTGACCGTCCGGTGCCCGGGCGCCTCCCACCACGAATCCGCCTGGGGGAGGGGATAGGCGGCGCTGGGCTCCTCCCACCCGCCCGGACCCGGCTCGAGCAACACCCACACGAGTCCCACCGCCGTGGCGGTCGCGTAGCGCGCTCACGCGAGCGCGATTCGGGATGGACCGTCCGTGGACGGCCGGGATCCGCCGAACCACGCCCCGCCGGTCGTAGCTCCAGCCGTGATATGCACACACGAGGCACGGCTCGCCCACCGTTCCGGAGCCATCCGGCGCCGGCTGGGATCCGTCGTCCACCCAGCCGAGCGACAGCGCCGTCCCGCGATGGACGCACAGGTCCGGGAAGCACGCGATCTCGTCGCCGAGCCGAACCACGACGAGCTGCTCGTCGAGCAACGTGACGGGAATCGGCTTCTCGGCGAGGTCCTCGAGCCGGCATACCGGATGCCAGCTCCGCCGCAGCGCCCGATGCAGCCGCGCCTCGCCGGCGACGTCGAGATGGAGATCGGGCCCGGTCACGGTTCCAAGGCTACCGCCCGCGGAGGCTGTCGCCTCCCGCCGCTCCTCGCCGCACCCGTGTCTCCCCATTACCTCGCATTCGAATTGATTGCGCTCATGCAGAACTGGTTGCGCAAAGGCGCGAATCGGGAGCTCCGCAAGCGCCTTCGCCGCGGCAATCGCCGCACGAATCCGAGCGTCTGAGTCGACGACCCGTGTGGTCCGCGTCCGACCACGCGCCCGCGCACGTGATCGATACGAGCCCTGGGGTCGCTTCTCGAGCCGAGGAAGCGTTGAACCCGACGATCCCACGCTCGAAATCGAACAGGTTTCAGATCATTGCGAGGTGAATCGGCATCGGGCCCCTTCGCGCGATAGTTTCGCTTGAGTGCAACCAATCGTGAACGCACGTCTGGGGTATGACGGAACGCGCTGCCGAGCTCAATTGCCGGCGCCAGTTCACGCAAAGCTGATGAAGGACCCCAGCGGCCAGGAGGGTGCGCTGGACAGCGAGCGCCGCGGGCGGACGCGTTCGGCGCCAGCCCTCAGGTATTGAACACTGTCACGCCGCTGGTGCACGGCGCGGAGCTGCCGGGCACGAGGCTCTGTGCGTCGATCCAGTAGCCGGGCGGGACGGTCGGGGAGAAGATCACTGTGCCGCTGAAGCCCGAATCCTCCCACCGGTCCTGCGCCCAGCTCGTCCACCAGCTGATGAGGCTGGGCACGACGCACATCGGAACGGGGGTCGGCGTCGGCGTCGGCACGGGCGTGGGGACCGGCGTGGGGACCGGCGTGGGGACGGGTGTCGGGACTGGGGTCGGCACGGGTGTGGGGACGGGTGTCGGCACCGGTGTCGGTACGAGCGTTGGGACGGGGGTCGGCGCGGGGGCGGGCGTCCGACGAGGGGGTCGAGGTGTTGCTGCCGCGGGCGCGGGCGGTGGCTTGGGGGTCGAGTCGACGGCGACGGCCGTCGGGGACGCGAGGGGCGGCGTGATCGCGGGCGGGACGGACCCTGGGACGGATGACGACCACGGCTGCACGCCGGCGGTCGCCAATGGCGCGAGGGCGACCGCGGGATCGGTTGGTTCGACGACGGACGTCGGCACGTCGGTCTCGCCGGCCAGCGCGAGCTCGGGCGCAGGGCGGTTCAGGACGGCCATGCTGCTCACGACGGCGATCAGCGCGATGCTGGCGAGGATCACCGGAAGCCAGGGGCGCGCGGCGACGACCCGCGGGCCGGCCTGGATCCGTCGACGCCTGGGATCGACCGCCATCCGCGCCGGCTGGTCGTAGGCGAGGGCATCGACACCGACGGGCGGCGCCGTGGTCCAAGCCGCCTTCGACGGCGGAGTTGACGGCGGAGTCGGCGGCGCAGTCGATGGCGGGTTCGGTCGACCGCTCCACGCGGCCGGGGCGCCCGACGCGGCGGCGCCACCCGACGCGGCCGGGCCACCCGACGCGGCCGGGCCACCCGACCACCGAACGGCGGCCGCCAAGCCCGCAACAGCCGACGTGCGGGCGACAGCCGGCGCCGTTGCGTCGTCGTAGACGCGCCGAAGCTCGGGGTCAGTCAGCCACTCGCGCGCAGTGTTCAGACGCCGGATTCGATCGTCGTCCGTCGCCAGGGCGACATCCAATCGATGGCGTTTGACGAGGGCGCGGTGCACGCTCTCGATCACCGCCACGCTCGCCCGGCGGGAGACCTCGAGCTCCCCGTACAGGTCGAACGAGGGGATGCTTTCGGGGGTCACCGGGCGCCAGTGTGACACGGTGGGCTTTCGCCGCGCCTTGCAGCGGGCCCGCCCGCGAGCGCCCTGGAGCGGCCGGTCAGCCCTCCCGAAGTTCGAACACGGTCGAGATCGTGCGCACCGTCGTGCCGCCGCCGGCCCCCAGTCGCGGGCTGATCGTGACCTGCACCAGGATCTGCCGCGGGATCTCGAACGTGCCGAGGACCGTCAGGGTCACCGTGCGAACGGCAGGGTCGATCGTCGCGGTCGGCTTCTCCGTCAGTGGCACCGCCCGGCTCCCGAACCGCAGCGACGAGACGACGATCGTGGCATCCCGGTAGTACCGGTCTTCCGGGCGCTCGGGATGGTAGGTCCATGCCATCCGGACGCGGATGCCGGTCTTCGAGATGGTCGCCGAGCCGACACGAAGGAACAGGTCGTGCCGGCCATCGGGCTCGATCCAGTAGACGTCGCGCTCGGCCGACCGCCCGTAGAACGCGAGCGGCCGATCCCCGTAGTCGAAGGTCCACGTCGTGCCATCGGTCGAGGTCAGTCGATCCGCTCCGACCGTGGCGAGGAAGCCATTCCCGGTCCGAGCCACCAGGATCTGCGAAGGCGTCACCTCGGGGAACAGGGCGTTGCGGAGGCCCGACGCCTGGAGCTCAGGAGCGCTCGCGCCGAGGAGCTCCTGGGCGGCCACGATGTTCCCGAGCGCCGCGGCCTCCGTGAGGTTGCGGATCGTTGCGGCGACGCCGTTCCGGAGCGCCGGCAGCTGGGCCGGGTCGATGCTCCCCACGGGCGTCGGGGCGACCGACGGGGCCGCGGTTGGCGGGGCCGTGGGGATGTCGGCGGGCGTGGGCACCGCGGTCGTGTCCGGGGGCGTCGGGAGTGCCGTCTCGCCACCGACCGCGATGATGCTGCCCGGCGGTCGATTGAGCAGCAGGACCGCGCCACCGACGAACGCAATCGCCACGATCCCGACCAGGATGGGTGATGTCGCGCGCCGAAGCGCCGATGGGCGTCCGCCCCGCACGCGGGCAAGGTCGGGCGTCGATCCCGACCCGGGCAGGCCCGAATTGGGCAGGTCCGAACTGCGCATCCCCGCCTTGGGCAGGCTCGGCCTGCTGACGCTCGGGAGGCGGGGCATCGAGACGTTCGGCATGCTCGGCCGGGGCATGCTCGGGCGGGGGATGCTGCGCTTCGAGGCGGACGCCCCCTTGGTCGATCCACCGCGAGCCGCCGCCGCTCCGCCACGCGGTGTTGGCCGCCACATCCAGGGCAGGAGCAGGAGCTCGAACTGGGCGGGCGTAATGAGGTCCCGAACGACGATCGCGCCGGCGATGTCGGCGACCATCGCGGCGATCTCCTCGGACAGCCGCGTGTCGCCGAGCTTGCCCTTCGCGATGACCGAGGCGGCCTCGCGCGCGAACGCCCACTCGTCGTGCCGGCCCATCCGACTGGCGATCAGCGCTGCCTGACGGGCATTGGCATACCGCCCGACTTCGGCCACCGACTTGCCACTGATCATCTGGACGGCGCGGGGCGCGTCGAGCGCTCGGAGGTCGGCAAGGAACTGCCGGATCTCCGGCGAGTTCACCCCGAAGCCGCCCGGCCCCGCCTGCGGGGGCGGGGGTGCCCACGCCTCCTCTGGCGGCCGGCCGTGCATCGGCCGCGCGGTGCCACCCGGCCGAGAGGCGGCGCTCGATCGACCGGTCGTCGACCCCGTCCCCGCCCAATTCGACCCTGGGGGGAACGCCGCGTCGTACCGCCGGCGGCGCGAGGGCTCGGTCAGCCACTCGCGCGCCAGGTTGAGGCGCGTGATGCGCTCTCGGTCCTCGGGCAGCGCGACATCGGGGTGGTGGTTCTTGACGAGCGCCCGGTACGCCGCCTCGATCACCTCTCCACTCGCGGAGCGAGAGACTTCGAGCTCCCCGTACAGGTCGAAACCGGGAATCGATTCGCGGTTCACCGCGGCGCAGTGTGACATGCGGTGCCCGCGCCGGGCCACCCAACGGCCGACGCGCACCACCTCGCCCTCATCGACGCCACGCGGTCGACGGACGGCAATGACAGGGGCCGACGCTCAGCGCGGAGCGCGCTCGATCGGGTTCTGCTCTTTCGGCTTCTGTCGCTTCGGCGTGGGTGCCTTGCGAACGCGGGCCAGAACGTCGCTTAACCGGGCGGTCGCGAGCGCGATGACGGAGTCAGCGCCGCCGTAGTAAACGAACAGCTTGTCGGCCTCGGCATCGAGGATCCACCCGCACGGGAACACGACGCGCCCGACGTCCCCCGTGATCTCGTACGGCGTCTCCGGCGCGAACACCCACTCGTCCGATCGATGGAGGACGACGCCCGGGTCCTCGAGGTCGAGCAGCGCGAGGCCCATCCGATAGATTGGCCCATCCGACGTGACTCGTACGCCGTGATACATCACGAGCCAGCCCTCAGGGGTCTCGAGAGGCGGCGGCCCGAGCCCGATCTTGCCCGCATCCCACCACGCGCCATCCCGAGCCTCGAGGAGCAGCCGGTGGTCGCCCCAGTGCTGGAGGTCGGGCGAATAGGACAGCCACATGTGGGCGCCGCCGCGGAGCGGCGACGGCCGATGGATCATCGCCCATCGCCCGCCGAAGCGGCGTGGGAACAACGCCGCGTCCTTGTCCTCGGGCGGCATGACGGGTCCCAGCCGGCGGACGGTCCGGAAGTCCTTCGTCGTCGCGAGCGAAACCAGCGGCCCTCGGCGGCTGTAGGCCGTGTAGGCGATCGCCCACTCCTCGCGCTCCGGGAGCCACGTCAGGCGCGGATCCTCACAACCCCACGTCTCCGCGGGGTCGCGATCGACGTCGGCTCGCAGGAGCGGCTGTCGGTCGAAGGTCCAGCCTGTCTCGCCATCCGAGCTGCGCGCGACGTGGAGCTGGGAGATCCCTCGGAGGTCCTCCACGCGCACGAGCAGGAGCGTTTCGCCATCCACTCGGGCGGCGCCGGGATTGAAGACTGAGTTGGCAGCGTACGGAACGTCGGCGGCCGTCAGGATCGGATTGACGTCCGAGCGCTGGAACAGCGGCTCGAGGCGGGTCATGAAGCAGACGACGCCAGCGGCAGGCCGATGTCGGCCGGCGCGCTGGCGAGCACCGGCTCCCGGGGGAGGGCGGGCACCGGCCGATAGCCGATCGGGACGGTCTCGAGGTTCGAGCCGGCGCGAAGCGCCCGGATGTGCTCGGCAGCCATGAGCCACATCAACGTGGACTCGGCACCTTCGTTCGTGTTGACACCTTTCGGGGTGAGACCGTCCGAGCAGGCGCCCCGCACCGGGTCCGCGAGGCGTCGACCGGTGTCGTTCCTGCCGAGGAACCAGCCGTAGGCCTGTTCCATTGCGGCCCGATAGCGCGCGTCCCCCGTAGCGGTCAGCGCGGACCTCGCCGCGAGCAGCAGGGCGGTCGCCTCGATGGGCTGCTGGTCGAATCTCGAACGCGGCCCGAGTCGGGGCCACCAGGCGTTGCCGATCGGGGTCAGGTGCCCGGCCGGTGCGGTCTGGATCGCGATGAGCCAGTCGAGGACCTGGAGCCCGATCGCCAGCATGACCCTGGCGTTCAGCTGCGCGCCGGCCACGATCAGCGCCCGCGGGATCAGCGCGTTCTCGTACGTCAGCGAATCCTCCAGCCACGGCCAGCCGGAGCCTGCGGACCACAGGAAGCGAGCATGGACGTCGGTCGCCACACGGCGCATGACCGCCGTCGAGTCGGAGCGGAGCGCGGCGTCACGTGCGGCTGTCGAGCTCGTCACTGCCGAGGCGTTCGCCACGGCGGCACAGGCGAGCACGAGCGATGCCTGCGCACGCGGTGACGTGACCTTGGTGGCCGCCGGCAGCGCGCGCACGAACAGCTCGAGCGCCGTCTCGACAGCCTGCGGATCCGGCGCCGTTGCGATCGTATCGCCGAGCGCGAGCATCGCCCGCCCGACGCTGTCGTTCGAGCCTGGGCCGCCGATCCAGGCACCGTCCATGTTGCGGAAGTTCCTGAAGCGACCGGTGGTCTCGTCCAGGGCAGCCTCGAGGAAGCTGAGGCCACGCATCGCGCTGTCGGCAACGGCGGGCCAGCCGAGCACGCGCGCGTGCAGCAGGTCCACCTGCAGGGCTCGAGCCACGTCGTCGACGCAGTAGCCGTGCTCCGGATCGGCGACCGACCCGATCGCGTGTTGCATGATCCCAAGCTCGCCGCCGAGCGCCTCGAGATGGCGGCGGCTGATGGCGCGCAGCGGGGCCACGGTCGCCGGCCGCCGGTCAGGCACCGGCGCCCACCAGCTCGCGCTCGGGGACTGCGGCCCGGCGATGGGCGAGCCCGGCGAAGAGCTCACGGTATTCAGCGCCGACCGCCGACCAGACCATCCGCCGGCTGAACTGGTACGCGCGACGCCCGATCTCGCGTCGCAGCGCCCCGTCGCCGAGGATCTCGTTGATCGCCGTTGCGAAGCCACTCGCCGAGCCCGGGTCCACCAGGACGCCGCGGCCATCGGCCAGCAGCTCCGCGGCGTAGACATACGGAGTGGAGACGACGGGTCGCCCGGCGCCCATCGCATACGACAGGGTTCCCGACACGATCTGGCCGAGATTGGGGTACGGGGTGACGAAGACATCCGCGGCCTGGAGCCATCGGCCAAGCTCGGGCTTGCCCAGGAACCTGTCGACGAACCGGACGTGGTTCTGCATGCCCAGCCGCGCGATCTGGTCGATCAGGGACTGGCGATACGCCTCGCCCTCGCGCTCGATCAACGCCGGATGGGTGGCCCCGACGATCACGTACAGCGCCGAGCGATGCGCCGAGGCGATCGCGGGGAGTGCGTCGATCGCGAGCTCGAGCCCCTTGCCCGGGCCAAGCAGCCCGAAGCTCAGGATCACGTCGCGCCCGGCAACCCCGAGCTCGGGCTTGACGGTCGCGGGATCGACGAGCGGCAGCTCCGGGACGCCGTGCGGAATGACGTGCAGGCGGCGCGGGTTCACGTCGTACGCGGAGCGCAACAGGCTCGCAGCGGAGTTCGACATCACGACCGACGCGGCAGCGAGCCGGACCAGCTCCGACAGGACGGCGCGCTGGTTGACCGTCGGGTTGCGCAGGACCGTGTGCAACGTGACCGCCGCCGGGACGCGCAGGGCACGGACGAACTCGATGACGTCCTCGCCATCCGCGCCGCCCCAGATCCCGTATTCGTGCTGGATCGAGACGACGTCGACGCATTCGCTCAGGGCGCGTGCCGTTCGCGTGTAGTCCGACGGGACGTCCTTGCGGATCCGGTGATGGACCTCGCCCGGGTAGAACGGCGGATCGTCGCCTGGATGCAGTACCGCGATCTCGCCGCCGCCGGTTGCGGAAGCCAGGTCATGGGTGAAGGTGGCGATGCCGCAGCGCCGAGGCGGATACGTGGACACGTAGGCGGTTCGAATCGTGGGAGCTCCTCTCGGACGTTCGCGTTGCGCCGTTCAGGGAACCAGGCGCACCCACCGCCGGAGGCGAAGGGGATGGATCAGGCCGTGCCACCCCGTGGGGGCGACGCGGCCTGACTCGTTGGTGCCGGTCAGTCGCTCGGACGGACCGGTCGGGATCGTTAGGCCGCAGAGACCTGCGCTGCGCGCGGACCCTTGGGGCTCGCCTCGATCTCGAACTTGACCTTCTCGCCACCGACCAGGCGGTCGAAGTCAAGGGTGGAGTCGAGTCCGCCGCGGTGGAAGAAGTATTCCTTCGAATCCTCGGCGGCGATGAAGCCGAAGCCGCGGTCGGCGACGATCTTCTTGATGGTTCCGGTGGTCATTGATGACCCTCCATATTCCCGAACTAGGACTTGCAGACGCACGGCCCGTTCGAAAATAGGGTTGACCACGCGAGCACCGGCGCAAGAGGCGACGGTCCGTCTACGGTAGCACAAATGTTCGATCGTGGCATCGAGCTGTCGCGGCGCTGTGGACTCAAGGCGCGCCCGCGTTCGTGGCGCCAACATCGAATGCCTCGAGGAGGATCGCGCCCCAGAGCATCGACTCGTCGCTCACCGAGAGGCGGCTGCCGCTGCGCCAGGGCCGGCCCTGCCCATCGATGACCTCCCAGAACGTGCCGTCGCGCTCGATCAGGCGTCGCATTCGCTCGAGCTCCTCGACTGCGGCCGCCGCATCGACCTCGCGCAGCAGCGACAGGTACATCGAGCCGAGGCTCGTCCACGACGTCGTCGTCTGGTAGTCGGCCGACCAGAGGCGGAAGACGGGCAGCAGGTTTCGCGCTCGGTGGGTCGTCTCGAACTTGAGCGGGTAAGGCGTCGCGTAGCCGTCGCTCCGCAGCGTTCCGATGACCGCGGCAAGCATGTCCAGGTCGTCGACGATCCCGGTGAAGAACGGGAGCACGTTTGCCTCGCCCGACGTCTCGCTGCTGCCGATGCGATCGCGAAACCGATCACCGAGCCAGAAGTGGCGCGTGAGGAGTGAGCCCCAGTCGTGCAGGACGCGCGGCGGCTGCGGCAGCTCCGTGGGCGCCAGCGGCAGCTCCGGGAGCGCCAGCGGCAGCTCCGGGGGCACCAGCGGCTCTCGCGTGTCCGCCGCAAGGTTCGTATGCGTGAAATCGCCCGCGAGAGTGTTCTTCTCCTGGGCGATGCCCGTCGCTTGCATACGAACGGACCATGGTAGGTCGGCCGTGGTCGGGTCGGCCGTGGTCGGGTCGGCCGTGGTCGGGTCGGCCGCCGTCAGGTCGGCTCCGGTCAGGTCGGCCGCGGTCGTCGGGTAGGACGCGGTCGTCGGGTCGGCCGTGGTGTCGGCCGCTGTCAGGTCGGAGGGGCCGGTGTCCGGCCCCGCTTGGGGTCCTGCTCGTATTCCAACGACGGGCATCGCTGAGGGGGCATGACCACGGGTGCCCGAATTCGGGAATACGAAGGGGCTGCCAGGACCGCCAGGGCCTCCGGAACCGCCGGGGCCTCCGGAACCGCCGCGGCCTCCGGGACCGCCGGTCGCAGGTCGGAGGGCGAAGTACGGCGACAGCAGGTCGGGTCCCCAGCCTGTCTCGGCAATCGTCCGGGCCAGGAGGGCCACCATCGTGTTCGCGTACGCCGTCGACCTGTTCTTGAACGTGTCGCGATGGGCCGAGAACGCCCGATCCGCTCGCACGAGCCCGGTGTCGTGATCGACGACGCGCTCGACGAAGTGCTCGACCTCGGCGGCGATCCAGGAGCGATGGCGCTCGACCAGCGCGTCGGCGCGCGCGGCGATGCCGCGATCCCGTGCGGTGGTAAGCGCCCGCAGCGACGCGAGGAGCAGCGGCAGCGAGTCGACGCCGTAGTCGAAGATGTCGACCGGCCGGCGGAGGAGGGGATTGATGGTCGTCGTGACGTGCGACCGGCGATCGCGCCAGATGCCCATCGCCCAGGCAAGGCTCGAGAGCAGCCGCTCAGGCCACGGCCCGCCGAGCCGGACCAGGGCCGCCGCGGCAAAGCCGATGTCACGCGTCCAGAACTGGCGATAGTGGCCGGGGCTCGCGGTCAGGTACTCGCCCGACCAGCAGTCCTCGAGCCCGGCCCGAAGGATCTCCTCCGCGTTCCCCGGGTAGCGCTTGTGACCGCGTGCCGCGCGCCGCACTCGCGCGGCGGCGACGTGCAGTCCCATCCCGAGGAGCGCCGGGTGCAGGAATCCGAGCCGGGACACCTCCTCAGGATGCCGGGTCGCCGGGGTGACCGTGCCGGGTGACCGTACCGGGGTGATGGCGCCGGGTGATGGCGCCGGCATCGGCGCAGGTCGCGCGGCCGCTCTGGCCGGTCGGCCTCGAGCTCGAGCCGCCTACCGCGAGGCGGCGACGCGCGGGATGGTTGACGTCGCGAGACGCTCCTCGAATCGGCGGATCGATTCGTCGAGGTTGGCGAGGTGCTCCGACAGTCGTCGGCGGGCCTCCTCGGCGGCTGCGTCGAGCCCGCCCAGCTCGAAGATCTTCCAGTGACGAAGGATCGGCATGAGCACCTCGTCGCGATGGACGCGGAGGTCGTAGATGCCTGCCTTCGCGATCTGTGCGGCCTTTCGGATGAAGCCCGGGATGCCCGCGCCGGGCATCTGGAACGCGAGGACCTCGTCGACGATCGCCCGGACCGCGGCCGACGGGTCGATCGTCAGCGCGGCGGTCAGGACGTCGCGGTAGAAGACCATGTGCAGGTTCTCATCGGTCGCGATGCGAACCATGATCCTGTCGGCAACGGGGTCGTCGGAGTAGCGGCCCGTGTTGCGATGCGCGATCCGCGTCGCCAGCTCCTGGAACGTCACGTAGGCGAGCCCGTGGAGCGTGTCCGGGGAGTCGTGGTCGTAGCCCTGCTGGAGCTGCGTCATCCGCCCGCGTTCGAGCGCGATCGGGTCGATGTTCCGCGTGACCGTGAGGTAGTCGCGGAGCACGATCGCGTGGCGGCCCTCCTCGGCCGTCCATCGACCGACCCAGTTCAGCCACGCGCCGTCGCCCTTGCCGAACATGCCGTGGATCAGGCGGTGATAGCTCGGCAGGTTGTCCTCGGTCAGGAGGCCGATCTCGAACGACGTCTGCGCGACGCCGGTCAGGCGCGGCTGGTCGGGCGTCCACGGCTCCTTGTCGAAATCGCGGCCGAGCCGGTAGGGGATGAAGTCGTGGGGGAACCACTCCTGCGCCATGCCCGCGTGCCGGTCGTACAGCCGGCCGACCTCCGGCTCGAGCTCGAGGAGCATTGCCTGTTCGTCGACGTGATCAGTCACCAACGCAGCGTAGGTGTCGGGAGCGCGGCGCCCGTGCATTCCATGCAGATCTGCACGGATCCCGAGGACTCGCACGGCGCTGACAAGCGGACTCCCCGGACCGTTCGGCCTCGGGGAGCCCGCGGATTCGCGCAGCTTGCGGGTGTCAGGTCCTGACACGGACTCCGAAGCCGGATGAGCAGCCGCCATCACCGTGGACGGTGAAGCCGGTCGCGAAGTCGATGTCGCGGATGGAGATCGCGCCGCTACCGGGGTTCGGCAGCTGCGAGGCCGGCAGCCAGGCGGTCATCGTCTTGCCGAAGATCCAGACCGGAGCCAACGGTGACGTGGGGACGGAGATCAGGCAGAGGTCGTTGTCGCCGCCGCTCCCGGCAGCGAGCTGCACGGTGTGCAGATGCCAGACGCCCGGTGGCCACTTGGAATCCTGCATGAACGCGGGGTGGATCGTCGCCACGAGCGCCGTGAGCGTATCGCCATCGACCCACGCGATGCCGACGATAGCGTTGCCGCGGATGAACGCGTCGGGGCGGTACGGGATGAAGGCGTTCGTCGTGGCGCTGACCTTGACGAGGCCAAAGATCGACGGCCTGGCCGTGAACGACTGGACCGAGAGGTACGAGGGCCCGGCCTCGGCGGCGGCGGCGAGCGCCGACGACCCGAGTCCCGCGGCGAGCGCGAGGACGAGCGCGCGGGCGACCATTCGCGGCCCTCGATGTCTTGGCACGTGCCTGGACGTTTGGAGCATGCGCAGTTCCTCCGTAGCAGGGCAGGCCTGGTCGGCGAGCGTGCCTCGACCATGGCGGCGCCAGCCTCCCGACGAAAGTGCGGAGGTCCACACGCTTTGCCCTTCGCGTTCGCTCAGATCCGGCGGGCGAGCTCCGTTCGAGATCGGATACCGAGCTTGGCGTAGACCTTCGAGAGGTTGGCCTCCACCGCCCGGACGCTGACGAACAGCTCCGCTGCGACCTCCTTGTTCGACTTGCCCTCGGCGACGAGGCTGGCGACCCGGGCCTCGGTCTCGCTGAGCCCCTCGATCGTCGACCTGCCTCCGACCCTCGCGCGCTCGGCCGCGGCCTTCGCCGACCAGAGGTGGGCGCCCAGTCGATCGAATATCGCGAGCGCCTGCGTCAAGGACTCGCGCGCGGAGCGACGCTGCTTCGCGCGCCGTTGAACCTCGCCGAGCACGAGCAGCGACCGGGCGTGCTCGAACGGGAGGTCGAGGCGCTCGTGGATCTGGACGGCCTCGGTTGCGGCGTCGATGGCCGCCTCGAGCTCGCCCCGGGCGGCGAGCACCAGCGAGTGACAACGCAATCCGGTCGCCTCGAGCGGGAGGCGACCAAGCAGCGCGCCGCGGTCCCTGACCTCGCTCGCCAACGCCGCCGCACGATCGATGTCGCCGAGCTGGACGAGCGCCTCGATCTCGTCGCCGATGAATGCGAGCCGCTTTGTACCCTCGATCTGCCGACCTACGGCGTACGACTCCGCGTGCGCATGGGCCGCCGCCGGGTTCCCGAGCGACAGCTCGAGGAAGCCGAGGACTTGCCGCGCGTAGTCGGCATAGGCCACCTCGTCGATCTCATCACTGATGGCCCGAGCTTCGTCAGCGAACGCGCGTGCCCGGTCGGGATCGCCGCGCGAGGCCTCGACCAGCGCGACCATCGTCAAGATCGCGCCGTCGCGTTGGCGGAGGCCGGCCCGTTGGGTGGCCGACAGCCCCTCGGCGGCGTACGCCGCCGCCTCATCCCACCGGCCAGCCAGCCACTCCAGCTCGGTAAGGAAGAGGCACAGCTGCCCCTGGCTCGGCTCATCTCCCTCGGCCAAGGCACGCCGACGCTGGTCGAGCAGCAGGGGCCGGGCTTCGTCGAGCCTACCGGCCCGGATCAGGACGACGCCGAGCATCGTCGGGTGCGCTGAATTCGACGTCGAACGCTGTCATCAGTGTCGAGCTCGAGGGCGCGCTGAAAGCGGGCGACCGGGTCGCCACCGACGTCCGAGCAGGATCTCCAGGTCGGCCATCAGCGTGTGGGCCTCGGCGAGCACGGGACGGATCGTCGATCTGCTCGGCGAGCTCCAGCGCCTCGCGCGCGATGGCGAGGGCGGCGTCGAGCGAGTAGCGGGCTCGCTCCAGCATGGCGCGGTAGATGAGCGCCGCCGCCCGTCGCCGCTTGTCCCCGCCGGCTTCCACGATCGCCTGGTCGACGAGCCCGAGCTCGAGCCCACCACCGCCTGGGTCGCTCGAGACGTCGTCGGCGAGCTCGAGGAGGGCGTCGGATCGGATGGGTCCGGCCGGCAGCTCCGCAATGGCAGCCTCGAGCAGGGCGCGCGCCCGGTCGGCCTCGCCGGCCAACCGCAGCAGCGGGCGCGGCCTCAACGATCCATGGCGCGCGCTCGTCCGAATTCGCCGGCTGGCAGCCGATCGATGGCCTCCGCGATCAACTCGGCCGCGGCTGCCGTCGCGCCCCGAGCACTGAGCGTGGCCGGCGGCGGCATGGAGCTGCGTCGCGACGTCCCGGTCCACGGCCAGGTCGTCCAGGGCGAGGTGGCGGGCGCGCGTCTCGGGGTCGCTCGACGCGTCGGCGATCCGGGCGTGCCACGCGCGCCGCTGGTCGGCATCCGGCCTCGCGTACGCCGCCGCCGCAAGCAGCGGATGGGCGAACTCGATCGCGTCTCCCTGGAACGCGCACCACGGATGCCTCGACGGCGGGCGCGAGGGCGGTTCGCGCGGGCCGGGCGATCACAGACGTCCAGGAGCCCGACGGTGGGCTGCGAGGTCGCGGCGGCGACGAACAGCGCGTCGCGAGTGCTATCGGGGAGGCCGGCCAGCCGATCCGCGAGGAGCTCGCTGAGCTCCGCGCTCAGCTCCAGCGGCTCTGCGGCGGTCGGGGCATTTCCGCGGCCCGGCCCGCCCGGCCCACGGTCGAACAACGCACCGGTCCGTTCGATCGCCCGCGCGAGCTCGAGCGCGTAAAACGGGTTCCCAGCCGAGGTCTCGTGAATTCGCTGGAGCGTCCGTCGGTTGAACACGAGGCTGGTCCGGGTGCGCAGGAGTCGATGCATCGCGCCGAGGCTGAACGGCCCGACCTCGAGCCGGATCGGCGCGCGATCCAACGCGAAATCCAGGGGCCGGTCTGTGGCCCGGTCGACGCCGTCGCCACGACCGGAGATCGACTGCGTGCGCCACGACGCCATGAGCGCAACTCGGCGCGTCCTGGAGCCGCCGCAGCGCGAAGATGATGACCTCGGTCGAGGGCTCGTCGAGCCATTGGGCGTCGTCGATCGCGATCAGCACGGGGTTCGCCTGGGCGAGGCTGGCGGATCGCGTTGAGCGTTCCCGCGGCGATCGCGCGCTGGCTGGGTGCGTTGCCGCCGTCGTCTCGGAGCAGGAGGGCGACTTCGAGCGCCCGCCGCTGCGGACCTGGCAGCACTGGAAGGACAGTCTCGAGATGCGGCTCGAGGAGGTCCGACAGCCCGGCAAGCGAGAGCTGGACCTCGGCGCCTGCCGGCCGGGCCGTTAGCGCGAGGTAGCCCGAGAGCGAAGCTCGAGTCGACGGCCGCGCGCCACAGCGTGGTCTTGCCGGCTCCCGCCGGTCCCTCGATCGCGAAGCCGCCGGGCAGCGCGTCGCGACTTGCCAGGAAGGCTCGATCCGGTCGAGCTCGGCTTCGCGGCCGACGAGCTCGAACTCGTACGGCATCATCGAGCGCTCGCAATGCGTGTGGCTCGCCACACTTTCAGGTCATGCCCGGCAGCGATAGCGTCTCGACCGTGGCGACGTATGTCATCGAGACCTACCTCGCCCGCGTCCGCGAAAGCGAGTCTGGGTGCGGCGACCGCGCGCCTGCGGGCCGCCATCGCGACCCTCGACCGCGCGTGGTCGGAGCAGCCGCCTCAGCACGTCCGCTCGCTCTTCCTTCCCGAAGACGAGATGTGCCTCCACGTCATCGAGGCGCCGTCGATCGAGGCTGCCCGGGCGATCTGCCTCCGGGCCGGCCTCGCTTACGAGCGCATCGTCGAAGCCGAGCTGGAACGCGCCTCCAAACACGGCGACAGGGCCGAGGATAGCGACGGGAACGGCGTCCGACAGGCAGGCTGAACTTGTTGACTGCCACCCTGCACTCGCACCGGTCGGATCTCGCCGACACGTGCCGCTGACCGTCGAGGCATCGGCGGGACTACTTGCGCTCGCCGCCCTCGAGCGCGCGGAGGACGAGCCGGACGACGATCGAGCCGATCGTCGCGAACACAGGGCGCTGATGAAGCCCTCGACCTGGCCATAGCCGAGCTCGCGGCTCAGCCAGCCCCCGATCACGCCGCCCAGGATCCCGACCACGATCGTCGGGAGGCAGCCCTGGACGCTGCGCGTGCCCACGAACCAGCCGGAGATGCCGCCCGCGAGGAAGCCGAGGAAGATCCAGCCGAGGAGATCGTTGGGCATGGCGCGCTCATTGTGCCCGCCCCGCGACGAAGCGAGCCGTGGCGCCCTAGGTCATGCGCGACCGAGCGAGCGCGCCGCCACGCTCAGGCAGGCGGAATGTTCTGGTTCAGGCGGAAGAGGTTGTCGGGGTCGTAGCGGCGCTTGATCTCGGCGAGCCGGTCCCAGGTGGCGCCGGGATACGCGGCATGGACGCGGAACTCGCCCTCGTCGCCGACGAAGTTCACGTACGCGACATCGTCGGATTGCCGAATCGCGCTCGCGAAGTCGTCCATCCAGGCCTTGCGCGTCTCGCGTTCCGCCTCGGTCTCGTAGAAGGCGGCGAGGTTGACGAGGATCTTGCTGTGGCGATGCGCGAACGCGGTCGCGTCCACCGGCACTCGGGCCATCGCGCCGCCGAGGACGCGCAGCTGGGCAACGCGCATCTCCGCCTCCGGGAGGGCCTCGAGCCGCTCCATGATCGTCTCGGCCGTCTCGTCGTCGACGCGATCGAGCATCAGGGTCGTCGCGACGGCGATCGGGTGGTACTCGCCGTCGCCGCCTGGCTCGGGCGGGTACATGTCTGTGTACGGCCCGGGCTTGACGAGATCGGCGATCGGCGCCTCGAGCCCGGCGACCGAAGCGAGCTCGCGGAAGGGCCGGAGGACCTCCTCGCCCGTGTCCGCGCGACCGGCGTAGCACATGAACGCGAAGATCACGAGCTTGCCGTGCCAGCTCTCCTCGATCATGGGCATCGGCGGGCAGGGCATGACGTTGGCGATGGTCGACAGCTCGTCCGGCGCGGCCTCTGCCAGCGCGATGAACCGCTTGACGGTCTCCGGGGTGGCAGGCAGGAACAGCATGCCGCCCACGATCCCGGGCAGGTCGTGGAGCCGGAACTTGAACCGGGTCACGACGCCGAAGTTGCCGCCGCCGCCGCGGATCGCCCAGAACAGGTCGGGGTTCTCGTTCGGGTCCGCGCGGACCAGCGAGCCGTCCGCCGTGACGACGTCCGCGGCGAGGAGGTTGTCGATCGTCAGGCCATCCCGTCGGACGAGGAAGCCGATCCCACCACCCGTCGTGAGGCCCCCGATCCCGACCGAGCCGGTGTCGCCGAATCCGATCGCCAGGCCGTGGGGCACGGTGGCCTGGGTGACAGCCGCGGCGGTGAGGCCCGACTCGGCCCACGCCGTCTTCGCTGCCAGGTCGAGCTGGATGTTCGTCATGTCCCGCAGGTCCAGAACGAGGCCGCCCTCGGTCGTGCCATGGCCTGATGCGCTGTGCCCGCCGCTCCGCACAGCGAGCTCGAGGCCGGTCTCGCGCGCCTCGCGCACCACCTGGCGCACGTCCTCGTCGCCGGCGACCCGCACGATCGCGGCGGGATGGCGGTCGATCCCGCCCATCACGACCTGGCGCGCCGACTCGTAGCCGACGTCGTTCGGGCCGATGACGCGGCCCTTGATCCGGGCGCTGAGCCCGGCGAGGTCGAGGGTTCGCGTGGCAGCTGGTGGGGTCGAGACAGTCACGGCGACCTCCATTCTGGTACCGCCGAATCCTCCCAGAGATCGAGCTCTCCGGCCTTGCAGGTGCGTCGCAGTCGGCGCGCAGGCGCGGCCGCGCGGCGGCTCAGGCGCAGGTCGTCCGGCGGACGGGGCTGGGCTTCGAGTGGTTGTCTCGCCCGGCGATGTCGAGGAGGTCGTTCGTGGCGGCGAGCGCGTCGTCGGGCTCCACGCCCATCGAGTCGAGCGCCTTGCTGAAGAACGAGCGCGCCGCCGCGGCCAGGGCGACGTCGAAGATCTCGGCATCGGTCAGGCCGTGCGATCGGAGCGTCGCGACGCGCGCCGCCGTCATCGTCGACGCGTCGCGGGCGACGTCGGCGGCGAAGTCCATGATCGCGACCTCGGCGGGTTCGAGGCTGGCGGTCCGCCGGTCGCGCAGGATCGACTCGACCTGCGTCCGATCGAACAGGCCCGCCTCGATCACGGCGGCTCCATGCGCGCTGACGCAGTACCGGCAGCCCAGGGCAGCCGCGGCAGCCAGCGTCGCCAGCTCGTAGCGGCGCAGGCGCATCCGCCTCCGGATCGAATGGCTGAGCGCCCGCCAGGCGTCATACGCCTCCGGGTTGAGAGAGAACAGGCGGGTGTGGTTCGGGACGTAGCCGCGCTCCGACTGCTCGCTCGCGTGGATCTCGGCCATGTGGCCGGTGAGCTGGTCGGCAGGGATCGGGGTGACGTGCATCGTGGCGCTCCTCGGTGCTGGTCTGGCTTCGAGAAGAGCCTCGCTGCCCGGATGGCGCTGCGGAACCGTGCCGTCACGCAATCCGCGGCGCGATTCGTGGAAGTCGAGTGGCGGCCGACACGCAGGCAGGGAAGGCCGGCGCGCAGGGAACGGGAGCGAGATTCGCCGCTACGCGAGGCCGGCGCGTAGCACCTCCGCGACAGCGGCGGCGCGAGCCGCGGGGCCGGTGACGCCGAGCTTCGAGTACGCGTTCGACAGGTGTCGCTCGACCGTCCTCGAGCTGAGCCCGAGGGCCGACGCGATGTCATCGTTGGAGCGACCATCGGCGGCGAGACGGAGGACGTCCAGCTCGCGCGCCGAGAGGGACTGGGTCGAGCGGGGATCTCGATCCGTCCCACGAGCGGCCGCGGATCGAGCCAGCCGAAAGGCCCGTTCGTCAGGCTCCATGAACGCCCGGACCTCGCTGACAAAGCGGTCCCACGCCGGCTCGCCCGCGAGCAGGATGTGGTTCTGGCTGTCCAGCGGCACGAGGCGCGCGCCGGGGATCATCGTCGCGATCTCGGTGGCGTTCTCGAACGTCTTCATCTGGTCGCCGATGGCGTGGAGGATGAGGGTCGGGGTCGTCACCCCGGCGATCTCGCCGGTGACGTCCTCGGCATAGCGCGCCACCCGCGCGGCGATGTAGTTCTCCGCCGAGGTCGACTGGCGCTGGAGCTCGTCGAACCAGCGCATCTGCTCTTCCGTGGCGCCAGGGATGAACCCCTGCGTGAAGAACCGCCGGAACCGCGGCTCATCTCGCGCCCACCCGAGCCGGATCATCTGCCGGTAGGTGAGCTCCTCGTCGAGCCGCTCGGCATGGAAGTCGACCCGCTCGCCGCACACCGTTCCGTACAGGATCAAGCGGCTCACGCGCTCGGGGTGGCGGGCGGCGTAGACCATCGCAACCGACGAGCCGTCGGACATCCCGAGGAGGGCGACCCTGTCGATGCCGAGCGTCTCGATGACCGCCTCGAGGTCGGCAACCCGCGCATCGTGGGTAAAGTCGGTGACGTTCCTGTCCGACATGCCGAAACCGCGCTCGTCGTACCGAACGAGGCGCGTGAACTCGCCGAGGCCCTCGAGGAAGTGACGCCAGACCGGGCTCGCCCAGTCGTGCTGCAGGTGGCTCAGCCAGCACGACACGACGATCAGCGGCGGACCCTCGCCGTGGGTCGCGTAGGCGATGCGCGTCCCGCCCGCGCCGCGGACGAACCGGATCTCCTGGCTCGGAGCATCGTAAGGAGCGGCTCGCGGCGCCATCGCAGCCACGATGGTACGCGCGGGCCTTCGGACGGGACCAGCTCGTGTTCGTGGTCGCTCGGGCGTTTGACGCCGATCGTTGACTGGTCAATTATTTGCGCATGCCCGCAATCACCGTCCCCGACATCACCGTCCTGCCTCGAATCCCCGAACCCGACCCGGCCGCGGCCCGCCAGCGACCGGTCAAGTCGATCACCGACGCGCCGTCGGGCTTCGAGGGCGAAGGCTTCCCGGTCCGGCGCGCGTTCCACGGTGTCGACCTGGCGGAGCTCGACCCGTTCGTCCACCTCGACCAGATGGGCGAGGTCGAGTACGCGCCGGGCGAGCCGAAGGGCACGCCGTGGCATCCACACCGCGGGTTCGAGACGGTGACGTACATGATCGACGGCGTGTTCGAGCACAACGACTCGAACGGCGGCGGCGGCACGATCACCAACGGCGACACGCAGTGGATGACCGCGGGCGCCGGAATCCTGCACATCGAGAAGCCGCCTGCGTGGCTCGTCGCCTCCGGTGGGCTGTTCCACGGGTTCCAGCTGTGGGTCAACCTGCCGGCGGCGCAGAAGTGGTCCGCGCCGCGCTACCAGGACATTCGCGCGGACCAGGTCGCGCTCGCGACGTCGCCCGATGGCGGCGCGCTCGTTCGCGTCATCGCGGGCGAGGTTCCGGGCGGCGCCGGCGACATGCTGGCCGGACCCGGCTCGACCTATACGCCAATGACCCTCGTCCACGCGACGCTGGCGCCGGGTGCCAGGCTCTCGCTCCCGTGGCGCTCGGACTACAACGCCCTCGTCTATGTCATGCAGGGGTACGGAACGGTCGGTGCGGCAGCGTCGCTCCACGGCGGCTCGCGAGCGGGGAGTGCCGGTGGTGGCTCCCGCGCCGGCGGCGCTGCTTTCGGCGCGGAGCCCCAGCCGATCCGGACCGGCCAGCTCGCGGTCTTCGGTCCCGGTGACGCGATCACGATCGCCGCGCTCGAGGCGCGGCGCCAGGAGAGTCGATCACCGGACCTCGATGTCCTGATCCTCGGCGGTCGCCCGATCGGCGAGCCCGTCGCCTGGATGGGCCCGTTCGTGATGAACACGCGCGAGGAAGTCATCCAGGCGGTCCGCGACTACCAGGCCGGCCGCCTCGGCTCGATCCCCGCGATCCACGGCGCCCCGACTACGTTGACGGAGTCGTCCCGCCCATCCTGATCCGCCCGCGGGCAAAGCGGCCGCAGGCCCGCCCCGGCGCAGCGGCTCAGCGGTCGACCAGCACCGTGCGCAGGAACTCGTCCACGCCACCCCCCGCGCCGATGAGCCGCAGCGCGCGCGCAGCAGTCGTGTCGAGGCTTTGGTCGTAGTCGTCACCGTAGGTCGACTCGGCGATGCTCAGGTGGGCGTGGATCGCGTCGCGGGCGCGGGCCGCGTCCCGATCGCGGATGGCCTCGTAGGCGAGACGATGATGGGGCGCGCTCTGGCGCACGACCTCGGCGTCGCCCGCGCTCCGGACCATGAGCTCCACGGTGAGCGCCTGGATCGACGCGAACATGGTCTCGATCACCGGGTTGTGGGACGCCGCGACGAGCGCCGTATGGAAGGCCAGGTCATTCCGAACCCGCTCGAGCGGGGAGGCGCTGCTCTCGAGGCGCTCGACCGCCTCCGCGAGGGTCGCGATGTCGTCCGCGCCGGCGTGCTGTGTGGCCAGGACGGCGGCCTGGGTCTCCAGCATCAGCCGTGCCTCTGACAGCTGGCGCGCCGTCGTCCCGCGCCGGCGGTACTCGAGGTCGAGGGGTCGAAACCCGCGGGAGCCGGATGCCCCGTTGACGAACGCACCCCGGCTCGGCTCGACCCGCACGACGCCGCGTTCGACCAGCGAACGGAGCGCCTCCCGGACCATCGGTCGGCTGACGCCGAAGTCCTCCGCCAGCCGTCGCTCGGATGGCAGTCGCTCGTTCGGGGCAAGGGTTCCGGAGAGCACCCGCTCGGCCAGGGCATGCGCGATCGCATCCCCGGAGTTGTGGGCCGGCTCCAGGAGCCGACCCGGGCGTCGCGAAACAGCGGCGTGGGTGGCTGCGGCTGCTGTCGGTTCGGACACGGCTCCGGGCCCTTCTCGTGCGGCTCCCGAGTTGACGCCACGGTAACCCGGGTGGCACCATCTCGTTGCGGTCTAACCGGTATGACCAGATGGTATCGGACCCTGACCGCTGCCCCGTGCAGTCCTGCCAGGCGGAGTCACATCCGGAGATGGTCGAAGCCGAAGCGGTCAGCCCGGCGCGCGCGGATCGACCGCTGGTGCTCGCACTCGACATCGGATCGTCGTCCGTGCGCGCCGCCGTCCACGACCGGACGGGTCGTCCGGTGCGCGGCCTGGTTGCCCGTGGGGCGTACCAGTGGGAGGTCGGGCGGGACGGCTCGGTCCGCCTCCCGGCTCACTCGCTGCTCGACCTCGTCGGAACCGTCCTCGACCAGCTTGCGACGCTGCTCGGGCCGCATGCCCGTGACATCGTCGCCGGTGGGATCTCGTGCTTCTGGCACAGCATCGTCGGACTCGACTCGACGGCCGAGGCCCTGACGCCCGTCCTGTCCTGGGCGGACACGACCAGCGCAGGTGAAGCCGCAGCCCTCCGAAAACGGGTCGACGCGGACGGGGCCCATCGGGATTCCGGTGCCCCGATCCACGCCAGCTACTGGCCCGCGCGCGTGGCTCGACTCCGCTCCGAGCAGGCTGGGATCGCGCGCTGGGTTGGGTTCCCGGAGCTGATCACGATGTTCCTCACGGGGCGCGACGTCACGAGCCGGTCGATGGCGTCGGGTACAGGGCTCCTTGACCGAGCCCGGGGCACATGGCATCGACCGCTGGCAGCCCAATTCGAGGTCGATGTCGACGAGCTCCCACCGATCGTGGCCGACGACGAGCCGGTCGGCCGGCTGGCGGGGCACGCCGCTTCGCGCTGGGCGAACCTGGCCCACCTCACGTGGTTCGCTCCGTGGGGAGACGGCGCGTGCGGCAACGTCGGGCTCGGCGCATTCGGGGCGCACAAGGCGGCGCTGATGGTCGGCTCGTCCGGTGCGCTGCGCGCCATCGTCGACGGCGCGGCGCCGCGACTTCCCGCGGGCCTCTTCGGATTCCGCCTCGGCGATGGCGCCGTCGTCGGCGGCCAGCTCAGCGAGGGAGGCGGGACGCTGTCCTGGTTGGCGCGACTCCTCCGACGATCGCGCGAGTCGCTGGAGGCCGACGCGTCGGCGCTTGACGCCGATGCTCACGGGCTCACCGTCCTGCCGTACACGTTCGGCGAGCGTGGGCTCGGCTACCACGACCACGCGAGCGGCACGATCCTCGGACTCAGCCCGTCGACCGACGCCGCGTCGGTGTACCGGGCGTTCGTCGAGTCGATCGCGCTCGGCTTCGCGGCGTTGGATGACCGACTCATGGAGGTGCTCGGCAGCCCCCCGGCGATTGTCGCCTCGGGTGGATCGCTGACGCACTCCCCGCTGATGGCGCAGGTCATTGCGGACGCCCTGGGGCGCGACATCGGCGTGGCCCGGGAGTCCGAGGCGTCACGTCGGGGCGCGGCCTTGCTGACGCTCCGCGGGATCGGCGAGATCGCCCACCTCGGCGAGGTCACCAGTCCGCCGGTACGGGTGGTTCGAAGCGACCCGGCTCGCGCGGCGCGGTACCGGCAGGCACGCGAGCGCCGGCAGGAGCTCTACGAGTCGACCCGCGAGCGGACGGCCTCGGGCCAGATGGCGCTGCGGCGACGCCCGACGCCGATGACCGAGCTGTCGCGCCCGACCCGGAAGGTTTCCTGATGCCAACGACTCGGGCCGCCGCGGCGCCGCGCCGCGCAGCCAGCCATCGAAAGGAGGATTGCTCGATCAACGGGTAGCACCATCGAGGGCGAGCCCGCGTGGGCTTGAAGGCCTCTGCATCGACCATTCGCATCGCACGGAGGAGGAGCCACCACATGATCAGTCGCCGATTGGCGGTCGTTGCGATCGCCGCAGCGACCGTCCTCGCCGCATGCGGGGGCGGGACCACGACCCCCGCACCGGCAACGGCCGGACCCACCGCCGGAGCCACCGTCGTGCCGGCCACGCAGCTGCCGACCGCCGCTGCGGGCCAGTGTTCGGTGGGCGTGTCGTGGGCAACGTTCCAGGAGGAGCGCTACCGCGTCCGCGACGAGCCGGCGCTGCAGGCGGCCGTCGCAGCCGGTGACGGGCTGTACATCGCGAACGACGCCAAGAACTCCGCTGAGACGCAAGCGACGAACGTCGAGACGCTCATCGCGCTCGGGATCGACGTCCTCGTCATCAACTCGGTCGACAGCGCCGCAGCGCTCGAGTCCGTGGCGGCCGCACAGGCTGCGGGTATCCCGGTGATCGCCTACGACCGGCTGATCGACGATGCATCCGTCCTGTACCTCACGCACGACAATCTCGAGGTCGGTCGCACGATCGCCCGCGAGGTGATGAAGGTCGCCCCGGAGGGGACGTACGCGATCATCAAGGGTGACGAAGCGAACCCGAACTCGGCCTTCCTGTACGGAGGGTTCCTCGAGATCATCCAGCCGGCGATCGATTCCGGCGCCATCACGATCGGCGGCGACCTGTTCACGAAGGACTGGGTGCCCGACAACGCCCAGACCAACATGGAGCAGATCCTGACCGCGAACGACAACAACATCGACGCGGTGCTCTCGCAGAACGACGGCATGGCGGGTGGCGTCATCGCGGCGCTCACCGCCCAGGGCCTGGCGGGCGACGTCCCCGTCGGCGGCCAGGATGGCGACGTCGCGGCGCTGAACCGCGTCGCTCTCGGCACCCAGACCGTCAGCGTCCTCAAGGACTCCGCCGAGCTCGGTACGGCGGCGGGCACCGCGGCGATCCAGCTGTGCGAGAACCCCGATCCATCGACCGTGAGCGGCACGGCGCCGTTCACGTCGCCGGATGGCAACACGATCTCGTCGCTGATCCTCGCCCCGTTGCCGATCACCAAGGACAACCTCCAGAAGGTCCTCGACATCAACTGGACCACCGCAGAGAGACCTGTGCAAGGACGTGCCGGCCGGCTCCGCCGCGCCCTGCTGATCCGCTTCCGCCCAGACCTGCGCCCTGCGCTCGCGATGCACCCCGCGACGCAGGGCGCTCCCGTACCATCCGCGCCACTCCAGGTAGGGCCATGACCAATTCCACGACCCTGCGGCCGGCGAGCGGCGTCGGCGACCCCGAGCGCCCGACGTCGCGATCGCCGCGCAGCCTCTTCGCGTCACTCGAGGTCGACAGCCGGCTGCTCGGCATGATCGTCGCCCTCGTCGTCATGGGCCTGGCCTTCAACGCCCTGTCCGACGGGCTGTTCCTGTCTTCGCGGAACCTGTGGAACCTGTCCGTCCAGTCCACGGCCGTCGCGATCATGGCGACGGGCATGGTCCTGATCATCGTGTCCCGCAACATCGACCTGTCGATCGGGTCGATCCTCGTCTTCGTCGGCCATGGCCATGGGCCTGCTCCAGGCGGAGTGGCTGCCGGCGCTCGGCCTCCCGGCTGGTCGACCAGCCGTCACGTGGGTCATCGCCCTTGGCTTCGGGATCGTTCTCGGGGCCGCGATCGGCGCGCTCCACGGCTTCGTTGTTGCGTACATCGGTGTCCCGTCGTTCATCGTCACCCTCGCCGGCCTGCTGTTCTGGCGCGGGTTTGCCTTCGAGCTCGGCGGGTGGCCGGACGATCGCGCCAATGGACGCGACCTTCCAGCTCCTCGGCGGCGACCCCAGGGATCGATCGGCGACGACGCTCAGCTGGCTCGTCGCGATCGTCGGCGTGGTCGCGCTCGTCGTCAGCCTCGTCGCCGGCCGCCGGCGCCGGCGGCGCTACGGATTCCCGCTCCGACCGAGGTGGGCCGACGCGCTGCTTGGCATCGCCGGCTCGCTCGGCGATCCTCGGCCTCGTGGGGGTCGCCAACAGCTACATGTGGCCGCCGGCTCTCGCCGCCGCCTATGCGCAGGAGCGCGGCATTCCGGTCCCGCCCGGCGGCCTCCAGATCCCGACCGGCATCGCGATCCCGGTGCTCCTCGCTGATCGGGATCGCCGTCGCGATGACGGTCCTCGCGACGCGACGCCGATTCGGGCGCTACGTGTACTCCATCGGCGGCAATCCGGATGCCGCCGTCCTGGCAGGGATCACCACGCGTCGCACGATCATGGGCACGTTCATCCTCATGGGCGTCCTCGCCGCGATCGCTGCGGCGGTGCATCGACGGCGCGACTCAACGCGGCGACCGTCGGGCTCGGAACGGGGGGCGAGCTGCAGGTGATCGCGGCCGCGGTCATCGGCGGCACGTCGTTCGCCGGCGGCATCGGCAAGATCCCAGGCGCGATCCTGGGGGCCGTCGTGATGCAGTCGCTGACGTCGGGCATGGTCCTGCTGAACATCGACACGCCGCTCCAGGACATGGTCCTCGGGGTCGTGCTCGCTGCCGCGGTTGCGCTCGATACGGTCCTCCGCCGCCGCGCGAAGGCGACTGCGTGAGCTCCTTGCCGGCGGGCTCGTCGGCGGCCGGAACCGGCCTCGCCGAGCGCGAGGTGGCGCCGCCCCTCGTCGAGATGCGCAACATCCGGGTCTCGTTCGGTGGCGTCCACGCCGTCGACGGCGTGTCGGTCGATCTCCATCCGGGCGAGGTCGTCGCGCTCGTCGGCGGCAACGGCGCCGGCAAGTCGACGCTGATCCGCGCCCTGTCGGGGGCGCATCCGCCCGACGAGGGCGAGATCCTGATCAACGGCGCGAAGGTCGTCGATCACGAACCCGCGCGATGCCCGCGAGGCCACGGGATCGAGACGATCTACCAGACGCTCGCGCTTGCCGACAACGTTGATGCCGTCGCGAACCTGTTCCTCGGGCGCGAGCTGACCACCTGGACCGGCAACCTCGACGACTCGGCGATGGAGTCCGCTACCCGGAAGGTCATGCGGCCGGCTGAACCCGCGCCTCCGCAACTTCAAGAGCCGGTCCGCACGCTGTCCGGCGGCCAGCGCCAGACGGTCGCCATCGCGCGCGCGGTCCACTTCAACGCGCGGATCCTGATCATGGACGAGCCGACCGCCGCGCTCGGCCCGGCCGAGACGGCCCAGGTCCGCGAGCTGGTCGCGCAGCTCAAGTCGGAGGGGATCGGCATCTTCCTGGTCAGTCACGACATCCACGACGTGTTCGACCTGGCGGACCGGATCAGCGTCATGCTCCAGGGCAGGCTCGTCGGCACCGTGGCCAAGGACCGGGTCACCAAGGACGAGGTGCTCGCGATGATCATCATCGGCAAGCTCCCGGAGGAGGTCTCCGAAAGGGAGCTCGCCGAGCTCACCGGATGACGATTCGAGCCCGTCGGTCCCGGGAGGCTCAGCCGCGTTCCGTAGGCGGGGCCGAAAGCGGCGGGCCCGAAGGCGGCGCGCTGTAGCCGTGCTCGGCAATCTCGCCGGCGCGGGCGCGATACGCCTCGGTGTCCGCCGGCGTTCGCGCGCGGAAGCCGTCCACGATCCGGTTGTACATCGAGAACGCCGCGGCGATCAGGACCGCGAGCTGCACGTCCGCGTCCGATGCGCCCGCCGCGCGCGCGGCTGCGACATCCTGGGCGGTGAGCGCGAGCCCGCTCTCGCGAACGGTGCGGCCGATGTGCACGAGCGCGGCCATCTTCGGCTCGAAGCCCTCGGAGAGCCCGAGCTTGACGGCGTCGAGGAAGTCGGGGTCGGCGGCCTCGCCGGCGCGCTCGAGAACCGCGGTCGCGTGCGCGGCGTGGGAATCCATGCAGAAGAAGCAGTCGTTCGCGGCAGAGACGGCGGTCGCGATCAGCTCGCGCTCGTGACGGCTGATCGTCGCGCCCGCGAAGTCGTTCACGAGCAGCTCGTCCGCCAGGCCGCGCAGGTGGACGCCGAGCGCCGGCGTGAGACGGATCGCGGCGCCAATTCCCGGCACGTCGGGCAGGCCGCCGACGAGCGGCTCTTCGGCGGCCCGAAGCCGTCGTTCCTCGTCGCGAGCGATCGCCATCCGCTTCTCCTTCGACCCTCTGCCCGTCGTCTCACCGCATTCCTGCCCGATATGATGCCCGTCCCGCGGACACCGTCGACGAGAGGAGATCGGCCGTCCTGGCGGGTCGGAGGAAGATTCGGGATGTCGCAGCGCCGTCGATGGCCGCCCGCACGCTGACGATCGGGGGCGGGACGTACCCGCTCGTGCTCCCGAGCATCCGCGACCCGCGACTCCACGTGGCCGCGGTGATCATCACCGTGCACGTCCTCGGCCAGGTCTTCCTTGGCTTCTGGGTGAGCGTCCCGCAGATCCTGGCCGCGATCCTGACGTGCTGGGTCATCGAGGTCGCGATCACCTTCCGCCAATCGAAGGCGTTCGTCTGGCCTGCGAGCGCGATGCTCACCGGGAGCGGCGTCGCGCTGATCCTGCGGGTCGTCGGGACGCCGCCGGAGGACCGCTGGTCGTTCTACGCCGTCGAGGTGTTCGCGGTGGTTGCCGGCCTGTCGCTCCTCACGAAGTACGTCATCAAGTACCGCGGCACGCACCTGTTCAACCCGTCGAACGTCGGGCTCGTCGTCGCGTTCCTCGTGCTCGGCAGCCAGCGCGTTGAGCCGCTCGACTTCTGGTGGGCGCCGCCGAACGTGCCGATGCTCGCGGCGTATGCGGTGATCATCGGGGGCGGGCTGCTGATCACCCGCCGCCTGAAGCTCCTGGGCCTCGCTGTCACGTTCTGGGTCTCGCTCGCGATCGGCGTCGGCGTGCTCGCGGCCTCCGGCCACTCGATGGTCGCCCGGTGGGCGTTCGCGCCGGTGACCGGGTTCGACTTCTGGCGCGTGATCGTCACCTCGCCCGAGGTGCTGATCTTCCTGTTCTTCATGATCACCGACCCGAAGACCAGCCCGACGGGGCAGGTCGGGCGGATCGTCTTCGGCTTCGTCGTGGCGGTGGTGAGCACGTTGCTGATGGCGCCGCAGACGGACGAGTGGGGGACGAAGGTCGGGCTCCTGTCCGGGCTCGTGGTCGTGTGCGCCGCGCGACCGCTGCTGGATCGGCTCGTGCCCGCGCCGAAGTCCGACGAGGACAGGGTGCGGCCCTTCCTCGATCGCCTTGCGAACGGCGGCCCCGAACGCGCCAGCCCCGCTCGCCGCGCCGCCGCCGGGGGAGTGGCGGCCCTCGCCGCCGTGGCCATCGGCGCCGGGATCGTCATCGCTGGTTCGCCGGCGCGCGGGCACATCGTGCCCAGCTCCACCGAGTCGCTCGTCGGGGTGGTGACGCAGGTGGACCCCTCGACGCTGCCCCCCGTGACCGTGGGTCAGGACGTGCAGGACTTCTACCCGGAGCTGGCGGGCCCGGGCATGGAGGAGGTCATCGTGACGCTCGCGCAGAACCTCCAGGCCGAGAGCCAGGCGCTCCTGCGGCGCGACGAGTCGATCCTCCTGGCCGTGGACCATGGCGACCGGCTCGAGCAGATGCGCCAGCGTCTCACCGAGGCCGCGGCGTCTGGGCGGACGGTCGTCGACCTGTACGACTTCGAAGCGATCGACGTCTCGCTCGTGATCCCGTTCGGGCAGCAGGATGGATTTCAGCCTCGGACTCGCGGGCCGGGGGACGGTGACCCACCAGACCTACGACGCGGCCGGCGCCCTCGTCTCGACCGAGTCCGCGCCCTTCGCCGAGACCTTCGCCGTTCGCCGCGCCACGGGCGCGCGCTGGCTCAACGTCGCGGTGCTGCCGCCCGGGGCTGGCGACTGACCGGGGGTCTTGCACGGCGCTTCCGCCTTCAGGTGGCCCTGCGGCTTCAGCCAGCCTGGGGCTTCAGCTGGCCTGGGGCTTCAGCCGGCCCTGCGGCTTCAGCCGGCCCTTCGTCGCACGCTCGGTGCACGTTCCTGCCAGAGCGTCACTCAGCGAGGCTTGGGCGGCAAGGAAGACGGCTTTTCGGCCGGCGGGTCCGTTCCTCGTGCGTGGCCGCGGCCGACATGTTGGCCAAACTTTCGCCTGCGCCCGAATAGGCATGGTTCCGGGCGATTCACGCCGCCTAAGGGCCCGGATTCCGCGGAAATGGCAGGAAACTTGGACGACGCATGGGTCGGCCCAGGCATTCGGGCCGCGACCGACGCGCGAGGCTGACTGCGGTTCAGGATCGCGACCGACGCGCGAGGCTGACTGCGGTTCAGGATCGCGACCGACGTGCCCGCATGATGGAGCTCAGGGCGGTGGTCCGGCGCTCGCCCGGACGACGCCCGGGTAGTCGACGTAGGCGGATCCGTCGACGCCGATGGGTCGCCACTGCCCGATCTCCCCGTCCGGCCACGTGACCCGCACCTCCGCCGTCGTCACGCGACCGAGCCCGAAGTGCACCCAGCCGAGCTCGCCGCCGGCGTGGCCGCCACCGACAGTCAGCTCGCGCCGCCATGTGGTGGCCCCCGAACGGATCTCCACGATCGCGCCGATCGCGTCGATGTTCGGCGGCGGTTGTCGGAGCCGAACCGCGACCCAGTGCGCCGCATCCGTGTCATCACCGGAGACGGGACCGGCGTTGCGCCAGAGCCGCACCGGCGCGCTGTAGAACGCCTCGACCAGGTCGAGCCGGCCATCGAGGTTGAAGTCGGCGAGCGCCGCACCGCGACCCCGGTCGAAGCGGACGATGCCCGCGGCGTTCGCGGCCTCGACGAACGGTCCGACCGGCTGCCCGAGGAGCAGGTTGCTCGGGTCCTCGCGCGCATAGTCCGGCTGCTCGGTGACGTTCCCCTTCGAGACGAACAGGTCGATGAGCCCGTCGTTGTTGACGTCGTCGAACTCGGGATGCCAGGCGGTCGACGGGAAGCTCGTGTCGCGGCCGATGAACGGCTGGGCGACGTTGACGCCGTACCGGAGGCCGATGTCCATGAAGGTTGGGCGGCCGGGGCCCTCGGCGAGCGTCTGGAGCTTGTTCGCGGCCTGGCTGGTCAGATAGACCTCGGGCAGCCCGTCGCCCGTCACGTCGTGGCTCGCGATGCCCATGCCCTGGACCTGGGTGCGGGCCCAGCCCTCCTCCGCGGTGTAGAGCCGTGGCGGCTCGTCCGGCACGATCCGCCACAGCTGCTCCTCGCCGACGGTCTGTCGGTAGTACGCGCGGTCGTTGCTGATCCGCAGATCGCGTCGCCCGGAGCCGTCCCAGTCGCTGAACAGCACCGACAGGGCGCAGTAGCTGGGGTCGAGCAGGATGGGCCGGCCGAACGCCACCCCATCAGCGGCAGGACGGACGAGCTCGTTCGACTGGCACCACGAGTCGAGGTCGTCGATATCGGGGTCGACGTAGTTGCCGAATGCGAGGGTCGGCCACGTGGCGCCGGACTCCCACGTCGCGCTGAACGCCTCGGTCATCTCGCCGCCACCATCGAGGCCCCACGTCTCGTTCGCCCGCTCGAACCGGCAGTCGCCAAGGCCGCGCAGCGCCACGTTCTCGCCGTACCGGAGCGTGATGAGATCGACGTTGCCGTCGCTGTCGACGTCGATCGGGTAGGCGCCATTCACCTGCTCGAGGTCGGTGACGGGGTCCGGCAGGCGCGTGAAGGTCAGCGGGTCGGCGACGTGGCTGTCGTTGCGGTACAGCGCCGACGGCCCCGCGCCGCCGGCGAGGTACAGCTCCGGGCGCCCGTCCTCATTGCAATCGAGGACCGCGACACCAGCACCGACCGCGTACTCGAACGGCCCGTCGTGGGTGAAGTCGACCCCGGACCCGATCGTCTCGTCGACGAACCGGGGCGCCGGGCCTGCGATCGATCCCTGCGGCCCGGGAATCCGAACGAACCCGGTCGCGAGCGCTCCTGCCGTTACCGCGGCCACGAGCACTGCGACCGAGCCCACGAGGATCGCGGTTCGTCGGTTGCTCACGTGGTGATTGTCGGGGTCGCGCGGCGAGATGCCGCAGCCGTTCAGGCGAGGGTCATCGCCTGCGACGTGTCCAGCAGGTACGGCGGCAGCCAGCCCGGGATGTTTGAGAACGGGAGCACGTCGGGGTGGAGCTCGATGCCCAGCGCGTCCGCCATGAACTCGCGCCGACGCTGGACCCTCGACCACATGTCCGGGTACGACCGCTCGAGCTCGTCCCGCAGCGACCCGTCGGCCAGCGCGACGCCGTCCTCGATGTTCGTGGTGAAGTACGGGCCGCCGGTCGCCGGGATGACGTCGACCTGGAGGTAGGTTCCGGATCGGAGCTCGACGGTCGAGCCCGCCGCGACCGGCGAGTTCACCCACTCGTCGAGCGAGATCTGGTGCCCGGCGTTGAGGAAGATCCCGAAGAACGGGTCGCCGATGTGCCGCGCCACGATCTCGTGCAGCGTCGCGCCGGTCTGGCCGACACGCAACGCGCCGTACCACTCGGCGATCGCCCCGAAATACGGCCCGACCAGCCGGTCGACGTAGTCGCCGATCTCCTCGGGGAGATCCGAGGCCTCGGCGACGACGAAGCCCGCGCGGCAGTTGAGCGCGCCCCAGGTCCCGAAGGCGACCGTGAACGGGTCGCGCCGCTCGATGGCCCGGTCGCCCGGGCTGAACAGCCCGAATCGCGCCCGATCGCCCGCCGTGAGCATGAGGTGGCAGGACAGCGGCGACCCGTCCCAGCCCAGGAGCGCGACCGCCTCGCGCTCGCGGAGGCCCGGTCGGAGCCCTCGGAGGACCCGCTTTACCCCCTCGGAGGTGCGGCAGGCCGCGGCCTCGAAGGCGGCGAGCTGCGCCGCCTCGTTGACGACGCGGAGCCCGTCAGCCGAATCGATGAACAGGTCGATCGCGTTCTCCACGGCGCCCGTCGCGCCCACCAGGCCGCGCAGCTCGTCGGCGAGGTACGCGGGGACGTCGAGGCGCGCGCGGCTGCCGTAGGGCTTCCAGCCGACCACCCCGATTCTCGCTCCCGTACCGATCCCCTCGGCCGCGAGCTCGTCGCGCAAGGGCCGGGATCGGTCGCGAGGCTGGCTCGGCAGGCTCAGGTCCTGGTGCAGGACCCGCCGCATCGGCAGGGGTGCGGCGCCCGCGATGCCAAAGCACTCGTTGCCGACGAGGATCGCGGGGTCGTCCGTCGGGCCGACGATCGCGATCGCATCCTCGAACCGCGGGTCGAAGCCGCTCAACCAGGCGAGATTCGCGCTGTGCTCGCGGTCGCCGAAGATGACGAGCCGGTCGTAGTCGCGAGCCACGACGCGCCCCCGCAGTCGCTCGAGTCGCCCCGCGTACGTGGCTGGGCCCACGACGGGTCGCTCGTCGGGAACGCCGAAGTCGGGCAGGTCGACCGAGGCGAGCCGCGCGACGGTCATCGGGCCACCGTCGTCATCAGGCCGCCACGGTCATCGACCCGCCATCGCCATCAGCCCGCCAGGGTCTCGAGCCGCCGGCGTCATCGCTCGGCCGCATCGACGACCTGCTCGATGACTCGCATGTTCGCCACGCCGTCCGACGGCGGCGTCGGGAGCGGCGCGCCATCGAGGACCGCGGCGGCGAAGGCATCCGCCTCGCAGCCGTACGGATCCGCGATATCGAAGGTCATGCGCTCGACGTCGGGCGCGACCGGCGGGTCGCCGCCGTGGGTGATGTAGATGTACGTTGCCCGGTCCGGCGGGATGTTGAACGGGATCGCGACGGCGATGTGGCCCTCGGTCCCGTAGATGTGGACGCGCTGGTCGGACTCGGAACGGGTCGAGCAGGTGAACGTGGCGGTCCCACCGCCGGGGAACACGAGCAGCCCGCTCGTCAGGACGTCGACGCCGCTGTCGGGGTCTCGGACGACCGACGCCTCGACCCGTTCCGGCTCTCCGTCGAAGAGCATCCGCGAGAGATTGATGTTGTAGCAACCGATGTCCATGAGCGCCCCGCCGCCCGCGTCCAGGATGTTGCGGATGTTCCTCGGGTCGTCGTTGTAGTACGAGAACCAGCTCTGGATCGTCTGGAGCCGGCCGATCCGGCCGCTCGCCACCAGCTCGCGCACCGCGAGCCAGGACGGGTGGAGGCGATACATGAACGCCTCCATGAACAGGACGCCGTTCGACGCGGCCGCCTCGACCATCTGCTCGGCATCGGCCGACGTGAGCGCGAGCGGCTTCTCGCACAGGACGTGTTTCCCGGCGCGGGCCGCAGCGACGGTCCACTCGAGGTGCAGGTGATTGGGCAGGGGAATGTAGACCGCGTCGACCTCGGGATCGGCGAGGAGCGCCTCGTACGAATCGTGCGCGCGCGGGATCCCGAGCTCCTCCGCGGCGCGACGCGCCGTCTCGCCATCACGCGACCCGATGGCGACGACCTCGCCGCGTTGCGCGGGCGAGCGGCGAACACCCGGGATCCACTTCTCGCGGGCGATGCTCGCGGTCGACAGGACGCCCCAGCGCAGCCGTCGATCGGTCGCGACGCGTCCGTCCGCGACGCGTCCCTCAGGGCTGCCCATGGCGCTCCTCCGAAGCCTTGGGGGCCTGCCCGGCGACGCTTGGTCGGGTGGGCGCGGCCGTCACCCGGCCGCGACGTCTTGACACTGGCCGGGGGATGGATGAGCCTAGCATGCAAGTTTTGGAAGATAGGAACACAAATTGCTCGTCGGCACGGAACCGAGCGGTCAGCGGAGCGAGACGGTGCGCCGGTCGAACCTGAGCGCGATCGTCCGTGAGCTGCACCTCCGTGGCCCGCAGTCGCGCTCCGAGCTCGTCGCCCGCACCGGCCTGACGCGAACGGCCATCCGCGCGCTGATCGGCGAGCTCGTGGCCGGGGACCTGCTCGTGGAGGAGCGCGGCGTCCTCGATGGCGCACCAGGCCGACCGTCGCCGCTCGTCAGCCACAAGCCCTCGGCCGTCCTCGTGCTTGCCCTCGAGATCGCGGTGGATTCGCTCGCCGCAGCGGTCGTCGGCGTCGGCGGCAAGCCGATCGAGCGCATCCGGATGCCGCGGCCCCGGGGTCACTTCTCCGTGGACGAGATCGTCGCCGACCTCCAGGGACTCGTCGCCCGGCTGACCACGCTGCGCCGTGAGCGGTCATCGATCATCGGCATCGGTGTCGCGATCGTCGGCGTCGTCCGGCGACCCGACGGCATGGTCTCCAGCGCCCCGAACCTGGGCTGGCGCGACGTGCCCCTCGGCGCGCGTATCGCCGAAGCGATGGCCCTCGACGTGCCGGTCCATGTGGCCAACGACGCGGACCTCGGCGCGATCGCGGAGCTCCGACGCGGCGCGGCCCGAGGCGCGGACGATCTCCTGTGCATCTGGGGCGAGGTCGGGATCGGCGGCGGGATCATCGTCGACGGCAAGGCGCTGACCGGCGTCGCGGGCTACGCGGGCGAGGTCGGCCACATGCCGGTCAATCCGAACGGGACGACCTGTCGCTGCGGGTCAACCGGCTGCTGGGAGACGGAGATCGGCGAGCGCGCACTGCTCCGGCTCGCCGGGCGGCCGGAGGACGGCGGCTCGGACGAGGTCGACGCGCTGCTGGCGGACGCGGCAGCAGGCGATGCCACCTCCCTGGCGGCGTTCGAGCACGTCGGTCGCTGGATCGGCACCGGGCTCGCCGGCCTCGTCAACATCCTGAACCCCCGAGTGATCGTCCTGGGTGGCCTGTTCACCCGGGCGTTCCCGTTCATCGAGCGGGCGCTTGTCGCGCAGCTCGACCGGATGACGCTCGCCGGCCCGCGTGGGCTGGTTCGCGTCGCTCCGGCCGCGCTGGGCATCGACGCCCCCCTTGTCGGCGCGGCGGAGCTCGCATTCGAGCCCTTCCTCGCCGATCCAGCTGGCTGGCTCGGTCCCCGTGTCCAGCTCGCCGCGGCGGCCGGCGCCTGACCGCCACGTGGCAGACGAAGGCGGGCGGGCGATGTCGCCGCGCCGCAAGACCGGTGAGAGGAGAGTGATAGCCTGACGACCGCACTGCACGTGCGACCCAGAGCGTCCTTTTTGTGGAGGAGAGAGATGCACAAACGTGTCATGGCGTTGGCGTCCGTTGCGGTGCTGGCCTTCGCGGCCTGCGGCGGCGGGAGCCCCGATCGGCCGCCGCGGGCTGCCTCGTCGGTATCTCGTGGAACAACTACACCCAGGAGCGCTGGGCGAAGGCGGACGAGCCGAACATCAAGAAGGCCGTCACGGCCGGTGGCGGAACGTACACCCGGACCGACGCCAAGGACAACAGCGAGCAGCAGATTGCGGACGTCACCAACCTGATCGCCCAGAGGCGCCAAGGTCCTGATCATCCTCGCGAAGGACGCCGAGGCGATCAAGCCCGCGATCGCCGCGGCCAAGGCGGCGGGCATCCCGGTCATCGGCTACGACCGATTGATCGAGGATCCGGACGTCTTCTACATCACGTTCGACAACAAGCGAGTCGGCACGATCATCGCCGAAGAAGTGAAGAAGGCCGCCCCGTCCGGCAACTACGTGATCATCAAGGGCGACGCCGGCGACGCGAACGCGGAGTTCCTCCGCAGCGGCATGACCGAGGCCGGCATCCCGGCGCTCAACGCGACCGTCGAACGGGATCACCGTCGTGTTCGAGCAGAACACGGCGAACTGGGACACCGCCGGTGCCCGGACAAACATGGAAGCCGCGCTCGCGGCGAACAACAACGACGTCGACGCGGTGCTGTCGGAGAACGACGGCATGGCGACGGGCGTCATCGCGGCGCTCGACGCCGTCGGCCTCGACGATCCCGGTCGGCGGGCAGGACGGCGACAAGGCCGCCCTCAACCGCGTCGCCCTCGGGACCCAGACCGTCTCCGTGTGGAAGAACGCCAATGATCTCGGCGCGGTCGCCGGGAGCGTGGCGATCCAGCTCTGCAAGGGAACGGCAGCTGCCGACGTTACGGTGCCCGACGGCCTCTCGGCCGCCGCGAAGCCGACCGAGGCGAAGGCCGTCAAGTTCACGACGCCGGGTGGCAACAGCGTGAACTCGATCACCCTCAACCCGACGCCGATCACCAAGGACAACGTGTCCGAGGTCGTCGACGCCGGCTGGGTGACCAAGGAAGAGGTCTGCGCAGGCGTCACCGCCGGCTCGGTGGCCCCCTGCTGATCCGATAGCATCGCGATACCCGAGGCGACCTTCTTCGCGGACCCCGCGGAGGGGTCGCCTCGACTCATTTTCAGGGCAGGAGCGTGTCGATGAGCGTCGCACCGGCGACAGCGTCCCCGCCGACAGCCGCCGCGCCCCAGCGCGGCCGGTTCCCCGCGCTCAGTCGGTTCATGGACCTCGTCCGCCAGACCGAGGTCGATCTCCGACTGTTCGGCATGGTCATCGCCCTCGCGGCGATTCTCGTCGGCGTCGAGCTGGCGGACGGCAAGAACTTCCTCCAGCCCATCAACCTGATCAACCTGGCCGTCCAGGCCGCCCCGGTGGCGATCATCGCGACCGGCATGGTCCTGGTGATCGTCACGCGCCAGATCGACCTCTCCGTCGGGTCGGTGGTCGGCGTCGTGTCGATGACGATCGCGATCATGTTCTTCCGGGTCTTCCCGCCGACGCTCGGCGTCGACTCGACGTTCGGCTGGCTGATCGCGCTCGCGGTCGGGCGTCGGCGTCGGCGGCCTCATCGGCGCGTTCCACGGCTACCTGATCGCCTACGTCGGGATCCCGTCGTTCATCGTCACGCTCGGCGGCCTTCTCGCATGGCGCGGCGTGGTCTTCATCATCGCGCGGCGGGTCGACGATCGCCCCGGACGACAAGTTCTTCGTCGTCCTGTTCGCGGGCGGTCCGCTGGGCTCCATCGGCGGGCTCGCGAGCTGGGTCATCGCCGCGCTCGCGATCGCAGCCGTCGTGGTGGGGCTGATCAACAGCCGCCGCCAGCGGAAGCGGTTCGGCTTTCCGCTCCGGCCACGCTGGGCCGAGGTGGCACTGGTCGTCACCGCCGCGGTCGCCGCGGTCGGGTTCGTCGGGCTCGTCTCCAACGCTTACAAGTGGCCACAAGGGCTCGTCGACAACAAGCTCGTCCAGGATCCGACCTTCGTCGTCCCGCCGGGCGGGATCGAGTCCGGGATCCCGAACCCGATCCTGCACATGATCGGCGTGATGCTCGTCGTGGCGTTCATCGGCCGCCGGTTGCGTTTCGGCCGGGCCGATCTACGCCTCGGCGGCAACCCCGAAGCCGCCGAGCTCGCGGGCATCAATACGCGCTGGACGATCATGAAGACGTTCATCCTGCTCGGTCTCCTGTGCGGGATCGCGGGCGCGATCGCATCGGCGCGCCTCAACGGCGCCTCGCTCGACATCGGCCAGGGCTACGAGCTGCTGGTCATCGCCGCCGCGGTCATCGGCGGCACGTCGTTCGCCGGGGGCATCGGGACCGTCCCGGCGCGATCCTCGGCGCGCTCGTCATGCAGGCGCTGGCTTACGGCCTCGCGCTACCTCGGCCAGTCGACGCCGGTCCAGAACATCGCGTCCGGGGTCGTCCTCGTCGTCGCGGTGGGCATCGATACGCTGGAACCGGAGGCGCTCGACATGACCGCCGAGCCAACCGTCGCCGGAGCCGGGCGTCGGGCCCGGTCGCCGGGCGCGACGCCGGCCATCGAGATGCGCGACATCAACGTCTCGTTCGGTGGCGTGCGCGCCGTCGACAACGTCACGCGTCGACGTTCGTCCGGGCGAGGTGATCGGCCTCGTCGGCGGCAACGGCGCCGGCAAGTCCACGCTCATGCGGGCGCTGTCGGGCGCACACCGCGCCGACTCCGGCGAGATCCTGATGGACGGCCAGCCCATCACGATCGCCAACCCGCGCGACGCGAAGAACCTCGGGATCGAGACGATCTACCAGACGCTCGCGCTCGCGGACAACATCAACGCTCCGGGAAACCTGTTCCTGGGCCGCGAGCTGCTGACGAACCTGCGGACGCTCGACGACTCGGCGATGGAGGACGCGACCCGCAAGGTCATGGGCCGCCTGAACCCGAACTTCAAGCGCTTCGCGATTCCCGTCCGCTACCTGTCCGGCGGCCAGCGCCAGTCCGTGGCCATCGCCCGGGCGGTCCACTTCAACGCCAAGGTCCTGATCATGGACGAGCCGACCGCCGCGCTCGGGCCGGCCGAGACGGCGCAGGTGCGCGACCTCATCCGCCAGCTCAAGGGCGAGGGCCTCGGGATCTTCCTCGTGAGCCACGACATCCACGACGTCTTCGACCTCGCGGACCGGATCAGCGTCATGTACCACGGCCGCCTCGTCGGCACGGTCAACAAGACCGACGTCACGACCGACGAGGTCCTCGGGATGATCATCCTCGGCAAGCCCATCGAGAAGCTCAGCCGCGAGGACGTCGAAGCCCTGCACTGAGACTCGGTGGCGCCGGTGCGATCTCGTTCAGGCGCGGTGGAAGAACGGCACGAGCGCGGGGTAGAGCTCGCGGAATGCGGCGTGGGCGTCGCGATAGGCAGGGACGTCCGGTCCGGGTGAGGTGACCGGCGTCGCTCGGACGAGCGCGGCACGGCGGCGTCGATGGACGGGAACCAGCCCGCCGCTTGCGTGGCGAGGAGGGCGGCGCCGTACGCGGCGCCCTCGGTCGTGGCGACCGTCGCGATCTCGGCCTCCAGGACGTCGGCGAGGATCTGGCGCCACAGCGGGCTGGCGATGCCGCCGCCCGAGGCGCGCACCTGGCGTCGGCGCGGGCATGCCCGCCGCGACCATGAGGTCGAGCCCGTCCCGAAGCCCGAACGCCACGCCCTCGAGGACGGCGCGCAGCAGGTGGCGCCGGTCGTGGGCGAGGGTCAGCCCGACGAACGCGCCGCGGGCCTGCGGGTCGGGGTGGGGGCTGCGCTCGCCGGAGAGGTAGGGGAGGAACCACAGGCCCTCGCTGCCGGGTGGGACGGCGGCCGCTGTCGCGACGAGCTGATCGAAGGGCTCGCCCGGTGCGAACGTGTCGCGGAACCAGCGCAGGCTGCCCGCCGCCGAGAGCATCACCGACATGAGGTGCCAGCGCTCGGGGAGCGCGTGGCAGAACGCGTGGACGCGGCCGCGCTCGTCGTGGAGCGGCGCCGTCGTCGCCGCGAAGACCACGCCCGAGGTCCCCAGGGACAGCGCGACGGTCCCCGGCGCGATGACGCCCACGCCCACGGCATTCGCGGACTGGTCGCCGCCGCCCGCGACGACGGGCGTGCCGGCGCGCAACCCGGTGGCCGCCGCTGCCGCTGCGGTCACGGCGCCGGTCACCGCGGGCCCCTCGTTCGTCGGGGGGAGCCACGCCGGCGGGATCCGCAGCGCGTCCAGGATCTCGGGCGACCAGTCGCGCGCCGCGAGGTCGAACAGGAGCGTGCCGGCGCCGTCGGCCTTGTCGATCGCGTGCTCGCCGGTGAGCTGGAGCCGGACGTAGTCCTTCGGGAGCAGGACGTGGGCGATCCGCGCCCAGACATCGGGCTCGTGTTCGCGGATCCAGACGAGCTTCGGGGCGGTCAAGCCCGTGACCGCGTCGTTGCCGGTGATCTCGACGAGCCGATCCGGCCCGACCGCCGCGGCGAATCATCGTCGCACGCCTGCGGCGGTGCGCTGGTCGTTCCACAGGATCGCCGGCCGCAGCACCCGGTCGGCGCCGTCGAGCACGACCGCGCCATGCATCTGGCCGGTGAGCCCGATGGCGTCAATCCCCGCCGGGTCGACGTCGGTCGAGGCGAGCACGGACCGGATCGCACCGATCGTGCCGTCCCACCACAGCGCCGGGATCCTGCTCGCACCACAGCGGGCTGCGGGACGTCGAAGCCGTACTCCGCGGCGCCGACACCGATGACGGCACCGGATTGGTCGACGAGGACGGCCTTCGTCGCGGTCGTCGAGACGTCGATGCCGAGGACGTGGCTCATGCGCGGAGCGGGCCCGCCCGAGCCGTCACTGCGAGCCGGTCGGCCTGCCAGATGCGCCGGTTGACCATGCCCTCGAGCAGCTCCTGGCCACCCGACGCCGGCTTCGGATCGATCCCGTCCGCCGCGCACCCGAGCGTCGAGCGCCTCGAGCGACAGCGAGCCGCCCAGGATCGCGCGACCCGAGCTCGCCGTCCCATCCTGCGTAACGCTCGGCGCGTGGCCCGGCGAGCGTCCCGTGCTCGACCATGTCGGCCGCGACGAGCAGCGACGCGGGCGAGCGTGTCGATCCCGCCGATGTGCGCGTGGAACAGGTCCGTCCGGCTGATGCTCTGGCGCCGCAGCTTCGCGTCGAAGTTGAACCCGCCCGTCGTGAACCCGCCGCCGCGCAGGATCTCGTACACCGCGAGCGACAGCTCGTCGACCGAGTTCGGGAACTGGTCCGTGTCCCAGCCGTTCTGGTAGTCACCGCGGTTCGCGTCGATGCTCCCGAACATGCCATGGTCCACGGCGTACGCCACCTCGTGGTGGAAGCTGTGGCCGGACAGCGTGGAGTGGTTCGCCTCCAGGTTGAGCCGGTACTCGGCCTCCAGCCCGTGCCGGACGAGGAAGCCGTGGACCGTCGCGGCGTCGCGGTCGTACTGGTGCTTCGTCGGCTCGTGCGGCTTCGGCTCGATCAGCAGCGCGCCGGTGAACCCGATCTTGTGCTTGTGCTCGGCGACCAGGTGCAGGAACCGCCCGAGCTGGCGCATCCTCCCGGGCGAGGTCCGTGTTGAGGAGCGTGTCGTAGCCCTCGCGACCGCCCCACAGGACGTAGTTCTGGCCGCCGAGGCGCTTCGTCGCCTCGAGCATCGTCTTGACCTGCGCCGCGGCGAACGCGAACACCTCGGGATCGGGGTTCGTGGCCGCGCCCGACATGTAGCGCGGGTGGCCGAACAGGTTCGCCGTGCCCCACAGGAGGCGGACGCCGCTCTCCTCGGATCGCGCTTCGACCATGTCCATCACCGCGCCGAAGATCCGGCCCGTGTCCTTCGCGTCGCTGCCCTCGGGCGCCACGTCGCGGTCGTGGACGCAGAAGTACGGCACGCCCAGCTTCGCGAGGAACTCGAACGCGGCGTCGATCTTCATCTCGGCGGCGACGAGCGGATCGAGGCCCGGCGCGAGCCACGGTCGATCGAACGTCCCGACGCCGAACACGTCTGCGCCCGGCCAGTTGAACGAGTGCCACAGGCACACGCCGATCCGCAGGTGGTCGGCCATCGACTTGCCGAGGACGACCCGATCCGGCTGGTACACGGTGAACGCGAGCGGCTCGGTCGAGTCCGCGCCGCCGAAGGGAATCGGGCCGGGAACGTCGGCAAAGAACGTGTCGGGCACTGGATCCTCCCCGCGTCGACCGGTTCGCCGGCGCCGCCCCCGTCGCCGGCCTCCCCGGATCGACCGCGCGCAAGCCTGGGCGACGATAGTAGATTGATTTGTGCGAGATGCGTACAAATCCGATCGAGCTTCGGTCCGGCGATGCGCGCGTCGTCGTCGACCCTGATCGGGGCGGCCGACTGGCCTCATGCTCGATCGCCGGGCGCGAGCTCCTCGTCGGTCCGGCGACTCCCGATGACCGATCGATCTGGTGGGGCTGCTTCCTCATGGCGCCCTGGCCCGGGCGGCTCGCGAATGGGCAGCTCGAGTGGGCGGGCGGGACGTTCCAGCTCCCGAGGACCCACGGCGAGCACGCGATCCACGGCCTCCTCTGGGATCGGGCGTGGGACATCACCTCGTCCGACCCGTCCGCGGCCACGCTGTCGATCGCCCTCGGCGCGGCGGGTTGGCCGTTCGCGGGCGAGGTCCGCCACGCGATCCACCTCGAGCCCGACCAGCTCGTCATGACCGCCACGGTCGAAGCCGCCGAGCGGATGCCCGCTGCGCTCGGCTGGCACCCGTGGTTCGTCGGCGACGAACACGTCCGGCTGCGAGTCGCCGCGGATTCGGTGCTCGTGACGCAGGACATGCTGCCCACGGGCCAGATCGCGGCCGTCGAGGGAGCGACGGACCTGCGGGCCGCGCCACCGCGGGACGGGCGGCGGCTGGACCACGCCTACGTTGGAGCGAGCTCACCCGTCGACGTCGTCTGGCCCGGCTTTCCGGCCGACGTCGCGTTCGACCCGACGCCCGCGACGGTGGTGATCTACACGCCGGCTGGCAGGTTCTGCGTCGAGCCCCAGACCGCCTGGCCGAACGCGCTGGGCCTCCCGGCGTCCGATCGGCGGGGAGCCGGCGTCCGCGATCTCGCGCCGGGCGAGTCGCTCGTGGCGACGATGCGCATCCGCTGGCGGGGAGCGATCGGGACCTAGCGCCCCAGCCAACGACGGGATCCGCGTTGCGGCGCCGCGCGGCAGATCGCGCCGGCTATCGATTCGCCGCGAGCCCACGGGTATGCTCCGTCCGCCCCGGCTGGGGCGTGTCGAGGGAACCGGAGGGCGCGTGGGCGGCATCTCTCGCCCGGCAGGATCGGGCAGGCGACTGGGCAGGGCCCTCGCGCTGCTGTCCGTGCTCGCGCTGCCGGCACCCGTCGGCGCCGGGTCGTCCCGAGGCGGCGGACGGCGGCGTTCGGATGGCTACGGATCCTTCGCCGGTGCTCGACGTTGGCCGGCGACCCGCCGATGCGCTCCGGCCAGGTGGCCGGGCATACGCCGATGGCGTGGTGCTCGTCGGCTTCCACGAGGACACGACGCGGAAGCAGCGGGCGGCCGCTCGCTCGGCCGTCGACGCGACGAGCCATCGTCCGGTCTCGAGCCCGGCGCGCGGCGTCGAGCGCCTGACCCTGGAGCCGGGCACCTCGGTCGAGGCCGCCGTCCGGGCGCTGCTCCGAGACCCCGCGATCCGGTACGCGGAGCCCGACTACGTCCTGACCGTCGAGCACACGGCGTCCGACGAGCTGTACGTGAATGGCTCCATGTGGGGCCTGTACGGGCCGGACAGCACCCCGTCGGGGTCCTACGGCTCCGGCGCCGGGGACGCCTGGAAGCAGACCGACGAGATCGGCAGCCGCGATGTCGTGGTCGGGATCCTCGACACCGGGATCGACATCGCCCACAAGGACCTGGCGGCGAACATCTGGACCAACCCCTTCGAGACGCTCGGCAACGGGCTGGATGACGATGGCAACGGCTACGTCGACGACGTCCATGGCTGGGACTTCTTCCACGACGACGCGAGCGTCTACGACTCGCTGGCGGCCGACTATCACGGCACGCACGTCGCCGGCACGATCGGGGCCGCGGGCAGCAACGGCGAGGGGCTCGTCGGGGTCAACTGGGCGGTGACGATGATCCCCGCGAAGTTCATCCACGGTGATGGCCTGACGAGCGACGCGGTGGCCGCGCTCGACTACATCACCGACCTCAAGACCCGGCACGGCCTGAACCTCGTCGCCACGAACAACAGCTGGACCGGCGCCGAGAACAGCACGGCCCTGCGGGACGCGATCAACCGCGGCGGCGACGCCGGGATCCTGTTCGTCGCGGCCGCCGGCAACGATGGCGAGGACATCGACGACGAGCCCGCCTACCCGGCCGCGACCGAGTGCGCGACGCGCTTCGACACCGGGGATCCGCGCGGCTTCGATTGCATCATCTCGGTCGCGGCCATCACCGAGACCGGCGATCTCGCGGACTTCTCGAACTACGGCGCGACCTCGGTCGACATCGGGGCGCCGGGACAGGCGATCGCGTCGACCTTCCCGTCCGGGCAGTACGCGTACATGGACGGCACGTCCATGGCGGCGCCGCACGTCACGGGAGCGATCGCCCTGCTCGCCTCGTGCCGGGACGTGACGACGCCGGACGGGCTCCGCCAATCGATCCTGGATCACGGCATCAACACGCCGTCCCTCAACGGCACGACCGTCACCGGGGACCGCCTGAACGTCGCCGAGGTGCTGCAGGACTGCACGACGGGCGGGCCGCCACGGGCCCTGCTGATCGCCCGCGCTGGCGGGACCGACTCGCCCGCTTCCTTCTGGGCCTGGTTCAGCGAGCCCGTGACCGGGCTCGATGCGTCGGAGTTCAGCATCGGGGGGTCGTCCGGCGGCTGGAGCGTAGCCGAGCTCCTGGAGTCCGGGGCGCCGGGCGGGCCGTACGTCCTCAACCTGACAGCGGCCTTGCCCACCGCCGGCACGCTGACCGTGACGCTGAGCGCGGATGCGGTCACCGGGGCCGACGGAACCGGACCGGTCGTCCCGGCTTCCGTCACGACCCTGGTCGATCGGACTGCGCCAACGGTCACGGCGCCGGTCACGGCGATCTTCGCAGGGGATGCGCTGTCGGGCTCGGGGATCCCGGTTCGACTGTCATGGACCGGCGCGGACATCGGATCCGGCGTCCGGAGCTACGACATCCAGTACTCGAAGAACGGTGGCGGAAGCTGGCTCAACCTGGACAGCGGGCTCACGGGCTCCTCGGCGGACATCTACCTCCCGTCGTCGGGCAGCTTCCGGTTCCGGGTGCGCTCGGAGGACTGGCCCGGCCATGTCAGCGGCTGGGGGACCGGCCCGACCGTCAGCCCGCGCCTGGTCCAGGAATCAGCCGGCTCCATTGCCTACTCGGGTGCGTGGAAGCGCAGCAAGTTCGCCCAGTTCTCGGGCGGGGCGGTTCGCAAGTCGAGCGTCGGCAAGCGATCGGCGACGTACAGCTTCACCGGTCGCGGCGTCGCGTTCGTGACGACGCTCGCGCCGAGTCGCGGGGTCGTCAAGATCAGGCTCGACGGCGTCCTCGTGGCGCGGATCAACCTCGGCGCATCCTCGACGGCGTTCCGGCAGGTCGTCTGGAGCAGGCTGTTCTCGAGCGCCAAGCCGCACAAGGTCAAGGTCACCGTCGTCGGCGGCTACGGCCGGGTCGATCTGGACGCGTTCGCCGTCCTCAAGTAGCCGAGGGTCCCCCGCTAGCGCTGCGGATACTCCCCCGGAGTATTGACAAAGTGCTTGTCAAGAGGGGTTTGTGGGAGGTACAATCCCTCTCGACGGCTTGTCAAGACTTGACAGGCCGACAGTCATGTCCGGGTCGTCACAGGTCGGACGGGCCCGGGCGTCAATCGATCGGACGGCCGAGCCGGAACCGAACGCGGTTCCTGGACGTAGGAAGATCGGTGAAATCGGAGGTCTGACGAGACGGCAGGCGGGATTGCAGCAGAGGTCAAGAGCAGGCTGAACATCGTCGACGTGGTCGGCGAGACGGTGCAGCTGAAGAAGGCCGGCACGACATTCAAGGGGTTGTGCCCGTTCCACGGCGAGAAGACGCCGTCGTTCACGGTTACCCCGGGCCGCGATTCGTGGAAGTGCTTCGGCTGCGGGCTGGGCGGTGACGTGTTCTCGTTCGTGATGAACCGCGACAGCCTGACCTTCCCGGACGCGTTGCGGCTGCTCGCCGCAAAGGCCGGCGTCGAGATCGACGAGCGGACGAAGCGGGAGGACGCGCATCGGGCCCGCCTCCGCGACGTGCTCGAGACCGCGATCGCGTTCTACCACCAGGTCCTCACGACGACGTCGCTCGGCAAGCCCGCCCTCGACTACCTGCGCGGCCGGGGCTTCACCGACGCGACCATCGAGACGTTCCAGCTCGGCTGGGCGCCCGAGGGTTGGGACTCGATGAGCCGGAAGCTCGTCGAGAAGCGCGACATCCGCGGCGAGGAGCTGGTCGAGGCCGGGCTGGCGTCGGCTGCTCGGTCATCGTCGCGCGGCGTCGGTGTCATCGACAAGTTCCGTGGCCGCGTCCTGTTCCCGATCCGGGACCAGAACGGGGCCGCGACGGGCCTCGGTGGCCGGATCCTCGGGACGGAGGGTGAGGGCGGCAGGGACACCGGCCCGAAGTACCTGAACACGCCGGGGACGCCGCTGTTCGACAAGAGCCGGTCGCTGTACCTCATCGACAAGTCGAAGGGCTCGATGCGCAAGTCAGGCCAGGCGGTGATCGTCGAGGGCTACACCGACGCCCTCATGGCCCACCAGGCGGGGTTCGACAACGTCGTGGCCTCGCTCGGGACGGCCCTCACGCCGGGCCAGGTCGCGCTCCTGACGCGGTATGCGAAGCGAATCGCGCTCGCGTACGACGTCGATCCGGCCGGCCAGAAGGCGGGCACCTTCGGTGCGCAGGCGCTCCAGTCGCTCATCGGCCAGCTCGCCGCCACCGAATCCGGGATCGAGCTGGACGAGGTCCGGGTCGTCCGGCTGCCGGATGGCAAGGATCCCGACGAGCTCCTGCGCGAGACGCCCGATCGCTGGCGCGAGGAGGTCCGGACGGCGCAGCCGATCGTCGAGTACCTGGTGGACACCTACTCGAAGACCTACGACCTCAAGACGCCGGGCGGGAAGATGCGCTTCGTCGACGCTCTCATGCCGACGATCCGCGCCGTGCCCAACCCGGTCATGCGCGACGCCTACCTCCAGCTCGTCCATCGCGCGTCGGGCGTCGAGGAGCGCGTGCTGCTCGAGGTGCTGCGCGGCGCCCGGGCCGGCGGCGCCACGGGCCTCGCGGGCGTCGGCCCGGGCCCGGGTGGCGGCCGCGGCGGCTCATTCGGCGCGCATGTATCCGGCGCCGCGGCCGATGGCGGGTCGCGCATCTCCGCGGAGTCCATCGTCTCCGCGGCGGATTCGCTGCCCGTCGGCGAGATTCTCCGCTCCGTCCTCCCGCAGGAGGCGGAGTTCCTGCGCCTCCTCCTGCTCGTGCCCGAGATCCAGCTCCGCATCGTCGATTCGATCGGGCCGGACCAGCTCCCGAACACGGTCGCGCGCGAGCTGTTCCGCGCCGTCGTGCTCGCCCGGGAGCCCAACGACGAGGGTGTGCACCCGCCGTTCAGCCTGACCGCGCTCGTGCAGGGCCTCGATCCCGAGACCGCGGCCCTCGCCCAGGCGGTCATCGCCCGGCGCGACCCGAACCCGCGCGAGCTGTCCGAATCGGACCTCGCCTACGAGCTCGACCGCCTCACGATCGACCTCGAGGAGCGCACGCTCGACGAGCGCGCCGACTACATCGCCTCGGCCCTCGCCGAGGCCGAGCAGGTCCGGCACGACGACGACGCCGCCCGCGTGGCGGCGCGCGCCTCGATCGACCAACTGCTGCGCGAAAGCCAGACGCTCAACGAGCAGCGCAAGTCGCTCCACCGCCGGCGCGACCAGACGCGGCTCCTCGCACGCCCAGTGGCGGTACGCGCATGACTCGAACCGCCGGAATGCATCTGACCACCCTACAAAGCGCCGGTTCACCGGCGCCCAACCATCGATCATCCGCCGGTTCGCCGGCGCTCATCAGCCACCCAACCGCCGCTCATCTGCGGCTCACCTGGAGGTAACCCGCATGCCCATCGATCCGCTTGATCAGCAACTGGTCGAAGCCGTCCTGACCCGCCCGCGCCGGGCCAAGGCCGACCTCGAGGAGGCCAAGCTTGCCGGCCTCCGACCGTCCCGCGCCGCCCTCGACGAGGTCGACGAGGACGAAGAGGAGGACGTCGACGACGAGCCCGAGCTCGCCCTGGCAGGCGACGACGACGATGACGTGACCGTCGAGGTCGTGGGGGAGGACGCCGAGGCACGAACGTCCAAGCTGCCGGCCGAGGGCCCGGCCAAGCTCGACCCCGAAGAGCTCGAGGAGCCGACCGCCGCCGAGCTCGAGGCACTCTCGGCCGACATGATCGGCATCGACGACCCGGTCCGGATGTACCTCAAGGAGATCGGCAAGGTCGCCCTGCTGACCGCCGAGGAGGAGGTCGTCCTGGCCAAGGCGATCGAGCTCGGGGAGCAGCTCGTCGACGAGCCATGGAAGGGCATCGTCTCGCTCCACGAATGGACGACGCACAACACCGAGACGAAGACCCGAACCCTCAAGCAGCAGCACCGGCTACCGCTCGGCGACGAGGCCCACCGGCTCGTGCGCGACGCGATGTCGGACGTCGGCGCGGCCGACCTGCTGACGCCCCCACCGGACTTCCACCTCGTGCGCGCCGGCAAGGACGCGCAATCCGAGGGCACCAAGGAGCTGCTCAAGGAAGCCCGGAAGCTTCTCGCTCGGTACGGCGAGGCCGTCGCGGCGGATTCCGCCAACGGCAAGAAGCCCGATCGCCAGGCCCCGGAAGCGTTCGTGACGCTCCTCGATTGGGCGTACTTCGCCGTGCACAACGGCGACCTCGACTCGCGCGACAACGTCGGGCTCCGGGCGATCTACGACTGGACCCGCGACGAGGTCTCGTTCCCGGCGCTCGAGCGCTGGATCATGAGCGGCCACGACGCGGACCTGCTCAAGCTCATGGGCCACGACCCGGAGGTCCCGAAGAACACCAAGCTCGCGCACCGCAAGGGCGAGCTCGTGCGCATCGGGCGCGACGCGCGCGAGCAGCTGACGTCGGCCAACCTCCGGCTGGTCGTGTCGATCGCGAAGAAGTACATCGGTCGAGGCATGTCGTTCCTGGACCTGATCCAGGAGGGCAACATCGGCCTCATCCGCGCGGTCGAGAAGTTCGACTTCGAGAAGGGCTTCAAGTTCTCGACCTATGCGACGTGGTGGATCCGGCAGGCGATCACGCGGGCCATCGCCGACCAGGCGCGGACGATCCGCATCCCGGTCCACATGGTCGAGACGATCAACCGGCTGATCCGAGTCTCCCGCCAGCTCCTCCAGGAGCTGGGCCGCGAGCCGACGGTCGAGGAGATCGCCGAGGCGATGTCGAAGGGCCAGGAGGTCCAGGTCACGCCCGAGAAGGTCCGCGAGATCATCAAGGTCAGCCAGGAGCCGGTGTCCCTCGAGACACCGATCGGCGAGGAGGAGGACTCCCACCTCGGCGACTTCATCGAGGACCGCGGCGCGCTCGCGCCGGCGGAGGCCGCCTCGCACCAGCTGCTCAAGGAGCAGGTGGAGTCGGTGCTCGACTCGCTGACCGGTCGCGAGCGGCGGGTGCTCCAGCTCCGCTTCGGGCTCGAGGACGGGCGTGCCCGGACCCTCGAGGAGGTGGGCAAGGAGTTCAACGTGACCCGCGAGCGCATCCGCCAGATCGAGGCGAAGGCGCTCCGGAAGCTCCGCCACCCGTCCCGCAGCCGCAAGCTCAAGGACTACCTGGAGTGAAGCCGCGGCGATTGCTGCGGCGATCGCTCCGCGCGATCCGGACCGGCGCTCGGCGGATCACCTCGCAGATCGGCCGGCCAGGGCCGGCCGCGACTCGCGCAGCCGACGAGCCGACTGCGAAGGTCCTCGTCGTCGGCGGCACGGGCCGGAGCGGGTCGAGCATCACCGCACTGCTGCTCGGCGCCCACCGGGCGTACGCCCATATCCCGATCGAGACCAAGTTCCTCGCCTCGCGGGGCGGGCTGTGCGATCTCGTGACGGGCGACGCGACGCTCGACACGTTCGAGGCGCAGCTGCGCGGGCGGTGGTTCAACACGAAATCGGGCGGCGGGATGCACCTCATGATGGATGAAGGCGCGCTCGACGCGGCGCTCCCGATCCTGCGCCGGGACCTCCGCGGCGATCCGATGTCGGCTGCCCGGCGGTTCACCCACGCCCTGTTCGATCCTGTCGCGAACGCCGCCGGCGCGCCGGGCTGGGTCGCGAAGTTTCCGAGCACCGTCCGGAGGGCGGACGTGCTTCTCGAGATCTTCCCGAACATGCACCTCGTGCACGTCGTTCGCGACGGGCGTGACGTCGCCTGCTCCGTGACGACGTTCGGCTGGGGCGCCCCCGATCCGGACAGCGGGCTCGACTGGTGGCATCGCCGGGTCGAGCGCGGGTTCGCGGCGTGCGAACGCATCCCCGAGTCGCGCGTGCTGGTGGTCCAGATGGAGGACCTCGTGGCTCGCCACCGGGACCGCGAGTACAGCCGGCTGCTGGGGTTCCTGGGCCTCGACGACGACCCCGCCATGCGCACGTACTTCGAGGAGCGGGTAACCGCGGCGAGGTCGCACATGGGTCGCTGGCGCCAGGATGTACCGCCGGACCAGCTGCCCGCCTTCGAGGCGCACCACCAGCGACTGGCCGACGACCTTCGCGCCCGTGGCCGCCCGTACGCGCCGCTCGCGCCACAAGAGGCACTCGCGGTCGCCGGCTGAGCCCCGAATTCGAAGGACCCGCAGCCGGCTGGCCGCGGGTCCCGAATTGCGCTGGTGCGAGCGCCGCTATGCGCCCTGGCTGACCCCCACGATGTGCCCCTCGGGGTCGGCGATCATGGCCAGCCACGTCTCCGGAGCCGGGCTGAACTTCGGGGCGACGACGCTGCCGCCGAGGGCCTGCGCCTGCTCGAGCGTCGCATCGAGGTCCGACACCGTCACGTAGAACGTCACCCAGCCGTTGCCGCCATCAGGTGCGGGCCCCGTTCCGAGCACGATGCCCGACTCGGCGGGGTCGGTCATCGCGTAGCCGCCGGGCAGGTCGGTGTTCTGCTTCCAGCCGAAGAGCTCGCCCCAGAACTTCTGGAGCGCCGGGCCATCCTTGCCGACGACCTCGGCATGCACGATCTTGTTTCCCACGGTCGGACCTCCAAGTCGGGCGATCGTCAGCTCTGGATCGCCTCCATGCCAGAACGACGAACGAGGACGCCCGGAATCGACAGGCGACTCGCGAACTGTCGTCCGACCCTGCGGAATCGTGGTGTGGCACGCCCGCGTGCGCACTATCGTGCCGTCATTCCGCGCGACCAGGAGGGTGGGTGGTCGACCCAGCCCGGGCCGCGAGGGCGCGAGGGACTCGGGTGACGATCGACGGGCGGCGCATCGCGCGCGGAGCCGTGGCCTTTGTGGTCGGCGCAGTCCTGGTCGTGCACGGGCCCGACCGCGCGCCGGTGCGCGCCGGTGAGGGCGCGAACCCGCTGCTCGAGTACATCGAGGCGGCCGCGGCCGCGAACGGGGCGATGGTCGTCGTCACAGGCGGGACGGTCGACGTCTCGGACGCCGCGAACGACCAGCAGGGCTTCAAGGATCCGGTCGCGGACCTCCTCGCCGGCAACATCTACGACGTTCCGGTCGTGCCGCCGTGGCTCCTGTCGTCCGCGTTCGATTGCGGCAATGAGATGGTCACGTGCTCGACCCGCGGTGCCGCCGAGCCCGAGGTGTACGACGCCATGGGCGCGTGGCTCGTCGTGGGTCGAGTCGCTGGCACGGTCGACGCCCTCGACCCGGCTCGGCGTGCCGAGCTTGGCGTCTTCTTCGCGGTCGACGAGTACCCGCCAGCAAATTCGCCGACCAGCCCGACCAACGGCTCGACGCACCTCTTCGTGCTGCGGCGCGAAGGTGATGCACGCGACGTCCTGCAGTTCGGCGTCTGGACGGGCCAGTTCGAGGAGTTCCAGACGCGGACGAGGGTGAACTTCACCGACGACATCTTCGGCCTGCTGGTGCCGAAGCAGACCGACCTGCTGCGGCCTGCGCTGGCGTGGAATCTCTACGGCTTCTCGTCAGACGTGCCGCCGACGCCAACCGGCTTCGGACGGGACGTCCTGGGTGCCATCGGCAGCCAGCCGACGCCCATCGGGACGCCGGCGACGCTGACCTTCGAGGAGGCGCCGACCGTGGCGCCGTCGACCACGCCGGGCGCCAGCCCGACCACCGGCGCAGGCGGGATCGACCCATTCCTGATCATCGTGCTGGGCGGGATCGTTCTCCTGATCCTGATCCTCGTCTTCCTGTGGCGCCAGCGCGGGCGAGGCGCGAAGCCGCATGAGCCCGAGGAGCCGACGCCAGCGCCGCCCACACCGCCGCCACCCGTCAAGCCTGGCGGGCCCGTGATCGGAGGTGGCACGCCGCCGCCTCCGCAGCCGCCACCCCCGCCGCCACCACCTCCGCCCCCGCCACCCTGCGTGGACGGTGACGTCGAGTGGCGCCAGGACAAGCCGCCCGGAACCTTCTACGTCGCCCCGACCGACGCCACGGTGTCCATCACGGCCGATCCGTCGACGCCGGCGATCGTCGCCTGGCTGGCGGACAACCTGTCACCGACCGTGCCCATCGTCGGCGGCGCGGTCGCGGTGCCAGCGGGAGCCTTCTTCGCGGTCGACGCGGCGGAGCTCGACGGCCTGCTCGCCGGCCTCGCATCGCCGGCGACGATGCACTGGTCGATCGCGCTCGAGCTCGACGTGTACGGCCTGGTCTGCGAGCGCAAGTGGGTCTGCCAGAACGGGGCGTACGTTGCGACGGGTGAGACGCGGATCCAGCAATCGGGACCGGATCGTCAGGCACGGCGCCTCGAGGTCGAGGGCGAGGGTCGCACGGTCGACGAGGTCAGGAAGGCGTGGCTCGACGCCCGTCAGCTGCTGAGCGCCGCCGCCGGTTCCGAGGCGGCGATGGACGACTACCGGAGCAAGTGTCGGTAGCTCGCTGACCCGCGGGCCTGATCAGCTGGGATGCAGCTCCCGCCGGACGACGACCCGCTGCGTCGAGCTCGACGGGTCCGACGCGCGATCCGCCACCACCGTGAAGCCCGCGCGTTCGAACATCGGCAGCGTGCCCGTGAACGCCGAGTCCGGATGGATCGCTTCGTCCTCCGCGACGCTGACGGGGTAGGCCTCGAGCGCTTCCGCCCCGCGCTCGCGTGCATACGAGATGGCGCCATCGAGCAGGGCTCGGGCGAGGCCCTGCCCGCGAGCCGAAGCGGAGACGGCGAAGCACACGATCGACCAGACCGCTCGATCGTCGATCGTCGGGATGACGCGCGAGCGGACGATCCGCTCGAAGTCGGTCCGTGGCCCGAGGCTCACCCAGCCGACGGCGCGCTCGCCGTCGAACGCCACCAACCCGGGCGGCTCGTCGGATGCCGCCTGATCGTGGAGACGCTGGCGCAGCTGTGGCACCTTCGCGGCCGCCATGTCCTTCGAGCGCAACCGCCAGTGCTGGCACCAGCACCAGCGAGGATCGCCGCCCTCGCGGAACAGGCTCGCGAGCGCGTCCCATGTCTCGCCCGTCAGCGGGCGGATCTCGAGGCTCGTCGTCGACCCGGAGGTCACGACTGCGTCAGCCGGCCCGGTTCCTCCCCCGTCGCGATCTCCTCGCCGGATCGGCTCCAGTCGGAGTACGAGCCGACGTACAGGATCGGATCGGGCAGGCCCGCGTGGCGCATCGCGAGCGAGTGGTGCGCGGCTGAGGTCCCACTGCCGCACGACATCACGGCCTCCGGCCCGGACTCGGCGGCGCCGATGCCGAGCGCCGCGTACTGCACCCGGAGCTCGTCGACGCTCCGGAAGCGGCCGTCCTCGCCGAGGTTCGTGTCGAACGGGGCGTTGATCGCCGTCGGGATATGGCCGGCGACCGGATCGACAGGCTCGATCTCGCCGCGGTAGCGCGGGGCGGCTCGGGCGTCGAGGAGGGTCACGGACCCCAGTCGCGAGCGGAGCTCGTCGCGCGCGATGACGCCGTGCCACTGCTCCGCGAGGTGGAGCCCCTGTGGCGCGGGCTCCTGGGGCCGGACCTCGACCGACAGGCTCTCGCCCGCCTCGGTCCATGCCCTGACCCCGCCGTCGAGCACGCCGACCCATTCGCCCTCGACACCTCGACGGCCGAAGCCGAGGTTGTCGAGCATCCACCACAGGCGCGCGGCGACCCACCCACCGACATCGTCGTAGCCCACGACTCGCGTCCCGTCACCGATCCCCGCGGCGGCAATCCGCGCCGTGAACACGTCGGGATCGGGGAGGGGATGGCGGCCGGGCGCACCGAATCCGTTCGGGTCCGCCAGGTCGTGATCGAGGTCGAGGAAGATCGCGCCCGGAAGGTGACCCTCGAGGTATGCGGCACGCCCGCCGCCCGGCTTGGCGAGGTACCACCGGCAGTCGACGATCACCGGAGGCGGCGATTCGTGACGCCAGCGCGCCAGCTCCCCGGCGGAGACGAGCGGCGAAATCTCGACGACCATCAGTGCCGAGGCTATCGCGCCCGACCCGGCGCTGCAGCCTCGGGCGGAACCGCCGCCGGGTGCAGCGCGTCTCGCGGCCCATGTCAACACGAACGATCGCCCGCCTCGCCGCCGGTCTTGCGGCGCTCCTCCTCGCCACCGCCGCCTGCACGCCTGCCGCGGCGTCGATCGCGGATCGCGCGTTCCTCTCCGTCAAGGTCACCGACGACGGGGCGCCGCGACCGCTCGTCGCCGGGACCCAGATCAGGCTCAACTTCCGAGGCACGGACCTCGGTGCCTCCGCGGGCTGCAACACGATCGGCGGGACGTACCGCATCGAGGGCGGCAAGCTCATCTTCGAAGGCGGTTCGATGACCGAGATGGGCTGCGACGCCGATCGCGATGCCCAGGACACCTGGCTTTCCGAGCTGCTCGGCTCGAGGCCGACGATCAACCTCGCCGGCAACGACATGACCCTCACCAGCGGGTCGGTGGTCATCAGCCTGCTCGACCGCGAGGTTGCCGAGCCCGATGCGAACCTCGTCGGCCCAACGTGGACCCTCGTCTCGGTGATCGATGGCGAGGCAGTGTCGAGCGTCCCCGGCGACGTCGCCGCCACGCTGAAGTTCGGCGCGGACGGCAGCCTCGAGGTGTTCGCGGGCTGCAACCGGGGCAGTGGGACCTACACCACGACCGGCAGCGGGATCCAGGTCTCGCCGCTCATGCTGACGAAGATGGCGTGCGACAAGCCCGGCGGAACGGTCGAGTCGGCCGTGCTGGCGGTCCTCGAGGCCGCGACCATCGCCGCGGAGATCGACGCGTCCATGCTCACGCTTCTGGCGGGGCAGAACGGGCTCCAGCTCGAGGCCCGGTAGAGCACCTCGAGCGTCGCCTGCGGAGGGTCGCCTGGACCCTCTGCTATTCTCCCGAGCGCTCGCCGGGTCGCCCGAATGGCCACCCGCGACATCCGCTCCGGCGTAGCTCAGTGGTAGAGCAGGCGGCTGTTAACCGCAATGTCGCAGGTTCGAATCCTGCCGCCGGAGCCATTCCACCCGGCTATGCGGCCCGGGCGAAGTCCATCTCCCAGTTGACCTCCCAGGTCGCGCCGTCGTCGGTCGAGAAGGCCTGCTCCCAGCGCGCCGTGGTCGCGCTGATGTTCGACCAGATGAACCGCACCACGATCGGCTTGCCGTTGAAGGTGTCCTTGGCGAAGAACGTCCCGACGCCGTCCTCGAACCGGCCGACCATCGGTGGGTCCAGCGGTCCGCGCGGGTATCGGCCGTCCAGCCACCAGATCGACCACTGCCCGGTCTCCGGGTCGAAGCTTCGGACCGTGGCGGCTCGGTAGGTGCCTGAAGGCAGCTCGAGGACGTTGTCGTCCAGGTTGCCCGCGCCCCCGAGGATCAGCTGGCCAGCACTCGTTCCCTCGAATTCCTGCCACTCCGTGCTCCTCGCGAGGCGTTCCTTCAGCCGCCGGTGACGGACTCGCCACGAGCCCGCAAGGAAGTCGAAGTCGTGGATGCCGGAACGATGCTCCGTTGTCGGTGTGCTCAATGCCATGTCGTCTCCCGATATCGGTGATGTCCGACAGTCGACCACGAGTACCTGTCACCTGGTGTCAGGATGCCGAGCGCCCGCCGAAGCCCACGGCGATCAGTCGGTGACGCGGCCCGGTCGCGGTGGCTGCAGGGACCGCCTGACGCATCAGAAAGGCCGATTGATCGCCCGACCACAGTCAGCTCAGCTCGGATCTGGCGCAATGAGAGGGCTCGAGGCCGGAACCCCGACGTGTGAGTAGGACGACTGTCCTCCGGGATGGACCCCGGGCGTACCTCGAACCGCCTGTGCGGTTCGTATGAGGCGGACCCTGGGCGGGAACCCGTTGGTCGTCTACGTGCGCGTGCAGGACCGCAGTCCCTGCCCGAGCGAAGCGGTGACGTCACCCAAAGTGAGGGACGGCAGAGCCGTCGGGCCGGTCTCGAGCCGCGGTCGATGATACGCGTGGCTAGGCCCGCCCGGCGGGGGCCGCACGCTCCATCGCCGGCGCCAGCGCCGCCGCGAGGTGCGCCGCTCGCAGCACCGCCCGCCAGCGATTCCTCGCCGCCCTGGGCGAGGCGGCTCGCTCGACGAGGAAGATGAGCTCCAGGACGCCCCGCGGGCTGTAGGCCGTGACGTCGAACCTCTGGCGGCTCGCCGGTGATAGCCCGCGGGCGTGGCGGATGGCCCCTGAGAGGAGAAGCCGTCGATCGCGGGCGGCGAGGGCGGGGAACGACCGCGGCAGGGGGCGGCCGGGCGCGACGACGACGCCGTCCGGGAAGGCGCGCTCGAACGCCCTCGCGAGGGCGTCGGCCGACGATGGCAAGTCGACCTGGCCGATCCCGGACGCCTCCGAGCTCGCATGGCCAACCGGGCCCGGCAGGCGCCAGCCGACGACGCTCGCGACCGCCGCGGCGCCATTCGCGGCGTCGACGCCATGGACGTCCCGTACGCGACCGCCAGACGCGCGCAAGAGCCATTCCCTGTCGACCCGTCGCGCTCCCCGTCCGTCCCGCTCGAACCAGGCGATCTGGTCCTCACCGAACGTCGCAACCGTGCCCGCTGCTCCGAGCCGATGCGCGAGTCGACGCGCGAGCTGGCGCGTGCGCCAAGCCTCGGCCCTGCGCTCCTCGGCGGTCCGGCTGGCGCTCAGTACGCCGAGCCGGACCGAGCCAACCGAGACCGGACCTGGGTCGCGCACGAGGCGCTCGAGCCAAGCGGTAGGCAACGACTCCCGCTCTGGCGCGGAGGAGGGATCGAGGCGGCGCGCGACGACAAAGACGCCGAGCGCAAGCCACACGACGGCGACCAGGCCCGTCGCCGATCCGACGCCCAGAGAGCCGAGCGGTCCGAGCGCCAGCATCCCGCCTGCGAACACGGCTCCGCTCATGGCGATCGGGCGGTACGACCGCGAGGAGAAGGCGTCCATCTGGCCGACGGCGAGGACCGAGGAGCCCAGGAAGAACGGCAGAAGGCCGAGCTCGAGACGCCAGGCGTCGAGGCCGACGATGGCGGTCCCGGCCAGGCCCGCGATCGCCCAGAAGCCGAGGCCGAGCATCGGCGCGAGCAGCGTCGCCCGCCGGACGAACCGCCGTCGAAGGTCGGCGAACGGCCGATCGTCGAGCCGCTTGAGGTCGAAGTAGAGCAGCTGCGCCCAGTCGAACCCGGCACGGACCGACGGCGCGCCGGCGGCGATGGCGAGCGCGAACGGCCAGCTCGCGCCGCCCTGCTGGACGGCCGCGAACACGCCGAGAACGACCAGCGAGTCGAGGCTCATCGAGGCGGCTGCAAGCCCTGGTGCCAGAGCGCTCCGCACGGTCTGACCCGGGACCTGAATACGCCGCCTGTGGCGCCTGCGCCCCGACGACCGCAGGTGACGGTGCGGCGCCAGCCCGGCGAGTCGGTAGGCGCGGGCGGTGTAGACGACCGACATCACCGTCACGAGGCTGATCGCGACCAGCTCCGCTACCGGCGCGGCCCACGTGCCGAGGAACGGCACAAGCGCGAGCAGCGACCCGACCGACACGATCTCGAGGGCGAGCATCGACGGCAGCGGTCGGTGGACGCGGCGGATGGCATAGATGCCCGAGTGGTAGCAGCGCCGAGGCAAATCCACGGCGACGCGAATCCCGATTGCTGCCGCAGCGACGTCGACCGGACCGGCCCCTCCCGGCGAAGCCGCCCGCCAGGCGACGTAGGCGAGGGCGACGGCGGCACAGACGGCCCCGATTCCGATCGACGCGCCCAACCATCGCCCGATCTCCGGGCCGATCGCATGGGGCGCGCCGCTCGCGTAGAGGTCACGGACACGAGCCCGGAGGTGCTCAAGGACGCCCCACCAGCCGGCGGTCACGAGGGAGGCGGCGGCCAGCAACCCGACGAGGACGAGGAACCCCTCCGTGGGGAACAAGCGGTGGAGCATGACGACCTGGACGACCTGGACGAGCGTGGCGAGTCCGTAGCGCGCAAGCCAGTAGCGCAACCGCCATGCGATGTACGGCAGGAATCGGCCACCGAGCAATGCGTCTTCGAGCAGAACCGCGCGACGCTCGCGCTCGGCCTGGCGGGCGAACCAGGCGCCGACGCTATCCACGTGAGTGGGCGCCCACGTTCCGGGCATGGACCAGCGCCGGAAGTCCCCAGTCGCGAAGGCGCCGGATCGGCACACGCCGGAAGGCACGGGCCGACCGGTCACCGGTCATCGCCCAGGCAGCGATCCGGGCGATCTGGAGGTCGAGCTGTGCCAGCTGGCGCCGGTCGGTCACGGCATGGGCGAGAAGGTCGGCTGCGGCGGCGCGTGTCGCTACGGCGTCGGGGTCGATTGCCTCGGCGAGGAGGCTGCAGACGAGCCGGCCGAGTCCATCGAGATCGGCTTCCGGCAGGAAGCGGTGGACGGCGGCCGCGCGGCGGCGCAGGTCGCGGAGCGTCGCCCGCGTCTTCAGGCGATCAAGGCCGATCGTGCCATCCGCGCCGATGTCGAGCCCGAGCAGGGTGACGCGGGTCGTCCCTCGGGCGTCGGGCCAGTCCGTCGATAGCCGGCCGGCGCCCGTCAGGTACCAGTCGTGCGCCTTCGCCGCCTTCGACGCGAGACCGAGATCGGCCAGGTGTCTGTCGATCGACGCCGCGGCGCGGCGAGCGACGGCTGGGTCGGGATGGGCGAACGCGATGTCGTCGGAGTACCGGGCGTAGAAGGCGCCCGGGATCGCCGCCAGCTCGCTGTCGAGGGAGGCGAGGTAGAGGTTGAAGAGCATGCACGACACGGGCTGCCCGGTGGGAACCCCGCGCTCGGCGCGGCGAGGCGGCTCCCCACCTCCAGCTCGGATCAGCGGTCGCACGACGTTCGCGACGAGCTCGCGGTCGGCTGGCCTGATCTCACCTGGAAATCCCTGCTGGACCGCCTCGTCCAGCATGCGCCAGACCGGCGACGCCGGGCCGACCGGGATTGAGTCCGTGTAGGCGTCGACGTCACGCCGGAGGACGTACAGGCCGCGCGTCCGCGGATCGGGCCGGGCGCGTCGGTGAGCGCGGACGTATGTCGCCAGGTCCGACGCCGCACGCCACCACGGCAACCCCGGGACATACGAATAGAGGCTCGGCGAGCGGGTCGCGGCGACGGCCTCTTCCAGGATCTCGGCGACGACGCCATGCACCAGCTGGTCGGCGAGGGGGTTGGCGTGGACGACGCGGCGTCGGCCCCGGACTTTGATCGTCCGCAGCTCGGCCGGCCGGAAGGTGTACTCGCCGGCAGCGACGGTCCGCGCCAGGAGGCGGGCGACCTCGCGCCGATGGGCAGCCACACTCGCCAGCGAGACGCCGCCCTCATGGAGCTCGACCACGCGACGAGTCAGGACATGGCGTTGATGCAGCCGGTCGATCTGACGCTCGTAGCGTCGATGGTCCGCCAGCGCGGCGTGGAGGTCGGTCGTGCGGCCCCGACGCCTGCCCACCGAGAACGGCAGGGCGAGGGCTCGGCAGATGAGCGCCACGACGTGCAGCCTACCGATTCGGACCGACACCGGCGACGCCGGCGTGGCACGATGGTCCACCGATGTCCGTTCCCGCGGTCCTTCGCGCGTGCCTCGTCGCCGTGCTCCTTGCCTGTTGCTCGACCCCGGCTGTTGACGGAACTGCCGGCCCACCTGCGAGCGATGGCCCGCGCGGGCCGGAGGTGATGTTCCATGCAGCACCGGACCTCGAGGCCCGCATGCCGCGCGACGCCAACGGGGTGGCGCTGACGGTCGAGAGCGTCCTCGGGACCGGGTTCGCGAGCAGCCGGCCCCACCGGGCAGGCCTGCGCTGCCGGTGGTACGAGTCGCGGGGCCTGCGTTGTCGAGATCAGGCCGGGCTCGCGGCCCTCCTCGGCCGCGTGGGCAAGGCCGCCTCCGACGTCACGATCTCGGTTGGCTACGACCGAACCCGCGGATCGATCATCGAGATCCAGGCACTCCGCATCGCAGGCACGACCGGTGCGCAGGTTCTCGACGCCCAGCTGGCGGTCGAGCGCGAGCGCGCGTCGGCAGACGGCGGCGTCCTCGACGCCTCGGCCCTCGAGGTGGGCGGCCGCCAGCTGACGGTCATCCGCAACCCGCGCAACTACCCGCTCGGTGAGGCGCGCTACCTCGTCGCTGCCGACGACGTTCTGTACGAGATCCGGAAGACAGACGAGGAGACGCTCGCGGCGGTCTTGGGCAAGCTCCCGTAGGCTCCGCTCCAGGCATCGGCGGGCAGGGGTGCCACCGGCCGGAGTGACATGCGGATGTAATTTGACACCACGTGTCGTGGTGCCCTAGTGTCGAGCAACCGTGAGCCCACAGCCCCGACTCATTCGCGACCTCACCGCACTGGGCCTGACCACCTACGAGGCGAAGGCATACGCCGCGCTCATCGGGCGCGATTCGTTCACCGCCGCCCAGGTCGCGCGCCAGGCCGAGCTTCCTCGCCAGCGGATCTACGACGTCCTCGGCAGCCTGGTCGAGAAGGGCCTCGCCTCGGCCCGACCCGGCTCCGTCGTCAAGTACGCGGCGACCGCGCCGGAGCTTGCGATCGAGCGCCTCGTGGCCGCGCATCGCCAGCAGCTCGACTCGCTCGAGCGCAGCGCCGCGGACGTGATCGCCGAGCTCTCGCCGGCGTTCGCCTCGGGCCAGACGCACACGGATCCGATGGAGTACATCGAGGTGCTCCGCGATCGGGGCGCGATCAACGACCGCTTCGCCGAGCTCCAGAACGGCGTGAAGCACGAGATCCTCGTGTTCACCAAGCCGCCGTACGCGACGCAACCCCAGGAGAACGAGGAGGGAATCGCCGTCGCCCGGAGCCACAAGGCACGCAGCGTCTACGAGATGAGCGCGTTCGAGGATCGGGCATTCATCGCCGGCGTCGAGCAGTTCATCGAAGCGGGCGAGGAAGCCCGGTTCGTCGACAGCCTGCCCCTCAAGCTGGTGATCATCGACGAGACGATCGTCATGTTCGGGATGCAGGATCCGGTCGGCACCGGTCGCGACCTGACGATGATGGTCGTCGAGCATCCGTCGCTGGCAAGCGCCCTCAAGACCGCCTTCGAGACCTACTGGCAGCGTGGCCTCACGCTTGCCCAGGCCGAGAGCACCCTCGCCGTCCGACAGCGCCGTTCCGCCTGACCGGACGATGAACCGCCGGCCGAGAGGCAGGCTCGCTCTGCTGACCGGCCTCGTCCTCCTGTTGTCGGTGGCGCCCGACCCCGTCCTCGCCGCGCGGGTCTCGCTTCCCTCGGGCGAGGCGGCCACGGCCGCCGCGGACGCCGATGCCGCGAGCAAGCTCCGCAACGACCTCGCGGCGCTCGTCGCCGGCGATGCTGCCCTGGACCCGCGGATCGCGAACCTCGTCGCCGGCTACCGCGCGGGCGAGGTCCCCTTCTTCGCCTACCTCGCCGACAACACGGCCGCCCGCCGCGCCGCGCTCCAGGACGCGGGCGCGCGGGTCCTTCGGAGCTACCGGAGCGTGCCCGCCGTCGCCCTCGCGGCGACTCCCTCGAACGTGCTGCGCGTCGCGGCCAAGCCGTGGGTGACCTGGCTCGCGCCGATCGAGCTCGTCGTCGCGCTGGAAGAGCCGGTCAGCCAGGCCCGGGCCACTACCGAGGATATCGGTGCGCCGCCGCAGTGGACCGCCGGCGTCACCGGCGCGGGCGTCCGGATCGCGGTGCTCGACACGGGCGTCGACCCGGTCCACCAGGACCTCGATGACCTCGACTTCAAGCAGTGGAGCCCACTGCCGGGCGGCACTCCGAAGATCGTTGCGGCGCGCGACTTCAACGGCGGCTCCTGCGCGCCGGTGGTCGCCGACGGCCATGGCCATGGCACCCACGTTGCCGGCATCGCCACCGGGACCGGCGAGGGCAACCCGTTGGACGGATCGGACAACGGCAAGTACTCGGGCATCGCGCCTGGTGCGGAGCTTGCCGCCGCCAAGGTCATCACCGATGCCGGGACGGGCCTCAACTCGGATCTGCTTACAGCCATGGAGTGGGCGGCGATGCCGGCCGGCACCGGACCATTGACCTGCCCCTCGATCGGCGCCGACATCGTGAACCTGAGCCTTGGGTCGGAGGCCCGCCCGCTCCGGCTCAACTCGGACAGCGATGTGGACCTGGTGAGCCTCACGCTCAACCGTCTCGCCGTGCAGTACGGGACCCTGTTCGTGGCCGCGGCCGGCAACAGCGGCCCGTTCATCGGCTCGGTCCTCGAGGCGCCGGGCTCGGCCGCCCAGGCGCTGTCCGTCGGCGCGGCGGCGAAGGACTGGGACGTCAACCACGACGACACGCTCTCGGGCGACACGTGCGCCGGCTGGCAGCACCCGCAGCCGCAGGCGAGCGACTGCTCGGCCGGTGTCGGGACGCAGCCGCCGTCGGTCTCGTCGTTCTCCAGCCGGGGCCCGTCCGGCGACGTCTGGCTCCGGCCGGACCTCGTGGCCCCGGGCTACAACATCGTGTCGACGCAGTCGAGCACCGGCGTCGCCCTCGCCCAGAACGACCTGAGCCGCAACACGCGCGCCGACCCGCTGTACGCGACGGCGACCGGGACGTCGATGGCCGCGCCCGCCGCTGCGGGCAGCGCCGCGCTCGTGCTCGACGCCTATCGCCAGCGCTACGGTGGCGACCCGGTCGGCGGCTCCGGCCTCACGGGCCTGCCCGCCCCGACGTACGCGCTCCTGCGCGCGGCACTGATGAACTCGGCCGGCGGCGACCTCTACGAGTCGCGCTGGATCCTCACGACCGACAACACGACGACCTTCAACTGCCCCGACCCGGACCCGGTCTTCGGCGTGTGCGCGATCGCCGAGATCCTGGCCGATACCGCGATCGGCTCGCTGCGCCTGCAAGACGAGCGCAACGGCGCCGGCGACCCGTACGTGGGCCCGCTCGCCGAGGGCGCCGGCAAGCTGCACGTGGCGAGGGCCGTCGCGGCGCTGCGCGACGGGCTCGTCGTCTACAGCGCCGCGTCCGGCAGCGGGGCCGCCGCGGGGACCGGCCACCGCGACCTGCAAGGCAGCTGGCAGGTGGGCGCGGTCACTGCCAGCAGCGCCGTCACCCAGCGGTTCGTCCTCCGCGCGGCACCGGGCGCAGGGACCCAGCGCGCGACATTCTCGTTCGAGCCGGGCCGACCGTCCGACGGCAGCCGGGCAATCCCGACCTCCGGCGCGGGCGCGTGGACCGTCACGCTGCCGGGCCAGACGAACGTCGGCGCCGGCGGCAGCGTCGTCGTCACGCCTCGGATCGCCATCCCTGCCGCGACGCCGGCCGGCACGTACACCGGCATCCTGCGGGTCCGGACCACGGCCGGGCAGTCGATCCGGATCCCCGTCTTCGCCTCGGTCGCGCTCCACGACCCGAACGTCGCCGCCGGCAACGCCCCGGGGCCGCAGGCGCGCATCACCTCCGGCGCCGACGTCTTCGCCAAGGACGACACGATCTGGCCGTCGGCCGCCGGGACGTCGCCGACCGGCACGAACGCCGACTGGCTGGTCTACCCGGTCGAGCTCGCGGCAGGCCTGTCGCAGGCACGGTTCTCCGTGTACGACGCCGCCGCCGGCAACGAGACGTATGACCTGTACCTGTACGACCGCGACCTCGACCTGATCGCCAGCTCGCACCCATTCGCGGCCGCGGGCGTCACGGACGTCGCCGCGAACTCCAGCCGCGCCGCCACGCCCCAGTCCGCGCCCCAGGTCCTGTCGCTCGGGACGCCCGCGGCGGGCCGGCACTACGTGGTCGTCAGCCGGGCGCGGATCGGCGGCTCGAACCCGGGTGACTTCGGGTCGTTCGTGCTGACGCTGGACGAGATCCGCGCGTCGTCCGCGCCGAAGGCCACCGAGCTCGCCTACGAGGGCGACTTCATCTGGACCGCCGGTTCGCCTTCCCGACTCGCCGCTCGGCTCACTGACCCGAGCGCCTCCGGAGCCCCGATCGCGGGCCGTACGGTCACGTTCACGGTGGACGGCAACGTCGGGCTGTGTGGTGGTGGGCCGTGCCAGGCCGTCACCGACTACCAGGGCATCGCCCAGATCACGAGCAGCGCGATCACGCTGCCCCCGGGCGACCACGAGGTCCACGCGCGGTTCGCCGGCGACTCGTTCTGGCTCGCCAGCGCGGCCGACGCGTTCGTGATCGTCGTGGTCGGCGGGCCCCCGAACAGCAGTGGCGGCGAGGTAACGGGCTGCGGCTGGTTCGTGCCGAATGATGCGCATGGCGGCTCCGGCGGTTCGCATGGGTCATACGGCAAGCACGGGTCGCCGAAGCCGCGGGTCTACTTCGCCTTCGAGGCAGAGTCTCCTGGCGGCCCCGCGCCGACCGGCGACTTCCATTGGCGCGACGACGTGCGCGGCCTGCGGCTCCAGCTGATCGAGTACACGCTCATGCTCATCTCCGGGGACCAGGCGGAGCTCCAGGGGACTGCTCGGGACGCGAGCGGCGCGACGGTTTCGTTCGTCCTGACGATCGCCGACAACGGTGCGGGGAAGGGGACCGACACGATCCGGCTCCGGGTGCCGGACCGCGGCTACGACCGCGAGGGCACGCTCGGCGGCGGAGACATCCGGGTCACCTAGCTCGACCCGGCGTGGCCGGGCGTCAGAGGTCCGGTGGGAGCAGCGCGATGCCCGCGGGGCGCATCCGGCCCGCTGCGAGCAGGCGCTTCACGAGCGCCCGGTTCGTCGGCGACCAGTTCGAGCCCGGGCGCCGGGGCGTGAACCGGAGGGCGGTTCGCTCGTCGTCGATCCGTTGGCCGAGATTGTCGATCCAGCCGTTGCAGATGGCGACTGCCTGGAGATCCGTGATCGTGACCGTCTGGCGACCCGAGGACTTCTTGTAGAAGCCGATGACGACGCTGCGCTCCGTCGCGCCGTGCTCGACGAGCCATGCGTCGAACTCGTCGTCGCGGTCGACGTGGATGGCGCTGGCGAGCTCCTCGGGCCGCATGGCACCACATTCTCACCCAAATCGACCCGCTGGCTCCCAAGCCTGCTTATCCTTGGCGCATGGACGGGGGATCGTGGGACGAGGCCTACATCCATAACCAGGCGCCGTGGGACATCGGGCGGCCCCAGCCGGCCATCCACCACATCGCGGACAACGGCGGGCTGGAGGAGCGGGTCCTCGACAGCGGTTGTGGCTCGGGCGAGCATGCGCTCCTCGCCGCGTCGATGGGCCTCACCGTGACGGGCGTCGACATCTCGCTCGCGGCCGTCGAGCGCGCTCGCGGCAAGGCACGACAGCGCGGCCTCGCCGCCGAGTTCCTGGTCGGCAACGTGCTCGAGCTGGATCGAGTCGAGCGCCTCGAGCCGCCGTATCGGACCGTCATCGACATGGGCTGCTTCCACACGTTCTCGAACGCCGATCGACCGATCTACGCAGCGAGCCTGGCAGCCGTCGTGGAGCCCGGCGGCGTCCTGCACCTGCTGTGCTTCTCGGAGCACACTCCCGGGACCGATGGGCCTCGCCGCGTTACGCAGGGGGAGATCCGCGGGACCTTCTCGCGGGACTGGGAGGTCGAGTCGATCGAGCCCGACGTCATCGCGGTCTCCAACCTCTGGTCCGGCGCGCCGCCGAGCGCCTGGCTCGCCCAAATCGTCCGCCGCTGAGTCACCGGCGCGACACGTTCATCGGGCAGAATTCGGGCATGGCATCGACTGACCTTCAAGCTCGGCTGAGCAAGCTGAGCCCGATCCAGCTCGCCGTCACCCAGCAGGGCCAGACGGAGCGGGCATTCACCGGCGTCTACTGGGACCACCACGGCGACGGGACATACCGGTGCGTCGTGTGCGGGACCACGCTGTTCGACTCGGGCACGAAGTTCGAGTCCGGCACGGGCTGGCCGAGCTTCTTCGACGAGATCGCGGACGGTCGCGTGGCGACGCACGAGGACAGCTCGTTCGGGATGCGCCGCATCGAGGCGACCTGCGCAACGTGCGGCGCCCACCTCGGCCACATCTTCACCGACGGACCGAACCCGACCGGCCTGCGCTACTGCATGAACTCCGCGTCCCTCGAGTTCGAGGCGCGGGACGAGGCCGCCGACCCGCAGGCGGGCTGATCGGGGAGGGTTGCGCAGATCTGCGTTGATCCGCCGGTCCGGGTTGCGCGAATAGCGAGGTAGGGACTGCCTACTTCCTCACCCTCGGGGCACTGGCAACGCGGCGGTTGCGTCGCCGGCTCGGGGAGGGCGCGATTCTGGGGGACGCGCCCGCCCCGGGGGACCTCAGCAACTCGGTGGACGAGACGCCCTCGGGGCTAGAACCAGGTCGAGCACCACGGTGGCTCGGCCGTCCTGAACAGCAGGTCAGCCTCGGCGAGCGCGCCGGTCCGATGCTCGGTTGCGCCGCCCGCGCGTGTGACGTCGACGAGCCGGGTGCCGCCCAGGCTGATGGCTCCGAGCGAGCGTGCGTCAAGCGTCAGGTCCGGTCCGGCGTCGGTCCGGCGGCACGTTCCGCGGCCGTCGCCGACCTCGAGCCGGTAGCGGCCAGCCGCCGGGCCCGGCGCGTCGCCGACCACGTCGTCGACCTGGATCACGAGCACACCGTCGCGCTCGTACGTGCGCTCGCCGAGCAGCCGCTCGACGTCGAACGGGCGGAGCCACAGGAACTCGTTCACGTGACTGGATCGCGCGGCACGAGCGTCCGCCAGGTGCCAGGGGAGGGGCTCGTGCTCGCGGCGCGTGTCGGCTCGGATCGTCGCGGTCAGGTCCATCTGGGCGAGGAACCGCCACAGGTCGAGCTCGGCGGTCGCGGTCGCGCCGTGCAGCTCGTCGAGGAGCAGCATGTTGTCCGGGATGCCGTCGTCCCAGATCTCCTCGCCGTGGAAGCGCGCGTAGCCATCGGGCACACCTGCATCGTCACGGTGGATCGCGACCTGGCCTCGCCAGCGTGGCCGCCCCGGCAGCTCCACAAGGCCGAGGTCCACGTCCCAGCGCGAATCCAGCCGCGAGAGCTCGCCTGGCTGACCCGCGGCGTACGCGTCGTAGACCTCGGGCAGGAGCCTGCGCGCTGCCAGCGGATCGACGAACTCGACGCTTCCGACCGCCTCCTGGGTGAACGCCGCGGAGCGGACCCGCAGCGTCCACCGAGCCTGCCACGTCGCGGGCCCGTAGCCGAACCGCCCGTAGATGGGCCACTCGGATGCGATCAGAACGCTCACCACGTCGCCGCGCTCCATCGAACGGCGAACGTCGTCCGCGACGAGCCGGCTCAGCGTGCCTCGTCGTCGGTGGGTCGGGCGGACCGTGACGCCCGTGACCAGGCTCGCGGGAATCCGGGCGCCGCCGGGGAGCGTGAGCCGACTCTCGAACGTGCGGAACGTGCCGACGATCGTCTCGCCGTCGTAGGCGCCGACGACGCGGTCCAGGTCGATGACGTCCCGGCGAGCTTCGGCGAGGGCGTTCGGGTCGGACTGCCAGATGTAGAACGCGCTCGATGACGCCTGGAACCAGGCGGGCAGCTCGTCGGGCCGGATGGTGCGGATCGTGTCGGGCACGGCGGGACGATACCCGCTCCGCCGCGGACCCGCCCGGACGGCGGTTGCCCCCTGGCTGCAAGCGTGTAATGATGTAATCCAACTTACACAGGCGGTGAAGAGATGGGAGCACGACATGGGCGACAGCACGATGGATGAGCTGCGGGGTTGGTTCGTGGGTCGCATCCCGGACGAGTGGTTCACGGGGCCGCTCGACGTGACCGTCGATCGCGAGGAGATCCTGGTCGTCGGCGCGATCCCGGAGGTCAAGGCCGCGAAGGGCGCGAGCGAGGCGGAGGCCGCCGCGGCGCACGAGTCCCGCATCGACGCCTTCCGGGAGGACACGCGTCCCGCACGGATGCGGATCGCGGACGAGGCGCAGCGGCGGTTCCGCCGGCACGTCTCCTGGGGCGTCACGCTCGGCGGCGAGACCCACACCTTCACGACGGCCGCCGTGCCGGTCATGACCCGCCTGCGGATGCGCGAGCGGTCCACGCTCGACACGCTCGTCGACGCCGGTGTCGCCCGGAGCCGCAGCGAGGCCCTCGCCTGGTGCGTGCGGCTCGTCGCGGACAACGAGAGCGACTGGATCGACAAGCTCAAGGGCGCCCTGGGCGCGGTTCGCGAGGCGCGCGGCGAGGGTCCGAGGCCCGGCCGGCAGAACTGACCTCGGCGGTCCGCCATGCTGCCCGGGTGACGAGCACCGGGCGCGCGGACCATCCACCGGGAGCCCCGCGCAACGATTTCGAACGGCGGGGCGTACGTAGGCAATGACCGAGAGCGAGCGCGATCGCGCCGCCGATCAGGCCTATCGAGACCACGCGAACGACGTGTACCGCGTTGCCTACGGCATCCTGCGCGACCCGGACGAGGCGCTGGACGTCACGCACGACACGTTCGCGCGTGCGTGGGAGCGATGGGACCAGTACGACAACCAGCGTCCGCTGCGCGGCTGGCTGCACGGGATCGTGGTCCACCTCTCGCTCGACCAGCTCCGCCGCCGCCGCGTCCGTCGCCTGGCGCTCCCGCTGCTCGGTCGATCGTCGGTCAGCTCGATCGAGCCGGCTGGCGGCGGCGATCCCGCGGATGACGTGGCACGGCGACAGATCGTCGACTTCGCGCTCGAGGGCCTCCGGCCCGAGGTTCGCGCGACGCTCGTGCTCCGCCACTACTACGGCTACGACTACGCCCAGATCGGGGCCTTCCTCGGCATGAGCAGCGGGACGGTCGGCTCGACGCTGTCGCGCGCGCACGCCGCGATCCGGCGCCGGCTCGAGGCCCAGGATCCGGGTGCGGCGACGGAGAGCGCGAGCCCGGTCGGCGCGACGAGGGCAGCGCGGCACGAGGCATCGACCGAGCCGCCCGAGGTGCTCCCGTGACCGGGGATCCGCGGCTCGCTCGTCCGCCCATCGACGACGGGGTGATCGCGCAGCTCGTCCGCGAGGTGGTTGCGGACTGGTCCATGCCGCCGGTGCGGCTCGACGCGCCGTCGTGGCGGGATCGTGTCCGGAGCCCTGGAACGCGACGGGTGGCACGGGCCGGCGCGTGGCTCGGTCGCGTCGGCCAGGCGGCGACGGCGGCACTCGCGCTCACCGTTGCCGGCGCGCTGATCGCCGTGCTCGTCACGCGGCCCCCGGTCGACCCGGGCGCGAGCCCGACGCCCAGCGGAGGCGCGTCACCGGGATCGACCGAGGTCGTCGCGAGCCTCCTTCCGAAGCTGCTCCGGGGACCCGACCTGCCGGACCCGAGCGAGGTGCTCGTCGAGACCGATTCGGGCGACTTCGCGCTGGTCGACCTCGAGCACGGGACGATCGGCGGGCCGATCACCGGCGGACGGTACGGCAGCGCGATGCAGGTCCTCGGCGACGGCTCGATGGTCTGCCTGTGCGTGCGGTGGTCCGGCAGCGCCGGCGGCTCGCCGACGCGCGCCGAGGTGTCCGTGGACCGGTACGACGCGACGGGCCGGTTCCTCCAGACCGTGCCCGTGCGATCGTTCGACGGCGAGCCTGACCCGCGCGACACCGGCGTGTTCATCCCAGAGCGACCGGCGCACCTCGGCATCGCCGTGAGCTTCAGCTCGGACGGGCGCGCCGGCTTCGTCGGCTGGAGCCAGCGCGCGCACCCGGCGTGGCCAAACGGACTCCTGCTGGTCGACCTGGAGACGGGCGACGTCTCGAGCGAGCTCGCCTTCCCCGACGGCTCGACGGGGGAGGGAGAGGCCCGACGCGTCTACGATGCCCCGAAGGTCGTCGGCACGGCGAACGCCGACGCCCTGCTCGTCGCACGTGGCTGGTACCAGTGGTCGCCGGCAGCGTCGGCGAACGCCTCGTATCGGTTCGAGAGCGAGCTGTTCACGCCTCGATTCGCCGGCGGAAAGCTCTCGGATCCCGTGCCCATGCCCAACGCGGCAGTGGGTTGCGGCCGCATCGTCGACCGCGGAGGACCCTTGCCGGAAGGTGGCACGTGGATCGTCTGCGCGGGTCCCAGCTCGGCACAGACCATGGTTCGACGCTTCAACGCGGAAGGCCTGCTCCTCGGTGAGGTGCGCGTCCCGGGCAGCGCCGGCAGCGATGGCGATTCCTCCGCGCTCAGCCCCGACGGGAAGATGCTCTTCGTCTGGGATGCGGCAGCCGCCGAGATCACCCGGATCAACCTTGCGACCGGCGACCAGGAGTCGGCCAAAGGGCTGACAGCGCGGGTCGACGGCGGCGCACTCGCGGCGCTCGGACGGTGGCTCGCGCCAGAGGCCGCCGCCAAGACGTACCTCAAGGGCGCCGTCGTAGTGTCACCCGACGGGACAAGGGTCTACGCGATCGGGGTCAAGGAGGCAGCGGACGAACGAGACCCGAGTGGCTCGGCCGGCGTGTTCGTCTTCGGGGCGGACACCCTCGATGCCATCGACATCTGGCAGCCGACCGCGGACTTCGTCTCGCTCGCGCTCAGCAGCGACGGCCGGTTCGCGTATGCCGCCGGCCTCCCGGGCGTCGACGCCGTGGGCAGCCTCAAGCGCGACCAGCAGGCGTCGATCACCGTCTACGACACGATCGACGGCAGCATCCGGCTCATTGCCGGCGAACTCGAGGGCGACATGATCACCTTCCCGAGGTCGATCCTGGACTGAGCCGCCGGGCCATGGCGCCGCGGCTACGCTGCGGCGATGCCAACGGGACTCGGGGGCCGAATCGCGTCGGTCGGGCGCGGTGTCGATCGATCGATCGCCGTCCTTGCGCTCCTGTCGTTCATCTCGCAGGTCGGCGTGTCGATCATGCTCCCGCTGCTGCCCCTCTACGCCGTCGAGGTCGGGGCGACGCCGGGGCAGCTCGGGCTGATGGTCGGGGCGTTCTCGGTCACCTCGACGATCGGCCAGCTGGGCGCGGGCGTGCTGGCCGCACACCTGTCGGCGCGCCGGCAGATGCCGCTCGGCCAGGTCGTGTACGCGGCCGGCAACTTCCTCGTCGCGACGACGACGACGGCCGTGCCGCTGATCGTCTTCCGGGCGATGTCCGGGTTCGGCGGCGGGCTGACGATCATCGCCGAGCGGCTGTACATCGCCCGGGTCACCGCCCAGGAGCGCCTCGCGTTCGTCAATGGCGTGGTGTCGGCGGCCGGCTCGTCCGGCTCGGTCATCGGGCCGCTGCTCGGGGCCGTGCTTGCGCTCCAGGACCTGCGCGTCCCGTTCATCGTCGTCGGTTGCACTGCGACGGTTGCCGCGGTTGCGGCGTTGCTGTTCCTGCCGGCGGAGACTCCGCGCGCCACCGCGTCGCGCAGGTCCGGTCGGCGGGGCCGACGGGGTGCCCGAACCCGTCGACCTCACCGGCGGTGGGCAGGGCACGGGAGCGGACCCGGAAGCGGTCGGTGATCGTCCCGGTCGCTGGCTCGCGATGGCGCCGCTGTTCCGGCTCGGGCTGTGGAGTGTCGGCTTCAACGCCGCGTACGGCGGCTGGATCACGACATTCGCGCCCTATTCGACCCAGGTCCTCGGGCTCGAGCCGAGCTACGTCGCGCTCTTCTTCGTGCCGTTCGGAGCTGGCGCGATCGTGCTCGGGCCGGTGCTCGCACGAATGGCGGACCGAACGGGTCGACGGCGGATGGTCGCCGTCGGCACGGGGCTCGTGCTCATCAACATCATCAGCCTCGTCGTCGCGGCGCCGGTTGCGGCGATCTACGGAACCGCGGTCCTCGCCGGTGGCGGGCTCGCGGCGGCGCAGGCGTCGTGGTTCGCGCTGCTCGGCGTCGCGACCGACGGTGGGCGTCGCGGCCGCTCGTTCGGCACGGTCAGCGCGCTCTCGAACCTGGGGATCATCGCCGGCGCGGCTGCCGCCTCGACCGCGTGGTCGGTGGTGGGGCTCCGCGAGGGCGTCATCTCGTCGGGCGTCTTCCTCGTCCTCGCCGCGGCCTCACTCCTGCTCGTCCCGAGCGACCGCCCTCGGCGATAGACTCGGGCCGACCGACCCGGATGTTACGGGTCGATGCTGGTGGAGGATCATCGGGGTGAGCCATCACGAGAAGGCGGGCGCGGCGAAGAAGGCGGCGCCGGCCAAGAAAGCCGCGCCGGCGAAGAAGGCGGCGAAGAAGGCCAAGTAGTCATCCGCGGCCCCGTCGCGGGGGTCGTTTCACGCAGGAGGGGCCGCGATGGCCCCTTCTTCATGTCCGGCTGCCGCGGCGACCGATCGAATGCGGCCAGGCCCGGGCCCGGTCAGCTCCCGCAGGCCTCGTTCCAACGCTCGATGACCGCCGTGTCCCGCTCCCAGCCGAGCACGGACACGGTGGCCGTCGACAGGGCGAAGAGCCGGCCCTCGGTGGGCGGCTCGCCGAGCCAGCGTGCGGCGAGCACGCGCAGCACGTGCCCGTGCGCGAAGGCGAGGACGTCGCCCGAGGCGGCCCTGGCGCGCGCGATGACGCCGTCCACGCGGGCGGCAACCTCGTCGATCGATTCGCCGCCCTCAGGCCCGTCGCGCCAGACCGTCCAGCCGGGTCGAGTACGCCGGATCTCGACCGTCGTGAGGCCCTCGTCCGCGCCGTAGTCCCACTCGCGCAGGTCGTCGGTCGTTTCCGCGTGTTCGCCGAAGCCCGCCAGGCGCGCCGTGTCGAGCGCTCGCGACATCGGGCTCGACAGCACGAGCGCGAACTCGAGGCCGGCAAGCCGCCGCCCGAGCGTCGCGGCCTGGGCTCGGCCTTCATCGGTCAATGGCATGTCCGTGCGTCCCGTGTGCCGGCCAAGCTGCGACCACTCGGTCTCACCGTGGCGAACCAGCCAGAGCTGCGGTGGTCGGTCCGGTTGGTCTGACATGACAGATCAATGATGCCCGCCCGTCGCTGCCTGGGTTCGCGACCGATTCCTCAGCTGGGGGCAGGAGGGACCTTGACAAGCTCGACTGTTGTCATCGGGTCGGCTCGGGTTGGGACTCCAGCTGGCCGAGCGGGCCGTCGGGGCAGGGTGGGGCCTCGCCGACGACCCACGACACCATGAACTCGACCGGACTCGCCAGGCCAGGCTCGAAGGCTGCAAGCGAAGCGACGACGGTTCTCCAGCCCGTCGTCAGCGCGAGGTTCCCCGCGGGGTCTCGAACTTCGACCTCGGACCACCAGCGCCTGGCGGTGTAGCCCGCCGGCCACCGCAATGGCTCACCGCTGCTTTTGATGATTGTCCCGTACGTCGGGTCGGCGGCCACGTCCAACACTTCATTCGTCCAGATGCAGCGCTGCCGGTCGGTCTCGACGGTGCTCAGCGGTACCTGTTGGTGAGTCAGGCCCCATCCAAGGAGGCATAGGGCAAGCCCAAGACCGATGGTTATCCGAAGCATTGGGACCCCGCTGGCGTGGGCGGCACGCTAGCACCGAGCGCCTGGTGGTCGATAGGCTTTGGGGTTTCCTCCTCAGCGCTCCGCGTAGGTGATCGGCTGAGCGTTGGCCATCCACCCCTCGGGCAGTTGGACGCCGGTGGCGTGGTTGGGGCAGTAGCCGTTCGGGACCTTGTCGAGGTACTGCTGGTGGTAGTCCTCGGCGAAGTAGAACTCGGGAGCGGGTGGGCCGACGATCTCGGTCGTGATCGTGCCGTAGCCGGCTTTCGTGAGCTGGTCCTGGTACATCGCTCGTGACGCTTCGGCTGCGGCTCGCTGGGCAGCGTCGTGGACGAAGATCGCCGAGCGGTACTGCGTGCCGGCGTCGTTGCCCTGGCGCATGCCCTGGGTCGGGTCGTGGCTCTCCCAGAACACCTTGAGCAGCTGCTCGTAGGTCGTCTTCGAGGGGTCGAACACCACCCGCACCGCCTCGGCATGGCCGGTCTTGCCGGTACACGTCTCCTGGTAGGTGGGATTGGGCGTGTAACCGCCCTGGTAGCCGACCGCCGTCGTCCACACGCCCGGCTGCTGCCAGAACGTCTGCTCCTCGCCCCAGAAGCAACCGAGCGCGAACTCGGCGACCTGGAAGCCCGTCGGGTAGGGACCCGCGATCGGCGTGCCGAGGATCGTGTGCGAGCGGGGGCTCAGGATCGGCTCGCTCCGGCCGGGAAGGGCGTCGGTAGGGGAGGGCATCTTGGCGGACTTGCCGAAGAGGAACATGCGGAGGCGCTCCTTGGGTGCTGGATCTGCGACAAGTCTACGGTCGAGCCGTGACGGGCCGATGTCCGCGGGCCTCCCGGCGGTGCACCCGACGGCGCTCCCCGGCGCCCCCAGCTACGGGCGGCTGCTCCGGCCTCGCAACGACCCAATGACGAGGACCAGCCCGACCACGAGCAGGGCCGCCGGCCAGAGCAGGCGCCCGTCGATGTCGATGAATCGATCGAGCAGGAACCAGCCCCCGACGAGGACGAGGATGATGCCGAGGACGATCGCGGCGCTGCCGTTGTCGCCGCCCATGGGGCCCGGGGCTCCGCCACCGGTCGACCGGTCGGCCGCACCGGCGGGTTCCTCGGGCACGACGATCGCAGCGGCGATGTACAACAGGATCCCGGCGCCGACGGCGAGGAACAGGAGCACCCAGACCAGTCGAACGATCGCCGGATCGACATTGAAGTAGCGGGCCATACCACCGGCCACGCCGAAGAGCATTCGATCGCTGCGCGACCGGTAGAGCCGATCACGCATCGCACGATCCATCCGCGTCGAGCCCGAAGCTGCCGGCGTTCGCGGAGACGTGCAGCTCCATGTGCGGCTGTGCATCGTCGAACCCTGCGCTCACCCACGTGTTGCCGTCGACCTTGGTCAGGCCCGACGTATCGAGGTTGTTCGAGCCGAGCGCTCCCGACCAGTCGACGAGCAGCGGCGCTCCCGCCGGGACGCACACGTCGAGGCTGCCGGCGTTCAGCGAGAGGTTCACCGATCGATCGCCGGTCGACAGCAGGATCCGCGCAGCGCCGGCATTGACTGTCGCGTTGACGTCGCCGAGCGTGGTCGTCTCATCCAGCCCCAGCCGGAACGAGCCGGCGTTCACCGTCAAGTCGACCGAGCTGAGGGACGTCCCTGCGAGGTCCGCCTGACCCTCACCCGCGTTGAGCGTGAAGCCCACGCCGAGCGTCGGGGTCGTCGGGACCGAGACGGTCCACCTGGCCCGTCCGACGTTCGAGAAGAACGCCCCGCCGGATGCGCCCTCGATCGAGACGGTCGAGCCGGAGGTCGACACGTCAGGCGCGCGCCCATTCGACTCGGTCCCCGAGACCGACCACTCTGCGCCTGCGGCGCCCTGGATCGCGAGCGTCCCGCAGTTGAACTCGATGTTGAGCTGGCCGTTCGCGGCAATCGTGCCTTGCTGCGTCTGGAATGTCTGGCTCGGCGCATTGCTCGTGCAGCCACCGACGAGCGACATGCCGCCGAACCCGGTCGCGAGCGCGCCGCCGCCCATGACGCCGAAGGTGATCGCCGTTACCGCGCCGCCGATCCACTCGAGCGGCGTTCGACGGAGCAGGAGCCCGACGCCCCAGCCGATGAGGAGCACCGGCCACAGGCTCGGCCAGCGCTCGACCAGCGTCGGATCGAGGACATTCGCCCGCACCGCCAGCGGGATGGCGCCGACGAGGATGAAGAACGCGCCCCAACCGAGCAGGCGGCGGTCGATGCTCACTGGGTTCCTCCACGGGCGCGAACGGTTCGCGCATCGTTGACGATACAGAGTCGGTCCCGAATGCGGCGCCTGCGATTCGGCCCGATCGGCGGGTGGTAGTCTCCCGCAGGAGTGGGAGGGCAGCCTCGGCGGCGGCGGCACGGCGGCGGATTGATGGTCCGCCCTCATTCGCATGCCCATGACCGGCCCTCGTGGCCAACCACGTGAGCGAAGCGGCCTTCGAGCGCGCGCCTGAAGCGCTCCATCCCGCGGGGAGCGTCCTGGCGCCGGACGTGTTGCCAGAAGTGGCGCCTGAGTCCGGGCCTCGCAAGCGTCGACACGCAGATCGGTCCGCTGCGATCCGAGCCTTGCCTCGCGGCGAGCTCTCGCCGTTCCAGCGCTGGTTCCGGCACTGGTTCTCGCGCACGGTCTCGGGCCTGCTCATGAAGACGTGGTTCCGGATCGAGGTGATCGGCGCGGAGCGGTTCGTCCGGGAGCCGGCCGTGTACGCCTTCAACCACCTGAGCTGGGTGGACCCGTTGGTGATGCTCGCAACGTTCCCGAGCCAGCCTCGGCTGCACTTCTACGGGCCGAAGGAAGTCGACCTGCGGACCGGCGGGCGGAACCGGTTCATGTGGTGGACGACGATCCCCGTCCCGTTCAGCCCGCTCAAGGACGACCTGCTGACCTCCGTCCGACGCGCCCAGGCGGTGTTCGACTCTGGTGCGGCGCTCGCGATCTCCGCGGAGGGCGCCATCCACGTCCACGAGGGCGACCTGATGCCCCTCGAGGAGGGTGCGGCGTACCTGGCCCTCCGCGCCGGTGTGCCGATCGTCCCGGTCGCGATCACCGGCACGTCGTGGGCGCACTTCCGCGGGCGGGTGCTCGTTCGGATCGGCGAGCCGATCGAGACGGGACCCCGACCGACCCGCCAGGTCGTGGCCCGGTACACGGCCCTTACCTGGCACGCGATCCGATCGATGGTCGACGGCGATCGGGACCTGCCGATCCCCGGTCGGCTCGGCCGCTGGTTCACCGACCTGTTCAACGACTGGGGACCGGGCGGTCGACGCCGCGGCGACGCTCCGCCACGGGCCGGATCCCGAGGACGTGCCGATCCCGGCGGGGGAGGGATAGGGACGCTCACCCGTTGGGCGGAGCCCCGCTGCCGGGCGGAGCCCGGCTGCCGAGGTGGCTCTGGCATACTCGGCCGCGATGAGCGGGACCGGGCTATCGGCCAATCCGAATGAGTATCGAGCGCGGCTCGACGATCAGCCCGATGAGCAGATCGACCGCTGGGCGTCGGAGCTCATGCGCGACGTCGTGAAGCGCCGCGGCATCGTCAAGGTCGTGGCCGACTTTCGATCCGCGACGAAGCTCAGCGAGGCCGAATTCGAACGCGTGTTCGCTTTCGGTGGCGGCGCACCACGCACCCTGGGGCGGGACATTGCCGGCCACCTCGTCGTCCCGACGATCAGCCTGTGGGCGCTCGTCCCGGGCCTGCGAGAGCTGGTCAAGGACAGCCGTGGCCGGCTGATCGAGTACCTCGTCGCGAACTTCGAGGAGCTCGTGTACGTCTGAGGGCGCCGACGGAGCCCGCGATGCCGGCGATGCCGGCGAGTCCCGCGAGTTCGGCGGGTTCCGCGGCGATGTCCGGCCCGAGACCTCCATCCTCGTCCGAGCGGCGGGGTTCGGCCGGCTCCTGCACCCCTTCCCTTCAGTGCTGAACGCCGTCGCGACCGCGACCGTCGCAACGCTCGCCGGCGGGGATCTCGCGACGGCGGCGCGGCTCGGCGTGGCGATGCTCGTCCTGCAGGCATCCATCGGGGCCCTCAATGACGTCGTCGACGCTCCGCTCGACGCCGAGCAGAAGCCGTCAAAGCCAATCCCGCGGCAGGTCGTGTCGCGGACGCATGCGATCTGGGTCGCCGTCACCGGGGCGATCGTGGGGATCGTCCTGTCGGCGCCATCCGGGCTCGGAACGGCCGCCGTAGCGACCGGCGGGCTTGCGCTCGGCTATGCGTACGACCTGCGCCTGTCACGGACGCGCTGGTCGTGGCTGCCACTCTCGCTCGCGCTACCGCTCCTGCCCATCCATGCCTGGCTAGGCGCCTCGGGCTCGGTGCCACCCGGCCTGGTCATCCTCGTCCCGACGGCGATCCTGGCCGGCGCCGGCCTTGCCATTGCCAACGGCCTGGTGGATGTCGAGCGCGACGCTCACGTCGGTCGCACCGCGATCGCCGTGGCGCTCGGGCCGGCCCGGGCCTGGCTCGCTCATGCGGGACTGTTCCTCGTCGTCGTTGCCTTGGCCGTGTTCGCGGCGCCCGCGGTTCCACCTGCCGGGACCGTCCCGCCAGGGCTCCCGGGAGGGAGCGGTACCGTCGCTCGCCTGGACGCGCTGCGGGCGCTTCGGCTCGTCGGCGTCGTTGCCGGGATCGGCGCAATTCTCCTGGGAGCGCTGGCCCTGCGATCGCTGAGCGCTCGAATCCGCGAGCGCGGCTGGGAGCTCGAGGCCCTTGGCGTCGGCGCGATCGGCATCGCGTGGCTCGCGGGAACCGCTTCATCGACCGGCGGGGGAGGGTAGCCCGCGGGGCCCAGAAAGGAAGGAGCCTCGCCCGGGGTGACCTGGCGAGGCTCGTCGGTTCGTCGGCTCAGGACGACCTGGCGGTCAGGTGCCTTCGCTCCGCACGACCGCGATCGCGTTCTCGAGCCGAAGCTTGGCGATCGTGAGGTACTTGGCGAGGTTCGCCCGGTCGACCACGCTGATCGTGCGCACGACGTCTGGGGTCCGCAGGACCTCGACCAGCGCCTCGACCGCGTCGGCAAGGTGCTGCTTCGCCGTCACCAGCGAGTCGTCTGTCAGGTTGGCCGCGACCGGCCGTCGTCCGGTCCATGCCGCGTCGGCCTCGGACTCGGCCTCGTCGGGTTCCGGCAGGTCGTCGTCGGCTGCGATCTGGGCTGGGGCCGAGCGGCTGGGCCGGCCCTCGATCTTGTCGTGCAGCTTGAGCAGGGTGAGCTCGCCTCGGGCGACCTGGGCCGCGAGCCGCTTGCGCTTCTTCGGGTCCTCGACCTTCATCAACTCGTAGGCGTGCGACAGGGTGTCTTTGCGCAAGGACACCAGCTCGCGCACCTCGACAGGCGCGTCCGCGAGGCGCAGTCGGTTCTCGAGGTAGCCCTTGTCCTTCCCGAGCTTCTGGGCCAACCGACGGACCGAGTAGCCATGCTCCCGAACCATGCGGTCGTACATCGCGGCTTCGTCGAGCGGCGACAGGTCCTCACGCTGGAGGTTCTCGATGATCGAGATCTCGAGCGCGGTGTCGTCGTCGATCTCCTCGACAAGGGCAGGAATCGTCTCCAGGCCGGCGGCCTTCGACGCGCGCCACCGGCGCTCGCCGGCGATCAGCTGGAACTCGCCATGCTCGAGCGGTCGGACGAGGATCGGCTGAAGGACGCCGTGCTCACGAATCGACGCGGCCAGCTCGTCGAGCGTGACCTGGTCCATCGACAGTCGGGGCTGCTCGGGGTTGGGAACGATCCGCTCGACGCTGATGTTGCGAACCCCGCCTCGCGCCCGGCCCTGGCGGTCGTTCGAGAGCAGGCTGACGATTGCCGGGGAGAGCTCGCGTTCCTCTGAGAGGCGTCGCGCAGCGGCGGCGCGAAAGTCGGTCCTAGCCAAGTTCGACCACCTCTCGCGCGAGCTCGCGATACGTGCGAGCTGCGTCCGTGTTGCTGGCATACGAGGTGATCGGCCGGCCGACGAGGGGTGCCTCGCCCAGCTTGACGGTGTTGCGGATGATGGCGTTGAAGACGTGGTGGTCGCCGACCACGCGCAGCTCGTCGAGCATGTCCCGCGCGAGGTTGGTGCGGGCGTCGAAGAACGTCGGCAGGAGGCCGAGGATCTTCAGCCGCCGATTGAGCTTGAGCCGAATCGTGTTGATGACCTTGACCAGGTTGGTCAGGCCCTTCATGGCGTAGTACTGGGTCTGAACGGGGATGATCACGCCGTCTGCGGCAACGAGCCCATTGACCGTGAGCAGTCCCAAGTTCGGTGGGCAATCGATGAGCGCGAAGTCGTAGCGCTTCTTCAGCCGGCCTTCGAGCGCGTCACGCAGGAGCGACTCGCGACCGAGCATCGTGAAGAGCTCGCCTTCCGTGGCGGCGAGGTCGATATGCGCCGGGGCGATATCGATTCCCTTTGTCTCGGTCGCGCGAATGATCTCGTCGATCGTCGAGCGACCGACGAGGACATCGGCCATCGACACCTCGACCGTGTTGAGGTTGATGCCGAGCCCGGCGGTGAGGTTCGCCTGCGGATCCATGTCGATGCACAGGATGCGCAGCCCATCCTCGGTCAATGCGCCGGCCAGGTTGATGGCCGTCGTCGTCTTGCCGACCCCACCCTTCTGGTTGGCAATCGCGATCACGTTCGTCACCGGGGCTTCACCTCGTTCTCTCGCGAAGGCAGTGTGGAAGCCGGCGGGAGTGGGGGACTCCGTCGGCGATGCCGTGGCCGTGGCGCAGGCCCGGACGCCGGTGCTGATGCTAGCGCAGCGACGCGGTGTCGGTGCCGTCGAGTTATCCACAGGATGATCGAGTTGTGCACCGAAGTGTGGATAGCCGCACCGCAGTCGGCCGGCCGTGGAATTGGGTCGGCCGGCGAACTTTGACGCCTATGATGGCGAAACCGACGCCTCGAGCGTCCTCCCCGAGCGCTGTCCTTGCGCAAAGACACACGGAGATTCGCGGTGCCCACGAATGACGAGCGACTCGCCCGCCTGGACGCGATGCGCGCTGAATCGCTGACTGGTGGAGGCGCGGAACGAATCGAGAAGCAGCACGCCATGGGCAAGCTCACGGCACGGGAGCGCCTCGAGCTACTGCTGGACGCCGATTCCTTCATCGAGCTCGACAGATACGTCGTCCACCGAACGACGGAATTCGGGATGGCCGACCAGCAACCCCTCGGCGACGGTGTCGTGACGGGCCATGGTCGGATCGATGGCCGGACCGTCTTCGTGTTCAGCCAGGACTTCACTGTCTTCGGGGGCTCGTTGTCCGAGGCCTACGCCGAAAAGATCTGCAAGGTGATGGACCTCGCGATGAAAGTCGGGGCACCGGTCATCGGGCTCAATGATTTGGGGGGCGCCCGCATCCAGGAGGGTGTGGCGTCACTTGGTGGCTATGCCGAGATCTTCCTGCGCAACGTGCTGGCGTCCGGTGTCGTGCCGCAGATCTCGATCGTCCTTGGGCCATGCGCCGGTGGGGCGGTCTATTCGCCGGCGATGACCGACTTTACGGTCATGGTCGAGGGCACCAGCTACATGTTCGTGACCGGGCCCAACGTCGTGCGGACGGTGACCCACGAGGAGGTCGACGCTGAGTTTCTCGGGGGAGCGGGCACGCATACCACACGCAGTGGCGTTGCCCACCTGGCTGCGCCGGATGAGGCGAGTGCACTCGCTGCCGCGCGACAGCTGCTCGGCTATCTGCCCGCGAACAACCTCGAGCGACCGCCGGCGCGTGAGCCCGCGGATCCGGTGGACCGGATGGACGCAGAGCTCGACGCGATCGTGCCTGATGCGCCCCAGGCGCCATACGACATGCACCAGGTGATCGGATCGGTGGTCGATCGCGATTCCTGGCTCGAAGTCCAACCGGCGTGGGCGCAGAACATCATCGTCGGGTTCGCGCGGCTCGGCGGCGCTTCGGTCGGGGTCGTCGCCCAGCAACCGGCCGTGCTCGCGGGTGCGTTGGATATCGACGCGTCGGTGAAGGCTGCGCGATTCGTCCGAACCTGCGACGCATTCAATGTCCCACTCGTGTCGTTCGTCGATGTGCCAGGTTTCCTGCCCGGCGTCGGTCAGGAACATGGCGGGATCATCCGACACGGAGCAAAGCTGCTGTACGCGTACTGCGAAGCAACGGTGCCGAAGCTCACGGTGATCACGCGCAAGGCTTACGGCGGCGCGTACGACGTCATGAGCAGCAAGCACATCCGTGGCGATCTCAACCTCGCGTGGCCGTCGGCGGAGATCGCCGTCATGGGATCGGCGGGCGCGGTCGCAATCATCTTCAAGGATGCGATCGCCGGCGCAGCGGATCCGGAGGCGGAGCGGGCCCGTCTTGTCCAGGAGTACGAGAGCCGATTCGCGAATCCGTACGTCGCGGCCGGGCGCGGATACGTGGACGACGTCATCCGGCCATCCGAGACCCGACCACGCCTCATCGCCGGTCTCGCCGCCCTCGCGACGAAGCGGGAAACGAATCCCCGAAAGAAGCATGGGAACATCCCGCTCTAGCGTGTCTTTGCGCAAGGACAGCCCGCCCGGCCCGGCGGCCGCGGTCAAGGAGAGAGCCGCAATCCGGATGATCGATCGTCGCGGTTCGCTGCCGTTCCGTCGGGTGCTCATCGCGAACCGCGGCGAGATCGCGGTCCGAATCATTCGTGCATGTCGCGAGCTGGGGCTCGAATCGGTCGCGGTCTACAGCGATGCGGACGCCCAGAGCGCGCATGCTCGGCTGGCCGACGTCGCGGTCCGGATCGGGCCGGCCCCGGCTCCCGAGAGCTACCTCCGGATCGAGGCAATCCTCGACGCTGCGACTCGGACTGGGGCCGACGCCCTGCACCCGGGCTACGGCTTCCTCGCCGAACGGCCCGACCTCGCGCGCCGTGTCAAGGAGGCCGGCTTGACGTTCGTCGGTCCGTCGGCAGCCGTCCTCGAAGCGCTCGGAGACAAGCTCCATGCCCGCCGGCTTGCCCGGGACGCGGGAGTCCCCATCGTCCCGGGCACCCTCGAGCCCGCGACGTTCGACGGCCCCGACTCGGTTTCGCTCGTCGTGGACGACGCAAGGCGAATCGGGTTCCCGCTGCTCGTCAAGGCGGCGGCGGGCGGGGGCGGCAGGGGCATGCGCCGCGTCGGGCGCGCGGCGGATCTGCCGGTCGCGCTGATGGAGGGTTCGCGCGAGGCAGGCGCGGCGTTCGGCGACGGGCGTGTCTATCTCGAGCGCGAGGTCGCGCCTGCGCGGCACATCGAGGTCCAGCTGCTCGGCGACGCGCAGGGTCGTGTCGTTGCGATCGGGGAGCGGGACTGCTCGCTCCAGCGTCGCCATCAGAAGCTCGTCGAGGAGGCTCCGGCCCCGGGCCTCTCGAGTGAGGAGCGGCGGTCGCTCCACGAGTTGGCGATGCGCGTGGCTACAGCAGCCGGCCTCACGAACGCGGCCACGGCGGAATTCCTGCGGACGCCGGATGGCGAGTTCCTCTTCCTCGAGGTCAACACCAGGCTGCAGGTGGAGCACGGGATCACGGAGCTGGTCAGTGGCCTGGACCTGGTCCGGGAGCAGTTCCAGCTCGCGGCCGGTTGGCCGCTGTCCGAGCCGGCACTCGCGGCGGCAGCGGCGGCCGCGAGCCCAACCAGTCACGCCATCGAGGTACGGATCGCCGCCGAGGACCCCGGGCGCGACTTCGCGCCGACCCCGGGCACGGTCCGTCGTTGGGTCATGCCGAGTGGCCCCGGCGTCCGAGTCGACACCGCGACGGAGGCCGGCGATCGCGTCCCGCCGGAATACGACAACCTGCTGGCAAAGGTCATGGTGCACGCACTCGATCGATCGTCGGCGATCGACCGCCTCGCGCGGGCGCTCGATGAGGCCGAGATCGCCGGGATCCAGACGACCCTGCCGTTCCATCGATTCGTCGCCGGTCACGCGGGCTTTCGCGAGGCTGAGCTGTCGACGGGCTGGGTCGCGGAGCATTGGAACGGTGCCGAGGCCAGTCAGCGAGCGCAGCGACATGCGCGAATGGCGGCTGGGTTGGCTTGGTCCGATCCGACATCGCGGGCTGATGTCTTTGCGCAAAGACAACCGGGTGCGCCTGCGAGCCGGGACGGCGCAGGGATCGAAGGCAATTGGTCGTCGGCCGCCCTGGCGAACGGTGTCGATCGATGGCCGCACGTGTGGGCGAACGGCCGGGCGGACGGATCGCCCGACGGCTGGTCCCACGGATCGGACGACGGAGCGCCCGACGGAAGGCGGGACCGAGGGCCGAGCCGATGGCCGGCGTAGTGGTCGCCGCCCGGACGCTCGTCGTTGCCGGCGCGGACGGCTCCCGGGCTGTCGTCGTCGAGGCAGGGCCGGACGGCACGGCGATCGTCGACGGGACGCCCGAACCGGTCACGCTCACGGTCACCGGCCTCCCCAGGGCGCGCCTCGATGCTCCTGGCCCCGGCGACACGACGATGCACCACCAGGTCCTGCTCCTCGCCTCAGCCCAGCCAGAGGGAGCGACGATCGGCCTGCACCGGGTCGAGGTCGTGGTGGACGGGTGGCACTTCGAGGTCGACGTCGAGCCCGAGGCCCGCGCTCGACTCCGGGAGCGTGCGACCAAGGCGCGAGGTGAGCTCGCGAAGGGCGGCTCGGTCGAGCTCCGTGCGATCATCCCCGGGCGCGTCATCACGGTCGATGTTGCGGACGGTGACACCGTCGAGGCAGGCCAGCGCGTGCTCGTTGTCGAGGCGATGAAGATGCAGAACGAGCTCCGGTCGCCCAGAGCCGGGAGGATCACCCGGGTGGCCATCGGCGCGGGGCAGAACGTCGAGCTCGGTGACGTCATGATCGTGATCGAATGAAGGACGAAACCGGCCCTCCCAGCGGGAGCACGGATCCGGGACGGGATCGCTGGCGAGCCACGACCCGCCGCAAGGCCGTCGAGGGCGCCGCGGAGCGGCGTGACCGATTCGAGACCTCGTCCGGTATCGAGGTGGGGGACCTGTACACCGCGGCCGACACGGTCCGGCTCGACGAGGATCGCGATCTCGGCCGGCCGGGCGAGCCGCCGTTCACCCGCGGCGTCCAGGCGACGATGTACCGGAGCCGCCTGTGGACGATGCGCCAGTACGCCGGGTTCGCGACCGCGCAGGAGACGAATCGCCGCTTCCGCTACCTCCTCGAGCAGGGCCAGACGGGGCTCTCGGTCGCATTCGACCTGCCGACGCAGATGGGCTACGACTCGGACGCGCCCGAGGCCGAGGGCGAGGTCGGCCGGGTCGGTGTCCCGATCTCCAGCCTCGCCGACATGGAGACCCTTGTCGACCAGATCCCGCTCGGCGAGGTGTCGACCTCGATGACGATCAACGCCACGGCCGCGACCCTCGTCGCGCTCTACGTCGCCGCCGCCGAGCGGCAGGGGGTCGAACGGGCGAAGGTCTCGGGGACCGTCCAGAACGACATCCTGAAGGAGTACATCGCCCGCGGGACGTGGATCTACCCGCCCGGGCCGTCGATGCGCCTCGTGACGGACGTGTTCGAGTTCGGGGCGCGCGAGCTGCCGAAGTGGAACACGATCTCGATCTCGGGCTACCACATGCGCGAAGCCGGCGCGACGGCCGCCCAGGAGCTCGCCTTCACGCTCGCCGACGCGATCGCCTACGTGGAGGGGGCGCTGGCGCGGGGAATGGCGATCGACGACTTCGCGCCCCGCCTCAGCTTCTTCTTCGCGGCGTGGTCGGAGCTCTTCGAGGAGGTCGCCAAGTTCCGGGCGGCCCGCCGGATGTGGGCGCGGATCGTGCGGGACCGGTTCGGCTCATCGAACGCCCGTTCGATGGCGTGTCGATTCCACGTCCAGACCGCGGGCTCGTCGCTCACCGCCCAGTCGGTCGACAACAACGTCGTCCGCACGACCGTGCAGGCGCTCGCGGCGATCCTCGGCGGCGCCCAGAGCCTCCATACCAACTCGCGCGACGAGGCCCTCGCCCTGCCGACGGAGGAGAGCGTCCGGCTTGCCCTTCGGACCCAGCAGATCCTCGCCTACGAGTCGGGTGTCGCCGAGACCCCGGATCCCCTCGGCGGGTCGTACTTCGTCGAGACCCTCACCGACGAGCTCGAGGCCGCCGCCCAGGCCTATCTCGACGAGATCGATGCGATGGGCGGCACGCTGCGCGCGCTCGAGGCCGGGTTCCAGCAGCGTTCGATCCAGGAATCGGCGTACCGGGCCCAGCGAGCAATCGACTCGGGCGACCAGGTCGTCGTCGGCGTCAACAAGTTCCGGGACGAGCAAGTCGCGGCGCCGGCCATCCAGCGGATCGACCCCGAGGCAGAGCGGCGCCAGGTCGCCGGGGTGCAGCGGGTCCGGGCCGAGCGCGATCCCGCGGCGTGGGCGGCGGCGGTCCGCCGGCTGGAGGACGCGGCCAGGGGGACGGACAACCTGCTGCCGCCGATCATCGAAGCCGTCAAGGCGTATGCGACCGTGGGCGAGATCGCCGATCGACTGCGCGTCGCGTGGGGCGTGCACCGCGAGCTGATCACGGTCTGAGCCGGGATCCACCAGGACGGAGGGCAGGGGAGTGGCGAGGCAGGACGGCGCGAGGGCGAACGTCGAGGGAGCCGCCCCCACGAAGGGTTCGCGAACGCCGAGCGCGAAGGCGAAGGCCGCACGAGCGACGCCGGCGCGACGATCCGAGCGGCCTTCGGTCCGGTTCAAACCGCCCGGGCGCATCCATCACGTCGCGGTGGTGGTCGCATCGCTCGAAGGTGCCCTCCCGCTGTATCGCGACCTCCTGGGCCTGCCCCTCGAGACGATCATGGACATCCCGTCCGACCGCGTGCGGATCGCGTTCCTCGGGATCGGCGAATCCAAGGTCGAGCTCGTCCAGCCGACGGACGACACGACCGGGGTCGCGCGCTTCCTCGCGAGCAAGGGCGAGGGCTTCCACCACGTGTGCTTCGAGGTGGCCAACCTGACCGAGGAGCTCACGCGCCTCGGAATCGAGGGCGTCGAGCTGATCGACAGCGCGGCACGTCGCGGTGCGGAAGGTCCGGTCGCGTTCCTCCATCCGCGCTCGTGCCACGGCGTGCTCGTCGAGCTGATCGAGGCACCCGGCGGGCCGGCATGGCGGAGCCTCGGCTTCGAGTGACCGCCGAGCGACCGCCGATGCGCGCCGGCCGGTCCGGGGCATCGTCGCGGGATGTCGGGCTCGACCTCCTGGAGCGCGGTCCACAGCTGGCCGAGCTCCGTGCGCGACTCGCAGACGCTCGGCGATCGGGCGGGCAGCTGGTGGTCGTCTCGGGCGAGGCCGGGATCGGCAAGACGAGCCTGCTCGAAGCCTTCACGGCGAGCCTGCCGCGCACGACGGGCGTGCTTCGCGGCATCTGCGACCCGGTCGTCCCGCCCCGACCGTTCGCGCCCATCGTCGACATCGCCCGGCAACTGCACGATGGCCTTCGGGACGCCCTGGCGAGCGCCGATCGCGAGCAGGTCATCGACCGCTTCCTGATGACGGTTCGAGCGCAGGGCTCCGCGAGCGTCGTCATGCTCGAGGACCTCCACTGGGCCGACAGCGCAACCCTCGACCTGCTTCGGGTCGTCGGTCGCCGCCTGACCGACCTGTCGACGCTGATCGTCGGGTCGTATCGCGGCGACGAGGTCGGCGCGAGGCATCCGCTGCGCCTGATGCTCGGCGACCTGCCCGCACGGCTCGTGAGCGAGCTGATCCTCCCGCCGCTTTCCGTCGAGGCCGTGGGCATGCTCGCCGGCGTGCCTGCCCGAGACGCGGCCAGGCTTCACCAGGCGACCGGGGGCAACCCATTCTTCGTGACCGAGGTGCTCGCCTCGGGCGGCGAGGCCCTGCCGGCGACCGTGCGCGACGCGGTCGGCGCACGCGTCGCCAGGTTGTCGCCCGCGGGGCAACGGGTCGTCGAGGCAGCGGCGGTCCTCGGGCCCCGCGCCGAACGGTCGATGGTGGGCGCGGTCGTCCAGGGCGCCGCAGCGAGCGTCGGCATCCGGGAGAGCCTGGAGCGACGCGTGCTGGAGGATCGCGACGGGCGCCTGGGCTTTCGACACGAGCTGGCGCGGGACGCGGTGCTCGACGCCCTCGCGCCCGACGAGCGCGCCCGGCTGCACCAGCGGGCGCTCGTCGCGCTCCGATCCGGCGTCGCGGACGCCGACCCGGTGCGCCTCGCTCAGCACGCGATCGAAGCCGGGGATGCCGAGGCGATTCTCGAGCTCGCGCCGCTCGCGGCTTCACAGGCGGCCGAGCTCGGCGCGCACATCGAGGCCGCGGACTACCTCTCGGTGGCGCTCGCCCTGTCGGACGGTCTCGACCCTCGAGCGCGGGCAGACCTCCTCGAGCGCTACGCCTACGAATGCTCCGTCTCCGACCGCGTCGCAGCTTCTCGATCGGCGCAGGAAGCCGCGCTGGACATCTGGCGTCGGCTCGGCGACACGGCAGCGGAAGGTAGCGGGCTGCGTGCGCTTTCGACCTACATGTGGCTCGGTGGGGAAGGCAATCGCGCAAGGGAGGTCGCGGAATTGGCGGTCGCTGTGCTCGAAGGGATCGAGCCGCGCGGTGTTGCCCTCGCTGCAGCCTACGCGAAGCTCGCGCAACTCCTGATGAACGCAACCCAGGACGATGACCGCTCCCGCATGCTTGCCGCGAAGGCGCTGGACCTTGCCGATCGTCTCGGCGACGAGCCAATCGCCGTCCACGCGCTCACGACGCTCGCGGCGCTGGAAACCGTGCGCGATGAAGCGACGTTATGGAACCATCTCGAGGAGGCGCTCCGGCGGGCCCGGGCGGCGAACCTCGCCGAGGACGTCATCCGAATCCTCATCAACTACGTTGAGTCGGCCAGGGACCTTCGGCGCTACGACGTCGCCGAGCGGTACGGCGCCGAGGCCATCGCGTTTCTCAAGGACCACGAGTTCGAGCTCTATCGACACCTGCTCCTCGCGCGCATGGCGCAGATCTCCCTGGAGCGCGGACGCTGGGCTGATGCCGAGCGAGGCGCGAGCGCCCTGCTCTCCGGCGGCGCGGTCTCGAGCCAGGTTAAGGGCCGGGCGCTGGAGGTGCTCGGTCGCCTGCGCGCTCGACGCGGCGAGCCGGGCGCAAGACTCGCGCTGGACGATGCAATGGCGACGGTTGGCCCTGGCGAGCTTCAGGAGATCCTGCCGTTGCATGCGGCTCGCGCTGAGGCGGCCTGGCTCGGCGGCGACCTCGAGACGGTCGGCACCGAGGCGACGCGCGGCGTCGACCTCGGCAGGCCGGTCGGGCCGGCGTTCTTCATCAGCGAGCTGAGCTTCTGGGCTTGGCGGTCCGGACGAACGGATCGCCTCCCCGAGGGCACCGAGGCGCCGTACGTGCTCCAGGCGGCGGGCCGACATCGGGACGCAGCCGACGCGTGGGCGGCGATCGGTCGGCCCTACGACCAGGCGGCCGCGCTCGCGGACAGCGACGCCGAGGCCGACCTGCGGGACGCCCTTGCGATCCTCCGGTCTCTGGACGCCCGGGTGCTCGCCGATCGGGTCGAGCGACGGCTCCGCGAACGTGGCGCGAGAGGTCTTCCACGCGGCCCGCGGCCGAGCACGCGGGCGCATCCGGCGGGCCTGACCGATCGCGAGATGGATGTCCTGGGACTCGTCCGTCGGGGAGCCAGCAACGCCGACATCGCCAGGCGCCTCGTCATCTCACCGAAGACGGTCGACCACCACGTCTCAGCGGTGCTGCGAAAGCTCGGGGTGCCCGATCGGGCGGCCGCCCGGCGCGAGGCCGAGCGCCTGGGGCTTCAAGATGGGGAGCCCGCCCACCCAGATTAGGGATTCCCCGCGCCTGCTCAACCGGCATCGTCCACCTGTCAACCCACCAGGGAGGAGCCGGTGATGTGGAAGCGTGGTTCGATGATCCTGCTATCGACGCTCATGGCGGTGTCCATCGCGACGCCGGTGGCTGCGGGCGGCGTCAAGTTCGACCGCATCCGTGATTTCGAGACGGTGCTCGCCGTGCGCAAGGGCGACGACTTCCCGATCGCATCGCTGATGCGGGGGGACTGCAGCAGCCTGGTTCGCGTGCAGCGGCCGAATGGCTCGGCCGTCGAGATCCAGCACTGCCGCCTGAACAACGACCCGGTGATGATCCCGGAGTTCCAGGGGCAGCTGCCGACCCGGACCTTCGTGAACAGTGAAGGGGCCTGCGTGTGGTCGTCCGACTATTGGTTCAACAAGACAGGCGCCGACGTCCTCGCCTCGAGCTTCTGGTACGTCGTGACCCCGTCCGGCCACGTGTTCGCCGTCTCGGAGTACCCGGCTCAGCCACTCGTCTGCGAATAGCCGGGGCGATCCTCGACCGGCCTGCCAATGGGTGGGCCGGTCGCCGGGCTCCTAGAGGGACCAGGCGAGGATCACCTCGGGGGCACGATCCGCGGCTCGCGCGAACTCGACGATATCGGAGGCGAACTTCCGGACGGTGGGCTTCTCCTCCCGCGCCAGGTCGCCGAGCTCGTCCTCGAGGAGGTCGATCCAGCGGCCCGTGATGGCGTCGAGATCCCGATCGTGCACCGTCGCGATGGCCGCGATCCAACCTGGATCGACCCGCTCGACCGTCCGCTCGCTGCCGTCGACCTCGAGCTCCGACCGTGCCTCCAGGAAGTCGACCGGGTCGTCCCGCCCGGTCACCGTCCGCACGGCATCGCTGAACAGGTCGAGCCACGTCGGGTCGATCGACCCGCCGAACGACAGGTGGGCGGGGAAGCGGGCTCGATCGTCGAAGCTCGCGAGGTCGTCGGCCGCGATGGCGGCCAGGATCTCGGTGCCCTCGCCGGCGACGAGATCCAGGACGAGGCCCATCTCACCGACCGCCCGGCCGCGCGGGAGCCCGCGCGGTCAGGAGGAACATCGGGTACTGGTCGTCCGAGTGCTCGGCTCCACCGATCTGCCCGCCGTCCGCGACATGGACCTCGACGAAGCCCGCTGCCGATGCCAGGCCGGCGACGTGCCCCCGGGCGAAGCCCAGGTGATGGACGTTCTGGCCGACGTCGCCGTGGAAGGAGCCATCCTCGGCGTCGAGGTCGAGGAGGACTGCCTGGCCGCCGGGGACGAGGAGCCGTCGGATCGCTCCGATGCCCGCCGCCGTGTCCTCGATGTGGTGGAGCACGAGCTGCGAGATCACCGCGTCGAACGGTGCCGCTGCGGGCGGTGGATCCGCGACGAGGTCGAAGTGGATCGCCTGGACATTCGACAGCCCGCCGTCTGCGATCTTGCGCGCGGCGACCTCGAGCATGCCACTCGACGTGTCGGCCAGGACGAGCTCGGCGAGCTGGTCCAGGAGCGCGAGGCCAAGCAGGCCGGTGCCCGCCCCGATATCGATGGCGCGCGCGCCCGGCGGGAACGTCACCCGGTCGCGGATCGTGCGCGCCGCGACGGCCGCGCGGGCGATGCGCTCCGGCGTGTCCCAGTCGGCCGCCTTCGCGTCGAAGCTCTTCGGGTCGATCGTCATGGCGTCACCCCCTGCCCAGGAACCGGTCGATCAATCGATGCTTCCAGAAGAGGCGCACGAGCGGCACCCACAGCGCTCCCGCGACGAGCACGATCGCGGCGTCGCGGGGCTCGGGCACCGCGAACGAGAAGAACTCGCGCGCCGGCGCGAACAGCAGGGTGAGAACGTAGCCGACCGCGAGCGCAATCGCCAGCAACGCCGGGCGCTTGTCGGCGGTCCTGGGCTCCGCGACCGCGAGCCAGTCGACCGGCGGCTCGACGAACACGACGAGGAACAGGCCGGCGAACACGAGGAACGACGTGAACGCGGTCCGCGCCTGGGCGCTCGCCACCGCGAGGGCCGCTTCGTCGGTGGGGCCGGCGAGCAGGATCGAGCCGTAGAACACGAGGAGCCCGATCAGGCTCGAGACGACGGCGGCCGGCAGGACGAACGTGGCGAGCGTCCGGCCGAGCGATTCCTGGTGACGTCGCCCGGGCGCGGCCCAGACCGCGAGGAGCGCGCTCGGAACGCCCACCGTGAACAGCGTCAGCGCCGACGCGTTCCGGAGCTCGATCGGGAAGGTTCCGACCACCAGCGAGCTCACGACGACGAGGCCGACGGTCGCGACGCGGGTGAGGAACAGCTTCAGGATGTCCTGCATCCCATTCACGATCCGCTGGCCCTCCTCGACCGCCTGGGCGACGGCGCCGAACGCGTCGCTCATGAGGACGAGGTCGGCGACGCCGCGCGTCGCCTGGCTGCCGCTGCCCATCGCGATGGCGAGGTTCGCCTTCTTGAGCGACAGGACGTCGTTCACGCCGTCGCCGATCATCGCGACGTAGTGGCCGCGGCTCCGCAGCGCGCCGACGAGGCGTTCCTTCTGGGCGGGCGTGATCCGGCCGAAGATCGTCGTCTCGCTCGCCACGCGGGACAGCTGATCGTCGTCGAGCCCGTCGAGGTCGCGTCCGGACGTCCACGGCAGCTCGCCCGTGAGGCCTGCCTGCCGCGCCAGGCTCACGACCGTGTCCGGGTCGTCGCCCGAGATGATCTTCACCGCCACGCCGGCGTCGACGAACCGGGCAAGTGTCTCGGCGGCGTCGGTCCGCAGCTCGTCGCGCAGCGCGACGAGGCCCAGCGCACGCATGCCAAGCGGAAGCGTGGCATCGGTGTCGTCCTCCGGGACGACGAGGGCCGCGGCATCCGGGTGGGTGCACACGAGCAGGACGCGGAGGCCGGTGGCGGTCCACGCGGAGGCACGCCGCTCCAGCTCGGCCCATGCGATGACCTCGCCGCGGTCGTCCCGGGCCAGGGCATCGCGGAGGAACGGCGCGGCGCCGAGGGCGATGATCCCCGCCCCTTCGCCTTCGAACGCCGCGGCGCTCCACTTGCGCGCCGACGAGAACGGCGCCTCGGCCGAAAGGGGTCGCGCGGCTACCGGCCAGCGCTCGGCGATGGCCTCGCTCGTGCGATTCTTCGCGGTCGCGCTGCCGGCGAGCGCGGCCAGCGCCTGGACCACCTCGTCCTCGCTGGCGTCGTGGAGCCCCGCGATGGCTTCCACGTGGAGCCGGTTCGCCGTGAGCGTGCCCGTCTTGTCGAGGCACAGGACATCGACGTGGCTGAGCGATTCGACCGCGTTCGCCTGCTGGACGAGCGCCCCGAACCGCAGGATCCGGATCGCCGCCACGGCGTAGGCGACGGCGATCGAGACGAACAGGCCGTTGGGCACGAGGCCGGCGAGCAGCGTGGCGTCGGCGACCACGTCCCCGATCGCCGCCTGCTGAAGGACGGCCCGGAAGACGACGAGGATCTCGAGGTAGACCACGATCCCGAGGACCACGCGGATCACGAGGTTGATCTCGCCCTGGAGCGGCGTGAGGATCCGGCGGAACGTGCGCGCCCCGGCCGTGATCCGGTGCGCGAGGCTGTCGCCGGCCCCCTTCTCGACCACGTATCGGCCGGCGCCGGTCGTCGCGAAGCTGCCCGAGAAGACCTCGTCACCCGGCCGCTTGCGAACGACGTCCGATTCGCCGGTCAGCAATGACTCGTCCATCCCGACCGTGCCCCGCGCGAGCCGCCCGTCGAGCACGACCTGGTCGCCGGCGCCGAGCTCGACGAGATCGCCGACGACGAGGTCCTGGACCGCGAGCTGGTGGACCGAGCCATCGCGCAGGGTTGCCGCGGTGGGGCGAGTGAGGAGCGCGATCCGATCGAGCGTCCGCTTCGCCCGGATCTCCTGGACGATCCCGACGACGACGTTCGTCCCGATCACGAGGACCGAGACGAGCGCGTCCATGGGCCGGCCGACGAGCACGAGCGCGACGCCCAGCACCATCAGGATGTTGTTGACGAACGTGAACACGTTCTCGGTGACGATCTGGAGATAGGTCCTCGACGTCGGGGCGGGCGGGCCGTTGCCCAGGCCCGCGGCCCGGCGCCGGGTCGCCTCGCCGTCGCTCAGCCCGTCGAGCGGGGTGAGGCCGAGGTCGGCTCGAGCATCGATGCGGTAGCCGGCCTGCGGAACCCGTTCGAGGCTCGCGGTCATCGCGTCGATGGTTGCCACGGAGACGCGCTCGGCCGCCGAGGCGCGCTCAGCCGCGGTGGCCCGCGTCGCGCAGGAGCTGCGGCAGCTCGGTGGGGGATCCGGCGACCCGGAAACCCGCGGCTTCGAGGGCCGCGACCTTCGACGCGGCGGTGCCCGCGCCGCCGGAGATGATCGCGCCGGCGTGGCCCATGCGCTTGCCCTCGGGCGCCGTGCGGCCCGCGATGAACGCCGCCTTCGGGACGTCGCGGAGGTGCTCGCCGGCCCACGCCGCCGCCTCCTCCTCAGCCGCTCCGCCGATCTCGCCGATGAGCACGATTGCCTCGGTCTCCGGGTCGGCGGCGAAGAGCTTGAGGATGTCCAGGAAGGTCGAGCCGATGATCGGGTCGCCACCGATCCCGACGCACGTCGATTGGCCGATGCCGGCGTCGGTCATGGCCTGCACGGCCTCGTAGGTCAGCGTGCCCGAGCGCGAGACCACGCCCACCGAGCCCTCGCGATGGATCGAGCCCGGGATGATCCCGACCTTCGCTCGGCCTGGAGACGTCGCACCCGGGCAGTTCGGCCCGATCAATCGAGCCCCAGCCGCCTGGACCGCCGCGACCACCGGCACCATGTCGAGCGCGGGGATGCCCTCGGTGATGCAGAAGACGGTCGCGACGCCCGCGGCAACGGCCTCGAGGATTGCGTCCGGCGCCCCGCCTGCGGGCACGAAGATGCACGAGGTGTTCGCGCTCGTCTCGCGGACCGCGTCGGACATCGTGTCGAACACGGGGACGGCTCCGTCGAGCGCCGTCTGGCCGCCCTTGCCCGGCGTCACGCCGCCGACGAGGTTCGTGCCGTACTCGCGCATCGCCCGGGCGTGGAACTCGCCCTCGCGCCCCGTGATGCCCTGGACGACGAGGCGCGTCTCGCGCCCGACGAGGATGCTCACGCGCGTCGCTCGAACCGACGCCCGCGTCCAGCGTGCCGGCGCCGCCGGCCGCAGCGTGGGCTGCGCGCGCCGACGCCACGGCCTTGGCGGCCGCCTCGTCGAGGGACGCCGCGGTCTCGAAGTGTGCCTCCTCGAGCAGGCGCGCGGCCTCGGCGGCGTTCGTGCCGACGATGCGCACGACCATCGGCACGTCGCGAACCTGCTGCTTCCGGGCCTCGATCAGCCCGTGGGCGACCTCGTCGCCCCGGGTGATGCCGCCGAAGATGTTCACGAGGATCGCCTCGACCCGGGGCTCGGCCAGGATCAGGCGCATCGCCGCGGCAACCCGATCGGCCTTCGCGCCGCCGCCGATGTCGAGGAAGTTCGCCGGCTCGCCGCCGGCCCGCTTCACGAGGTCCATCGTGGTCATCGCCAGCCCTGCGCCGTTGACCATGCATCCGATCGTGCCGTCGAGGTGGATGAACGTCAGGTCGTGCCGCCGGGCCTCCGCGTCCGCCGGCGCCTCCTCGTCCGGGTCACGGAGCGCCTCGTGGTCCGGGTGCCGGAACAGGGCCGAGTCATCGAGCGTGATCTTCGCGTCCAGGCAGACGAGGCGCTCCTCGCTGTGCCCGGCGCCACCCTCGCGAATGACCGCCAGGGGGTTGATCTCCACGAGGTCCGCGTCGTACGCCTGCATCGTCCGGACGAGGCCCTTCGCGATCGCGACGGCCGCCTTCAGATGCTGCGCCGAGGCCCAGGCGGAACGCCAGCTCTCGCGCCTGCCAGTCGCGCAGCCCGAGCAGTGGGTCCGCATGCACGCGAACGATCGCCTCGGGGTTCGTGACCGCGACCTGCTCGATCTCGACGCCACCCTCGGCCGAGCCCATGAGCAGGATCCGGCGCGCGGCGCGATCCAGGACCGCGGCGAGGTAGTACTCCCTGACGATGTCAGCAGCGGGGGCGACGAGCACCTTGCGGACCCGGATGCCCTTGATCGACATGCCGAGGATGTCGTCGGCGACGTGCTCGGCCTCGTCGTCGGAAGACGCCAGCTTCACGCCGCCCGCCTTGCCGCGGCCGCCGACGAGCACCTGGGCCTTGATCACGACCTGGCCCACGCGGCCTGTCCCGTGGAGGAGGCGGGACGCGGCCGCCCGCGCTTCCGCCGGCGAGCGGGCGACCTCCCACGGCGGCACCGGCAGGCCCTGCGCGAGCAGGAGCTTCTTGGCGTCGGCTTCCTGGATCTTCACGGGAGGGCGATGGTACGCGCCCGACCACCCCGGGACCGGAGCCCGAGCGCGTCAGCGACGGGCCAGGTGGAGCTCTCGCGCCTCGGCGATTCGCTCGAGTGCGGTCGGCGTCTTCGCCGTCGCCCAGACGATCGTGTCCGCAAATCCGATCGACTCGAGCTCGTCGAACAGGTCCGCGAGCCCATGGGCATCGGTATCCGTGGCGCGACCATCGTCGCCGACGCCTTCACCCGGTTCGTTCAATCGGATTCCGACAGTGCGCCGAAACGACGCCATCGTCTCGGCCCGCTGCGTGCAGCGCGTCGTCGAGGTCGCGGAGCCGGCCCCGGAGCATCTCATCGACCCGGCCGAACCAGGCCGTGTTCCACGCATCGGCCCACTGGGCGGTGAGACGGAGCATGCGATCGCCCTTGGACGCGACGAGGATCGGTGGGCGTCTGATCGGGAGGCGGAAGCAAGACGGCGCGCTCGTAGTGGCTCCAACGGCCGGCGCGATCGACCGTCTCGCCCCGCAGGAGGCGCGTGATCACCTCGAGGTCCTCTTCGAACCTGCCCACGAGGTGATCGAACGGGAGCCCAAAGGCGTCGTACTCGGGCTTGTGCCACCCGCACCCGAGGCCGACGATCAGCCGCCCGCCGGACACTTCGTCGAGCGTCGCGCTCATCTTCGCCATCAGCCCGGCATTCCGGAACGACGAGCACATCACCAGGGCGCCGAGCTCGACCCGCGGCACGACGGGGGCGAGGGCCGAGAGCGTCGTCCAGGCCTCGACCGGCCCTTCGTCCGCCTCGCCGTCGAACCGCCAGATGAGGTGGTCGAAGACCCAGATCGAATCGAGGCCGAGGCCTCCGCCCGGCCCGCGAACTCGGCCGTCGCGGCGAACGTGGTCGCCTGGTTGTCGGTGACCTCGCCGAACGCCATGGGAACCGTGACCCCGATGCGCATCGGCGGAGTCTACGAGGGCCCGCCTAGAATGGCGCCATGGCCCACCGAGTGACGCTGATCCCCGGCGACGGCATCGGTCCGGAGCTGGCGGAGGCGACGCGACGCGTGCTCGACGCCACGGGCATCGCGTTCGAGTGGGAGGTCCAGGAGGCCGGCGAGGCGACGATCGCGAGCGAGGGCACGCCGCTCCCGGATCGCGTCCTCGAGTCGATCCGCAGGAACAAGATCGCGCTCAAGGGGCCGATCACGACGCCGGTCGGCTCGGGCTTCCGGAGCGTGAACGTGGCGCTTCGCCAGGCGCTGAACCTGTACGCCAACCTGCGGCCGGCGCGCTCGATGCAGGGCGTCCAGAGCCGGTACGACGACGTCGACCTGGTCATCGTCCGCGAGAACACCGAGGACCTCTACGCGGGGATCGAGCACATGGTCGGCAAGGACGCTGCGGAGAGCATCAAGATCATCACCCGCGCTGCCTCCGAGCGGATCGCGCGGTTCGCGTTCGAGTACGCGGTCGCGAACGGCCGGCGGAAGGTCACCGCCGTGCACAAGGCGAACATCATGAAGCTGTCCGATGGGCTGTTCCTCGAGGCGTGCACGACGGTCGCCGCGGACTACGCGGGCCGGATCGAGTTCGAGGACCGGATCGTCGACAACATGTGCATGCAGCTCGTCCAGAAGCCGGATCTGTACGACGTGCTCGTGCTTCCGAACCTGTACGGCGACATCGTGTCGGATCTCGCGGCCGGCCTCGTCGGTGGCCTCGGCGTGGCGCCTGGGGCGAACATCGGCGAGGACGGTGCGGTGTTCGAGCCGGTCCACGGCTCGGCGCCGAAGTACGCGGGCCAGAACAAGGCCAACCCGACGGCGCTGATCCTGTCCGGGGCGCTGATGCTCCGGCACCTCGGCTACGCCGAGGCGGGCGAGCGGGTCGAGAGCGCGATCCGATCGGTCATCGCCGAGGGGCGGACGGTCACCTCCGACCTGGGCGGCAACGCCGGCACACGGGAGTTCGCGGACGCGGTGATCGAGCGGCTGGCGGCGTCGGCGCCGGCGGGCGCAGCGGCGTGACCGCCGCAGCGGCGTGACCGCCGCGTGACCGTCCAGGGCGCCGTCCTCCGGGCGCTCCGCAAGCCGCGAGGCACGGCCAAGCAGGGCTTCGGGGCAACGAACCGGCGCGACAGCTGGGCCGTCTACCCGATCGTTCAGGCGGTCGTCTTCTCCGTCTGCGCCGGCTATCTGACCTTCAGCGGCATCTTCTGGGGTCCGCTGTTCGGCCCGCAGTTCGCGGAGCACGACGGCTATCTCTCGCCGCTGTTCTCGCCGTTGCTCGTCTGCGCCCGACATGCCGACCTGGCTGAGCCCCGGCCTCCTGATCCTGTGGATCCCGATCGGCTTCCGGGCCACCTGCTACTACTACCGGAAGGCGTACTACCGGTTCTACTTCGCCGACCCGCCAGGCTGCGCCGTCGGGGAGCCCACGATCCATCGGAAGTTCGCGCTGGAGAACGCGCTCCCGTTCGTCCTCCAGAACCTGCACCGCTACCTGCTGTACCTCGCCTTCATCCCGCTGGCGTTCCTGTGGTACGACCTGCTGCCCGCGTTCAACATCATTCCCGCGCGCGGGGTAGGTTCCGACCCGACGCCCCGGATCGGGTTCGCCGGCGTCCTCCTGTTCGTGAACGTCTTCCTGCTGACCGGCTACTCGCTGTCGTGCCACTCGCTCCGGCACCTCGTCGGCGGCAAGGTCGACTGCTTCTCGTGCACCCGGGTCCGCCGCGTCCGGTACACGCATCTGGCAGCGCGTCACGGACCTCAACCGCAATCACATGTGGTGGGCGTGGACGAGCCTGATCACGGTGACGTTCGCCGACATCTACGTCCGTCTCCTGGGTTACGGGGTCATCGCCGACCCCGTCATCCACTTCTAGGCCCGAGGCGGCGTGGCCCTCGGATCGGAGGCGCTCGATCAGGTCGAGACACACTCGGTCGACGTCCTCGTCGTCGGCGCCGGTGGGGCGGGCCTGCGGGCGGCGATCGAGGCGCAGGCAGCGGGCGCGAAGGTGGCCCTCGTGTGCAAGTCCCTGCTCGGCAAGGCGCACACGGTCATGGCCGAGGGCGGGGTCGCGGCGGCGCTCGCCCACGTGGACGCCGAGGACAAGTGGGAGACCCACTTCCGGGACACGATGGTCGGGGGCAAGCTGCTGAACAACCCGCGCATGGCGCAGCTGCACGCGATGGAGTCACCGGACCGCGTGCGCGAGCTGGAGCTGTGGGGCGCTGTGTTCGACCGGACGCGCGATGGCCGGATCCTCCAGCGCCCGTTCGGTGGCCACTCCCACCCGCGCCTCGCCCACGTCGGCGACCGGACCGGGCTGGAGATGATCCGGACACTCCAGGATCGTGCCGTGGCGGCCGGCGTCATGGTGTTCATGGAGTGCACGATCACGCGACTCGTCACCGGCGCCGGGGGCGTCACCGGCGCTTTCGGCTATTGGCGCACGACGGGGACACCCATCGTCTTCCCGGCGAAGGCCGTCGTGCTCGCGACCGGCGGGATCGGCAAGGCGTACACCGTGACCTCGAACTCGTGGGAGTACTCGCGGCGACGGGCATGCGCTCGCCTACGAGGTCGGCGCGGAGCTCATCGACATGGAGTTCGTCCAGTTCCACCCGACGGGCATGGTCTGGCCGCCGGGCGTGCGCGGCCTCCTCGTGACCGAGGCCGTGCGCGGCGAGGGCGGCATCCTGCGCAACAAGGACGGCGAGCGGTTCATGTGGAAGTACCTGCCCGAGGACCGGCGCGGCGAGTACGCATCGACCGACGAGGAAGCCGCCCGCTGGGTGACGGCCCAGAGCCAGGGTCGGGTCACCGACGCCCGCCGACCGCCCGAGCTGTCCACACGCGACAACGTCTCGCGGGCCATCTACACCGAGGTGCGCGAGGGTCGTGGCTCGCCCCACGGGGGGGTGTTCCTCGACATCAGCTACCTGCCCCCGGAGCACGTGCGGCGAAAGCTGCCGTCGATGTTCGAGCAGTTCAAGGAGCTGGCCGACGTCGACATCACGAAGGGACCGATGGAGGTCGGGCCGACGACGCACTACGTCATGGGCGGCATCCGGGTCGAGGCCGAGACGGGCGCCTCGACCATCCCCGGCCTGTTCGCCGCCGGCGAGGTGGCCGGCGGGATGCACGGCGCGAATCGCCTCGGCGGCAACTCGCTCTCGGACCTGCTCGTGTTCGGTGCGCGGACCGGCGCCGGCGCGGCCGGATACGCGGCGTCGAGGCCGGACCAGCCATACCTGGACCCGGTGCAGGTGCGCGAGGCGGCACGGGAGCTCGCGGCGCCGCTGGAGCGGGCGAGCGGCGAGGACCCGTACGCACTCCAGCGCGACCTCCAGGAGGTCATGCAGCGGCTCGTCGGCATCTTCCGGGTGGAGGCGGACCTCCAGGAGGCGGTCACCGAGCTCACCAAGCTGCGCACTCGCTGGCCGGCGGTCGCGGTGAGCGGTGGGCGGGCCTTCAACCCGGGCTGGGACCTCGCCTTCGAGCTGCGGAACCTGCTGATCGTGTCCGAGGCGATCACCCGCAGCGCGCTCCAGCGGACCGAGAGCCGGGGCGCCCACAGCCGGCTCGACCACCCCGACACCGACCAGCCAGGCTGGGGCGGGCGCAACGGCGTCGTTCGGCGGAGCGCGGACGGATCGATGGAGGTCGCGACCACGACGCTGCCGGCGATGCCCGACGACCTCCGGGCGCTGCTCGGCGCGGCGCACTGACGCGGGCGCGATGCGACCATGACGACGACGATGACGGCGACGATGACCGCGAGCGATCGATGACCGACGTCCACCTGAAGGTGTTCCGGGGCGAGGCCAGCGGGCCCACCCGCTTCGACGAGTTCGACGTGCCGGTCGAGGAGGGGATGGTCGTCCTCGACGCGCTGCACTGGATCCAGGGCAACGCCGCCCCGGACCTCGCGGTCCGCTGGAACTGCAAGGCCGCGAAATGCGGTTCGTGCGGCGCCGAGGTCAACGGCAAGCCCCGGCTGACATGCAAGACGCGCCTGTCCGACTTCGAGCCCGATGAGCCGATCACCGTCGAGCCGATGCGGACCTTCCCGCTGATCCGCGACCTCGTCACCGACGTGTCGTGGAACTACGAGGTCAACAAGTCGATCGAGCCGTTCACGCCGCCCGAAGGCGTCCCGCAGTCCGACTGGCGCTGGCAGCAGGAGGACATCGAGCGCGTCCAGGAATACCGGAAGTGCATCGAGTGCTTCCTGTGCCAGGACGTGTGCCACGTGCTCCGCAACCACGAGACTGAGCGGCCGTTCATGGGTCCGCGGTTCCTCGTCCGGACCGCCGGGCTGGAGATGCACCCGATCGACCAGGCCGATCGACGGCGGTACCTCAAGGACACGGGCGGGATCGGGTACTGCAACATCACGAAATGCTGCACCGAGGTCTGCCCGGAGCACATCAAGATCACGGACAACGCGATCATCCCGCTGAAGGAGCGCGTCGCCGACGAGTTCTACGACCCGCTCCAGTGGGCCTGGCGCAAGCTCCGCGGCCGCTCCGACGACCGCCCGATGCGCGACCCGCTGCCGGTCCTGCCGGCCGGAGCCGGTGCCGCGATCGCACGCCGCAGAGCTCCCGCCCGCGGCCGAGCTCCCACCCCCGGCCGAGGTCGCCGCGGCCGCCAAGGGGACCGCCGAAGAAGGCGCGTGGCGCGGCGAAGCGGGACGCCCGGCCGGCGAAGCGCCGATCGGACGCGGGCGACGAGACGCCCATCCGAGGGTTGATCGACCCCTCGTGCGCGAGCCGCCGCTGACGCTGGGCTTCGACGACGAGCCCGAACCCGACCTCGACCGCGACGAGCCGGTCGCGATGCGCACGACCGGCGCTGGCGAGGGTCGGCGACCGGCGCTGCGACCGGGTTCGTCGTCCGCACCGACGGAGCGGCTCGCGGCAATCCGGGTCCGGCATCGGCCGGCGCGGTGCTGCTCGCGCTCTCGCGCCCGGATGCGCGCGAACCCGCGGGCCGAGCCGGATGCCACGATCTCGGACTACCTCGGCGATCCAGACGAACAACGTCGCCGAGTACACGGCCGTCGTGCGCGCCGTCACGCTGGCGCTGGAGCTCGGCGCCCGTCGCCTCGAGCTCCTTCTCGACTCGAAGCTGATCGTCGAGCAGCTCGCCGGTCGGTGGCGGGTCAAGGACGCCAAGCTGCGCCCGCTGTGGGCCGAGGCCCTGCGCATGCTCCGGACGCTACCCAACGGCTGGGTCGCCACGCATGTCCCGCGCGCCCAGAACTCGCCTCGCCGACGCCATGTGCAACGACGCCATCGACCGCGTCATGGCCGGCGGCCCGGATTCGGTCGTCGTGCGACCCGACGGGTAGAATCGCGAAGCGTCAGCGAGGCGGCCGGATGGCCGCGCGTCGACGGGGCAACCCGGCGGCGTGAGGAAAGTCCGAGCTCCCCAGCGCAAGGTAGCGGGTAACGCCCGTCCGCCGCGAGGCGAGGACCAGCGCCACAGTGACGATGCCGGCGAAAGCCGGAGTGAAACGCGGCAAGCTCTACCTGGAGCAAGGCCAAATAGGAGGGCGCCCACCCGGTTCGCCGGGAGCACGTGCGCTGCACAGCCCTCGGGTCGGCCGCATGAGCCGTCGGGCAACCGACGGCCCGAGATGGATGGCCATCGCCTCGTCGCTTCGGCGGCGAGGCACAGAACTCGGCTTACAGGCCGTCCTCGCTGACGTACCCTGCACCGGACATCTCCATCCTCACGTGGGGAGAGGGCGCATGTTCGACTACCAGACGGTCAAGCTCCTGCATCGCCACGGTGGCGACGACTGGGCGCCCTTCGCCGAAGGGTCGGACCATGACGTTGCGGCGCACGACCCCGAGCGAAAATGGCTGAAGGGTGCGCGGATCTTCCGATGCATCAAGTGCGCCGACGAGGTCGCGATCACGACCGAGGGCGAGCCGCCGACCGAGCACCCGTTCCAGATCGGCTAGGGCCGATCTGCCCGACGGGCTAGTCCTCGTCGGGACGGAAGATGTGGGCCGCCGTGCAGGCGTTGCAGATCGGCGTCGCCGAGTCGAGGTCGCCCAGCGGGATGGCGAGCCGGCGATCCGGGTAGAGGCACTCGACGTCGTACCGACGCTCGCCCCGTGGCTCGACGCGGATGAGCCGTCGGAACGTGCACCGACGGATCCGATGCGGCGCGAGATGCGACGGATCGGGCAGCATCGCCGCTTCAACGGGTAACGGCATGGCCATCGGTGGGTCGGTCGCCTCCCTTGGGCGGACGCTCGATCAGGGTGTCGACGAACGAGCCGGCGCAGCCTAGCACCCGTTGGAACGGCACGGCCACGATGAAAAGGTACTAGAGTCCCGGGCCAGCCAGGACAGCGAGGAGGGGAGTGGACGGCGCGACCGAACGGCCCGAACGCCGCACGATGACCCCCGCGGTCGTCGGTGCCGCCCTGTTCGTGGCGTGTGCCGCCGTCTTCGCGGTCACCTTCGTCGCGGGCCGAGGCGGCCTGGAGATGCCGATCGCGTCGCCGCCCCACGTGGCCCTGGCGAGCGAGCCGCCGCGAGTCGACCGAGCCACCCCAGCCGACCGCGCTCCCGACCGTGGAGCCGCCCTCCACGCTCGGGCCGCCCAGCCCGACCGTGCCCCCGCCGACGCAGCCCCCGCCGACGCAGCCCCCGCCGACGCTCCAGCCCTCGGCGCCGCCGACCCTCCCGCCGCCATCGATCGACCCGAACGACCCACTGGCGCGCCTTCCCGGCTGTCCCGGATATCCAGGCTGCTTCGAGTACGTCGTGCAGCGTTTCGACACGCTGACCGGCATCGTCAGCCGCTATCTCCTGTCGATCACGACGGTGCTGGTGCTCAACCCGCAGATCGACGACCCCGGATTGATCGTCGTGGGCCAGACGCTGTACCTGGGCCGAACGCCGTTCGTGCGCCTGGATCCGTGTCCCAACGGGGAAGCGTGCTCGCTGTACGTCATCGTGGCGGGTGACCGCCTGGTCGACATCGCCGCCCGGCACGGCGTGACGGTCGATGCCATCCGGGCGATCAACCCGACGATGTCGGTACCGATCATCAAGGGCGAGACGATCAAGCTGCCGCACCCCGCGTAGCCGCAACCCGGCCGGGCCGGGTTCATGCGCCGCGCGCTGGGGAGCCACCGCGACTGCCCATGCGGCGGACCCGAACCCGGTGTCGGGCCCTGGCCCAGCCATCCCTGCTTGTGCTGGGCGCGGCCGTGCATTTTGGGGGTTGACGGACCCGCCCGGCGGCCTAGAATGCCCGCAAGTGGTGAGAAGTGGGGAGAAGTGGGGACCCACGCGAGTCCCTCGGGCCCCCAGCCCACTCCGCCATCAGCGGCCTCCGGACGGGCACTCCGGATCCGCGACACCAATGACGGGTCCGCGGTCCCCGCGGGCCCGTCCAACTCTGATTCGCGGGAGTGGGGCGGGTGTTCACGGGCGAGTACCGGCACACGCTGGACGACAAGGGGCGGCTCGCGATCCCGGCGCGCTTTCGGGCGCAGCTCGAGGGAGGCGCGGTGCTGTCCGAGTGGATCGACGGCTGCCTCGCGATCCATACGCGCGGCGGCTGGGACGCCCTGTCCGCGAAGATCGCCGGCGTTCCGGTGACCGACCCGGCCGGACGCATGCTCGAGCGCAAGATCTTCGGCGGCGCCATCGAGGCTGACCTCGACCGCCAGGGCCGCGTCCTCGTGCCCGCCTTCCTGCGCGAGGCGGCGGGGATCGGTACGGAAGCACTGGTGATCGGCGTGCGCGACCACGGCGAGATCTGGGCGCCCGATCGCTGGAAGACCTACCGGCGCGACCTGGACGACGCGGCGCAATTCGCCGAAGCGATCCGCGGCCTGGGCATCTGATGCTGCCGACCGACACCACCACCGTCCACGTCCCGGTGCTCGCGGACGAGGTCGTGTCGATGCTCGCGCCGGCGGCGGGGAGCAGCCATGTCGACGCGACGGTTGGCGGCGGCGGACACGCCGAGCGAATCCTCGAATCCTCCGACCCTGATGGCCGCCTCCTGGGCCTGGACGCCGACGGGGCGGCCATCGCCAGAGTTCGGGCGCGACTGGGCACCCGGTTCGGGGACCGCCTCGAGCTCCGGCAGGCGAACTTCCGCGAGCTCGCCGCCGTCGCACCCACCGCGGGCTTCGCGACCGTCGATGGCTGCCTGTTCGACCTCGGCCTGTCGAGCTTCCAGCTGGCGGACACGGATCGGGGCTTCGGCTTCCGGGCGGGCGGCCCGCTCGACATGCGCTTCGACACCGGGCGTGGCGTCCCGGCCGCAGAGCTGCTCGCGACACTCGACGCGAACGAGCTGGCGGCGCTCTTCCGGCGCTACGGCGAGGAGCCGTTCTCCGGCCGGATCGCGCGAGTCATCGTCGAGGCCCGCCGCGTGACGCCCATCAGGACCGCCGAGGAGCTCGCCGCGATCATCGCTCGGGTTGCGCCCGGCCGCGCGCCGGGCCGGCGCCGCGTCCACCCGGCGACGCGCGTCTTCCAGGCGCTGCGAATCGCCGTCAACGAGGAGCTTGATTCTCTCCAGACAGGGCTGGCCGCCGCGGTGGACCTCCTACGCCCCGGCGGCCGGCTCGTCGTCCTGAGCTACCACTCCCTCGAGGACCGCATCGTCAAGCGGTTCCTCCAGGCCGAGCGCCGCGGCTGCACCTGCCCACCCGAGTTGCCGGTATGCGTCTGCGGGCGCCAGCCACGGCTCCGCCTCCTCGGCCCCAAGGGCCTCGTCCCGTCCGCCACCGAGATCGCCGCCAACCCGCGTGCCCGGAGTGCCCGGCTGCGCGCAGCAGAACGGATCGCCGCCTAGTCGCCCTGAGTCGCGCCCCAGGCATCGCAGCCGGCTCAGGACCGGCCGCCAGTGATCGAGGATGAGGAGCCCCCGATGAGCAAGCGCCACACGACCAGCCGCCGCCGAAGCTATGGCCGCCGACAGCACGAGCTCCACGAGCGCATCGACCGCGTCACCGAGCGCCGTCGCGCCGAGCGCGAGTGGCGCGCGACCCACAGCTCGGGGCTCGATGCGATCGGCTACCTCGACGGGCCGGGAACCGAGCCGCCGTTCGGCTACCCGGACTGATGGCGGTCTACGAGGGCGCTCGGCGACGTTCGCCACTGCCGCTCGGGCTCGACGGCCTGCCCGGCGTCGGACGTCTCGGGCGCGGGGGTCGCACCGGCGGGAAGACCGCCGAACATGACACCGATGCCGGGTCCGCCAAAGTTGGCCGTGGCCGAGCGGCGGGCGCGACCTCCACGGTCGCTCGTCGCTCCAACCGGGCCGCGCGAGCCCTTCGCGGCCGCGCCCGGCCGTCGTCGGTCGGGTTCGCGCTCGCGGCCATCGTGATCGTGTTCAGCGCGGCGTTCCTCTCGCTCAGCCAGAGCGTCCGTGTCGCCGCAACCGGCTACGACACGGTCCGCCTGCAGTCCGAGCAGGACCGCCTCCAGGCGATCCGGCAGGATCTCCAGTCGGACGTGGAGCGATTGCGCAGCGAACCCGCCATCCGCAAGCAGGCGCTCGACAACGGCCTCGGCCAGCTCGGCGCGCCGCTCATCATTCCCGCTCGCTAGCGACCGACGATCCTCGTGCGTGGTCGAACCAATTCGGGACGCCGGCTGCTCCTGCTGCTCGTCGTCTTCGTCCTCGGCGCGGGTGCGCTCGTCACGCGTCTCGGCTACTGGCAGCTGGTCCAGCACGATGAGCTCGTCGAGAACGCCCGGCAGCAGATCTACTACCGGGCCGAGGTCCCCAGCGAGCGCGGTCAGATCTACGACCGCTCCGGCACGGTGGTGCTCGCCGCCAGCGTGACCCGCGACCGGCTGATCGTCTCGGCCGAGGGCATGTCCGACGAGGACCAGGCCGAGATGGTCGAGTTCCTGACCCCACTCCTCGCCCTCGACGCGGCCGGCAGCGGTGAGCTCGCGGCGAGGCTCGCTACGGGGAAGCCCTACCTCGTGATCGCCCGCAACCTGCCGCCCGAGCAGTCCACGGCGATCGAGGCCGCCGCCGTCGCGGCGGAGATCGACCGGAATCACGTTCGAGTCGGACTCGGCACGGAGCTACCCCCAGGCAGGTGGCGGTCCGAACAGCACGCTCGCGGCGCAGCTGATCGGCTTCGTCAATCGGGATGGCGAGGGGCAGTACGGCGTCGAGCAGTTCTACCAGGACGTCCTCGCCGGCGAGCCGAAGGTCGTGGAGGCCGACCGGGACGCGAGCGGCAAGCCGCTCGCCGAGACCGAGCGGACGGTCGACCCCGGCGTGCCCGGCAGGGACATCCGACTGACGATCGATGCCGGCCTCCAGCTGGCCCTCGAGCAGGAGGTCATGTCGGCGCTGATCGCCAACGGTGCGAAGTCCGTCTCGGCGGTCGTCATGGACCCGTGGACCGGCGAGATCTACGCGGAGGCGACCTACCCCTCGTACGACGCCAACGGCTACGCCGCAATCGCGCGCCGACGATCCGTCGCTTGTTCGTCGACCCGGTCGTCTCCCACGTCTACGAGCCCGGATCCGTGTTCAAGATGATGACCGTCGTCGCGGGCCTCGAGCAGCGGACGACGAACATGCGACAAGGTCTATCGCGACAGCGGCCGGCTCAGGCTCGACGACGGCAACACGCGGATCGAGGACGCGGACCGGCGGGCGATGGGCAAGATGTCCCTCGAGGACGGGATCGCCTACTCGCGCAACGTCGTCGCCGCGAAGGTCGCGCTCGGGCTCGCACCGACGACCGCAGGAGGCATCCACCATCCTCCACGAGGTCTGGACGCCGGCTCGGGTTCGGGCGGCCGACCGGGCATCGACGTCGCCGGCGAGGTCCGCGGCCTCGTCAACGACCCGGCGATCAGCCAATGGCGCCAGATCGACCTCGCCAACGGCTCGTTCGGCCAGGGCGTCGCGGTCACCCAGATCCAGCTGGCGCAGCGCGTACGCGGCCATGGTCAACGGCGGCGTGCTGGTGCAGCCCCATGTCGTCGCGGGCATCGGTGCAGAGCCGGTCGAGCAGGCCCTCGACGCTCCCGTGCTCGATCCCGGCGCTGTGCGGCCCGCTGTCGAACCTGATGGAGCACGTCCTCAAGAGCCCGTGGTACGTGGAGGAGACGCAGGTCCCGGGCTACTGGATCGGCGGCAAGACGGGCACGGCGCAGGTCTGGGATGCGGAGCACAAGCGCTGGTTCTTCAACATCTACAACTTCTCGTGCGTCGGCTTCATCGGCCGCCAGGAGGGCCATCCCGACCTCGTCGTCGCGGTCAAGATCGGCGAGGCGCCGCCGCAACCGGAACGCGCAGGGCCAGTTCATCCTGCCCGTGACGGCTCGCCGAGCTCTTCCGGCGCGTGGCGACCGACGCGGTCACGACGCCGGGCCTCCTGGCGGTGCTCGACCCCGTCGATACGAGCACGCCGGGCATGGCCCGGTGATCGGGCGCCGGGTCCGGTGAGCGCGCTTGGCGCCACGGCGCCGACGCCACGGCGCCGGGAGGTGCCGACACTGGCACCCGTGACCGTCGAGGGCCCGCAGCCGCCCGGCTCGGGTTCACGCTCCCCCGAAACGGAGCCACCCGTCGTTCACCGCGGAGGACCTCCGGCGCCTCACCGGGGGCCGGCTGCTGCGCACCAGCCGCCGCCCGATTCGCGGCGCCGCGGTCGATTCCCGGCTCGTCGGCGCCGGCCAGCTCTTCGTCGCGCTGCCCGGGGAGCGAACCGACGGCCACCGGTTCCTCGCCGACGCCGCCGTGGCCGGCGCGGCCGCGCTCGTCGTCTCGCGGCCCGTCCCGGCCGAGTCCTCGACGCGCTCGGCGACGTCACCGTCCTCGCCGTGCCGGACGGGCTGGTCGCGCTCGGTGCGCTCGCGGCGGGCTGGCGGTCCCGCTTCGACCCGCTCGTCGTCGGGCGTCACCGGCAGCATCGCCAAGACGTCGACGAAGGAGGCGATCGCGGCCGTCCTCGGGACGACGTTCCGGACCCTTCGGACCGAGGGCAACCAGAACAACGAGATCGGGCTGCCGCTGACGCTCCTGCGCCTCGGGCCGCGACCACCGCGCGGCCGTGCTCGAGATGGGCATGTACGCCGGCGGCGAGATCGCCGAGCTGGCGCGGATGGCGCGAGCCGAAGATCGGCGTCGTCACCGCGGTCCACGGCGTGCACATGAGCCGCCTCGGCTCGCTGGCCGCGATCGAGCAGGCGAAGGGCGAGCTGGTGGAGGCGCTCCCGTCGGACGGGGTCGCGGTGCTCAACCACGACGACCGGCGCGTCCGCCGGATGGCCGAGCGGACGGGCGGCCCGGGTCCTGACGTATGGGTTGAGCGGCGGACGCCGATGTCGGCGCGGATGACGTCGCCTCAGCGGGCTTCGACGGCATGCGCTTCACGCTCCGCCTCCCGCCCGCCCGCGGCGGCCGGCCGGTCAAGCTGCCGGCGCGGATCCCGGGCCTCGGCAAGCTGTCCGTCCACAACGCGCTCGCGGGCGCCGCGGTGGGCCACGCCGCGGGGATCGAGCCGCCGGTGATGGTCGACGCGCTCGCCTGCGGGCTGGTCGGCGGCGCATCGGGGCCAGGTCATCCGTCTGGGTCGGGTGACGCTCATCGATGACGCCTACAACGCCTCGCCGCCCTCGGTCACGGCCGCGCTCGACCTGCTCGCCGGCCTGCCCGGCCGGCGGATCGCCGTGCTCGGCGAGATGCTCGAGCTCGGCAAGGGCGCCGTCACCGGCCACCGCGAGGTCGGGACCGCCGCGGCCGCGACGTGCGACCTGCTGATCACCGTCGGCGCGGGCGCGGCCGGTATCGCCGCCGGTGCGAAGGCCGCCGGGCTGGACGCGTCGCGCATCCTCGAGGCGCGCGACCGCGAGGCCGCGCTGGACCTGCTCCGGGTGCGGCTCCGGGACGGCGACGTCGTCCTCGTCAAGGCGTCGCGCGGCGTCGAGCTGGACCTGCTCGTCGACGGCCTCCGCGCCGAGCTGACGCGGACCCCCAGGTGAGATCCAACCCGGCCGAGCCCGCCCGATGACCGTCGAGCTGATCCAGGGCCTGCTGCTCGCGTTCGCGCTGGTCGTCATCCTCGATGCCGGCCTACATCCGCCTCCTGCACTTCATCGGCATGGGCAAGCGGATCCGCGAGGAGGGGCCGGAGACCCACCACGTGAAGGCCGGCACGCCGACGATGGGCGGCCTGCTCCTGATCGGGGTCGTGCTCGGCCTGTTCTTCCTCCTCCAGGGCGGCCTGCCGCCGGGCGGCATCATCGCGCCGCTGGCGACGCTGCTCCTCGTCGGCGGCCTCGGCGCGTTCGACGACTACCTCAACGCCAAGACGGGCGAGGGGATCAGCGCGCGCCAGAAGCTGATCTGGCTCGTCGTCTTCGCGGTCGCCGCGGCGTTCCAGATCCAGCGCACGTACGCGATCGACAGCATCGCGGTCCCGTTCATCGGGCACCGTGATGATCGACCCGTGGGTGTTCATCGCCTTCGCCGCGTTCGCGATCGTCGCCACGGCCAACGGGGTCAACATCACCGACGGCCTGGACGGCCTCGCCGGCGGCACGCTCGTCTTCGCCTTCGTGGCGTTCGTGTTCGTCGCCCTGCTCAACGAGCCGACCCAGCCAAACCTCGCCGTGCTGTGCGCGCTCATCGTCGGCGGGCTGCTCGGCTTCCTGTGGTTCAACGTCCACCCGGCCCAGGTGATCATGGGCGACTCGGGCTCGCTCGCCCTCGGCGCGACGCTCGCCGTGACGGCGCTCATCACCGGCCAGATCCTGATCCTGCCGCTCGTCGGCCTCATCTTCGTCATCGAGACGCTGTCGGTGATCGTCGCAGGTGGGCTACTTCAAGCTCACCGGCGGCAAGCGCATCTTCCGGATGAGCCCGCTCCACCACCACTACGAGCTGGTGGGCTGGGACGAGGAGAAGATCACCCTCCGGTTCTGGATCGTCGGGATCATCGCCGGGCTGATCGGCGTGACGCTCTTCCTCGCATCGATCGACCGGCTCCAGTGAGCGTGATGACCTCCGACCGGCCCTCCGTCTCGACCCACCCGATCGAGCCGGACGCGCTCATCCCGGGCGCGCTCGACCGAGGCGTCTTCCGAGGTCGACCGATCTCGCGTGCTCGGCTTCGCCCGATCGGGCATCGCGCTGGCGCGCTTCCTCGCCGACGCCGGCGCCGACGTGACGGTCTACGACGGCCGGCCGGCGGGCGAGCTCGCGCGCGCGATCGAGGCGCTCGAGGGCCGCGCCGGTGCGGCTGCTCCTGGGCCCGGACGTCGATCCGGCGGCCGCCGTGGCGGCGGCCGCCCTCGTGGCGACCTCCCCGTCGGTCAACCCGGACTACCCGACGACCGAGCCGCGCCTGCGGGCCGTGCTCGGCGACCTCGTGGCGCGCCGCGCCGGCGGCGACCGCGCCGCGCCGGCGCTCGTCTCCGAGGTGGATCTCTTCCTGCGCCTCTGCCCCGCGCCGACGATCGGGATCACGGGCACGAAGGGCAAGACGACGACGTCGGCGCTGACCCACGCCCTCCTCGCGACGGACCGCGGCCATCCCGCCGTCCTCGGCGGCAACATCGGCCGGCCGCTCGTCGAGCGGCTCCCGGAGCTGACGCCCGAGCACCGTGTCGTCGTCGAGCTGTCGGAGCTGCAGCTGCCCACGCTCTCGCAGGGCACGACGGTTGCCGCGTACACGAACGTGACATCCGACCACCTCGACCGGCACGGCACGCTCGAGGCCTACCGGGCGGTCAAGCGCCGCCTCGCCGAGCTCGTCGAGCCGGACGGCGCGCTCGTGCTCAACGAGGACGATCCCGTGGTCGCCTCGTACGCCGGGGCGAGCGACGCGCGGGTCGTTCCGTACCGGCGAGGCGAGACGCCCGTCCGCGGGTCTCGGCGTGGTCGACGGCTGGATCGTCGCCGATGTCGATCGCGCCAATCGGGATCGACGGCCGCGACGATCGTCGGCCGGCGGCACGGTGGCGGACGCATCCTGCCGGTCGCGGAGCTGCGCGTGCCCGGGGCGCACAACGTCTCGAACGCCCTCGCCGCGACGGCCGTGGCGCTGCTCTTCGGAATCGAGCCGAGCGCGATCCGGCGCGCCGCGGCCGCGTTCACGGGCGTGGAGCACCGCCTGGAGCGCGTCGCGGAGGTCGACGGCGTCCGCTTCGTCAACGACTCGCAGGGCACGCAGCCCGATGCGGTCATCGCGGCGCTGCGCGCGTTCGAGCCGCCGATCGTGCTCATCGCCGGCGGCCGCGACAAGGGCGTGGACCTCTGGGAGCTCGCCACGGTGGTCGCCCAGCGCGCTGCCGGCGCCGTGCTGATCGGCGAGAGCGGGCCCGAGCTGGAGCGCCTGTTCCGCGCCGCCGGCCTGCGGGTCATGGAGCGTGCCGCGATCGCTCGAGGCGGCGGTCGAGCGCGCCGACGCGCTCGCCCGGGACGCGCGCGAGCGGCAGTGGGCGAACCGCCACGGTGCTGCTCAGCCCCGCCGCCGCGAGCTTCGACATGTTCGAGGACTACGAGGCGCGCGGCCGAGCGTTCAAGGCCGCGGTCGCCACGCTCGCGGAGGGCCGACGCTGATGGCGGGCCTGACGGACATCGTCGCCCGGCTTCCGTTCCCGTTCGGGACCCGACCGGCGGAGCGGCGCAACGGTCGAACGGGGTACAAGCCCGGGACGAAGCGCCCCGCGGATCGCCTCCGAGGCGCGAAGCCGGTCACGCCGGCGGCGCGCGATCGACGAGCGACCGGCGCGACTACGGGCACTGCATCGGCACGGTCGACCGCGCCGCGCGCCACCGCTCGCGCGGGATCGGACGTGCTGCGCCGGACGCGCCACCAGGCCGACTACTCGATCCTGCTCGCGGTCATCGCGCTCGCGGCGATCGGCATCCTGATGGTCTATTCGTCGTCGGCGATGCATGCCTACATCCAGCGCGGGCAGGACACGCTGGCGATCGTCGGGCCGCAGATCTTCTGGGGCGCGCTCGGCATCCTCGTGATGGTCGCCACGATGCGCGTCGACTATCGCCTGGCTCCGGATCGTCTCGGTCCCGGCGTTCGCGGTGGCCATCCTGCTGCTCGTCCTCGTGTTCGTGCCGGGGCTGAATCGCGTCGTCGGTGGCTCGGCGCGCTGGCTCGTCCTTGGACCGCTGCCCGGGGTGCACCCGGCGGAGATCGCGAAGCTCGCGATGATCGTCTACCTCGCCCATTGGATGGCCAACAAGGGCAAGCGGATCGGCGGCTTCCGATCCGGGACCGTGCCCTTCCTGATCATCGCCGTGCCGGTCATCGCGCTCGTGTTCAAGGAGCCGGACCTCGGGACGACCGTCGTCATCACCCTCACGGCGTTCACGATGTTCTTCGTCGCCGGGGCGAGCCTGTGGCAGCTCGGGGCGATGGGCGGGATCGGCTTCCTGGGCGTGCTGCTCGTCGGGCTGAAGGACTACCAGATCGACCGAATCCGGACGTTCCTCGACCCGTGGGCTGACCCGCTCGGGACCGGCTTCCACACGATCCAGGGCCTCCTGGCGCTGGGGCTGGGCGGGATCCTCGGCACCGGCCTCGGCGAGAGCAAGCTCGCCGGCGGCCTGTACCTGCCGAACGCCTGGAACGACTTCATCTTCGCGATCATCGGCGAGGAGTTCGGGTTCGTGGGCGCGGGCGTCGTCATCGGGCTGTTCGTGCTCCTCGCCTACGCCGGCATCCGGACCGCGCTCGCGTGCGCCGGACACGTTCGGGGCGCTGCTCGCGGTCGGGATCACTGCCTGGCTGTGCTTCCAGGCGTTCATCAACATCGCCGTCGTCGTCGCGCTGCTGCCGGTCACCGGCATCACGCTGCCGTTCATCAGCGCCGGCGGCTCGTCGTTGCTGATCAGCTTCGCGGCCGCCGGGCGTGCTGCTGTCGATCTCGCGCGAGACGGTCGAGCGCGAGCCGGAACCGCCGATCGAGCCCGGCGACAGGAAGCCCGACGAGAACAAGCCCGGCGACAAGCGCGGATCACGGAGGACCGATGAGGCTGCTGATCGCGGGCGGGGGCACCGGGGGTCACATCTACCCGGCGCTCGCCGTCGCGAACTCGCTCCGTCGCCGACCCGACCCGGTTGAGCTCGAGTGGGTCGGTGGCCGGCGGGGGCTCGAGGCGACGCTCGTGCCGCCGGCCGGCTTCCGGCTGCGCCGGCTGTTCCTCCGCTCGCTCCGGTCCGTCGAGCGCGACGTGCACCTCGTGCTCGACCCGATCCGCCTCGCGCTGTCGGTCCCGCAGGCGCTGTGGTGGCTCGCCCGCCGGCGGCCCGCCGCGATCTTCACGACGGGTGGCTACGTCGCGATCCCGATCCTCGTCGCGGCGGCGCCTCCTCGGCGTCCCATCGCTCATGTGGGAGGGCAACGTCATCCCGGGCAGGAGCGTCCGGGCCACGGCGAGGCTCGCAACCGCGCTGGCCGTGTCGTTCCGGGCGACGTGCGACCTGCTCCCACGGCGTGAGCGCTGCTACGTGACCGGGACACCGATCCGCGACGTCGCGGCCGTGGATCGCCTCGCCGCGCGGGAGCGGCTGGGACTCCCACCCGACGCCCGGCTCGTGCTCGTCTTCGGGGGCTCACAGGCGGTGCGCCGGCTGAACGAGGCCGTCGCCGGTGCCATCGCGCGGCTGGTCGAGCGCGTCCACGTGATCCACCTGACCGGAAGCGACGGGCTCGCCGCGGCACAGGCGGCGCGAGCGGCGCTCCCGGCGGACCGACAGGGTCGATACCGGCCCGAGGCGTTCCTCGGCGAGGGACTGCATCGATGCCCTCGCGGCGGCGGACCTCGTCGTCGGGCGCGCGGGCTCGTCGACGCTGGCCGAGGTGGCGGCGTTCGGGCTGCCGCTCGTGGTGGTGCCCTATCCCCACGCCGGCGCGCACCAGCGGGCCAACGCGGCCGAGCTGGTGGACGCGGGCGCCGCGCTGGAGATCGAGGACGACGACTTCGATGCCGACGCCCTGCTCGCCGGCGTCGAGATCCTCGATGACCCCGCGAGGCACGTCTCGATGGCCGCCGCGGCCCGCTCCCTCGCCAAGCCGAAGAGCTGCGGACGCCGTCGCCGAGATCCTGCTGGCCCTCGCCGAGCGGAGTGCCCTGCCCAGCGCCGAGGCGATCGCGCTGCTCGCCGCCGGAGGCGGCGCCATGAGCCAACCGGCGGCGACCACGCTCGACCTCGTCGCGCTCCAGGGCGACATCGCCCGGCGCGTGGGCGTCAAGGCGGAGCGCCATGCCCCGCTGGCGAAGCTGTCGACGATGCGCGTCGGTGGGCCGGCGGACCTGCTGGCGACCGCCCACAACACGTTCGAGCTGCGCGCGTTGATCCGCTTCGCGCGCGCGCGCGAGCTGCCGCTCACGCTCATCGGGCGGGGGAGCAACCTGGTCATCTCCGACCGCGGGATCCGCGGGCTGGTCGTCCACGTGCGCGCCGAGGGCAGCCGCGTCGACGGGCACGCCTACGTCGCCGAGGCCGGCGTCCCGATGGCGAGGGCCGCCACGGAGACCCAGCGCGCCGGCCTGTCCGGCCTCGAGTTCGGGCTGGCGATCCCGGGCACGGTGGGCGGGGCCGTGTGGGCGAATGCGGGCGCGCACGGCGCCGATGTGCAGTCGATCCTCGAGTCGGCCGACGTGCTGCTCGCCGACGGCACGGAGGCGAGGGTGCCGGTCGACGAGCTCGGCTTCGGCTATCGCGAGAGCCGGTTCAAGCACCCCGCCGGCGATCGACCCGATGAGGTCGTCCTCGGCGCGCGGTTCCACCTGGAGCCGGCATCCGAGGACGAGATCAAGGCTCGACTCGACGATATCCGGCGCTGGCGCCAGGCCCATCAGCCGCTGGGGATCCCATCGGCCGGCAGCGCGTTCCGGAACCCGGCCGACGGGCCGTCCGCCGGCGAGCTGATCGACGAGGCCGGCCTGAAGGGGCTCCGGACCGGTGGCGCATCGGTGTCCGAGAAGCACGCCAACTTCATCGTCAACGACCAGCGCGGCACGGCGGCGGACGTGCGCCGGCTGCTCGACACTGTCCGAGCGACGATCCGCCGGTCGGCCGGCGTGGACCTCGTCCCCGAGATCGTCTTCGTCGGCGACTGGGCGGGCTGGCCGTGGACCGATGCGGAGCCGGCGCCGGGGACGCCGGCGACGCCGGCGACGCCGGCGACGAAGGTGCCGGCGCATGACCCGGACCGCCGGTGCGTACCCGCCGGTCGTCGTCCTGCTCGGCGGCCCGTCCGCGGAGCACGACGTGTCGATCGTGTCCGGCACGGCGATCGCCGAGGCACTCTCGACCGCTGGCCTGACGGTGCGACCAGGTCCTCATCGACCTCGACGGCCGTTGGTGGTGGCTGCCCGACGGCCACCGCCGCGAGGGAATGCCCGGGGCGACGTACGACGATCCCGCGGCGCTCGGCGCGGTTGGGCCGGTCACGGTTGGCGCCGCGATCGACCGGCTCGCGGCGTGCGATCCCGGCGCCGGTCGTGTTCATCGCGCTGCACGGCCCGTTCGGCGAGGACGGGACCGTCCAGGCGCTGCTCGAGGCTGCGGACCTGGCATACACGGGGGCCGGCGTGCTGGCATCGGCGCTGGGCATGGACAAGGTGGCGCAGAAGCGGATCTGGCGCGGCCTGGGCCTGCCGGTCGTGGACTGGGTCGAGGTGCGGGCAGCGGCCTGGGCGGCGAATCGCGCCGCCGTGCTCGGCCAGCTCGAGGCGTTCGCGGCGGGGGGCGGCGCGGATCCGCGGTTGATGGTCAAGCCCGCCCGGCTCGGGATCTTCGGTGGGGATGACGCTCGCCCATGCCGCCGAGGAGAGGGAGGCCGCCCTCGACCTCGCCTTCCGCTTCGACGACCTTGCGATCGTCGAGCGCTACCTGCCCAACGCGCGCGACCTCGAGGTGTCGGTCATCGGCACGGAGCCGCCGCTCGGCGTGTACGGGCCGGGCGAGGTCATCGCCGGCCACGAGTTCTACGACTACGCGGCCAAGTACACGCCCGGCCTGTCCGAGACGTCCACGCCGAGCGGAGCTTCCGGAGGCAACCCGCGAGCTGATGAAGAAGCTCGCGCGCGACGCCTACCGGGCTGTCGGCGCCGAGGGCTTCGCGCGGATCGACTTCCTCGTCCGGGACGACTCGATCTACCTGTCCGAGATCAACACGATCCCCGGGTTCACGCCGATCAGCCTGTTCCCGACGATGCCCGCCGAGGCGGGCCTCGACTTCACGGCGGTCTGCCTGCGCATCCTCGACCTGGCCCTCGAACGGCATGCGTCGCGGACGCGGCGTCGCCTCGCGCCGGGGGACCTGCCACGGTGAGCGCTCGATGAAGGGCTTCCGGTCGTCGAAGCGCAGCCCGGGGGCGCGGCCGATGAAGAGCGCGCGACCCACCAACACCGATCGACCGCTCAACGGGGAGCGATCGCTGAGCGGGATGCGGGCGCTCCGCGGCCCGCGATCGATGCCGGGCACTCGCACTGCCGTGGCGGCCAGGCCCGCCGAGGCGGCACTCGGTCGGGCGACGCGGGGCCTCGTGGGCCCCTCCCGCGCGACCGGCGCCACGAGATCGCTGCCGTTCGCCGGACGGCGCCTGCCCCGGATCACCCGGATCGTCACGCCCGGGCGCGCCGCGGGATTGCTGGGCATGCTCGCGAGCGGGTTCCTGTTCACCCTCGCCACCGGGCCGACCGCGTTCGCGCTCGCCGGCACCGAGATCCCGGAGCTGCGCTGGACGGATTCGGCCGATGTTCGCGACGCTCTCGCCCTGCCCGACGGCGCGAACGCCTTCCGGCTGGACACGGCGCCACTCGAGGCCGCCCTCGCGACCCTGCCCGCGGTCGCCGCCGCCGACGTGTCCGTCGCGCTCCCGGACGCCGTGGTCGTCGTCCGGATCGAGGAGCGGCGACCCGTGCTCGCGTGGCAGGTCGGCGACGAGCGCTTCCTCGCCGACGCGGACGGCGTCATCTTCGCGATCGTCGACAGGTCCGCCCCGCTGCCGGCGGGCGTCGCCGTCGTCGACGACCGGCGGCAGGGCGCGATCACGCTGCTCGGGATCGGCGAGCACCTGGATCCCGTGGACCTCGACGTGGCCACGAGACTCGGCAGCCTGACGCCGACGGACGTCGGGAGCACCGCGACGGCCCTGCGCGTCGCCGCGACCGATGCCGACGGCTTCGTCGTCACGACGCGCGGGCGGCTGGACCGCCGTCTTCGGCTTCTACAGCCCGGCCACGCGCTCGACTGACCTGGTGCCGGGCCAGGTGCGCCTGCTCCGGAGCCTCCTCGCCGGCCGCGAGACGACGGTCCGCCGGGTCATCCTCGCCTCGGCGACCGACGGCACGTACATGCCTCGCACGACGCCGAAGCCCGCACGCCAGTGATAGCCTTCCCCGGAACGCACCGCACCGAGGACGGCCCAAGTTGCTCCTCCCCCTGGCAGGCCTGCTGGTGGGCGTCCTGCTCGGGCTGGTCCTCAACGTCAACGTCGGCCTCGAGCTCAGCCGCTACTCGGCCGTGGCGATCCTCGCCGCGCTCGATTCAGTGCTGGGGGCGGTGCGGGCAGAGCTCGACGGCGTCTACGACAATCGCATCTTCATCTCGGGCTTCCTGACCAACGCGATCGTGGCGGTGATCCTGACCTTCATCGGTGACCGGCTCGGCCTGGACTTGTACCTGGTGGCGCTGATCACCTTCGGTCTCCGGATCTTCAACAACGTCGCTCTCATCCGGCGGCACTTCATCTGAGGTAGGGCGTGGTAGAAGGGGTCCTGGTCGCACTCGACGTCGGCACCAGCAAGGTCTGCGCGCTGATCGGCGAGATCGGCCGCGACGGCCGGCTGACGGTGATCGGCCACGGGACGGTGCCCTCGTCGGGCCTGAAGCGCGGCGCGGTCGTCAACATCGAGCAGACCGTCCGGTCCATCCGCGACGCGGTCGAGCGCGCCGAGCGCCTGTCGGGCTGGAAGATCGACAAGGCCTTCGTCGGCGTCGGCGGGGCGCAGGTGGAGAGCCTCAACTCCACGGGCCAGGTGTCGGTCGCGGCGCACACCCGCGAGGTGAGCCGGGACGACATCCGGCGCGCGGTCGAGCAGGCGCGGACGATCCCGATCCCGTCCAACCGCGAGGTGCTCCACGTCGAGCGGCGGGGGTTCACGGTCGATGGCCAGGAGGGCGTCAAGGACCCGCTCGGGATGAGCGCGCTGCGGCTCGAGGTCGAGACGCACATCGTGACCGCGCCCCAGACCGCGGTCCAGAACCTGATGAAGTGCGTGGCCCAGGCGGGCGTCAAGATCGACGAGCTCGTCGTCAACGCGCTGGCCTCGTCCGAGGCGGTCGCCAACGAGACGGAGCGCGAGCTGGGCGTCGCGGTCGCGGACGTCGGGGCGGGCACCATCGATCTCGCGATGTTCAACGAGGGCTCACCGTTCCGGACGAGCGTCCTGCCGGTCGGCGGCAACTTCGTGACCAACGACATCGCGATCGGCATCAAGACGTCGCTGCCGGCGGCGGAGGAGCTCAAGACCCGCCACGGGACCTGCGACCTCAAGGGCGTCGGTGACGACGAGGAGATCGCGGTCTCGGTGCTCGGCGAGGAGGCGGGTCGAACGATCAGCCGGGTGGAGCTGTGCCGGATCATCGAGGCCCGGATGCGCGAGACGTTCGAGCTCATCGGCGCCGAGATCCAGGCCGGCGGCGCGGGCATGCTGCCCGCGGGCCTGATCCTCACCGGCGGCGGCGCGCAGCTTGCGGGCGTCGCCGAGCTCGGCCGCGACGTCCTCCAGATGCCGGTGCGCGTCGTCGGGCCGTCGGGCGTCGGCGGGCTGACCGATTCGATCCTGACGCCGGCCTACGCGACCAGCATCGGCCTGCTCCAGTGGGGCGCCTCGATGCTCGACGACGGCGAGCCGACGCGCTACGAGTCGGCACCCGCGGCGGGGATGCTCGGGCGCCTCCGCGAGCGCCGTCAAGAGCATGCTGCCCTAGCCTTCGACCCCCGTCCTTTCTGGCCCGGGTACCGAATCGCTACGCGCCGCAAAGGCGGCCGATGGTAGACTCCGCGACGAACCTGCGGGAGGGATAGAAGCGGCGAGCGAGCGCGCCGGTGCCCGGTCTCTTCAGCCCCATAACTGCGGCCCCGTGAGGCCGGTCGGAGGAGAAGCCATGGGCCTGCGCTCGGACTCGGAGAACTTCGCCCTGATCAGGGTCATCGGGGTCGGCGGCGGCGGCAGCAACGCCGTCAACAGGATGATCCGGGCGGAGATGATGGGCGTGGAGTTCATCGCCCTCAACACCGACGCCCAGGCGCTCCTGCAGTCCGACGCGCCGCACAAGCTGCGCATCGGCGACAAGATCACCCGCGGCCTCGGCGCCGGCGGCGACCCGTCGATCGGTGAGCGCGCGGCCGAGGAGGACAGCGAGAAGATCGCCCAGGCCCTCGAGGGCTCGGACATGGTGTTCATCACCTCCGGCCTCGGCGGCGGCACGGGCTCCGGCGCGGCGCCGATCGTGGCCGAGATCGCCAAGGAGCTGGGCGCGCTGACGATCGCGGTCGTCACCAAGCCGTTCACGTTCGAGGGCGCCAAGCGCAAGCTCTCCGCCGAGAAGGCGGCCGAGACCGCTCAAGGCGAAGGTCGACACGCTCATCACGATCCCGAACGACCGGCTGCGCGACGTCGTCCAGAAGAACACGTCGATCCTCGACGCGTTCCGGGTCGTCGACGACGTCCTGCGCCAGGGCGTGCAGGGCATCAGCGACATCATCACGGTGCCGGGGCTCATCAACCTCGACTTCGCCGACGTGCGCGCGATCATGAAGGACGCCGGCTCGGCGCTCATGGGCATCGGCCGGGCATCGGGCGAGAACCGCGCCGTCGAGGCGGCCCGCCAGGCCATCGCCAGCCCGCTCCTCGAGGTCGACATCGCCGGCGCGCAGGGCATCCTGTTCAACGTCAGCGGCGGCTCGAACCTGTCGCTGTTCGAGGTCACCGAGGCGGCCGAGGAGATCCGGTCCGCCGCCGACCCGGAGGCGAACATCATCTTCGGCACGAGCTTCAACGAGCGGCTCGGCGAGGAGGTCGCGATCACGGTCATCGCCACCGGCTTCGACGGCAAGCGCCACAACGCCGTGTCGCGCGCGGCCGCGGGCGCGAGCTCCGAGTTCGCCGGCGCGCTCGCCGCGAGACTTCCTCGAGGAGCTGGAGCGGCAGCGCAACCAGCTCTCCGAGACGGGCGTGCCGGACGCGCCTGCGGCTCGCGCGGACGACGTCGCCGCCACGCAACGGCGCGCGCGTCGTGGAGCCCGTCGGGGTCCGCCGCCCGGCGTATGACGCCGACGACCTCGAGATCCCGAGCTTCCTCCGCCGGACCCGCTGATCCACGCGCCCGGCCGCGTTGTCGGCTGCGCTCCTCGCTCACGCACGATCGCGTGCGCTCGCTCCGGTGCTCGCCTCCGCCTTGCCGTGCGCGCGGCTGAGCGGGTCCGGTTCCCGTCGCCCGGCCGCGTTGTCGGCTGCGCTCCTCGGCTCACGCACGATCGCGTGCGCTCGCTCCGGTGCTCGCCTCCGCCTTGCCGTGCGCGCGGCTGAGCGGGTCCGGTTGCCGTCGCCCGGCCCGTAGCAGGCCAGCCCAATCGACGCCAGCGACCTCGACCGCCTCACTGCGGCCCGCGCCGCGATCCTCCAGCGGATCGCCGACGCGGCGAGACGGGCCGATCGGGACCCAGCGTCGGTTCAGATCGTCGCGGTCACGAAGACGGTCGAGCCCGAGCGCATCAGGGCCGCGATGGCCGCCGGGTTCACCTCGTTCGGCGAGAACCGGGTGCAGGAGCGACTAGCGAAGGCGGCCGAAGTGGATCCAGTCGTCGGGGCCGACATCGCGGCTGCGCCGGAGCGTTCTCCCGCGGACGCCCCAGGAGGCGGCGGCTCACCAGTCGCGTGGCACCTCGTCGGGCCCCTGCAATCGAACAAGGCGCGGCGGGCGATCGAGCTGTTCGACGTCATCGAGACCGTCGACTCCCAGGAGCTTGCCGAGCGCCTCGACCGGATCGCAGGCGAGATCCGACCGGCTCCGATCCCGGTGTTCATCCAGGTGAACGTCGACGCCGACGCGGCCAAGTCGGGCTTCGACGCCGCCGATCTCGAGCGAGCGCTGCCGGCCATCCTCGACCTGCCCAACCTCACGGTCGGTGGGCTGATGACCGTCGGCCGGTACGTCGACGACCCCGAGCTTGCGCGGCCCACATTCGTCGCCCTTCGAGCGCTCTCCGTGCGTCTCCGGGAAGTCGACGCTCGACTCGGGCCGGCCTTGTCGATGGGCATGACCGACGACTACATCGTCGCGGTCGAAGAGGGTGCGAGCATCGTGCGCATCGGCCGGGCGATCTTCGGAGCGCGGGAGACCGTGCGCTAGACTCGCGCCGTGGGCGCGTTCCTCTTCAACTTCGTCCGATTCCTGCTGTACGCGGTCGAGTTCCTCGTGATCGCGCGCGTCGTCGTCTCGTTCGTCGACCCGCGCGGTGGCCACCCGGTCTCGGCGTTCATCATCCAGACGAGCGAGCCGATCCTCGGCCCGATCCGGCGGATGCTGCCGAAAACGGGCATGTTCGACCTCTCACCGCTCATCGTGATCCTCATCATCGGCGTCCTCATCCGCGCACTCCCGCTCTGAGCGGGGTCGTGCGCCGGGGGTCGATGTATGATCGGCGCCTGGCCCCGGTCGAGCATCGGCGGCTCTCGGGGGCGATTGGCTCAGTGGTTAGAGCACGCGGTTCACATCCGCGGGGTCGCTGGTTCGAATCCAGCATCGCCCACCATTCCCCAGTCGGTGAGACGGCCGATCCGGTGCGTCGGGCGCTGCGCGCGCCTGCTCACGCACGTTGAGTGCGCTCGCAGGCGTGCTCGCATCCCTCCTTCGCCTCGGCGCGTTCACCGACCGGGGCAGTCCGTGCCCAGCCGGCGCCTTGCGCTCGACATACCTGAGCCGGTGAGATCCATCTCGGATCACGCCTCTTGGTGAGCCGGTACGTGCCGCCGCTGCTGCGGGAGACGCCGTTTCGGCGGTTCTGGATTGGCCAGACGATCTCGATGTTCGGGGACCAGGTCAGCTACCTGGCGCTGCCCGTGGTCGCCGTGCTCTTCCTCGATGCCGGGGCGGAGCAGATGGGCGTGCTGACGGCAATCGGGTTGCTGCCCCACCTGCTGTTCTCGCTGCCGGCCGGCATCTGGCTGGACCGCGTGCAAACGCGGCGACGCCTGATGATCCTCGCCGACATCGGCCGGGCCATCGTTGTCGCGTTCGTTCCGCTGGCGTTCTTCCTCAACTTGCTGAGCATGCCCGTCCTGTTCGGCGTGGCCTTCCTGGTCGGCTCGTTGTCGGTGATCTTCGACATCTCGTGGAACACCGTGTACGTCGCGGTGACCCGTCGCGATCAGTACATCCAGGCGAATTCCCTGCTCAACGGGAGTCGATCCATCTCCAGCGTCGGCGGACCGGCCATCGGCGGCGTCCTCGTCTCGGCACTCGGGGCACCAGTCGCCCTCGTGGCCGACGCGCTGTCGTTCATCGGATCGGCCCTGTTCCTCTCCAGAATCGACGCTCCAGAACCGCCGATCGAGCGCGACCCCGGCAGCCTTCGCAGCCAGCTGATGACCGGCCTGAAGTTCATCGCGCGCGACGCGGTGATCGCACCGACGCTCCTCTCCGTTGGAATCCTGAACTTCTTCAACTTCTGCTTCCAGGCACTGCTGTACCTGTACGTCCTGGATCGCCTGGGCGTGGACCCGGGGGTGTTCGGGCTCGCACTCGGCGCGGGCGCGATCGGTGCCGTCGTCGGGGCGCTCACGGCCAGCCGGATCGGTGAGCGCCTCGGGATCGGGCGGGCCTACGCGCTCGGTCTGATCCTGTTTCCGGTGGCGACGATCCTGATCCCCGTCGCCGCGCCCGACATGCCGGCAGCGTTCGTCCTGGTCCTCCTGTTCCTGGCCGAGTTCGGTTCCGGCTTCGGGGTGATGATCCTGGACATCAATGCCGGAGCGCTGCTCATCGCCCGCACCCCCGACCAGATCCGGGGCAGAGCGAATGGGGCGTTCCGGTTCATCAACATGGGCATCCGCCCGATCGGCGCGGCGGTCGGTGGGGTGCTCGGTGGCTTGCTCGGCGTCCGCGAGACGCTGTTCCTGGTGACGATCCTGCAGCTGACCGGGGTCCTGACCCTGTTCCGGTCCTCGATCCTCCGGATCCAGGGCATGCCGGAGACGGCGGAGCTCGACCCTCCGCAACCGCCCACGAGCTAGGTCCCGCCCTCGCCGTGGCCCTCACTGGCGAGTCGCCGAAGCACCGCGGGCAGGATGCCGCCGTTGCGGTAGTAGTCGAGCTCGATCGGGCCGTCGATTCGGCAGGTCACTTCGAAGGTCGTCGACGCGCCCTCGTCCGAGCGGGCGACGAGCGTGAGGCGCGACCGGGGCTTCAGGCCGGAGGCGACGCCCCGGATCGTGTACGCCTCGCGCCCCGTCAGGCCGAGCGATGCCAGGTTCTCCCCGGGCAGGAACTCGAGCGGCAGGATGCCCATCCCGACGAGGTTGGTCCGGTGGATTCGCTCGAACGTCTCCGCGATCACGGCTCGCACCCCGAGCAGCAGCGGCCCCTTGGCTGCCCAGTCGCGTGACGAGCCGGAGCCGTACTCCTTGCCCGCCACCACGATCGTCGGCACGCCCTCCGCCCGGTAGCGCCCGGCGACGTCGTAGATGAAGCCCTCCTCGCCGTCGGGCAGGTGGACCGTATACGGGCCCTCACCTTCGCTGGTCAGGGCGTTGCGCAGGCGGATATTGCCGAACGTGCCCCGGATCAGCACCTCGTGGTGCCCGCGCCGCGCGCCGTACGAGTTGAACTCGAGGGGTGGCACGCCGTGGTCCTGGAGCCATTTTCCGGCAGGCGCCCAGGGGACGATCGAGCCCGCGGGCGAGATGTGGTCCGTGGTCACCGAATCGCCGACGAGGACGAGCACACGCGCATCGACGATGTCCGTCGGCGGCACGGGCTCCATGGTCATCCCGTCGAAGAACGGCGGCCGCGCGATGTACGTCGACGCCGGGTCCCACTCGTACCGGTCGCCGTCGGGGATCGGCAGCGCTCGCCACTGGTCGTCACCCTCGAACACGCTCGCGTACGTCCGCTGGAAGAGCCCGGGGTCGATCGAGTCGTTGATGACCGAGCGCACCTCGTCCGGAGACGGCCACAGGTCGGCGAGAAAGACCGGCTTGCCGTCGTCGTCGATCCCGAGCGGCTCGCGGGTGAGGTCGATGTCGACCCGACCGGCGAGGGCGAACGCCACGACCAGGGGCGGCGAGGCGAGATAGCTCGCACGCGCGAGGGGATGGATCCGGCCCTCGAAGTTGCGGTTGCCGGACAGGACCGCGGCCGCGACCAGCTCGTTCTTCTCGATCGCGTGGGCGATGGGCTCGTCGAGGGGGCCGGAGTTGCCGATGCACGTCGTGCAGCCATAGCCGGCGAGCGAGAAGCCGAGCGTCTCGAGCGGGGCCATGAGCCCAGCCGCCGCGAGGTACCCGGTGACGGCCTTCGAGCCCGGCGCGAGCGACGTCTTGACGGTCGGTGAGACGCGCAGGCCGCGGGCGACGGCATTCCGTGCGAGCAGGCCGGCACCGACCATGACCGTTGGGTTCGAGGTGTTCGTGCACGAGGTGATCGCGGCGATCGCGACGAAGCCGGTCCGGATGGTCGCCTGCTCGCCGCGCACGCTGATCGTGACGCTCGGGTAGTCGGTCGCGACTGGAGTGTCCTCGACGACGGGCGCGGCGGGCGCAGGCTCGTCGAGCGTCGCCGTTGCCGTGGCGTACGACGGCGGGTCACTGGCGGGGAACGAATCGGCGGACGCCTCCTCGACCGCGCCGCCTTCGGGCCGGATGGCCTCGAGGCGCTCCTCCGTGAGTGACACGAGACCGTCCGGGAAGTTGGACCGGAAGTTCTCGCGAAGCTGGGTCAGCGGGACGCGATCCTGGGGCCGCCGCGGGCCGGCGACGGACGGGTCGACGCTGGCGAGGTCGAGCGTGAGCAGGTCGTCGAAGTCGGGAGTGTGGCCTGGGACGCGCCACAGCCCCTGCGCTCGCGCGTAGCGCTCGACCAGCGCCAGCCGCTCGGCCGGCCGGCCGGTCAGCCGCAGGTAGGCGATCGTCTCGTCGTCGATCGGGAACAGGGTCGAGGTCGCGCCGAACTCGGGGCTCATGTTCGCGATCGTCGCCCGGTCGGCGAGCGACAGCCCGGCGAGGCCGTCGCCGGCGAACTCAACGAACGCGCCCACCACGCCGAACGACCGCAGCATCTGGGTGACGACGAGGACGAGGTCGGTCGCGGTGGAGCCTCGGGGGAGCTCGCCCGAGAGGCGGACGCCGACGACGCGGGGCATCGCCATGTAGATCGGCTGGCCGAGGAGGGCGGCCTCGGCCTCGATCCCGCCGACGCCCCACGCGAGGACGCCGAGCCCGTTGACCATCGTCGTGTGCGAGTCCGTCCCGACGACGGTGTCGGGGAAGGCGATCCGGGCCCCCTGCGGATCGTCGCGGTCGGGCCGATCCGCCACCACGGTCGCGAGGAACTCCAGGTTCACCTGGTGGACGATGCCGGTGCCCGGCGGAACGACGCGCAGGTCGCGGAACGCGGTCTGCGCCCAGCGCAGGAGCTGGTAGCGCTCGCCGTTGCGCTCGTACTCGCGGGCGACGTTGAACGCGAAGGCCGTCGGGGTCCCGAAGGCGTCGACCTGCACCGAGTGGTCGATGACGAGGTCGGCGGGCACGAGCGGGTTGACCCGGCCCGGGTCGCCACCGAGGTCGGCCATCGCGTCGCGCATCGCGGCGAGGTCGACGATCGCGGGCACGCCGGTGAAGTCCTGGAGCAGGACCCGCGACGGCATGAACGGGATCTCGGCATCGGTCGGGGCACCGGGTCGCCACGAGGCGATGGTCTCCACGTCGCGTTGGTCGATCAGCCCGCCACCGGCGTTGCGGAGCGCGTTCTCGAGCAGGATCTTGAGGGTGTTCGGCGCTCGCTCGAGGTCGATCTGACCCGCCACGGCATCGAGCCGCCAGTAGTCCGGCAGGCCCTCACCGAGCGACGCACGAGCTTCAAATGGATCCGGGCGCGGCACGCTCAATCGACCTCGGCGCTGGCTAGACTCGACACGTGGAAGGGTACCCCGAGTCACCCCGCCGCCCACGTGGCGGGCGGCGCCAATCGGGCGCGGTGCGCCGGTGGTCCCGGAGCGCCGCGTGAAGGCCTGGCGCGAGCCAGGGGCGGCTGCCGGCGAGAAGGACTCGACGCCGGGGCCCGTCGATACCTCGGCGCTCGAGGACCTGCACCGGCAGGGCATCGACCTGGACCCATTGGGCAGCGGCCATTCCCACGCGGCGGGCGAGCCGGCGCACGAGCATCCCCACCGTCACGCCGCGCCCGGTGAGCCACCGCTCGTCGGGATCATCGGCGCGGGCGCCGTCGGGACGGCGCTCGGCGTCGCGCTCCAGCGAGCAGGCTGGCCGGTCGTGGCCGTCGCCTCCCGCGACGAGGCCCGACGGGAGCGGTTTCGCTCCCTCGTCCCCGGCGTCCGGGCGTTTGCCGAGGCGGCGGCGCTCATCGACGACGCGGAACTGATCATCCTCACGGTCCCCGACGATGCGATCGAACGCCTGGCGGGGGAGCTCCGGCTGTACGGCGGCCAGGCGCTCATCCACACCTCGGGCGTCCTGGGTGCCGAGGTCCTGGAGCCCGCGCGGGCTGCGGGGACCCAGGTCGGCGCCTTCCATCCGCTCGTCGCGTTCGCGGATACGGAGCGTGCGGTCGAGGCCCTGCGCGGCGCGACGATCGCCGTCGAGGGCGACGACCAGCTCGCGTCGCTGCTCGCATGGATGGCCGAGGCCCTGGGCGCGACCGCCGTTCGCCTCGCGCCCGGCAGCAAGGCGGCGTACCACGCCGCGGCCGTGCTCGCCGCCGGCGGGTTCGTGGCCCTCCTCGATGCGATCGCGACGCTCGGGTCGGCCGCGGGCCTCGACGAATCGGGCTCGCTCGCCGTCTACGGCGGGCTGATCGAGCAGACGCTGGGCAATGCGCGGGCGCTCGGAATCCGTGCGGCGCTCACCGGCCCGATGACGCGCGGCGACGTGGGCACGCTGACCCGGCACCTCGAGGCGCTGGCCCGGTTTGCACCGGATGTGCTGCCTCTCTACCGAGCCGCGGCCGAGCGCGAGGTCGCGCTCGCGGAATCGCGTGGCTCTCTCGCTCCACTTGTGTCGGAATCGATGCGCCGATTGCTTGCGGAGCCCGATTGAAGCGGTACCATTGCCGGCGTGGAGCACAGCATCACGGCGCGCTATGCAGCGCGCCCGGCGGCACGCTTTCCCCGAGCGTCCAGCGGTAGTCGAAGTCGGCGGCTCGGCCTCGGCGCGCTCCGCGTCTTCAGCCCGGCGCCGAGCCGGCTGACGGTGCTCCTCCGTGACCAGCCATCGCCGGTCGCACACCTCCGGCGTGACGCCCGGTCCATCGCGGCGACCCGCCCGATCCGCCACTCGAACGGCCTCCCGCGGCCCGCGTTCACGATGACCTGGCAGCGACCGCAGGCGCCGCGCCACCCGAGCGCCCACGCGGCGCCGTGGCGCGCCTGAGGACCGCGCTCGCCAGCTCGGCCGGTGGGATCGTCGTCAGCGACGACCGCGAACGACCATCCCTCGTCGTCGGCATGCGCCGGCGCGCCCGAGACGCGGTGACGTGGACCCTGCCCAAGGGCACGCCCGATCCGGGGGAGACCGTCGAGGAGACGGCCGTGCGCGAGGTGAAGGAGGAGACCGGCCTCGAGGTGCGAATCGTCGAGCCGCTGCCCTCGATCGAGTACACCTTCGTCAAGGAAGGCACGCGATTCCACAAGACCGTGCACTACTTCCTCATGGCGCCCATCGGCGGCGACCTCTCCCGGCATGACGCCGAGTTCGAGCGGGTCCGGTGGGTTCCCTTCGATGAGGCCGGGAGCCTCCTGAGCTTCCAGACGGAGCGTGAGCTCGTCGCCACGGCTGCGGAGCGCGTGCATGGCGCCTCGGCGCTCGCGGCGAAGCCGGCGACCGCTTCGTCATGACGAGGACGCCGGCGAGGTGACGGAGACTGCGGAGGGAGCCGGCGCCGTACCGGGGACCGAGATTTTCCACGAGACCGCGCTGATCGACATCCATCGCGCGGCGGGCGCGCGGCTGATCGAGTTCGGCGGCTGGCTGATGCCGGTCCAGTACACGGGCATCCTCGACGAGCACCGAGCGGTCCGCGAACGGGCCGGGCTGTTCGACCTGTCGCACATGGGCGAGCTGTTCGTCGAGGGCGACGATGCCGGCGACGCACTCGCCGCGGCCCTCGTGTCGCGACCCGCGGACCCTGGCCGTGGGACGGGCCCAGTACTCGATGATCTGCGCGTCGGACGGGGGCGTGATCGACGACCTGATCGTGTACCGGCTGGGGACCGAGCGATACCTCGTCGTCGCCAACGCGGGCAACGCCACCATCGTGTCCGACGAGCTGGCCATTCGTCTGGGCGACTGGCGAGCGGTCCTCGACGACCGGTCGCTCGCGACGTCCCTCGTCGCCATCCAGGGACCGCGGGCGGCGGAGGTCCTCGGTCCGCTCACCGACGTCGACCTCGGCGGGCTGCGCTACTACGCGATCGGAGAGGGCCAGGTCGCCGGGGTGCCCGCGCTCGTCGCCCGCACGGGCTACACGGGCGAGGACGGGTTCGAGGTCTTCGTCGACTGGGATCGCGGCGCGGACGTCTGGAACGCCTTGGCCGAGGCGGGGCGAGGCGCCAACGTGGTCCCGTGTGGGCTGGGCGCTCGCGACACGCTTCGGCTGGAGGCCGGCATGCCCCTGTACGGCAATGAGCTCGACCGCGAGACGACGCCGTTCGATGCCGGGCTCGGGCGGGTGGTGAAGCTCGAGAAGCCGGGCGACTTCGTCGGCCGGGAAGCGCTCTCGAGGATCGGGCGCGATGGCCCGAAGCGGCGCCTCGTCGGCATGACCATCACGGGCCGGGGCATCGCGCGCCACGGCTACCCCGTCCTCGCAGGCGACCGACGGACCGGTGTCGTCACGAGCGGCACCCACTCGCCGACGCTGGGCAGGCCCATCGCCATGGCCTACGTCGCGCCGGGGGATGGCGAGCCGGGTACGATACTGAACGTCCAGATTCGCGAGCAGCCGGTCTCAGCGGAGGTCGTGCCGCTGCCGTTCTACAGGCGCGAATCCACGGGACGCTAGCCACTCCTCGGACGCCCGCACACGATGGAGGATCGCCCAGGCATGGCTCCCTCGGATCTCCGGTACACGAAGGACCACGAGTGGGTCAAGGTCGACGGCGACGTCGCGACCATCGGCGTCACCGACTTCGCGGCGAACCAGCTCGGTGACGTCGTGTTCGTCGACCTGCCGGCCGTCGGCACGACCGTGGACCAGTTCGCGACCTTCGGCGTCGTCGAATCGGTGAAGGCCGTCAGCGACCTGTACGCCCCGGTCTCGGGCGAGGTCGCGGAGGTCAACGGGGCGCTGGGCGCGCAGCCCGAGCTCGTCAACAGCGACCCGTTCGGCGAGGGCTGGATGATCAAGGTCCGCCTGGCGGACGCGAACCAGGTCGGCGACCTGCTCGACGCGTCGGCCTACGAGCAGCTGACCGCGGAGGCCTGACCTCACCTTGGCCTACGGCCCACACACGCCGGCCGACCGCCAGCGGATGCTGGCGGCGCTGGGGATGACGAGCGTCGACGAGCTGTTTGCCGACATCCCGTCGAAGCTCCGCGCCAGCCCACTGAAGCTGGATCCACCGGAGCCGGAACAGCTGCTCATGGGTCGCCTGGCCGGGCTCGCCGCGAAGAACCGCGTGGACCTTGCGTCGTTCCTCGGCGCGGGCGCGTACCGGCACTTCTCGCCGCCGATGGTCGACCAGATCCTGCTCCGCGGCGAGTGGTACACGGCCTACACGCCCTACCAGCCGGAAGTCAGCCAGGGCACCCTCCAGAGCATCTACGAGTACGAATCGCTCATGGCCGAGCTGGTCGGGCTCGATGTCGTGTCCGCGTCGCACTACGACGGCGCCGCGGCGACCGCCGAAGCCGGGCTCATGGCATGTCGCGCGACGGGCCGCGGCCGCGTGCTGGTGAGCCGCGCAGTCCATCCCCACTACCGGCAGGTGCTCCGGACCTATGTCGACGGCGCCGGGCTGGACGTCGACGACATCCCGCTCGTGGAGGACGGGCCGGCCGCCGGAATGACGGACCTCGCCGCGCTGGAGCGGCTGCTCGCGGATCCCCACCAGCCGCCGGCCGGGGTGATCCTCGCCCAGCCCTCGTTCTACGGCCTGCTCGAGCCGATGGCGGAGGCCTCGCGCCTCGCCCACGCGGCGGGCGCGCTGTTCGTGGCCGTCGTGGAGCCGGTGTCCCTCGCGGTCCTCGCGCCGCCCGGCGCGTACGGCGCCGACATCGCCGCGGGCGAGGGCCAGGCGCTCGGGATCCCGCCGCAGTACGGCGGACCGTACCTCGGGATCCTTGCCTGTACCGACGCGCTCGTCCGCCAGATCCCGGGGCGGCTCGTCGGCATGACCTCCGACGTCGACGGGCGCCGTGCCTACGTGATGACCCTCCAGGCGCGCGAGCAGCACATCCGGCGCGAGAAGGCGGCGAGCAACATCTGCACGAACCAGACGCTGCTCGCCCTCGCCGCGAGTGTCTGGCTCGCGGCGCTCGGGCCGCACGGGCTCCACGACGTCGCGGCGATGGGCGCTGCCCGGGCATCGGAGCTGGAAGCGGCGCTTGCGGCCGTGGGGGTCGCGCGCGTGCACGCGGGCGCGTACCTGAACGAGTTCGCGGTTCGCGTGCCGGACGCTCCCGCGGTCCATCGAGCGTTGCTGGCGCGGGGGGTCCTCGCCGGCCTGGTCCTCGCCGAAGCCGTGCCCGATGAGCCGAGCCTGGCCGACGCGCTGCTCGTGTGCGCGACGGAGGTCACGACCGGCGACGACATCGCGACGTTCGCCCGCGAGCTCGGGGCAGTGCTCGTTGAGGCGAGTGACGCGGCGCCCGCGACCGTGGGAGCCACCGCGTGAGCGCGAGCGGGCCGCGCCTCCAGCCGACGCTCTTCGAACGCTCGAAGGCCGGGCGCGGCGGCGGCAAGGTGCCCCATCCACCCGCGAACGCGCTCGACCGCCTCCCGGCGGAGCACCGCCGCGAACAGCCGCCCGCCCTGCCCGAGGTCAACGAGCCGGATGCGGTCCGCCACTACGTGAACCTGTCGCAGCTGAACCACGCGGTCGACACGGGGTTCTATCCGCTCGGCTCGTGCACGATGAAGTGGAACGCCAAGGTGAACGAGTGGGCCGCGCGCCTGCCCGGCTTCGCCCAGCTCCACCCGATGGCCCCGGACGCGGTTGCCCAGGGCACGCTGCAGCTCCTGTGGGAGCTGGAGCAGATCCTCATCGAGGTCAGCGGCATGCGTGCCGTCAGCCTCCAGCCCGCGGCGGGCGCGCACGGCGAGCTCACCGGGATCCTGATGGTCCGGGCGTACCACGAGTCGCGGGGAGAGGCGAATCGCACCGACGTGCTCGTCCCCGATTCGGCCCACGGGACGAATCCCGCGACCGCGACGATGGCCGGACTCAGGACGATCTCGATCAAGGCCGCGCCCGACGGCGGAATCGACCTCGAGGGCTTCCGGGCTCGGCTCGGCCCGACGACCGCGGCGGTGATGATCACGAACCCGTCGACCCTGGGGCTCTTCGAATCGCGCGTCGGCGACCTCCTCGACGCGGTCCACGAGGCCGGCGCGCTCGCGTACATGGACGGCGCGAACCTCAACGCGATCCTCGGCCGGTTCAAGCCGGGCGAGGCGGGCTTCGACGTCATGCACATCAACACCCACAAGACGTTCTCGACGCCCCACGGCGGCGGTGGACCCGGCGCGGGTCCGGTCGCGGTCGGCGAGAAGCTTGAGCCGTACCTGCCCGCGCCGCGCGTCATTCGCGAAGCGGACGGCAGCTTCCGGCTGGAGCGGGCAGGGGAGCGACCGACCTCGATCGGGCGCATGCGCTCGTTCGTCGGGAGCACCGGCGTCCTCGTGCGCGCGTATGCCTATCTGCGCACCCACGGCGCGAGCGGCCTCGCCGAGATCACCGACGACGCCGTGCTCGCCGCGAACTACCTCAAGGACCGCCTCGCGGATTCGGGCCTGTACGACATCCCGTTCCCGGGCGTCTGCAAGCACGAGTTCATCGCGTCCGCGACCTCGATCAAGAAGAAGACGGGCGTGCGCACGCTCGACATCGCCAAGCGCCTCCTGGACCACGGCTTCCATGCACCCACGGTCTACTTCCCGCTCACGGTGGACGAGGCGATGCTGATCGAGCCGACGGAGACGGAGTCGGTGGAGACGCTCGATGCGTTCGCCGATGCCCTGATCGAGATCGCACGGGAGGCGGAATCCGACCCGGGCACGGTCACGACCGCGCCGCACACGGCGCCGGTTCGCCGCCTCGACGAGGCGGGCGCGGCACGAAATCCGAATCTCCGCTGGCGGCCGGCGACCGGCGACTGGACGCCCTGCCCGGACTGAACAGCCCGATTCCGGCCCTCCGAACGGCGCACCTGTTATGAAAACGATGCAAAAGGCCCGTTCGAAGACCGTCGCGACTCGTTGACAGCGGCGAAGGGCCGGGACCTATAATCCCGGCCAGCCGCGTCTGCGCGCTGCTAGGAGGATCGACGCGCCATCCGCTCTGTCCCCCACTCGGACCTTTCGGCCGAAGCACGCGTCCCGCGGTACCCAGGAACGACACACAGGAGAGGAGACACATGACGAAGCGATTCGTCGCGCTGCTTGGCGCGACGGTGATCGTCCTCGCGGCCTGTCAGCCGGGGACGCCCTCGACGCCGCCAGCAGCCACGACACTGCCGGGCCAGAGCCCCGCGGCGTCGACGCCAACGACTGGCGGGCTCGCCGCTGAGCAGATCCTGAACATCTGGTGCTGCGCAGAGGACCCCCGAAGCCTGGAGGCCGCTGGCGCTTCCGGTTCCGATGAGATCTCGATCCTCGGCGGCACCAACCGCGGCCTGCTGCACTTCAACGCGGATCTCAGCCTCAAGCCGGAGCTCGCTGAGGCCCTGCCGGAGATCAGCGCCGACGGCCTGACGTACACGTACACCCTCAAGGAAGGGCTCAAGTACAGCAACGGCGATCCGATCCTCGCGGAGGACTTCGTCCGCGCGGCCCAGCACCTTGCCGACCCGCGCAACGCCTTCGACTACGGCTACGAGATGTGCTGGGTCAAGGGCGCCGATGCGGTCATGGGCGCCGACTTCGGCTGCTCCGGCGACACCCCGTACCTTGATGCCGACGCCGGCACGTTCGACGACGCGCAGATCGATGGCCTGCTCGACGGCCTCGGCGTCACTGCCCCGGACGAGCGGACCGTCGTCTACGAGCTGAAGCAGCCGGTCAGCTTCTGGCCAAACATCACCGCGATGTGGCTGCTCACTCCGGTCCCGGCGGCAGCGACGAGCTACTCCGAGGCGAGCGACCTGATCGCGTCCGGCCCGTTCATGATCAGCGAGTGGACCCACAACAGCGAGCTCGTGCTCGTGCCGAACCCGAACTGGACAGGGACCAAGCCGACGCTCACCGAGATCCACATCTTCATGGGTGGCGATCCCGAGGCGGCGATGGCTTCGTACGAGACGGGTGACTACGACATGGTCGTGGTGCCCAGCACCAGCACCGCGCGCGTCGCAGAGGATCCCGTCCTCAAGGAAGAGATCAGCGACGCTCCGCAGCTGCTCATCTCGTACTTCGACTTCGCGACTTGCCAGGCAAAGGATTCGGCCGGTGAGGTTCTCTGTCCGCCGAACTCGGCCCTCGCGGGCGGAACGAGTCCCAGCGCCAACAAGAACTTCCGGATCGCCCTTACGAGGGCGGTCGACAAGCAGGAGCTGATCGACCAGACCTATGGCGGCCTCGGCAGCGTTGCCAACGGCAGCGTCATGCCCGGCATCCCGGGCTGGCCCGATGACTACAATCCGCACAGTTTCGACGTGGCTGCCGCCAAGGCGTCCATGACCACGGCGATGGACGAGTTGGGCGTCACCAGCGATCCCGTCGCCCTCGGCCTCCCGGCCGATCCGGCCCCGACTGCCGAGGACATCTACCTGGCGCGCGTCCACTCGCTCGGGCGTCTCAAGTTCGGGTACAACTGCAACGCCGGTCACGAGCCCCGAGTGTTCTACCTCTACGACGCGTGGCAGACCAACCTCGGGTTCAACGGCCAGCAGTTCGATATCTCGTGCACCGACTTCGGCACGTTCCGCACCGAACGCCGGGCCGGCAACATCTACGACATCGCCCGCAACGCCTGGGGCGCGGACTTCCCGCACCCGGACAACCAGCTGCGCGACCTGTTCGCCTGTGGCGCGGGTAACAACAACTCCAAGTGGTGCAACCCGGCCTTCGACGACCTCCTGAACAAGGGTGCCGCGGAGTCCGATCCTGAAACATCCAACGGTTACTACGTCGAGGCGCAGCGACTGCTCGTCGACGAGGCGCCGGTGATGTTCTTCACCTACGGCGTTGTCCGATCCCTGATCAAGCCGTACGTCACGGGGCTTACCACCACGGCGAACGACCATCAGAACGCCGGCGACGTCTTCTACGAGACCATCCAGATCCTGGAACGCTGAGCTCCATCAGGGGTCACTCCGTGGCCCCACAAGATTGACGTTACGGGTGGGCCCGGCTCTCGGGCCGGGCCCCCCCGCATACCGGATGAAGGACCCGAACGACAGAGGGAGCGACGATCAGTGGCTGGCTTTCTGATCAGGCGAATCCTCTGGCTGATCCCTGTCCTGTTCGTGGTCTCGGTGATCACCTTTGCGCTCATGCATTCCATCCCGGGCGGGCCGTGGTCCGGCGACCGGAACGTGTCGGCCGGCGTCCAGGCGAACATCAACAAGAAGTTCCATCTCAACGACCCGATCCACGTCCAGTACATCTACTGGGTGTCCGACCTGCTGCACGGCGACCTCGGTCCGACCTTCAAGTACCGCGACCGAACCGTTAACGATCTCGTCGAGGACGGTATCGGGCCCACCGTCCAGCTCGGCATCATGGCGTTCCTGCTCGCGGTGTTCCTGGGCATTCCCCTGGGGATCATCGCGGCCCTGGGCCACAACCGGTGGCCCGACTATCTCGCCACTGCGATATCGATGATCGGCATCGCCACGCCCAGCTTCGTCCTGGCGATCCTGCTCGTCGTCATCTTCAGCGTGTGGTTAGACCTGTTACCGGTCTCGGGCTGGAAAGGACCAGATACCTGGATCCTGCCGGTGGTCGCGCTGGCCGGCTTCCAGATCGCCCAGATCGCGCGCTACACGCGGGCGTCGATGCTCGAGGTGACCCGCAAGGACTATGTCCGGACCGCGCACAGCAAGGGCCTGCGCTCCCGCGCGGTGGTGGTCCGGCACATGATCCGCAATGCGCTCATCCCGGTGGTGACGATCCTCGGGCCGATCCTGGCGTTCCTCGTGACCGGCTCGTTCATCATCGAGGCCTTCTTCGGGATTCCCGGCATCGGCCGCTACTTCGTGGTGGGGATCGGCCAGCGTGACTACGGCCTGATCATGGCGATGACGGTGTTGTACGCGTTCGTCATCGCGTTCATGAACGTCGTGGTCGACGTCCTCTACGCGTACATCGATCCTCGGATCCGCTTCAGCTAGGTGATCGACTGATGGCTACGACGACGGGCACGCTTCCAAGGGCCATCCCCGCACGCCGGAGCAGCGGCGTCTGGCGCGATGCGTGGGGACGGTTGATCAAGAATCGGCTCGCGGTCGTGGGCCTCTTCTGGGTGCTGTTCCTCGTCTTCCTCGGCGTGTTCGGCCCGATGATCGCGCCTTGGGAGTACGACCAGAAGGACAACGTCACCTTCAACGAGTTCAAGGCACGGCCGGTCCCGCCGTTCGTGGTCGCCAGCCACCCGCTGGGCATGGACAATCTCGGATTGGACATCATGAGCAGGCTCCTCGACGGGGCGCAGATCAGCATGAGCGTCGCGGCCGTGGTCCAGATCGTCGTTCTCCTGATCGGCATCCCGGTCGGGGCGATCGCCGGCTGGTTCGGCGGCCGAACAGATTCGTTCCTCATGCGCTTCACCGACGTCATGTACGCGTTCCCGGACCTGCTCCTGATCATCCTGCTGTCGGTGGCGTTCCGCGACACGGACCTCGGGAGGGCCTTCAACGGCCTGTTCCTGGTGTTCGTCGCGATCGGCCTGACGTCCTGGGTGACCGTGGCGAGGCTCGTCCGCGGCCAGCTCCTCTCGCTGCGGGAGACCGAGTTCGTCGAGGCGGCGCGCGCGATCGGCGTGTCGAGCCGGAACATCGTCGTCCGGCACCTCCTGCCGAACGCCATCGGCCCGGTCATCGTCGCGATCACCCTCGGCATCCCGACCGCCATCCTCGCCGAGGCGACCCTGGCGTACATCGGCGTGGGCGTCCAGCCGCCACGCGCGTCGTGGGGCAAGATGATCTCCGACGGCGTCGGGTTCATCCGCTCCTACCCGCACCTGACGTATCTCCCGGGCATCCTGATCGCGAGCGCCCTCATCAGCTTCACCTTCCTCGGCGACGGACTCCGGGACGCGCTCGATCCCAAGCTCAAGGGCAAGCAATAGCCTTGGTCCTGCCGAGGGACGGGACCTCCGTGGAGGAGGCGGTGAGCCTCGACGTCACACCGGAAGAGGCCGCCCGGATCACGAGCGCCCAGCGTGACAAGGGCGCGGCCAAGCAGAAGAACCTGCTCGAGGTCCGCAACCTGTCGACGCAGTTCTTCACGGCGGACGGCATCGTCCAGGCGGTCGACGACGTCAGCTTCGAGCTCGGCTACGGCGAGACCCTGGGCCTCGTCGGTGAATCGGGCTGCGGCAAGAGCGTCACCGCGCTTTCGCTGACCCGCCTGATCCCGAATCCACCAGGCAAGATCGTGTCGGGATCGATCGTCTTCGACGGCATCGACCTGCTCAAGCTGTCCGACGACGGGATCCGCAAGCTCCGGGGCAAGGAGATCGGGTTCATCTTCCAGGACCCGCTCACCAGCCTCAACCCGACGCTCACCATCGGCTACCAGATCGCGGAGTCGATCCGACAGCACATGGGCCTGTCGAAGAAGGCGTCCTACGATCGCGTGACCGAGCTGCTCGCCAAGGTCGGCATCCCGCGGGCGCGCGACCGCCTGGGCGACTACCCGCACCAGTTCTCGGGCGGCATGCGCCAGCGCGTGATGATCGCCATCGCCCTGTCGTGCGACCCGAAGCTCATCCTCGCCGACGAGCCCACGACGGCCCTCGACGTGACGATCCAGGCGCAGATCCTCGAGCTCATCTCGATCCTGTCCGACGAGTTCGGGACCGCGGTCCTGCTGATCACCCACGACCTCGGCATCGCGGCCGGCATGTGCGATCGGATCAACGTCATGTATGCCGGGCGGATCGTGGAGACTGGTGGCGTGGACGTGATCTTCGAGAACCCGCGGATGCCCTACGCGTGGGGCCTGCTCGACTCGCTGCCCCGGCTGGACGACGTGCGCGGTGACCGCCTGCGGACCATCGAGGGCCTGCCGCCGCTGCTCATCAACGTGCCCGATGCGTGCCGCTTCAACCCCCGCTGCGCCTATGCCCGAGACGCGTGTCGCGATCACGAGCCCGAGCTGACCCAGCGTGACGAGCCGGGCCACCTTGCGCGCTGCTGGGCGACCGAAGCCGGGGGCTGGATCGCGTGACGGTGACCGCCGCCGCGCGAGAAGCGCGCAGCTCCGAGGGCAAGACCGGCCGAAACCTCGTCGAGGTCGAGAATCTCAAGGTCTGGTTCCCGATTCGAGCGGGCATCCTCAAGTCGACGAAGGGCCACGTCCGCGCCGTCGACGACATCACCTTCGAGGTCAGGCGGGGTGAGACGCTGGGCCTCGTCGGCGAGTCGGGCTGTGGCAAGAGCACGACCGGTCGGGCCCTGATCCGGCTCCGGGAGCCGACGAGCGGCTCGGTGAAGTTCGACGGAATCGACCTGCTCAAGCTGAACTCCGGCAAGCTCCGCCGGCTGCGCCGCCGGATGCAGATCATCTTCCAGGACCCGTACGGCTCCCTGGACCCGCGCCAGACCGTCGGCTCGATCATCAGCGAGCCGCTCGAGACGCACAACCTCGCCAAGGGTGCGGCGCGGAAGGGCCGCATCGCGGAGCTCCTCGCGATGGTCGGCCTGGACCCGACCTACGTGAACCGCTACCCGCACGAGTTCTCCGGCGGCCAGCGTCAGCGCATCGGCGTGGCGCGGGCGCTCGCCGTCGAGCCCGAGTTCATCGTCTGCGACGAGCCCATCTCGGCCCTCGACGTCTCGATCCAGGCGCAGGTGCTGAACCTGCTCACGGACCTCCGCGACCGGCTGGGCCTGACGTACCTGTTCATCGCCCACGACCTCTCCGTCGTGAAGCACATCAGCGACCGGGTCGCGGTGATGTACCTCGGCAAGATCGTCGAGATCGGGCCGCCGGACAAGATCTACGCCGGCCCGGGACATCCGTATACCCGCGCCCTCCTCTCGGCGGTGCCCGTTCCGGATCCGCAGTCCGAGCGGCGCCGTAAGCGGGTCATCCTCACCGGGGACGTGCCGAGCCCGGCGAACCCGCCCTCCGGCTGCCGGTTCCACACGCGTTGCTGGCTGTACGAGCAGCTCGGCAAGCCGGAGAACTGCCGCACGATCGACCCGCCACTGCGCGAGATTGCACCCGACGTGAAGGCGGCGTGCCACTACGCCGAGGATTCCGTGAAGTCCGATGTCGGCGTCGCCCACATCGAGGACCGCCCGATTCGCCACGGAACCCCGGAGTCGGCCCTGCGCATGGCCCATAAGTCCACCGCGGAGCTCATCGGCGAGGTCCCAGCTGGCGACATCGACACGGCGCTCATCCCGTCGATCGACGACGTGCCCGCCGGCGACACCGCCGCCGGGTCGGACGGGCCGAAGCCCAACTAGCAGCCGCTCGCGTCGCGGCTCGGCGATCTGCGCTCGTCAGCTCGCGGGGGCGGCGTGGCCTCGGAAGTGACAGGCGACGGCGTGCGTCGAGCCGTCCGTGTCGAGCTGGGGCACGGTCGTCACGCAGATCTCGGGGTTGCCGAGCTGCTCGCGGAGCGGGCAGCGGGGGTTGAACCGGCAGCCGGAGGGCGGGCGCACGGGGGAGGGGACGTCGCCGCGGAGGATGACCCGCTTCCTGCGGAGCTGCGGGTCGGGGATCGGGATCGCCGACAGCAGCGCCTGGGTGTATGGGTGCTGGGCATCGCTGAACAGGTCGTGCCGGTCGGCGAGCTCCGCGACCTTGCCCAGGTACATGACCGCGACGCGGTCGCTGATGTGCTCGACGACGCCCATGTTGTGGGCGATGAACAGGTAGGTGAGGCCGAGCTCGCGCTGGAGCGACTTGAGCAGGTTGAGCACCTGCGCCTGGATCGACACGTCGAGCGCGGAGACGGGCTCGTCGCACACCACGAGGTCGGGCTCGAGGACGAGGGCCCGGGCGATGCCGATCCGCTGCCGCTGCCCGCCCGAGAACTCATGCGGGTAGCGCCGCGCGTGCCATGGCTGGAGCCCGACCAGGTCCATGATCTTGCGGACCTTCTCGCGCCGCTGCGCGGGCGTGCCGAGGCGGTGGATGCGCAGGCCGTCGCCGATGCTCTCGGCGATGGGAAGCCGTGGGTCCAGCGATGCATATGGATCCTGGAAGATGATCTGCATCCGCCGGCGGTAGGGCTTGAGGCGCGCGCCGCTGAGGCGGGTGATGTCCGTCCCGTCGAACACGATCGATCCGGATGTCGGGTCGATGAGGCGCAGGATCAGCCGCCCGACCGTCGTCTTGCCGCAGCCCGACTCGCCGACGAGCCCGAGCGTCTCGCCGCGCCGGATCACGAGATCGACGTCGTCGACCGCCTGGACCTGGGCAATCGTGCGGCGCAGGATGCCGCCGCGGACGGGGAAGTGCTTGACGAGGTTGCGCACCTCCATGAGCGGCGTGCCGGTGCTGGCCGGCGCAGGTGCGGCAGCGTGCGTCGGGGGCACGGAGGCGACCGTCATGCGGGCGCCGAGGTTGGGGCCGAACCGTCGTCGCCCGAGCCACCGAGCTCGGCGAGGTCGCCGCGCTCGTCGACCGCGACGCTGCCTGCGATTGAGCTCGCCCCGGGCCGGAACGACGGTGGCGCCTCGGTTCGGATGACCCGGCCGTCGCGATCGTGGTAGAGCCAGCAGCGGACGTCGTGCGCCTTGCTCACGGCACGCAGGTGCGGGTGGATCTCGGTGGCGTCGGCGACGTGCTCCGCCTCCCGGGCGACACAGCGTGGCGCGAACCGGCACGCGGGGGGCAGGTCGATGAGGTTCGGCACGTTGCCGGGGATGACCGCGAGCTCATCCCGGATCTCGCCCACGACCGGGATCGAGTTGATCAGGCCCTTCGTGTACGGGTGGCGCGGATCGCTGAACAGCGTCTGGGTGTCGGCCTGCTCCACGATCTCGCCGGCATACATCACCGCGATCCGGTCCGCCATCTCGGCCACCACGCCGAGATCGTGGGTGATCAGGATGATCGCCGTGCCGGTCTCCTGCTGGAGACGGCGCATGAGGTCCAGGATCTGCGCCTGGATCGTGACGTCCAGCGCGGTCGTGGGCTCGTCGGCGATGAGCAGCTCCGGCTCGCAGGCGAGGGCCATCGCGATCATCACGCGCTGGGCCATGCCGCCCGACGTCTCGTGGGGGTAGGCCTTCAGCCGGCGCTCGGGGTCGGCGATGCCGACCATGCGCAGCAGCTCCAGCGCCCGGTCGCGGGCGACCTTGCGCTTCATGTTCCTGTGGGTCTCGAGCACCTCGCCCACCTGGAAGCCCAGGTCCATCACCGGGTTCAGCGCCGATGTCGGCTGCTGGAAGATCATCGAGATGCGGTTCCCGCGGAGGGCGCGCATCTCCGGTTCCCTGAGCTTGAGCAGGTCCATGCCGTCGAACCGGACCTCACCCCGCTCGATGTTGCCCGGTGGATTGATGAGCCGGAGGATCGACAGCGACGTCACGCTCTTGCCGCAGCCCGACTCGCCGACGAGACCGAGGACCTCGCCGCGACGCACGGAGAAGTCGACGCCCGTCACCGCCCGGACCAGACCATCGCCGGTTCGGAACGAGGTGTGCAGGTCGCGGACCTCGAGGAGCACCTCGCCGGTCGCACCCCGCGGTCGCCGCTGGGACTCGGGCACGAGCTCGGCGATGACCGTCTCGTCCATCGTCGGCATGGATGGCTGGTCTGAGGGTGGGCTGGTGGTCATTCGGCAATCACCGCGTGAGGCGGGGATCGAACGCGTCGCGCAGGCCGTCGCCCAGCAGGTTGAAGCCGAGCACCGTGAGTGTCAGCGCGATGCCGGGAAAAAAGATCAGGTGCGGGGCGTTCTGGATGTTGTTGTACTCGCGCCCGATCATCTGGCCCCACTCGGGTGTCGGGATCTGCGCGCCAAGGCCCAGGAACGACAGCGCGGCGACCTCGAGCACGGCCGTGCCGATCCCGAGCGTGCCCTGCACGATCATCGGCGTCAGCGAGTTCGGGATGACCCGCCGGACCAGGATCCCGAACGCCGAGTCGCCCATGGCCCGGGCCGCCGTCACGTAGTCCTGCTCGCGGATTGCCAGGACGGACGCCCGCATCACCCGGGCGTAGATCGGGATCGCGACGAAGGCCACCGCCGCCATGGCGTTGACGAGCCCACCGCCGAGGATGGTCACGATCACGATCGACAGCAGCAGCGCCGGAAAGGCGAGGATCACCTCCATCGCCCGCATGATGAGGTTGTCCACTCGGCCGCCCGCGTAGCCGGCAATGGCGCCGAGGATGACCCCGACCAGGATGGCCGCGCCGGCGGTGACGAACCCGATGAGCAGCGAGACCCGCGATCCGAACACGACTCGGGCGAACTCGTCGATGAGGTTCCCGTCCAGGCCCATCAGGTGCTCCGGCCGGTCCGCGGCACAGCCGAGGGCGTGGATGCACGGGGCGGCCCTCGCGACGGCGCCCTGCTCGCGCGTCTCGCCGAGTCGGAGGACCGATGTCTCCGGCGGGTAGCTCGCGAGGACGTCGGCGAGGATCGCGACGCCGAACAGGAACGCGAGGATGGTCAGGCCGACGACGGCGGTCCGCTGCGCGAGGATCCGACGCCAGATCGATCGGCTGGTGCGCTTCTCGACGGTCCCGACGGCCGGGAGGGGCGCGCCCGTGGTCGCAGTCTCCGCCGTCGCGCTCATGACGGGCGGACTCGCGGGTCGAGGTAGCCATAGCTGACGTCGGTCAGGAGGTTGACCACGACGTAGACCAGCGCGACGAACAGGGCGATGCCCTGGACGACGGCGTAGTCACGCGACTCGATCGCTTCGGTGATGGTCAGGCCCACGCCCGCCAGCCCGAAGATCGTCTCGGTCAGGACGGCGCCACTCAGGAGGCCGCCGATCGACAGCCCGATCACCGTCACCACCGGGAGCATCGCGTTCCGGAGGCCGTGGCGGAAGAGGACGATCCGGCCCCGAAGGCCCTTCGCTCGCGCGGTCCGCACGTAGTCCTGGCCCATCACCTCGAGGAGGCTGGAGCGGGTCATGCGGGCGATGATCGCCATCGGGATCGTGCCGAGGGCGATCGCCGGCAGGATCAGGTGCCGCAGGGCATCGAAGAACAGGTTGAACTGGAGCGTGAGGAGCCCGTTGACGGTGTACATGTTCGACAGGAAGTCGAGCCCGACCCGGATCGGCCCCTCGACCGACTCGAGGCCGTACACCTCCGGGATCGTGTCAAACCGGAACCCCGGGCTCAGCCGTCCGGTGGCCACGCCCGGGAGCGCGAACGGCGTCCCTTTCAGGACGACCGCGAAGAAGTACGCAATGACGAGCCCGAGCACGAAGACGGGGACCGACACACCGAGGTTGGCGACCATCATCGACGCCACGTCGGCCGGTGAGTTGCGCCGGGAGGCGGCGACGATCCCGAGGGTCATGCCGACGACAATGGCGAAGAGCAGCGCGTAGAACGTCAGCTCGAACGTCGTCGGCAGGCGCTGCAGCAGGAGCTCGGTGACCGGCCGGCCGAACTTCGTCGACTCGCCGAGATCGAGCGTCACGACGTCCCTGAGATAGATCCCGAGCTGGACCGGGATCGGCTCGTTCAGCCCGATCCGCTCGTTGAACTGCGCACAGCGCTCCGCGTTCGCCCGTTCGCCGAGCGTTGCCGTGCACGGGTCGCCCGGGATGACGCGGACCAGGACGAACACCACGACCACGACGCCGAGCATCACCGGGATGCTGTACAGGAGCCGCCTGAGGATGAACTGGATCACCGCGCCGACCTCGGATCAGGCGATGCCACAAGGATATGAAAAGGGGCGCGGGCCGATGGCCCGCGCCCCGAGAGGTGCCGTTCGGTGGCTGACGACTCAGCTGGCCGGAGGCGGTGGGTTGAGGTTGCCGCCCCAGAGGCCGGCCCAGTACTCGAAGATTCCGGTGTTGCCCTTGTGCAGCGGATGCTCGGCATCCCACTGGACTGCGAACGACAGGACCACGTCCTCGGCCTCGAAGGTCGAGCCATCGTGGAACGTCACGCCCTGGCGGAGCGCGCAGGTCCACTGCGTGCCCTCGGCGTTCGGCTCGCAACCGGTCGCGAGGGCGGGCTGCACATCCGTGCCGCCGACCGCGTAACCGTACAGGCCTTCCATCGCCTGCTCGCACGCCCGGAGGCTCTCGCCGTCCGTCTCGTCCGCGCAGTACACGCCGATCGGCTCGGCGCCCTGGGTGAGCACCACGGTGTTCGGATCACTCGCCGAGGCCGGGGGCTTCATCGCCCACATGACCTCGGTGCTGATCGCCGAAACCTGGGCCCCTTCCGTGCCGGCGAGGTACGCGTTCGCGTACTGGCCGTGCGCGATGGGGACCATCGGCACGAGCTCCTGGAGCATGTTGTTCGCCTCGGCGTAGGCAGCCGCGCGGGCCGCCGGGTCCGTGGTCGAGTTGCCCTCCCCGAGGGGCGTGGCGAGCTCCGGGTAGAACGGGCCGAACGCCGCCGTGGCGCCCGCGCCGAAGTGGTAGTCCATGAAGTTGGTGACCTCGGGGTAGTCCGCACCCCAGCCGAGAAGGAAGATCCCCTCGAGCAGGCCGCCATTGGCGTTCTCGATGAACGTCCCGGAGTCCTGCTCCTCGGGAGCGGCAGTGATGCCGATGGCCGCGAGCTGCTCCTGGAGGTTCTGTGCGACGTCCGGCGGGTTCGGAAGGTAGCCGCGGAAGACGTTGCGGAACTGGATCGTGGTCTCGATCCCGTCCGGGAAGCCCGCGGTCGCCAGAAGCGCCTTGGCCTCGGTGATCTGATCGGCGCCGCCGCTGGCGAACCAATCGTCGCCCTCGCAGGCGAACTCGATCGCGCACGGGGTGAAGTGCGTCGCGACTTCGGACCCCTCGGGGTAGAAGTTGTCGACGATCTCCTGCCGGTTGATCGCGAGCGCGACGGCCTTGCGGACGTTCACGTCATCCCACGGCTCGATGTTGTGGTTGAAGCCAACGTACAGCGTGTTGAGCGCCTGACCGTCGGGGGCCGGGGCGAGCAACAGGTTGCTGTCCGCGGCGACCGTGTCGAAGTCGCTCGGCCCGACGAGCGTGATGCCCGTCGTGTTGCCGCTCTGGAGCGCCTGCAGGCGTGCACCCGACTCGGTCGCCCAGCGGAGGACCGCGTTCGGGACGAGCGGATACTTCTCCGCGTCCCAGTAGTTCGCGAACTCCTTGAAGATGAGGCTGTCGCCCTCGCGCCACTCCTCGAGCTCGTACGGGCCCGTGCCGTTCATGTCTCGCGAGATCGAGCCGTCAGGGGCGTGGGCTGCGATCCAGCCGCTGTCGTTGATCCCGAAGACGGCGAACGCGACCTTCTGGAGGAACGCGACGTCCGGGTTGCACAGGTTGAACACGACCGTCGCCGCGTCGGGCGCTTCGATCGACTTGAGGTTGCCGCGGTATTCGCTGCCGTTGAACTCGCCGGGGTTCCCGCCGGTCCCGCAGGTGACCTCGCCGGTCTCCGGATAGACGAGCGCCGGTGCGGCAGATGCGACGGTCGTCGGTTGCGGCGCCGTCGTCGGTCCCGTCGTCGGGGCCGTGCTTGCCGCCGGCGTACAAGCGGCGATGACGACGACCGCGCCCGCGAACAACGTCGCGAGCCTCGGCAGCCGTCCTGAAGTACGGATCATCCTGTTCTTCTCCTCCTCAGCGGCCCCACGCCGGTCGGGACGCGCGTCCCGGAGATCGCAGGGCAACTCGCATCTCGCGCGCCGGCGATGAGCATCGGCCGCGAGTGCGCGCAGACTAGCACCACCCGATCGTGCCGTCATCAGATTTCGAGGCTGCTTGTGCACGCCGGAGCCACGTTCGACGGGTTAAGAATCGCACCCCAACGCTGATCTCCACGGCCACCGTCGGGCGAGCCGCGCCCGTTGCCGCGAGAGCGGCCGCTCGATCGTGGCGGGCGTATCCTCGTCTCGAAATGCTCCGGATCGCGCTCGCCCAGGTCGCTCCTCGCCTCGGGGCGCTCGACGACAACCTCGCCCGCCACCATGAGCTGATCGACGAGGCGCGAGCCGGTAGGGCGAGCCTCGTGGTGTTCCCCGAGCTCGGGCTCACCGGCTACCAGCTCCAGGACCTGGCCGCCGAGGTCGCGATGCGTCTCGACGACCCGCGCCTGGGCCGGCTGGCGGCCTCCACCAGGGGCCTCTCGGCGGCCGTGTCATTCGTCGAGGAGTCCGGCGACCACCGGCTGTTCATCGCCGCCGCGTTGCTGGAGGACGGCGAGATCCGGCACGTCCACCGGAAGGTGTTCCTGCCCACGTACGGCCTGTTCGACGAGCGCCGGTTCTTCGCCGCTGGAGACGTGGTGCGGGCGGTCCCCTCGAGGCTCGGCGTCGGCGTCGGGATCGCGATCTGCGAGGACTTCTGGCATCTCCAGATGCCCCAGCTCCTCGCGCTCGACGGTGCCCAGATCCTGCTCAACGTCTCCTCGTCACCCGGGCGCGACCTCGCGGCACGCAACGAGGTCGGCCTCGGGACGGCGACGTCGTGGCGGACGCTGATGCGAACGTACGCACAGCTCACGACGTCGTTCGTCGTGTTCGTGAACCGGGTCGGCGTCGACGAGTCGGTGACGTTCTGGGGCGGGTCGGAGGTCATCGGACCGTCGGGCGATCCGCTCTTCTCCGCGCCGCTGTTCGACGAGGGCCTGTTCTTCGTCGACGTCAACCTCGAGGACGTCCGGCGCGAGCGCATCGCGCTGCCGCTCCTGCGCGACGAGCGCCTCGAGCTCCAGGCGCGCGAGCTGGGACGGATCATCGCCGAGCGAGCCGGGCTCGCCCCGGATTCGACCGCCGAGCCGGGCGCGGAGCCGGGCCTCGATGTCGCACCGGAGCCTGCATCTTCGCCCGAGCCGATCCGACTTCGGCCGCGCCGCCGGAGGACGGCAAGCCGATGAGCGCGGTCCGGCCCCTGCCGGTCGACGACGCGGGACGTCCGTTGTTCGAGCTGCCCGACGAGCTCGCCATCGACACGGACGTCGCCCGCAGGGTCATCACCGGGTTCATCCGCGGTCAGCTCCGCCAGGCCGGGTTCGATCGATGCGTGCTCGCCCTGTCCGGCGGGATCGATTCGGGCCTGGTCGCGTACCTGGTCGCGGAGGCGATCGGGCCGGACAAGCTGCTGTGTGTGCTGATGCCCTACCGGACGTCGTCACCGGCATCGCGGGCCGACGCGGAGGCGATCGTCGAGGCGCTGGGCTGCCCGGGCGAGCTCGTCGAGATCACGGCGATGGTCGATGGCTACTTCGGGCGGGACGGCGCTCCGGGCGCCGGGGGCCCCGAGGCGCTCGAGGCATCGGCGCTCCGCCGGGGCAACGCCATGGCCCGCGCCCGCATGAGCGTGATCTACGACAAGTCGGTGACCTTCGGCGGGCTGGTCGCCGGGACGGGCAACAAGACCGAGTCCCTGATCGGCTATACGACGCTGTACGGGGACAATGCGTGCGCATTCAATCCGATCGGCGACCTGTACAAGAGCCAGGTCCGCCAGCTCGCCGCCGCGATCGGCGTCCCCCGGCAGGTGATCGCCAAGGCGCCCAGCGCCGACCTGTGGCCCGACCAGACCGACGAAGCCGAGGGCTCGTTCAGCTACCCGCTGCTCGACCGCGTCCTGTACTGGCGGATCGACCGGCGGCGGGGGACGGACGAGCTGGTCGAGATGGGCTTCGAGCGGGCGCTCGTCGAGCGCGTCGAACGGCTCGTGGCGACCTCGGAGTTCAAGCGCCAGGTGCCGCCGATCGCCAAGCTCGGGCCGCGCACCGCGGGTGTCGACTACCTGTACCCGAGGCGCCGCCCGGGCTCCGCCCGTACCTAGCCTGCCGGCTCCCGACGTGCCCGGCGGATCGCGTGCCTCCGCGGGCACGCGCGGCACGCTCTTCGTCGTCGCCACGCCGATCGGCAACCTCGGCGACGTCACACTGCGTGCGCTGGAGACCCTTCGAGCCGTGCCGCTGATCGCGGCCGAGGACACGCGAATCACGCGTCGGCTCATGGCGCGGTACGAGATCGAGACCCGGCTCATCAGCTACCACGCCCGAAGCGGCCCGGCTCGGCTGGCGGAGCTATTGGCGCACCTCGGTGGCGGCGCCGACCTCGCGCTCGCGACCGACGCGGGCACGCCGGTCGTGAGCGACCCCGGTGAGGATCTCGTCGCGGCATGGGCGGGGCAGGGTGGGCGAGTGGTCCCGATTCCCGGTGCGTCGGCCGTGCTTGCCGCGGTCTCTGCCTCGGGCATCGCCGGCGCGCGCTGGGGCTTCGAGGGCTTCCTGCCGCGCTCCGGTCGCGAGCGTCGCGAGCGCCTCGCCCGGGTCGCAGCAGACGACCGAGCGACCATCCTGTTCGAGGCGCCGACGCGGCTCGCGGCCACGCTGCGCGACCTCGCCGCCGCCTGCGGCGGGGACCGTCAGGCTGCCGTCTGCCGCGAGCTCACCAAGCTCCACGAACAAGTGGTTCGAGGCTCGATCGGTGACCTTGTCGACCAGGTCGGGCGCGGCGACATTCCGGCGCGCGGCGAGGTCGTGCTCGTCGTGTCGGGCCGCGACTCGTCTGACCCCGGTGGCGCTTTACGGTCGGCATCCGGCGCTGCATCAATGGACGTCGCTCGAGAGCGAGTCGCCACGCTCGTCGGAACCGGCATCGGCCGCTCGGATGCCGCCCGCCAGGTCGCCGCTGAAACGGGTCTCGATCGACGCGAGCTGTACCGGAAGTAGGGCCGAGGTCGATGGGCATTCGGGTCGTCCCCGATGCCGAGGAGGTCGACGATTGCGATGCAATGGGCATCCGGCATGGCGTCACACTCACGTTCGGACAGCCCGTGCCGGGCGATAGCGTCGACGTTGCCAACCGGGGCACCGACCAGCCGCTGGGGAGGTGATCGCGATGCTTCGCGGGGAGACGGTCAAGCTTCGGCAGGTCCGGGAAGTCGACCTCGACGCCCTCTACGACGCCCACGCGGACATCCAGAGTCGAGGGCGGTTCTTCCCGCTTGGCGTGCAATCCGAGTCCGCCTTCAAGAAGGCATTCCACGATGGCGACTTCTGGAGCAAGGAGGAGGGGACGCTCCTGCTCGAGACGCCCCAGGGCGAGCTCGCCGGGCACATCGAGTTCTTCAAGCCGGTCGTCTACTGGGACGCCTTCGAGCTCTCGTACCAGCTCTATGACGATCGGTTCGCCGGTCGGGGCATGATGTCGGAGGCCGTCCAGCTCCTCGTCGACTACCTGTTCGGCGCCAAGAAGACGAACCGCATCCAGCTCGTCATCGTCCCAGGCAACGCCGCCTCGCGGCGGATCGCGGAGAAGTGTGGGTTCACATTGGAGGGGACGGCTCGGGGGGCGTTCTTCAACGGCGGGCGGAACGACGATCTGTTGATCTACTCGCTCCTACGTGACGATCCGCGGCCCTGGTCGAAGGCATCCTCGGCGGGTTGAGCCGGACGGCGAGGTGCCGCCCGGACGGCTCCGAAGGAGGGGCCGAGGCCGTCCGGGCAGAGGGAGAGTCCGTTTCGCTACGCGGCGAGCTCCTCGGCGATGGGTTCGTCCGCGGGCACGGCGGGGGCATCGGATCCGGCTTCGGCGAATGCATCGGTCGAACCTGCGTCTGAGCCCGCGGCGCCGGCTTCGATCGCGTCCGCCGACGACTCCGCCGCGTAGTCCTTCTTCTTGCGACCGGACAGCATCTCGACCGTCGAGGCGACGATCTCGGTCTTCCAGTGCCGCTGGTCCTTGTCGTCATCCCACGTCCGGGTCTGGAGACGGCCCTCGATCGCCACCTGTTGGCCCTTGCCGAGGTAGCGCCCGCACACCTCGGCGAGCCGGTCCCACGTGACGATGTTGTGGAACTCGGGTCGTTCCTTGCCGTTGCCGGCGTACTCGGTGGTTGCCACGCTGAACTGCGTGACGTGCTTGCCGGAGGCCAGCGCGCGCATCTCGGGATCGCGCGTCAGGCGCCCGGCCAGGAGGACCTTGTTCACGGTCCATCGCTCCTTCTTCGGTCGACCGACGGGACACGGGCCGACCCTGCGTGCGGCGGGGCTTCGTCTCGGCGGGCCGGATTGGCTCGGCGATGGGAGGAAGGTAGCGAGGCCGGCTCACCCGTCGGTCATCTCCGGATTTACGGCGGCTTACCTCCGGGAAAGCGCGTCGGCGATCTTGTCCCCGAACCCAAAGGTCAAGTACAGTTGTGTTTCAGGGTCAACCGACGTTGACCGATCGCGATGATCCGCGAACACGAGTGAGGGAGCTTCGGTGGTCGACGTCCTGGAGCGGCCGGCTGACCGAACCGCCGCGGCTCTTCGCCAGGCGACGCTCGACGTCCACCTCCTCGCCGAGCAGAACCCGTTCATCGCGGACCTCATGGCCGGGCGCCTGGGCGTGGCCGACCTCGCCCGCCTCACGGGCCAGCTCCGATCGATCTACGCCGCGCTCGAGTCGACGGTCCCGGCGTACCGCGCAGATCCACTCCTCGGCAAGCTGTTCGACCCCCGGCTCGACCGCCTGTCGACGATCGACCGCGACCTCGAGCGACTGGCGGCCGCGACGGGCGCAGCCGCGGACATCACCGAGCCCCTCAACGCGACCCAGGCCTACGTCGACAGGATCCACGCGATCCGCGACTCGGCGCCCCGTGTGGTCGCCCACCACTACGTCCGCTACCTCGGCGACCTGTCGGGCGGCCAGATCATCGCGATGCTCATGCGCCGCCACTACGGCGTGACCGACGACGCACTGACGTTCTACGCGTTCGACGGCCTCGGCTCCAAGGGCGGCTTCAAGGCGAGCTACCGACGCGCGCTCGACGCGTTGTTCGTCGACCAGGCCACGTACGACGAGGTCGTCGACGAGGCGCGCATCGCGTACGAGGCAAATCGCCAGGTGTTCATCGAACTGGACCAGCGGCTCGCATGACCGCGCGCGACCTGACCGTGCAGGGGCTGCCCGCGCTCGCGGCCGACGCCCGCCTCGCGATCTCGAAGCGCGGGTCGCGCGCCGCCTACGTCGCGGTCTTCCTCGCGTTCTTCGACAACTTCGCGCTCCTGCCGCTCATCGCGCCACGCGCGCAGGAGCTCGGCGCCAACGCCCTGGGGGTCGGCACCACCGTCGCCGCCTACTCGCTCACGAACCTCCTCCTGAACCTGGCCGGCGGCGTCCTCACCGACCGGGTCGGGCGCCGGCGCATGGTCCTGCTGTCCCTCGCGATCGCGCCCGTGTGCATCGCGATCTACGGGCTCGCCAACAGCTTCCCCGTCCTGCTGGCCGCGCGCGTCGTGCACGGCGCATTCGGCGGCTTCCTCATGGCGGCACTGTTCGCGATGCTCGCCGACGTCGCCCCGGAAGGGGAGCGGGGCCGGACGATCGGTCGCGCCGGGGCGCTCATCGGGCTCGCGGCGGTCATCGGGCCGGCTTCGGCCGGGCTCGCGGCACAGCGGCTCGGGTCGGGCCCGGTGTTCGTGGCGGTGGCGGCGATCCTTGCGGTCGGGCTCGTTGCCATCTGGCGGGCGATCCCGGAGACGCTGCCCAACGAAGCTCGCGTCAACCGCGGCCCCAGCGCCTGGCGGCGGCTCATCGCCGACCCTCGACTGCGACTGGCATACCTCGCGATCTTCGGCATGGAGGCCGCGGTGGGCATCGTGACCGGCTTCCTCAAGGACGGGATCATCGAACGCCAGCTCGCGGCCGGCATGGACGCGGAGCGCGCGCTGCGCTACGCGACCGGCGCCCAGGGCGGCCTGTTCAGCGTCTTCGCCATCGTCGCGGTCGCGCTCATGCTCAGCCCGATCGCTCGTCAGGTCGATCGACGGGGCGCCGTCGGGCTGTCGATCGTCGGGACCGTCGTCCTCGGGGCGTCGACCGCCCTGCTCGCGATCAGCGGTGGCATCGAGACCGACACCATCGCCATGGTCCTCTACGGCGTCGGGTTCGGGCTGCTGTTCCCGGCGGCCACCGCCATCGTCGGCATCGCCGCGGCCTGGTCGGAGCGCGGTCGCGCCTACGGCCTGTTCAACCTGTCATTCGATGCGGGTTTGGCATTCGGGCCGCTCGTCGCCGGAGCGCTCGCCGTGTCGGCGCTCGGGCTCGATCCCTTCGTCGCGGCCACGATCCTGCTGGCTGTCGTGGCCGCGCTGATCCCCCTCGCAGCGAGGTCCCGGCAAGCCCGAATCTGAGGCTCGTTGCGGGCCCGCAACGCGGTGCCAAACTGCGCCGGTACCAAGGTCCCCGGGCGGTGCCAAGACGCCATCGACCATCGCCGTCGGCGAATCGGGACCCTCCGCGTATTGCTGTTCCGGGGACCCAGGGCGCATTCTTCTGGCACGCCGGGACGCGGCGCACCGGGGCCAATCGGGGCGTCGGCCACGGACCATCGAACGGACGTCGATACCGACGGCGGTCGGTAGAGGAAGATCCCGATCGAGGGTCACGAGTCGAGCAACCATGAGTGATCGGCCTCGACCCGGGACGCGTCCGGCGGGACTCATCGTTCTCTCTCAATCGATCGCCTCCCGTCCGAGCCGGGGGGCGATCGACGTTTTTCCGGGCGAATCGGCACCGGAGAGGGGTGGAACGGCGGGCGACCCTCCGCCGCTCCCCAGGTCATGCGGCTCCGCGGTCCGGTCCACATCCTCGGCTTACGCGGAGCCGAGCGTCAGGTATGACGCGCGGCGGCCCCTCGCGGCAATAGGGAAATCGCCCCATCCGACGACGAGGGCAGTGGCATGAGGCCGGGTCCCGACGGCTATACTCCGGGCGTTCCCGCGTCGCGGTGAGGCGGCTCGGACAGGGGAGGTCCTGCGATCGCGCGATCAGGGCGCGTCGTCCGTCCCGAGAGGCGGCCGACCGACCGGCAGACCCACCGCCGCTCCCGGAGCGGCGACTCGCGGGAGATTTGCAACCAGATCCCGGGCAGGGCCCGGGATCTTTCGATTCCGGGGCCGTCGTAGTGCCCGCCTCGATTGTCGTGGGCCTCCAATGGGGCGACGAGGGCAAGGGCAAGACCACCGACTTCCTGGCCGAGCAGGTGGCGATGGTCGTGCGCTACCAGGGCGGGGACAACGCCGGGCACACGGTGGTCAAGGGCGACGAGGTCCTGAAGCTGCACCTCGTCCCGTCGGGCGTGCTCTACCCGCACATCACGTCGGTGATCGGGAGTGGGGTCGTCGTCAACCCGGCGACGCTGATCGGCGAGCTGGACATGCTCGTTGCCCGCGGGATCGACGTCTCGCGGGTCCGAGTGAGCCGCAGTGCCCACGTGATCATGCCGTACCACGTGGCCCTGGACCGGGCGAACGAAGCGCGGCTGGACGGGTCGAAGGTCGGCACGACGGGGCGGGGGATCGGGCCGACGTACGGCGACCGGGCGTGGCGGGTCGGGCTGCGGATGGAGGACCTGTGCGACCGGTCCGTCCTTCGAGCTCGACTCGGGCGGCTGCTGCCGGACAAGAACCTGCTGCTCGGCTCGATGGGCGCCGACCCATTCGAGGTCGAGGCGCTGGTCGACCTCGCGGCCGGCTGGGGCGAGCGGCTGGTCGACCACCTCGACGACACCACGTGGCTCGTCCAGTCCGCGCTCGCCCGAGGGGAGCACGTGCTCCTGGAGGGCGCACAAGGGACGTTGCTCGACCTCGACCACGGCTCGTATCCGTTCGTGACGTCGTCGAACGCCGTTGCGGGCGGCGCGACGACCGGCGGTGGCATCGGGCCGCTCCAGGTCGACGAGGTCATGGGCGTCATGAAGGCCTACGCCACGCGCGTCGGCTCCGGGCCGTTTCCGACCGAGCTCACCGACGGGATCGGGGCGGGGATCCGCGAGCGCGGCAACGAGGTTGGCACCACCACGGGTCGCCCGCGCCGCGTCGGCTGGTTCGACGCCGTGCCGATCCGCTACGCGGTCGCCGTGAACTCCGTGAGCAGCATCATGCTCAACAAGATCGACATCCTGTCCGGCCTCGAATCGATCCCGCTGTGCGTGGCGTACGAGGTCGACGGCCGGCGGGTCGATCGCTGGCCATCGTCCGCCGAGGTGCTCTCGCGCGCGGTGCCGGTATACGAGTGGTTCGACGGCTGGTCCGAGCCGATCCACATGGTCCGCGCGCTGGCCGACCTGCCCGAGAACGCGCGCCGCTACGTCAGCGCCCTCGAAGAGCTCGCGGGCGTGCCGATCGTGTTGGTGTCGGTGGGACCCGAGCGGACCCAGACCATCGAGCGAGCCTGGCGGCCGATGCGCCGGCGCGTTCCGGCCGGCGTGTCGTGACGACGCTTTGGGACGGCTCCATGCCCCGCTCCGTGCCCCGCATCGAGGCTGGCATGTCTGCGAGTCATGATTTCCGCGCGAGGCGCGTCCGATGGACCTGATTCGTTGGGTTCCATGACTCCGAGTCATGCATTCGCCCATGGACGTCTGGTCGTCGCCCTCCGCGGCTCGGGAAGGGGCGCATTCGACCCCCTTGGGCCCGAAATCTTGACCGACAGACATTCCCGACGAGCGGTCGGTCCCGGCCGGCCCGAACTCTTGACCGGCAGACATACCCGGCGAGCGCGGGCGTACGTTGGGCCCGAAGTCTTGACTGAAAGACATCGTGGGCGAGGCGGCGCTCGCATGCGGCCAGGAAGGTTGACTGCCAGTCATGCGCGACGACGGCGCGCCGAGATCGGGCCGCGAGGGTGACGACCGCGCCGACTCGGACGCTGATCATCGGATCGGGGGCACGCGAGCACGCGCTCGCCTGGAAGCTGGCGGGCGAGCCGGGGATGAACGAGGTCGTCGTCGCGCCCGGCAGCGCGGCGATCGCTGCGGAGGGTCGAGTGCGCTGCCTGCCCGCGGTGGACCCGATGGATCCCGGTGACGTCGTGGCGGCGGCTCGCTCAGTCGCGGCGGAGCTCGTGGTCATCGGACCCGAGGCACCGCTCGCGGCCGGCGTGGTGGATGCGCTGCTCGAGGCGGGGATCCGGGTATTCGGGCCGACTCGCGCGGCGGCGAGGATCGAGTCGTCGAAGGCGTTCTGCCACGAGGTCGCGGAGGCCGCCGGGGTCCGGATGGCCCGGGCGCGGGCCTTCGATGCAGACGAGGGAGCGGCAGCGCGCGCCTACGTGGCCGCGCTCGGCTCCTCCGGCGCCGGGATCGTGTTGAAGCAGGACGGCCTCGCGGCGGGCAAGGGCGTCGCCGTGTACGACGACGTTGGGCTGGCGCTGGATCATCTGCCGTCCTATCTCGATGGCCGCGGCCCGGGTCCCGCGCTCGTGGTCGAGGAGCGGCTCCGCGGGCGGGAGGCGAGCGTCATCGCGATCTGCGACGGTCGCGAGGCGGTCGCGCTGCCGGCCTCGCGCGATCACAAGCGGCTGTGCGACGGCGACGATGGCCCGAACACCGGCGGGATGGGCGCTTACTCGCCGCTGCCGGACCTCCAGGACGAGGCCGTCGACGAGATCGTGGCGACGATGCATCGTCCGATCCTGGCCGAGCTCGCCCGACGCGGCACGCCGTTCGTCGGCTTCCTGTACGCGGGTTTGATCCTCACCGGCGACGGGCCCCTCCTGCTCGAATGCAACGCTCGGCTCGGCGACCCGGAGGCGCAGGTGATCCTGCCCCGGCTCGGCGTCGCGCTGGGTCCCGTGCTTGCCGCGGCCGCCCATCGGGGACTTGGCACGACCGCGGCCCGTTGGCCGAGCGGCCTCCCGACCCTCCCTGGCTCCGCCGTCGGCATCGTGCTGGCCTCCGAGGGGTACCCGGGCGCCCCGAAGCGGGGCCTGCCGATCGACGGCCTCGGTGCCGCCACGGCCGCGGGAGCGCTGGTGTTCCACGGTGGCTCCGTCGGGCGGCCGGCGGGGGGCTACGGCACGAACGGCGGGCGGGTCCTCACGGTAGTCGGGCGGGCGCCGGACCTGCCACGGGCGCGAGACGCCGCCGAGGCAGCTGCGGACCAGATCTCCTGGGATGGGATGCAGCGCCGGCACGACATCGCCTTGTCGCTGCCGCCCGCCGCGGCGACCGCAGCGCCGGAAGCTGCAGTGGGAGCCGCCTCGTGATCCGGCGCTACACGCTGTCCGAGATGGGCGCGATCTGGTCGGACGAGGCTCGGTTCGAGCACATGCTCCGCGTCGAGCTCGCGGTCAGCCGCGCCCAGGCACGCCGCGGACGGATTCCTGCCGACGCGCTCGCTGCGATCGAGGCGCGGGCGAAGGTCGACGTCGCGCGCATCGAGGAGCTCGAACGGACCACCGACCACGATGTCATCGCGTTCGTCTCGCAGGTCGCCGAGTCGATCGGGCCGGAGGGTCGCTACCTGCACCTCGGGCTCACCTCGTCGGACGTCGTGGACACCGCGCTCGCGCTGCAGCTCCGGGCCGCCGGGAACCTCCTCCTGCTCGACGCCGACAGGCTCCTCGAGGTCCTGGTGACGCGCGCCCGGGCCGAGGCGGGCACCGTGATGATGGGCCGGACGCACTCGGTCCACGCGGAGCCGACGACGTTCGGGCTGAAGCTCGCGGGCTGGGCGTTCGAGGTCGACCGGGGACGACGGCGGCTCGCCGAGGCGATCGACGAGGTCGCGACCGGCAAGCTCTCGGGCCCCGTGGGGACCTACAGCCACCTCGAGCCGGAGGTCGAGGGCGAGGTGATGTTCGAGCTCGAGCTCCGGGCGGACCCCGTGAGCACGCAGATCGTCCAGCGCGATCGCCACGCCGCGCTGCTGGCGGCGATCGCGATCCTCGGCGGGGGCCTGGAGCGGTTCGCCACCGAGATCCGCAACCTCCAGCACACCGAGATCGGCGAGGTGCAGGAGCCGTTCAAACAGGGCCAGAAGGGCTCGTCGGCGATGCCTCACAAGCGCAACCCGATCCTGTCGGAGCGGGTGGCGGGTCTCGCTCGCGTGCTCCGCGGCTACTCCTCCACGGCGCTCGAGAACCAGCCGCTGTGGCATGAGCGCGACATCAGCCACTCGTCGGCGGAGCGCGTGATCCTGCCCGACGCGTCGATCCTGCTCGACTACCTGCTCCAGAAGGTCACCGGGCTGATCCGGGACCTCGTGGTCCGACCCGAGCGGATGCGCGAGAACATCGAGCGCGGCCTGGGTCTCCACGCATCGTCGCGCGTCCTGTCGGCGCTGGTCGAGCGTGCCGGCCTCTCGCGGGAGCAGGCATACGAGATCGTCCAGCGGGCCTCGCTCGCAGCCGCCGACACGCGCCGACCGCTGCGCGAGCTGCTCGCCGTGGAGCCCGTCGTCGCCCGCTCGCTGCGCCTGGCGGACCTTGACGCAAGCTTTGACGACGCCGGCTTCCTGGCCCACGTCCCGGACGTGATCGCGCGCCTCGACGCGCTCATCCCTACCGAACACGCTCCGGCTGGAAAGGCGACGGCCGATGCTCACGGCTGACCGCTTCGTTCGTTCGGGGAAGGTGCGCGACCTGTACGAGCTCGACGGCGATCGATTGCTCCTGGTCGCCTCGGATCGGATCAGCGCGTTCGACGTCGTGCTCCCGACCCCGATCCCGGATAAGGGTCGCGTCCTGACCGGCCTCTCGCGGTTCTGGTTCGGCGAGACCGATTCGATCATCCCGAACCACCTGCTTGGGGCGACGATCGACGAGATCGACTCGGGGGATCTCCCGACGTCGGTCGAGGACCTCCGGGGCCGGGCCATGGTCTGCCGGCGCGCCGCCGTGCTGCCGATCGAGATCGTGGTCCGCGGCTACCTGTCCGGGTCCGGCTGGAAGGAGTACCGCGCGCATGGCGCCGTGTGCGGCGTCGAGCTCCCAGGGGGTCTGCGCGAGAGCGATCGCCTGCCCGAGCCGATCCTCACCCCCGCGACCAAGGCCGAGCTCGGCGAGCACGACCTCAACATCGACTTCGATTCGATGGTCCAGGTCCTCGAGGACTGGGCGCCGAACGAGGGTGGCTGGCTCGGCGCCGATCGCGCGCGCGCCCTCGCCAGGGAGGCACGCGGTCTCGCGATCCGGCTGTATGAGGCCGGCGCCGGGCGATGCGCGGACGCCGGCATCGTCCTTGCCGACACCAAGTTCGAGATGGGCCTGGTCGACGGCGAGCTGATCCTCGTCGACGAGGTGCTCACACCGGACTCGTCACGGTTCTGGGATGCGTCGCTGTACGAGCCGGGCCGGCCGCAGGCGAGCTTCGACAAGCAGTTCGTGCGGGACTGGCTGTCGACCCAGCCTTGGGACAGGACGGCACCCGGGCCTGAGCTGCCGGGCAATGTCGTGGAGGGCACCCGGGCCCGCTACGTCGAGGCGTTCGAGCGGATCACCGGCGGCAGCTTCGAGCGGTACCTGCGCGACGACGTGATCGGGCCGGAGGTGAGCGAATGAGTGCGTTCCGATTCGCGGTCAACGTGCTGCCCAAGGACGGCATCCTCGATCCGCAGGGTCGGGCGGTCGAGAGCAGCCTGAGCCATCTCGAGGTCGAAGGCGTGTCCGCCGTTCGGGTCGGGCGACGGGTGGAGCTGACGGTCGAGGCGTCGACCGAGGTGGAGGCCCGGGCGACGGTCGAGCGACTCGCGCGCGACCTGTTCTCGAACCCGTTGATCGAGTCGTTCGCGATCGAGTGGATGGACATTCGCGTTGGGGCGGCGGGATGAGGCGGAGCAAGGCGGCATGCCGTCAGGCCGCTCGGGCGGCCCGGTGACGCGCATCGGGGTGGTCGTCTTCCCGGGCTCGAACTGCGACCGCGACACGCTCAGCGGCCTCGAGCTCGCCGGGGCCGAGGCCGTGCCCCTGTGGCATGAGCAGGGGAGCCTCGACGGGAGTGCCGCGGTCGTCCTTCCCGGCGGCTTCGCGTACGGCGACTACCTGCGGGCAGGGGTGATCGCGCGGTTCAGCCCGGTCATGCGGGCCGTGGCGGCGTTCGCGGCCGAGGGCGGCCTCGTGCTCGGGATCTGCAACGGCTTCCAGGTGCTCGCCGAGGCCGGGCTCGTGCCTGGTGCGCTGCTCAGGAATTGGGGGCTGCGGTTCCTGGGGCGCGATGTGCGCATCGTGGCGGAGCGGCTCGACACGCCGTTCACCTCGCTCGTCACGGGCGGCCACGCCATGCGGATGCCCATCGCCCACGGCGAGGGCAGCTACTACGCCGACGACGTGACCCTGGACGCCCTGGAGCGCGACGGACAGGTCCTGTTCCGGTACGTGGACGCCGACGGCACGCGAGCGGGCGTCGAGGGTGACCCGGCGAATCCCAACGGCAGCCTGCGTGCCATCGCGGGCGTGCTCAACAAGCGCGGCAACGTCGGGGGCCTCATGCCCCATCCGGAGCGTGCGTCCGACGCGCTGCTCGGCTCGGACGACGGGCTGCCCATCCTGCGCTCGCTCGTCGCCGCGGCGGCTCGAGCCGAGCAAGGCGCCAGTGTGCCAGCCCCCGCGCTCGTGCCTGCGGGCGGCCGATGACCCTCGCCGAGCTGGATCCCGTGGTCGTCCTCCCGCCGCCGGCCGCGCTCCATCGAGCGCTCGGCCTCACCGACGACGAGCTCGTTGCGATTCGCGAGCGACTGGGGCGAGACCCGAACGACCTCGAGCTGGCCATGTTCAGCGTGATGTGGAGCGAGCACTGCTCGTACAAGAGCTCGAAGGCTCTCCTTCGAACGCTCCCGACGCAGGGCGAGGGTGTCGTCGCGGGACCGGGCGAGAACGCCGGCGTCGTCTCGATCGGCGACGGGCTCGCTGTGGCGTTCAAGCTCGAGTCGCACAACCATCCGTCGGCGGTCGAGCCGTACCAGGGCGCCGCAACCGGGGTCGGCGGGATCCTGCGCGACATCTTCACGATGGGCGCGCGCCCGATCGCGGTGCTCGACGCGCTGCGGTTCGGCGATCCAGCCGAAGCTCGGACGCGGCACCTCGTCGATGGCGTCGTCCGTGGCGTCGGCGGCTACGGCAACTGCGTGGGCGTGCCGACGGTCGGTGGGGAGCTCGTGTTCGACGCCTCGTACGGCGACAACCCGCTGGTCAACGTGATGGCGATCGGCGTGCTCGAGGAGCGACACCTCACGCGCGCCGCCGCGCCGGGACCGGGGAATCTCGCCGTCCTGTTCGGGAGCGCGACGGGCCGCGACGGCATCGGGGGAGCGTCGGTGCTCGCCTCCGCAACCTTCTCCGACGACGACCCCTCGAAGCGGCCGTCCGTCCAGGTCGGGGATCCCTTCGCCGAGAAGCTGCTCATCGAGGCCTCGCTGGAGCTGATCGAAGGCGGGCTCGTCGAGGGGCTCCAGGACCTCGGTGCGGCCGGGATCACCTGCGCGACGTCGGAGACGGCCGACCGGGCGGGGACGGGCATGCTCGTGGACATCGATGCGATCCCGCGCCGGGAGCCCGCCATGGAGCCGTTCGAGGTGCTGATCAGCGAGAGCCAGGAGCGGATGCTCGCGATCGTCCGGCCCGATCGGTTCGAGGCCGTCGCGGCGATCTGCGCCCGGTGGGGCCTGCCGTGCGCCGTGATCGGTCGGGTGACGGGCGACGGGGACATCACGGTGGTCGAGGGCGGGCTCGCGGCGGACGGTCGCCCGCGGGATGGCCAGCACGAGCTCGCGCGAATTCCGGCTCGGGCGCTCACCTCCGATGCCATCGTCCATGACCGTCTGGCCGCGCCGCCCGAGCGACGACGGCTCGCGCCCGCCCCGGGTGCTCCAGTCGCCGCGAGCGACCAGCTGCCCGAGCGGGGCATGGACCCGGGCGCGGTCCTGCTTGCCCTCCTGGGATCACCGAATCTGGCCTCTCGCCGGGCCGTCTTCGAGCAGTACGACTCCACCGTGGGCGCGTCGACCGTCGCGGGGCCGGCGGGCGGGGGAGCGGCCGTGATTCGCGTGCTGGGCACGATGCAGGCGCTCGTCGCGGCGACCGACGGCAATGCGGGGGTGAGCGCCGCCGATCCCTGGCTGGGCGCGGCGATGAGTGTGGCCGAGGCGTCGCGCAACGTCGCGATCACCGGCGCGCGGCCGCTCGGCGTGACGAACTGCCTGAACTACGGCGACCCCACTCGCCCCGAATCGTTCTGGGAGCTCGCCGAGGGCGTGCGCGGGCTCGGCGATGCATGTCGCGCCCTCGGCCTGCCCGTCACCGGTGGCAACGTGTCGCTGTTCAACGAGTCTGCCCGCGGCCGAATCCAGCCGACGCCGCAGGTCGGCGTGGTCGGGCTGCTCGAGGACGCGTCGCGGGCCGTCCGTCCGGCGTTCCGCGCGCCCGGCGACGCCATCCTCCTGGTCGGCGAGTCGGGCCCCGGGCTCGTCGGCAGCGAGTACGCGCGCATGTCAGGCGCCGCCCCCGAGGACGGCCCGCCACCCCTCGATCTCGATCTGGAACGGCGCCTCCAGGCGTTCATCCGCGAGGCTGCGGGTCGCGGCCTCGTTGCCTCCGCCCAGGACGTCTCGGGTGGTGGCTTCGCGGTCGCGCTCGCCGAATTGGCCATGTGGGCCAGCACCGGGGCGCACGTCCGGCTCCCGGTGTCGAGCTCGCCCGCAGTGGACCTGTTCGGCGAGAGCCCGAGCCGGCTCATCGTGTCGGTCGAGCCCACGAGTATCGGGGCGGTCGAGGCGCTGGCGCGGGAGCACGAGGTGCCAGTCGTGTCGATCGGCTCGGTCGGCGGCGAGCGGCTCGTGATCGAGCTCGCCGGCGCGGGCGCCACCGGCGCCGCCGAGGAGCGGGGATCGAACGTCGCGGACGCGATCGACGTGTCGCTCGACGACCTCCGACGGGCCTGGGAGCACGGGTTGCCGAGAGCGCTCGGATGGGACGACACATTGATCGGGGATCGCTGAGATGTGTGGGGTCTTCGGGGTCGCGCTGCCGCCGGGGTCGGGGACCGAGGCCGCCGCGGTCGCGTCGACCGGGCTGTTCGCGCTCCAGCACCGCGGCCAGGAATCCGCCGGGGTCGCGGTCAGCGACGGCGCGGAGATCTTCCTGTACAAGGACCTCGGGATGATCGCCCAGGTGCTCGACGACCGGCGGCTGCCGGGCTTCCGGGGCGACCTCGCGATGGCCCACTGCAGGTACTCGACCACCGGCTCGACCGTGTGGGAGAACGCCCAGCCGACGTTCCGGCTGGGGCCGCGCCGGGCGGTCGCGATCGGGCACAACGGCAACCTCGTCAACACCCGCGAGCTGCTCACCCAGCTCGAGGGCGGCCGAGCCCGCCTCGCCGCGACGACGGACACGGAGCTCCTGACCACGCTGCTCGCCGACGAGCCGGCCGCGGACACCGTCCAGGCGCTCCTCCAGCTGCTCCCGCGCGTTCGAGGCGCGTACTCGCTCCTCGTCCTCGACAAGCACCGGATCATCGGCATCCGCGACCCGCACGGCTTCCGGCCGCTCGTCCTGGGCCGCATCCCGGATGTCCGCACGGGGGCGAGCGACGCCGCGCCCTGGGCGCTCGATGGCGCCCGCGATGGCTGGGTCCTCTCGTCGGAGACGACCGGGCTGGACATCGTCGGCGCGGACTACGTCCGCGACGTCGAGGCCGGCGAGATGGTGATCATCGAGCCCGGCCGGGAGCCCCGCTCGGTCCGCTTCGCCGAGGCGGATCCCGCGCTCTGCGTCTTCGAGATGATCTACTTCGCCCGCCCCGACTCGTACATGGAGGGCCGCAACCTGTACGAGGTCCGCCGGCGCATGGGCGAGCAGCTGGCGGTCGAGCACCCGGCGGACGCCGACCTCGTGATGCCCGTGCCGGACACGGGCGCGCCTGCTGCCGCGGGATACGCCGAGGCCTCCGGCCTGCCGTTCCGCGAGGGCCTCGTCCGTAACCGCTACACGGGGCGGACGTTCATCCAGCCGTCGCAGACGATGCGCCACCGCGGCGTGACGATGAAGCTGAACCCGCTGCGCGAGGTCGTGCGCGGGAAGCGGCTGACGGTCGTCGACGACTCGATCGTGCGGGGCACGACGACGAAGCAGATCGTCGCCCTCCTCCGCAAGGCCGGGGCCGAGGAGGTCCACGTCCGGATCAGCGCGCCGCCCATCTTCCACCCGTGCTTCTACGGCATCGACACGCAGGTCACGTCGGAGCTGATCGCCGCGACCCACACCGTCGACGAGATCCGGGACTTCATCGGCGCCGACTCGCTCGGCTACCTGTCGATCGCGGGAGTTCTCGCCGCACTCGAGCTGCCGTACGACCGCTTCTGCTTCGCCTGCTTCGACGGCCGCTACCCCGAGCCGGTCCCGTACGACGCCTCGAGCCGCAAGTTCATGCTCGAGGAGGCGGTGCCGGCCGGTGGCTGAACGGCGCGCCTACAAGGCATCCGGCGTCGACATCGAGGCCGGCGAGCGGGCGGTCCAGCTCATGCGAGACGCGGTCGAGTCAACGCGGCGCCCCGAGGTCCTCGGCGGCATCGGCGGGTTCGGCGGCGCGATCTCGATTCCGGCCGGGTATCGCGAGCCGGTGATCGTGTCCTCGACCGATGGCGTCGGGACCAAGACGGCGATCGCGAGCGCGCTGCGGCGCTGGGACACGATCGGCATCGACCTCGTCGCGATGTGCGCCGATGACGTGGTGTGCAGCGGCGCGGAGCCGCTCGCCTTCCTGGATTACGTGGCCGTCGGGCGGCTCGATCCCGAGTCCGTCGCGGGGCTCGTCAGCGGCGTCGCGGCGGGCTGCCGGGAGGCAGGCTGTGCGCTCGTCGGCGGCGAGACGGCGGAGCACCCGGGCCTCCTCGAGCAGGGCACGTTCGATCTCGCCGGCACGTGCCTGGGGATCGTCGAACGAGCCGACCTGCTCGACGGCAAGGCGGCGAGAGTGGGCGACGTCATCTACGGGTTGCCCGCGTCCGGGCTGCACTCGAACGGCTACTCGCTCGTGCGGACGGTGCTCGCGGAGTTCTCGATCCCGCTCGATCGACCGTACCAGGCCCAGCTCGCGCGAACGCTTGGCGATGCCGGGCGGGACGCGGCGCTCGCCGCCGAGCCGGAGCTCGCCCTCGCCACGATGGGCGACGTGCTCCTCGCCCCGACGCGGATCTACGCCCGAAGCGTGCTCGAGGCGCGGGCCGCCCTTCGGCGGGCGGGTCACGACCTCCGTGGCATCGCCCACGTCACGGGCGGCGGCCTCACCGGCAACGTGCCACGGGCACTGCCCGACGAGCTCGGGGCGCGACTCGATCCGCGGCGCTGGTCGATGCCGTCGGCGATGTCGCTGATCGCCGCGCTCGGTGGCCTGGAAGAGGCCGAGGTTCGAGCGACGTTCAACGGTGGCATCGGCATGATCGTGATCGTCGATCCTGCGGCGGGGTCGGCGCTGCGCGACGCCCTCCCGGAGGCGGTGCTCATCGGCGAGGTCGCGCCCGTCGCGGAGCTCGGCGGGCGGTACGCGGAGGATCCATTGCGGACCGTGCCCCAGATCGGCGAGCCGGCGATGATCGGCGGCGCCGCCTGACCTCGATGTCCCCCGGGCGCATCGCCGTTGGCGTCTCCGGCGCGGGCAGCAACCTGCAGGCGCTTGTCGCCGCGGCCGGTCGCGGCGTCCTCGGGGGCGAGATCGGGCTCGTGTTTGCCGATCGTGACTGCCCGGCGCTCGACTGGGCCGTGGAGCAGGGGATCGAGACTGCAATGCTCCCGGGGCTCGGCGCGGCTTCGACGTCCGGCGCCGACCTGTCCGACGGCCATCGGGCCGACGCGGACCGCGCCCTGATCGAGACGCTCCGGGCGGCGTCGATCGACCTCGTCGTGCTCGCGGGCTACATGCGCCTCGTCGGTCCGGCCGTCCTGGCCGCGTTCCCTGCGCGGATCCTGAACACCCATCCCTCGCTGCTCCCGGCGTTCCCGGGGAGGCAAGCCGTTCGTGACGCGCTCGCGCACGGCGCGAAGGTCACGGGCTGCACGGTCCACCTCGTCGACGAGACGCTGGACGGCGGACCGATCGTGCTCCAGGAGGCCGTCGCGATTCGTCCTGATGACGACGAGGCGTCGCTCCACGGGCGGATCAAGGCGGTCGAGCATCGCCTCCTGCCGCGAGCAGCGGCGCTCGTCCTGTCAGGCGCCGTGACGCTCGATGGCCGGCGGTCGACGATCGATCTCGCACGGGCCGATGGCGCGTTGCCCATGCCCAGGCGCGCGCTGCTCTCGGTGAGCGACAAGACAGGCCTCCCCGAGCTGGGTCGAGGCCTGGTCGACCGGGGGTTCGAGCTCGTGTCGACCGGGGGCACAGCGCGGGAGCTCCGTGCGGCCGGAATGCCCGTGACCGACGTGAGCGCCGTCACGGGCTTCGCCGAGGTGCTCGACGGGCGCGTCAAGACGTTGCATCCGGCGATCCATGCCGGCGTCCTTGCCGACCAGCGCCACGCCGCGCACCGCGAGGCGTTGCTCGAGGCGGGGATCGCGCCGTTCCAGGTCGTCGTGGTCAACCTCTACCCGTTCGCCGCGGCGGCGGCGCGCGAGGGTATCTCCCTCGACCAGCTCATCGAGGAGATCGACATCGGCGGACCCGCCCTGATCCGGGCGGCAGCGAAGAATCACGCCTCCGTGGCCGTCGTGACGAGCCACTCGCGCTACGCGGCGCTCCTGGCCGCCCTCGACGAGCCGAGCGGCCTCTCGCCCGGCCTCCGATCGGCCCTCGCCATCGAGGCCTTCCGGCATACGGCGGCGTACGACGCGCGGATCGCCGCGGAGCTGCCGTGCCGGATGGACGAGGCGGGCATCGAGCTGCCGCCGGAGCCCGGCCTGCCGCGCTCGGCGGACCCGTTCCCGCCGGTGCTCGTCCTGCCGCTGGAGAAGGTCGAGACGCTCCGGTATGGGGAGAACCCGCACCAGCCGGCGGCACGCTACCGGCGGACCGATCGCAGCCCACGCGCCGGTGACGGGCCGTTCGCCGCCGGCGCGCCGCCGCTCCAGGGCAAGGCCCTGTCGTACAACAACGTCCTCGACGCCGGGGCGGCGGCGTCGATCGCGCGCCGGCTGCGCGGGCCCGCGTGCGTCGTCGTCAAGCACACGAACCCGTGCGGTGCCGCGGAACGGCCGACGCTCCTCGAAGCATGGCGGGCAGCACTCGCCGGCGATTCCGGGGCTGCGTTCGGCGGCGTGGTCGCGCTCACCGAGGCGGTGTCGGGCGAGGTGGCCCGAGCGCTCTCGGAGATCTTCCTGGAGGTCGTCGTCGCGCCGGCCTTCGAGCCGGAGGCGCTCGAGATCCTGGCCGCGAAGTCGAACCTGCGCCTCATCGAGGATCCCGGGCTGGGTGGGCCGCCACCCGCGCCCCGCGCCGACGGCGGGATCCGCGTCGACTACCTCGGCACGGTCCGCACCGCCGGCGGCGCGATCCTCGTCGGTTCTCCGGACGACTCGATCGACGAGCCAAGCGAATGGCTTGGCCTGACGACTCGCGCTGCCACGAACCAGGAGGCGGCGGACCTCGACCTCGCCTGGCGCCTCGTCCGCGGCGTCGTCTCGAACGCGATCGTCCTCGTGCGCGACGGCCAGCTGGTCGGGCTCGGCTCCGGGCAGGTGAGTCGCGTCGACGCATGTCGCCAGGCCGTCGCGAAGGCGGAGCGGCTCCACGCGCCCGCCGGGGCCCAAGGCGCGGTTGCAGCGTCGGATGCGTTCTTCCCGTTCGCGGACGGTCCCCAGGTCCTGCTCGACGCCGGCGTGACGGCGATCGTGCAGCCGGGTGGCTCCGTGCGCGACGCGGAGATCCTCGCCGCCGTTGACGGCGCGGGCGCGGCCATGCTCATCACGGCCCGGCGCCACTTCCGGCACTGACGAGGCTCGACATACTGTGGCCATGCGCCGACGAACCGACGAGGACATCGTGTCGCGCAACGGCGCGGCGTCCGCAGCGCCGGACCGGCGCGCCGCTCGGGTGCCGAGGGCTTGAGCCAGGGCTCCGATCGGCGCTCCCGCATCGAGTGGGTGATCCGCCAGTGCCGGCTGCTCGGCGCCATCGGCGATGAGTTCGAGCGGACGCAGCCATTTGCGGGACTGACCATCGGCACGGGCATCCATCTCGAGGCGAAGGGCGTCGCCCTGATGCTGACGCTCCGCCGCGGCGGCGCCCGGGTGATCTCGACCGGGAACCTCAACTCGACCCAGGTCGGCGCCGTCGACTACCTCGTCGAGCACGGGGTGGAGGCGATCGGCGGTCCGACGCAGTCGGTCGAGGAACGAACCGCGTGGATCGACCAGATCCTCGCCGAGAAGCCGGACCTGATCCTCGACAACGGCGGCGACATGTTCGTCCGATGGCTCGAGCGGCCGTATCCCGAGCTCCGCGGTGGTACGGAAGAGACAACGAGTGGGCGCATCCTCCTCGCGCCGCTCCGCGAACGCCTCCGGATGCCGATCCTGGTGATCAACGACAGCCCGATCAAGCAGTTCGCCGAGAACCGGCACGCGGTCGGCCAGAGCACGGTCGAGTCGTTCATGCGCCTCACGAACATGGCGACGAACGGGCGGCGCGTCGTGGTCCTCGGCTATGGCGGGGTGGGCAAGGGCCTCGCGATCAACTTCCGGAGCAACCACGCCCAGGTCTCGGTCCTCGAGCTGGATCCGGTGCTGCGGATGGAGGCGCTCTGGGATGGCTTCGCCGTGCCCGAGCGCAAAGCGGCGCTGTCGACGGCCGACATCGTGCTGACCTCGACCGCCGCGACGGGCGTGATCGGCGCTCCGGATCTGGAGATCCTCGCGGACGGCGTCATCCTGGCGAACGTCGGCCACCTGCCGGTCGAGATCGACGTCCCCGGGATGCTCGCTTCGCCGCTCGTCGCCGCCCACGAGCCGGCCGACGACGGGATCACGACCCTGCGGTTGACCGACGGGCGGTCGATCCACCTGCTGACCGACGGGCACATGGTCAACCTCGCGGGCCCGCGACCCCTCGGCAACTCGATCGAGTCGATGGACATCGGGTTCAGCCTCCAGGCGCGCTGCCTCGAGGCGATCGCGCGGGCCGAGGTGGGCCCCGAGTCGTGCGTCGTGCCGGTCCCGCGCTCCGTCGACGAGCAGGTGTCTCGCAAGTACGTGGCGCTGGCGGCCGGGCCGACGTGATCGTCGCCGCTTGACCGTCGAGCGTTCGAGCGCCGATCATCCGCTCGTGACCTGCTCCCCGAGCTCGATGGCGATGCCGGGGCGGTCGATCCGCCGGCGGGGCTGACCCGAGCCAGCCCGACGGCCGTTCGGCCGCCGTCTCGCCCCGCGCCTGCCCTTCGTGGCCGGTGCCCCACCTCCGCCGACCTCCCACGACCGAGGACCTCATGCCCGATCGTCCGCGCTACTACCTGACGACCGCCATCGCGTATCCCAACAACAAGCCCGGCCTGCACACCCTGTACGAGGTGATCGGGGCCGACGTGGTGGCGCGCTGGCACCGGATGAAGGGCGACGAAACGCGCTTCCTGACCGGGACCGACGAGCACTCGGTGAACATCGCCCAGCGCGCGGCCGAGCTCGGTCGTGACACGCGCGAGTTCGTGGACGAGATGGTCAGGCTGTTCACGGACGCCGAGGACGCGCTGCTGATCGCGCCGGACCGGTTCATCCGGACGACAGATCCGGACCATCGCCGGGCCTCGCAGGAGATGGTCCGTCGGGCGCATGCCAACGGTGACGTGTACCTCGGCAAGTACGAGGGCTGGTACTGCCCGAACGAGGGCTTCAAGGCAGCCTCGGACCTGCACGAGACGCCCGACGGGATGCGCTGCCCGAACCATCCCAACATCGAGCTGCAGTGGCTCACCGAGCGGAACTGGTTCTTCCGACTGTCCGCGTACCGGGATCGGCTGATCGCGCACTACGAGGCGAACCCCGAGTGGGTCCAGCCCGAGTACCGGAAGAACGAGATGCTCGCCTTCCTGCGCCAGGGCCTCGACGACATCTCGATCAGTCGGGAGACCTTCCACTGGGGCATCCCGTTCCCGATCGGCGAGGACGGCCAGACCGCGGAGCGCGAGGACGGCTCGTGGGACCCGGAGGCGGGCGTGATCTACGTCTGGTTCGACGCCCTGATCAACTACATCACCGGCGCGGGCTTCCCGGACGACCCCGAGTCATTCGCGAAGTGGTGGCCGGCCGACCTGCACGTCATCGGCAAGGACATCAACCGGTTCCACACGATCATCTGGCCGGCGATGCTCATGAGCGCCGGGATCGAGCTGCCGCGGAAGGTGTGGGTCCACGGCTGGCTGCTCGCCGCCGGCGGCGATCGGATGAGCAAGAGCCGCGGCAACATGCTCGACCCGACGGACGTGGTCGCCGCACTCGGCGCCGATGGCGCGCGGTACGTCGTCCTGCGCGAGGTGGCGTTCGACCGCGACAGCGAGGTCTCGTGGGACTCCTTCGTCCGGCGGTACAACGCGGACCTGGCGAACGACTTCGGGAACCTCGTGAATCGAACCGTCTCGATGGCCCGCCGCTACCTCGGCGGGCCGCGACCGGCGCCCCGGGCGGCACCCGACGCGCCACTCGCCGCGGCGTGGGCTCGGGCGCGATCGACGTACGTGGCGAAGCTCGAGGCACTGCTGCTCCACGACGCGCTGGCCGCACTGTGGGAGTTCGTCGGGGAGGCCAACCGATTCGTCGAGGCGGAACAGCCGTGGGCGCTCGCCAAGGCCGCGAAGGCCGGCGACGCCGGCGCGTCCGACGCCGAGGCGCGGCTCGCCGGCGTGCTCGGCGATCTCGTCGAGGCCGTTCGGCTCACCTCGCTCGCGGCGGCGCCGTTCACGCCCTCGATCGCGCCGCGCGCATTGGCGCAGCTCGGCTACGCGTATGCCTACGGCGCCGATGGCAACGGCGGCCCTGCCGTCCTGTCGGAGCTGGAGTGGGGGAGGCACGCCTCCGAGACAGGGACGCTCGGGTCGCCCGAGCCGCTCTTCCCCCGCCTCGATTCGGAGACCACGGCATGATTCGGCGGGCGAAACGATCGATCAACGGAGCGCGAAAGGAGCCCTGAGATGGCCAAGGGAACGATCACCCATATCGAGTTTCCCGCCGACGACCTCGAACGCGCGAAGCGGTTCTACTCGGCAGTCGCGGGCTGGGAGCTCGGGACCATGGAAGGCCTCCCGGACTACTTTCTGTTCAGCTCGGAAGAGGGTCATGGAGGTGGACTGGGCACCCGCGGGGAGTCCGTCGGCAGCACGATCCGCGTGTACATCACCGTCGACAGCGTGGATGACGCGCTCGGCGTCGTCGAGGCCAACGGCGGCCAGAGGGTGTCGGGTCCCGACGACGTTCCCGGGCAGGGCCGGTACGCGGTCGTCCTCGACAGCGAGGCGAACGAGGTCGCGCTCTGGGAGAACGCTCCCGGCTGACCCAACCATCCCGCGGCCCGGGCTGGGTTGGGATCGGCGCTGGGTCGGCTAGACTCCGCCAGAAGTTTTCCGGCCCGCGGGCCGAGGTGGAGGAGCAGCGAGTTGACTCGGCGCAGCGAGATCGGCGCGGCTGTCATCGGGAGCGGCTTCATCGGGACGGTGCACGCTGAGGCATTGCGCCGGATCGGCGTCACCGTCACGGGCGTGCTCGGATCGAACGCGGAGCGGAGCGCCGAGAGCGCGGCGGCCCTCGACCTTCCCCGTGGCTACGCGAGCCTCGACGACCTGCTCGGCGACCCGGCCGTCCAGGTGGTCCACGTCACGTCGCCCAACGAGCTCCACCACCCCCAGGTCAAGCAGATCCTGGCGGCGGGGCGGCACGTGGTCTGCGAGAAGCCCCTTGCGCTCGACTCCGAGGAGTCAGCCGACCTGGTCAAGGCCGCGGGGGCGAGCGGCCTCGTGGCGGCGGTCAACTTCAACCTGCGCTTCTATCCCCTCAACCAGCACGTCTCGGAGCTCGTCCGCGGCGGCGGCCTCGGTGACGTCCGGCTGGTGACAGGCCGCTACTTCCAGGACTGGCTGCTCTTCGACACCGACTGGAACTGGCGGCTCGAGAAGGCGAAGGGCGGCGCACTGCGGGCGGTCGGGGACATCGGCTCGCACTGGCTGGACCTGACGACGTTCCTGACGGGCCTCCGGGTCGAGGCGCTCCTCGCCGAGCTCACGACATTCATCCCCATCCGCCGGAAGCCCACCGGCTCGGTCCTCACGTTCTCGACCGAACGAGCCGCCGAGACCCAGCCGGTCGAGATCGACACGGAGGACGTCGCCTTGATCCTGCTGCGCTTCGAGGGTGGCGCCCGCGGCAGTGTCGCGGTCTCGCAGCTCAGCGCCGGGCGGAAGAACAGCCTGCAGTACGAGATCGACGGCTCGAGCTCGGCGGTGAGCTGGGACTCGGAGTCGCCCGAGCAGCTGTGGATCGGCCACCGTGACGAGCCGAACGAGCTCCTCATCCGGAACCCGGCGCTCATGAACCAGATGGGCCGCGACGCCGCGCGCCTGCCCGGCGGTCACGTCGAGGGCTTCGCCGACACGTTCGGCGCCGCCTTCTCCGCGGTCTACGACGACGTGCTCGCCGGCCGGCCCTCGGCCGCGCCGCGCTACGCAACGTTCGCCGACGGGCACGAGGAGATGCGACTCGGCGACGCGGTCCTCGAGAGCGCCCGGACCGGGCGCTGGGTCACGATCAAGGAGGTCGACGCACGATGAAGCTGGGGTTCCTGACCGCGCCGTTCCCGGACACCCCGCTCATGGAGGTCGCCGACTGGGCGGCAGCGACCGATTTCGAGGTCCTCGAGATCGCCTGCTGGCCGAAGGCCACGGGACCGACGCGGCGCTACGCCGGCACGAGCCACATCGACGTCGCCAACCTCTCGGCCGGCCAGGCACGCGACATCCGGGCCGAGATCGAGGCCAAGGGCCTGGCGATCTCGGGCCTCGGCTACTACCCGAACCCGCTCCATCCCGATCCCGCGCACCGGGAGCAGGTCATTGGCCACCTCAAGCTCGTGATCGAGGCGGCCGAGAAGATGGACCTGCCGCTCGTCAACACGTTCATGGGCGGCGACGGCGCGAAGCACCTCGACGCCAACTGGGAGGACGCCCTCAGGATCTGGCCCGACATCGTCGCGTTCGCCGACGATCACGGCCGGAAGGTAACCCTCGAGAACTGCCCGATGCTCTTCTCGTACGACGAGTGGCCGGGCGGCAACAACATCGCGACATCGCCACGCATGTGGCGTCGGATCCTGGAGGAGTGGGGCTCGACGATCGGGCTCAACTTCGACCCGAGCCACCTGATCCTCCAGATGATCGACATCGGGCGCTTCCTGAAGGAGTTCGGCCCGCACGTCCTCCACTACCAGGCGAAGGACCTGATGATCGATCGCGACGGTCTGTACGAGCGCGGCGTGTTCTCGATGGGCATGGGCTGGCAGATCCCGCGCATCCCGGGCCTGGGCGAGGTCGACTGGGGCGTGGTCCACGGCGAGCTCTACCGGCAGGGCTACGAGGGCGACTGCATCATCGAGCACGAGGATCGGCGCTTCGAGGGAACGGACGAGAAGGTCAAGCAGGGCTTCCTCATCGCCCGCGACGTATTGCGACCCCTTTGTCATTGATCGCTGAAATGACCTTGAGCATCGATTCCCTGACCGAGCGCGACATCGCGAAGACGATCGATCACTCCCTGCTGCGCCCCGAGCTCGACGACGCGTTCATCGAGGACGGCTGCCGGCTCGCCGCGAAGTACGACGTTGCGTCGGTCTGCGTCCCGCCCGTCCACGTGCGCCGGGCGAAGGCGATCCTCGATGGCACGGACGTCGCGGTCGGCACGGTCATCGGCTTCCCGCACGGCTACGCCACGACCGAGGAGAAGGTCGACGAGGCCCGCCGCGCCCTGGCCGACGGGGCCATCGAGCTGGACATGGTCATCCAGATCGGGGCACTCCGGTCGGGACGCGACGACGACGTCCTGGCCGACATCCGTGCGGTCGTCGAGGTGGCGCACGCTGCGGGAGCGATCGTCAAGGTGATCTTCGAGAACGCCTACCTCACCGACGCCGAGAAGATCCGGGCCTGCCGGCTTACCGAGGCCGCCGGCGGCGACTTCGTCAAGACGAGCACCGGCTTCGCGGCCACCGGAGCGACCCACGACGACCTGCGGTTGATGCGCGCGAACACGAGCCCGCACGTCGGGGTCAAGGCGGCCGGCGGCGTCCGGACGCTCGATGCCCTGCTTGCCGTCATGGAGCTCGGCGTGACCAGGATCGGGGCCACGGCGACCTCGGCGATCATCGACGACTTCCGCGAGCGCAAGGCCGGCGGGGTCGTCGTCAGCGCCACGGCCGCCGACGATTCCGCGTACTGATGGTGGGCGTGGCCGCGCAGCCGGTCCGCCGGCGTGGAGCTTCTGGAGCCGCGCCGTACCATCCGCGCATTCCGAAATCAGATCGACACCAGGCGCGGTGGATCGCCGTCGCCATCGACCAGCAAGGAGGTGCGTGACGGATCGACGTGCCAAGGTGACAATGCGACGAGGCCGACGAGTGCTCCAGACGAGCGGGCACACGGATCGGACCATGGAGGAGACGTGTACATGAAGATTTCCGGACCCGTGCGCGCATTCGCGGCAGCGACCATCCTCGTGATGGCGGCCGCGGCGTGCGGACCAGGGGGCGCATCGACGGCGCCGACAACCGGGCCTGCCGCGACGACGCCGCCGGCGGCGACCACGCCCCCGGCGACCGCCGCGGCGCAGTTCAAGATCGGCTACTCGAACGCCGGCGGCGTCGGCAACGGCTTCCGCGAGGAGCAGGTCTGCACGGCCAAGGCCGAGGCGCTCGCCTCGGGCCTGGTGTCCGAGCTGACGGTGATCCACCAGAACGGCACGGCTGCGGAGCAGCTCCAGCAGATCCGTGACCTGATCGCGGCGGACGTCGACGCGATCGTGTTCAACCCGAACGACGCCTCCGCGCTCAACCCGGCGCTCGCCGAGGCCAAGGCCGCGGGCATCGTGACCGTGTCGGTCGACGCCTACGTCACCGACCCTGACACCTACAACCTGTACAACAACCAGGTCGAGTACGCGAAGCTCGGCGCCAAGTGGCTGTTCGACCAGCTCGGCGGCACCGGCACCGTGTACTACATGCGCGGCCTCGCCGGGCATCCCGCCGACAACGACCGCGACATCGGCTTCAAGGAAGTCCTCGCGGACTACCCGAACATCACGGTCGTCCCGAGCGCCGACGGCGTCGCCACGGGCTGGGATCCGACGACCACGTCGACCCTGATCAACGAGTTCCTGTCGAGCGGCCAGTACGACGACATCGACGGCATCTGGACGTCCGGCATGGACTCCATCGTCGTCGACGCGATCAAGGCCGCGAACAAGCCGCAGGTGCCGATCGTCGGCGCCGACCTCGGCGCGTTCGTCGCGCAGCTGCTCGACCCGACCGGCTACCCCGGCCTCGAGGGCGCTGCCGTGACCAACACCGCCGCCGTCGGCGGCGCGGGCGTCGCGCTCGCGCTCAAGATCCTGCAGGGCGAGACCCCCGTCACGGACCCGAGCGCCAGCCAGCCGAACACCGTCCTCCTGAAGCCGGTCGTCGCCGACAACACGTCCGACGCCGGCAAGGCCCTCCTTGCCTCCTGGCAGGTGGATGACCTCGATCCCAACTGGCCGCTCGGCCTCGAGATCGAGGGCTACACCACGTACACGCCCGAGCAGGCCGTCGCCTGCAAGGGCCCGAACGACTGACCGGACGTCCAGTCAACCCCGGGGGATGCCGGCTCGCCGGCATCCCCCGGACCATGCCCTGAACCGAGCGGGACCATGACGGTCGTGTCCGGTGACGTGCTCCTCGAGGCGACGGGGGTCGCCAAGGCGTACGGCGCCGTCGTCGCGCTGAAGTCCGCCTCGCTGGCCGTCCGGGCCGGCGAGGTTCATGCGCTGATGGGCGCCAACGGCGCCGGGAAGAGCACGCTGGTCAAGATCCTGACCGGCGCGGTCCGGCCTGACGGCGGCACGATCTCGCTCCGCGGCCGGCCACGGATGGCTCACTCACCGGGCGAGGCGCGCCGGAGTGGCCTCGTCTCCGTCTACCAGGAGCCGGCGCTCATCCCGGACCTCGACATCGCCTCGAACCTGCGCCTCACTCGCACGCCGATCGAGCCCTTCCGCCACTGGGTCCACGAGCTGGGCGTCGATGGCCTCGACCTATCGACGCTTGCGCGGCGCACTTCGCTCGCGTGGCTCCGGATCATCGACCTCGCGCGCGCCCTCGCGATCGAGCCCGACGTGCTCATGCTCGACGAGATGACCGCGGCGCTCCCGGCGAACCTCACGGAGCGCGTGCTCGAGGTGGTCGGCCGGCAACGCGGCGGCGATCGATCGGTGATCTTCATCTCGCACCGGATGATCGAGATCAGCGCGGTGTGCGATCGCGCGACCGTGCTCCGCGAAGGCGAGACGGTCGGCGTCGTCGACGTCTCGTCGGGCTCGGAGGACCGCATCGTCGAGCTGATGCTCGGCGAGATCGTCAAGGGGCTGCCCGCCCGGGAGGGCGAGGCGCCCGCCGCGGCCGCCCGAGCCGCCGATGTGCCACGCGTGACGGCACGCAACCTTGCCCACGGGACCAAGCTGCACGACGTCTCGTTCGACCTCCACGTTGGCGAGGTGCTGGGCGTGGTCGCGCTCGAGGGCCAGGGCCAGGACGAGCTGTTCGACGTGCTCGCCGGCTCCGAGCGAGCCAGCGCCGGCGAGCTCCTCGTCGACGGCAAGGCGACAGCGTTCCGGCACCCGGGCGATGCGATCCGGGCCGGCCTCGTCTACGTCGCGGCCGACCGGGCCGAGGCGCTCCTCATGCAGCGCTCGGTGCGCGAGAACATCACGCTGCCGTACACGGCGCGCCTCGCGAGCTGGGGCCCGATCAACCTCGGGCGCGAGCGGCGCATGGTCGACGTCGCCGTCTCGCGGCTCCAGATCGAGGCTCGCGCCGGGCGCGAGGTCCGGCGGCTGTCCGGCGGCAACCAGCAGAAGGTCACGATCGCCCGCTGGGTGGCCGGCGGCGTGAGGACGCTGCTGTGCTTCGACCCGACCCGGGGCATCGACATCCGGACCAAGCAGCAGATCTACGTCCTCCTGCGCGATCTCGCCGCAGCGGGAGCGGCGGTTCTCCTGTACACCTCCGACCTCAAGGAGATCCAGCTCGTCTGCGACCGCGCCATCGTGATCTTCGGTGGGCGGGTGGTGAACGAGCTCGATGCGACGAACGCCGACGAGCCGGCCCTGCTCCGTGCGGCGTACAACCTGCGCTCCGACGCGCTCATGCCCGAGCAGATCGCCGCCGAGGTCGTGGCGGCGGAGATGGGAGCGGACGTGGCGAACGCCCAGACGCCTGCGGACGCGGATGCGGGTGCCGCATCGGGGTCCGAGCGATGACGGCGGCCACGGGTGCGATGGATCGCAATGGGGCGGCCGGCGGCGCAACCGCCTGGCTGCGTCGCAACGCCTGGACGCTCGGGCTCCTGGCGTTCCTCGGGATCCTGCTCGTGTTCACGAAGGTCATCCAGCCCAGCTATGGCGTCGCGGGCGTGCAGGGCCTCGCAATCTCCGTCCTGCCGCTGGCGCTGGCTGCCGTCGCCCAGGCGATCGTCGTGATCTCGGGCGGCATCGACCTGTCGATCGGGTCGATGATGGCCTTCGCCAACGTTGTGTCCGCGTCGCTGATGCTTCGCCAGAGCGAGGAGCTCGGCGTCGCCGTCGTCGTCGTCGTGCTGCTCCTCGGCCTCCTGCTCGGGGCGATCAACGGCACGCTCGTCGTGCTCACCCGCGTCCCGGACATCGTCGTGACGCTGGCGATGGCCTTCGTATGGGGCGGCTGCGCGCTCCTCGTGCTCAAGGTGCCCGGCGGTGGCTCGGCGCAATGGCTCAAGGACATCGTGCTCGGCCCGCTCGGCGTCGACTGGCTCCCGAAGGCCGCGGTCGTCCTCGCGATCGTGGTGGCGCTGATCTGGCTGCCGATTCGACGGTCCCGGGCGGGCCTCACGCTGTACGCGGTCGGGAGCAACCAGCTGGCCGCGTTCCGGAGCGGCGTTTCGATCGGCCGGACCAAGGTCTTCGCGTATGCCCTGACGGGGCTCTTCGCCGCGCTCGGTGGCCTGAGCCTGACGGCGAGCACGGGGATCGGCACGCCGCTTGCCACGACCTACACGCTCCAGAGCGTCGCCGCGGTCGTCCTCGGTGGAGTGAGCCTCGCGGGCGGCCGTGGCGGGATCTTCGGCCCGATCCTTGCCGTGGTCATCCTCCAGCTCCTCCGGACCGACATGACCTTCCTCAAGCTGAACACCAATCTCGCACTGACGGCGCAGGGGATCATCCTCATCGCGGTGGTCATGGTCGGCACGTTCGTCCAGCTCCGGCGGGGTCGGGCATGAGCGCCGGCGTACAGGCGGAGGGGACCGGCGTGCGCTGGCTTCGGCCCGCGGCGTGGCGCGGGCTCTTCCGGGACCGCCCGATCATCCCGCTCGTCGTGCTCCTCGGCATCCTCGTGGCCATCAGCGAGCTGGTCCGGCCAGGGATCGTCAACCCGCAGTGGGCGGGGGTCATGGTGCGGGCGGCGGTACCGCTCGCAATCCTCGCCGCGTGCCAGACGCTGGCGATGCTGACGGGCGGGATCGACCTGTCCGTCGGTGCCGTCGCGTCGATGTCAGGATTCGTTGTGGCGACGTTCGTGAGCAGCGACGGGGGCTGGGCGCTCGGGATCGTGGTCGCGCTGATCGCCGCCTGTCTTGCTGGGCTGGTCACGGGCGTCGGGGTCGGCGTCTTCCGCGTCCATCCATTGATCATGACCCTGGGCATGAGCTTCGTGGTCCTGGGCCTCGCCAACGTCTGGCAGCTCATCAAGGTCCAGGCCGGGGGTGGCGTGCCGGCCGAGCTGCGCTGGCTCGGATCGACGACGGTCGCGGGGATCGTGCCAGTGAGCCTGATCGTGTTCGTGCCGGTCGCCGTCCTCGTGCTGCTCGTCCTCCGGCGCACGGGCTACGGGCGATTGCTGTATGCCGTCGGTGACAACCCGATCGCGACGCGCCTGTCCGGAGCGCGTGCGTGGCAGGTCCTGATCGTGCTCTACATCATCTCCGCGGTCCTCGCGGCGATCGCCGGCTTCCTGCTCACCGGGCTGACGAACGTCGCGAGCGTGACGCTGGCCGACAGCTCCGTCCTGCCGTCGGTCGCGGCGGCGGTCATCGGCGGCACCTCGATCATGGGTGGCCGCGGCGGCTACGGCGGCACGATCGTCGGCGCCCTGATCCTCGCCGTCGTCAGCTCGCTCCTGAGCTCCCTCGGCTATCCGGAGGCGGTCCGGCAGGTGCTCTTCGGGGCGATCATCGTCGTCGTCGCGGCCGCGTACACGCGGGTGACGGCCGAGACCTAGGCGCGCCCGGCTGCGGTCTCGGTCTCGCGCGTCCGGCCCGCCAGCCGGATGAGCTCCTCGTGGAGCTCGAACCAGGCACCGTGGAAGCTGTCGACGCGCGGCGACGCGACGAAGCGGCCGTCGCCCGCCCGAGCTGCAGCGGCGGCCCGGGCGAGGCGCCGGCGATAGGTCCCGAACCGCGGCGACGTCGCGGCGACGTTCGCGAGGAAGTCATCCGCATCGCCGGCGAGACGGCCGAGGCGCTCGAGGACCGCGGCGTCGTACGCCTCGTCCGCGTGATCGTTGGGCTCCGGCTCCGCACCTGGGTTCGCCGCCCGGAGCTGCCAGGCCGTGACGGTCTCCTTCGTCGCACGGTCGAGCTCGACGAACGCGTCGAGCCAGCCTGCGGCACGCTCGGCTCCGACCTCGGTCCGTTCCTCGTCCAGGAGCTCGGCGTAGCGCCGGTGGCCGTCGCTTGTGAGGCGGTACGCCCCGAGCGCCGGCTCGACGGCCGCCTCCTCGACGAGCCGCTCGACGATCGACTTCGCCGTGTCCGTGGTGGTGCCCGCTGCCGTGGCGATGGCGTCGATCGCCGCGAAGCCCTTGACGGCGAGCGCACGTAGGCAGTCCTCGGGTCGCGCCCCGGCGTCGACCGTCGTGGCGAGATCGCTCGATTTCAGCCCGTCGCGCGCGTCGTTCCCGATCGGAATGCCCAGCTCGCGCGCCCACCCAACGAGCGTGGCCGCCTGGGGCACGGGCCGCGATGACGTCTCGATCGCACCGGCGAATACCTCACCCGTCCCGCCGTCGATCGTGAGCGTCTCGCCGACGGCGATCGACTCGACCGGCGACGTCGATCGAATCCGCGGCGACGCGCAACCCCGGCGCGCCGACCACCGCCGGGATTCCCCAGCCGCGCGCCACGACCGCGGCGTGACTCGCCATGCCGCCCGTCGCCGTCAGGATCCCCGCCGCCCCGGCCATTCCATGGACGTCCTCGGGCGAGGTCTCGGCGCGCACGAGGATGACCGCCCGCCCGGCGTCCGCGACGCGGATCGCCTCGCCCGGGCTGGTCACGACCTCGCCCGTGGCCGCGCCGGGCGACGCGGGAAGCCCGACCGTCAGCGGCGCGGCAGAAGGATCGCGCGTCGAACGCAGCTGTGGCGGCGGGTCGAGCAGCGCCGCGACTCGTCGCACCGCGTCGGCGCGCGTCAGCGGGAAGGCCGGATCCTCGGCCATGTCCACCGCGATCCGGAGCGCCGCCTGCGGGCTCCGCTTGCCGACGCGGACCTGGAGCAGCCACAGCCGGCCCGACTCGATCGTGAACTCGATGTCGCACAGGTCGCCGAAGTGGCGCTCGAGCCGTGCCGCGTGCTCCCGGAGCTCCCGTGCGACATCGGGCAGGCGCGCCTCGAGCGCGGCGATCGGTTCCGTGGCGTGGGTCCCGGCGACCACGTCCTCGCCCTGGGCGCCGAAGAGCACGTCGCCGTAGAGGCGGTTCTCGCCAGTTGCCGGGTCGCGGGTGAACAGGACGCCCGTGGCGGAGCGTTCGTCCCGGTTGCCGAAGACCATCGCCTGGACGGTCACCGCCGTGCCCATGTCGTCCGGGATGCCCTCCTTCGTCCGGTACGCGCGGGCCCGATCGCTGTTCCACGACGCGAACACCGCCTCGACGGCCGCGCGCAGCTGGGCCCAGGCATCGTCCGGTGGATCGCCGCGCCCGACCACGTCGCGGAACATGCGCTCGAGCCGCCGCCGGCAGTCGTCGGCAAAGGCGTCGCCGGCGATCGACGCAAGGCCAGGCACCGTCGCCGGCGTGGTGCCGATGTCGAGGACGGTGTCGAGCATGCCCGGCATCGACACCGGCGCGCCGGAACGGACGCTCACCAGCAGGGGCTCGCCCGGCCCGCCGAAGCGACGATCGAGCCGCCGTTCGAGCCGGCCCATGGCCTCCCGGATCTCGGCGTCGAGGCCGGCGGGCGAGCCACCCGCGAGCTGAGCGCGACACGCTTCGGTGGTGATGACGAATCCGGGTGGGACCGGGAGGCCGAGGTCGCGTGCCATCACCCCGAGGTTCGCCGCCTTGCCGCCGATGAGCGCGGTGACCGCCTGGGAGGGTCCCGCGTGGGGATGCTCGAGGGGGTAGACGAGCCTCATCCCGCCGGCTCGGTCGCGTCGTTCCTGGAGCGCCCGCCAGACTCGCTCCGGCGTGAGCGGCAGGTCGCGGATGACGGCGCCGGTGGCGTCGCGGACCGCGGCTGCGATCGCTGGCGCGACCGGCAGCAATGCTCCCTCGCTCATCCCCTTCGCGCCGTATGGTCCGGGTCCGTCGCCGTTCTCCACGACCTCGCTCTCGATCCGCATCGGGAGGTCGAGCGTCGTCGGGATCTTGTAGTCGATGGCGCCAAGGTTCCGGATCCGCCCGTCCGCGTCGAGCACGAGGCGCTCCATGAGCGTGTGGCCGAGGCCCATGATCGCGGCGCCCTCGTCCTGGCCCCGGACCTGCGCCGCATTGAGCGCCCGGCCGACGTCGGACACCGTGACGTGGCGGTGGACCGTGATGTCGCCGGTCGCCTCGTCGACCTCGAGCTCGACCGCCGTGCAGTTGAACTCGTAGAACGCGGCGGTGCCGCCGAGCGGATGCGTGGGATCCGCCTCCTTGCGTCCCTCGCCGAGGCCCGTCACCTCGCCGCCGAGCCGGCCGAGCCCGCGGGCGAGCACGTCACGGATCGGCAGCTCGCGGTCGGGAAGCCGGACGCGGCCGGCGTCGACCACGATCGAGTCCAGCGGGACGCCTTCGACCTGCGCCGCCATCGACCGGATCTTCGACTGGACGTCGCGACACGCGGCGAGGACCGCATTGCCCATGATCACCGAGGACCGGCTGGCCGACGTCTGCTGGTCGTACGGCGCGACGGCCGTGTCGCCCATCACGACGGTGACCCAGTCGAGCGGCGCACCCAGCTCGTGGGCGACGATCTGGGCGAAGATCGTGCGGGCGCCCTGGCCCATGTCGGAGGTGCCCGAGTAGACGACCACGCTGCCGTCGGCGAGCAGCCGGACGGTGGCGTGGGACAGCCCGGTCGTCGGACCGGACTTCAGCCCGACGGCGATCCCGCGACCGCGGCCCGGCGGCAGCGGGCTGCCCCAGCCGATCCGCTTCGCGGCGCGCTCGACCGACTCGGCCCAGATGCCATCCGCCGGGGTGTCGCCCGGGATGAACGTCTCGCCGCGCTTCGGCAGGTTGCGGAGCCGGAGCTCGACGGGGTCGATGCCGAGCAGGCGCGCCGCCTCGTCCATGTTCGATTCCACGGCCCAGATCTGCTGCGGGTTGCCGAAGCCCCGGAACGCGGTCGACGGGACGGTGTGCGACAGGACGCTGCGGGCGCGGATGCGAACCGCTGGGATCGAGTACGGCCCGGCCGAGGTGTAGCTGCCCTTCGCGACGGTCCGATCGGCAATGTCTGCGTACGCGCCGATGAGGTAGTCGGCGTCGATCTCGCGGAAGGCGATGCGCCCGTCGGCCCCGAACCCCGAGCGGACGCGGACGCGGGAGGCGCCCCGACGGACGGCCTGGAACGTCTCCTCGAGGGCCAGCACGAGGCGGACCGGCCTGCCGGCCCGGAGGGCCATGAAGGCGAGGAGCGGCTCGTACTTCGCGTGCTGCTTGCCGCCGAACGCGCCGCCGGGGTCCGGGCTGAGAATCCGGACCTTCGCGAGGGGCAGCTCGAGGATCGTGGCGATCACGCGCTGCAGCCAGTTCGGATGCTGGATCGCGCTCCAGACCGCGATCCCGTCGCCGGCGGGCGCGGCGATGTACGCGTGCGGCTCGATCGCGAACTGGGTGACCATCGGGAACTCGTACGTCCCCTCGACGACGACCGGTGCCGTCGCTGCCGCTGCGTCGAGGTCGCCCCACGCGTAGCGATGCTCTCGGAGCACGTTGGTGCCCGAGAGGACATCGTCAGGCCGCAGCGCCGGGTCCTGGACGAGGGGCGCTCCCGCCGCGAGGGCGTCGTCGATCGTCGAGACGGCCGGGAGCGCCTCCCAGGCGACGCGCACCTGCCGGGCGCCTTCCTCGGCAGCGTCGACTGACTCGGCGGCGACGGCGGCGACCGGGTCGCCGTGGAACTTCGTCTCGCCGACCGCGAGCACGGGTCGGTCGCGAAACTGCGGCCCGAAGCGAGGCATCGGTCGGGGCAGGTCATCCGGGGTCATCACGAGCCGGACGCCGGGCACCTGGAGCGCGGGGGCGGGGTCGATCGAGACGATCCGGGCGCGCGGCGCGTCGACGGTCACGAGCTTGACGTGGAGTGCATCGTCGAGCGGCACGTCGGCGACGTAGGCCTGGCGACCGGTCACGCGCCCGATACCGCCGACCCGGTTCGGCGAGCCGCCGATGCCCTGGCCGTCGACGCCCTGGCGATCGGGTCCGTGGGCCGGAACGCCATCCCCGCCGGAGCTCATTGCGGTGCCAACCTGGCGTCCGGCGTCGACGCCGGGTCTGACCCGGGTGCGACGACCAGCTCCGGCGTCGGGCCCGCCGCGACAGCCTCGCCCTCCGAGGCGTGGACCTCGCGATCGGCGGCGTCGAGGACCGCCTCGATGATCTGCTCGTAACCACCGCACCGGCACAGGTTGCCCGCGAGGCCGTCCTCGACCTCGGTGCGGCTCGGACGTGGGCTGGTACGGAGGAGCGCTCGCGCCGCCACGAGCTGCCCCGGGATGCAGAACCCGCATTGGGCGGCGGCGTGGTCGAGGAACGCCTGCTGCAGCGCATCGAGGCCGGTGGCCGGCGCGAGCCCCTCGACGGTGACGACCTCGGACCCGTCGGCCTCGAGGGCCAGCACGAGGCACGAGTCCACGCTCCGGCCGTCGAGGAGCACGGTGCACGCGCCGCACTCCCCGACGAGGCAGCACTCCTTGGTCCCCGTCAGGCCGAGGTCGGCCCGGAGCACCTCGAGCAGCGTGTGGTGCGGCCGGACGCGGACCCGGCGCGCTCGGCCGTTGACGGTCAGCGAGAGCGGCGCATCGGGCAGGCCCGATGCCGGGCTCGGCGTTCCGTCCGCCATCGCGGTCATGCCGCCGCCCCGTCGCGGCGCGCGCGCGCCATCTCGACTGCTCGGAGCCCGAGCACGCGGAGCATCGCGAGCCGGTACTCCGGCGAGGCGCGCATCGAGCCGGGCGACGGCGACGCATCCGCGAACAGCTCGTCCAGGATCCGCAGGCGCGCCGCCTCGCTCGTCGTCGGGTCGGCGAGCACGCCGGTCGTGTCGACGCGCAACAGCGGGCGCGGTCCCACGCTCCCATAGGCGACCCGGGTCTCGCCCGATTCGAGCATCACGCAGGCGATCGTGACCGACGCCAGGTCGTGCCCGCGTCGCCGGGTGCGCCGGACGTGCGTGGAGCCGACGCGGCCGTCGATCGCCGGCAGGTCGATCCTCGTCACGATCTCGTCGTGGGCGAGCGTCGTCACCCCGGAGCTGACGAACATCTCGTCGAGCGAGACCTGACGCGCGCCGTCGCGCCCCCGGACCGTGACCGTCGCCCCGAACGCGAGGAGCGCGGGCGTCGTGTCGGCCGCAGGCGAGGCGTTGCAGATGTTGCCCGCGAGCGTCGCCCGGTTGCGGATCTGGACGCTGCCGACCACCGCCGCGCCCTCGGCGAGCGCGGTGTAGCGCGAGCGAATGCGCTGGTCGGCTCCGATCTCGGTCATCGCCGTCCGGGCGCCGATCGCGGAGCCCCCCGTCAGCGTCATCGATCGATGCGTCGAGCTCGCGGATCCGCTTGACGTCGATCACGGTCGGGACCCGGATCGAGCCGTCGCGCAACCCGATGATCAGGTCCGTGCCGCCCGCGAGGATCCGCGCCTCGGGCTCGCGAGCGAGGATCGCGATGGCCTGCTCGAGGTCCGCCGGTTGTTCGAACGCGAATGGCCGCATCGGACGTCCTAGACCACGCGGTCCACCTCGTCCAGGAGCTGCTGCGGCGTGGCGGCCCGCACGAAGTAGTAGGGCCGATCGCAGAAGCGATGGACGAAGGCGGCGCGGTTCCGGCGAAGCTCATCCGTGTCGACGAGCGGCATCGGGATGCCCGGTGCAAGGAGCTCGTTGAGCAGGAGGTAGTTCTGGAGCGAGTGGAGCGTCTGGAACTCCCGCTCGAACGGGATCATCTCCACCAGCGACGGAGAGAGGTTGCCGTTGATCTCGGGCAGGACCACGACGTCGACGCTGGTCGGGTCCTCGTGGACCTGCCAGGTCGGCATCTGGCCGAAGAACTTCGCGACCTTCGCCTCGGGCGCGGCCTTGTCGGCGCGCTCCGTCCCCTCGGTCCGGCGCTTGAGGAACGGCTCCTTCGAGCCCATCACGGCCGTGCCGTCGTCGTCGATGACGGTCGTCTCGGTCGAGACGAGGAGCGCGCCGCGCCGGCAGGCCTCGATCTGGCCCATCGATTTGCCGTGGTTCGACTCGCCGCCGAGGAACAGGATCGTCCGGTCGCGGTACCGGACCGCCGAGGCATGGAAGGGATGGAGCCCGAGAGCCTCGAGGCGGAGGGCGAGCAGCGCGACGATGGCCTTCTGGATGGGCCCCGCGGGCCAGGTGCCAGTGAAGGCCAGGCGGCGCCCGTCGTACGCGACGGACTGCGCACCATCCTGACGGTGGGTGATGTCCGGCTCGCCGAGGGTGACCTCCGGCGCGATCCGGACGTCGGCCAGCCGGTAGGTGAGGAAGCTCAGGTCGTCGAGGACGTGGTCGCGCGGCGCGCCGCCCAGGACGTCGACGCGAATCCGCGCGGGCCCTGCCTCGAACTCCTCCGCGAGCTGGAGCTGTCCGCTCACCGGCTATGCGCCGACGGCCGAGGCCGGCCTGGCCGAAGCGCCGCCGGACGACGCGCCGGACCGCCGCTCAAGGATCTCGACCACGCCGGTCGTCCCGTCCACGCTAATCCGATCGCCCGTCGCGATCCGGCGGGTCGCATCCGAGGTGCCGATGACCGCCGGGATCCCGAACTCGCGCGAGAGGACGGCTGGGTGCGAGGTCGTCCCGCCGGTGTCGGTGACGAGGCCGGCGATCTTGGTGAACAGCACGACCCACGCCGGGTTGGTCATCTGGCACACGAGGATGTCGCCGTCCTGGACCTCGTCGAACTCGTCGACCGTCCCGACGACACGGGCAATGCCCTCGACCACGCCGGGCGACCCGGCGATTCCCGAAATGCGCCCCTCGTCCGTGGTGGCCTGACGGTGGAACCGCTCCGGGTAGCCCCAGTTGACGAGGTAGGGGAACGCGAGCTGCGTTGGCGTGACCGTGCCGATCCAGTCGCGCGGCTTGATCCGCTTCGCTGCCTCCCGCTCGGCTCGCCGGGTGGCGACCAGGCCGGGCGCGTCGAGCGCAGCGGCGTCCCCGATCATGGCCCGCAGCTCGTTGTAGCGGAGGAACAGGACGTCGTCGGGCTCGTCGAGCCGGCCCGCGGCGACGAGCTTCCGACCGATCTCGATGAGCACGAGCCGCATGTGCGCGTTGGCGCCCTGGTCGATGTAGAAGTGGTGGTCCGGGGTTAGCGGGGCCATCCGCAGGTTCACCGCGTTCGCCGCGCGCATCTCTTCGAGCGCGTCCCCCGTCAGTCCCGCGAGGATCTCCTCGGATGCAGCCGCGATGTCGCGGCGCATGGCCTCGATCGCGCTCGGGAAGTCGTAGTCCAATTCGAGGTAGCCGCGGATCAGCTCGAGGATCGGTTCCATCTGCTCGCGGCGCGTCGGGAAGATGAACTCGTGGCTCCAGACCGCGTGCCAGCCGAACTCGCGCTGGTACGGCTCGACCCGCTCCCGGAGGTAGCGCTGGCCCCGATCGGCCGCGAGCAGGGCGGCCCGGATGCTCACGGCGTCACCCGCCTCGAACGCGGTTCGGAGCGCTGGGTCGTCGCGGACCTCGTTCTTCATCCGCCAGAGGGCCTCGATCGAGTCCCAGTTCCGGTCGGACGCCGAGTTCTGGAGCCTGCCGAGCAGCGCCTCGTCGATCGAGCCGCGGGTCCGCTCCATCACCGCGCGCAGATTCAACGTCGCCGAGAGCTGGGCGAAGTTGAGCATCCAGTGGATCTTCCAGTGCCGGTCGTGGACGTCGATCGCGTCCTCGAGGACGATTGCCATCTCCGCGAGGCTGAGGTCGTCGGCCGCATCCAATCGCCCTTCGAGGTACGCGAAGTTGCGCTCCATCTCGGGGCGCAGCCGGTCCCGCCACCAGTCGGCGAAGTGATCGCCGTAGACGGGGAGGGTCGCGTCGAGGTACGGCCCGATCATCGTCGCGAAGCTGCGGTCGCGAGGCACGCGGGCGGTGTACGACGAGCTGTACTCGGTGCCCTCGACGCGGAGGTCGGGATCCGCCGGGATCGCCGTCGTGTAGACGTAGCCGTTGACGTTCTTGGCCAGCCAGTCGACCGCGAACGGCGTCCCGAACCGCCGGAACATGTGGTCGCAGCTGAGCCACCAGCCGCCGATGTCGAAGAACATCGGGCTGACCGGATGCGGGATGTGGAGGTCGTCGTAGACCCAGAAGAGCTGCTGCTCGACCTCGGTATCCCAGGCGATCGGGAACGCCTCGTCGCCCAGGAATTGGCCGAGCACCGCCTCGCCCGGCGGGATCGTCGCCGGCTGCGGGTCGGCCAACATCGCCTCCGTCATCGCTGATCTGGCAGATCATCGGGGATCGACCGACAATACACCGACCCTTCGCAAAGAGGAGATCGTGCGTGACGGTCGCGAGCGTCGACAGCGTGGTCCCCGCGCCGGCGGCTGCCGACGTCCCGCTCGCGCGCATGGTCCGCGAGACACCGACCGACTACTGGAACGACTCGTGCGCGCTCGCCGAGCTCCGGTACGCCGTGGACCGCGGCGCGACCGGCGCGACGTCCAACCCGAGCATCGTCCGCGAGGTCCTCGACAAGGAGCGCGGGCACTGGGAGCCGTGGCTGCGGGACCTCGCCGCAGCGAACCCGGCGTGGACCGAGGACGAGCTGACCTGGGCGCTTGTCGAGGCGATGGCCGTTCGCGGCGCCGGCGTGCTGGCGCCCGTGTTCCGCGAGTCGGGCGGGCGCAAGGGGCGGCTCTCGATCCAGACGGATCCGCGGAACCATCGCAGCTCCGCGCGGATGCTCGAGCAGGGGCGGCGGTTCGCCGCGCTCGCCCCGAACCTCCAGGTCAAGTTCCCGGCCACGAGCGCCGGCCTCCGGGCGATCGAGGTTGCCACGACCGAGGGCCTGAACATCAATGCCACGGTGAGCTTCACCGTCGCCCAGGCGATCGCCGTGGGCGAGGCGGTGGAACGAGGGCTCGACGCATTCGCGGCGGCGGGCGGCGACCCGGTCCCGCTGGCGCCCGTGTGCACGATCATGGTCGGCCGGCTGGACGACTGGCTCCGGGTGATCGCGGAGCGCGACGGCATCGCGCTGGACCCGGACGCCCTCGACTGGGCCGGGATCGCGGCGTTCAAGCGCGCGGTGCAGGTCTATCGCGAGCGCGGGTTCCGAACGCGGCTTCTTGCCGCCGCGTATCGACACCAGCTCCACTGGACCGAGCTCGTCGGCGGCGATGTCGTCCTGACGATGACCCACGCGTGGCAGGCCAGGTTCAATGCGAGCGGCATCGCGCCCGTGCCCCGGATCGATGAGCCCGTGGTGCCGCGGCTCATCGCCGAGCTCGAGTCGCATCTGCCGGACTTCCGACGCGCCTACGCGCCGGACGGCCTGACGCCCGCGGAGTTCGACACGTTCGGAGCGACCGTCAGGACGCTCCGGAGCTTCATTGCGTCGTACCACGACCTCGCCGGGGCCGTGCGCGACATCGTCCTGCCCGATCCCGACGTCCGCGTCGCCGGAGCAAGCCAGTGACGGACAGCAGCGACCGGTTCAGCCTCGCCGGTCGGGTCGCCGTGGTCAACGGCGGCGGGGGCGGGCTCGGCTCGGCGATCGCCGAGGCCTTCGCCGGCGCCGGCGCCAAGATCGCGGTGACGGGCAGGAATCACGAGCCGCTGAAGGCCGTCGTCCGGCGGCTGGAGGCCGCCGGGTCGGAGGGTCTCGCAATCGACGCCGACGTGACCCGAGAGGACGACGCGGAACGCCTGGTCCGCGAGGTCGTCGAGCGGTTCGGGCGCATCGACGTCGTGGTCAATGCGGTTGGCGGCGGTGCCGGCAAGGCGCTCCACGCCGCGCACGAGTACCCGCGCGAGGCGTGGGACTGGATCATGGAGCTCAACGTCCGGAGCACGATCGTGCCCACCCAGCCCGCGGTTCGGGCGATGATCGCGGCGGGCACGCGCGGCGTCGTCCTCAACATCTCGTCGGTCCGGGCCAACCTGGGGATCAACGCCGGCTACTCGGCGTACGTCGCGGCGAAGGGCGCGATCAGCTCTCTCACGCGCCAGTGGGCAACCGAGTGGGCGCGCTACGGGATCCGCTGCAACGCCATCATGCCCACGTTCGTGGACACGCCCCAGGTCGCCTCGCTGCTCGCGGACCCCGCGTTCAAGGCGGGCATCGTCGGACGGATTCCGCTCGGGCGGGTGGGGGAGACGAGTGACATCGCCGGGCCCGCGATCTTCCTGTGCTCGGACGCGGCCGCGTTCGTCACCGGCCAGGTTCTCGCGATCGACGGCGGCCTCACCGCGACCCAGTAGCCCGCACGGAGGAACGCCAGCGCATGGCAATCCCCACATCGATGATGGAACGCGTCACGCCGAACGTCTTCACGAACACGCGCCTCCGTGGCTGCAACCCGAGCTTCGTGACCACGCGCGATGGCGTCGTTGTCATCGACACGCCGCAGCTGCCCACCCGCGCGGTCGCGATGCGCGAGGAAGCCGAAGCCCACGGCCCGATCCGCTACGTCATCAACACCGAGAACCACGTCGACCACATCTTCGGCAACTACTGGTTCCGGGGGGCCGGCGAGGTGGTCAACCACCGGGCGCTCTGGGAGATCTTCATGGATCCCGGGGCGGCACTGGACCCGTTCGCCTACGCGCTCGAGGCGATCCCGAGCGACGACCCCGATGGCGCCGCGCTCCTGCCCGACCGCGACGCGTACTACGCGGACCTGCCCAGGGGCACCGTGGTGTTCACGGGGGACCTGACGCTCGAGGTCGGCGACCACGCGTTCCATTGCCTCTGGACTCCCGGCCACACGCCAGGCCAGCTCGCGGTGCACGTCCCGGAGGAGCGCGTCGTGTTCACGGGCGACACGATCTTCTCCGGGGTCCAGACGTGGCTGATGACGTCGAACGTGGACCAATGGCTGGAGGCGCTCGAGCGGATTCGAGCGCTCGACGTCGACCACGTCGTCCCCGGGCACGGGCCCGTCGTCACGCTCGACTACGTCCAGACCCAGCGTGCCGTGCTCATGCGCTGGAAGGCAGCGGTCGCGGACGCGGTCGCGAAGGGCTGGTCGCGCGAGGAGACGGTCCAGCGCGTCCGGTTCGACGACGAGTTCGGCCCGGTCGACGTCGGGCAGTCGTACATGATGGATCACATCCAGAACAGGAACGCCGAATCGCTCTGGGACAAGCTCACGGCGACTGGCTACGCGCGGGGCCGGTGACGGCGAATCCCGAGTCAGTCCAGGAGGCGCTCGTTCGCACGGGCGACGCGGTCGAGCTCCTCAGGAACGCACCCGTCCTGGCGGTGCCCTTCAGCGGCGCTCCAGAGCACAGCAACTGGATGGCCGAACAGCGGGCGTGGCGCGACTCGGTTGCGCTCCTCGACCAGTCCCACCACATGCATGACCTCTTCGTGTCGGGTCCGGACGCCATGCGGCTGTTTCGTGACTTCGGGGTCAACACGTTCGAGAACTTCCCCGTCGGGAAGGCAAAACACCTCGTCACCGTCAACGAGGACGGTCTCTTCATCGGCGACAACATCCTCTTCCACCTCGAGACGGATCAATTCGATCTCGTCGGCCAGCCGTTCTCGGTGAACTGGATCGAATACCAGGCCAGGGCCGGCAGGTACGACGTGGAAGTCCATCGGGACCCACCAAGTACGCAGCGCGCGGGGTTGCCTCCGAAGCTGTACCGCTATGAGCTCCAGGGACCCAACGCGCTGGCGCTGGTCGAGCGCCTCGTCGGGGAGAAGCTCCCAGCCGTCAAGTTCTTCAACATGACGCGAATGACGATCGCCGGGATGCAGGTTCGAGCGCTCCGTCACGGGATGGCGGCCCAACCCGGGCTGGAGCTGTTCGGACCGTGGGCAGACGGGAACGCCGTGCTCGACGCGATTCTCGAGGCAGGCGGCGAGTTCGGCCTCCACCGGGTGGGGACCAAGGCGTACTCCACGGCCAACCTCGAATCGGGCTGGATGCCCGCGCTCGTTCCCGCGATCTACGACGGCGACGAGATGACCGGATTCCGGGAGTGGCTTCCGGTCTCGGCAGTTGGCTCGCTCGGAGGAAGCTTCTACGCCTCTGACATCACCGACTACTACGTCAGCCCGTACGACCTCGGCTATCGCAAGGTCATCTCATTCGATCATGACTTCTACGGACGGGACGGGCTGGAGGCGCGTTCGGGCAGCCCCCATCGGGAGAAGGTGACGCTGATCTGGGACGAAGCTGACCTGCAGACGGCGATCGGGGCGAGCCTCCGAGCCGAGGGCACCCATGGGAAGTACCTCGAGATGCCCAAGGCCAGGTATGCCACGCACCAGTACGACATGGTCATGGCTGGCGGGGAGATGGTCGGAATCTCGTCCGATTGCGGCTATATCGCCAACGAGCGGTGCTTTGTCTCTCTCGCCCTCATCGAGGCGAGATGGGCGGAGCCGGGGACCGAGGTCCGACTCGTCTGGGGGGAGGAGCCGAACTCAGCGAAGCCCGGTGTCGAGCCGCACCAGCAGGTCGAGATCGGGGCGAAGGTTGCGCCTGCGCCGCTGCCGTCCTTCGCACGCACCACGTACCGGTCTGCCTGACCCTCGGATCGGCCCTGCGGCCTCATGATCGATGTGGCGGCGACCTCGACGATCAGTCGGTCGGCTCGTCGATGTGGGCTCGTTGCAGCGTCCCGCTGTAGTCGAGGAACACCGTCTTGGTCTCCGTGAACTGGGCGATCGCAGCCGTGCCCGACTCGCGATGGCCGTTGCCGGTGTCCTTGACGCCACCGAACGGCAGGTGAATCTCCGAGCCGATGGTCGGCGCGTTGAGGTAGACGAGACCCGCCTCCAGCTCGCTCACCGCGCGGAGGGCTCGCCTGGTGTCCCGGGTATAGACGGCCGCCGAGAGTCCATACCGCGTGCCATTGGCAACCGCGATCGCCTCGTCCTCTCCGTTCACCCGAATGACCGTGATCGTTGGACCGAAGATCTCCTCCTGGGAGATGCGCATGTCCGGGCTGGCGTGATCGAAGATCGTGGGGGCGTAGAAGTAGCCACCGGTGCCCAGGTCGAGCTTCTCCCCACCCGTGACCAGCGTTGCGCCCTCGTTCAGACCGATCTCGGTGTACGAATGCACTCGATCGAGCTGCTTCTGGTTGATGATCGGGCCGACGTTGGTGTTCGGGTCGCTGCCATCACCGACGATCAGGCTCCTGGCGCCCGCCGCGAGGCGTTCCACGACCTCGTCGGCGACCGACCTGTCCACCACGAGCCGGCTGCTCGCCGTGCATCGTTGCCCGCTCGTCGAGAAGCCGCCCCAGAGCGCGCCGGTCACAGCCTCGGCGAGGTCGGCGTCGTCCAGGACCACGAGCGCGTTCTTGCCGCCCATCTCGAGTGACACGTGCTTCAGATCCGGGCCGGCAATGCCGGCGATGCGGCTGCCGACCGCGCGCGAGCCCGTGAACGAGATCATGTCGACGTCGGCGTGGGTGATGAGCGGCTCCCCGGCTTCGGGGCCGTACCCGGTGACCAGATTGGCCACCCCGGGCGGAACACCCGCCACCTCGAGGATTTCGAAGAGCCGTACTGCGGCGAGCGGGGTGTCCTCCGCAGGCTTGACCACGACAGTGTTGCCACACACCAGGGCCGGGAACAGCTTCCACGCTGGCATCAGCATCGGCAGGTTCCACGGCGTCACGATCCCGATGACGCCCACCGGTTCGCGCACCGTCATCGCGAAACGGTTGGGCAGTCCCGACGGGACGGTGTCCCCGAACATTCGTCGTCCCTCGCCGGACATGTACTCGCCGGACGTGATGGCGCCCTGAACGTCGTAGCCAGAGTCGACCAGGACCTTGCCCATCTCCCGCGTGATGCCCTCGGCGAGCTCGGTCTTCCGCTCGACGAGCATGCGGGTAGCCCGAGCGACGATCTCACCCCGCAGCGGCGCCGGTGTGCGTCGCCAGTCCCGTTGGGCCCGACGTGCCGCCGTCACCGCCGCATCGACGTCGGCAGCCGCGCTCCTTGCGAAGTCGCCGATCAGATCCTCCGGGCGCGCCGGGTTGGCGTCGGGGAAGGTCATCCCGCTGGCCGCGTCCACCCACTCGCCATTGATGTAGTTCTTGAAGGTGGCGCTCATCGATCAGCCCTGCTCCACGCCGGACACCGCGAGGAACAGCCGCATCCGATGCGCCGCCAGGTCTGGATCCGGGAAGAGCCCTGCGGCATCGGCGAGGATGACCTGCCGGGAGAGATGGGCCACTGATCTCGCCGACTCGAGACCGTTGACCATGCGGAAGTGGTCCTGGTGGCCGGAGAGATACGCCATGAACACGACACCTGTCTTGTAGTAGTAGGTCGGGTGGGAGAACACGTGGCGGCTCAGCTCGACCGTCGGGGCCAGGATGGTGTCGAAAGTCTCGGGCTCGCCCGCGTCGAGCGCCTGGATGGCAGCAGACGCCGCGGGGGCGATCAGATCGAAGGCCCCGAGGAAGGCGTCGCTGTGACGTTCGCCGTCGCCCCGGATCGTCGTGGGATAGTTGAAGTCGTCGCCCGTGTACATCCGCACGCCCTCGGGGAGTCGACGACGGAGGTCGATCTCACGCTCCATGTCAAGGAGCGAGAGCTTGACGCCGTCGATCTTGTCGGCATTCTCGGTGATGACCGCGATGAACGTGTCCGACGCCTCGTCGAGATCGCGCGACCCCCAGTAGCCGGCGAGGGCGGGGTCGAACATGGCGCCCAGCCAGTGCACGATCACCTTCCCGGAGACATCTCGGAGGATTGCCGCGTAGGTCTCGTGATAGGCGTCCGGGCCCGCCGCGTGAGCGGCGAGATGACGGCTCGCCATGACGACCGCCTGACCCCCAAGCCCCTCGATGAGCGCGATCTGCTCGCCGTAGGCGTCGATGATCCGTGGCCGGTCTGCGGGTCCAGCCAGCTGCTCGGTATTGGCGCCACAGGCGATCTCACCGCCCGAGGACCTGGCCTCGGTGACCGATCGGGTGATCAGCTCTTTCGTGGCTCCCCAATCGAGACCCATGCCGCGTTGCGCGGTGTCCATCGCCTCGGCGACGGGAAGTCCCCACGACCAGAGATGACGTCGGAAGGCGAGCGTCGCCTCCCAGTCGATCACCGCAGCGGTGCCGGGCGTGTTGTCGGCCAGCGGGTCGGCGACCACGTGCGCGGCGGCGAACGCACGCCGGCTTCGCAGCGGAGCGCTGGGACGAGCGAACGTCGCCGGCTCGCCGAACGCGTGGCGGCCCAATGAGCCGTCCGCCCGGGGGATCGTCACTGTTCTGGACATCAGCGCTCCTGGCTGCGCGGTCGATGGGCCGGTGTCATGACAGCCCGGCGGCAATCTTCTCGGCGACGGCAACGACCGGGAAATGGATGTTCCCTCGCGGACAGGTTGGGAAGGCCGAGCTGTCTGCGACGACGAGCCCATCGGATCCGTACACGCGCCCTTTCGTGTCGACGACGGCGAGTGGATCCGTGTCCGGACCCATCTTCGCCGTCCCGGAGCAGTGGTTGGTGGTCACCGCCTTCGATCGCACGAGGTTTCTGAGCGCAGCACGATCGCCGGTGACCCAGGTTCGGGATTCCAGCGTCGCTGACAGGTCGGCGAGCGGGGCGGTCCGGAACAGCTCCGTCGCGAACTCGACGCCGTCGCACAGGCGCTCCAGGTCGGAGAGATCGGAGAAGTGCCGGTGCTCGATCCGGGGCAGTGCGGTCGGATCGCTCGATGTCAGGGAGACCGTTCCCGTGGACCGCGCGTTCACCATCGAAACCGCCAAGGAGATCACCCAGTCGTTGATCTCGGCGTCGAAGTACTGCGCGTCATAGACGTGACAGTCAATCTCACGAGAGTCACTGGACCTGCTGCGGACCATGGCCTGGCCCTGCAGCTTCTCGCCGAAGACGGCGTCCGGTCTGATCGTGCCCGCGATCACATCGATGGCGAACGGATGGTCCAGCAGGTTCTTTCCAACGCCGGGGAGGTGGTGTGTGACCGGGATGTCGAGACGTTCGAGCTCGGACCTGTCGCCATACCCCGACCGGTTGAGGATGCCCGGCGTGAAATAGGCGCCGGCCGCGAGCACGACGAGATCGGCGTTGATGGCATCACCGGTCGTCGTGACGACGCCCGTGGCGCGCCTCCGCTCGAACGTCACGCGGTCCACGGTGGTCTCCGCCGCGATCCGCAGGTTTGGACGGGCCCGAACAGGCGCCAGGTAGCTGAACGCCGAGTTGAGACGGTTGTCGTCAACGATGTTCTTGGGCACCGGCCCGACAGACGGCACCTGCTCGCGCGCGCCATTGATGTCGGCGACGTGCTCGAGTCCCAGGGCCACGGCCGCCTCGATGACGGCAAGGTCGCCCGCCGACCATCGTTCCGTGCGCCACACGCTGACCGGGCCGTCGGTGCCGTGCAGCGGTCCGCCGAGGGGGTCCGACTCGGCACGGCGAAAGTAGGGGAGGAGGTCGTCAAACCCCCAGCCGGGGTTGCCCAGGGCAGCCCAGTCGTCGAAGTCGAGCGCCGAGCCACGCACCCAGTAGCAGGCATTGACCGCCGACGATCCGCCGAGCAAGCGGGCTCTCGGCAGGTCGATCCCAGTGCCTGCATCCCGCAGAGCCCACGAGTGCGATTGCAAGGGCTGTTCCTGGGGGAAGAGGAGCTCAGGGGGCCAGCTCGCCGGATCAGTCCCATAGTCCGGGCCCGCCTCGACGAGGAGCACGCTCCGAGAGGCGTCGCCGCTGAGTCGGTTCGCCAGGACCGCGCCCGCTGGACCGCCGCCAACGATCACGACGTCGAACCCCTCTCGAGTCGGCACCGGTCCTCCTGAAATCAACCATGCGAGACCCATCCGAACGGGCGACACGTCCGCGCAATCGCCCTTTCATGGTCCCACGAACGGTCGCTGGATCTCGTCCCTCAAGCGCATCGGTACCTCCGGTAGGCTAGGAAGAGCCTTACCGTCCCGACCCTTCCACGTCGCCTCCAACACCGGAGCATCCCGATGGCACTGCACCGCGGCGTCCCCATGCCGCCTTGGTCCGACCGAGATTGAGCGGCCTCCTCACCGGTCGCGTCGTCCTGGTGACCGGCAGCAGCCGCGGCATTGGCGCCGAGGTGGCGGTCAAGGCCGCAGCCGAGGACGCGACGGTCGCCGTGCACTACCACCGGTCCCGTGACGGCGCGGAGCAGACCCTCGAGCGGATCCGGGTCGCCGGGGGCGCGGCCGAGGCCTTCCAGGCGGACCTCGCCGACGGCGCCGCGGCCGAGGACCTGGTCGCCCGGGTGCTCGAGCGGCACGGACGCCTCGACGGCCTGGTCAACAACGCCGGCCGCACGCTCGTCGGGCCGTTCCTCGAGACCTCCACCGAGACATGGGAGGAAGTGATCCGCACCGACCTGACCGCGGCCTTCCACACGTGTCGCGCCGCGCTGCCATCGATGCTGGAGCGCGGCTCCGGGTCCATCGTCAACATCGCGTCGCGGCTCGCGCAGATGGGCGTCGCCGAGACCGCCGCCTACTCGGCCGCGAAGGCCGGCCTCATCGGGCTCACCAGGTCGCTGGCGAAGGAGTTCGGGCCACGCGGGATCCGGGTCAACGCCGTCGCGCCGTTCGTGACCGTCACGGACATGACCGCGGACCTCGTCGACACCGACGAGGGCAGCCGCCGGCTGCGCGACGCGGCCCTGGGCCAATTCGGCCGGGCGGACGAGGTCGCCGACACCGTGTTGTTCCTGCTCTCGGATGCTTCGTCCCTGTACACCGGCCAGACGCTGAACCCGAACGCCGGGGCGTACATGCCGTGAGCAAGGTCATCGGCGTCGGCGAGGCAGTGGGGCTGATCCGCGACGGCTCCACGGTGCTGGTCGGCGGCTCGGGCGCCGGGCACGCGCTGCCCCAGCGCTTCATCGACGAGCTCGCCGCGCAGTTCGTCGCGAATGGGCGCCCGCGAGACCTCACCACCGTGCGGATCGTCGGGATCGGCGACTTCGCGGACCGCGGCTTCTCGCAGCTCGCGTTGCCGGGGCTCATGCGGCGGACGATCGGCAGCAACATCGGCAACGAGCCGCGGCTCGGGGCGCTCGTCGAGGCGAGCGAGCTGGAGTCGTACTCGTTCCCGCAGGGCGTGCTCTCACAGTTGATGCGCGAGATCGCCGCGGGGCGGCCGGGCCTCGTGACCCAGGTCGGGCTCGGGACGTACGTCGATCCCCGGCAGACCGGCGGCAAGCAGAACAGGAAGACGACGGAGGACCTCGTCGAGGTCGTCACGCTCCGCGGCCGGGAGTGGCTCCTGTTCCACGCCTTCCCGATCGACGTCGCGGTCATCCGCGGGACGACCGCCGACGAGGACGGCAACCTGACGATGGAGGGCGAGGCCATCCAGGGCGAGATGCTCGCGATGGCCATGGCGGCGCGAAACAGCGGCGGCATCGTGATCGCGCAGGTCCGCCAGCTGGCCCGGCGGGGCAGCCTGCCGATGCGCGACGTCAAGGTCCCGGCCGCGCTCATCGATCACGTCTACGTCGACCCGGAGCAGTGGCAGACGTACATCACGCGGGATTCGGCGTTCTACGCCGGCCAGGTCCGGAAGCCCGTGACCGACGAGCCGCCGCTCCCATTGGACGTCCGCAAGATCATTGCTCGCCGTTCGCTCCTCGAGTTCCGCCCGGGCGCGATCTGCAACCTCGGCTTCGGGATCAGCCAGCTGATCGGCCGGGTCGCGTGGGAGGAGGGGATCACCGATCAGCTCGTGCTGACGGTGGAGCAGGGGATCTTCGGCGGCGTGCCGGTCGCCGGCAACGAGGGCGGCGCCGGGTTCAACTACCAGGCGATGATCGACCAGCCGTACATGTTCGACTTCTACGACGGCGGCGGGCTCGACGTCGCGAGCCTGTCGTTCGCCGAGGTTGACGCCGACGGCAACGTGAACGTCCACGCGTTCGAGGGCCGCGTGCGCGGGCCGGGCGGCTTCCCGAACATCAGCGCCCGCACGAAGAAGATCAACTTCGTGGGCACGCTCACGGCGCAGGGGCTGGAGCTCGAGATCCGCAACGGCGTCCGGATCGTCCACGAGGGCTCGTTGCCCAAGTTCGTGCCCGAGGTGCGCGAGATCACGTTCAGTGCTCGACTGGCGCGGGAGCGTGGCCAGGAGGTGCGCTACATCACGGACCGGGCGGTGTTCGCCCTCGCGCCCGAGGGTCTCGAGCTGCTGGAGGTCGCGCCGGGCATCGACGTGGAGCGGGACGTGCTCGCCTGCATGGGCTTCCGCCCACGGGTTGCCGAGAACCTGCGGACGATCGACCCGAGGGTCTACGCCACGGGCCCGATGGGCCTGGCGGCCGACTTCGCGGCCCGGGCGGCCCCGTGACTGCTCGCGTGCATCTCACCCTCGGTCGCGTGGCGTCCATCGAGCTCGACCATCCGCCGCTCAACATCGTCGATGGTCAGCTCCTCGCCGAGCTCGAGGTGGCGATCGCCCTGCTCGATTCTGCCCCGCCCGGCGACGTCCGGGCGGTCGTCCTCTCCGGCAGAGGGGAGCGCGCCTTCTCGGTCGGATCGGATGTGAAGGAGTTCGAGGCGCACCACGCGTCGGGGAGCGCCGAGCGGTTCGAGCTCGAGGCCCGAATCGCGCAGCGGCTGGCGGACCTGCCGATGCCGACGATCGCCGCGATCGAGGCGAGCGCGCTGGGCGGCGGCCTCGAGCTCGCGCTGTGCTGCGATCTCCGCGTCGCGTCGGAGCGCGCGCAGCTCGGGCTGCCCGAGGTGCGCCTGGCCGTCACCCCGAGCACCGGCGGGACGCAGCGGCTGCCCCGGATCGTCGGGACGGCCCGGGCGAAGGAGCTGCTCCTGACCGGACGCGTCATCGACGCGGCCGAGGCACTGCGTATCGGGCTCGTGAACGAGGTCGTTCCCGCGAGCATGGCGGTCGCGAGGGCGCACGAGATCGGCGAGGAGATCGCCGAGCGTGGCCCGCTCGCGGTGCGCGCCGTCAAGGCGCTCGTCGACGGCGCTCTCGATCGTTCGTTGGCGGACGGCCATGCGGCCGAGGTCGAGGCGTCGGTCCGGATCTTCGCGACCGAGGACCTCCTCGAAGGCGCCCGGTCGTTCGTCCAGAAGCGCCCACCCACCTACCACGGTCGATGAGGCCGACGAGCCTGAGGATTTGCCCGTGAGTGAAGTCGGCCGATTCGGCGTGTTCCTGCCCTCGTACGTCTGGGACGGCGACGGGCCGGAGCGAGCCCGCGGAATCAAGGCATTCGCGCAAACCGTCGAGGATTTGGGCTTCGATTCGCTGTTCGTCACCGACCACCTGCTCGTTGGCAAGCGGTTCTACTCGGTCAACTGGCTCGAGCCGATCCTGTCGCTCGCCGTCGCGGCGGGGGTGACCGAGCGCGTCCGGCTCGGCACGTCGGTCCTGATCATGCCGCTGCGCAACCCGGTCCTCCTCGCCAAGGAGCTCGCGACCCTCCAGTTCCTGAGCGACAACCGGGTGGTGCTCGGCGCCGGCGTGGGCTGGAACGACGTGGAGTACGAGGCCGTGGGCGTGCGCAAGTCGGAGCGCGGCCGGCGGACCGACGAGATGCTCGACATCATGCTGCCGCTCCTCGAGGGCGAGACGGTCACCTATCACGGCCGCTACTACTCGGTCGACGATGTCTTCATCGAGCCCCGGACGGGCGAGCGACCGGCCCTCTGGGTTGGCGGCGGCTCGCAGCTCGCCAACCCGAAGTCGCCGGACCTTCCGAAGTTCGTCGATTCCGTGAAGGCGCGAACGCTTCGCGCCGATGGCTGGATCCCGCGGCCCACCTGCCCGCCGCCCGACATCCGCCGCGACTGGGACGAGCTCCAGGCGTTCTTCGGGGAGCATGGGCAGGAAGCGAACGAGCTGTCGATCGCCCACGAGAACTTCCTGCACCTCGTCCTCACGAACGACCCGGCGAAGGCCCGCGAGGAGCAGCATCGGACGTTCCTCAAGGTCATGAGCGGCGAGCGTGGACCCGAGTACCTCGAGTCGGTCTACCTGTTCGGGACGCCCGACGAGATCGTGGCCTCCCTCCAGGCCCGGATCGACGCCGGGGTCGAGCAATTCATCCTCCACACGATGACCCCGGACCCGGGACAGCTCGAGGCCTGGACGCGCGAGATCATCCCGAACGTCACGTTCCCGGCGACGGCCGGTCCCGTCAGGCGCCCGAACCGGAACACGGCCGCCGCCGTCCGGTGATGCGGCGAGTCCTCCTCCTCGGTAAGCCGCTCCGACGACGACACTCCGTCGTCATGCACAACGCGGCGTTCGATGCGGCCGGCATCGACGCCCGCTACGAGCTGGCCGAGATCGACGAGGCAGACGTTGCCGCCGCGGTGTCATCGGCTCGGGGGCCGGGGTTCCTCGGGCTCGGCGTGACGGCGCCGTACAAGCAGCTCGTCGCGGGCCTCGTCGACGAGGTCGATGGGGATGCGGCCGAGATCGGGGCCGTCAACAACGTCGTCCGGACCGACGACGGTCGGCTCGTCGGCTTCAACAGCGATGCACCGGGCTTCCGCGCCGGCGTCGAGCTCGCGCTTGGCCGGCCGCTGGCGGGGCTCGACGTGGTGGTCGCGGGTGCCGGCGGCGCGGCACACGCTGTGGTGCACACGCTGCTCGCGGTGGGCGCTCGACGGGTGACGATCGGCAGCAGATCGATCGAAGCAGCCGAGGCGCTGGCGCGGCGGTTCGCCCAACTGGGCGCGGTGGATGGAGCAGCCGTTGCAGTCGAAATGGCGGGCGTGGCCCTTGGGGAGGCTGCGTTTAGGGCCGCGCTCGAGGAAGCCGACCTCGCCGTCAACGCGACGACCGTCGGCATGATCGACCCGGGTGTCACGATCGACGTTGGGCTCCTGCCGGCGCGTGCGACCGTGTTCGACCTCGTCTACGTGCCGCCCGAAACGCCGCTGCTGCGGGCGGCGCGCGAGCGCGGCCTCCGAGCCGCGAATGGCTCGGAGATGCTGATCCAGCAGGCCGCGATCGCGTTCGAGCGCTGGACCGGGGTGAGCGGGATGGCCGGCGTGATGCGCGACGCCGTGGCGCCGCTGCTCGCCGATGCCGCGGCCGTCGCCTGATCGATGCGACTCGCGACGATCGTCGAAGAGGGTCGGTCGCTCGTCGTCGGTGTTGAGCCCGACGGGGTCTTTGCGCTCGAGCCCGTGCGGTCGATGCGGGAGCTGATCGCCACTGGCGATTTGGACGCAGTCCGCGCACAGGTGGCGAGGCCGGCCCCGGAGAGGCCACGGTCGATCCAGGACGTGGCCTGGGCGCCGGCCGTCCCGGACCCCGGTGCGGTCTACACCGTCGCGGCGAACTATCGGGCGCCCGCTGAACCTGGCGATGAGCGTCCGGAGCGGCCGCGGATCCTGGGCAAGCTGCCGTCGTCAGTCGTCGGTCACGGCGCGGTCGTGCGCTGGGATCGCTCGGTCACCTCGAATGTCGATGCGGAGTGCGAGCTCGGGGTCGTCGTCGGGCGCGACGCGACGGTCTTCGGCTACACCATCGTCAACGACATGAACTCGCTCGATCCCTGGCTGGACGGCGACCAGTGGCTGCTCGGCAAGTCGATGGCCGGCTTCTGTCCGATCGGCCCGTGGATCGTGCCTGCCGACGAGCTCGACCCGACGGACATCAGGCTCGGGTGCACGATCAACGGCCAGCCGATCCAGGACGGCCGAACGAGCCAGATGCGCTTCTCGATCGCCGAGGTGATGGCGTACATCGGTCGCCACGTCGAGCTGCGCCCGGGCGACGTGATCGCGACGGGCACGCCTGCTCGTCTGGCGTCACCGCCGGGGCCAGACCGGCATCTGCAACCGGGCGACGTCGTGACGTGCTGGATCGACGGCATCGGCGAGCTGACCACAACCATTGGGTGAGAAGGAGAGCGACATGAAGCCCGCCACGGTATTCCTCGGCGAGATGACGAGCCCCGAGGTCGAGGCATTCCTGCGGCAGAGCCAGACCGTCATCGTGCCGACCGGCTCCACCGAGCAGCACGGGCCCCACGGCCCGCTCCTCACCGATGCGCTCATCCCCACCGAGGTCGCGCGCCGCGCCGCGCCCCGCGTCGGAGCCGTCGTGGCACCGACGATCAACTACTCGCTCTCGTATCCCCACGTCGGGTTCACCGGCCTCGTCCACATCCGGGTCCCGACGTTCATGTCCCTCATCGAGGACCTGTGCCTCTCGCTCTCGTCGATCGGCTTCCGGCGGATCGTGTTCCTGAACGGGCACTACGACAACACGTACGCGATCGCCTATGCCTGCGCGAACGTGGCCGATCGGATCGGCACGGAGGTCAAGGCCTTCCCGATCAACTACTGGGACGGCATGACGCGCGACGACGCCGCGGAGTTCTTCGATCCCTCCAACGGCCTGCACGCGAACAAGGGCGAGACCTCCGCCGTCATGGCCATCAACCCGGCGCTCGTCGACCTCGAAGCGGCGAACCAGGAGATGCCGCCGTTCCCGGAGACGACCAATCAGGCGGCGGTCCATACCGCGTTCTTCTTCTCATCGCCGGGGTCGGTCTATCGGGCGACGCACTCGGGCACGTGGGGCGACCCGCGCGGCTCGAATCCCGAGTTCGGCGAGCGCTACCTCCAGGTCGTCACCGAGGCGACGGTCCGGATGATCGACGACATCGAGCGAACCTTCGCCGCAATGCCCGATCGCTGACGCAGCGGCCCATGCGCCTGGTCGACAGCCACTGCCACCTGAACGCCGAGCGGTTCGCGGGCGACGAGGCGGCGGTCATCGAGCGGGCGCAGGCGGCCGGCGTCGAGCGCATCCTCGTTCCGGGCTGGAACGTCGCGTCGTCGCGACGGGCGCTCGAGCTCGCCGAGCGGTTCGACTGGCTCGACGTGTCGGTCGGGGTCCACCCGCACGACGCCGCAAAGGTCGACGCGGCGGGCTGGGAGGAGATCGTCGCGATGGCCGCGCACCCGCGGGTCGTCGCGATCGGGGAGACCGGGCTCGACTACGACCGCGTCTTCTCGCCGATCCCTGACCAGCTCGACAACCTCCGGCGGAACCTCGCGCTGTCGCTCGAGACGGGCAAGCCGGCCATCCTCCACGTGCGCTCGAATGCTGGGAGCTCCGACGCCCAGGACGCGATCCTGGGCGAGCTCGAATCGATGGGCATTCGATCAGCTGACGGTAGGCCTTCCGCCGTGATCCACTCCTTTTCGGGATCGGTCGACTTTGCCCACAGGGTCGTCGACCTCGGGCTGGCCGTGTCGATCTCCGGCCTCGCGTTCAGGGCAGGGGAGGAGGCGACCGCGGACGTGGTGCCGCTGGTGCCCGGTGAGCGCCTCCTCGTCGAGACCGATTCGCCGTTCCTTTCGCCGCCCGGCGCGCCCCGCGGCCGAAACGAGCCCGAGTGGGTTCGGATCACCGCGCACTGGGTCGCCGATCGCCGAGGCGATGACCTCGAGCCGGCGGGAGGTGCGTTCGTCGGAGCCTACGATCGGGCCTTCGCGCGCGGGTCATGAGCCCCCGCGAGGCACCGTCGCAGCCGTGGGCCGTCGGCGCGCCGATCAGCAGGCGCGACCTCCTGCGGTCGTCCGCGCTCGGCGTCTCCGCGCTCGTCCTTGCCGGGTGCGCCGTCCAGCGACCCAGTCCGAGTCCTCCGGGGTCGACTGGCGTCGACAAGCGATCGGCGTCGCTTCTGGCGCCAACGGCGAGCCCGGGACCCCCAATGCCGCTTCGCCAACGGATTGCCCGGATGCTCGTCGTCGGCTTTCGGGGCATGGCCGCGGGCGACGCGCCGTGGCTGGAGCGGGCGATCGAGGACGACGGGCTGGGCGGCGTGATCCTGTTCGACCGTGATGGCCGGCGACAGGGGCCGCGGAACGTCGAATCGCCTGCGCAGGTGGAGCGCCTGGTCGCGGACCTGCGCGCGCTGGCGCCGGGTCGGGAGCTGATCGTCGCGATCGACCAGGAGGGCGGCCGCGTCGCCCGACTGGACGAGACGCACGGGTTCCCACCGGTCGAGTCACAGGCCGCGGTCGGCCAGCTCGGAGACGCGGCCGTCCGTGTGTGGGCGGACGGGATTGCCGCGACGCTCGAGGGCGCCGGGATCAATCTCAACTTCGCCCCGGTGGTCGACCTCGACATCAACCCGACGAACCCCTCGGTCGGGGCGATCGACCGGGCGTTCTCGGCCGATGCGGCTCTGGTCACGCGCGACGCCGAGATCGAGATCCGCGCGCATCGCGGCCGAGGGATCCGAACCGCAATCAAGCACTTTCCGGGTCTCGGGAGCGCGACGGCGAACACGGACTTCGGCGTCGCCGACGTCACGGCGACGTGGAACCCGGTGGAGCTCGATCCGTACCGCGCCCTGCTCGCCGCCGCTCTCGTGGACGTCGTCATGGCGGCACACGTCGTGAACGGCCAGATCGACGCGGCTGCGCCGGCGTCCCTGTCGGGAGCGACGGTGACGGACCTGCTTCGAGGCGAGCTCGGCTTCAACGGCGTCGTCATCACCGACGACCTCCAGGCCGGCGCGATCACCGACGCGTTCGGCTTCGAGGACGCGATCGTCCTGGCCGTCGAGGCCGGGAATGACCTGCTCCTTCTGGCGAACCAACAGGTCTACGATCGCCAGGTCGTCGCCAGGGTCGTCGACGTCGTCGAGGGCGCGATCGAACGAGGCCGGCTCTCGGAGGCGAGAATCGACGAATCGGTGGCCCGGATCGAACGGCTCTTTCCGTCGATCTCGGCCTGATCGTTGGCGCCGAGCATGACCGCGGAGGATCGAGGACACATGAACCGCACCGACCAACGAGCCATTCGGCAGCGCCCATTGGCGATGTCGCTGGTGGCGATCGCCGTCCTCGTCGGCGCGATCGGCTGCCAGCCATCGGCGCCCGGGGGCGACGCGTCGCCGACCCTCGCGCCCGTCGCGACGAGCGTGCCGGGCCCGTCGCTCGGCTCGCCGAGCGCACCAGTCGAGACGCCGACACCTGCGCCCGCCAGCACACCCGGCGCCGTGTTCGACACGATCTCGGTGATGCCGGATGGGCAGAACGAGCTGCCGATCTCGCTGCTCGACCAGACCGGCCTTGTCACCGGGATCGAGGCGCTGCCTGCGGATGGGGGGTTCGAAGACGGAGTCGAGGACGCCGTCGAGGGCACGGGCCTGATCTACTCGTGGACGGGTGGCGCGTGCGACTCGAGGACCCTGCTGACGTTCGAACGGACCGAGAGCGGATTCCGGCTCCTGACGCTCACCGAGACGACCGGCGACCTGTGCATCCTCATCGCGATCGGTCGGCGGATCGCCATCCACCTCTCTGAGCCGATCGACGCGGCCACCGTGACGGTCGTCCCGGGGCAGCCCTGAGCAGATCGCGTTTGACACGCCCATAGCCACCCTTCTACTATGGTTAGCACTCTCCCATCGAGAGTGCTAATCGGTCGAGATCAGGGGACCGCAGGCCCGGCAGGAAGGTTGCCGGTGGCGCGGACCGGAGCTCGCCGGCACCTACAGCGCGAGGTCCGCCTCGCTTCAATCGCGAGCAACCCCGGCTTGCTGCTGGGCTCGCCCGCCCCACAACGCCGCGGGCACCGACCCGCCGACGAACGGTTCGGACGGCCTCGGCCGCCCCCAGGAGGAACACCTTGGCCACTGCCACGAAGACCGCGACGAAGCTCCAGCCCCTCGGCGATCGCGTCGTCGTCAAGCCGACGCCGCGCGAGGAGATGACCAAGAGCGGCATCGTCCTGCCGGACACCGCGAAGGAAAAGCCCCAGGAGGGCACGATCCTCGCTGTCGGCCCGGGCGCATTCGACAACGACGGCAAGCGCGTCGCGCTGGACGTCAGGGTCGGCGAGAAGGTCCTGTACGCCAAGTACGCGGGGACCGAGTTCAAGCTCGATGACGACGAGCTCCTGATCGTCAGCCAGAAGGACATCCTCGCCGTCGTCGCCGACTAGGCGACGCTCGCGGACTCACTGGACAGACAGACCACATAGACCTGGAGGGACCACCTTGGCCAAGCAGCTGTATTTCGAAGAGACCGCCCGCCGGTCGCTGAAGCGCGGCATCGACCGCCTCGCCGACGCGGTGCGAGTCACCCTCGGCCCCAAGGGCCGCAACGTCGTGCTCGACAAGAAGTTCGGCTCGCCGACGATCACCAACGACGGCGTGACCATCGCCAAGGAGATCGAGCTCGAGGACCCGTTCGAGAACATGGGCGCCCAGCTCCTGAAGGAAGCCGCGACCAAGACCAACGACGTCGCCGGCGACGGCACCACGACCGCCGTCGTGCTCGCCCAGGCGATGGTCACCGAGGGCCTGCGCAACGTCACCGCCGGCGCCAACCCGATGCAGATCAAGCGCGGCATCGAGAAGGCCGTCGACGCGATCGTCGACGAGATCAAGCGCGTCTCGCGCTCGGTCGACAACCGCGAGCAGATCTCGGCCGTCGCCGCGATCTCGGCCGCGGACCCGGAGGTCGGCGAGCTCATCGCCGAGGTGATGGACAAGGTCGGCAAGGACGGCGTCATCACCGTCGAGGAGGGCAAGAGCCTCGAGCTCGAGAAGGAGTACACCGAGGGCATGCAGTTCGACCGGGGCTACATCTCGCCGTACTTCGTGACCAACCCGGACCGGATGGAGAGCGTCCTCGAGAACCGTTCATCCTGATCACCGACAAGAAGATCTCGAGCATCCAGGACATGCTGCCGGCGCTCGAGAAGGCGGTCCAGCTCGGCAAGCCCGTGCTGATCATCGCCGAGGACGTCGACGGCGAGGCGCTCGCCACGCTGGTGGTCAACAAGCTCCGGGGCACGATCTCCGTGCTCGCGGTCAAGGCCCCGGGCTTCGGTGATCGCCGCAAGGAGATGCTCCGCGACATCGCCATGCTGACCGGTGGCACGGTGATCAGCGAGGAGATCGGGCGCAAGCTCGACTCCGTCACCGTCGAGGACTTCGGCCAGGCTCGCCGCGTCGTCGCCACCAAGGACGACACGACGATCGTCGACGGCGAGGGCTCACCCGACGCGATCAAGGCGCGCATGACCCAGATCAGGGCCCAGATCGAAGAGACGACCTCCGACTACGACCGCGAGAAGCTCCAGGAGCGGCTGGCGAAGCTCGCCGGCGGCGTCGCCGTGATCAAGGTCGGCGCCGCGACCGAGGTCGAGCTCAAGGAGAAGAAGCACCGCGTCGAGGACGCACTTTCGGCGACCCGCGCGGCCGTCGAAGAGGGCATCGTCGCCGGCGGCGGCACGACCCTCCTGCAGGCCATCCCGGCGCTCGACAAGGTCAAGCTCACCGGTGATGCCAAGGTCGGCGTCGAGATCGTCCGCAAGGCGCTCGAGGCTCCGGCCCGCCAGATCGCCGACAACGCCGGCCAGTCCGGCGAGGTCGTCGTGGCCAAGGTCAAGACGCTCCCGACCGGCGAGGGCTACGACGCCCTGGCCGGCGAGTACGGGGACATGTTCAAGAAGGGCATCGTCGACGCCGCCAAGGTGACGCGATCCGCTCTCCAGAACGCCGCCTCGATCGCCGCGATGGTCCTGACCACCGAGACGCTCGTCACGGACATCCCCGAGAAGCAGGCAGCAGCTGCCGGCGGTGGCCACGGCCACGGCGGCGGCGGCGACATGGACTTCTAGTCCGCCCCTTTCGCGAACCTCAAGAGCCCGGGCCCTCGGCCCGGGCTCTTCGATTCCCGTCCCGTGCCCCATTCCCCATGCCGCCGAGTTCGGGCAACACTGGGCGGTCCTGGGCTCGGGCTCTTCGATTCCCGTCCAACCAGAGCCTTCGCCTGGCGCGCAGCGCTCACGTCCATCACCGGTGCCCCCTTCGCCACCGCGGCCCACGATTCCAGCGCTCGCTCTCGCGTGCGCCAGCCAACATCGATGCACTCGCCACCCGTAGAAGACAACGATGTCGGCTGCATGGGCTGTCCGAGCACAAGGGGAATGGTCAAGCTCGCGATCGGGGTCAGGAACGCGCCCGCGCGCGCATGGCGCGGCTGGATCCGTGCTTGGTGCCCACTCGGGGCGGCCCCGCCTCCCTCAGCCGTTGGGCATAAGGCCCAGGTAAGCGCTCGCGGCGACCATGCACCCGACATGCCGAAGCTCAAGCCACGCGAGCTGGCCGCGGAAGCGCGACGCGCAAACCTGGAGCAGGTTGCCGAGCTGGGTGGACAAGTGCGGCAAGCGCGCCTTCGCCGAAAGCTGACGCAAGGCGCCGCGTCCACGCTCGCGGGCATCGGTCGCTCGACCTGGAGTGACATCGAGACCGGCCGAGGCGGCGGGCACACCCTCGACGCATGGCAGCGAGTCGGGCTGGCCATTGGTCGATCCCTCGTGGTCAAGCTCCAGCGAGATCCCCTCGAGGAGACAGCGGATGTCGGGCACCTCGGCATGCAGGAGCTCCTCCTTCGCCTGGGGCGCGGCGCCGGTTTCCATGGCTCCTTCGAGCTGTCGACGCGACCGGCGGAGCCGTGGCGATCGACCGACGTCGGTCTCAGGGACGATCGGCGTCGACGGCTCGTCATGGTCGAGTGCTGGAACACCATCGGCGATATCGGAGCCGCGGCTCGGTCGACCGCTCGGAAGCTGGGAGAAGCGGAGGCATACGCCGTCGCAATCTGGGGCAACGAGGAGCATCGGGTCGGTTCCTGTTGGGTCGTCCGCGCGTCGAGGCGGAATTCGAGCTCTCGTTGGCCGCTATCCGGAGGTCTTCCGATCGCGGTTCCCCGGTTCCTCCCTCGGCTGGGTGCGCGTATTGATCCACTTCGGACCGAGAAGCCCGCGACCGGAGCCACCACTCGAACCGGGGCTCGTTTGGTGCGATATCGAGACGACCCGCCTTTTCGCGTGGCGCCAACGCTGATCGGGCCGCAACTCCGATGCAGACGGCTCTTGGCGGGCGGATGCGGGCGACTGGATCAGGTAATCACGCCGCCGACTTGAACACCGACGACGGAATCAGGTTGATGTGGTGAAGACGACGGACGTCCACCTTCGACGTCCGGACTCGACAGACCGAGGGTGGATCGTCGGTGAAGCCCCGGCGACTAGAATTCAGGGGTGAACCCCACACCCCGCCGGCGCGGGCGCGACCGGGCTGTCGAGGCTGTCCCGGAACCGGAGGGCACCCAATTCGAGGAGCTCGCTGAAGCGGGGGTCGAGATGGCGCCGGCCGAGCCCGGGTGGCTCGCGGACGGATCGACCGAGGGCGTCGCCGGGCAGGATCCGGAGGCCTGGAAGGATCCGGCCGTCAAGGCGCAGCAGGAGCGCCACCAGGCCGAGATCGCGGACTCGCGGCGGCAGGAGATCCTCGGCCGGCTGAACCCGGAGCAGGCGCGCGCGGTCACGACGACGGACGGCCCTGTGCTGATCCTCGCGGGAGCGGGCTCCGGCAAGACGCGCGTGCTGGCCCATCGGATCGCGTACCTGGTGGGGGTGCGGCACGTCCCGCCGTTCCGCATTCTTGCCGTGACGTTCACGAACCGGGCGGCCGGGGAGCTGCGCGAGCGGATCATCCGGCTCGTCGGGGAGCCCGGGAAGGAGGTGCAGGCGGGCACGTTCCACTCCCTTTGCGCTCGAGTCCTGCGGCGGGACGGCGAGGCGATCGGCCTGGACCGGCGGTTCGTCATCTACGACACCGACGATCAGCAGCAGCTCATGAAGCAGGTGCTCCGCGAGGAGGGTCTCGAGGCGAAGGGTGAGACCAGGCCCGCGGCGATCCTCGGGGCGATCAGCCGGGCCAAGAACGAGATGCTCGACCCGGGCGAGATCCCGCCGCTTCGCCTCGCCACCGGCGTGACCGTCCAGATCGCGCGACTCGCACGCCTGTACACGGCCGCGCTGAAGAAGGCGAACGCGCTCGACTTCGACGACCTGCTCCTCGACGCCGTCCGACTGTTCGACGAGTCACCGGAGACGCTCGCCCGCTACCAGGATCGATGGCGGTACCTCCACGTCGACGAGTACCAGGACACGAACCGACCGCAGTACCTGTGGATCCGGGCGCTCGCCACGAAGCACCGCAACCTTGCCGTCGTCGGCGACGACGACCAGTCGATCTATGGCTGGCGGGGCGCGGACATCCGGAACATCCTCGACTTCGAGCGCGACTGGCCCGACTCGACCGTGATCAAGCTCGAGCAGAACTACCGGTCGACGCAGCTGATCCTCGATGCGGCCCATGCGGTCGTGTCAAAGAACCTGGCACGGTCGGACAAGAAGCTGTGGACCGAGAACGACCGCGGCCGGCTGATCGAGCGGTTCGAGGCGTACAACGAAGAAGAGGAGGCGGAATGGATCGTCCGCCGAGTTGAAGAGCTGACGGGCACGCGGGGTTCGGCGCTGACCCGTCGCGCGGACGACGGGGCGACGATGAAGCTCCGCGACATTGCGGTCCTGTACCGGACGAACGCCCAGTCGAGGGCGATCGAGGAGGCGTGCCTCCGCTACGGGATCCGCTACCAGGTCGTGGGCGGCACGCGCTTCTATTCGAGGCGCGAGGTCAAGGACGCCCTCGCGTACCTGCGAGTCCTCCGATCGGACGCCGATTCGGTGAGCTTCGAGCGCGTGATCAACGTGCCGGCGCGTGCCATCGGCGACAAGACGATCGGCGTGATCCGAGCCTTCGTGGCGCGCGAGGAGCTGCCGTACTGGCTCGGGCTCGAGCGCGCGGCCGATGGCGACATCCCGGAGCTCGCGGGCAGGGCACGCAGCGCGATCGCGGAGTTCGTGGGCCTCATTCGGCGGCTCCGCTCGCGCATCGGCGTGTTGCCCCTGCCGGAGCTGCTCGATGACGTGCTCGAGCGATCGGGCTATCGGGCGATGCTCGCGGATGGCACGGAAGAGGGCGAGGAGCGCTGGGCGAACCTGCTCGAGCTGCGCGAGGTGACGACGCGGTACGACGACCTCTCGGCCGAGGATGCGCTCGACCGGCTGCTCGAGGAGACGGCGCTCGTCGCGGACCAGGACAGCTACTCGTCGGACGCGGACATGCTGTCGCTGATCACACTCCACGCGGCGAAGGGCCTCGAATTCGACGTCGTGTTCATCGGGGGGCTCGAGGAGAGCCTCTTCCCGACGGGCCGCGCGGTGGAGGCCGAGGGTGGGTTCAACCCGGATCCGCGGCCGATGGAGGAGGAGCGCCGGCTGGCGTACGTGGGCATGACCCGCGCCCGACAGCGGCTGTACCTCTCGCACGCTTGGCAGCGGGCGACCCGACGCGGCCCGGGCACGAGCTGGATGGCCGAGCCATCGCGGTTCCTGATCGAGATTCCTGCGGACCTCATGAACGGCCCTCGACTTGGCGCGCGGCCCGAGGATGGCGAAGGCTACGAGACCCACGACGACCTGAACCTTGTCTTCGGGCGAGGCGCGACGCGGTTCGGGCGGCCGATCCGGCCCGGCGCCGGGGCGTTTCGCGAAGGGAGCGGGCGCCCCGGAGCGCCCACCGACGGCCAGCTGTTCCGGCCGTCGCGCGACCTCCAGGCGCGGCGCGAGGCATTCGCCGGCGGCGCCCGATCCGGCACGTTCGGGCGTCGCGTCGAAGCCTGGGACGACGCCAGCCTTGCCGCCGATGCGGACGCCAACGAGCCAGCCGACGCCACCGAGGTCAACGGCCACGCCGCAAGCGAGACGAGAAGCTCGCCCGCGAGCCGGGCAATCGAGCGACCCGTGGTCCCCGGGGAGCGGCGGTACCGCGACGGCGATCGAGTTCGGCACGCTCGCTGGGGCGACGGCATCGTCGTCAGCTCGAAGCTCACACGGAGCGACGAGGAGGTCACGATCGCCTTCCGCGACCCGCAGATCGGGCGCAAGACGCTGCTGGCCTCGCTGGCGTCACTCGAGCTGACGGGTTGAATGCCACGGGCACGAACGTGCCATGACGGACCTCCTGACGACCGCGGAGCTCGATCGCGTCGTCAACCTCGGCGATTTCGAGCCACTCGCGCGGGAGCGGATGGCGGGACCCGCATTCGACTACGTCGCGGGCGGCGCGTGGGACGAGATCACCCTCGCCGAGAACGTCGACGCGTGGCGCCGCCGGCGGTTCGTCCCCCGTGTCTTGCGTGACCTCCGCAAGGTCGATGTGAGCGGCTCGTTCCTCGGCCGCCCCGCCGCGCTGCCGATCGCGATCGCCCCGATGGCCGCCCAGGGGATGACGAGTCCTCGCGCGGAAGCCGAGACCGTCGAGGCAGCGGCGGCGACCGGCGTGCCGTTCTGCCTCTCGACCTCGTCCTCGCTGACCATCGAGGAGGTCGCGGCCGCCGCGCCTGATGCAGAGCGCTGGTTCCAGCTGTACATCGTCGGCGGGATGGAGTACAGCCGGACCCTGGTCGAGCGTGCCGAGGTCGCGGGCTTCAAGGCGCTCGTGCTGACCGTCGACCTGCCGGTGCTGGGCCGCCGGGAGCGCGACCACCGGTCCGGGTTCGTGGTGCCTGCGATGCCCCACATCGACGGCGCCGGCGACGAGCGAACGCAGCGCTACGGCAACCTCGAGAACCAGCGGACGGCCGGCCTCACGTGGGCCTCGCTCGACGAGGTGCGCTCGTGGAGCACGCTGCCGCTCGTCCTGAAGGGCATCCTCGCGCCCGAGGACGCCCGGCTCGCCGCGGAAGCGGGCGTCGACGCGATCGTCGTCTCGAACCACGGCGGTCGGCAGCTGGACCGCTCGATCGCCACGGCCGATGCACTCGCCGGCGTCGTCGATGCGGTCGGCGGTCGATGCGAGGTCTGGGTCGACGGCGGGATCCGCCGCGGGCTGGATGTCGTCGCCGCGCTGGCGCTGGGCGCAACGGGCGTGCTCATCGGCAGGCCGATCTACTGGGCGCTCGCCGCAGGCGGCCGCGCCGGCGTGGAGCGGGCATTCGCGCTGCTTCGCCGCGAGCTGGAGATCGCCCTGCCCCTGGTCGGCTGCGCCTCGTTCGCCGAGGTCGACCGAAGCCTCCTGGCCTGACCGCGCCGGCTCGGTATCCTCCGATCGATGACCGACACGCTCGAATCGACCGCGCTCGGGCCTGACGGGCTGCCGGTCGATCCCGCGCTGATCGAGGAGGCGGCCGCGCTCGACGAGGCCGAGGCGACATCCAGGCACGCCCAGCTGACCCAGGAGATCCAGGCCGCGAACAAGGCGTACTTCGAGGCCGACGCGCCGATCCTCTCCGATGCCGAGTGGGACCAGCGCTTCCGCCGCCTCGTCGCGCTCGAGGCCGCGTTCCCGGCGCTCGTGACACCGGAGTCGCCGACCCAGCGCGTCGGAGCCCAGCTCGCGGGCACGTTCGACGAGGTTCGCCACACTCGCCCGATGCTGTCGTTGTCGAACGCCTTCAGCCACGACGAGCTGCGCGCGTTCGACGTCCGCGTTCGCAAGGGCCTCGGGCTGCCCCAGCAGCCGGAGCCCGCTCCCGACCTGCGCTACGTCGCCGAGCTCAAGATCGACGGTCTGGCCATCTCGCTCCGGTACGACCGCGGGCGCTTCGTGCAGGGCGCGACGCGCGGCGACGGGACCACCGGCGAGGACGTGACCGCGAACCTGCGGACCATCTCGACCGTGCCCGCGCGCCTGGCCGAGCCGGTCTCGCTCGACGCTCGCGGCGAGGTCTACATGCCCAAGGCGGAGTTCGCGCGGATCAACGAGGAGCGCGAGCAGGCGGGCCTGCCCCTGTACGCGAATCCCCGGAACTCGGGGGCCGGCTCGCTGCGCCAGAAAGACCCGTCGGTCACCGCCGCCCGGCAGCTGGCGACGTGGTCGTACCAGCTCGTCGAGGACGACGCCGTGACACACGGCGTCTCGAGCCAGTCCGAGGCCCTGGCCCGACTCGAGGCCCTCGGCTTCACCGTGAACCCGAGCCGGGAATCCGGTCTCGAGATCGAGGACGTCATCGCCTTCACGGAGGCCTGGCGGGACAAGCGCCACGGGCTGCCGTACGAGACGGACGGGGTCGTGGTGAAGGTCGATTCGTACGAGCAGCAGGCGCGACTGGGCATCGTCAGCCGCGCGCCGCGCTGGGCGATCGCCTACAAGTACCCGCCCGAGCAGGTCGAGACCGTGGTCGAGGACATCGTGCCCTACGTCGGTCGCACGGGGACGCTGACGCCCGTCGCTCACCTGACCCCGACGAAGGTCGCCGGCTCGACCGTTGCCCGGGCGACACTCCACAACCTCGACGAGGTCCGCCGCAAGGACATCCGGATCGGTGACCACGTGGTCCTCCAGAAGGCCGGCGACGTGATCCCGGAGGTCGTCCGGTCGATCGCGGACAAGCGAACCGGCACGGAGCGCGAGTGGGACATGCCCGCCACCTGCCCGGTGTGCGGCCAACCGGTGGTTCGCGACGAGGGCGCGGTTCGCCACTACTGCGCAAACCCGGCGTGCCCGGCACGCGTCGGGCAGGAGTTCGGCCATTTCGCCGGGAGCATGGACATCGACGGGCTCGGCTGGGCCGTGCTCCGGCAGCTCCTCGAGCGCGGCATGGTCAAGCGTCGCGGCGACTTCTTCCGTCTCACGGTCGAAGATCTTGAATCGCTCGATCGCTTCGCGCGCAAGAGCGCAGAGAACCTCCACGGGGCCATCCACAAGGCTCGCCGCCGGCCGCTCGAGCGCCTCATCGCGGCGCTCGGCATTCCGCAGGTGGGCTGGACGACCGCGATCGAGCTCGCCCACTGGCTGACCGCCGCGGTCGAGCCGGGCGAGAGCTGGTTGGTCCGCGCCGCAGCCCTCCTGCGTTCGACGGCGGCCCACGATCCGGAGCGGTTCCAGCAGCTCGCAGGGGTCGGGCCCACCCTGACCACCGCGCTCGCGACGTACTTCGCTCCCGGTGGTCCCGGCGAGGGCGTGCTCGAGGACCTCGCGGACGCCGGCATCGAGGTCGAGCTGCCGGCGCCGCGGACCTCGGCGGCGGACGGACCGCTCGCGGGCAAGTCGGTCGTCGTCACGGGCACGATCGAGGGCTTCAGCCGCGAGGAGGCCGAGGAGGCGGTCCGCGCGGCCGGCGGCAAGCCCGTCGGGTCCGTCTCGCGCAAGACCGACTACGTGGTCGCCGGACCGGGCGCGGGCTCCAAGCTCGCCAAGGCCGAGGAGCTCGGGATCGAGGTCCTCGATGCCGATGGGTTCCGGAAGCTGCTCGAGTCGGACGAGCGCTGATCCCGATCGCAACGTGGCGCTGGCGTCACTCGTAGTTGCCGGCGTGACTCCTCGACGCGTGACGGCTCGCACCGGACTGGCGGCCTTGATCCTCGCCGGCGTCGTGCTCGGCGGCCCGATCGGTGGCCCCGCGGCGACCGCTGCCGACGGTCGGACGCTCGATGTGCCCGGCGACCAGCCCACGGTCGAGGCGGCGATCGCCGCGTCCCAGCCCGGCGACGTCATCGTGCTCGCCGCCGGGACCTACCCGGGCGACGTCGTCGTCCCGGAGGACAGGCCAGGGATCACGATCCGAGGCATCGATCGGAACACGGTCGTGTTCGACGGCCAGGACACGCGGGCCAACGCGATCGAGGTCGAGGCAGACGACGTGACCCTCGAGAACCTGACCGCGCACGGCTATGTCGAGAACGGCTTCTACTGGGACGGCGTCGAGGGCTTCGCGGGCCGCTTCCTGACTGTCTGGAACGTGGGCCTCTACGGGATCTACGCGATCGAGAGCCGGGATGGGGTGATCGAGCACAGCTACGTGTCGGGCGCGGCCGACGCCGCGTTCTACGTCGGCGAGTGCAACCCGTGCAACACGACGTTGCGGGACCTGACGGCGACGCTCTCCGCAGTGGGCTACTCCGGGACGAATGCGGGCGGCAACCTCGTGATCGAGGACTCGGTGTTCGAGAACAACGCCACCGGCATCCTGCCGAACTCGTTCGATGTCGGGCTCGAGCCGCCGCCGCAGCGACAGGCGATCTTCCGACGGAACCTGGTACGCGGGAGCGGGAGCGTGCCGACACCGCGCAACACGCCCCTCGGCGGGTACCACGGGATCGGGATCGGGATCGCCGGCGGGGTCGACAACGTCGTCGAGGGGAACGATGTCTCGGGGAGCGCCGCCTACGGCATCGTCGTGTTCACGACGGTCGATCAGGCCGCGAGCTGGGTGCCGAGCGGCAACCGGATCAATGCGAATCGCGTGTCGAGCAGCAGGATCGCCGACCTCGCGCTCGCCGGCGGGAGCGGTGCCGGCAACTGCTTCGAGAGCAACACGGCCGGCACGAGTGATCCCGCCGATGTCGCTACGGCGTGCTCGGTCGAAGGGAGCGGCAGCGCCTCGGCTGCGGAGGATCTCGTCCAACCGCCGCCGGTGCTGCTCGAACGCCTGCCCGAGGCGCCGCCCTATTCGGACATGCCGGCACCGCCGGCCCAGCAGTCGATGGGCCTGACCGCCGTGGAACCCGGGTCGCTGACGGTCCCGCAGGTCGGGGTGGGCGTCGCCGTCGCCGCCGTTGTCACCGTGCTGCTCGCTCTCCTCTGGCTCCGCCGACGGAGAAGGGAAGCGACCCGCTAGCGTCCTCGACGCGTCCCCGGATCGAGTGCCGCGTCGCGAGCGTTCAGCCCATCGCGTGGTTGAACTGGCCCCAGATCCATTCCGGGTGCCAGGTCATCGATGCCCCGCGGATCATGCGCGGCGCGGACCACTGGTCCGTGAATCCGGCGCCGGCCAGCGCCGCGAGCCCCGCCCCGTTCTCGTCGAGGACGCCGACGCGGATGCGTCCGTCCGGCCCGGAGGCGCGACGGCGAGCATCGATCAGGGCCATCGCGTCCCCTACTTGCGCAGCGACCGTCGCACCGCCGCCCCACGGCGCCCGGATGACGAAGCCGCGCATGGGGCCGTCGCCTCCGACGAGCACCTTCGTCGTCGCAGGGCTGGCCAGGCGACGCAGGATGTGCGATCGGTCCTCGCCGGTGGCGGTGCGATCGATCTCGATCATGCCCGCGAGGTCCTTCGACGAGAACCCCCGGACGCCGCCATCGACACCGTCCTCGCCGGAGCCTGGTGGGAGCCCCGGCGCCTCGAGGATCCGGTACCGAGTCTGGACCTCGAAGCCCATCCGCTCGTAGAGCCGCCGGCCGTCCGCGGTGGCCACGAGGACGAGCGTCAGGCAACCGGCCGATTCGAGCCGGTCGACGATCGCCTCGGTGATCGAGCGGCCGAGGCCCTGCCCGCGCCACGCCGGCTCCACGAAGATCGTGCCCACCCAGCCCACCGTGCCGTTCACGGTCCCGACGCCCGTCCCGACGACGACTCCCTCTGCGTCGGCGACGAGCGGGATGCATGCCGGCTCCGTCGTCGCGAGCTCGAACCACTCGCGCCGGACGCCCCAGCCGTTGCGCAGGATCATCTCGGCAGCCGGGGACACGTCGGCGGTCGTCATGGGGCGCAGGGTGGGGGTCGGCATCCCTTCAGTATCATCCGCCGGTGGCCGGACTCACCCGCTCGGACGTCGAGCACGTCGCCTTCCTGGCACGCCTCCGCCTCACCGGCGAGGAGCTCGACCGCCTCGAGGGCCAGCTCAACCACATCCTCGACCAGTACGCGAAGCTGTCGGAGATCGACACCTCGGCGATCCCGCCGACGGCGCAGACGATCGAGCTCGAGAACATCCTGCGCGACGACGTCGCAGGGCCGTCGCTGTCGGTCGAGGACGTCCTGCGCAATGCCCGCGCCACCGAGGGCGACTTCATCGTGGTCCCGCCGATCCTCGGCGGCGACGGGGCGTGACGTGGTGAGCGGGGACCTGACCCGCCTCCGAGGGCACGAGCTCGCGGCCCGACTGCGCGTCGGCGAGGTCTCGTCGCGCGACGTGACGCTCGCCCACCTCGAGGTGGCCGAGCGGCAGAATCATGCGCTGAACGCATGGCTGTCGATCGACCGGGAGCATGCGCTCGCCCAGGCCGACGCCGCGGACGCGCGATTCGCCGCTGCCCGGGCGGAGGGCCCGACGCGTTCGCGGCGCTGCACCCGCTGCTGGGCCTGCCCGTCGCGCTCAAGGACCTCGTCTCCGTTGCGGGTGGCCAATGCACGGCCGGCTCGCGCATCCTCGAGGGCTACGTCGCGCCGTACGACGCACACATCACGGAGCGCCTTCGAGACGCCGGCGCGGTGTTCCTCGGCAAGACGAACATGGACGAGTTCGCGATGGGCTCGTCGAACGAGTACTCGGGCTTCGGTCCGGTCAGCAATCCCTGGGATCTCGACACCGTGCCCGGCGGGAGCAGTGGCGGCTCCGCGGCGGCCGTTGCCGCGTACCACGTCCCGTTCGGGATCGGGACGGATACCGGGGGCTCGATCCGCCAGCCGGCGGCACTGTCGGGGATCGTCGGGCTGAAGCCGACGTACGGGCGGGTCAGCCGGTACGGGATCGTCGCGTTCGCGTCGTCGCTCGACCAGATCGGCCCGCTCGCTCGCGACGCCCGTGACGCCGCGGCGCTGTTGCACGCCGTCGCGGGACGGGACGATCGCGACTCAACCTCCGCGCCGGTGCCCGTGCCGGATGAGCTGCTGCAACTGCCCGCCTCCGACGACGAGGCGGCCGCATGGCTGAAGGGCAAGCGCCTCGGGCTGCCCGCGGAGTACTTCGTGAAGGGCATGGAGCCCGGCGTCGAGGCGCGGATCCGGGAGGCCGTCGACGCCCTCGAGGGGGCGGGCGCCACGATCGAGGAGGTCTCGCTGCCGCATACGGACTATGGCCTCGCGACGTACTACATCGTCGTGCCCGCCGAGGCGTCGGCGAACCTCGCGCGCTACGACGGGGTGCGCTACGGCCACGCCGTCCGCCTGCCCGGCGCGGACTTCATCGCCGACTACCTCGCGACGCGGGGCGAGGGCTTCGGGCCCGAGGTCAAGCGCCGGATCATGCTCGGGACGTACGCGCTGTCCGCCGGCTACTACGACGCCTTCTACCTGAAGGCCCAGAAGGTGCGGACGCTCATCAAGCGCGACTTCGACGAGGTGTTCGAGCGGGGGATCGACGCCCTCGTCGCACCGACATCGCCCTCGGTCGCGTTCAAGTTCGGCGCCCGCACGGCCGATCCGGTGGCGATGTACCTCTCGGACGCGTGCACGCTGCCCGCGAACATGGCCGGGATCGCCGGGGTCTCGCTCCCGTGCGGCCTCAGCGACGGACTGCCGGTCGGGCTCCAGTTCATCGGGCCGCCGTGGTCCGAGCTGGACCTGCTCCGCTTCGGCCGCGCCTACGAGGCCATCACCGCCGACGCCGACTGGCGATCACTCGAGCCGGCCCAGCTCGCCCTCGCCGACGACGCTGCCGGGCCGACTCCCGCGGACCGCGCCGCGGCGCTCGCCGCCTGAATCGGGAGCTCCAAACGTGCCGGACCTCGACCCAGGCCTCGAGCTGACGGTCCGCGCGATCGACCCCGACGTCGCCGACCTCATCGAAGCCGAGGCAAGCCGACGGGCAACGACGATCGACCTGATCGCCTCCGAGAGCGAACCCAATCCGCCCGTGCTCGAGGCGCTTGGCTCGGTGTTCGCCGCGAAGACCGCCGAGGGCTACCCGGGGCGTCGCTACCACCGCGGCACGGTCCACGCGGACGCCGTCGAGCAGCTCGCGATCGATCGGGCGAAGTCGGTGTTCGGCGCCGAGCACGCGAACGTCCAGCCGAGCTCGGGCGTCAACGCGAATCTCGCCGTCTACCGAGCGCTCCTGAAGCCAGGCGACACGGTGCTGGCGCTGCGGCTCGACCACGGCGGCCACCTCTCGCACGGCGACAAGGCGTCGATCACCGGCGCCGTCTACCGGTTCGAGCACTACGGCGTCCGATCCGACACGGAGACGATCGACCTCGACGAGGTCCGCGATCTCGCCCGCCGCCACCGCCCCCGGCTGATCGTGACCGGCGGCAGCTCCTACCCGCGGGCGATCGACTACGCGGGCTTCGCCGCGATCGCGGCCGAGGTCGACGCTCGATTCCACGTCGACATGGCCCACGTCGCCGGCCTGGTCGCCGGCGGCGCGCTGCCCAGCCCGGTCCCGCACGCGGACGCCGTGACGTTCACCACGTACAAGACGATGCTCGGTCCGCACGGCGGCGTGATCCTGACCCGGGCAGAGCACGCGAAGGCGATCGATCGGGCGATCTTCCCGGGGACGCAGGGCGCGCCCGACTTCGGCCGGATCGCGGCGAAGGCGGTGTGCTTCGGGATCGCCGCGACGCCGGCGTTCCGCGAGATCCAGCGGGCCATCGTCGACAACGCGGCGACCCTCGCCGCCGAGCTCGCCGCTCGTGGCGACCGCATCGTGAGCGGCGGCACGGACAACCACATGGTCCTCGTCGACCTGCGCGGTCGCGGGCTGACCGGCGACGTCGCCGAGGTGGCGCTCGAGCACGCCGGGATCCTCGCCAACCGCAACGTCATCCCCTTCGAGCCTGGCACCCCCGACCGTCCGAGCGGCCTCCGCCTCGGCACGACCGCCGTCTCGCAACGGGGTATGCGTCAAGCCGAGATGGTCGCGATCGCCGGACCTGGTCGATGAGGCGCTGACCGTCGTCGCGGCATCCGATGGCAGGGCAGGCCTCGAGGCCTGCGAACGCGGGCGGAAAGACTCGCGACGGGCGCGCGGCGGTCGACTAGCGGATCGTCGAGGCGGGTCGGCCCGAGAATCGCAGCCGATCGCGCACGGCGGTCACGCTCACCGCGCTCGAAGCCGACGGTCATGATGCTCCCTCCCAGAGCCCCGAGGCCGATGAGGGTCCCCGTGTCGGCTCGCGGCTCGAGGCCCGAGAAACGCAGCGTTGCCAGGAACAGCCCCATCCCGAAGCCGGCGACGGCGCACCACCGCCACGGCCACCTCCGAAGCCCGGCGGCAATCGTGAACAGGACGCTCGCTGCGAGTCCGATTGCAACCGACTCAAGCATCTCGCTCTCCTAGAGGCCGACAGTGCCCGACATCGTATCCGTCGCAACAAGGGTCACGGCACGTTGCTGGCGTGCCCTCGCGACGTGATCCCAGCGGGTAGAGTTCGCCCAATGACGACGCCTCCGGCCGGCCCCGCGACCACACTCGCGCCCCCCTCGCCGAGCGTGCCCTGGCCGAGCGCGTCCGGGCCGTCCCGCCCTCCGGGATTCGCAAGTTCTTCGACATCCTCGCGTCGATGGACGACGTCATCAGCCTCGGGCATCGGCGAGCCGGACTTCGACACCCCGCGCTCGATCGTCGAGGCCGGGCGTCGAATCGCTCCGCGAGGGTCGGACGCACTACACGTCGAACTTCGGCACGTTCGAGCTGCGCAAGGCGCTCGCCGCGCACCTCGAGCGGCTGTACGGCGTCGCCTACGACCCGGCGCGGGAGCTGCTCATCACGGTGGGCGCCTCCGAGGCGGTGGACCTCGCCCTCCGCGCGACGTGCGACCCGGGCGACGAGGTGATCCTCCACGAGCCCTCGTACGTCGCCTACGTGCCCGCGATCGTCTTCGCCGGCGGCACGCCGGTCCACGTCGCGACACGCTTCGAGGACGACTTCGCGCTCGATCCGGCCGCGGTCGAGGCGGCGATCACGCCGCGAACCAAGGCGCTGTTCCTCGGCTACCCCTGCAACCCCACCGGCGCGGTCCTGCCGGACGCGGTCCAGGACGAGCTCGCCCGCATCGCCGAGCGGCACGACCTGCTCGTCTACAGCGACGAGATCTACGACCGGCTCGCGTACGGCACGTATCGCCATCGCGCGTTCTCGGCATTGCCGGGCATGAAGGAGCGGACCATCCTGATGGGCGGCTTCTCGAAGGCCTACGCCATGACCGGTTGGCGGATCGGCTGGCTCGCCGCCCCACCGGAGATCGTCGAGGGCATCCTCAAGATCCACCAGTACACGATCATGACCGCGCCGACGATCGCCCAGGACGCGGCGCTCGTGGCGATCGTCGAGGGCGAGCCCGACGTCGCGCGGATGGTCGCCGAGTACGACCGGCGCCGGCGCCTCGTCGTCGACGGGTTCAACGCCATGGGCCTCGAGACGTTCGAGCCGCGCGGCGCGTTCTACGCGTTCCCGAGGATCACGTCGACCGGGCTCGATTCCGAGACGTTCGCGCGCCGGCTCCTCGAGGAGGAGCGCGTCGCGGTCATCCCAGGCAGCGCGTTCGGGCCGTCCGGCGAGGGCCACGTCCGCGCCTGCTACGCGACCTCCTACGAGCAGCCTCGAGGAGGCGATCGTCCGAATCGGACGCTTCGTCGAACGGGTCACGCCGGCCTGAGGGAGGAGAAGCACTCCGGTGAACGGCCTCGAATCGCGCTCCGGGCCCGCGAAGCGGGTGATCATCATCGGCGCCGGCATGGCCGGCCTCGTCGCGGGCTACGAGCTGGCACGCGCAGGACACGACCCGCTGATCCTCGAGGCGCAGAACCGCGTCGGCGGCCGCCTCTACACGCTCCGGAAGTTCGCGCCGGGCCTGTACGCAGAGGCCGGTGGCGATGCGCATCCCCCGCGTCCACGACCTGACGCTCGGCTACATCGACCACTTCGGGCTCGAGCTGCGCCCGTTCGTCATGGGCAACCCGAAGGGCCTCGTCTACGTCGGCGGCCAGCGCATGACCGCCGAGCAGGCGGGCATCGCCCCCGATGAGCTGGGCTTTCCGGTGGCCGAGCACGAGCGCGGCCGATCCGCCTCGGACCTGTGGGAGGCGGCCACGAAGGACATCCGAGCCTGGCTCGACGGCGACGAGGTCGGCGGCTGGGACCGCATCTACCGCGAGTACGACAGTACACGCTCCGCGAGTTCCTCGAGCTGAAGGGCTTCTCCGAGGGCGCCATCGAGATGTACGGCGTCATGAACTTCGTCGAGGCCGGCATGAACAACGCGATCGTCGAGGAGTTCCGCGAAGACTTCGGCCGGCACTTCGAGGACATGCAGGAGATCGTCGGCGGGATGGACAACCTGCCGAACGCGTTCTACGGCGCGATCCCGGAGCGAGTCCGGTTCGGCGCCGAGGTCCACGCGATCGACCAGGACACGGACGGCGTCACGGTCCACTTCAAGACCGAGGCCGGGCGCTACTCGGAGCGCGGCGACTACGCGATCGTCACGCTCCCGTTCTCGGTCCTGCGCCAGGTCGAGGTCATCACCCCGTTCTCGCGCGAGAAGCAGCGCGCGATCCGGCAGCTCAACTACTCCGCGTCGACGAAGATCCTGTTCCAGGTCCGCGAGCGGATCTGGGAGGCCGAGGACGGCATCACCGGCGGCGCGACCGTCACCGACCTGCCGATCCGGCGCATGAACTACCCGACGCCCGACCCGACGACCCCGCGCGGCATCCTGCTCGCGAGCTACACGTGGGACCAGGACGCGGCCCGCTGGGGCGCGATGGACGAGGAGACGCGCCTCGAGGAGGCGCTCGAGGACGTCTCCAGGATCCATCCCCGGATCCGCGAGGTGTACGAGGTCGGCGCCTCGCACGCCTGGTACGAGCGACCGCTACGCGAACGGCGCGTTCGCGATGTTCGAGGCCGGCCAGCTCAGCACCCTCCAGGCCGACATCGTCAGGCCGGAGGGCCGGATCCACTTCGCGGGCGAGCACTGCTCGCTCTACCACGCGTGGATCCAGGGCGCGCTCGAGTCCGGGCTCCGTGCCGCGCAGGCGATCCACGAGGCGCCCGTCGAACCTCCGCGTCGGCGTCTTGATCGACGATCAGGCACGCTGTTCCTGCACGGCGTCGCGAGCGGCGACCCGACGCCGCGCCGGGTCGTCATCTGGACGCGCGTCAGCGGCGCAGCAGGGTTCCGACCCGGTTCGCCGTGCGCTGGCGCGTCCTCGAGGCCGACGGTGGTCGGCCTGCGGGCCACGGCCAGACCCTCGCGACCGCGGAGGCCGACTGGACCGTGCGCGTCGACGTCGGCGGGCTGCGCGCCGACACGCGCTACGCGTACGAGTTCGAGGTCGACGGCGAGCGCTCGCCGCGATCGGCCGGACGCGGACCCTTCCGGACGACGATCGCCGCTCGATCCGGTTCGGCGCAGGTCTCGTGCGCCAAGTACAACGCCGGCCACTTCAACGCCTACGCGCGGCTCGCCGAGCGCGACCGACCTCGCGTTCGTCCTCCATCTCGGCGACTGGATCTACGAGGCCTCGCAGACGCCGCCGGCGAGCCAGACCGGGAGCCGCGACATCGGGCGGCCGTTCGACCCGCTGCACGAGTGCGAGACGCTCGAGGACTACCGCACGGCGGTACGCGCAGTACCGGCGCGATCCGGACGTCCAGGCCGTCAGCGCCGCGCATCCCGTCATCACCACGGTGGACGACCACGAGTTCGCCGACGGCGCGTGGCGCGACGGCGCCACCGAGCACAAGCCGGAGCGGGACGGCGCCGTGGTCGGTCCGCCGCGCTGCCGCGTTCCGCGCCCGCGAGGAGTGGCTCCCGGTCCGGCGCCCCGACCCGGCGGACCCGGAGCGCGTCTACCGGTCCGATCCCGCTCGGCTCGCCTCGCCGACCTGTTCATGCTCGACACGCGGACGCGGCGCGACGAGCCGGTCGCCGCCGCCGGACATGGCTCGGGACGGCCGGACGGCGCTCGGGCCCGGACCAGAAGGCGTGGCTGTGCGAAGCGCTCGCGCCGCTCGCGCGCGCGCTGGCGGCTGCTCGGCAACCCGTCGGTGATGGCCCGGACCTGGAACGACGCCCTGCCCGAGTTCGTGCGCGACAGCGCTCGTGAAGGTCAAGCTCATCGACCTCGACGGCACGGGCCCGGACTACGACCAGTGGGACGGCTACCCGGCCGAGCGCCGAGAGCTGCTCGACGTGGATCGGCAAGCTGCCCGAGTCGCAACGTCGTCGTCCTGAGCGGCGACGTCCACGTCGGCCTCGGCGGCCGAGCTCGCCGCCGACGAGGACGCGGCCGACGCCGCCCGGTCGCGGTCGAGTTCGTGAACACGAGCCTCACGTCGCAGAACCTCGACGACAAGATGGGCTGGCAGCCGCGCACGGAGTCGGTGGCGATCGAGGCGGCGCTCGTCGCGGGCATGCCCCACCTGCAGTACATCGACCTCGACAGCCACGGCTACTCGATCGTCGACCTCGACCGCGAGCGGCTGCGATTCGAGTGGTGGACCGTCGACGGGCTCGAGCCGGGCGCCTCCGGCCATGCCCTGTCGGCCGCCATGACCGTCCGCCATGGCGAGCCGCGCCTCGTGCAGGATGTGGCGGCCGCGACGGCATCCGTCTCATCGGGCTGAGCCGCCGGCGATAACGGTCGCCTCGGGATCGGCCGGGCGGCCATGCCCCCGAGTCAAGAATTCGGTCTGAAGTTGGTCCCAATGGGTCAAGACGGCCGCCTGCGCTCGCAACGATGACTGCCGGTCATGATCGACGCCAGAAGGAAGCGATTGGAGGCCTGTCCTGGGCGATTGAGCCCGAGATATGTCTGGCACGCATCGGCACACGCGGAAGCTATCCGTGGACACACGCAACGTGGGAAATCATGTCCCACAGGCATTAGGACGCCGCCAGATTGACGTGATCGACCTTTCGGCGGGTCGCGTCATCGCTTCCGGATGAGCGCAACCTCCATCGATGGACTCCCGACCCTCGGTTTCGGGGCGCGCGATCGGTGTGCGACACTCGGGCGGATGATTGCCGAAGCGGCCGTTGCCCCCGTTCTGGAGCGGTACGAGCCGGTTATCGGCATCGAGGTGCACTGCCAGCTCAGGACCGAATCGAAGATGTTCTGCGCCTGCTCGACCGCGTACGACGGGGCACGGCCGAACAGTCACGTGTGCCCGGTCTGCCTCGGGCTTCCCGGCGCTCTGCCGGCCATCAACAAGCGGGCCGTCGAGCTCGTCCTCGCGACCGGCGCTGCGCTCGGCGCGGACCACGCCCGAGGCAACCCGCTGGGACCGGAAGAACTACTTCTATCCCGGACCTGCCCAAGGGCTACCAGATCAGCCAGTACGACCTGCCGCTCGCGGCTGCCGGGGCGCTGACGTTCGATACGAGCGACGGCCCGTTCACCGTGCGGATCACCCGTGCCCACCTCGAGGAGGACACGGCCAGGCTCGTCCACGCCGAGGGCCCGAATGGGGAGCGGCTCAGCCTCGTCGACTTCAACCGGTCCGGTATGCCGCTCATGGAGGTCGTGAGCGAGCCCGATGTCCGAACCGCCGAGCAGGCGCGACGCTACGCCGAGGAGCTCCAGCTCCTCCTGCGGACTATCGGCGCGTCCGACGCGGACATGGAGCGCGGCCAGCTCCGGGTCGAGGCGAACGTCTCGCTGCGGCCCCGCGGGACCGAGGCGTTCGGCACGCGGGTCGAGGTCAAGAACATGAACTCGTTCCGCTCCGTGGAGCGCGCCGTGGAGTTCGAGATCGAGCGCCAGGCGGCGATCCTGGACGCGGGCGAGCCCCTTCGAATGGAAACCCGCGGCTGGTCGGATGACCGCGGGGAGACCTACCACATGCGGAACAAGGAGACGTCGGACGACTACCGCTACTTCCCGGAGCCGGACCTGCCGCCGCTGCGCTTGAACGCCGCGTGGCTCGCCCAGATCCGCGGCGAGCTGCCGGAGCTGCCGGCGCAGCGCCGGGCGCGCTACCGCGACACGCTCGGCCTGTCGGCCTACGACGCCGCCGTCCTCGTCGCCGATGCCGACGCGGGCCGACTGTTCGAGGCGACCCTGGCCGCTCGCGCCGGACTCGAGCGCGAAGCCCGTCGCGAATTGGGTCTCGGGTGACTACCTGCGGCTCCGCAACCAGGCCGACGGGCGCGATCCACGTGGAGCCGGCGGCGCTCGCGCGGCTCGTGGGCCTCGTCGGCGACGGATCGATCAATCGGAGCTCCGCTCGGGAGGTCTTCGACGCGCACGTTGCGACCGGCGACGACGTCGATGCGATCGTCGCGCAGGCTCGGAATGCAGCCAGATCTCGGATGCCGATGCCCTCGGCGCGATCGTGGACGACGTGCTTGCCGCGAACCCGGCCGCGGTGGCGGACGTCCGCGCCGGCAAGGGCCAGGCGATCGGCTTCCTCGTCGGCCAGGTCATGAAAGCGACGCGCGGCCAGGCCAACGCGGCGGTCGCGCGCGCTCGGCGATCCGGGATCGATTGGCCGCCGGTCCGGCCGACGCTGGGACGGGCGCGTGATGGACGTCGTCAACCTCGCCCTCATCGCGACTCGGAATCGCAGCGATGGCGTTCGGCTACACGCGTGCCCGAGGGCCGTGGGCCCGCTACCAGGCGCTCAAGGCACAGGAGGAGAACATCTCCCGCTACGAGTCGTGGCGCGGCGGCCTCCGCGACTCGGGCCCGACCGGCGCCTCGGTCGCCATGGAGCTTTCTCGAGCAGCAGGCGCGCGAACGGCGCGATCATCATGGCGGTCGGGCTTCGCGCTCACGATCGCCGGCTTCCTCGTCTGAGTCAGGTCGCGACGTGACGGCACCCCGGGAGCGCACGCATGGCCGTGGATTCGCGACGCGCGCGATCCACGCCGGCGAAGCGGCCGGACCCGGTGACCCACGCGCACAACACGCCCATCTACGCGACCGCGACGTTCGCGTTCGACTCGGCAGCCGAGAAGGAGGACGCGGTCGATCGGGCGATGGGCGGCGACCCGACCGCGTACTTCTACTCGCGGACGGGCAACCCGACCACCCGAGCGCTCGAGGAGAAGCTCGCGTCGCTCGACGGCGCGGAGGACGCGATCGTCGCCGCGTCGGGGATGGCCTGCGTGTCATCCACGCTCCTGGCGCACCTCGGCAGCGGTGATCACGTCGTCGTCGGGCGACGAGCTGTTCGTGATCACGAGGGTCCTGCTCGAGGACGACTTCCCCCGGCGTGGGATCGACGTGACGCCGGTCGACATGACGGACCTCGACGCGGTCGAGGCGTCGATCACGCCGGCGACGAAGGTGCTGTTCTTCGAGACCGCCACGAACCCGCGGCTCCGCGTCGCCGACATCGACGCACTCGCTGCATTCGGCCACCGGCACGGGCTGATCGTCGTCGCCGACAACACGTTCCTCGGCGCCCGCGCTCCTGCGACCGATCGAGCACGGAGCCGACCTCGTCGTCCACGCGGCAACGAAGTGGCTCTCCGGCCATGGCGACGCCGTTTCCGGCGCAGTCACCGGACGCGGCCGACCTCCTGAAGCCGATCCGAAAGCAGGTCGACACGCTCGGCCAGGCCGCCAGCCCGTTCGCGAGCTGGCTCGTGCTGCGAGGGGTGCGCTCGCTCCAGTTGCGCTCCCGCGCCGCGTCCGAGAACGCCGCGCGGCTCGCACGCTTCCTGGAGGCACAGGAGAAGGTCGAGTGGGTGCGCTACCCGGGCCTGCCCTCGCACCCGGACCACGACGTCGCGAGCCGGCTGATCGACGGCCCGGGCGGGGCGATGCTCGCGTTCCAGCCACGCGGCGGACTCGACGGGATGGCCGCCTTCACCGACCACACGCAGCTCGTCGACATCGGCGTCAGCCTCGGCGACATCTTCACGCTCGTGTATCCGCAGCCCAAGCGCGGCGGCCTCGTCCGCGTCTCCGTCGGCTGCGAGGACATCGACGACCTGGTCGAGGACTTCACCCTGGGGCTGTCGTTCGTTTCCTGAACGCCGAGGGAGGCACGATGCGCGGGCGTTGGGGCTGGGCCACGTGGATCGTGGGAGCGGTCGTCCTCGCCGGCGCGGCCGCGTTCGTCATGTTGGCGCGGCCGACCGTCCCCGACACGGCAGCAAAGGTGGCGATCGCCCGGACGGTTGTGACAGACACCTTCGGCGGCGAATGCCTCCCGCGCCTCGATTGGGGATCCGGCTGGGCCGACCTGTGCTGGGCCGTGAGCCGGCTCACGAACGAGGCCGATGACTCGCAGGACACCTACATGCTCACCGTGTACGGCAGCCACGAAGGGCTGCGCTGGCTCGTCGTGCGGAGCGACCTCATCGGCAATCCCGCGGGAAGCGCGTTCACGGGCTGGCCGAAAGGCACCTTCGAAGGATCGTGCCGCCAGGTCGACGTCAGCGTCATGCCGTTGGTCGGCGACCCGCGGATCGAGACCCTGTGCGGCCGAACGGAGGCCCGGATCGAGCCGTCGGCGTGGACCTACGAGGTCGTCTGGACGTGCGAGCGTTGCCTGCTTCCGAACGCCGACACGCGCGGGGTCGCGCTGTACAACACGGTTGCCGTGCCCCAGGGCACGTCGCCGGCGTGGGACCTCTTCGCGGAGGGCGGAACCTGACCTACCCGGCGCGGCCCAGGGCAGCGGCCGCGGCGAGCGCGGCGCCGATCGTCAGGTCGACGCGGCGGTTCACCTCGTCCTCGGGCGGACGAAAGAATTGCTTGCCCCCCACGGACTCGGGTGCGTCGGGGTCGTAGAGGACGTCGGACACGGTGAGGATCGACCCGGCGCGGACCGGCCGGCCCTTCGCGCGCTCGCGCATTGCGAGCAGGAACAACGCCGCTGACTCCATCTCGACCGAGAGATAGCCCCGCCGTCCCCAGCGGGTCACGCCCAGCGGGTGTCGGGTCGCCATAGAAGGTGTCGCCGGTCACGATCGGGCCGACGTGCGTCGTCAGGCCCTGCTCGCGAGCCGCGTCGCGGAGCGCGAGGACGACATCGAGGTCTGCCGTCGGCGCGGTGGATTCGCCGTCGCCGATGACGTTGGCGAAGCCGGTCCAGCCCGCCGAGCTCATCGCCACGACGACGTCCCCGATCTCGAGCGGCGCGAACGCGCCGGTCGTGCCGACGCGGATCAGCGTCTGCACGCCGAGCATGAGCAGCTCCTCGACGACGATCCCGGTCGTGGGCGCGCCCATCATCGTGACCTGGACCGACACGGGGACGCCCTCGACGGTGCCCGTGTAGCCGACGAGCCCGCGGTTCGCGTTCACCTGGCGCGTCTTCTCGAGGCCACCGTCGAACCGCGCCGCGATCTTGGTCGCGCGGATCGGATCGCCGGGGAGGATCACGACCGGCGCGTAGTCGCCGGGCTCGGCATGCAGGTGGATCTGGGGCATCGACGTCTCCTGGGGTTCAGGCGGGAGGAGGATCGTAGGCGTCGTCCGGCAGGGGCCGTGGCCACGCCGTTGCCAGCGCGCCGCCCATCATGCCCCGCGCGACGGCTCTCGCGTGATCGTTGCTGCGCCAGAGCTCATCGAGGAACCAGGCGATGAACGCGTCGCCACAGCCAAGGGTGGTCCCGGCGACCGCGACAGCGCGCACGGGGTATCGGTCCTCGGCCTGCGCGCGACCGTCGAAAACGCGGACCGACCGCGCGCCCATGGTCACGACGAGCACTCGGCCGAGGTCGAACGCGACCTCGCGCATGCCCGCGACGACCGGGTCGTCCTCGTCGCCGGGCCAGCCGATGAACCCGAGATCGACATGGCCCATCGTCGACGCCAGCCGCTCCACGGTGTAGTGGCGGAAGCCGAGGAAGTCGGCAGACACCGCGATCCCTGCCAGCGCACCGTCGCCCGCCAACCGATCGAGCTCGGTTATCGCGCCCTCGACGAGGACGACGTGCAAGCGCCGTGCCCGCACGAGGCGCGCGCGCTCTCGCGACGTCAGCCGGTAGTCGCCCCACACGCCCGGGACGAAGTTGTCCATCCACGGCTGTCGATCGGGCTGGATCTGGATGTCGATCGTCGACGATCGGCCCGGTGCGGCGAGCTCGTCGCGAACGACCGGCGACAGCCCGTGGCGATCGAGGAACGCTTCGATCAGCGCCGCCGTCCTCGCTTCCGACACGGGTCAACAGCTCGAACGGGCGACCGAAGCTCGCGCCAGTGCCAGGCCATGTTGAGCACGCCGCCGCCGGGCAGGACCTCGCCCGAGGCCAGGTACTGGTCGAGGCTGATCGTGCCCATCAGCAGGGTCTCGCCGCCGGTGGCCTCCTCCGGGTTCACCAGCGTCAGCCGGGCGGGAACGCCGACGCGGCGGTCGCGCTGTTCACGCTCTGTCGCCGAGCGGATCGGCGCGACCCGGCCCGAGCGCGAGGAACCGGTCGTAGCGCACCTCGACGACCTTGCTCATCTGCCAGAACGCCTCCACCGACAGGTGGCCGATGCCCTCCGCGTGGTACCACTCCTCGCGGTTCGGGAGGGTCGTGATCAGGTCCGGGTCGTGGACCGGCACGACCGCGGGGCTGAGCATGAATCCAGGCGAGTCCGGCTCGCGGATCTGGAGTAGGCCCTCGCCTCGGAAGCCGTGCGCTCGCGGCAGGCGATGGCGCAGGCCCGTTCCGAGATCGAGCAGGTCCGCATCGCCCGGGCTCGGTGGGCGTCACCTCCGGCCAGGCTTCGTCGCCGGCGAGCCCCGCCATCACCCGGCGGACCGAGATGTCCTGGTAGTGGTTCGCGGCGGTGTGCGGCTGCTCGTAGTCGTCGTCGAGGACGTTCTCGACTGCCCCAGTCGTAGACGTTGCCGCAGGCTTCTGCCAGGAAGGCGACGAGCGGTCGACGAGCCGTCAGGAACGCGCGATACGCGGCCTCGTACTCGAGGATCGCCGCCGCCGGTGGGACGACGCGCCCGCGCACCACGTGTGCCAGCCGCCACCCATCCGGTGCCGAACCGTTCGTCGAGGCGTGCCTTCCGCGCCGCCTTGTCGGTCCCGCTGAATCCGGGCAGGCCGACCGGGATCCACACGTCGGCGAGATTCGCCGCTGCGCTCGGCGACAGCGACGCCCACCAGCTCGATCGATCGACCATCTCGGGCCTAGGAACCCGTGTTCCAGTCGAACGACCGACGCGCGCGCCCCCGGCGCGACGGCTTGGAGAAGCGCTCGAAAGCCCGGCTCCGGGTCGACCGGACCGCCGGACGTCCTCCCGAGCCAGGCTTCGACGACCGCGCCCGGCTCGGATCGGGCCGCGAGCACTTCGACGAGCGTCGCCTGGAGCGCGGTGATGGTCGGATTGAAGGCCACGCTCTCCACGCAGCCCGCGCTGAGCAGCCGCCCGTCGCGTAGTCGAACGACCACCGCACTCGGGGCCCGCGAGTACGGTGCATGCGCGCGCGCCCCGGCGAAGAGGAGCGCGACCCCAACTGCCGCGTCGGCGCCTGCGACCTCCGCTTGATCTGTGAAGGCGAGAGTCGGCCAGGGCACCTTGCCGGGCCCGTCACCGGGCTTGCCCAGGGCCGCCGGCCGGAACGAGCTCGGGTACAGCTCCTCGAGCCTGAGGTCGTGCCCGAGGAGGTCGACGATCCGGAGGTCGTCGGCCGTCGCCGATTCCGCGAGTGTCTGCCGGCAGTGCGCACACGGATGGGCTGCTCGGACCGCGAGGATCGCGAGCGCCTCGCCGCGCCGCCGTGCGCGAAGGGCCACGAAGCCCTCGGCATGGATCGTCGAGCCGAGGTCGCTGCCCCGGAACTCGAGGTTCGCGCCCAGGACGAGGTCGCCCGAGCCCGCCTCGATCCCGATCGCGCCAACGCGGTAGCCGGAGATCGGCGGCCGGGCCAGCGCGACCGCCACCGGCAGGGCGAGGAGCGCCAGCTCCTGGCGGGAAGCGAGGCCATGCCGGGCGACGAGCTCGTCCGCAGCCTTCGCTGGGACGATGCTGCCGCCGCGGGAATCGGCTGGGGCAGCCTCGACGCGGGTCGCGACATCCACCTGGACGGCCACGCCGACCCGTTCGGCGAGCTCGGCGAGGCGCCGAGCCGTGCCCGCATCCGCCTGGGTCGACGCCGCGGAGGACGCCACGATCACCCGCGCATCGCCTCGACGGCGAGGCACCGGTTCATGACGATCGCGAGGCCCGCCTCGTGCGCGATGCGGCCGGCCTCCCGGCTTGCGATCCCGAGCTGGAGCCACAGCGTGCTGGCACCGACCTCGACCGCCTCGCGAGCGTGGGGCGGGCACGCCCACGCGAGCCGGAACACGTCCACGATGTCCACGGGACCGGTTGCATCGACCGCTTCGCGGAGCGTCGGGTAGCACTGCATGCCCGCCACCTCGTCCGCGGACGGGTTGACCGGAACGACATCGAATCCGAGGCCGATGAGATCGAGCATCACGCCGTGCGAGGGTCGCGTCGGGTTCGGCGAGGCGCCCACGATGCCGATCCGCGGCCTCGACGCCAGGAGCGCCCGAATCGCCTCGCGATCGAGCACTGGAAAGCCGATTCGACCCGCCTCGAGGTCGAGCAGGTCGCCGGTCGACTCGATCAACTCCCTGCGCCGGGCCTCGGAGTCGGATTCTTCACGATGAAGCCCGTCGACGAGAGGCATCGGGCTAGCGTATCCTGCGCCGCACGACCGGCGTTCCGTGGAGTGCCGGACCCCAGTGAGGAGGAGCAACACTTGGCGATCTCCAGACGGCTGCTCGCGCTCGGCGCGACGGCAGCCCTCATCATGGCGGCGTGTGGGCCGGGCGCACCGACGACGGGCCCCGCTGCGACCACGCCCCCGGCGGCGACCACGCCCCCGGCGGCGACCACGCCACCCGCGACGACTGCTACCAACGACGTCGTGGCCTGCGTGGCCTTCGACACCGGTGGTCTCGGCGACCGCAACTTCAACGACCTTGCCAAGAAGGGCCTCGACGACGCCGACGCGGCGGGCTTCGAGACGCACTTCAGCGAGGCGCAGGGCGCCACCGACTACGCGGCGAACATCACCCGACTCTATCGACCAGGGCTGCACGGCCATCGTGACCGTCGGCTTCCTGCAGTCCGACGCGACGGCAGCGGCGACCGAGCTCTACCCGGATGTCGCGTTCGCCCAGGTCGACACGGCATGGAACCTGGCCGGGCCGGACTTCATCCCCGGCAACGCGGATGACACGCCGCACCCGGCCAACTTCACCGGTCTCGACTACCACATCGACGAGGCGGCGATGCTCGCCGGATACCTCGCGGCCGCGTGGTCGAAGACCGGCAAGATCGGCACGTACGGCGGCCAGCAGTTCCCGGGCGTGACCCGGTTCATGGACGGCATGTACGCCGGCATCGGCTACTACAACGAGAAGAAGAGCCCGGCGACGGCCGTCACCCTCATCGGCTGGGACGGCGACAAGACCGGCACCTTCGTCGGTGGCGACAACCCCTGGAACGATCCGGCCAAGGGCGAGCAGCTCGCCGGGACGCTGATCGATCAGGGCGTCGACATCGTCCACCCGGTCGCCGGCGCGACCGGCAACGGCTCGATCAAGGCGATGAACGACGGCGGGCATCTGGGCCATCGGCGTCGACACGGACCAGTACATCAGCCTCGGTGCGCCGACCAACGGCGCGCTGCTGACCTCGGCCCAGAAGGCGATCGACGTCTCCGTCCTCGACTTCTTCAACCAGGTCGCCGGCGGCTACCTCGGCGGCACGGACTACGCCGGCACGCTCGCCAACGACGGCGTCCTGCTCGCTCCGTACCACGACTACGAGAGCGAGATCTCGGCCGAGATCAAGGGCGAGATCGAGGCCCTCCGGGCCGCGATCGCCGACGGCTCGGTCAAGGTCTGCACCTACCTCGCGCGCGGCTGCTAGCTCGAACGAGGCAGATCCCACCAGCTCAGCTCACCGCCCCCGGCCCGCACCGCGGACCGGGGGCGGTCTGCATCCATCGCCCAACTCCGTAGCCGAGGCCAACCTGATGCGGCTGGAGCTGCGCGAAATCAGCAAGCGGTTCCCCGGCGTCCTGGCCAACGACAAGATCTCGATCGCCGCGGACAAGGGACAGGTCCTCGGCCTGCTCGGCGAGAACGGTGCGGGCAAGACCACGCTCATGAACATCCTGTCCGGGCTGTACAAGCCGGACTCGGGCGAGATCCTCATCGACGGCGAGGTGCGGGTGTTCGGCGACCCGGCTGCGGCGATCGACGCCGGCGTCGGGATGGTCCACCAGCACTTCATGCTCGTCCCCGTCTTCGACGTGGTCGAGGCCGTGGCGCTTGGTGCGGAAACCGTGAGCGGTCCGCTGCACACGTTCAATCGAGGCGCGGCGCGCAAACGGATCGTCGAGCTGTCCGAGCAGTACAAGCTCAACGTCAACCCCGATGCGAAGATCGAGAGCCTGCCGGTCGGCGTTCGCCAGCGCGTCGAGATCCTGAAGGCGCTGTATCGCCAGAGCGACATTCTCGTCCTCGACGAGCCGAGCGCAGTGCTGACCCCGAGCGAGACCGAGGAGCTCTTCGGGATCATTCGCTCGCTGACGGCGACGGGCACCACGGTCGTCTTCATCACCCACAAGCTGAACGAGGTCCTCGAGGTCGCGGACCAGATCGTCGTGCTTCGGCGCGGACGGGTCGCAGGCACTGCGGACCCGAAGACGACGACGCGCCAGGCGCTCGCCAACATGATGGTCGGGCGCGACGTCGAGCTGATCGTCCCGAAGGGCCCGGCGAAGCCGGCGGGCGTCGTCCTCTCGATCAAGGACCTGGTGGTCCGCGACGACCGACTCGAGGTCGCGGTCGATGGCGTGAGCCTGGAGGTCCGGGCCGGCGAGATCCTCGCCATCGCCGGCGTGCAGGGCAACGGCCAGACGGAGCTCGTCGAGGCAATGACCGGCCTGCGGACGATCGATTCCGGTGAGATCACGATCGGCGGCGAGCATGTCGAGAAGGCGACCCCCCGCCAGGTGTCCGACCTCGGCGTCGCGCACATCCCCGAGGATCGCGGCCGCGACGGGCTGATCGCCTACATGTCCGTGGCCGAGAACTACATCCTCGACACGTATCACCGCGAGCCGTACAGCAAGAACGGCCTCCTGGACCTGAAGGCGATCAACGAGCGCGCCGCCCAGGGCGTGAAGGACTTCGACATCCGAACGCCGTCGATCCAGACGATGGCCACCGCGCTCTCGGGCGGCAACCAGCAGAAGGTGGTGGTGGCGCGCGAGTTCTCGGTCCCCGTGCAGCTGGTCATCGCGGCGCAGCCCACACGAGGGCTCGATGTCGGGTCGATCGAGTACATCCACCGCCGGATCGTCGAGCAGCGGGACGCCGGGGCCGCGATCGTCATCATCAGCACCGAGCTGGACGAGGTCCTCGCGGTCGGCGATCGGATCGCGGTCATGTTCGACGGCCGGATCGTGGGCATCCTCCAGGGCGAAACCGCGACATACGAGAACCTCGGGCTGCTCATGGGTGGCGCCGTCTTCGGCGAGGGAACCGCGGCGTGAAGAAGCTGGGGAGCCTGCTTCGCCGGGCGCTCGTACCGACCCTCGCCGTCGTGACGGCGCTCATCCTCGGCGGCATCGTCATCATCCTCACGGACTTCGACAACCTGTCGCGGATCGGAGCCGATCCCCTCGGCGCGCTCGGCGGCGCCGTCGGCGGCGTGTTCGACGGCTACGGCGCGATGCTCACCGGTGCGTTCGGCGATCCGGCGCGATTCGCCGCCGCGCTGGCGGATCCGACGCCGCGCACCATCGCCAGCGCGATCCGGCCGATCACCGAGACCCTGGTCGCGTCGATGCCCCTGATCTTCGCCGGCCTGGCGGTCTCGATCTCGTTCCGAACGGGCATGTTCAACATCGGCGGCGACGGCCAGGTGATCATGGGTGCCCTCGGCGCCACGTTCGTCGGCGTCTCGCTGCAGACCTCCGGGCTCCCGAGTCCCGTGATCCTCGTCCTGGCCATCGCGGCGGCGATGCTCACCGGCGGCTTCTGGGGATTCATCGCCGGGTTCCTCAAGGCGCGAACCGGCGCACACGAGGTCATCACGACCATCATGCTCAACATCATCGCGTCCCAGGTGGTCCTGTTCGCGCTGCTCGGTCCGGCCCTGCGGCAGCCCGGCAGCTCTTCGCCGATCTCCAAGAACATGTCGGACTGGGTGGACGTGCCGCTGATCATCGACCTGCCGGCGATCAGGCTCGACTACGGCTTCGTGGTCGCGCTGTTGATGGCGGTCGTCGTTTCCTGGCTCCTGTTCCGGACGACGAAGGGCTACGAGCTCCGGGCTGCGGGCTTCAACATGACGGCGGCGCGCTACGCGGGCATGAGCGCCGGCGGATCGATGATGCTCGCGATGGCGCTCTCCGGCGGGCTGGCGGGGATGGGCGGCGGGTTCACGGTGATCGGGACCGTCGGGCAGCTGACCAACGACCTTGCCATCGGCATTGGGTTCAACGCCATCGCGCTGGCCCTCCTCGCCAGTCTTCGTCCTAGCGGGGTGGTCGTGGCTGGGCTCCTGTTCGGGGCGCTGACGACGGGCGGCAAGGTCATGGGCATCCAGTCCGGGATCCCGTTCGACCTGCTCTTCTTCATCATCGCGATGGTGATCATGTTCGTTGCCGCGCCGGGCCTGATCCGGACGATCTGGCGGGTGAGGGTGGCGAAGCCCCCGCCCGAAGTCGCGTCGGTCTCGCCCAGCGCCCCGGCGGAGACGGTATGAACGCCAATCCGCCGCCCGGCGGCGAGCCGAAGGCGCCCGGCTTGACGGACGACGCCGCCGGCGCCCGAGTCGCGACCACGGCGCCGCTCGGCGAGGGCCTCGCGGCGAAACGGGCGCTCCGCAACTCGCGGGTCCGCGGCCTGTCGTTCCTCGCGCTCGGGGCACTCTCGTTCGCCTTCGCCACCAGCATGTTCGGAGTCGCGGCGACATTCCTCTTCCGGCTCTCCAACCAGGGGCAGGACCGGTTCGAGATCGCCACGACCGTCGGACTGCTGTGGATCATCTCGGGCGTCACGGCGGCCGTCGTCGGCGGGCTCCAGCTTTGGCGTGGGCCCGCCTTCCGTTGGCGACCATGGTTGCTCGTCCTCCTCCTGCCATTCGTGTTTGCGATCCTGGCCACGGTTCTGAGCGGGAAGGAAGCGAATCTCACCCGCGTGCTCAGCGGCAGCCTCGAGCTTGCGACGCCACTGACGCTTGGAGCTCTCGCGGGGATCCTGTCCGAGCGCAGCGGGATGCTGAACATTGCCCTCGAGGGCAAGATGCTCGTTGGGGCGTGCGTGTCGGTGGTCGTCGGCAGCGTCGTCCTCGAGGCGACGAAATCGGGAGCATTTCCGAATGGCGACGTGTTCATCGCGACGCTCGCGGGTGTCGGAACGGCGATGGTCGCGAGCGGGCTCCTGGGTCTCCTCCTGGCGTGGCTCGGGATCCGGCACAAGGTCGACCAGATCATCGCCGGCACGGTGATCAACATCGGCGCGATCGGGATCACGAACTTCCTGTTCCTGCGCGTCCTGGGCCAGAACCAGGCGCTGAACTCCCCGCCGAACGTGGAGGCGATGGAGCTTCCGTTCCTCTCGGACATCCCGGTGTTCGGGCCGATCCTGTTCTCGCTCCGGCCGTATGCCTACCTGAGCATCCTCCTGGTCATCGCCCTGACGTTCATGATCTATCGCACCCGGTGGGGCCTGCGGCTTCGTGCTTCGGGCGAGAAGCCCGCCGCGGCCGGGACGGTCGGGATCAACGTCCTGCGGATCCGCTACCGGGCCCTGCTGTACGCCGGCATGATCTGCGGCCTCGCCGGCTCGTACCTGCCGCTCGCCACCGCCGGGAGCTTCCAGATGCAGATGACCGCCGGCAAGGGGTTCATCGCCCTGGCGGCGGTGATCTTCGGCGCATGGCACCCGGTCGGTGCGTTCGCGGCCGCGCTCGTCTTTGGATTCGCCGATTCGGCGCAGGCACTGCTGTCGATCCTCGGCGCACAGGTCCCGCCGCAGCTGCTGAACAGCGTCCCCTACGTCATCACGATCATCGTCGTCGCCGGTGTCGTGGGCCGCGTTCGAGGGCCTGCAGCGGCCGGCCAGCCGTACGAGCAGGGGTGACCTCCGAGGCCGTCGCTGCGCCGACCTTCTTCCCCGCGCCGGCGGTCCCACGCTCGGCGCCGCTCGGGACTGCCGAGAAGCCGCTCCCGCTGATCATCGACAGCGACCCGGGTCTCGACGACGCGCTCGCGATCGGCCTCGCCGTGGCTCGGCCGGAGATCGACCTCCTCGCCGTGACGACGGTCGGCGGCAATGTCGATGTCCGGCACTGCACCACGAACGCGCTGCGGCTCCTGCATCTCTATGGCGCCGGCGACGTGCCGGTCGCGGAGGGCTCGGCCGGGGCGCTGTTCGGCTCAATCGTCCGGGCGCCTGAGATCCACGGCGAGGCGGGGATCGGGCGGACGACCTTGCCGGCATCGCCTGCCGAGGCTCGGCCCGAGGGGGCCGTGGACCTCATCGCAGCGATCCTGCGCTCGCATCCGGATCCGGTCGTCCTCGCCCCGATCGGACCGCTCACGAACATCGCGATGCTGCTGCGACTGCACCCGGAGCTCGCGCCGCGGATCGCGCACATCTGCCTGATGGGCGGCTCGATCGGCGACGGGAACACTACCGTGTCGGCCGAGTTCAACATCTACGCCGACCCAGAGGCCGCGGCGATCGTGTTCGAAGCCGGCCTGCCGATCACGATGATGGGCCTCGACGTAACCCATCAGGCAGTGCTGCGAACGCCGGCCCTCGAGCGGTTCCGGGACCTGGGGACCGCGTCGGGCGCGATCGCCGCCGAGCTGGTCGAGTACGCGCTCGCTCGCGAGGGCCAGTGGTACGGGACGCCGCGCATGTCCGTCCACGACGCCGTCGCGGTGGCCCATCTCGCGATCCCGGACCTCGTCGAGGTCGCCGAGTACGACGTGCAGGTCGACACCGGCAGCGGCCCCGCCCGTGGCCGCACGGTCTGCGACGGTCTCCCGGTCCGGGTGGCCCGGAAGGGCCGGACACTGAACGCCCAGGTGGGGATCCGGATCGATCGCGACCGGTTCGAGGACGTCCTCGTCGACGCCTACGGGCGCCTCCCGTAGCGCGCGCGATCGGCAACGATGCGCCTGGCATGGGCCGGTCCCGAATTCCGTGGCTCCTTCTCTCGGTCCTGCTCATCGGCGCCTGCCGTTCGCCCGGTCCGGTCGTCACGGCACAACCCGAGGACACGGCCCGGCGCACACCAGGACACGGGAGCCCGGAGCCGGCAATGACGCCCGACGAGCCACGCCTACGCTACGTCGCCCTCGGTGACTCGTACACGATCGGCACGTCCGTCTCGGAGGCCGAGCGCTGGCCGAACCAGCTCGCGGCCCGTCTGCCGGCCCTCGACCTCGTCGCGAATCTCGGGGTGAACGGGTTCACCTCGCGCGACGTGATCGAGGTCGAGCTGCCCCAGCTCGATGCGCTCCGGCCCGAGCTCATCACCCTGCTGATCGGGGTCAACGACGTCGTCCAGGGCGTCCCGGCGGGGACGTACCAGCAGAACGTCGTCCAAATCCTCGACGATGTTGTCGATCGGGTCGGCGCCGATCGTGTCCTCGTCGTCACGACGCCGGACTACACCGTGACGCCCGCTGGCGGCGACTACGGCAACCCCGCTACGCAGTCGGCGGGCATTCGCGCCAACAACGCGATCATCACCGAGGTCGCTGGGGCCCTCGGGATCGTCGTGGTGGACATCTACGAGATCTCGCTCGGCGTTGCGACGGACCGGTCCCTCGTCGCGTCGGACGGGCTTCACCCGAGTGGCACCCAGTACGGCCGCTGGGTGGATGCGATCCTGCCCCGCCTGGAGACGATGCTCGGCCGATGAGCGGCTCCGCGGATCGCGTGCCCGGGGCGCCGCGAACCGCCCGCGGCGCGTCCGGGGCGGTCGGGGTCAGGGGGCTCGCGGGCGTGGCCCAGCTCACCACCCTCGGCGACGTCCGGGCGGCCGCGAGGGACTGGTCTCGCTTCTCGTCGCGCCTGATCGGCGATCGCGACGTCCGCGACTATCCGCAGCTCCCACTCGAGGTCGATCCGCCGGAGCACGGCACCTATCGCGCCCTCCTCGATCCCTTCCTGGGCCGCAGGGCGACCGCCACGCTGGAGCCGGCTGTTCGGACGATCGCGCGCGGGCTCGTCGACGCCTTCGAGCGGCGTAGGTCGGCTGATGCCGTCCGCGACCTCGCCGTGCCGATGGTCGCGGGCACGATCGCCCACGCGTTCGGCCGCCCGGAGGACGCGGCCGAGCTCGCTTCGTGGGGGATCACGAGCTGGGAGGTCCGGCCCGACAGGACGCGAAGTGGCGCCCGGCTCGATGCCTATGTCGCCCGTGTCCTCGACGGAGCCGTTGCGAACCCCGGGCCCGATGCGTTCTCGCGCATCGCCGCGGCGACGATCGACGGACGGCCGCTGACCAGGCTCGAGCAGGTCGGCATCGCGAACCTCATCCTCGCCGCGGGCCGGGACACCGTGATCCACCTGCTCTGCGGTGCGATGTGGCACCTTGCCGGGCACGCGGCGGCGCGCGCCCAGCTGCGCGCGGCCCCGGAACGGCTTCCCCTCGCGATCGAGGAGTACGTGCGCTACTTCAGTCCAAACCCGGGCATGGAACGCCGTCTGAATACGGACCTCGAGGGCGAGTGGGGGAGCGCGAGCGCCGGCGACCTCGTGATCCTCGGCTGGGGGCCGGCCAACCACGACACCAGTGCGTTTGAGGCGCCCGGCGAGATCCGCCTCGATCGCCGCCCGAACCCGCACGTCGCGTTCGGCAGCGGGCCCCACACGTGCATCGGGATCCACCTCGCCCGGCTCGAGGCACGTGTCTTCCTCGAAGAGCTGCTCGCGGTGGTGCCTGACTGGGACCTCGGCCCCGGCGCCGACGTCACGACCATGCTGCTCGGCAGCGACGAAATTCCGAGCCGCTTCGACCGGCTGCCGCTGGAGGTGGTTGGCGCGGCGCCCCCGGCCTCTTGAGGCGGCACGCTCGGGGCGGCCCGGCTAGCATCGCGGGGCGGCGAGCCGGTTGACCGGGGAACACGGATTTTGCGGGAGGTAGGGCATTGGGTCGCACCGGGTCACCTTCGCGCCGGATCGGCGGCATCCTGCTCGCGGCGCTCATCCCTGCCCTGCTCGCGGCTGCCTGCTCCGGCGGCCCCACCATCAGCCCAACCCCCGCCGGCCCGGATGGCCTCACGGTTCGCGCCGAGGGCGTCGTGCTCGCTCCCGCCGTCATGCAGATCGACGCGGCCTCTGCCGCCGCGAACCTCCGGACCGTGGACGAGGATGGGACGCTGGTCTTCAGGGCCACCCAGGGCGGCGTCGTCGACCTCAAGCCCGGCAACGTCCTGGTCGTCGAGGGCCTCGCGGCGCGGAGGGTGACGAAGGTCACCCCGCAGGGCGAGTCCGTGACCATTTCCACCGCTGACGCGAACTTCACCGACGTGATCACCGAGGGCAAGCTCGGCTGGACCTACGGGATCAACTTCTCGAAGCTGCCCGATACCGCCTATGCGTTCTCGACCGCCGGCGCGCTCCGGCGTGACTTCATCGCCACCGCCGGAGAGCTGGACCCGGACACCATCCGAGAGCTCGCCGTGGCGGGCACGGCGCTCCGCTTCGTCGGGACCGTGAGCGGGTTCGAGGTCGAGCTCAAGCTGACGCCGAAGCCGGACCGGATGGAGGTCGAGCTCTCGGCCAAGCGCAGCAACGTGAAGATCCAGGCCGCGGGCTTCATCACGAACTTCGTCCAGGAGACGCAGATGGAGTTCGACAACGGGGCGGGCACGCTGTTCGAGACGAAGATCAATGGCCTGAAGGGCGAGGCCACGGTCACGTGGAACGCGTTCCAGGTCAGCGACCCCTCCCTCGACTCGGACATCGTGGCGCTCGAGATCCCGTTCAGCATCCCGATTCCGATCATGGTCGGCCCGATCCCGGTGACCATCAACGTCAAGGCCAACATCCGTGTCGTCCCGGAGCTGACGAGCGGCAACGCGTCTTCGGGCGGCTCGTGGAAGGTGACCTACGACACCGACCACGGGTTCTCGACGAACGGCGGCGATCCGACACCGATCTCGCAGCTCAGGAACATGGCCGCAGACCTGGGCAGCGAGCCCACCGTGACCGCGGGCCTCGGCGTCACGGGCTTCGGCGCCGGGTTCGAGTTCCCGCGGTTGGAGCTCCAGCTGGGCCACCCCATCGACAAGGGCCTGCTCGAGCAGGCCGCGGGTGGATCGGAGCTGTACCAGAAGGTCTCCGCGCTCCTCCGACCCTACGTGTTCCTGACGCTGAACACGTACATCAGCGGCCTGTGGACGCCCGGGACCACGCTGTCGGCCGATATCCCGCCGTGCCAGCGCTCGTCGGTCAAGGTGAGCGCCATCGCCGGCTACAAGATGTCCGTGCTCGGCATGGTCGAGCTGTCCGACAACAAGCTGCTCTGGGAGAAGTCGTTCGACCAATTCAAGGACGACGAACCCTGCACGCTGACCGGCACCTGACCGGCCGCTCGACGGGAGGGGTCGGGTAGAATCGCCCGGCCCCCAGGCAACCACCCTCGAGCCAGGCGAGCCGGCAAGAGGCGTCGCCGACCGACATTCGCAGCCGCACGGTGGTTCCGGCCTTGGCTCTCGCCTCCAACGACTTCGTCCACCTCCACACGCACTCCGAGTTCAGCCTGCTCGACGGGCTGGGCCGGATCACCGACCTCGTGGACGAGGCGAGCGCGAAGGGCTTCGACAGCCTCGCGATCACCGATCACGGCGCCCTCTACGGCGCCGTCGCGTTCCACCAGGCGGCGCGCACCAAGGGCATCAAGCCGATCATCGGGGTCGAGACGTACGTCGCCCGTCGGTCGATGACCGACAAGGAGGGCAAGGTCGACGACCGGCCCTACCACCTCGTCCTGCTGGCCACCGACGCGACCGGCTACCGCAACCTCTGTCGGCTCGTCACCGACGCGCACATCGACGGCTACTACTACAAGCCGCGCATCGACCGGGAGCACCTCGCCAAGCACAGCGAGGGGCTCATCGGGCTCAGCGCCTGCCTGAACGGCGAGATCTCGCGCGCACTCGAGGTGGACGACTGGGACCTGGCCCGCAACGTGGCTGGTTCGTACTCGGACATCTTCGGGAAGGACCGCTTCTACCTCGAGCTCCAGGACCACGGCCTCGCCGAGCAGCGGCGGCTCAACGAGCAGCTGCTGCGTCTCGCTCCCGAGATCGGCCTGCCGCTCGTCGTCACGAACGACCTCCACTACGTCCGGCGCGAGCAGTCCGCGGCGCACGACGTGCTCCTGTGCGTCGGCACGGCCTCCAACCTCGACACGCCCGGCCGGCTCAAGTTCGAGACGGATGACTTCTTCCTCAAGTCCGCCGCGGAGATGGCCGCCCGCTTCCCGGACCAGCTCGAGGCGATCACCAACTCGAAGCGCATCGCGGAGATGTGCGACCTCGAGCTGCCCCTCGGCCAGCTGCGCATCCCGCACTTCCCTGTGCCCGACGGCGAGACGGTGGAGTCGTGGCTCAAGGCCAAGTGCCAGAAGGGCCTCGCCTGGCGCTACGGCGAGCCGACGGCCGACCTCCAGCAGCGCCTCGACTACGAGCTCGGCGTCATCACGTCGATGGGCTACGCCGGCTACTTCCTCATCGTCGCGGACTTCATCGACTTCGCGCGGGAGCAGGGCATCCAGACGACGTGCCGCGGGTCCGCGCCGGGCTCGATCGTCACGTACACGCTCGGCATCACCCCGGTTGATCCGATCGCCTACGGCCTGCCGTTCGAGCGGTTCCTCAACCCCGACCGGGTGACGATGCCGGACATCGACGTCGACTTCCAGGACGACCGGCGCGACGAGGTCATCGCCTACGTCTCGCGCAAGTACGGCCAGGACCACGTGGCCCAGATCATCACGTTCGGCACGATGCTCGCCCGGGCGGCGATCCGGGACGTCGGCCGGGTGCTCGGCCACTCGTACGGTGAGGTCGACCGCGTCGCCAAGGCGGTCCCGAACCAGCTCGGGATCAAGCTGGACGAGGCGCTCGAGTCGGCGCCCCAGCTGCGCGAGCTGTACGACGCCGACCCCGGCGTCAAGCGTACGATCGACTTCGCGAAGCAGCTCGAGGGCGTCGCCCGCAACGCGTCCACGCACGCGGCCGGCGTCGTGATCTCGCGCGAGCCCCTGACCGAGCTCATGCCGCTCCAGAAGGCCACGAACTCCGACTCCCTGATGACCCAGTACGAGATGCACGCCATCGAGGCGCTGGGCCTGCTCAAGTTCGACTTCCTGGGCCTGTCGAACCTCACGATCCTCAAGAACGCCGTCGACCTCATCAAGGCCCACCGCGGGATCGAGATCGACCTCGACAACATCCCGCTCGATGACGCGAAGACGTTCGAGCTGCTGAGCACGGGCGAGACGACGGGCATCTTCCAGCTCGAGTCGGCGGGCATGCGGCGCTACGTTCGCGAGCTCCGCCCGACCTCGGTGTTCGACCTCGCCGCGATGGTCGCGCTCTACCGACCCGGCCCGATGGACAACATCCCGGCGTACATCCGGCGCAAGCACGGCCAGGAGCCGGTGACGTACCTGCACCCGTTGCTGGAGCCGTTCCTCGAGCGGACGTACGGGATCTTCGTCTACCAGGAGGACATCATGGCCGCGGCCATGGCCCTGGGCGGGTTCACCGGTCCCGAGGCGGACACGCTCGGCTACGCGATCCGGAAGAAGAAGTCGACCGTCCTCCGCGCGCAGAAGGAGAAGTTCGTCACGCGGGCCGCAGAGCGGGGCGTCGAGCCCGCGGTGATCGACCAGGTCTTCGCCGCGTTCCAGCCATTCGAGCGGTACGGCTTCAACAAGGCGCACGCCACGTGCTACGGCCTCATCGCGTACCAGACCGCGTATCTCAAGGCGAACTTCACGGTCGACTACATGGCGAGCGTCCTGTCCGCGTTCCGGGACAACGAGGAGAAGGTCGCCGCAGCCGTCGCCGAATGCCGCCGGCTGGGCATCGAGGTCCGGCCGCCGCACGTTGGCCGGAGCGCGGTGGAGTTCACGGTCGAGGACGGGGCGATCCGGTTCGGGCTCCTGGCGGTGAAGAATGTCGGGCAGGGGGCGATCGAATCGATCATCGCGGCGCGCGAAATCAGAGGGGCCGTTCCGGTCGCTCGGCGACCTGTGCCGGCGGATCGACCTGCGGCTCGCGAACCGGAAGGTGCTCGAGTCGCTCGTCAAGGTCGGAGCGCTCAACTCCTTCGGCCATCCGGCGCAGATTCTTGAGGGCCTGGACGACGCCATCGCGGCGGGCGCCGCCACGCAGCGCGACCTCGCGACGGGACAGACGTCGCTGTTCGACGTCGGCGCCACCGAGACGCTCATCCTCGAGCGCCCGCTCCGCGAGGTCGTGGAGGCCCCGGTCCGCGAGCGCCTCCGCTGGGAGAAGGAGCTGCTCGGGCTGTATCTCTCCGAGCACCCGATGGGCGAGGTCGCCGATCGGGTCGGTGACTTCGTGACGGCCTACTCGGGCGACCTCCGCTCCGACGAGACGCTCGACGGGCAGCGCCTCGTCGTCGGCGGGATCGTCGTCGGGTCACGGACGGTGATCACGAGAACCCGATCGACGATGTCCGTGGTGACCCTCGAGGACCTCCAGGGCTCGATCGAGGTCGTTGTCTTTCCGCGCCTCTACGAGCAGACCGGCCCGATCTGGCAGGAGGGCGCGATCCTGCTGGTCGCGGGCCGGGTCGACCATCGCGGCGAGGAGGTCTCGCTCCTCGCAGATGTCGTCGTGCCGTGGGACGAGGCGGCCGTACGTGGTCCCGAGGCGTTTGCGCGTGAGGTCGCGGCAGGGGATCGGGGAGGATCGCGGCGCCGGCAGCCCGTCCCGGTGGGCCCAGGTGGCGGACCGGCGGCGGGCGATGGTTCGTATGCTGCGTCGACCGTTCCTGTCAACCACGTGGGGTCCGGCTCGAATGGCAACGGACACGCTCCGGGGACGCCTCGTTCGGGGGTCAACGGCTCGTCGCACGGGCCGGGGGGCGATCCTCGGATCGCCGGGCTCGGTCGTCACCCGGACATCGAGTACGTCTCGCCGCTCCGGGGCGGGATCGTTCCCGATGGCGGCCCCCTGGAACGGCCCGGCACGACCGTCTCAACCCTGCCGCCGATCGCTCCGGCCGAGCCCGTGTCCACCTACGCCGACGTCGCCGGAGCGCCCGAGCTCGCCGAGCACGACGTCGAGCCCGCCCTGCCTGACGAGGCCCGCTCGCGGGTTGCCGCGGAAGCGGCCGCTGGTACGGCGCCGCTCGATGCCATCCCGCCCGGGAGCATTCTTCATGTCCGGTTCGGATCGGCGCCGGCGTTCCGCGTGATCGAGGCGTGCAAGGTCATCACGCAGCTCGTTCGCGAGCGCCCGGGCGAGACCGAGGTGGTCGTCCACGTGCCGGCGCCCGGTGGCACGCCGCAGCCCATGGCGCTCCCCAAGCGCGTCGCCTACGACACCGACCTGCTCGCCGAGGTCAATCGCCGCCTCGGCGAGGCGCTGGTGCAGCTCTCGGTCACGCCGCCCGCCTGATCTGCGAGGCAAGGTACCGGGCGGGAACTCGTACGCGAGCTACCAGCGGCCGTAGGCCGGGTGGTCCGGTTTGACGGCGACGAAGACCCCGCGGCCGGTCGCGGTGGTCTTGCCGTCGACCTCGACCGTGCTCTCGACGATCACGCGGTCGTCTCGCACGTCGACCGCTCGCGCGATGACGCGGAGTGGTTGGTCTGACGGGGTAGGCCGGCGGAGTGTCACTGCGAATTCGGCGGTGACCGCCGAGGGCGCAGTCGTCAGGTGTCCTCGCTCCATCAGCGCGGCGACCGCAGTCCAGTTCGAGTGGCAGTCGATGAGCGTGCCGATGATCCCGCCGTTGACGATCCCCTCGAACGCCTCGTGCTCGGGCCTGGCCTGCCACGTTGTGACGAACGTGCCGTCGCCGGCGTCGTAGCTCCGGATCCGAAGCCCGTCCAGGTTCGCCGGCCCGCAACCGAAGCACCGACCCTGTGGCGCGTACCGCTGCTGCAGCGATTGAAGGTCCACGGTCGCGAGTCTATCGATGGGCGGGCAAACAGTGGTGCCGGGGGAGGGAGTCGAACCCTCACGGGGTTTCCCCCAATCGATTTTGAATCGATCGTGGCTGCCGTTACACCACCCCGGCGCGGGCGCAATCCTACCCGGGACTCGGCCGGCCACTGCTGTGGAACCATCCAAGATCTGCGGTCGTCTGCGACCGGACCGATGCTAGACTCGCGGCCCCTACCACTCGCCGTCCGGAGGACACCCCCGAGCGTGGAGGACCTTCGCGCCCCGGCGGTCACCGAAGACCCCGTCCAGCGCCGAGACATGATCCTGCTCGAGCGCGCTCGCGAGGGCGATCTCAACGCCTTCAACGACCTCGTCGTGTGCTACCAGGACATGCTCTTCGCGCTGGTTGTGCGGATGGTTCCGGACCGCGACTCGGCCTCGGATGCTGTCCAGGAGGCGTTCTTCAGCGCCTTCAGGAACATGGCCGGCTTCCGCGGCGGCAGCGTCAAGTCGTGGCTCAGCCGGATCGCGATCAACGCGGCGATGGACGCCCAGCGCCTCAAGAAGCGGCGCCCAGCCGACCCGTATCCTGAGCTCGAGGACGACACGTGGCAGCCGCCGGCCGACGCGTCCGCCGACCCGGTGACGACGTCACTCACCGCCGAGCGCCACCGCGCCCTCAACGCGGCGATGGCCCAGATCACCCACGACCAGCGAACCGCGATCGTCCTGTACGACGTCGAGGGTTACGACTATGCCGAGATCGCCGAGATGACCGGCGTCTCGGTCGGCACCGTGAAGTCCCGGATCCACCGCGGCCGCCTCTCGCTGCGCGGCATCCTCGTCGAGCGGATGGACCTGTTCCGTGGCTGAGCGCAGCCCCGGTCTCTGGGACGACGCCGCTCCGGATGGCCGCGGCTCGGAATCCGGCGAATCCGGCGAATCCGTCGAATCCGTCGAGCCCGACGTGGCTGACCCTGACAGCCGCGACGACGACAGCCGATCCGAGGACGCGCGCGACGCGGCGCACGAGGCGGCCCTTGGCGTCGCTGCTCGGCACGCCCTCCACGACGAGGAGCTGATCGCCGCGTTCGCCGGCGGCGACCTCGAGGCGGGGCCGGAGGCCGATCGGGCGCAGGCGCTCATCGCACGGTGCGCCGCGTGTCGCGACCTGCACCGGGACATCTCGGCCATCGAGACGGCCATTCGCGCCGCCGGATCGGCGGCCGACGTGGCCGTGCTGCGGTCTGCGCCACGCGACTTCCGGCTGACACTCGAGGTCGCCACGAGCCTCCGACCGGGGGCCTGGCTCAGGCCCGCCGCGGCGACGAAACGCGCCGGTTCGCTCCTGGATCGCCTGGTCGGCGCGATCGGCGCGTTCGGCAGGCCGGTCGGAGCGTCGTTCGCGGCGCTGGGGATCGTCGGGCTGCTCGTGGGCTCCGTCGGGTTCGGGCCTGGATCGCTCGGCGACACGGCTGCTGGGCCGGAACCGGGCGCAACCGCGGAGACGACCATCATTGCCGGAGCCGCGAGCGGCGACCCCACGTCATCGCTCCGCGCGTCGGCCTCGCAGCCGAGTCAAACCGACAGCGGCTACGAGGTGAACCCCCCGTCCGGACCGATCGACATCGGCAGCGGATCCGCCGCGCCATGGATCGTGGCCGGATCGGCGATCGTCCTCGCGCTCGGCCTCATGTTGTTCGTTCTCGGGACACGCGACCGGAGCGGCCGGGAATCGGCCGGCGGCTGACGAGGGAACCATTCGGCGGAACGCGTCGTCTCAAACGTCAAGATGTCCAGCCACACCCAACCTGACCACGACCGACACGACCTCGCGCTGATCGCGGCCCACGCGGCCGGTGACCTTTCCGACACCGAGCGCGCCGCGGCAGACGTCCTGATGACGGCATGCGAGACGTGCGCTGACCTGCGCGGCGACCTCGTCGCAATCGCCGCTGCGACCAGATCACTTCCGGCGCCGATGGCGGCCAATCGGGACTTCCAGCTCGAGCCGGCGCAGGCCGAACGCCTCCAGCGCGGCAGCTGGCTTCGCAACATCCTTCGACCGTTCGGGACGCAGCGTTCCGTCGTGCGGCCGCTCGCGGCCGCCTTCACGTCGCTCGGGGTCGCCGGGCTGTTCATCGCGCTGACGCTCCCCACGGTGCTCGTCCCGTATGCGGCTCCCGGAGCCTTCGAGCGACAGGGGCTGGCGGTCCAAAGCGATGCATCGGTGGTCGCAGGATTGCCGAAGCCGACCTCGGCACTGGACGGCCAGCTCGGCCCGCTCCGTCCGGTGGCGGCAAGCTCGGACACGGACTTCCACGGCAACGCCGGAGAAGGCAGCTCGAGTGGCAAGGACGGCGAGACGCCTGAGAACGCAACCGGCGTGCCCCCGGTCGCCAACGCGGGTGGAGCGGCAACGCCGGCGCCCGTGGTGCTCGAGGATCGAGTCGCGCGCCTCGCCGCCCAGGACCCGATCATGAACGTCCTGGTCCTCGGATCGACCTTCCTCCTGGCATTCGGCCTGCTCCTGTTCGGCATCCGCCTGGCGGCGCGCCGACTCCGCTGACACCGAACCGGCGCGTCCCGCGTCGGCCGCAGGAGAGTCCCGCCGGTACACTTTCGAGCAAGGGCGATGATCGCCCCGAGGGCGATCTCAGGTCGCCCTGAGCTGAACGTTCGGCCCTTCGTCGCCGCCCCGGTGCTCCGATGCGGCGCGACCCCACGAGGCGATCCATGGAACGCCTGATGCTGCTCGACGGCTTCGGGCTCGTGTACCGCGGCTACTACGCCCTCCCTCCGCTCACCACCTCGAAGGGGGAGTTGGTCAACGGCGTCTTCGGCTTCTGCAGCATCGTCCTGCGCGGCGTCGCGGACCTGAAGCCCGACTACATCGCGGTCTGCTTCGACCTCGCGGGCCCGACATTCCGCCACGAGCAGTACGCCGAATACAAGGCGACCCGGACGCGCATGCCGGACGATCTCGCGGCGCAGTTCCCGAAGGTCCGCGAGGTGGTCAAGGCGCTGCGCATCCCCGTGTACGAGCAGCAGGGCTACGAGGCCGACGACGTCATCGGGACGGTCGTCGGGCAGGCCGAGGCAGCGGGCGTCGAGACGACGATCGTGTCAGTCGACCTGGACATGCTCCAGCTCGTCACGGACAAGACCAGGCTCATGACGACCCGCTCGGGCGTGGAGAACACGGTGATCTACGACCCTGCACGGATCTGGGAGCGCTACGGGCTGCGGCCCGACCAGATGATCGACTACAAGGCGCTCAAGGGTGACCCGACGGACAACATCCCGGGCGTGCCGGGCGTGGGCGAGAAGACGGCCGCGAAGCTGATCGCCGAGTGGGCCGACCTCGACAACCTGTATGCGCGGATCGACGACGTCAAGCCCGAGAAGCTGCGCGACAAGCTCATCGAGCATCGCGAGGCGGTCTTCCAGGGGCGCGAGCTGACGACGATCGTGCGCGACGTGCCCGTGACGCTCGACCTCGAGGCGAGCCGACTCGGCGACTACGACCGCGACACGGTGATCCGGCTGTTCCGCGAGTACGAGTTCCGGACCCTGATCGAGCGCCTTCCCGCGATGTCCGGCGAAGACCCCATCGCCAAGACCCAGGCGCTCCGGGAGGTCGTGACGGGCGGCACCGTCCCGGCGGCGAGGGTGGGTACCGAACGGCCGGCAGGCTGGGGCTCGGGCCGCCCAATTCGAGCGGGTTCCCTCGGCGGCGAGGGACTGCAGCTCTCGCTCGACTTCGACACGGTGTCCCGCCCGGGCCGCGACGCCTCGGACGGAGCACGCTCGGAGACGGGGTCCCGCGAGCCAATCCGGTTCGACGACCTGCCGTCGGCACTCGGCGCAACGATCTCGGATCCCGGACGGATCGAGATCCTGGACGCTGCCGGCATCGACGGGCTCGCCGCGTGGCTCGACTCGCAGGCGTCGGTTGGCGCCTCGATCGACTTCGACGACCCGCGCCCGCGTCGGGGAACCGTGCAGGCGTTCGCGGTCGCCGGCTCCGACGGCCGAGTGGTCGCGGGTGCCGGCCCGGAGGCCGCGACGGCCCTGCGACGCGCCATCGAAACGCGCGACCTGCCGATGGTCGCGCACGAGGCGAAGCCGATCCTCGTCGCTCGCTTCGCGGAGGACCCATCCGGACCGCCGACCCGGGTCGAGTTCGACACCCAGATCGCCGCGTACATCCTCAATGCGGCGCTGCGCTCCCAGTCGATCGCCGACGTCGTCGCCGAGCGCCTCGATCTCGTCCTCCCGCCGCCGAAGGAGCTCGATCCCGTCCATCGGGCCGGCCTCGAGGCCCTCTCTGCGCTCGCAGTCCGCGACCCGCTCGCGAGGTCGCTCCAGGAAGAGGGCCTGGAACGGCTGTTCCGCGAGATCGAGCTGCCGCTGATCCCGGTGCTCGCCCGCATGGAGGCGAGCGGCATCGCCGTCGACCTCGAGGCCCTGGCCGTCCTCGATCGGGAGTTCGCGACGGAGATCTCGCGGCTGGAGGGCGAGATCTACGCGGCGGTCGGTCACCAGTTCACGATCGGCTCGCCGAAGCAGCTCGGCGAGATCCTGTTCGAGGAGCTGGGCCTGCCGAAGAGCCGGCGCACGAAGACCGGCTACTCGACCGACGCGACCGAGCTCGAGAAGCTCGTCGGCGTTCACCCCGTGGTCCAGCCGATCCTCGACTGGCGGATCTACACCAAGCTCCGCTCGACGTACGTCGAGGCGCTGCCGACGCTGATCGCCGACGACGGCCGGCTGCACACGACGTTCCACCAGGCCGTTGCCTCGACCGGTCGCCTGTCCTCGTCCGACCCGAACCTCCAGAACATCCCGATCCGCACGCCGCTCGGGCGCAGGATTCGTCGCGCGTTCGTGTCGGGCTCGCCGGATCGGGTGCTGGTGGCCGCCGACTACTCCCAGATCGAGCTCCGGATCATCGCCCACGTGTCGGGGGACGAGCACCTCAAGCAGGCGTTCGCGCGTCAGGCAGACATCCATCGCGAGACCGCGGCAAGGGTGCTGAACAAGCCGCCCGACGAGATCACGGCGGACGAGCGGTCGATGGCCAAGATGGTCAACTTCGGGCTGGCTTACGGAATGAGCGACTTCGGGCTGTCGTCCCGCGCCGGCATCAGCCGGCAGGAGGCGCAGGAGTTCATCAACTCGTACTTCGCGGCGTACTCGGGCATCAGCTACTACATGCTCCACATCAAGGACACCGCTCGACGCTCGGGGTACGTCACGACGCTCCTCGGCCGGAAGCGGCACATCCCCGAGCTGCATGCGGCGAATGGCGCACTGCGCGGGGCAGGGGAACGGATGGCGATCAACATGCCCATCCAGGGGACCGCCGCGGACATCCAGAAGATCGCCATGATCCGGGTCGCGGAGCGGCTCACCACGGAGCGCTTCGAGGCGCGCCTGCTCCTCTCGGTGCACGACGAGCTCCTGCTCGAGGTACCGCACGACGAGGTCGATCGACTCATCCCGGTCCTGCGCGAGACCATGGAGGGTGCCCTGCCGCTCGACGTCCCCCTGACGGTCGACGTGAAGGTCGGCACGGACTGGGAATCGATGACGCCGGTCTCGCGCCAGGACGCGATCCTGGCGGAAGCAGACGAGCTGCCGGACGAAGTACCCGCCGCCGCGGGGAGCTAGTCGATGCCGGAGCTGCCAGAGGTCGAAACCGTCGCCCGCGACCTGCGCGGGCTGGTCGTCGGGGCGCGAATCAGCGGCGTGCGGGTCTCGTGGCTGAAGACGCTGCGGTCGCAGGACCCCGAGGCATTCGAGCGCGCGGTGGTCGGTCGGGAGATCGTGGGCACCTCGCGTCGGGCCAAGCTCGTCGTCCTGGAGCTCGACGACGCGCGAGCAATCACGATCCACCTGAAGATGACCGGGCAGCTGTTTGTCGTGCGCGCGGGCCAGCTCGAGGACCCGTACGTCCGCCTGGTCCTCGTGTTCGAGGACGGTCGGGAGCTGTGGTTCCGGGACATCCGCAAGTTCGGGCGCGTGGGCATTGCGGGTCGGGGCGCGTCGGGCGATCTCGAGGGTGAGCTCGGCGGTCCCAAGGGCTTCAAGGGCTTCGGGCCCGAGCCGCTCGATCCCGCATTCACGGCCCGTGTCTTCCGGCGGCGGATCCGCGGGCGGAAGGGCCGGCTCAAGCCACTGCTCCTGGACCAGGCGTTCCTGGCGGGCGTCGGCAACATCTATGCCGACGAGGCGCTGTGGGCCGCGCGACTCCACCCGCTCCGATCCGCGGCTTCACTCCGCGTCGGTGATGCGGCGCGCCTGTACCGCGCGATCCGGGCGATCCTGGCGGAGGCGGTCGAGCGGCGCGGCTCGTCCATCGACGACTACACGGCGCCCGACGGTGACGGCGAGATGCAGGAGCGGCTGCTCGTCTATCAGCGCGCGGGCGAGCCGTGCAAGCGCTGCGGCAGGCCGGTCCGGCGGATCGTGATCGGCGCTCGATCGACCCACTTCTGCTCGTGGTGCCAGCGACTGCCGAAGGTGGAGCAGCGCGCGGCCGCGGCGATCCTGCGCGGGATGGAACCCAAGGTCGGCCGGCCACGTGGCACGAGCCGCCGCCGGACCGACGACGAGGCGACACGACCAGGAGGGTCCGGCGATCCGGCGCGGCCCGCGCTGGACGGAGATCGGCGGCGCGGACGGATCGCTCGGGACGCCGACCGGCTCGACGCGCCGGGCTGCGGGCGTTGCCCCAGGCTCACGCGCCGAGCGGACGCGACGCGCCGCTGCGACGAGACGAGCTGCGGCCAGGGCCTCGGTCGTCGACCCCAGCAGCTGATGTCGATCCTGCGCTTCGAGGCAGTCCATCGCGAGATCGGCGCCTTCGTCATCCTCGACCGGATCGACGCCGCGATCGCGCTCGGCGATCGCGTGGGCCTGGTGGGACCCAACGGGGCCGGCAAGACGACGTTGCTCCGGATCGCGGCCGGCATCGACGAGCCGGACGCTGGCAAGGTGGCGCGCAAGCGTGACCTCTCGATCGGGATGCTGGCGCAGGAGGCGCACCTCGACGCCGCGTTCATGGCGGCGCCTGATGTCCGGACGGCGATCCGCCACGGCGCGGCGGGCCTCGAGGCGATGGCCGCCGAGCTCGAGGCCATGGAGCATGCTGGTCACGCCGCGGAGCCTGCGTATGAGTCGCTCCAGCACCGATTCGAGGGCCTCGGCGGCTACACGCTCGACCAGCGCGTGGACGAGGCGCTGTCCGGCCTCGGCTTCGCACCAGCGGACATGGGCCGTGCGCCCGCCTCGCTGTCCGGCGGGGAACAGACGCGCGCCACCCTGGCGCGGCTCGTGATCGCCTCGCCGGACCTGCTCCTCCTCGACGAGCCGACGAACCACCTGGACCTCGGCGCCCTCGAGTGGCTGGAGGATCACCTCCGGCGACGTGCCGGCTCGCTCCTCGTCGCATCCCACGACCGGGCGTTCCTCGACGGCAGCGTGAACCGCATCTGGGAGCTCCGCGACCGCAAGCTCACGGCGTTCCGTGGCGACTACTCCTCGTACCACCGCCAGCGCGAGGAGCGGGACGCGTTCGCGGCGAAGTCCGCCGATACCCACGAGCAGCAGATCGCTCGCGAGCGCGAGCTCGTCCAGACCTACCGAAGCCACCGGAAGATCACGAAGATGCATGAGCACGAGTCGCGACTCGAGCGGCTCATGGCCGAGCGCCAGGACGCGCCGAGGGCCCAGCGGAAGCTCCGTCTTCCGGGCGGCGGCCTGGTCGGAGCGGGGCCGGTTCGCTCGGGCGAGATCGTGGTTCGTGCCGAAGCGCTCGTGGTTGGCTACCTGCCCGACAAGAGGGTGGCGACTGCGCCGTTCCTCGCGGCGCGGCGCGGGGATCGCATTGGCATCGTAGGCCCGAACGGAGCGGGCAAGACGACGCTGCTGCGGACGATCGCCGGCGAGCTGCCGCCGCTCGATGGCAGCATCGCATTCGGCAACGGCGTGCAACTGGGCTACCTCGCCCAGCTGCGCGCGGCGGCCATTCCCGGGACCACCGTCCTCGACGCACTGCTCGAGACGGTGCCGGTCACGGCGGGCGAAGCGCGAAGCTACCTCGCGCGCTTCCTGTTCCGCGGCGACGACACGTTCAAGGAGGTGCGCCTGCTCTCGGGCGGCGAGCGCTCGCGCCTCGAGCTCGCCTTGCTCGGGGTCATGCCCTCGAACGTCCACCTGCTCGACGAACCGACCAACCACCTCGACGTCGTGGCGCGGGAGGCCATCGAGACGTTCCTGCTCGAATCGCCCGCGACGCTCCTCGTCGTCTCGCACGACCGTCGATTCCTCGAGTCGATCTGCGAACGGCTGTGGGTGGTCGACGACGGCAGCGTTGCGCCGTTCGATGGCGGCTATCGAGCCTGGCGCGCGGCCGTCGCGGACGGCTGGACGGTGGCGAGCGCCCTCGAGCAGGAGGCCAGGCGTCTCCGCCCGGTGGGCGCCCGGCGCGAACCCACGTTGGTCGGCGCGGGTCGCGAGACGGCGGTTGCGACAGTACCCGCCCAACCCGATCGCGCCCGCCGGCCGGCCCGTGGCAATGGCGCTCGGCTCTCCAAGGATGCCTACCGCCGGCAGCGGGACCTGGCCGACGCGGAGCTCACGCGCCTGGGACTGCGCAAGAACCACCTCGAGCTGGAGCTGTCGACGCCCGCCGTGCAGGCAAACTTCATCGAGCTGCGCCGCGTGTCCAGCGAGCTCGCGGACGTGGACCAGGCGCTCGCGGCCGCCGAGGACGCCTGGCTGGCCCTCGAGGAGCGCGCGCCGTGATGGAGGCCGGCTCGAGGGAGGCCCCACGACGCACGATCCGCATCGGCCTGACCGGGCCGATCGGCTGCGGGAAGTCGACCGTCGCGTCGTGGTTGGCCGAGCTCGGGGCGGCCGTCGTCGATGCCGACCTGGTTGCCCGCGAGGCGACACCGACCGGCAGCGAGGAGCTCGCCGCCATCGCGATCGCGTTCGGGCCGGCGGTCATCGGTGTCGATGGAAGCCTCGACCGCGCCGCGCTCGCGACCATCGTCTTCGCCGACCCGGCCGCGCTCGCGAGGCTGGAGGCGATCATCCACCCGGCCGTGCGGCCCCGGATCCTCGAGCGGATCGCGGCCGCGGAGGACGACGGCGCCCCAGCCGTGGTGATCGAGGCGATCAAGCTCGTCGAAGGCGGCCTCGCGGACCTGTGCGACGAGGTCTGGCTCGTGGTCTGCGACGCCGACGCCCAGCGAACGCGCCTGACCGAGCGCGGCGTCGACGCAGCCGACGCGGAGGCGAGAATCGCCGCCCAGTCGGACATCGTGGAACGTCTGACGCCGAGGGCAGCCCGCATCCTCGACACGAGCGGGTCTCCGGCCTCGGCGCGGCGGGACGCGACCGAGGCCTACACGGCCGCGCTCGCGCCCGCGGCTACGGAGTCCGCGGGCGGCTAGTTCGAGAGCTTGAGGACGTACGTCCCGAGATACCGCGGACAGTTGTTCGCGGCACAGGCGGTGACCGTCAGCCGCGCGCTCGTGAACGAGCTGACGAAGTACCCCCGGACATGCTTGCTGCTGCCGCCCGACGCGCTGATGACGCGGAAGGTCGACCAGCCCACGAAGTTGCCGTTCGAATCGACGACCGCAGCCGGCACGTCGAGCCCGCTCAGGTGGCTGTCGACGTCGCTGTACAGCGCGGTGTGGTTGCCGCTGTTGTGCTGGCCGATGTACTCCCCGAACTGGAGCGCCTTGTCGATGACGAGGTTGCCCTGGATGATGTCCCGGACCTCGCTCGTGTTGACGTTGCCCGTCCCGTAGTTCGTCCATGCAAAGTCCAGCGGACCCGTCGGCACGTCGCCGTTGCCTTCGCCGAAGTCCGTCGGCGTCTGGTACAGGGGGGTGCCGTCGTCCTCGAAGGCGTCGGCCGAGAAGATGAACGGCGAGGCGCCGTAGGCCGTGTCCGGGAAGCCGGCGAGCGCCTCAGCCTCCGTCGACACGAGCCAGAACGGAACGCCCACGACGCCCAGGACGCTGTTCTCGTGGGGGTCGTCGATCGTTACCGTCACCCGGACGCCGTTCGTCGTGTCGATGGCCACGACGACCGCGGTCCCGCCGACGCCATCGGTGAACTCGTTGGCGGCAGAGATCGCCCTTCCCCGCGCTTCCGCGAGCGTCGGGTCGCCGTTGATCAGGTAATCGTTCGCCGCCGCGAGCGCAGCGAGATCCGTGGCGCCCTGCTGGTTGCGGCGCTGGGCAAAGGTGGAGCCGCCGTCGACCGCCAGGCCCACGACCGCGAGGATGCCCAGGAGCGCGAGCGTGAACAGGACGAGGATCTGCCCTCGCTCGCCCGACTGCTCGGGATCCAGGCGTCGCCGATTCATCATTCGATCTCCGCGCTGCTGTGCGAGTTGAGCTGGATCGGCCCGAGGAACGTGACGAGCGGCGTGATCGCGTGGAAGGTGGAAGCCACGTTCACGCGGACCCAGTAGCCGTAGCCGGGCTTGCACGTCCCGGGGATCGCGTCGCCGGCGATGTCGACGCACTCGTACGAGGTGATGGACAGGCCGGGGACGAGCTTGGTCTGGACCGACACGACGTTGGCGGTCTCGGTGCTCGCGCCGAGCGTCGCGCCCGGGTGGACGCTTGTCACGCGAGCGATCTCCGCGGCGGCCTGCTGTGTCCCGGTGAGGTTGTAGACGGCGCGACCCAGGTCGACGATGCCCATCAGCAGCAGGAGGAAGATCGTGAGCGCGAACGCGAACTCGACCATGCTCTGGCCGCGATCGGTGCGCGGCTCGAACGGCCGGCGGTCGGCTTGGCTGCCCGCGCGCCGGCCGCTCGCGATCACGGCGTCACCGTCACGGTGCGGGTCCGCGTGTCGGAGCCGCCCGCGTTCGAGGCCACGAGCGTGACCGTGTAGGTGCCCTGCGCCTGGTAAACGTGGGTCGGGTTCTGGAGCGTCGACGTCGACGACGAGCCGCCGCCGTCCCCGAAGTTCCACGACCAGGTGAGGATGCAGCCCGGCGTGGTCGTCGAGAGATCCGTGAATTGGAAGTCCGTCTTCTTCTTCTTGCCGCTCGTCGGCGAGATGGCGAAGTCGGCGACGGGCGGGAAGCACACCGGCGTGGGCACCGGCGTGGGCGTCGGCGCTGGCGTCGGCGTCGGGGTTGCCAGCGGATCCGGCGTGGCGGATGGGTCGGGCGTGGGTGACGGTACCGGCGTTGGAGCGGGCGACGGGGTTGGCGACGGCGGGGGCGCCGGCGAGCCCGAGGGCTCTGCGCCGATCGTCGGGCGGACGGCGATCTGGGCGGAGGCAGCTGCGTCGAAGGTGGTCTGGCCCCCGACGAACGCGGCGATCAGCGGCGTGATCCAGTCCATGTGACCCTCGACGGTCACAGTGACGATGCTGCCGAGGGCCTCGGAGCAGGGGTCCGGGTTGCACGTTACCGAGACGTCCGCGGGCGTGACCGTGGTGAATGCTCCGTTCGCCTCGGTCAGCACCGCGCACATGACGCGGTTCACGAGCGTGCTGCACGGCTGGCCCACCTGGAACGACGTCGGATTGGTGCTCGCCTCCAGGGCGCCGGCACGGGCAGCTGCCGCGACCGTGACCTCCGCGTGGAACAGGCGCGCGAGGTCCCCGGCGGCGAGGAGCAGCATCAGGGCGACCGGCAGCAGGAGGGCCAGCTCGATCGTGGCCTGACCGCGGCTCAGCGCCCTGCGCCGAGCGAACAACCGGCAAATCATGGCGTGCGGTCTGCCGATCTGCGTCCGGGGGCGTCGACGACACGCGTCTCGAACCGCGACCCTCCTGAATCTACGAAGCGGTGGACGGCTCGATAAGTGGGCGAGCCTGGGCATTGGTACTGGTGCGCACCACCAAGCCGGCCCGTGCATCCTGGCAACGGGCGCCCGCGCGGCGTCGGAGTTGCGCTACGGGACGGGGGACGGCGAAGGCACGGGAGCGACCGTCGACCGCGGCGCGACTCCCAGGAACCCGTAGTCGATCCCCTCCGGGATCGGCAGCCCGTACTTCTCGATGATCCGGTTCGTCGTCGTGCCGAGCTCCGTCGCATCGACCATGCGTTGGTCGGCGTCCGGCCGCATCGCCAGGCTGAATGTCGTCGTGCCCGCGGCCTGCATGTGCAGGATCTCCTCGGCTACGGCGACCGGTGCTCGGATGATGTAGAAGTCGCCCTCGCGGGCGAGGATCATCAGCTCCTGGTAGATGATCTTGGTCGAGCGGTCCGAGATGAACTCACCCGCGAGCGCCGGCTCGGCGGGCGCATTGACGATCGCGGAGACGAACACGTCGATCGTCTCGCCCTCCTTGAGCAGGCCGCCGACGGCGAGGTCGGGCGGAACCGTGATCGAGATCGCGCGCCAGGCTTCCGAATCGGGACTGACGGTCTCCTCGGGCCGGAGGATCGAGAATGCGCCGCCCTGGACGGTCGAGGCCAGCATGTTTGTCGTGATGAGCTGACCCTGGAGGATGGTCACCGCGGGCAGCCGTCCGACGACGTCGCGCGGGTCGGTGTAGATGCCGTTGATGTTCGTCTCGTCGAGGGGCACCGAGCGGATGGCGACGTCCTTCTCGGCGATCGCCGTTCGCGCCGGGATCGCCCGGACAGCCACCACGACCTCGATCCGATTGATCTCGCTCTGGCCCGCGGACTGCTGGGCCTGGTTGATGAGGTAGAAGGCGGCGCCGCCGGCAACGATCGCAAGCACCACACCGAAGACGATCACGAGCTTGCCGCGCCGATTTGCGTCGGTGTATTCCATCTCCATCGAGATCGACCCAGCCTCCGGGCTTCGCGACGGCGTGGCGGTGCGACTCCCGGGCTGGTCGCCCGATCGGCCTCGCAGTCGTGGCGCTCGTCAGTCTCGGGATCGGGGTGCCAGGGTCGATATGGGCGCGAGGTACCAAGCCACGCCGCCAACGGTCAGGCACGGCCGGGCACGCGGGCGATCAGGAGCTCGGCGACGCCCCCGGCGTGCTGCTCGGACGTCATCGAACACTTGTTCGACGTACGCGTGCGCGGCTACAATTTCGACGTGCCCGATTTCCGCTTCGAAGCCCCGTTCGAGCCCACCGGCGACCAGCCCCAGGCGATCGAGCGCCTGACCGACGGCCTGGGCAGGGGCCTGAATCACCAGGTGCTGCTCGGCGCGACCGGCACCGGGAAGACGCTCACGGTCGCCAAGGTCATCGAGGCGGCGAAGCGGCCGACGCTCGTGCTCGCCCACAACAAGACGCTCGCCGCGCAGCTGTACGCGGAGTTCCGCGACTTCTTCCCGGACAACGCGGTCGAATACTTCGTCAGCTACTTCGACTACTACCAGCCCGAGGCGTACCTGCCCCGGAGCGACACGTACATCGAGAAGGACTCGTCCCGCAACGACGAGATCGACCGGCTGCGGCACGCCGCGACGCACTCGCTGTTCGAGCGGCGGGACGTGATCGTCGTCGCGTCGGTGAGCTGCATCTACGGCATCGGGGCGCCCGTCGACTACGGTGCGACCGTCCTCAAGCTGCGCACCGGCGGCGCGTACCGGCGGGATTCAGTGCTGCGCCACCTCGTCGACCTCCAGTACCAGCGCAACGACGCGGACCTTGCCCGCGCTCGGTTCCGGGTGCGCGGCGACACCCTGGAGTTCCGGCCCGCATCGGAGGAGCGCATCGTCCGGGTCGAGTTCTTCGGCGACGAGGTCGAGCGGATCACCGAGGTGGACCCGCTCACCGGCGAGCTCCTCGCCGAGCGCAAGGACGTCAACGTCTACCCGGCAACCCACTACGTCACCCCGAACGACAAGCTCCGCGCCGCGATCGTGGACATCGAGGCGGAGATGGAGGAGCGCGTCGGGCAGCTCGAGGCGGAGGGTCGCGAGCTCGAGGGTGCTCGGCTCCGCCAACGGACGACGTTCGACCTGGAGATGCTCCGGGAGCTCGGGTTCTGCTCGGGGGTCGAGAACTATTCGCGCCACCTCTCGCGGCGCGCGGCGGGCTCGAGGCCGTGGACGCTGCTCGACTACTTCCCGCCGGACTGGCTGCTCATCGTCGACGAGTCACACATGACCATTCCCCAGGTCGTTGGCATGTACAAGAACGACCGGACGCGCAAGGAGATCCTGGTCGACTTCGGGTTCCGGCTGCCGTCCGCGCTCGACAACCGGCCGCTGACGTTCGAGGAGTTCGAGACGACCGTCGGCCAGGTTATCTACATGTCGGCGACGCCCGGCCCGTACGAGCTGGAGAAGGCGCAGCGGGTCGCGGAGCAGCTCGTCCGGCCGACGGGCATCGTCGACCCGCCGATCAGCGTCCGTCCCACCGAAGGCCAGATCGACGACCTCATGGAGGAGATCAAGGTCCGCGTCGATCGCGGGGAGCGGGCCATCGTCACGACGTTGACCAAGCGCATGGCCGAGGACCTGACCGACTACCTGCGCGAGCTCGGGGTCAAGGTCCAGTACCTCCATTCCGAGGTGGACACGCTCGAGCGCGTGGCGATCCTGCGCGACCTGCGCCTCGGCGTGTTCGACGTCCTCGTCGGGATCAACCTCCTGCGCGAGGGCATCGACCTGCCCGAGGTCACGCTGGTGGCGATCCTCGACGCCGACAAGGAGGGCTTCCTGCGGTCGGCGTGGTCGCTGATCCAGATGAGCGGGCGGGCCGCTCGAAACATCGGCGGCGAGGTGGTCATGTACGCCGACCGTGTCACCGATTCGATGCGCGCCGCGATCGACGAGATGAACCGGCGTCGCGCGATCCAGGAGGCGTACAACCTCGAACGGGGCATCGAGCCGAGCACGATCGTCAAGGGCATTCGGGACCTGAACGACCAGCTCCGGTCGGTCGCCGAGGGAACGGTCATGTATACCTCCGAGCGGGAGGCCCGCGACGCGCGCCTCCTCCAGCTGGACACGAAGAAGATCGAGGAGCTCGTCGCCCGGATGGAGGCCGAGATGCGCTCGGCGGCGAAGCAGCTGGAGTTCGAGCGGGCGGCGGCACTCAGAGACGAGATCCAGCAGATCCGGCTCCGCGTCCTGGACGAGGACCAGTCGGCGATCATCGCCCGAGCGGCAGAGCTCGCGGCCCAGCGCACGCCGATGCGCTCAGGCCGAGGGGCGTCGACTCGGTCGCGACAACCGGTCGGGGTGGGTGCCGCGGCGGGGGCGGGCGGTGGCGCGGCCGGCGGAACCGGAGGTGCGGACGACATGGATCCCGACGCCCCGAGCACCGTCTTCGAGGTCACCGAGGTGACCGTCGCTCCCGGCGGGCGTGGACCCGCTCGAGTCGGGCTCGGCAGAGGGCACCGCGTCGGACTGGCTGCCGGGGATTCGCGACGAGCACGAGGACGAGGGCGGTCGGCAGGCCCGCCTCCTCGATCGCCCCACGTGGGACCGCACCGTCACCCCGAACATCCGCCGTCGTCAGGGCACACGACCGCCGCGCCGCCGCTGATCGCGGCTCGGCCGCCTGGAGTCAGGCGGAGCTGGGTGGAGCCGGTGGCGCGGGTGGCGCCGCTGTCGTTTCCGGCGGCGTGGTCGCCGGCGGCGGTTCCGGAGCCGGGGGCGGCTCCACGACGGGAGCGGCCTCGACCGGCGCACGCTGCGGCAGGAAGCGCCGGCGCTTTCGGTGGCGCCCCTCCATGAGGTCCGGATCCGCGGCACGGAGCGCGAGGAACGCGCCGGCGAGCCCGGCGACAGTCAGCGCGAACAGGATCATCACGTCGAGCCCCCAGACCGCGGGGTCGTGTCGCCACGTCGGCTGCTGGTACGGGCCGAGGTCCTCGATGACCTGGCCGCTACGGGCCGTCTCGGTCATCCGGATGTACGGCTCGCGCAGGTCGGCGAGGTCGATCGTCGAGGCGGCGGCGGCCATGCCCCAGCGGGCGCTCATGACGTAGCCGAGCGTCTGGATGACCACGCCGGATCCCGTGAACAGGGGTACCGACACGATCACCTGGAGCACGAGCACGATCGGCAACAGGCTCGAAGCCCGGTCGACGCTCCCGGCGACCGCCGAGATCAGCAGTCCGAGCGCCATGCTCGCGACCCCAACAATGAGCGCGACCACGACCAGCTCCACGATCTGCGAGTCGAAGAAGACGCCGGTGGGCGCAAGGTCGACGTTGGCGTTCGCCGGATCGACGCCGAAGCCGATCAGCAGCGCCGCCTGGGCGGGTGAGTTCGCCGGCGGCATGACCTGGTACAGCATCGACAGGGGAACGAGGATCGCGGACTGGACCACGGTGATCAGGCCGAGGACGATCACCTTCGACATCACGTACGCACCGGCGGACAGGCCGATCGCCCGTTCCCGCCGATAGATCGGCAGCTCCTTGACGATCTCCCGGATGGCGTTCGACGTGCCGAGCCAGGTCGCGCCGATGACGATCAGCCAGACGAGCAGGCTCGCGTTCAGCGCCTCCGCCGTGAGCATCGTGTTGAAGAAGAACATCAGGGAGAAGAGGATCCCGAAGATCGGCGCCTGGAGGGCGAGGGTCAGCGCGTAGGCCCGATCGGCGCGGATGACGGCGAGGTAGCGCCGGATCAGGACGCCGAGCTGGTGGAGCACCGGGGTCGGCGGCGACGGCGGATCGATGTTCGGCCGGACCGGGACGGCGGCGAGGTCCGCGCTGGCGAGCGGCTCGGTGACGAGCTGGTCGTACTGCGGGCTACCCCGGAAGCGCGCCTTCCAGTCGATGTCCCGGTTCTCTTCGAGCGTCCGGAACATGTTCGCGTAGCTATCGTCGCCCGTGGCGCCACCCTCGGCGAAGTAGGCGAGCGCCTCGCCCGGCGGTCCGTAGTACGCGAGCTTGCCGCCCGGTGCCATGACGAGCAGGCGATCGGCGAGGTTGAGGCTCTGGACCGAGTGGGTGACGACGACGATCGTCCGACCCGCGCGGGCCAGGTCGCGCAGGGTCTCCATGAGCGCCGCTTCGTTGCCGGGGTCGAGGCCCGACGTCGGCTCATCCAGGAACAGGAGCGCCGGCTCGGTGAGCAGCTCGCACCCGACGCTGACCCGCTTCCGCTGGCCACCCGACAGGCGCTCGATCCGGAGGTCGGCGCGCTCGGCGAGGTTGAGCTCGGCCATGACCTGGTCGATGCGCTGGTTGCGCGTCTCGTCGCTCACGTCCCGGGCGAATCGCAGCTCGGCCGCGTACGACAGGGCCTGCCGGACCGAGAGCTGTGTGTGCAGGATGTCCGCCTGGGGGACGAGGCCCATCCTCGAGCGGAGATCCTCGTAGGTCGCGTACACGTCGCGGCCGTCGAAGGCCACGTTGCCACTCTCCGCGGGGCGGAAGCCGGTGAGCGCGTTCAGCAGGGTCGACTTGCCGGAACCCGAGGGTCCGACGACGGCGAGAACGCTCGACGGCTCGAGGGCGAACCCGACCTCGTCAAGGATGCGTCGCCCGCGCCCGACCGTGACGACGAGGTCGACCGCCCCGAACCAGGCGGACCGCCGGGCGGCGATGATCCGCAACCTGCCGTTGTGGACCTGCAGCGTCTGGCCGCCGACGCCGACGAAGTCGCCGGGCTCGATCCGCTCCGCGCGATCAGGGCGGATTCGGTGACCGTTGAGGAAGGTGCCGTTTGAGCTGTTGAGGTCGCGGACCTCGAACGAGCCATCCGGCTTCGCGGTGATCTCGGCATGGTTGCGCGAGACCCGGAGGTCGTCGAGGGCGATGTCGTTGCCGACGGCGCGCCCGATCCGGATCGTCCCGCGCGCCCGGAGGTCGATCCCTTCCTCCGGCACGCGTGGGCTCGGCGCGCCCGAGGGCTGGCTGTCGAGCGCCACGTTCCTCCCGATTCCTTCGCGGAACGGCCGGTCCCGGCCCGCTCCACGTCCTCCCGCGACCCCAAGTGCCGGCTGCCGCCGACGCGGTGCATGGTACGCGGCGGTCAAGAGGCCGGAGTGCTCCCCGCTATCCTCCCGGGGATGACCAATTCGGTGATCGAGGTCAGGTCCGGGGCCGACCTGCTCGCCGCGCTCGGGCCGGTCCCGTCCGACGGGACGGCGGTGACCCTGGTCGGCGGCGCCGACTTCACCGAGCCCGAGCGCCTCGAAGAGCTGCGAGCGTTCTTCCGCGTGCTCGCCGACTACCTCGAGCGATCCGACACGGCGGTCGTCGACGGCGGGACCGACAGCGGCGTGATGCGCCTCATCGCCGAGGCGAAGGCGACTGTCGGCGGCACGTTCCGGCTGGTCGGGGTGGCGCCGCAGGGCGCGTTCGACCGGACGACGAGGTCAGGCGACCCGATCACCGTCGCCCGGGACCACTCGATGATCATCGTCGTGCCGGGCACCGATTTCGGTGACGAGTCGGACTGGCTGTTCGGAACGGCGGACCACCTGGCTCGTGGCTCGGCCCCGACGGTCGTCGTCAACGGCGGCAAATTGGCCCTGGAGGAGGCCCATCGGCGGATCGCGGACGGCCACCTCGTGATCGCTGTCGCCGGCTCGGGCAGGGCGGCCGACGAGCTCGCCGCGGACGGGACGTTGCGAGCATCCGGCACACTGCGGGTGATCCCGGTGACGGTGGACGAGTCGGGTCTCGCTGCGGCAATCGAGACGCCGATCGAGATACGATCGAGACGCCGATCGAGACGCCGATCGAGTCACCGATCGGGGAGACCGGGAGCGAGGGAGGGAGCGATGACAAGCCCGCGGGCTGAGCGTCCCGGGTCACGCGAGACCCTTGGCGCGATGCTCGAGTCGCTCGAGCTCACACCGTTCCAGAAGAACCTCCTGCGCGAGCGCTGGCTCGACCAGCTCACGTGGATGGGCCGCAAGGCGCGCGAGGCCCGTCGGAGCTACCTGCTCTACCGGACGCCCGTGGTCGTCGGTGGCGTGCTCATCCCGGCCCTCGTGACGATCCTGTTGTCGTCGGGTACGAGCACGGAGATCGGCTGGCTGGGCGGCTTCCCGGTCGACGGCATCCGGTTCCTCGCCTTCGCGGTCAGCCTGCTCGTGGCGATCTGCGCGGGCGTCGAGGAGCTGCTCCACTTCGGCGAACAATGGCGCCACTACCGACGGACCGCGGAGCTGCTCAAGACGCTGGGCTGGCAGTACATGATGTTGAACGGCGCCTTCCGCCGGTACCAGGGCCACGCCGCCGCATTCGTCTCGTTCACGGAGCGCGTCGAGGACGTCCTGAACGAGGACGTCGAGGGCTACCTCGGGACGATGTCCGCCGACCGGGCAGACCGGCAGAAGCACGAGGTCATTGCCTGACCGGCCCTACTGGTTGACCGCGACCGCCCAGTCGCTGAAGTAGTCGAGTCCCTCGGCGAAGGTCGGCGCGAGCCAGTGGCCCATGACCACGAGGTCGTCGTGCGTCCACACGTACTGGACGCCGTTCAGCGTGCCGTCGGTCCGGGCGTAGCACGCCAGGAGACCCGCCTGCGGGCCCTCGCCATAGCGCCAGCTGTTGTTGCTGTCCGTCGGCTCCGCGTCGAAGCAGCCGGTCTGGGTCACCTCGGCGACGGCCGTGCTGCTCAGGAGCTCGGTGTACGTGGTGCTGAGGGAGGTGGTGTCCGGGAACAGGACGAAGAAGACCTCCCGGTCGTCGGCGCTCGGCGCGGGGCAGAACACCATCGCCTGCGCCGCGGCGTACTTGCTCTCGTATCGCTGGCATTCGTCGACGTTCACCGTCGCCGTCGGCAGCGTGGCCAGGAGCGCGCTCTCGAACGCGTTCGGGAACCCGGCCGGCGCCGAGGTGCCAGGTGGCGCGGTCGCCGGTGGCGACGTGGCGGGCGGCGCGGTCACGGGCAGGGTTGTCGGTGGCGGCACGGTCACGGGCGCCTGGGTGACGGGCCGCTGGGTGATCGCCGACCCCTGGGTCGGCGAGGCGGCGGGCCGTGGACCCGGGAAGACGATGCCCGCGAGGAAGATCACCGCGACGACGAGGGCGATCGCGCCGCCGGCCACGGCCAGCTGCGTGTTCCGGCCGACCCACTTGCGCGCCTGGCTTGCCGGCGAGACCTGCTGCGGGACCACGACCGGGCTGGTCAGCCCGGCCGACGCCGACTGGACGATCGACTCGAGCGCCGAGACGAAATCGCGCGCCGTGCCGAACCGGGCGGCGGGATCCTTGGCCAGGATGCGGTTGAAGATCTCGTCGATGACCGGCGGGTACTCGGGCCGGTGCGAGCGGATCGTCGGGGGCGTCTCGTTCGCGTGCGCGTACATGAGCTGCTGCGGCGTCGCGCGGACGAACGGTGGCTGCCCGGTCAGGCAGGCGTACGCGACGCAGCCGAGCGCGTACAGGTCGATCGCCGGGGCAAGGTCGGGGTTCGTCGGGCCCGAGAACTGCTCGGGCGCCATGTAGTCGAGCGTCCCGATCGCCATGCCCGGGACGCTGACGCTCGTGTCCTCCTCGAGGTGCTTGCCGAGTCCGAAGTCGGTCAGGTACGGCCGCCCGGCCTTGTCCAGGATGATGTTCGACGGCTTCAGGTCGCGGTGGATGACGCCCGTCGCATGGGCGTAGTCGACCGCGTCGGCGATCGGCTCGAGGACCTGGACCGTTTCGCGCAGGCTCAACCGGCCCTGTCGCGTGATCTTCGCCTGGAGGTCCGGGCCATCCACGAGGCGCATCGCGATGAACAGCACGCCGTCCGACTCGCCCGCTGCGTAGATGGGCACGATCACCGGATGCTCCAGCGCCGCGAGCGTCTCCTTCTCGGTCAGGAAGCGCTGCCGGTACGTCTCGTTGGCGGCGTGGTCCGATCGGATGACCTTCAGCGCGACGAGCCGCCTCGGCTCCTCCTGGCGTGCGCGGTAGACCGTCGCCATGCCGCCCTCGCCGAGCAGCGACTCGATCGTGAACCCGCCGATGACGGTCCCGGGCCCGATGTCGACGGGTTGGGCCCGTCGCCGGCGGGCGGCGGCTGCCTTCGACGATGCGGATGGGGGAGTCGGCTCGGGTGGGCTCGGCGGTCGTCCCTTCTCCACCGTCGTCTCGGGGTCGTCCGCCGGCGGCAGGTGGATCGCCGGTGGTGGTGGGAATGGCGCCGAGCCGACCGCGGGCTTGGGCGCATCCTTCGCGCTCGTTCCCGCGTCACCGCCATCGGCCTTCGATGCCCCGACGCGCTTGCTCCTCGCTGCCTTCGCGGGCGGCTTGGCCGGCGCCTTTTCCGCCGGTGCCTTCTCGCGCGTGGCCGCGGTCGGATGCGTCTCCGTCTCCGGTTCCGGCACGGGGACCGCGGCCGGCTCCGAGGCCGGGCGGCCGGCGCGCTCCATGAGGGCCCCGAGACGGCGCAGGATTCGGTCGCGATGATCGGTGATGGGTGGCGGGAATGCGTCGACGCGCTGGACGAGCGAGAGCAGGTACTCCAGCGAGCCCTCGGGCGCGACGCTCTCGATCCGGATCGGCAGGACGGCGCGGCTCCTGCCCAGCGCGAGGTTGACCTCGCGCGAGACGTGCGGCGAGCAATTCGCGGCCGCCGAGACGAGGACGAGCATCGCCTTGCTGTCTGCGATCGCCCCGAGGATCTGCTCGGTCCACGTCTCGGTCCCGACGACGTCGTCCGGGGCCATCCAGCACGAGTAGCCGGCCTCCTCGAGGACGGTGCGCAGGGCGCGCGCGATCTCGGCGTCGCCCGAGCTGTGACTGATGAAGACGTCCCTGGCGGTCATCGTGGTCGAACCCCGCGCCTCCTCGCGCCGGCCGGCTCCCGTCCGCGGCCGGATGATCCTAGCGGAGCCGGACTCGGGGCGGCCAGCACCTTGACAACCCGCGGAGACTGCGAACCGTGAGCCCTCGGCAGCAGGCATACCTCGGCGCCGGCGCGATCGCCCTGATTCTCGTTGCGATCGTAGCCGTCGGCCTGCTCAATCGGCCGTCGAGCTCGGGCGCCGTCGCCATCGAGCGGCTCGAGGACGCCGTCGCCCTCGGCAAGCTGGAGGCGGAGGTGCTCGAGGAGCTCCGGGCCGGCGGGTCGAGCACGGCGATCGTCCATCTCGACACGGCCGCGATCCTGTCCGGCCTCCAGCGCGCGCTCGGCGACGACCGCGCGGCAGAGGTCATCGCCGGGATGAGCGCCGCATTCGCGGCCAACAAGGACCTGGTTCGGCGCGCGCTCGGGCCGTCCGCCGATCTCGTGCGCGACTACGACCATCTCGGTGCGTTCCTCGTCCAGTTTCGGGCGGAGGAGCCGCTGCTGGCGGTCGTCCGGAGCCAGCTCGTGCGGGAGGTCTCTGCGGACACGGCCGTCGAGCCGACGGCCGACGCGCCGTCGCGCGCGCCGGCAGGCCAGACGCTCGGCGTGACGGAGTTCCGAGGCGCGGGTGTCCTGGTGGGCGTCCTCGACACCGGCGTCGACGCGGCGGCGTACCCGGAGTACTTCCCGGCGGGCAGCGTCGTCGCCACGCTCGAGGCGGCACCGGCGGACGGCTCGCCGGACGACCACGGCCACGGGACGCACGTGGCCAGCACGGTCCTGCTCATGGCGCCCGAGGCTGGCCTGTACGTCGCCGACGTCTTCCACCAGCAGGAGCGCCGGCCCGGCTCCGGGCAGATGGCGAATCTCGCCTCCGAGTCCAGCGTGCTGGCCGGGATGGACTGGCTCATCGACCTGCGCCAGGGCGGCGTGAATCTGCGAGCGGTCAACATCAGCCTCGGGAGCGGCCACTACCCGCCGCTCATCTGCTCGGATCGCTATCACCTCGCCGAGGCCCTGGCAGCCGGGCTCATCCCGGTCGGCTCTGCCGGCAACTCGGCGTTCCGCGACGAGGACAACCTGGTCACGACGACGTACCAGCCCGGGATCGGCAGCACGGGCTGTGATCCCAGCATCCTGAGCGTCGGGGCGGTGACCGACGGAAGCTGCGACGACGGCCTGGTCGACACGATCTCGACCTTCTCCCAGTCGAGCGAGGCGCTCGACATCCTCGCGCCGGGTGACTGCATCGTCGCCGCGGGCGGGGCGCTGTCCGGAACGTCGATGGCGGCGCCGCACGTCTCCGGCGCCGTGGCGGTCCTCGCCTCCGCGCGCACGGCGACCACCTCCGAGATCTGGACGGCGCTCGTCGGCGCGGGCCCATCCATCACGGACCCGAACTCCGGGATCACCCGGCACCGGCTCGACATCCCGGCCGCCCTGTCCGCGTTCCTCGGCGCCACCGGCCCGTTGCCGACCCCGGTGATCATCCCGACCCGCGGTGTGTCCGCGAGCACGGAGGTGATCTCGCCGCCCTCCGCCCTCGACGCGGGCGACCGGTTCGGTGACTCGTTCGTGATCCGCAACGTCGGCTCCGTGGCCGCGACCTATCGCCTCGTCGTCGGCGAGGCCGGACCGGTCCTCGGCGTCGGGGCGGCGGCGTGGGTCCTCGTCGAGCCGGCCTCGATCACCCTCGTGCCCGACGACCTCGGGCTGATCGGGGTCGAGGTCCGCGTGCCGTCGGACGCCGCGCCGGGCGACTACGAGGTGCTCATCACGCCCGTCGACGATACGGCCGCGGATTCGGATGGTGCCCGGCCCGTCCTGGTTCGATTCTCGGTCCGGCCCCCGGCGGGAGATGGCGGCGGCAGCCCGGGCGGCGGCAGCGGCTCGAGCGACGACGACCTCGACTCAGCTGGGCGAGGCGCTCGTCCTCGGCGTCATCGGATTGATCGCCGTGCTCGCCCTTCTCCGGCTCTTCCGGCGGCCCCCGCGCCAGACCTGAATCGCGATCGATTCCCCGAACCGGAATCTGCCCGCGCAGAAATGTCGCCGCGGTGGGACGATGCTGGCGTGGGAATCCTCGTCGCGGCCGTGATCACGATGTCGGCAGCGCAGCTGCTCGACCTGGCGACGTTCATGGCCATGGTCGAGTCGGTCGGCCCGACGGCCGAGGCCAACCCGCTCGTTACGACGATGTTCGGGAGCTACGGCTTCCCGATGGTCGCCATCGCCAAGGTCACCCTCCTCGCCCTCACGACCGGGATCCTCGCCGTGCTCGCGCGACGGCCGGAACGCCCGAGGATCGTCGCGGCGGTCGTCGCCACCGGAATCCTCGTCGGCCTCGCCGGCGGGGTCTCGAATGCGATCGCGATGGGCCTGTTCTGACCGCTGGGGCTGATGCGGCGGCGGCGTGAAACATCTGTTCGGTTTGGGCTGATTCGCGTACACTGCCCGACGTGCCCCAGGACCAGATCGTCGTGCGCGGCGCGCGCGAACACAACCTCAAGGACGTCTCGGTGGCGTTCCCGCGCGACCGGCTCGTGGTCATCACCGGGCTGTCCGGGAGCGGGAAGTCGAGCCTCGCATTCGACACCATCTATGCGGAGGGCCAGCGGCGCTATGTCGAGAGCCTGAGCGCGTACGCCCGCCAGTTCCTGGGCCAGATGGAGAAGCCCGACGTCGACCAGATCGACGGCCTGTCGCCCGCGATCTCGATCGACCAGAAGGGCTCGAGCCGGAACCCGCGGTCCACCGTCGGGACCGTCACCGAGATCTACGACCACCTGCGGCTGCTGTTCGCGCGCATCGGCATTCCGCACTGCCCGAACGGCCACGCGATCGAGCGCCAGACGGTCCAGCAGATCGTCGACCAGGTGCTCACGTTCCCCGAAGGGACGCGCCTCCTCGTCCTCGGCCCGCTCATCAAGGACCGCAAGACCGAGGGCGACCGGATCTTCGAGGCGGCCCGCAAGCAGGGCTTCGTCCGCGTCCGCGTCGACGGCGAGACGTACGACCTCGCCGAGGCGCCGACGCTCGACAAGTACAAGCGCCACACCATCGAGGTCGTCGTCGACCGGTACGTGGTCCGGCGCGCCGAAGCGCCCGAGGGCTGGGCGCGCGACGAGCGCGGACGGCCGGTTGACCCCGCGTCGGGCGAGGCGCTCGACGACCCCGATCGGCCACGGCTGGCCGATTCGATCGAGACCGCGCTCCGCCTGGGCGAGGGCGTCGTCCTCATCGCTCCCGCCGCACGCGACGGCGAGCCGCCGGACTTCGAGGAGCGTCGCTTCTCGGAGCGCTACTCGTGCCCGTACGACGGGACGACGATCGACGAGCTCGAGCCGCGCAGCTTCTCGTTCAACTCGCCCCACGGCGCGTGCCCCACGTGCACCGGCCTTGGGACGCGGCTCGAGATCGACCCGGAGCTGGTCCTGCCGGACAAGGGCAAGAGCGTCCTGACCGGCGCCGCGGTGCCGTGGGCGCGCATGCCGACCGACGCGTCGTGGCGGCTCAAGATCACCGAGGCGATCTTCAAGTCCCACGGCTGGGACCCCGCGGCCGCGCTGCGCGACCTGCCCAAGGAGGCCGTCGACTACCTGCTCTTCGCCCCGAAGGACGAGCAGGTCGTCATCCGCTACAAGCACGAGCGCGGCGAGAACAGCTACCGCGCGCAGTTCGAGGGCGTCGTCACGAACCTCGAGCGGCGGTACCGCGAGACAGACTCCGAGTTCATCAAGACCGAGCTCGAGAAGTACATGGTCGAGCGCCCGTGCCCCGCCTGCAAGGGCAAGCGGCTGCGCCCGGAGGCGCTCGGGGTGACCGTCGACAGCCGGGACATCTCCGAGGTCGCGGACCTGTCAATCACCGACGCGCTGGAGTGGGCACGCGCACTCCCGAGCCGCATCTCCGAGCGCGAACGGGCGATCGCCCACCAGGTCCTCAAGGAGATCCGGGCGCGGCTCGGCTTCCTCGTCGACGTCGGGCTCGACTACCTGACGGTCAACCGGACGAGCCAGACGCTGTCCGGCGGCGAGGCACAGCGGATCCGGCTCGCGACCCAGATCGGGACGACGCTCATGGGCGTCCTGTACATCCTCGACGAGCCATCGATCGGGCTGCACCAGCGCGACAACGCCAAGCTGATCGCGACGCTGACCCGGCTGCGCGACCTCGGCAACACCGTCCTCGTCGTCGAGCACGACGAAGAGACGATCCGGACGGCGGACTGGGTCATCGACATCGGTCCCGGGGCGGGCGAGCACGGCGGCGAGATCATCGCCAACGGCGGGCTCGAGGCGGTCCTCGGCGAGCCGCGCTCCATCACCGGCGCGTACCTCCGCGGCGACCGGCGAGTTCCCGTCCCGGAGGAGCGTCGCAAGGGGAGCGGGAAGCGGCTCGTGGTGCGCGGCGCCCGGCAGCACAACCTGAAAGGCCTCGACGTGACGTTCCCCCTCGGGACCTTCACGGCGGTGACCGGCGTCTCGGGCAGCGGCAAGAGCACGCTGGTCACGGAGATCCTGTACCGGGCTCTCGCGCGCGAGCTGTTCGGGTCGCGCGAGCCGGTCGGCCGGCACGATCGCATCGAGGGCATCAACCAGGTCGACAAGGTCATCGAGATCGACCAGAGCCCGATCGGGCGGACGCCCCGCTCCAACCCCGCGACGTACGTCGGCCTGTTCACGCCGATCCGGGAGCTGTTCGCCGCCGTGCCCGAGGCGCGCGTCCGGGGCTATGGCCCGGGCCGGTTCTCGTTCAACGTCAAGGGCGGCCGGTGCGAGAGCTGCAAGGGCGACGGGATCATCAAGATCGAGATGCAGTTCCTCCCGGACGTCTACGTCCCGTGCGAGGTGTGCAAGGGCGCGCGCTACAACCGCGAGGCGCTGGAGATCCACTACAAGGGCCGGTCGATCGCCGAAGTGCTCGAGATGACGGTCGAGGAGGCTCTCGAGTTCTTCCGGCCCGTGCCCAACGTCGCGGGCAAGCTCCAGACGCTCTACGACGTCGGCCTCGGCTACATCCACCTCGGCCAGCCGGCGACCACGCTGTCCGGCGGCGAGGCCCAGCGGGTGAAGCTCTCGACCGAGCTGTCGCGGCGCGCGACCGGCAAGACGTTGTACGTGCTCGACGAGCCGACGACCGGCCTCCATTTCGCCGACGTCGAGAAGCTCCTCCAGGTCCTGCATCGGCTCGTCGAGACGGGCAACACGGTCGTGGTCATCGAGCACAACCTGGACGTCATCAAGACCGCCGACTGGATCGTCGACCTGGGGCCCGAGGGCGGTGCTCGCGGCGGCGAGATCGTCGCCGAGGGAACGCCGGAGACCATCGCCCGGGTCCGCCGCTCTGCAACCGGGGAGTACCTCGCCCGCGTGCTCCGCGGCGAGCCGCTGGTGCCACTTTCTGACGTGTCCTTCGCCGAGGCCGCGGGCCGCGTGCGCGCCGTTGCGATCCCGATGGATCCGGAGTCGCCCAACGGGAACGGGACGAAGGTCCGGCGCACTCGCGGTGGCGTGCCCGCGGCCCGCTGAAGCGGACCCGGAACCCTCGCCGTGCCAGCCCACGTGGACCAACGCCGCGATCCCGCCAGGCACGAGCTCGCCGACATCGATGTGGCGGCGCTCACGGCAGCGCGCGCCGCCGACCTGGTTCTCGCGGCCGCTCGTGATCTGGACTCGGAGCGGTGGGTCAGCTACTTCGGCCTGCTGCCAGATCGGCTGCGCGACGACTCGCTGCGCGACCTCCGGACGACCGCGCGTCGCGTCCGGGCTGCCTACGGTCCCAAGGATTCGATTCGGGACGCCATCCCCGAAGAGCTGACCGAACCGCTCTTGCGCGCAGTCGACCGCCTCCTGAAGGCCATCGCCCGGTTCGACGCTCAGCGCTGAAGGAGCTGCGTCGCGCCCGTCCAGGCGGTGCTGGACTGGCCCGCGGCGCGGAGCGCGCCCCCGACCAGGTAGAAGGATCCGTCGAGCACGAGGCCGGGCGCACCGTGCACGGTGAACGGAGGCGGCTCCAATGGCAGCCATTCCGGCTCGCCGGCAACCGTGGTGTCGAGCTGCCAGTGCCGGTCGACGATCACGCCCGCGAAGGGATCCTCGCCGCCGGAGAGGTAGATCACGCCCCCAACCGTGCCCTCCGAGGCGCCGCTGACGGGTTCCGGGAGCGGCGTTCCTGCCCGCCACGCATCCGCTTCCGGGTCGTAGATGTCGACACGCGAATGGTTCAGGCCGTTTGCGCGACCGCCGATCGCCCAGATCTCGCCATCGACCACGACAACCGCGAGGTGGTCTCGGCTCACCGGCAGGCTCGCGCCGGTCGTCCAGGCGTCGGCCGCAGGGTCGTAGACAAGGATCGCGGCTGAGTCGACCCCGGTGCCGGCTCCCGCGCCGCCGACGCCGCCGACGACATACAGCCGGCCCGCGAGGGCGACCATCCGATGCCCGGTCCTTGCGTCGTGCATCGCGGCGAGCGGCCGCCAGGCGGCGGCTCCCGGATCGAGGACCCACAGGCTGTCGCGCGGCGTCCAGTCCGTGACCGACGACGCGCCGCCGCTGATGTAGACCGCCCCATCGAGCCCGACGGCGCCCGCGTGGTGTCGCGCTTCGGGCAGGGCCGGTCCGGCGGTCCAGGTATCGGTCGCCGGGGAGTAGATCGACACGTCCGCACTGGCCTGGGCCGCGAGTCCCGCCAATCCGCCGACGACGAACAGCCGGTCGCCGGCCACAGCGCCCGCAGTCTCCCCGCGCCCGTTCGGCATGACGGCGGACAGCGACCAGCCGGGTGCGGGGCGCGGCGGGGGTGTGCTCGCGACCTGGAGCGCGACGAACGCGACGCCGCCGAGCGCGAGCCCAAGGGCCACGACCAGGGCGAGCCGGAGGGCACGCCTCGTGCGGCTCCGGGCCGTTACCGCGGCCATGGTTCGGAGGTCCTCCTCGTCGGAGTTGCCAAGGACATTGCAGGACCATAACGAAAGGGCACGTTGACCGGGCAAAACCGGTGCGTGTACGCACCGTTCACGTTGGCGACTTCGAATCGAAACTGCACGCGAGCAGACCGCGACATATCGTGGCCTGACCAGGCCCGCGTAGCGCCGTCAAGGTGGAGGTTGACCCGCGCCTTGCGCCGCGCGCTCGCTCCCGCGCATGGACCAGTCTGTGGAGGATTGAAGTGATACGTCGCTCTTTTCGGCCGTTCGCGGTCGTCGTCGTCCTCTCGGTGTTGTTCTCGTCGATCGTCGCGCCCATCACGGCCGACGGCGACCATGATCGTGACGGCCGATCGTCGCGTTACGTCGACATCCAGATCCTCGGCCTCAACGACTTCCATGGCCAGCTCGAGGTGGTCCCCCCGGTCGCCAGCTCGGCAGGCCGGATCGGTGCTCTCACCGATGTGAATCCGGATCCGAACGTCACCGAGAATCAGTGTCTGCAGACGCCGCCCACGCTGTGCATCCCGGCTGGAGGCGTCGAGTATCTCGCCTCCCACGTCCGGAACCTCCGCAACACGCGGGCAGACCACACGTTCTTCGTCTCCGCCGGCGACCTGATCGGCGCCACGCCGCTCCTGTCGGCGCTGTTCCATGACGAGCCGACAATCGAAGCGTTCAACCTCATGAAGCTCGACTACAACGGCGTCGGCAACCACGAGTTCGACGAGGGGGTCAACGAGCTGCTTCGGGTCGCCTACGGCAACCGTCGAGTCGGCTCCTACGCACCCGCCCGCCCGGACGGATGCCACCCCGTCGATCTCTGTGGCGACAACGACAACTATCGGGGCGCAAAGTTCCCCTTCCTCGCCGCGAACGTCGTGTACAACGCCAACAACCCCGCCCAGCAGGGCAAGACGATCTTCCCGCCTTACGCCATCGAGCGCGTCGACGGCGTGAAGGTGGCCTTCATCGGCATGACGCTGGAGGGGACACCTGAGATCGTCAGCCCGGACGGCATTGCCGCCGTGAACTTCCTGGACGAGGCCGACACGGTCAATGCGCTCGTGCCGGAGCTCGAGAAGCGGGGCGTCAAGGCCATCGTGGTCCTGCTCCACGAAGGCGGGTCGGTCGACACGGCCGGCAACGGCGCCGGCGCCCACCCGACGCTCATCAACACCTGCGTGAATCCGACGGGCGCCCTCCCACCGATCATCGACGCGATGAGCGATCAGATCGACATTGTCATCACCGGTCACACGAACTGGGCGGTCAACTGCCTGATTGACGGCAAGGTCGTAACCGGTGCCGCCGCGCAGGGTCGACTCATCACCGATATCGATGCCCAGCTCGACCGCCGGACCGACGACTTCGTGAAGCCGATGTCGGTCAACAACCGCATCGTCACCCAGGACGTCCCGAAGGCGGCCGACCTGACGGCGCTGATCGCTGAGTACAACGCCGTCGCGGCGCCGATCGCCAGCGTCGTCGTCGGGCGAACGGCCGCTGCCCTCACGCGGAGCACGATCGCGGGCTCGAGCGACTCCCAGCTCGGGCGGCTGATCGCGGACGCGCAGCTGGCGCATCCGTCGGTCGCCGGTGCACAGCTCGCGCTCATGAACCCCGGCGGTATCCGGTCCGACATCGGATTCGCGGCCCCGGGCCCCGAGCCGATCACCCACGGTGAGGCATTCGCGGTCCAGCCGTTCAGCAACATCCTCATGATGCGGACGTTCACGCCCGCCCAGATCGACGCGATCCTGGAGCGCCAGTTCCGGGCCGCCCCGGCCCAGAACGTGATCCTCCAGGTGTCGAAGGGCTTCAGCTACACCTGGGACGAGAGCGAACCGATCGGCAACAAGGTCAGCGGCATCACGCTCAACGGCGCACCGCTCGACCCGACCCTGACCTACAGGGTCGCGTTCAACAACTTCCTCGGCTTCGGCGGCGACGGCTTCGGGGCGATCATCACGGTCGGGACGAACCCGGCCTTCGGCGCGGACGATCTCGTCGCGCTTGAGGCGTACCTCCAGCCAACCATTGCCGGCGCCCCCTATGACCCGACCGTCGGCCCCGCCACCTCGAGCGGTCCGCTTCGGATCATTCCCGTTCCGTAGATCGTCTCCTTCCACCAGAGCGGCGGAGGCCGGCCCATCAGGGCCGGCCTTCGTCACGCCCAATGGCCCTGTCGGAGCACACGCAGGCTCTCCGATTCACGCGGCTCGGGCACGGTCTCGACGGCGCAGCCCGAGCTCGGCGGGTGAGAACGCCTCGAGCAGGAACGAGGATGGCGAGCCGGGGTCGTAGACGAGCGTGAGCGACCGGCGGGCGCGCGTCCAGGCCACGTAGGCGAGACGCCGCTCCTCCTCCAGCGCCCGCTCGGGCTCCAGTGCTTCGGTGATGGAGCGTGCGCTCGGGAAGCGCCCGTCGTCGAGGCCGATGACGGCTACGTGGTCGAACTCGAGGCCCTTCGTGCCGTGCGCCGTCGCGAGGGTCAACGGGGCGTCGTCCCGGCGCAGCTCGGCCAGGAGGCGGCGCGTTGCCACGATTCGGCTTGCCAGGTCGGCGATCGAGCGGCAGGTCGCCGCCCAGCCGAGCAGCGCCGCCGCCGCGGCGACCCGCTCCGACGCCGCACCGCCGTCGTCCGCCAGGTCGGGATCGTCGTGCGGATCGATGGGCTGCCGTCCGATTTGCCGCTCGGCCAGCCGCCCGATCGTGAGGAGGGGTGTCGCGGACATCCCGGTCGTGCCCCGCTCGGCCGCGGCAGCCGCCTCGAGCAGCTCGTCGACGACAGGTGATTCGATCGGGAGCTGCAGCCCGGCGGCCCGGAACGGCAGCGCCAATCGCATTGCGGCGGCGACGACGGGCAGCAGCTCGCGGTTCGTCCGGGCGAGGACCGCCCGCGTCCCGTCGTCGGCCGGCCACGAGGCGAGCGCGGCCGCGGCACGGTCGACGTCGTCGGCCGCAGACGGGGCGAGGATCAGCCGACCGGTCGCCGCGGGGCCGGCCCGGATCACCTTGGCAAACCGCTCGCCGTTGTGCTCGACGAGTCGGACGGCGCGCTCCAGGACCGGCGCGGGGCATCGGTAGTTGGTCTCGAGATCCACGCGGAGCAGGCCCGGCAGGGCGTCACCGGCGAGGCCGAGCAACCGGCGGACATCGGCGAGGCGCCAGCCGTAGATCGACTGGTCGTCGTCGCCGACGAGGAAGATCCGGTTGTCGGGCGCGGCCAGCAGGAGTGCGAGCCGAAGTTGCGCCCGGTCGAGATCCTGGGCCTCGTCGACGAGCAGGTGCCGGCAGCGCTCACGCCACGTCGCCAGCAGGCCGCCATCGCGCTCGAGGAACCGCAGCGCACGCGCGACGAGGTCGTCGAAATCGAGGCCGCCCCGACGCGCGATCTCGGCTTCGTAGGCGGCGTACGTTCGCGCCGCCGGGCCAGCCTCCGGGTCCGTCTCGATCTCGGCCGGGTCGACGCCGAGATCGAGCTTGAACCGGGACATGAGGGTGTCGAGCCGGCGTCGTTCGGCCGGTGGCGCATCGGGGCGCACGGCCCGGAGGAGCTCCTCGCGATCCAGCAGGGGGTCGGTCGGCTGCCCGGCGGCGCGCAGCATCTCCAGGCCCAGCGCGTGGAACGTCCGGATCCGGACACGGTCGGCGAGGCCGGCGCCCAACGGTTCCAGCGCAGCGTCGACGCGCTCGCGCAGCTCCTCGGCGGCGCGACGGTTGAACGTGATCGCACAGATCGAGTCCGGCGCGGCGCCCTCGTCGATGAGCCAGGCGATCCGCGCCACCAGCGTCGTGGTCTTGCCGGAACCCGCCGGCGCCACGCACAGCACCGGGCCCGGAGGCGCCGTCGCGGCGGCTCGTTGATCGGGCGCGAGCCGGGCGAGGCGTTCCGCGACGGCAGCGTGTTGGGCCATCCCGCCAGTCTGGCGAGCGCCGATCATCGGTCGCTTTGCGAGGCCTTGTCTCGGCGGGCGCGCGCGCGATTCGCCGCGCTGCCTACGATTCGGCTGATGACCCCGCAGCTCGAGGCGATCCTCGCCAAGCTTCCGACGCGACCGGGCGTGTACCTGCTGAAGGACGCGCGCGGCACGGTGCTCTACGTCGGCAAGGCGCAGAGCCTGCGCAGCCGCGTCCGGAGCTACTGGCAGAAGGAGGCGCCGGGCGTCGAGCATCACCTGATCCGCTCCGTGATCGACCGGATCGAGGACGTCGAGTACACGCTCACCGACTCGGTCGGCGAGGCACTCCTCCTCGAGGGCAACCTCGTCAAGCGCTTCCAGCCCCAGTTCAACGTGCGGCTGAAGGACGACAAGAGCTACCCGTACATCAAGATCACGCTCGGCGACGACTTCCCCCGGATCGAGCGGACGCGGAAGCTGCCGAACGACGGGAGCCGGTACTTCGGGCCATACGCGTCCGCTTCGAGCGTCGACGAGGCGATGAACCTCGTGCGCCGGCTCTTTCCGTTCCGGACCTGCACGATCGACATCCGCGACGGCGTCCGGGCACTCCAGCGACCTTGCCTGCTCTATCACATCAAGCGCTGCCAGGGCCCGTGCATCGAGGCCATCTCGAAGGCCGACTACCGGGCCGACATCGAGCAGGTCGAGCTCTTCCTCGAAGGTCGCCAGGAATCGCTCGTCAAGGCCCTGCGCGACGATATGAAGCGCGCCTCGGATCGGGAGGACTACGAGGCGGCGGCGATCGACCGGGACAAGATCAAGGCCATCGAGCGGACGATGGAGAGCCAGAAGATGGCGGCGTTCGCCCGGACCGACCTCGACCTCCTGGGCCTCGCCAGGCGCGACAACCAGGCCGCGGTCCAGCTGTTCGTCATCCGCGGCGGCAAGGCGCTGGGTCGCGACGTCTTCCTGCTCGACACGCCGCGCGGCACGACCGATGCCGAGGTCGTCGCCGGCTTCCTGCTCCAGTACTACAGCCGCGCGACCAGCGTCCCACCGGAGATCGCGGTGCCGCTGGCCCTGCCCGACGCAGCCGACCTCGAGCGGTTCCTCGCCGATCGGCGAGCGAGCGAGGGGGTGGGCCCGGGATCCGTGGCCGACGGCCCGACGACCCGGACCGAGAACCTCACGGTCCCGCGACCCGACGCTGTCCGCGTCGCACGTCGCCGCGTGCGAGCCGCGGGCGCTGCGGCACCGGTCCGGCTCGTCGTCCCGCAGCGCGGGGAGCGACGGCACCTGATGCAGCTCGCGACGCGCAACGCCGAGGAGATGCTCGCGCGCGAGCAGGCGCGCTGGCTGGCCGACCAGGGCAAGACCCTCGGCGCGCTCGAGGAGCTCGCCGATGCCCTGGGGCTGCCGGGCCTGCCCGCGAGGATCGAGTGCTACGACGTCTCCAACTTCCAGGGCTCGGAGACCGTCGCGAGCATGGTCGTGTTCGAGGACGGCAAGCCCCGGACGGGCGAGTACCGGCGCTTCCGGGTCCGGACGGTCGAGGGCCCGAACGACGTCGCGTCCCATCGCGAGGTCCTGCACCGGCGCTTCCGCACGGCTCGCCCGGGCGACGAGGGCTCCGCCGAGGAGCGCCGCTGGGCGATGCCGGACCTCGTCCTGATCGATGGCGGCAAGCCCCAGGTGGGCGCGGCGAAGGCGGTGCTCGACGAGCTCGGGCTGCACGACCTGCCGCTCGCAGGACTGGCGAAGGAACGCGAGGAGCTCGTCCTGCCCGGCCAGGCAGAGCCGGTGCTGTTGCCCACGACCTCGCAGGCGCTGTACCTCGTCCAGCGCGTCCGCGACGAGGCCCACCGGTTCGCGATCACCTACCACCGCGACCTGCGCCGGAAGGCGTCGGTCCGCTCCAAGTTCGATGAGCTGCCCGGGGTTGGGCCACGACGGCGAGGGGCGTTGCTGCGCGTGTTCGGGTCGATGAAGCGCGTGCGCGAGGCACCGGTCGAGCAGATCGCCGCGGTGCCGGGCATCGGACCGGCGCTGGCCGGCCGGATCAAGGCCGCGCTCGAGGCCTAGGGCCAAGCCGCCGATCGACCTACGGCGGCGGCCGGCTCGCGCCTGTATCATCCGCGATCGTGCGTAGAGCCGGCCCCATCCTGATCGTCGTCATCGGCCTCCTCGCGCTCTTCGTCGACTTCTGGCCGAACGTCTATCTGCCCGCGTTGAGCAGCGGCGAGCAGAGTCGGGAGCTGGAGACGAAGCTCGGACTGGATCTCCAGGGCGGGCTGAAGGTCGAGTACCGCGTCCTGCCGGCGGGCGGGCAGTCCACCGGACCAGAACGCGGTCAACGTCGTCAAGCAGATCATCGAGCAGCGGGTGAACGCCACCGGCGTCTCCGAGCCCGTCGTCGTGACCTCGGGCACGGATCGCATCGTCGTCGAGGTTCCCGGCGTCAGCGACACCGCGGCGATCCGCCGCCTGGTCGGCCAGACGGGCCGCCTCGACTTCGTGCCGCTGCCCCGAGCCCAGTACGGGAGCGACGGCGCCGCGGGCCCCCAGTTCGCGACCGACGGCCAGCCACTGCCCACGACCGAGACGACCCTCTTCTCGGGCGACCAGGTGGCGAGCGCGAATGTCGGCTCGGACCCGCAGACCGGGGCACGGGTCGTGGCGTTCACCCTGAAGAGTGAAGGCGCCAAGCTGTTCGGGGACTACACCACGGCGCACGTCGGCGAGTTCTTCGCCATCGTCCTCGATGGCCGGGTGATCTCGGCGCCGTCGATCAACAGCCCCATCACCGGCGGCGCGGGCCAGATCACCGGCGGCGGGCTCGGCGGCTTCCCCCGCGCCGAGGCCGAGGAGCTCGTCAACGTCCTGCGCTTCGGCTCGCTGCCGTTCCCGGTCGAGGAGCTGGCCAGCGACACGATCGACCCGACGCTCGGACAGGAGTTCCTGGAGGCGAGCCTGCTGGCGGGCGCGATCGCCATCCTGCTGGTGATCTTCTTCATGCTGATCCACTACCGCCTGCCGGGCGTCGTCGCGAGCTTCGCGCTCCTGTATTACGCCGTCTTCGTCCTCGCACTGTTCCGGCTGATCCCGGTCACCCTCACGCTGGCGGGCATCGCGGGCTTCGTGCTCTCGGTGGGCATGGCGGTCGACGCCAACATCCTGATCTTCGAGCGGACGAAGGAAGAGCTGCGGTCCGGCAAGTCGCTGGCGCAGGCGATCGAGGCCGGCTTTGCCCGCGCCTGGAACTCGATCCTCGATTCGAACGTGTCGAGCCTGATCACGGCGACGATCCTGTATCTCTTCGGATCCTCGGTCATCCAGGGCTTCGCGCTGGTCCTCATCATCGGCGTGCTGGCATCCATGTTCACCGCGATCATCGTGACCCGGTCGATCCTTCGGGTCATCGTCACCCGCGAGTGGGCGCGCAAGGCGTGGCTGTACGGCGTCAGCGACTCGGAGTTCACGGCCCGCCCGACGACCCGCGCCGGCCTTCGCCGCGAGGCGCGCGGTGTTTGACATCGTCGGCAAGCGCCGCTGGTTCTTCATCTTCTCGGCGATCATCACGATCCCGGGGCTCATCTTCATCCTGCTGACGCCGATCACGAACGGCTCGGCCGGCCTGAAGTTCTCGATCGACTACACGGGCGGCACCGAGTGGTCGATCCGCTTCGCGGACGCGGGCGTCACCACCGACGAGGTCCGCCTCGCGCTCGCGGAGCTCGGCCAGGACGACGCGACGGTCACCCGCACCGGCCGCGGGTTCTTCGACATCCGGATGGGCGAGCTCGACCTGCGCGCGGTCGAGACGCCTGCCCCATCGCCGACGGCCGTTCCGAGCGGCAGCCCGGGCGCGAGCCCATCGGCGAGCCCGGCGCCATCACCCGTCGCGTCCGCCGCGGCATCACCGGCAGCCTCCGGGGCCTCCCCGGCGCCGACCACGGCGCCGACTGCGGCAACGACCGCCACGCCCGCCCCGACCCCAACCCCGGTCGCGTCCGCGACGGCCGCGCCGAGCCCGACGCTCGGCACGGGCATCCTGGTCCCGACCGAAGGGGACATCGGCATGATTGCCAACGGGCTCGAGGAGCGCTTCGGCGAGATCGAGGAGCAGGCGAAGCTGAGCTCGATCGGCGCGGTCGTGAGCTCGGACCTGATCCAGCAGGCGGGGCTGCTGATCATCATCGGGTCGCTCGGGATCCTGGGCTGGATCACGATCCGGTTCCGCGACGTGAAGTTCGGGGCAACGGCGCTCGTCGCGCTGCTCCACGACGTCATCGTCGTGGTCGGCATCTTCGCGATCCTCGGCACGCTGTTCGCAGTCAAGATCGACGGGCTGTTCGTGACCGCGATGCTCACGGTCATCGGCTTCAGCGTGCACGACACGATCGTCGTCTTCGACCGAATCCGGGAGAACCGGGCACGGCACGTCGGCGAGCCGTTCGCGGAGATCGTCAACCACTCGATCCTCCAGACCTTCGGGCGATCGATCACGACGAGCTTCACCGTCGTCCTGACGCTGACCACGCTGCTCCTCTTCGGCGGCGCGGCGACGCAGGAGTTCGTCCTGGCGCTGCTCATCGGGATCGTGTCGGGCACGTACTCGTCGATCTTCAACGCGGCGCCGCTGCTGGTCGTCTGGCAGGAGTGGGAGGACCGCCGGCGGGGCCGGCTCGCGACCCCGGGCTCGACTCGCCGAGCGAGCGCCTGACCGTCGGTCGGCTCCGCAGTCAACCCACCGATACGCAGCGCGAAAGCGGCAGTGCAGGCTGCCGTGTCATCCTGAGCCGGATGCTCGCGCCACGCAGCCGTTGGCTGTTCCCGACCCCGACGGCCATCCCCGAGGCGCTCCTGCAGGCGGCGCGCGACCTCGAGCTGGGGCCACGCGCGCTGGGCATCCTCGCCGCCCGCGGCGTGGCTGACGAGGACCAGCTGCGCCGATTCCTGGGCGACGCCGCCGGGGCGCTCCACGATCCAGGCCGGCTGCCCGACGCCGCGGTGGCTGCGGAACGTCTTGCGCGCGCACGGGCCTCGGGAGAACGAGTGCTCGTCTTCGGTGACTTCGACGCCGATGGGATCACCGGGCTCGCGGTCCTGACCCTGGCCCTGCGCCAGCTCGGCATCGAGACCATCCCGTACGTGCCGTCGCGGCTGGAGGAGGGCCACGGCCTGTCGCTGGCCGCCGTCGAGACGGCGCGCGCCGCCGGCGCGGCGGTCATCGTGACGGTCGACACCGGCAGCTCGAGCGTCGACGAGGTCGCGGCCGCCAACGCGGCGGGCATCGACGTCATCATCACGGACCATCACCGCGTGCCCGGCGTCCTGCCGGCCGCGCTCGCGATCGTCAACCCGCATCGAGCGGACGCGGACTATCCCGATCGGCGCCTCGCCGGGAGCGGCGTCGCGTTCACGCTCGCGCGGCTCCTGCTGGGCGACGCCGCGCTGGCGTTCGCCGACCTCGCGGCGATCGGCACCGTGGCGGATCTCGCGCCCGTGCTCGGCGAGAATCGGGCGATCGTCCAGCTTGGCCTGGAGCGGATGCGCTCGGCACCCCGGCCCGGGATCGCGGCGCTCCTCGCCGTCGCACGGATCGCGCCGGCCGACATCGACCTCGAGGGCCTCGCCTTCGCGGTGGCGCCGCGTCTCAATGCCGCCGGGCGAGTGGGGGAGGCGTTCGATGCGGCTCGCCTGCTCCTCGCGGAAACGTCCGAGGAGGCCACCGAGCTCGCCGCGCTCCTCGAGGCGGCCAACGTCACGCGACGAGACCTCCTGCGGACCGCGGTCGCCGAGGCGAGGACCTCACCGGACGCCGTGGATGACGCCGCGGCGACGGTCATCCACGGACCGTGGCCGGTCGGGATCGTCGGCCTGGTCGCCTCGCGCCTTGCGGACGAGCGACGGCGCCCGGCCATCGTGGGTGCCGACCTCGGGCCGGTGGTGCGAGCGTCCTGCCGGGCCGGCGGCACGCTGCACCTCGCCGACGCGCTCGCTGCCTGCTCGGACCTGCTGCTCCGCCACGGCGGCCACGCCGGCGCGGCGGGCTTCGAGATCGCGACCGACCGCTGGCCCGAGTTCCGGGAGCGATTCCTGGCGCTCGCCGAGGCAGCCGGCCCGTCGGACCCGGTGCCGAGCCTCGCGATCGATCTCGCCCTTCGGGGCCGGGACGTGGACTACGGGCTCCAGCGGGACCTGCTTCGGCTCGCACCGTGCGGCGTCGGCAACCCGGAGCCACTCGTCGCCGTCCTCGGGCTGACCGTGATGCGCGCACGCGAGGCCGGCGGCGGCCACACCCAGCTCGTGCTCCGGCGGCGCCTGGACGTCCTCGACGGAATTGCCTTCGGCTGGCCGGAGCTGGCGCGCGAGGTGGCGGAGGGCGACGTGATCGACGTGGTCGCCCAGCTGCGCAGCCGGCGCTTCGGGGGGATCGAATCGCTCCAGCTGGAGATTCGGGACGCGGCGCCGTCCGGACACCACGAGGAAGCTCGCTCGATCCTCGATACGAGCCTCGTCGCTATGGGACCGGGACCGACCGTCGAGCTCGCGGCGGCCGGCTGACGTGACCGGCGCCTTCGCTTGACACGCGCGAGCCCACGCCCCCGCCCGCCCGCACAGGCCGGCGGCCGGCGCCTGCCGTTCAGCATCGCACCGGCGCTGTCCGTGGTCGGGCTCGTCATCGTCGGCGCAGTCAGCTTCACGCTGCTCGGTGGGCAGCTGCCGGTCATCCCCGGGACGGGCGGCAACGGCAACGGCGGGCCGATCCGAACCGCGACGCCGTCGGGCGTGGTCGTGGTCGATCCGCGCACGAAGATTCCCGGCTCGCTGCTGTACGCCAAGGACGGCAACATCTGGGTCCAGTCCGGCGAGCGCGCCACGCAGGTCACGAACGGCGGCCGGGACGCGATGCCCACCTGGTCCCCGGATGGGTCGTCGATCTACTTCATCCGGACGGTCGAGGACACGGGCCGGTGGCCATCAGGCGGCGTCGTGCGGACCTACAACCTGTCGATCCCGCGCCTGCTCCGGATCAACGCCGACGGGTCCGGCGAGCCCGAGCTGCTGCTGAATGGCCGGGTTCGCAACGGCTCGAACACGTGGTCCTTTTTCATCCGCGAACCGGCGATCTCCCCGGACGGCATGACCGCCGCGCTGATCACGGATGGCCCCAACCCGCTCCAGGGCAACGTCGTGCTCAAGCTCTTCGACATCGGGGGGCAGGAGCTGTCGGACCCGGGCCTGCCGCAGAACCAGGCGCTCGGGCACCAGAATCCCGCATGGTCGCCCAACGGGCGGTTCCTGCTCTACGTCCGCAACGCCCGCGAGGGGACGCGTGGCACCCCGGCGATCATCCGGTACAACGTCGCGACCGGGCAGTCACGGGCGCTGACGACGGCGGGCTACTCGGCACCGTCCTGGTCTCGCGACAGCCGGTTCGTGGCGGCGACGAAGACGAGCAGCTTCGGCACGGACGTCGTGGTGCTCGATGCCGCCACGGGCGCGGAGCTGCTCCGCGTGACCGATGACGAGCAGTCCTTCAGCCCGGTCTGGTCGCCGCTTGCCGATTCGATTGCGTTCCTGCACGTCGAGCACGGCGTGGTCGACCTGTACTTCGTGCCCCTGACCGGCACGGCGCCTAACTGGACGGTCGGCGAGCCCCTGGCGCTCACGATCTCCGCGGGGCTCGACGGCGCGTCGCGCCCGACCTGGTTCATCCCCGAGGATGAGCTGCCGCCGCTCCCGACCCCGACACCCACGGTTCCTTCCGCGACCGGCGAGCCCTCGGCGACGACCGCGCCGTGACGCGGGGGACCGACACGACCTATCTCGACCGCCTCGCGGCCCGGAGCGCATCCACCGGCACCGTCCTCTGCCTCGGCCTCGACCCCGACCCGAGGTCCCTTCCGAGGGGCTTCTCGGACGACGTGGCAGGGATCGAGCAGTTCGCCGGGCTCGTGCTCGACGCGGCCCTGCCGTACGTCGCTGCGGTCAAGCCGAACCTCTCGTTCTACGAGGCGTTCGGGTCCGCCGGGATCGCGGCGCTGGAGCGGCTGCGGGCCCGGATTCCCGCCGACGTGCCGGTGATCGGCGACGGCAAGCGGTCGGACATCGACGTGACGTCGGCACGGCAGTCGGTCGCGTACTTCGATGCCCTCGGCTTCGACGCGGTCACGATCAGCCCGTACCTGGGCGAGGACGCGATCGCGGTCTACCTCGACCGGCCGGACCGCTTCGCCTACGTGCTGTGCCGGACCTCCAACGCGGGCGCCGCGGACCTGCAGGCGTTGCGGATCGCCGCGCACTGGGAGGCGGGAGGCGCGCTCGTCGCGCCGGACGAGCCCCTGTGGGCGCGCGTCGCGCGTGCCGTCTCGCGCTGGGGTCCCGGTGGCACGGCCGGGCTCGTCGTCGGGGCGACGGCGCCGGAGGAGCTGCGCGTGATCCGAGCCATCGCCCCTGGGCTGGCCTTCCTCGTGCCCGGTGTCGGAGCGCAGGGCGGCAGCGTCGCGCCGGTGCTGGAGCAGGGCCCCGCGACCGAGCCGCCGGCGGGTGGTCGCGCGGGTCGAGGGCTGCTGGTCAACGTCTCGCGCGGGATCGCATCGGCGGCCGTCGACGACGCCCCCGAGGCCGGTTCCGACGATCCCGGCGAGCGCATCGCGGCGGCCGCCCGAACCTGGTCCGCGCGACTCCCTGTGCTACCGTAGCCCGCGCCATGCCGTTCAACATCGGCCCCGGCGAGCTGATCCTCATCCTGATCATCGCGCTCGTCGTGCTGGGCCCGGGCAAGCTCCCTGACGTCGCCGCGTCGCTCGGCAAGAGCATCCGCGAGTTCCGCCGCGCCGCGACCGACATCACCGACGCCGGCAAGCTCGATGCGACCGCATCGTCGAGCCACGCCGCCGCGTCAACGGCCACGCCTCCGCCCCCACCGACGGGACCCGCTTCGAACGACGCCGACGCGCACAGCGCGACCCAGGGTGGCTCGCCCGGCGGGGTCGAGCCGGCGCCGGACCCGAACCGCTCGTAGCCGCCCCCGCCGCGCCCGCGCCCGCCGCCAGCCCGACCGACATGGGCCCGGGCGGGTCGATGCCCCTCGCCGGCCACCTGGCGGAGCTCCGGAACCGGCTCATCTGGTCGATCGTCGCGGTCGCCGTCGCCGGGTCCGTCGGGTTCGCCTACGGCGAGCAGATCATCAGCGTCCTCCAGGGCCCGTTGCCCGACGACGTCAACCTGATCCAGCTCGAGCTCGGCGACGGCTTCGCGATCCGGATCCAGATCTCCCTCGTCGTCGGGATCATCCTGGCGATGCCGGTGCTGCTGTGGCACCTGTGGCGGTTCATCTCGCCCGGTCTCACGCTTCGCCGAGCGCCGGGCCGTCCTGCCCTGGATCCCGGCCGCGCTCGCCTTCTTCGCGGTGGGGGTCGGCGTCGCCTACGTCGTCCTGCCGTTCGCGGCCCAGTTCCTGCTGAGCTTCGTCCCGCCGGGTGTCGACCGAACCATCAACATCCGGGGCTACTTCGACTTCATGTCGACGCTCTTCCTGTCGTTCGGCATCCTCATGGAGTTCCCGATCCTGCTGATCGGCCTGTCGCGCGTCGGGATCGTCACCTCCGAACGGCTCACCCGGTCGCGGCGGATGGTCGTCCTGGTCATCGCCATCTTCGCGGCGGTCGCAACGCCGGGCGGCGACCTGGTGAGCCCGCTCGTCCTTGGGCTCACGCTGTACGTGCTGTTCGAGGCGACGCTCCTGTTCATCCGCCGAACGGGCCGCTGAGTATCCTCAGCGCCATGGCGGAACCATCCTTGGCGGATGCGGCGAGCCCGGAGGGCAACCCGCAGAAGGGCAAGCCTCCCGCGAGAGCGGCCCACGGCACCCCGGGAGCGGTCGATGGCGCCCCGGGCCCGCACGTCGTCCTGCTGAGCGGCCTCTCGGGTGGTGGCAAGACCTCGGCCGCGAAGCTGTTCGAGGACCTCGCCTACACCGTCGTCGACAATCTGCCGAGCGAGCTCCTGCCCAGCCTGGCCGAGCTCGTCCTCCGCGACCCGACACGGTTCGCGCGCTTGGCGATCGTTCTCGATGTGCGCGCAGGCGACGCGGAAAGTGCGTACCGCAGGATGCGTGGCGCGCTCGAAGGTCGCGGGATCCGGCCGCAGGTCATCTTCCTGGAGGCGAGCGACGAGGCGCTGATCCGCCGCTTCTCCGAGACGCGCCATCGACATCCGCTGGCCACCGGCCGGAGCACGCAGTCCGCGATCGAGCTCGAGCGCCGGCTGCTCGATCCCATCCGTTCGGAGGCGGACGTCGTCCTGGACACGACCGACCTGCCGCTGCGCGAGCTGCAGGAGCGGCTGTTCGCCCGGCTCGGCGATCTCCAGCCCGACAAGATGACCATCCAGCTGGTCAGCTTCGGCTACAAGGTCGGGATCCCGCTCGAGGCCGACCTCGTGTTCGACACCCGGTTCATCCAGAACCCGTACTACGTCCCGGAGCTGCGCGAGCACTCCGGGCTGACGCAGCCAGTTCGCGACTTCGTGCTCGCGCAACCGGGTGCGGCGGAGTACCTCGACCACATCGACGAGCCTCCTGGAGTTCAGCGTCCCCGCGTTCGCCGAGGAGGGCAAGAGCCGGCTGACGGTCGCGATCGGGTGCACGGGTGGCCGCCATCGCTCGGTCGTGTTCGCCGAGGAGCTGGCGCGTCGCCTCCGTGAGGCTGGTCACGAGCCGGTGGAGGTGTTCCACCGCGAGCTCGGGCGGAGATGAGGCTCGCTTCCGAGTCAAGCTCGCCCGAGGGCCAGCTGTGAGGATCCGGCGCTGGCTCCAGCCCGGCCTCGGCGTCAGGCGCTGGCTGCTCCTGATGTTCGTGGGCCTGGTCTTCCTGGCGCTCGGCACGGCCCATCTCGTCCGCCAGGTGACCCTCGACCTCGAGCCGGGCGGGCTCGGACAGGCGGTCATCGACCTCCTGACCGTCCAGTTCCTTCCGTTTCCGCTCCGCGGCCTGATCGTCGGTGGCATCGGCATCGCCCTGGTCGGGCTCGGTGGGTGGCGTGTCGTGCGCGCCCTGACGGAGCCGCTCCAGCTCGATGACGAGCGGCCGCTCGCCGACGTCATCTTCGAGAAGCGCCAGCTGGCGCGCGGCCCGCGCATCGTGGCGATCGGCGGCGGGACGGGCCTGTCGACGCTCCTGCGCGGCCTCAAGCAGCACACGAGCAACCTGACGGCCATCGTCACGGTGGCCGACGACGGTGGCTCGTCGGGGACGCTCAGAGCCGAGCTGGGCATCCCGCCGGTCGGCGACATCCGCAACTGCATCGCGGCGCTCGCCGACGCGGAGCCGCTCATGAGCGACCTCCTCGGCTACCGCTTCCCCGGCGGAACTCGAAACGAGGGCGGTCAGGTCGAGACCGAGCCGGGCGGCCTGGGCGGCCACCCCGTCGGCAACCTGTTGCTCGCCGCAATGACCGCGCTGGAGGGAGGCGATTTCGAGGAGGGCGTGCGCCGGATGAACCGGGTCCTCGCGGTCCGGGGCAAGGTCGTGCCGGCCTCCTCGACGCCGATCACGTTGGTCGCGCGGACGCGCTCGGGTGACGTCGTCGAGGGACAGTCGCTGATCATGCGCACGGCGGGGATCGAGCAGGTATCGATCCGGCCGGAGGCCGTCGCAGCGTCCGACGACGCCCTCGCCGCGATCGCGGACGCCGAGATCATCGTCCTCGGGCCGGGGAGCCTGTTCACGAGCGTGCTGCCAGTCCTCCTGATCACGGCGATCGAGGAGGCGATCGCGTCGGCGCCGGGCATCCGCGTCTACGCCGGCAACGTGGCGACACAGGTGGGCGAGACCGAGGGGATGGACCTCGCCGACCACGTGGACGCGGTCCTCGCGCACACGCGCCCCAGCCTCGTCGACGTCGTCGTCGCCAACGACCACCTCGACGGAGACCCGACGCCGAGGCCGGCCGACGCGGTTGTGCCGCGCTGGCCGCCCGCGGTAGAGCCGGCGCCGCGGCTGGTGACCGATGCGGTTGCGAGCTCCGAGGACCCGCATCACCACGACCCGGATCGGTTGGCGACGGCGATCCTGCGAGCGGTCGAGCGGGAGGGCCCGGGCGCTCGACGCGACCGGGCAACTCGCCGGGACGAGGCGGCGGAGCACGCGACCGCCCGGACTGCCTGAGTGGCCGGTTCCGAGCGTGATCTCGTTCTCGCGCTGCTCGCGGAGCTCGCGGCGATCGACCCGGCACGGGACTGCGACCGGGAGGCACAACGCGCCGGGCTCGAAGGGACCGGGCGCCGGCGCGCGCCGACGCTCGCCCGGCTGGCGGTCCGGCTCGGACGGCACGAAGCGCCAGCGACATCCGCGGCGTTCGCCTGGGCGGATCGGCCGGAGCACTGCCGAATGGCCTGGCTGCGCGGGCGCTTCCTCGCCCGCGGCTCGCTCAGCCTGGCCGGGCTGCGAACCCACCTCGAGCTCGTCGTGCCCGCGGACGAAGCACCGATCCTCGCGGCGCGGCTCGCGCAAGCCGGGATGCCGCCGAGCTGGCGGCTGCGGCGCGGCCGAGGCGTGGTCACGCTGAAGAGCGCCGAGACGGTCCAGCTGTTCCTGCGCCGAATCGGGGCGGGCGCGAGCCTGCTGGAGCTCGAGGCGCGGCAGGTCGCCCGGAGCCTCCGCGGCGAGCTCAACCGGGTGATCAACGCGGAATCGGCGAACCTCACGCGGACCGTCATCGCCGCGGGCCGCCAGGTGGACGCGATCGCCGCGCTCGCCGCAGATGGCCGGCTGGCGCGCGAATCGGGGAGGGTCCGCGCCGTCGCGGAGGCCAGGCGCGACACGCCCGAGGCCACGCTCGGCGAGCTGGCCGATCGGCTCTCGCTTCACCGCTCCGCCGTGCAGCGGGCGTTGGAGCGGATCGAGCGGCTGGCGCTGGCATGATTCGCCCGATGCGACCGGTCATCGTTGCGGGGAACTGGAAGATGCACACCACCCCGGCGGAGGCCGGCGAGCTCGCCCGGCTCATCGCTGCCCGGACGCGCGTCGACGGCGTGACCCGGGTGCTCTGCCCGCCGTTCGTGTGCCTCGCTGCGGTCGCCGACGCGCTCGCGGATCCGACCCTCGCGGCGCCCGACAGTCGCGGCGTGGACGTCGGGGCGCAGGACGTCCACCACGAGCCGGGCGGCGCATTCACCGGCGCCATATCGGCGCCGATGCTGGCCGGCCTCGCGACGTGGACGATCGTCGGCCACTCCGAACGGCGGCGCGACGCGTGCGAGACGGACGAGCTGATCGGACGGAAGGTCGGCGCGGCCCGTGCCGCGGGCCTGCGCGTGATCCTGTGCGTCGGCGAGCAGCTGGCCGACCGCGACGCGGGGCTCGCGTTGGAGGTCGTCGATCGGCAGCTCCGCGGCTGTCTCGAGACGGCCGAGCTCGGTGCCCTCGAGGGCGACCCCGAGGCTCCGCCGCTGACGATCGCCTACGAGCCGGTCTGGGCCATCGGCACCGGGCGCAACGCCCGTGGCTCGGACGCGGCCGAGATGGCGGGAGCGATCCGGGCCACGCTGGCGAGCCTCGGCTTCGGGCGCGACGCGGCGGGCATCCCCGTGCTCTACGGCGGCAGTGTGTCGTCCACGAACATCGACGAGTTCATGGCCGAGCCGGCGATTGACGGCGCCCTCGTCGGCGGCGCCTCGCTCAAGCCGGACGAGATGGCCGCGATCGTCGCCCGAGCCGGCCTGACCGCCGCCGCCCGGGCCGCTGCCGCGACCGCCTGACCAGCGGATCGGTGGCGATCGTCACTCTGGGCAGGCCGCGGCCAATCGTCCTGATCGTTATCGACGGCTTCGGGATCGGCTCGGATCCGACCTCGGACGCGATCGCCGCAGCGCGCATGCCCGCTTGGCGCTCGCTTCTTGCACGCTGGCCGAACGCGAGGCTGGAGGCGTCCGGCGAGGCGGTCGGGCTGCCACCGGGCCAGATGGGCAACTCCGAGGTGGGTCACCTCAACATCGGCGCCGGGCGGCCCGTGCTCCAGGATCTCCCGCGCATCAACGCGGCGATCGACGACGGCTCGTTCTTCGCGCGCCCCGCGCTGCTGGAGGCGTGTCGGCGCGCGCGGGAGGGCCTCGGGCGGCTCAACGTGGTCGGCCTGGTCGGGCCGGGCGGCGTCCATGCCCACGACCGGCACATCGTCGCCCTGGCGGAGCTCGCGCGCCGCGAGGATGTCCCGGCGTTCCGCCTCCACGCGCTGCTCGACGGCCGCGACACGCCGCCGCGCTCCGCCCTCGGTTTCATCGCCGCGCTGGAAGCACGGCTCCAGGACGCGCACCCGGATGCACGCATCGCCACGGTCGGCGGGCGCTACTACGCGATGGATCGCGACCGTCGCTGGGAGCGGACCGAGGCCGGGTACGACGCGATCGTGCACGGGGTGGGGGAGCACGCGTGGAGCGCGAGCGCGGCCATCGAAGCCTCGTACGCACGCGACGTCGGCGACGAGTTCGTCCTGCCGACCGTCATCGATCGCCCGATCGTCTCGCCGACGGACCTCGCCCTCGACGGGCCGCTGCTCGTCGGCGAGCCAGTCGTCCACGCGAACTTCCGCGCCGATCGCGCCCGGCAGCTGACCCACGCCCTCGCCGACCCGGCGTTCGAAGGGTTCGATCGGATGTCGTCGGATGGTCGCATCGCACCCGCGAACCTCCTGGTCGTGACGATGACCGAGTACGAGGCGGACCTGCCGGTGCTCGTCGCGTTCCCGCCGGAGGTCGTGCCGTGCCTCGCCGGCGCCTTCGCCGCCGCGGGCTGGCGCCAGCTTCACGTCGCCGAGACCGAGAAGTACGCCCACGTGACCTACTTCCTGAACGGCGGGCGCGAAGCGCCCTTCGACGGCGAGGACCGGATCCTCGTTCCGAGCCCCAGGGTTGCCACGTACGACCTCCAGCCGGAGATGAGCGCCGACGGCGTCACCGATGCGCTGGTCGCGGGTCTCGCTTCCGACCAATACGACGTTCTGATCGCGAACTACGCCAACCCGGACATGGTCGGCCACACCGGCGACTGGGCGGCCACGATTCTGGCGGTCGAGACGGTCGACCGCGCCATCGAGCGGATCGTCAACGCGCTCGACCTCGGGGCCACGAACGGTCCGGACGCGATCGACGGGTCGCGCGGCGCCTTGCCCGTCGCTTCGCCCGGCGCGGCGGACGGCCCCGACGGCTCGCATGGCACCGAAGCGTCGCCCGGAGCGCTGCTGATCGTGACGGCCGACCACGGCAACGCCGACGCCCTGCGCCTGCCCGACGGGAGCCCGGTCACCGCCCATTCGCTCAACCCCGTCCCGATCGTCGTCGCGGGCAGGGCGGTCGCCGGTCGCGCCCTCGTCGACGGCGTGCTGGCCGACGTCGCGCCGACGCTCCTGGAGCTGGCGGGCCTCCCCGGCTGGCCGGGGATCACCGGCCGATCGCTCCTCCGCGACTGACCCTGCTACCATCCGCCGGCGTCATCGAGGAGGTCCCAGCCCCGTGAATCCGGTCCTGGCCGCGGGCCAGCTCATCGTCAGCGTCGCCCTCACGTTCGCCGTGCTGCTGCAGGCGAGGGGCTCCGGCCTCGGCGGGACGTTCGGCGGCGATTCGAGCGTGTATCGCAGCCGGCGCGGGATCGAGCGGCGCCTCTGGCAGTTCACGATCGTGCTGATCGGACTGTTCATGATGTTCTCGCTCGCCGCGTACATCCTCACGCCGGACCTCTCCGCCTGATCGGCGGGGCCTCGAGGTCCCCGAAGGCGTCCCCCGAGGGTCGTCCATGAAGCTTCGCGACCGGGCCCTCATCGGCGTCCTCAGCGTCGCGCTCATCGCGCTCTCCGTCATGGCGCTCGTGCCCTTGCAGTCCTCGGCGGACGGGCCGGTCCAGCCGAGCGCCGAAATCCCCGCTTCGCGCGTGTATGTCGAGGGCGTGCTCGGACGAGCGACCAACGCCAGCCCATTCGGCGCCCGGTCGGCGGCGGATCGCGCCCTGGTGGCGCTCCTGTTTCGCGGCCTCGTCCGCCTCGGCCCGGGCAGCGCGGTCGTCGGTGACCTCGCCGCGCGCTGGGAGGTCGACGCGACCGGACAGACCTGGACCTTCCACCTGCGGCCGGACCAGCACTGGCAGGACGGCGCGCCGATCACGAGCGAGGACGTCGCGTTCACCGTCGACGTCCTGAGCAACCCGGCGTACACGGGACCCGGGGCGGAGTCGTGGCGCGACGTCGGGCTGCGGATCATCGATCCGCTGACCATCCAGCTCCGCCCGACCACGCCGCTCGGCGGCTTCCTCCAGGCCGCCACCCAGCCCATCGCCCCGTCGCACCTCCTCGGAGGTGTGCCGCCAGAGCAGCTGGCCGACGATCCATTCGGGACCCAGCCGATCGGATCCGGACCCTTCCGGCTGCTCTTCCTGGACCGCTCGCGGGCGCGGCTCGCCGCCGCCACCCCGGTCGAGCCCGAACCGGGCATTCCGGGTCGCCCGAACTTCTCGACGCCGCGGCCAACCGATTCGCTGGCGAGCCCGCCCCCGACCACGAAGCCCGACGTCGCCATCCCGTACCTGAGCAATGTCGAGCTCCGCTTCTACGACGACGCCGAAACAGTGCTGGCCGACTGGGCCGCGGGCAGGCTCGATGCCGCGTCCGGTCTCCCGCCGGCCGCCGTCGCCGAGCTCGCCACGTCCGACGACGCCCGGGTCGTTCGCTACCCGGGGACGACACTCCTGGCGGTCACGTTCAACCTCCGGGTCCCGCGCAAGGAGTTCCAGGATCTCGGCGTCCGGCGCGCGCTCCTCGAGGCGATCGATCGCGATGCATTCGTCGGCGGCGTCCTGGCCCGCCTCGGCGCCCGGGCTGATTCGCTCGTCCCGCCGAGCTCGCCCATGTTCGACGCCGACCTGAGCACCCCGGTGAAGTTCGACCTCGCCCGCGCCAGGAAGCGGCTCACGGATGCCGGGTGGAAGGAGTCGGGCGGCAGCTGGATCCCGAAGGGCGCGACCGAGACGCTGGCGATCGAGATCCTCAGCCCCGAGGAATCCGCGAATCCGACGGCCTACGCCGCCGCGGCCGCCGTGGTCGACGCGTGGCATGACCTGGGGCTCGCGGCACGCCAGATCCCGCTACCCGCGAGCGAGCTGATCGGTGAGCGCCTCGCCCAGGGCGACTTCCAGGTGGCGGTGATCCCGCTCGCGATCGGACTCGATCCGGACCTGTACCCGCTGCTCGCCGCGTCACAGACCCGGATGGGTGGCTCGAACGTGTCCGGGCTCCAGGACCCCGAGCTCGACAAGCTCCTCGTCGCGGCTCGCACGCCCGTCGAATCCGCCGCCCGGACTGCGGCCTACGGCGCGCTCCAGGAGCGCCTCGCGGCGCGCCAGTACGTCCTTCCCCTGGCCTTCCGCGACGACGTCTTCGTGGTCCGGGACACGCTCGTTGGGCCCACCGGGCGGCCGATCGGGGGCTCCGGGGATCGCTATTGGGACGTGCTAACATGGCGCCTCGCCGACGGCAGGTAGGCCTTTCGAGCCACTCCGTGGATCCACGCCGAGGTGGCGAAATTGGCAGACGCGCTAGCTTCAGGAGCTAGTGCCCGCAAGGGCGTATGGGTTCAAGTCCCGTCCTCGGTACCACCACCCTCGACCCCTCGGATCCACTGAACCCTCGCCGCAGGCGAAACCTGATGCCCAGGTGGCGGAATTGGTATACGCGTACGTTTGAGGGGCGTATGAGGCAACTCATCCGGGTTCAAGTCCCGGCCTGGGCACCACTCCTTCCCTGAATTCGGCGGTCCGTTCGCGGCGTTGGCGGCTCCGCTCCTCGCTGACGCACGATCGCGTGCGCCCGCTCCGGCGCTCCCCGCCGCCTTGCGCTGCGACCGCCTGAGCGGGGAGCCATCTCGCAACACCCCGCCGATCCTCGCCATCGGCCAGCGCATGTTTCCTGCCATAGCGTCACCAGGACGGGCTTCGGCGGAGCCAGACGACCTTCGAGGCGCGCTGGGCTTCGAGCCCACGCTCATCCGCTGCGTTGTTTCCTGCCATTGCGCGTCGTGGCGCCGATATGGCGCCATCCTGGGCGCCTAAGGCCGGCTAGGTGACGCTCTGGCAGGAAACCCTCGGCGCGAGACTCGGGGCTCTCGGCGAGGCGCGAGAGCTGCGAAGAGCCACCGACGTATCCTGTCCGCCGGGCGGTTAGCTCAGCTGGTCAGAGCACCTCGCTTACACCGAGGGTGTCGGGGGTTCGAGTCCCTCACCGCCCACCATGCCCGGCCGGACGCGCTCACGAGGGTGCGGTTCGCGAGTCGCCGATTGAGTGCGCGCGGGCACTTGGTAGACTGGAGGAGATGGCGCCGCGCCCTCTGAGGCGTGGCCATCCTGGAGGGTCCACATGGAGCTGATCGTCCTGCTGGTCGTCGTCGGCGTGATCGTCGTCTTCGTGATCGGCATCTACAACGGCCTGATCGGCAGGCGCAACCGGATCGACGAGGCGCTTGCCCAGATCCAGGTCCAGCTGAAGCGCCGGCATGACCTGATCCCGAACCTCGTGAACGCCGTCAAGGGCTACATGCAGTTCGAGCAGAAGGTCCTGACGGACGTGACCAACGCCCGCGCCAGCGCGGTCACGGCCGGTGCCCAAGGCAACGTCGCGCAGCAGGCGAACGCGGAGAACATGCTGACGGGCGCCCTGCGTTCGCTGTTCGCCGTCGTCGAGAACTACCCCGACCTGAAGGCCAACCAGAACGTGCTCTCCCTCCAGGAGGAGATCACGACGACCGAGAACCAGATCTCGTTCAGCCGCCAGCACTACAACGCCAGCGTGCTCGACTACAACAACGCGATCCAGGTCTTCCCGAACCTCCTGCTCGCAGGACCGTTGGGCTTCACCAAGCGCGAGTTCTTCGAGGCCGAGCCGGAAGCTGCGAACGTCCCGACGGTCGACCTCAGCCTGAGCTGAGCACCCGGCCGCCCCGCAACGTCTCGCCGCTCCAACGGCGCGCATCCTGATGCAGACCCGCATGACCTTCGCCGCCCAGCAGGCGGTGAACCGACGCAACTCGATCCTCCTCGTGGCGGTCGTGACGCTGCTGCTCGCTGCCCTCGGGTTCACCATCGGCTACGGGACGACCGGCGGGATGGGCGGCGCGATCGGCGTGACAGCGGGCGCGGTCGTCCTCGCGGCACTGCTGTCGGCGGGGTCGTACTTCGCGGGCGACAAGCTGGTCCTCGCAAGCTCCGGCGCGAAGGAGGTCACCCAGCAGTCGGCACCCCAGCTCATGAACGTCGTCCAGGAGATGGCCCTGGCCGCCGGCTCGCCGATGCCCAAGGTGTACCTCATCGAGGACACCGCCCCGAATGCCTTCGCGACCGGCCGGGACCCGAAGCACGCCTCCGTCGCGATCACCACCGGGCTCCTCCAGAAGCTCGACCGCGAGGAGCTCCAGGGCGTTATCGGCCACGAGCTGTCGCACGTCACGAACTTCGACATCCGGTTCTCGTTGCTGGTGGCCGTGCTCGTCGGGTCGATCGCCCTCCTCGCCGACTTCTTCCTGCGGTTCACGTTCTGGGGCGGCGGCCGCCGGGGCGGCGGTGATCGCGACCGAGGTGGTGGGGGACTGGCCGCCATCCTGTTCATCGTGGCCATCGTCCTCGCGATCGTGGCCCCGATCATCGCCCGCTTCGTCCAGCTCGCCGTCAGCCGCCAGCGCGAGTACCTCGCCGACGCCTCGTCGGTCGAGCTGACGCGCAACCCGCGCGGCCTCGAGCGGGCGCTCGCGAAGATCGCCGGCGACCGGGAGGTCCTCGAGGTCGCCAACCGGGCGACCCAGCACCTGTACTTCACCAACCCGATCAAGAAGTTCGAGGACCGGGGGAAGTCGATGTTCTCGACCCACCCATCGATCGTCGATCGGGTCAACCGGCTGCGCCAGCTGACCGGCGAGCCGCCGCTCGTGGACAGCGACGTTCGCGCGCTCACCGGGCTCGATTGAGCTGATCGCCACCGAGGTCGCCACCCGGCGGCTATCGACACAACGGCTCGTCGGCGAGCCGTTCGGGGATCCCACCGAGGCCGTCCAAAGCCTGCTCGCGGTCCAATCGCAGGACTACCCGGGGGCGAAATGGGCGCTCGGGCAGCGCGTCGGATCGACGACGGACGCGGAGATCGACCGACTGTTCGACGCCGGGTTGATCATCCGAACGCACGTGATGCGCCCGACATGGCACTTCGTCGATCCGGCTGACATCCGCTGGCTGCTCGCGCTGACCGCACCGCGCGTGCACCAGGCAAGCGCCTACCAGTACCGCTCGCTCGAGATCGACGACGAGGTGGCGGCGCGGAGCCGGGTGGCGTTCGAGGCCGCACTCGCGGGCGGCAAGGCCCTCACCCGGGAGGAGCTCGGGGGCGTGCTCGCGGACGCCGGGATCACCGCGTCGGGGCTCCGCCTGGGCTACTTCGTGGGGCATGCGGAGCTCGAGCGAATGCTGATCAGCGGGCCGCGACGGGGAAAGCGACAGACATACGCGCTGTTCGAAGAGCGCGTGCCGTCGAGCCCGCCACGGGAGCGAGACGAGGCACTCGCCGAGATCGCCCGGCGCTACGTCAAGGGCCACGGCCCGGCGCAGGTCGCGGATCTGTCGTGGTGGTCCGGGCTCACCGTCGCGGATTCGCGGAAGGCGCTGGAGCTGGCGACGCCGCCGCTTGAGCGTGAGACGGTCGGGGAGCGGACGTTCTGGGTCTCGCCGGATGGCCGAGGCGACACGGCGTTCGATCGACCCGCCGTGCACCTGCTCCCGAACTACGACGAGCTGCTCATCGCCTTCCGTGACCGGACGGATGCGATGGACCCGGAGCTACCGCCGCCGGCGCGCGTCGCCGCCGAGATCCTGAGCCACGTCGTGGTGCGTGACGGGCTGGGCGTCGGCGGCTGGCGCCGCATCGACGAGGGTGCGCGGCTCCGGATCGAAATGAGCCTCCTGGTCGGCCTCGATGCGATCGAGCTTCATGCGCTCCAGGCGGCCGTCGAGCGCCTGTCCAGCTTCCTCGGAAAGCCCGTCGAGGTGGCCGGCCTCGATTGAGCGCCCGGAGGGCCCGTGCTATCCTCCGGCACGCCGTCGGGTCGCGAGGCGCGTCGGCCTCGCCGGGCCGAGATAGCTCAGTTGGTAGAGCACGCGACTGAAAATCGCGGTGTCGCCAGTTCGACTCTGGCTCTCGGCACCAAACACCGGCGGTGCGCAGCTCCCGAGCGGAAGTGGCTCAGCTGGTAGAGCATCACCTTGCCAAGGTGAGGGTCGCGGGTTCGAATCCCGTCTTCCGCTCCATTTCTTTGCCCTGTCGCCGGCCTCGGTGCCGCGCTTCCCCTCAGTCGGCCAGGGGATAGCCGCAGTCCGCCGAGGCGGGGTACGCCCCGATCCGCGCCATCAACCGGGCAGGCTCGGGTGCATACACCGGCGCACGCTTGATGAAGTACGTCCTGCCCGTCGTCGCGACAACGTCGCCCTCGGCGTTCAGCACCACGACCTCGCCCCGGTCCCGCACGCCACTGAAACCTACCGGCCACATGACAGGCTGGCCGTTGAAGGTCGTTCCCCAGCCCGCATCAGCAAGCAGCTGGCCCCTGACCCCCGTCTCGCCTCCGGCATAGCAGGCATCGACGCCCGTGAGCAGCGGAACGGGCTCGCCCAACGGCCGCGCCGTACCACAGCCGAGCAGCCAGAGCGCCAACGCCAACGTGGCGGCCACCGCAGCGATTCGTCTGCGCTTCACGGCGGCGGACGGTACCACCTGCAACCAGGTGCGGAAATCCCGACTTCGGGACTAGCTGCCTTGCGGCCGAGGGGAGTCGCCCTCGTACGGGTCGGTGGGATCGGCGAAGCCCAGGCGCAGCTTCGTGACTGGTCCGAACGGCGTCAGATCCGCCTGGACGCGCCCGAACGCCGCGCCGCCGCCAGCGTCGATGTGGTCATCGACCCAGACACTGATCTGAGCGCCGACGTCTCCGACCGCCGGAGCTCCGCCGACCGTGTCAGCGAGGAAGCCCTGGGTGTGCTGGATGTCGATGTCTGCGTTTGCCGTCTGATCGACTTCTGCGCTGATCTCAACGAGCCCATGCAGCCCTGCAGTCACGAGGACTCTGTAGATCGTCTTGTCGGCGCCTCCGGCTGCGCCTTGATCCTTCTCGCAAGTCCATTGCCTGCCGAGCCCGCCGACGTCCGTAGGCCCGTCGCACGCGAGCAGGTGACCCCGGAGCCACATCACCATCGAGCCATCAGGCGTTGCCATGTTCGGAGCCACGACGGGCACGGAGACGGGCGCCGGTTGGCATGCCGCGATGAGCAGCACGAGCAGCACTCGCGGGATGGATGACGCTCGCCGGGCTAGCACCTGGAACTGGTCGGACGTGGCAATGGTGGCGCTCCGAAAGAGGGTGTCAAACTACCGGGAGGCTACCGCCGAGGCAATTGCCCCTTCGTCTAGTGGTAGGACAGCGGACTTTGAATCCGTTAGGCGAGGTTCGAATCCTCGAGGGGCAACCACCCTGCCGACGTCCCGTGGCACAATCCGACGGCCCCGAGGCGACGTGGTGAAGTGGTTCAACACGGAGGTCTGCAAAACCTCTATTCACCGGTTCGAATCCGGTCGTCGCCTCCACTTCCCTGGCGCAGTCGTCGACGCCCACGCCCATCTGACAGGGCGCCGACCGCTATCCGCTTCTCGTCGGATAGGACTCGCACGGGTATTGGGCGACCGTTGTCACAGGGTGTGCGCAAGCTCGAGCGTGAGACCGGCGACCAACCTCGTCCAATTGTCACCAGGCACGACCTACGACGAGCGCAGGCTGCCCAATACCCGCCACAGTTCTGTCCGACGAGAAATGGTCCGGCTGAGCCGGACACCAGTCGCTCCGGTTCTGTCTGCCGCGATCGTCGGCGGTCTGCGATGGATGGCTGTGCCGAAACGCGCGCTAGCCTGAGCGCGTGACGACCAGCGGGCTGCCCGAGCCGATCGACCGTATCGACGTCCGCATCACCCGCATGCTGGCGAGGATCGGCGTGCCCGCCGTCCGGATCGCGATGGGCATCGTGTTCCTGTGGTTCGGCGTCCTCAAGTTCTTCCCGAACCTGAGCCCGGCGGAGCTGCTCGCCGCCCGCACGATCGAGCGACTGTCCCTGGGGTTCGTGCAGCCGGACGTCTCGCTGCCGGTCCTGGCGGCATGGGAGTCCGTGATCGGGATCGGGCTGATCCTCGGCCGGTGGCTTCGCCCGGTCCTGTTCCTGCTGGCGCTTCAGATGGCCGGCACGTTCACGCCCCTGCTGCTGTTCCCGGACGAGACGTTCACGATCTTCCCGATCGCGCCGACGCTCGAGGGCCAGTACATCATCAAGAACCTCGTCGTCATCGGTGCCGCGATGGTCGTCGGCGCGACGGTCCGCGGCGGTCGGGTCGTGCCCGAGCCACCGCCCGGACCTGCACGGTACGCTGAGTCCGCCGGAGTGGCGGAAGGGCAGACGCGGCCGACTTAAACTCGGCTGGGGGCAACCCCGTGTGAGTTCGAATCTCACCTCCGGTACGGCGTCACGGGCGCGAATCCCGAGCCGTCGGGGACCACCCGTCGGGATTGCAACGAAGCCGCAATGTCTCGCCCCTTGGCCCTCGGCCCGGGGCTTGGCAGACTGTCGGAACGGGTCGAGAGCAGTCGACGGGCTTTCGCCGCTGCGCCTCGCGAGCTGGTCGCCCTCGAGGACATGGGCGCCCTGTCTCGTCGTCGGAGTGCGTGCCAAGCGTGATCGTTCGGGTCCTGAGCATCAAGGTCAAGGCGGGCAAGGTCGGCGCCTTCAACGCGCGCTTCCGCGAGCAGGTGCCGCTGCTCAAGGAGCAGCCCGGCCTGGTCTACGTGAAGCTCGCTCGGCGCCTCCAGGCCGACGGCAGCCAGGATGTCGTCCTCTTCGAGGAATGGAACGACGCGGCGTCGCTCTATGCGTGGGTAGGGCCGGACCTCACGGCGCCGCGTCTTGTCCCGGGCGCGAGAGAGCTGATGGAGGACCTCTTGGTCACGCACTACGAGGCGCTCGACAAGGACAACGCCGACGCGGGGGCCTGGGCCGCACAGGGCGAACGGGAGGAGGGCGAACGAGCGTCAGTCTAGCCGGCGGCCCTCAGGGAGCCGCCGATGAGGAATCGGCCTACCCGCGGGCCTGGCTTCGCCCGAAGAGCCCGATTCTCCGGCGGCGCTGGTCGGCCGGCGCCCCGGGCGCGTCCTCGCCCAGGAGGATCCCCGCGAGCTGGTCGTAGCGACGCGCCGGCTGCGAGGTCGGGGCGCTGGCGAACACCGGCGTGCCCTGGTTCGCGGCTCGCAGGTAGAGCAGCGGGTCGTACGGGATCCGGATCGCGACGCGGCGGCCCAGCGCGTTCTCGATGTCGGCCGGCGTGAGCGTCTGGAGGGCGTAGATCTCGTTCACGACGATGGTCGGCTCGGCGACCCTGGAGCGGCTCTCAGCCAGGAACTCGAAGAACGCGAAGACCGACTTGAGCGCCGGGAAGTCCGGGCTCACGACCACGACGACATCGTCGGCGGCCTCGAGCGCACCGACGACCCGATCGTCGAGGTGGGAGCCGAGATCGACGATGACGGTCGGGACGGCGGCGAGCAGGGTCTCGACGATCCTTCCGGATTCCTCGCCGTTCATGAGCGGGGACGTGTCGGGACTTGGCGAGCCTGCGAGCACGTGCACGCCCCGCTCGTGTCGAGTCAGGTAGGTGGCTCGCAGCGCCTCCGGACTGCTCGTCCCCTGGCTGTCCCGGAGCAGGTCAGCAATCGTCAGCTTGGGTCGGATGTCGAGGTGCGTCGCGACGTGGCCGCCCATCGGCGTGAGGTCCACGAGTGCGACGTTGCCGGGATCTCGACCGGCGACGGCCAGCGCGAGGTTGACGCTCACCGTGGTCGTCCCGACGCCGCCCTTCGGCGAGAACACGGCGATCAGCCGGCGGCCTGGCCGGCGCGTGGTCGTGACGAGCGTGCTCGGTCGGAGCTCCCTGGACCGGCGGTGGCGCACGTCGAGGGCCTCGACCCGAGCGTCGAGCTCGCGCTCGTCCACGGGCCGGACCATGACGTCGTCGGCACCGGCCTCGAGCAGGTGGATCCGCTGCTCGACGTCATCCGAAGAGCTCACGACGAGGATCGGGATCTCGGCCAGACCGGGGACCGCCCGGAGCTCGCGGCACACGTCGGGCAAGGTCCGTGGCGGCGGCACGACGTCGAGGACGATCACGTCGTTGTCGAGCGCGGCTGCGGCCAGCTTCTCGGGATCCTCGATCCGGGTCAGCTCTCGCCCGGGCCGGCTGAGGATCCTCGCGAGGGAATCGCTGTCGGCGTTGCCGAGGAGGAGGATGCGTGTGTCGGTCAACGGAACCCCCGGAATTGGATGGCTTGCGCGCCAGAGGATACATCCCACTTCGCAGCGTGCCTTGCGGTGGATCAGGGGCGAGGGCGAACGTCCGTGCTAGACTCCCGCCTCTTCACCTTTCTGCTCCGAGCGAGAACGTCGCAGCGGGGCATTCCCACAGGAAGGAGCGTCTTCGGCTGTGCGCCGCTACGAGCTCATGCTGGTCTTTCGCCCGGACGCCCCGGACGAGCGCATCGCGGCGATCATCGATCGCACGACCCGCCAGATCACCGCGGACGGCGGCCAGATCGTCAAGGTCGCCCCGTGGGGCCGCCGGCGGCTGGCCTATCCCATCGACCGACACCGCGAGGGCGCGTACCACATCGTCGTCTTCGAGGCGCCGACGACGGTGATCGCCGAGCTCGAGCGCGGCATCCTCATCACGGAGGAGGTGCTCCGGCACCTCGTCGTCCGCCAGGAGCGGCCGGCGCGCGCGATGCGCGATGCCGGCGTGGGCGGAGAGGAGGGCGACGAGACGCCACTTCCCTCCGCGGAGGACGAGGAAGAAGAGGATGATGGGCGCGAACGAATCGACGAGTCGGAGAGCGAGGCGGCTCCGGCCGCGATCGACTGAGAGGGTCGAGACATGGCGCTGAGCAAGATCCAGATCATCGGCAACCTCGGGCGCGACCCCGAGCTCCGCTACACCCCGAACGGACGCCCCGTGGCGAGCTTCACGGTCGCCGTCAACCAGTCGACCAAGAACCAGCAGACCGGCGATTGGATCGAGTCGACCGACTGGTTCCGCGTGAGCGTCTGGGGCGATCGCGGCGAGCGCGTCGCCGAGAGCCTGCGCAAGGGCAGCCGCGTGTTCGTCGACGGCCGGTTCCGGGCTCGCGAGTACGAGGCCAACGACGGTCAGAAGCGCATGTCCCTCGACATCACCGCGGACACGGTCCTCGGGCTCGACAAGCGCGAGACGACGGGCGAGGGAACGTTCGCCGGTGCGCCCGCGGCCGCTGCCGCGCCGGCAGGGGCTGTCGCGGGGCGATCGGGCGGGTTCGACGACACCGAGATCGACGAGCTGCCGTTCTAGCCCGCACCCAACACAACTGACTGACCGACCGACAGGAGACCAATCGACCCATGCCCCCGCCGAGATCCCGAAGCAAGCGCGACGACTTCTACCGCGATCGTCGCCGACGCAAGGTCTGCGCGTTCTGCGCGGACAAGACCGTCCAGATCGACTACAAGGAGGTCAATCGCCTCCGGCGCTACCTGTCCGAGCGCGCCAAGATCGAGCCTCGACGCAAGACCGGCACCTGCGCCGGCCACCAGCGCGAGCTCTCGGTGGCGCTCAAGCGGGCACGCCACGTCGCGCTGCTTCCGTACTCGCCGGAGCATCTGCGGCCCTAGCGTCTGCCCTTCCGCTGCCCTGCGCTGAGCTCGGCTGACCCGGGAAGGATCGATTCGCGCCATGGAAGTCGGGTTCTTGCTGCTCGCGGGCGGGGTGGCCGCCGGGGCGTTCGGGTCGTTGCTGGGCCTGGGTGGCGGGCTGCTGATCGTGCCCCTGCTCACGATCGGCTTCGGGCTGCCGCTGCGCGAGGCGGTCGGGATCTCCCTGGTGTGCGTCATCGTGACCAGCAGCGCCTCGGCGGGCGTCTACCTCCAGCGACGGCAGGCGAACCTGCGCCTGGGCATGGTGCTGGAGCTGTTCACGGGCGTCGGCGCGGTCATCGGTGGCGCGATCGCGTTCCTCGTCGACGAGCGGCTCGTCGCCGGGTTGTTCGCGGCCCTGCTCGTCTACGTCGCCGTCAGCATGGTCCGGGGTGCGCGCGGCGACGCAGCGCCCCCGACGCCCGACGACGCGTCCGCCGAGCTCGCCGATCGACTGGTTCCCGAGGACGTGCCGCCCGCCGCGCTCGTCGCGCCTGCTGCCGCTGTGGGCGCCGAGCCTGGCCGCATCGACGGCTCGAACCTGGGCATCACCGCGGACCGGGTGGGCAGGATGCCCCTCGCCGCCGGGGCGAGCGTCGGCGCGGGTGTCGCGTCTGCGCTCCTCGGGATCGGCGGCGGGCTGATCAAGGTTCCGGTGATGCACCTCGCGCTCGGCGTGCCGCTCCGGATGGCCACGGCGACGAGCAACCTGATGGTCGGGATCACTGCGTCGACGAGCGCCATCGTGTACCTGCTCAGGGGCGGGATCGACGCCTACGCCGCTGGTCCGACAGCGGTTGGCGTCTTCGTGGGCGCGAGCCTCGGCTCGCGGCTCGGTCACCGGCTCGACCTGCGCGTCCTTCGCCTCCTGTTCGTCGTGGTGCTGCTGTACACGGCGTTCCAGATGGCCCGCCGCGCCGCAGGCCTGTGATGCGCCCGAGCCCGCGGCCGATTGCCTCGGCTGCCTCCAGCCTGGAGGTCGCGCTCGCCCACGTCCTGCAGGTCGGGACGTACATCTCGGTGGGGCTCATCGTTATCGGGTCCGTGCTGCTGATCGCGGGTGGTGGATCGCCCCTGGCGGGAGGCCCGCCGCTCTCGCTCGCGACGCTTCCGGACGACCTCGTCAACCTTCGACCGGCGGGGTTCCTGTGGCTCGGCATCCTCGGCGTGCTCGCAACCCCGGGGCTGCGGGTCCTCCGGGCGCTCATCGGCTTCGGTCGGGGAGGAGAGCGAGGAATGGCCACCGTGGCCCTGCTGGTCCTGCTGGTAATCGCGCTGGGCGTGTTCGTCGGCGTCGTGTCAGGCTGAGAGGCCCATGGACCTTCTCATCCTCGTCGGCTCGTTCGCCATCATCCTGGCCGGGGCCGAGCTGTTCACGAACGGGATCGAGTGGTTCGGCAGGAAGCTCGGCCTCGCCGAAGGCGCGGTCGGGTCGGTGCTGGCGGCGGTGGGCACGGCCCTGCCCGAGACCATGATCCCGATCGTGGCGATCCTGTTCTCGACGCAGGAGCACTCCGACGAGATCGGCGTGGGGGCGATCCTCGGGGCGCCGTTCATGCTCGCCACCCTGGCGATGTTCGTAACCGGCGTCGCGGTCGTCACGCAGGCTCGCCGCCGTCCACAGGGCGACGTCATGACCGTCGACACCCGGGTCCTCGGCGCCGACATGCGCACCTTCGTGATCGCCTATGGCATCGCGATCGCCGCCGCGCTCTTCCTGCCCAACGAGCCAACCTGGCCGAAGATCGTGGTCGCGATCCTGCTCATCGTCGTCTATGGGTGGTACGTGAAGGGCCACTTCGAGGCAGACCCATCGGTCGACATCGAGGATCTCGCGCCGCTCCGGTTCCATCGCTTCGACCGTGGCCGGACGGTCGTCCCCGACGGTGGCCCGCGGCTCAGGATCGTCAACGCGCAGGTGCTCGTGGCGCTCGGGCTGATCATCATCGGGGCCGTGGCGTTCGTCGACGCGGTCGGACACGTTGCATCGACGCTGGGCGTGAGCCAGGTCCTGCTCTCGCTCGTGATCGCGCCGATCGCCACCGAGCTGCCCGAGAAGTTCAACTCGATCATCTGGGTTCGCCAGGGCAAGGACACCCTCGCGATGGGCAACATCACCGGGGCGATGGTGTTCCAGTCGGCGATCCCGGTGTCGGTGGCCCTGGTCTTCGCGCCGGAGTCGTGGGTCGCGGGGCCAGGGAGCTACCTGGCCTTCGCCTCGGCGGGCATCGCGTTCCTGGCGAGCGCAGCGATCTTCCTGCCGATGCTCCGCTCAGGCCGGCTGCGGGGTCGCGGGCTGCTGGTCGGCGGCGCGTTCTACGTGGCGTATCTCGCGATCGTCGGCGTCGGGATCACCCAGGGTTCACCCGGGGGCTGACCATCGGCCGGGCTGACTCCTTCCGGGCTGAGGTCCGGCGAGCCCACGATATACTCCGGCCTCGATCACCCCCGCGGCCCGAGCCGCCTCGAACCCGAGGAGCCACCCGCATGCTGACCGAGAAGCCCAAGAGCCCGACTGCAGCGAAGCCCGCCGCGGCCCATGCGGCCCCGTCGACCGACGATCTCGTCGCCTACTTCGAGGGCGAGTACGTGGCGCTGCGGGACGCCAAGGTCAGCATCATGACCCACTCGTTCATGTACGGGACCGCGGTGTTCGAGGGCATCCGCGCGTACTGGAACGAGGAGCAGGGCGTCCTTTACGGGCTGAAGCTCCGCGAGCACATGGAGCGGATCCGGCGAAACGCCGGGATCCTCCTCATGCAGTCGCTGCCCGCGGTCGACGAGCTCGTACGCATCGTCGTCGAGACGATCCGGCGCAATGGCTTCCGGCAGGATGCCTACATCCGGCCGTGCTACTACAAGTCGGGCAGCTCGGTCGGCGTCAGGCTGCACAACCTGCCGCATGACCTGACGGTGCTCGCCCTGCCGTTCGGCAACTACGTCGACACCGAGAACGGGCTCCGGATCATGACCTCGACGTGGCGCCGCAATGCCGACGACGCGCTGCCGGCGCGCGGCAAGATCGTCGGCGGCTACGTGAACATGGCGTTCCAGAAGTCCGAGGCGGAGCTCAACGGCTTCGACGAGGCGCTCGTGCTCACGGCCGACGGTCACGCCTCCGAGGCATCCGCCGCGAATCTCTTCGTCGTTCGCGACGGCGTGCTCCTCACGCCACCCGTGAGCGACGACATCCTCGAAGGTGTGACGCGCATCGCCATCCTCGAGCTGGCCGAGACGCTGGGCATCCCGATCGAGACCCGCTCCATCGACCGCTCCGAGATCTATGTCGCCGACGAGATGTTCCTGTGCGGCACGGGCGTGCAGCTCGCGCCGGTGATCGAGCTCGACCATCGCCCGATCGCGGGCGGCGCCATCGGCCCGATCACCAAGCAGCTCCACGAGGCGTACTACGCCGCGGTTCGGGGGCGAGATTCGCGCTTCGCCCACTGGCTGACGCCCATTCCCTCGCGCTGAGTCGACACCGCGGCTTCACGGTCGTCGGAATGGCTCCAGCTTCCACCGAGATGTTCTCGGATCGACATCCCGGGTCGATTGGATAGCGGCCGGCCGGTCCAGACCCGCGCCGAGGTAGCCACCCACGCTCAGACAGCGCTCCGTCGCAATCGCGGGCGCCTGCATCTACGCGGTTTCGTTCGCTAGCCGACCACGGGTGTCGATCTGAGAAGTTTCCGCTGGGCGAGGGCCTTGCCGAGCGCGCGGATTGGAGGCTACGGGACCGGCGGCGGGGTGAGCTCGGGCGTGGTCTCGCCGGTGATCACGGTGAAGTCAACGCGGACGGCGGGATCGGCGATGGGCACGACCTCGACGCCGAACACCTCGCGGAGCGCCGCGACCGTCAACGGGAATGCAGTCTCGGCACCGTTGTAGGCGCGCACGGTCGTGTTGGTGAGGCCGCTCGTGTCGGGCCGCTGGTTGGGAGCGCTCGCGGCGAGCCCGAGGTAGCTCAAGAACGCGGAGAGGCGAGCCGCCTCGCCGGTTCGGCCAGAGCCGTTGAGGACCCATAGCTCGGCGCCCTCCTCGGCCAGGGCGTCGCGCGCCTCGGCGAAGTCCGGGTCGATGTTGAACGCCTCCGCAACCGCGGCGCGGATCCGGGCGACGCGCGGCTGGATGATGTAGCCCCGCGGCGGGCAGCTCAGGCACTCCGCCTGGTAGAACGGCGGCGTGAAGATCACCGATCGGATCGAACGCGTGTCGATTCGCTCGGCGAGGCCCAGCAGCTCGGGCACCAGCTCCTTCGGGATGTCGGTCCGAACGGATTCGCCGATCGCCAACGCGAGCGGCTCGATGTTCCGGATCGCCTGGCCGATGTCGAGCTGCTGCCGGAGCGAGACGATGACCCGCTGCTGGCGGGCGCCGCGCTCGAAGTCGTTGGTGCTCTTGCGCGACCGCGCGTAGTCGAGCGCCTGGGTGCCGGTCATGTGCTGGACCCCCGCCGGCACGAACAGGCGGAGGCGACCACCATCAGGCTGCGGGAAGTTGTCGTCGAGGACGGGGATCTGGACGTTGATCGTCACCCCGCCCAGGGTGTCGACGACCTTCCTGAAGCCGAAGAAGTTGACCTCGACGTAGTACTTGATGTCGAGGCCGTACAGGTGGCCGAGGATTGCCTTGAGCCCGTTGTAGCCGCGGGTCGTCCTCGTGCCCGGATACCAGTCGGCCCGGCCGGCGACCGCGGCCAGCCAGCCGTTGATCTTGCCCGGGTAGACGTCGCCGTAGAAGTCCTTGGCAGGGCCGGGTGGGATCGGCACGTCGACCGTGTCGCGGGGCAGCTGGAACATGACTGCCTGGTTCGTCTGGGGGTCGATCGAGAGCGTGATCATCGTGTCGGTGTTGTGGCCGCCGCCCTGCTCGTCGGCGCCGATGAGCAGGATGTTCAGCCGCTCCTGGCCGTTCCACGGCGGGATCACGGGCGCGGATACCTCCGGGCCCTGGCTCGCGTCGGGCGTCGGCTCGCCCGGCTCCGACGTCGGCTCGCCGCCGGGCCCCGGCGAACCCTCCGGATCGCAGCCCTCTGCGTCGGGGTTGAAGATGCAGTTCGTGGTTCCGGACAGCAGGAGGTCGTAGCGCGCGACGGCCACGTGCGCGCCGCTCATGACGAGGAGCACCGCGGCGAGGCCGGCGATCGAGATGGCGCGCGCGTTCCGCAGGGACGGCGCGCCGGGCATCACAGGCCGACCCTCGAGCGCCCGGGCAATGGACCACGCGTCGACGATCACGTAGGCCCGATAGACGAGCAGCACGAGGTTGCCGATGAACAGCAGGACCTGGAACCACGACTGGACCGCGAGCCCGGCGAGGTCGAACGCGTCGAGGCGGACCGCGAACCCCGCGCCGAGCGCGACGACGAGGATGAGCGGCGCCGCGAACCCGAGGCCTCGCTTGTACGCGCCGAGGTAGGCGTGACCGAGCCCGGGGAAGAGCAGCGAGAGGAACGCGGCCGCGAAGGGCGAGCGGCCCCGCGGGAGAGTCTCGTGGGCCGCCTGCATCGCGGGTAGGATAACCGGCCAATGTTCCGACCCGTTCCCACACGCCCAGATCTCGTGGCGCTGGAACACGAGATCCTCGAGCAGTGGCGGGAGCGCGCCACGTTCGCCCGACTGCGCGCGCAGAACGCCGGCGGCCCGCACTGGAGCTTCCTCGACGGGCCGATCACGGCCAACAACCCGATGGGCGTGCACCATGCCTGGGGGCGGACATACAAGGACCTGTTCCAGCGGTTCCACGCCATGCTCGGCGAGAACCAGCGCTGGCAGAACGGGTTCGACTGCCAGGGCCTGTGGGTCGAGGTCAACGTCGAGCGGGACCTGGGCTACACGAGCAAGCGCGACATCGAGGCGCACGGCATCGCCGAGTTCGTCTCCCTGTGCAAGCAGCGGGTGCTGACCTACGCGGCACGCCAGACGGAGCAGTCGATCCGGCTCGGCATGTGGATGGACTGGAACGACCCGGCCGAGCTGTACCGGCTGCGCGACCTGCTCAAGCAGGATCCGTCGCAGACCGCCACGATCCAGGGGCCCGACGGCCCGATCACGGACACGGTCGAGATGCTCGTCGGGCGCCTCGGCATGCCCGACGTGGGCGGGTCGTATTTCACGTTCTCGAACGAGAACAACGACCTGATCTGGGGCTTCCTGAAGGAGTGCCACGAGCGCGGCTGGATCTACAAGGGCCACGACTCGATGCCCTGGTGCCCGCGCTGCGGCACGGGCATCAGCCAGCACGAGATGACCGAGGGCTACGCGGACCGCGAGGACCCGGGGCTGACCGTGCGCCTCCCGCTCGTCGACCGGCCCGGGGAGGCACTGCTCGTCTGGACGACGACGCCGTGGACGTTGGCCGCGAACGTCGCGGCGGCGGTCCATCCGGACAACGCCTACGTCCGGGTCCGGCAGGGCGAGGACCGGTTCTGGGTCGGCAAGGGCGTGCTGAAGACGGCCGTTTTCGGGCCGTTCGCCGTCGAGGAGGAGCTGCCCGGCGGCGCGCTCGTCGGTTGGCGCTACACCGGGCCGTTCGACGAGCTGCCAGCAGCCGCCGAAGCGTTCGCGAAGGGCACCCGCGACGACCCGTCGAAGCCATACGAGCACCGCGTCATCCCGTGGTCTGACGTTGGCGAGGACGAGGGGACAGGCATCGTCCACATCGCGCCGGGTGCCGGCGCGGAGGACTTCCAGCTCGGGAAGTCGCTCGGGCTACCGGTGATCGGGCCGATCGACGAGGACGGCCGGTACTACGAAGGGTTCGACTGGCTGAGCGGCAAGTCGGCCCCCGAGGTCGCCGAGGAGATCGTCGACGACCTGCAGCGACGCGGCTTCTTCTACCACCTCGAGCCGTACACCCACCGCTACCCGCACTGCTGGCGCTGCGGGACGGCGCTCCTCTTCCGCCTCGTCGACGAGTGGTTCATCTCGATGGGCCCGGTCTACGACCAGTCGCGCGGCAGCCTCTCGAAGGAGCAGGTCGACGCGAGCCTCCGCTACCAGATCATGGAGGTCGTCGACGAGATCCGGTGGATCCCGTCGTTCGGCTACGAGCGCGAGCTCGACTGGCTCCTGAACATGCACGACTGGATGATCAGCAAGAAGCGCTACTGGGGCCTGGCGCTGCCGATCTATGACTGCGCGTCGTGCGGGACCTTCGACGTCGTCGGCGGGCGTGACGAGCTGGAGGAACGCGCCGTCGATGGCTGGGACCGGTTCGAAGGCCACACGCCGCACCGGCCGTACGTGGACGAGGTCAGGATCGCCTGCCCAAGCTGCGGGGAGCCCGTCTCGAGGATCGCGGACGTCGGCAATCCCTGGCTCGATGCGGGCATCGTGCCGTTCTCGACCCTGCACTTCCGCGAAGACCCCGAGTACTGGCGCGACTGGTTCCCGGCCGACTTCATCACCGAGAGCTTCCCGGGCCAGTTCCGGAACTGGTTCTACTCGATGCTCGCCATGTCGACGGTCCTCCGGCGCGAGCGACCGTTCAAGACGATCTTCGGCTACGCCACCCTCTTCGGCGAGGACGGGCGCCCGATGCACAAGTCATGGGGCAACTCGATCGAGTTCGACGAGGCCGCCGAGCGCATGGGCGTCGACGTGATGCGCTGGCTCTACATGTCGGCCCGACCGGAGGACAACATCCTGTTCGGCTGGCACGCGGCCGATGGCGCGCGGCGCCGGCTGCTCGTCCTCTGGAATGCGTACGCCTTCTTCGTGACCTACGCCCGGCCCGCGGGATGGCGGCCGACGCCCGACGCCGCGCCATCGTCGGCGCCGATGGACCGTTGGATCCTGTCGCGCGTGGCCGGGCTCGCCGCGGCCGTGGAAGGCCGGCTGCACGACGTCGACCCGGCCGCCGCGACGCGGGCCATCGACACGTTCATCGAGGACCTCTCGACCTGGTATGTCCGCCTCTCGCGCCGCCGGTTCTCGCGCAACGACGATCCCGTCGATCGTGCCGCGGCCTTCGCGACCCTGCACGCGGCGCTGGTGGCGCTCTCGAAGATCGTCGCCCCCATCGTGCCCTTCATCGCCGACTCGATGTACGCCAACCTCGTTCCATCGTTCGATGCGGCCGCACCGGATTCGGTGCACCTCACCCGTTGGCCGACCGCCGAGCTCGCGCGCTACGCCGATCCCTCGATCGAATCGGCGATGGCGTCGGCGCGCCGCGTCGTCGACCTCACCCGAGCCCTTCGCGGCGACCGCCGGCCTGCGCATCCGCCAGCCGCTGGCGAAGAATGTGGCTTGCCCTACCGGGTCGCGGACGCCCCCGGCGCTCGAGGCGCTGCTCGAGCTCATCGCCGACGAGGTGAACGTCAAGGAGATCGCACGGATCGACGATGACTCGGAGTCTCGTCGACCGGCGGGTCAAGCCGCTCTTGCCGAAGGTCGGCAAGCGCCTCGGTTCCGCGATTCCGGCGGTCATGGCCGCAGCGCGCGAGGGCGCGTCGACGTTCACGCCGGATGGTCGCGTGACCGCTGGCCTCGGTAACCTCGCGCCGGACGAGGTCGAGATCCTCGCCACGCCGCGTCCCGGCACGGCGGTCGCTCACGATGAGGGCCTCGTCGTCGTTATCGACACGCAGCTCACGCCGGAGCTCCGAGCAGAGGGCGACGCCCGCGAGCTCCAGCGAGCGATCCAGGACCTCCGGAAGGACACCGGGCTCGACCTGAGTGCGCGGATCGAGCTATGGGTGGAGGGCCTGCCCGCAGCGGTCGAGCCGCATCTCGCCTCCGTGGCGCGCGACACGCTCGCCGACCGCGTGTCGCGGAGCCGACCCGCCGGCGCGGCAGGCACGCCCGTGACGGTGGAGCTGTCAGAAGGAGCGGCCACGATCTGGCTGCGAGCGATCTCGGACGGGTCCGCGGCCGCGTGAGCGAGTCCAGTCAGCCGGCCGGCCGCCCGCTGTGGCTCGTGTTCGGAGGCCTGGCTGCGACCATCCTCACGATTGACCAGCTCACGAAGGGCTGGATCACGTCGTTCCTGGGGCCCGGTGAGTCCGTGGAGGTGCTCGGCAACCTCGTGCGGCTCGTGCACGCACAGAACGACGGCGGCCTCTTCGGCTTTCTGCGCGGCCAGGCGGTGCCCTTCGCGCTCATCTCGCTCGTCGTCGCCTCGCTGATCGTCGTGTACCACGGGCGTTCCGGCCGCAACCGGTACCTGTCGATCACGCTCGGCCTGCTGCTGGGCGGCGCGCTCGGCAACCTCATCGACCGGCTTCGACTCGGCTACGTTGTCGACTTCGTCGATGCTGGCATCGGGTCCGTCCGCTGGTACACGTTCAACGTCGCCGACTCGGCGATCAGCTTCTCGATCCTGCTGCTGCTGGCGGCGAGCATCTGGCCGTCCGTCGCACGCCGAGCGCCGGTCCGTGCCTGAGCGTGACGAGCATCGGGAGGAGGTGCGGCGAATGCTGATCCCCGCGGGATCCCGACCCTCGCGCGTCGACCGCATCGCCTCGGACCTCAGCGGGCTCTCGCGGAGCTACGTCCAGCGCCTCATCGCCGAGGGCCGGCTCACGCTCGGCGGGCAGCCGCTCAAGGCCAACGCGATCGTTGCCGGCGGCGCGGCGCTCGAGCTGCCGGATCCCGCCCCCGGCACCGGCCGAGCCGATCGCCCAACCCGAGATCCAATTCGACGTGGTCTACGAGGACGACGATCTGCTCATCGTCGACAAGCCTGCCGGCCTCGTCGTCCACCCGTCGGCAGGGCACCAAGACGGGACTCTGGTGAACGCGCTCCTCGGCCGCGGCGAGTCCCTCGCCCCGGGCGGCATCGCGGGCGTCCAACGGCCGGGGATCGTGCATCGGCTCGATCGCGACACCAGCGGCCTGCTGATGGTCGCGCGGAGCGACGCGGCGCAGGCGTCCCTCCAGGCGCAGCTGAAGGCGCGCCGGATCAAGAAGGCCTACCTCGCGCTGGTGCACGGGTCCGGTGTCTGCCGCCGCTGGGAGGATCGAGGCGCCGGTCGGTCGCGACCCCGGACGGCGCACCAGGATGGCGGTGACCCAGGGCGGTCGCGCATCGACGACGGGCTACCGCGTGCGCGAGCGGTTCGACGGCTGGACGTTCCTCGAGCTCGACCTCGTCACCGGCCGGACGCACCAGATCCGCGTCCACCTGGACGCCATCGGGCATCCGGTCGCCGGCGACCCGATGTACGGGACGGGCACGTCGCGCCGCGGCCCGGACGGACTGGAGCGGCTGTTCCTCCACGCCTGGCGCCTGGAGCTGACGTCGCCATCGAGCGGGCGCCTGATCCGGGCGGAGGCGCCACTCCCGGCGGCGCTGGACTCGGTGCTGGTGCGCCTGCGCGGTGTACGGACGTGAGCGCCGACGTGAGCGCGGACGAGCCGGCGATGGTCGAGACGGCGCCTGGGGCGCCAGGCGCGATGGTCGTGATCGTGTCCGGCCCATCAGGGGTCGGCAAGGACACCGTCATCTCGTCGCTCTGCCTGGTTCCGACGGAGCCGGAGCGGTACTTCGTCGTCACCTGCACGACGCGGCCGCGCCGCGAGTACGAGGTCGATGGCGTCCACTACCACTTCCTGTCCGAGGAGGCGTTCGAGGCGCGCCGCGCGGTCGGCGGCTTCCTGGAGGCGAACCTCGTCCACAACCACTGGTACGGGACGCCGCGGGACGACGTCCGTGCGGCGCTCGCCGCGGGGCGAGACGCGATCCTCAAGATCGACGTCCAGGGCGCCGCCGCCGTCAAGCAGGCCGTCCCCGAGGCGCTCCTCGTCTTCCTCGTGCCACCATCGCTCGAGGACCTGTTCTCGAGGCTCCAGTCCCGGGCGACCGAAACGGCCGACGAGCTCGACGTCCGGCAACGCAACGCCGCGCTCGAGCTGGCGCGCCAGGACGACTACGACTACGTCGTCCGCAACGAGACCGGCGAGGTCGCCCGTACCGCCGCGCGCATCGACGAGATCATCCGCGCCGAGAAGGCCGCGAACCCCGACCGACGCATCCGCGTCTGAGCTCATGACCGCCGAGCGGCTCGTCGCGGTCGCTGTCGACGCGGCAGGCGGCGCGGGCATCCGGCCGTACACGTACCGCGTTCCCGAAGCCCTGTCGGATCTCGCTCCCGGCGAAGCCGTGCTCGTCGAGTTCGGGCGCCGACAGGCGCTGGGGATCGTGCTCGGTCCGGGCGAGCTGGTGGCGGGTATCGAGGCGAAGCCCGTGCTCGATCGGGTGCGGGCCGATGGGCCGCTCCTGCCCGAGCTCGGCATGCGCCTCGCGGCGTGGATCTCCGACCACTACCTTGCGCCTCCGGCGATCACGCTGCGGGCCATGCTCCCGCCGGGCATGCTCGAGCGGCTGGAGCTCGTCGCGGAACGCCGCCCGGAGAAGCCCGGGGACGACGCCGATCCCCGGCTCGATCCCGGCCGATGTCGAGATTCTCGAAGGCCTCGCCGCGGGCCCGCGCCAGGTGCGCTCGCTGGTCGCGCCGGAGGGGCGGCCCGCGCTCCTCCGCCGCCTGCGAGCCCTCGAGGCGCAGGGCCTCGTCGACCTCGACTGGACGCTGCTCGCCGCCGGCGCCGGGCCGCGCTGGATCCGCTTCGTACGCCGGCGCCCCGAGACGGAAGCCAACGGCGCCAGTCGAAAGGCCGGCTCGGCCCGCGCCAGCAGGCGCTCCTGGCCGATCTCGATGCCGGCCCGCCTGAGGGCCTGGCCGCCCCCGAGCTGGCGAGCGCGCCACGGCTCCTCGACTGTCGCGGGGCTGATGCGCCGGGGCTTGGTGGAGATCGACGTCCGGGAGGCACCGCGCCGCCCGCTCGCCGCGCGGTCACCAGGGACGCGTGGCGGCCGGCCGGCCGGCAGCGAGCTGAGCCCGGAGCAGTCGGCGGCGGTGGCCGCGATGGAGCAAGCCGTCGCGGAGCGGACCGTCCAGACGATCCTGCTCGACGGCGTCACGGGTGGCGGCAAGACCGCCATCTACTCGAGCTCCTCGCCGCCGACCCTCGCCCGCGGATCGCCCCGCGCTGGTGCTCGTGCCCGAGATCGCCCTCGCACTGCCGCTCGTGGACAGGCTCCGCGCCGATCTCGACGCCCGGGTCGCTGTGCTCCATAGCGGCCTCGGGGACGGGGAGCGGGCGGACGAGTGGCGGCGCATCCGTCGTGGCGAGGTGGATGTCGTCGTCGGGACGCGGCTGGCGGTGCTCGCGCCGCTGGCCGATGTCGGGCTGATCGTCGTCGACGAGGAGCACGACCCCGCCTACAAGAGCGACCGCACGCCGCGGCTCCAGGCACGCGACGTGGCGCTCGAGCTCGGGCCGGCTCGCGGGTGCACCGGTCGTCCTCGGCTCGGCACGCCATCGGTCGAGATGGAAGGGCCGTGCGCGCGACGGGACGGATCACCCGCCTCCGCCTGCCGGTGCGGCTCAGCGGGGCCGCGCCCGGAGGTCGAGATCGTCGATCTGCGCGCCGAGCTCGCGGCGGGCAACACCGCGATGCTGTCGCGCTCCCTCGCTGCCGCGATCATGGCGCTCGGGGATGGCGGAGCAGGCGATCCTCGTCATCAATCGCCGTGGGACCGCGTCGGTCGTGCTGTGCCGGGACTGCGGGTACGTCGCGACGTGCCCCGACTGCACGCGGCCGCTCGTCTACCACCAGGCCGGCCAGACGCTGCGCTGCCACCACTGCGGTCGCGCCTGGCCCATGCCGACGCGCTGCCCGCAGTGCGGCTCGGCGCGGATCCGGTACCTCGGCGGCGGCACCGAGCGCCTCGAGCGCGAGGTCAAGGATCGATTTCCCGGAGCTGCGCGTCGGGCGCCTGGACCGGGACATCGTCGAGCGCGAAGGGCGCCGCCGAGCGGGTGATCGACGCCTTCACCGACCGGCGGCTGGACGTGCTCGTCGGGCACGAGCCTGGTGACGAAGGGGCTCGACATCCCGTCGGTGACGCTCGTCGGCATCGTCTCCGCCGACGTCGCCCTGAACCTGCCCGACGAGCGGGCAGCGGAGCGGACCTACCAGCTACTCGCCCAGGCGGTGGGTCGCGCCGGCCGGGGCGACCGCCCGGGAGCGCCATCATCCAGACCTACCAGCCGGAGCACCCGGCGATCGTCGCGGTCGCGGAGGGACGCGCCGCGCGTTCTACGACGCGGAGCTGGACCAGCGGCGGCGATTCGGGTCGCCGCCGTTCGGCAAGCTCGTGAAGTTGACCGTTGCGATGGCGGATCGGGCCGAGGCGGAGCAGGCCGGTCGGGCACTGGTGGTGGAGCTTCGCAACGGGCGGCGACGATCGGCGCCAAGGTCGACGTTGCGGGTCCGGCTCCGGCGTTCGTCGCGCGCCGCGGGGATCGATGGCGGTTCAACGTCGTCCTCCGAGGCGCCGACCCAGTGCGCTCCTGGGCGATCCGCCGGGCGCCCATGGTCGATCGACGTCGACCCCAAATCGCTGCTCTGAGATCGGACCCGTGCGCGGAGCGTGTGACTTGATCGGTCGATCGGTCGTACGATTCACGCTGAGCCGTCCGAGCACGACGCCCGAGCGACGCCTGACGTTCGCGGCTCTCCAACGGGGAATTCGAGGAGACGCCAATGACCGACGACGCGACCAAGTCGAGCGGGCCCGAGGCGGGCGCGCAGAGTGACGATACCTTCGCCTGGACCGAGCCCGAGCAGACGTCCACGGGTGCCGCAGGGCAAGGCCCGCGAGTGGGTCAGCCCAGCTCCAGGCCATGATCGAGAAGCTCGCCACGCAGTCGGCGCCGGTCGTCCGCGAGGTCGGCGCGAAGGCCGCCGAGCTGGCCGCGCTCGCCGGCGAGAAGGCCGGGCCGGCTGCCCGAAGGCTGCCGAGTTCACGGGCAGGCGGGCGTAAGCTGGCCGAGAAGTCGCGCGACTTCGCCGCGGGACTCCGTCGCCGACGCCGCCACGAAGACCGGCACGAAGACCGCGGCGCGACGTCGCCGGGTCCATCAACGGCACCACCTCCACCGAGCCCACCCGGACCGGCGTCGCCTGAGCCGATCCGATCCCGAACCGGCTGCGCGGCCCCACGAGCGGGGCCGCGCAGCTGTATTCGGGCGCAACCACGGCGTGAGCCCGAGCTCGATCGTATACTCGGCCGCGTGAGCGTCCGCCCAATCGTCCTGCTCGGTGACCCGCGGCTGCGGCTGCGCGGCGAGCCGGTGTCAGCTTCGGGAGGTTCCTCGCCGGTCTGCTCGACGACCTGACCCACACCATGCGCGATGCGCCCGGGCGTCGGGCTCGCGGCGCCCCAGATCGGCGAAGGGCTCGCGGTCTGCGTGGTCGAGGTCGAGGATCGGCTGCACGAGCTGGTGAACCCGAAGATCGTGCGCTCCGAGGGCGACGATCGCGACCTCGAGGGCTGCCTGTCGATCCCGGGCTACGCCGCGTACGTGACCCGGCGCGAGAAGGTCTGGGTCGTCGCGCAGGATCGGCGCGGACGGAAGATCAAGGTCGCCGGATCCGGGCCTGCTCGGGCCGCGCGTTCCAGCACGAGCTCGACCACCTCGACGGCAAGCTGTACATCGACTACCTCGACTCGATGGACGAGCTGATCGCGGTGGGTCTGGGTGACGACGAGACCGAGGGCGACGGGTCCGGCGACGGCGGCCGGAGGGCGCGGCCGAAGGGGCGACGCTCGCGCGTCCGCACGCCCGCACTGGCGTGACCGCCGGTCCCGCCCCCGGGCGGGCGGCCGACCGGGTCACGACGATCTTCTTCGGCTCCGGGGGCTTTGCGGTCCCGATCCTGGATGCGCTCGTCGCGGAACCCCCGGATCGAGCTGGTCGCGGTCGTCAGCGGCGCCCGATCGACCTGCCGGCCGCGAGCCGCATGCTGACGCCGACGCCCGTGGCACTGCGTGCCCGCGCGCTGGGCCTCCCGCTCCTGCAGCCGGCGCACGTCCGGGCGGCCGAGCGGTGGCCGGCATCGCCGCGCTGGCGCCCGAGCTCGGCGTGCTTGCCGACTACGGCCAGATCATTCCGCGCGCGACTCCTCGACCTGCCCGAGCGCGGGATCCTCAACGTCCACCCGTCGATGCTGCCGCGGCATCGCGGCGCCACGCCGATCGCGGCCACGATCGCGGAGGGCGACAACGGGTCGGCGTGACGGTGATCCGGATGGACGATGGGATCGATACGGGCCCGATCGTGGTGACGCCAGAGCTGGCCGCTGTCCGGGACCGAGCGCGCACCGGAGCTCGAGGACGGCGGCGCCGAGGGGGCAGCGCTCCTGCACCCGGCGCAGGCTCGGAGGCGTGGCTCGCGGGACGGCCGCGGTCGACCGCCAGACGCCGATGCCGGCGCCACCGTGACGCGGCCATTCCGGCGCGAGGACGGCCGCCTGGACCCGAGCCGGGCGGCGGCGGAGCTGGAGCGGCAGGTGCGGGCGCAGGCCCCGTGGCCGGGCTCGTTCCTCGAGACGCCGGCGGGGCGGGTTGCCGTGCTGGCCGCCTCCACCGCTCCGGCCGACGGGGAACGATGCCCCGGCGTGCTCGTGCCGCACGGCGACCGCCTCGCCCTGACCACCTCCGACGGCAGGCTCGTGCTCGACGAGCTCCAGCTCGCCGGCGAAGCGCGCGCTGGGCGGGCGACGGGGTTAGGGCCTGGCCGGAGCGCGGATGAAGCCGGGCAGGCGTCTGCACGAGTACGCCAGACGTAAACCCGGTGACGGCGGCCCACGCCGGGAGGACCCGACGATGACGGCCACCAGCAACCGATCGGCGTCGCGCGACCGCGAGCGGACGCCCCGGCGAAAGTTCGCGGCGCAACCCGTTACGGGGCGGATCGCCGCCGCAGCGAGGCATGCTCCACGCCCGCCTCGTGCTGGCGGCGCGCGCCCACGCGACGATCGTGCTCGATCGATCCGACGGCGGCGCTGGAGATCCCGGGCGTCATCGCCGTGCTCATCGGCCGCGGACCTGCCCATGCGCGCCAAGGGTCGCGACCGGATGGCGCAAGCCGCTCGCCCGTTCAGCGAGGTCGTGTTCGCCGGCCATCCGGTCGCGCTGGTCGTCGCCGAAAGCCCGCCGCGGCGGCATGGACGCGGCGGAGCTCGTGGAGGTCCAGCTCGAGCCGCTTGCCCGTCGTCCTCGATCCCGAGGCCGCGATGGATCCTGCCTCGCCGCTCGCGCGCGTCGAGCTCGCCACCGAGGGCGACCGGACCGGATCGATGGACGCCCAGACCCACGCCGGGGTCGGCGGGGGAGGGGACGAGGAGATCGACGCCGAGCACCTCTCCCGCAACGTCGTTGGCCGCAGCCGATACCGGGACGGCGATGTCGCGGCGAAGCCGCTTCCGCAACGGTCGTTCGCGAGGGTCGGTTCTCCACGTCGTGGGTCTACCAGGGCTACCTCGAGCCGCAGGCCTGCAGTGCCTGGGTGGACGAGGACGGCACGCTCGTCGTCGAGACCGCGACGCAGGCGGTGTTCGGAACGCGGGACGAGGTGTCGAAGGCCCTCGGCATCCCGTCGCGGCAGCGTCCGGGTCATCGGCACGCCGCTGGGCGGGGCGTTCGGCGGGAAGTGGCCGCTGTTCGACACGCTCGTCGCCGCTGCCGCTTGGAAGCTGCGCCGGCACGTCCGCCTCGTCCTGACGCGAGCCGAGGATCTCGCCGCGACGAACCCGGGCCAGTCGTTCCACACGACGATCCGGATCGGCGCCGACGCCGAGGGTCACTTCGTCGGGCTCGAGGCGCGCGTCGTCGCCGACGCCGGTGTCTTCGAGGAGGGCACGAGCGAATCGCTCGCCGGCGTGCTCGTCGCCGGTCCGTACGCCTGGCCGGCGTTCGACATTCGCGCCTATGGCGTGCGCACGAACCGGTTCGGCACCGGCGCCTACCGGGCGCCGAGCGCGCCGCCGATGGCGATGGCGCTCGAGACGCTGGTCGACGAGGTCGCCGTCGAGCTGGCGCTCGATCCGATCGAGCTCCGGCGGCGCAACCTCGCGGACGAGGGCTCGACGATGGTCGACGGCGAGGCCTGGCCGGTCCACGGCGGGCGCGATGTCCTCGATGCGCTCGAGGCGAGCCGGCCGTGGCGTGCACGATCCAACGGCGCCCGGGCCGACGCCAAAGCCGACGCGTCCGGGCGCGTTGAGGGGGTGGGCATCGCGATCGGCTACTGGCCGGGCGCCACGAACGCGGCCGCCGCCGCCTGCCGAATGTCGCCCGACGGGAGCGTCCAGGTCCTCACCGGGATCGCCGACATGTCCGGCGCGGTCGGTGGGTTCCAGGCCATCGTCGCCGAGGTGCTGGGCATCGAGCCGGAGAAGGTCGACATCCTGAGCCTCGATTCGGGATCCGCGCCGCTGTCCCCGGGCAGCGGTGGGTCCACGCTCACGTACTCGGTCGGGCGCGCGATCCGGGCGGCTGCCGAGGGCACGGCGGAGCGGCTCCTCGAAGCGGCGTCGATCGAGCTCGAGATCTCGGTCGAGGACCTGGAGCTCGTCGACGGCACGGTCCGGCCGCGAGGCACGCCTGGCCGGGCGATCCCGATCGCGAAGCTCGTCCGCGCCAACGCCCGAGCCGGGCGTGCTCCGATCGAAGCCCACGCCGCGGCAGACGCGCCGGGACTCGCGCCGTCGGTGGCGGGCCACGTCGTCAGGGTCCACGTCGATCGCGACACGGGCGCCGTGACGGTGCTCGAGGACCACGTCGTCCAGGACGTCGGGCGCGTGCTGAATCCCGCCCTCGTGGCCGGTCAGCAGCACGGCGGCGCCGCGCAGGCGCGTCGGCTGGGCGACGCTGGAAGCGCTCGTCCACGACGAGCACGGGCAGCTCCTGAGCGGCTCGTTCCTCGACTATGCGATGCCCCACGCCGAGAGCGTGCCCGCGTTCGGCGCGACGAGCGTCGAGGTGCCAGCGCCGGATGGTCCGCTCGGTGCCAAGGGCATCGGCGAGGCGCCGGTCATCGCGGGACCCGCCGCCGTTGCCAACGCGATCGCCGATGCCACCGGCGTCCGGCTGCGGGAGCTGCCGATGTCGCAACGCCGCGTCTGGGAGGCGCTGCGCGATGCCTGAGGCGCGAGCCCGCGACCCGCGGCGGGGGCTGTCCGGCATGCCGTCGGACGAGCTCGCGGCGTGGTTCCTCGCCAGGGGTGAGAAGGCCTTCCGCGCAAAGCAGGTGGAGCAGGCGCTCTGGGGCGCTGCGGCGAATCGCGCCGCCGACCTGACGACGCTGCCGCAGCCGCTCGCCACCGCGATCGACGACGCGTTTCGATGGTCCACCGTCGCGGACGAGGCCATCGTCGCCTCGGACGGCGGGCAGACCGAGAAGGTCCTCCATCGGCTGTCGGACGGCGCGACCATCGAGTCGGTCCTGATGCACTACCCGGCGCGCGCCGGGCGGAAGGCGAGGCACACGCTGTGCATCTCGAGCCAGGGTGGCTGCGCAGTCGGCTGCCCGTTCTGCGCGACGGGCGAGCTCGGATTCGAGCGCGATCTCGAGACCGCGGAGATCCTCGACCAGGTCCGGAGCGCGATCGGCCGCCTCGCGCGCGCCGAGCCGGCAGGCGGTGCGACATCGGGCCCGCGCCTGACCAACGTCGTGTTCATGGGCATGGGCGAGCCGCTGCTGAACCTGGACCGGGTGCTCGAGGCGGTGGCGGCGCTCAACGACCCTGCGAAGCTCGGCCTCGGCGCGCGACACATCACGGTCTCGACCTCGGGCGTCGTGCCGGGCATCCGTCGGCTGACCGCGCTCGGTCCGCAGTTCACGCTGGCGATCTCCCTGCACGCGGCCCGCGACTCGCTGCGGGACGTGCTCGTGCCCTTGAACCGGCGCTGGCCGGTCGCCGAGGTCGTCGCCGCAGCTCGCGATCACGCACGCGAGACGGGCCGGCGGATCAGCTACGAGATGACGATGATCGACGGCGTGAACGACACGGACGCCGATGCGGACGCGGTCGCAGTGCTGCTCAAGGGCGACCTCGCGCACGTCAACCTCATCCCGATGAACCCCGTCGCCCACACGCCCATGGCGGGCGAGCCCGATGCCGGTGATCGAGCGCTTCGCGGCACGCCTCCAGGCGGTCGGCCTGCCGGTCACGATCCGCCGGAACCGTGGGGTCGAGATCGGTGCAGCCTGCGGCCAGCTGGCAGCCGAACGGGCCGGGACGCCGGCCGCCCCTGCCGTCGCCCGACGCCGGACGCGCCTGGAGCTGGCGAGCGCACGGGCACTGCGTGGCGAACGGAGCGAGGAGCCCGTGCCCGTCGGGGTGGAGTCATGACGCCCGCACGGATCCAGCGTCCGCGTCCTCGGCGTCGATCGTCCGTGCCCGCGTTGCGTCGCGAGCCGACGGCCCACGACGCGCCATCGACGTCGCGCGCGCGGGTGGCGGTGAGCATCCTCGACTCCGACCTCGGCAACCTCGCCTACGCCATCAACCGCGCCGAGCGGGAGGGCGCCGACCGGATCCACCTCGACGTCATGGACGGCCACTTCGTCCCGAACATCACCTTCGGCGCGAAGACCATCGCGGCCCTTCGCCGCCGCACCCGCCTCCCGTTCGACGCCCACCTGATGATCTCCACGCCCGGCCGGTTCATCGCCGAGTTCCTCGACGCCGGCTGTGACTCGGTGACGATCCACGTCGAGATCCAGGAGGACATCGAGCCGACGCTGAAAGCCATCCGCGCGGCGGGTCGCGCCGCCGGGCTGTGCGTCAAGCCGAAGACCCCGCTGTCAGCGCTGGAGCCATACCGGAAGCTGCTCGACATCGTGATGGTCATGACGGTCGAGCCCGGGTTCGGCGGCCAGGAGTTCATGGCCGACGTCGCCAAGGCCAAGCTGCTCCAGGCGCGCGAGATCCTGTCGCACAAGCTCCACGGGGGCGAGATTCACGTCGACGGCGGGGTCAATCGCGACACCGCGGAGCTGATCGGGTCGCTCGGGGTCGACATCCTCGTCGTGGGCTCCGCGCTCTGGATCAAGGGCCGCAACATGGGCCGCGAGATCCGGCTCATCCGCGCCCTCGCTGACGAGGGCTACCAGTTCGGCTTGAACAACGGCGTGCCCCCGATCCCACGGGACCGGATGGTCACCTTCGCGACGCTCCGCCGGCCCCAGGCACGAACCTTCCGCGAGGAGATCGAGGCGGCGGGCATCCCGGTGCTCCTCTTCCGGTCACGCGCGGACCCGGCCGACATGGACGACGATATCCGTCGCTGGGACCTCCTCCTGCCCGCCTCGGCGGAGGCCGCCGCCCGCGAGCGGTTCGAGCCGCGGCGGCGTGCGCTCGTGCGCTCGGGCAGCCGATCGAACGGGTCGCGACCGACGGCCGGCCGGCGGGCGCCGGCGGCTCGCAGCTCGACGACGGCCCGGAGCACGGCCGCGAACCCACGAGCCTGACGTGCGCGCGCTGCTCCAGCGCGTGTCCCGCGCGTCCGTGACGGTCGGCGGCGAGACGATCGCCTCGATTGGTCCCGGCCTGCTGGTGCTCGTCGGCGTCGGCCACGAGCGACGACGAACCGACGACGGCTGCGCTTGCCCGCCGCGTCACCGAGCTCCGGATCTTCGCCGACGACGACGGCCGGACGAACCGCTCGGTCATCGACAGCGGCGGCTCGGCGCTCGTCGTCAGCCAGTTCACGCTCTACGCCGACACCGCACGTGGTCGTCGCCCCGGTTTCACCGATGCCGCCGCGCCCGAGGTCGCCGAGCGGCTCTACCTGCGCTTCGCAGACGCGCTCCGGGAGGGCGGTGTCGCGGATGTCCAAAGCGGCTCGTTCGGCGCGGAGATGGCGGTCGAGCTCGTCAACGACGGTCCGTTCACGATCTGGCTCGATACGTCGGAGCGGCGGCCCGCCTAGGCGAATCCCTGACAGACGCGAAAGCGCTCGCCGGACTCGCCGGCCTGGCCGCCACCGAACGAGACCGTCTGCCCCTCGAGGGCCACGACGCCTCCGTAGCGATCGATCAGCACGCCGAGGTCGCCCACGAGCCACGCGCCCCACCCCGGCGGGAACTCGACATCGACCCGCTCGCCGGTCTCGCGTCGGAATACGAGCCCTTGGCCTTCAACGGTGACGACGACCGGTCCGAGCAACGCTGTCGGACAGCCGATGAACGGGAGGATCGTCGGTGGCTGGTTGTCGATGTGCAACCGGGTCGCGGACGGCACCGACAGGCCGGGCCAGACCGGGGCGAGCCGCAAGGCGAAGATCCCTACGACGAGCAGCAGCAACCCGAGCGTCAGCCCGATGCGTCGCAACCATCGCCGGACCATGGCGAGGATTGTGCGCCCTCGATTCCCGGTCGAGACGTTTCGGCGGACCCTCGGCTAGGCTGACATCGCGGGCGCGGGCTAGGCTGGGCGTCGATCTCAGGAGGTGGCCGAATGGGCAGGCTCGTCTACGCGTTGTCCGTGTCGCTCGATGGCTTCATCGAGACGCCCAGCCGGTCGCTCGAGTGGGCGAACATCGACGACGAGCTGCACTCGTTCTTCAACGAGCAATCGCGCCACATCCGGACGTCGCTCTACGGTCGACGGATGTACGAGCTGATGACGGCCTACTGGCCGACCGCCGAGGACGATCCGGCCGCCACGCCACCGATGGTCGAGTTCGCGCGGATCTGGCGCGACATCCCGCGGGTCGTCTTCTCGCGGTCACTCCTGGAGGTCGATGCTGGTAGCCGGCTGGTTCATGGCGACGTCGTCGCCGAGGTCACGCGCCTCAAGGCGTCGGGCCTCGACATGGACGTCGGCGGGGCGACGCTCGCCGGCACCCTCATCCGCGCCGGCCTGGTCGACGAGTTCCGTCTCTTCGTCCATCCGATCCTGCTCGGCGCCGGAACGCGCTTCTTCCCGCCGCTCGACGACCACGTCGAGCTACGGCTCGAGGAGACGCGGATGTTCGGCTCGGGCGTGATCTACCTGCGGTACGTGCTCGCCCGCCTCGCCGCGTAGCCAAGCGCCGCTCCGGCGCTGATCGCGACGAGCTGGAGCCCGCCCGCGGTCTCGGTGAGGACGGCACGCAGCAGGTCCGGGTGCCGGCGAATCTCGTCGAAGATCAGGGTGATGCCGATCGCTGCAGCGATGTCGGTTGCCAGGGCGATCCAGATCGTCAACCAGAGCCCACCGATGGAACGCAAGCTCAGACCGAGGACACCGGCGAGTAGCAAGGTCGCGAGCAGGGACGCACCGACCGCGGGGAGATGATCGCGAAACAGGGTGTGCAGCCCGACCGAGTAGGCCCGCGACGCGCCCTCCCCGCCGATCAGGAGCCAGAGCAGCGCCAGGTTCGCGAACGCGATCCCGAACGCGACGACTGCCTGCCAGCGCTCGACAACGTTGTCACGCACGCCGGTGAGAGCGTTTCAGGCGTTCAACCGTGACGTCTGTCCGCCGTCGGCGGCTGTTACGTGGGGCCGTCTGGAGCAAACAGCTTCCAGTGGCCCTCGGAAACGACCTCGGCCGTGCCATCGACGACCTTGATCGCGGTCTCATCGTCGATCGCGTACGCCGGCATCGACATCCCGGCAGCCCAGCGTTCAGCGTCGGCCATGGTGTTCTCCGGTAGCGCCGGATGGTCGAGGTGGGGAAAGATCACGAAGTCGACGATGCCCAGCGTTTCGTCGCCTCCGGCGGGCGGCTTCCAGTTGACGAAGTCCTCGCCGATCCTGGGGGTCATCACGAGGCTCCCGGCGCTCAGCCCGACCCACACGGTCTCGCTCAGCGACGGGAGGAGATCGGCCAGCCCGGACTCCCGCATCCAGTGGCAGAGGTACAGGGGGTCGCCGCCATTCACGAGGAGCACGTCCGTCTCGCGGACCCAGGTGACCCAACGATCCTTGTCGATGCTCGGCAGCGCGGTGAGCTCCAGGACGCCCACCGACTTCCAACCGAGCTCGACCATCGGGGTCAAGGGCTCGCGTCCGCTGATGAATCGCCACGCATTGCCGGGACCGGTCATGGGGTGCCCGTACGTCGCGGTTGGAATGCACAGGGCATCGGACTCGGCGATCGGCTTGCCCAGCAGGTCGACCAGCGCATCGTTGATGCTCGCGTTCCTGATGCCAGCGGACGTGAGAAGCAGCTTCATTCCGTGGTCTCGTGGCTCAAGTGGGTTCGGCCAAGTCGCGGTCCTGCATCTCCCAGGTGTGGTCGAGCACGTGGTAGGCCGTGTGGCGGAGCAGGTACGGGACCGTCCACTTGCCGAGCGGCTTGCCCTCCGCGTACCAGGCGCGCATCGCCTCGACGAAGCGGTCGCGGTGATCCGCGAGCACGCCCGGCGTCACGTGGATCAGCTCGTCGTTGGCCACGTCCTCGACCTCCGTCATCGCCTGCACCCGCCTCGAGAAGTCGCCGGCCTCCTGGGCCAGGACATGCGTCACGATCTGGTCGCGGGAGCGGCCCCCGCCCCGGACGCCCGGCCGGAGCTCGGCCGAGACGCGGGCGGCCGTCTCGTCGAACTCGGCCCACGCCGCGCGCAGCAGCCCTGCCTGGCGGTCGAAGGTCGGCGCGTCGAACGGCTCGCGGTCGAGCGGCGAGGGCGCGAACGAGATGCCCCAGAAGTCGGTCGAGCCGACCCCGGGGTACCGGCCGATGATGTCGACGTCGGTCTGGGCCGCGAGCTCCGAGTCCAGCCCGACGCGCTTCGCGACCGGCAGGTAGCGCGGCACATACCGGGCGAGCTTCGCGACCGCCTCATCCTCGCTCTTGGCGCCTCGTTCGAAACCCGGCCAGTCCGCCGCGACCGCGACCCAGCGCTTGCCCCTCGTGGGCTCCTCGACGAGCACGCGAAGCTGGGCGGTCATGGGCTCATCCTACCGACGGCTTCGCCAGGTGAGCGTGACGCCATTCCGTCGATCGGATCCGCGGGAAGCGAGGCGCTAGCGGGCGGCCTTCGTGGCGGTGCGGCGGCAGCGCGTACAGACGAGGACGCGGGTGGAGGTGCCGCCCTTCGTGATGACGTAGGGCTGGAGGTTCGGCTGGTAGCGGCGATGCGCGCGCACCCGGTTCGAACCGACGGACTGCGGGTTGAAGCCGCCCATCGAAACCTTGCCGCAGATCGCACAGGAACGAGCCATGGGAACCTCGGGGTCTGATCGTCGGGACGAGCGCTCACGGCGGTTGGGCCCGAGCGGGGCGGTACTATACCACGCACTCCCGGTGCTCCCGCAGCAGCAACGCGGGCTCCCGGGAACCACCCTGGCGTTCGCGAGCAGGTCGCGCCGGGCTCACGAGGGAGGGACCTTGTCGGACGGTTCGATCGGGGGGCGGGCGCTCGTGACGCGCCGCGCCGTGATCGACATCGTGCGGCGGGTGACGCTCGGCTCGTACGGCGTCGCCGGCTTCGACGGCAACTGGGCCGACCGACTGCTGGGCTGGATCGAGCAGCGACCCGGTGGCCTTCGCGTCTCCGTCGCCGGCGGGAGCCTCGGGATCCGCCTCCACCTGCGAGTCGCCCACGGGCTGCCGATCGCCGAGGTCGCGCGCCAGGTCGACCTGGCCGTCCGCCACGCCATCCGGACTGCGCTGGGACGGGAGGTCGATCGACTGTCCATCCGCGTCGCCCAGCTCGAGATCCATCCCGGCGGCGAGCCGCCCCAGCCGCGGGACCGGACCGACGTCGGCCCGTCCGACCTGGCCGACAGCGGGACCGACGTTGCGTAGCCCTGCGCTCCCGATGGACGGCGCCTGATGGCCCGCCGAGCCTGCGACGGCGCGGGCCTGCTCGGTGCCTTCCGAGCCGCTGCCGCAGGGCTCGAGGCGAGCGTCGACGAGGTCAACGCGCTAAACGTCTTTCCCGTCCCCGACGGCGATACCGGCTCGAACATGATGGCCACCGTTCGCGCGGCGCTCGCCGAAGCGGAGCTGGTCGGGCCGACCGGGTCGGCGGAGCGGGTCGCGGCAGCGGCGGCGTTCGGGGCGCTCATGGGCGCCCGCGGCAACTCCGGCGTGATCACCAGCCAGATCCTCCGCGGCCTCGCCGAAGGGCTCGCGGGCAAGAAGCGGTTCAACGCGCTGGACCTTGCGAACGCGCTCGACCAGGGCACGAAGGCCGCGTACGGCGCCGTCGCGAAGCCGGTCGAGGGGACGATCCTCACCGTCGCCCGCGAAGCCTCCGCAGCGGCCGTGAAGAGCGCCGAGCGAGGGCAGACGCTCGACGCCGTCATGCAGTCGACCGTCGATGCCGCGCAGAAGGCCGTCGCGAAGACGCCGTCGCTGCTCCCGATCCTGCGCGAGGCAGGCGTCGTCGACTCTGGCGGGCAGGGCCTGTTCCGACTGTTCGAGGGCGCGCACGCGTACCTGACGGGCAACGCCGACGCGGTGGCGCCGCGGCTCCCGGGCGCGGCGGCCGTCGCCGCGAGTGTTGCGGCCGGTGCCGGTCGAGCCGAGGAGCATCACGGCGCGCCGCCCGGCGCCGGCCTGCGCGACGAGGGGTTCGGGTTCGAGACCATGTTCCTCGCACAGGCCGACCCGGGGAAAACGCTCGATGTCGACGCGATCCGCGATTACTACGAGTCGATCGGCGAGTCGGTGCTGGTCGCGGGCGACCCACGGGCGATCAAGGTCCACGTCCACAACGAACGACCCGACCAGGTCCTCGCCTACGCCCTCGGACTCGGGACCCTCTCGAAGATCACGATCGAGAACCTCGACCAGCAGACGAGCGACGTGCGCGAGACCCGGGCGGCGGCCTTCGCAGGTGACGCGGCAGAGGCTGGCGCTGCAGGACCGTCAGGCTCGACTGATCGCTCGGGCGGCAACGGTGCCGCGCCGCCGATGACCGAGGACACGCCGGCCCTCGCCGTCGTGGCCGTCGCCGCCGGCGAGGGCCTTGCGGCCATCTTCCGGGACTTCGGTGTCCAGAAGGTCGTCTACGGCGGCCAGACCGCGAACCCGAGCACCGGCGAGCTGCTCGAGGCGGTGAAGTCGGTCGACGCGCGCGAGATCCTGCTCCTGCCCAACAACCCGAACGTCGTCCTCGCTGCGCGCCAGGTCACCTCGATGTCCGATCGACCGGTCGCCGTCGTCGCGACCCGCAACGCGGCCGAGGGGTTCGCAGCGCTCCTGGCCCTCGATCCAGACAAGGACGCCGCGGCGAATGCCACCGCGATGACCACCGCCGGGCGCTCGATCCAGTCTCTCGCCGTGACCGAGGCGGTTCGGGACGCGACGATCGGCGGCAAGAAGGTGCGGAAGGGCCAGACGATCGCGCTCGATCCAGACGACGGCCTGGTCGCGGTGCACAACGACCCGTCGAAGGCCGTCCTCGCGGCGGTCAAGGCGCTGAGCCCCGGGTTCGAGCTCATCACCGTGTACTACGGCGATGGCGGCGACCTCGCGGCGACCGAGGCGCTCGCGCGGCAGATCCACGGGCTCGGGACGGGTGCCGAGGTCGAGGTGCTCCACGGCGGCCAGCCCCACTACCGCTACCTGATCTCGGCCGAGTAGGCGGGGTGGGGGAGCACCGGGCGGGCACGACAGGGTCTCGATCACCCTCCTCGCCGGGCTCGAAGCCGGCAGCGGCCAAGTCGGCCGCCTCGAAGCCGGCCGCCGCGCCACCGACCGGAATCGCGTTGCTGGAGGCGCCGCTCGCCAGGTCCGGGCTGCCGGGCGGCACCGACGCTCGGTCGCGTGGGCAAGCGCATGGGTCTCGAGAACGTCCGCGACCTGCTCTTCCACCTGCCGCGCCGGTACGACGACCTGCGCGAGATGCGCAAGCTCGGCGACCTGCACTGGGTCGAGGACGGGGAGGTCGTCTCGGCGCGGGTGCGCGTGCTGGACATCCGCGTCGAGGCGTCGTTCCGGCGGCGCGTGCAGCGCACGATCGCGGTGCTCGAGGACGAGACCGGCACGATCGACGCGACCTGGTTCGGGCGGCGGTACATCGAGCGCCGGCTCCATCCCGGGCGATCGCGTGATCGTCTCGGGCAAGCTGAAGCATTTCGGGCGCAAGCGGACGCTGGACAACCCCGACTTCCAGCCCGAGGGCAACGACGACGAGCTGCTCCACGTCGGGCGGATCGTGCCGGTCTACCGGCTGACGGCGGGGCTCACGGCGAACCGCCTGCGCGTGGCGATCCGGGAGGCCCTCGACAAGGTCGGGCGCGAGTACCGCGAGTACCTGCCGGTCGAGCTGCGCGGCGAGCGAGGGCGTCGCGGGCGATCGGCGATGCGCTCGAGGAGGCGCACTACCCGGCGACGTTCGAGGGCCGGGACGCAGCCCTCCGGCGCCTGGCGTTCGACGAGCTGCTCGCGCTCCAGGTCGGCATGGTCGGCCGGCGACGGCAGCGCGGGCGAGACGCGGCACGCCCGATCGACGTGCCCGACGGTGTGGACGTCGAGCTGCGGGGCGCGCTCGAGGCGTCGATCGGCCGCAAGCTGGATCGGTCGGTCGCCTTGACGCTGGACCAGGACGCGTCGATCCGCGACCTCCGCGGCGACATCGCACGGCAGACGCCGATGCTCCGGCTGCTCCAGGGCGATGTCGGCTCGGGCAAGACGGCGGTGGCTGCGTACGCACTCGCGGCAGCAGCACGTGCGGGCCTGCAGGGTGCGCTGCTCGCGCCGACGGACCTGCTCGCGCGGCAGCACCATCGGACGCTCACGGCCCTGCTCGAGGACGCCGCGATCCCGACGGAGCTGCTGACCGGCTCGCTCACCGCATCCAGCACGCGGCGGACCTTGGAGCTCGTGGCATCCGGGATGGCGCCGATCGTCGTCGGCACGCATGCGCTCATCCAGGAACGCGTGTCGTTCGCCGCGCTCGGGCTCGTGGTGATCGACGAGCAGCACCGGTTCGGGGTGGAGCAGCGCGGCCAGCTCGAGGCGAAGGCCGGCGGCGGACGCGCGCCGCACGTCCTGCTGATGACCGCGACGCCGATCCCGCGGACGCTGGGCCAGGTGCTGTACGCGGACCTCGACGTCTCGAACCTGCGCACGCCGCCGGAGGGCCGACTCCCGATCCGGACCGGGATTCGCCGGCCGGACGAGCTCGAGGGGACGTGGCAGAAGGTCCGCGAGGAGGCCGCGGCGGGACATCGGACGTTCGTCGTCGTGCCGTTGATCGACGAGGCCGATGCCGCCGACGCCGGCGACGCAACCGGCGCGCCCGCGGGCTTCTGGGATGCTTCGGCGCCGGCGGCCGAGGCGGAGGCCGTGCGCCTGCGCGATGTGCTCGCGCCGCTGAAGGTCGGCATGGTCCACGGCCGGATGAAGGCCGCCGACCGGGACGCCGAGATGGCGCGCTTCCGCGACGGCGACCTCGACGTGCTCGTCGGCACGACCGTCGTCGAGGTCGGGGTCGACGTGCCCGAGGCGACGATGATGATCGTCCAGGGCGCGGACCGGTTCGGGCTCGCGCAGCTCCACCAGCTCCGGGGTCGGGTCGGCCGCGGCGACGACGCGTCGTTCTGCGTGCTCGTCTCCGACTCGGTCGACGAGACGGCACAGGCGCGGCTCAAGGCGGTCGCCGAGATCCGCGATGGGTTCGAGCTCGCCGAGCGCGACTGGGAGCTGCGCCGGGAGGGCGACGTGCTGGGTCTCGTCCAGAGCGGCCTGCCCCGCCTCCGCGTCGCCTCGCTCCAGCGCGACGACCATCGCGAACTGGCCGTCGCAGGCGCGGGCCGCCGCGGAGGCCATGCTCGATCCCGAGGGCGTGCTTCGGCCGGGGCTCGATCGGCTCGCCGCCGAACTGGAGCGTGGCTGGCTGGCGCGCATCACGCAGGCCGAGCCGGCGAGCGCCGCGTGATCGCGACGCGGAGCGCATGACCAAGGCAGCGCCGCCGAGCGCCGGCCGCGTGATCGCGGGCACTGCGCGTGGCCGTCGCCTCGTGGCCCCGGGCGAGGGCACGAGACCACTCGGCGATCGCGTCAAGCAGACGCTGTTCGCCGTCCTCGAGCCGGTGATCCGAGGTCGGGCGTTCCTGGACCTGTATGCGGGCAGCGGCGCCGCAGGCATCGAAGCCCTGTCGCGCGGCGCGTCGATGGCGACGTTCGTGGAGCGCGACACGGCGGCGATCAAGGCGATCGGGTCGAACCTGGCGGCGACAGGTCTCGACGGCGAGCGGGCGCCTGTCGTTCGCTCGGAGGTCAAGGGCTGGTTGCAAGACGCCGTCGCAGGCGGTCGATCGTTCGCCGCGATCCTCCTCGACCCGCCGTACGATCGACCGGCGGAGCTGGCGGGCACGCTCGACGCGATCGCCAGGGCTGGCCCGGGCGGGATCCTCGACGTCGACGGGGTCGTCGTTGCGAAGCACTTCTCGAAGACCGCGGTGCCCGAGGTCGGGCTGCTACGATCCGACCGCGAACGACGGTTCGGCGAGACGACCCTGACGTTCCTGCGCTGGGCACGGGCCGGGAACGAGGACGAGACCGAGGAGGTCCGATGAGAGTCGCGCTCTATCCCGGCTCATTCGATCCCGTCACCAACGGCCATCTCGACGTCCTGACCCGCGCGCTCGCGGTGTTCGACCAGGTCGTCGTAGCCGTGCTCGAGAACCCGAAGAAGGCGCCCCTGCTGCCGGTCGACACGCGCGTCGTCGTCCTCGAGTCGGCCATCCGCGACGCCGGGATCAACCCGGATCACGCAACGGTCGTGAGCTTCGATGGCCTGACGGTCGAGGCGGCTCGAACCCACGACGCCCGCTGGCTCGTCCGCGGCCTGCGTGCCGTCTCGGATTTCGAGGCGGAGGGCCAGCTCGCCCACAACAACCGGGTGCTCGCCGACGACATCGACACGGTGTTCTTCATGACCGCTATCGAGTTCGCGTACATCAGCTCGAGCCTGGTGAAGGAGATCGCGACATTCGGCGGCGATGTCACGACGATGGTCCCACCGGCAGCCGTCACCGCGCTCAGGACGCTTGCCCGCTCGCCAAGTCGACGCCGGTGAGGGTCCGGCGCGTGCCATAATCGCGCCGCCTTGGACATCATGTTCCTGCTCGAGCGGCTCGAGTCGCACATCGCGACCGGCACGGGCGTACCTGCGACGCGCAAGGTCCTCGTCGACAAGGAAGCCGTCCTCGAGCTGATCGACCAGCTGCGCGTGGCCGTCCCCGAGGAGATTCACGCCGCCAAGCGGATCAATGCCGAGAGCGAGCGGATCATCGAGAAGGCGCACGAGGAGTCGAACCGGATCAGCGCCCGGGCACAGGAGCAGGCCACGTACCTGATCGGCGAGCGAGGCCTCCTGGAGCGCTCCGAGGCCGAGGGCCGGCGCATCGTCGCCGACGCCAACGAGGCCGCAGACGGCGTGCGACTCGGCGCGGATGCCTACGCGGCGCAGATCCTCGAATCGCTCGAGTCCGAGATCCACAAGGCCCTTGCAGGCATCGAGAAGGGCATCGGCGTGCTCCAGGCGCGCCAGGCGGAGCTCCGCGGCGAGGAAGCCGAGCTCGAGACGCACGACGGCGAGTCGAGGGACCTCGAGGAGTGGCCGGATGCGGCCGAGCCCGTACCGGTCATGATGACCGAGGAGAACGCGGGCCAGACCGTCCCGCGATGACCGGGACGGTCACGCGATGACCGCGCCGGCACCACTCGTCTACCCGCTGGCGGGGCTGCTCGCCGAGCCGCCCGGCACGGACCGCCGGTACGAGGTCCACGGCGCGACGATCCCGCTGCCCGATGACCTGCGGCTCGTCGAGCCGCTCGAGGGCCAGGTGCGAATCTCGCGCACGAATCGCGGCGTTCTCGTCGACGCCAACCTGTCGACGGCGATCGCCGGCGCGTGCGTCCGCTGCCTGCGCGACATCGAGATCCCGATGACGGTCCATATCGCGGAGGAGGCGCTGCCCAGCGTCGACGTCGCCAACGGCAAGCCGCTCGATGCCTCGGCCGACCCCGACGTCACCCGGCTCAGTGACCACCACGAGCTGGACCTGGCTCGGCTCGCGGCCGAGGCGATCTCGCTCGAGGAGCCCATCGCCGCGCTGTGCGAGGACGCGTGCCCGGGCCTTTGCGTCGAGTGCGGCGAGCGACTGGGGCCGGACCACGCCGAGCACGAGCACGACGAGATCGATCCCCGGATGGCGGCGCTCCAGGGCTTCCGGGTCGACGGCGATGGGGAGAGCGGCTAGACTCCGGCATCGTTCCCACGTGACACTTCAGCGCCCACGCACGCGCGGCTCGGCCGCCAGCAGACGGCAGGGCATCGAAAGGAGCAGCACCTCTCATGGGCGTGCCCAAGCGCAGGGTCTCCCACGCTCGACAGGGCGATCGACGGGCACATCTCGCCCTCGGCATCCCGCAGCTCGAGGAATGCACCCACTGCCACCAGGTCAAGCGCAGCCATCGCGCGTGCCCGAACTGCGGCTACTACAACGGCCGGCCCGTCTTCGAGATCAAGGCGCCGAAGGAAGACACCCCTTCCACTCCATAGCTCGATGACCGCCGCCACCGCACCGCGCGGAGTCAGGCTGGCGGTCGATGCCATGGGCGGCGATCACGGCCCCGCCGAGGTCGTCCCCGGCTCGCTGGATCACGCGGCGGCGCACCCCGAGGATCGCGTGCTTCTCGTCGGCGATCGGGAGCGGATCCTGGCGATCGCGCCGAGCCTGCCGTCGAACGTCGAGATCGTGCCGGCGAGCCAGGTGATCGAGATGCACGAGCATCCCGCGATGGCGCTGCGCGAGAAGAAGGACGCATCGATCACGGTCGCCTGCGACCTCGTCCGCAACGGCAACGCCGATGCGGTCATGACCGCGGGCCACACGGGCGCGGCGATGGCCGCGGCGGTGCTCCGGATCGGGCGGCTGGCGGGTGTCGATCGGCCGGCACTGGGCGTGCAGATGGTCCGCGCGGGCAAGCCGTTCGTGCTCCTCGACATCGGCGCGAACCCGGATTCGACGCCCGAGAACCTCCTGCAGTACGCGCGGATGGGGGCGATCTTCGCCGAGCGCGTCGTCGGCATCCCGGAGCCGCGAGTCGCGCTCCTGTCCATCGGCGAGGAGAAGGGCAAGGGCGACCAGCGCATCCAGCGGGCGACCGAGCTGCTGGACGCCTCGGACCTGCGGTTCGTCGGCAACGTCGAGGGCAAGGACCTCGTGACGGACCTCGCGGACGTCGTGGTCACCGACGCCGTGACCGGCAACGTCGTGATCAAGTTCTTCGAGGGCCTGTCGACGTTCATCTTCGACCTGTGGCGAGCGGAGTTCCGGCGCGGACTTCGGGGCAAGCTCGCGTACCTGCTGCTGCGCTCCGGCATCGGGCGCATCCGGAAGGTCTTCGACTACGAGACCGCCGGCGGCTCGCCGCTGCTCGGCGTGAAGGGCGCGGTGATCATCACCCACGGTCGGGCGCGACGGCGGATGATCGGGTTCGCGTGCGCGGTCGCCGCGGACACCGCTCGAACCGGGGTGCCGGCGCTGATCGCGGATGCGCTGCGCGAAGATGCGACGAAGGGGGTCGCCGAAGCCCCGCCCGAGCCGGGAGCAGCCGCATGACGCTCGAGCTCGACCCGAACCTGGACGATGCGCTCGTCGTCGACGCCTCTCCGGAGGGCCCACCGTCCGCGGAGCCGATCGAGCTCACGGTCGGTCGCGGGGTCATCACCGAAGTGGCGCGACTCGCCGCGCTGGAGGTTCCCGACGTCATGCGCGTGGCGCGCCGGGGTCCGCCGTGGCGCGCTGCGCTGGCCGGGTCGCCGATCACGGTGCGGGTCAGGAAGGACGGCGTCGATCTGGAGCTCCGGATCATCGCCCGGCCCGGCGCCGACCTCGTCGCCACCGGCCGCGGCGTTCGCAACGCCGTGGGCCTCGCCGTCGAGAAGCTGCTCGGGCTCCAGGTGCGCTCCGTGACCGTCCTCGTCGACGGCGTCGGCGGGTGACGGCGAAGCAGGTCGTCGCCAGCGGGGACAGGGTTCGGTCGCTGCGGGCGGGCAGGCGAGTGGCCCTGTCGGCGGTGTTCGAGGCGGACTTCGGGCTGCGGACCGCAACGGCGATCCTCGAGCGAGACCTCGCGGCCGTCGAGGCCGATCCCAAGGCGGGCGAGCTGGCTCGCGGAATCGTCTCTGCGGTCGTCGTGAACAGGGTCGACATCGACGCCAGAATCGAGGTCGCAGCGCCGCAATATCCCGTCGTCCAGCTGGCCCGGATGGACCGTTCGCTGCTTCGTTGCGCGCTCGGCGAGGTGCTATATTCCTCGACGCCATCCCGGGTGGCCATCGCCGAGTGGGTCGAACTGGCCCGTACCTACAGTGGTGACCCGATGCGACGCCTCATGAACGGCGTCCTCGGACGGATCGCACGCGAGACCAACGTCGAGCAGACGGAGCTCCGAGGAGGGAGTCAGTGGCCACCACCTACGACCGGCTCAAGAAGATCGTCGTCGAGCAGCTCGGCGTCGACGAGGAAGAGGTCAAGCCCGAAGCCTCCTTCGTCGATGACCTGAACGCCGACTCCCTGGACCTCGTCGAGCTGATCATGAGCCTCGAGGAAGAGTTCGGGACCGAGATCTCCGACGAGGACGCCGAGCGCATCCGCACGGTCGGTGACGCCGTCGAGTACATCGACGAGCGGAACACCTAGCCGGCCCCATCACCCCCGGCTCGAGCGCGAACCAGCGGGATCGTGGACCGAGCCGACCTCCTCGCCGAGCAGCTCGGCCTGCCGATCCGGGATCGGCGACTCCTGGCCCAGGCACTGATCCACACCTCGTGGCTCCACGAGCACCCCGGCGAGGCCGCCGGGCACAACGAGCGCCTCGAGTTCCTGGGCGACGCGGTGATCAATCTCGCGATCTCCGAGGCGCTGTACGCGCGCCATCCGGAAGATGACGAGGGCATCCTCTCCGCGCGCCGTGCCGCCATCGTGAGCGCGACGGGCCTCGCGACGCTCGCGCAGCGCATGGAACTCGGCCAGTTCCTGTCGCTCGGCGAGGGCGAAGCCGGAAGGCTCGGCACGCATCGGCCGTCGATCCTCGCCGCGGCCCTCGAGGCACTGGCCGGCGCCCTGTTGCTCGACGTCGGCTGGGAGGCGACGCGCGACTGGCTGATCCGGCTGGCCGGGCCCGAGATCGACGCGGGGCTCGCGCCCGTGATGCTCAAGAGCCCCAAGAGCCGGCTCCAGGAGGAGACGCAGCGAGCGACCGGCGGCCGACCGGCGTACCGCGTGCTCGAGGCGATTGGGCCGGATCACGACAAGGTGTTCCGGGTCGAGGTCGCCGTCGGTGGCGAGGTCCTCGGGATGGGCGTTGGGCCATCGCGCCGGGTCGCCGAGACGGCAGCGGCTGCGGAAGCGGTCGAGGTGCTCAGCGCACGGCTGGCCGAGCAGGCGCAGGAGCAGTCCACCGAGCTGTCGGAGGGCGTCGGATGACGGCGCCGGCGCGCCTCCTCACCGTTCGCCTCCAGGGCTTCAAGTCGTTCGCCGATCGGACGCACGTGACGTTCGGCCCCGGGATCAGCGCCGTCGTCGGCCCGAACGGCTCGGGCAAGAGCAATCTCGCGGACGCCCTCCGCTGGGCCCTCGGCGAGCAGGGACGCGCGCTGCGGTCGCGCAAGTCGGAGGACGTCATCTGGGCCGGCTCGGATCGGCGACCCGCGGTGGGCATGGCGGATGTCCAGCTCACGCTCGACAACCAGGACGGGCTGCTGCCGGTCGAGTACGGGGTCGTGGAGCTCGGTCGACGCCTGTATCGCTCCGGCGAGAACGACTACCTGCTCAACCGACAGCGCGTCCGGCTCAAGGATCTCGTCGACCTGCTCGACGCCGCGCACCTCGCGGAGAACGCGTTCCTGTTCATCGGGCAGGGCATGGTCGACCAGGCGCTCGCGCTCCGGCCCGAGGAGCGGCGACCGCTGTTCGAGGAAGTTGCCGGCGTGCGCCGGCACGAACGCCGGCGGCGGCGCGCGGAGGAGCAGCTCACGGAGTCCGACGCGAACCTCGCCCGCGTCGACGACATCCTCGCGGAGCTCCGACCACAGGCGCGTCGGCTGGCGCAACAGGCCGAGCAGCAGGCGAACCGGCTCACCGCGGCTGATGAGCTGGCTTCGGCGATCCTCCTGTCGGCGCACGCCCGCTGGCACGCGGCAGCGAGCCGGGCCGAGGCGGGCGCAGCAGCGCTGACGACCGCGCGATCCGGTGTCGATGGGGCGATGGCGGAGCTGCTCGAGCACGAGCGGTCGATGACCGCTGCGAGCGCCGCGCTGGCAGGCGAGTCGACCGCCGAGTCGGCTGCGCGATCAGAGCTGGACCGGGTGCGGGAGGTCCGCGGGGCGCTCCAGCTGCGCGAGAGCCGGCACGGCTCGGAGGTGGAAGCCGTGCGGCGGGAGCGCGCCCAGCTCGACCAGGGCCGCGCGGTGGCAGATGCGGACCTCGCGACCGCGCGACGGGCGCAGGACCAGCCGCTCGCGGCCGCGTCGACGGAGCTCGAGGCGGAGCTCGCAACACTCGATGCCGAGATCGCGGAGGCCACGGCCGGCGGGCGCGGAGCCGGGTTGGTCGGCGTCGAGGCGGATGGGCTGTCGGCCGTCGACGCCGCCGCGGTTCGGCGCCTGGAGGCGGCGCGCGCTGCCGATGCGGCCGCGGCTCGCAGGCGCGCTGCCGAGTCGGAGCAGTCGGCAGCGGATGAGCGCGTCCGCGCCGAGCTGGCGGGCTCGGCTGCGACGGCCGCCGCAGAGCGCCGGGACGCTGCGATCGCCGCTGTCGAGGCACGTCGCGCGGCCGAATCTGTGGCGGCCGCGGCTCGGGAGGGAGCACAGTCGGTCCTCGCGGCCGCTGAATCGGCCGCCCGTGCCGCCGCTGACCGCGCCGCGGGGGCGAGCGCCGCGCTCACCGCCGCCGCTGCACGCCACGACGATGGCCGGCGTGCCTTCGAGGCAGCCGAGGGAGCCGCATTCAGCCGGGCCGCCCGGGCCCGCGGCGGGCGCTCGATTGGCGACGGACTGATCATCGACCCGGCCCTCCAACCTGCCGTGGATGCCGCGCTCGCCGGGCTCGGCCGGGCGCAGGTCCTGCCCCGGGCTTCTATCGGCGCCGTGGCCGCGGAACGAGGGGTCGCGATCGCCGCCGAGGCGGTCGCCGGCCAGGCTGTGGGAAGGATTGACGAGCAGGCCAGGTCTTTCGTCGACGGGGTCCGTGCCCGGGGCGGCGGCCTGCTCGGAGAGGCCGTCCGTCGGGACGATTCCGGGGCTGTCACGCGCCTCCTCAAGCGCGCTGTCTGGCTGCCCGACGAGGCCGCGTGCCTCGACATTCAGGCCAGCCTGCCCCCAGGCTGGGTCGCGGTGGCACGCACTGGCGGGCTCGTTGCCGGCGAGGTCGCCGCCTGGCTCCGGCCCGACGGTCGCGGCCTCCATCTCCGCACCGACCTCGACGTGCTCGCTGCCGAGCTCGCGACCGCCACCGCCTCGGCCGACGAGGCGAAGGTCGCGCAGGCAGCCGCCGAGGAATCGGTTACCGGCGCTCGCGCTGCGCTCGCGGCGGCACGGGATGCCGAGTCGGAGGCGATGGCGTCCCGCCGCCGAGCCGATGAGCTCGCGCAAAGTGCCGCGTCTGCGGCGGACAACGCGTCGCGCGAGGCGGCATGGCTCCAGGCACAGGCCGCACGCCTCGCGGGCGAGGCGGCTCGTCTCCGCGCCGCGCTCCCGAGCGAGACTCCGGCCGCCAATCGCGAGGCGGCAGCAACCACACGGGGTCCATCAACGGCTGACGGCGCGGGCTCCCCTGGTCAGGCGATTCGAGACCACGAGGAGCGGCTCGCCAACCTCGCCCGCCAGCGACGCGAGCTGCTCGCCGAGCTGGACTCCGCGCGCGCTGCGCGCCTCGAATCGGAGCGCGCCCGTGCCCGCGCCGAGGCCGCCGCCGCCCTCGCGGAGCGAGAGCTGGCGCGGGTGGGCCGTGCCGCCGCGGACCTCGCGGAGCGAGAAGGCCGCCTCGCGAGCGAGCGCGAGGAGCTCGTCATGCTCCTCGCCCAGGCGGAGCAGGGCGTCGCCGCCGCCGAATCGGCGCTCGCCGCCATCGCCGCAGCAGCGTCCGCCGAGCGGGATCGACTGCGCGCCGCGGAGGTCGCCGCCTCGACGGCCCGCGAGCGCGTCCGCGTCGCGCAGGAGCGTGCCCGTGTGGACGAGCGCGAGGACCTCGAGGCACGACTTGCCCTCGACGGCCTCCGCGACCAGCTCATCGTCGAGCTCGCCGGGTTGGGTGCGATCGGGCTGCGGCATCTCGGCGTCAAGGCAGGGACGGACGAAGTCGCCGCCATGGACGACGAGGCGACGACGAACGAGCCCGCATCGGACGACCTCGACCCGGAGGTCCTCGAGCGCGCCCTGGCCGATGCGAGCGAGGCCTGGCGTGCCGTGCCGCCGCAGGGCGAGCCGCCCTCGCCCGCGCGACTCGCCAGCCTGCGCCGACGCTTCCACGACCTCGGCGCGGTGAATCCGTTCGCCGCCGACGAGCACGCCGAGGTCCAGGCGCGCCTCGATTCGCTCGAGCGCCAGCGATCGGACCTCACCGCCGCGATCGAGCACACCCGCGATCTCATCCGCGAGCTCGATCGCCTCATCGCCGACCAGTTCCGCCGGACGTTCGAATCGCTCGAGCGTGCGTTCGATCGCCGCTTCCAGCAGCTGTTCGGCGGCGGGTTCGCGCGCCTCTCGCTGACGGACCCCGACGACCTCGCCTCGACCGGGGTCGAGATCACGGCCCGGCCACCCGGCAAGAAGGCCCAGGCGCTGGCGATGCTCTCCGGCGGGGAGCGCTCGCTGACCGCCGTCGCCCTCCTGTTCGCGATGCTCGAGGTCAGGCCCGTGCCGTTCTGCGTCCTGGACGAGGTCGATGCAGCGCTCGACGAGGCGAACATCGGGCGGTTCACCGACGCGCTGCGCGAGCTCGCCCGCACCACCCAGTGCATCGTCATCACCCATAACCGGGGCACGATCGAGACCGCGGACGCGCTGTACGGGGTCACCGTGGGTGACGACTCCGTCAGCCGCGTCATCAGCCTCCGCCTGGACGAGGCGACGGCGATGGCCGGTCGCGGCAATGGCAACGGCGCGGGCGCGAGGGCGGTCCGAACCGAGGCGGCAGCGATCGCGACGCCGGCCGGCGAGTAGGTGCTCGAGGACGAGGCGCGCCCCAGCGAGCTCGATGACGGCCTCCGGAAGAGCCGCGGCGGGTTCATGGCCCGGCTGCGCGGCCTGCTCGGCGGGGATTCCATCTCGCCCGAGACTTGGGCCGACGTCGAGGAGAGCCTGATTGCCGGGGATATCGGCGCGACCCTCGCGACGGAGGTGGTCGAGCGCGCCCAACGGCGCGGACGAGGCGAGAGCGCCACGGAAGCGGTGCGAAGCGAGCTTGCTGCCCTGCTGCTCCCGCGCGACCCGGGCTGGGACCTCGCGGACGGGATCGATTCGCCCGACGTCGTACTGATCGTGGGCGTCAACGGGACAGGCAAGACGACGACCATCGGCAAGCTGGCAACCCGTGAGGCCGCTGCCGGCCGTCGGGTCGTGCTCGCCGCGGCGGACACCTTCCGCGCCGCAGCGTCGGAGCAGCTCCGGATCTGGGCGGATCGGGCCGGCGCGGAGATCGTCGCCCATGCCGCTGGCGCCGATCCGGCGGCGGTCGTGTTCGATGCCCTCGATGCCGCCGTCGCCCGCCGCGCGGCCCTGGTCATCATCGACACCGCCGGCCGACTGCACACCAAGAGCAACCTGATGGACGAGCTCGCAAAGATCCGCCGCGTGATCGACCGGCGATTGCCCGGCGTCGTCCCGGAGACGTTCCTCGTCCTTGACGCCACGACCGGCCAGAACGGGCTGTCCCAGGCGGTCGCCTTCCACGAGGCCGTCGGGCTGACCGGCATCGTCCTCACCAAGCTCGACTCGACGTCGCGCGGCGGGATCGTCTTCGCGATCGAGCAGCGACTTGGCGTCCCGGTGCGATACGCCGGGGTGGGGGAGCGCCCCGGCGACCTCGTCGCGTTCGATCCGTCCGCGTTCGTCGCGGCGCTCTTCGAGGGCGCGGCGTGATCGATCGGCGCCGTCCCGGCGCCGTCCTGGCCGCCTTCTCGATGGCGACATTGCTCGCGGCATGCCTGGACGCCGCTGTGCCGTCCGCCGCGCCCACGTCAACCCGCGCCCCCGAGCCCACCGCCACCGTCACGCGGTACGAGCTCGCGGCCACCGTCTGGTACGAGGGCCTGTACATCCACGTGGATCGGGCCGTCACCACGCTCGACGCCCGCGGCGGCCCCGTCGACGTGTCGATCCGGGTCGAGAACCCGGGGCCCGAGTCGACCGACCTCACCGCGCCGATCCGGTTGCTGGTCGGCGAAGCGGTGATCGATCCGACCCGCGAATCGCAAGTTCCCAGCATCCCCGCCGTCGGCCTCGCCAGCGCGGTGCTGACATTCGAGCTCCAGGGAATCCCGTCCGCCCAGGACGCCGTCGTGTTGATCGGCGTCGACCCGCAGCACGTCGCCCGGCTGCCCCTCGCAGTCGCCGGCGCCGGCGCGCGCATCTTCCAGCCCGTCGCGCTCGAGCTCTCGGGGGCCGGCGCGGCCGGCGATCTGCGCATCCGGCTGAAGTCCGGGGAGCTGCGCTGGGACCTGCCCGACTGGTCACAGCAGCTCGACGCCGGGCTCCAGGCACTGACGCTGACGTACGACGTGACGTACCAGGGAGCGTTCGCTGGCGGGCTCGCGTTCACGGGCGAGAACGTGCGCTTGCGACTGCCGGACGGAGCGCTCGTGGAACCACGGCATGACGGCCACAGCCAGTCGATCGAGCTGATCGGCGCCGGGAAGACGAAGGCGAACCTGTTCTCGCGCTTCGAGATCCCGACGGGTACCGCGGGCAAGCTCGCGCTGGTCGTGGTCGAACGGTCCGCCGAACGCGCGATCCCGTTCACGATCGGGGAATGATCGCAGGGGCCTGATCGAGGGGATTCCGGCGATTCCGACTACACTCCCGATCGCCGGCGCGCCAGAACCCGTGCGCCCCAACGCCGCGTCGCGGCGTCCATCCCAGTGGGTCTCGATCGGAGCAGCTCGCCCGCGTGTTCGACAACCTGAGCGATCGACTGCGCACGACGCTCGCCAACCTGACCGGCCGGGGCAGGGTCAGCGAGGCGGACGTCGAAGCTGCCGCACGCGAGATCCGGCTCGCCCTCCTCGAGGCCGACGTCAACTTCAAGGTCGTCAAGGAGTTCGTGGCGAAGGTCCGCGAGCGCGCGGTCGGCGCGGAGATCCTGGGCAGCCTCACCGCCGGCCAGCAGGTCGTGAAGATCGTCCACGACGAGCTCGTCGAGCTCCTGTCGGCGGGCGATCGAACGTTCAGGCTCCAGGGCAACCCCGCGATCGTGTCCCTCGTCGGGCTCCAGGGCTCGGGCAAGACGACCACCGCGGCGAAGCTCGCGCGGCACATCGTCAAGCTGGGTCGCAGGCCCCTGTTGGTGGCGGCCGACCCGTATCGGCCCGCCGCGGCAGACCAGCTCGCCACGCTCGGCAAGGCGCTGGACATCCCGGTGTACCGCGCACCCGCCGGCACGGCGACCCTCGCGATCGCGAAGGGCTCGCTCGACGAGGCCCGCCGACTCACCCGGGACACGATCATCCTCGACACGGCCGGCCGCCTCAGCCTCGATGACGCGCTCATGGCCGAGATCGCGGCGATCGACGCGGCGGTTCACCCGGTCGAGACGCTCCTCGTGGTCGACGCGATGACCGGCCAGGAAGCGGTCGGCGTGGCGCAGGCGTTCGCCGCGGCGGTCCCCGTCACGGGCCTGATCCTGACCAAGGTCGATGGCGACGCGCGAGGCGGCGCCGCGCTGTCGATCGCGACGGTCACCGGCATCGGCGTGAAGTTCCTCGGGACCGGCGAGAAGACTGACGCGCTGGAGGTCTTCCATCCGGACAGGCTCGCCGGCCGGATCCTCGGCATGGGCGACGTGCTGACGCTCGTGGAGCGAGCCCAGGAGACGGTCGACGCGGAGGGGGCGAAGCGCCTCGAGGAGAAGCTCCGCAAGTCCGAGTTCACGCTGGAGGACATGCTCGAGCAGCTCCAGCAGGTCCAGAAGATGGGACCAATAGGTCAGCTCGTGTCCATGATTCCGGGCATGGGCAACATGGCCAAGGACGCGCAGGATGCCGTGGACCGTGGCGATCTCAAGCGCACCGAGGCCATCATTCGATCCATGACCCGCCACGAACGGCGCGACCCAGGCGTCCTCACTGGGTCCAGGCGGCGACGGATCGCCACCGGATCGGGGACGTCACTCACGGACGTCAATCGACTCGTCAAGCAGTTCACGGAGATGCAGCGCCTCATGAAGCAGATCGCAGGCGGCCGCGGACGCGGCATGCTCGGCGGCCTGCCGGTCGGGCGCAGGTAGGGAGACATGACCGACGACACCGAGCGTCACCCGACATACGAGCCGGGTCCGACGACACCGATCGAGACCACCGCCGGCGTCGCCGCTGAGCCTGCCGGCTTTCGGGCCGCGCCCGCTCAGGTCGCTGCCACCGGGCCCAGCCGGACACGCTGGGCCGTCGGCCTCGGCGTCGCCGGGCTCGCCGTCGCGTTCGCGATCGGCGCGGTCGTGCTCCTCGGCGCGTCCCAGAGCCCCGAAGCCCTCCGGTACATCCCGGGCGCCGCCCCGCTCGTCGCGGAGATCCGCCTCGACCTGCCCGGCGACCAGCTGCAGAAGGTGGGCAACCTCCTCGCGCACTTCCCCGGCTTCCGTGACCAGTCAACACTCGGGGACAAGCTGGACGAGGCGTTCACGCAGCTTGTCACCACGGCGACCGATGGCGGCCTGGACTATCGCGCCGACCTGAAGCCATGGCTCAACGGACCGGCCTTCGCCGCCGCGCCCGCGCCATCGGCAGATGGGCCGTCGGCTGGCGGGCTCGTGTCCGCCACGACCAATGGCGCCGTGGACTGCGCGACGGCCCTCAAGGGCACGGTCACGCACGAGACGTACCAGGGCCTGGACATCGTCATCGCCGCTGGCTCGGACGGAGGCACGGCAGTCGCCTGCGTCGTCGACGGCCGGCAGGCCCTCCTGGGCGATCCGGCCTCGGTTCGTGCCGGCCTGGACGCGAAGGTCAACGGCACAGGCATGGACACGAACGCCAAATACCAGGCGGCACGAGCGGCCCTCGGCGCCGACCGCATCGCCACAGCGTTCGCAAGCGGCTCGGCGATCACCGAGCTCATGCCCCGGCCGTCGCTCGGGACCGATGGCCTGCCCGGCCTCGGCAGCCTCGACCCGTTCGCCGGGCTCGCCGTATTCGGCAACGCGGTGCCCGAGTGGATGATGGTCGGCATCCGCGCCGAGAACGATGCACTCGTCATCGACACCGTGGCGGCGCCCATGCCGGCGCCGTCGAGCGGCGCGTCGCAGCTGCCCCTCCCGGCGACCCACGCGAGCCGCCTCGCCGGCGTGCTCCCGGCCGACACGGTCCTGTTCATCGAGCACCAGGGCGCGGGCGTCGCGCTCCAGAACCTGCTCGCGACGATCCAGGCCGACCCGACGCTCAGTGAGTCCCTGGCGGTCCTCGACGGTCTCGGCGGAGCGGGCGCGCTGCTCGGCTGGATCGAGGACGCGGGCGTCGCCGTGATCGGCGGCACCGGCGGGACCCCCTCGGCCGGGGTGCTCCTCGCCGCCGAGGACGAGGCGGCCGCCGCGGCCCAGGTGACGACGCTCAAGAGCCTCGTCGGCCTCCTCGGGCTGAGTGGCGGTGGGGGCGGCGTCGAGGTCACCGAGTCAACCGTCAACGGGGTCGAGGTCACGACCATCCGGATCAGCGACCTCAGCGGCCTGATCCCGCCCGGAACGCTGCCCGACGGCGCGTCGCTGCCCACGCTCGGCGAGCCGATCGAGTTCTCGATCGCGGCCAGGGGCCCGGTCGTCCTCGTTGGTGTCGGCGATGGCTTCATGACGAGCGTGCTCGACGTCCAGGCGGGTGCCAGCCTCGCGGACGGCGCCGCGTACAAGCTTGCGCAGACGCGCAGCCTGTCCGACAGCCGAACGACCGTGTTCGTCGCCGTGGCGACCGGCCGTGACCTCATCGCCGGGCTGCTGCCGGCAGACGCGCAGGCGAAGTGGCAGTCCGACATCCTGCCGTATGTCGAGCCGATCCAGGCAGTCTCGATGACGACGTCGAGCGACGACGCCGCGAACCGGTCGCGGGTCGTGATCACCGTGGTCACGCCATAGCCCATCGCGTCGCCCCGAGCCCAGAGCCCAGAGCCCAGAGCCCCGGGCAACATGCCCCAGTCCAGCCCAGGAGGAACCGCATGGCCGTACGAATCAGGTTGACCCGCGTCGGCGCGAAGAAGCAGCCCAGCTATCGCGTCGTCGTCGCCGACTCCCGGAGCGCGCGGGACAGCCGCTCCATCGAGACGCTCGGGCACTACAACCCGCGCACCGAGCCGATCGAGCTGAACATCGACGCCGACAAGGCGAAGGCGTGGCTCGCCAAGGGCGCGCAGCCGTCGGACACCGTCGCCCGCCTGTTCCGAGTCGCCGGCGTGCTGCCGGCAGAGAAGTAGGACTGCGATGAGCGCGAAGGAACTGGTCGAGTACGTTGCCAAGTCGCTCGTCGACGATCCCGAGGCGGTCAAGGTGACCGAGGTCGAGGACGAGGAAGGCACCGTCATCGAGCTGCACGTCGCCGAAGACGACATGGGCAAGGTGATCGGGCGCAACGGAAGCGTCGCGAAGGCACTCCGGACGCTGCTCAAGGTGACCGCGGCCCGCGAGGGCAGCTCGGTCCAGCTCGAGATCATCTGAACGAGGCGCTCGGGGTGGGCGCGCACCGTGGCTGAGCCGACTCGCCTGGTCGTCGGCCAGGTCCGCGGCCTCCACGGGCTGCACGGTGCCGTCCGCGTGGAGGTCCTGACCGACCACCCGGAAGCGAGATTCGCGCCGGGCTCGGTCCTCCACGTCGAGGGCGATGCCGCTTCGCTGACGATCGGCTGGTCGCAGCCGGTCGAGGACGGTCCCGGGTGGCGCCTGCGGTTCGAGGAAGTCCCCGATCGAGCGCGGGCCGAGCGGCTCCGCGACGCCTACCTCGAGATCGTGGTCGATCGAGCCGCCGATCTCCCTGACGGGGCCGCGTACTGGCACGAGGTCGTCGGCGCCACCGTCCGGGATTCGACGGGAGCCGCCCTCGGGACCGTTGCCGACGTGTACCGGGCGGGGGAGAACGAGGTGTACGTGGTTCGCGGCGGCGCCGTCGGCGAGTTCGACGTGCCCGCCGTGCGCGACGTGATCACGACCTTTGCCCCGGAGCGCGGCGAGCTCATCGTGGACGAATCCGTGCTCGACCTCGCCGGCAAGCCGGTCGACGCGCCGTCCGCGGGCGCCGCGAAGGCGCCCCGGAAACGGCCGCGCTGGTCACGCCACGGCAAGGGCGCCCGCCCGGCGCCGCCGGCCGAGGGACAATCGACGTGACGCTCGAGATCGACATCGTCTGCCTGTTCCCGGGCATGCTCGAGGCGCCGCTCTCGGAGAGCATCCCGGGCCGGACGCGCGAGCGGGGGCTGGTCGAGATCCGACTCCAGGACCTGCGCCGCTGGGGCCTCGGCAAGCACCGGAGCGTCGACGATGCGCCATACGGCGGGGGCGCGGGCATGGTTCTCCGGCCCGAGCCGGTCGCGGCGGCGCTCGACGAGCTGCGCCGCGACGACTCCCTTGCGATCCTGCTCGATCCCGGCGGCGAGGTGTTCCGCCAGGCTCGAGCGGCGGACCTCGCGACTCGCTCCCACCTCATCCTCGTGTGCCCTCGCTACGAGGGCGTCGACGAGCGGATCCGTGGTCTCGTGGACCTGGAGCTGTCGATCGGCGACTACGTGCTGAGCGGTGGCGAGATCGCGGCGCTCGTCGTCGTCGATGCCGTGACGCGCCTCCTGCCCGGCGCCATCGACGACGCATCGACGGTGGAGGAATCGTTCAGCGCCGGGATCCTCGAGTATCCGCAGTACACGCGCCCGGCGGAGTTCCGCGGCGAGGGCGTGCCGGAGATCCTCGTGAGCGGCCACCACGAGGCGGTCCGCCGCTGGCGCCACGAACAGGCGCTGGAGCGAACCCGGGCACGCCGGCCCGACCTCCTCGGACCGGAGGACTGACCCGGGCGACGGCTCGCGGCGGACCGGTGCTATGCTTCGCCGCCGTCGGCCGCCCAGCCGATCCCAGGTGGACCAGCAGCGGCCCCGTCGTGCGCCGCGGCAGACAAGGAATCCCGTCCGTGAACGTCCTCGACGAGATCGTCGCCGACCAGATCCGCAGCGACCTGCCGGAGCTCGCCTCCGGTGACACCGTGAAGGTGTCGGCGCGCGTGGTCGAGGGCGGCAAGGAGCGCATCCAGGTCTTCGAAGGCACCGTGATGAAGCTCAAGGGCGGGGGCATCGCCCGCTCGATCACCGTTCGCAAGATCGCGAGCGGCGTCGGCGTCGAGCGGACGTTCATGGTCAACAGCCCGCGCATCGAGAAGATCGAGGTCGTCCGCCACGGCCGTGCGCGCCGCGCGCAGCTGTACTTCCTGCGCAAGCGGGTCGGCAAGGCCGCGACCCTGCGAGAGCGCCGCACCCGGGCCTAGCCTCCGCAGGTCCAACCGGGCCGCAGCACCCAGGCCAGCCGGCGGCGCTACCCTGACCTCCCGATGGTCGAGCGCATCCCGAGGCCGCGCACTCGCGGGCCACGAGTCCCGAATCTCCGCTTCGAGCGCGACCACTGGCGTGGCGGCGCCGTCCGCGTCGTCGGCGTCGACGAGGTCGGGGTGGCGCCCACGTGCGGGGCGGTCGTCGCGGCCGCGGTGATCATGAAGCCGCACGGCCGCCGGATCCCCGGGGTCCGGGATTCGAAGACCCTGTCGCCGCTCCAGCGGGAGCGGCTCGCGCCGATGATCCGTCGCCGAGCAGTCGCGGTCGGGCTGGGCGCAGCGTCGGTCCGCGAGATCGACACCATCAACATCTACCACGCGACCCATCTCGCCATGCGCCGGGCGATCGCGCGGCTGGGCGGCCACGACCACGTGCTCGTCGATGGCAACCGGATCGCGGGGTTCGAGGCTGCGGTCGGACCGTACACGGCGATCGTCGACGGCGATGCGCGCTGCTACACGATCGCCTGCGCGTCCGTCGTGGCGAAGGTCGTTCGCGATCGGATGATGGCGCTGCTGTCGGCGCGCTACCCGGGCTACGGCTGGGAGCACAACCAGGGCTACGCCACGCGCGAGCATCGCGACGCGATCCGCAAGCTCGGCCTGACGCCGTTCCACCGGCGGAGCTTCCTCGCGCTCCAGCGCACGCTCGCGGGCGACCAGATCAGCCTCGACCTGTTCGACGAGGCGGTCGACACGTACGAGCAGCACGACGCGCTCGACGAGCTCGACCGGCTCGACGGTGATCGGGATGACCGACCGAATGGGGCCGACGAGCTCGATCTCCTGTCGGTTGAGCTGGGTGCGCCCGGCCTGGATCCTGCCGATCCGGCGGCTGCCGCTGCAATCGCCGAGGCCGAGGCGATCATGCGCGCGGCAGGGACGTCGCAGACGACCACCGGATAAGCGGCGGTACATCCGCCGGCGATCGGCAGGCCATCGATGGGTTAGCCGCAGATCAGGATCGCGTGATCGCGGGGTAAGGGTCGTCTGGCAAGGTTGGCCGATGCGGACGGCCGCGCAGCAGTCGGGCGACGAGGCCGAGGCGAGCGTCGCCGCCCGTCTCGCCACTGCAGGTTGGGAGATGCTCGGCTCGCACGTCCGCGTCGGGCGCGCGGAGATCGACCTGATCGCGGTGGATCCGGGACCGCCGGCGATGCTCGTCGTCCTCGAGGTCCGCTGGCGTGCCCGCCGCGACTTCGGGCTGCCCGAGGAGACGGTCGACCACCGGAAGCGCTCGCGCCTGCACGCCGCTGGCTTCGCCTTGCGTGCGGTCGGACGCCTTCCGGACGGTGCGTCGCTCCCGAGCTTGCCACTCCGCTTCGACCTCGTCGTCCTCGAGCCGGCCGGCAGGCAGCGCCACTACCGCCACGGCGCCTAGCTGCGCGTCGTTCGGGCCCGCATCCACCCGAGGTGATGGTCTCGACTGCCGGACGGCTTCTCGAGCCCTGCTGGTACGAAATCTCGACGGCCAGTCGCAGGGAAGGCCGATCCGAGATCGCCGGCGTCCTCACGACGGCGAATCCACGACTGCGGGCCGCGATTCTCCACCTACCGAGCCCAGGGATCGACGGTCAGTCGCCTGGCGGCGCGAACGGGAACTCGTGCTAGACTCCGCCGGCCGCGGGGCCTGCCCACGGCAAACCCGCCCGGCGTGCGGCGAAAGCCACGTGCCGGAGCTCACACGCGGACCGTTCCTCTTCGGGGCGGTGCCGGTCGCCTGACAAGGCTCCGGCTCCCGACGAGGGTCCGCGGCGGAACAACCGAACGAGGAGGTCACCCGACCGTGCCGTCGATCTCGATGCGGCAGCTGCTGGAAGCCGGAGTCCACTTCGGCCACCAGACTCGCCGCTGGAATCCCAAGATGCGCCCGTTCATCTTCGCGGAGCGCAACGGGATCCACATCATCGACCTCGCCCAGACCGCGAAGCGACTCGAGGTCGCCCTCGACTTCGTGCGCGAGACCGTCGCCCGAGGCGAGGTCGTGCTGTTCGTCGGCACGAAGAAGCAGGCCCAGGAGCCGCTCGCAGCCGAGGCAACTCGCGCCGGCATGCCCTACGTCAACAAGCGCTGGCTCGGCGGGATGCTCACGAACTTCGTGACGATCAAGAAGCGCATCGGGCTGATGGACCAGCTCGAGGCCCGGCAGCAGGCCGGCGACCTCGATCGCCTGCCCAAGAAGGAGGCCGCGAAGCTCACCGAGGAGCTCAGCCGGCTCCAGGCGATGCTCGGCGGCATCCGCAAGATGAAGCGCGTCCCAGGCGCGGTGTTCATCGTGGACCCGCACCGCGAGCGAATCGCGGTCACGGAAGCGAACCGGCTCGAGATCCCGGTCGTCGGCACGGGCGACACGAACGTCGACCCCGACGAGCTGGACTACATCATCCCGGCCAACGACGACGCCATCCGCGCCATCCGGCTGCTGTGCTCGCTCGTGGCGGAAGCCGCGATCGAGGGCGCCCAGGAGCGGGCGACGCGGGCGGTCGAGCCCGAGATCGAGCTGCCCGACGAGCCGACGTACGACGAGGCCGGCGCGGCGGACGAGTACGTCGCTGCCCTGGCCGGCGGCGGCGCGCTCAGCTTCGCGCCGGACGAGGACGACGACCTCCTGCCCGGCGGGCCGGCGGTCGCACCCGCGCCCGAGGACGGCGCGACGCCCGAGGAGATCGCGGCGGAGCTCGCTCGCGAGGCGGCCGAGGCCGCGGCGGAGACCAAGGACGCCGCCCCCGCATGACGGCGCAGGCGACACGAACCCAGACCACCCGACCCATCGAGCAGGAACAGGAGCACGAACCAAGGATGGCCACGATCACCGCCGAGGCGGTCCGTCAGCTTCGCGAGCGAACGGGCGCGGGCATGATGGACTGCAAGCGCGCCCTCGAGGAGGCCGACGGCGACCTCGACGCCGCGGTCGCGCTGCTTCGCGAGCGCGGGCTCGCGGCTGCCGCCAAGAAGGCCGGCCGAGAGGCCCGCGAGGGCCTCGTCTCCAGCTACATCCACACCGGGGGCCGCGTCGGCGTGCTCATCGAGGTCAACTGCGAGACGGACTTCGTCGCCCGCACCGAGCAGTTCCAGAACCTCGTCCGGTCGCTGGCCATCCAGGTGGCGGGCCTGTCACCCCGCTGGGTCGACGTCGAGCACATCCCGGCGAACATCCTCGACACCAAGCGCGCGGAGCTCGCCGCAGATCCTTCCGCGGCGGCGAAGCCGGCGGAGATCCGGGACAAGATCGTCGACGGCCAGCTGAAGAAGTGGTTCAAGGAGCTCGTCCTCCTCGAGCAGCCGTACCGGGACGAGGAGCGCAGCGTCCGCGATCTCGTAAACGAGGCGATCGCCACGATCGGCGAGAACATCCAGGTCCGCCGGTTCGAGCGGTACGCGCTCGGGGAGGACCTGTGACCGACGGCCCAACACGGGCCGCACCCGGCGGCCCGACCCCGGTCGGTCCCGGCGCGCCGCGTTACGGTCGGATCCTGCTCAAGCTCTCGGGCGAGGCCCTCCTCGGCAGCCGGCAGTACGGGGTCGACCCGGCGGTCTGCGCCACCATCGCGGAGCAGGTGGCGAACGTTCGGGGTCGCGGGGTCGAGGTCGGCATCGTCGTCGGCGGCGGGAACATCTTCCGAGGCCTGTCGGCCGCCGCCCAGGGCATGGATCGAGCGACCGGTGACTACATCGGCATGCTCGCCACGGTCATGAACGGGCTCGCTCTCCAGGACGCCATCGAGCGGACGGAGACGCCGACCCGGGTCATGAGCGCGATCGCGATGAACGAGGTCGCCGAGCCGTACATCCGCCGCCGCGCGGTGCGCCACCTCGAGAAGGGCCGCGTCGTGATCTTCGTGGCCGGCACCGGCAACCCGTACTTCACGACCGACACCGCCGCAGCGCTGCGCGCGGTCGAGATCGGCGCCGAGGTCCTCATGAAGGCGACCAAGGTGGACGGGGTCTACGATGCCGATCCGATGACGGTCCCCGGGGCGCGTCGCTACGAGCGGCTGGAGTACACGGACCTGCTCCGTGACCAGCTCAAGGTCCTCGATGGCGCAGCGGTCTCGCTGTGCATGGAGAACGACCTCCCGATCATCGTCTTCGACCTGAACGGGCCGGACAACATCGCCCGGGTCGCCGACGGCCAGCAGGTCGGGACGCTCATTGCCGGACCGGCCGTGGCGGGCGCCGGAGCGCGGTCATGACCCACGAGATCATCACGTCCGCCGACCACAAGATGGGTCGCGCCGTCGAGGTGATGGAGCGCGACCTCGGCTCGGTCCGGACGGGTCGCGCGTCGACCGGGCTCGTGGAGCGGATCCACATCGACTACTACGGCACGCAGACGCCGCTCAACCAGCTCGCCGGGATCAGCGTGCCCGAGCCGCACCAGATCGTGATCCAGCCGTGGGACCGGAGCGCCCTCGGGGCGATCGAGCGGGCGATCATCAAGAGCGACATCGGGCTCACGCCGAACGTCGATGGGACCGTGGTTCGACTGAACATCCCGGCCCTCACCGAGGAGCGCCGGCACGACCTCGTGCGCCAGGTGCACAAGCGCATGGAGGAGGCGCGGGTCGAGATCCGCAACCTCCGGCGCGACGCCGCCGACCACCTCAAGAAGCTCGAGCGCGCGGGCGAGGTGGGCACGGACGAGGAGCACAAGCTGCTCGAGGAGCTCCAGCGGACGACCGACCGACACGTCGCCGACGTCGATCGCGTCGGCGGTGCCAAGGAGCAGGAGGTCCTCGAGGTCTAGTGGCGCGTGCGCCGCTGATCCGTCCGACCGACGCTCCGCCAAGCGCCCACGAGACCGAGCCGGCGGGGATCGTCCCGGCTCGTCCATCGCTCGCGGCTCGATCCGACGAGGGCCGCACCGACCACCCGCGGCACGTGGCGATCATCATGGACGGCAACCGGCGCTGGGCCAGGGCACGCGGCGCGTCGGAGCTCGAGGGACACGCCGCCGGCGTCGAGGCGATCCGCGAGATCCTTCGGCACGCGGTCCGTCGCGAGATCCCGGTCCTGACCCTGTACGCGTTCAGCCGCGAGAACTGGGCCCGGACCGATGACGAGGTCGTCGGGCTGTTCGGCCTGCTCGAGGACGCCATCAGGAGCGAGACCGCCGAGCTCCGTGCGCAGGGCGTCCGCGTCCGGCTCCTCGGTCGGCTCGACGAGCTGCCGCCCGCGACCCGGACATCGATCGAATCCGCCCTGGCGGCAACCGCGGACGGCGGCCGGCTGCTCCTCAACATCGCGTTCAACTACGCCGGTCGAACCGAGCTCGTCGATGCCGTCCGGTCGATCGTCCGCTCGGGTGTCCCGGCGGACGCGATCGACGAATCGACCGTCTCGTCGGCGTTGTACACGGGCGGGATGCCCGACCCCGATCTCGTGATCCGGACCGGTGGCGAGCAGCGACTGTCCAACTTCCTGATCTGGCAATCGGCGTACGCCGAGCTGCTCACGACCGAGACGCTCTGGCCGGACTTCGGGCCGGCGGCGCTCGATGACGCTCTGGCCGAGTACGCCAGCCGGACGCGGCGTTTCGGGCGCTGACGCCGTGCTCCGCGATCGCGTCCGTAGTGCCGCGATCTTCGTCCCGCCGCTGCTCGTCGCGCTATGGCTCGGCGGGCCGTGGATCGCGCTCGTCGTCGGGCTCGCCGTCGTTGTCGCCGCCTGGGAGACGTTCCAGCTCCTGACGGCCGCGGGACATTCGTCGCTGCCGGCGCTCGGCATCGTCCTCGCCGTGGTTGTCGCGCTCGGCGATTCGGTCAAGGAGGTGCCCGGCGGCTCGGGTCTCCTGCTCGCGGGCCTCGGGATCGTCCTGGTGGGGATCGGCGCCTTGACCCGCCTGGATCCGAGGGAAGGCCTCGCGGTGTTCGCGGCGACGACGTTCGGGGCGTTGTACGTGGGCCTCCTCGGGTTCGTGGCGCGTCTCGCCGCGACCGGCGTGCCCGTCGACGCTGCCTCGCTCCTCGGCTGGCTCGGCCCGGAGCGCGCATGGATCCTGGTGCTGCTCCTCGTCGTCTGGGCCTACGACACGGCCGCGTACTTCACGGGCCGGCGAATCGGGAAGCGGCCGTTCATGCACCACATCTCGCCATCGAAGACGGTCGAGGGCGTCATCGGCGGCGCCGCTGCCGCGGCAATCGTCGGTGCAGTCGTCGTCGGGGCGCTCGGTCGATCGATCCCCGCAGGATTCGTGCTGGGGCTCGTCCTCGCCTTCGCGGCCCAGGCCGGTGACCTCGCCGAGTCGATGCTCAAGCGAGCAGCCGGTGCGAAGGAGTCGGGTAGGCTCATCCCGGGCCACGGCGGCCTGCTCGACCGCGTCGATTCATTCCTGTTTGCCGCCCCGGTGGCGTTCTTCTATGTCGTCAGCTTCCTCCGCTGATCGGGCGCGACCCCGCGGGGATGCCGGCGACGGCACCCCTCGGCGTGGCGTCGCCCTCCTGGGATCCACCGGGTCGATCGGCCGCCAGGCGCTCGAGGTGCTCGCCGCCGACCCATCCTTCCGCATCGTCGCGCTCGCCGCGGGCCAGAATGCCGCTCTGCTCCTCGAGCAGGCCGCGCTCGTCCGCCCGGCCGCGGTGGCGCTGGCGGATGACGCTCCTGCCCGCGTGCTCCTCGAGCAGGGGCTGCCGCCGGGCACGACCGTCCTTCGCGGCGAGGCTGCCCTGCTGGAGCTCGCGACCCGCGATGACGTGGACATGGTCGTCGTCGGCACGGGCGGCGTCGTCAGCCTTCGGCCCGTCCTCGCGGCGCTCGATGCCGGCAAGGTCGTCGCGACCGCCAACAAGGAGACCCTCGTCGCCGGCGGCCACCTCGTCATGCCGCGGGCGCGAGCGCGAGCCGCGGAACGCCGGGCCGTCTCGCCGAATGACCCACTCGCAAGCCCGCTCGGCTGGCTCCGCCCGATCGATTCCGAGCATTCGGCGATCTGGCAGTGCCTTGTCGGCGAGGACCTGGCCAACGTCGAGCGCCTGATCCTCACCGCGTCCGGCGGGCCGTTCCTCGACCTTCCGGCCGACGAGTTCGCAGCGATCACGCCGGAGCGCGCGCTGCGCCACCCGACCTGGCGGATGGGCGACAAGATCACGATCGACTCGGCGACGCTCGCCAACAAGGGCCTGGAGGTCATCGAGGCGCGCTGGCTGTACGATGTCGAATACGAGGCGATCGACGTCGTGATCCACCCGCAGTCGGTCGTCCACTCGGCCGTCCAGTTCGTGGATGGTTCGCTCAAGGCCCAGCTGGGCACCCCCGACATGAGGCTCCCGATCCAGTACGCCCTGACCCATCCAGATCGACGGCCCTCGCCGGCCGACGCGCCGGACCTCGTCGCCATTGCGCGCCTGGATTTCCGCGCCCCCGACCTGGCTCGATTCCCCGCATTGCGGATCGCCCGGGAGGCGGGCCAGCTCGGGCCGCGCGCAACCGCGGCGCTCATCGCCGCCGACGACGTGGCCGTGGCCCGCTTCCTCGACGGTACGCTCGATTTCCCCGGCATCCCGCGCCTGCTCGAGGTCGCGGTGGTGAGATTCGGCACGCCGACCGGCGCTGATCCTGACCTCGAGGAGCTCGTCGCCCTGGACCGCGAGGTCCGGGCGAATCTCGCTTCCGTGCCGGCAGGAGCTGCGTGATGGACGGCCTCCTCTACACCCTTCTCGCGATCTTCCTGTTCATCGTCATCCTCGGCGGCCTGGTGCTCATCCACGAGCTCGGCCACTACCTGACCGCGAAGGCACTGGGCGTTCGCGTGCTGGAGTTCGGGATCGGGTTCCCGCCGCGGGCCAAGGTGCTCCGAGCCCGGGGCGAGACCCTATGGACGCTCAACTGGCTGCCGATCGGTGGCTTCGTCCGGCTCGAGGGCGAGGACGGCGAGGGAGCCGACGATCCCCGCTCGTTCTCCGCGAAGTCGCTCCGCGTCCGACTGGCCATCCTCGTCGCAGGCGTCGCGATGAACATCGTGCTGGCGTTCGTCATCTTCTTCGGCATCGCACTCCTCGCGAGCCCGGTTGTCGGCGTCCGGATCGGGACCGTCGAGCCGGATTCGCCCGCCGCCACGGCCGGTCTTCGAGCCGACGACCAGATCTTCGGGGTCGCCGGCGAGCGCTTCGAGTTCTTCGGCGATCGGCTCATCACCGACGCGCTCCGGGGCCGCGCCGGTGAGACGGTCGACCTCCAGGTCCGGCGTTCGGACGGCTCGAACGTCACGATCGCCGCGACGCTCCGACCTCCCGAGCAGCTCAGCGACGAGGTGGGCGCCCTCGGGGTCCGCAACCTCGAGCTCGTGTACTCGGGCGAGTACGTGGGCCATGACCTCGGCACGTCGGCGCGGATCGCCACGGACCAGCTGACCCGCTGGGGCGGCCTGATCCTCGGCGGCCTGGCGGCGCTGGTCGATGGCTTTATCAAGGACCCGACGGCGCCACCACCGGCCTCCGGGCCGATCGGGATCGCGGTGTCCCTGGCGGACATCTTCCTGGGCGCGGGCCCGATCCTGACCCTGTTCGTCGCGGGCATCCTGTCGGTGAACCTGGGCGTCGTGAACATCCTGCCGTTCCCGCCCCTCGACGGCGGTCGGATGGCCGTGCTCGTCATCAAGCGCCTGTTCGGGGCACGCGTCAGCCTGCGCGCCGAGCGACTCACGTACGCGATCGGCTTCGTCTTCCTGCTGGCGTTCATCCTCTGGGTGTCCGGCTTCGACATCGCCCGCCTCGGAAGCACGCCCTCGCCATGAGCGCACCCCGCCGCGCGACGGTGACCGTCGACGTCGGTGGCGTTCGAGTCGGCTCGGCCCAGCCCGTCGTCGTCCAGTCGATGACGAATACCGACACGGCGGACGCCGATGGCACGGCGATCCAGGTGGCTCGTCTCGCCCACGCGGGCTCGGAGCTCGTGCGTGTCACCGTCAACAACGACGCGGCCGCGCGCGCCGTGCCGGACATGCTCCGCAAGCTGCGCGACCTCGGCGTGGGCGTGCCGGTAATCGGCGACTTCCACTACAACGGCCACCAGCTCCTGGTCGAGTTCCCGGAGATGGCGCGCGGGCTCGCCAAGTACCGGATCAACCCCGGCAACGTCGGCGCCAAGCGGCACGACGAGAACTTCCAGACGATCGTCCGGGTGGCGATCGAGAACGGCGTTCCGGTCCGGATCGGCGTCAACTGGGGCTCGCTCGACCAGGCGATCCTGACGGACCTCATGAACGCCAACGCGACGTTGCCCGAGCCGCGCGAATCGCGCGACGTGATGATCGACGCGATGGTCGAGTCGGCGATGCGTTCCGCCGAGCTCGCCGAGGCGACGGGACTCGGCCACGACCGGATCATCCTGTCGGCCAAGGTCTCGAACGTCCGCGACGTCGTCGATACCTACCGGATCCTGGCCTCGAAGTCCGACTACCCGCTCCACGTCGGCCTGACCGAGGCGGGCCTCGGAATGAAGGGCATCGTCGCCTCGACCGCCGGCCTCGCGATCCTGCTGGAGGAGGGAATCGGGGACACGATCCGCGTCTCGCTCACGCCGGCACCGGGCGGCGAGCGCGAGGAGGAGGTGCGGGTCGCCCAGCAGGTGCTCCAGTCGATGGGCCTGCGCTCGTTCCTGCCCCAGGTCAGCGCGTGTCCCGGCTGCGGCCGCACGACCTCCACGTTCTTCCAGGAGATGGCCGAACGGATCCAGGGCCACCTGCGCGACCGCATGCCGGCGTGGAAGGCTCTCTACCCGGGCGTCGAGTCGATGACCGTCGCCGTCATGGGCTGCGTGGTCAACGGCCCCGGCGAGTCCAAGCACGCCGACATCGGCATCTCGCTCCCGGGCACCTTCGAGGAGCCCGTCGCACCCGTGTTCATCGACGGCGCGCTCGACCGCACGCTCCGGGGCGAGGGCCTCGTCGACGAGTTCATCGACATCCTCGAGTCGTACGTCGAGCGCCGATACGCCGAGCCGGTGCCCGCCTGAGCGCCGCCGCGACGGGCTGACGGGGCGTCGCGGTTTTGCCGGAGCCCGTGCTCCGTGTATACTCCGCCGAGCAACAGACGGCCGCCTCGGACGTGGGTGACCCCCACGTATTTTTTTCGGCGGCAAGGGGTTTTGACCGGTCACATCGGGTCAGCGATCAGGTCGCAAGGGAGAGGAGGACGAACGACATGAGTCGGGATTTCGTCGGCGCCCTTCTCCAGCTCAACGCAGAGAAGCAGGTCTCGCGTGAGCAGCTCATCCGGACCGTCGAGGAAGCGATCGCAGCCGCCTACCGGCGCGTCGCGAACGAAGAGGACATCCACGTCCAGATCGACGCCGACAGCGGCCACATCCGGGTATTCCGCGCGCGGATCGCGACGACGGACCCGATCGAGGAAGAGCAGCAGCTGACCCACTTCACCCTCGACGAGGCGCGCAAGCACAAGTCCGACGCGCGCCCCGGCGAGCTCGTCGAGATCGAGCAGCTGGACGGCGACACGTTCGGCCGCATCGGCGCACAGACCGCCAAGCAGGTCGTCCTGCAGCGGTTGCGCGAGGCGGAGCGTGACGCGGTGTTCGACCAGTTCGCCGACCGCGAGGGCGAGCTCGTCAACGGCACGGTCAACCGTGTCGAGCCGCGGGCGATGATCCTGGACATGGGCAAGGGCGTCGAGGGCATCCTCGCCACGACCGAGCAGTCGCCGCTCGAGCACTACCGCATCGGCCAGAACGTCAAGGCGTACGTCCTCGAGGTTCGGCGCACCCCGCGTGGCCCGGCGCTGTTCGTCAGCCGCACCCACAAGGGCTTCCTGAAGCGCCTGTTCGAGCTCGAGGTGCCCGAGATCCACAGCGGCACCGTCGAGATTCGCGCCATCGCCCGGGAAGCCGGCAGCCGCTCGAAGGTCGCCGTCGGCTCGCGCCAGGAAGGCCTCGATCCGGTCGGCGCCACCGTCGGCCAGCGCGGCGCGCGCGTCCAGGCGGTCGTCGCCGAGCTCGGCGGCGAGAAGATCGACGTCATCCCGTGGAACGACGACGCGGGCGCGTTCGTCGCCAATGCCCTCTCGCCCGCGCAGGTGCTATCGGTCGACATCGACCAGGAGCACCGGATCGCCAACGTCACCGTCCCCGAGCGCATGCTCTCGCTGGCCATCGGCCGCGAGGGGCAGAACGCGCGCCTGGCGGCCAGGCTGACCGGCTGGCGCATCGACATCCGGAGCGACGTCTCCGTCGCCGAAGCGAAGGCCGCCGCGACGAAGGAAGCTGACGAGGCGAAGTCGGCGGATGAGGCCGAGCCGGTCGCCGAGGCTCCAGTCACGAAGGCGAAGACTTCCCGGAAGAAGGCGGCGCCCGCCGGCGAGACGGTCACGGCCGTCGCCGGGACCACGGAGCCTGTCGCCGAGGCCACGGGCACACCCGCCAAGGCCGGCGCATCCACCGAGGTCGCCACCGAGGTCGCCGCCGAGGCGCCGGCGGCCAAGCCGAAGCGAGCGAGCCGGGCCAAGGTGGCCATTCCCATCGAGGTCATCCCGCCCCCGGATGGGAGCACCATCCCGAGCGACGACGCCGAGGCAACGGAGGATGAGACTGCAAAGGAGCCCGTCGGCGCCGCTGCGGGCGGCTCGGCGAAGCCCAGAGCGAAGCGCACGAAGGCCCCAACCGAGGTGTCGTCGTAGGCGCGGCCGCGACCGAGCTCGAGCGTCGAGCGGTCCCGACCCGAACCTGCGTCCACTGCCGCGCGAGCCATGAGAAGCGCGACTTCCTTCGCGTCGTCCGCGCGCCCGATGGGACCGTGGCCTATGACCCGACCGGCAAGGCGAACGGGCGGGGCGCCTACGTCTGCCACGACGAATCGTGCATTGCCGGTGCCGTGGGCCGCGGCGGGCTCGCTCGAGCGCTCGGGACCACCGTGCCCGTCAGCCTCGCCGACGAGCTGCGTCGCGTCGTGAGCCGGGGGACGTCAGATGGCGAGGAGTAGGAGCGGCACCCGCGGGCGGCGCGGGCCACGCAAGCCGCCGCGACGCGACGGCGCGTTCGGGCAGACGGCCGTCCAGGTCATCGATCCGTCGGAGCGTGGCGCCGTCGAGCTGCCGGCGACGATCACGGTCAAGGAGCTCGCGGAGCTCCTCGGGGTCAACCCCGCGGACGTGATCCGCGAGCTGATCAAGAGCGGCATCTTCGCGACGATCAACCAGCTCATCGACCGGGACACGGCGTCCCTGGTCTCGAGCGAGCTCGGCTACGAGGTGGCCGAGGCGCAGGTCGCCGGCGCGGTCGCGGCAAGCGAGGACGGCGTCGAGGCCCCGTCTGCCGCCTCGAAGGAGGAGCTGTTCACCGAGGAAGCGGGCGTTGACCTTGTCGATCGTGCGCCGATCGTGACCGTCATGGGCCACGTCGACCACGGCAAGACGAGCCTGCTCGACGCGATCCGCTCGACGACCGTCGCGGCGGGCGAGCGTGGCGGCATCACCCAGCACATCGGCGCGAGCGAGGTGACGCGGGGCGACCGGCGCGTCGTGTTCCTGGACACGCCGGGCCACGAAGCCTTCACCGCGATGCGCGCCCGTGGCGCGAAGGTGACGGACATCGCGGTGGTCGTTGTCGCGGCGGACGACGGGGTCATGCCCCAGACGCTCGAGGCGATCAGCCACGCCAAGGCGGCGAAGGTCCCGATCATCATCGCGATGAACAAGATCGACAAGCCCGATGCGAACCCCGATCGCGTCAAGACCGACCTCACGGAGGCCGGCGTCGTCATCGAGGAGTACGGCGGCGACACCCCGCTCGTGCCGGTGTCGGCCAAGACCCGCATCGGGCTCGAGGACCTCGTCGACATGGTCCTCCTCGTCGCCGACCTCCAGGAGCTGAAGGCCAACCCGAATCGGTCCGCGATCGGCACGATCGTCGAGGCGCGCATGGACAAGGCCCGCGGGCCGGTCGGGACCGTGCTCGTCCAGACGGGCACGCTCAACGTCGGCGACGTGATCGTGGTCGGCGAGACGTTCGGGCGGGTGCGCGCCCTCGAGGATGAGCACGGCAAGCGCATCAAGAAGGCCGGCCCCGCGACGCCGGCGTTGATCCTCGGCCTGTCCGAGGTGCCCCAGGCCGGCGACATCCTGCGCGTCGTGGCCGACGAGAAGGCAGCTCGCGCCGCCGTCGAGGCGCGCACGGCCGAGCTCGCGGCGAAGGGCGGGGAGGGGAGCGGCCGCGCAACCCTGGAGGACCTGTACCGGCAGATCCAGGCCGGCCAGGCGAAGGAGCTCCGGATCGTCCTCAAGGCCGATGTCTCGGGCTCGCTCGGCGCGATCACCCACGCGCTCGGCCAGCTCAAGACCGACGAGGTCAAGCTGAACGTGCTCTACGAGGGCGCCGGCGAGATCAGCGACAACGACATCCTGCTCGCGTCGGCCTCGAACGCGATCGTCGTCGGCTTCAACACCGCGATCAGCGACACCGCACGCCGGGCGGCCGAGTCCGAGAAGGTCGACATTCGCCTGTACGACATCATCTACCAGCTCACGGACGACATCGAGAAGGCCCTCTCGGGGCTGCTCGAGCCCGAGCAGGTCGAGGTCGTCGAGGGCCGCGCCGAGGTGCGCAAGCTCATCAAGGTCGGGCGGCAGGTCATCGCCGGCTCGTACGTCACCGATGGGCGCATCGTCCGCAACGGCAGCGCCCGACTGTGGCGCGGCGGCAAGGTCATCGTCACCGACAAGATCGACTCGCTGCGCCGGTTCAAGGATGACGTGCGCGAGGTCCAGACCGGCTTCGAGTGCGGAATTGGTTTGGCGGATACGACCGACGTCCAAGAGGGCGATGTGATCGAGTGCTTTACGATCCAGACCGTCTCGCGCTCCGCAGTCGCCTAGCCAGACGACGATGCGTGCGTTGCAGCCTGCGAGCCTCGCTCACGCACGTTGACGTGCGCTCGCTCCGATTCTCGGCTGCGCCTTCGCCTCCTCGCCCGGCGTCAGCGACTGTCAGAGCCCTCGAATGACCACGCGAACGGATCGGATTGATCAGCTGCTGCGCCAGGAGATTGGCGAGATCCTCGCCCGTGACATTCAGGATCCTCGGATCGGATTCGTGACGATCACGGACGTCGAAACGGCGCCGGACCTGTCGACCGCTCGCGTCTGGGTGAGCATCATCGGCCAGCCGGACGAGCGAGCCACGACGCTGCGGGCGCTCGAGCGCGCGATGCCCTTCGTTCGCCGCGAGCTGGGGGCACGGGTCCGCCTGCGCCGGATCCCGGAGCTGCACATCCGAGGCGACGACAGCGCGGAACGCGGGACGCGCGTGCTCCAGCTCCTGGCCGAGCTGGAAACCGGGGCCGCTCCCGACGAGCCCGCACCGCCCGGCGAATCCCTGCCGACCCCGGTCGCGCGACTGCCGCACGAGGGCGATGCGCCCAGCGCGCCCGAGGCACCACCCGCACCGGACGTGCCGCCGCCGGGGCGTCGAGGCGAGCGAGACCGGCGCGATCGATCCCTGCGCAAGCCAGTCCACGCGCGCGATCGGAAGCGACGATGAGCTTCGACCTCCGGCCCTGGCTCGACGCGGTGCCGGATACCGCCGCCGGCGCGATCGCCGGCGCCCGCAACGCGCTGGTCGCGTGCCACGAGAATCCCGATGCCGACACGCTCGGCGCCGCGCTCGGGATCGCGGCGATCGTCGAGCACCACGGCGGCCGCGCAACCCTGATCTCGACGGATCCCGTCCCGCCGCTCTACGGCTTCCTGGCCGGCATGGAGCGCTTCCAGCCCGACCCAGCGCCCGACGCGGGCTACGACCTGCTCGTGGTCTGCGACTGTGGCTCGCTGGAACGCCTCGGCGCCGTCCGCGAACGCAACGCGGAGCTGTTCGACCGACTTCCCCGGGTGCTCGTGGACCACCACGCCTCGAATACCGACGCCGGGCCGCGCGACTGGGTCGATCCGCACGCGGCCGCGACGTGCGAGCTCGTCACGCTCCTCGCGGCGCGGCTCGGCGTCCCGCTCGACACCGGTGGCGGCGCGATGGCCGCGGCGCTGATGGCCGGCATCGTCATGGACACCTCGACGTTCGCCCATCCGAACTCCACGCCCCGCACCCTCGCCGTCGCCGCGGCGCTCGTCGCTGCGGGCGCACCGCTCTCGGAGATCTCCCGCCGCCTGTACCGCTCCAAGCCGGACGCCCAGCTCCGCCTCTTCGGGCGGGTGCTGGATCGGCTCGAGGTCAGCGATGACGGCCTGGTCATCCACAGCGCGCTCGGCGACAGGGACCTGGCCGAGACCGGCACGCTCTCGGCGCACTCCGAAGGGCTGATCGACCTCCTCGCGCAATCGGAGACGGCGGAGGTCGCGATCCTGTTCAAGGAACATGCTCCCGCCGCGACGCGCGTGTCGGTACGCACGAAGCCCGGCGGCGTCGATGCCACCGTTCTCACCGGTGCGTTCGGTGGTGGCGGCCATGCGCGTGCGGCCGGAGCCACCGTGGATGCCGCACTGCCCGAGGCGCGGGAGCGGGTGCTCGCCGAGGCGCGGCGCCTCGCCGGGGCCGTGTCTCGATCAACCTCGGCCTGAGGCGGCTCGTGCCGCGCCAGCCGGACGCGCCGGACATGCACGGGGTGCTCGTCGTCGCCAAGCCTGCGGGCCCCACGTCGCACGATGTCGTCGCCCTGGTGCGGCGCCTTGCCCAGACCCGGCGCATCGGGCATGGCGGGACGCTCGACCCATTCGCCTCGGGCGTCCTCCCGCTGTTCCTCGGCGGCGCCACCAGACTCGTCGAATACCACCTTGCGGACGACAAGTCATATCGGGCGACGGTCTGCTTCGGCTCGACCTCCACGACGGACGATCTCGACGGCGAGCTGACGCCCGCCGCCGGCAACACCCAGGTCTCGCAGCAGGCGGTTCGCGAGGCCCTGTCGGGGTTCCTCGGCCCGCAGCTCCAGCAACCGCCGGCCTACTCGGCGATCCAGGTTGGCGGCCGGCGCGCCTACGCAATGGCCCGCGCCGGGGAGGCCCCCGAGCTTGCTCCCCGTCGCGTGGAGATTCGCGCCCTCGAGCTCGTCGAGTGGGACGACCAGGATCCCGATCGCCCGATCGCGATCGTGGACGTCACGTGCTCCGCGGGCACGTATGTGCGTGCCCTCGCCCGTGACCTCGGCGCGAAGCTCGGCTCCGGGGCGTACCTCGGGGCGCTCGTTCGCTCGGCGAGCGGTCCGTTTCGTATCGAAGCAGCCCAATCGCTCGACACTATTCGCGAAGCCGCAGCGGCGCGTGGTCCCGATGGGGTTCGCGAGCTCCTGCTGCCGTCCGACGTCGGGCTCGACGCCATTCCCGCGGTCGCGCTGACGACGAACGAGATCGCCGACGCCGCCCAGGGGCGATACGTCCGGCCGTCTGCCGGGCTCACGGGGTCGGACGAGGGCGCCGCACTGCGCCTCCTGGATCCGGCGGGCGTGATCGTCGGCATGGGCCGGCGCGAAGGCGCCCGGATCGCGCCGACCAAGATCCTCCACCGCTAGGCGACGATGGCCGAGGGCAAAGGTCGACCCGGGCCGGCCTCGATGACGGTGGTCGACGGCATCGGCGCGCTCGAGCCGTCACACGGCCGGCTGTTCGTCGTCGTCGGCGTGTTCGACGGACTCCACCTCGGGCACACCTACCTGCTGCGCGAGCTCGAGCGCGCCGCCCGCGCGCGGGCGGCTCGACCCACGGTCATCACCTTCGATCACCACCCCGACGAGGTGCTCACCGGCAAGGCTCCGCCACTCCTGTGTGACCCGGACGAGCGGCTCGAGCGGCTCGAGGCAGCCGGCGTCGAGGTCACCGTCGTCCAGACCTTCGACATCGCGCTCCGCGAGACGCCATACGACGTCTTCGTTCGACGCATCGCCGATCGTGTCGACCTCGCCGGCTTCCTGATGGCGCCGGATTCCGCGTTCGGCTTCCAGCGCGGCGGCACGCCGGAGACGGTCGCTGCCCTCGGCCGCGAGCTCGACTACGAGGTCGTCGTCGTCCCGCCGTTCACCCTGGACGGCGCTCCGGTGAGCAGCTCCACGGTCCGCAAGGCGATCGAATCCGGCGATCTCGCGGCGGCTGAGCGTCTCCTCGGGCGGCCCTATTCGATCGTGGGCCGTGTCGGTGGGTCGCCGTCCCGCTCTCCGCACGAGGTCCTGCCACCGATGCCCGTGGCCATGCCACCCCAGGGCGACTATGCCGTCCGCGTCGACGAGATCGCTGAGCCCGCTCAACGTGATGTGCCCGCCAGGCCACGTTGTCGCGCGTCGGTCGATGATGCTGGGCGGCTGATGGTGGACGTCGTCGGGAGCCCGGGGGCGCGTTGGCGGCTCGTGTTCGAGGATCTAGCGCGGTAGTGACCCTCGGGTCGATCGTCACGCGACGTCGATGTGACGTGACGATCCTCGCCGTCCGCTCTGTCCTCGCCGCCGTACGTCGGGACGTTGGCGTCATCGCCCTTGACCGCGTCGATGTCGGCTGCATGGGCCATGTGCGCACGATGTTCCAGGCGAAGGGAGCCGCAGCCAGCGGCACGCCGATGTTCGAGATCAGGAGACGCTCGCGGTGGCGCCGGATCGAGCTCGGTCTCGGCCACGGGCTCGTGCTTGGACCGTTCTGCGCTGCATGTCCCCGGCCGTTGAGCGTACAGAGCCTATGGAACCGACACGACTGCGGATAAGCATCTGTCCCGCGCTCGCGTCCGGCGCGTGCGACGGAGCGGCCACGGCCGCCGGCAAGCGCTGGCAAGCGCCGGCAAGCGCCGCGACCTGGGAGCGCCTACGGGACATGGGACGGGCCGCGCACACCGTTGCGCACGTGGCTTCGCGGGATCAGGCGTGATCGAGCGTGATCAAGCGTGATCGAGCCTCGACTGCTACCATCCGCCGGTCATAGATGTGGAAAGCAACCAGTAGTTCGTCCGTAGTGGAGAACCGAGTGCCGCTCGCGCCCGAGGGGAAGCAGGAGATCATCACCGGGTATGCCGTCGTCGACGGCGACACCGGATCGCCGGAGGTCCAGATCGCGCTCCTGACGGAGCGAATCAAGGGCCTGACCGATCATCTGCGCAGCTTCCCGAAGGACAACCATTCGCGACGCGGCCTCCTCAAGCTCGTTGGCCAGCGCCGCCGCCTTCTCGCCTACCTGCTGAAGAAGGACAACGCGCGCTACCGCGCCGTCATCGGACGGCTCGGACTCCGCCGCTAGCCATTCGCGCGGCTCCGCCCGGACAGGGCGGGGAGCGTCGGGGTAGCGCGTCGGGTCGACCCGCCGCCAGGTTGGTTCTCTGCACGGCAGAGAGGAAACACGCACTTGCCTCAGGTCTTCGAGACCCAGCTCGGTGGTCGCACGCTGACCATCGAAACCGGCCGGCTTGCCAGGCTCGCCGGCGGCTCCGTCACCGTCCGCTACGGCGACACCATGGTGCTCGGCACCGCCAACAGGTCGGAGCCTCGACCCGGCCTCGACTTCTTCCCGCTCACGGTCGACTTCGAGGAGCGGATGTACGCCGCGGGCAAGATCCCGGGCGGTTTCATCAAGCGCGAGTCGCGTCCGTCCGAGACGGCGATCCTCGCCGCCCGCCAGACCGACCGCCCGATCCGCCCCCTGTTCCCCGAGGGCTACAAGGACGACATCCAGCTCGTCATCACCGTGCTCTCGACCGACCAGGAGAACAACCCGGACGTCATCGGGACCGTGGCCGCCTCGGCGGCACTGACCATGAGCGAGATCCCGTTCGGTGGCCCAATCGGGTCCGTGCGGGTCGGCCGGATCGGCGGCGAGTTCGTCGTCAACCCGACCCATAGCCAGCTCGAGGAGTCGGAGCTCGACCTGATCGTCGCGGGCACCCGCTCCGCGGTCATGATGGTCGAGGCGGGCGCGAAGCTCCTGCCCGAGGACGTGATGGCCGAGGCCATCCTGTTCGGGCACCGCGCCCTGCAGCCGCTCATCGACCTCCAGGACCAGATCCGCGAGGCGGTCGGGAAGCCCAAGCGCCTCCCGTACCTCGAGCCCCCGACCGGCTCAGTCCTCGAGTTCGCCTCGGCGACCGACGCGAAGCGCGAGCTCGTCGTCATCGACGTCGAAACGACCGGCACCGATCCGAAGATGTCGGACCTGCTCGAGATCGCGGCCGTCAAGATCAAGGGCACGAAGGTCGTCGACCGATGGTCGACGCTCGTCAATCCGGGCCGGCCGATCGTCGGCAACCAGGTCCACGGCATCACCGACAAGGACGTGCAGGGCGCCCCGAGCCCGAAGGACGCCGCGGAGCAGCTCCTCAAGTTCGTTGGCGAGGCGACCGTCGTCGGCCACAACGTGGGCTTCGACCTCGGGTTCATCGAGGAGGCGCGGGGCGACGGCTTCCGGTTCGCCCCGGGCTCGTACCTCGACACGCTCGTCATCGCGCGTGAGGGCTATCCGGGCGAGGGCTCGTACAAGCTTCCCGACCTGGCTCGCTTCTTCGGGATCGAGCTCGGCCAGACCCACCGCGCGCTGCCGGACGCAGAGGCCACGGCCAGCCTGCTCCTGTGGTTCGCGAACGACCTGCCCGGCCGCGTCGCGAAGCTCCGCGAGGCGATCGCGAACGCGGTCCGCGCCCAGCGCACGGGTGGCGACACGAGCGCGCTGCTCGAGGCGGCTCGACGTGACGCCCGCGTCAGCAAGAGCCTGTTCAACCTCGTCCAGAAGAAGACCGTTCGCCGGGTCGTCATCGACGAGGGCATCCGGATCGACGGCCGTGGCCTGACCGACATCCGTCCGATCACGATCGAGGTCGGCCTCGTCCCCCGCGCCCACGGCTCGGGGCTCTTCACCCGCGGTGAGACCCAGGCCCTGACGGTCGCGACGCTGGGCGCGTCCTCGGACGTCCAGCGGATCGACACGATCAGCCCGGAGACCGAGAAGCGCTATATCCACCACTACAACTTCCCGCCCTACAGCACGGGCGAGAACAAGCCGATGCGTGGCCCCAGCCGGCGCGACATCGGCCACGGGCACCTCGCCGAGCGGGCCCTCCTGCCGGTGCTGCCGAGCCAGGAGGAGTTCCCGTACGTGATCCGCCTCGTCAGCGAGTGCGTCACGTCGAACGGCTCCACCTCGATGGCGTCCACCTGCGGCTCGACCCTCGCGCTGATGGACGCGGGCGTGCCGATCAAGGCACCGGTCGCCGGCGCGGCCATGGGCCTCATCACCGAGCCCGACGGGTCATTCGTCGTCCTGACGGACATCCTGGGCAAGGAAGACGCGATCGGTGACATGGACTTCAAGGTCACCGGCACCCGCGACGGCGTCACGGCCCTCCAGATGGACATCAAGGTCCAGGGGATCAGCGAGGCGATCATCCGCGAGGGTCTCAAGCAGGCGCTCGCAGCTCGCCTGACGATCCTCGACAAGATGGCCGAGGTTCTCCCCGAGGCCCGCTCGGACATGAGCGACTTCGCGCCCCGGATCATCACGATCAAGATCAACCCCGAGAAGATCCGCGAGATCATCGGCAAGGGTGGATCGATGATCCGCAAGATCCAGGAGGAGACCCAGACCGAGATCAACGTCGAGGACGATGGCTCGGTCGAGATCGCCGCCGTCAGTGGCGAGAACTCGCGCAAGGCGATCCAGTGGATCGAGAGCCTGACGCGCGAGGTCGAGATCGGCGCCCTGTACCTGGGCAAGGTCACCCGGATCATGGGCTTCGGCGCCTTCGTCGAGATCCTGCCCGGCAAGGAGGGCCTCGTGCGCATCGGCGAGCTCGCCGACTACCACGTGCCCACGGTCGAGGACGTCGTGTCCGTCGGCGACGAGGTGATGGTCGTGGTGATCGAGGTCGATCGCCAGGGCCGGATCAACCTGTCGCGCAAGGCGGCCATGCAGCGCCACCTCGCCAAGGAGCCGGTCAGCGCCGGCTGATCCCAGGGAACCTCGAGTAAAGGGAAGGCCCCGGCTTCGCCGGGGCCTTCCAATTCAGCGCGAGAGGCCTCGTCAGTTCTGGCCGACGATGTCGGGGCCAGGTCCGCCCCTGAGCCCACCGAGCCCGCGCGCGCCGGCAATGCCGGTGCCCGCGTCGGCGCTCCCGCCGGTGCCACCTGGAAGCAATCCCCCGTCGACTGCGGCGCCCTGCCGGGCGTGGCCGGGGATACCCCCGCTGCCTCCGAATCGATGTCCGGCAGGCGACCTACGCACCGGCGGGCCCATCCTGCAACCCAGCTGAAATGGCGACGTTGATCGGGAAGGGGAGGCCGATTGCTATACTCCCGCCGTGCCCGCATGACCCTTACTCCCTGCGGAGCCATGCCCGGAGCCGTCGCCGGATGACCCATTCGACCCCCTTCACCGTTGCCGTCGTCGGCGCCACCGGCGTCGTCGGTCGGACGATGGTCGCCGTGCTCGGCGAGCGCGGCTTCCCGGTCGGAGAGCTGCGGCTCCTCGCCTCGGGGCGGTCTGCCGGGAAGCTCGTCCAGTTCGGCGGCCGGTCGATCGAGATCCAGGAGGCGACCGGGGACGCGTTCGACGGGGTGGACATCGCGCTGTTCAGCGCCGGTGCGGACATCTCCCGCGACCTTGCCCCGCAGGCCGCGGCTCGCGGCGCGACCGTTATCGACAACTCGTCTGCGTGGCGGATGGCGCCCGAGGTCCCGCTCGTCGTGAGCCAGGTCAATCCGGACGACCTGGCCGGTCACGAGGGCATCATCGCCAACCCCAACTGCTCGACGATGCAGCTGACGCCCGTGCTCATGGCGCTGCGCAATTCGGTCGGGATCGAGCGCGTCGTCGTGGACACGTACCAGTCCGTCTCGGGCACCGGGGCCAACGCGATCGCCGAGCTCGAGGGCCAGATTCGCGCCCATGTGGCCGGTGGTGAGAAGCACGCGGACGTCTACCCCCACCCGATCGCGTTCAACGCGCTGCCCGAGATCGACGTCTTCCTCGAGAACGGCTACACGAAGGAGGAGTGGAAGATCGTCACGGAGAGCCGCAAGATCCTCCACCTGCCCGACCTTCGGATCTCGTGCACCGCGGTGCGCATTCCCGTGTTCGTGAGCCACTCGGAGGCCGTTCACGTCGAGACCAGCGAGCCGATCACGCCGGATCGGGCGCGGCAGCTCTTCGGCTCCGTGCCTGGAGTCGTCGTCCAGGACGACCCGGCGACGCACGCCTACCCGCTCGCGAGCGAGGCCGCGGGCCGGGACGAGGTGTTCGTCGGCAGGGTGCGCCAGGACCCGTCGATCCCGGACGGGCGGGGGATCGCGTTCTGGGTCGTCTCGGACAACCTGCGCAAGGGCGCCGCGACGAACGCCGTCGAGATCGCGGAGGTCCTCGTGGAGCGGGGCTGGGTGCGGGCGCGATCGCGGCGCGAGCCGCTGGTCGAGGCGTCCGCGTGACGAGTGGTGAGCTCGCCGCGGGACAGCCCTACGACCCCGGCGCGAGCGCACTGACGGGCCCGGCGGTCGCCACGGCGCCGAGTGCCGCCGCCCAGCCGAGCTCAGCCCAAGCACCAAACCGGACCAGCACGACCGAGGAACGTCGCGCCGCGCTCGACGCGATCGGCGCCGAGGTCCGGGCCTGCACCCGCTGCCGGCTGTCCCAGGCTCGAACCCGGGCCGTTCCCGGCGAGGGCCACCCGGACACCGAGGTGCTGTTCGTGGGCGAGGGCCCAGGGCAGACCGAGGACCAGCAGGGCCGGCCGTTCGTCGGCCGCGCAGGCGAGCTGCTCGTCAAGCTCATCTCCACGCTTGGCTGGCGCCGTGAGGAGGTCTTCATCACGAACATCGTCAAGTGCCGGCCGCCGGGCAACCGCGACCCCGAGCCGGATGAGATCGCCGCATGTGCGCCGTACCTCGAGCGGCAGCTCCAGGTGCTCGATCCGGCCGTCGTCGTGACGCTCGGCCGGTTCTCCATGGCCCACTTCCGCCCGGGCGAGCGGATCACCCAGATCCACGGGACGCACGCGGCGGCGCCGCCGGAGACGGGCGCCCGCGACGCCCTCACGTTCTCGCTCTTCCATCCCGCAGCCGCGCTGCGCAGCACCGACGTGGAACGGCAGAGCTACGAGGACGTCGGGCGGCTGCCGAAGGTGCTTGAGCTGGCGCGCGAACGGCGCGCAGCGGCTCGATCCGACGTTCCGGCGGCAGACGTCAACACTGCGGCGAGCTCGGCCGACCCGGCGAGCACAGCCGACGCGGCGAGCACGCCGACGCCGATCGACTCCTCGACGAACGCCGGCGACGACGCGCCGACGCTGTTCTGAGCCGAAGCGGGATGCCGAAGCGCGAGCCCACCCCGATCGACCCCGGCGACACGCCGCTCCGGATCATCCCGCTCGGCGGGGTGGGGGAGATCGGCAAGAACATGTACGTGATCGAGTACGGCGACGACATCGTCGTCATCGATTGCGGGCTCATGTTCCCCGACGAGGAGATGTACGGCATCGACCTCGTCATCCCGGACGTCACCTATCTCCGGGAGCGGAAGGCCCACGTCCGGGCGTTCCTCATCACCCACGCCCACGAGGACCACGTCGGCGGGCTGCCGTACATCCTGCCCAACTTCCCGGGCGTGCCGGTGTACGCATCGACGCTCGCCCGCGGGCTGCTCGGGATCAAGATCAAGGAGCACAAGCTCACCTCGAACCCGCTCCTGCCGCTCGATCCCGGCGATGAGCTCCAGCTCGGGCCGTTCACGGCGATCCCGTTCCGGGTCGGGCACTCGATCCCGGATGCGATGGGGATCGCCGTGCGCACGCCGGTCGGCACGATCGTCCATACGGGCGACTTCAAGTTCGACCACACCCCGGTCGACGGCAAGCTTTCGGACTTCGCGATCATGGCCCGGCTGGGCGAGGAGGGCGTGCTGTGCCTCCTCTCGGACTCGACACGCGCCGAGACGCCCGGCTACACGCCGTCCGAGCGCACGGTGGGCGAGGCGTTCCGCGAGATCATGGAACCCCTCAGCGGCCGCGTGATCGTCGCGACCTTTGCGAGCAACATCGCGCGCATCCAGCAGGTGCTCGACGCCGCCGCGACGTTCGATCGGAAGGTCGCCGTCATCGGCCGGTCGATGGAGCAGAACTTCCGAATCGCGGCGGACCTCGGCTACCTGAAGTATCCGCCGGACCAGATCGTTCCCAAGGACCGCATCGGCGACATCCCCGAGGGCAAGATCGTCATCGCCACGACAGGCTCCCAGGGCGAGCCGATGTCGGGCCTTGCCCGGATGGCCAATCGCGACCACCGGTACGTGGAGATCGAGACCGGCGACACCGTGATCCTGAGCGCGAGCCCGATCCCGGGCAACGAGGAGTACGTCGCGCGGACGATCGACAACCTGTTCAAGGCCGGGGCGAACGTCATCTACCACGCGATCCGGCACGCGCACGTCTCGGGCCACGCGAGCCAGGAAGAGCTGAAGCTGATGCTCAACCTGACCCGCCCGAAGTACTTCATGCCGATTCACGGCGAGTTCCGGATGCAGGTCCATCACGGCCGCCTCGCGGTCGAGACGGGCGTGGCGCCGGAGAACGTGTTCATCATCGAGAACGGGACGCCGATCGAGTTCTGGGCGGACGGCTCTGCGCGCCGCGCCCAGCCGGTGCCCGCCGGGTACGTCTTCGTCGACGGGCTGTCCGTCGGCGACGTGGGCGAGATCGTGCTCCGCGATCGCCGGGCCCTCGCCAACGACGGGATGTTCATGATCGTCGTCACGGTCGACAAGCAGACCGGCGCCGTCGTCGGGCGACCGGAGATCATCACCCGGGGCTTCGTGCACGGCAACGAGCAGGACCCGATCATCGACGAGGCGATCCGGCGAGTGCTCGAATCGATCGAGAACCCGGGCGACCACATCAGCGAGATCGCGCTGCTGAAGAGCCAGATCAAGGACGGCGTCTCGCGCTTCCTGTTCGAGCAGACGAAGCGCCGGCCGATGGTCTTCCCGGTCGTGGTGGAGGTCTAGTTGGCCAGGCGCCGGCGCCAGGCTCGCAGGAAGGGCTCATTCAGGCTCGGGTCCTTCCGGCTGCCCGACGTCGGTCGGGACGTCGCCAGATCGCTCGTCGGGATCACCCTCCTGGTCCTCGGCGCCGTGACGCTGATCGCGTTCCTGCCCGGCGAGGGTTCCGTGACCACGTGGTTCAAGGAGAATGTCGGCCCGTGGTTCGGGAGCCTGCGCTGGCTGCTGCCGTTCCTGCTCCTCGCGACCGGCTGGTACGTCGAGTGGGGGCCGGGCAAGGCGCCCGGCTCCGGTTGGGGGCTGACGCTCATGGGCGTCGTCGTCGCGTATGTCGGGCTCCTGGGCGCCGCGTCCGTCGTGCGCCCGGCCAGGACGGACTTCGGGGGATGGGGTGGCCTCGTCGGGACGTTCATGGCCACGGGCCTGATCGACCTGGTCACAGACCTTGGCGCGTTCGTCCTGCTCCTCGCGCTCGGCATCGCCGGCATCCTCATCGCGTTCAACCTGCGCCTGAGCCAGCTCGTCCGGCCGGCAACGGGCGTCGCGCGTTGGGTCGGGACGTCGGCCGCGGAGAGCGTGCGCCGCATTCCCGCGCCGCCGGAGCCCGGGGCGAGCCGGTCACGCACCGGCGGGAACGGAACCGGCGCCGGGCCGGGTGGGGACGGGACGTCCATCCGGGCCGGTGGGCGCGTCCGCGGTGCGCGGGTCGCCGACGGCACGACGGACATCGCCGGTCAGGCGGGGATCTGGGGGAACGACGGCCCCGCACCGATGCCCTCGCCCCAACCGACGTCGGCCACGTTCGCCCCGCCGCGCACGCCCGGTGGCGGCACCGGCGCGAGCGGAGTCGGGGGATCGACGGCGCCCGGCGGTGCGACGGCAACCGCACTCGGCGAGCGGCCCCGAACCGTGCGCGATCCGGACGACGTCACTGACGCCTCGGATTCGCCGCCGACGCGGGAGCGAGTCGAGTACAAGGTGCCGGCGCTGGACCTCCTCGACCAGACCGTCGAGCCGCTGGAGCCGGGCAACGCCGACGCCATCCACCAGCGCCACGAAGACATCATCATCCGGAAGCTGGCGAGCTTCGAGATCGAGGCCAAGATCATCGGCCGGAACGCCGGCCCCGTGGTGACCCAGTACGAGGTCCAGCCGGCCCCGCACGTCAAGGTGAGCCGCATCGAGGGCCTCTCCGACGACCTCGCCATGGCGCTCGCCGCGCGAACGCTGCGGATCGAGGCACCGATCCCGGGCAAGAGCGCCGTCGGCATCGAGATCCCGAACCAGGACTTCAACGTCGTGACGCTGCGCGGGATCCTGGAGTCGCTCGACTTCGCGGGCTCGGGCTCGAAGCTCACCTTCGCCCTCGGCAAGGACGTCGCAGGGCGCGCGCAGGCCGTCGACCTCGCGAAGATGCCCCACCTCCTCATTGCCGGTGCGACCGGCTCGGGCAAGAGCGTCATGGTCAACGCGCTCATCACGAGCCTGCTGTGCAACGCGTCGCCGGACGACGTCCGGATGATCCTCGTCGACCTCAAGCGTGTCGAGCTCGCGGCCTACAACGGCCTGCCGCACCTGCTCGTCCCGGTCATCACCGAGCCGGATCGGGCGAAGTCGGCGCTCAAGTGGGCCGTCAACGAGATGGAGAACCGCTACCGGCGCTTCGCCGGCGCCACGGCTCGCAACATCAAGGCATTCAACGAGACGCGCGCGGATCCCGAGGACCGGATGCCGTACATCGTCCTGGTCGTGGACGAGCTGGCCGACCTGATGATGCGCGAGGGCAAGCACGTCGAGGACCCGATCGTGCGGCTCGCCCAGAAGGCCCGGGCCACGGGCATCCACATGGTCCTCGCGACGCAGCGTCCCTCCGTGAACGTGGTCACGGGCCTGATCAAGGCCAACTTCCCGTCACGAATCGCCTTCGCCATGGCGTCCCAGATCGACTCGCGAACCATCCTCGACACGCCGGGTGCCGAGGACCTCATCGGTCGAGGAGACATGCTCTACCAGCCCGCCGACCTGCCGCGCCCGATGCGCCTCCAGGGCGTGTTCGTGGCCGACCCCGAGATCGGCCGGATCGTGGGGCACTGGAAGAGCCAGATCGAGGACCCGCACTACGACATGGCGATCGTCGAATCGGACGAGGATTCGACGGGCTCCGTCGAGGACGTCGCGGACGAAGACAAGGACCGATTGTTCGACGATGCCCGCGAGGTCATCCGGGAGTACGATCGCGCTTCGGCGTCGCTGCTCCAGCGACGACTGAAGATCGGCTATGCGAGGGCAGCCCGGATCATCGACCAGCTCGAGGCTCGGGGCTACATCGGCGCGTTTGACGGCTCGAACGCACGAGTCGTGCTGCGGCGCGAGGACAGCTTCGGGGGCGGCGGGGACCCGGGAGATGAGTGAGGGATGACGACCCGCGAGAACGCGCGGCGCGCGGCGCAGGAGGCCCGACTCCGGTTCGGCGCCGGTGAGCGCGGCGAAGGCGCGGACGCCGGCCCGGGGCTGCCTGACCGGCTCGCCGCCGCGCGCGAGCGCAAGGGGGTCGACCTGCTCCGAGCGGAGCGCGACACGAAGATCCGCGTCCGGTATCTGAGCGCGCTCGAGACCGGCGAGTACCGCGACCTGCCCGGCGCGGTATACACGAAGGGCTTCCTGCGCAACTATGCGATCTACCTCGGGCTGGACCCCGAGGATGTTCTTCGCCAGTGGCGTCGCGAGCGCGGCGAGGCGACCGCCCCCGAGCCGATCATCGTCCCGCCCGGCCCCCTCGCGGAGCCGTCACGACCGCTCAACTTCTCGCCGTCCGTCGTGGTCGCGGCGCTCCTGACCGCGGGCGTGGTCCTGTTCTTCATCTACCTGTCCTCGCAGCTGCTCCGGTACTCCCGTCCCCCGGACCTCGCGGTCACGTATCCGGCACAGGCCGTGATCGACGTCGAGGAGTCGGTGACGTCTTTCCGCCTGGCGGGCACGGCCAGCCCGGGCTCGACGGTAACGATCCGGACCCCGGGCCAGGAGCAGCCATTCCGGGTGACGGCACTCGCGAGCGGGGAGTGGAGCCTCCAGGTCGACCTGCGGCGGGGCCAGAACCGGTTCGAGATCGACGCGCTCAACCCGGAGACCGGCAAGACCTCCGAGACGCCGCGCTCCGTCGTGATCAACGTGCCGTTCCTCGTGATCCAGGCGCCGACGCTCGTCGTCGAGCAGCCGGTGGAGGGCGCGACGTACACGAACGGCGCGATCGCGGTCGAGGGCATGACGACGAACGCCGAGACGGTCACGGTGACGACGAGCTACCTCGGCGCGGCCGGCGGCGTGAGCGCGTCGCCCGCACCGACCTCGACGGCGCCGTCACCCGGGGCGAGTGGCAGTCCCCCTCCAGCTCCGACGACGGGAACGACCGTCGACGTGAACGATGAAGACGGCTCGTTCAGCCTCCCGCCGCTCGAGCTCACGACCGGCCGCTGGGCGATCACGGTCACCGCGACGTCGACGGACGGCAAGACGGCCGCGCTCACCCGCAACGTCACGGTCGCCTTCAGCGGCGTGAACCTCGTCGTGAACATCCGCGGCGGCCCGGCGTGGATCAAGGTCTGGGTCGACGGGAAGGTCGTCGGCCCGGCGAGCGGGCGGGTCGTCGAGGCCGGGAGGACGCTGACGTTCACGGGGACGACCTCGATCGAGGTTCGAACGGGCTCGTCGGGGGCCACCCACTTCACCCTCAACGGCGTCTCGCTCGGGTCGTTGGGTCGGTCCGGCGTGCCCGAGACGTGGCTGTTCGCGCCGCCTGCGGAACCGGTCAAGACCCAGCGGGTATAGGCGTGCCGGGCGCCCTCATCGCGCTCGCGGAGCGACTCCAGGGCATCTGCCTCGGCCGATCGATGACGGTCGCGCTCGCGGAATCGTGCACCGGTGGGCTGATCGCGGCGACGCTCACGTCCGTGCCCGGCTCGTCGGGCTACTTCCTCGGTGGGATCGTGTCCTACTCGAACGGCGCGAAGGTGTCGCTGCTGGACGTCCCCGAGCCGACGCTCGAGGCGCACGGCGCCGTCAGCGCGCAGGTGGCCAAGGCGATGGCACAGGGCGCTCGAGCGAGATTCGAGGCGACCCTCGCCGCGTCCGTCACGGGCGTCGCGGGTCCGGACGGCGGAAGCGAGGAGAAGCCGGTCGGCCTGACCTACGTCGGCATCGCCGACACGGAAGGCGCGGACGTGCGGCGGCTCCAGCTGGCCGGCGACCGCGACGCGATCCGGGATGCGGCGGCCCACGCCGTGCTGGAGTGGCTCATCGAGCGTGCCGAGGCGGCTCGTCCGTGACCCGGACACCCGCCGAGCTGGGCGCCGGCCTCGCACCGCCGCGGCCGTCCCGGGCGATCCGCGCGGGCGAGCGAATCCACGTGCTCGGGATCGCCGGAGCGGGCGCGTCCGCGGCGGCGCTGCATGCCTGGGCCGCCGGGGCGATCGTCTCGGGCTGCGATCCGGGCGGTCCCTCGCCATACACACCCCCGCTCGAAGCCGTGGGCATCCCGATCGCCTGGGCGCACCACGCGGGGCACGTCACCGATGGCCCGCGACCCGACCGACTGGCCGTCACGAAGGCACTCACCGCCGTCGCGCCGGATCACCCGGAGCTGCTCGCCGCCGCGAGACGGGGCATCCCCGCCGAGGCGTGGCAGCAGGTCATCACCGACGCCGCGCACGGCCGGAAGCTGATCGCCGTCGCCGGCACGCACGGCAAGAGCACCACCGCCGGCTGGCTCACCTGGATCCTCGCCGAGGTCGGCCGCGATCCCGGCGCGTTCGTCGGCGCGTCGCTGCCGGCGGGCCTCACGGGTGGCATCCCGGCGACCGCGAGGTTGGGGAAGGGCGCCTCGTTCGTCGTGGAGGCCGACGAGTACGCGGGCAACTTCGACGCCTATCGACCGGATGTCGTCGTGCTCACGACCATCGAGTGGGACCACCCGGACGTCTTCGCCGACCGGGCCGCCGTGATCGAGGCGTTCGCGCGCTGGCTCGGCGGCACGCCGGACGCGACCGTGATCGCCAACCTCGGGGACCCGGGCGTGGTCGAGCTGCTCGCCGAGCTCGCGAAGCGACAGGACCGAACGGGGTCGATCATCGGCGTCGCGCTCGAAGGCGTTGCCCGTCGAAGCGCGGGGCTCGAGCGGGCCGAGCCGGCCGAGCCGGCCGAGCTCTGGGTCGACCGCCAGCTTGCTGGCGAGGTGCTCGACCGCACGCCCGCAGGGACACTGCTCGAGATCGATGGGCTTGCCGGCTCGCGGCTTCGAGTGACCGTCCCGGCCGCGGGCGACCACAACGCGTCGAACGCCTTGCTCGCGCTCGCGGCGGCGGCGGCCGAGGACCCGGGCGCTCGCGACAGGGCAGACCAGCTCCTGTGGGCGCTGGCCAGGTTCCCGGGGATCGGGCGCCGGTTGGAGCGCAAAGGCGAGGCGAGCGGCGTCGTCGTGTACGACGACTACGGCCACCATCCGACGGCGATCCGGGCGACGATCGCCGCACTGCGACAACGGGAGCCGGAGCGCCGCGTCTGGGCGGTCTACGAGCCGCTGACGTATCACCGGACCGCGGCCATGCTCCTCGAGTTCGCCGAGGCCCTGGCGGATGCCGACGCGGTCGCGATCGCCGACATCTGGGCCAGCCGCGACCTCGACACGACCGTGACGTCGCCGGAGTCGCTGGCCTCGGCGGTACGGGCGCGCCGAGCCGACATCACGGCGGTAGCCCCCGGTACCGTCGAGGAGACCGCCGCGTGGCTTGCGCGGCAGGTGCGCGAGGGCGACGCGGTCCTCGTCATGGGCGGCGGCCGCAGCTACCGAATCGCCGAGCTGCTCCTCGAGGCTCTCGAGGCGCGCGGAGGTTCCTGAGGACCGCGTAACGCCCTGAGCCTCCCTGGCAGCCGCGGCTCATCTCTCCCCTGGCGGTTCCGGCTCATGTCTGGCAGACAACGAATCCGGCGCGAGCGGCAGGGTCGAGCCGACTCTGGCGGCGCTCCGACGACTGCGCATGTCTGGCAGACAACGATCCGGCGCGAGCGGCAGGGCCGAGCCGACTCTGGCGGCGCTCCGACGACTCGCATGTCTGGCAGACAACGATCCGGCGCGAGCGGCAGGGCCGAGCCGACTCTGGCGGCGCTCCGACGACTCGCATGTCTGGCAGACAACGATCCGGCGCGAGCGGCAGGGCCGAGCCGACTCTGGCGGCGCTCCGACGACGCGCATGTCTGGCAGACAAGAATCCGGACCGAACGGCGTCGTCACGCCCGCGCGGGAGTCAATTCGAACGCCTTCTTGTCTGACGGGCATGGATCCACGTCGATGGACAGGAGCTGGTCGGATCCTGGGACCGCTCGATCAGGATTGATGACTGTCGGTCAAGGTGGTACCAGCGACGGTGGCCCCGAAGCAACGGATCAGGGCCAACCCATGTCCTCACGCGCGTCGAACCGGCATACTGGCGCGCGACACATGACGCAGCTCCGGTGTGGGCACTACGCCGCGCCGGCCACGGGAGGCGATACGCGATGAGTGGCGAGGTCTCGTTCGACGTCGTCAGCGAGTTCGACGCCCAGGAGCTCCGCAACGCGCTGGACCAGGTCCGACGCGAGACGATCCAGCGGTACGACTTCCGGGGCGCGACGGTCGACCTCGAGCAGGGCAAGGACGAGCTGGTCCTCGTCACCGACGACGAGTTCCGCGCCACCGCGGTGAAGGACCTGATCCTCTCGAAGGCCGTGCGCCGCGGGCTGTCGCTCAAGGTGTTCGACTGGGGGACGGTCGAGCCGGCCGGCGGCAACAAGGTCCGCCAGAAGATCGGGCTCCGTCAGGGCCTGCCCGAGGAGCTGGCGAAGAAGATCACGAAGCTCATCCGCGACGAGTTCCCCAAGGTCAAGTCGCAGATCCAGGGCGACGCCGTCCGCGTCTCGAGCAAGAGCAAGGACGACCTCCAGCGGGTGATCGCGCGGCTGCGCGGGCTCGACGAGGTCGTCGAGCTCCAGTTCCAGAACTACCGCTAGGCGATGCGATGGTGGCGCGGGTGCTGGCACGCCTGGTCGTGCTGTTCGTGGTGATCATCGTCATCGTGAGCCTCGTGCTCACCTCGGTCACCGGCCCGGTGCTGCCATGACCGAGGAACGGCCGGAGACCGGCGCGATGACGGCCGAGGAAATCGAGGCGGCGCCGGCAGCCGAGGACCTGGGCCCTGACGACCTGGGCCCTGACGACCTGGGGCCTGACGACAAGGGGCCTGACGACAAGGGACCCGAGCGCTTGGGAACCGATGACCTCGCGCCCGACGAGGAACCGGCCTCCGACGAGCAGCGGGCGGCCGACGAGCAGCCGGCGGCCGACGAGCCTGCTGCCGATGAGCTCGGGACCGACGAGCTCACCGCGGTTGACGCCGCTCCGAGCGAGCTCACCTCCGACGACTTGCTGCCGGCCGTCGACGCCGATGGACGCGACGCCTATCCCGGCTCAGAGGAGGGCGTCGAGGAGCCCGGGAGCGCGGCACGTGACGCCGCCGACGAGGGCCTGCTCGCCCCGGATTCCGAACCGCAGATCGACCAGCCGGCGGTTGCCCCCGAGACACCCGCCCCCGCAGAGGCGATGACGGTCGGCCGGATGTTCGCCGACTCGATCCGGCGGGCCGGGGTGCGCTGGGCGTTCACGGTGCCTGGCGAGAGCTTCCTCGGCCTGCTCGAGGGCCTCGAGGCAGTCGGGATCAACGTCGTGGCGACGCGGCACGAGGGTGCCGCCGCGTTCATGGCCGAGGCACATGCCCAGCTGACCGGCCGGCCGGCCGCGTGCCTCGGAACGCGCGCGGTCGGCGGCTCCAACCTCGCGATCGGCATCCACACCGCCTTCTCGGACTCGAGCCCCATGTTCGCCTTCATCGGCCAGGTCGAGCGACGGTCGCGCGGGCGCGAGGGGTTCCAGGAGATCGAGGTCACCGAGACGATCGGCCGCCTTGCCAAGTGGGCCGCCGAGCCGACCGATGTGGCGTCGGCAATCGAGGCGGCGGTCGGAGCGGTCGACCAGGCGCTCAACGGCCGGCCCGGCCCGGTCGTGCTGAGCCTCGCCGAGGACCTGCTGGACGAGGAGGTCCCGGCCGGCCTCGCGCCCCATCTCGCACGGATCCCGCCGCCGCGGCCCACCGACGACCAGGTGCGCGACGTGCTGCGACTCCTGGCGGGAGCCGAGCGACCGGTCATCCTCGCGGGCGCCGGCGTGCTCCGTGCGCGGACGTCGAACGACCTCGTCCGGCTCGCGGAGCTGCTGCGCATCCCGGTCATCGCTTCGTGGCGCCGCGGTGACGTGATCTCGAACGACCACCCGCTGTACCTGGGCATGACCGGCTACGGCGCTCCGCCGACGGTCCGGGAGCGCCTCGAGCGTGCGGACGCGGTGCTCGTGATCGGCTGCCGGCTCGGCGAGATCACGACGTACGGCTGGTCGATTCCCGCGGCCGGGACGAGGTGGGCGCACGTCGACATCGCGCCCGCGGCGGTCTTCGGTGACCTGCCGCCGGCCGAGCTGACGGTCGCGTCGGACGCGCGGCTCTTCCTGCGCGCCGCCGTCGCGCGACTCGAGACGCGCGCCGTGCTGGACGCCGCCGCCGTGGATGCGCGTGTCGCCCGGAATGCGGAGGACCGCGCGGCGTGGGAGGCTGCCACCGTCATCGACGCGCATCCGTGGGACGGCCCGGGCGTGCATCCCGGGAGGGTCATCACGACGCTCCGCCAGCTCCTCCCGGACGACGCCATCGTCGCCACCGACGCCGGGAGCTTCGGGACGTGGGCGGCGCGCGGCTTCCGCTTCCGTCGACCCGGCACGTTCCTCGGCTCGACGTCGGGTGCGATGGGCTATGGCCTGCCCGCAGCGATCGCGGCCGGACTCGTCCATCGCGATCGCGCCGTGGTGGCGCTGGTCGGCGACGGCGGCCTCGGCATGACACTCGCCGAGGTCGAGACCGCGGTGCGCAGCGGCCTCCGGACGATCGTCCTCACGTTCGACAACCAGCGCTACGGGATGATCCGCTCGTACCAGGATCGGCGCCCGGGCGCGGCCGGCGTCGCCACCGACCTCGGCCCGATCGACTTCGCCGCCGCCGCACGTGCGATGGGCGCGCGCGGGATCCGCGTCGAGGACGACGCGGGGTTCGAGCCGGCCCTTCGCCAGGCGCTCGTTGCGGATCGACCGACGTTGATCCATCTCGTGGTCGACCGTCGCTGGGAGGGCGTCGACAGCCGGCCGTGAGCGACGCCCGCGACCCGTACGACGTGCTCGGGGTCCCGCGCTGGGCCTCGACGCAGGAGATTCGGGCTGCCTACGTCGATCGGGCCCGACGCGCGCACCCCGACCTCGTCGGTACCCAGGGCCTCGAGGTCATGCGCATCCTCAACGAGGCCTGGGACGTGCTCAAGGACCCGGTCCGGAGGGCGGAGTACGACGTGGCGAGCCGCGGTCCGGGCGGTGGCGCGGGCGGTGGCGCGAGCGCGCGCGCCGACCCGTCGTCGGCCGAGAGCACGAGCAGCAAGCCGTTCTGGACCGGCGCGGCGGGTCCGCCACCGGGTCGACCGTCGGGACCAGTGCTCGACTTCGGCATCTACGCCGGCTGGTCACTCGGCGAGGTCCTGCGCATCGATCGTGGTTGGCTCGCCTGGGCCCGGGACCGGCGCGAGACCGCAGCCTACCGAAAGGACATCGTGGAGCTCCTCGGTCCGCTTGCCGACGACGATGACGGGGGCCGACGCCGCGGTCGCTGACCACAGCCAGGCCGCCACAAGTCGCTGCGCATCGCACGGCCGCGCTATCGCTTGGGTGGAGGCTTGCAGACCAGTTGCAACCGGCTCGGACGGCTCGCTTCTCGGCCTCCGCGCCGGGATACTCTGGACTGCGTCCGAATCCCCCGCGGGAGGAACATGGCGATCCACGCACCGGCGACGAATGCCCCCACACCCATCGGATCGGCGCGCCAACCCGTCGAGCCCGCCGCGGCCGATGGTCCGGGGAGCACTGCGAAGCACCGTGCGACGACGTGGGCGAGAGCGGAGGCCGGCTATCGACAGCTGATCGAATCGCTCGGCGTCGCGGTCTACACGACGGACGCCGAGGGCCGGATCACGTTCTTCAACGAGGCCGCGGCCTCGTTCTGGGGCCGCCGCCCGGAGCTCGGCGAGCTGTGGTGCGGGTCGTACCGGCTGTTCTGGCCGGACGGCAGGGCGATGGCCCACGAGGAATGTCCGATGGCGATCGCGCTCGTCGACGGTCGCGAGCTCCGCGGCGTCGAGGCGATCGCCGAGCGTCCGGATGGGTCCCGGATCTCGTTCAAGCCATATCCGACGCTCCTGCGCGACCCGGACGGGACGGTCGTCGGTGCGGTGAACGTGCTCGTCGACGTCACGGACCGGACGGAGGCCGAATCGGCCCTTCGCGCGACCGCCGAGGCCCTGCGCGCCTCGAACGCCGTGAAGGACGAGTTCCTCGGGCTCGTCTCGCACGAGCTGCGAACCCCCGTGACGACGATCTTCGGCAACGCGCGCCTGCTCCGGGACCGGGGTGAGCGCCTGTCGACGGCAGATCGCGCCTCGATGGTCGGCGACATCGCCGGGGAGGCCGAGCGCCTGCTCGGCGTCGTGGAGAACCTGCTCCTGCTGACCAGGCTCGAGTCCGGGATCCAACCGGATCCCGAGCCACAGGTGCTTGCACACGTGACCCGAACGATCGTCGAGTCGTTCCGGCGCCGCCATCCGAGCCGGACCTTCGAGCTCTCGGGCGAGCCCCGCAATCTCATCGTCGAGGCTGACCGGCCATACCTCGACCTGATCCTCGAGAACCTCCTCAGCAACGCGCTGAAGTACAGCCCCGGCGATACGCCGATCGAGGTGGTCGTGGGCGCCACCGACCTGGAAGCACAGGTCACCGTGCTCGATCGCGGGATCGGCCTCGGCGACACCGATCCGGATCGACTGTTCACGCCCTTCTACCGGGCAGACACAGCCCGCGGTCGAGCTTCCGGCCTGGGGATTGGACTGGCCGCGTGCCGGCGCGTGGCGGAGAGCCTCGGCGGCCGGATCTGGGCCGAGCCGCGCAAGGGCGGTGGCTCACAGTTCGGCTTCGCGCTGCCCCTCGCCTGAGGGCTAACCGCGGCGACGGCCCTCCGCCGGCTGCTTCGCGGCTTTCGTCGCCTTCGCACCCTTCGCGCCCTTCGCCGCCTTCGCCTGGACGTCCAGGATCTGCTTGAACACCTTGCCCATGCCCGGGCGCATCAGCTCGCGCGCTTTCGCCTCCGCTTCGCGGTCACGCCGGCGGATGCGCGCCGCCTCACGCGCGTCGAGGTCGCCAGGTTCGCCGTCTCCGGTCACGGTGCGATCCTCGGGCCCCAACCCTCCCGCGTCAACGGCCGTCCGGTAGGCTTCGGGCGTGGCCACGAGGAAGAAGGCCGATGCGAAAGCCGAGAGCAATCCCGACGCCCTGAAGCGCGAGAGCGCGGGCTCGTACCGCACGGCGGACGGTCGGTTCACGGCGGAGCAGTCCTCGAGCGGCTGGCTGCTCCTCGACGGCGAGCACTCGAACGAGCTCGGGCTGCCGCTCGCGCGGGGTCCGTTCGCCACCCTTGCCGCAGCGCGCGATGCCATCGCGGTCGCGCGATCCGGACCACCGCCCGAATCGGAGCTGGAGACAAGGCCCGCACCGCGCCGGCCGGTGCTCGTCGGGCCGGCCGCGAAACCGTCGACGACGACGATCAGGGGCGCGCGCCGCGCCCCGAAACGCGCCGATCCGGCCGCGCTGGTGATCCGCGAGATCCGGACAGTGGACGGCGATGCCCTCCGCGCGCTCTGGAAGGACGCCGGCTTTCGCGATCTCGGGGATGACGACAAGAGCCTCGCCCGCCTCGCTCGGCGGAATCCGGGCCTCCTGTTGGTGGCCACGGAGGCCGGGCGTATCGTGGGCTCCGCGATGGGCGGCTGGGACGGACGGCGCGGAGCGATCTACCACGTCACGACCGCCAAGAGCCACCGCCGGCGCGGGATCGCGAGCCGGCTCGTTGCCCAGGTCGAAATGGGCTTGCGGGACGTCGGCTGCTCCGAGATCCGCGTGCGCGTCGCGCTGAAGAATGCCGACGGACGCGCGTTCTGGGAAGCCCGCGGCTACGACGCCAGCAAGACCGAGACGTACGCGAAGGGGACGAAAGCTTGAGCAGCATCGGCGAAGCCGTCGCGGGCGCGAGCGCGTACCTCACTGAGCATCCGGACGAGGCGCGCTACCGCGACTCGCACGCGACGGCGCGGCTTGGCGACGGCCTTCGCGTCGAGGTCACGGGTCCAGGTGGCGAGGCGCTTCGAACCGACATGCCACGCGCCATCGGCGGGTCGGCGACTGTCGCGTCGCCGGGCTGGTACTTCCGCGCGGCGGCCGCGGCCTGCGTCGCGTCGCTGATCGGCATCCGTGCTGCGATGCTCGGCGTCGAGCTGCCGGCGGAGGCGGTCGAGGTCATCGTGGACAGCGAATCGGACGACCGGGGGATCCTCGCGCTCGATGCCGCCATTCCCGCCGGGGTGCTGTCACTCCGCGTCGCTGTCTCGATCGCCGGCGGCTCGGTCGATCGCTCGACGTTCGAGGACGTCGTCCGATGGGCGGTCGACCACTGTCCCGTCACCGACACGGCGCGCCGGGCGGTGCCCGTGGAGCTCCGGCTGGGCTAGCGCCCCTGGTCGATCAGCGGTCGCCCCCGGAATCGTTCGGTGGAGGCGGGAACCTGACCTCGAGCGACTTCATGAACGACTCCACGGCGCGCCACAAGAGGAGGGTCGCCACCGCCACGGCGACGAGGAAGACGAGTCCACCGATGACGCCGGCCACGGCGCCGTCTCTCGTCACCAGCATCGCCAGAACCGCGACGAGCGCAGCGAGGACGGCACAGATGATGACGCTGATCATCGCGGGTGCGGTCGTGAAACCGTGTACGAGATCGCGGAGCGGCGAGGATTCTGCCGGGCCGTACGTCGAGACAGTCGACTCGAGGTCGTCGTACCGGCCGGTGATGAAGTAGCCCTCGAGGCCCGGGACCATCGTGTGGTACGCGTTCCGCATCCGGTTCATGCCCTGCAGGTAGCGAATGTCCTCGTCACCGGCGGCGAGGATTCGGCCAAGCGTCGTCAGGCCGACGAACAGGTCCAGGGCCAGGAAGATCGCGGCGATGACGAGGAACGCGTCGCTGAATCCGGTCGCGGTCGAGATGAGGCCGAGGACGAGCAGCGTCGCCGACAGGAAGGAGAGGAACATGCCGGAGCGGGCGAAGGCCTCGTTGTACACGAGCGAGCGAGCGGTCAGCAGGCTCCAGTGCTCGGTCGTGAGGATCTGCAGCGCTCGTGGGTCCTCGAGCGCATCGGCCGCCGGCGCGACCGGGGGGACGCCGGTCCCGGCGATCGGTCGAGCCTCGTTCGCGACCGGGGGGACGAACCGTTCTTCCATTCGACCAGCCTCCTCGTTCGATGGGTCGATCAACCGCCCGAGACGGCCGGGATAACGTGGACGACCGCGTTCGGAGCGACGGGCGAGACCAGCGTGGCCCGCTCACCCTCGACGAAGACGTTGATGTGGGTCCGGATGCTCGGCCCCGATTCGAGCAGCCGGTTGCGGATCCCGGGGACCTGGGCATCCAGGTCGGCGATCACCTCGGCCACCGTGGCGCCACGGGCCTCGATCCGGCGTGGAGCGCCCGGGAAGAGCGCCACCAGCGACCGCGGGAGATGGACCTCGGCCATGGGCTGCCGATCAGCCCGCGCTGTTCGAGCTCAGTCGACGATCGCCGAATCGACCGACCAGATTGCCGGCAGGTTCGACGCGATCAGCCGCCAGCTGCGGCCCTCGTCACGGCTGCCGTAGAGCTGCCCGGTGCTCGTGCCGAAGTAGACCCCCACGGGATCGAGCCGGTCGACCGCCATCGCCTCGCGCAGGACGGCGAGGTGGGCGTGCTCCGTCGGGAGCCCGTCGTCGCTCCGGGCCCACGTGTCGCCGCCATCGTTCGTCCGCCAGACCGCGGCGTGCCCCTCGGGCATGAGGCGGCCCTGGTCGGGCTCGGTCAGCGGGACCGTCCAGACCGTCTTCGGGTCGCGCGGGTGCGCGGCCATCGGGAACCCGAACTGCGAGGGCAGGCCCGACGTGATCTCCTGCCACTGGCGCCCGCCATCGGCTGACCGGTACACGCCGCAGTGGTTCTGCTGGTACAGGAGCTCGCCGCCGTCGGCCGCCATGACGAGCTTGTGGACGCACTGGCCGAACTCGGGATCGGGGTTCGGGTCGAAGTCCGCGCGGACGCCCTTGTTCCGCAGCTCCCACGAGGCGCCGCCGTCGCGCGTCTCGAACGCCCCAACGGCGGAGATGCCGACCCACAGCCGTTGCGAGTCGGCGGGGTGGGGGACGATCGAGTGCAGGCACAGCCCGCCGTTGCCGGGCTGCCACTCCGGTCGGGTCGGGTGGTTGGTGAGGCCCTCGACGTGCTGCCACGTCGCCCCGCTGTCGCGGCTTCGGAACAGGCCTGCATCCTCGACGCCGGCGTAGATGGCGTCGAGCCCCGCCGTCACGTTCCAGACCGTCGCGATCTTCGGACCGTCGTCGCCGTACGTCAGACCCTCGCTGGAGTGGCTCCACGACTTGCCCAGGTCGTCGCTCCGCCAGACGGCCGGGCCGTACCAGTTGCTGCCGCCGCCGGCGTACAGGGCGCCCGAGGCTGGATCGACGATCGCGTCATGAATCGGCCAGCCGTCGCACATCGGCCCGCGCACCTGCCAGTCCTGCCGACCGCCGTCGCCGTCGAGCACGAACAAGCCCTTCCGCGTTCCCACCAGCAGCGCGACACGCTCCGACATCACCACTCCTCCGAAGCCTTTCGCACGCCCGCGGGCGCACGTTCAACGTCTACCCTCAGCCTACCCGACGGAGGCTCGAACCGATGACGCTCGGTCGACTCGACTACCTGTACACGCCCTCGGGCGACGTGGCGGCCGACCTGCGCTATCTCGTCGATGTCCTCGGTGGCGAGGCGGTCTTCGCGATCGATGACGGCGGTGTCCGCGTGGCGATGGTCACGCTCGGCGACGGTCCGGCGATCCTGATCACGGACCACCTCGAGGGAGATCGGCCGATCCACCTCTACGGGGTCGACGACCTCGCGGCTGCGACCCTCGAGCTGGAGGCGCGCGGCTGGCGGCGGGAGCGCTCGGTCGACCTGCCGCCCGGCCCGGCGATCACGTTCCGGACGCCCGGCGGCCTCCGCCTGGCGATTTATCAGGCGACGCGCCCGTTCGTGGTGGAGTCGTTCAAGGGCCGCCGCGACTTCGGCTGACTTCGTGGTGCGCGGCGGCGCCCGCCCGATCTGCCCGAACGGGCAGGAATGGTGCCCGCGGGTTGACGCCGCGGGTGCACCTTCGGATGCTTCGCTCGATGCTGCCGTGACCGTCAACGCACTGGCTCGCCGGCCGTCGTTGCCGGCCTGGCGCGCCGGCAGAGCGACCGGCGGCGGGTCCGGCGAAACGAACGCGAGGTCCCGCATCCTCGAGCTGCAGCGGCTCGCCGGCAATCGGGCCGTGAGCCATGCCCTCGGTGCGTCCTCGGTGCGCGGCCCCGTCGTGCAACGCGAACCGGACCCGGCGAAACCGGACGTCATCTCAGGTGCGGACAAGGCGCCACCGAAGCGCGTGACGGGCTTCGTCGGGCTCAATCCGCTCGCCCACAAGGAGGCGGCGGGCCTGTCCAAGAAGCTCGGGAACGAGCAGCTGCTCACGTCGCTCAACAACCCGGCGGCGGAGAAGATCCTCAAGGAGAGCCCGGCCGTCTTCGACTTCGTGGTCGACGAGCTCGGGATCGATCTCGGCGACTTCTCACGCTGGGACAAAGCGACCGACGTCCTGCTCAACGCCGATCCGCACCTGCGCGAGCAGCTCGCCGACGTCATGCGCTGGTTCAACCGGGCCGAGCGGGGCGAGATCATCCTCGAGCGCATGGTCCTGTCCGGCCACAGCAACGGGGTCGAGCTGTGGGGGGAGTACGAGGAGGGCGCCGAGAGCAAGCCCGGGACGATGGTCATCGAGCGCGACCTGAGCACACTCGCCACGGTGTTCCCCAAGGCAGCCGGGCAGGTGGAGGACGTCATGTTCTCGGCCTGCTTCTCGATCAACGCCGTCGAGATCGTCAAGAAGATCTTCCCGAGCCTGAAGACCGTGTGGTCGTACGGCGGGTTCTCGCCGAGCGTCGCCAACGGGTCGATCCAGCACATCCTCACCTGGTCCACGGCGACCGAGGGTGACAAGACGCTCGGCAAGGGGCTCAAGCGCGGGAGCAACGCGCTCTGGACGAAGGACAAGGGCTACATCGTCGGTGACCCTGCGGCCGCGGCGGCCGGCCCGCTCTATGCCGAATGCGTCCGCGGCTGGCGCGAGCTCGCGTTTCCGATGTACGAGGGCAGCAAGGAGCTCAACAAGGGGCAGCTCGACCGGTACTACGAGAAGGTGCAGGAGCTGCTCGCGCATCCCGGCGTTTCCGAGGACCTCAAGAAGAACTCCCGAAATGTCCGCGACGTCGTGCTCAGGCTCCGCTTCTGGCCCCTCGTCTCGAAGCGGTTCGGGTCCGAGCACGGTGCCCGGCTCCAGCCCGCCTACGACGCGCTCGGACTGACGGCGCCGAAATGGGATTCGCTGTCCCGGCCGGCGCTGAAGGCGCACCTGGACGCGGTCGACAAGGCGCTCAAGGACAACGCGGCCGCGGGCGGCCACAAGGACGCCATCGAGTCGTACCTGCGCAAGGGCCTGTGGCGGCTCGAGCCCGAGATCATCAAGCCCGACTGGATCTGACCCTCTGGACCTGACCCTCGCGACGTCGGATGCGCCGGGCGATCGGGCGTAGATTCGGGCAACGAAACCAGCGCGGAGGGACCCGTCCCATGGCCATCGCCGCCCCGCCGTTCACGGGCTTCAAGCCCGAGGCGATCCAGTTCCTCGTCGACCTGACGGAGAACAACGATCGGGCGTGGTTCCAGCCGCGCAAGGCCGAGTACGAGCGCCTGCTCAAGGAGCCGATGGAGGCGATGATCGCGGCGCTCGCCGATGAGCTCGCGGCGCGAGGCGTGCCGATGCGCGCAGACCCGAAGCGCTCGCCCTTCCGGATCTACCGCGACACGCGCTTCAGCAAGGACAAGTCGCCGTACAAGACGGCGCTCGGGGCCTCGTTTCCCTGGCTGGGCGGCGCGGGAGTCCCTGGCGATGGTGCCGCCGGCGAAGGCGAGATGGGCGGATCTCACGACGAGCGAGCCCACGGCAACGGCGGTTACTTCCACTTCCAGCCGGGCGAGATGTTCGTCGGCGGCGGCGTGTGGCAGATGGACAGGCCCCGGCTGGACGCGTTCCGCGTCGCGGTCCGCGACGATCCCGAGCGCGTCCGCGAGGCACTCGAGGACAAGCGGTTCGTCGCCTGGTTCGGCGACGTCCGGCCGCACGACGAGCTGAAGCGCTTCCCGCCGGGCTACCCGCCGGACCACGCGCTCGCGCACATGTTCCGCTGGAAGGACGTGGTGTTCGGGCGCCGGCTGTCCGACGACGAGGCGCTCTCGCCGCACCTGCCGGTCGTGCTGGCGGAGGGCTACGCGACCGCGATTCCCGTCTTCAGATTCCTCTCGAACCTCGCCTGAGCCCGTTCCTGCTGGGAACCACCAGGAGTGCGCAGCGGCACGGGCGCCTGGATGACCCGTGATCCCTGGTGCTAGCGTCCTGTCGACAGGTCGCTACTGGGAGACGATGCGTCGGGTTGCATCCACTCTTGCACTCGCGCTTTTCTTGCTTGGGTGCTCGACGCCCGTCGCGTTGCTGACGGGCGTCGATAGCTGCTATGCAGGTGCCCAGCATCCGGCGTTTCAGGGTGTGCTGGTCCCTGACCCGGAGTACGGAACGAAGATCGACGGCAAGGGGCCCGTGATGTGGCCTGTGGGCTACACCGCTCGCGGAGCCGGGCTCTTCTGGGGCGAGATTGAGGTGCTGGACGAAGCGGGCATGGTCGTAGCCACGACGGGCAAGGCATACTCGATTGCCCCGGCTCCCATGCCCCGAGGGGAGGCAGGGCGGCTGATGGAGCGTGTCGGGGCCATACCTGCGCCCAATTGCTACAGCCACGACTTCGTCGACTGTAGCTCGCCGACGAGTGACCCCGATGCCGAAAGGTATTGCCCTCGGCGATAGCTCACCTGACCCGGGTCAGCGGACGAACGCCTCGAGGAACGAACGGACGAGCAACCCGAGGGTCGCGAGGTGGTAGCCGCCTTCCTGGATCACCACGGTTGGGAGGCCAAGATCTCGGAGGCGGCGGCCCGCCTCGGCGTAGCCGTCGACCGTGATCCGGAGCGGCGAGTTGGGATCGTCCACGGCGGCATCGACCCCGAGCGAGACGACGAGCGAGGTCGAACCGTGGGCGCGGACCGCTTCGGCCAGCCGATCGACGGCATCGAGCCACGGGCCGTCGCCGGTCTCCGGGGGCAGCGGCACGTTGATCGTCGTGCCAGCGCCCGCTCTCGTGCCGGTCTCGTCCGCGAAGCCGACGACGTGCGGGAACCAGCCTGCCCCCGGATCGACGTGCACGGAGCCGTAGAGGACGTCCGCGCGGTCGTAGAAGATCGACGCGGTGCCGTTGCCGTGGTGGGCATCCAGATCGACGACGGCGACCCGGTCGTGTCCGGCGTCCCGGAGGGCCTGGGCGGCAACGGCGGCATTGTTGAGGTAGCACGAGCCGCCGTAGGCCGATCGAGTGGCGTGGTGGCCCGGGGGCCGGCACAGCCCGTATGCCGCCGCGTCACCCGCGATCACGGCGTCCACGGCCGAGAGCGCGCAGTCGACCGCCGCCCTCGCCGACGTCCAGGTGTGCGGTCCGACCGGTGTCATCGTGTCGAACGCGAAGCGCCCGGCCCGGGCGTGCACCGCCGCGGGTCGATGCCAGGGCAACCCGTCCAGCATCGCGTCCGTGGCGAACATGTACGGGACGACGCGGTCCTGGCCGACGAGCTCCGGGATGCCCGAGCGCATCCACTCTCCGTGGACGGTCTCGAGGTGCCGCAGGAGGTCTGCGTCGTGCACGGCGGCCAGCGCGGCGTCGTCGTGGCGCCGCGCCTCGACGGGCTCGAATCCCGGCCTGCGCAGCGCATCGAGGATCGCATCGACTCGCTCCGGCAGCTCATCGCCCGGGTCCGGCAGGCCGACCCAGACCTCGCCCTTGGGCTCGTGGCGCTTCGTGTCGGGCGACCAGACGACCTGCACGGCACAACTCTGCCATCCGGCGACATGCCGCTGTGTGCCGTACCGTCGAGGCGTGTCGAAACGCGCCGCGGCCATCGACGGTCGGACGCTGTCCCGGGCCGAGCTCAACCGCGCCCTGCTCGACCGCCAGCTGCTGCTGGAGCGTGCTCCGATCTCCATTCCCGAGGCAGTCGAACAGGTCGGTGGGCTGCAGACCCAGTACGCACCGTCGGGCTACGTCGGGCTCTGGACGCGCCTCGCATCCTTTGCGCGCGACGACCTCACCCGCGCCCTCGAGGACCACTCGGTCATCCAGGCGACGCTCATGCGCACGACGATCCACCTCGTATCGCGACGGGAGTACTGGAGCTTCGCGATGGGCATCCGGCGATCGCAGCGCGAGTGGGCCGCCCGCTTCGGCACGCTGCCGCCGGAGCGCCAGATGCGCTCGAATGCCGACCGGCTGCGCGACGCCCTGCGCGACGGTCCGAAGACCGTCAAGGAGCTCGGGGACTGGGCGAAGGGGTTCATCGGCACGCTGGGCCTGTGGGTGGACCTCGTGCGGGTGCCGCCATCGGGCACCTGGGAGCGCCGCCGAGCCGACCGGCTCGCCCTCGCCGAGGACTGGGTTGGCCCGATCGACGCCACAGAAGAGGAGGGTCTCGAACACCTCGTCCGGTCCTACCTGCGCGCATTCGGCCCGGCGACGTGGAAGGACGTCGCCCAGTGGGCGGGCATCAACATCGCGGACGCGAAGCGGGGAGGAGAGCGGCTGGACCCGGTCACCCACCACGACCACGCCGGGAAGGAGCTCATCGACCTCCCGGACGCATCGATTCCGGCCCCCGACGTGGGGGCGCCGGTGCGTTTCCTGCCGCACTGGGACGCGAACCTGCTCGTCCACGCGCGCCGCACCGGGATTCTCCCCGAGGCCCACCGGTCACGCGTCTTCTCGACGAAGAACCCCTTCTCGGTCGGCGTCTACCTCGTCGACGGCAGGGCGGTGGGTGCTTGGTCGTTCGTCGACGGCCGGATCGTGCTCAACGCATTCGAGCCGCTGAAGGCGGCCGATCAACGAGCGGTGGAGCGAGAGCGCGAGGCACTCGAGGCCTTCCATGCCTGAGCGCAACGCGGCCGCACGTCTCGATCTCGGTCATCCCGATACGATTTCACAACCCATGACCCCTGCCCCGCCGGACAGCCCGACCCCGCCTGTCAGCCCAACGCCGTCCCTCGCGACGCGCCGGGATTGGGTGGGTCTCGGGGTCCTTGCGCTCGCCGCGCTGCTGTACTCGATGGATCTGACGGTCCTCCATCTCGCCGTGCCCAACATGAGCGAGGACCTCCAGCCGAGCAGCGCCGAGCTGCTCTGGATCATCGACATCTACGGGTTCATGGTCGCGGGCTTCCTCATCACGATGGGCACGCTTGGCGACCGCATCGGGCGACGGAAGCTGCTCCTCGTCGGCGCCGCCGCGTTCGGCGTTGCCTCCGTCCTCGCTGCGTTCTCGAACAGCGCCTCGCTGCTGATCCTGAGCCGCGCCCTCCTCGGCATCGCCGGCGCCACGATCGCGCCGTCGACGCTGTCGCTGATCTTCGTGATGTTCCAGGACCCCCGCCAGCGCACAGCAGCGATCGCGGTCTGGATCTCCGCGTTCTCCGCGGGCGGCGCGATCGGACCCGTCGTGGGCGGGTTGTTGCTGCAGCAGTTCTGGTGGGGCTCCGTGTTCCTCATCAACGTCCCGGTGATGCTGGTGCTCCTGCTGCTCGGGCCGCGCGTGCTGCCCGAGTACCGCGATCCGGCTGCCGGACGCCTGGACCTCCCGAGTGCGGCGATGTCCCTCGTTGCCGTCCTCGCGCTGATCTTCGGTCTGAAGCAGATCGCACAGGACGGCTTCGGCGTCATGCCCCTCGCCGCCATCGTCGTGGGGATCGCGGTGGGCGCGGTCTGGGTGCGCCGACAGCTCCGGGCGCCCGACCCGATGTTCGACCTGCGGCTGCTCCGGATCCCACGGTTCACGGCCTCGCTGATCGTCAACTTCCTGACGATCTTCGTTGCCGTCGGCTACTTCCTGTTCGTCGCCCAGTACCTCCAGCTCGTGCTCGGTCTCTCGCCGCTCGACGCCGGGTTGCTGTCCGTGCCGTCCGCGTTCGGGTTCATCATCGGGTCGAACGTTGCGCCGCGCATCGTCCGGCGCGTCCGCCCCGCCTACGTGATGGGGGCAGGTCTCCTCATCGCCGGCGCCGGCCTGCTCATCCTGAGCCGTGCGGGGACATCCCCGGGCGACGGCTGGCTGGTCGTCGTGTCGTCGGTGGTCATTTCGCTCGGGCTCGCCCCGCTGTTCGGCCTGACGACGGAGCTTATTGTCGGCTCGGCGCCGCCAGAGCGAGCAGGTGCCGCGACTGGCATGTCCGAGACCGCGTCGGAGCTCGGCGGCGCGCTGGGCCTGTCCGTCCTGGGCAGCATCGGCGTGATCATCTACCGCGCGGGGATCAACGCCGGGCTTCCGGCCGGCGTCCCGGAATCGGCTGCGACCGCAGCTCGGGACACGCTGGGCGGCGCGGCCGCCGTGGCGGCGCAGCTCCCGGCGGCGACGGGCGAGGCGCTACTCACCACGGCGCGCCTGGCCTTCGTCGACGGGATGCAGATCGTCTCCCTCCTGTGCGTGGGGCTGGCGGTGGTCGTCGCTGTCGTCGCAGTCGTCGGGCTTCGACATGTCGGCCCGACCGATTCGGAGTCCCTCGGCGCCGGGACGGCCCGCGCCGCGCCGGAGCCGGACGCGGCGTCGGCTACACACGGGGCATCGCGACCGGTTCGAGAAGCATGAGCGTTCGGTTCCGCACGAAGATCCTCACCACGGGGAAGACGACGATGGGGTTCGAAGTTCCACCGTCCGCTCTCGACGCGCTGGCGGCCGGCAAGCGTCCGAAGGTGACCGTGACCATCAACGGCTACACCTACCGCAACTCCGTCGCCGTCATGGATGGCCGATACATGATTGGCGTGTCGTCCGAGCACCGAGGTCCGGCCGGGGTCAGCGGCGGCGAGGAGGTCGAGGCGGAGCTCGCGCTCGACACCGCGCCGCGCGTCGTCGAGGTCCCGGCGGATCTCGCGGCCGCGTTCGACGCGGATCCGGCGGCCCATGCCACGTTCGAGCGCCTGTCCTACTCGAACAGGAGCTGGCACGTCCTCCAGATCACGGGCACGAAGAATCCCGAAACCCGCGCCAGGCGCGTCGAGAAGTCGATCGCCGCCCTCCGCGAGGGCCGCATCCGCTGACGGACCCGCTCCCTCGCAGGCAGGGGCGCCGGGATTTCCTGCCAGAGCGTCACCAGAGCAGGCTTAGCCTTCGTTCTGGGTCCCGTGAACCCGACGCGCACGCTTCCTCGTGCGTGGACACCGGCGGCATCCGTGCCAAAGCGCCAGCAGGACGTGGAATGGCAGGAAATCCTTGCTGTTTCGGAGGCTAAGCCTCGCCTGCTGACGGATTGGCAGGAAATCGCTGCGATTCGGGAGGCAAGGCCCGCGCGGTAACGGAGTGGCCGGCAATCCATGCGAATTCGGGAGGCGAAGCGCTACGCGAAGGCGAAGCCCGGCATGGTGAGGGAATGGCCGGATAGACTCCCGCGATGACCGATCCCGTGACGTACCGCGTCCCAGGCGCGGTCCTGACCGAGCGTGAGCACTCGGTTCCGCTGGACCACGCGAAACCGGGCGGCGATCAGATCACCGTCTTTACCCGCGAGCTCGCATCGCCGGACGGCGCGGATCGGCCCTACCTGCTGTTCCTCCAGGGCGGCCCCGGCTTCGAGGCAACACGGCCGACCGCCCCGCCCACGGGCTGGCAGAAGCGCGCCATCGCCGACTACCGGGTCCTGCTCATCGACCAGCGTGGTACGGGCCGCTCGACACCGGTCGGCGAGATCCCGGGCGACACCCCGGAGGCCCAGGCCGCGTACCTGACCCATTTCCGCGCCGACGGCATCGTTCGCGACGCCGAGCTGATCCGTCGCGAGCTCGGCATCGAGCAGTGGAGCGTCCTCGGCCAGAGCTTCGGCGGCTTCACCTCGATGACCTACCTCTCGATCGCGCCGGAGGGCCTGCGCGAGGCGTTCATCACCGGAGGCCTGTCACCGATCGCCCGCCCGATCGATGACGTCTACGCCGCGACCTGGATCCGGCTGCGCCAGCGGCAGGAGGCGTACTTCGCGCGCTACCCGGGAGACCGGACGCGGGTGCGGGACATCGTCCGCCGCCTCGACGACGAGGACCTGCAGCTGCCCGGTGGCGACCGCCTGACCTCGCGCCGGTTCCTCCAGCTCGGCAGCAAGCTCGGCGACAGCGCGGGCTTCGAGTACATCCACCACGTCGTGGAGCTGCCGTTCGGTTCGCGCGCCTTCATGCACGATGCGCAGGACGGGGCGCCGAGGTTCGACCGCAACCCGATCTACGCCACCCTCCACGAGTCGTCGTATGCGGATGGCGTGCCGACACGCTGGTCCAGTCAGCGAACGATGCCGCCCGAGGCGGTCGAGGAGCGCTGGTTCACCGCCGAGCACATCTTCGAGTGGATGTGGGATGACTACGCGGACCTGCGCTCGCACCGGGCGGCCGCCCAGCTCCTGGCGGAGCACCCCTGGCCTCGCCTGTACGACGCCGAGGTGCTGGCCCGGAACGAGGTCCCGGTCGCTGCGACGATCTACACGAACGACCTGTACGTCGAGCGTGCGTTCGCGGAGGAAACCGCCGGTCAGATTCGTGGCCTCAGGCCCTGGATCACCAACGAGTACGAGCACAACGGCATCCGCGCCGACGGCGAGCGGGTGCTCGGCCGGCTCATCGACATGGTGCGCGGCCGGGCGTGAGCCGGGCGTGAGCCGGGCCTGAGGCTCGAGGCGGACCGCGCCCCAGACAAACCGCCGGGGTAGGCCCTACGACGCGCTGACCGGCACCACCAGGTCGACCGTCAGCCCGTTCGCCACGGAGCCCGACATCACCCCGAGCTGGTTGATGCCGTCGTCCTCGCCGAAGACGCCGTCGTCCTCGAGCGAGACGTTGCCCATGTTCTGCACGCTCTGCTCATAGCCGCTCGTCGCGTAGACCTCGTCGCAGATGTCCTTCGGGAAGGCGAGCTGCGAGGTGGCGATCTTTTTGGCGACGTCGGTCGCCTCCGCCAGGCTCGGGTAGATCTCGAAGTGGACGTGCGGCCAGCGCCCCGAGTAGCACGCCGGGAAGATGCTGGTGAACGTGACGATCCCGTCGTCGTCCGCCTTCTGGACGCCACGCAGGTAGTTTTCGTTCTCGACGCCCTCGGAGTACATCGAGTAGCGCCCCGCCTGGTCGCAGTGCCACGCGTACGCCGCCGCGCCGGCCATCGGGGCGCATCCGTTCGCGAGGTCCTGGAGGTGGAAGTTCATCCGCAGCAGGACGCCCGGTGCAGCGGTGTTCGACGATCCGAAGCTCGAGCGGATGTCCTGCCGGACCACGCCGCTCTGGCTCAGGACGTCCGGCCCGTTCGAGCCGTCGCCCGGGTACGGGCCCGCGGTCTCGGGCGGGATCTCGGTGGTCGCGCACTCGCCACCGGTCCCGGTCGTCGACCCGGCGCCGGACGTCGCGCCCGGCGTCGATCCGGCGCCCGTCGGCGAGGAGGTCGCGCCGGGCATGCACGCCGCGACGCCGAACAGCCCGACGGTCGCCGCGCTATAGCCGATCAGCTTCAGGACGCGCCGTCGATCGATGAGCGTCTCGACGTCGAACTGCAGGCCCTGGTCGTAGGCCGGCTCGTCGGGGTTGGGGAGCACGCGACCCTCGAAGGTTGTGGCGCCGTGCCGCTCGGTCGGGAGGCGGGTGGTTGTCGTCATGTGGTGCGCTCCTGCCTGGTGCCTCCGGGCGTCATCAGGGATCCCCTGGATGAAGGCAGCCTCGCGCCAATTCCTGAGGATCGGATGAGAATGGACCCTGGCACGGCGCGCGTCGACCGCCCGGCAGCCGCAAGGGGAGAGCCCATGATCACCGAGCTCCGCCGCTACCGCATCAAGCCCGACATGATCGACTCGTGGGTCGGCTTCTTCGAGGAGGCGGCGCGCGAGAACGAGCGGACCGGCATGCCCGTCGAGTTCACCGGTGTCGACCGCTCGACCGGCGACTTCTACTACCTGCGTAGCTTCGCCGACGAGGCAGATCGGGAGGCGCGGAAGGCGGTCTTCTACGGCTCGCCATGGTGGCTGGAGCACGAGGCGTTCACGATGAGCCACGTGATCGAGTACGAGGTCACGTTCCTCGACACCGCCCTGGTCCGGCGGGACGGCGACCTCGTCGCCCAACCCTGGCCCAGCCCCGGCGAGCGCGCCGGCGCGCGAGGCAATTCGCCGCCCGACGGCTGGGCCGCGTCGATGGGACGCCTCTATGCGCCAATTCGATGAGGTAGCGTTCGGGGTGGCATGAGCGGCGACGACAGGCGACCAGCCGGCAATTCGCAGCCGAACGCCCTGTCCGACGGCGTCCAGCCAAACCGCCTGTCGAACCAGTCGAATCCATCGAGTGGTGACCTGGGCGGAACCCGCCAGGCGACCCCGACCATCGAGCCGAGGTCGCCGGCGCGGCCGCGAGCCAGCCTGTCGATGCCCAGCGTGTCGACGTTCGTGTTCATCGGCTTCGTCGTCCTCACCGCCTTCCGCCTCATCGGCGAGGCCGCGGACAGCGGCGACGTTCCCCCCGCGGCGACCCCGGTCGCCTCGGCCCCCGGCGCGCAGCCGAGCCCGTCGTCGATCGTGGCCGGGCCGATCCGGTTCGGGACCGGAACCGGCTCCGAGTGCGGCGTGACCGGGGCCGCCGTCACCTTCGAGCCGGGCACCGATGTCTGGTGGTCAGCCGACCTCGCGGCCGATCAGGCGCCGGATGCGGGGGCAGTCGTGCTCATCCAGCTGAACGGCGAGCTCATCGATCGACAGCGCGTTCCGCCGGACCCCGCCGGCGGGAGCTGGAACCAGCTGTGCAGCTCCGAGCCGGTCGGCGAGAACGTCGCGGGAACCTACCGGGTCGAGGTCTGGGTGGGCTCCCCGTCGACCCTCCAGGCCTCCGGCGGGTACACGATCTCGAGGACGTAATAGCGCGGCTGGGTGGTACCCTCGGTTCCCGCGTCACCCGCGCGGAACCCCGCTCCGGCGCCCACGCAGCCGGCTCGATCGGGGCAAAGGGGACTCCGGTCCTCGGGCATGACGGTGACCGGGCCCGCCGGCGCCCGCAGGACAGCGTGGGTGCGCTGCGGCCGCTCGGAAAGGGAACCGAACCGTGACCCAGCACAGGACCCTGAAGCGGCGCGTCCGCGCCCGGATGTCCAAGACCGGCGAGCGCTACACGGCGGCTCGACGGCAGCTGCTCACCAAGGCCACGCCCGACGATGGCAATTCCAAGCTGGCTGCGCCGGCAACCGTTCCTGACGTGAACCCGTCCGAAGCGGTGCCCGTGCCCGATTCGCCGTTCCGCGGCGGCTATGGCGCGTCCGACGAGGCCCTCGTCAAGCGAACCGGCCATCCCTGGGAGCATTGGTATCGACTTCTCGACGCCTGGGGCGGCGCGGACAAGCCCCACCCCGCCATCGCCCGGTTCCTGAACGAGGAGCACGGCGTCGACGGCTGGTGGTCCCAGGAGCTCACCGTCCGCTTCGAGATGGCGGTCGGGCGGCGTGTGCCCGGCCAGCGCCCGGACGGGTTCGAGGCGACGGCCTCGAAGACGTTCGACGTTCCGGTGCAGCGACTGTTCGACGCCGTCGTCGACGAGGCGCAACGGCACGCCTGGCTCTCGAGGCCGCTGCGGCTCCGGACGGCCACGGCGCCCAAGTCGGGGACGTCGATCGGGACGGCGCGATTCGACTGGGAGGAGGCACCGCAGCGGATCGTCTTCTGGTTCACCGCCAAGGGCGCTCGGAGCAACGTGGCGCTCGCCCACCAGCGCATGCCGGATAAGCCGGCAAGCGACGCGATGAAGGTGTTCTGGCGCGATCGCCTCAAGGCGCTCCAGGCGCTGCTCCAGGGCGGAAGCTGACCGACGCGCGCACGACAGGGAGGTCGTCGGGGTCGGCGGCCTCCCAGGCCGACACACCGCGTCCATGCCCGGCGCATTGCGCCGTGGCGTATCGTGGCAAGCCGGAAGGTGAGGGTGGGGCATTGGCAGACGGCGATTCGGGCGCACGGGGCAAGGCGGCCGCCGCCGTAGAGGCTTCCGAGGCGGCGCGCGAGACTGCCGAGGCGGCCCGCCTGAGCGCGAAGGCAGCAAGCCTCGCCAACGATTCCGCGACCCGGGCCTCGGAAGCCGCCACGCTCGCCGCGGGCTCGGCGAAGGTCGACGTCACCAACGCCGGCCGGAAGGTCGAGGCCGCGCTGGAGGCACTTAACGCCGCGAGGGACGAGTTCCACGTGGCCGAGGCACGGGGCTTTCCGAAGGCTGATCCCGCCTGACCTACCGCTGAACCGAGTAGTCCGTCTCCTTCACCACCTTGCCGGCGCGATCGTACGTCCGCCACACACCGACCTGGCGTCCTCGATCGAACGAGCCGGTCCGCATCACGCTCCCGTCCTTGCGCAGGAACTCCCACGGCCCGTGCATCTGGCCGTCGAGCTGGAAGCCCCGGTAGCGCACGGCGCCCGTGTCGTAGTAGCTGACATCGGGCATCGCTTCCGGTTCCTGCGGCATCGGTGCACCCCGCAGATCAGCGGCGGCGCGCCGTCGGCTTGGGCGTGAGCCCGGCCACGTAGGCGTGGCTCGCCGCGAACCACGGCGCGAGGGTCTCGGTTTCCGCGAGCAGCGCCGCCGGCACGGCGACGTACTCCCGCTGGACGGCGCCGTGGGCCACCTGGAGTCGGGCGTCGTGGCGCTCGATGAACGCCTCGCGATCGCCCTCGGCCAGGCGCAGCGCCACGGTCCCGGCCGCGTCGAGGTAGCTGAACATGTGGCCGTTGAGCGAGGTGTACGGCAGGCTCGCGCCCTTGCGCTCGACGCCCGGCAACGTCGCCACCAGGCCCTCGTACAGCCGGAGCGTCTCGGGCGGGAACGTCGCGACGGGCTTCGACGCCGCCATCACCGCTTCCCTGCGTCCTCGCCGTCGACCAACGGCTCGAGGACGAACAGCGGGATCTGGCGCTCGGTGCGCCGCTGGTACCCGGCGTAGTCCGGCCACACCTTCACGGCACGCTCCCACCACTCTTCCTTCTCCGTGCCCGAGGCCTCGTGGGCGCGATAGTCGCGTTTCGTCGCCCCATCCTGGAGCTCGACGTGCGGGTTCGCCTTGAGGTTGAAGTACCACTTTGGGTGCTTCGCGACCCCGCCCTTCGAGCCCACGACCGCGTACCGGCCCTCGTGCTCGACCCGCATCAGCGCGGTCTTCCGGAGCTTGCGCGTCACGGCCCCGACGGTGGTCAGGACGATGATCGGCTTGCCTCGCAGCTTCGCGGCCTTCGCCCCGTCGGACGCCTCGAAGGCCTCCGCCTGCTCGCGCGCCCAGGCGCTCTTGCCGGGGGCGTACTCGCCCTGGAGTGGCATCGGCCGATGATGGCACGATGCCGTTTCGGAAGGTGAATGCAAGTCGCGTCCCGACCGTTTCGGAGTAGCGTGGGCGCACGCACAACTGGAGGTCCGGACATGGACAAGATCACCCCCTGCCTATGGTTCGACGGCAACGCCGAGGACGCGGCGAAGCTCTACACGAGCCTCTTCCCCGACAGCCGGATTGATTCGGTCGACCGGACGCCGGGCGACACCCCGAGCGGGCCCGCGGGCTCCGTCATCACGGTCAACTTCACGCTCGGCGGTCGGTCGTTCATCGGCCTGAACGGCGGCGACGACTTCAAGTTCACGGAAGCCATCTCGATGTCGATCGACTGTGACGATCAGGCCGAGGTCGACCGCTACTGGGATGCGCTGCTCGCCGACGGCGGGGAGCCGAGCGTCTGTGGCTGGCTGAAGGACCGCTTCGGCCTGTCCTGGCAGGTGATCCCGCGACGGCTGCCCGAGATGCTCACGAGCCCCGACCGGGAGGCCGCGGCACGCGCCCTCGAGGCGATGCTCCAGATGGTCAAGATCGACGTCTCCGAGCTGGAGCGGGCGTACAAGGGCGACCTCGTCGGCGCCAGGAGCTAGCGGCCTACCGCCAATCCGGGATGCCGCCGAGGGCGAGCGGATTGCCCTCGGCGCGAAGCTCGAGCCGGCCCGTGCCATCGGGACGGATCACGTACAGCGCGTGGCCGGAGATCAGCAGGTACTGGCCGTCCGGCGACCACGTCATGAACTGGCCGATCTCCGTCGTGACCCGCCGGAGGTTCGATCCGTCGGGCGAGATGAGCCAGACGTCCGAGTGCTCGTCGTTCGGGTGTGGGGCTCGCCAGCACTCGGGAGTGGTCAGGATGACCCGGCAGTCGTCGCGGTGTGACGAGAAGGCGATCGTCGTGCCGTCCGGGGACCAGGACGGCCACGAGTCGTTCCCGGGCGCGTCGGTGAGCGTCGTGACGGCGCCCGACGCGATGTCCAGGACGAAGATCTCGTAGTCGCCGGCCTGGTGACCCTCGAACACGATCCGACCGCCGTCGGGTGAGAACGCCGGGTACTCGAACCAGGCATCGACGTCGATGCGGCGAAGGTTCGAGCCGTCCGGGTTCATGAGGTAGCCGCGCAGCTGGCCGCCATCGCGATCCGAGTTGAAGACGATCGTGGAGCCGTCCGGCGACCAGTCGGGGCCCCAGTCGTTCGCCGGGTTGTTGGTGATGTTCCGGCGCTCCGAGCCGTCGGCCCGCGCGACGAAGATCTCGTCGTCCTCGTTGATCCCGCGGGTCGAGTCGCGGTAGACGACCCACTCGCCATCCGACGACCACGCCGCGTCGAACTCCGATCCAGGCTGGCCCGCGATCGTGACGACGTCCGAGCCGTCCGGGTCCATCGCGAACACGTCCTCGAAGTCGTCGGTCACGATCCGGCCCGTGAGCGCACCGAGCTCGATCGGCTCGCCCGTCACGACCGGGCGGCCTTCGCTCGGATGCTCCACGCGCGCGGACGTGGGTGCCGATGTGGGCGTCGTCGTGGCCGATCCGGGCGCCACCGGTGACGCCGCGACGTTCGTCGAGCCGGGCGAGGCCGGGGGCGCCACCGGCGAGCAGGCCGCCGACAGCAGCGTCGCAGCAACGGCCGCGGCGTGGAACCGCCGATGGATGGACATCACCGAACACTACGCGGCCGGGCCTCCCGACCTTGCGAACGACGCTAGCTTGCCGTGTCGAGGGGCTCGAACAGGGATGGCAGGCCGCCGCCGTGCCAGAACACGACGCGCCTTTCGTCGAGCTCGCCCGACCGAACCATCGCGATCAGGCCCGCGAGTCCCTTGGCCGTGTAGACCGGGTCGACGAGGATCCCCTCGGTCCGCGCAAGGAGGTCCGTGGCCGCCTCTGATGCGAGCGTCGGCACGCCATAGCCGGCGCCGAGCTGGGAGCCGTCGAGCTCGATCGGGGCTGCCGGAGCGTCGACGCCCGCCAGCGCGGCGACCTCCACGGCGAGCCGCTCGATGACCGGCCGGAGCTCCGCCGCCGGGCGAGCCGCCACGACACCCACGATCCGGATCGAAGCGGAGGCGGGCGCGGCAGCGAGATTCGGCATGCCGGCGGCCAGCGCGGCGCCGACGACGAGGCCCGCCTGGGTCCCACCCGACGCGGACGGCAGCACGATCGCATCCGGTGAGAATCCCGCCGCCCCAGCCTGTCCGACGGCCTCGAGCGCCGCGAGCGCCTGGCCCCACGCGCCGACGGCCCCGGAACCGCCCACCGGCACGATCGTCACGCGCTGACTCTGTGTCCGGAGGTCCTCGGCAACCCGTTCGACGAGCGCCTCGCGCTCGTCGCGCCCATCGGATCGGGTCCAGTGCACCGTCGCGCCAAACCGCTGGATCAGTCCGACATTCGGCGAGCCATCGATGCGCGGGCCGGTGAGGACGAGGTGGACCTCGAGCCCGAGCCTGGCACCTGCCGCGGCAGTGAGCCGGCAATGGTTTGACCATCGTCGCCCGGATGTCACGATCGCGTCGGACCCAGCATCGATCGCGGCACCCAGGACGAACTCGAGGTTTCGGAGCTTGTTCCCGGAGAAGGGGAGCGGACCGAGGTCCTCCCGCTTCACCCAGAGCTCCGCCCGCCCGCCGAGCGCCTCCGACAACCGGGGCATCGGCTGCAGCGGCGTTGGCCCTTCGAGCAACCGAACCCGAGGAAGGTCCGGCAGCGGTCCAGCTCGACCGTCGGGGGATGCCATCGCCGGAGCGTAGCCGCCGCTGCCGATACCATCGATCCAGGTGCGCGATGGAACGACTCCGCGGACGCTCGTCTGGGACGGGTGCGTCAACGTCCGCGATCTGGGTGGGCTGCCGACCGAGGATGGCGCGACGACGCGTCCCGGATCGATCGTCCGCTCCGACAACGTCCGCGGCCTCACCGACGACGGCTGGCGCGCCCTCGCCCGGCACGGCATCGCCCGGATCGTGGACCTTCGGTGGCCGGAAGAGCTCGCCGAGGACCCGCCGCGGGACGTCGAGCTCGAGGTCGTGCACGTGTCGGTGCTCGGGTCGAGCTTCGCGGACGACCGCGAATGGTTCCGGGAGCTCGATGCCCATGTCGACAGCGTGGACGACATCGCGGATCACTACGCCTGGTCGTATGTCGAATTCCTCGAGAGGAACCGCGCGCGATTCGGGCTGGCCCTGGCCGCGATCGCCGATGCCGACGGCCCCGTCGTCATCCACTGCATGGGCGGCAAGGACCGCACGGGCCTCGTCGTCGCGCTCCTGCTGCGACTGGCCGGCGTGTCGATCGGGGAGATCGGGAAGGACTACGCGCTCTCCGGCCCGAACCTGTCGGTCTACCTCGAGCCGTGGCTCGCCAGCGCCTCGAGCGAGCTCGAGCGACGGCGCCGCGAGAAGCTGAGCCAGACGCCCACGACCGCGATGACCCGGGTCGTCGCGGAGATCGAGGATCGGTACGGCAGCGTCGCGCGCTACCTCGAGGCCGCAGGGCTGAGCGTGGAGCAGGTGGAGCGGCTGCGCGACCGCCTTCGCTGAGCCGCGGCAACGAATCGGCCACGTTCTCGGGGGCCAGACCTATCATCGGGCAGATGGCGACGCGGATCGGCCCGGAGGACTGCATCGTCGGCACGGGCCAGAACGCCGACATGGAGCGGTCGATCGCCATCTCGAGCGCGACCGCCGGCTCGACCTCCCTGTACTCCTCGACCGTCACGACGGCGCCCGGTGGCAAGACCCGCATCCATCACCACGGGCCGTGCGAGACGAGCATCTACATCGTCTCGGGCCTCGCGCACTACACCTGGGGTACGACCGGCCTCGAGCACGAGATGGACGCAGGCGCCGGCGACTTCGTTTACATCCCCGCTGGCGAGATCCATGTCGAGGAGAACGCCTCGACTGACAAGCCGCTCGTCGTCGTGCTCACGCGCAACTGCCCGGACTCGCACGTGGTGTACATGGATGACGGGCCCGACGGCAGCGACGACGTCCCCGCGCCCTGCTGAGGCGTTGATCACCCTCGACGACCTCCTTCGCGAGCACGGGCTCGAGGGCGTCGCCGAGGAGCCGATGCGCCACGACGGCTGGTCGGGCGCGGCGATGACCCGACTGACGCGGGGCGACGGGGCGCGATTCGTGATCAAGCGCGACAGCCTCGCCCGCGACTGGATCGCGCGCACGACCCGCGACCACCCGGACCTGCGCGAGGCGCTGCTCGTCCGTGCCGGCCGTCGCTGCCGAGCCCCGTCACGCTCCCGCACCTCGGCGTGGGCCGAGACGGCGACGACATCGCGCTGCTCATGCCCGACCTGACCGGCACGCTGATCGAGTGGGAGCACCCCGTCGACGTCGCCACGATCGAGCGCGTGCTCGACGCTCTCGCCGCGCTCCATCGCGAGGCGTGGCATCGCCAGCTCCCCGGCGACTTCCCCTGGACGGATCGGACGCGCCGCCTGCTCCTCCTGACCCGCACCTCCGCGGCCGCGTACGACGCCCAGGGCCTGCCCTTCGGCGCCCGGTTCCTCCAGGGCTGGGATGCATTCGCCCGGCTGGCTCGACCGCCGGCACGCGACCTGATCGATCGACTGACGGCCGACCCGGCGCCGCTGTTCGCCGCCCTCGATCGACTGCCGTCAGCTGGCCTGCACGGCGACCTGAAGCTCGGCAACGTTGGCCTCGCTGCCGACGGCACGGTTCCGATCATCGACTGGCAGATGACGATCGTCGCGCCGATCGCCGTTGAGCTCGGCTGGTTCCTCGTCGCGAACGTGGCCGGCCTCCCGCTCCCGCCGGACGAGGTGCTGGAGCGCTACCGCCTCGCGGCCGGCCTCGCGGACGACGAGACATGGCATGCGCAGTGGGACCTCGCCGTGATCACCGGCCTGCACCTGCGCGGCTGGCGCAAGGGCCTCGACACGGATGCCGGCGTCGTCTACCCGAACGGCGTGGCGGCCGCGAAGGATCTCGCCTGGTGGACCTCCAACGCGATCGCCGCCGCACAGCGGCGCCTCTGAGGCCTGGACGCGTCCGCGGCTCGCGGGTCAGGCCGGCGGGCGGTCAGGCCGGCTCGGCGCTGGGCTCGATCGCCCGTGGCGGAGTCGGCCTGGACCTTGCGAACACGACGCCGACGATCGCCACGCCGCCTCCGACGAGCGAGAGGGCCGGCGGGACCTCGCCGAGCACCAGCCAGCCGATGAGGATCGCGATCGCCGGTGCGAGGTAGGTCAGCGACCCGAGCCGGCCCGCTGCCGTGCGCTTGAGCGCGTACGCCCACAGGACGAACGCAACCGCGGTCGGGAAGATGCCGAGGTAGACGATCCAGCCGATCGAAGCGGCATCGGCGGCGGCCACGTCGGCCAGCAGCTCCGGCAGGAACGGCAGGGACACGAGGGTGCCGATCGAGCAGGCAAGCCAGGTGACGGTCAGGCCCGGCACGTGGGCGAGCACCGGCTTCTGGACCGTCACCGCGATGGAGTAGACCGCGGCGCACACGAAGCACAGGACGATCCCGAGCGTCGTCGCCGACCCTGGCTGTTGGCCGGCGGTCGCGAGGGAGATCACGACCACGCCCCCGAGCGCGATCGCGCAGCCGAGGAAGAGGCGCGGCGGGAAGTCCTCGCCGAGGAAGAAGCCGCCCAGGATCGCGATCAGGATCGGGGCGACGTTCACGAGCATGGCCGCCGTTCCCGCGTCCACCTCCCGCTCTGCCGCGTTCAACGCGAGGAAGTAGATGCCGTACCACAGCACGCCCATAACGACGATCGGCGGGAGGTGCCGTCGCGCTGGCATCGCCGGTCGCCGAATCACCACGAATGCGGCGAGTGCGATCGCGCCGACGAGGAGCCGGCCCAGGGCCAGCGCACCGGGCGAGAAGTCGACGCCGGCAGCCCGGATCCCGACGAACGCGGACGCCCAGAAGAACACCGTCGTCAGCCCGGCAGCGAGTGCGAGCCGCTCCACCGTCAGCTTCGGTCGGCCCTCGTCCAGCGTCACGCGGCGCCTCCTCACTCCCAAAACACGGGAGGATAGGCGTCCGGCCATCCGCCCGTGACGGCGCGATGCAGTCCCAACAGCGTGACGCGCTCGCGGCTGGCATCATCGCGCCATGGACTGGACGCTCGAAGTCATCATCCTCCCGGTCACCGACATCGATCGATCGGTCGCCTTCTATCGCGACCAGGTCGGCTTCAAGCTCGACCACGACACGAAGAACGAGCACATGCACGTCGTGCAGCTGACCCCCAACGGCTCGGGCTGCTCGATCGTCGTCGGCGACCTGCCGGCCCAGCGCGAGATGGCGCCCGGCTCCATCAAGGGGCTCCAGCTGGTCGTCGCCGATGCGCAGGCGGCGCGCGCGGAACTCGTCGGCCGCGGGGTCGCGTGCAGCGAGATCACCAAGTTCGACGAGCGCGACGGTGGGACGTTCTTCGGCTTCGCCGACCCCGACGGCAACACGTGGGCCGTCCAGGAGCTCAAGGTTCGGGGCGAGACGCCGCTGATCCCGGTCGACCATCGGAGCCGCTTCGGGTCCTGACCACCCCTCGGGCATCTGCAACAGGGCTGCAAGCCGGGCGATCGGGCGCTTTCCGATCCGGGCACCTCGGGCGAGGCGTACTTCCAGGTACACACGGAGGTACACCATGCGCCGACTCCTACCGCTCGTTGCCGCGCTCGCGGCCCTGCCGCTCATCGCCTCGACCGCGTTCGCGGGTCACGGACCCAAGCCGGACGAGATCGACCTCCCGAATGGCTGGCAGCCCGAGGGCATCGCCGCCGGACGAGGCTCGGTCGCCTACGTCGGCTCCCTGGCCGACGGCGGCATCGCCCGCGTCAACCTGAAGAGCGGCGAGGTCGATGCCGACTTCGTCGACAGCGCCACTGGCCCCGCGGTGGGCCTGGAATACGAAGACCGATCGACCGGCCACGGGCACTGGAAGGGCCACGGGCATGGCGGTCACGGCCGCGACCATCGCTGGAGCCGGGACCGGCTGTGGGTCGCGGGCGGTCCCAGCGGCGAGGTCCGCGTCTACGGCGCCAAGTCGGGCGACCTGCTCGAGACGTACACCTTCGAGGCAGGCTTCGTGAACGACGTCGTCGCGACGAAGCGGGCCATCTACGCCACCGATTCGCAGATGCAGCAGCTGCTCGTCATCCCGCTCGGGCGCTGGGGCAAGCTGCCTGATCCAAGCGAGGCGTTCGCGCGACCGATCACGGGCGACTTCGTCTACGAGACCGGCTTCAACGCGAACGGCATCGAGTCGCTGTTCGGCTGGCTGATCGTCCCGCAATCGAACACCGGCGAGCTCTTCGCGATCAACCCGAAGACGGGCAACAGCCACGAGCTCCTCCCCGAGGGCTCGATCGACAACGCGGACGGCATCCTCCTCGTCGGGCGGAAGCTGTACGTCGTCCAGAACGCGCTCAACCAGATCACCGTCTGGCGATTCGGGTGGGATGGGCTCGAGCTCGTGGACACCATCGTCGACGACGACGTCCCGGGTGACTTCGACTTCCCGACGACCGCGGCCAAGGCCCGCGGCTCACTGTGGGTGGCGAACGCCCGCTTCTCGACGACGCCGACGCCGGACACGGAGTACTGGATCACCCGCGTTCCGATCTCCGATCACTGGCACTGATCAACCTGGGCGGCTGAGACCGCCCTTCGCCTCAGTCGCGCGCCGCGTCGGGAGCGACCGGGACCAGGTCCACGGTCCTGACGCGGCGCGTCCGTCCCGCCTCGGTCCGGACGAGCGCGGCCGGGATCACGCCACCGACCACCAATTCGACGATCGCGAACTCGCCGGCGTAGAGCCCGGTCGAGATCTGGACCCGGCTGCCCTGGCGAACGTCGGTGCGGCCCGTCATGGCCGACAGGTTGATCGTCGCGACACGAGCGGCAGCCGCGGCTGCGCGGGCATCGGCCGCGGTCTGCTTCGCGCCACCCGTGGTGGCGGTCTTCGCCTGGGGGTAGGTGACCTTGCGGCGCCGCACCGGCTAGCGACCCCGCCGGGGCCGCTCGTCGGCCTTGGGCGGCTTGGGCTCGTGTCCCGGCCGGGGCGGACGAGGCGGCGTCCCCGGCGCCATGTCCGGCGGAGGCGGCAGCGGACCACGCGCCTTGGCCGCCTTGACCTGGGCATCGAAGCTGGCCGCGACGTCGGCGGGGATGCTGCCGCGCCAGGCGCGCTCGATCTCGGCAAGGCGCAGGTTCTCCGCCTGGCGCCGCTCTCGCTCGAAGCCGGAGTGTCTGGTCACGGTCCCTCCCGTCCTGTTCGTTCTCGAACGATGGCCGTCAGCCTGGGGCTGGCTCCATCGGGGTCATCAGCTGAAAGTAGTTGTCGTCGGGATCGGCGAACGTCGCGATCCAGCTGCCGGGCGCTTCCTCGAAGGTGTACGGCTCGCGAACTATAGTCGCGCCGGCCGCCTGCCAGCGCGCGAAGTCACCCTGCACGTCCGAGGTCTCGAAGTTCAGGATGAGCCGCCCTGGATGGGCATTCGGGCCCTTGACCTCGCTATGCGGCCCGACGGAGATCGCACCGTTGCCGACCTGCCACGTCGTGTACCCGCCATCATTCCAGGTGGGCTCGCCGAGGAGCTTCGTGTAGTAGGCGGCGAGTCGCTCGGGGTTCTCGGAACCGATCAGGACGTTGCTGAAGTTCATGTGTTGCCTCCCTGCGCTGACCATTGTCGCTCCGATGGCCGAATCGGCACGTCGGCTGCCCGGGCAGGCTCGTCGCTCCGCTCGAGACGCCTAGGATTGCCGCCAATCGATTCCTCTCGGGAGCGTGCCGTTGGCGAAGTTCGAGACCGTCGAGGCCTACCTCGCGTCGTTTCCGCCCGAAGTCCAGCGCACGCTGGACTCCGTGCGAGCGGCGATTCGCGCCGCCGTACCGGGAACCGAGGAGCGGATCAGCTACGGGATCCCCACGTTCGCCCTCGACGGGCGGTACGTCGTGTACTTCTCGGGTTGGAAGGAGCACGTGAGCGTCTACCCGATCCCCGACGCCGATCCCGACCTGGCCCGCGAAATCAAGCCGTACATGGCGGGGAAGGGGACCCTCAAGTTCCCGCTCGCGAAGCCCATGCCCCTCGAGCTCATCGCGCGCGTCGCCGCGCGCCTGCTGGAGCAGCGGCTGGCACGTTCCCGGTAGCCCGTTCGAACAGAACGGATGGTCGGATCGGAAGAAACCTGCTACCGTTGATTCCTAGATGCGGTATGGGCGCTCCGGTCAGCGCCCCGGTCTGACACACCACCCCCTCTTTTCGAACACACGAAACGCCCTGACCGGTCCCTGCTGGCAGATTGCAGCGGGTGGGCCGTCGATCAGGAGCACACACCACATGTCATTCGCCTCACTCGGGCTCGCGCCCGAGCTCGTTCGCGCCGTCACGGCCGAGGGCTACACCGAGCCCACACCCGTCCAGACGGCAGCGATCCCGCACGTCCTCGAGCGTCGTGACGTGCTCGCCGGCGCCCAGACCGGCACCGGCAAGACCGCGGCCTTCGTGCTGCCGATCCTCCAGCTCCTCAACGACAGCCGGCCCACGCCACGCCATCCGATCCGCGAATCCCGGCCCAGTGGCCGGCGCTCGTTCGGCTCGCGGCCCCAGATCGCCAGCGGCCTGCCGATTCGCTGCCTCGTCCTGACGCCAACCCGCGAGCTCGCGCTCCAGGTCGAGGAGTTCGTGCGGACGTACGGGCGCGAGCGCCCCGTCCGATCGACCACGATCTACGGTGGCGTGGGCTACGAAGCCCAGTTCAAGGCCATCCACGCTGGCCCCGAGATCGTCGTGGCGACGCCCGGCCGGCTGCTCGACATCGTCGATCAGGGCAAGATCGACCTCCGCTCGGTCGAGATCCTCGTCCTCGACGAGGCCGACCGGATGCTCGACATGGGCTTCATCCGCGACATCCGCAAGATCATCGCCCTGCTCCCGGCGCGGCGACAGAACCTGATGTTCTCGGCGACGTTCGCCGATGACGTGCGCCAGCTCGCGGACACGATCCTGCGCGACCCGGCACAGGTCCAGATCGCGCGGCGCAATGCCCCGATCGACCTCGTCCGCCAGGTCGTCTACCCGGTCGATCGCCGACGCAAGCGCGAGCTGCTGAGCCACCTCATCCGCAGCGGGCGGATCGATCGGGCGCTGGTGTTCACCCGAACCAAGCACGGTGCCAACCGGCTCGCCGAACAGCTCGAACAGGACGGGATCCGCGCCGGCGCGATCCACGGCAACAAGTCCCAGGGCCAGCGCGTCAAGGCGCTGGACGACTTCAAGGAAGGTCGCGTCGACATCCTCGTCGCGACCGAGGTCGCCGCCCGGGGCCTGGACATCGACGGGCTGCCGCATGTCGTGAACTTCGAGCTCCCGACCGTGGCCCAGGACTACGTCCATCGCATCGGCCGGACCGGTCGGGCGGGGATGGAAGGCGACGCGGTCTCGCTGGTCTGCATCGACGAGATCGACCTCCTCCGGGACGTCGAGGCGGTCCTCCGAGAGCACATTCCCCAGGAGATGATCCGGGGCTTCGAGCCGGACGGAACGATCCGCCCCGAGCCCATCCCCGAGGTCCGCGGAGGCGGCCGACGCCCGAGCATGGGTCGCCCGGCCGGCGGGCACATGAGGCCAGGTGCGCATCCACGAGCTGCCGCGCACGCAGGAACGAGCGCTCGACCGCCCCGCCGACGCGGGCCCGGTCGCGGACCCGACCCGCGCAGCCTCGATGCGCACCGCCCGGATACCCGGCGAACCGACGTCCGCCACGGCGAAGGTCGCCGGAGCGACGTTCGACACGCCGAGCCGCGGCCGTCCCATCGCCCCGTCGGTGACCGGCCGCAGACCTTCGTGGCGCTGCCGGGCGAGCGTTTCGCGAGGTCCAGTCCCGGCCAGTAGCGACTCCGGCAGCCGGGGCGCCTGCTGCCGAGTGCTACCAGGAGTTCGTGACGAGCTCCAGGTTCGCAGCGCGACCTTCCCGGCTCTGCGCGCCCCGACTGAGCGACGGGCTCACACTGGCTGCGCTTGGTCCGGACGATTCCCGTCGCCTGCCGATGGGGCGCGACTTCAGACGACTCCGGCGGAACGTGGACTCGATTCCCCGCCAGGTGCCGACGGTGTGCGACTTCGGCAAGGGCTTACCCTCGGAACGCTCGACGAGACCGTCACGCATCGCTGAGGGTCGGCATCTGCCGGTCGGGCGCGCCCGCGGAGCCAGGTGAAGGTCGGATCGGGCGCCGGTTCGAAGCTTCCCATTGCCGAAGTCGCAGGGCATCGGCGGATGGCCGATGCCCTGGCGCGTCACACCGACACGCCGACTCTCGAGAGGATCGTGCTGACCTGGCCGCCGAGGAAGATCAGCGCGACGATGGCGACGATGGCGATGAGTGCGAGGATGAGGGCGTACTCCGCGAGGCCCTGGCCGGCCTCGGTCGTCGTGTTCCGGATCCGCGCCATGAGCTGGTGCATCGATTCTCCCTGTCCTGTGGGCGGCGAGTGCCGCCGGGGGGAGAGCGTCAGCGAGCGGCGGGGTCGGATCGAGCGGTGACATCCTCCTGGTCGGCTGCGGGAGAACCCGCATCGTGGGTCGCGGACCACGCGAGCTCGATCCGCGTGCCGTCGCCAAGCCGTTCGACCGACAGCCTCGCGCCGACGGCGGCAGCGTCGGTGCGCATGTCGACGAGGCCGCGGCCACCGCGAGCGTCCACGGCATCGGTTCCGCGGCCGTCATCGGTGATCGACATTCGAAGCGTTCCTCGGGAAATCGATACCCGGATCGTCGCCAGCTTCGCGCCCGCGTGCCTGACCACATTGTCCAGGGCGAGCAGCGCGACCCGGAATGCGACCCGCGCGACGTCCGCCGGCAGGGCGGCGCGATCGTCGACCCGGTCGCCGTCGAGCTCCAGCTCCACCCGCAGCGGATCACGCTCCTGGGTCCGCTCCGCCAGCCATTCGAGCGCGGCGACCAGGCCGAACTCCTCGAGCACGATCGACTGGCGCTCGTGCATCAGCTGCTCCACGCCCTCGAGGCTACGCCGGACGCCGGCGGCCACGGCATCGGGCGTGTCGGGCGACGAGGCAGCGGCCGCCGCCCTTCGGAGCTCGGGCAGGACGAGGGCGTGGAGGTCCGCGGCGAGCCGAGCCCGTTCCGATTCCGCGGCCCGCCGGCGTTCCCCGGACCGCCCGACCAGGAGCTCGTCACCGAGGAGGCTGAGGAACCCGGGGCGCGTCGTCGACGCCGCGCCGCCGATATCGCGCCGCCGATCGAGCGCCCGGCCGACGGGCCCGGCGAAGTCGCGGGCCATGCCGACCAGGATGCCCCCGGCGATCAGGCCAAGCGACACGCGGGCGGCGAGTCGGATCGGTGCGAGGCCCGGATCCAGCGGCTCGGCGACCGCCGCGCTCGGTGGTCCCGCCGCGATGGCGACGGCCGCCGTCACGGCACTCGCCGCAACCGCCAACACGCTGCCGATGGCGACGACCCGCTCGATCCACGCCCACCCGCGCGGCTCCCGGCGCCGCGCCGCGTAGGCGCCCGTGAGGCACACGGCGCTCACGAGCGTGGCGGCGCTCAGGGCCGTCAGCGTGGCCGCGGTATCGGGCGCGACCAGGGGCTGCGACGCGCGCGTGACCGCGACGATCTCGACCGCCGCGATCCCGGCCGCGCTCGCAGCCCCGAGCCATGCCACCGATGGGGCGCGCCGGAATGTGAGACCCGCGCCGCAGAGCGCCGCGCCGGCGAACAGGACCGGGATCAGCCGCTCCGGCAGCGGCGGGTTGTCGGGTAGCGGGATCAGGACGCGGACGACCAGTGCGGCGAGGCTGAGCGCCGTCGACGCCGCGAGCCCCGCGACGATCGGCCGCAGGATGCTCGGACCTCCGACAGGCGGGGTCAGCGGTCGGAGCCAGCGTCGAGCCAGCCCTCGCTGATCGACATGACGGCCAGCTCCGTTCGCGAGACGACGCCGTAGCGGTCGAAGAGCCGCCGCAGATGGCTCTCCACGGTCCGCGTGGAGATGCCGAGCCGAGCGCCGATCTCGTCGCTGGTCGAGCCGCTTTGGAGCTCGCGGAGCACGGCGATCTCCCGATCCGACGGGGGACGAGGAGCGAACCGCGCCGCGTCCAGGCTCGCTCCGGAGAACGCGCTGCCGCCCGCCGCAACGCTGCGGACGGCCTCGAGGATCTCCTCGACGGCGGCGCCCTTGTGGACGAAGCCCGACGCGCCGCGCTCGAACGCCGCACGCATCAGCGACGACCGATCGAACGACGTCAGGACGATCGCCTGCCGGCCGGCGCGACGGGCGGCATCGAGCACCCGCAGCCCGTCGACGCCGGCCTCGACCTGGACGTCGCACAGGACGACATCGGGAGCGTCGCCGGCGGTTCGGGTCACGAGATCGATCCCGTCGGCGACTGTCCGTGCGACGCCGACGAGGCGAAGCGGCCGTCTCGCCTCCGTGCCGGAATCCGCGTCGGACTTGGCCTCGGCCGCGATCGCCGCCTCGAGCGCGAACGCGATCGCCGGGTGATCGTCGACAACCGCGACGTTGATCGGGTCCATCCCCGTCATCATCGCAGCAGTTCCCGCCCGCGCCGATGCGCAATTTCACGCACTGCGGCTACCCGGCTTGCCCCCGACAGCGCCACGCGCTGCAATGGGCAGGTGAAGGCTGCCTGGCACGATCGATACGGACCGCCCGAGGTCGTGGAGCTGCGCGAGATCCCACGGCCCGAGCCAACCGGCGACCAGGTGCTGGTGAGGGTTCATGCCGCGTCGGTGAACCGCGGCGATCTCGATGGGTTGACCCCGAAGCCCGCGTTCGTCCGGCTGCTGATCGGCCTGCGGGCGCCGCGGAATCGACGGGTTGGTCTCGACGTCGCGGGCGTCGTCGAGGCCGTCGGACCGATGACCACACGGTTCAAGCCGGGCGATCGGGTCTTCGCTGATCTCTACCTATATGGGCTGGGTGCCTTCGCGGATTACGCCTGCGCGCCGGAGAAGGCGTTCGAGCGCATCGCCCCGGACATGTCGTTCGAGGACGCGGCCACGCTGCCGCACTCGGCGATCCTCGGGCTCCAGGGACTTCGACGCCGCGGTGGGCGGACCGTCCAGCCCGGTGAGCGGGTGCTGGTCGTCGGCGCGTCGGGCAACGTCGGGCCGTTCGCGGTCCAGATCGCGAAGTCGATGGGCGCGGAGGTCACGGGCGTCTGCCACCGCGACAAGGTCGACCTCGTCCGCTCGCTCGGCGCCGACCACGTCATCGACTACACGGCGGGGGACTACACGAGGTCGGCGGAGCGCTACGACTGGATCGTCGACACCGATTCGCACGTCCCGCTGTTTCGGGCCCGCCGCATGCTCCGCCCGAACGGGGCGTACGTGACTCTTGGCGGCGGCTCGTTCTCGATCTTCGGCGCGATGATCATCGGCTCGCTGCTCTCGATCTTCGGCGGCAAGTGGTCGGGCCTGATGCTGTGGTGGAAGCCGTTCCACCCGCCGGACGTCGACGAGATCAAGCGCCTGCTCGCCACGGGCAAGGTCAAGCCGGTGATCGATCGAAGGTATCGGCTGGACGAGGTGGTGGACGCCCTGCGGCACGTCGACACGGGTCGCGCCCGAGGCAAGGTCGTCATCACCGTGCGCGACTGAGGATCAGGGCCCACGAGTCGCCCTCCGACCCCCGGGCGGGCGAAGTGCCTCCCCAACGAGCGCGAGGGCGGCTGGGACGTCGATCGCTCGAGCCTCGGAACGCGCGTCGAGGATCGCGCGTTCGTCCAGTCGCCGGGCCAGGGCTTCGTGGAGCTCGTCGACCTCGCGGCGGTCGATGGCTCGCAGGGGCTGGCGCTCACGTTCCCGAAGGGCTTCGCTCGCGGCGAGCAGCCGAGCTGCCCGGACGGAGTCGAGATCCCCACCCGACCGGAGGGCCACCGACGCGAGGCTCACCAGGACGTCTGCCACGAGCTCCGGATCCTCGAGCTCCGCAAGGCCCGGCAGGCAGCCACGAAGCGCCGCCAGACCCTCGTCGACGCGGTCGGCCTGGACGAGCGACGTACCGAGGTTGACTCTCGCGACCGCTACCGACCCTCCGCCGAGAGCCTCGTCGATCTCGAGCGCCTGGCGCATGTACTCGACCGCCTCGTCGTAGCGTCCCCGGTCGCTGGCGACGACGCCGAGATTGCTGAGCGAGACTGCGATGCCCTGCCGATCACGGAGCGCGCGCTTCCGCTCGATGCTCTCGTTGAAGAGGTCGTCCGCTCGGTCGAGGTCACTCATCGACAGGGCAACCACGCCGAGGCTGTTCAGCACCCGTGCGATCCCGGCCTCGTCCCCAAGCCGACGGTAGATCGAGAGTGCGGCGTCAAGCCGGGTCGAGGCCTCGTCCGGCCGGCGGGCATCGTCGAGCAGCACGCCCGCCCAGAACATGGCTTGGGCAAGATCCGAGTCGGCCGATGACGTCACGGTCTCCGGCGGCGGGGCAGCTGTCAGCGCCTTCTCGAGCCAGGCCACCCCTTCCTGGACCCGCCCGCGGAGCGACCAGTAGCGGCCCATCCGCCAGGCCAGCTGCAGGCCCAGCCAAGCCCACGAGGTCGCGCCGTCGGGCGGTCGGTCCTCCGCGTCGACCGGCGCCAGGGCCCACTGGAGCGCTGCGCGAATGTTCGGCTCGTCGACCTCGACAGCTCGGATGGCGTCGCCGCTTGCGCCGGTGTTGAGCGCCTGGCTCTGCCGCTGGGCGAACTCGATCCAGTAGCCCGTCTGCCGCCGGCGGGTGGCGTCATCCAGCCCGTCGGCGACGAGCGACGCCCTCGCGAACTCGCGGATCGGGGCCAGCAGGCGGAACCGCGTCGCACCGGCGCCGCCGGATTCGGAACTGACGAGGCTCCGATCGACGAGCACCTCGAGCAACGACGCCACGTCCGCGTCCTCGTCGACCGGCACGACCACCGAGGCCTCGACCGCTTCGAGATCGAACGAGCCGGCGAACGTCGCAAGCTGCCGGAACACCGATTGCTCGCCGGGCGGGAGCAGGTCGCAGCTCCAGGCGATCGTGGAGCGGAGCGTGCGCTGCCGGCCGGGTGCGTCGCGCGCGCCTTCCCCGAGCGCCGGAAGCTGACGATTCAGCCGATCGAGCAACGCCGCTGGGCCGAACACCTTCGTCCGAGCCGCCGCGAGCTCGATGGCGAGCGGGATTCTGTCGAGGCGGTCGACGAGCGCTCGGACGGCGACGCGATTCGACTCGTCGAGCATGAAGCCGGGCTGGACTGCCCGGGCTCGAACGGTGAAGAGCTCGACGGCCGGCTCGAGGGGCAAGGGTGCCAGCGTCAGCTCGCGTTCCGACGTGACGTGGAGCGGCGAGCGGCTGGTCACCAGGATCCGGACGTGCGGGCAGACCGCGGCGAGGCTGGAGACGAGCTCGGGCAGCTCGGCGACGCGGTCCGCCGTCTCGAGGACGAGCAGGAGGTCGCGGTCGCGAAGTGCCTGCATGAGGACCGCGCGCGGCACGTCGCCCGGGCCGGATCGCAGGCCGAGCAGCTCGACGAGCGAGCTCGCCGCCGCGGCGGCGTCCGGCGTGGCCTCGAGATCGAGGTGGAACACGCCGTCGGGAAACGACTCCACGATCGAGCGCGCGACGTGGATCGCGAGGCGGCTCTTGCCGATGCCGCCCGGGCCGGTCACCGTGACGATCGAGGAATCGCGGATCAGGTTCGCGAGCTCTTCGCTCTCCCGCTCCCGGTCCACCAGCGCCGAAGTCGGTGTGGGCAGGTTGGTGGGGTGCGCCTCGAGGGTTCGCAGCGGTGGAAATGGGTCCGCTGGCAAGCCTGGCCCCTCGACGAGCCAGAGCCGCTGCGGCCCGACGTCCTTGAGACGATGACGTCCGAGGTCCCGCAGGGTGAATTCGGACGGCGACTGGCCGTCGAGGGCCGCGCGAACGGCGTCCGACACCAGGATCTGGCCGCCATGGCCGGCGTCGCCGACGCGTGCCGCCACGTGCACGTCGAGGCCGACATAGTCCCGACCGACCCGCACGGCCTGGCCGGTGTGCAGCCCGATTCGGACGCGGATCTCGGCCTCGCCGGCGAGGGCTGGCGCGTCGGGCGGCGCCTGGATCGCCGCCGCCGCTGCGATCGCGTCGGCTGCCGATGGGAAGACGGCGAAGAACGAATCGCCGCCGGTCGAGACCTCGAAGCCTCGCCGTGCCTCGAACGCCGCCCTGACGTGGCTCCGGTGCGCGTCGAGCAGCGGCGCGAAGGCATCGCCGAGCGACGCCGCGAGCCGGGTGCTGCCCTCGATGTCGCTGAAGAAGAACGTCAGCGTGCCTGTCGGAAGATCGAGCACCCGGCCATCATCTACAGGGCGGGGCATCTCCGCATGAGGGTAGCGCCCACCGCGGCGGCTCCGGGTTGGGCTTGGGTTGCGCGACGGGTTCCACCGCCTCCGGCATCGGCGTAGGCTTCGCGATCCAGACAGTCGAGGAGGGCACAGAGATGACGATGCGAGAGGCCCTTGTCGAGGCGATGAACCTGCCGGAGGACGCCGTGGACCGGATGCATGCCGGCGGCTTCGCGATCGCGAACGAGGACACGTTGAGCCGGGCGATCCATGACGTGTACTGCGGGATCGTGGCCGACCACGAGCACCCGAGCGAGAAGGACCGCGAGCAGGCGCGGGCGATGCTCGAGGCAATCCGGAAGCACGGGATGGGGCCGGCCCCGGCCTGATCGCGTCGCGCGCCGGCGCACGGCCGGCGCGGCTATCGTCGCGAACGTGCATCTCTCGATCTCGGCCGTCGTCGAGCCGATCGCGCCGGCGAGACTCGGGCGGAGCTTCCGCTGGCTGTTCGCGTCGACCGTGGTCGCCAACGTGGGCGACGGCATCGCACTGGCCGCGGGCCCGCTCCTCATCGCGTCCCAGACGACCGACCCGCTCCTCGTGTCGATGGCCCTCCTGGCCCAGGTCCTGCCGCCGCTCCTGTTCGGCGCCGTCGCCGGCGCGATCGCCGACCGATTCGATCGCCGACGGATCGTCATCGCGGTCGACCTCGCCCGGGTGGTCGTTCTCGCCGTCCTTGCCACCACGATCGCCACGGGGACGGTCAACATCGGCGTCGTCCTCGGGGCCCTGTTCGTGCTCGGCACGGCGGAGACGTTCGTCGACGTCGGGGCGAGCAGCCTCCTGCCGCGGGTCGTCCGCTCGGAACACCTGGGAATCGCCAACGCGCGCATGCAGGGTGCCTTCGTCCTGACGAACCAGCTCCTGGCGCCGCCGATCGGGGCGTTCCTGTTCGTGGTTGGGATGGCGCTGCCGTTCGCCACGAACGCCGCATGCTTCGCGCTCGCCGCGGTCCTGATGCTCCGCGTCGCGGGGACGAGGGCGGACGGGGAAGTCGCGGGCGAGCGAAAGAGCCTGCGCGCCGACATGGTCGACGGCATCCGGTGGCTCCTCGCCCACCCGCCGATGCGAACCCTGGCGCTCACGGTCGTCGTATTCAACGTGACCTATGGGGCAGCCTGGTCGGTGCTGGTCCTGTACGCCCGCGATCACCTTGCCATGGACGAGATCGGATTCGGGCTGATCACGACCGCCCTCGCGATCGGCGGGCTCGTCGGCGCCGCGATCTACGGCAGGCTGGAACGGCGGTTCTCGCTCGGGAACATCATGCGCGTCGGCCTCCTGATCGAGACGGCGACGCACCTCGTCCTGGCGCTCACGCGGTCGCCCGAGGTCGCGCTCGTGATGATGGTCATCTTCGGCGCGCACGAGTTCATCTGGGGGACCACCTCGACCACGGTCCGCCAGCGGGCGGTCCCGGACGCCCTCCTGGGTCGCGTCACCGGCGTGTATACGGTCGGCCTGTTCGGTGGGATCGTCGTCGGCGCGCCGATCGGCGGCTTGCTCGCTCGGGAGCTCGGGCTCGCCGCGCCGTTCTGGTTCGGGTTCGTCGGCTCCGCGCTGCTGGTCGCGTTCATGTGGCGCAGGTTCGATCAGATCGCACACTCGGGCGCTGCGCCGGCACAAGCCTGATCACGCTCGCGACGGCGCTGGAACAGGCTTGCGACAGGCTTCGACCTTAGTTGTCGCGGGTGGAGCTGCTTGCGCCGGGCGCAGGCCCGGCATAGGCTCGGACGTGAGGACGCGCAGGCTCGAACAGGCTTGACGCAGGCACGACCGCCCACGGAGGCCCCATGGCGACGACGATCGATCCGCCCGTGCCAGACGCTCCGGGCGCGGGGCCCGTCAAGCACCCGAAGCGGCGGCTGCGCAAGCTGGAGAAGCGGCTGTCGATCGTGCAGCGTGTCGAGGTGAAGCGCGCCCGGCAGCTCGACAAGGCGACGCTCCGGAGCGCCGCGCTCGAGGCTGACATCGCCGAGCTTCGTGCCGGCGTGCCGCCGAAGGCTGCCAAGCGGAGATCGCCGGGCGTCGCGAAGGCGAACACGATCAGGGGACGGGTCTCGAGGTCACCCGCAACGGGGCGAGGAGCAAAGGCGTCGGGCCAGACGCCGACGGTCCTTCGCGCGTTCTGCCTGCGTGAGCGCAGGACCGTGGAGATGCACGACCCGAAGCCGATGGTGATGAAGAACGGCCGTTCGGCGACCGTCGGCACGTGCCCCAGTTGCGGGGCCCGCCTGATCCGTCCCGGCTAGCCTCGCTGGGCCGCCGGCACGGCGATCGCCACGCCATCCGGATCGGCTGTCGCACCATTGGCAGGTGCAGCCACGTCTGCGGCAATTGCCCACGTCGTCACTCTCCTCCGCCGAGCTCGTCGCGATTCGGGCGCTCATGGATCGGGCGTTCGGCACCGGCGACGAGGGGTTCGAGGAGGACGACTGGCAGCACGCGCTCGGCGGGCAGCACTTCGTGCTCGACCTCGACGGCGAGATCGTGAGCCATGCGTCGGTCGTCGAGCGGGTGCTCGAGATCGGCGGTCGGGCGTTCAGGACCGGCTACGTCGAGGCCGTCGCGACCAGCCCGGATCGCCAGGGTGGGGGACTGGGCTCGATCGTGATGGAGGCCGTCGGCTCGCTCATCCGCGCTTCCTACGAGCTGGGCGCGCTCGGGACGGGCCGCCACGCGTTCTACGAGCGCCTCGGGTGGGAGCGGTGGCGCGGCCCCGCGTTCGTGCGCCGCGCGGATGGCGATGGGCTCGAGAGGACGCCCGACGACGAGGGCGATATCCGCATCCTCCGAACGCCCGCCTCGCATCCGTTCGAGCTGACGGAACCCATCAGCTGCGACTGGCGACCGGGCGACGTCTGGTAGCCGAGCTGTGCGTTCCGGACGGAGCGGTGAAGGGCCCACGACCGGTCTACGCTGGCAGCCCTGAAGGAGATCCTCGCCCATGCTTCGAGCACGCCTCTCGCCTGGGCCGTTGCTCGGGCTGGTTCTGACGATGGCCATGACCGCGTGCGGCGGGTCTGGCGCCGCGACCGAGCCGCTCGAACCGATCGAGACCGACGACTTCCCGATCGTCACCCCCGCCCCGACGGTCGCCGATGCAGCGACTGCGCCGCCCGACGGGAACGCGGGATCCACCGACGACGGCAGCGGCTGGCCGGCCACGGTCAACGTGACGATCTCCGGCCAGGACTTCTACGCGAGCGGCGGCAGCTACAGCGCGACTGGACTCGCTCGAATCTGCGGGAACAACTACGCCAGCATGGATCCGACGCTCCCCCTTTTCGGCTTCTCCTTCCCGCGCGATGGCGACCTCAATCCGCGCGATGTCGGCTTCGGGGCCGACGACCTGCGCCCCGGAACGACAACCTCCGTCTTCCACGTCGGCGTCCTCGTCGTGAACGCCGAGGGCCACGAGCCTCCGACGGTGGAGGCCGCCCCTGGGGAAGACAACTCGAACGACACGGGCACGGCCTCGCTGACCGAGGCCGACGGCAAGCGGAGCCTGGTGGTCGACGCCACGAACGACTTCGGGACGACCATCAAGATGACGGTGGTCTGCGGGCCGGCCCCGGGCTAAGGGTTCAGGCCAGCGTCGACAGGTCCGTCGGCGGCAGGCGCTGGTGCAGCACGAAACCGGCCCACACCTCGCCGTGTTGCGCGCGCCGAAGCGCGAGGTGCGCGGTCGCGACGAGCGCGGCGTCGAGCGGGATCGTCGCCTCCGCCTCGGTCACGAGCGGCTCCAGTCGTTCGGCGAGCTCGGCCAGCGCCTCGCGGGCGGCCTGCACGTCGTCGTCGCCGAGCTCCCGGAACGTCGACGCCAGCGCATCCCACCGGGCTGCCTCATCCGCACCCGTGTCGATGGCCTGCCGAAGCTTCGACGCGTCCATCCGGGCTAGTGTGAGGCCAGGAACCCGTCGATCTCGGCGACGACGAGCCTGACGCTGGCGGCGATGTCGGGCGTGCCGGAGAAGCTCTGGATCGAGAGCACGTCCGTCCGAAGCGCCGGGTCGTTCAGGTTGTTGCGCGCCTTCCGGATGAGACCCAGGGCCGCCGCGGCCGAGCCGCCGGGCTCGCTCGCGAAGGCGTCGACGATGCCCTGGAGATAGGCCTTGAAGCTCGGCACCGCGAAGTTGAACGAGCCGTAGCGGCGCATGAGCGAGGCCGCGAAGTACTGGTCCGGTGTCGCCTCGACCTTGAACTGGGGGTCGAAGTCGACCGCCTTGGCCTTCATGCCACCACCCTCGGGGTACGCCTTCATGTTGTTCCAGTGCAGGTCCTTGTTGTAGTAGGCACGAGCATCAGCACCTGCCCCGCGAACCGTCCGGAGGAAGAGGAGCGCATCGAACCCGCCGACCGCGCTCGAAGCGGCGTCCGCCTTGCCGAAGGCCTGGAGCAGCCCGTCACCGGGCACCCACTCCTCGACCGAGATCGCCTCGTTGCCATCGACGTTCTCCAACGCCGACCGGAGGAATGGCTTCTGGGTCAGGCCCTTCGCGCCCAGCTCCTGGAGGAGCGCGAACTCCGCCTCGGTGATGATGCCCTTCTTGAACGCGATCTCGACCGGCGCGGCACGCCCCGCGAACGTCACTCGCAGCCGGAACGCCGACTTGAAGACGCCCTCCGCGACGAAGTCCGCGGTCATCGCCGTGACCTTCGTGCCGGCCGGGATCCCGTACAGCGCCTGCGCGGCGGCGATGCCCTCGCGCAGCGCGTCGATGATGGCGGTGCGCGCGAGGCTCGCGACGTAGAACGTGGTCACGTCGGGCCGGGTCAGCTTCTGGAGCCGAGCCAGGAACGCCGCCTCCTCGCTGGTGAGGGCGCGAGCGCCGGACGGCGCGCTCAGGGCCTCCCGGGCACGATTCGACCGCAGGAAAGCTTGGGTGAGCGACGTGCCGGCCCGGATGTCCGCCTCGCTCGCACCACGTCGCGGGCTCCCCTCCATGTCCCCGAAGCGCGCGTCGTCGGCGGCAGCGAGCACGAGCTCGGCATCGCTCCCGGCGAGGCCCTCCGGTGTCACCTCGACGCGCAGGCTCTTGGGCCGGCCCGGCACCAGGTCGAGGGCCATCGCGCCACCGATCCGAACCCAGGGATCCAGCGCCGCCGTTTGATTGCCCGCCCGGCCGTTGATCTCGTCGATCTTCGCGCGCCGCCGGGCGAGGAGCGACGCGACGCCACTCGCTTCGCCATAGGCCCTGGCAAGCTCGTCGAACGCGGCCCGGACGGCGACGTCCATCCTGCTGTAGTCGAGCCGCTCGGCGAGGGCGCGGATGATCGGTTGCTTGGCGTGAGGAAGGGCGTCGAGGACCGCCCGCAGCGACGTCTCCGCCGGGACCGGTACCGGCGCCGGCTCTTCGGCGACCGCCCCGCCACGGCGCCCTAACGCGTCGGCCTGCTCGTCGATGCCCGCGCCCTGGGCCTTGCCGCGGCTCCTGGTGAACTTGAGGTTGATCCGCGCCGGGGGCGAGAATTGCAGCTCCTTCGGGGTCCATCCGCGGACGGCTGCGTAGCCACCCCGGCCCGCCACGACGGTCATCATCGCGCTCGCCGCGACGCCACAGACGCCCGCGGTCTTGCCGGCGAGATCCATGCTGTCCCACATCTGGGCCAGGCTGGACGACGCGAGCCCGGTGAAGGCGACACCCGACACGAAGAAGGCGACGCCGCCGAGCGCGGCCGCCGTGGGGCCGGCGATCGCCGCGCTGACGCCGAGACCCAGCATGAGGATCCCTTCGCCCGAGAAGAGGCCCTTCACGAGGCCTGCGCCGCATTCGGTCAGGCCCGCGAGGATCTGGGCCGCCTCGCGGACGGTCATCTGCCGGCCACGGGCCTCGACGACGCCCGCCGCATGCTGACGCACGAGCACGAACCGATCGAGCGGGGTCAGGTCCTCGTTCCAGCGGACGATCGACGTGCCGATCGGGTAGCGCGCCTCGGCCGCCTCGACGTCCTTGATGATCTTGCCAATGAGCTCGAGATGGGCGTACAGCAGGTCGAGATCGCGCCCGGACGCCTCGAGGAGCGCCGCGAATGTGCCACTGCGAATGCCCACGACAAGCTGGCGATAGGCCATGACCTTGGCTTCGGCGTTCGCCTGACGCTCCACGCACGGGATCCCGGCCGTGTAGGCGATGAGCTTCGTCAGCTCGAACAGCTTCGGAAACGGGTTGGCGGTCCCGAAGCTGCGCGCGCAGTCGAGGACGGCGCTCACCGCGGCGCGCTCTACCGGACCGGACATCAGAGCGACCTTCGTCATGGCGCCCGTGGCGCCGGTCATCTCGCGAGCGCTGGCGGTGAGGATCCGGGCGAGGTGGTCGAGCTGGAAGTCGGTCGCCTGGTTTGCCACGTCGGCGTTCGCGGCCGCCTTCGCCGCCAGGAGCTCCGCACGGGCGAAGACGAACTCACCGTACGTCCGCGGCTCGGCCTTGGCTGCAGCGACGAGGAAGCCGAGCGTCGGATTCGCGGCGAGGGAGCTGTTGATGACCGTGCCGACGAAGCCAGCCTGGAACTGACCGCCGGACCACAGCGCGCGATCGAACGACGGCCAGTGCTCCGTCGAGTTGAGCACGAAGTCCTGGAGGCAGACGGCCGTCAGGCGGAGCGCATCCGGGTTGGCGGCGCTGCGCTCGACGAGGCCCACGACGGACGCGACTTCGACGCCCTCGTAGTTGCAGTGGAGGAGCGCCCGCGTCGCGAGGAGCTGCCGCTGGTACCCGAGCTTCTTGCCCGCCGTCGAGAGGAACATCAGGCTCGACAGCGCTTCGTCGGCGATCGAGCTCTTCAGGCTGAGCTCCAGGAAGTTCGCCTCGAACTCGAGCCACTCACGCTCCCAGGCGAGGCCGCCGGGCAGTGCAGTCGGCGCGGTGCGGACGGCCTCGCGGCCCGAGTCGATGACCGTGATCCGCGGCGTGAACGGCTCGCCGTCGCCCATGATCGTGCCGCTCACGCTCACGACCGCAGCGGTGGCGCCGGCGAGCTCCGACGCACACGCGGGCCCGTCACCGGCGAGCTCGTCGATGCTGACGATCCGGCGGACGCTGGCGTCCCGCGACCCGAACGACAGCTCGTAGTTCGTCGATTCCTCGGTGCGCTCGAGGGCGAGGCTCTGGCCGAACGACTCGATGGTCTGGGCCGCAAGGACGAGCTTTGCGTCCTCCCAGGATTCGCACCCCGTGAGAACAGTCGGCGCCACCTCCAGGGCGTCCATGCACGAGCTCAGCTCGAACGAGGCGACCTCGGCGGCGCTGAATGTCGAGGTCGAATGGGGCGGGAGCAGGACGGACTGGTCCGCGCCGCACGGCACCTCGTTCGTGAGGGCGAGGTTGTTCGTGACCACCCAGCGCTCGTTGGTGCCGGTGAAGTGGACGGCCTCGGCGCTGATGTCCCGGGCGCTCCCGCCGGGCTCGGGACTGGTCACCCGCAGGCGCGTGTTGTCAACGAACAGGATGAGGTTGATCTCGCGCGTCTCCGGCGTGCCGTCGTCGGCCTCCGTCTCGAGCTGGATGGAGCCGCCGATCGCCCGGGCCTGGAGGTTGCCGTCGACGGCAGTCTCGTTCTGCGCCCGGAGGTCGACCACGACGCGGTAGAAGCGGTCGCTCCCGTCCGTGGCCTGCCCCTCGCTGGTGACGTACGCCGCCAGCTCGCCGCGCACCGTCGAGGCCGAGCCCTTCGGGCCGAGGAGAATGTCGAATGCGGTAGCGGGAATGAGCTGCGACACCTGAGCGCTGGCGCGGTAGGCGCTCGACATGGGCGCGGACTTCGTGGTGTGGAGCGTGTATCCGTAGCGGTTCACCGTGTTGCCGCTGTCGGATCGGAACAGGAAGCGCAGGTCGCCGACGGACTCGATCGTGTTGAACGGCGCAGCGCGGTTCGTGCCGTACGACGGCGTCGCGATGCCGCCGGGGAAGATCGGGTAGCGCGGGAAGTACGCCGTCGTCAGGCCGTCGGGCGAGTTGTATTCGTCGACCGGCGCCGGTGGCGGCGTTCCCATGACGAGCTGGGGCGTCCAGCCGCCGGCTGCCGGCGAGAACGCCACGACGCCCTCGTCGCGCTGGGTGATGACCCGAGGCTGGTCGGCCTCGAGGATCAGGAGCGCCCACTCGGGCTGCCAGCCGATGATCCGGCCGTCCCGGCTCCGCCCGGCCTTGATCGGGTGCGTGTCGACCAGGATCGGGTAGGGGACGCCGAGCAGCCGGCTGATCGCGCCCGGATCCGCGCCACCCTTGACCACGTTCTCCTGGCCCAGCCGGGCCACGACCGGGAGGCCCTCGGAGCCCTGGGCTGCGCCAACCGACGCGGCGACGTCCGCCGGTAGGTCCGTCGGGTTCTCGCGGAACGGGATCTCGGCAGCCGTAAGCCAGTCGCGTGCGGCATCGCAGGCCGGGCAGTCGGGCTCGGTGAACAGCGCCACCGATTCGAACGCGACCTTCTCCCGCGGGAAGTGCTCGTAGTACACGTTGACGCGGTCGGGATCGTCGTCGCCCGGCGGGTAGGCGCCAACCCGGAACGCGACGTGGACGTTCCCGCCGCTGTCGACCGCCGACGAGAGGAAGTTGGACGACGGGTTGCCCGGGCCGTAGATGCCCCCGTACACGTCCGGCGAGACGCTTCCGAGGAGGGTCGCGCCGTCGGCGCCGAGGACGTAGACGTGGCCGCGGATGTGGTCGAGCACGTAGATCGTGCCGTCCGGGCCGACGTGCAGCTGCTCGAGGCGGTTCGACCCCTTCGGTCCGTCCCCGCCGAGGGTGTAGGTGCGCTCGATGACCGGCGGCCCGCCGGCGCGCGCGACCCAGACGGTGCCCTCGGTCGCGCAGCAGTCCGGGACGATCTCGAGGAAGTAGTCCGCCCCGTCATGGGACGCCTGGTAGAGGACCCGATTGCTGATGTTCGCCAGCTGGGGCTCGGCGCCCGTGCCCGTGTCGTAGGCGACCGTCGTGAGCTCGCGAACCAGGTTGTAGGTCGCGAGGTCCTGCGGGGTCACGCCGAACCGGTCCGAGGCCTGGGGCGTGGCGACCCGCCGGTACGTCCCATCGCTCCCGACGTCCGCCACGAGCGAGGTCGTGAACGGTGCCTTCACCGAGCCGATGTACCGGCCCGGATGATCGATCCGGAAGCACTCGTCTGTTGCGTCGTCCTCGCGACAGTAGCTCGCCGTGAGGTTGTCCCAGATGAGCATCAGCTCCTGGGGCTGGTGCGAGACGGACTTCGTGACATGGACGGCCACCCCGCCTGTGGGCCGCGGCACCATCGAGGAGATGAGGTACTGCTCCTTGCGCTCCTCGTGGTAGTAGGCGCGGATCCAGTGCTGCTTGACGGTGCCCGGCTTGCCCGCCGCCCAGTCCCGGTCGATGAACCGCTCGCTCGTCCACGTCCGCGCCGAGTAGTCGCCCGTCCAGGTCTTGACGAGGCTCCACGTGCGTCCGTCATCAGTCGACTTCGCGACGCCGACCATCGTGATCGAGTCCCTGTCCGACTTGAGCCACTCGCCGTAGCCCGCCATCTCGGTCGGCTCCTCGAACTCGACCTCGACGGTCTTCGAGTTCGTGAACGCCACGTAGTCGACGCCGTCCTTGTCGCGGACGTAGCCCGTGATGTCGAAGCCCCCGTCGTGGAAGCCATTGGCGACCGTGATCAGCGTCTCGGGCCGGATCCACTCGAACGAACCGGCGGAGCCACCCAGCGGCTCGAGGCCCGCCGTGAGCTTGCCCGGCGTGTCCGCGTCGATCGTCACGGTCTTGCTGAACGGCGCGTAGCCGTCCTTCGTGACCCGGACGAGGTAGGTGCCGGCGGGAAGGACGGCGTCGAGCGGCGTCACGCCCGCGGGAAGGCCGTTGAGCGTGACGGTCGCCCCGTCCTGGTTGGACCCGACGATGAGCTCGCTCGTCGCTGAGGCACCGCGGAGGGTGTCCAGGCCGACCTGGAGCGCGTCGGCGAAGTCCGCGTAGGTCGCCGCATCGGCACAGGAGCTGAGGATCCCGCCGGCGGCGCCGGCGCTGACGGTGCAGCCATCGGCGGCCCGGACCGGCGCGGGTGGGGCGGCAACGTCGATGAATGCCGCGGACTGGAACGCGATGACCAGCTGGAACGCGAGCACGGCCAGGCGACGGCGCAGCACGCCACGACCGCCGCTGTCCCGAGCATCCCCGCGGCGAATCACGGCGCTACCCCGGCCTGCACGGCCGCCTGGTAGGTCGCGCCACTCCCGATCAGGTGGACGGTCAGGCCCGCGTCATAGGCGCCTGCGAGCGCGGCAGGATCGAGGTCCGGGCTGTCGTCGACCACGAACACGACGAGGTACTCCCGGAGCGCGTCGACGGTTGCGTCGCGGTAGGCGAGTGGATCGACGGCGCCGAGCGACCCGCGCAGGTCCGTGAGCCACTGCTGCTCCGTCGTGGTGAGCGAATCGGTCGAGTCGACGAGGAGCACGACGTCCGTCGTCGCGGGCGTCGGGAGGAGGTCGTACACGGGCTCGACCGTGGGGACCGCGGTTGGTCCGACGGCCGTGCCACTGGAGGCACCGGGTCCCGCCGACGAGCCCGGACTCGCGATCGGGTTGCCTCCGCCGCCTCCGAAGACGATGGCCACGAGCAAGACGCCCGTGACCGCGGCGCCACCACCCGCCGCGTAGACGCCGCGCCGGCCGAATCGCTGTTCGATCGCCGCGACGCCGGTGCGCGCCGTGGTTCCCGCCCGGGCGATCAGCGCGCGCGCGATCCGTCCAACGCGAGCGAGCGGTGATCCATTCGCGGACACGAGACCCGACGACCCCCCGGAGTGCTGCGAAACGCGCTGGAGTCTGTCACGGGGCCCGGTCGATCCCGACTGGGTCAAACGTACGGGCGGGTAGGACGGCCCGCGCGCGAGGGAGGACTGGTTATAGTTGCATACGCAACCACCACCCCACGCCGACCGACGGGAGTCCTTCGTGACCGATTTCGACCCGCACGCCTGGGAACAGGCATTCATCGCGGACATCCGCGCACATGACGGCATACCCACCGACGGCCCGCTCGCCGGCCGGCCGCACCTGCTCCTGTACACGACCGGCGCAAAGACAGGGGAGCGACGGCGGGCGATCCTCGCGTTCTCGAGGGATGGTCAGGACGTTGTCGTTGCCGGCACCGCCGGCGGTTCGCAGTCCGATCCCGGGTGGCTCGCCAACCTGAAGAAGAGCCCGGCCGCGACGTTGGAGGTCGGTGCGGACGAGTACGAGGCGACCGCGACGATCACCGAAGGCGCCGAGCGCGACCGGCTGTGGACACAGCACGTCGAGCAGCTGCCGCACTTCGCGGACTACCCGAACCAGATCACCGAGCGCGTCATTCCGATGGTCCGCCTGACGCGGGAGCCGAACTAGCCAGAACAGTCCGAGCTAGCCGTCCAGCTCCTCGATGGTGGCCTCCGAGGGGCCACGTTCCGTCTGGATGCGGCGCGCGGCGGCCTCCGCCCCGCGCATGACTCGCAGGATGTTCCCGCCCGCGATGCCTCGAACCGCTTCCTCCGGATAGCCCCGCCGCAGCAGCTCGGCGATGAGGTAGGGGAAGCGTGAGACGTCCTCCAGGCCGATCGGCATCAGCTCGCCGCCGTCGAAGTCGCTGCCGATCCCGACGTGCTCGACGCCCATGACCTCGCACAGGTGGTCGACGTGGTCGGCGAGTTGCTCCAGCGTCGCGGACGGCGGCGGATTTGCTGCCAACCACGCCCGTCGGACCTCGCGAGCCTCCTCCGGCGTCGCCTCGGGGTGCTCGCGCTCGAACGCCTCCTCCGCGTCCATGCCCGGCTGGACGTGCAGCCGCACCTCGTCGGACACGAACTGCGAGAGGAACACGGCCATCACGACGCCGCCATTGGCAGGCACGCGTCGGAGGATGTCGTCGGGAACGTTGCGCGGGTGAGGGTTCACCGCGAACGCGCCCGAATGCGAGAACACGACGGGCGCCTCCGTCACGTCGAGCGCCGCGGCCATCGTGCTCGGAGCGACGTGGCTGAGGTCCACGAGCATGCCCAGCCGGTTCATCTCGCGAACCACCTCGAGCCCGAATGCCGTCAGGCCCCCGTGACGCGGCCCGTCCGTCGCCGCGTCAGCCCAGCGCGTGGTCTTCCAGTGCGTGAGGGTCATGTACCGCACGCCGCGCTCGAAGAACGTGCGCAGGATCGGGAGGGAGCTGGAGATCATCGAGCCGCCCTCGAGACCGAGGAGCGACGCGATGCGGCCGCCGGCGAACGCGTCGTCCACGTCGTCGGCCGTCGTCGCGCGCTGGAAGACGTCCGGGTATCGGCCGGCGAACCCATCGGCGATGTCGAGCTGCTCGAGCGCCATCGGGAGCGCCCGCTCCTCGGGCAGGTCGGCCGGCACCCAGATCGACCAGAACTGACCGCCCACCCGACCGGCGCGCAGCCGCGGGATGTCCGTGTCGAGACCATCGACGTTCCCGCGCAGGTCGACCGACGAAACGCCGATGCCGCCGACCCTCGTCCGAAGCGCGATCGCCAGGTCGTTATGACCGTCGATCAGGGGTGAGCTCGCGAGCAGCTCGATGGCCCGCTCGAGATGCCGGCCCGGCGTCGAAGCACCCACGATCGCAGGGTAGGGGAGCACGTCGAACGACCGGTGTACCCTTCGCCGCGATGACCGAGCAACTCGGCCCGCGTCCGATGGACGCCTGGGCCGCCACGATCTCCAACCAGAACGGCTGATCGGCCCCTTCCACACCAAGCGTCGAGGGAAGGGGCGGGACAGACGCGTGCCGCAGCCGCAGCGATCGAGCCGATCGCTCCGGGCGCCGCGCCGACCCGCGTGATCACAGGGAGATCGCGATGCCGATGCCGCATCGAACATTCGCCCAGGTGGCGAAGCGCAGGCTCGTAGGAAAAGAGGGTCGCGAGCGGATCCGCGAGGTCAATGCCTTGCTCGCGGAGCTACCCGACTACAGGAACGGTCCGTATGCCGACCTGCGGAAGTGGCTGACCTCCGAGATCGACGAGACCCGGGTGCGCTCGAGCGCCGTCCACCGCGACTCGATCTCCGTCCGGCGCGAGGGCGCGGCGCAGATCGCGCTGGTCGGCCCACCGAACGTCGGCAAGTCGTCGCTCCTCCAGGCGCTGTCGGAGATCCAGATCAAGACGGGCGACTACCCATTCACCACGCTCCGCCCGATCCCGGCGCTGACTCGAATCGGCGGCGTCCTCGTCCAGCTCGTGGAGATTCCCGGCCTCATCGAGGGCGCGACCGAGGACCGCGGTGGTGGGCGCGCCCTGCTGGGCGTGCTCCGGTCGGCCGACGCGATCGTGTACTGCGCGAGGGCCGATACGGACCCCGAGGAGCTCCGACCCGTCGTCGCCGAGGTGGCGCTGGCCGGCATCGAGAAGCCGGCGTTCCTCGCCGCGACCCGTTCGGACGAGGCGCCACCGGGCGCCATCGATCGACTGCGGGCGGCGTTTCCGGAGCTCGAGGTCCTGCCGGTCTCGGTCATCGACGACGCGAGCCTCGATGCCTTCCGCGAGGCCGCGTGGCGCCTCACCGGCCTCATCCGCATTTACCTGCGGACGAACGGCGTGACCGATCCCGAGCCGCTCGCGCTCGAACCCGGCTCGACCGTCGAGGACGTCGCCGACGCCGTCCATCACGACCTAGCGGCGACGTTTGTCGGCGCCCGGACCTGGGGTCCGTCGGCGCGATTCGAGGGCCAGCGAGTGGGCCGAGAGCATCCGGTCCTCGATGGCGACACCGTCGAGGTCCTGACCTGACATCCCGACCTGAGATCCCGGCGTGGCTACTGGACGAGGCGCCCGAAGAGGTCGTCGAGCGAGCGCTCCGGGTCCTCGGTCACGCCGCCGTGGACGTCCGAGGGCTGGATGATCGTGCTCGACGGTGCGGTCACCCAGCGGAAGCGCTCGGGGTCGGCGAGCTTCGCCATGGGGCCGCCGTCGGGGTCGCCGGCGACGATGCGGCCGATGGATTCGAGATGCGCGCGCACCGCCTCGAGCTCGATTTCCGGCGACATCGACCGCAGCGTCGCGACCTGGCGCGTGCCGAGGTCGATCCGGGCGTCGAGGTAGCTCCGGGTTCGGCAGAACACGACGACGCCGACATTCACGCCCTCGCCGCGCTCGACGCGCGGGACGACCCGGAGCAGCGCGTACTCGAACGGCTCAGGCGGCATGCCGGAGCTCCTCGATCGACTCGACCAGCGCCTCGCGCGCGCCCACTCGCGCGAGCAGGTAGCGCACGTAGGCCTCGCGCTGATCGTCGGGACTGCCAACGGTCGGGTGAGGGAGTAGCCACTCGCCGGGAACGAGCGAGACGATGGAACGAAGGAGCGTTGGCGTGACCCGGTTCGCCAATCGGTCGTGCGCGGCGCCAAGGGACGAGGCGTACGGCAGCAGCACGTGGTCCGAGATGGTGGTGAGCGGCCGGAGCGCGTGCTCGTCTGGGTCGCGCCAGGTGTGGTGGATGAACAACGACGCACCATGGTCGATCAGGAGCTGGCGCCGATGCCAGGTGAGGATGTTCGGGTTGCGGGGCGATCGATCGGTGTTTGTCACGAGCGCGTCGAACCACACGATGTCGGCGGCAGCCGCCGGATCCGGGCTCCCATCGGCTCGCGGGTCGAACGTCAAGGCCCCGGGCAGGAAATCGACGCCCAGGTTGATCCCGGGGCTGCGCTCGAGCAGCTCGCCAACCCACGGGTCGCCGTCGAGCCCGCCGAGCGACGGGTCGATGTCGACGAGCACGAGCTCCGGCACGGCCAGCCCGAGCGCTCGACCCAGCTCACCCGCGATGACCTCCGCGACCAGCGCCAGCGGCCCCTGCGCCGCGCCCCGGAACTTGACGACGTACAGCCCATCGTCGTCCGCCTCGACGAGCCCCGGCAGCGAGCCGCCCTCGCGGAACGCGGTCACGTACTTCGTCGCGCGAACCTTTCGAAGCGCCGATTCGTTCGCGAATCAAGCGTACGCGTCGCGTGGACCGTCACGTGCCGGAGGATCACCGAGCGGGATAAGCCGCCGATGAGCCGCGCCTGCCACGCTCACGAGTGCGCTCAGACCGAGGATGCTATCAGTGATATCATCCACCCATGGCGAGGCAGCTGATCGTGCGAGACGTCGAGGACGAGGTCGTTCGGGCGCTGAAGCGACGCGCCGCGAGTCGCGGCCGATCGGCCGAGGCGGAGCACCGCGAGATCCTGCGTGAGGCGCTCAGCTCTGACATTGAGCAAGGCTCCTTCAAGCACTTCCTCGCGTCGATGCCGAACGTCGGGCGCGATGCCGACTTCAAGCGCAGGCGCGAACGCTCACGCGACCTGCCGACCGATCTGCGGTGACCTGGCTCCTCGACACCAACGTCCTGTCGGAGCTTCGGAAGGGTGAGCGGGCACCCGCGGGGATCCGGTCGTGGTTCGAAAGCACGAACGAAGCTGAGCTGTACACGAGCGTCCTCGTGCTCGGTGAGCTCCGACGCGGCATCGAGTCGATCCGACGGCGCGACGTGCCCTCGGCGCTGGCGCTCGAGCAGTGGTTGATCCGCCTCGAGGAGCGGTTCAGCGATCGAGTCCTGCCGATCGACGCGAAGGTTGCGGAGCGTTGGGGCCGGCTCAACGTTCCCGATCCGATCCCGCCGATCGACGGCTTGCTCGCCGCGACAGCGCTGGTCCACGACCTCGTCCTCGTAACTCGCAACACCCGCGACGTCGAGCGCACGGGAGCTCGGACGCTGGACCCGACGGCCTCGCGCTAACTGCGAAACTACCCGTCAGGCGTGCTCCGGCGCGGCGGCGACGGGCGGGAGCTCGTTGCGCATGCCTGCGTGGATCGCGTAGGCGTTGGTGACCGCGGATTCGATCGCGCCCTCGATCCAGCGGCGGGCAAGGCGGCTGCAGGCGTCGCCTGCGAACCAGACCCGATTGACGGGCCGGGCAATGTCATTGAAGAACCGACCCGTCATCTCGTTGGGTCGGAACAGGGGACCGATGCCACCGCCGTGCCGGTCGAGCGCCCAGTCGTGCGAGACCCCGAACTCGAACGTGTCGGCCGCCTCGGGGTGGATCTTGGCGAGATCCTGGAGCGCCTCGGCGACGCGCTGGGACTCGTCGAGCATCGAGTACGCCATCGAGTCCTGCTCCCAGGCGTAGGACGCGATGATCACGCCCTTGTCGATCGAGGGATCCTGCCCCGCGGGCGTGTAGACGACATTGCGGATCGCGAGGTCGGTGACCGTGACGCCGTGGGTGATGGCGTAGTCGTCGGCCCACCAGCGGCGGCTGAACTGCATGAAGATCTTGTGCGCGCGGCCGTAGTAGACGTTCCGGATCGTGAACCACTTGTCGACGTCGAGCCCGGTGATCTCCATGTGCCGCAGGAGCACGAGCGGGACGGTGACGATGCACTCGTCGGCGCGTCACCGAGCCCTGGGTCCCGACCTTGTCGCGGAAGCGCACGACCACGCCGTCTGCGCCCTGTTCGATCGCGTGGACCTCCGCGCCCAGGCGCGTGTCGCTCATGAGGCTCGGGGCAAAGGCCTCGGGCAGCGTGTCGGCCCCGGCGTCGATGTATTCGAGGTCGCCGAAGATGTCGTCGTGCCAGTGGGCGAACCACTCGACCAGCGAGAAGTGGAACCGGCCCTCGATGTTGAACAGCGGTCCGAGCAACCACAGCGCCTGCTCGCTGACGCCGCGCTCGAGCAGATAGCCGAGCAGCGAATAGCCGTCGTAGCGCTCGATGATCAGGTCCCAGCCGCCGGGCTCCGCCGCGAGCTCGATGAGCGGCGCCATCGCGTTCCTTGAGAATCTCGGCCGGGCTCCTTGCCGCGCTCGCCCTCAGGCAGGTCGACGTCGAACGAGTCGGCCGTGACCTCGCTCCGCCGCACGCCCTTGCCCTGGAGGTAGATGAACGTGTCCTGGTCGTCCATCCCGAAGGGCTTGGTCGCCAGGCCGAATCGGTCATGGATGAGGTGCTGCGCGAGCCGATGCTGGCGCGGGAAGCGCATCGCCCCGAACTCGCCGTACATCTTCCCCGCGAAGCCGCGATACGTGTAGATCCGCCCGCCGAGGCGGTTGCGCGCCTCGAGGATCGTGACCCTGTGGCCCGCCTCCTTGAGCAGCAGGCTGGCGGTCAAGCCCGGCGATTCCCGCGCCTACGACGACCACGTGCCGCGGCGCCGAATCGACGCGCGGGAGGCCGTCACGGAGAACGGCAAGAAGGTCGATCGATTTCGTCACGGTGGCAGGGTATCGAGCCGGCTCGACTCCGGCAGGTCGTGATCCGTTGCCTGCTGACAACGGAGGCTGCGGCTCGAGTCGTTAACGAAGGCCCGACCCCTGTAGGCTCGCGAGATGAGGCGGGTTTCGGGGGGAACGGGTCGTTCCAGTGCGGTTGCGATCGTCGCGCTGAGCCTGATGATCGGCATGCTCGTCGCGTTCCGGCCCGCGGCGGCAGAGGCGGCCGTCGTCACCCAGGTGGTCAGCGCGTCGGCGGACACGTACGTCGATTCGGGGGCGGCCTCGACGCCGCTCGGGACCCAGGGAAGCCTCAGCGTGGACGCATCCCCGACCCGGTACACGTTCCTTCGATTCTCCGTCCCGACAGTCTCGGGCACGATCACCGCGGCGACGCTGCGACTGCACACGCGGGACACCAGCGACGCCGGCAGTCCGGCGGGTGGCACGGTGCGCAGGATCACCTCGACCAGCTGGTCCGAAGCCGCCACGACCTACAACAACCGGCCATCGACGAGCGGCACGACTGTCGGAACGTTCGGGGCCGTGTCGCGCAACGCCTGGTACCAGCTCAACGCGCTGTCCGTCGTCGCGTCGGGCGCGACGCTGAACCTGGCGATCGTCTCGTCGAACACCGACGGCGCGTACTACGACGCGCGCGAGACGGGCGCCAACGGACCGCAGCTGGTGCTGACGATCGAGACGCAGCCGTCGAGCGCGGTCGCGCTGACGCCGACGGCGGACACTTACGTCGAGAACGGCACGGCGGCCGGGACGACCTTCGGGACCGCGACGAGCTTCGTCGCGGACGCCTCGCCCGTCCGACAATCGTTCCTGCGGTTCGACCTGACAGCGATCTCCACCCTCGCGTCCGCGAGGCTTCGCCTCCACGTCCTCAACGACTCCAGTGGCCCGAGCCCGTTCGGCGGCACGGTGACTCGCCTGAGCGGCGCATGGGGCGAGGCGACGACAACGTTCAACAACAAGCCGGCGATCGGCGCGACGGTCGCGACCCTCGGCGCGGTGACTCAGAACGCCTGGATCGAGGTCGACGTCACGAGCGCCGCGCTGCCGGGCGCGATCCTCGAGCTCGGGATCACCTCGAGCAACACCGACGGCGCCTATTACCACTCCCGGGAATCCGGCGCCACCTCGCCGCAGCTCATCGTGTCGACCACCGCGCCGCCGACGGCGCCCCCGCCAACATCGGCCCCGGCGGGGATCGTCATTGCCGCTGTCGGCGACATGGCCTGCGCCCCGACGAGCCAGGTCACGAGCACGACCTGCCGCCAGCTGACCGTCTCGAACCTCATCCACAACGACGCCGCGATCCAGCACTTCCTGGTGCTCGGCGACCTCCAGTACCCGAACGGCGAGCTCTCGAACTTCCAGGCGCAGGGCGGCTACGCGGGCAGCTACGGCCGGTTCAAGGCGAAGACAAAGCCGGCGCCCGGCAACCACGAGTACAACACCAGCGGCGCGACCGGCTACTACACCTACTTCGGGGCGCTGGCTGGCGATCCGGCGAAGGGTTACTACAGCTTCGACATCGGGACCACCTGGCACGTCGTCGCGCTCAACTCCAACTGCTCGGTCGTGTTCTGCACCGCCGGGTCCGCCCAGGAGCAATGGCTGCGCGGGGATCTCGCCGCGAGCACGCGCCAGTGCACGATCGCGTACTGGCATCACCCGATGTACACCTCGGCCGGACGCGGCGACAACACGAACATGGACCCGATCTGGCGAGCCATCGCCGAGGACGGTGGCGAGCTCGTCCTCGCCGGCCACGAGCACCAGTACGAACGCTTCGCGCCGGTCAGCGCAACGGGCGCGGCTGACGCCAACGGTGTGCGCTCGCTCGTCGTCGGCACCGGCGGTCACAGCCTGGCCGGGTTCGGCGCCACGCACGCCAACAGCCTCGTGCGCATCCAGGCGTTCGGCGTGCTGAAGCTGACGCTCGGGACGAGCTCCTACTCGTTCCAGATGATCAACGAGAGCGGCACGGTCCTCGATAGCGGCTCGGGCACCTGCCACTGAGCCTGCGGGGTCACTACGCCCGCGGAACCGGTTGGTCAGCGGCCCTCTGACAGCTCGTCGGCGAGCTCCTCGAGGGACGAGGTGATCCGCGCCACCACCGGCATGAACAGCGGCGAGCAGACCTCGGCACACCTCGTGCCGAGCTCGGCGAGCACGCGCATGCGCTCCTCGAGCACGGCCCACGCGGCGTCGCGGTGGGGGAGCAGGAAGTCTGTCGAGTAGAAGAGCTCGAATGTGGGGCCCGCGGTGACGCCCGGGTGGTCGAAGCCGACCGGGAGCCGCGTGACCAGCCCGCCGAGCGGCTTCACGACGTTCCGCATCAGGCCCATGCTGACGCTCGCCAGGACGTCGAGCTGATCGTCCGTCTCGTCGGTGTGCGCGAAGTAGCGCGCGAGCACCTGCAGGATCACCTCGTAGACGGCGTTCAGCAGGTCGACGGAGCGGCTCGTGAACGGGTCGCTGATGATCGGCACCGGCAGGCCGTCCTCGCGCGCCCGCACGAACGCCGCGAGCACCGGCCGCGACGGCTCGAAGGTCGGATCCGCGTCGCGCATGTCGAGGAACTCGTCGAGCATCGCGACGAGCCGCCCGAAGTGCGCCTCCCGCCAGTCGCCCCGCGCCCCCTCGCCCTGCTCGACGATGACGTCGATCGCCGCCCGAGCCGAGGCGAGGTCGGTCACCGGAAGCAGCTCGTCGAACCGGAAGTGGCGTGGCGTCGCCTGGGCTGCCGGCGGGCCCAGGAACAGCCGGGCTTCGCCGAACCGACTGGCCAGGTTGTCGAGCCCGAGCTCGATCGCCCGGTACAGCTCGCCGATCGTGTCGAAGTCCTGGAGCCGCGGCCCGATCTCGTCCTCGGTCGCCCGGGGGAGGGCAGCGGCCTTGTCGACGGCGGCCATCGCGTCCTGGTCGGCCATGTCGAGCCCATCCGGTCGCTCGAGGTAGATGAAGTGCCGCAGCGACACCTCGTGGAACGGCAGCAGCTCCATCCGGATGCCCGCGGGGTAGGCGTGCGGCGGCAGCGGGAAGTTCGGCCGGCCGAGCGATGAGGACGCGCCGACCGCGGTCAGGATGTTCTGCACGAGCGCGAGGTGGAGCATCTCTTGCTCGGCGATGTGGAGCAGCTCGCGTCGCCATCGCCGCGTGGCCACGAGCTGCTCCGCAGTCAGGCCGTCGTCATCGCGGTCCTTCATCGAGAAGGCCGCATACAGGTACTGGCACATGACGAGCTGCTCGAGCGAGGCAGCCTTGCCGAGCGTGTAGATCAGGGCCTCGCGATGCTGGAGGACCATCGTCGGCGCGTCGGGCTCGGCCCCGCCACGAGACCTCAGGAGCTGCATCAGGCGGCCACCCGCCGGTGGCGCCGCCACGGTCTCGGTCACGATCCGAGTCTACCGGCGATCGCGGAATTGGAGCCTGCGGCGCGCTCTCCGGCGCACGCTGCCCTCGGCGCTCGGCGCGGTCTGCGCTCCGCCGCGGTCTGCGCCCCCGGCGCACCCGTGGCCTCCGATCGCGGCCTCGCCCAGCGCGGCGCCGGGCGTTCATTGCCATTGGTGCTGATCTGAGAGATAGTTGCGCTCAAGCGAAACCATCGCCGTTCGGGCTGGATTCACCGGACCGCCTGGCGCCGTCACGTGCCTTCCGCCCGATCAGAACGGTCGAACCGGGACCTCACGGCGAGCAATCGACGCGCTTGCACGAGGCGCGTCGGTGACCCGATCCATCCGCCGGGTTGTGACCACGTGCATGAATGACGTTTCCGCCGTCGAAATGCTCGATCAGAATCGCGCTCGCGCAGACCGCGGTCCGACCGGCGACCCGATACAGGCCTCGTCCGCGATCGTTTCCCTTGGCCGCAACCAATTCGAAAGCGCCGCCCGTGGGGAAGACGACGCGGCGGAGGCGCAGGCGCGGCGTCGGCGCGGGCGCAGGCGCGGCGTCGGCGCGGGCGCAGGCGCGGAGTCGGCGCGGGCGCAGGTTTGGCGTCGGCGCCGGCGCAGGTTTGGCGTCGGCGCGGGCGACGATTCGGGTGAGCGCCGCTCGCTCGGATGCGAGCCGTCCCGCTAGGCTTCCGCCGTGGCCCTGATCTCGATCCGCGCGCTCACGAAGCGGTATGGAACGTTCGTGACGGCCCTCGACGCGCTGACCGTGGATGTCGAGCCCGGGATCGTGGGCCTCGTCGGCTCCAACGGTGCAGGCAAGACGACGCTGCTCAAGATCCTCCTCGGCCTGATCCCGCCGACGTCCGGCGAGGCGACGGTGTTCGACCTCGACGTCGTGACCCGCGGGACCGACATCCGCCAGCTCGTCGGCTACATGCCGGAGCACGACTGTCTCCCGCCCGACTCGACAGCGACCGACTGGGTCTCGCACCTGGCGCTGATGTCCGGCCTGCCAAGGACAGCAGCGAGGGAGCGAACGGCCGAGGTCCTCCGTCACGTCGGGCTGTACGAGGAGCGCTACCGGGCGATCGGGGGCTACTCGACGGGCATGAAGCAGCGGGTGAAGCTCGCCCAGGCGCTGGTCCACGATCCGCGGCTGCTCCTGCTCGACGAGCCCACGAACGGCCTGGACCCAGCTGGGCGCGACGAGATGCTCGAGCTCGTCCATCGGACCGGGACCGAGTTCGGGATGGCCGTCATCGTCGCCTCGCACCTGCTCGGCGAGATCGAGCGCGTGTGCGATCACCTCGTCGCGATCGAGGCAGGTCAGCTCCTGCGATCGGCGCCGCTCGGGTCGTTCACCGAGGGCACGGGAACGCTCGCGGTCGACGTCGACGAGGGCGCGGATCGACTCGCCGAGCGCCTCAGCGGCCAGGGGCTGTCGGTCGCGCAGGACGGCCGTGCCGTCCTCGTCGCACTGGCGGGAGACGGCACGTACGACCTGGTCCGGGACGCCGTGGCCGACCTCGCGCTCCCGCTCGTGCGGATCGAGCACCGTCGCCACCGGTTGGAGGACCTCTTCCGCGACGCCCCGAGCCCGCCCGCATGAGCGCCGGGATGCCGCCTGCGGCAAATGCCCTGACGACGGCCGAATCGGGCTCGATCTACGACATCGGCTATCGAAACTACGAGGGCCCGCGGCTCGGTCGCGCGCACGCGATCCGATCGCTGTTCTTCCACTCGCTTCGATCCGCGTACGGGATCGGCCGCGGTGGACGTGCCAAGATCGCGCCGATCACGCTCGGGCTGTTCGGGTGCGTCCCGGCGGTCGGGATCATCGCCGCCCTCGCGCTGCTCCGGCAATTCCCCGGTGGCGACGTCTTCGAAGGTCAGCTGCCGATCCGGTACGACACGTACTCCGGAACGATCGGGATCTTCGTGACGCTGTTCTGCGCCGCACAGGCGCCCGACCTGTTCGGCCGCGACCAGCGCCACTCGTTGCTGTCGCTGTACTTCTCGCGGGCCCTTCGCCGATCGGACTACGCGCTGGCCCAAATCGCCGGCTTCGTCGTGGCGATCCTGCTGATGCACCTGCTACCGCTGATGATCCTGTTCCTCGGCCGGGTGCTGCTTTCGACGGACCTCGGGCGCCAGATCGGCGACGACCTGCCCGAAGTCGGAGCCGGCGTCGCGCAGGCCGCGCTGACCGCGGCGCTACTCGGTGGCCTCTCGATGGCGATCGCCGCGTTCACGCCGCGGCGGGCCTACGCGGTGGCCGGGATCATCGCCCTGTTCGTGATCCCGGGCATCGTCGCCGGGATCATCGTCGCGCTCGGAGCCGTCGAGATCGGCAGTTGGCTCGTGCTCCTCAGCCCGAGCGCCATCCTCGAGGGCACGAACGCGTTCCTGTTCGACGTCCCGCTCGCCTCGGAGTTCGAGGGCTTCATCGTGGCCCTCCCGGAGGTGGCCTACCTCGCCGCCGTTGCCATCGGCATCGTGGGCTCCGTCGGGATCACCATCCGGCGGTTCCAGGGGATTACCGCCTGATGGAGCCGCAGCTCACATCCGCGACCGATCCAGCGGTGGTACAGCCGCCCACGGTGGCACAGCCGCCCGAAGCAGCGCCTGCGCCGCTACCCGCCGCCATCACCCTCGAGCGGGCGTCGCGCTGGTACGGCAACGTCGTCGCGGTCAACGACGTGACGTTCAGCGTCGGCGCCGGCGTGACCGGCCTGCTCGGCCCGAACGGCGCCGGGAAGACCACGATCCTGCACATGCTCGCGGGTCTGCTGCGCCCTTCGGCAGGTCGGGTCCTCGTCGCCGGCCAGGCCGCGTGGCGCAATCCCGGCATCTACCGCTCGGTCGGGCTCGTCCCGGAGCGCGAGGCGGTCTACGACTACCTCACGGGTCGCGCGTTCGTCGAGCTGTGCGCCAGGCTCCAGCGGCTGCCGGACCCTCGGGGCGCCGCCGCCCGCGCGATCGCCACGGTCGACCTCGAGAGCGCCGCCGGCCGAGCTGTCGGGACGTACTCGAAGGGCATGCGCCAGCGCGTCAAGATCGCCGGCGCCCTCGTCCACGACCCGCCGATCCTGCTCCTCGACGAGCCGTTCAACGGCATGGACCCGCGCCAGCGGCTGCACATGATCGAGCTGCTGCGGTCGATGGCCGCCGCCGGTCGGGCGATCCTGTTCTCCTCGCACATCCTGGAGGAGGTCGAGCGGCTCGCCGACCAGGTGCTCGTGATCCATGCCGGCCGGCTGGCGGCATCGGGCAACTACCGCCAGATCCGCAGACTCATGACCGATCGGCCGCACACGTTCCGCGTTCGATCGTCGGACGATCGCCGTCTCGCCGCTGCGTTCCTGGCGGAGCCGACCGTGTTCGGGGCCGAGCTCCGCGGCGGCATGCTGACCGTGCAGGTCGCCGAGTTCGGCGGCTTCACCCGGATCGTCGCCCGGGTCGCCCGGGACGCCTCGGTGTCGCTCTTCGAGGTTGCCCCGACGGACGACTCGCTCGAGAGCGTCTTCGCGTACCTCGTGAGCCGGCGATGATCTTCCTCGAGATCGCCAGGGTCACGCTACGGGGCCTGCTCGGGCGGCGGCGCACCCTCCTCATGCTGCTGCTGGCGGGCATCCCGATCCTGGTCGGGCTCGTGGTTCGGGCGAACTCGGAGGGGATCCGCGAGGTCGGGGACACGCTCGACGGCCTCGTCGTCCGGATGATCCTGCCGCTCATCGCCCTCGTATTCGGGACCGCGGCGCTGGGCTCCGAGCTGGAGGACGGGACCGCCGTCCACCTCCTGACCAAGCCGATCAGCCGAACGACGATCGTTCTCGCGAAGGTCGCGGTCGCGGGAACGTTGACGGCTGCGCTGGTCGTGCCGTCGACCATCGTCGCCGCGATCCTCATGGCGCGGCCGGGCGCGAACCTCGCCCTGGTGACGACCTCGCTCGGGCTGGGCGCCCTCGTCGGCTCGTACCTGTACGTTTCGATCTTCGCGGCGCTCGGCGTCATCACCAGCCGGGGGCTCATCCTCGGCCTCGGCTACGCGCTGATCTGGGAGGGGCTCCTCGCCGGCCTGCTGCCGGGCACGCAGGTCTTCAGCGTTCGCGAGTACGTGCGCGGGATCATCAACACCGTCTCGCCGTCGGTGATCGACTCGATCGTCGGTCCAGCCGCAGCGGCGTACGCCGCGGTCGCCCTCGTCGCCGCGCTGGCGCTCGCGTCCTACCGGCTCGCCACCTACCAGGTCCGCGGCACCGATTGAGCGCGCCGCATTGGGCGACGGGCGGGTAGGATGCCCACGTGGACGAAGGTGATGTCCGAGCGAGCGCAGGGGAGGTCTGCGACGCGCTGGTCGCGGGCGATGTCGACGGCGTGATCGGCCACTTGAGCGAGGAGCTCAAGCGGAACCTGGGCGAGGTCATCGCGCTGCTCCCGCTGCCGGCGACCGAGGCTGAGATCGAGTCGATCGAGCGCGGCGCATCGGCGTTCATCGTGGTCACCCGCGTGGTCGGCGAGACGCACGAGGACCAGCTGCAGATGCGCTGGAAGGACCGCGACGGCGAGCCGCGAATTGTGGAGGTGAGCCACCTCAGCCGGACCGAACGACCGGAGATCGCGGCGCCCGACGACGAGTGGTCCACCGAAGGGACCGAGCCCGGCGGCGAGTAGCCGGCACCGAGCGGCCGAACGCGATGTTCCCGAAGCCCGGCACGGAGCTGACCCACATCCTCGTCGTCGCGGACCCCGCGCGGTCGAAGCCCTGGTACACGGACGTCCTGGGCGCGACGCTGTACCGGGAGTACGAGTCGTCGATCGTCCTCAGCTTCGCCGGCGCGTGGCTGCTGCTCGTCGAGGGTGGGGGACCCACGGACGACAAGCCCACCGTGACCCTCGGCCCGCCGATGGATCCGGATGCCCGCGACAACCTGTTCACCATCCGCGTCGACGACTGCCAGGCGACCTACGAGCTCCTCCGCTCGCGTGGCGGCGGGTTCCTGACACCTCCCGTCACCCACGGGAGCGAAACCCGCTGCTTCCTCCGCGACCCCGACGGCCACCTGTTCGAGCTCAGCGAGTACCGCCCTTCGACCTAGACCGAGCGGCCTACCAGATCGTGATCGGTCGGGGCTGCTCGTAGCGGCGAAGCCGGGCGTCCTTCGTGACCAGCCGGCAGCCGAGCTCGATCGCGGTGGCATAGATCAGCCGGTCAGCGGGGTCCTGCGGGAAAGCCGCGGCGAGCCCGACAGCTGCGGCCGCGATCGCCGGCGTGATCGGGATGGTGCGGACGGGCTGGGCAAGCCCATCGAGCCAGGTGCGAAGGGGGATCGCGACCTCGATCCTGCCGTGGGTCGCCAGCGACCGACGCCCGTAAGACGGTCAACCCTCGACGGGCTAGCCTTTCGAACCGAGATGGCAGCCTCGAATTCGGCACCCACGACCACCCAGCTCGACCAGCTTCGCCGCTCGTTTGCGGGCGACATCGTCACGCCTGACGCGGCCGAGTACGACGAGGCGCGGCGCGTTTGGAATGCGATGTTCGACCGGCGGCCGGCGCTGGTCATGCGACCGACGAGCGTCGCGGACGTCCAGGCCGCCATCCGGTTCGGGCGCGAGCGCGAGCTCGAGATCGCCGTCCGTGGTGGTGGTCACAGCGCGCTCGGGCATTCGACGACCGACGGGGGCATCGTGATCGACCTCGGCCGGATGAACGAGGTGACCCTCGACCCGGTTCGGCGGCTCGCGCGATCCGGCGGGGGAGCGCTGCTCGGCACGCTCGATATCGCCGCGCAGGAGCACGGGCTCGTGTGCCCGGTCGGCGTGGTGGGCCACACGGGCGTGGCGGGACTGACGCTCGGTGGCGGCGTCGGTCGGCTCCAGCGCAATTTCGGGCTCACGATCGATAGTCTTCGCGCCGTCGAGCTCGTCACCGCCGACGGGCGCGTGGTCCGCGCAACCGCGGACGAGGAGCCGGAGCTGTTCTGGGGCCTGCGCGGCGCGGGTGCGAACTTCGGCGTCGCGACGAGCCTCGAGCTCGAGCTCAACCCATTCGATGGGACCCTCCACCGAGGCGTCCGCATCCACCCCGCGACCGACATCCACGAGATCTGGCCGATCTTCCGCGACTTCGCGGCCACCGCGCCTGACACGATCGCGGCGATCTTCACCGTCGCCCTCGCCGAGCCCGCCTCGGACTATCCGGACGAGGTCGCCGGCCGACCGATCATCGTCATCTCGTACAACCACAGCGGGGCAGGGGAGGACGTCGAGCGGGACATCGCGCCGCTCCTCGCGGGTCCGAAGCCGGCGAAAGTGACGACCACGAGCGAGCGATACCTGACCGCCCAGCGCTCGAGCGACCTGACGATGGCCTGGGGCCACCGGACCGTCATCCACGGCGGCTACCTCGCGGACTGTTCAGCGGCGGTCCTCGATGCGTTCGTCGCCCACGTCGAGCACGTTCCCGGCGACAGCAGCATCTCGGTGACTGCGATGGGCGGCGCGATCGGCCGCGTACCCGATGACGCGATGGCGTTCCACGGCCGGACCGTGCCGTTCGACGTCAGCCCGGACACCGCCTGGTCAGACCCCGCCCTCGACGAGCTCAATCGCGCCTGGGTCCGCGAGGCGATGGCGATCGTCGAGCCGGACCGCCTGCCCGGGCGGTACATCAACGAGCTCTTCGAGGCCGGCCCCGAGGTCACCCGTTCCAGCTACGGCGACGCCAAGCTCGAGCGCCTGCGCGCTCTCAAGCGAGCCTGGGACCCGACCAACGTTTTCCGGCTCAACCACAACATCGAGCCGTAGACCGTCGGCGAACCCGCGGCCGCGCCGGAGCGACTCGTTGCGGGAAACCACGGATTGCCCGCCGCAACCGCCTGAGGTTGCATAGCCGCGTGCGTTCCCGCGTCGTCGTCGGGCTGTTCACCGCCATCGTGCTGGCGGCCTGTAGCAACACAGGCTCGAACGGCCAGGTCGACGGCTGGTCGATCGGCGAGGGCGGTCCGTGTTCGCCAGATGCCCAGCAATGCCAGCAGATGGTCGAGGCTGCCACGGAGCGCCTGGCAAACCGCGACCCGTTCCACGCACCGATCGTCGAGGTCGCCGTCCACAAGGAGGGGCCCTACCCGAACCGGGACGGTGAGATGGCCCCACTCTTCCGGAGCGGCGGCTCTCCGGACGTCGTCGTCTTCAGGCTGGCCGACGGCACACGCCGAGCCATCGGCGTCAAATACGTCCTGGGCGACGAGATCCCGACGACCTTCGACCACGGCCCGCAGCGTCGCCCGGGGCGGGGCGCGGACGGGACGCCGGCACCGACGATCTGACCACGACTGGCCGCGCAGCCAAGTCGGGCTCCGCCGCGGCTGGCGTCGATCAGTTGGTGATGACGCGGGCTTGGCGGCGCCGTCTTCCCTTGTTGCCCGACCGCGGGAGCCGCTCGAGGCCATCGAGGATGAGGTCCAGGCCCGGCTCGAACTCGTCCGCGTAGCGGAAGCCCGAGGCAACCAGCTCGGTCGCAACGCGGGCGAGGTTCGGAAAGCGACCCTCGGCGTACTGGGCCAGCATCTCCGGCGCGATCTCCACGAGGTCCTCCGGGTCGGCGACCGGCAGCGTGTGCTCCTGGAGCGCAAAGCCGTAGATGTAACTGTCCAGGATGTTGTAGGCGCGCGTCGCCATCGTCGGGGAGAAGCCCGCAGCGAACAGGTTCGTGAGCACCGCCTCGCGATGGGCGAGGTTCGCGGGACCTGGGTGGAGGCGCGACTCCAGCAGCGCGACGGCCCACGGATGCCGGCGAAGCACCAGTCGGGCCGAAATCGCACGGCGTCGCGCACCGTCTCGCCATGGTTCCGTAGGGGATGGGAGCTCCATCTCCGCGAAAACGAGGTCGACCAGCCCGTCGAGCAGGTCCTCCTTGTTCTGCACGTGGCGGTAGAGCGACATCGGCTCGGCCCCTACCGAGCGGGCGACTCGCCCCATGGTGACCGCCTCGATGCCCTCGGCATCCGCGATCGATAGGGCAGCGGCCAGGACCTGCTCGCGACTGAGTCGGGGCGGCCGGCCCGGGCCCCGGCGCGAAGGTGCTTCGGCTGTCATGGATCACCTCCGATTCCGCTTGACAGGATATTAGCGTACACCATACGCTTATGACATACGCAAACCCACCAGGACGCGAAGAGGGAGGACCGATCGACCATGAAGGCGATGATTTACGACAGCTACGGACCCATCGAGACACTCGAGTCGCGCGAGGTCGCGCCACCGGAGATCGGGGATGGCGACGTCCTCGTCCGCGTGCGAGCGGCCGGCTTGCACGTCGGCGATCTGTTCGCCGTGCGCGGATCGCCGTTTCCAGTGCGATTCATGACCGGGCTTCGCCGGCCGAAGTACGGCGTGCCGGGCTTCGACCTCGCGGGGACCGTCGTGGCGATCGGGCCCAAGGTGACCCGGTTCTCGGTCGGCGACGACGTCTTCGGAACGGGCGACGGCACGGCCGCCGAGCTCGTCAGGGCAGGGGAGGACAACCTTGCTCCCATGCCCGCAGGCGTCAGCTTCGAGGAGGCAGCGGCCATCCCGACGTCCGCGCTCGCGGCCCTGCATGGTCTGCGCGCCGGCGGCTTGAAGGCCGGCCAGCGGGTGTTGATCAACGGCGCTTCAGGTGGCGTCGGCACGTTCGCCATCCAGATCGCCAAGGCGCTCGGAGCGCATGTGACCGGCGTGACGAGCACGGCCAACCTCGAGCTGGTCCGCTCGCTCGGCGCCGACGAGGCAGTCGACTACACGCGCGACGACTTCACGCTGCGGGCGGGCGCCTGGGACCTGATCCTCGACAACATCGAGAACCGGAAGCTCTCGGATCTTCGCCGGGCGCTCACGCCGACGGGCACCCTCGTGCTCAACAGCGGGACCGGTGTGAGCGGGCTGCGGATGCTCGTGCGACTGGTCACTCCGATCGTCCGCTCCCTGTTCAGCTCGCAGTCGCTGCGCCGCTTCATCTCGAACCCGAACCAGGCCGACCTCATCGTGCTGCGGGACCTCGTCGAGGCCGGCAAGGTCCGCCCGGTCATCGACCGTACCTTCGCGCTCGACGAGACGGTTGACGCGCTCCGACGCATCGCCACCGGCCACGCCCGGGGCAAGGTCGTCTTGGCGATCGGCCTGACCTGAGTCAAGAGGCGCGACCATCCGGGTGTTCGCGCTTGAGCGGGCGATCTACCATGACCGGGCCATGACTCGCTGGAGTGGCGGCGCTCGCTTGACGGCGACCCTGGTCGCGACGCTGGTGATCGCGTGCGGTCAGGGCGGGACGCCGAGCCCCAGCGTGACGGCGGGCGGCGGCGAGATCTTCCTCGAGCCCATCAGTGACCCCGGACCAGATCCGTTCACCCCACCGGTCATCCCCACGAGCGCGCCGTCCGCACCCGCGACGCCGGACACGGGCCCGACGCGGTCGCCCGTCGTGGTCGGGCCGGGCCCGGTCCTGACGGGCCCGCCGGTCGTGCAGTCGTCGATCGGTGGCAAGGTGGGGCTCTATGGCGGGAGCAGGAACAGGACCGAATGCGAGATCGCACAGTTCATCGCCTTCCTCGAGGCCGAGGCCGACAAGGGGGCAGCGTGGGCTGCCGTGCATGACATCGATCCGGGCCAGATTCGCGACTACATCGAACGGCTTACGCCCGTGACGCTCGAGCAGGACACGCGGGTCACGAATCACGGCTACAAGGCCGGCGTCGCCGACCCCCGCCAGTCGGTGCTGCAGGACGGGACTGCTGTCCTCGTGGACGATCGCGGCGTCCCCCGCGCACGCTGTGCCTGCGGCAACCCGCTGCTCGAACCCGTCCCGGTGCCGACCACACCGACGCTCCGGGGACAGGCCTGGCCGGGGTTCTCGGCGGGCGGTCTGAGCACCATCACGCCGGCTCCCGCTCCCTTGGCGAGGATTCCGGTCATCGATCCGGGGACCGGAACGGTGTTCGAGCGGCCGATCGGTACGACCGGCGGAGAAGACGTGCCGACCGGATCGACGCCACAGCCGTCGTCGATCGATCTGCCTTCGCCCGCGGCCTCGTCTGTCTCGCTCCCTGGGCCCGGTGCCGGCCAGCCTGTCGCGCGAGGTCCGCTCGTGCCGTCGGACATGACCGGAATCGGCGCGGTGGAGGCCAACTCGATCGATCCGAACTACCCGATCGGCGGGGCGGTCGACATCGACCTGACCACGTCCTGGTTCTCCAAGGGCCCGCATACGCCTGCGACCGTGACGACCTACGAGTGGTCTGTCTCCGGCCCGATCGAGATCGGCGCAATCGTGATCGTCGGCAACGGAGCCAACTCGACGCCCCAGTTCAGGACCGGGTTCGGCTTCGAACAGGTCAGGATCGAGGTCCTGCGCGACGGTGTCGGCGTCGCCACGGCATCAGGCGTGATGTCCGGCACCGACCCTCGAATCCTCGCCGAGCTCCCACCGGGGACGATGGGCGACTCGGTGCGACTCTCGTTCACCGGCCACGAGTCGCTGGACTGCGGCGGGATCGGCGAGCTGCTCGTGCTCGGTCCCGACTGGGCCGCCGACCAGGAGATGCTGACGACCCTCGGCTACAGCTAGGCCTGAGAAACCTTCAGCCAGCCCGCCGCTTAGGTGACGTTCCCCGGTCAAGTTGAGACTGACCTCCGTCCCGGAGGGGGTTTGGCCCGCCCGTATCGCCCCCAGAATTGTCCCGGGCACAGGGCGTGGCGATAACGAGGCCGGTCGGCTCTCGAGGGGTCCGCGCAACGCCCTAGGCCAGGCTCGTTGAGCGTGCGGGATCGACTCGCGCCACGTTCTCGCGTTGTTCTCGCGATCCCTCGTGCATCCGGCAGTTCTGCACGCGATACGAGGCGGCCCAAGGTGGCCGACCTCCTCGATGCCGTCATCACCGCCTGACCAGAGTCTCGTTTCCACATGGGAACGTCACTAGGCACCCGCCAGCTGCTCGATGACCGGGGCGAAGTCCGGTAGCGAAGGCTCGCCGAACCAGCCGACCAGGTACGAGTTGATGCCCCAGCGCTCGCGGACGCGGAGGAGCTTGGCGACCAGGTCGGGGACTGATCCGATCAGCGAGAACGGCAATTCGAGGACGTCGCTCGCGGTGATTGCGACGCCCGTCCGCTCGGTCAAGTCACGGGCAACCTCGGCGGCCGCCTTCAGGGGTTTGTCGGTGATCGTGATGTCCCCGAGCAACCGGATGACGTTGAGGTCCAGCTGCCCGAATCGATCGCCGGCCTCGTCGCGGATCCAGCCGATCCGGACGTCGGTTCTTTCCTCGAACGCGTCCGAGATCCACTTGCCGTCCTGTCGGAGGTCGATGCCGACGATGTCGGACTCGCGCGCGGCCAATCGAAGGACGCGCTCCCGCGTGCCCCCGATCAGGAACGGCGGGTGTGGCTGCTGGACGGGCTTCGGCCCGCCATCCATCTCCGTGATCGTGTAGTGCCGGCCGGAGAAGGTGAACGGGCCGTACGCGAACAGGCCACGGAGGATGGCGATCGCCTCGAGCATCCGCTCGATCCTGGTGCCTGCCTGGTCGAAGTCGATGCCGGTTGCCCGATACTCGGTCTCGTTCCAGCCCGCCCCGATGCCGGCGATCACGCGACCGCCGCTGATGATGTCGAGGCTCGCGAGCTCCTGGGCCAGGACCGCCGGGTGGCGAAGGTCGTTGTTGAACACGAGCGGGCAGAGCCCGATGCGCTCGGTCGCCATCGCGACGGCCGTGAGCAACGGGATCGGCGCGTGACGCTGGGCGAGGTGATCGTGCACGCAGATATGGCTGGCGCCGATCGACTCGGCCCAACGGGCCTGCTCGGCGATCGTCGCGCCATCGGGCGCCCCGCGCGAACCGATCATGAACTGGAACGGGCGCAAGAATCCTCCATCCCCACGAGCGGATCGACGGCGCCCGCCCGACTCAGGATGCCAGTCGACGGGACACCCCGCGAGTGCAGCGCGCACAATCTGGCTCGATGACGTCAGCGAAGCGACGCGAGCAGATCGAGCAGATCCGGGCGGACCAACGACTCTGGCGTGACCTCGTTGCCGAGGTCGGTCGGGATCGGATGCACGAGCCCGGCCCGATGGGGGAGTGGACCTTCAAGGACCTCGCGGCGCACCTGGCCGCGTGGCGCAACACTCGGATCCCGATGATCGAGGCGGTCGCCCGCAGCGAACCAATTCCGGCCCCGCCGTGGCCGCCCGCCATGGACGACTTCGACGAGATCAACGCCTGGTTCCACGCGCGCGACGCGGACCGCCCGCTCGAGGACGTGCTCGACGACTACGACAGCTCTTTCGACCGGCTGGCGGCCGCCCTCGAATCACTCTCGGATGAGGCGGCCCTAAACCCGAACGCCCTGCCCTGGACCGAGGGCACCGCGGCGGTCGATGTCGACTTCACCGAACACCTCCACGAGGAGCACCTCCCGACCATCCGCGCCTGGCTCGCCAGTCGGCGCTGAGCCGAAAGAGCGCTCGGTCAGGTCTGCCGAGCGACTGGGACTTCGGTGCCGTCGGAGGTGATGGGCAGTCGTTCGCCGGCCTCGATTGGCACAGGGAGGCGGTTCTCGGCGGGCGTCAGCGGGCACGCGAAGCGCAGGTCGTAGACGCATGACGGGTGGTATGCGAGATTGAAGTCGATCGTGAACGTGCCGTCCGCCTCCGGGTACAGGTCGAGATATCGACCGGCACCGTAGGTCGCCGAGCCACTTGTGGCGTCGAGAAAAGGCAGGAAGACAGACTCGGAGGCACCCTCGGCGAATCGATACCCGGTCAGGCGCTGCTCGGCGCCGCCCAGCTCGAACCGGAACGTGCCGGCGCGCTCGGCCGCCCGCAAGCCGCCATCTGACGTCGGAATGTGGAACGCAGTGGGCTCGTTGCCCGCGTACGGCTCCAGGGCCAGCCTCTCGAACCTGAGTGACTCGTCAACCGGGAAGTAGGGGAGTCCCGCAAACGCATCGCGCTCGGCAGCGGGGATCGGGCTGTCGTGGCCTCGCCGAAAATACTCGTCCTTGTCGGCCCGGTACGACGCCATCGCAGTCGGGTAGTCGACATGCTCGTGTCCGGAATGATCGTGCCCCTCGTGGTCGTGGGCGTCGTGGTCGCGGCCGTGTGCGTCGTGGTCGCGGCCGTGTGCGTCGTGGTCGTGTTCGAGCGTCATCGCGCCCTCCTGCGTCGTCGCAGCCTACCGGCCGCCCGGGGAAACAGCGTTGCGACGATTCGCGTCCTCGAAATAGTCGAATCCACACCGGCTCGCGCGTCGTGATCTCCAGGCGGTCATCCTGACCGCAACAGCACGAGGAGCCATCCGATGTCGCAGTTCATGCTCGCCGTCTATTCCTCTGACGAGCCTCGCGAGCCCAAGACCGACGAGGAAATGCAGCGAGGGTTCGCCGTCGTCCACGGCATCGAGGAGGAGATGCGCGCCGCGAATGCGCTCGTCTACAGCGGTCGACTGCTGGATCCCGCCCAGGCCCGCGTCGTCCGGCCTCGCCGACGTATGGGCAACATCACCGATGGCCCGTTTGTCGAGACCAAGGAGCACATCGGCGGGTTCTATATCATCGATGCACCGGACCTGGATGCCGCGCTCGCGTGGGCCGCGAAGGTGACAGACGCCATCGACACGCCGATTGAGGTCCGGCCCTTCATGGACGTTCCGAACCGGTAGCCCGGCGACTTGCCTTGCGCACGCCGGAGGATCACCCTTGAGCCCCAAAGAAGTGGAGGATTCGCCATGGCAGACACGCGAGAGATGGCGGCCGCGTTCGAGGCCGTCCTGAAGACAGGTGACATCAGCAAGATGGGTCAGCTCGCCCAGAGCTTCGGCACCGACGACTTCGCCACGGAGTGGCCGCAGTCGGGCGAGCGCTTGACGAAGGCGGCGAGCATCAAGCTCAACGAGAACTACGACGCCATGACGGGCACGAGCCCCAAGTTCACGTACAAGCGGATGCTCGGCGGCGGCGATGTATTCGTCATCGAGGGAACGATCGACTACGGCGACGGCGTCCCGGTCAGCTATGTGGGAATCGGCGAGCTCCGTGACGGCAAGGTCGCGAAGATGACCGAATACTTCGCGAACCCGTTCGAGGCCCCGGCGTGGCGCGCGGACTTCGTCGACAAGATGGAGCCCGTCGGCACGTAGCCCCTGGGCCGACCGCCACCCTCGGGTCAGCGATGCTGGTCGACGAGGATCTGGTTGCCGTCGGGATCCGTGATGAAGAAGCTGGCGGGCCCGCTCGTCGACTCGTCCGCCTCGGAATCCAGCGCGACGCCTGCCTCCCGCAGTGAGCGCTGGAGCTCGCGGACGTCGGTGAACGGGTCGACTGGCTGGGCGCCCTGATCCCAGCCCGGGTTGAAGGTCAGGATGTTCTTGGGGAACATGCCCTGGAACAGCCCGATCACGGCATTGCCGTTCTTCAGGATCAGCCAGCCCTGCTCCGCCTCGCCGTGGAACGAGTCGAACCCGAGCTTCTCGTAGAACGCCCGTGACGCGGCGAGGTCCTTCACCGCCAGGCTGACCGAAAACGACCCGAGATCCATGACTTGCTCCTCCAAGTGACCGATGTCGCCGACGCCCATGATCGCGGGTTGATCGCCTACCGTGACGGGCATGCGCGCGGACTCGGCCGGTAGGATCGAACGGGTCGACGTCTTCGGGTACGACCTCACGTATGTCCATGGCGACTACGTGATGTCGTCGGGGCGCGTGGTCAATCGACTGGCGAGCACCGTCGTGCGGGTGACGACCCGCGACGGGACGACCGGGTTCGGCGAGGTGTGCCCGCTCGGCACGACGTACCTGCCGGCGCATGCCGAGGGAGCCCGCGCGGCCCTTCGCGAGGTCGCCCCGAGCGTCATCGGCGGGGACGTGACGAATCTCGCCGACGTGCACCGTCGGATGGACGCGGCGCTGATGGGCCACGCGTACGCGAAGAGCGCGATCGATGTCGCCTGCTGGGACGCGTTCGGGCGGATCGTCGGCCAGCCGGTCGCGAAGCTCCTCGGTGGCGTCCTCCAGGAGGAGCTGCCGCTGTACATCGCGATCCCGCTGGACTCGCCGTCGGACATGGCGGCGTTCGCTCGCCGTGAGCGCGCCGCCGGCATCCGGAGGTTCCAGCTCAAGCTCGGTGCCGCGCCTTCGGATGATGCGGAGCGCGTCGCTGCGGTCGTCGCCGAGACCGGCCCCGGCGACGAGATCACCGGCGACGCCAACGGCGCGTGGCGGCGGCAGGACGCGATCCTCTTCGCCAACCTCGTCCGCGACGTGCCCCGGTTCCGGCTCGAGCAGCCCTGCCCGACGCTGGAGGAATGCCTCGCCGTTCGCCGCCTGACCACGCTGCCGATGGTCCTCGACGAGGTCATCACCGACCTGCCGACCCTGGTGCGTGCGGCCGGCCTCGACGCCATGGACCAGGTCAACCTGAAGACCAGCCGGGTCGGTGGACTCCTGCCCGCGCGCCGCATGCGCGACACCGCCGTCGAGCTCGGGATCCGCCTGATGATCGAGGACACCTGGGGCGGGGACATCGTGAGCGCCACGACGGCCCACCTCGCCGCGGGAACCCCGGCCGACGCCTTGTTCGCCGTCTCGTTCATGAACGACTGGACGAACGAGCACGTCGCCGGCTACCAGCCTCGGTCGAGTGGGGGAGTCGGGCCGAGTGCCGGACGGTCCCGGCCTCGGCATCGACGTCGACGTCTCGACCCTCGGCGAGCCCATCTGGTCAACCGCCTGATCAAACGTCCCTGGCATCACCGGGCGACGGATGTGCGACCCTGTCGCGCCCCATGCGCACGCTCAATCTGGGCATCCTGGCCCACGTCGACGCCGGCAAGACCACCCTCACCGAGCGGCTGCTGTTCACCGCCGGCGCGATCGACCGCGTCGGCAGCGTCGATGCGGGCACCACGCAGACGGACTCCCTCGAGCTCGAGCGCGAGCGCGGCATCACCATTCGCTCCGCGGTCGCCTCGTTCGCGGTGGGCGACCTCGCGGTCAACCTCGTCGACACGCCGGGCCACCCCGACTTCATCGCCGAGGTCGAGCGAGTCCTCGCGGTGCTCGACGGCGCCGTGCTCGTCGTCTCGGCAGTCGAGGGCGTCCAGCCACAGACGCCGCTGCTCTTCCGAGCCCTGCAGCGGCTTCGCGTTCCGACGCTGCTGTTCGTGAACAAGATCGACCGGGCTGGGGCAGAGCCGGACGGGCTCGTCGCGAAAATGACTCGCAGACTCGCCCCCGGCATGGTCCCGATGGGCCGGGCGCACGACGCGGGGACCCGGGAAGCCATGTTCGAGCCCTTCGGGGCCGGCGACGAGGCGCACATGGCGGCATTGACCGAGCTGCTCGCCGAGCACGACGAGGCGATCCTGGGCGCCTACGTCCGCGACGAGCCCGCTCTGTCGTATCCGCGCATGCGCGAGCAGCTCGCCGTCCAGACGCGAGCGGGCTGGGTCCATCCCGTGTATTTCGGCGCCGCGGCCGTCGGTGTCGGCGTCGAGGCCCTCCTGGATGGCATCAGGGAGTTGCTCCCGCGTGCGCCAGCAGACGCCGAGGCCCCGGTGTCGGGCCGGGTGTTCAAGATCGAACGGACAGCGGCAGGAGAACGCGTCGCGTACGCCCGGCTGTTCGCTGGGACGCTTCGACCGCGTCAGCGCGTGCGCGTCGGCGGGGGAGAGGAGACCAAGGCGACGTCGATCCGGGTCTTCGCCCCGTCGGGCTCGCCTCGGCGCGACGCAGCGACCGCCGGCGAGATGGCGACGATCCGAGGCCTCGGGGCAGTCCGCGTCGGCGACGCGATCGGCGAGGCGCCGCCGGGCGAGGAGGTCGTCGCCCGCTTCCCACGGCCGGCGCTCGAGGCGGTCGTCTTCGCGCGCGTCGCGGAGCAGCAGGGCTCGCTCCGAGCCGCCCTCGGCCAGCTCGCCGAGCAGGACCCGCTCATCGACGTCCGACAGGACGAGCATCGCCACGAGATCTCGGTCTCGCTCTACGGCGAGGTCCAGAAGGAGGTGATCCAGGCCACGCTCGAGCGCGAGTACGGCATCGATGCCGACTTCCGCGAGACGACGACGGTATGCATCGAACGCCCGGCACGCGTCGGACAGGCCGAGGAGATCCTTCGCGCCAAGAGCAAGGCCAGCATCACTGGTCGAAGCTCGCCGTCGAGCACGAACCCGTTCCGCGCCACGCTCGCGCTGCGGATCGAGCCCGCGCCATTCGACGCGGGCGTCGGCTTCGACGTCGAGATCGAGAACCGGCTCCTGCCGCTCTACATCTACAAGACGCCCCAGGCGTTCTCGGCCCAGATGAAGACGTACGTCGACGAGGCCCTCGCGGAGGGTCTCGCGGGATGGCAGGTCACCGATTGCCGGGTTACGGTGATCGACTGCGGCTACGGCGCGCCCGAGACCAACGCAGGCGACTTCCGGCGGTTGACGCAGCTCGTGCTCGCGCAAGCGCTGCAGCGCGCCGGCACCTGGGTTTGCGAGCCACTCGCCAACGTGTCACTGGAAATGCCGACCTCAACGACCCAGGGCGTCCTCGGGACACTCGGACGCCTCGGCGGTCGCGTCACCGGCCAGTTCTCGGCCAACGGGTTGACCCGTGCCGGCGCGGTGCTCCCGGTGGCTCGAGTGAGGCTGCTCCAGCAGCAGCTGCCCGGTCTGTCGATGGGGGAGGGGATCCTCGAGTCGCGTCCGGGCGGCTACCAGCCGATCGGCGAGCACCCGCCCACGCGGCCTCGATCGACGCCGAGCCCCCTGGACCGAGACGCGTGGTTGGCCTCGCTCGCCAAGCGCGGCTAGCGTCCGGCCAGGGGCAAGTTTCAACCCGGCCGCAACGGGTTCGGTGGCTCGGGCATCGCGCCCGCGTGCAATGAGAGCGCAACCTCGACGTGCGCCCGTGCGATTGCGGCGCACAGGAGGTTTCCCGAAATGGCAGAGCTCACCGAGAAGAAGCGCAACTCGCTGAAATCGACGACGTTCGGGCTCCCCGAGGAGCGGAAATACCCGATGCCCGACGAGTCCCATGCCCGAAACGCCAAGGCGCGCGCGGCGCAGCAGGTAGAAGAGGGGCAACCTGACGAAGGCCGAGGAGCGAAAGATCGACCGCAAGGCCGACAAGATCCTCAAGGACTGAGGTTCGATCTCTCGATCATGTGGTCGGGACCAGCATCGATCGGAGGCGCATCGTGACAAGACTTCGCCTGGTTGTTGTCGCCATCCTGATAGCGTTGCTCACGCTCGCGGTCCCCGCGACGACCAGCGCGGGACACAAGCGTGGCTACGACGTGGTCGCGACCGAGGTCCAGGTCCCATCACGCGGGATCGAGATTCCGGCGACCGTCGTCCGCCCCGAGGCGCGGTGGCACAAGAAGTTCCCGCTCGTCGTGATCCACCACGGCCACGGCGGCGGTCGAAACGAGAACGGTGGCCTCGCGCGGGTGGCCGAGGCGCTGGCGCGCGCCGGGATCATGAGCATCCGGTTCGACTTCGCCGGCGCCGGCGACAGCACCGAGCCGTTCACCAAGCTCTCGTACACGACGATGCTGGCCGACTCCGACGCCGCCCTCACGTGGGCCGTTCGCAACCTTCCGGTGAAGAAGAACCGGATCGGCGCGTTCGGCTACAGCGAGGGTTCGGCCGTCGCCGCGATGCTCGCCGGTCGACCGGGCACGCCGTACAAGGCCGTCTCCCTCATGGGCCCCGTCGCCGACCCCGACGCCGTGTTCAAGGTGTTCTTCGGCGCGGCCCAGTGGGATGCGTACTACGCAGAGGCCCTGGCAAATGGCCATGCGGTCATCACGACCCCATTCGGCCAGGTGCAGGACACGAGCCTCGAATGGTTCCAGGAGACGCTCCAAGCCGACCCGGCCGAGGACCTGTCGTGGTACCGCGGCCGCGTCCAGATCATCTGGGGCGAGGAGGAGCAGGTGATCCCGTTCAGCCAGGTGCGCCTCTTCAAGGCCGCCGCTCACCACTCCGCGAGGTCCGTCTCCGTCGTCAAGATCCCCGACGCCGACCACGGCTACGGCTTCTACTCGGACCAACCCGCAGTCAACGATCTGCTCCATGACTCTCTCGTCTCGTTCTTCGGGCGAGCCCTTCGCTAGCCGGTCAAGCGGCCACTCCGCGGAGCGGCGTTCGATCGAGACGGTTGCTGTCGAAGACGATCAGGATCCAATTGCCCTGATAGCGGTCCCGAAAGACGCCTTTCAGTGAGGCGAGTCTGTGGCGGCGCCGGGATCCCGGACGCCGCCACGGCTCCCGCGGCTACTCAGTTCGTCGAGGGAGCGGGTGAGCTGGTCGGCTTCCGGAGCGTTGCCTTGCCGCGATTGACGCTCGCCTGGAGGGCAGAATCAGTCTTGGCCTCGTCAATCTTGACGTTGCGTTCGCGTCGTGTCTTCCGAACGACAATTTCAACGTCTTCATCCGGATGATCGGTCGTCATCGCCCGAAGGGCCTTCGGAATCAGATCCACTTGATTTGGTCCTCCTTAAAGTCGATTCTCGGACATCAGCCTGCAGATGGCTGATTTCCTGTCGCGCGAGACTTCTTGATCTCCTGCAGCACCTTGATGACCTCATGGGTCGGTCCGGAGCCTAGGCCAATGATCAAGCCTGTCGCCACGATGCCAATCGGATCGGGCCGTGGCGTCACCGCAACCCCATCGGGGCCAAGGACCGCGACGAACACGTCCAGGCCGAGAAATCCTGCGGCCCCAAGGCCTAGGAGCATGCCTGCCCAGATGCTGATCAGTCGCTTGCCCGGGTTGTCCTTGAAGGTCGCAACGAAGTCGCCGAGCGCGGTGATCGATTGCTGTGCTTCGTTGACCGCCCGGACAACATCGTCGGAGAAATCCGAGTACTTGGACGCGATGACGTCGACCTTCTGGCGTGTGGCGACGTACAGGAGCTGAGCTCGCTGGCTGTCTGGGGCCATCCCTCGAAGAGCGTCGAGTTGCGTAGTGAGGCTCGACCTCTGGGCGCCGATTTCCGCCTTGGCGTTCGTCAACTCCTCAGCCGTGAGCTTGCCGGCTGCACTCACCAAGTCGAGCGCACTGGACGCGTCTGCATAGAACTTGTCGACAATCGGGTCGAGATCATTCTCAAGGGCCTCGACCTGTTGCTTGACGACTGACAACGGCCACCAATCGCCCAGAAACGAACCGAGCGCAGTCCAGCCCATTTCGATGAGACGCTCGATTCCAACTGATGCAGCGCCGATGATCGCGAGCGCCGCTGCCGCGTCGCGCGCTCCCTGGTTCGGAAGCGGCGCGAACACATATGTGAGAACGATCCCTACCCCGACTGCGAGCAATCCGAGTATTACGAGGACCCGCCTCGCCGTCACGGTCATGGTTCCCTCCCGAAACCTGGTGCGCGGCCTCAGGCGAACGTAGGCAATGCCGCGCGATGCCCTCCCGCCCCCAGTAAATCCCCGTGCCTTCGTCGTGTCACTCCGGCAAGTCCCTTGGTTCGCTGTCGCAGGTGCGAGTCGAGATGAGCTTCGTTGCTGCGACGAGTTCCTTACGGCTTTGAATGCCGTCGGCCAGGCACGTTCCATGGGCGCCTCGCTCGCGGCTGGCGTGGGCAAGGGAACTGCCGGATTGACGGCCCTCAAGCCCGACGTACTTTCTCGTCGGGTCATTGATTGGGAGTCGTTCGGGATCCTTGGAATGGGAGGGCGCGATGGACGCGGACAGCGAACACACTCAGCTTTCAACGGAGGGCGGAGCTGGAATTGATCCCGCTCGGCTAGACGGCGCGCTCAAGGCGATGACGAGTGCCATCGATCGCGTTAGTGAGACGGCCGCGAAGGGCATGTCAGACGTCCTGATTGCCGGTGGCGTCGTCATCGCGTCGCTCGCACTGCTCGGGCGATTGTTCCCGCTGACACGACTTGAGACCGGCGATGTGGTCGCTGCCCTGGCGTTTTCCCTCGCGCTCGTGGTGACTGGCTGGCTGATTCGCTATGTCGAATATCGCGGCGGTCTCGAGCTGATGCGGCACCAGATCTGGACGGAGCGGCAGTGGACTGAGGTGGACGTAGACAGCTTCAAGACTCGACAGGGCACCAAGAGGACGATCAAGTCGCCGATCATGAACACAACGGCCCGGCGCGATGCCGGGCGTCGCGGACCAACACCAAGGCGCTGAATGTCACGATCCGCGCCAACCAGCGCGGGCGCTAAGGATTGACGATCCTGAACGCCTCGGAGACTGCGAGCGTCCGGTAGCTGTCGTCCATCAGGAGCTTGATGCGGTACGTGCCGGGCTGGAGCGGCCAGGTCCTCAGGCCCGGGAACGCGTCGGGCCCGATCGTCGCCACGCCCTCGACCTTCGTCTTCGTGTAGGCATACAGCAGGTACCGGCCGCTGCCGATCTTGTCGGCCTTGTAGACCCCGAGCCAGTCCCAGCGGAAGCCCGGCGCCGCCTTCCAGCGGACGCGGATCGGCTCGCCCACGACGTACGTCCTCTTCGTCGTCCGGACGCATGGGTCGGCGCCGCGGGCGTAGAGCCAGAACGGCGCGCGAGAGATCACCGAGCCACCGGAGATCAGCACGATGTCGTAGTCACCGGGCTTGAGCCCGCGGGTGCCGAACCCGAGGGACCACGAACGGGCGCCCGGCGGCCCGACAGCCTTGCTCTTCAGCGCCTTCCCGGGACCGCCGCCGCGGGGCACGATCGCGACCCTCTGGCCCGGCCCATCCGCGGTTCGATACCGGACCTCGATCCGGTCGCCCTTGAAGACGCGTCGCTCCGCGGGCGCCACAAACGGACCCGGAACCGCCGGCGTGACGAGGAACTCGGAGAGGACGCCGCGGTGGTCGGTCGGCCACGCATCGAAGCCGATCTCCACGTCCGGGCCGCCGTTCTCGCCCACGACCGCGCTCCCGACTGCCTCGGCCGGCCCGCTGGACAGGACCCAATCGATCCGGTCGTGGACCTCGTCGGCCACGCTCTCGGGACCGCCCGGCGTCCACGTGAAGCCGGGGATCTCGACCGGGTCCGGGTAGCCCGCGCGATATGAGTCGACAAAGCCCGCGTCCGCGAGCGCCCGGCTGACCGGCCAGTCGACCGGGTAGGGGACCTCCGGTCGAACGGCCGCAGACCTCGGCGGTCCAGTCGAGGTGGGACGGCGAGTTGAAGTCGCCGACGAGGAACGTCGGGAAGCCGGCGTCGGCGAGGGGCACGAGCGCGTCGACGAACGGCTGGACCGCGGGCAGGCGGACGGTCTCCTCGAGCTCGATCGTCTCCTCCAGCGTCGCGCCGTCGCGGATCCCGTAGGGCCCGTACGGATCCGACGGGAGGTGGGCGTTGCCGACCGCAACGAACCTGCCGGGCAGGACCTCGACCCAGACATATCGGCCATTCGCGCCGGGCGGGTCGACGATCGGAAAGCGCGAGATGATCTGCGTCCGGTCGCTGGCGTACCAGCCCAGCGCCCGGGCGATCGCGCCCGCGTTGCGCTCGCCCTCCTCGATGCCGACGATGTCCGCGGTCGATGTCTCGATGACGTTGACCACCTGCGCGAATGTCCGACTGCAGCCATCCGGAACAGCGCACCAGTCGCCGGTCCGGAGGTCGAGCTCGTCGCCCCCGTAGAAGACGTTGAGCGTCATGACCGCGATCGAGGTCTGCGGGTCCGGGACCGGCGCGGCGTCGGCAGTGCGCGACGCCGGAGCAAGCAGCGACCCGGCGACCGACACCAGGGCCGTGAGCGCGGACGCGAGGACGACGCGCCGACTGTGCATTCCGGCAAAGTCTAGGCGGGGCGGTGCCTCGTCGCCACGGCGGCGTCGATCAACGACCCCACGGCAGTCAGCGGCGAATGGCACCTTGCTGTCGATCGGGATCGCCCCGCCAGACGAACCAGGAGTAGGCGCCGACGCCCACGACACCGATCGCGACCAGGGCGAGCATGATCCACAGGGCGACCTGCGCACCGAGCACCGCCGTCGAGAGGATGACCGCGAGGCCGATCCCGATGAACACGAATCCACCGAGACGGTGGGTCCGCGTCCACGAGCGCTCGCTGCCGAGCGTCCACGGAGTGCGGATGCCCATCGTCCAGTTGCTCCGGGTCTTGCCGAGGAAGTTTCCGAGCAGCACGAACAGCAGGCCGACACCGACCAGCGCGAGCGATGTGACATCGACCGGGCGGCCGATCGCACCGGCGACGACACCGACCTGGAGAAGGCCGATCACGGCGACGATCGCGATCCCGACGCTCACGTACGCGGTGAACGAACGCTCGAGGTTCGTTCGCCGCGGCTCGAGCCGGGGGATCAGGGCGAGCAGAATCAACGCGCCGGCGGCGACCGTGGGCATGCCGAAGAGGCCAAGCCATGCGGGAGCGAACCCGTCCGGCCGTCCGTCGAGCGACCAGTGCACCGGGATCTGCGCGTCGGCCGGGATCTGCGTCAGCGTCCAGACGCCACCGGCGAACATTGCGACCACCAGCGCGCCACCGCCCAAGACCAGGGTGCGAATTGTCATCGCGTGCTCCTCCGAGGCTGCTTGCGAGATACGTTCCGAGGCTGCTTGCGGGCGTCGCCGATGCCGAGCGCCGAGAACAGCGCGGCAAGAGTCGACTCGAGGACGCTCTCGTTGAGGTGGTAGGTGATCGACGTCCCGTGGCGATCAGACTGGACGAGGTCCGCCTCGCGCAGCAGCCGAAGGTGTCCAGAGATCGTCGGCCAGGACTGGTCGAAATGAGCCGCGAGCTCGCCTGCGGTCAAGTCGTCCCGCCGCAGGAGCGCGAGGATTTGCCGTCGCGTCGGATCGGACAGGGCCCGGAACACATCTGCCACGCGCACCTTCTTCGGCTTGCACCTTCTTAGGTGTACACCGAAGTATAGCAGGCCCGGCCGGCCGTCGATCCCGCCGAATGCACTACCGTTGGATGCGGTCCAGCTTGTTCAGCACGAAGGGGATCGGATGCTCTTCCACATCAGGCAAGCGCACGTCCCGGCGGACTGTCCCCACGGGAAGGGCGGCTCGAAGTCGCTGTTCGACGAGTCGGCGCCCGGAATCAAGCTGCTCGGCTACTACCTCGCGTTCCCGCAGCACACGACGTTCCTCATCGTCGAGGCCGACGATGTGGCGAGCCTGCAGCGGTTCCTCGCTCCCGGCGCCAACCGCTGCGTCGCCGAGATCACCCCGGTGTCGGACCGCCCGGCCGCCTAGCTGAACGGGGAACGAGGATGACGACCGTGCGGGTGGCGGCGGTCCAGGCCACGTACGAGCTGATGAACCGCGACGCGACGATCGAGCGCGTGGCGGAGCTGACGGTCGACGCCGCCTCGAAGGGCGCACAGCTCGTCGTGTTTCCGGAGGCCTTCGTCCCCGGGACGCCGTTCTGGATCGACACCCAGCCCATCTGGGACGGGGATACCGAGTGGTTCCGGCTGCTGGCAGAGAACGCTGTCGTCGTGCCGAGCCCGGCATCGGATCGCCTCGCTGCCATCGCGGCCAAGCACGGCGTGTGGCTCGTGATCGGCGTCCAGGAGCGGGAGACCAACGGCAGCACGATTTACAACACGCTCCTGTACCTCTCACCCGATGGCACGTTGGTCGAGAAGCATCGGAAGCTAGTACCCACGGGGTCCGAGCGGACTGTCTGGGGCATGGGCGACGGCTCAACCCTCCGAGTCGTGGAGACGCCGTTCGGAAGGATCGGTGGCCTGATCTGCTGGGAGAACTACATGCCGCTCGCGCGGTTCCACATGTACGCCCAGGGCGTCGACATCTGGGTCGCCCCGACGCTTGCCCCCGGGGACCAATGGATCGCGTCGATGCAGCACCTCGCGCGCGAGAACCGGATGTTCGTCGTCGGCGTCAACCCGGTGCTGCACGTCGACCGGATCCCGAGCCGACTTCCCGAACCGCGATCGCCTCGTGCCGTCAACGTTCCTCGAGGAAGGCAACCCGTGGGTCGAGGAGGGCAACACGGTCATCGTCGGCCCGGACGGCAAGGTCATGGCCGGCCCGGTCCGCCAGCGCGAGGAAACCGTCATCGCCGACCTCGACATCGGGGCGGTCCGTGCCGCGCGCCGCTTCCTCGACCCGGTCGGCCACTACAACCGACCCGACGTCTTCCGCCTCCACGTCGACACCTCGGCTCGGCCGGCCGTGGTCACGGAGGCCTTCGGACCGACGGAGGCCCCCGCCAAGGATGGCTGACCGTGGGTTCGGCACGGATGCGAATCCCCAGCGGTCCGATCCGTCGACGTCGGTTCGAACCGACGCCGCGCGCCTGTGGCGCCTGTACGCGGACCACGCAGCCCACCTCTTCGGCGGTGGACCACGGCCCAGGTTCGAGTCGACTGACCGCTGGTTCTTCGCCGCATCCGGCACGGACCACGTCGACATGAACCAGGGGGCGCTGTTCGGCGAGGCATCGGAGGCCGATGCGGCGCTCCTGGCCAGTGCGGTCCTCGCAGCCGGCGTCCCTTGCCTGCTGGGCTGTTCGGATGGCCTGCTGGAGCGAGCGTCGCCGGCCCTGGCGACTGCAGGCTTCGACCGCCTGCCCAACCGCGAGGCGCTCTTCTGGCGCCCAGGCGAGCCACCAGCGGTAGGGCCCTCGGCCTTCGAGGTCCGGCGAATCCGCAGCGACGCGGACGTCGTCGCGATGCAGTCGATCTTCGAGGAAGCCAAGGGCTACGACTCGGGGCTGATCGCGGAGCTGTATGGAGGTCGCGTCAAGCTCGACGACGGCTTCTCCGCGTGGCTCGCCTGGGACGACGGCGAGCCGGTCAGCTTCGCCATCGTGGTCGAGTCCGGCCCGTCGCTCTCGATCTGGGAGGTGATGACGCCCCAACGGCATCGGCGGCGCGGCGCGGCGCGCGCCGTCGTGACGAGCGCTCTGGCCGGTTCCGCCGCGGTTGCGGCGCGTCCGATCGAGGAGATCCTGTTCTGGGCGTCGCCGGCCGGGCGGCCGCTCTACGACGCGATGGGCTTCGTCATTGCCGACGAAGTAGACGCCTGGGCCATCGGCGCCAGCGCGGAGGACCTCGCCGCCGTCGGCGCATGATCGCGCCCGGAATCAGGCTGCTCGGCTATTGCTTGCGGGTGCCGAGGGTGAGCAGGTATTCGCGGTGGTGGACTACCTGATCGCCTTCGCGCTGGCGCTCGAAGAACTCGACCCAGGTCCGGTGGAACTCCTCTCGACGATCAGGGTCGAGTGCGTCCGCGGCGGTCTTGGTCGGCCCGTAGGACGACGAGAACAGCTCCCAGTACTCCTCGCCGGACGCGACCGCGAGATCCGAGACGTGCTCCTCGAGCTCCAGATCGAACGCCTCGCCGAGGAGCTCCCGGACGTGCTCCTCGGTACCCCAGGTGAACGGGCTTCCGGCGCCGGGCGCGGGCGGCGGCAGGAACGGGCGCATCATCCCGAACATCTGGCCGAGGCCGCCCCCGGGCGTCCAGCACGCGAGCGCGAGCCGGCCGCCGGGCCTCGTGACCCGCGCGAGCTCGGCGGCGACGGCTCCATGGTCGGGCGCGAACATGACGCCGCACGTCGACGTCACGATGTCGAAGCTCGCGTCGCCATAGGGCATGGCCTCGGCGTCGCCGACCTCGAACCGCACCTTGACGCCTTCCTCGGCCGCTCGCTCCCGCGCGGTGCTGATCAGGGCGGGTGCCAGGTCGAGCCCGACCACGTCAGCGCCTCGCTTCGCCGCAAGGATCGCGACGGCGCCCGTGCCGGTCGCCGCGTCGAGCAGTCGCTCACCGGGCTTCGGGTCCACGCGCTCGATGACCAGCTCGTGGATGTCTCGAACCGTGTTCGTGATGCGCTCGTACGGCCCGTTGCCCCACATGACGCTCTGGCGCGCCTTCAGCTCGGTGAATGCCATTCGTCTCCTCCTTCGGGCATGGGCCGCGCTCCTGGGAAGCGGCGATTCTTCCACCGACGCAGGGCCCGGGCCTTGCAAGGACATAACGGATCGAGGCGTCCGCGAACCGGTCGGGCATGGCCGACGTAGAGACCGGCACAAAGCTGGTTGGTTTCAGTCGGGAGGCAACCGATGCGCAGTCTGCCCAGCGCCCGGGCTTCAACCGTCCGCCTCGCGGCGATTGCCGCGACGGTCCTGGTCTTCGCCAGCGCGACGACGACCGCCGCCGGGTGGCGCCCACCCAAGCCTCCGCCCGCGCCCCCACCGTCGGTTTCGATCACGATCGCCCCGACCGGGACGCTCGAGCCGAATCGCCAGTACGCCGTCGTCGCCGTGACGGTCACGTGCCCGACCGGCTGGACGTGGATCCGCGGGAGCCTCTACGTGCGGCAGGCAAGCCCCGGAGGCGCCGGCACCTTCCCCGGCTCGTGCACGGGAGCGCCGCAGGTCGTCCAGGCGCGCGCCGTCAATGGGAACAAGTGGACGCTGGGGGATGCGACCGCCACCGCCTACGTCACGATCAAGAAGAGCGGCGTCGAGAAGACGTCGAGCCTCGAGCGCACGGTCCGGCTGAACCCGGGCGTCACCGCGCGCGTCGCGGACCAGGGCCAGCTCACGGGCACGACCGGCGCCGGCGCCAGACTCGCCGTCGCCGTCGCGTGCCCGAGTGGGGCGACCGGCCAGCCGTCCTCCCTCACGGTGTCGCAGGGCGGAACCCAGGGCTCCGCGTCCTTCACGCCGATCTGCGACGGCACGTCGCGGACGTTCGCCGTGTCCGTCGCGGCGTCGGGCGGGACGTTCCATACGGGGAGCGCCACCGGAGCCGCCACGGCATCCGTCGGATTCAGCGGTCAGTCGTTCCAGGGCACCGACAGCCGGGCGATCACGATCCTCCAGACCTCGACCGGCGACTCGACGAAGCCGACGACCCCCGCCAACCTGAGCGCGAACGTCTTCTCCGACGGTGAGACCTGGCTGTCCTGGAGCGCATCGAGCGACAACGCGACACCGACCGGCCTGATCGTCTACGAGGTCTACCTCAACGGCCGCTTCGACCAGCCCACCGGCCCTGGCTACACGCAGGCCATCCTGTATGCCGACCTCGGCGTGATGAACACGATCGAGGTCTTCGCCATCGACGGGGCAGGGAACAGGTCGGCACCCGCGACCGTGACCGTCGACTGCACGTTCGGCTGGGGCTGCCAGTAGGGAAAAGGCCGCAGTCTGTTCGGGAGACCGTGCCTGGCATCGACATGGCGAGCCCTGCACAATCCGTGTCATCACGTGCTAGCCTCGGTGGATGGCTGGTCAGCGGGTGAACATCGTCCTCGACGAGGAACGGGCCGTGAAGCTGCGCCGCCTGGCGGAGCGGACGCACACGACCCCAGGCACGCTGGCCCGGTCGCTCCTGTCGACGGCGCTGGATGATGCGGATCCCGACCCGCGGACGATCACCGACATCCTCGATCACCTCCCGGGAGCGTGGGAGGATGCGGTGGCAGGCTCCGAGGAGATTCGAACCGGGAAGGGCATCCCGCTCAACGAGCTCTGACCGTTGGCGTCCGTGCTGGTGTCGCCGAGGGCTCGGCGCAACCTCGAGCGCCTGATCCGGACGCACTCACTGCCGGCCTCGACCGTCGCCCGGTTCGTGGCCTCGATCGAACCGCTCGCGACATTCCCGGCTATCGGAGCACCGCTCGGTGGTCGCTGGTCCGGCTTTCGGTTCGTCCTCGGTCCATGGCGCTGGATGCTGATCATCTACGAGTACCAACAGGAGCAAGACCTGGTCGGAATCGTCACCGTCCAGGACGCCCGGTCGTCGGGCGCGGCGACGGGCTCGGGCTGAGCCGGGGGCGCTACTTCCTGATGCGATAGCGCAGGTGCGTGACGCCGATCCCCTCGACGACGAGGTATGGGGCCTCGAGCTCCATCGGCATGTGCTCGAGCCCCTCGAAGAACCGCTTTCCGGCACCGAGGATCACCGGCACGAGATCCATGCCGACCTCGTCGAGCAGGCCGGCCTCGAGCGCCTGCCGCGCCATCTGGCCACTGTTGACGGCGACGTTCTTGTCGCCCGCGATCTCCTTCGCCTTCGCGACGGCCGCCTCGATCCCTTCGGTGACGAAGACGAAGTTGTCGTCGGCCCGAGGTCGATCGGTGGGTGGGTTGTGGGTCAGGACGACCGTCGGGACGTCGAGCGGATGGCGCCCGCCCCAGGCGTTGGTCAGGTCGTACAGGTGTCGCCCGACGACGAGCGCGCCCCAGCCGCCGATCTCCCGCCGCATGATCTCCGCGGTCTGCGGCGCGACCATCGAGTCGGGCACGCCCGGGGACTTGTGCGGCATCGGAACGCCCACGTCGCCGGCGCCGTACCACTTGAACAGGAGATCGAAGCCCGAGTCCTCGGGTCCCGAGATGTAGCCGTCGAGCGACATCGTCGCCCCGGCGCAGACCTTGCCCATGGTGGATCCTCCTTCGTTCGGTGGAGGTTGGGGCCCGACCCGCTGAGCGCGACAGATCGTGCGTCATCGCTGACGAGCACGGGCCGCTCCTAGGATCGCCCGCCCGACGTGACCCTGCGCTTCCGGCAGCGGACGAATTCCTTACATTGCGTCGACGACCCGTGTCAACGTGCGGCACGCGTGCGTACGACCCTGTGAGCTGGTCCACCCGTCGCCGATGCGGGAGTTATACTCTTGGTATGAAGACGGCAGTATCCGTTCCTGACGACGTGTTCGCGAAGGCTGAACGGCTCGCTCGTCGCGAGCGGCGTTCCAGGAGCGAGGTCTACAGCACGGCCATCCGTGAGTACGTCGCTCGGCATGAGCCTGATGAGGTCACGGACGCCCTCGACGAAGTGATCGGGGACATCGATCCGCAGATCGATCCGTTCCTTCGGGCTGCCGGCAGCCGGGCAATCGAGCGTTCGGAGTGGTAGTCGCGCAAGGGGAGGTCTGGTGGGCGGATCTCCCGGACCCGGCCGGAGCCGAGGCGGGCTACCGTCGTCCGGTCGTCGTGGTCCAGGGCGACGCCTTCAATCGCAGCGCAATCGCCACGGTCGTCTCCGTTCCACTCACGAGCACGATGCGCTGGGCAGGTGCGCCAGGAAACGTCCGCCTCGACGCCCGTTCCACCGGACTGCCACGGGCCTCCGTCGCGAATGTCTCGCACATTGTCGCGCTCGACCGCTCGATCCTCACGGAACGCGTCGGAAAGCTGTCTCGATCAAAGACGGAGCTCATCCTCAGCGGCATTGACGTCGTTCTCGGCCGCGGCTGAGTTCGCCATCGGGACTATCGCCGCGCTCCCGAGGCGACGCAGCCGGGGGTAGCGAGGTCTACGGCCCGCACGGCCCGACCGCGGGGCCGCCACCGTACGCGATCTAACGGCTGGAACCGAGGAAGGTCTTCGGCTTTCCCGGGATGCATGGGATGTTCGACGACGGCTCGTCAGGCGCGCTGGCGGCTGATCGTCAGCCCGACAATCCGCGAGATCACGAGCGCCACGTAGAGCAGGCCGGCGACCTGCTCGATCATCACAACCGACCGCGCGTGCGGGAGCACGGGCGCGATATCGGACAGCCCGACGCTCGTCAGGTTGGTGAACGACAGGAAGAGCAGCTCGAACCAGGTGCGCTGGCTTTCCGGATCCACGGCCGCCGTGAATGATCCGGGCCAGAGGACCTGGACGGCCATGAAGGTGTACGCGAAGGCCCAGGCCACAACCGTAAACGTGGCGGCCGTCGCCCAGAGCTCGTCGAGCGTCACGAATCGGTCCCGGAACAGGTAGGCGAGGAGCGCGGCGCTGGTGTAGAAGTAGAAGGCCGCGTGGACGACGGACGAGAGGAAGACCACCGGGGCGTTCGCGGGATCCACAACCTCCCAGATCGTCAGGCCGATGAGCGGGACGCCGAGCACGACGGCGATCCACCCGAGGGCAGGCGTCGCACGGACGGCGCGCACGGCGAGAAAGAGGATCGCAAGGCCCACCGTCGAGAGCGCGGCCCGCCCGAGGGGCGTCTCTTCCAGGAACGGGAAGAGAAGCACGCTGCCGAGCTGTGCAACGAGAAGGACCGCGGACGGCTGCTCCCAGATCCGAGAAGCCCGACCCATCATCGTCGCGAGTCTACGGTGCACAGGCCGCTCAGCCGTCCACCTGCAACTGTCCTACGGTGGTCGAGTGAGCGACGTTCCTGCCGATCTCGTCATCACGGGCTGCACCGCGCTCGTGCACGGCGAGACCGAGTCGATCGAGTTCCTGGATGACGCGACCATCGTCATCCGCGACGGCGTCATCGAGTCGGTCACCACCGGGCCGGCAGACGGCGGGGGAGGGGAGCGCATCGACGCCCGCGGGCAGGTGGCCCTTCCCGGGCTGATCAACTGCCACACCCACGCGCCGATGGTCACGCTGCGCGGGGTCGCCGAGGACGTGGCGACCGACGAGTGGTTCAACGACTACGTCTGGCCGATCGAGTCGAACCTCACCGAGAAGGACGTCGAGCTGGGCGCCCGGCTCGCGTGCGCCGAGATGCTCCGCGGCGGCGTCACGACCTTCGCCGACCACTACTTCTCGATGGACGTGGTCGCCGCCGTCGTGGCCGAGACCGGGATCCGGGCCCAACTCGGCGAGGCCTTCTTCTCCTCTCAAGGTCCAGACGGCCGCGAGAAGTCGCTGCGGTTCGCGCTCGACCATCGCGGTGCCGCCGGCGGGCGGATCACCACCGCGCTCGCCCCGCACGCGCCCTATACCGTCGAGGACGCCGACCTCGCCGCCACCGCCGAGCTCGCCCGCGAGCACGGCCTGCCGATCCACATCCACGCCTCGGAGAACCGCGACCAGGCCGAGACAAGCCTCGCCCGCCACGGCATCACGCCGATCGAGGTCCTGCAGCGGACCGGGATCCTCGACACCGACGTCCTCATCGCCCACGGCACGGGCATCCTCGAGCGCGACCTGCCCGTGCTCGCGGCGCGCCGGCGGCCGCGTCGCCGTCGCCACCGCGCCGCGCGGCTACCTCAAGTTCGGGTGGCCGACGACCACACCCGTCCGCGCGCTGCGCGAGATCGGCATCGACGTCGGCCTGGCGACGGACGGCGCCGCCTCGAACAGCTCGCTCGACGTCTGGGAGTCGATGGCCCTCACGCCGCTCATCCAGAAGTCGACCACCGGCGACCCACGCTGGCTGACGTCACGGCAGGCGCTCCACCACGCGACGCTGCAGAGCGCCCGCGCGGTCGGGCTCGGCGAGTCGATCGGCAGCCTCGCGCCCGGCCGGCGCGCCGACATCATCCTGGTCGACCTCGAGGGGCCGCACACCCAGCCCGTCCACGACCTCGCCGCCACGCTCGTGCACAGCGCTCGCTCGTCGGACGTGCGCACGACGATCGTCGACGGCCGCGTCCTCATGCGTGATCGCCAGTTGCTGACGATCGACGTACCGGCCGTCGTCGCGGAGATGGGGGAGCGGATGCCGGCCCTCCTCGACCGCAGCCACGGCAAGCGGATCCAGGACTACAACACGTAGACCCGAAAGGACGGCTACGAGACGGAGCAATCCTTGCCCGACGACACGCGAAATTGATCGCTGGTTGTGCGCGATGCGCCTCGTCAAGACGCGGCTCCCATGGCGCACGGCTCGGCTGTAACGAGCTCGCGCGCCTCTTTCGGTGCCCGCCGGAGGCCAAGCTCTCGCGGACGTGAGCCCGTCGACCAAGGCTACCTTGTCCGAGCTTGCTGACGGGCTACGATCGAAATGGCATCGCTCTGCCGTATGGCGCGCCGGAGATGAGCGATGGCCTGGAGGGAGGCAGAGCGCAATGTTCGGAACGGAAGAGCACCCCCTTGTGCACCCGGTGACGGGCGAACGGATCGTGTTCCGGAAGCGGGCCCGCGACACGGCGGGCGAGCTGCTCGAGATGCACCTCTACCTCGCACCGAAGGGCTTCATCGCCGCGCCACACGTCCACCCGAACCAGGAGGAGCGGTTCGAAGTCAGCGGGGCGGCGGTCACCTTTCGCGTGGCGGGCAAGGAGCGGATCTACGGGCCGGGCGAGGTCGCCGTAGTTCCGGCGGGCGTCCCGCACACCTGGTGGAACTCGAGCGACCAGGAGGTCGCGACCCTCGTCCAGTTCCGGCCCGCGCTCGACACGGAGACCTTCTTCGAAACCTACTTCGGGCTCGCGAGCGAGGGCAAGGTGGGCAAGGGCGGCCTACCCAACCCGCTCCAGATGATGGTCCTCGCCCGACACTTCCGCCGCGAGATGGCGCTCCCCAGGCCACAGCAGACCATTCTGGGTCCGATCGCAATGGTCCTCGCGCCGCTCGCCCGAGCGATGGGCTACCGCGGCCGCTACGACCGGTTCAGCGGTCCGACCAGCTGACGTCCGAATATCGCCCCGGGCGGTCGTGCATCTCGACGTTGCTCGCAGGCTAGGGCCGTCGATCAGAAACGAAGCGAGCGCCGGATCGTGAGACCGAACGCTCGTGCTTCAGCTATCTGGAGTAGTGGTCGAGGTCGCCGTCAAAAGCGCCTCGACGCGCTCGCCGCGCTTGACGCTCGTCTCCGACGGGAACCCGCGGCGACGCTTACTGGTCCGCTCGAAACCGCTCCTGCGACTCGAATTCGCAATTCTTGCGAGACATCTCGCGCGCGCTGGTGCGACCCTTCCTCGATCGCGCCTCGTGGCCACGTCGATAAGCCGCCATCGTTTCGGCGGGTATCCCTTCAGCTTCGGAATCCGAGGGCGAGACGCTTGCATTACTGACGCCGGGAGGCGTCCGTCGGCCCGTTGTAACGGCGCCGCGGTCAACGGACGGGTGGGTGCCCCGCCACAGGGCGCATCGTCGGCTTCCAGACCGAACGAGGAGGGACCTTCCATGCTGCTGCGCCTGCTGCGATCCGCCGGCGTCACCCCGGACATGCTCTATACCGCATCGCTCGGGTCCATCCTGCTCTCGCTCGTGCTGTGGTTCGTGCCACGGGGCGGGGACGACTCGGAGAAGGCGCGGCCCGAACGCCTTGCCCTCTTCGTGGGCCTCTGGCCACCGACACTTTTCCTGATGGGCCACGCCCTCCGGGCGGAGACATCGGCCGCCGACGAGGATGCCCTGCACGCGCGTAACGCGTCGATCTGACGGGACCCAGGCTTCGCGGCGGCGCGCGACGACCCCACCGCGCTATGACGGGCGGCCACGCCAAGAGCTCACCCTGGGTCGCGTTCGACTGCTGGACCAACCCCAGCACGACACCTGGAAAAGTTGGTGGTTGCGGGAAACCACCCATTGCCTGCTGGACGATGCCCGCCGTTTCATGTCGGAGTGCATGGGCGTCGCTTCGCCTGGGTCCTTGGGTGCGCGGTCGCCCTGGTGGCGTGCACGCGGCCGCCGGCGAACCTGGGCGCGAACCGGCCGCCCGGCGCGGTCGAGTCGCGCCTCGACGACGTCGTCTTGACGGTCGTCGTCGAGCCGAATCCCGTTCCCGCCGGCGAGCTCCCGATCTTCCGCGCAGAGCTCCGGAACGACCGCGGCGAGGAGGTCGATCTCAGCTCCGGCGGATGCGCCTTCGCCGACCTGCGGGTTTCGATCCCAACCCCATGGGAACCGACCGGTCGAACGTGGTCGGGTCGGGAGGGCTGGTTCAAGACGTACCTGATGGAGCATGCCTACGGGCCAGGTGGCGTCGCCGCCTTCTCGCCGATCGACGCGATACTCATCTCGACGCCATGCGAGGAGGCGACCCGGGACGTCCTCCAACCCGGCGAGTCGCTGACAGCCGACTTCTCCCGCGCGATCGGCAACTTCATGACGACCCACTCGCACGCAGCGACCATGGCGTTCTCAATCACGGTCGACCTTGACCGGCAGAACGATCCGCCGCCGATCGAGCCCGGGTACACCGGCATTCCGCCGCGCTTCTTCCCGGAGTACCGCCACCTGAGCGCAAGCGGCGAGGTCACGATCGGGGGACCGCCCGCTGCAGTCGTTTCGGCAGGCGAGGCGATCGATGTGCTGCTTGATGACAGCCGCTTCACGACCTGGCTGAACGAGCAGCCTCCGGCGACGTGCGAGACGGCCAACCTCTTCCTCGACTCCGGGCAGCCGATCGAGGCCGGCGCCGTTTGGTACATCGACCTCTACTGCGAGACTGGTGTGCCGCGTCACTACGCCTTCGCCCAGGTGGACGCTGCGACGCGCGAGATTCGACGCCTCGAGATCTGCGAGCCCCCCTGTGAGTAGGGCCGACGGAGCAGTTCCACGCGACGTCAAGGAGATGGGGGAGCGAATGCCGGCCCTCCTCGACCGCAGCCACGGCAGGCGCATCAAGGACTACGACACGTGAGCAGGAGCGGCGCGATGCGGCGCGGGTTCGCGATGGCGTTGGCGATCGCGCTCGTCGGCTGCGATCGATCGGTCGTCGCCGGCGAGCCCGTTGCCCTCGCGATCCGCACCGACAGCTTCACGCCCGCCTGCCACTTGAACAACATCGTCGGCACGCTCGTCCCGCACGCGGGAGCGGGCGTCGCCATCGTCGAGTACGGGGGCGATCGAACGCTGCCCGTCCTCTGGCCGGAGGGCTTCACGGCGCGACGGGTCGGCGAGGTCGTCGAGCTCTTCAACCAGGACGGCGAGCTGCTCGCCCAGACAGGCAGGCGCTATTTCTTCGCGGGCGGCACCGACGAAGCCGGCTGGCGCGGCTGCGACGACGTCTCTCCCCGCTAGAGCACGAGCAAGCAGGAGGCGCTCGGATTCCGTGGCGCCTGCTTGACGCATGGATTGAGTGCGATCATACTCATGGCATGAGTAAGCGACTGCAGGTCGTGATGTCCGACGCCGAGTTCGAGGCGCTGGCCCGTTCGGCCCAACGCCGCAACCTGCCCATCTCAGAGGTCGTCCGGGACAGCGTCCGTCGGGCGGTGCGGGAGGAACCGGCCGTGAGCCCGGACCAGCGAATCGCCGCCGTCCTCCGATTCGCGTCGTTCACCGGTCCCACCGGCGACATCGACCAGGTCCTCACCGAGATCGAGCGCGGCCGCGGGCTCCGTTGATCTACGTCGACTCGAATGTGCCGATGTACCTCGTCGGCGCCGATCACTCGAACAAGAAGCGCGTGCTGGAGCTCGTGCCGCAACTCCTGGCGGCGCACGAGGATCTCGTCACGAGCGCGGAGGCATTCCAGGAGATCATCCACCGCTACGTCGCGATCAACGACCCGACGCACCTCGGGGCGGCCTATGAGGCCCTCGAGGCCATGGTCGTCTCCGTCGCCGACATCACCAAGCTGGACGTCGACCGTGCGCGCAGCCTCGTGGGCACCCATCGGACGCTCTCGTCCCGTGACTGCCTCCACGTCGCGGTGATGCGCCGCCTCGAGTGCACACGGATCTGGACGTTCGACACGGCGTTCGATGCCGTCCCATCGCTCGTGCGGCTCGCCTGAGCCGAACGGCCACAGCACGTGCACAGCGCACGCTCCTCGGACGTCCAGAGCCCGATGGCCGACGACACGCGAATTGATCGCTGGTTGTGCGCAGTGCGCCTCGTCAAGACGCGGCCCATGGCGACCCAGCTGTGCGACGGCGGGCACGTCCGCGTCAACGGCAACCCGGCCAAGCCGTCGACCAGGGTCCGTGCCGGGGACGTGGTGCATGCCCTCATCGCCGATCGCGAACGGATCGTCGAGGTCGTTCGGCCGATCGAAACGCGCGTCGGCGCCCCGGTCGCCGCCACGTGCTACGTCGACAACAGCCCACCGCCGGTCGTTCGAGAGATCGCGCCCGGCATCAAGGCGGTCCGCGGAGAGGGCCGGCCGAGCAAGCACCTCCGCCGCAAGCTCGAACGGATGTTGCGGGAAGGACGGGTATGAGGCGCCGAACGCGCGCTTGCGCCGAGGCTTTGTCACGCCAGTGGACAAAGGTCCGCCGCGCCGTCTAGATTCCGCGCCGTGCCGAGTGTGTTCCCGACCAAAGCGACCCGTGCCCAAACGCACGCGCACAACGTCAGCCTGGCGCTCCGCGCCATCTATGACCTGGGACCCATCAGCCGAGCCGACATCGCGCGGTTGACCTCACTCACGCGGACGTCGGTGGGGAAGCTCGTGGACGAGCTCGAAGACGAAGGCCTCGTGCAGGACGTTGGTCGCGGACCGTCGACCGGCGGCAAGGCGCCAACGCTGGTCGGGCTGATCGAGGACGCACGGCACATCGTGACGCTCGACCTCAGCGGGCCCACGTTCGTTGGGGCGCTCGTGAACCTGCGCGGCGCGATCCAGGTGCGAACCACGCGCGAGCTCCGGGATGGCGACGTCGGCGTCGCGCTCGAGCTGGTCACGGAGCTCATCGACGAGCTCCTCGAGGGCAAGCACAGGCCGATCCTGGGACTCGCGGTCGGGACCCCCGGCATCGTCGACCGCGACGGGACGATCCATTGGCCGCTCAACCTGTCGCTGGAGGACCTGCAACTTGGCGAGATTCTCCGGACCCGATACGAATTGCCGACGATCGTGGCCAACGACAGCTGGGCGGCGGCCATCGCGACCTACCTCTTCCGGCGCGACGGTCGACCGGCGAACCTCGTCGCGATCACCGCAGGGCGGGGGATCGGGGCCGGTCTCGTCCTGAACGGTGAGCTGTTCGACGGGGACGGTCGCGGCGCGGGCGAGATCGGGCACGTCGTCGTGGATCCCGATGGCGCTGCGTGTCACTGCGGGCGCTCCGGCTGCCTCGAGACGATCGCGAGCGAGCCGGCGGTCCTGGCGGCCGCAGCCTTCGCCGGGGTCAAGGTCGAGACGCTCGCGGAGCTGGGGGCACTGGCGAGGCGGGGCGACCCTGCTGCCCAGGCCGTCATCGAGCGCGCCGGCAAGGCATTGGGCAACGAGATCGCGCACCTGATCGGCGTGCTCGATGCGCGCCACATCGTCGTCCACGGCTCGCTGACGGCCCTCGGCGACCCATGGCTCGATGCAATTCGCGACGAGGTGGCGAGTCGATCCCTCGGCTCGTCGGCCAATCAGACGCGGCTGATCGATGGCGGGCTCGGCGAGGACCTCACCCTCCTGGGCGCAGCGGCGATGCTGCTCACGAGGGAGCTCGGGCTCATCGCACACCGATGACCGACCAGCTCGGTTCCGAGTTCACCGTCAGCCTCTGGCTGGAGGTGCCGAGCGATCGCAGCGGCGTCGCGGGCGGCCTCGCGTCGCGGTACGACCACAGCCACGAGGTCGGGGTTCAACCTGAGCGCGATCTCGAGTGCCGGCGGTTACAGCGGACCGAGCGATGAGCTACGCCTGTCCTTCGGGATCGACGCGGGCAGCGAGCCACGCTGGCATGACTTCGGCCGGCCGTCGGCGACCTCGAACTACGTCAGCAACTCGCTCACGGTGTTCGAGGGGCGCATCCACGCGGCGACATCGGACGCTCCGGGGGAAGCGGATCGCGGGCACGCCTTTCGCCACCTCGGCGAGCGCGAGTGGGAGGACCTCGGCAAGGTCGGTGCCGACGGGGCGTCGGGGGTCGGGCCGCTGGTTGTCCATCGAGAGCAGCTGTACGCGGCGACGTGGAACTACGACTGGACACGCGTCCACGACCAGGAGCTCGGGGCATGCCGGGTCTACCGATATGACGGCCCCGGGCGCTGGGAGGACATCGGCCAACCGGGCGACTCGAAGCGCCTGTTCTCGCTCGCGTCCTGGCGAGGTGAGCTGGTGGCGGTCGGCGACGACGGCACGATCCAGGCGCATCGGGACGGCGAGACGTGGGAGCGCATCGGCGCGTTCGACACCTTCGCGCATCCGATCGCCATCCATGACGGCGACCTGGTCCTCGGGATGCTCCAGCCGGCGTCGGTGCGACGACACCGCGGGTCGATCGGATCGAGCTGGGAAGACCTGGGGAATCCCCTCGGCGATCCCGCTCGATGCGACGAGGTCCATTCAATCGCCACGCATCGCGGTCGGCTGCTCGTCGGGACGTGGCCGCTCGGGCGGGTGGCCCGGTGGGACGCGGACGCTTCGTACGTGGCAGGACATCGGCCGGCTCGGCGACAGCTCGGAGGTGATGGACCTCACCGTCTACAACGGCCAGCTGTACGCGGGGACAATTCCGCGAGCGGAGCTCTTCCGGTACGAGCGCGACGGCGCGTGGCAGAGCCTCCGACGGTTCTTCGACCCTCCAGGCTGGCAACCGGTCCCCGTCGACGACATGCGGCACACAGGCGATGGCGACCGACGGATGCGCGAGTGGTCGCGGATCACGAGCCTGACCGAGCACGCCGGGCTGCTCTACGCCTCCATCGGCAGCTGCACGAGTGCCGCGATCGATGCCCCGGCGGACGTGCGCGGGTCGGTGCACGCGCTCGGGGTGGGCATCGTCGCGACGACGCCGCGCTCGCTCGAGCCGGGCTGGCACCACGTCGCCGCGCGGGCACGGACTGGCGAGCTCTCGATCCACCTCGACGGTCGAGCAGGTCGCGACCGCCAGCGGGTCGCTGCCAAGCGCACTGGCCACCTCCGCGCCGCTCCGGGTCGGGGAGGACGAGACGGGTCGGTACGGCGGCGGCACGGCGGACTTCCGGATGGAACAGCGGCCGCTGGACGACAGGGAGATCGGCGCGCTCGCCGCCAGCCCTCCTGCGGAGGTGCGGGCATGAACGTCGTGACGGCGGCACGCCTCGAGCTGGCAGCCGGCAACGCCAGCGCCGCGATCGCCCCGGCCGATGGAGGAACGCTCGTCTCGCTCCGCGTGGCCGGCCGGGAGCTGCTCGTCCCGGAGCGATCGGAGGACGGCCCCGTGCCGACTTTCGGCTCGTTCCTGATGGCGCCGTGGGTGGGCGAGCTCTCGCTCGGCGAGCTCGAGTTCCGGGGCCAGCGCGTCAGCATCCCGCCGAATCGCGGCCGCCACGCCATCCACGGCCTCGTCGCGACCGGCGCATGGCAGGTCGAGGAGGCCGGCGCGGCCATGGCACGGCTGACGCGCCGGCTCGAGCCACCGTGGCCGTTCGGCGGGATCGTGACGCAGGAATTCCGGCTGGACGACGCCGGCATCACGCTCGAGGCTGAGATCCGCGCCGAAGTCGCGGCGATGCCGGCCGCGCTCGGCTGGCACCCATGGTTCGCCACCCCGGATCCCGGCTCCGTGCGGGTCGGTGTGCAGGCGGACGCGATGCTCGAGCTCGACGACGAGCTGCTGCCGACCGGCCGAATCCTCCCGGTTGAGGGCGACACGGACCTCCGCGACGCGCCGATCCTGGGCAACCGGCAGATCGATGCGGTCTTCGTTGGCGCCGTGAGCCCCGCCCTCCTGTCGCTCCCCGGGATCGACCTCGAGATCCACTTCGATCCGGAAATCGACAACGTCGTGGTCTTCACGTCGCCCGGCACGGTATGCGTCGAGCCATGGTCGGCGTGGCCGGACGCGTTCCGAGCTGCCGCCGACGGCCACCCGTCCGGTGTGCGCGTGCTCGAGCCGGGCGAGTCCCTGCGGCGCTGGACCCGCTGGCAGTGGTCGCACCCAATCGACGGCATGGACAACGAGGCCGCGCGCTGGGTACCATCCAGCACACCACCTTTGCCCACTGAATGAACAAAGTCACCGAGGAGCGCCGATGAGGACCTGGCGGGTCGGGATGGTCGGCTACGGCTGGGCCGCCGGCGCGCACCTCACCGCCCTCGCGCGCATCGCGAACGTCGAGGTCGTAGCGATCTGCACGTCCCGGACCGACGCGGCCGAGGCGCTGGCGGGCCGGGGCAGGGGAGCGGCCGATCGACATCGTCCGCGACTACGACGAGCTCCTTCGCCGCGATGACATCGACGTGATCGACATCTGCAGCCGAAGCGACCTGCACGCCGCCCAGGGGATCGCCGCCGCGCGGGCCGGCAAGCACGTCATCATCGAGAAGCCGATCACGCTCAACCTCGCGGAGCTCCGCGCCCTCCAGGCCGCCGTGGCGGAGACGGGCGTCCGGACGTGCGTCTGTCTCGAGGAGCGCTTCTCCGAACAGTTCACCGGCACGAAGCGCTTCCTCGACGAGGACCTCATCGGCCCGCTCCACTACGCGGAGGTCGACTACTACCACGAGGTCGGGCCGTCGGTCCGGCAGTACGAGTGGAATCGGCTCAAGGTCGGCGGCGGGAGCAGCCTCCTGTCGTGCGGCTGCCACGCCGTCGACGGGCTCCTGTGGTTCATGGGCTCGGATCCGGTCGAGGTCACGACCTACGCGACGGGCTCGCCCAACCCGATCTTCGCCCGGTATGAGTACCCGACGTCCACGGTCTCGATCATCAAGTTCGAGAACGGGGCGGTCGGCAAGGTCGCGTCGATCATCGACTCGTACCAGCCGTATCACCTCCGGGTCCACCTGGTCGGCAGCGACGGGGCGATCGTCGACGGCAAGTTCTGGTCGACGCACGTCGACGGGCTCGACCCCAACGAGTGGAGCGACCTCGGGATCAAGCTCGAGACGTCGGCGGACGTCGTCCACCACCCCTACGAGCAGCAGTTCCGGGCGTTCTTCAAGGCGCTCGACGAGGACACCGAGATGCCGCTCACGAGCCTGGCCGAAGCGAGCAAGACGTTCGAGCTCGTGTTCGCGGCCGACCTGTCGGCGGAGCTCGGTCGACCCGTCCGCATGAGCGAGCTCGACGACATCGCACGGTGAGAGAGGAGGCGTTCGACGTGGGTGAGCAACAGGAGGAGACATCGATGACACGCTTCGCAGCACGTTCCCCGGGCAGATGGCGAACCGCCGGGATGGCGGGGTTGCTGATGGCGGTCGCCGCATGCGGCGGCGGCACGTCGCCCTCGGCCACGCCGGGCGGGGCCACGTCCGCGCCCTCGACGCCGGCGCCCGCGAGCGCCGAGCCGACAACCGCCGCCACCGGCGCCGCCTCCGACCGGGAGCCGAACTGCCTGAACATGACGGCGGACGCGGTGACGATCGACTACTGGGACGACGCGACCGAGAACCTCTCGGACGAGGGCGTCGCGATCATGGACGCGGCATTCAAGGCGAAGTACCCGAACGTCACCCTGAACCGCACCGCGAAGACGTTCGGCGACATCCTCGCGACCGAGAAGCTCCAGGCCTCCGGGCCGAACCCGCCGGACATCCTGATCAGCAACGGCGGCTACGCGCTGCTCGGGCCACTCGTCGCCGCGGGCCTCATGAAGCCCCTCGACGAGTACGCCTCCGCCTACGGCTGGAACGAGCGGTTCCCGGAAGGGATCATGACCCAGCAGCGGTTCTCCGACGACGGCAAGACCTACGGGACGGGGAGCCTCTGGACCGTCGCGCCGACCGCGACCTACGTCGGCCTGTTCGTCCACAAGGCCAACCTGGCGAGCCTCAACCTCCAGGCGCCGACGACCTTCGAGGAGCTCGAGGCGTCGCTCGTCGCTGCCAAGAACGCCGGCCTCGTGCCGCTCGTCCAGGGCGTGCAGGAGGGCTGGACTGCGATCCACATGTTCACGACGTTCCAGAACATCAAGGTCCCGAACGACCAGCTGAACGCGCTCGTCTACCACACCAGCGTGGCGAGCTTCGACACGCCGGAGAACGTCGCCGCCGCGGCGATCGCGCAGGACTACGGGGCCAAGGGCTACTTCGGCGATGGCTACCTCGGCAAGACGGCCCAGGCCGCGATCGACGACTTCAACGCCGGCAAGGCGCTGTACTTCCTGCAGGGGACGTACTTCTCGGCGCCGATCGTCGAGTCACTCGGCGATGGGGCGGAGGTGATCCTCTTCCCGGGTTCGACCGGGGGACCCTTCAGCGTGACCGGCGGACCGGGCACGGCCTTCGGCATCTCGTCGAAGGCGGAGCACCCGGATGTCGCCGCCTGCTACATCGACTGGCGGACCGGGCAGTACGCCTCCGAGCTGTACGTGGCGGAGGGCGGGCTACCGGCGATGCACTTCGACTACGAAGGCAGCAGCTCGTTCACGAAGTCCGTGTTCGACGCCTGGGCCAAGGCCAGCGAGCCGACCGACGCGATCGTGCCCTACATCGACTTCGCCGCGACGAACCTGATCGACTTCATGTCGGCGTCGTCGCAGGAGCTCGTGGCGGGCCGGATCACGCCGCAGCAGTACGCCTCGGACATCCAGGGCCAGTACGAGCAGTTCGAGCCGTAAGCCAGGGCCGGGGATCCTCGAAGATCTCGAGATGACGGTCCCGAACCATCCACGGAGCCCCGCTGTCCCTCCTCAGCGGCGGGGCTCCACCCCTTCTCTGCGCGGCAGATGGCTGGCGGAATTCGCCTACGTCCTGCCGGCGCTGGCGTTCCTGACGCTGGTGCTGCTGGTGCCCCTGGGCATGACCGTGGGCCTCTCGCTGACGAGCTGGGACGGGCTCGGGCCGATCGAGTGGGTCGGCGCCGACAACTACGCCGACCTCCTCGACGATCCGATCGTCATCACTGCGATGGGCAACGCCATCGTGATGACGGTCTTCACCCTCGCGATCCCGATCGTCATCGGCCTGGCGACGGCGATCGTGCTGTCGCGCGTCGGGCGGCGGTTGCGCACGCTCTGGCGAACGTTGCTGTTCCTGCCGGCCGTCATCGCGCCGGTGGTCGTCGCGGTCGGCTGGCGGCTGATCTACGAGCCGACGACCGGCCTGCTCAACGGGGCGCTCACCGCCGTCGGGCTATCGAGCCTCGCGCAACCGTGGCTCGGCGACTTCAGCCTCGCGCTGCCGGCCACCGGGGTCGTCGCGACGTGGATGGAGTACGGCCTCGTCATGGTGCTGTTCCTCGCCGGCATCCAACGCATCTCACCGGACCTGTACGACGCGGCGAGGGTGGACGGGGCGGGCATCCTCGGCGAGGTCCGCCACATCACGATCCCAGGCCTGCGCTACGAGCTCGTGGTGGCGGTCGTGGTGACGCTGATCGACTCGTTCCGGAACTTCGCACTCGTCTTCAACCTGACGCGCGGCGGGCCCGGCAACGCGACCGTGGTGCCGGTGCTCGAGGTCTACCGACGCGGGATCCTCCACGGCGAGGTGGGTTCCGCGTCCGCCATCGGCACCACGATCACGGTGGTCCTGGTCGTGCTCGTGCTGGGCGCCCTGGCGCTCAGCCGGCGGCGGACGGTCGACGCGTGAGCCGGCGCCCGGAGCGCGTGCTCGTGTACGTCATCCTGGGAATCGCGGTTGCCTTCGCCGTGGCGCCGATCGCCGGGATCGTGCTCGTCGCCCTCCAGGCGCAGACGACCGTCGGCGGCGGGATCCAGTCGCTCACCGACCTCACGCTGGCCAACCTTGCGACGGCCTGGACCGAGGGGGACTTCGCGACGTCGCTCCGGTCGAGCGCCATCGTGGCGCTGTTCGCCGTGCCCGCGACGACGGCGCTGGCCGTCCTGGCCGGGTATGGAATCGGGGCGCTTCGATTCCGCTTCAGCGGCGTCGTGCTCGGCGCGTTCGTGTTCGCGCTGATGATCCCGATCGAGGACGGCCTCCTGCCGCTGTACTACGTCTGGCGGGCGCTCGGCCTCACGGACAGCTACGTGGCGATCGTCGTGACCGAGATCGGCTACCAGCTCCCGTTCGGCGTGTTCTGGATGGCGGCCGCGTTCCGGTCGCTGCCGCGCGAGCTCGTGGACGCCGCGCGGGTGGACGGCGCGACGAGCTGGCGAACGCTCGTGTCGGTCGGCACCCCGATCGTCCTGCCGGCCATCGTCACGCTCGCGGCCCTCAACTTCATGTGGATCTGGAACGACTTCCTGATGCCCCTGATCATGATCAGCTCGGAGGACCTCCGAACGGCGCCCCTCAGCATCAGCTTCTTCCAGGGCCAGTACCTGGCGGACATCACGCTCATCGCCGCCGCCTGCGTCATCGTGGCGCTCCCGGTCGTGGTCGCGTACGTCTTCCTCCAGCGACAGTTCATCGCCGGCGCCACCCTGGGTGCGGTCAAGGAGTAGCAGTCGCTGAGAGAGCGCCCTTCGCTGACGCTCGGTAGAGGAACCAGGCGGAGATCGGGGAGCGGATTCAGCCCCTGATGGCGCCGAGTCGGGCAGCGATCTCCGAGACGTCGCGGATGGTGCCGTCCGCGACGGCCATGACGAGCTCGAAGGCAACCTCGATGTCCGCCCGGAGCGCGACATCGTTGAATGCGTAGAACAGGCGGATGGCGACCCAGCCCAACCGCTTGTTGCCATCGACGAGCGGATGGCTGGTCACGATCGAGTGGAGGAGCGCCGCCGCCTGGAGGTCGAGCGTCGGGTACGCCTGATCGCCGAAGGCCGTCGCCTGGGGGCGGGCGAGAGCCGCCTGCAGGAGACCGACGTCCCGGACCTGGGCCGTGCCACCGACCGCGGCGTTCGCGGCAGCAAGCAGATCGTCGAGGTCGAGGAACTCCGTCAAACGCTGCCGAGGCGTCGGAGCAGCTCGGCGTCCTGGGCGACAATCTGGCTCAGAAGCTCGTCCCGTCGGCGCGTCCGTCCCGCCACGTACACGGCGATCGCCTCGCGAGCGACCTCCTGCATGGAGCGGCGCTCGCGGCGTGCGGTCTCGCGCAGGGCCTGGGTCTCGTCCGGGGTCAGGCGCAGCGTCATCGGCATGCCCGGATGATACCGCCCGGTATCACGACGTCAACGTTCCCGCGGGTAGCCCGGAGGCGTCGCCGTCGCCTACTTCCAGACGGCGTACTGGTAGGTGAGCTTCAGGTAGTCCCATCAGCGGAGTATGCAGACCCTACTTCGGCGGGAAGGAGCTCGCGAGGATATGGGCGATTCGATCGATCTCCGAGGAGGGGAGGATGGGGGGCTTGCCGAGGATCTTGACGATCGACTTGTCGGACTCGATGCGGACGCCCTCGAAGGACTTCGGGCGACTGAGGATCGGAAAGCTCGCGTCAACGAAGCAGAGCACGGCGGTGACGGGCGGCAGGGGATCGACGCCGGCATCGACGAGCGCCTTCGTGACGGCCTTCAGCTGCCAGCCCATGTTCTCGGCCAGGTCGGACTTGTTGCGGCCGCCGACCGTGAGGCGCCAGTCGGATCGGAAGAGCGAGCCCTTGTCGACGACCCGGATCATGCCCTCGTAGTGCTTCGCGTCGATGACGAAGACGCCCGCCGGCGCGATCGCGATGTGGTCGATGTTGCCGCGCGTGCCCGGCACGCGGCGATCGTTCAGGACGACGAGATCCGGCACCTTCGCGAGGGCTGCCCCGAGCAGCTCCTCGCCCTTCGCGCCGAGACCCCACGCCCGAATCGACTGCGGCTCGTCCTTGAACCGGTGGATCCAACCGCCGACCCGATCGCCGAAGCGAGCCTTGCGCTCGGCCTCGAGCTTCGCCAGGCGCCGATCGTGCTCGCGCCGCGCCGACCTGCCGGCGACCCCGACGTCGAGCGGAGGAGGGGAGGGGTCCGGCATCGCGTCGGTCGGGCACTCGATGCAGTGCATCTTCCGCGCCGCCTATCCCAAACCGCTCGGTGCCCGCGCGCAAGAACGTGCCGCACTTCGAGCACGGCCCGTCGAACTTGACGATCCAATGGTCGCGGCTGAAGGGGAGCTGGGCTCGCGTACTCCGATGGGTGGCAAGCCTGTGGAGCCCTTTCAGCACTTCGGACCCCAGCTATCGTCGCTCGACTGCCTTTTGACGCGTGGAGGCTCGAGGAGATCGCGGTGCTCCTGGACTAGCGTTCGCCGCGTACTCCTCGCGCATGGTGGCGGCCAAAGGTGCGGCAGCCACCGGCGATCGATCCGTTCGCTGTGGCGCGACCCGCGGCCTCCTCGTCACGGGCACACGCGGAACCTCGGTCTCCGCGAACAAGCGTGCCTGCTCATACTGCTCGGCAGTCATCTTGCGTCCGGCCGGCCGCTCGATCGTTCGACCCGCCAGTAGCTCGCCCACGGTGCGCAGCTGAAGCCGAGGGAACCTTCCCGCAGAGGACGAGTAGTAGCCCGCATCCATTGCTTCGGCTCGCATCCCAGCCGTAGGTTGATCAAGCGAAATTAGGACGGCCATGTCGGCTGCCTCGCGGTCGACAACTCCCCGCAGATCGCGGACGAAGGCCGGGACGATGTGCCCGCCTTTGACACTAAACACGATGCGGCGCGTGGGGCCTCCATCAAAGTCGTGGAAGTACGCCTGACCGTCGATGCCTCCATCGCCGCCCGGCTTGACGGGCGTTCTGGCTCCAACGAGGCCAAGGGCCCATGCCTGGAACTGATACGGGTCGTCTTTGGCGAGGATCGCCGCGTCCTCACTGGTCGTTGGTTCGCCGATCACTCGGTAGGTCGTAGCCATTCCCGGACCGTACTGGGTAGCAAGCCGGTGCTTGATCAGTCCGATGGCGTGATGGGTCACGTCGATACCAATCCAGCGCCTGCCCATGATTTCGGCTGCGTCGATCGCGGTTCCGCATCCGCAGAACGGATCCAGAACCACGTCGTCGGGTTTCGTCGTTGCCGCGATCATTCGTCGCACGAGGGCCATGGGCTTTTGAGTCGGGAAGCCAAGTCGCTCGTGCGACACGCTCAGAGAGGGAATATCAGTCCAGTAGTCCTCGACGACCTTGCCCTTGGCTAGTTGCGCCTCGCGGCCGGTCGTGTGATCCCCATCTCGATTGCGCGCCGCCAAGCTGCCCTTGCCGCCCATCGTGAAGGACTCTTCCTTGTATGGGATTCGCACCGCGTTGGGGTCGAACTGGGAGGCGCGGTCGTCCTTGACATAGAAGAGGATCGTGTCGTGCTTTCGCGGAAACCACCGTTTCGTGTTGGACGGCCCCGTGTAGCACCACGCGATCTCATTGCGGAAGTTGCCCGCCCCGAACACGCCGTCGAGGAGCACCTTGAGGTAATGGCTCGCGCTAGGGTCGCAATGGAGAAAGATGCTGCCCGTGGGCTTGAGCACGCTGTGAAGCCTGAGGAGTCGCGGAGCCATCATCGATAGATACGCGAGCATGTCCGACCGGCCAAGAAGGGTTCGGAAGGCCTGCATCGTCCGGGCGATGTCGCCCCCAGCCTCCACCAGATCTGTATACGCCGCAACTGCCGCATCGTCCCACCGCCAGGTATCGCCGAACGCCTTGATTTGGGCAGCGGCCGGCGTTCCGTCCTGTTGCGCGAAGAGGACGTTGTAGTCGGCGTTCGAGTTGAACGGCGGGTCGAGGTAGACCAGATCAACCGACTCTTCCTTGATGTGTCGTGTGAGCACGTCAAGGTTGTCGCCGTATGCCAGCAGGTTCGGTGACATTGAGCGCAGAGGGTGCCTGCGTAAGCGTGCGCGCTGTCACCGCTCGCATGTAACGGTCCGGGTCCGGTCAGGGGCGTCAGGGGGTCGGAAGTACCACCTTGACGACAACGCCTCGGCGGTCGCACGAATAGGTCGATCCTCGGCTCGCATGAGCGAGGGACTTCCCCAATTGCACGAGCAACGTTCGGCCACCCACGATAAGCCACATGCGGACACCTCGGGCCAACTCAAGCGAAGCCGCAGATTGGTTCGCTTTGCTCAGGCCGGCCGAAATAGGCTGCGGCCCGTGAGCTGGAAAGACGACCTCGTCGGACCTGCCTTCGACATCGCTGCGGCGACCGAGCAGCGGGTGCTGGCGCTCGCGGGACCCGGAACCGGAAAGACATTCTCGATCATCCGAAGAGTGGCGAGATTCATTGAGGACGAGCGATGCCCCCCTGACGAGATTCTCGTCCTCACCTTCGCGCGGACTGCAGCCCAGGACCTCCTTAGGGCGCTGCAGCCAATAGCTGGCGGGAGCCTGCGCGCTCGGACGGTGCATTCTCATTGCTTCGCGATGTTGAACTCGGCCGGAGTCTTGGCAGCCACGGACGGATTCCCCGAGTCGCGGCAGATTTCGAACGAGATCTTCTCCTAGCTGACCTCGACGGTCCGTTTGGTTCGTTGACCGCTCGACAAGGTTTGACTTCCGCCTTCGAGTCAGCTTGGGCACGGCGGCAATCAGACGCGCCCGGCGATCCAGTCCTTGGGCTCGACCAGGCGTTCCAGATCTCGCTAATTGAGTCGCTGAAATGGCATCACGCAATGCTTGTCGGGGAGCTTGTGCCCATCTCCTTGCGGTACCTGGCGCTCAATCCCGCAGCGCCTGAACGCAGTGAGTTTCAGAACGTGATTGTCGATGAGTACCAAGACTTGAATCGGGCAGAGCAAGAACTCGTTGATCTCCTTGCCAGCGAGGGGTCGCTCACGGTAGTCGGGGACGACGATCAAAGCATTTACAGCTTCAAGTGGGCGAACCCCGACGGCATTCGGGGATTCGAGGGAAGTCACACGGGGACTCGACGGATACCCCTGGAGGAGTGCCGTCGATGCCCAACGTCAGTCGTCGCGATGGCATCGACCTTGATCGGACACGATCGTGAGCGCCTTCCCCATACGCTCCTTCCAAGGAAGGCGAATCCGCAGGGCGAGGTCCATGCGGTCCAATGGTCATCGCTGGAAGAGGAGGCAGCGGGAGTCTCGAGTTTTCTCGCAGAATCAGATCGAGCGGGGGACAGAGGCAGGCAAGTGCCTCGTCCTCACGCCGAATCGTCATCTCGGGTAGGAATCCGAGACGCAATGCGCGCACAGGACATCGCAACAAGGAGCTACTTTCGTCAGGAACCACTCGACAACGAGTCGGCGCAGGAGGCCTTCACCCTCCTCCAGCTGCTCTCAAACCCTCAGGACCGTTTGTCGTTGAGGGCATGGCTAGGATTCGGAGCATTCGACCCATCGAAGCGGTCCCAGTAGAAGAGTCTTGCAGGTCGCGCAGGACGAGAACCGCGATGTGGGAGGTGTCCTCGATGACATCGCAGCCGGACGAAGGAGGGTTTCCTACTCGGATGACCTCGTCGAACGGTGGGTGCAGCTCCAAGCACGCCTGCAGCAACTCCGGGCGATTACCGACGTTCATGCCCTGATCGACCACCTGTTTCCGGAGGACGTCGAGCCCGTTGAAGACCTACGGACGCTTGCACTCGAGCTGATTGAGTCAGGCACCACGATCGAGACACTTGCACCAGATCTCCGAGCAAATGCGTCCCAGCCGCAAGTCCCGCTCGAATCGGAAGAGGCTCGAGTCATGAGTTTCTATAAGTCGAAAGGCCTAACGGCTGAGGTCGTGGTGCTAGCGGGCCTCGTCCAGGGGATGATCCGACGATCTCTCGCGACGATCCGGCGTCGGTTGCAGCGTCATATGCCGAGCAGCGGCGTCTCTTTTACGTTGGACTAACCAGAACAACGCGAGCCTTGGTTCTGTCCAACTACGTGGCTCTGCCGGTCGCCAACGCATTGGCCCTCGGTGCCATTCATGGGAGGTTTCTGAAACGCGGACTAGTTCAGTAGTACGCCTCAGATTTCCTGGCGAGCTTGGGCCGTCGATGCCGCGGCCGACCAGGGGTGCCCGTTGGCAGTTCGAGTAGGCGGGCTAAGTAGACGGGTCCAAGGGAGCAGCGGTGCACCGGAGTAGGGGAGGGACGATTGACGCAGGCACTGATAGGGAAGAGCTTCTATTCCTGCTTCCGTACGACCTGCGGGTCGACGTACGCCAATACGTCGGTGCGGTTGACGAGTCGAGATTCGCAATCTTCGAAGAGGCCCAGGTTGAGCTCACGAAGGAGCGTCGCGCTCAATTCCTTTATCTCGTCGCACTCCGTAAGCTCTGGATGACCGTCGACGCCACCGTGATTGGACTACGAGAGTCGATCGAGACTCTCGGCCGACGGGGGATACCTGAGCTGCAGATTGGAACCAACCGGTACGGCGCGAAAACCCACGACTATCGGAACTCCTGAACCTCAGGCTCCAGCTGATGCGGATCCTGCAGCAAGAGGGTTTGTACCAGATGGTCGCGTTCTCGTCCCTGCCGGAACTAGCCCGCGCATCACAACGTGAACAGCCCTGAGGCCCGTCGGCGAATCGCCGACTTCTTTCGGTCCAGAAGCGCCGCGCTAGATCACCTCGCGCGTCGTGGTCGAAGCTCGATCGAGGTGCTCGCCCTCATTGCGGTAGTTCGGCACTACGAAATCGTTGGATTTTAAGGCGGTGCCCGAAAATCTCCAGTCGGGCCGATATCGAGTGCGGGTCACAACGAGCGGCGCGCCGCAGAACTTCTCCTTTGTTCGACTCATCAAGGATGCCTTGGAACTGGAGGTGCACTCCAACGTCGGAGTACGGGGGCATTCGACCGTCGACGAAGGCCGCTATGTCGTGGACGTTGGCGTCCTAAAGCCCGAGGCCGTCCCACGGAAGGTTTCCCGGGGCGAACTCGCGACGGCGGCCAATGAAGCTCTCATTACCTTCGTCGAAGCGAAACACATCGTCATCTACCCAATGCTCCTGGCACAGTTCGTCGGCACGGTCCACGAGCTTAAGCCGGCCCACATCAAACGCGAACGCCCAGAGGGATACAACCTCGATCCCGCATTTCTGCCCGGCACTGGTCGCAATTCGATACCTCAGCGCGAATGCTCGCCTGATTGTTGATGGCTACGAAAAGCGCAACTACTGGCTCACGGTGATCCCGGATCTCCACAAGCAGGTCGTGGACTCGGACCGATCTGGTCGGTCGCCATTTGCGTCCGTCGCACTATCAGACTGAGCGGCAGACATAACTCACCTTATCGGAAGCGACAGTGAGGCCAGGGTGCGGACGGCTGGTTACGCCGTCAGCACCTTGACGTCATAGGCACCGATGGCACGATCGCGTGTTACGACCAGGGCGTCGAGCCGCCGCGCCAGGGCAATGACCATGCGATCGAACGGGTCGCGGTGACGAGGTGGCAGCCGCGCGGCAGCTACTGCATCCTCGCCAGTGATCGCAACGATCTCGAAGCGCGTTGCCTCGACGGTCGCCAGGAGGTCATCGGGCGCTTCCAGGCGGCCGGCCAGTCGTTTGACTTCGATCTCCCAGATCGTGGCGGCTGAGACCAGAACGTCGTTATCCGGGTCTGCGATCGAGCGGCGCGCTGACGGCGCGAGCTCACCACCGTCGCCGAGCAGCGCCCAGAGCAGCGCGTGGGCATCGAGGACGAGAATCATTCGCCGAACGCGTCCTCGAACTCCGGGAGCGGCGCGTCAAACTCGGGCCGGATCACAACACGGCCCTTCCATAGCCCGAGGGGCCGTGGCTCTCGAGATCGACGAACGGGAACCAACCGCGCGACCGGCCTGCCGGCCCGAGCTAGGGTGATCTCCTCCCCTGCCTCGACGCGTTCGATAAGTCGCGAGAGGTGGGTCTTCGCCTCGTGGATGTTGACCGGCTTATCCATGGCGATCACGGTATGGGATTAGTCCGACTTAGTCAACCTCAGGACCGCCCAGCGAGACCGGCCGCTCCTTGAGCCGCGGCAAGATCCGCCGGACGAAGCTTCCGCGCGTAGTCTCACGCCATGAATCGAACCGCCGAACAAGATCCATTGCCTCGACTGCGTGCGTTGTGCTTGGCCCAGCCGGGCGTGACTGAGAAACAAAGCCATGGGGAGCCCTCGTGGTTCGTGGACGGTCGGTGGTTCGTGACCTACGCGAACCACCACCACGACACACGAGTGGCCTTCTGGGCGGCCGCGCCTGAAGGCGCCCAGGAGGTGCTCGTCGGGAATGAGCCAGATGTCTACTTTCGACCGGCCTACGTCGGGGCGCGCGGGTGGATCGGAATGTGGCTCGATGTGCCGGTCGACTGGGCGGACGTCGCAGATCGAGTCAGCGAGGCGTACGCGAGCGTCGCGCGGCGATAGCCCTTCGCCGGCTCAGCCTGTTCAGCGGGCTCGATTTCACCCGGCAGCGGCTGCACCTGATCGCGGCGGTCCTGCCCGCCGCTGGATCCAGGGCTGAACGTCCCTCCAGCTCCAGATCGGGCCCGTGGCGAGGTCGGCAAGGGCCGCCGGAAAATCTCGGTTGCGCCGTCGCCACGACTGGACGGTGCTCACCGACCGTCCAGAAAGGCGGGCGATCTCGGCCACGCTGACAAGGTCCGGGCCCACGATCGGGCCGTAGACGGCCGTCTCCTCGCCGATGCGCCGCGGCTCGGGATCGGCCAGCGTCGGTTGCCCAAAGCCAGCGGTCAGGAAGTCTCGGTCGTAGGCGAACGCGGTCGCAATCGCCATCCGTCGCATGACGACGAAGCTGACTTCGTCGACGAACGACCCCGCCCATTCGCGGGCGCGCCAGGCCTCGAGCGCAACCCGATGGACGCCTTCGTCCACCCAGACCGAAATCATGCTCGGCAGGAGTCGATCGGCGAGGTCGGCAGACGCTTCCGGGCCCAGCCGGCTTCGGACGAGCGCGGCGGCCTCGACCTGGACGTAGTTGTGGGTCACGAGCTCGTTCCCCACGACGAGCTGGGAGAACAGGCGTTGGGCGTCCGAGTGGTTCGGGTCGTTCGCATCGAGGACCGCGAGCAATGCGGATGTGTCCACGAAGACGCTCATCGGCGCCCGATCCGCTCTTCGATTGCCTGCACGAAATACTCATCGTGGTTCATGGAAAGGTCCGGCAGCCCGGACCGGTACTTCCCGACAACAGCGAGAGCAGCTTCGACCCTGCGTCGACGCTCGTCGCCGGCGCGCTGTGCATCGACTGCCTCCCGAACGACCGCCGACATCGACCGGCCGGACGCTGCGGCCCTCGACTCGACATACGCCGCCTGCTGCTCGTCGAGTGTGAGATGCAGATGTTTCATGTGCATCATGATACAAGACGAACGCCGCGATGGACAACGGGGGCCCGATGCACCGCCGGCTGCGCTACAGGTGCGTTGCAGTCCGCACCGACGGGCGAAAATCGAGAACCGGCGCAGCCTGGTGACGCGTAGGGACCGGTAGTGATCCCAAGGGGTGGATCGATCGCTACGAGGTGTTTCCCGTGAAGTCCCGTCTCAGCATCATGGCCGGCCTGGTGCTCGTCGTCGGCGTCGCCTGCACGCCGGGCGCAACGAACGCGCCAACGGGCGCGGCAGCAACGCAGGCAGCCCCGACGAGCGCAGCCGCGACGACACCGGCAGCAACCGACGCCGCGTCGGAGGCGCCAGCCACGAGCGCGGCGGGCGCGACCGTCGAGGCGGAAGAGGTCGGCGACGCCGGCGTCATCCTGGTCGCCGGCTCGAACGGCATGACCGTCTACAACTTCGAGATGGACACCGCCGACAGCGGCGAGAGCGCCTGCTCCGGCGAGTGCATCGCGAACTGGCCGCCGCTGACGGTCGCCGAGGGCGAGACGCCCGCCGGTGGATCTGGCGTCACCGGCGAGCTGGGCACCATCACCCGGGACGACGGGACGCTCCAGGTGACGTACAACGGCCTGCCGCTGTACTTCTTCGCGAACGACCAGGAGCCGGGCGACCTCGACGGCGTCTACGAGAACTGGGTGACCGTCGCGCCCTGAAGCATTCGACCATCGACTGGCGCCCTCCCCTGCCATCGGGGGCGGGCGTCAGTCGCATCGCGCTTCGAACCAGCGCGAGACGGTAACGAGACGCCGCGAGGCTCCCCAAGCGCGCATCCTGTGAGCCATGGCGCCGCGCACCCGCCTGCAGTTCCTGCGCCCGTTCACGACCCGGTTCGTCAACCCGATCACGCGGCGCCTCGCCGCCTGGCTGCCCGGCTTCGGGATCCTCATCTACGTCGGCCGCAAGTCGGGACGCGAGTTCCGGACGCCGATGAACGTGTTCCGGAAGGGCGACCAGATGGTGTTCGCGCTGACCTACGGGTCGGACGTCCAGTGGGTCAAGAACATCGTGGCCGCGGGCGAATGCCGGGTTCGGACGCTCGGTCGGACGTTGCACCTCGTCGAGCCCGAGGTGTTCGTCGATCCGAAGCGCCGGGCGATGCCCTTCCCGGTTCGCCAGTTCCTGGGCCTGCTCCGCGTGTCCGAGTTCATGCGCATGCGGATCGTCAAGCCTGAGGCCACGCCTGCGCAAGCCTGAGCGCTGACGTCCGAGCGAGAAGCCTGGCGCACAGCCTGACGCCAAGCCTGCGCAAGCCTGCAGCAGGCTCGGCCGCGATCTCAGGCTCCCTACCCGACGCGGCAGGCCCAGTAGAAGTAGATCGGGATGTCGGCGGCGAGGTGGATCGCGATCGGCAGAATCAACGAGCCGGTTCGGCGGGCGATGACGCCACCGACGAACCCGACGACCACCATCGCAGCCATTGTCGGGACGACCGCCTCGATGCCGACGAAGTCCTCGCCCGTGTGCGCGAGCCCGAAGACGACCGCCTGGGCCAGGTTCGCGCCGACGACGCCGAGCGCGGGCGTCAGCCAGGTCCGCATGGCTCCGCGATAGGCCAGCTCCTCGGCGACGGCGTTCGAAGCGGCAAAGACGAGCGCGGGCAGGAGCGCCAGCGGCTGCGAAAGATCGAGCTGGTACGAACCGAAGAGCGCGCCCCCGAAACGCGACTCTCCGACGAGCGTGCCCACGGAGAGCGCGATCGGGGTGACGACGACGAGCGCGATCATCGAAAGCGTCGACGACGTGGCGCGGGCCACGGCGTAGCCCGAGGTCGCCGGCCGGTATCCGGCGATCGGCAAGTAGGGCCACCACGGCGACCAGGCCGATCACGCCCTCCAGGACGCGCCAGACGGCGGGTGGGGCGAGGAGGTTCGCGCAATCGGCGCCCGTCGGGTCCGCGGCGGGCTGCGGGATGGACCGCCAGACAAGGATCGCCGCGACCGGCAGCACGGCGGCGAGGGCGATCGAGGGCTGGCCGTACCGTCGCAGGACGAGGTAGCCGAACAGGATCCCGACGAACACGAGCGGCGCGAGGGGTCGCGCGACCGCGGCGACTCCGACCAGGGCCACGAGCCCGAGTGCCGGCAGGCGCGAGGCGAAGGGCACGCCCGACCAGCCCTCGACGCGGCGCGGCGGCCGACCCTGGCCCGCGAGCCCGCTCACGCAGCCCTCCCCTGCCCCGCTCCCCGTCCCGCCGGAGTGCCGGACACAACAAAACGCCCGAAGGAACCGCTCAGCTCCTGGGCGGACCACACGTCCGGTGCAAGCACCGGACCTGCTTGTCGATGCGAGCATCGACCGGTCCATCCTGGTGGCTCAGGGCCCCTCCGGGCAAGACAAAGAGTACGGGCGCGGCAACCCTCGTCCGGGAAGCGCCTTATCCACGAGATTCGGACTTCCTGACCCCATGCCGGTGCTCACGTCCACAGGCAATCCACGAAGACGTGCCTCGACGCACCACCTCCACGGGAACCTCAGGGCCGCTCTCTGGCCTGACGATGGCCGAGAGGTCGTCGAGGCTCGCGAGCGTTTCCGCGAGGCGAGCTCGTTCAGCCGCCGAAAGCTGGATTGCGAGGGCCCGGGTCGAGGGCGACCGGCGCCGCGGCAGTGTCGCCCGTGGAAGTCACGAAACCCGGCCGCCAACGCTGGCGCCGGGAATCGAAACGCCCAGAGGAACTACGTTCTCTATGCGTTCCCCACCACGACTGATGCAAGCACCCGTCGCGGAGCTCGATGCAAGCACCGAGCGAGACCGCTAGTTGATCGTCGCCCCTCTGGGCAAAGAGAAGAATAGGTGCGCGGGGCGCGGGTCCGGAACCCACTTATCCACGAGATTCGAAGATCAGGCCCCCGAATCCGTGCTTCCGTCCACAGCTCGTCCACGAAGTTCTCCCGCAAGAGCCGGCGCGACCTTGCCGCGAACGTGGACGTCCTTCCCGCCGTACTCGAGCTCGATCGTCCCCCGCTCGCGCACCCGCGCGAGCAGCTCGCCTTCGGTGTACGGCAATCGGACGTCGACGTGCTCCCACAGCGATGCGAGGAGCGCCGAGAGCTCGACGCGCAACGTGTCCAGGCCGAACCCGGTGAGCGCCGATACGAACACCGCCCCCGCGACGACCGGCGCGACCACCGGCGCCTCCCCTCCCCCGCCGGCACTCCCCCCACCACCGTTGCGGGGCGCGGCCGCAGCCGGGCGATGGCCGGCGGCGGCCGTGAGCAGGTCCGCCTTGTTGTAGGTCACGAGGCGCGGCTTCGCCCCGGCGCCGAGCTCGTCGAGCACCGCCTGCACGGTGGCGCGATGCTCGGTGGCGTGCGCGTCGGCCGCGTCGACGACCTCGATCAGCACGTCGGCGCGATTCACCTCTTCCAGGGTCGCCCGGAACGCATCGACGAGCTGGTGCGGGAGCTTGTGGATGAAGCCCACCGTGTCGGTGAGGATCGCCGTCTGCCCGTCGCCGAGCTTGACCTGGCGGGACGTCGGGTCGAGCGTCGCGAAGAGCTTGTCCTCGGCTCGAGCAACCTCCGACCCAACCAGCGCGTTGAGCAGCGTCGACTTCCCGGAGTTCGTGTAGCCGACGATGCCCACGGTCGGCATCAGCCGCCGGTCGCGCCCGCGCGCCGCGGTGGCCCGGGCTCGCCGGACGTCGTCGACCCGCTCCTTCATCTTCTTGATCCGGTCGCGAATGACCCGACGGTCGGTCTCGAGCTGGCTCTCGCCCGGGCCCCGCGAGCCGATCCCGCCCTGGGTGCGCGACAGGTGGGTCCACAGTCGTGGTCAGGCGCGGCAGCTGGTACTCGAGCTGCGCCAGCTCCACCTGGAGCCGGCCCTCGTGGGTCCGCGCGTGCTGGGCGAAGATGTCGAGGATCAGCCGGCTGCGGTCGATGACCTTGACCTTGACCAGCGACTCGAGCGTCTTCTGCTGCGTCGGCGACAGCTCGTCATCGGCGACGAGGATGTCGAAGCCGGTCTCCGACTTCGCGGCGACGAGCTCCTCCGCCTTGCCCTTGCCGACGTACCAGTGCGGGTCGACATGCCGGCGGTTCTGCCACTCGGCGCCCACGACGTCAGCCCCCGCCGTGAGGGCGAGGTTGGCGAGCTCGGCGAGCGAGTCCTCGGCGTTCCAGCCGGGCTCGGCACCGGTGTCGACCGCGATCAGGAATGCGCGTTCGACCGGCTTCTCGAGATCGATCAGCTTCTGGGCACTCATGCGACCCGGAAGGATACCGGCTCGCCCGCCGGTGCCAGAATCCCGGCGTGGCGGCGGAACGGATCCTGGGCATCGTCGGCGGCGTGGGGCCAGAGTCGACGGCCGACTACTACCGCCGCCTGATCGACCGCTGGAAGGCGCGTCGGCCCGACGGCTCGTATCCCCCGCTCCTCTTGAACAGCCTCAACAGCCGCCCCGCGCTCGACGCGATACTCGGTGGCGACATCGAGCCGACCGTGCAGCTGTTCACCGGGTCCGTGGAGCGACTCGCCGCGGGAGGAGCCGGCCTCGCCATCGTCGCCTCGGTGATGATGCACATGGCCTTCGAGCGAGTGGTCGCGACCGCGCCGATCCCGATGCTCAGCATCCTCGACGCGCTCGTCGCCGAGGCGGAGCGCCGGGGCTGGCAGCGGCTCGGGCGTCCTCGCGACCCGACCGACGACCGAGGGCGAGTTCTTCGCCCGCCCGTTCGAGCGCGCGGGACTCGAGCTCGTTCGCCCGGAGCCGGACGATCGAGCGTGGGTCCACGAGGTGTACTTCGGCCAGCTGGTCCGAGGTGACTTCCGGGACGACGTCCGCGACCGCCTCGCGTCGATCATCCACGGCATGCGGGATCGAGCCGCGATCGACGCCGTCATCCTCGGCGGCACCGAGCTGCCGCTGATCCTGCGCGAGCCCGAGTACGGCGGCGTGCCCGTCCTCGACTCGACGGGCGTCCATGTCGAGGCGGCGCTCGACTGGCTGCTCGGCTCGGATCAGGACGGCTCGACACCCTCGTCCGCCGCGGGTGCCCTGCCTGGGAACATCGGTCCATAAGCGCCGGATCGGGATCGCGCCGCAGCCGTCCGTTTCGGTGGCGGCATGGTCAAGCGAGCATCCCGCGGGCTCGTTCGAATGCCGCGACGACGTTGTCCCCTGCCCCATCGAGCCACTCGATCTCGCGTTCCGATCGGAACCAGGTTGCCTGGCGCCTCGCGAAGTCGACGTTGCGCTTCGCGTCGAGCTCGATCGCCTGGTCGTGCGTGAGCTTCCCATCGAGGACCGCCCACGCCTCGCGGTAGCCGATGGCCGAGAACGCGGGCAGGCTCGGGTCGAAGCGCTCGCGAAGCGACCTTGCTTCGTCGATCAGGCCGGCGTCGAACTGCTCCCGCGCGCGACGGGCGATCCACGATCGATGAACCTCGGGCGCGAGCCGCAGGCCGAGCCACGTCACCGGCGCTGCGTAGCCGAGCGGCGGCGGAGGTGGGGCGTCGCCACGGAGCTCGGCGATCTCGAGGGCCCGCGCGACCCGGCGCGGATTGGCGAGGTCGATGCGCGACGCCAGCGTCGGTGCGAGCGTGCGAAGTCGGGCGACCGTCGGTCCGAGGCCGTCGCGCTCCAGAGAAGCCTCGATCCCGGCGCGGACCTCGGCGTCGGCCGGCAGCGCATCCGCGTCGAGGCCGCGAGCCACCGCCCGCAGGTAGAGCCCCGTCCCGCCGACGAGGATCGCGATCCCGCCGCGCTCCGCGATGGCCGGGAGCACCCCGCGAACGTGCCGCACGAAATCGGCGACCGAGAACGCCTGGTCCGGCTCGACGAGGTCCAGCCCGTGGTGGGGAATCCCCGCCCGCTCCCCCACCGGCACCTTCGCGGTCCCGATGTCCAATCCGCGGAATACCTGCCGCGAATCCGACGAGATGATCTCGGCGGGAACGCCGTCGTCGCGCAGAGCGCGCGCGACCGCGATCGAGAGCCCGGACTTGCCTGTCGCGGTCGCGCCCGCGATCACGAGGAGCGGGGGCACCGGCGCAGACGTCAGGCGTGCTCCTCGATGAACGCGACGATCAGCGCACGGGTGTGCTCGACGACGTCGGGCTCCGCGATGGTGACGAGATCGGAGCTGTGCCTGCCCGAATCGACGATCTCGAGCTGCCTGGGCTCGGCCGACGCCTCGAACATCGCTTGGGCGTCATCGGCGAAGCGCACCCGCTCCACGCCCGGCCGCATCGGCGCGAAGGCGGGCGTCTGGATGTCGTTGGCACCCGCGATGAACAGCTTCGCCGCCGAGATCCGTTGCAGCCGCTCCGGTGTCACGTCGTTGGCCTCGAACTCGCCTTCGTAGTAGATCGACGGGAACTGCGGTGTCGCGAGCGAGACGATGCCCGCCAGGTCCAGCTCGCCCTCGTCGGCCGCGCGGAACGCCGCGAGGCCGCCCATGCTCGCCGCAACGATGAAGATCCGCTCACTCCCGCGGGAGCGCAGGTAGTCGACCGCCGCCGCGGCGTCGTGCCAGTGCTCGCCGAGCTGGACGGGTCCCTCCGAGCACCCGCCGCGATCGCAGAAGCCGCGGAAGTCGAACGTCAGGACGCCGTAGCCGAGGCCGGCGAGGTAGCCGGCGAAGGCGTTCCAGTCGCCCTGGCCGGTCTCGGTGCTGAAGCCGTGGGCAAGGACCACGCCGACACGGCCCTCGGACCAGACGCGGCCGCGCAGGGTCGGGCCGTCCTCGTCGGCGAACTCGACCTCCTCGTACGGCACGGGCGAGGGGCTGGGCTTGGGTGACGGGCTCGGGACCGAGATCGGGGCTCGGCGATTCGACCGCAGACGACGATGCCGTCGCGATGGCGCCGGACGGCGAGGTCGACGGGGCGCCCGTTGCGCATCCGACCAGCAGGACCGCAACCAGTGCGACGCTCCCGCGCGATCCGCCGCGGATCAGGTCGGCAATCCCCGCAGCGCGTAGGGACCCGCATGCTCGATCCGGACGTGGATGCTGCCGCCGAGCCAGCTCGCCGGCCCGGCGAGATGCACGAGCTTGTTCTGGCGCGTCCGACCCGAGAGGTGGACGGTCGGGGCACGGACGTCGATCGAGCCGGAAGCGGCCTGCGAGCCCTGGGCCGTGTCCGCCTGGCCGTTCGACCGGGGTTCGATCCTGATCGGCTCGTCGGGCTCCTCGTGCTCGTGCGAGCGCGGCGGGACGATGGCGTCGACCAGCACCTCGACCTCGCGCCCGAGCCAGGCGCGGTTGCGCTCGAGCCCGATCGGCTCCTGGAGCGCGAGCAGCGTGTTCAGCCGTCGGCGCTTGTCCTCGGTCGGGACGTCGTCGGCGAGGTGCGTCGCGGGCGTGCCGGGCCGCTCGGAGTACGCGGCCGCGAAGACCTGGTCGTAGCGGACGCGCTCGAGCAGGCGCAGGGTCGACTCGAACTGCGCCTCGGTCTCACCGCAGAAGCCGGTGATGACGTCCGTCGAGATGGCGATGTCGGGGACGGCGTCACGGATCCGGTCGAGCCGCTCGAGGTAGTGCTCGATCGTGTATTGCCGGCCCATCCGCCTGAGCACCGCGTCGTCGCCCGATTGCACGGGCAGGTGGAGCGCCTCGCACACCGACGGGCAATCGGCCATCGCCTCGATCAGCCGGTCCGACAGATCCCACGGGTGCGAGGTGATGAACCGGAGACGCGGGATCGCGTTGGTCCCGTCGGCGGTGCGCAGGCCGTCGATCGAGCGGATCAGCTCCGCGAGGTCCGGTCGCGATCCCAGGTCGAGGCGGCGGCCCGCCCAGCGCTCGGTGCGGACGTGCCCGAATCTCGCCTCCGGCGCGAGATCGTGCCCGTACGAGTTGACGTTCTGGCCGAGCAGCGTCACCTCCCTGAAGCCCTGCGCCGCGATGGTGCGCGCCTCGTCGACGATCTCGTCGAACGGGCGAGAGCGCTCCGGCCCGCGGCTGAACGGGACGATGCAGTAGGTGCACGTCTTGTCGCAGCCGTAGATGATCGGCAGCCACGCGCTGACGCTGGAGTGGCGATGGACCGCGCCACCCGAGACCGCGGCGGCGCGCGTGCCGGCCAGGTGGTCCGCGACGCCAACGACCGACCGGCCCACGACCGTGGTCGCGCCGATGGACCCGATGCCGGGCGCCGGCATCACGCCGATCGGGCCCTGCGCGGACGCCAGGCCGAGCCGGTCGATCAGCTCGGGCTCCTGGTCGGGCCGAAGGAACAGGTCGACGGCCGGGAAGCGTCGATCGAGCCGTCCTCGGTCCATCTCGCGCACCGCGCAGCCCGTCATCACGACGCGCATCGACGGGTTGGCGTTCTTGAGCTTCGCGAGCTCGCCCTGTCGCCCGATGACCTTCGCCTCGGCCGCCTCGCGGATCGCGCAGGTGTTGATCACGACGAGGTCCGCGGCGTCCATCGACGCTGCCTCGGCGCACCCGGCGGCCAGCAGGCGGCCCGCCATCTCCTCGGAATCGCTGCGGTTCATCTGGCAGCCGAGCGTCCAGACGTAGAACCGGGGCAGGGCGCGAGATTCGGGTCGGAACTCGCCGAGCCGCTCGTCGCCAGGATTGATCGCCTGGCGCTCGCCGGTGGCCGGCGGCGGTGCGATCTCGAGCATCGGCAGCATCCGCCCGGTCGTCATGGCCGTGCCATGCTAGCGCCATGTCCTACGCGGGTGACTCGGGCGAGTCGAGCGCGATCGCCGTTCCCGCGAGCACGATGGGCACTGTGCGGATGAACCAGGTGATGGTCGACGAGTAGCCACGCACGCATGACGGACCGTTGACGACGTATCGGCCGGGGATTTCGCGAGCCAAGCAAATCGGCCTGGTGGTCGTCGCCTTCGCAGGGATCGTCGTGGTCGCCGTGCTCGTGTTTCCCTTCGTGGGATCGGCAAACAGCCCGAGCATGGGCCTGGTCTCCCGCGTCGCCTACGAGATGGGCGGCGACGTCCATTTCCAGCGTCGCGCCGGGCCCAACGTCGTCGACGGCGCTGTGTTGGAGTCGACCACGGACCTCGCCTTCGCCTCTGCGCACGCAGACGGATCCAGGGACGACGGCGGAATCGAGATCATCGACATCACGAACCCGATCGCGCCGACGACCCTCGCGCGGATTCCCTGCCCCGGTTACGAGAGCGGTGTCGCTGTCTACGGTGACGCTACTGCTGCAAACGATCGATGTCCCGTATACCAACGGTGGCTGCAATCCGAACTGGGCAAATTCGTCCGGGTCCGCTGGTGTCGACCGAATTGGCGTCGGAGGACTGCGCATATTCGACGTTACCGATCCGGCACGACCACGACTCCTCCAGTTCATCCCCGTGGTGAGCACGTTCGGGGAAGGAGTGCACGACGTGACGGTGCTGGCTTGGGCGGGCGTCGCCTACCTCTCGCAGCTCAACGGGGAGCTCGAAATCGTTGACCTCGAGGACCCCGCCTTCCCCTCTACGGCGATCGACGTGGCCACCATCTCGCCCGAGATGACGATGAGCTGCCACGACATCGGACTCGACCCGGTTCGGCAGCTGGCGTTCTGTCCCGCGCTGGACGAGGAGACATACATCCTCGACGTAAGTACCGCAATTCATCCGGCCTACGTCGGCAAGATCGTAAATCCTGGGCTGTCGACGCATCACGGGGCGCTCATGGCACCCGACGGCAGGACGCTCGTCCTCCAGTCGGAGTTCGACCACCCAGCCGGGGTGGTGAGCGACGCCGCCGCGGGACTCTGGTTCTACGACCTGACTGAACCAACCAGCCCGGCGCTGCTTGGTTCATGGGCACCCTCGTCGTGCGAGCCGGACGAACGGAACGACCGCGCCTGCACCAGCCATTGGTACAACTTCATCCCGGGGACGCAGATGCTCGTGGCGTCCTGGCGGCACGAGGGCATCTTCCGGTCGACTACAGCAAGCCGTCGGCCCCGGTGGAGGCAGCGTCGTTCCGGGCTTCCAGGAGCCTCCTGTCGAGGATCTCACCAACCGATTTCTGGGCGGCCTACTTCTGGCATGGGTACGTCTACGGCAGTGCCAATCGGGCGCAGGGGGGCCTGTACATCCTCCGCGACGACAGCCTCACCGACGCGGAACCGTCGCCCTATGACGAGGGGACGAGCTGGGGACGCTGGACGATCGAGGACGCCGCAATGACTTGACCGGCCAACCGTCGCGGCTGCCGCTGGGCCGCCAACACATCCTGACGTCCCGGCGCTCGGTCCAAGCGCTCGGCGAGCGGCTGCCGCCCGGGCCCGAGTCACTTCAACGCGCCGCCTGGGCAGGACTCCAGGACAGCATGCCCCGCGCGGCACTCCTTTCGATCCACGCACGAGTCGAAGGGACGACGCCCTCGACGTGGGCCGACCCGTCGCTTGCGCAGGTGTGGGGCCCACGGTTCAGCACGTATGTGATCGCGGCCGCGGACGTCGCGATCTTCACGCTCGGGCGGTACCCCGACGACGCCCGCGGTCGTCGGGTCGCCGAGGAGATGGCCTCTGCGATGCACCGCGTCCTCGGGGATGCCCGGATGCCCGATCGTGAGGTGGCGGGCGCCCTCGGGGTCGGCAACGGGATCCGGTACGCAGCGCCCACCGGCACGATCCTGATCCGCTGGGAGGGCGCGCGCGCGCCGACGATCTGGGTCGCACTTCGGCCCGATGTCGATCCGCGGGACGCCCGACTGGAGCTCGCGCGGCGGTACCTGCACGTCTTCGGCCCGACCACGTCCGAGTCGTTCGCCAAGTGGGCTGGGATCGGGGCCGCCGGTGCCCGCGCGGCGTTCGACGGGCTCACCGCCGAGCTCACCCCGGTCCGCACGCCGATCGGCGACGGGTGGATTCTCTCGAGCGACGAGGCGACTCTGCGATCGCCCGAGGTGGCCGACGCCCCTGCTCGGCTCCTCCCGAGCGGCGACACGTACTACCTCCTCCAGGGCGCGGACCGCGAGCTGCTGGTGCCCGAGGCCGATCGGCGAGACCTCCTCTGGACCTCGCGCGTCTGGCCCGGCGCGGTGCTGGTGCGCGGCGAGATCGTCGGGACCTGGCGTCGAGCAGGCGCCGACGTCTCGATCGAGCCGTGGCATTCGCTCGATCGAGCAGGATCGTTCGGCCGTCGAAGCGGAGGCCGAAATCACTGCCGCTCCCCGACCTTCGAATGGAGGTGCGGGTCGACTGGAGCGCCTGACGCTGCTGATGACACGCATGCGTGATCGGAGGATCATGCGGGTATGCGCGGTGGCGTTGTCCGACTCGTCGCTCGTTTGGGTCTGGCCGCGGCATCTTAGCTCGTGCATCGCGACGCCAACGTTCGTCGCTCCGGATCGCCCGGCACTCCACGTGTCCAACGGCACGACAATGGATGTGACGCTCTTCGTGAATGGCGTGCCGGTCGGCGTGTTCCCGTCCGGTGGGCCACCACCGGAGATCGACACCACCGGGCTGAATCCGGTGCCGTGGGTCGTCGAGGCGAGATCGGCCTCCGGACGGGTGCTCACGTCCATGAACGTCGAACCCGGACAGGTCTGGACCACGACGCGTCCCGACGGTGGGATGTCGACAAGGAGCACGATGGGTCGCGTCGATCTCTCGTGCGGTCGATTGACGATCTGGGCCGGCGACGGCACCCCGTCCGGCCCGCCGCCTGCCGAGAACCCCGGCCAACCGGGCGACTGCGTCCCGTAGCCAGGGCCGCAGCCTTCCACGATGCCGCCGCTTCCCGATCCGCATCACCGACGAAGTCGCGGTGTGCACCACCTACGAACGAGGCTCGTGGTATCCACGCATTGCCAGCGCCGTCCGGACCACCCACGCTCAACGGTCGCGTCACGTAGCAAGAGGCTTGCTCGATGACGCCACGTGCGACGCTCGGGGTGGATTGCACGAACCTGGTTCGTAGGTGATCCGCGATTTGGACCGAGAGTCCGATACCACGAGCCTAGTTCGTACCTGACGCACGCATCAGACACGGGCATCCCGGAACGGGATGGCAGGACGGTGGCGGTCGATATAGAGGCTTAGACCGGCTAGACGGCGGCTCCGAGCGCTGCCCTGAGGCCGGCCTCGACCTCGGGCGGGTTCCAGAGCTGGGCGTGGGCCTCGGCGTAGGTCTCGCGGTCGCCGTGGTAGTCGCTGCCACCCGTCCAGACGAGCCCGAGGTTCGTGGCGACGGCACGCATCATCCGGACCGTCTCGAGGTCCCATGCGCGGTAATGGACCTCGAGGCCGCCGAGGCCGAGCTCGATCAGCTCGCGCATGAATGGCAGCTGACCTGGGGCCTCGGAGTAGTGTGCGAGCGACGCCAGGCCGCCGGCGGCTCGGATCGCCGCGAGGGCAGCGGCCGGCCCGAGGCCCTGGCGCGGCACGTACGCCGGCCGGCCCCTGGACAGGTGCTTGTTGAACGCGTCCTCGACGCTCACCGCGTGGCCGGCGACGATCAGCGCCCGGGCGATCCGGGGCCGGCCCAATGCGTCGTCCTCGGTGGTCTCGGGGAGGGTCTCGAGCGCGGCGTCGATCGGCATCGAAAGGTCGCGCAGCCGCCGCACCATCTTGTCGAAGCGGATCCGGCGTGCATCGCGCTGCAGGGAGAGCGCGCTCTCCAGCGCGTCGTCGTCGGGATCGACCCCGAGGCCCAGGATGTGCACCTCGCCCTCGAGGACGTGGTCCCGATCGGCGGCGACCGTGTTGATCTCGATGCCCGGGATCACCTCGAGGCCCGGGGGCGTGGCGCCGCTCGCCCGCAGCTCGCGCACGCCGGCGAGCGTGTCGTGGTCGGTGATCGCGAGCAGCCGCAGGCCGGCGGCGGCAGCCGCGGCCACCAGCTCCGCGGGCGTCAGCAGGCCATCCGAGCGGACGGTGTGCGTATGCAAATCGAGGCCCGGCGGGCGCCGGCGGGACGAGGCCCGTCGCGGGAGCGTGGTGGCGCTTGACGTTCGGGCTCTCGACGCCCGGATCCGTCGCGCTCACGCTTCCCAGACCCGCTGGATGCGCTCGATGGCGAGTGCTCGGCCCGTCGCGGGATCGATGTCGATCTGCGCCGCGTTGAAGATCACCGCGCCTTCCCCCACCTCGAACCGCGTCGGCAGGCCGTTCAGGAATCGCGGCAGGACCGTCGCCGGCTCGAACCCGATGATCGACCAAGCCGGTCCCGTGCAGCCGAGGTCGCTCTGGTAGGCGGTCCCCTGGGGCAGGATGCGGTCGTCCGCGGTTGGCACATGGGTGTGCGTGCCCACGACCGCCGACACGCGCCCGTCCAGGTGCACGCCCATCGCGTTCTTCTCGGACGTGATCTCGCAGTGGAAGTCGACCAGCCGGACCGGCGGCAGCGGCTCGCCGGCCTCGTCGAACAGCCGCTCGACCTCGTGGAACGGGTTCTCGATCGGCTGCATGTACGTGCGGCCCTGGAGGTTGATCACGGCGAGATCCGTGCCGTCGATCGCCTGGTACGTCCCCCAGCCCCGACCGGGCACGCCGTGGGTGCCGTAGTTCAAAGGCCGCAGGATCCGGTCGTTCGATTCGAGCGCGGGATAGATCTCCTTCTTGTCCCAGATGTGGTTGCCGGACGTGATCACGTCGACGCCGACCGCGAACAGGGCATCGGCAACGGATGTCGTGAGGCCCATCCCGCCCGCGAGGTTCTCGCCGTTGGCGGTGACGAAGTCGAGCGAGCGCTCCTCCCGAAGCCCCGGCAGCATCGCCTCGACCGCGAGGCGTCCTGGCTTGCCGATCACGTCGCCGATCATCAGCACGCGGCACGCGCCGGTCGGGCGTGGGGCGTTGCCGTTCGCCGGGTTGCCAAGGCGAACGCGCCCGGCAGCCCGGGATTCCGGTGAGGGATCTGGCATCGAGCCGAGGCTACCATCCGAGGCGCGTCGGGGGGCGCAGATGGTACGAACGTCGCCTAGGCGGACCCTCGAGCCCATGTAGCATCCGTCGGAACCAAGGGAGGGCTTGCAGGAATGTCCGACGCCTGGCGACAAGGCACGCCGGAACAACCGTCATCGCAGGGATCCGAGGAGCCCCCGTCGCAGTGGGCGCCGGACCCCAGCCCTACGGCCGCGCCGGGCGAGCTTGCCCGACTCGTGACGCCGAGCTCACCGGCTGACCAGACGTCGCCGGCCGCGGCGCAATGGGCCGCGGCGGGCGAGACACCGCCACCGCCTCCCGCGAAGAAGGGCCCCGCCTGGCGCGGGATCGCGATCCGCGTGGGCATCATCGCCGCCATCGTCATCGCAGGACTGGTCCTGCGCGATCGACTGTCCGGCAGCGCGACCGACCTGCGCGTCGGTGACTGCTTCGACCAGCCTGCCGGCACGCCGGACGAGATCTCCGAGGTCCAGCACCAGCCGTGCACGGACCCGCACGATGGCGAGATCTTCTTCGTCGCCGACTACCCAGACCAGGATGCGTACCCCGGCGATGCCGCCATCGAGGCGTACATCGTCGAGAAGTGCATCCCGGCGTGGGAGTCGTACGTCGCTCGGGACTACGAGACCGACACGGAATTCGACTTCAGCTACTTGTATCCGCTACCCGCTGGCTGGACCGACGGTGACCACGAGATCAGCTGCTACGTCACGCGGGTCGGCGGCGGGAAGCTCACGGGGTCGGTGAAGGCCGCCGCCGCCAGCTAGCCGGCTAGCGGCTCATCGAGCGGTAGCGCCGGATCGAGAGCGGCGCGAACACCGCCACGATCACGACGACCCAGACGAGCGTCACCAGCAATGGCTCCTGGGCGGCGAGACTCTGGGACGCCGTCGGGTTCGGATTGCCCCACATCTCGCGGAGCGCGGCCGTCAGCGTGCTCGTCGGGTTCCATTCGGCGACCGGGCGGAGCCAGTCCGGAAGCGTGTCCTGGGGCACGAAGACGTTCGAGATGAAGGTGAGCGGGAAGAGCACCGTGAAGATCACCTGGTTGGCAACCTCGACCGTCGGGACATGCATGCCGAGGAAGACGCCGAGCCACGCCATCGCGTAGGCGAAGAGCAGGAGCAGGCCGAAGCCTGCGGCGAGCGACGCGAGACCATCCACGTGCCAGCCGACGACCCAGCCGGTCGCCATCAGGACGACGAGGATCCCGGCGTTGTAGACCACCTCGGAGAACGTCCGCCCCACGAGGAAGGCCGAGCCGGACATGGGCAGCGACCGGAAGCGGTCGACGATTCCCTTCTGGATGTCGTCCGTCGTTCCAATGGCCACCGTGCCGGCCACGAACACGATCGTCTGGGCGAAGATCCCGGGCATGAGGAAGGGCTGGTAGCCGCCGGGATCGGGATCGCGCCGCCGAAGACGAAGGCGAAGAGCAGCCACGAACATGATCGACTGGATGATCGCGAAGATCGCGAGCTCCGGGATCCGCGGCACCCGCTTCAGGTTCCGCCACGCGATCAGCAGGCTGTCCCGCAGGAGCTGTTGAGCGCCGCCCTTACCTCGAGGTCGTGCGATGGCCGTCACGCGGCACGCCCCTCCGTGGTCCCGTCGGCCCGGGCTTCAGGTTTCGCTTCGGCCTGGTGGCCGGTCAGCGCGAGGAAGACGTCGTCGAGGGTCGGTCGACGAAGGGCGACGTCGTCGATCTGGATCTTCGAGCCATCGAGGTCGCGCACGACCTGGACGAGCGTCGCTGCGCCGCCGGTCGAGTGGACCATCAGCTCCCGGGTGTGCTCGTCGATGGTCACGTCGGTCTGACAGGCAGCCCGCAGCAGCTCTGCGGCTCGAGGGACGTCCTCCCGCCGGTGAACGACGACCTCGATCCGCTCGCCGCCGACCTGCGCCTTCAGCTCATCCGCAGTGCCACGCGCGATGACCTTGCCACGGTCGATGACGGCGATGCTGTCGGCGAGCTCGTCCGCCTCCTCGAGGTACTGGGTGGTGAGCAGGAGCGTCGTGCCCTCGCGGACCAGCGCCCGGATGACGTCCCACATCCCGAGGCGGCTGCGCGGATCGAGGCCGGTCGTGGGCTCGTCGAGGATCAGGAGGCGCGGCCGGCCGATGAGCGCGCTTGCGAGGTCGAGCCGGCGCCGCATGCCGCCGGAGTACGTCTTGACGACGCGGTCCCCCGCGTCCATGAGCTCGAACTGCTCCAGCAGCTCGTCTGCGCGTCGCCGCGCCTCCGGCGAGGCGAGCTGGTACAGGCGCCCGAAGAGCCACAGGTTCTCGCGCCCGGTGAGGTTCTCATCCACTGCCGCGTACTGTCCGGAGAGGCCGATGACCTGCCGGATCTCGTCCGACTGCGTCGGCGACGTCGAAGCCGGCGACTGTCGCGCGCCCGGCATCCGGCTTGAGGAGCGTCGCGAGGATGCGCACGGCGGTCGTCTTGCCGGCGCCGTTCGGACCGAGGAGGCCGAGCACCGTCCCCTGCTCGACCCGCAGGTCGACGCCGTCGAGCGCTCGGATCTCGTTCTTGCTGGTCTTGTAGACCTTGACGAGGCCCTCGGCGAGGATCGCGGGCGCGTTGCTGCTCGGCGGGATCTGTCCGTTGGGCATCGCCAAGAGCGTAACCGACTCTCGCTTATGCCCTCGGCGAGGCGCTCGGAGCCAGCGTAGGGGTGTCCATCGACACGTCGATCATGCAGGCATTTCCGAACGTGATATCGACGCTGATAGACCGGGTTCCAGACGGAATGCTCACATCGGCGGAGCAACCAACCGTCGACTCGAGCGGTGCGTCCGCAACGTCGGACTGCCGCGTCAGGATCCCGACCAGGCGGTAGTCGCCCGACTCGATCCATTCCGGTGCCGGCTCCCTGGCGCCGGTGATCAGTGTCGGCTTCTCCGACCCTGCCCGGCGGTCCCCGTCGAACCGGATGTCGTCAATGCCCGGCGCCCAGTCGGCGGGAATGGTCCAGTCCGGCTGCGCGATCACCAGGACCGCGCCGCACCCGTACCACCATGGTCCGCAGAGCCAGCCCGATCCGGTGATCGTCAGGGCGGCCGGGGTCACCGGGACAGGACTCGGCGTTTGCGCGACCACCGGGGTCGCCATGGGAGGACGCTTCACGTCGCACGCGCCGACCAGCACGGCGATCAGGAGGGCAACGACCAACCGAGACATCGGCTCAAACGACGCGCGGTCGCCCGACCCTGTGACCTACTTGGCGTACTCGACGGCTCGGGTCTCGCGGATGACCGTGACCTTGATCTGGCCCGGGTACGTCAGCTGCTCCTCGATCTTCTTGACGATGTCGCGCGCGAGTCGCGTGGCGGACAGGTCGTCGATCTCCTCGGGTCGGACGAGGATGCGCACCTCGCGCCCGGCCTGGACGGCGAACGACTTCTCCACCCCGCCGAAGCTCTCGGCGATGCCCTGCAGGTCCTCGAGCCGCTTGACGTACGTCTCCATCGTCTCGCCGCGGGCACCCGGCCGTGACGCGCTGATCGCGTCGGCGACCTGGACGATCGGCGCCTCCAGGCAGGCGTACTCGACTTCCTGGTGGTGCGCGGCGATGCCGTTGATCACCTTGAACGGCAGCTCGTGCTTCTGGGCGATCTGGGCGCCGATGGCGGCATGCGGGCCTTCGACCTCGTGGTCGACCGCCTTGCCGATGTCGTGGAGCAGGCCGCCCATCTTGGCAACCATGACGTCCGCGCCGAGCTCGCTCGCGATGACCGAGGCCAGGGCGCTCGTCTCGATCGAGTGCACGAGCACGTTCTGGCCGTAGCTCGTGCGGTACTTGAGCCGGCCGAGGAGCTTCAGGAGGTCCGCCGGCAGGCCGGGCACGCCGGCGTCGTAGGCGGCCTGCTCGCCGGCCTGGCGGATCACGAGGTCCACCTCGGCTCGAGCCTTGGCGACGACCTCCTCGATGCGGCCTGGGTGGATGCGCCCGTCGCCCATGAGCTTCGTGAGCGAGATTCGCGCGATCTCGCGGCGAACCGGGTCGAAGCCCGAGAGCACGACCGTCTCCGGCGTGTCGTCGATGATCAGGTCGATCCCGGTTGCCTGCTCCAGCGCGCGGATGTTCCGGCCCTCGCGCCCGATGATCCGGCCCTTCATTTCGTCGTTGGGCAGGTGGACGACGGTCACGGTGTGCTCGGCGGTGTGATCGGCGGCAACCCGCTGCATGGCGGTCACGATGATGTCGCGCGCCTTCTCCGTGGCCTCCTCGCGTGCCCGTCGCTCGATGGAGCGAGCGAGCTTGACGGCGTCGTGCTCCGCCTCCTCGCGGATCGCCTCGAGCAGCACGCCCTTGGCGTCCTCCGCGGACATGCCACTGACCTTCTCGAGCGCCAAGACCCGCTCGTGATTGAGCTTTTCCAGCTCCTCGCGGCTCTTGTCCATTTCGATCTGCTTCTCGAGAAGCTTGCGGTCGCGCTGCTCGAGCATGTCCGAGCGCTGGTCCAGCTGCTCGTCTCGGGAGTGCAGCCGGCGCTCGAGGTTGGTCAGCTCCGCGCGTCGCTCTCGAGCGTCGTCCTCCGCCTCGCGCTGCAGGCGGATCTTCTCCTCCTTCGCCTCGAGGATGAGGTCCTTCTGCTGCGTGCGGGCGTCGGCCACGATGCGGGCGGCCTTCTCGGTGGCGGTCTTGATCGACTGGTTGGCCCACCGGCTGCGCGCGACGAATCCAATGCCGAGGCCAATGGCCAAGCCGACCAGCGCCCCAAGCACGGGGGCGAGGTAGTCCATCTTCATCCTCCCATCCGGACCGCCTGGCGGCCGGACGCTTTGTGTTCTAGCGATCCCCCGCATGTGGTGGCGCGGCGCCACCACGTGGTCGATGAGACGGGCTGCGGGAGCCATCGCGTAGCCTACTACGGGTGGGCGGACGTCTCGTTCGGCCGGGGCCGCCCAACGTGAGGTTCGTCGCCACGCGACAACGCACCTGTAACGCTCCGGCGCGCGACTGTCGGCAGGCACCGTGAAACCTTTCGGGATGATCCGCCCTCAAGAGAGGCAAGAGGCTCATCCGGAGCCCGCCCTGACCCACCCGCTGGAGGCCAATGCTCATGCCGTACGTCCGTCGCCGACTTCCCCTGATCCTCGCCTCGGGGCTGCTGATCGCAGCCGGGGCGTTCGCCACCGCTCCCGCGGTCGCCGCCAAGGATGGCGACGTGATCGCCACGGGCAATTGCAGCGGGGCGGCCGACTGGAAGCTCAAGCTGTCCAAGGAGGATGGGCGGATCGAGGTCGAGTTCGAGGTCGACTCGAACCGCAACGGCCAGGTCTGGAGCGCGAAAGTGAAGCGCGACGGGGCCGTCCTCAAGCAGGGCCAGAAGACCACGAAGGCGCCCAGTGGCTCGTTCGAGTTCCGTGCCCTGATCTCGAACCGCGCCGGCAAGGACACGGTCATCGGTCGGGCTCGAAACGTCTCGACCGGCCAGGTCTGCCGCGGCGCCGCGACCATCTAGCTCCGAATCTGGCGATGGGGCGTTCGCGAGAGCGTTCCATCCCCTATTCCGTTGATGCGGCGGGCCCTGGTGCGAGCTGTGTGATTCGTCCCGAGCGTCGCGGGCGGGCAGTCCCGCTCGATGGTCGCGGCCTCAACGTCGGGTTTCGTGCCCTATTGGTGCTCCATCGCTCTCCAGCCCCCAAACGCTCTCCAGCCCCCTTTCGGGCTGAGATTCCTGCCAGAGCGTCACCAATCGAGGCTTAGCCGGTCGCCCACCCCGACCAGGACAGGTCCGACCATGCGCTCGTGCGGGCGGCCTACCTACGAACCCTGCCAAAGCGTCACGGAAGGACGAACCGGCTGGAAATGGGCCTCTCCGAGGTGGCTAAGCCCGGCGTCCTGACGCTATGGCAGGAAAGCGCACCGTGGGTACCGCGCATGGGACGGTGTAAGCCCGGCGTCCTGACGCTACGGCAGGACGAGCACGGCAGGGCCCCTGATCAGGCGCCGCCTCATGGACGCCCGGCGGAAGGCGGCTCCGATTGCGACCGCTGCCGCTCGTGAGCGCAGCCGACACGACGGCTAGAGCGACTCGTTCGTCGTGCCGGGCTCAAGCGACCGGATCGCCTCGACGGCCGTCTCCGAATCGAAGCCGTGTCGCGCAAGGAGCGCATATGCGCGACTGCGTCGTGCCCGCGGATCTGCCACCCGAGCGAGCGATCCATTGCGCTCGAGCAGTCGGCGTGCCGCTGCGGCGTCCGCATCCGGCGCGGTCTCGTCGCGCTCCTCGATGACGTTGTCGACGATCTGCCGATCGATGCCCTTCCTCGCCAGCTCCGCGCGGAGCGCGCGCTCACCCCGCGGCCGAGCCCGATCCCGCGATTCCACCCACGACCGGGCGAAGGCGTCATCGTCGAGGATGCCCAGCTCGACGAGTCGCTCCATCGCTCCGGTGACCAGCTCGTCGCGATAGCCTGCCGTGGTCAATCGGCGACGCACCTCCGTCGCGGACCGCTGTCGAGCCTCCAGGAAGCGGAGCGCCGCCGCGAGCACGACCTCGGGGTCATCGACCTCGGCGTGGAGTGCTCGCTTCTCCGCGGGCGATCGGCGAGAGACTCGATGCATCCTCTCCGCGGCCTTGAGGGCTACTCCGCCTCTTCGATGCCTTCCACGGGAACCGCGGCATCGCCGCCGGCAACCTTGGCGCGAATCTTCGACTCGATCTCTGTGGCGATGGGCGCGTTCTGGCGCAGGAAATCCTTCGATGCCTCGCGACCTTGGCCGAGACGCGTCTCCGCGTACGTGAACCAGGCGCCCGTCTTGTCGACGACATCCATCGCGACGCCGACGTCGAGCAGCCCGCCCTCGCGGGAGATGCCCTCGCCGTACATCACGTCGAACTCGGCGACGCGGAACGGCGGCGCGACCTTGTTCTTCACGACCTTGACGCGCACCCGGTTGCCGATCGACTCCTGGCCGCTCTTGATCGTCTCGACCCGGCGGATGTCCAGCCGAACGCTGGCGTAGAACTTGAGCGCGCGGCCGCCCGGCGTCGTCTCGGGGTTGCCGAACATCACGCCGATCTTCTCGCGCAGCTGGTTGGTGAACACGAGCGAGGTATTCGAGCGGCTGACCGCGCCGGTGAGCTTACGCAGCGCCTGGCTCATGAGCCGCGCCTGGATGCCCACGAACGAGTCGCCCATCTCGCCCTCGATCTCTGCCCGAGGGACGAGTGCCGCGACCGAGTCGACGACGACGACATCGATGCCGCCCGATCGAATGAGCGTCTCGGTGATCTCGAGCGCCTGCTCGCCCGTATCGGGCTGGCTGACGAGGAGCTCGTCGACATTGACGCCGCACGCTCGCGCGTAGCCGGGGTCGAGCGCGTGCTCGACGTCGATGAACGCTGCCACGCCGCCCTTCCGCTGCGCCTCCGCGATGATGTGCTGGCAGAGCGTCGTCTTGCCCGATGACTCCGGCCCGAAGACCTCGGTGATCCGTCCGCGCGGCACGCCCCCGACGCCGAGCGCCAGGTCCAGGGCGATCGAGCCCGAGGGAATCGTGTCGACCTGCTGTCGCTCGGCCGAGCCGAGGCGCATGATCGAGCCGGTCCCGAACTGCTTCTCGATCGTCAGGATGGCCGCGTCGACCGCGCGGCCCTTCTCTGCGACCGCCTTCTCGCCGTTGCGCTCCATTACCGCCATCGTCGCGTCACGCTCCTGTCCATCTCAAGTCGGCGGTTGGAGCCGACGCACGCTCCCGGGGACCGGTCAGGACTCGTCCTTGTCGCCCTCGTCCCAGCGGGGCTTGCGCGCCTTGCGGATGAGCTCGACGTTCATCGGCGGCTCCGCCAGCGGCTGCACCTTGGGCACGTTCGACCGATCCTTGGGCTTCTTCTTGGCTTCGCGGCTTGGTCGATCTCGAGAGCCCATCGAGGCTTCCTCCGCGCTGGGTGGACGGTACCCGGCGACGCTTCACTCCGGCTCACCCGCCGCTTCACTGGTCATTGTCGCATCCCCGCCAGCCTCGGTCCGACCGGCCCTGAGGCGGAGCTCCGCCATCGATTCCGGGAACGTGCCGGCCGCGATCGCGGTACGGATCCGGGCCATGAAGTCGAGCGTGAATGTCAGGTTGTGGAGGGTCGCCAGCCGGTAGCCGAGAAGCTCCTTCGCGCGGAACAGGTGCGCGACATAGGCCCTCGAGAACCGCCGGCAGGCGAGACACGCGCAGTCCTCCTGGATCGGGCCGGCCTCGTCCAGCAGGAACGCCTTGCGCATATCCAGCCGGCCGCCTGGGATCCAAACCTGGCCGGTCCGGGCGACCCGGGATGGGAGCACGGAATCGAACAGGTCGATGCCCTGGTCGACAGCGTCCAGCAGGTCCGCCGGCGACCCGAGGCCCATGAGGTAGCGCGGCCGCGGATCATCCGCGAGCAGGTCGACGACCGTATCGATCGCCTCGCGCCGCTGCGCCGGCGTCTCGTCGCCCGCGAGGCCGCCGATGTTCAGGCCGTCGAACGGCAAGCCGGCGATGACCTCGGTCGAACGCGCGCGAAGGTCGGGCTCGAGCCCGCCCTGGATCACGCCGAACAGCGCCTGGTCCGACGCGGCGGTGGGCGGCCAGCGAGCGTTCGGCCCAGCGATGCGTCCGGTCGGTCGCGTCGATCGACGACCTTCCGATCCGACGAGGGGTACACGGGGTGGTCGAACGCGACTGCCACGTCGGCGCCCAGTGCCTCCTGGATCGCGATCGCGGACTCAGGTGTGAGCCGGTGGGTGGAGCCGTCGATGTGGCTGCGGAAGGTCGCGCCGTCGTCGTCGATCTTGCGCCAGTCGGCGAGCGAGACGACCTGGAAGCCGCCCGAGTCGGTGAGGATCGGCCGATCCCAGGCCATGAACCGATGCAGCCCGCCGAGCCGCTCGATGCGCTCGTGTCCCGGGCGCAGGTACAGGTGGTAGGTGTTCGCGAGCACGATCGTCGCGCCCGTCGCCTCGATGTCGTCCGGGTCGAGCGCCTTGACCGTCGCGTTCGTGCCGACCGGCATGAACTGGGGCGTCTCGACGACCCCGTGGGGCAGCGTGAGGCGACCAAGCCGGGCACGCGTCGGTGCGTCGCGCGGCGTTGGCTGGAGGATCTCGAACGACGCCGGGCGCGCGGGTGCGACGGCGATCACGAGCCCCCGATGCTGTGGCTCGGCTCCTCCCACAGCGGGAGCACCTCGGGCTCGGCGCGCCGCGGTGGCGGGATCTCGTAGCCGAGGCTCGCGAGGTGCGCTCGCGCGGCTTCCGTCGCGATGCGGCCCTGCGGCGTTCGATCGAGGAAGCCGAGCCTGAGCAGGTACGGCTCGTAGACGTCCTCGATCGTCTCGATCTCCTCCGACAGCACGGCGGCGAGGGCCGCAACTCCGACGGGGCCCGAGGCGAACTTCTGGACGATCGCGGCGAGCAGCTTTCGGTCGGTCGAGTCGAGGCCGGCGTCGTCGATCTCGAGGAGGCGCATGGCTTCGACGGCGGCCGGCTCGTCCACGGTCCCCGTGCCGATGACCTCGGAGTGATCGCGGACTCGCTTGAGGAGGCGATTCACGATCCGGGGCGTGCCCCGGCCCCGCCTCGCGATGGCCACCGCCGCATCGTGATTGATCTCGATGGCGAGAATCCTCGCCGACCGCTCGACGATCTCCGTCAGCTCGGCCTCCTCGTAGAAGTCGAGCCGGTACGTTGCCCCGAACCGGTCACGAAGGGGTGAGGAAATGCGGCCGGCCCTGGTTGTTGCGCCGACGACCGTGAACGGCTTGAGGCTCAGCCGGAGGCTTCGCGCGCTCGGCCCCTTGCCGATCATCACGTCGAGCGCGTAGTCCTCCATCGCCGGGTAGAGGATCTCCTCGACCGCGCGGTTGAGCCGGTGGATCTCGTCGATGAACAGGACGTCGCGCTCCTCGAGGCTCGTCAGGACCGCGGCGAGGTCACCCGGCCGCTCGACCGCCGGGCCAGATGTGTATCGGACGTTCACGCCGAGCTCGCGGGCGATGATCGTCGCGAGCGTCGTCTTGCCGAGTCCGGGCGGGCCATAGAGCAGGACGTGGTCCGCCGCCTCTCCCCTCGCCCGCGCCGCGGTCAGCAGGATCGAGAGGTTCGCCTTGACCTCGCGCTGCCCGATGTACTCGTCGAGATTCCGCGGCCGCAGCGAGCTCTCGACGACGACATCCGCGTCGTGGAGGTCCGCCGCCAGGATCCGCTGGGCGTCGTCAACCATCATTCTGATTCTACCAGTCCGCACGCGGTTTCGTACAGATGTTCTATCTCGATCGGCCTACGGTTTCGACGTGACCGTGGTTGCCTGGGCGGTGACCGCCCTTGTGCTCGTTGGCGTTGGGATTCGCCTCGTTACGTGGCGTCGCTATGTCGATGCGTACGCCAGGCGATACTCCAGCGCTCCGCCGCGCGGTTGGCTCTGGACGTCAGACAAGGACGCAGAGGTCGAGCGACTGCGGCGAATCATGGCTTTTGGTTCAGTCCTGGCGATTGCCGGGCTGATCCTTCTCGTGGTCGACAGGTTCACGTGAGCGTCGCTCGCAGCGGCGGCGAATGCTTGTGCGGATCAAGACCCAGCAGAACGGGACCCACCCGTCGAGCCCAAGCCGCAGCCCAAGCCGTCCGTGCGAATTGAGGCTCGGGCCAACCTGGACGCGTCCCTATCGTCCCCAGAATTGTCCCGACCGTATGAGGTCGCTATAGGCGGACAGGCAGCCCCTGCTTGTCGTGTCCGGATCGTTCCAGGAACTGACCCACGCTCGATCGGTCCGATAAGCCGCGATCGGGTCAGCGGTGATCCGAAGCTAAGCGCCAGCAAAGGGCCCTTGGCAATTCTGTAGGCGATATGTCGAGGCGTAGGCAGCCTGAGCTCCGGGCCGAAGCGGCTCGACGCAACCAGGAGGGCCTCGCCTGGCTCGGCGGCGAGCTTCGCCGGTCGAGACTTCGTCGACGCATGACCCAGGCCGAGCTCGCGAGCATCGTCGGCCTGACGCAGTCGACGATCAGCGTGATGGAGCGCGGTCGAGGCGGGAGCTTTTCGCTGGACCTTTGGCAGAGGGCCTTCACCGCTGTCGACCGGCACCTCCGGTTCGAGCCGACACGAGATGCGGTCGACGATGTCGCCGACGCCGCGCATCTCATGATCCAGAACCTGATCCTGCGGCTCGGTCGACAGAACGGCTACGCAGGAACCTTTGAGCTCCCGTCGAAGCCGGCCGACCCGAACCGTTCCACCGACGTCGGACTCCGCGACGATCGCCGCCGCATCCTGATTCTCGCGGAGTGCTGGAACACCTTCGGCGACATCGGTGCGAGTGCCAGATCGACGAATCGCAAGCTCGCGGAGGCCGATGCCTTCGCCGCGTACGCCTGGGGCGAGGAGCCATACCGGGTCGCAAGCGTCTGGGTCGTACGCACGACTCGTCGAAATCGTGAGCTCGTGGCGAGATATGGAGACGTGTTCGCGGCGAGGTTCCCGGGATCGTCTGCCCGATGGGTCGCGTCGCTCGCCGCCGGAGCGGATCCGCCCGTCCAGCCCGGACTCGTGTGGTGTGACGTCCGCGGGACGAGGCTGTTCGCGTGGCGCCGACGCTGAGCGTCAGCCCGCGAGGAACGCTCGCGACGCGGCGACAAATCGAAGCGACGAATGAGGCACGATCTCCGCGTGAACCAAATTGGACTCCTCGCCCTCGCGGTTCTCACTGTGGCGAGCGTCGCGCTGTGGGTGGCCGGACAGCGATTTACGCGTCGTTACGTCACCTTGCATCGTGCGCGGCCGCCACTGACCTGGATGTTCCGCAAGACGGACGACCCCGAGCTCGAGCGCTCTCGTCTCGCTGCCCTGGTCATCCTCCCGATCGACCTGATCGCCCTCGCGGCCTATCTGTTCCGACCCTGAACGTTCCCGTCGATCGCGGCCGCCGCGAGGTCCCCTGCCCTAGCCCTTGATGGCTCCGCTCAGCCCGGCGCCGTTCAGGAACAGGCGCTGGAACAGCAGGAACAGCAGGATCGGGATAAGGCTCGAGATGGCGAGCGCGGCAATGAACACGCCGAGGTCGGTCGACACCTGGAGCGTGGGCAGGCGCACCGACAGCGGCTGGAGGTTCGGGTTTCGGATCACCAGGAACGGCCAGAGGTAGTCCTTCCAGGTCGCCGTGATCGCGAAGACCGAGACGACCCCGAGGATCGGGCGCGACAGCGGGAGCACGATCGACCAGAAGAGCCGCAGCGGCCCGGCGCCATCGACCCTGGCGGCCTCGAAGATCTCGCGCGGCAGGTTGTCGAAGAAGCGCTTGACGAGAATCACGTTCACCGCACTCGCGCCGGCGGGCAGCCAGATCGCCCAGTACGAGTCGATCAGCCCCTTCGGCCCGAGCGGGACCTGGACCACCGTCAGGTACAACGGCACGAGCAGCACGATCGGGGGCACGAACAGGGTCGCGACGATCAGTCCGGTGAGCAGCCCGCCGAGGCGTGGCCGCAGGACCGAGAGCGCATACCCGCCCGTCGTCGCGACGAGGAGCTGGATCGCCCAGGAGCCGGCCGCGATGACGACCGTGTTGAGCAGGTACCGGTCGATATGCGTCCTCGACCAGGCGACGACCAGCTGGCCGAGGTCGATTCCATTCGGCCAAAGCGCCATCGGGAACCGGAGGGTGTCCTGGGTCGGCGTGACGGCGGCCTTGGCCATCCACAGGATCGGCCCCAGCCCGACGACGAGCAGGAACACGAGGACGCCGCCCTGCAGCGTGAGCATCGACCAGCGAGCCCGACCGCGGCGCCAGTCGGTCGGCGCCATGATCCCGCGCTCGATGGCGGAGCTCCGCGGGTCCGCGGCGCCGCCGGCTGATCACGAGGACGTGCTCCAGCCTCGCGTCAGCCGGTAGTAGCCGGCGGTGAAGAGCGCGAGGAACACGGCGAGCATGAGGCTCAGGGCCGCGGCCATGCCGTAGTCGCCGCCGAGGCTGTTCTGAAACGCGTAGCGGTAGATCAGGAGCAGGACGGTAAGGGTCGAGTTGTTCGGGCCGCCGCTCGTGAAGAGCAGCGGCTCCGTGAACAGCTGGGCCGTTGCGAGCAGCTGCAGGATGAGCGTCACGAGCAGCACGGATCGGAGCTGCGGAAGCGTGACGTGGACGACCTTCTGCCAGATCGAGGCGCCGTCCACGTCGGCCGCGTCATACAGCTCGCGCGGGACGGCGATGAGCGCAGCGAGATAGATGATCACGGTCGCGCCGGCGTTTGCCCAGGTCGCCTCGATCACGATGGAGGGCATCGCCGTCGCCGCGCTCTGGAGCCACGGCAACGGGTCCACCCCGACCCAGCCGAGGATCGTGTTGAACACGCCCCGCGGCGATGCGTCGTAGAAGAAGCGCCACAGCAGCACGGAGACCACGGGTGGGATGACGACGGGCAGGTAGGCCAGGGCCGAGTACAGGCCGCGGCCCCGCCTGACCTCGCTCATCACGACGGCGAGAACGATCGGAATCGGGAAGCCAAAGATCAGGGCGAGGAACGCAAACCAGGTCGTGTTGGTAACGGCGATGCCGAATTGCGGATCGGCGATGACCCGGGCGAAGTTCTCGAGTCCGATGAACGTCGGCGCCGAGACCGAGATTCGTCTCCTGAACGCTCATGACGAGCGCCCGGATGATCGGGAACCACGCGAAGAGCCCGAAGATGAGCAGGAGCGGCAGCAGGAAGGCGAAGGTGCCGAGGCCGTCGCGCGTCAGCCGGAAGTGCGACCCGGATCGCCGTCGGCGGGTCGTCGTCTCGGTGGCTGGAACTGCCTCGCTCAACGCGCCCATTCCACCTCATCGCGATCCGCGCTGGATCCAGCTCGCCCTCGAATGGGCGCACACCGATCATGGCCAGCGGGTCCAGGAACGATACGGGCCCCGGCGGAGCCGGGGCCCGTCGTCTTGAGGAGCCTGCGATCAGCCCTCGTCGAGGATCGCCTGGACCTGCGCGTTGGCTTGATCGAGCAACGCGCCGATGCTGGCGTTCTGGTCGGTGAGGACGGCCTGCACGACGGGATCGAGGGCCGCGTACAGCTTCTGGGTTTCGACCGTCGGCTCGGTGACGATCGGCTGGTCGAAGATCTTCGACGTGAACGGCGTCATCTGCTCGGTGGGGACGTTGATGTACTCCTTGATCCACTCTTGGGAAGCGTCGTATGTTGCCTTGTCGAAGATCGGCAGCGACGGGACCCCGACCGGCTGATTGTTGGCCTTGAGGGCCTGTGCGTCGGCCACTGCACCCTCCTGGGTGAGGAGCTTCTGCAGGTAGTACCAGTCGATCCACGCCACGGCGGCGTCGCGCTCCGCCTCGGTGGTGTTGGTCTTGACCGCGGCGAGTGTCCCGCCACCGAGGACGCCGGCATCGGGGCCCTCCAACGGGATCACCGAGACGCCGTAGTCCTCGGGCTTGAGGCTGTTGTTCTGGACCATGTTGGTGTACAGGTCGGAGCCGCCGGTGAACATCCCGATCTGGCCGGAGGCGAAGGCCTGGTTGATCGTGCCCCAGGCATAGTCGAAGGTCGAGCCCATCGAGTTGTCCTCCCAGCGCATCGCCTTGAGGCGCTCGAGGGCAGCCTTCGTCTGGGCGTTGTTGAGGGTCGCGGTCACCTTGCCGTCGTCCCCGATCGTCTGCATTCGGCCGCCCAGGGCGTAGGTCGCCGTCGTCAGCTGCCAGCCGCCGGTGTTCTCGGTGGCCATCTCCGCGAAGCCGGCGACGCCGGTCTTCTCGGCGATCGCCTTCGCCGCGGTGCGGACCTCGTCCCAGGTCGCGGGGGGCTGGTCTGGATCAAGCCCGGCCTGCGTGAACAGGGTTCGGTTGTAGGTCAGGGACATCCCATAGGCGGCGATGGGCACCGCCGAGATCGCGCCGTCCGCGCTCTGTCCGTTGACGAGGACGTTCGGGTTGAACCTGTCGGCGTAGCCAAGCGCGCGGACGCGCGAGTCGATGTTGACGATCTGGTCCTGGGCGATGAGCCCCTTGCCATCGGTGAAGGGGATCGTGAAGACGTCGGGCAGCGTGCCCGCCGCGAGCGCCGCGGTGAACGTGGGCGCCGTCCAGTTGTACTCCTCGGGCTCGACGGTGATCCACGGGTACTTCGCCTGGAACTGCTCGATCTGCAGGTACAGCGCGTCGACCGCTGCCTGCGTGGCACCCGGCCGGAGCACGCCCACCGTGATGGTGACCGGCTCCTGCGCGGCCGCCGTTGGTCCCGCGGTCGCGGGCTGGCCCGTGCTCGGGGCCGAGGCCGGCGGGGTCGCCGCGGGATTGCACGCCCCGATGATCGCGACAAGGACCAGGGCGAACGCCGTGGTCATCACCGGTGGCCTTGCTTGTCTCCTCCACATCACGTTCTCTCCTCTCGCGTTGCCAATGGTGCTCCTTGCAATTCGGGATCGGTCGCTCGGGAGCTGGTCGTCATGCCATGCGCACCTCTCCCGTCACCCGGTTCACGAGTCGCTCCCGGGCGTCGTGCGCAGCCGCCACCAGCCGGTGGCATCGGTTGGCAGGCGTCCGTCGCGCAGGTCGTGGCTTGCTAACAGCAGCTCGCCGCCATCCGGCGCGGGCTCGTCCCGACCGCCGAAGTTCGTGATCGAGATGAACCCGGCGCCGCGACGGAAGGCGAGCACGTCGCTTCGGGACGGGAGCCAGGCGAACGCCTCGCCCGCCAGATCCGGATCGGTTCGTCGGATCGCGAGTGCGCGCCGGTACAGGGCCAGCATCGAACCGCCGTCTGCGCTCTGCGCCTCGACCGTGCGTGCGGCCCAGCGGTCCGGCTGCGGCAGCCACGGCTCGGCAGCGCCCTTCGGCGGGCTGAAACCGAAGGGCGGTGTCACCCCCGACCAGGGCAGCGGGACGCGACAGCCATCACGTCCTGGATCGACACCACCCGACCGGGCGACCATCGGATCCTGGAGGCGATCCGGAGGCAGGTCCTCGACCTCGTCGAGCCCGAGCTCATCGCCCTGGTAGATATAGAGGGAGCCCGGGAGCGCCGCCGCGAGGAGGGCCGCGGCCCGCGCCCGGTGCCGGCCAAGGTCGAGGTCCGTCATGGTCCCGCGACGCTTGGCCGTGAAGCTGAAGGATGAGTCTCGGCGGCCGTAGCGAGTCACGGGCCGCGTCACGTCGTGGTTCGAGAGGAGCCAGGTGGCAGGCGCGTTCACCGGGGCATGCGCAGCCCGCACCTGGTCGATGGACGTGCGAAGCTCGGACGCCGCCCAGGGCCGTGCAAGGAAATCGAAGTTGAAGGCCGTGTGGAGCTCGTCCGGGCGCAGGTACCGCACGAACCGATCGATGTCGGCGAGCCAGACCTCGCCGACGAGTGCCTTCGGATCTGCGTACTCGTCCGCTACTGCCCGCCAGCTTCGATAGATGTCGTGGATCTCATCGCGATCCACGTTCGGGTGATCGCCCGGCCCCGGCTCGTCGGGGACCTCGGGCAGGTCCGCGTCCTTGACGAGCAGGGCGGCTGAGTCGATGCGGATGCCGGCCGCACCGCGGTCGAACCAGAAGCGGAGGACGTCCTCGAACTCGCGACGGACATCGGGGTGGTTCCAGTTGAGGTCCGGCTGGTCCTCCGAGAAGAGGTGGAGGTACCACTCGGCGGGCTGGCCGTCGGCGGCCGACGGTGCGTGTCCACGTCGTGCCCGCCGAAGTTCGACACCCAGTCCGTCGGCATGAGCTGCCCGTCCTCCCCTCGACCGGGGCGGAACCAGAAGCGCGATCGCTCCGGTGATCCGGGCGTGAATCGAGCGCCGCGCGGAACCAGGGATGCTCGCTGGACACGTGGTTGGGCACGACGTCGACGATCGTCCTGATGCCATGGGATCGCGGCCTCGGCAATCAGCGCCTCCGCCTCGGCGAGGGTGCCGAACGCCGGATCGATCGAGCGGTAGTCCGCGACGTCGTAGCCGCCATCCGCGAGGGGCGAGGCGTACCAGGGCGTGAACCAGACGGCGTCGACGCCCAGGTCGCGCAGGTAGGGCAACCGAGATCGGACGCCCGCAAGGTCGCCGGTGCCGTCGCCATTCGCGTCCGCAAAGCTGCGGACGTAGACCTCGTAGATCACGGCGCGTCGCCACCAACGTGGATCGGCGGCTCGGGCAAGGCTGGGGCGCGTCCGACGGACGGGCGCCGCCGAGATCTGCACGCTCGACAGCGGTCACGTGTGGCCTCGTTACGGTCCTGCGGGCTCGCCGCTCCACCGGCAAGTCGCGGTGCGCAACGTAACAGACCAGACAAAAAGATGCAAGAACTTTACAAGTTCGGGATCGCCCCCACGCGCCCGCCCTCGCCGTGGGATGGGCAGGGTCAGGCGGGAGCTGGCCCCGTCGAGGAACGGACGACGAGCTCGGGCTCGAACAGCATCTCGTCGTGCGTGACCGCCGCGCCGGCGATCTGGGCGGTCAGCAGCTCGATCACCAGGCGACCCATCGCGTCGATCGGCTGGCGCACGGTGGTCAGCGGCGGGTCGACGCTGCTCATCAGCGCCGAGTCGTCGAACCCGATGACGGACACGTCGCCCGGCACGCTCAGCCCGGCGCGGCGGACAGCCCGGATGGCGCCGAGGGCCATGGGATCGCTCGCCGCCACGATCCCGGTCACGCCGGCGCGGATCAGTCGTGTGGCAGAAGCCTGTGCCGCCTCGAGGGAGTACAGCGAGTGGGCGATTCGATCCGGCCCGATCGGCGAAGCCCGCCGCGGCCGCAACCCGCAGCGCCGCTGCGAGCTTCCGCCGTGACGGAACGTGGTCGGGTGGGCCAAGCAGGAGCCCGATCCGCGTATGGCCGAGCGACAGGAGATGCTGGACCGCCTGTTCGGCGGCGCTGGCATCGTCACAGGACACCGTGGCAAATCCGAGGCCATCGATCGGTGCGTTGACGAGGACGGTCGGCAGCTTGCGGGCGGTCAACCGGCGGTAATGGTCGTGCGGCGCGTCGGCCTGGGTATAGAGCCCTCCGGCGAACACGACGCCCGAGACCTGCTGCTGGAGGAGCAGGTCGACGTAGTCGGCTTCGGTGACTCCGCCGGCTGTCTGGGTGCACAGCACGGGCGTGAATCCCTGCTGCGCGAGCGCACTGCTCACGACCTCGGCGAACGCCGGAAAGATGGGGTTCTGGAGCTCCGGGAGGACGAGGCCCACGAGGCGGGCGCGCTCGCCGCGGAGCTTCGTCGGCCGCTCGTAGCCCAGGACGTCGAGGGCCGTGAGGATCCGCTGGCGCGTTGCATCCGAGACGCCGGGCTTCTCGTTCAGGACGCGACTGACGGTCGCCTCGGACACGCCAACCTTCTTCGCCACGTCCGCAAGTCGTCCCGTCATGCGCACATTCTATGCAACATTGCGCAAGAAGTTGCAAGCCCTCACCGAGTCTGCCCGCCATACCCGGCCGCGCCGTGGCCCGCTAGTCGCGAGCGAGCACCCGCAGCGCAGCCTTGACCCGATCCTCGAGCGAGGCGCCGACGCCGGCCATGCCGATGGCGACGCGCGAAGCCTCACGTGCCTCGGGCAGCGAGTAGCCGAGGGCCTGGAGCGCGCCGACGACATCGCCTTCGCCGCCACCGGCCTGGCCCAGGATCGAGATCGCGGCCACACCTGCCGCCGCGACCTTCTCCTTCAGCTCGAAGATGACGCGCTCGGCGAGCTTCTTGCCGATCCCCGGGATCGAGACGAGCACGGCCTGGTCCTGCTGCATGATCGCGAGCTGGAGCTCCGCGGTGGGGCGCGAGCCGACGATCGCCATCGCGACCTTCGGGCCCACGCCGGTTACCGTCAGCAAGAGCCCGAAGAACCCGAGCTCCTCCACCGAGCGGAACCCGTACAGGGCCTGCAGGTCCTCGCGGACGACGTGGTGGGTGAACAGCTTGAGCTGGCCGCCCGCGGCAGCGGTTGCGAGCACCGACGGGGACACGTAGACGCGATAGCCGACGCCGCCGACCTCGAGGATCACGGAGTCGAGCGCCACCGCTGCGACCTGGCCCGCGAGCGAGGCGATCACGATCGGCGGCCCGACTCCTCGCGCGCGAGGGCATCCTTCACGGCGCGGTCATAGCTCGAGCCGTTCCCGGCCTTGCCATTCCCGCCGCTCGCTGCCATCGGGTCGACCGAGGCTCGATCGAGCACCGCAGACCGTCGCTCGGTCCCCGGTCGTTCCGCGTTTGCGGCCCAGATCGCGACGGCGAGCGCGTCGGCGGTGTCGTCGGGATGCGGCGGCGCCTCGAGCGAGAGGCACGCGGCGACCATCCGGCCCACCTGCTCCTTGTCCGCGTTCCCGTAGCCCGTGACCGCGACCTTCACGGCGTTCGGCGTGGCCTCGCGGACCGGCACCTCGGCCTGCGCCGCCGCCAGGAGCACGACGCCGCGCGCCTGTCCCACGGCGAACGCGGTCTGGGCGTTCTTCGAGAAGAACAGTCGCTCGACCGCCAGGAGGTCGGGCTTATGGAGCGCGATGAGCTCGTCGAGGAGCGCGTGGATCACGAGGAGTCGCTGCGGGAGCGATGCGTCCGGCTTCGTGACGAGACAGCCGGCATCGATCATTCGAAGGCGGCCGCTCCGGCTCTCGACGATCCCCCAGCCCATCGCCGCCGTCCCCGGGTCGATTCCGAGGACGATCATCGGGCCCGAAACTTCACCCAGCGACCTCGGCGAAGAGCTCCTCGGGGATGTCGAAGTTGGCCGTCACGCGCTGGACGTCGTCGAGATCCTCCAGCGACTCCACGAGCCGCAGGTTCTGGCGGGCGCGCTGCTCGTCGACCTCGACCGTGTTCCTGGCGATCATCGTGCTCTCGGCGTGCTCGACCGGCATGCCCGCCGCATCGAGCGCCTTGCGGACCTGCTCGAGCCCGCCCGGCGTGGTGTACACCTCGACCAGCTCCTGGTCGCTCGTGTCCACGTCCTCGGCGCCCGCGTCGATGGCCGCCAGCGCGACGTCGTCATGGTCCTGGCCCTTGGCCTTGACGGTGATGAGACCCCGTGGCTCGAACTGCCAGGCAACGGCGCCGGAGCCGGCGAGCTGGCCACCGGCCTTGGTGAAGATGGCCCGCACGTCGGCGGCGGTTCGGTTCTTGTTGTCCGTCGCGGTCTCGACGAGGAAAGCGACGCCGCCCGGTCCGTAGCCCTCGTAGATGATCTCTTCGAATTGCTCGCCATCGCCGCCGCCGGTCGCCTTCTCGATCGCGCGCTTGATGTTGTCGGCGGGCATGTTGACGGAGCGCGCCTTGTCGATCGCAAGCCGCAGCCGGTAGTTCGCGTCGGGGTCGCCGCCACCCGCCCGCGCGGCGATGCCGATCTCGCGCGCGACCTTGGTGAAGATGGCCCCCCGCTTGGCGTCATTGGCGCCCTTCTGGCGCTTGATGGTCGACCATTTGGAGTGACCTGACATCGCTCGGGAGTATATCGCCGCGATATTGGGGAACCCGCACCCGACCAAGGGCGATCAAGGTGCCGAGCGACGCCTCCGGCGGGGCTATCCTCGACGTCCAGCGCACGTTCTCGGAGCCCTCCTTGGCGACGCCGTCCGCCGCATCGCTCGCACCCGAATCGAGCGACCTGCTGCTCCCGCCCGGGACGCGGCTCCTGCACATCGGACCGCCCAAGACCGGCACGACCGCGATCCAGTCCGCATTCCACCTGGCCAGGAAGGCTGCTCGCCGGCAGGGCGTCCACTACGCCGGCTTCGGTCGCCATTCGTCGACCGAGGTTCGGGCAGTCCTCGGGCTCCGATCGCACTGGGACGAGCGCGACAAGCCACCGAGCATCCGCCACTGGAACCGGCTGGTCCGAGAGATCCGGTCGTCCGACGCACGGTGCGTCGTTCTCAGCAGCGAGAACCTGGCCCGGGCAGAAGCGCCGGCGATCGAACGCGTCATCCGCGACATCGCGCCCGATGGAACGCCGGTGCACGTTGCGGTCACGCTGCGGCCCGTTGCGCGCCTCCTGACGTCCCGGTGGCAGCAGTCCGTCCAGAACCGCCTCGTCAAGCCCTTCGACTCGTGGCTCGTCGAGGCCCTGAGGTCCAGCGATGGGAGGCCCGCCGTCGATTTCGGCGGCCGCCCCAGGGATGATGTGATGATTCGGCGCTGGGTCGAGATCGTCGGTGCAGGCAACGTCACCGTGATCGTCCTCGACGAAGGCGATCCGGGCCTCCTGTATCGGACGTTCGAGGCGCTCGTCGGGCTTGCGCCGGGGACGCTTGCGCCCGACCCCGACCTGTCGAACCGGTCGCTCACGGTGCCCGAGATCGAGGCGATCAGGGCGTTCAACGTCCAGTCTCGAGCGGAGAGGCTCCCGAGGACGCTCTACACCAGGGTGATCCGCCGGGGCGCCGCGGCCCTGATGGAGCGCCGCCGGCCGGACCCGAGCGAGCCGCGCATCGAGCTGCCGCCATGGTCAATCGAGCCAATCAGTGCGATGGCCCGGGAGATCGTGGCCGGGACCCGCGACGCAGGCGTGCGCGTCATCGGCGATCTCGACCGCTTGCTCGAGGTTCGGACCACGCGGACCGAGGCTCCGCAGGATGCCGTCATCCCGGCGGACGTCGCCGCGGCGCTGGCGATGGGCGTCCTCGTCGCGACCGGCGCTGCACGGGGCGCTTCGACCGCCGAGGTCGACGACGACCCGAAACCCGGCACCCGGTCGGAGCTCGCGCGCCCGTATGCCGAGCCACCGGAGCTGCTGCGGATCTCGACGCCCCACCTGCTGCTGACGGTCGCCCGACGAGCGAGGGCAAGCCTGTTCCACCGCCTCGCGCACCCGTTCCGGCGCCGAGGCCCGGGCGGCCGACCGGAATAGAATGGGCGGACCCGTTCGACCTTGGCTACACGAGGCAGAGCCTGCTCATGAACACCAAGAGCGTCGATCTCCCCCACCTTCGGAGCGTCGTGTTGGCGGGCCACGCAGGTGCCGGCAAGACGACGCTCGGCGAGCAGCTGCTGCACAAGTCCGGCGCCGTCGGGCGCGTCGGGAAGGTCGATGACGGGACTTCCCACCTGGATTTCGAGCCCGAGGAGCAGAAGCGGCGGGAGTCGCTGAGCCTGGCGGTCGCGACCTTCGAGACCGATGGGACGCGCATCACGATCGTCGACACGCCGGGCTACCTCGACTTCATCGCCGAGGTGATCTCGGGCTTCGAGGCGGCGGACGGGGCGATCCTCGTGATGGACGCGACGGGCGGGGTCGAGGCGGGGCTCGAGCAGGCGGTGTCGTTCGGTCGGAGCACGGGCACCGCAGCGTGCTTCTTCATCAACAAGTGCGACAAGGAGAACGCCGACCCCACGGCCGCGCTCGACGCGCTGCGCGCGACGTTCGGCAACAAGATCGCGCCGCTCCAGATCGCGATCGGCTCGGCGCACGACTTCAGCGGCTATGTCGACCTCGTCCACCGCAAGGCGTACACGCTCGAGGGCGGCAAGGAGGTCGAGGCACCGATCCCCGACGGCATGGCCGACGAGGTGGCACGGCGGCGAGACCAGTTGCTCGAGGCCGCGGCCGAGGCAGACGACGACGTGCTGATGAAGTACCTCGAGGGCGAGGAGGTCGCCGACGCCGAGCTTGAGGCGTGCCTGCGCAAGGGCGTGAAAGAGTCGATTCTCGCTCCCGTGCTGGTCGGCTCGTCGATGACCGGCGTCGGTCTCCAGGCGCTCCTCGACGCGATCGTCCGTTATCTCCCCTCCCCTGCCGACGAGGGCCCGGCGAAGGCGCTCGACAAGGCCGGCGCGACCGTGGAGGTCCCGCCGGACCCGGAAGGGCCACTCCTCGCGCGCGTGTTCAAGACGGCAGCGGACCCGTTCGTTGGTCGGCTCACGTACCTCCGAGTCCTCTCGGGAACGCTCAAGTCCCAGGGGCACGCCTGGAACGCGGCACGGGAGCACGAGGAACGCATCGGCCAGCTGCTGCTGCTCCACGGCAAGGAGCAGGAGCCGACCGGCGAGCTGAAGGCCGGCGAGATCGGCGCCATCGCGAAGCTGTCCGTCACCTCGACCGGCGACGCGCTGTCGTCGAAGGAGAAGCCGTTCACGCTCCCGCCGCTCGCCTTCCCCGAGCCGACACTGATCATGGCGATCGAGCCGCAGACGAAGACCGACCTCGACAAGATGGGGCCCGCGCTCCAGCGGATGCTCGAGGAGGAGCCGTCGGCGCGCGTGGAGCGGAGCGAGACGGGCGAGCAGATCCTGCGGACCCTCGGCGACGCCCAGGCGGCGGTGATCATCGAGCGGCTGAAGCGCAAGTTCGGCGCCGCGATCATGACCCACACGCCGCGCGTCCCGTATCGGGAGTCGATCCGGGGCACGGCCAAGGCCCACGGTCGATACAAGAAGCAGACCGGCGGCCACGGGATGTTCGGGGATGTGTGGCTGGAGATCGAGCCGAACCCGGGTGGTGGCGTCGCGTTCGCCGAAAAGGTCGTCGGCGGCTCGGTGCCGCGCCAGTTCTTCCCGGGTGTCGAGAAGGGCGTCCGCGAGACCGCGGCCGAGGGTGTCGTCGCGGGCTACCCGCTGTCGGACTTCAAGGCGACGCTCTACGACGGCTCCTTCCACACGGTCGACTCGAACGAGCTGTCGTTCAAGATCGCGGCGTCGATGGCGCTCAAGGACGGCATCCTCCAAGCGAAGCCCGTCCTCCTCGAGCCGATCATGAACGTCGAGATCCGAGTGCCCGAGGCCTTCCTCGGCGAGGTCAACCGCGATCTCAACGGGCGCCGGGGGCGAGTCCTCGGGATGGACAGCCAGAACGGCTTCCAGGTGATCAGCGCGAGCGTGCCCCAGTCGGAGCTGTTCACCTACGCGACCGAGCTCAAGTCACTCACCGGCGGCCGCGGCACGTTCAGCTCCACGCTCGACCGCTATGACGAGCTGCCGTCGCACCTCACCGAGAAGGTTGTCGCGGCACACAAGAAGGATGGCCCGGACTCGTCGGGCCACTGAGCCTCGGTCCGCACCTTCGTTGAGCCCGACTTGCGCGTGTTGAGTCCGCGTCCATGAGCCCGACGCCGGTCTCCTTCGCCTCGCCGATCAAGCCCGCGGGCTGGTCCTGGGAGGCCACGAGCGAGGAGGTCGCGAGGCGCTACGGGCTCCCGGTCGACCAGGTCGTCCGGTTCGACCAGAACACCGCTCCGACTCCACCGGGCGCCGTCCACGACCTGCTCCGCGCGGGCTCGTTCGAGGTCGAGCTGTCCGAGTACCCGCCGTCGGACTACGGCCGGCTCATCGACGCCGCCGCCGCGCGCTACGGCGTGGCGCGCGAGGAGCTGCTCGTGGGCGCGGGCGCCGACGAGATCCTGGACCTCGTCGCGAAGACGTTCATCCCGCCGGGCGGCGCCGCGATCGTGCCGGTCCCGACCTACCCGATGTACGGGATCCTCACCGAGCAGCGCGGCGCGAGCGTCATCCGCGTCGCGCGGCGCCGGCTCGAAGACGGATTCGCGCTCGACGTCGCCGCGGTCCGTGCGGCTGCAGCGACCCCCGACGCTCGCGGCGCGTTCCCGGGCCTCATCTGGCTGTGCAATCCGAACAACCCGACCGCGACGAGTGAGCCAGCAGGCCGGATCGCCGCCCTCCTCGACGGGCTCGCTACCGATGCCGCCGCTGCGGACCGCCCGGCCCCGATCGTGCTCCTCGACGAGGCGTACATCGAGTTCGGCACGCCGACGTCGCTGCCGCTCCGCAAGCAGTACGCGGGCCTCGTGGTGACGCGGACGCTGTCAAAGGCATACGGGATCGCGGGATTGCGCGTCGGGTTCGCGATCGCCACGCCCGGAGCGGATCGACGACATCGCGACGTACCGCCCGCCGGGCTCGGTGTCGATCGTCTCGGTCGAGGTCGGCACGGCGCTCCTGCGCGACGAGCGCGTCGTGGGGGATCGCGTCGAGACCCTGGTCGCCGAGCGCCGCCGCTTCGCCGAAGGGCTCGGCGCTGCGGGTTGGACCGTCCACCCGTCCTCGACGAACTTCCTGCTCGTCAGCTTCTCGTCACCCGCGGCGGCGGACCTCGCGGCCGAGGCGCTGCTCGCTCGCGGCCTCGTGCCCCGGACATTCCCCGCCGGTCACCCGCTCGACCACTGCCTGCGTCTGACGGTGCGCAACCGCGACCAGGACGACCGCCTCATCGAGGCCGCGCGCGCGATCCGGATCTGAGCTCTGGCTGCTCGCCGGGCGAGCAGAACTGCGATCGAGTTGGCGATCTCGAGCGCTTCGTCATCGGTCTGCTCGCTGGGCGAGCACTACGACGAACGACGCGGTGAATGAGTCGGGCATGAGTCTCTCCGACGTCGATCTGCTCGCCGGGAGAGCAGGACGGCGGCTGATCGGGCATCCGGGGGCTGGTTTCGAGCCGCCGGGCGTCATAGGGCGCGCTGGGCGAGCAGCCAGCGAGGATCCGATCAGGCGCAGCGCCGCCCGACCCGCACGCGCCGTTTCCCGAGGCGCACCACGTACCACTCGCCAAGAAGCTCCTCGGGCAGCGCGTCATCCGGCGACGCGATCCGGACGTTATTGATCGTCACGGCGCCGCCAGTCATGGCACGGCGAGCCTCGCCGTTGGAGGTATAGCTGCCGGTCGAGACCAGGAAGCCGACGGGACCGCTACCGACATCGGCAGCTGTGTAGTCGAAGCCGTCGGCCGTCTTGTGGAGCGTCTCCAACGACGCCGGGTCGCTGAGCTGATCGCGCGAAAACGCCGCGTTGGACGCGGTAACGGCGGCACGCGCCGCCTCGTCGCCGTGGACCCGCGCCGTGAGGTCGAAGGCGAGGGCACGCTGCGCCTCGCGCGCGCCGGGTCGATCGGCGAGGGCAGCCTCGAGCGCCAGGATCTGCTCCGGCGGGAACGTCGTGAACCAGCGCAGGTACGTCGAAACGTCGCGATCGTCGGCGTTCAGCCAGTGCTGGTAGAAGGCGTACGGCGACGTCCCGTCCGCGTGCAGCCACACGGAGTCGCCGGTCTCGGACTTGCCGAACTTGGCGCCCGACTGGTTCAGCAGCAACGGGTACGACATGGCGTACGCGAGCGGCAAGGACCCTCCGCCACCGCCTCCGCCACCAGCACTGCCTCCGCCACCACCAGCTCCGCCGCCTCCACCAGCTGCCTCGGTCCGACGGATGAGCTCCAGGCCCGCGGTGATGTTGCCCCACTGGTCGGCGCCGCCCATCTGCAGCTCGCAGTCGAGCGTCCGGTACAGGTGCTGGAAGTCGAACGACTGGATGAGCATGTAGCTGAACTCGGTGAACGAGAGGCCGGCGTCGAGCCGCACCTGGACGGAGTCCTTGGCGAGCATGTACGGGATCGTGAAGTGCTTGCCGACGTCGCGCAGGAAGTCGAGCAGGTGGATGGGCTCGAGCCAGTCGAGGTTGTTCTCCATCCGCGCCGCGTGCGGGCCCGAGAAGTCGAGGAAGCGCTCGAGCTGCGGACGGATCGAGGCCACGTTCGCTTCGAGGCGCTCGCGCGAGAGCAGGTTGCGCTCGCTGGACTTGCCGCTCGGGTCGCCGATCATGCCCGTCCCACCACCGACCAGCGCGATCGGGCGGCCGCCGTGCTGCTGGAGACGGATCAGCCCGAAGATCGGCACGAGGTGGCCGATATGCAGCCACGGGCCGGACGGGTCGAACCCGATGTACGCCGTGATCGACCGGTTCGTGGCGAGCCTCGCTTCGAGGCCGTCCGAGGCTGCGTGGAACATGCCCCGCCAGCGCATCTCGGGCAGGAATCCGGTGAGCCCCGCGTCGAACGTGGGCACCGTTCGATCGGGTTCGAGCGTCACAGGAGGGTCCCGAGGGCCGTCGTGAACGCGACCCGATGGGGGGAAAGGGCCCTCACGGACCCTATGGTATCGTCGCCGCCGCATGCAGACAGCGCTCCAGAGGCGCCAGCGGCACCGCCGCAATGGTGCCGCGAGGCGCGGACGCGGAGGTGGCTCCGCCCGCCGCATCGCCCTTGCCATCCCCCTTCTCCTGTTCTCCAGCTTCCTCACGCTCGGCGGCGTGGGGTTCATCGGCACGGTCAGCGCGTACGCGTACTACAGCAACGGCCTGCCCGATCCCCAGGACGCCCTGAGCGAGATCGACTTCGAGCAGCCGTCGATCATTCGTGACCGAACCGGCACGATCGAGCTGGCCCGATTCGGCGTGCTCCGTCGAGAGCTCGCGAACTACGCGGAGATCCCGCCGGAGCTGATCGACGCGACGACGGCGGTCGAGGACAAGGACTACTGGACGAACCCCGGCTTCGACATCAGCGCGATCGTGTCCGCCGGGCTGGACACCCTGCAAGGCCGCCCGCGCGGCGCCTCGACGATCACCCAGCAGCTCGTCCGCGCCCGCCTCCTGGAGCCGCAGCACTTCGAGGGCTCGCTCTACGACCGAAAGATCCGGGAGATCATCCAGTCGATCCGGCTGACCCAGGCGTATCCCGGCCAGGCCGGCAAAGAGACGATCATGCAGTACTACCTCAACCAGAACTTCTACGGCAACCAGAGCTACGGCGTGAAGGCCGCCTCGATCGGCTACTGGGGTAAGGAGCTCGAGGACCTCACGCTCGCCCAGTACGCGGTCCTCGCGGCCATCCCCAAGTCGCCGAGCGAGTACGACCTCGTTCGCAATGCCGACCGCGACTGCGCCGTCGTGGTCGCTGAGGAGGAGCCCTGCCCCGACGACCAGGTGACGCTCACGGTCCCGGCGGACTCGGCGATCGTCGTCCGTCGCAACAAGGTCCTCGAGGACATGAAGACGCGGAGCGTCCTCACCGCCGGCGACTACACGATCGCCCAGTACGACGAGGCGATGAAGGAGCCGCTGATCCTCACGCCGGTCGAGGCGCCGCCGTGGAAGGCTCCCCACTTCGTGTGGCAGGTCCGCAAGCAGCTCGGCACGCTCCTGTGCGGGGCGGAGAACGCGGAGACTTGCGAGGCGGTCGACACCGGCGGTTACCAGGTCACGACGACGGTCGACATGGAGAAGCAGGCAATCGTCGAGAAGTGGCTATACGCGGCGGCCCGCGCGCCGCTGGCGAAGGGCGTGGACGGGACGCGCAACGTCCTCGAGCGCCTCGGCATCCCGAAGCGCGACTGGTCGTGGGTCCTCAACCTGCGCGGCAAGAACATCCACAACGCGGCAGGGGCCGTGATGGACTACCGCACAGGCGAGGTGCTTGCCGTCGGCGGCAGCGCCGACTACTACCTGCAGGTCAAGGACAAGTCCTTCTCGCCGCAGTACGACGTCATGTTCGACGCCTTCCGCCAGCCCGGATCGTCGATCAAGCCGCTCTCGTACATCACCGGCCTTGACGACCGGACGATGACCGCGGCGACGATGTTCATGGACGTCGTCACCGAGTTCCAGAAGAACTGGACGCCGGCCGACGCCGACCGCCTCGAGCGCGGACCCGTGCGCATGCGCCCGGCGCTCCAGTTCTCGTTGAACATCCCGGCGATCAAGTCGCTGTACATCAACGGCATCGACCACCTGTTCGCGAGATTCAAGGAGTTCGGCCTTCGGGTGGACGAAGGAGTCCTCGTGTCGCCGGCCATGGCCATCGGCACGATGGAGATCCACATGATCGACCTGCTCGGCGCCTACGGCGCGATCGCCAACGGCGGCGTGCTGATGCCCCAGCAGGTCATCCTCGAGGTCAAGGACCACACCGGCAAGGTCGTATACCCGACCCCGGAGACCGCGCCCGTCGGCAAGCGGGTGGCGAGCCCGCAAGCCTCGTACATCATCACCGACATCCTCGAGGGCAACACGATCAAGAGCGTCAACGCCTACTGGGCGACGTGGGCGCCCCAGGAGGATGGGAAGCGCCGGCCTGCTGCGTACAAGACGGGCACGACCGACGAGAACAAGGACATCGATGCATTCGGCTACGTCGCGCCACCGAACGATCCGGATGCCCCTGCCCTCGCCGTCGGCGTGTGGCTGGGCAACTCGGATGCGAAACCGATCAACCCGGTGACGTCGGTCGCGAGCTCCGCGCCGCTGTGGTCGCACATCATGAGCGAGGTCACCGAGGGCACCCCGATCGCCAAGTTCAAGCAGCCCGATGGGCTCGTCGAGGTCGAGGTCGACGCGTTCAGCGGCATGAAGCCGGGACCGGGCACCGTGCGGACGGTGAAGGAGCTGTTCATCAAGGGCACCGAGGAGTCACTCCGGCGCGACGACATGCATGTCGAGCGCCAGATCGACGGGGCCACGGGCCTCCTGTGGGCAGAAGGCTGCACCGGGCCGGTCCAGAACAAGTACTTCCTCGATTTCAGCAACGTCGAGTCGCGGTTCCCGCAATGGCAGCGCTACACGCAGGGCTGGGCGCAGCGCGCGGCGCGGGGGCCCGGAGTGCGAGGTGGCCCCGATCGGACGCCCACGGCGTACTTCTTCGACGGCTTCCTGGTGCCCTTCGGGCGGACATGGGGCGGCCAGTTCGCGCCGAAGGAGGTCTGCACCTTCCAGCCGCCACCGTGCCCCGACCCGGGCGCCGAGCCCACGCCCGTGCCGTCGGTCATCCTGCCGTGCATCACCCCGGAGCCGACGGTGCCCGCCCCGACCGCGACACCAGAGTTCCCGATCCCGACGATCCAGGTGCAGCCCGCCGATCCGATCGCCGGCGGAGTCCCGCCGTTAGCGCTGTTCCCGTTGCTCATTCCGCTCGGGACGATGCTCGCGAGCCGGCTGCTGAAGCCGGATCGGGCGATGCGAACCGGCAGGATCTTCCGCTCGAAGCGGGGTCGCTGAGGGGGCCTCGGTACTCCCCTAGCCCAGCTCGACGACGGTCACGCCGTCGCCACCCTCGCCGCGGTCGCCGGGACGCACGGCACGGACGAGCGGATGCGCCGCCGAGTCTCCACGAACGGCGTCGCGCAACGCCCCCGTTCCGAGGCCATGGATCACCGTGACCCGAGCCAGGCCGGCGACCGACGCGTCGTCCAGGTAACGCGACAGCGCCGACAGCGCCTCCTCGACGCGGGCGCCGCGCAGGTCGAGTGACATCGGGACCGAGGTCGCCCGGCCGAGCCGGAGCGCGGCGACGTTGGTCGCCGGGCCGTCATCCGGCCCGGTTGAGGCGCGGCCCGGGGCTGAGGCGCCCGCCGCCACGGGCTCCAGGTCCGCGACCTCCACGCTGACGCGCAGGGCGCCCGCCTCGATCGTGGCGCGGCGATGAGACTTGTCGAGCGAGGCGATGCGGCCGGTCCAGCCGCCTGAGCGGCTCCGCGCTTCGTCGCCGACGCGCCACGCCGGCATAGACGCGGCCGCTGTGGCGCTCTCTCCGCGGCGGCTCCCGGCCGGGGCGGGCCGGGCAGCGGGGACCGGCACGCGAGCGAGACGGTCCTCGGCCCGCTCGAGGACCGTGTCGATGGCCGGCGCGGTGAGCTGCCCTCGCTCGAGCGACCGGCGCGCCTGCTCCAGCTCGGCCCGAAGCTCGGCCACGAGGCGCTCGGCCTCGTCCCGCGCGATCCGCTCCGTGTCCGCCCGGGATTGCTGCGCGCGACGGCGCTCCTCGGCGGCCGCGCGAAGGGCCTCGCCCGCGCGCAGCTCGGCCTCGCGGGCGCGAGCCTTCGATTCGGTCGTCTCGCCCTCTGCCTCGCGGATGCGGGCGAGCGTCGCCTCGAAGGCGAGCTCCGACTCCGAGAGCCGCGATCGCGCGTCGGCGACCAGCGCCGCCGGCAGCCCGAGGCGCTCCGCGATCGCGAACGCCTGCGAGCCACCCGGGAGCCCGATCGTCAGGTGGTAGGTCGGGCTCAGCGTCTCAAGGTCGAACTCGACCGACGCGTTCATCGACCCCGGCGTCGTGTGCGCGTAGGCCTTCAGCTCGGCGTAGTGGGTCGTGGCGGCGACGAGCGCGCCGGCCTTGATGAAGTGGTCGAGCAGGGCCTGGGCGAGGGCCGATCCTTCGGTGGGGTCCGTGCCTGCGCCGAGCTCGTCGAGCAGGACGAGCGTGCCCGGGCCCGCTGCATCCACGATCCGGATGATCGAGCGCATGTGGCCGGAGAACGTCGACAGCGACTGGGCGATCGACTGCTCGTCGCCGATGTCCGCAAAGACGTCGCGGAACACCGGCAGTCGCGAGCCGGGCGCGGCCGGGATGTGCAGACCAGCCTGGTGCATCAGCGCGAGGAGCCCGAGCGTCCGCAGCGTCACGGTCTTGCCGCCCGTGTTCGGGCCGGTCACGACGAGGGCTGTGAAGCCGTCGCCGAGCCGGACGTCGATCGGCACGACGCGCCCGGTCAGGCCCGGATGCCGCGCGGAGTACAGCGCGACCTCGGGGCGGGACGCGGTCTCGGCGCGGGCGGCGCCCATCTCGCCCGAAAGCTGGGCCTTGGCAGCCCAGAAGTCGAACCGCGCCAGCGAGCCGAGCGTCTCACGGAGCGGGCCGACGTTCGCGCCGACGAGCGCCGACAGCTCGTCGAGGATCCGCTCGATCTCCTCCTGCTCGGCGAGCTGCGCCTCGCGCCACGCGTTGCCGAGCTCCACGACGACGAGCGGCTCGATGAACAGCGTCTGGCCGCTGCCCGAAGAGTCGTGGACGATGCCCTTGACCCTGCTCTTCGCGTCGGCGCGGACGGGCACGACGTAGCGCCCGTTGCGGAGCGTGATGATCGGCTCCTGGAGGGCGTTGCCGAGCTCGGAGGCAACGAGCGAATCGAGGCGACGCTTCAGGCGGTCGAACGCGATCCGCACGGCGGCGCGAAGGCCGCCGAGGCGCGGCGAGGCGGTATCGAGCAGCTCGCCGGCCGGGTCGAACGAGCGCGCCAGCGTCGAGGTGATCGCCGGGAGCGGGTGGAGCAGCAGGCCCAGGTCCCGCAGGAGCGGGCGGCGCGCGTCGGCGAGGTCCGGCTTCAGCGCGGCGGTGGCGTCGAGCGTCGCCCAGACGTCGAGGAACTGCGCCGGATCGAGTCGGCCACCGCGCGCGGCCCGCTCGATCGCGGGGCCGATGTCGCGCGCGCCCGCTATCCCGGTGCCGGGCCGCTCTTCGAACAGGGCTCGGGCCTCGTCGGTCTCGTCGAGCCCGCGCGTCACGAGCACCGGATCGGATTCGGGGACGAGGGCCTCGGCGAGGCGGCGGCTCGGGCCGAACGAGGTCCGCTCGGCCAGCCGAGCGCGGACGAGCGGGAACTCCAGGATCTCGATCGAGCGCGGGTCCATCGCGGTGGTCGTCGTCGGTGTCGTCGGTTTCGTTGGAGTCGTCGGCGTCGCTGACGGATCAGCCGGACACGGCAGCGCTGGCAGCATCGACGAACCGCCACGGAAGGCTCCGCCATGGCTCGGCGGCGTAGCCGATACCAATGCGCGCCGTGGCGACGACCTCGGCAGGCGCCGAACCTCGTTCCAGGCGGAGCGAGCCACGGGGATCGAGCAGGTCCGTCCCGGTATCGGTCCGGGTGATGTCGAACGCCGCCGCCAGCAACCCAGGACCCGAGGCGAGCCTCGCCGTCGGGATCGCCGCAACGCGCGCGGCTGCACGCTCGCGTGCCTCCGGCGTGTGGGCCCGCCGCCACGCGTGGGTCAGGCGCGCCTCGCGCATGGCGGCCGCGCCCGCCACGGGCTCGACCGCCCGGATCAGGACCGCCGCGGGCGCGCCGTCAGGCTCGGTGACCACGTTGAGGCATTCGTACATCCCGTAGACAAGGTACACGTAGGCAATCCCCGGGCTCCCGAACATGACCCCGTTGCGCGCGGTGCGCCCAAAGCGAGCGTGGGACGCCCGGTCGACGACCCCGATGTACGCCTCGACCTCGACGATCCGCCCGACCCGTGCTTCCGGCTGGATCCCCGCGACCTCGCGCACGAGTTGCGCCCCGATCAGGGCGCGCGCCGCATCGAGCGTCGGCCGGGCGAGGAGCTCGCGCGGGAGCGAGCTCCGGCTGTTCAGGGCGCGATCAGATCCGGGCGACGAGCCAGCCGACCCGGATCGCGAACGCGTCGCGCACCTCCTGCGGGAACAGGATGCCCGCGACGCCGAGGATGAGCGGGATCACGTTGTCGCGCAGGATCGCGGCGGTGAGCGTCGGATCGAGGAACCCGTGGAGCGTCCGCAGCAGCGTGAACTCGCCGTTGGTCACCGCCTCGCGAACATCCGGCTGCGTGTAGTACGGATCGAGGATCAGGAGCACCGCGATCACGATCACGAAGCCCTCGATCACGCCGAGGATCCCGCCGACGATCTCGTCGAGCACCGGGTACCGGGTGAACAACGGCGCAGGCCGGTAGGTGATCTGGATGCCGATGCTGAGCGTTACGGCGGCGGCGATGAAGATCGCGCCGAACGCGACCATGTAGCTGTACGACGAGTCGATGCCCGCCCACTGCTGGGCCAGGTAGTCCCCGAGCGGCTGGCGCAGCTGGGCGCCGAGGATGATCGAGAACACGATCGCCGCGATCCCGAGCAGGCGCCGAATCACGCCCTGCGCGTAGCCGACGATGAACATCGCGAGCAACGACAGGAAGATGACCAGATCGAACGGTTGCAGCTGGTCCATCGCTTCGGCTTCCCTCCCCGGTGGTCGTCGACGGCCCGCAATGTAGCAGGCTCAGGAGCGGATTCGCCCTCCCAGGCGGTGCTCCAACGCCCCGGTGATTGCGCCGATCGCTGCCTCGACCTCCGCGTCACCCGGTACTCGATCCGGGGCTGCGAACAGCATCCGGAAGGTCAGGCTGCGCATGTCCGGTGGCAGCGGATGCCCGCGATACGTCCCGACGAGGGCCGCCGACTCGAGCAACGAGCCACCTGAATCCAGCACGGCGCGGGTCGCGTCGCCTGCCGTGACAGCGTCCGGGACGTCGACGGTGACGTCGCGCTCGATCGGCTGGGCGTGCGGCAGCGGCTCGGACTCGACGATCCGGAGCTGCCCGCCCGACAGCGCGGCGATGGACACCTCGGCTACGACGACCCGCCGCGTGCGCAGGTCCCACGCCTCGACGAGCCGGGGATGCAGCTCGCCGACCACGCCCGCGATCGCGAGCGAGCCGTCAGCGGCATCGGCGCTGATTGTGGCGCTCCGGCCGGGATGCAGGATCGGCTCCGTCGGCGAGCGGGGCGTAGACGGGCTTGCCGGCTCCGATCACCCGAGCGACGAGCTCGATGGCGCCCTTGGCATCATCGATGTCCGCCTCTCGGCGGGGACGGTTCCAGCCCGGCTCGTCAAACGAGCCAGCGAGCGCGAGCCCGAGCCGCCACCACTCGGTCGGCTTGTCCCCCACCCGCCCGTAGCCCTTGCCGACCTCGAACGCGGCGACGTCGGCCTGGCCACGCCTGGCATTGCTGGCGACGACCTCGACCAGGCTGCCCACGATCGACTGGCGCAGGAGCTGGTGGTCCAACGAGAGCGGGTTGGTCACCGTGATCGCCGTGCCCTCGCGGCGCGCCTCCCCCGCGGCGGGTTGGTCGTCGAAGGTCCACCTGAATGCCTCGAGCTGGCGCGACGAGACCAGGGCATAGGTCACGGCCTCGGTGATTCCTGCGCCCACGAGCGCTTCGCGGACGGCATCCCGCAGCACGAGCGGCGACTCCCGCCAGGGCGGCATCGGCGTGCTCGGGCGTCGCGGCGGCACCTCCTCGTAGCCGTGGATCCGCGCCACTTCCTCCGCGATGTCCGCCTCGATCTCGATGTCGCGGCGCCAGGTCGGCACGGTGGCGAGAATCGCCACTCCCGCGTCCGCGGCGACCGATTCGGCCTCGAGGCCGGCCGAGCCCGACGTGATCGCGACATCGATCGCGCCCGCCGCAGCCTCGGTCTCGATCCCGACCCGGGCCAGCACGGCGCGCTGGCCGTCAGCACCGAGCTTGGTTCCGAGGAGTCGATCCACCCGCGCCGGCCGGAACGCGACCCGCCGCGGTGTCGGCTCGTCCGGCGCCGTGTCGACGCGACCGGTCGCCACGTCACCGCCTGCCCACCCGCGAATGAGCCGAGCCGCGCGGTCCGCGCCGAGGCGTGCGAGCCGGAACTCGTGGCCCTTCTCGAACCGCAGGCTCGCCTCCGACCGCAGGGCGTACCGGAACGCGGTCCGACGAACGCTCACGGGATCGAAGATCGCCGATTCGACGATGACGTCGCGGGTCGAATCGGACACCTCGGACGCGGCGCCGCCCATGACCCCGGCGATCGCCAGCGGGCCGCTCGAGTCGGCGATGAGCAGCGTCTCCGGATCGAGCGCCCGATCGACGTGGTCGAGCGTCGCGAGCCGCTCCCCGGCCGCGGCGAGGCGCACGAGCAGGCTCGCCCGGCCGCTCCCGTCCCGCGCCACGGCTGCCGCATCGAACGTGTGGATCGGCTTGCCGAGCTCGACCATCACGTAGTTCGAGGCGTCGACGACGTTGCTGATCGGGCGGATGCCGGCGGCCATGAGCCGCATCTGGACGGCGTCGGGCGACGGTCCGACCGTCACGCCCTCGATCCAGCGACCCACGAAGCGCGTGCACAGGCGCGCGTCCGTCGACCCTGACCGTGAGTCGATCCTCGACGCTCGTGGCCGATTCCTCGACCTCGGTCTCGGGGACGCGGATCGGGTTGCCCGTGATCGCCGCCACCTCGCGCGCGATGCCGACCATCGAGAGCGCGTCGCCGCGATTTGGCTTGACGTCGATGTCGAGGACGACATCGCCGTAGAGGTCGGCGAGCCTCGCGCCGAGCGGCGTCTCGGGAGCGAGGATCAGGATTCCGTCGGCGTCGGTCGTGAGCGCCAGCTCGTCGCCCGAGCAGAGCATGCCGTTCGAGACGACGCCCATCTTCTCGGTGCGCTCGATCCGCCGGCCGCCCGGCAGCACCGCGCCCGGCAGCGCCACCGGCACGCGCTGCCCGACCGCGATGTTCGTCGCGCCGCACACGATCTCGAGCGGCTCCCCCACCCCAGTGGTCACCCGCGTCAGGGAGAGGCGATCCGCGCGCGGGTGCTTCTCGACGGCGAGGAGCTCGCCGACGACGACGTTCTCCCAGTCGGTCCCCCGCCGCTCGATGCCCTTGACCTCCATCCCGAGCAGCGTCAGCCGCTCCGCGAGCCGCTCCGGCTCGAGGTCGAACTCGACCAGCTCGCGCAGCCACGACAGCGGCACCCTCATCGCATGCGCCCCGCTGTGGCTCCGCGGCGATCATGCGCGTTCGCCTTGTCCCAACTGCTCGCCGGGCGAGCAGAACCGAGATCGGAACCCCTCGCGACCTCCTCAGCTGACTCCAGGATCTCCAAGCTGCTCGCGGAGCGAGCAGAACGAGGCCTGAGGGAGCGTTTGGTCGGCTTGCGCGTCCTGTCGTTCGCTGATCTGCTCGCCGGGCGAGCAGCCCTACTGTGGGACCGCGACGGTCCGAGCGGGGGCACCCTCATCGGAACTGGCCCAGGAAGCGGAGGTCGTTCTCGAGGAAGAGGCGCAGGTCGTTGATCTTGTGGCGGAGCATGGAGATGCGCTCGGGGCCCATCCCGAAGGCGAAGCCCTGGTAGCGCTCGGGGTCCAGGCCGCCGTGGCGCAGGACCACGGGGTGGACCATGCCCGCGCCGAGGATCGTCATCCAGCCACTCCGCCCGCACGCCGGGCAGCCGACGCCGCCGCACACGAGGCACTCCACGTCGAACGCGACCGACGGCTCGGTGAACGGGTAGTAGCCGGGCCGGAACCGCGTTCGCTTGCCGGCTCCGAACATGGCGTGGGCGAACTCGTCGAGCAGGCCCCGGAGATCGCCCAGGGTCGTGCCCTCGTCGACCATCAGCCCCTCGACCTGGAAGAACTCCGAGCCGTGCGATGCGTCGATCGCCTCGTACCGGAAGCACCGCCCGGGCAGGAGCGCGCGGATCGGCGGCTTGACCGTGCGCATCACGTGGATCTGGCCCGGCGACGTGTGGGTGCGCAGCAGGTAGCCCGGGACGTCCACATAGAGCGTGTCCCATAGGTCGCGGGCCGGGTGGTCCGGCGGGATGTTCAGCATCTGGAAGTTGGTGAGGTCGTCCTCGATCTCGGGGCTCTCGTACACCTGGAAACCGAACTGGCCGAAGATCCGGGCGATCTCGGCCATCGACTCGATGCTCGGGTGGAGCGCGCCGCGGCGGATCGGGCGACCGGGCGTGGTGACGTCGATCGTCTCCGCTCGCAGGCGCGCCTCGAGCTCCGCCGATCCCAGGACGGTCCGCCGCGCCGCGATGGCACCTTCGATCTGCCCCCGCACCCGGTTGGCGACCGCGCCGACCTTCGGGCGGTCCTCTGCGGGGAGCCCGCCGATGCCACGCAGGACCCCGGTGAGCCGGCCCTTCTTGCCGAGGACGTCGAGCTCGATGGCATCCACGGCGGCGACGTCAGCCGCGCCGGCGAGCGCCGCCTCGGCCTCCGAGGCGAGCGTCTCGAGATCGTGCGTCAGCTGGGCGAGGTCCACGGGCTCCTTCTCGGTTCGGCGCATCGATGGTACGGGCTGGAATGGGCTCGAAAATGATCGAGCCCCCGATCAGTCGATCGAGGGCTCGTCGGGCGGTGGGGTTGCCGTCAGCTCCCCTTCGCCGCCTCGACGATCTTCGTAAACGTGCCGGCGTCGCGCACCGCGAGGTCGGCGAGGATCTTGCGGTCGAGCGCGATGTCGGCCTTCTTGAGGCCCTGGATGAACCGGCCGTACGTCAGGCCCTGTGCGCGGACCGCCGCGTTGATGCGGACGATCCACAGGCCGCGGAAGTCGCGCTTGCGCTGCTTCCGGTCCCGGGTCGCGTAGGCGAGGGCGTGGAGGAGTGCCTCGCGCGCCGGCTTGACCAGCCGCGAGCGGGTGCCCTTCCGACCCTCGGCGTCCTGGAGGAGGCGCTTGTGCCGCGCGTGCGCGGTGACGCCTCGCTTGACTCGTGCCATGTCGTGCTCGCTCCGGTTCCTAGAGGTACGGCAGCAGGCGCTTGACCTGCTTGGCGTGAACGGGGTTCATGGTCGAGTTCCCGGCGTAGCGGCGCGTGCGGCGAGACGACTTGATCTCGAGGTGATGGCCGCGCCAGGCGTTGACGCGGATGACCTTGCCGGAGCCGGTCACGCCGATCCGCTTCTGTGCCGCCTTGTGGCTCTTCATCTTCGGCATCGTTGTCTCGTCAGTCTCCGCTCGTCGTGCTGGCCGTCTGCGGGATCTCCGCCCCGTTGGCCGGCGCTGCCGCGGCTGCCGCCGCCTTCGTTGCCGGTGCAGGCTTTGCTGCTGGCTCGGGCTTTGCCGCAGGCTCAGCCTTTGCCGCCGGTTCCGCCTTGGCCTCCGGTTCCGGTTTCGTCGCCGCCTCTGGCTTCTCTCCCGGTTCCGGCTTTGCCGCCGTGGCTGCCTTCGCTGCCGCGTCTGGCTTAGCCGCCGTCGCCGCCTTCGCCGCTGGTTCTGATTTCGCCGCTGGCTCGGGTTTCGCTGCAGGCTCTGGTTGCCCGGCTGCTTCCGGTTCTCCCTCTGCCTCGTCGTCGGCTCGCGGCGGTCGCGGGACCGCCTCGACGAACTTCGGCTTGTGGGTCGAGGCCAGGACGATGAACATCGACTTGCCCTCGAGGACCGGCTGCCGCTCGATGACCCCGTGCTCCTCCACCTGCTTCGAGAACCGCTCCAGGAGGACGCGACCCAGCTCGGGGTGGCTGAGCTCGCGGCCGCGGAAGCGGACCGTCACCTTGATTCGATCGCCGTCCTCGAGGAACTCCGTCGCCCGATGAACCTTCGTGAGGAAGTCGCCCGACGCCGATCTTCGGCGAGAGTCGAACCTCCTTGAAGGTCACCGAGCGCTGTCGGCGCTTGGCCTCTTTCTCGCGCTTCGTCAGCTCGTACTTGTACTGCCCGAAGTCGAGGAAGCGGGCCACCGGCGGAGCCGCCATCGGTGCGACCTCGACCAGGTCGAGGCCCCGCTCCTGCGCCATCTCGAGGGCTCGCGGCGTGGGCATGACGCCCAGCTGGTTCCCCTCGTCATCGATCACCCGAACCTGTGGGATCCGGATCATCTCGTTCACGCGCAGGTCTCGGCTGATGGTTGCTCCCCTCTCGAACGACGCTCTGGGTGCTCCCGGCGCAGGGTCGGCAAAGCCGCGCCGCTCCGGTCGCCGCGGGATAGTAGCACAGGGGCTCAGGCGCCCCGGGCGGCGGCCTCCCCGGCGAACCGATCGGCCAGCTCATCCCAGCCCAGCGTCTCCTGGGCGGCGCCCTTCTCCTCGCCGCGGCGCCGGACGGTGGCGGTTCGAGCCTCCGCCTCGCGGTCGCCGAGGACGAGCATGTACGGCACCTTCTGTTCCTGCGCGAGCCGGATCTTGTTCTGCATCCGGCCGTCGGAGGCGTCAACGTCGACACGCAACCCGCGCGCGCGGAGCACGGTGGCGAGCTCCTCCGCGGGCCCGAGGTGCCGGTCGGCGATCGGGATGACCACCGCCTGCACGGGCGCGACCCACATCGGGAAGGCACCCGCGAAATGCTCGATGAGGATGCCGATGAAGCGCTCGAGGCTGCCGTAGATCGCGCGATGGATGGCGATCGGGCGAACGGCCGAGCCCGATTCGTCGATGTACGTCAGGTCGAACCGCTCGGGCAGCATCGTCAGGTCGATCTGAATGGTCGCCATCTGCCACTCGCGCCCGAGGGCGTCGTCGATGTAGATGTCGATCTTCGGCGCGTAGAACGTGCCGTCCTTGGGCTTCAGCTCGTAGCTGATGTCCGCGGCGGCGAACGCCTCCTTGGTGAGCTGCTCCGCGCGCTCCCACAGCGCCGGGTCCCCGATCGCCTTGTCCGGTTTCGTGGCAAACGAGAACCGAGGCTGGAGCCCGAACCAGCCGTACGACTCGCGGACCTCGCCGAGCATCGCGATGATCTCGTCGGTCAGCTGGTCCGGCCGGACGAAGAGGTGGGCATCGTCCTGGATGAACTGGCGCACGCGCGTGAGGCCCGAGAGCGTCCCCGAGCGCTCGTTCCGATGGAGCCGCCCGTACTCGTTGAAGCGCAGCGGCAGGTCGCGGTACGAGCGCAGCTTCGAGCGATAGATGAACGTCGACTCGGGGCAGTTCATCGGCTTGAGGCTGAACGTCTGGTTCTCGGACTCGACGAGGAACATGTTCTCCTTGTACAGGTCCCAATGGCCCGACTGGCGCCACAGCCGCTCGCTCACGACGATCGGGGTCGACACCTCCTGGTAGCCGCGCTTGACCTGGAGCTCGCGCATCGCGCCTTCGAGCAGGCGCCAGATCGTCTGGCCCTTCGGGTGCCAGAACGCCGCGCCCGGGCTCACGTCGTGGAAGCTGAACAGGTCGAGCTGGACGCCGAGGCGGCGGTGGTCGCGCTTCTTCGCCTCGTCGCGCCGCCAGAGGAACGCCGCGAGCTCCTCGTCGGTGCGCCAGACCGTGCCGTAGACGCGCTGGAGCATCGGCCGGTGCTCGTCGCCCCGCCAGTACGCGCCCGCGACCGACAGGAGCTTGAACGGCCCGATCTTCCCGGTCGATGCGACGTGCGGCCCGCGGCACAGGTCGCTGAACGGGCCGTGCTCGTAGAACGTGATCTGCGGCGCTTCCTCGCCCGCCGCCTTCGCCTTCGAGGCGAGGTCGTCGAGGATCTCGACCTTGTACGTCTGGCCGGCGCCCTCGACCACGGCGCGGCCGTCGTCGAACGGGACCTCCTTGCGGGCGAACGCGTGGTCCGCGCCGACGCTCGCGCGCATTCGCTCCTCGATCGCCTCCAGGTCCGCCGGGCGTCAGCGGCGCGGGCAGGTCGAAGTCGTAGTAGAAGCCGTCGGCGACCGCCGGCCCGATGCCCAGCTTCGCGCCCGGGAAGAGGTCGAGGACCGCCTCGGCCATGACGTGCGCGGTCGAGTGGCGCATCGCGTCCAGCTCGTCGTGGGCGCCCGCGTCGAGCAGCTCGTCGACCGAGCCTCGATCCGGCGCCGCGAGCAGCTCCTCGTCGCCGGCCTCGTCGCTGGCGCCTCGGTCGCGCTCGCCGGGACCCGCCGCGCTACCCGATGCTCTGCTGGTCCTCGTCCGCCACGTCCACCTCCCGAGAATCGAAACGACCCCTCGTCCCGACAGGACGAGAGGTCGATGGCTCGACATCCCGCGGTTCCACCCGCCTTCACGACGCCGACCCGGCTGGGTCGAGGCCATGCGCTTGAACCCGCGCTAACGGGCGGACCCGGGCCGGTTCACCGGCCGCTCACGGGTGGTGCGATGGCGGGGCTCGATGCCGGGCTTCCAGCCGCGTCCCGACTCTCTGGAGATCGTGCGCCCGATCGCGTGTCCCGATCGCTGCGTTGGGCCGGACTATAGCGCACGAGCAGGGGGCGCCCACGGCACGTCCGGCCCCACCGGATCGTCAGATCTTGATGATCCCGATGAGCAGCAGCAGGATGATGATGACCCCCGGCACGCCGAGGATCCACAGAAGCAGAGGAACCATGTGTTCCCTCCTTTCCGCACAGACTTTGCGATGGACACCGTGACAGCAACGCATCCGGCGAGCCTGCGCGGCTTGCAGTTCGGACCCCGGAAACCTCGAGGGCGCGTTACAGGCGAGGCTGTGACCATCGACCTGGCACGACGCTCGACCACGCTGCAGACATGACACGGCAGCGACGGATCCTCGCGATCGACGGTGGTGGCGTGCGCGGGATCATCCCCGCGCTGTGCCTGGAGGCGCTCGAGCGGGTAACCGGCCGGCCGGCGCGCGAGAGCTTCGACTTCCTGGCCGGGACCTCCACCGGCGCCGTCATCGCGGCGGCCCTGGCAGCGGGCATCCCCGCCGAGCGAATCGCCTCGCTCTACCGGCGACGTGGGCCGGAGCTCTTTCGACAGACGCCGATCCTCGGCGTCCTGCGCCGAATCACGACCGGCCATCTCTATGACGTCGCGACGTTGCGCCGGATGATCGGCGAGGAGCTCGGCGAGCACGGAGCCTGGCGGATCAACGACGTCCCGAACGACATCATGCTGACCGCGAAGGGCCTCGACGACGGGCACCCGTGGTACTTCGTCAAGGATCGCGCGGAGACCGACAACGATCGGACCGGCGACCTGCTCCTCGCCGACTGTGTCACCGCCTCTGCCGCCGCGCCGACCTACTTCGCGCCGTGGTCGGTGGCGAGCATCGGGCTCTTGGTGGACGGTGGCGTCGGCGTTGCCGGCAATCCCGTGTACCAGGCCTGCGTCGAGGCATTCGAGTACACGTCGTCCTACGAGCCGTCGCAGTCGATCGTCGTCTCGCTCGGCACGGGCCGGTTCCTGGACCGCCCTCGACCGACGTGGCTGTGGTCGTGGGTCGAGTGGGTTCTCGGCGAGATGTTCCGATCACCGGGCGAGCAGCAGACCGAGCTCGTCCAACGCCACTACGGTGATGCGGCGCTCTACCGGATCGACGTCCGCCTCCCGCGCGACTACCCGCTCGACACCCTCGGCGCGCGGCTTCGACGAGCTCGAGGACATCGGCCGCCGCCTCGCGGCGCTCATCGACTGGCCGGCGATCCTCGACGGCCGCGACGGCACCTTCAGGATCGGCCCGGGCGAGGCTCGCCCGGAGGCATACTGCCGCTACGTCAGCTGACGTCCTGGGGCCTGTCCCTCTGCGACAATCGACGCGTCCGCGACCACCGACGACGCGGCCAAGCGCCACGTCCCCCACATCTCGGCGCGCGCGGCAGAGCACGGAGGGCCACGATGCCCACGAAGCATTCCCGCGTCCGGCTGGCGGCCGCCACCTTGTCCCTGTTGGTGCTGCTCGTTGCCGCTGGACCCACGCAAGGCGCAAGCCCGCCCCGACACGAGATCGACCTCTTCCAGTGCGCCCAGGCCGGCGGCTCGATCACGGTCCCCAGCGGAACCCCGTTCTACGTCGTCGACGGGTGGTTCGCCAAGACCCTCTGGCAGCAGGCAATGTTCCTGCTCAGCGTGAAGGTTCAGGTTGGAGTGGACGGAACGCCGATTGCCCACCCATTCCGCTACTGGACGAAGCCCACCTTCTCGGACGAGGATGGCCTCTGGTTCCTCCTTTGGAAGTACCCGCACGCGGCGCTCGGCCCAGGCGAATCGATCGTCTTCACGGAGGCATGGACCTTCCGTTTCCCGATCTATGACGGGTTCGAGTGGTTCCCCCGTGGCACCTTCCTTGACGAGACGTGCGTGATCACGGGCGCGTAGTCGTGTGAGCCCAGACGTCCTCAGACCCTGAGGCCCCGGCTCTCGGCCCGGGCCGTTCGGCTATGAACGCTCGGGCTCTCCGTGGCGCGCGGACGCATCCTGAAACCGGCCGCGGGCCTCCGCTTCGTCGACATCGGCCATGGCGCTCTCGGCGTCCGCATCGGCCAGGTCAACCTGCGTGGTCTCGACGAGGAGCCGAGCCGCGGCGGCCGTCTTGACTGCGCTCGCCTCAGCCAGCGAGGCTGCGGCAAGGGCTGCTCTTGAGGCATCCGCGGTTGCAGTCGCAGCTTCCACCGCATCCTGCGCCGCGCGCGTCGCGACTTCGGCCGCGAGCTTTCCACGGCGAGCGACGGCGGCCGCCCGTTCTGCTTCTCGCCACTCATTCAGGGCCTCGGGGATTCTCGACGACATCCGCACTGACTGATCTGACATTCGGAGCTCCATTCTGCCTGCGCAGGTCAGCGTGACAGATGCTTGGATGCGAACGAGCGAGCCTTACCGCGTGCGTCGTAGGCAACGTGTTTTTGACGAGAGGGTGGTGGGCGACACTGGACTCGAACCAGTGACCTCTTGCATGTCAAGCAAGTGCTCTAACCAGCTGAGCTAGCCGCCCCAGGTGCGACGCGAGTTCCGTCGCGCCGCCGAGGCATTCTAGCGCAGGGTCGACCCCGGCTCGGCGCGACCATAATCTCCCCGGGGAGCACGGTCGGTACGCACGACATCGAGGTATCCCAGAGCGGTGCTTGACGTTGACGTCCTCGTGGTGGGCGCGCGGGTCGCGGGCTCGGTGACGGCCGCGCTCCTTGGGGATGCCGGCTACCGCGTCCTGCTTGTGGATGCGGCGACGTTTCCCAGCGATACGATCTCGACCCATTTCTTCCGTGGAGCCGGCTTGGGCGGTGTACTGTCCCGCCTCGGCCTTCTCGATCGCGTGCTCGCCCTTGGCTGTCCACCGCTGACAGTCGAATACGACTATGCCGGGGCAGACCCCGAGCCAACGGTCGGGCCGCCGCAGGATCCGGGTGACGTCGGGTTTTGCCTCTCCTGTCGAAGGCTCACCCTCGATGCGCTTCTCGTCGACCGTGCAAGGTCGAGCCCGGGAGTCGAGGTCTGGCAAGCCGCACTGGCGAGCCGCCTCCTCTTCGAGGATGGCCGCGCCACCGGCGCATTCGTGGAGCGCGCGGGATCTGGTGTCGACGTCCGGGCCCGCCTCGTCGTGGGCGCGGATGGCCGCGGGTCGCGCATCGCGCGCTGGGTCGAGGCCGGCGAGGTTCGGCGGGAGACCGCCTCGCGAGGTTTGTATTTCCGGTATTTCGCCGGATTTCCGCCACCCCGGGCGATCGCGGACGGACCGGAGTTCTCCGTCGTCGGAGACGAGATGGCCTATGTCTTCCCGAGCGACGACGGCGTCACGTGCATCGCGGTATCGATCAACCTCGACGTCTTTCAGCAGTTCCGCACCGACCGCGACACCGCCTTCGAGGCACGGCTCGCCCGCCACATTGGCCTCTTCGATCGCTACCGGGCTGCGTCTCCCGTAAGCGCGGTTCTCGGGTCCGGACCTGTTGACGCCATCTGCCGACAGCCATCAGGCGCGGGGTGGGCTCTCGTCGGGGACGCTGGCATGCATCAGGATCCGTGGACGGGATTGGGCATGGACAACGCAAGCATGCATGCGACCTTCCTCGTCGATGCGATCGACGACTGGCTGTCGGGCCGCTCTGGCGAGGGCGCGGCATTCGCCGAGTACGGCCGGCGACGGGACGACCACGCGCTGGAGGGCTTCAACGAGACTGCCCGACTGGGCCGGGATCTCTCGCAGCTCGTCAGTTAGACCACGATAACTCGCCCATTCTCGCTCGCCGAGATCGTGCTGAGAGCTGCCGACCCTACACCGCTCAGGGGCGGGAGGCATGTCAAGCAAGTGCTCTAACCAACTGAGCTAGCCGCCCGAGAGTGCGACGTGAGTTCCGTCACGCCGCCGGCGAATTCTAACGCACGCGTTTGCGACGCCGACCGGAGCGCCGAGCGAACTCCGCAGGCTTGAAGCCGAACTCGATCACGTCCGAGATCCGTCGATGGTCGCCATGCCCAGGAGCTTGATCGGTCGCACGAGCTTCGACGCGGATGAAGCCTTAGCCACGGTTTCGCCGTTTGGCAGGATGATAGATTCATCTCCTCGCTGGAGGAGTCGACCGATGTGGGCGTTCGTCATCGCACGGGGGCGCCACGTCGGGTTGGTGCTCGGGCTCGGCCTGCTGGCGGCCTGCGGAGGCGGCGGCCCCACAGTCACGGGCTCCCCATCGACGCCAGGGCCTGGTCCGGCGACGCCTCCACCCTCCTCCGTCGTTAGTACCGGGCAGGGTGTTGGCGCGGAAGGCACGGCGCGTGTCGTGGCCGAGGGAGTGACGACCACGCTCGGTGTCGACGATTGCACCATGGTGTCGAGCACGATCATCGTCGTCGCGACGAATGCCGCAGACGGCGCGAGCCTCTCCATGGCGGGGACCGCCGGCGCCGCGAGCATCGAATTCAGACGAGGGGGCGATCAGTGGGTCGCGGCGGGGGCGACCGTCACGATCAGCGGGTCCACCATCTCCTACGACGGCGTCGCATTGAAGGCGGGCGGAGACCCGCCAGAGGCCCAGATCTCGCTCGAGGTCGTCTGCCAATAGCCGGGTAGATTGACCCGCGGACAGCGACCGGCCCACCGCGGCGGAGGCGATCGCGATCGGCGGGTCGACGATCGCCGCGCTTGGTCCGCCAACCGGCCCTCGATCCCGAATACCGCGATAACTCGGGCGCGTTCGCTCGCGGACCTGTGTTCGAAAGAAGTCGACCTACACCGCTCGTGGGCGGGAGGCATGTCAAGCAAGTGCTCTAACCAACTGAGCTAGCCGCCCACGCGGTGCGACGCGAGTTCCGTCGCGCCGCCGGCGAATGATATCGCAGCCCTCTTCTCCGGCTCTCGAGTCAGCCCAACAGCAGGGCAATCCCCAGGGCAATGAGCCAGAGCGACCAGCTGATGTACGCGAGCGGCACGATCGCGCCGGCGAGCGGCCAGCCGCGCTCTTCGTTCGGGCCGACGAACTCGAGCGTTCCGATCAGCAGCGCAACGCCGACCGGGATGCCGACCAGGCCGAGCCAGCCGGGCAGAACCGCGGTCGACAGGATTGACCAGGCGACGAGGAGCGTCCACAGGCCCGTGAGGAGGTAGCCGAGGTGCTCGCCGATCCCGACCCCGAGGAGGCGATGAAGCGTCGCGAAGACGACCTTAATCGTCCGGCGGGTGGCCGCCGCGTCGGCGGCCTCCGCGGCGTCCGCGGCGACGTACTGTCGAGCGAGCTCGGGCACGGCGAACGGCCAGCGCACGAGGCCGAGTGCTTGCACCAAGGCCGCGCCGGCGCCGATGACGATCGAGGCGACGCCTAGCGCCACCGGCGGCGCCAGCGCGACCGCAACCAGTGCGACGAGCGGCAGCATCGCGAGCGCGCTGACCAGGAGCGCCTGCCAGCGCAGGATTAGGCCGGAGCCACCCGCGTGGAATCTGCGAAGGATCACGTCTGGCTCCTTGCGCAGGATGTTCGGGTACTCGAACGCTCGGCCCAGCTCAAAGAACGCGAGATTGAAGGCGAGGGGCACCATGATCAGGAGGACCCCCGCCGCGAGCTCAACGCTCATGGTCAATCCTTCGCGTGGCCAAGACCATGCGAATGGCAGCGGCGACAGCGATGAACAAGCCCACCACGTGCATAACGCTGCCAACGAGAACACCGATCCTGGCCGTGTCGGTCAGCTGTTCGATAAAGGTGCCCGTCATGACCGCGGCGACGATTGCGCCGACGCCCAGAACCAGCGGTACAACAAGCGCTAGGTACGCGGTCCACCTGCCGGGTCGCAGCAGCACGATGAAGGCAGCAACGAGCAGGACGATTGGGCCGGCAAAGCTCGGATAGAGCGACGATCCGGCGGCGATCTGCAGCACCATGCCGGCGGCAGTGAGAACAAGGCCCGTCGCGCTTCCCTTGGCCGCATTTGAGAGCTGGTGGCCCGGATCGATGGCGACGCGTACGGGAGTGGTCACGGTCAACCTCCTTCTCTCGGACACTGTGCCCCGTTCCGCTGAGGTTCAGACCGCGCAAGTCCCGCTGTTGGACGCGTGCAGGCTGTTCAGGCTGGCGCCCAATGCCTCTTGTGGGATCAGTGTGCGCCCGCGAGCGTCGCTTACTAGCGTCCGACGGACTTGGGCCGTTGCGCAGCGGTCGTGTGACTGGACATATCCTTCCTCGACGAATACTCCAGAATTCGCCACGCCGGACCCTGGCGAATAGTTCGGAGTGGGCGGGTCAGCAGGCGTCTCGAGCGTGGGCGTGGGTTCCGGCGTTGCCGGAGGGTCGGCCGGCGTGGCCGGCGGCGCCGTAGGGACCCTGTCGAAGTTCGCCACGAGGAGAGCCTTCTGCTTCTTCTGCGTGAACGTGATCGGCGAGCAATCGTCGTGACGCTCGGTCGAGTAGTCCTCCCAGATGACGTAGAAGTACGTGCACACGGAATCCGCACGGTGGGCGGCGGTCGCGGTCACCTCGGTGCCGGGCGGAACCTCGTAGTAGCAGCTCGCAGGCCTCGAGCGGGTCGTGCAGCGGTAGGTGTCGCCGGCTGCCACCACGGTCACCCTGCCGAAGCCGACATCGGCGTCGGTACTGCCATTGGTCGTGATGAGCACGGACACGTACGGGTACACGGGCATGATCGTCGGATCACATGGCGTGACGTACGGGTTGCATCCGGATGGCGGGCTTGTTCGTCGCGGGGTTGCGCGTGCGCTTGGTGACGGCAGCGCACTCGGATCGTCCGATGCCTCGCCGATCTCGGTCGGCGCGGGACTTGGCTGGATGTCGATGAAGGACTCAGGCGGCTCAGTCTGCCCGCGTGATGGCACAACGCCGACTGCGCCGACGGGTGGGCTCGACGGGATTGGCTGCCGAACGGACGTCGCTACCACGGCGACGGCACTGAGGGCCACGGCGGCGAGGACGCTGCTGATCGATGCACGGCGCATGGCACCGCCCGATGTCAGCGCGGACGGAGTGAGGTCCGACGACGTCTCGACGGCGGCTTCCTGATGGTCCGGAGGGCGCACGGCGCGCAGTGTACGGGTCGGATCGGTCGAGACCGGTGCCTGCGGGCGACGAGGCATGTTTAAGCACGTGCTCTAGCCAGCTGAGCTAGCCGCCCGAGGTTCGAACTCAAGTACCCACATTGCCCTGCGTTCTTACGTCATCGGGTCTGCCTACACGCGGATGGCCCAAAGTCACGATTTCCGGTGACACCAGCCGGTGCTAACGTCCGCCAACGCTACTGGGGGTTACGTGCGCCGGAAGGCCTTGATCGTCCGCGCGACAACCATCGTCCTCGCGGGGATCGTGCTCGCGGTGGTCGGGTCCTGGGCCGTCAAGACGATCGAAGATCGAAATGAAACTGCACGCACCACCGAGCGCTTCGATCCGCCGGTCTGGGCTGGGCAGAACTTCCTGGCTGGATGCGCCGGAGGGTTCTACGCCCGCCACGAGTCCACGATCGTGCTCGTCATGAGCGCGCATTGCGGCTATCCAGGACTCGAGCTTCGAGACGAACAACAGGGCCAGGTGATCGGCGTCCTCGGCCCGCGCGCCGAGCTCGCTGACTGTCCGGAGGGCCGCTTCTGCGCACCGTCCGACATCCTCACGCTCGCCCTGGCGCCCGACCGTATCCCGTGGGGCCACCTGAACATGGTCGACATGGGCGCCGGTGGCTACCGGACGTTCGACGCCGGAACCAAGCCACTCGCCTGTTCCGATATCGCCGTCGGCGACCGATTGGAGATCAACGGTCGGGAGCACTATCGCTCGGGGACCGTGATCGAGATCGGGTCGTACGAGCACGAGACGGACACGATCTTCCCGTGCATGGTCGTCGGCGACCGCATCGTCACGGTCGGCGACTCCGGCGGCGCCGTGCTGGTGCGAGGCTTGCCGGCGGGGATCGTCGCGCGCGAGCTCGGCGGGAAATTTGGGTTCACGCCGCTCGCGGAGGGCCTCGACAACCTGAATCTGAGCCTGTGCACGACGCCCGACTGCGACTTGTCTCCGGATCGGGCGGTCCAGCCCTGATTCAGCGGGCGGCCCGAATGGGCCGCCCGTTCCACATCTATTCGAAGGTCATCGACTCGACGATGGCGTCCATCTCGTCGACGACGGCCTGCGGGGTTCCCTCGTAGTACCCGGCATCGATGACCACGAGCTCCCCGTCGACTTCCAGGATCCAGAGCTTGTCGATCTGACCCGGACCCTGGTGGTAGCGCGCCGGCGTTGTTTCGGAGTTCGCGCCCCAGCTCCCGAAGAGGCCAAAGTCGCACGCGGCGAAATCGGCTTCATTGGGAACGTGGAGGGTCATCGACTTGCCTGCGATCCCGCCGAGCGTGACGTCCACCGGGGCGGCCGCCGCCCGAGATGCCTGGGCTGACATGGCGGCGACGAACGCGTCCACCGAGGTGGATGGGCTGTCCGGCTTGGTCGTTTCCCACATGCAGGGGTCGCCGTAGACGTACAGGTCGTCGCCGGCGAAGACGATCAGCCCGGCACCTGCGGGAGGGTTGGGATTGTCATGCTTGGTCAGAATCCCTCCTCCTTGTTCGCCGAACCAGTCTGTAGCCGGGATAGTGACGCTCATCGGCACGCCTTGACCCAGCAGGACGTGCCGTCCCTCGTCGAGCAGACCTTGCGGTCGATTGGTTGGCCTTGTCGTCGGCGCGGCGGACGGCGGCTGAACCGTCGGCTCTGCCGACGGTTGCGGCGATGTCCCGCCGAAGCCCGGCGTTCTTGGCAGGAAGTTGAATGCCGCGACGGCGACCACCACGACGATGGCAGCGCCACCAAGCATGAGAACGGATCGGTTCATCGGAATTCTCCCCAGGAGCACGCCCCAGCCTCGCTGCTGCCGCGTCCTGCGCGTCTGGTCGAAGGTCGCGCGGAGGACACGATCGGGCAGGCGGCTCGGAGCGTCGGCCTCGAGCCATCCGCTGATCGTTCGGTCGAGCTTTCGATCGGCTGACATCACGCAGTCCTGTTCTGGGCGGCCGTCGGCTTACGCAGATCGGCTTCGAGGGCCGCCCGCATTGCCTCCGTCGCATAGTGAAGTCGTGATCTGGCAGTTCCCGGCGGAATGCCCAGCATCTGTGCGATCTCGGACGCCGAGAACCCGCTGTAGTAGTGCAGAACCATCACTGACCGCTGTTCGGGCTTGAGTCGGCTGAACCCGCGCTCCAGCTGATCCCGATCGGCGACAGATCCGGTGTCGTCGGCGATCGCAGTTTCGAGCACGAGCGGTCGTACCTGCTCCGACCGGCGCCGCAGCTGACGACCCTGGTCGGCGCAGGCATTGACCACGAGGCGATAGAGCCAGGCGTCGAACCGGTCGGGATCGCGCAGTCCGGGAAGCTGCTGCCACGCGCGTACCAGCGCTTCCTGCACCGCGTCCTCCGCGAGGTCCGTCGACCGAAGGATCAGGCGCGCAACCGCGTACAAGCGGTCGCCGGCGGAGGTCGCGAGGACTTCGAATGCCTCGTGGTCTCCGTGACGAGCCGCCTCGATGAGATCGCGCCTCATTCCCTCTCCATCACCAACGCGGCCTCGATGACCGCGCTGGTTGTTATGACGGACGTGGCAGTCTCATCTACTCAATCACCGCCGCGACGGGACGGATCGGTCTTGGCCGAGATCCGCGATGACGCAGGGCGGTCGCATTGTGGGTTTCACGCGTTGTGAGCCCCGGCCCCGGTATGGTCCTGAAAGATCTCCTCGATCGACAGTCCGAAGAGCCGCGCCAACCTGAACGCCAGCGGCAGGCTGGGGTCGTACTTGCCGGTTTCGATGGCGTTGACGGTCTGTCGCGACACCTCTAGCGCATCCGCCAGGTCTGCCTGAGTCCAGTCGCGCTCCGCGCGCAGGACCTTGAGTCGGTTCTTCAACGGTACCGTCGCGAGCCGGCGATGCATCCGACCACGTAGACGACCGACATGAACGCGATCAGGTGCCCGATCTCCGCCTCGAACGCGACCAGGTCGTGCCGATCGAGCAGCGCCCAGGCCACGCCTCCGACCAGCCCGGCGCCAAGCGTCCACGCCATCGCCTCGAGCTGGACGGTGCGCTGCAATTCGTCCATTGCGTGCAGGTAGCGCTTGTACGAGAGCAGCATGCCGGCGCCGACCACCACGCTGAAGGCGAGCGCCAACACGGTCGGCGCGGGCTGGTCGTTCCAGAGGATTCGCGGTCCAAAGTTGGCGAGGACGACGCTCGCGACCCATGCCGCGGTCCAGGCGACCAGGCCCAAGGCGCCACGGATGCTCCGCAACATCCAGGCATCAGCGTTCGCAGGCGGCGTGTTCACGGTGTCGATCCTCCTTGTCATTTAGTCAAGTTAGCACGACACAATGCTGCCATGGCCCGGGCACAGACGTCAAGGGTCATTGACACGGCCCTGCGGCGCAAACCAGCCCAACCTGGCGCCCTCGTCAGCGGTACCGAATGATCGTCGACCTAGCTAGCCGCGTTCGCGGCCCGCTTCGTGGCCACGACCAGGATCGTCATCGGGTACTCCGGGTCCTGCACGTCGAGCTTGGCGGTCGAGACCTCTTCCAGCGCGATTCCGCGGAGGAAGCTGGTGGCCGCGTAGACGTTGCCGCGGTAGTCGACGCTGACGTTGGCGGCGCCGAAGACGTCCCCGAACGCGCGCGCCGCGGATTGAGGCGTGAAGCGCCAGAAGTCGCCCCAGCGATCGGCATCGCCCTTCGAGATCTGGCTGATGCCGGCAAGCGTCGCCAGCAGCACGCCGCCCGGAGCGAGCAGGTGGTGGGCGCCGCGAATCGCGGCGTGCGCGTCGTAGATGTAGTTGAACGTCTGCGTGCAGATGAAGCAGTCGATCACCCCGGCCGGCAGCGTAGACGTGTCGGTCAGGTCGCCGACGATCGTCGCGTCGGGATGGCCTGCCACGTGCAGCATCCCGAACTGCGTGACGTTGTCGCCGCCGTATCGCCGGGTGTATGTAGTCTCGGCGACCTCCAGGACCCTTCCGCGGACAAGTCCGCGGTGCCGCTCGAGGAAGCCCTCGATGTAGTACCGGTCGAGCGGGGTGCCCCGTTCGCGACCGAAGAGCCGCCCTACGGGTTCAGTCGAGCTCTCGAGCAGGCGGCTCGGGCGGAAGAGGTTCCGATTGACGATCGCGAGGACCTTGCGGGCGATGGCGATCATCCGGGACATGCGCGCCACGATAGCCCGGCCGCCCCCGGGAATCATGGAAATGCGACGTGAGTTCCGTCACGCCGCCGACGAATCCTAGCGCATGCCCCCCGAGGGCGACCGAACCTGCGAACCGCGCGGCGGATAATCGAACCGAAGACCCTGCCACAGCATCGTACGAGTCGAGCGGACCTGCCAAGAGGGCCGCACCGAGGTCGAGACGTGGAGCGCGAGTTCGTGGAGCAGGCGCAGAACGGCAATCAAGCGGCTTTTGCGGAGATCGCCTTCGCCGTGAGCCCGCGGCTGTTCGCCGTGGCGCAGCGGATCCTCCGCGACTATCACCTCGCCGAGGACGCGACGCAGCAGGCGATCGTCCTCATCTGGCGGAAGCTGCCGCAGCTTACCGACCCGGAGCAGTTCGACGGCTGGGCGTACCGGATCCTCGTGAACTCGTGCTACGCGGAAGCTCGCCGTGGTCGTCGCACCGTCTCGGCGATCCATCTCCTGGAATCCGATGCAACGGCCGCTGACACCCAGTTGACCGTCGCCGACCGCGACCAGCTGGATCGAGCCTTCGTTCGCCTATCCACGGAGCAGCGGGCGGTTCTGGTTCTGCAGTACTACCTGCAGCTGGACCAGCCGAGGATCGCGGAGGTCCTCGGCATCCCGATCGGCACGGTCAAGTCACGGTCATCGAGCGGCCGAAGCGTGCTTCGTTCTGCCCTGGAGGCCGACGCGCGCCCTGGCATCAGGAGCCGGACGGCATGACTGGCAACGAGGAATTCATGCGCAATTCCGACCTCGACGCCCTCCTGGGAGCGTGGTTGAGGGAAGGCGACGACGGTGCTTCCGACCGGATCGCCGAGCGTGCCCTGCTTGAAGTTGCCGCGACGCTTCAGGAGGGCCGGCCGCGGCAGTCTCTTTGGGCATCGTTCGCGCGAAGCCGGCCGACATCGATCGCCGCGGCCTTCGGGGCGGTCGCGGTGGCTGTCGCTTTGGGCGTCGTGACAAGCGTGCCGCTGATCGGACCCGGGCCTCCCCCGATCATGAGCCCAAGCCCCCGGCCGAGCCCCACGGTTGACCCGGATGCCCTCGTCCTGTTCACGTCGCCCGACAACGGCTATGAGGTCTTGATTCCCGTCTCGTGGAGCGAGGTCGAGTCCGGCGCGCCGGACGCTCGGAAGTGGGTCGGACCCGACGGTGAGCTGATGGTCAGCTACGGGACGTCGATCTTCGATGGCGGCGAGGTCACGGCGTGCGCACCACCACTGTCGGACTACAACACCTGCATGACCCTCGAGCACGGCTACTCCGTTCCCTTCGATCCGAAGGTCGACGGCGTCGGCCCGATCTCGATGGAGGTCTGGCTCGATCGGTGTGACGGCGCGTGTCCCGTAACCGCCACCCCGTCCAGTCTCGACCAGGAGGTCGCCGGTCAGGACCGCGCTGTGATCGCGGGTCGGCAGCTGACCTACGTCTCGACCTTCCACAACCGACGTCCGGTCATCGTGTACTGGAGCGAACCCATCGCCCTGGCTGACGAAGCGCGCGTCGAAGAGATGCGGAGCAGCTTCCGATTCCTCGACCCCGCGCCTGGCGCCAGCGAAACGCCATTCGTCGATCCGACCGAGCTCGTAGAGTTCAGGAACGACGACGATGCGTACCGGCTGCTCCTGCCGCGGTTCTGGCTGAACTCCAGCCCGGGCTCGCCGTCGCCAGATCCGGATCATCCCAGGGTTCGCACGTTCGGGTTCGGTGGTGGCGCCGGCACGAGGGGCTCGCCAGCCCTCACGATCAGCATCGGTGAACCGGACGGATCGGTGTCCTTTTGCGTGGGACGCTGTCGCACCGTCGTTGCCACGACGCTCGACGAGCTCGAGGCCGAGCTGGTCAGCTTGTTGTCCGATGCTGGTTCGGCAGGAATCGAGGAGCTTCACGGCGAGGTCATGCTGGGCGGTGAGGCGGGCAGGTTCGAGCGGCCCGACTACGCCAACCACGGCGGGCCGGATTCCATCCTGGGAACGGGAGGGACAAGCGGCAGCAACTGCCTCGGCTGTCCCGGAATGCTGTACCAGGCCTACGCGTTCCACGACGGTCGGCCCGTGGTCCTCGCGTTCGACTACTGGACCCTCGCGTTCGAGCGGATCAGCTCGGAGTACGCCGTCCAGATCCTCGAAAGCTTCGAGTTCCTGGACTAGGCCTCGATGGGACACCCGATGGATCAGAACGATCGCACCAGGATCCGGGGCCTTCGCCACCAATCATTGCGCGCATCGAGGGCGGGAGGCCGCCCGGCGCGGCTGGAGGCAGCGATCGGGACTCTTGCGCCTAGTCGATCTCGATCGACTCGCGGCCGGTGGCGGCTCGGGAGCGAGCTTCGGCATCCTCGATGCGGTTGAGCCAGAAGTCGAGGATCGAGCGCAGGCCCAGCAGCTGTTCGCGGCCCGCGTTGCGGAAGTGTTGGGATGCCTCGGGCGGCATGACCCGATCCATCATCCGCCGGCCGCGCTCCCGCAGGGTCGGCTCGCCCTCGAGACGGGCGAGCCGCTCCTCGAGCTCGGCCATGCGGAGCTCCGCACCTGCCTCGGGCAGCCCGGGCGAGGCCGTCCCGCTCGATCGCCGCTTCGACCCGGCTCGCGCGCCCGCGCCGCCCCGACCCTCGCTCATCGTCGTCCTCCACGCTTCGCCGGCGCCGCGTCGCCGCGGCCCTGGAACCGGATTCGCAGCACGCCGTCGTCCATCTTCGCACCGATCGTCGGCGCGTCCACCAGCGCGCGCGGCAGCACGATCGTGCGTCGCAGGCCATCGACCTGGAGCGAGAGCTCGTCGCCGTCGCGCTTGAGCTGGATCGCCTCGCGCGAGGTGAACGGCAAGGCAACCTCGAGGACGAGATCCTTTCCTTCGGTTCGGACCTGGTAGGGCCGGCCGCGGTAGAAGAACTCGGTCGGGTCGTCCTCGCCGAACAGCGCCGCGCCGATCTCCGCCAGTCGGTCGAGCCCGATCATCTCCCGGTCGAACTGGGGCACCGTCCGGACCGGCACGGGCGCGTACTGCGCGATCACCTCGGGCAGGTAGCGCTGCTGCGTCGCGCGGAGGGTGCCGAACGTCCCGTCGCCGGCCATCTCAGAAGGAAGCACGCGGTTGCAGACCACCAGGTCGGCGGGATAACCGAACAGGTGGAAGTACGTGAACGAGCGCTGCGCCTCGACGATCGACAGCTTCTCGAGGTTCAGCGCGATTCGCACCGACGACTGTTCCGGATCGGCCAGCAGGCGATGGACCTTGTCGAGCCGGTTGAGCAGCCGCTCGGCTGCCGCGAAGACCTCGTCGCGCGGCATCGGCACGCCGATCATCCGCTCGAGCATCGGCCGTCCGATGCGGCTGACCCGTCGCCCGATCGGCGCGATGCGCTCGATCCACCACCGGCTCGCTTCCGGCAACGACAACAGGCGCAGCGTCTCGCCCGTGGGCGCGGCGTCGACGACGATCACGTCGTAGTCACCCGACTCCACGTGATCGGCGATCCACAGCAGGTTGCCGAGCTCGTCCATGCCGGGCAGGACGGTCATCTCCTCGGCGAGCACCTCGTCGAGCCCGCGCCAGCTGAACAGCTCGGCCATGTACCGCTGGATCGTCTTCCAGTAGCGCTCGATGTTGTGGTAGACGTCCGGCTCCTGGCCCCACAGGTTCGGCGCGATCAGCGTCGGCTCGGGACCGAGCGGCAGCTCGAACGCGTCGGCCAGGCTGTGCGCGATGTCCGTCGACAGGACCATCGTCCGATGGCCGCGCTTCGCGCTCAGCACCGCCGTCGCCGCGGCGATGCTCGTCTTGCCGACGCCACCTTTGCCCGTGTACAGGAGGATCCGGGTCATCGCGGTCCATCATGGACCGATGGCGTCGAACGCGAGCAGGGCCGAACGGACCGAACGGGCCGGCTGCGCGCTGCTCGACGCGGGCGAGGGGCGGCGCTTGGAACGCTTCGGCGATTGGGTGGTCGATCGGCCGGCGCCGACGGCGGTCGCCTGGCGTCGGGCGCCCGACTCGTGGAACTCGGCCGATCTCCGCTTCGATGGCGGGCTCGGATGGCTCCTGGGTGGCGCGCCGGTCGAGGCAGCCGAGGTCGATCCGTGGACGGTCGAGGTCGATGGCCTGACGATGGAGCTGCGGCTCACGACGTCGGGCGGCGTGGGGCTGTATCCGGAGCACCGTTCGAACCTCGCCTGGCTGGAACGGCAGATCGGCTCGCGCCTCCAAGACGGCCGCGCGCCGACGGTGCTCAACCTGTTCGCGCATACGGGCCTCGCCACGCTCGCCGCGGCTCGGGCGGGAGCGGCGGTCACGCACGTCGACGGCGCGCGCGGTGTCGTGGCCTGGGCACGTCGTAACGCGGAGCTGTCCGGGCTCGCCGACCGGCCGATCCGCTGGATCGTCGACGACGCGGCCGCGTTCGTGGCCCGCGAGGCGCGCCGCGGCCGAAGCTACGACGGGATGGTCATCGACCCGCCGTCATTCGGTCACGCGAAGGGTCGTCGCTGGCACCTCGAGGACGAGCTGCCCCGGCTCCTCGATGCGTGCCGAGCGGTGGCCACCGACGATGCCTTCGCGCTGCTGACCGCGCACACCACCGGCCTCGACGGCTCGACGCTCGAGCGGTGGCTCGGGAGTGCGTTCCCCTCCCCCGCCGGGCGCCTCGACGGCTCCGCGCTCAAGCTCGAAGCCGAATCCGGCGCTCGCTTGGACCTCGGTTGGTCCGTGCGGCTCGGGAACTGAGCACTCGTCGGATGAGGGTCGGAGCGCATCGGTCGACTGCCAGTCGAGTCCGCCGAACAGCGTGTGACGCAACCCTACTGGTGGTCGCACGTGAGACCGTTGCGAGGTGGTTCGCGACCCCGGCCCGCCCGAAAGCCGATCCGCAGTAGCGGATCGTCACCCGATGGTCGCCAGAACCGACTGGCAACCGGCTGGGCGCTTCGCGGCCCCCGGCTAGTTTCCGGGAAATTTGCTGCGTGCACGAGCGGTGGTCGCGTCGACGCGCGACGGGCATGATTCACACGTGACAGCCATGGGTCGAGTTCGAGCAGCCGCGTCGATCGACAGTCCGTCGAATCCGCGGATCAAGGCCGCGGCGCGCCTGCGTGAGCGGCGCGAACGCGAGGCCACTGGCCTGACCCTGGTCGACGGCGGGCGCGAGGCGCTGCGCGCGATGGAGGCGGGCGCGACCGTCGAGGCGGCATTCGTCTGCCCGGCGCTGATCGGGTCGCGGGAGGCGAGCCGCGTGTTCGAGAAGGTCGAGCAGTCGTTCGGGCCGTTCGGCGCCTCGATCGAGCTCATCGAGGTCGGCGAGCGCGCATTCGAGCGCCTCGCCTTTGGGGATCGAGCCGATGGCGTGATCCTCGTCGTCCGTGCGCCCGGAACCAGCCTCGATGACCTGGAGCTGCCGCCGAACCCGCTCGTCGTGGTGACCGAGGACGTCGAGAAGCCGGGGAACGTGGGCGCGATCCTCCGCTCCGCCGATGCCGTCGGCGCCGCTGCGGTGATCGCGGTGGGCGGCACGGACCTGTTCAATCCCAACGTGATCCGCGCGAGCATCGGCACCGTGTTCAGCGTCCCCCTCGCCACGGGATCGGCCGCCGAGGTGGTCGCGTGGCTGCGAGCGCGCGGCCTGCGCCTCGTGGCGTCGCGCGTGGATGCCGAGCGGCTTCATGTCGACGCCGACCTGCGCGGACCCGTCGCACTCGTGCTCGGCAGCGAATTGGACGGCCTCTCCGAGGCCTGGCTGGGCGAGGATGTCGAGGCGATTCGCCTGCCCATGGCCGGCGTCGCGGACAGCCTGAACGTCTCGGCGGCGGCTGCGGTGCTGCTGTATGAGGCATGGCGCCAGCGTCACGCGGCCGACACCCGAGCCGCGCCACACTCCGGGTGATGGCAGAGAAGGCCAAGCACGACACGTCGTTCGACTTCGTCGTCATCGGCGCGGGTCCGGCCGGCGAATCGGCCGCGTTCGAGGCCCGCGAGCGAGGCGCGGCCGTGGCGGTCGTCGATCGGCGCTGGTTCGGCGGCAGCTGCCCGCACATCGGCTGCATCCCGTCGAAGTCGCTGCTCAACTCGGCCGACCGGCACCACACGAATCCCAAGAGCTGGTCGTGGCAGCAGGCCTCGGAACGGCGCGACTACATGGTCAACCGCGAGCGCGACGCCGACGAGCCGGACGACAAGAGCCACGTGGAGGCCCTCGAGAAGGCAGGCGTCGTCGTGTATCGCGGGACCGGCCACCTCGTCACCCGGGGCGTCGTCGAGGTTCGGCACGATGGCAAAGCCCATCGGCTCGAGGCGAAGCACGTCGTCATCGCCGTCGGCTCGACCTCCAAGCGACCGCCGATCCCGGGGCTCGAATTCTGTCCCGATCTGGACGAACCGCGAGGCGACCCTCGCCCGCGAGCTGCCGCGCAGCCTGCTCGTGCTCGGCGGTGGCCCGACGGGTTGCGAGCTCGCGCAGGCCTACGCGCGGTTCGACGTGCCCGTCGCAATCGTCCAGTCGGGCGACCGGCTCATGCCCACGGATCACCCGCGCAACTCGGCCGTCGTGACCGAGGCGCTGCGCGAGGACGGCATCGACGTCCGACTCGGCGTGCGCGCCGTAGGCGCCCGAGCCGGGGGCGCCAAGGACGGCGCGCACGCGATCGACCTCTCGGACGGGTCGACCGCCGAGGGTCACGCGATCCTGCTCGCCGTCGGGCGCGAGTTCCCGATCGACGACCTGGGGCTCGAGTGCTACGGCGTCGACACGACGGGGCGCACGCCGTTCCCGCGCGATGGTCGCCTCCGAATCGCGGACGGCTTGTGGGTCATCGGCGACCCAGCGGGCCCCGAGCTGCACACTCACCAGGCGCACTACCAGGGCGAGCTCGCGATCCGGATGGCGCTCGGCGACGACGTCCGGCCCGACTACCGCGCCCTCCCGCGCGCGAGCTACACGGACCCCGAGGCTGCGTTCGTCGGGCAGAGCGTGGAGCAGGCGAAGGCGGACGGCATCGACGCGGTCGAGTTCGTCGCCGACTTCGCGACGTCGTCACGCGGCTACGGCATCCAGGCCCGCCGCGGCCACGTGACGATCGTTTTGGATCGGAACTCGCGCACCCTCGTCGGCGCCGCCATGGCCTGTCCCGACGCCTCCGCCGCGATCCACGAATGCGTCCTCGCAATTCGCGCCCGCGTGCCGCTCGAGGTCCTCGCCGACACGATCCACGCCTTCCCCTCGACCTCGCGCATCCTCAACGGACTCTTCGCCGACGCGCTCCGCGCCATCGGCCCGGTGACGTCACCCTGACCGAGTTTGATGAGTGCGATTCGCGCTCGGGATGAACCCGACGCGCCCCACGACCCAAAGGGTTTGGTGATCCAATCCCTGCGGACGTCTGCGCCGGACTTCGACGCGCCGTGGCGCGAGCTCGCTTCTGACTGGCATCCAGAGGACGTCCCCAGCTATGTCGCGGCCGGAGTGTTCGCGAGGCACCTCGTGGCGCAGCTCGAAGCCGACCGCATCGACGAGTTTCCAGCCGTCTTCAGCGCGATCGAGGGACTGCTCATTGATGGTGATCCCGGGATCCGCTACCTGGTGACTTGGGGGCTGTTGGAGGGTCTCGGCAACGTTGCGGCGAACCAACACGGATGGCCGTTCGCGCGCCGCTTTCGCGAGTGGCTCGGTCCAGTTTCGACGACTGCTTGGGACGAAGTCCATCGGACGTGGGGCACCAGCCCCCACGACCCACCAACGCGTGACATTCGCCGACGCTGAGTGATCGCCACCGACGTCACGCTTTCGCGTAGCTGGATGTCTGAGGGCTGGTGAACCGAGTCCGCGCTCGACTGGTGATGGTTGTGGTGCTCGCATGCGTACCTGTTGCCGCATGCGGAGGAGTGGCCACGCATGCCGAGGTCCAGGGCCGAATAGCCGAGTTCCTCGTGGCGATCCGCGACCGGGCCGACGCGTTGGGTTGGGATCAGTTGCGGGACGACGTACGGGCGAGCTACCCGGGCCGGCGGGCCGCCTGGATTCAGGCGATGGGCGCGGGCGACACGAGTGAATTGACCTGGCGGATCGATGATGTCTCGGTCGACGACTACGTCGGCTGTGCCCGGGTTGACTTCGGCGAGAGCCGCCACGGGGTTCCAACCACCTTGTTCGACGACAACCTGCCCGCGCTGGCCCGGGTGGCCAGCCCGCTCGACAAAGGTGCGTTCTACGTCTGCGCGACGGTCGGACCATTGCCCTTCGATACCGGCGTACATGGAGTCGGGTGATGAGGCGCAATGACCAAACCAGCGCGCGACACGCGGCCGGGCGCACGACTCTCGTCCTGGTCGTCGTCGCGATCTGGATTCTGGGCTGTGCGCCGACCGTCGACGTGCCGTCTCCCTCTGCCGTTCTCGCGACGTCGGTCGCGACGCGGCCACCGCCGACTGCCACGCAATCGTCGAGCCCCGCGCTCTCGTCCGAGCCATCGCCGAAGGCCGCGACGATCGGGATGACCGAGCGCGAGCGATCCGACTGGTTCTGGAGCCAGGTGACGCACTACGGCAACTACCGCGAGTTCGCCTCGCTCGCGGAAATCACGAAGGAGGCCCATCTCGTCATTCGCGGACGCGTGACGGGCCGCGTCGACGGTGAGCTCGAGCTCTTCAGCGCCGACGTGGCGAATGTTCGATGGGGTGTGGTCACGATCGACGAGGTCCTGAAGGGAAGCCCAATCGAGAAGGCCCCTGGGTCTGTTCTCGTCGAGGACCTGGGCGCGGCCGCCGTGAGCTCCGATATCCCCAAGGGCGAGGTGATCCTGTTCCTGTGGAACTACGCGCAGCTCCGTGTCGACGTCGGCAACCCGCCTTCGCGGGACGCCGACGACCGCTATTACTACGGACGTCCCAACGGCTACCAAGGTGTGCTCCGTGACCTCGACGGGGTTGTCCGGGTCCCCAAGCCGTTCAACTGGAACGGCGATCTCGGGGCGTTCCTGGGGCGGATCGACGGCGAGCCATACGACGAGGTCGTCGACCGGATCCGCTCGTTTGGCGAGGACGACGCGTGAAGCCGGGACAGGGCGGCTAGCTCTCGAGCACGACCTCGCCGGCGAGCATGGTGAGGCGCGGGCGCTGCGCTAGCCATCGACGCCGCGATCGCGGCGCAGGCTTCGCGACCGACGGCGGGCATCAGATCACGCCATGAGCCGGTCCGGTGCGAGTGGGCCGATGTCCAGGGGAGGATCGGTGCCGCCGATGATGTCGGCGACGATCCGGCCCGTCACGACCAATTCGGTGATCCCTTCGCCGCCATGGCCGGTCGCGAGGATGACACCCGGGTGACGCCGCGATTCGCCAATGAGGGGCAAGCCGTCGGGGGTCCAGGGACGGAATCCGACGTAGGTTCGAATCACCCTGAGGTCCCGGAGGCCAGGAACCATCCGAATCGCCCTGGTCGCGATCATCCGGACTGTCTCCGCGCTGATCGAGAGGTCGAAACCCGCGAACTGGCGGCTTCCACCGATCAGCAGCTGGCCGCTCGGAAGTGGCTGGATGACGCCGAATGCGCTCGGCGGACCTGGCGCTGGGCCGTCGTCGTGCAGAGCGGGCGGCAATGCTGCCCTGCCATAGCCGAAGTCGACGACCGGACGACGCAGCATGCCTCTGGCGGGCTCGGCAACGAGCACGTGGCCCTTCCTCGGCCAAACCGGGATCGCGATGCCAAGCCGCGCGCCGACCTCTCGGCTCCAGGACCCGGCGGCGACCACGACGCGATCGACACGGACCTGGCCGCTGCTTGTCTCGATGACCATCCGCCCGGCATTCGTTCGTTCGAGCCCGAGGATCGTCGTCCGCGTCCGGACCCGCGCCCCATGCCCGATGGCGGCGCGGGCGAGCGCATTCGCCAGGCGCATCGGCGAGACCTGCGCCAGCTCCGGCAGGAACGCTCCTCCGGGACCGTCCGCGGCCACGGATGGTTCCAGCTCGAGCAGCTCTGCCCGGGACAGAGCCCGGCACGCGAGGCCGCGCACACGTCGACTCTCCACGGCGATTCCGAGGGCATCCTCATCGGCCGCGTTTTCCGGCACGACCAGTGCCCCCTGCCGGTCAAAATCGAACTCCAGGCCGGTGGCGACGATCTCGTCGTGGGCGCGCATCGCCGCGATCTGCAGGTCGAGGTGGTAGCCGTCGCCGCCGAGCCCATAGCCGACGAGGCTCTGCGTTGCACTGCTGGAGCCGGCTGCGATCCCCGCCTGTTCGACGAGCACGACCTTCAAGCCCCGCCGAGCCAGGTGGTACGCACATGCCGTGCCGACGACGCCACCGCCCACCACGAGGACATCTGCCGCGTCGGGAAGGATCGAGGAGCGCTCGAGCGCCTCGCTGTCGGCGAGCCTCATCGACAACGAGGACGTTGCGCGAGGCAGGCGATCAGGCCGATGTGGACCCGGAGCTCTCGAGGCCGCGCAGGTGGTTCTCCATCGCGACGCGAATCATGTCCGGATCGCGACTCTCGATGGCTTGGAGGGTTTCTTCGTGGGTCACGATGACGCTCTCGATGTCCTGATACTGGTCCTCGTAGTCGTCGAGCGCCTTTGCCAGGTACTCGAGGATCTGGTGCTGGTAATACGCGAGCATTTCACTCCGCGCAGCGCGCCCGAGGGCGTAGTGAAACAAGTGGTCGGCCCGGAGGATCGTCATCCGGTCCCCGCTCGGCGCCGATCGGGCGAGCTCCTCGACCCCGGCGCGGAGGGTCGCCAGATCCTCGACCGTCGCGCGCTCGCCGGCGAGCAGGGCGATCTGCATCTCGACGGGCCGGCGTGCCTCCAGGAGCTCTCGTAACGCGGGTTCACGCCATCCTGCCGACAGGCGCATCAACGTCACCGGGATGTCCGCGGTGACGACGGTGATCCCGCCCATCGCCCCTCGGTCGGCCCTGACAACCCCCGCGTCGCTCAGCGTCTTGATCGCGATCCCGACCGTCGGCTTGCTGACGTGCAGCGCCGTTGCGAGGAGAGCCATGGTGGGGAGTCGATCGCCGGCCCGGTAGCGTCCCGATCGAATCGCGAACGTGATCTGGTCGACGACCTCCTCGAAGGCCCGCGATCCCGTGATCTCGTGGAATGGCGAATCCCCCGCCCCGAGGTCGGGATCCGCCTGGGTTGCGCTCATCGCGCCACCACGCCGTGCATTCCGGCACCGGTTGCGGCCGCTGCGGCGCCGGCGCGGATCATGCGACCTGACCGGTCGCCCTCGATCTTGCCGTCGCGAAGCGCGATGCGGCCATTCACGATCACCGTTTCGATCCCCTCGGGAAGCGCCTGGATGACGATGTCGGTGGTTCGATCGCGGATCCGCGCCGGGTCGAACACCACGACGTCCGCGACGGCGCCAACTCGGAGAACCCCACGGTCGACGAGGCCGGCGGCGGCGGCCGGGAGCGAGGTCATTCGCCGCACCCCCTCTTCGATCGGAAACAGCTGTCGGTCGCGGACCAGCTCACCGAGGACTCGGGCTGTGTACCCGTACGTGGACCGGTTCATGGTCATGTCGCTCAGCTCTCCATCAGGCGCCGCCACCACGCCATCGCTTTCGAACGCGCACATGGGATCGCGGTAGAGATCATCGAGCGCGGAGTCGGTGGCATACCGGTGCTGAATCAGGACACTGTAGAAATCCTCCCGCTCATCGCGCAAGAGGCGACATGCGACGTCGGCGAGGTGGACCCCCCACGCCGCACTGATCTCGCCGAGCGTTCGGCCGACCACCTCCGGATGGGCACGCGACGCGCTCAGGCGAAGGTCGCCCCCCGGCGTCGTTCGGAGGAGGCGGCTATCAGATTGCTCGAATGCCGCTCGGGCGGCTTCCAGGACTGCTGGGTCCTCGAGCCGCCGAACGACGTCCTGCCACGGTCCATCGGTGAACCATGGCGGCAGGATGGACGGGAGCGGGCTCGGGCCCCACGCATCCGGGAACGTGTCGATGGTGACCGACATGCCACGTCGACGGGCGTCGTCGATCAGCTCATGGACGCGGCTGGTGTCATCGGCGGTGGCGTACGGGCGCGGGGCAAGGTGCGACAAGAGAAGTCTTGTCCCGCCGGCCTCCGCAATGCCGATCGCCTCCTGAACAGCGTCAATGAACGCCTCGCCACGATTGCGGATGTGGGAGGCGTACGTCCCGCCGTGTCGACCGACGATTACGGCAAGTCGGGTGAGCTCCAGGGTGTCTGCGTGCATTCCGGGAACGTATTCCAGGCCGCTTGACATCCCGATCGCCCCGGCGGCCATGCCCTCGTCCAACAGTCGTTCCATCGTCGCGAGCTCGGCATCGGTCGCGGGGCGGTCGTCGGTACCCATGGCCGAGAGACGGATCGCTCCGTGGGCGACGTATGCCGCGATGTTCACCCCCGGCCGAATGGCCTCCAGGCTGGCGAAGTACTCGGCATAGGTGCGCCAGCCGAGATCCAGGCCCCACCTCGCTCGGAAGCCGATGATCGCCGCGGCTTCCTGGCCCGGAAAAGCACCAATCGCAACGCCGTGCCCGCAATTTCCGATGACGACGGTGGTAACCCCCTGGGCCAGCGCACTGACGCATCGCGCATCGACCAACGGCGTGAGATCACCGTGCTGGTGAACGTCGATGAACCCGGGCGCGACAGCCAGCCCATCGAGGTCGAGCGACTCCACGGCGTTCGACGTCCCGAGATCGTCAACCGAGACAATTCGGCCGTCCGCGATCCCGACATCTGCGACTCTCGGCACATCACCGGATCCGTCGATCAGGAGGCCACGGCGCAGTGCCAGGTCAAGCACAGTTCAAAATCCCGGCGGGGAGGCGCATCACTGCGTGGGGATCTCAGCCTCCGCTTTCAGCGGATTCAGCAGTCGTCCGAGGAAACGCCGCGTGCGGTCCTGCCTGGGCGAGGTGAAGAACTCTCGCGGCGCGGCCTGCTCGAGAATGACACCCTCATCGATGAAGAGGACTCGATCGCCGACTTCACTCGCAAATCCCATCTCGTGCGTGACGACGACCATCGTCATCCCTTCATCAGCGAGCTTCTTCATCACGATCAGAACCTCCCCGACGAGCTCTGGATCGAGCGACGCCGTCGGCTCATCGAACAGCATGATCTTCGGGTTCATCGCCAGGGCCCGGCAGATCGCAACCCGCTGCTGCTGACCGCCCGAGAGCTGGCTCGGGAACTTCTCGGCATGCGCACTGAGCCCGAACCTCGTCAGCAGGCTCATCGCCTCAGTCCGGGCGGCACTCCTGCCCGTCTTCCGGACGTAGACCGGGCCTTCGACGACGTTCTCGATCACGCGACGGTGCGGGAAGAGGTTGATGTGCTGGAAGACCGTGCCGATCTCCGTGCGCACGCGGCTCAGGTCCGAGAGACGCACGTCAGGCTGGCTTGGGACGCCACGCCGGAAGATCGTCTGTCCATCCACCCAGATCTCGCCCTCGTCGGGAGGGCCGAGGAGATTGATCGTGCGGAGGAGGGTGCTCTTGCCACCGCCGCTCGGGCCCACCACCACGACGACCTCGCCTGCCGCAACCTCGAGATCCACGCCTTTCAGCACTTCGTGTGCGCCATAGCTCTTCCGAACGCGGGTGACCTTGATGAGCGGCTGGTTTGCCGTCATGACGGCAAGCCGCCGAGCGCACCGGACCCTCTTCCCAGGGCGGCGCTGACAGCGGTGAGTCCGGCAACGATGCGGTCGGCCATCTCCCGGATGTTCTCCTCGGTGAAGGTCAGCGGCGGGTAGAGCGAGATGATGTCCCCGCGGGTCCCGTCGGCCATGCCCGAACCCGGGTACGTGACAACGCCGGCATCGAGGCAGGCATCGCGAACCATCGGAGCGATCCGAAGCTCTGACGGAAACGGCTCACGGGTCGCCCGATCGGCAACGAACTCGATGCCGGCCATGAAGCCGATGCTGCGGACGTCGCCGACGAAATCGAACGCGCGCAGCGGCTCGAGCGCCGCGGCGAACGCACCGGCGAGCGAGGCAACGTGTTCCGTCAGCCGTTCCCGAAGCCAGATGTCGATGACGACGACCCCGACGGCGGCGGCGATCGGGTTGCCACCATACGTGAACACGTGCTCGAACGGCGCACCGGTGTCGATGAAGACCTGGTGGATGGCGGCGCTCGCGGCAACGGCGCCCAGCGGCGCGTAGCCGCCACTGAGGCCCTTGCCGAGGACCATCAAGTCGGGCACAACATTCCAGTGCTCCATCGCGAACGCCTTGCCCGTCCGCCCGAAGCCCGTGACCACCTCGTCGACGATGAGCAGGACGCCGTAGCGGTCGCAGATCGCGCGAATCTCCGGGAAATACTCTGGCTGGGGCGCGATCGTCCCCCCGACCGAGGCAACGATCGGCTCCACGATGAAGGCGGCGACGTTCTCGGGGCCCTCGGCGAGGATCGCTCGTTCGAGGTCGCTCGCGCACGGGAGGCGGCAGCCCGGATACGTGAGGCCCCAGGGACAGCGGTAGCAGTACGCCGCGGGAATGTGCGGAGCATCGAGCAGGAGCGGCATGTACTTGCGCCGCCGGGGCTCGGCGCCGCCGTACGAAAGGCCTGCAATTGTCGCTCCGTGGTAGCTGACCTCGCGACCGATGACCTTGTGTCGCTGGGGGTCGCCGCGCTCGACGTGGTACTGGCGAGCCATCTTCACGGCGACTTCGATCGCCTCCGACCCACCGGACGTGAAGTGGATCCAGTCGAGGTCACCGGGCGTGATCGCCGCAACCGCTTTCGCGAGCTCGAGGACCGGCTCGTTGGCGAAGATGTTGCCGGCCGCGAACGGCAAGCGAGTCGCCTGGTTGGTCAGCGCGGCCACGACTTCCGCACGACCGTAGCCCAAGGTGACGGTCGCGATGCCGGCGATCGCATCGAGATACCGCCGGCCTTCGGTGTCCCACACGTAGACGCCTTCACCTCGTGCGAGAACCGGGTAGATGCGCTTCGGGTCGAGCGCGAACAGGTTGCCGGAAGCACCCGGAATCCCAACCTGTTCCAGCACCGGCGTACTCCCTCCGAGCCGAGTGCTCCGCCTCTCGGCCCGGCGATGATAGCCGTCGTTTGGCACAATAGTCAAAGGCGTAGAACTTTGAGCACTCGGCGGTCGGGATGAGCGCGGCACCTGTTTTCGGAGCGGTCTGCTGGGGCCAGTACACGACCTGGGATCCGCTCCTGGAGGCGGCCCGGGCGGTGGACCGCCTCGGCTACGGAAGCCTTTGGTGTACGGACCACCTGCAGAGCATCCATGGCACGTCGCCCGGGCCGATCTTCGAGGGCTGGGGCACGCTCGCCGCATGGGCCACGGCCACAAACCGCGTCCGCCTGGGCCTGCTCGTCGCCGCGAACACGTTCCGCGTCCCGGGGCTGACGGCAAAGCTCGCGACGACGCTCGACCACCTCTCCGGCGGTCGAGCCGTCCTCGGCGTCGGAGCGGGTTGGCATGAAGCCGAGCACCGAGCGTTCGGCCTGTCGTTCGGGTCATCGCCCGGAGAGCGATTGCGATGGCTCGACGAGGCCCTCGCGATCATGCGCGCGTCGCTCGATGGGGAGGCCGCCCCCGCTCCGGGTCCGAGGTACCGTGGCTCGGGAGCCTGGAGCCGACCCCTGCCGGTCCAGGCGCACCTCCCCATCCTCGTCGGCGGTGGCGGGGAGCAGACGACGCTGCGGCTTGTCGCGAAGTGGGCCGACATGAGCAACTTCGGCGGGACGGTCGACGCCGTCCGCCGGAAGGAGGACGCTCTCCTTCGGCATTGCGAGTCGCTCGGGCGAGATCCCCGGGAGATCGAGCGGACGCTGAGCGTCGGGATCGTCGTCATTCGCGGGCGTCGCGAGGAGGCTGACGACGCGTATGCGTCAATCCTCGGGCACAACGGCAACGCGCGAATCGCTGCGCAGACGGTCGGCACGCCCGAGTCCCTGGCCGAGCAGCTCGCGCCGTACGTGGAGCTCGGCTACCGCCATCTCATCGCCGAGTTTCCTGCCCCATTCGATCACGAGTCGATCGAGCGGCTTGTCAACGAGGTTGGGCCACTCCTCGCCTGACCCCGGACTCAGGGGCCTGCCAGGTCGGAAATCGGGACTGGGCTGATCGGTGGCCTGACCCGCCATGGACGCCCGATGCCCGCCGGAGCGTAGCCATGTGTCGCGCGGAGCCACTCGATGAGCAACGGGCTGCACGTGCGACCCTGGCACAGGCCCATGCCGATACGGGTCGCCGCCTTGACCGCGGCGGGGTCGGCGCCGCTCAGGGCCGCAGCGGTTTCCGCGGACCCGAACGAGACGTCCTCGCAGCGGCACAGGGTCGTTGCGTTCGAGGCGAGCTCCCACAGACCGGGTCGTGGCGCGTAGGTGGTGCGGAGCCATTCGGCCGTTCGCCACAGGGTGCGCGCGCGGCGGAGGAGCGGCGTCCGGACCCGCGTGTCCGTGGCCTCGTCGATCAGGCCGGCGGCACGGGCGACCGTGAGGCCCGCGATCCGGCCCTCGACGTGCGCAACACGAACGCCGCCGATGCCGGTTACCTCCCCTGCCGCGAAAACGCGGGGGCTCGAGGAGACCATCGTCTCGTCAACGACGACGCGGTAGTCGCTGGAATCCACCTGGTACCCGATCTGCAGGTCGAGGAGCTGTGCGACGTCGAGGCGGGGCACGAACCCGAATCCCAGGCAGACCGCGTCCGCCTCGACCGTCCGATCGGTTGCGGGGATCGGGCGCCAGTCGCGGTCGAGCCGCTGGATCCGCGCCCCTTCCACCCGGTCCTGCCCAAGCACCTCGACGACCGCCCAGCCGTACCGAGGTCGAGCACGCCTCAGGGTCAGGCGGGCCATGTAGCCCGCCGCCTGCCCCAGGAGCTCCGGATCGCGAAAGAGCGCGGGAACGCCACGGACCTGCGCTCCGAATTGCGTGGCTTCCAGCGTCGTCACACGGCACCCGAGCCGAACGAGCACATCCGCCACCGACAGGATGAACGGGCCGGCCCCGCTGACCACGATCCGCGACCCGGGCGCGGTGTGGTTCAGCTTCGCGAGCGTGTGCATCCCGCCCGCCGTCATCACGCCCGGCAGCGTCCAGCCAGGCAGCGCGACCGGCCGGTCGTAGCCGCCCGTCGCGAGCACCAGCCAGTCGTACGGCAGTGTCTCGAGCCGGCGCTCAGGGTGCCAGGTCGTGATGCTGCTGTCGCGAGCATCCACGACGGTCGTCTCGGCGCGGACGTCGACGGAGCTGTTGGCCCCTCTCCCGTTGCGGAACCACTCCGGCGATCCGAGATCAGCGGAGCCCTGGCGACCGTGGAAGTACTGCCCGCCGAGACGCGCGCCCTCATCGACCAGCGTGACGGCACCGCCGTGCCGTGCGGCCTCGGCTGCCGCCGACAGGCCTGCCGGACCGCCGCCGACGACGACGACGCGTGGTGCCCCCGACACGTGGACTACGACCGGGTCGCGAGAACCTGCAGGCCGGGCGACGCCTCGACCTGGCACGCGCGACGATTCGAGCGTCCGTCGATCGTGACGAGGCAATCGTTGCAGACGCCGATGCCACAGAACACGCCGCGCGGTTCTCCGGTCAACGACGTGCGAAGGCCCAGGATTCCGGCGCGCATCAGACAGGACGCGACAGTGTCGAATGGCTGGATCTCGATGGGCCGCTCCTCGAACTGCAGGGTGCCCACGACCTCGATGCCCCGGGTCATGCGCAAGATGTCCGAGAGGATGCGTCGCTAGTCACGCGCCCAGCCGATCGGCTCGTCATCGAGCCCCACCCAGACGCTCTTGATCCGGGTGTACTCCCGGACGGCCTCGAGGCCCTTCTCGCTCCCGATCCCGCTCTGCTTGAAGCCGCCGGCGGGCGAGCCCGGCGCCCCGGCGTGGATCGTATTGATCCAGATCATGCCGGCCTCGAGGCGCGACGCCGTCCGGTGCGCCCGCGTGATGTCGCGCGTCCAGAGCGTCGCGGATAGGCCGTACGCGACATCGTTCGCCTTCGCGATCGCGTCCTCGTCATCCTCGAACGTCGAGACCGTCAAGACCGGCCCGAAGATCTCCTCGCGGGCGATGCGCATCGATGGTTGCACCTCGGTGAAGACCGTCGGTTCGAGGAAGTAGCCCCCATCGAGACCGGGCAGCTCGGGCGCCGCGCCCCCGGACGCGAGCCGAGCGCCTTCCTGAACCCCGGCGCTGATGTAGCCCTCGACCCGGGCGAGCTGTTCAGCCGACACGAGTGGGCCGAGCCGGGTCCGCGGGTCGATCGGGTCGCCGATGACGAGCGCTCGGCCGGCGCGCACCACTCGCTCGACAAACGCTTCCTCGATCGAGCGATCGATGATGACCCGCGTTCCAGCGGAACAGGTCTGGCCCTGGTTCCGGAATGCCGAATAGAGGCACGCTGCAACTGCCGCGTCGAGATCCCCATCGGCGAATACGATGTTCGCGCCCTTGCCGCCGAGCTCGAGCGTGAGCGATTTCACGCAATCGGCCGCCGCGCGCATGATCGACCGACCGACATCGGTTGATCCCGTGAATGCGATCTTCGGCACGTCCGGATGCTCGACGAGTCGCGTCCCGGCCCCCGGCCCGAAGCCCGGCACGACATTGAGCACGCCAGGGGGAAAGCCCGCCTCGACAGCGAGCGCCCCAAGCTCCAACGCCGAGAGCGGCGTCTGCTCCGCCGGCTTGAGGACCACGACATTGCCGCAAGCCAGGGCCGGTGCGACCTTCAGCACCGCGTTGTACAGCGGGTAGTTCCACGGGATGATCGCGCCGACGACGCCGAAGGGCTCGATCGAGGTGTAGTTCAGGAATCCGGGCACTGGGATTTCCGATCCGCGCATCGTCTGGGCCACGCCGGCGAAGTACCGGAGGAGGCCGATCGCTCCCGGACCGTCGATCGTCCTGCCGTCGCGAATGGGCTTTCCGGCGTCAAGCGCGTCGAGTCGGACAAACTCCTCGAGCCGGGCCTGGACCAGATCGGCGAGATGCCACAGGAGCTGCGCCCGCCGCGCCCCTGACGCCCTCCCCCACTCGCCGGCCAGGGCCGCCTGCCCCGAGGCGACAGCGGCATCGACGTCTTCGGGTCCGGCTTCGCTGACCTCCGCGAGGACGGCCCCGGTGGCCGGGTTGAAGCTCGGGAACGTCCTGCCCGCCTGGCTTGCGGTGAAGGACCCGTCGATGAACAGGCCGCGCCGCGCGGCGCCTGCCGCCTCTGCCACCGCGTGGGTGCCGTCAGGCATCGGCTTCGACCATCACGGCAGCTGGCTTCGACACCTCGATACGCTGGAGCTGCCGGCCGAAGATTACCGGGCCATCAAACGTCGATCCCGCGACCTCCAGTGCTCGCTCGGCGTCCGCCGCGAGCGCGGCCCCCTGGTGGACCAGCACCAGCGTTCCAACCCCGGCCGCCGCGGCCATCTCGGCAGCCCGTCGCGGCCCGGACTGGCCGCTGGCGATCCCCTTGCGCTCCATCGCCTCCTCGTGGTCATAGCACTCGGAGACGAGCACGTCGGCCCCCCCGGCGAGCTCGATGACGCTCGCGCACGGCTCCGTGTCGCCCGTGAACACGACGCTCCCTGCACTGGAGTCGAAGCGATACGCCAGCGAATCGAGCCATGGCTGCGCATGGACCGCAGGGGCCGCCGTGACGCGCCAGGCGTCCGTTTCGGTGACCGGACCCGGACCGATGTCGCGAACGTCCACGGACGGCGGGAGGCGGGGTAGTGTGCCACCGCGGGCGACGAACGCGTTGAGACTCATCGGGTTCTCGGTCCGCGCGCGCCAGTCGTGCTCGAATGCCCCGCCGACGCCGATAAGCCGCTCCGTCAGTCGCTCGGTGAAGGTCGGGCCCCGGACCACCAACGTGCGGTCTCGACCCGCACCCTGGTCCCAGCGGTTGAGCAGGAAGCATGGGTAGTCGACGTCGTGGTCGTAGTGGTGATGCGTGAAGAACAAATGATCGACCTCGGTCGGGAGGACCCCTGCCCGCACGAGCTGCGCCGTTGCCGCGGGTCCGCAGTCGAAGAGCAACCGTTCGCCACCGAGGCTGAGGAGGAAGGACGACCCGAACCGATCGGGCGCGGGGCTCGTCGCTCCCGAGCCGAGGATCATCAGCTCGAGCACGGCTGCCGCCTCGGGTGCCTAGCCGACCGCGGCCGGCGCCCGTTCCAGGCCGAGCGCGAGGACCTGTTCTGTCAGGCGTCCCACCTCAGCGCGCTCGCCCTCGGTCAGGTTGCGGAACGCCGGACGCACCGCCCCCATCGGCCGCCCCTGGACATCGCACGAGACCTTGAGGCCCGAGAGGAAGCCACCGGGCGCGTTCAGGATGTACGTCAGGTAGGGCTCGAACGCCTTGTGGAGCTCTAGCGCGCCGGCGTAATCGCGGTCCACGTGTGCCCGGCGCCAGAGGTTCAGGCAGAGGCCCGGGAAGGCGTTGCCCGGCGTGCACACCCAGCCAACGGCGCCGTTCATCAGTGAGAACACCGCGAGCGGATCGAAGCCCTCGAAGATGTCGGCGCGGCCGTCGAGGCGCTGAATGAGCTCGGGCACGTGCTCCACGTGCTTCGTTGTCAGCTTGACCCAGGGGACGTTCGCCTTGCCGACGATCTCCACGATGTCGTCGTTGCTGAGCGTGACGTTGGTCGCGAACGGGTTGTCGTAGAGCAGCATCGGGAGATCGATCGCGGCCGACGTCGCGACGAAGTGGTCGATGACCAAACCCCGCGGCCGGCCACCGTAGAACGGCGCCATGAGCATGACGCCGTCTGCGCCGATGGATTGAGCGTGTCGTGCGAAGGCGATCGAGTTACGGGTCCCTGATGAGCCGACGCCGATGAGGACCGGCAGCCTGCCCGCAGTGCGCTCGACCACGAATTCCGCGACCGCACGCCGTTCGGCATCGTCAAGGTGGTAGAACTCGCTCGCGCCGGCGTTCGTGATGAGGCCGTGGACCCCGGCCTCGATCAGGTGGTCGACCTGGGCGCCGAGCGCGTCGAACTGAACGTCGAGGGTCGCAGGATCGAACGGCGTCATGACCGGGACGACGATGCCCCGCAAGTCGCTCCGCGAGTACCTCGATGCCGTCATTGCTACCTCAAGGGCGTGGCTCCCCCGGCGATGGCCGGGCAACGAATTGGGCGAGTGTATCGAGCGCCCGAATTGAATGTCAAATTCGTTGATGTTAGGCTTCGGTGACCGTCGCCAAGACGCTGGCGATCGCCGTCGGAGGAGGGCCCGCTTCAAATGACGATGGACGCCGCTGCGATCCGAGCAACCGCCTCCGGCATCTCCTTTCGCACCCGGGCCTTCATCGATGGCCGGTACGTAGACGCCGCATCCGGACGCACGTTCGCCACGGAGAATCCAGCGACCGGTGGTGAGCTCGCGGTGGTCGCCGCCTGCGACGAGGAAGACGTCGATCGCGCGGTCAGGGCGGCCCGCCGCTCGGTTGAATCGGGCGCGTGGGCGCGGATGAGCCCGGCCGATCGAAAGCGCGTCCTCGGCACGTTCGCCGACCTCATCGACGAGCACCGCGTCGAGCTCGCACTCACGGAGAGCCTCGACGCCGGCAAGCCCGTCAGCGACTGCCTGGACCTCGACATCCCGGAGACGGCCGCCTGCATCCGCTGGCACGGCGAGGCGATCGACAAGGTGTACGACCAGGTCGCGCCCACCGCGGACGACGTCGTGGCCATGATCGTGCGGGAGCCGATCGGCGTCGTCGGGGCCGTGATCCCCTGGAACTACCCGGCCCAGATGGCGGCATGGAAGCTCGGGCCGGCATTGGCAACCGGCAACTCCGTCGTGATCAAGCCCGCGTCGAGCACGTCGCTCAGCCTCCTCCGAATCGCCGAGCTGGGTTCCGAGGCGGGACTTCCCGACGGCGTCCTCAACGTCGTCCCGGGGTCGGGCGACGTCGTTGGCGAGGCGATCGGGCGGCACATGGACGTGGACGCCGTCGCGTTCACCGGCTCGACCGAGGTTGGCCGGCGGTTCCTGCGCTACGCATCGGACTCGAACCTGAAGCGCGTGATGCTCGAGCTCGGTGGCAAGAGCCCGCAGCTCGTCATGGACGACGTCGAGGACCTCGACCAGGTCGTCGATCAGGCGACGAACGCGATCTTCTGGAACATGGGCGAGAACTGCAGTGCCGGCTCCAGGCTGATCGTGCATCGCGCGGTCCGGGACGAGCTGATCGAACGGCTCGTGGCCGCGACGGCGAGCTGGATCGTCGGCGATCCGCTCGAGCCGTCCACCCGTGTCGGCGCGTTGATCTCCCGCGCCCACCTGGAGCGCGTACTCGGGTACGTCGACGGTGCTCGCCGCGAAGGCGCCAGGGTTGCGGTTGGCGGCTCCCGGGTCCGGGAGTCGTCCGGTGGGCACTTCATCGAGCCGACGGTCCTGGATGGGGTTACCAACCAGTTCCAGGTCGCGCGCGAGGAGGTCTTCGGCCCGGTCCTCGCGGTCATCGACTTCGAAACGGAGTCCGAGGCCGTCGCCATCGCCAACGACTCGCCCTACGGCCTCGCCGCTTCCCTGTACACGAACGACCTCAACGTGGCGCATCGCGTCGCGCGGCAGCTCCGAGCCGGCGTCGTCGCGGTCAACTGCTACTCCGAGGGCGACATGACCACGCCGTTCGGCGGCTACAAGCAGTCGGGGTTCGCCGGGCACGACAAGTCGCTGCACGCGCACGACCAATACACGCAGACGAAGACCGTCTGGATCCAGCTGGCTGGGGCGTGACCGCCGGAGCGCAGCCAGTGCCGGACGAGCCCGAACACGACGTCGTCGTGATCGGTGGCGGGCTGAGCGGCCTTGTGGCCGCCTGGCAGCTTCGCGACCGGGAAGTGGTCGTGCTCGAGGGAGCCGATCGGGTCGGCGGCCGGATCCGGTCGGTTGCGCGTGGCGCACACTGGGTGAACCTCGGCGCGCACCTCGTCAGCCACGGCCAGGTCATGCATCGCCTGGCGACGGAGCTCGGCGTGCCGCTCGTCGTCCCGCCGGGGCTGCAGGGGACGACGGTCGCGTGGGGGTCGCGACTGATCCGCGTGCCTCGCGCCGAGCTCCTGCCGTTCCGGCTGCCGCTGCCGCTGGGCGAGCGAGTAGCGCTTGCGCGGGTCGGCCTGCGCCTGAAGCTGGCGCATCGGCGGGCCGTCCGAGCCGACGCCTGCGGTCTGCTCGGGCCACACGTCGATCCGCCATCGATGGGCGCCGACCCCGGCCTCGACGAGCGTCCGTTCGCGGCATTGCTCGCCGGCGCAGGCCCGGCCATCATCGAGCTCCTGCGGATCGCTGCCAATCGCGCCGCGGCGGAGCCCGCCGACATCTCGGCGAACTACGTGTCGCTGTCTCCCATCAGCGCCGGCGAGGCGCCCCGGTACAACGTGGTCGGTGGCACCGAAGAGCTGGTGATCGCCCTCCGCCATGCGCTCGGGACGAAGGTCCGTACCTCGACCGCCGTGCGGCGGGTCTCCCAGACACCCGACGGGGTCCGCGTCGATGTCCTGACGGCCACGGGACCGGCGGTCGTACGGGCGCGGACGGCGATCGTCGCCGTGGCAGCCCCGACTGTGCGCGAGATCGTCGACGACCTGCCGGCCGCGAAGGACGCGGCGCTCGCGTCGATCCCCTACGGGGCGTACGTCGTGGCGGGCTTCTTCACGAAGGAGCGGACGCCGCTTCCGTGGGCAGATCGCTACATGGTCATCGCGCCGAACCGGTCCTTCTGTCTCCTCTTCAACAGCGCCAGCGCATCACGGCGCGCGGGGACGCAGACGGGCGGCGGATTCATCGTCTACGCAGCCGGCGAACGGGCGCGTGAGCTGCTCGACTGGTCCGACGACGCGATCGCGGGCGCCTATCTCGACGACCTGGCGCCGCTCGCGCCCGAGCTGCGGAGGGCCGTCGACGAGGTCGTGATCCAGCGTTGGCCGCTCGGGAACGCGATCACGTCCGTCGGTCGGGCGGCGAAGCAGGCCGAGATCGCGGGTTCGGTCGGGCGAATCCACTTCGCCGGTGACTACATCGGCCATCCGGGCATGGACAGCGCCGCCTCGGTCGCGATCCATACCGCGGGTTCGGTCCGCGACCGGCTCGACGCCGAGGCGATCCGTCATGCGGCATAGGGGCGGTTCGCGGCGGGCGATCCCCTGCCCCGCCCCCTTGGAGGTTCGGCGAGCCCGATGAGCGCCTCGTTCCCACACCTGTTCTCGGAGCTCGACCTTGGGCCGTTCGCCCTCCGCAACCGGATCATCTCGACCGGTCACAACCCGCAGTTCCAGGCCCTCGACGGGACGCTCAGCGACGAGGAGATTGCGTTCCACGTCCGGAAGGCCGAGGGCGGCATCGCGCTCAGCACGACGGGCGGGACCTCGGTGCATCCGTCGGGTGGGGCGCACGGCGGGCTCCTGTGCTTTGACGACTCGGTGCTACCCGGGTACAAGCGGTTGGCCGACGGGATGCACGCCCACGGGGCGCGGATGCTGGTCCAGCTGGGACACAGCTCTTCCGCATCGCCGTCACGCCACTCCGGGCATCCGAAATGGGCGCCGTCGCTCACGCGCGGCGAGTTCTCGGACGAGCACCCGCATGTCATGACCGAGCCGGAGATCGAGGAGCTCCTCGAGGCATATTTCAATGCCGCGAAGCGCGTTCGTCGCGGCGGCCTCGACGGAGTCGAGCTGCAGGCGATGGCCGGCGGGATCATCACCCAGTTCCTTTCTGAGCACACGAACCGCCGCGCCGATGGGTGGGGCGGCTCCTTCGAGGGCCGTGTCAGGTTCCTCGATCGGTTGCTGGCGGTCTGCCGCGAGGCGCTCGGCGATGACCGCATCATCGCGATCAAGATCGCGGTCGACGAGCTGTACGAGCAGGGTCTGCACGTGCCCGACGTTCAGCGAATCGTTCGCTACGTCGACGAGCGGCACCTGGTCAACTACTACGTGGCGGGGAGTGGCAACAACCTCGAGCGGTTCGCTCGCGTGAACCACTGGCCGCCATCACCCGCGCCGGAGGGCCTCCACGTCGACCTCGCAGTCGCACTCAAGCAGGCGACTTCGCGACCGGTGGCGGCGCTCGGCCGGATCGTCAACCCGGCGTTCGCCGAGCAAATCGTCGAGGACGGCCGGTGCGATCTCGTCGCGATGGTCCGGGCGATCATGGCCGACCCGGACCTGCCGAACAAGGCGGCGGCGGGTCGCGTCCCGGAGATCCGGCGCTGCGTCGGGGCGTCCGTTTGCGTTGACAGGATCATCGACGGCGGCGAGACCCGCTGCATCTACAACCCGCTGATCGGTCGCCAGGTCGAGTGGGGCGATGTCAGGCCCGCCGGCACCAGGCGCCGCGTGGTCATCGTCGGCGGCGGTCCGGGCGGCCTCGAAGCCGGCCGCGTCGCGGCCGAGCGTGGCCACGACGTGACGCTGTTCGAACGGTCAGAGCGCCTCGGCGGGACGGCCAGGGTCGCGGCGCGGCAGCCCGGTCGGGAGGAGCTGCTCGGGATCCCGACGTGGCTGGAGCGCGAGGTGCGTCGCCTCGGGGTCGACGTCCGACTCGGAGTTGCGGCAGATCGAGCTGCGATCGAGGCTGTACGACCGGACGTCGTCGTCGTTGCGACGGGCGCATCGCCGATCCCGGCAGGCGCGTACCCGACGGCGGGCGTGCCCGTCGTCACGGCCTGGTCCGTCGTGGGCGGCTCGGTTCCACCGGGCAATCACGTCCTGATCGTGGATTCGCTGGGCAAGCAGGAGGGTTGCGCGGTGGCGGAGCTGGTGGCCGACCAGGGCGGCTCGGCGATCCTCGCGACCCGAAACTTCCATCCCGCGATCTACAACGGCCTCACGAACACGATCGCCCTCTACCGGCGGCTCCTCGGTAAGTCGATCGAGCTGGTGCCGCACCACGATCTCCGCGGCGTCGACGGCACCGTCGCGTCGCTCGTGAACATCTACTCGGGCGCCAAGCGCCTGGTCGAGGGCATCGATCAGGTGGTGCTCGCGACGCTCCGGTCCGCGAACACCGAGCTGGTCGAAGCACTCGCGGATGCTGCCTTCGTCGTCAAGGTCATCGGCGACGCCTTCGCTCCGCGGGACATCGAGGACGCGGTCGCGGACGGGCATCGCGCGGCGCGACAGATCTAGCTCAACCAAACGCGTCCAGGATCGGCGCCGCGACCTCGCGTCCGACGCGAAGGAGCTCGGCGGGTCCGAGCGGCGCGTCGATCACCAGGGCCACGAGGTCCACGCCTTCGCGGGCGAGCTCGCCGGCCTCCGCGATGACATCCGCGTTGGTCCGTCCGTCGAGCGGAAGCTGGACCGCGATCGTAAGCGAACCGACGTCGCGGCCCGCCTCATCACACCGGCGGGCCAACGTATCCCGAAGCTCCCGATAGGCAGGTACGAACCCGGGCACGAGCCCGGCATTGGTGATCCAGCCGTCGGCCAGCTCGGCCACGATCCGAAGGCCGCGGCGACGACCCTGCGTTCCCAGCCAGATCGGCGGCCCACCCGGCGTGAACGGCGGCGGGCGCATCAGAGCGTTCTCGAGGTGCAGCGCGCCGGCTTCGAACGACCATGGCTCCGCGGCCGCCCAAATTCCGCGGATCGCCCGGACGCCGGCCTCGAGGTTGCTGATCCGCTCGCCGATCGGCGGGAGCTCCATGCCCATCGCCCGGTGCTCCGCCTCGTGCCAGCCCGTCCCGAGGCCGAGGATCAGCCGGCCGGCGGCGACATGGTCGAGCGCGGCGGCCATCCAGGCGAGCAGCGCCGGCTGGCGATGGGAATTGCCCAGGACCATATGACCAAGGCGCAATCGACGGGTCCGTGCCGCGAGCGCGGAGGCGAGGGTCCAGGCTTCCAGCGAGCCCTCGCCGCCGGGCTCGAGCCCCATCGTGAAGTGGTCCCACAGCCAGCCCGAGGTGAAGACCGGCAGGTCATCGGCCTGCTCCCAGATCGCGACGAGGCGCTCCCAGTCGACGCCGGCAGGGCGGGTCTTGAATCCCACCTGGAGCGGTCGGAGTCGAGGCATCGCCGTATACCGTCAGGCCGACGGCCGCGAGTACGTCTCCCACGTGCCGGCCTCTTCGTACCCGAGGGACCGGTTGAGCTCGAGCATGTCGACATTGGTTCGGTCGTTGCTCGTGTACAGGAATCGGATGCCGTTCTCGCCCGCCCATCGGATCGAAACGATCTTCGCGAGCTTTGCGAGGCCTCGGTGGCGGTGGCTCGGCACCGTGCCGGTCATCGCGTTGAAGCCCACGCCCCGGCCATCTGTCGTCAGCCACGCGTACGCGACGGGCAGGTCGCCGTCCACTACCACGACGCTGCCGTCGGGGCTGAGCATCGGGTCGCGGAAGCGATAGCACAGGAATTCCTCGAAGCGGACCTCGGAGAAGGTGCTCTCGGCCGGGACGTCGCGCAGCGTTGCGGAATACAGCTCGTGCATGCGTTCGGGTTGGTCGGCGAACGTCCGCAGCGACTGCAGCCGAAAGCCGTCAGCGCGTGCACGCTGCAGGCGTGCCTGGAGGTCACCCACCTTTGCCCGCCTGGGATCGAGCGCCCAGACCTGTGCCTGGCGGACGCGCTCGAGCCCATGGTGCTCGAGGAATATCCGGGTCTGCGGCGCCGGGCCGTACGCGGCCGTCTCGATGCGAATCGGGCGAAGGGTTCGCAGGTGCTCCGTGACGACGTCGAACAGGCGCCCGCCGTGGCCCTGCCGCCGAGCTTCCGGACGTACCCCGACGAAGAACGAGCCGACCCGATCTCCCCCGGTCCAGAGGTGCAGGCCCGCGGACGCCCAACCCAGCAGCTGCCGGTTCCGCGCGAGGACCCACCAGCGTTCGTAGATCCGGGCCGGGGCGCAAGCGTGGTACTGGAGCAGCCGCTCCGCGGTCATCGGCTCGTACGGAAGCAGCGTCTCGAGGAGCAGGGCGGCGCGCGGCGCGTCGCCCGGCTCGAATGGTCGGATCGTCGTCCGGAAGGCCATCAGCCGATACCTGCCCGGACAGTCACGTCCAATGCCATGCCCGACGAGCCCGGGTCCACGCCCCCACGCAGCCGCTCGGCGCGGCCATCGATCTCCACGGCGTGCGCCAGGCCCAGGCCGCCGAACGCAGACGACAGTCGCTCGACCGGCCGATCTCGACGGATCACGGCAAGGGTCGACTCCGGGATCCGGATGTGACAGCGAACCGGTCCGCCCTGGCAGTCGAAGCGCGGCGCGCTGACCGCCTCCTGCGGGCTCATCCCGAAGTCGAGGACGTTGACGATCACCTGCACGATGGCGCCGATGATCTTGGTGGCACCGGATGCGCCGAGGACGAGCCGCTCGCCGTTCGGGCGCTCCACGATCGTCGGTGCCATGCCGGTCGAGCGGCTCTTGCCGGGTGCGATCGAGTTGGGCCGTCCCGGACGAGGGTCGAAATTGGCCATCGAGTTGTTGAACATGAAGCCGAGTCCCGGCGTGACGACGCCCGAGCTGCCGCCGAGCGAATGGGTGAGGCTTGCTGCGTTGCCGTCAGCGTCGACGACCACGACCTGCGTCGTGCCCGGCGCCGAGGCCCTCACGGGTGTTGCGATCACGTCGCCGGCGTCGATCCTTCGTCGCCAGGTCTCGGCGCGCTCGGGGTCGCTCCAATCCACCGCGGCGTCCACGAACAGCGGATCGCCGAGCCACCGATGGCGATCCTCGAACGCCGCTGCCATGGCCGAGGCGACCTTGCCGATGTAGGCCGGGCTGTTGTGGCCGAGCGCTGCCAGGTCCCAGCCGTCGAGGATCGCGAGGATCGCGAGCACGGTCGGTCCACCGTGCGGTGCCGGGCTCGACGTGATTCGAGCCCCGCGAAACGAGCCCACCGTCGGCGCCGCGTCGCGGATCCGGTACCCGGCAAGGTCGTCATCCCGCACGAACGCGCCGTTGGCCCGAAGGTCCGTGCTGATCCGTTCCGAAAGCGCGCCCGAGTAGAACGCGTCGGAACCGTCCGCCCCGACCGTCCGGAGCGTCTCGGCATAGTCGGGATTGCGCACCAGCTCGCCTGCGGTCCACGACGCACCATCGTCGTTCAGGTAGACGCGGGCCGCCTCAGGGCACGCTCGGACATAGTCCCGGACCGTCAGGGCGCTCGATAGCTGGAAGCGCGTCGACCAATGCGCCGCGACGCGGTCGTCGACGGCGAAGCCATCGGCCGCGAGTCGGGCGGCGGGCGTGGTGGCCGTCGCGAGGTCCACGGTGCCCCAGCGCTCGAGCGCGGTCGAGAGGCCGAGGATGAACCCGGGCGTGCAGATCGACGTATAGCCGTGCTCGTTCATCGCCCCGTCAAGCACGAATCCCCAGCCGCTCGCATCCGCCTGGGTGAACTGGTCCTGCCACATGTCCGGCCGGACGAGGGCGCCGGCGGTGGCAGGAGCGTCGAGGACCTCGATCGGCCTGGTCGGGCCCGTCGCGCCGGGCTGGTAGGTCAGCAGGGCGTAGCCGCCGATCCCCCCGTTGGCGGGGTTCACGACGCCCTGCGCGAAGGCACACGTCACGGCTGCGTCGATGGCGTTGCCGCCGGCCGCGAGGATCTCGGCGCCTGCTTCCACCGCGAGCGGGTCCGCCCCGGCGATCATGGCCGAGCGGCGGGTTCCGGTCTCGGCGGGCGAACCGGACAGCTCAGCTCGTCCGGGCGAGGAACCGGCGTGTCTCGTCGAGGAGGCGTCCGACCTCGTCAAGCGTGTTGTAGAACTGCACGTCGACGCGGATGGTCGTGCCCTGGTACCGGTAGGTGTGGATCCCCGCCGCTTCCAGGTGGTCGTACAACTCGGCCACGCGCGGCGTGGTGAAGGCGATCAGGCCCGCGCGCTTCCTGGGTTCGGCGGGACTGAGGATCTCGACCGCGTTCCTCAGCGCTTCGAGGCCATCGTGCGTGGCCTGGGCGAGCTCGGCGATGCGCCCCGAGACCCAGTCCATGCCCAGGTCGGTGAGGATCTGCAGGCCGGCCTGGGCGCCCGCGAAGCAGGTGAGAGCAACGATGCCCCGCTCGAACCGGCGTGCGTTCGGGTGGAGCTCGTAGTCGTGCATCGTCCGCTCACCGGCGACGACGCTGCCGGGCCCGATCATCGGCGGGTGCGAGCGCTCGACCCAGTCCTCGCGCACGTGCAGGAATCCGGCCCCGATCGGCCCGAGCAGCCATTTGAAGGTCGGCGCGGCGAAGAAGTCCACGGGGGTCGCCGCGAGATCGATCGGGATCGCCCCCGCGGACTGGGCAGCGTCGACGACGATCGGCGTCCGATGGCGCGCTGCGACCTCGCACACCTCCGCGAGGTCGAACCGGAAGCCGTTACCCGTCGTGACGTGGCAGATCGAGATCGCCGCGGTGCGCTCGTCCACCAGGGCGGCGATGTCGTCGAGCCCCACGCCGGTGCCGTGGCTCGGCGCAAATCGGACCTCGACCCCCTTCCGCCGGAGCTGCAGGAACGGAAAGACCGCCGCCGAGTAGCTGTTCTCGTGGACGACGACGTTGCTGCCCGGCTGGGGATCGATGATCTGGACGGCGAGGTTGATCCCCGTCGTCGTGTCCGGAACCGATACGAGCGAGCCCGGATCGACCCCGATGATGGCCCCGTACTGGACGCATGCCTTCTGGTAGAGGTCCCAACCGTACAGGTACGAGCCGTCGGCCTTGGCCACCCACTCGGCATTCACCGCGTCCATCGCCGCGGCGACCTGGCTGGCCCCGGGAACGACGTTGCCATTGGCGAGGTACGTCTTCGTGGCGAGGATCGGGAACCACGAGCGGATGGTGTCGAGGTCCGGGCGTGCGGGTGTGTTCATCGGCTCCTCACGGCAATCGCAGTCGACGTTCAATCGTCTTGTTCAATCCGGCCAGCATCAGGCCCAGCACCACGTACACGAGCACGACGAGGACGAACACGGAGAAGTCGTGGGTTCGGGCCTGGATCTGCTCCGCCTCGAAGAGCATCTCGCGGGTCCCGATCACGGCGGTGAACGGCGACGCGAGGAGGACGAAAACCATGACGTTGCCGATGGCCGGCACGACGAGGCGGATGAGCTGCGGCAGGATCACCCGGCGCCAGGTCAGAAACGAGCCCATGCCCAGGGCCGCGGCCGCCTCGCGCTGGCCCTTCGGGATCGCGAGATAGCCCGAGCGGTAGTGCTCCGCGAGGTATGGGCCGTGGTGGAGGGTCAGCACGAACACGGCCGTAGGCCAGGGGGGCACGTGGATGCCGAGCGCGCTCGGCACGAAGAAGAAGCCGAACAGCTGCACGATGAGCGGCGTCCCCCGGATCAACTCGATGTACGTCTTGGCGACGATGGATACGGGCGCGATCGGGCTGACGCGGGCCGCAACGACGACGAACGCCCAGAGGACGGTGAGCGCCGTGACGAGAAGCGTCGTGACAACGGTCAGGACCAGCCCCTTCGAGAGCCCCTCCTGCCAGAAGACCAGCCAGTCTTCGAACATCGTCAGCGCTCGCGGGTGACCCGGCGTCTCGTCACCACGAGACCGTGTACCGGCGCTCGAGGAAGCCGAACAGCCGCGACAGCGGGAACGCGATCAGGAAGTACGTGATCGCGACCACGATCCACAGCTCGATCGCGAAGTAGATGTCGATGATGTTGCGCGTCATGTTCGTGAGCTCGGCGGCGCCGATCGTCGAGATCGCAGCGGTCGAGAGCACCGACGAGACCGTGTACTGGCCGATCGTGGGAATGAGGATGCGCGCCGCGATCGGGAGGACGACCCGTCGCCGGACGAGGGCAGGTGACATGCCGAGGCCGTATCCAGCTTCGACCAACCGAGGGGGAACCGCCTGGATCCCCGCACGGAAGGATTCCGCCAGGTAGGGACCGATGTGGAAGCCGATGGCCAGGGCGCCGACGAAGAGCGGCGACGCCTTGATCCCGAATGCCAGGAAGCCGAAATAGATGACCAGGAGGAGCGGGAAGATCGGGACGCTCCGGCCGATCGCGACAAGGGCTTGTGCGACTCGAGCCGTAGGCCCGAGTCGCACAAGTGACAGCGACGCGAGGAGGAGGCCGATCGCGACGCCCAGGACGATAGCGCCGGCTGCAACGAGCAGCGTCCCCTGGAGGCCGGCTGGTAGGCGTTCGAGATAGAACCGGAACGGCTCGGACCCGAAGTACTCCATGCAGCTCCGCGAGGACTCTCGGCGCCTGTGATCCCGCTAGTTGTTGTAGGTCTGGTACTGCAGCCAGGGGCCCGAGATGAGCATCCCCTCGGCCCGGTAGTCCTTGGAAGCGCCGAACGAGGTCCCAATCGTAGTAGGGCCCGGAGCGGCGAGTGCCGTGACATCGACCCCGGGCCACGCGGCGCCAAGGGCGTTGAGAATGACCTTCTGCTGCCACGCGGCCGTGATGCCCTGGTCGAGGCCATCGATCAGCCCGGCATTCCCTGTCTTCACGCCCCAGGCGAACGCCTCGCCCTGCGTGTACAGGTTGCGATTTCGGACGTAGCCGAGGGCCTGCAGGCTCGCGTCGCCGCTGAGTGCCTTGGCGTACTCGACCGTCGAGGCGACAAATCCCTGGATCGTTCCCGCAGCGAGCGCCTGGAGGCCTGCCGTGGCATCCGCGAACTGCTCGGCCGCAATGCCCGCTTCGGCGACCTGCGCAGCTCGATCGCTGCCGGTCACGACACCGAGCTTCCCGCCGGCGGCTGTGACGTCCTCCCACTTTGTAAAGGCGGGAAGGGCGCCGGTGTCATCCGGCTTGACGTACAGGTAGTCGGGGTTGAAGGCCACGGGTTGAGTCATCCAGAACTGATGTGTTCGCTCGGCAGTCGTCGCGAGGTTGCCGGCGACGATGTCGACCTCCCCGTCGAGGGCCGCGGCGGCGTCGGTGATCGAGACATATTTGGTCGACAGCCCGAGCTTCTCGGCCACCCATTCGATGACGTCCGCTTCGGGACCGCTCCCATCCTCGCCACTGACGGTCAGGAGGTCGGAGTTCTCGAGCACGCCCACGGTGAGGACACCCGAGGTGATCGTGGTCACTGATGGATAGGCCTCGGAAGCGGGTGGAACGACGCCTTCCTCCCAGGGCCCAGGAATGTAGTAGCTGGTCTGCGGGATCTGGAGGTAGATCTCGTAGTCAGCCGGAGCAAGACCCATCTCCTCCCACCCGGCCTCCGCATTGCCGTCACGCCAGAGCGTGCGCACCTGCTGGGCGAGCGCACGCCCGAGCTCCGGGCGGTCCTTCGCCACGGTGAACGACGACGACAGGTCGGCGGTCACGAGCGGGCCGGTGATCTCGTTCTGCTCGAGCTCCTGGACGACTCGACCGCTCGGATCGCGCGCAGTCGCGAGGCCGTACAGCAACGAGCCGACGGCACACCCGTAGGCTCCGCCATCGAGGACGTCCTGAACGCACGCGTCCGGGTTGTCCCAAGTGTGCGTCTCGACACCCAGGACCTCCCAGTTGCCGATCTGGAGGTAGCCACGGACGCTGGCGAGGACAAGGCCCTTCTCGGCAGCCTCCTCGTACGTGCTGATGCGATTGCCCTTCTTGGTGATCAAGGTATCCAGGCCCATGTACTGCGGCGGACCCTGGTACAGGACCTGCGAACGGGCCTGGGTCACCGAGAAGCCGGCCACCAGGACGTCGATGCGGTGAGACTGGAGTGCCGGAACGAGGGCGGCGAACGCGTACTGCTCGGCGACCAGCTCCAGGCCCAGTCGCTCGGCGACGAGTGTGATGAGGAATCCGAGCCGGCTGCTGCAGACGTTGTTGGTGCACTCGATGGCATCCGGGCTCGAGCTGTACCCGATCGTCAGCTTGCCCGGTGTCACGAGCTTGAGATCCTCCGGCGCGGCTGTCGCGGCCGGAGTGGACCCGGAAGGCGTCGCCGCCGGTGCCGTTGCCACGGGACTCGGGGTCGGGCCCTTCGTCTCGCACGCCGCGAGGATGATGGCAAGGCAGAAAACGGATAGCGTCAATCCCACCCGGGATCCTCTCATCGTCTCCTCCATGCCACCAACGAACCATCTTTCATGGCGGTTATCGGGCCGGGGTGGCGGCCGGATCGTATCGTCGCAAGGGCGAATTGTCAAAGGTGTTTATCGTTCAGATATCACCAAGAATCTCCGCTCAAATCGCCATCGCCGTGGCGCGCGGCTACCGCTCCAGGGCTATCGCGCCGGCGAGGACAATGAGGCGCGGACGCACAGATGAGATCACGGCGTGGGAGGACTCGTGATCGAGCTGGGCGCCCGGAAGCACGATCAGGTCCGCGTGTGCGCCGGGCACGAGGCGACCACCGAGCGGGTCCTTCACGGTCTGCCACGGCCCGACAGTCGAAGCGCGGAGCGCTTGCTCCAGGGTGATCGCCTCGTGCGGGCCATATCGCGAGGCGTCGGCCCAGGTCGGGTCGCGGCGGGTGACGGCGAGCGAGATGCCGGGCCACGGGTCGATCGGTTCGAGCGGCACGTCCTGGCCGAATGCGAGGGTCGCGCCGGAGTCGAGGAGCGTCCGCCAGGTGTAGCCGTGCGATTCGGCGCGGGCGCCCCAGTCGCGGCGGGCGCCGGGAGCATCCTCCCGGAGGTGAATCGGCTGGACGGAGGCGGCAATTCCGAGCTCCGCGAACCGCGCTCCGGTCGTCGGGATGGCAGAGCTGGACGTGCTCGAGGCGGGGCATGAACCGCGCCGGTCGGCGCGGTCGGGCCGAGGACGTCGAGGGCGAAGGCGAACGGCGGCGTCGCCGATCGTGTGGATCGTCGTCGTGATGCCTGCCTGCGGCGGCGCGGCCGGTCCGCTCGCGAAGGAACTCGGGCGGATTCGTGAACATGCCGCGCTCGTCCGTGCCCTCGCGAGGCTCGAGCAGCGCCGCGGTCCGCGAGCCGAGCGTGCCATCGGCGAACAGCTTGAGCCAGCCGAACGCGAGCCTGGTCGGGTCGCTCCCGCCGATCGGGCCGCCACTGCGCAGGCCTCGCTCGAGCGCGTTCTCGAGCCCGTCGGCGCGGACTCCTGCGTGGAGCCGGATCGGCAGCTCGCCGGCCGCGGCAAGCGCGGCGTAGACATCGAGCGACTCGTTCGAGGTGTCCGGGAAGAGCGTGCCCAGCTCGTGGACGCCCACGACCCCGTAGCCCAGGAAATCGCGCCCGATCGACCGGATCGCGCGGCGGAGCGCCTCGGGTGAGGGCGGCGGGACTCGGCCGAGGACCACCTCCGAGGCCTTCTCGAACATGATGCCGTCCGGGACGCCGTCGGCGTCGCGACGATAGATGCCACCGGGCGGGTCGGGCGAGGTTGTGTCGATCCCCGCTGCGGCGAGCGCAGCCGGGCTCGCCCAGAGCGCGTGCAGGTCGAACGAGCGGAGCGCCACGTGCCGGCCGGGCGCGACGCGCTCGAGCATGTCCGCGTGCGGCCACCCGCTCCAGCGGCGCTGGTCCCAGCCTGAGCCGAGGATCCAGGCGGGAGCGGGGATCCGCGCGGCCGCGGCAGCGACCATGTCCAGCGCCCCCTCGAGCGTCGGCGCCGCGAAGAGGTCCAGCAATTCGGCGGCGATCGCGGTGTCGATCAGGTGGACGTGCGCGTCGGTGAAGCCCGGCAGCGCGATCTCGTCCGGTGCCAGAGAAAGGCGTTTCGTGCTTGGCCCGCTCGCCGCGTCGACGTCCGCCGCGGTGCCCGTCGCGACGACCTTGCCGCCGCGGATCCCGATCGCCTCGACCCAGCCGTACCCGGTGTCGCCCGCGAACGTCGCGATGCGCCCGGTGACCATCGTGTCGAGCGTGCCGGACCCGCCGGACGGCATCAGCGTCGCGGCCTCAGCGTCTCGGCATCAGCGCTCGACGACCACCTCGCCGCCGAGCATGACCAGTCGAGGCCGGACCTCGGCGAACGCGGCGGCTCGCTCGGGGCCCTCGCGCGGCGCTGCCGGGAGCACGATGAGGTCGGCGAGGGCGCTCGGAACGAGCCGGCCCCCGAGCGGATCCTTCGCCGTCGCGGCGACGCCAACCGTCGACGCGCGCAGCGACTCCTCGAGCGTGAGCGCCTCGTCCGGCCCGTAGGCCACGCCGTCCGCGCCCCACGACGGGTCCCGCCGGAGGACGGCAAGAACGATGCCCGGCCACGGGTCGATCGGCTCGACCGGCGCGTCGGTGCCGAACGCGAGCGTCGCCCCGGCGTCCAGCAGGGAGCGCCACGTGTAGCCGGTCGATTCGGCGCGGTCGCCCCAATCGCGTTGCGCCGTTGCTGCGTCCTCCCGCAGGTGGACCGGCTGCACCGAGGCGGCGATGCCGTGTGCAGCGAACCGCCGGCGATCCGCCGGGTCGCACAGCTGCACGTGCTCCAGGCGAGGCATGAACCGAACCTGACCCACGGTCGGAGCGAGGACGTCGAGGGCGGTGCGCACCGCCTGGTCGCCGATGGCGTGGATCATCGTCGCGATCCCGGCGCCGGCGGCACGATTCGCGAGCTCGGCGAGTCGCTCGGGCGGCGTGGTGAAGAAGCCGCGGTCATCGGCACTGCTCTCGATCGGCTCGAGCAACGCCGCCGTCCGCGAGCCGAGCGTCCCGTCGGCGAAGAGCTTGAGCCAGCCGAAGCTCAGCCGGTCGAGGTCGCCCTCGCCGAGGGCGGCGCCGCTCCGAAGGCCGCGGGCGATCGCATCCTCGAGGCCGTCCGAGCGGACGCAGGCGCGAATGCGCACCGGCAGGTCGCCCGCCTCATTGAGCTCGCGGTAGTTGTCGAGCGCCCGGTTCGTCCGGGTCCGGGCGCGAGCGACGCGGGATCGTGCGCCCCGACGACGCCGAACGCCGAGCAGCTCCCGACCGAGGGACTCGGATCGCGCGCTTCGACGGTCTCGGCGTCGGGCGGCGGGACGCGGTCGATCGACCAGCGCGCCAGCGTTCTCGAGGAGGGCGCCCGCCGGCTCGCCCGTCGTCGCCACGCAGGATCACGCCGCCGGCAGGATCCGCGGTGGCGCGGTCGATGCCCGCGGCCGCCAGCGCGGCGGAGCTCGCCCAGAGCGCGTGGTGGTCGAAGGCGCGGAGGGCCACGAGGCGGCCGGGCGCGACGCGTTCGAGGTCGTCCGCGGTCGGCCAGCGTCCCCAGCGTCGCTGGTCCCAGCCGCCACCCAGGATCCAGCCGGGAGCGGCAACGCGCGCCGCCGCGTCGGCGATCATCGCGAGGCCTTCGTCGACCGTCTGCGCGCCCGTGAGATCGACCTGCGTCGCAGCCATCGCGGCGCCCGCGAAATGGAGGTGGGCGTCGATCAGCCCGGGGATCGCGATCTCGCCGGGCTCGAGCTCGATGCGGCGCGTGTGCGGGTCGGCGCGCGTCTCGAGCTCAACCGCCGAGCCTGCGAACGCGACCTTGCCGTCGCGGATCCCGATCGCTTCGACCCAGCCGTAGCCGGAGGCGCCCGCGAACGTGGCGATCCGGCCGGTGACGAGGGTTTCGAGCGGCATGTCAGCCGATCGTAGCGGCCCCGCCAGGCGGACGAGGTGCCGCCTCGATGACCGGGCCCCAGCCCGGCGGGTCGGCGAGCAGGTCCGCCAGGGCGGCGCGGTCCAGGCCGGCACCCAGGCCGCATGCGAGCGCGATTCGCGTCTTCGGCCCCGACAGGTGGCCCGCGAGCATCGCTCCGGCTCGGACCCACGTCGCGCCGCCACCGGGGAACGCATACGCGTCGCTCGCGGCGCCGGCCGGGCAGCGCGTCGTGAACGCGACCGCGATCCCCTGCCCCATCGCCCGCTCGGCAGCCTCGACGAGCGACGCGGCAGTGTTCCCCGCGCCCGTCGCCTCGACGACGATGCCGGGCGGGCGGAGCGCCGCGGCTGCATCGAGCAGCGAGCCATCCATCGCCACGTGTGCGGTCAGCAGCAGCACGCCCTCGGCGGCGCGATCCGTGGCCATGTGGCGCCGTGGCCCGCGCCCGCGATCGACGACGACCTGCTCGCCCACAACGCGGCCGAGCGGCCCGGTATCCAGGCACTGGAACGAATCGAGCGCGCGCGGCGTGCGTCTTCGTGACCGCGTCCGCCGGGTTGATCGTGCCGTCGAGGACCACCAGCACGCCGGCGCCGCGCAGCTCGGGCGCGATGGCGCAGCGGACCGCGTTGCGCAGGTTCGAAGGGCCATCGTCGTTCGGGTCGGACGCGGCGCGCATCGCGCCGGTCACGATCACCGGCGCATCGCCATCGAGGACGAGGTCCCACAGGAACGCCGTCTCCTCGATCACGTCGGTGCCCTGGACGACCACGACGCCGTCGATCGTCGGATCGGCCTGGCAGCGGCGAATCTCGCTCCCGATCTCGAACAGCTTCGGGAACGTGAAGTGGCTCGCGGGCGTTCGGCCCAGATCGATCGGGACCAGGTCGGCGATCTTCTCGATGCCCGGCGCGCGAGCGAGGATCGCCGCGCCGTCGAGGGTCGGGACCTTCCCGCCCGCCAAGGGGTCGACCATCATGCTGATCGTCCCGCCGGTGAAGATCACCGCGACCCGGCTCACGAGTCCGCGGCGCCTCCGGCGTCGGGCCCCGCGTCGCCTCGCCCCCCGTGCGCCTCGCCGTGCAGGTGCGCCTCGCGATGGCTGTGCCCATGCGGCTCCCGCCGCTCTCCCGGCAAGTTGGCGCGGGTTGGGTCGAGCTGTGAGCCCGGCTCGAGCTTCGACGATCACGTCGGGCTGCTCGTCCGCGCGAATCGGGCCGCGCCGGATCATCGAGAACACGCCCGACGCGAGCACGACCAAGGCGATCGTCAGGATGACCGCCGTCGTGCCGACGAGGTCGGCGATCGGGCCGACGACGATGATCGGCAGGATGCTCGCCACCGAGATGAGCATGTTCAGGACGCCGAACACGCGCCCACGGACGTCGGCCGGGATGTCCTCCTGGAGCTGGACCTGGGCGGAGATCGCCACGATCCCGTAGCAGACGCCGGCGAGGAAGCCGATCGCGACGACGACCGACGAGGAGCGACGTCAGCACGGACAGGTCGACGACCGGCACCTGGTCGCCGACGCCGGTCAGGATCCGGCTCACCGGTCCCGCCACGGTCAGGATCAACAGCAGGATCCCGAGCAGCACGAGCCCGAGCTCGATGGCGCGCCGGCGCGCGAAGTCAGCCGCCCGTAGTTGTTCAGGATCAGGACGCCCATGACGATGCCGATGCCGAGCGGCAGGACGACGACGATCAGGTCCTTCGGCGCGAGGCCGAGCGTGTCGCGCGCGAACGACGGCCCGAGGACGGCCACGACCCCGATCAGCGACGCCGAGATGCCGAGGTACGCCAGCGACCACGCGATCGCCGGGTTGTCGCGGATGTACCGGATGCCCTCCCGCAGCTGCCCAAACACGCCGGTCACCGCCGGCCCCGCCTCGGTGACGGCGGCGAGGCTGGCCTCGGTCACGGCAGCGAGCGAGTGCGACCGTTCGCGCGGCGCGGGCGGGTCGGCGGGGAGCGTGCAGGCAGAACACGGCGGCGAGGCGCGAAGAGGACCGCCGACGATGACGATCAGCGGCTGCGGGCCGCCGGCGAGGGTCACGATGAGCGGCCCGAGCAGGGCGTAGCCCAGCGCGAACGCGCCATTCAGCGTGAGCGTGAACAGGCCGTTCGCGGCGACCAGCTGGTGGCGCGGCACGAGCACCGGGATCATCGCCGCCTCCGCGGGCGCGAAGAACACGGTCACGATCGAGAACAGCGTGTTGAGCACGAGCACGAGGAAGATGTCGCCGCCGACCGCGAAGATGCCGACCAGGACCGCTGCGCGCAGGGCGTTCGTGACCACGAGCATGAGCCGGCGGTCCACGCGGTCGACGTACACCCCGGCGAGGGCCGAGAAGAGCACTGACGGCACGAGGAACGTCAGGAACAGGGCGCTCACGACGCTGCTCAGGTTGCTCGCCTCGAGCACGATGACCGTGAGCGCGTACAGGACCATGTTGACGCCGATCTGCGTCGCGAGCTGCGACAGCCAGAGCAGCAGGAACGGCCGATTGCGCAGGACGGCGGCGGTCGAGGCGTTCTTCGCACTTGCATCGGCGCCAGCGGCGGGGCTGGGGCGGTCGCCGGAGGACTCGGCTGGAGCGGGCGGTTTGGCCCGATTCGCTGGTCTCGTTGGTGCAGCCAGCTCGGACAGCTCGACCGGATCCTTGCGCCGCTCCGGCGCGCCGGAACCGGCCCGACGGGCCCCAGAACGCGCCCCCGCTCGGTCCCTGGCCGTCACGCCCCCGAGGCCGGGCGCGGGCCGACCGCCGCGGTCAAGGCCGGGTCGCCGCGGCCGACGAAGCCATCGAGGCGGGATTCGAGCTGCCGCCGGTCCAGCGAGCACGTGGCGCCCGCAGGTCTGGCAACGCAGGCCGATGTCGGCCCCGAGCCGATCGATTCGCCACTCGCTGCCGCCACATGGATGGGCTCGGCGGAGGCGGATCACATCGCCCAGGAACAGCTCGAGCACTGGCCGGGCGGACATCGGCGGGAGCGTATCAGAGGCGTGGTTCCGCAAAGGTCGGCGCGAACGGCCGATTCGTTGCAGGGAGCGTGAGTCGATCGACCGGTGTGACCGTCAACTCGGCTTCCGGATATGTCGTCCCGACCTGCGCGACGACCCCGCCCGTGCGTGTGAGCGTGCCCGTCAGGATCTGGGGGCTGCCGATCGCCCGGATCTCGAACGCCTCGCCGATCGGCTCGTTCCCGATCGACAGCGCGCCTTTCGCACCGGCGACCACGACACCGGCGACGACCCGGACGTCGTCCACGGAGATCGCGTCCGCGCCGGCGTTCCGGAGCTCGTTGAGCAGGTCCTCCATGCCGTCGCCGCCGATCGGCCCGCGAACCGTGATCACGATGCCCTGTCCGGAGACGGCAGTCAGGCCTGCCCACGCTCGGATCCGGGCCAGGTCGGCGGTGAGCTGGTCGACGGTCGTCTCGCCGCGATCCCGGGACACGATCAGGCGTGCCTCCTGGTCGGTCAGGGCGGCGACCTCGGCGCGCAATCGATCGTTCCCGGTCGTGAGGTTGGCGATGAGCTGCGTGAGCTCCGTCGCCGACAGGTTCGACAGGCCGGGCACGCCCGCCTGGCCCCGCAGCTGGCCGACGACGAGGAGGCCGAGGATCGCCGCGACGACCGCGACGGTCAGCCGGCTGCCGAGCCTGATGGCCGGCTCGGCAGGATGGGCGTGCCGCGCCCTCATGGCGCAGTGCTCGGGGCGGGCTCGGCATTCCGGAGGCCGACGGTGCCCGCGAACGCGGGCAGGATGACGTCCTCGAGCTCGGCAACCGAGAGGCGGATCCCGGAGGGCTCGATCCGACCGGTAACGAACTCGACGAAGGCCACTGATGCGCGCAGTCGCTCGTACAGGTCCGGCGGGCCGATGGCACTGATCGTGTACGGCCCCGCGAGGTATGCCGAGTTGACGAGGATGGAGCCGCCGATGTCGATGACGGCGGTCGAGCCGACGACGCCGCTCGTTGTTGACGGCGACCGCCTCGGCGCCGGCGAGCCAGAGCTCCTCGACGAGGACGCGCACGTCGCGAGCGGTCGCCAGGGCATCGAGTCCGGAACCGCCGGCCAGCCCGTCCTCCAGCTTGAAGGCGAGGCCCGGCCCGGAGACCGGGATGAGGCCCGCGGCGAGGCGTGCCTCCTCCAGCTGCGCGTAGAGCCGGCGGAGCGACTCGGCCGCGCCCGGGTCCTGTGCCTCGAGGTCCCCGATGCGGCCGCGGAGCCCGAGGATGTTCGACCTTGAGCACCTCCTGCTGCTCCTGGAACCGGAGCGCGGTCTCGATCAGGGGCGCCCGCTCCTCGGTCGAGTACCGGACGCGCGGCCCGTCGGCCGCAATCTGTGCCGCGACCAGGAAGCCGAGGACGAGCAGCGCGACGGCCAGCGTCACCTGCACGGTCGGCAGCGCGCGAGCCCGCCTGATGAAGGCATTCATCGTTCGGGGTCGGGCGGAACGGCCTCGGGTTGGCCGGGCTCCGGAGGCCCGGGCTCGATCGAGTCACGCTCGAACGGGTCAGGCTCGATTGGGCCAGAGTCCGGAGCTCCCTGGCCGACCGGCGGCAGCACCGGCTCGCCGCGATTGAGGTTCCTCGCCACGAGCACGAGCCCACCCACGAGCAGCAAGAGCACGATTCCGATCGCGACGAGGAGGATCGGGCCGGACATGTCGCCGCCATCGCCGGGGGCCTGCGGTCCCGATGTCGCCACCGGACCGGCAGTCTCGCCGGGCCGCAGCGTCGGCAGCGGGGCTCCGTCCCAGCCCGGCGGGAGCGGCCCGGGGGGCGCCGGGCCGAGGCCCGAACGCGTCCGGCTCCTCTACGTCGAGATCGGCCAGCCAGCCTTCCTCGAACGCCAACGTGTCGACGCCGAGCGCAGCCGTGAAGGCATCGTCGTCGCTGACGCCGTCGGCGTAGCTCCGGACAAGGCTTACGAGCGCGTCCTGGCCGTGCGTGCGGACGAGGTAGTCGATCGCGGACACGCTCTCGTCGTAGGCGAGGCTGAAGCGCTCGGCGGTGCTCGGGAACCGCGCGACGAGCCCGCGGAGGGGCATGAGCTCGCCCGACCTGCGCCGCGGCCGCGACGGACGCGCGAGCCCCGAAGCCATAGCCCTGGGCGAGGTAGTCCGCGAGGCCCTCGTTCAGCCAGTGCGGCGGCTCGTGGTACGGGTTCTTCGTGGCCGTGTCGAACACCAGGTGCGTGAGCTCGTGCGGGATCACGATGCCCACCCACTCGTCGTTCACCTGCCCTGGTCGCGATGTTGGCGAACATGGTCCGGATCTCGTTGAGGGCGACCCCGCCGACGTTCTCCTGCAACGCCGGCCCGAGCACGTCGCGAAACGCTTCCTGGTCGCCGTAGACGAAGAAGTCGATGCGCTCGGTCTCCTCGACGCCCAGCAGCGCCGTCGCGTCCTCGACCGCTTGCTCCCCGATGTCAAGTGCCCGCCGCCCGAATGCGTCGTCGCCCTGCGCCCAGTGGACCCGCACGAGCGGCCCCTGGAGCGTCCGCCACGCGAACCGGTCGTCCTCGTACCGGACGGTCGTCGTCGGGCTGTCGACCACGCGACCGTCTTCGAACGTCAGGCGGAACCCGAGCTCCACCTCCGTGTTCGGGAAGAGGCTGCCGAAGGGCGTCTCGTATTCGTACCGCAGGGTGGTCGAGCCGACGCCGGGGTCCGGGATCTCGGCGAGGAACGTTCGCGCATCCACGCCCGCGCGAACGACCGCCTCGACGCGGAGGGCCGCCTCGGACAGCGTCGCCGGTTGTTCGACCTCGATCGACTCGCCGAACGTGGCCGTGGCTGTCGCCCGCCCGAAGGTCGGCTCGCCCGCGGCGGCCGGAGACGGAGCGATGAGCGTCCCTGCAACGAGGGACGCCAGCAGCAGCGTCGCGCGGAGGACGCGCCCGGCGGCGGGCGGTCGGGCGCTCATGGCGCTCATGGCGCTCATGGCGTCGCCCACGCCATGCCGGCCATGCGCAGGATGCCCATCCCGTTGCGACCGGCGCCGAGGAGCCCCTCCCGCGAGAGCGCCCAGTCGGTGCTCACCGCGAGCGGGACCACGGGCACCTCGCGCTGGATCTCCGTGAGCGCACGCTCGAATGCCGCCTCGGCAGCGGCTGGGTCGCGCGTCGCCAGGGCCTCGGCAATGGCCTGGTCGAACGCGGCCGAGACCCAGTGGCCGTTGTTCTCCGAGCTGTCGCTCTCGAGCAGCACCCCGAGGAAGTCGTTGGGGCCCGGGATAGTCGGCGATCCAGCCGCTGATCCACATGTTCGGCGGGTCCGTGTTGATGCGCCCGAGGTGGTCATCGAGCTCGATGAGCTCCACGGTCATTCCGAGCTCGCGCTCGAGGTCGGCCGCGATCCCGTCCGCGAACGCGCGCGCCGCCGACGGCGAACTCGATGCGCGGCAGGCCGGCGCCGCCCGGGAAGCCCGCCTGGGCGAGGAGCTCGCGGGCTCCCTCTGGGTCGTGGGCCGGGAGCCAGTCCTTCGGTCGCCGGCAGCCGCGGATCCCCGGCGGGACCATGCTCACCGCGGGTACCAGTCCGCCGAAGGACCCGAGCGCCGTGATCCGTCGCCAGTTGACCGCCAGCCCGAGCGCCTGGCGGACGAGGACGTCGTCGAACGGCGGGCTCGTCGTGTCGATGCCGATGTACGTCAGCGACAGCGATGGCGTCTCGCGCAGCTGCGGCCCGAGCTCCCGGTCGTACACGATCCACGGCGCGTCGACGATCGAGACCTCCGTGTAGTCGAGCTCGTCGTCGAGGAACGCGGCGATCGGGTTCCGGCCGCCGATGTCGAGCAGGAGCCTGACGGTCGGGATCGCGGGCGGACCGGCCCAGTAGCGGTCATTCCGTTCGAGCGTGATCTCGTCGTCGCTCACGGCGGCCACGGCGTACCCGCCGCTCACCACCGCATCCACCCCGAAGGCATCCTGCCCGTCGCGCCACGCGGCCGGCGGGACCACCGCGAACAACGGCGACGAGGCGATCGCCGGGAAGTCGGCGCCCGGCCGCTCCAGCTCCACCTCGACGTCGAGCCCGTTCGCCCGAAGGCCGACCAGCGCCGGGTCCGTCTCGCGGCCGGCCAGGTGGGCACGCGCACCGCGGACGTCGATCATCAGCGCGGCGAGGGGCGACGGCGCGTCCGGGTCGATGATTCGCAGCCAGCTCCCGACCACGTCCTCCGCGGTCAGCGGGCCGCCGTCGGAGAACGTGAGGCCGGAGCGGAGGTGGAAGACGACCCGTTGCCCATCCTCGGCCACGTCCCAGGTCGCTGGCAAGCGCCGGCTGGAGGTTGAGCGACGCGTCGTAGGTGGTGAGCGTCTCGTACAGCTGGGCCGTGACCGCGGCGGTGGCGACGTCGGCCTGCGCTGCGGGGTCGAACGTGCCCGGCTCGCCAACCAGGATCCGCACCTCGTCCGGGTCGGCGGCATCGACCGGCGGGCCGCCCGGCATGACGAGGGCCGCGGAGATGACGGCGAGCGAGATCAGGATCGCGCCGGCGCGCCGCCGGCGAAGCGCGAATTGGCTCAGGCGCGCCACCAGTCGAGCGTCCGGACGAGGCGACCGCGATCGGCCATCGAATCGAGACGGCGTTCGATCGGGATCGGCATCCTGGAGCGCGCCGTCCACGCGTAGTTGTTGCCCGCGAGCCCGAGCAGCAGGGCGACGACGCAGGCCCACTGGCGCATGGCGGGAGTATGCGACAACCGCAACGGACCACCGATCGCGAGCAGGACCGTCCTGGCGCGAAGGGCGAAACGCATGCTGCCGGCACGTCCATGCCGCGAGCGCGCAGGCCATGGGGATAAGGAAGGCCCCGCGCACGCACCGCCGGGGGAACGATGCGGTCCGCGAGGCCCCGAAGGACATAACGCGAATCGACCGGCCTCGTTAGGCTCCCAGGGGTGGTTCAGGGGGCATTTATCGAACGATGACGGTGCGTTTGCGCGACACCCTGACGCGGTCGATCGTGCAGGTCGTCCCGATCGAGCCGGGCCGGGTCCGGATGTACTCCTGCGGCCCGACCGTCTACCGCTACGCGCACGTCGGCAACCTGCGAACGTTCCTGCTGGCCGACCTCATCCGACGTGCCGTGCTGTTCCACGGGGTCGACGTCCTGCACGTGCAGAACATCACCGACGTCGGGCACATGCGCGCCGACCACCACGGTCACGAGGTCGACCCGATGCTCGTCGCCGCGGGACTCGAGGGTCGCCCCTCCCGCGAGATCGCGGATTCGTACGAGGCAGCGTTCCACGCCGATGCCGCGATGCTCAATCTCCTGCCGGCGCACGAGTTCCCGCGCGCCACGGAGCACATCGACGACATGCTCGCGCTCGCCGAGCGCCTCGAGGACCTGGGGCACGCCTATCGTTCGCCCGCGGGGAACCTGTACTACGACGTCGCCTCGTTCCCAGGCTACGGGGCGCTCTCGGGGAACACGCTGAGAGGCCCTGCGTGCCGGGCATCGCGGCGAGGTCGAGGCGGACAAGCGCGACCCGGCCGACTTCGCGCTCTGGAAGGCCGCGGGGCCCGGAGTCGGGCCGGGACATGCGTCTGGCCGAGCCGCTGGGGCGAGGGCTTCCCGGGCTGGCACCTCGAATGCTCGGCGATGGCGCTGCGCCACCTCGGTCCGACGTTCGACATCCACACCGGCGGCGAGGACAACGTCTTCCCCCACCACGAGGACGAGATCGCCCAATCCGCCCCGGTCGTCGGGGGACCGCCGGCTCGCGCGTGGGTCCACGGCGCGCACCTGCTGATGAGCGGCCGGAAGATGTCGAAGTCCGCGGGCAACTTCCAGCGCATCACCGAGCTCGCGGACGAGGGCATCGACCCGCTCGCGTTCCGCTACCTGTGCCTCACCGCGCGGTACGCGCGCAAGCTGAACTTCTCCGGATTCGTCGCTGGCGGGCGCCGCGGCGGGCCTGGCGTCGTTGCGCGCCGAGCTTTTCGCGCTTGGCGCCCCGCCGATCGACGGTCCCTGGGCTGCGCCGGCCGTCCTGCGCGCCGGGCGCTCATCGGATCGCCCCGGCGGCCGCGCGACCGGTCTCGGCCGGCCACGGGTCCGACGGGGGATCAGGGTGCCGATCACACTGAGCGACCGAGCTCGCGGATCTCGCCCTGCCGCTCAGCTGTCCCCCGAGGGTCGCCGCCTCCACGAGGCCTTCGCCGACGCGATCGACGACGATCTCGACACGCCCGCCGCGCTGCGCATCGCGCGTGAGGTCTTGCGCGCTCCACTGGCGGCCGACGAGCGCCGCTGGCTCGTCCTGGATTTCGACTTCGTCCTCGGGCTCGATCTCGACCGCGTCTTCACCGGGAGGGCGCAGGTCGTCAGGCGTTCGCGGCCGATGACGGGGCGACGGCGACCTGCCCGAAGGGGCGGCACCGCTCCTTGCCTTGCGGACGCAGGCTCGAGCGTCTCGCGACTGGGCCGCCGCAGATCGGCTGCGCGACGAGCTCCGCGCCCTCGGACGTCGAGCCGATCGACCGGGCCGACGGCTCCAGCGAATGGCGCCGCGTTCGCTAGGCGCGATTGTCGGCTACGGCCGCGAGGTCGAGCCGAGTGCGGAAGCGGTCGAGGACTCGGTAGAAGTTGCGCTTGGAGAGCCGTTCGCGATCGGCCGCCGGGGTGGAGGTCCAGGCCCACGGTTCGTGTCGCTCGAGGGGCAGCCGGGCACGATGACGGCGCGCCGCGGCGTCGCTCCTTCGCCCTCGTCGCGCAGGACGAGGCTCCACCAGATGTCGAGGTTGCGGTAGAACCGGAATCCCTCGTCGAGCGGCCCGCGCGCCGCGGCGTCGGCACGGCGGAAGGCCATGAGGTAGCCCTGGACGGCCGCGGCATCGACGCGCTCGGGAGCGACGACTCGGGAGCGACGACCCCCGGGGCGAGGACCTCGGGAGCGACGACCTCGTCGAAGTGCCGCAGGTCGGCGGAGACGAGCCCGAATGGACCGGCGATGGCAACGGTCGGGTCGTCGAGCGCCGTGGACGAGCGGCGACACGGCGTCGCCGGTCATCTCGATGCTCGGGTCGAGCACGACGACGATCGAGCCTCGTGCGCGGCGGATACCGGCATTCAGCGCGGCCGCGCGCCCGAGTCGCGCGCTGGTCCGGATGAGCTCTCGATCCGCTTCGGCCAGACTGGAAGCGTCCAGCTCGGCGCGAATCGCCTCGGCGGTCGCGTCGTCGATCCCGTCGCCGACCGACGACGAGGTCGGCGCCTGGCGGGCATGTTCCGAACGGTGGCGGCCACCGCCGCGGCGGCCCGCGGGTCGCCCCGGTCAACGACGAGGACCACCGTGGCGACGCCAGTCTCCGGTGAATCGAGCCGGCTCGGCACGGCGTCGCTCCGGCCATACCGAATCTCGCCCTCGACCTCGAGCTCGGGCGGGCCTGCCGGCTCGAGGCGGAAGTCGGTTCCCACGTCGACCACGCGCCAGCCGGCTGCCTCGATCTCGGCACGAAGGCCATCCGCAGCCGGCCAGTCCCGCGCGGCCCGAGCCTCGGATCGCCGTCGCGCCGCCGCCACGACCTCGGGCGGCGGCTGGTCACGCACCATCGGCGCCGATGGTAGGTCCGGCTCGTGTGGCGGACCGCGACATGATGCCGAGGGAACCGCAGCGCGTCGGATGCCGTCTCGCGGGGAACAGCACCGGCCCACCTGCCAGGACCGACTGCATCCGGAGGTGCACGATGCGCCGACGTCTGCCGGCAGCGTTCCTCGGGGCCAGCCTGGCCATCCTCCTCGTCGCGGGCCCGACGCTCGCCTGCGGCGGCCTCATCGGCCCGAACGGGGCCGTCAACCTGCTCCGAACCACGACGCTCGCGGGCTATCACGATGGTGTCGAGCACTACGTCACCGCGTTCCAGTTCGCGGGCGGCGGCGGGGCGTTCGGCTCGATCACGCCGCTGCCCGGCGTTCCGTCCAAGGTCGAGAAGGGCGGCGACTGGACGCTCCAGCGCCTCATCCGCGAGATGAAACCAGCCCGGTGCTCGACTCTGCTTTCCGGGCGCAAGCGACCTCGGCCGCCGGCCCCGAAGTCCTCATGGAAGTCCGCATCGACGCCCTGGACATCACCGTGCTCAAGGGCGGCTCGGCGGACGTCGGCAAGTGGGCCACGGACCACGGCTTCCGGCTCCCGCCGGACGCGCCAGAGGTCCTCGAGTTCTACGCCGAGCGCAGCCCCATCTTCCTCGCCGCCGTGTTCGACGCCGACGCGGCGAAGGAGCGCGGCCAGGAGATCGGCGACGGCACACCGGTCCACATCAGCATCCCGACCACCAACCCGTGGGTCCCGATCCGCATCCTCGCGCTCGGCAAGACCGGCCAGGACCGGATCGATGCGGACGTCTTCCTGCTCACCGATCGAGCGCCGGCGTTCCTGCCCGCGCCGACCGGCCAGAACGGGATGCGCCTCGACCACAGCCAGGCCGCAACGCAGAGCCTCCTCGACGACCTCCGGTCGGACCGGGGCATGGAGTGGGTGCCGTCGAGCGGCTGGCTGACGAAGATCGCGGTCGACGCCGCCGCGCCGCAGCTGTCCTATGACCTCGCGATCGACGCGAGCGGCCAGGGCGTCCCATCGTGGGTGCAGGCCGGGTTCGATGCCCCATCGCCGATCGTGATCCAGGTCGAGAGCATCACCTGGGTCCGGATCCTCCTCGCAGGGCTGCTCGCGATCGGGATCCTGCTCCTCATCGTGGTCTTCGCTCCAGCCCCGCGAAACCGGCTCACGCCGCAGGGCTGACGGACATGCTCCGCAACCGGGCCCGCCTCTCGATCGGGGCGGGCCTCGTCGCCCTCGTGCTCCTTGCCGGCGCCGCGGCCGCCGCTTTCGCCGGGCGCGAGCAACCGATGTCGACGTCGGTCGAGATCGCGATCCGCTTCTCGAAGTTCGTCCCGGATCGGATCGTGGTCCCCGTCGGCATGCCGATCACGATCACGCTCCGCAACGACGACCCGATCGACCACGAATGGATCGTCGGCGACGAGCAGGTCCACGCGATCCACCGCGTCGGCACGGAGCCGCTCCATCCCGACCGCCCGACCGAGGTGGTCATCCCGGCAATGACATCAAAGACCACCGTCGTGACCTTCGATGCGGCCGGCTCGATGCAGTTCATCTGCCACCTGCCGGCCCACGAGGAGCTACGGCATGAAGGGCCTGTTCACGATCCGCTAGGTCGAGGCGCGAGAGCTGGGTAGCAGCGTGCTCACGCCGAGTTGGACGGCGCCTCGTCTCCCTCGACCGCCTCGGCCCAGAAGCGCGAACCGCGATAGAACACCGGAAGGGCCGACAGGAAGGCCTCCCCGTCGGCCAGCTGCCGCCATTTGCCATTCGCGTCCGTAGCCCCGTCGGCGATCAACGTTTCCAGGCCCTCCCGAAACTCGGGGATCAACACCTCCAGGTGCGCCGGTCCTCCCGGCTCGCTGACGTACACGCGCGCGAGACGTTCGACCTCGGCGTCGGGCCCGCGACGTCGGATCTCAACGACTCTCATTGGTTTGTCGGGTGCTTCGCGGCCATGTCGTTCAGCATGACGTCGAGGCGGTGCATGACGCCGGCGACGGCTTCGTCGCCAACGAACGGCCGGATTTTCTCGGCGATCTCCGCACGGCTCTGATCCATCTTCCGCAGGTTGGCCCGCAGATCCGCTGGATACGTCTCGGGGAGGTCGCGCGTATAGCCGGTGACGTCGGCGCGCGCCTTCGTGCTCGTGAAGGTCAAGCCGTGGTCGATAGCGGTGAGGGTGAGCTTTCCCGCCGTTGAACTCATAGAGGTAGTTCCCGAAGTTCGTGGCGCGGTCCAGGTTGTTGATGAGGTAGTCGAGCGCGTCCATGCTCGCGAGGGCCTGCTTGAACTCCTGGGAGTTGATCAGCCGCTTGAAGCCCTCGGGATCAGCGATGGCGAGATCCCGCAGTGAGTTCTTCTCCTTCCACTCGATCAGAACACCCTTCTGCCCGTTGATCGTGACAAGCCTGCCTTTCGCGGCCTGGACGCCGACCCCTTCGGCAAGGATCGGCGCCGCTGCCTCGCGCGGCGCCTGCTCCCCGGCGCGAATGCCTCGCTCCTCGGCTCGATCGACCGGGAGCTCGGCTTCCACTGGCTTGAAGAGATGCTTCTTGTTGCCGTCCTTCGAGTCCTGTACGACGTACGCCTTCGACGCCGGGAATTTCCGCCGTGGGCTTCTCATCCGTTGCGACATAGCGCCCCGGTTCCTCCGGCGCGTACTTCGCCGTGGGCGTCGAAGACCTGTGTGCGGTGATGTCTCGCTTGGGATCTTGGCCAACCTGATCTGGTGCCACCTTTACAAAGGCCGGTTTCGTGGCTGGCGTGAGGTCACGAGGCACCTCTGACTCGGGCAGGAGCGCCCTGCCCTTCGGTTGTTCACGGGTTGGAGGTCGTACCGCCGAAGAAGGTAGCGCCGAACCAGCCCCTTCGACGGTTGGTGCCGAAACCCGAACCGGCGACGGGGCGTTCGGCGCGACCGCGCCTGGCTGTTCCACGGTCGGTGCCGACGCCCGAACCGGTGACGGCGCGTTCGGTGCTACCGCGCCGGGCCGGTCGGTATCAGCGGACCCGGTCCCCCGACGAACCTGCGGCTGGGGTTGTGTGTCGGCGCTACCGACCGAGCCGGGAGCCGGGGTCCGGGTTGGGATCCCGACCCCAGGCTGGGTCTCGCCGGTGATAGGACTCGCGGGCAATCGAGGGTTGATGCCCACCCCCGGGATCGTCTGTCCGGGTCCGACGGCGATGGGCACAGCCGGTGGCCGAGGTGCGATTCCGGTGCCTGGGGCCGTCTCGCTGCCGATCGGCGTGGCCGGTGGGCGAGGAGCAATGCCGGTCCCGCGGATCGTCTCGCTGCCGATCGGGGCCCCCACGGGAGCGCCCGTCGGGGGGGCTGGTGGTCGTGGCTGGATGCCCACCCCGGTCAGGGTCTCGGCGGCATCGCGGCGTCGGCGCAGGAGGTGGCGCCCCGCCGCCCGGGCGCGGCATGGGCGCGCGAGCGCCGATCGCGCCGGAGATGCCGCCCGCGGCCCCGGCGATGGGATCGCCGCCCGGAGACGCCAGCGGTTCCGGCACCGACGCCACCCTGGATCAGCGTATTCGGCAACGGCCGCTTGGCGGCAATCGGTCCGAGGGCCTGGATGGGCACTCCCTGCCAGGCTTCCGACGGCCCCACCGACGAAGCCCTCCCCAGCCGAGCCACCGCCGAGCTTCGAATGGATGGCGCCGACGGTTCCGGCCGCCAGCGCATTTGCACCCACGAGCGTGGTCCCCGTTCCGCCGCCGGCGATGACCGTGCCGAGGTGTTTCGTCGCGACCGGCGCGATCGCACCGGCGCCGATGACCCCCCCTCGATACGCTGCCTTGCCGATCTTGGTCGGGTCGATGTCCTCGCCCGTGATGACCTGTCGACCGGTCTCGCCGAGGGCGGCACCGCCGCCCCCAGCTACCACCGCCGTCCCCCCGACCGCGAGCGCCCCGGCGCCCGTCGCGATCGCGGCCTGACCCGCGACCGGGACCAGGGCGACGAGCGCCACCTGGACGACGGTCGCGATCGTCGCGAGCCGCTTGTAGCCGACGTCGAGGTCCTCGTCGTAGGCGCCCACTTCCTTCGCGCGCGCCGAGACGTACTCCTGGAAGAACAGGATGGTCTTCAGCGCCTCGACCAAGCGGCCCTCGTCGACCAGCGGGTACACGACCTTGTCGCGCTGGTTGATCAGGAGGGTTCGGGCGGACTCCTGGTCCCCGGGATCGGAGGCGCCGCCAAGGCCGCCGAGCACACTCAGCTTGAAGCTCGAGTTCCCGCGCTTGATCGAGTCGTACGTCAGGTAGACCTGGACCATCGCCTTGACGAGCTGGGCCATGAAGCCCTTGAGCTGCGTGGCGGCGGTCGATCGAAGCGCCAGCGCCTGGTCGGCCTGGACGCGGATGACGGTCTGGCCGCTCGTGAGGATCCACTCGCCCGGCCGGTCCGGCGAGGGCGCGAGACTCCGCTCGATGACCTCGATCGCTCGCTGGAGGTCCTGCACCGCCCGCATCTGCTTGAGCGCGACCTCGGCGCCCTTGCCGCCGACCTTCTTGATCGCCTGCTCGGTCTTGACCTCCTCCTTGGAGCGCTCCTTGGTGAGCGCGTGCCGAATGTTGTCCTGGTGCACCCACGAGTAGTGCGTGGCGAGCGCCTCCGCGGTCTTCGGGACCGCGCCCTTCAGGTACGTGGTGTCGACGTCGTAGGTCGGTGCGCGGACCGCCATGTACTGGAGATCCCCCTGGATCGACCGGTAGAGGACCTGCGCGCGGTAGGCCGAGCCCGGCGCCTCCGATCGCGCCAGGAGCAACGCCTTTCGGAGCGTGTCCATGACCTTCCGGCGGCGCTTGTTCAGGTCACTCCCGAACTTCACTCCGTTGAGGGCGGCTCGCTGCTTGGCATTGAGATCGAGGACCCCCTGGGAGACGAGGATGTCCTTCCGACCCGGTACCTCCTCGCGGATAATCCCGGCACCGGCCTCGCCCATCCGGGAGAACTCCCACAGCAGGCCGTTGGCCGCGTTGACCGCATCGACGTAGTCCTCGGCCGTCTCGACCTCGGGATCTGCCTTCCCCGGCCGTCCCTTGCCGAACTTGCGGTTGAGCATGGCGACCTGCTCGGTCACGGCCGCCAGCGGCCCTCCGGGGAGCTGGGCGTGCCTCGCCTCCTCGACGACCCCGAGGACCTTCCGTGCGAGCGTGGGCCAGTACCAGCCCGCCTTCACGCGGACTTCGTGATCCTTGTCCGCGGCCTGGATGAGCGTCGTCCGCACCTGCCAGAGGAGTGAGCGGTGAACGCGGGTCAGATCCGGTCCGAACTTGACGGTCGACAGCCCGACGCCACCCTTGTTGACCGCCGCGGCGGCGAGATCCTGGAACGCGTTCACCAGGTCGATGTAGGAGTTGCGCGGTGCGAGCTTCGAACCCGGCGCGACGGGCTTCGGGCTGGGAGGCTTGGCGCCGGGCGGCTTGGCACTTCCCTTGGCCGGCGCGAGCTCCTTCCGCTGCACGACGCCCGGAAGGCTGGACACCACAGCCCGGTTGCCGGCAAGGCGCTGGAGGTCCAGCAGGTCATCGGACCCGAGCGCCGCGCCGACCTCGAGCGTGCCCGTGGCAAGCGCCAGCCCGGCGCCGGATGTCGCCGGCGACCTCGAGGCCGACGCAGGCCGGACCGTCGCCGAACGAGCCGGCGCTGCTCGTTGGGGTGACCTGGCGCGCGTCGTCGCCCTACCCATGGCGCTTCGCGTTTCCGGGGCGAGCGAAACCGATGGCGTCGATCGTCACCGGCCGATCGTTCCGCGGGCCTCCGCCGATGTCAACGGATCGGCGGCGTCTCCGACGAGTGGTGCACAGGCGCACGTGCGGTCGTGCCCGATCGTGCCGGGTGTGATTGCCCGTTCGGCCCTCGCGCGCTAGGCGGAACCCGCCTGACGCTTGAGCTTGCGCCAGCCGCCGGCGCGGTTGTCCGCGTTGATCCGCCGGGACATCGCGACGAGGGCGCCTTCATTGATCTCGCTCACGTTGTGGATCGAGATCTGCCGCCCTGTCTGGTTGCCGTGGCCGCCGGTAATGATGCCCTCTGGGTCGGGCACGATCCCATCGTCATACAGGAAGACATTGACGTAGCTCTTCGTCGATTGAAACGCGCAGACGTTGCCCATCAGCACGAAATAGGGCTGCGTCGTCCGTTCAACGAGGCTACCCGGACGCCTCGCTGATGATCTCCAACCCACCCCCGGCCGTGGCGACGAACTCCTCGCCATCAGCCCAGGCGTGGATCCGATCAGCCCGAACCTTGACGAGGACGAGGTTGTCGTCCCCCGGTCCATCCTGGAACCACTGGTCAAGCTGCTTCTCCCAGAGCTGCCTCTTGCGCGCGTCGTCGCGAATCACCGCAGCCGTGCCCTCGATCGACACCCACGTGCCGCGCTCCGTGGCGATGTAGCCGAGCTCGACTCGCGGATCGGCCTTGATCTCCTCGATCTTCGGCGTATCGGCGTAGCTGAAGAACCAGCTGTCACCATCGAATTCGACCTTGCCGTTGTTGGACATGGGACGGCCACGGATCGTGCCGTCCGACCGAGTCACGAACATGCAGATGTCGATCTTGCCGATGAGCCCGGCGATCTTGCGGACCTCCTCCCGGCCCCACGCGTCAATGTCGGTAGTCGGCTGTGGATCCATGGCGGCCTCCTGCTGGTGCCCGGTGGAAGGTTGCTCGGGGAACCGAGCATGCGGGAGCCGGCGGTGGCGCTCCGTCGCCGTTCGCGGCCATGTGCTTGCAAACAGCCGAAGGCCGCGGGTCGAGAAGCGCCGGCCAGGCGCCGTCCTGACGTGCAGGCCAAGGCTCCCGGGGCAGGGTTGTCAGGGTTCTGAAAGCCTGGGTACGCGGCGTCCAGTCGAACGAGTACCCCTCGTCTGCAATGGTTGCCCCCAACGCCGTGCGCCCGTCGCAGACACGGATGATCAGGCCAACTGACCGCTACCTGGGGTGAACCCGATGTCCAAGATCGAGTCCTCAATCGATGTCGATGTCCCCGTTCGCGTCGCCTATGACCAGTGGACCCAGTTCGAGGAGTTCCCACGCTTCATGGACGCGGTCGAGTCTGTCCAGCAGGTCGATGACACGCATCTCCATTGGGTGGCGGAGATCGCCGGCATCCGGAAGGAGTGGGACGCCAAGATCACGCAGCAGGAGCCGGACCAGCGTGTGGCCTGGACATCGACGACTGGCGCCGACAACGCGGGCGCCGTCAACTTTCATCGAATCGATGATCGTCGCACCCGCATCACACTGACGATGGACATCGAACCCGAGGGGCTGATCGAGACCGTCGGGAGCGCGGTTGGCGTGCCCGAGCGGCAGGTCGAGGGTGACCTCAAGCGGTTCAAGGAGTTCATCGAGCAGCGCGCGGTCGCCTCCGGGGCCTGGCGCGGCACGGTCAAGCAGGACGACGTCGAGGGCTGACGCTCGCCGTCAGGCATCGCGACCGGCGAAGGCTCGAGCCGCACCACGCTCTGTTCCCGCGAACGCGTTGGCCGTGGCGCCCCGGACGGGATCGTGGCGCTAACTGCCAGACTCGAAGGCGACGCCTGAGGGGAACGGCCTTAGGTGTCGGCGAGGTATTCCGTCAGGTCCTCCCAGGCGCCGCCAATCAGAGGCAGCCCGTGCCCCGCTAGCAACGTGTCGAAGGTCAGGCCCGCCAGGATGCTGAGCGACGCTCGCGCCTGCGAAACATCCTCGCTTGTCGGAAGCAGATCGAACCCGTGCAGTGGGCTAAACGCGATGGCGTCACCGACGACCAGGACGCCCCCGGCCTCGTCGTGAACGGCAATGTGCCCAGGCGTGTGGCCAGGCGTCGGAATGATGGCGAGGTCCATGATCCGGTCACCATGACCGACCGCCACGATCGGCCGCGGGGAGGCGATGTGCGGGATGTCCTCGGCTCCGGCGAAGACGACGGCGTCTGCAGCGCGCTCGAGGGCTGTGGACAACCCGATCCAGTGATCGGGGTGCTTATGCGTCACGATCACGGATCCGACCGCAGACCAGTCGAGGCCTACTGCCATCAGCCCACTCTCGATCACGTCCGGCACGCACCACTGTCCCGTGTCGACGACCGTCGCCTCGCCTCCTCGAACGAGGACGTAGCCAGACGAATTCGCGTCCCCGATGCGTGCCCAGCGCGGCGGGTTTGCGTGATCCCGGTAAGGCCCGAGGGCCGGGTCCGTGCGGGGCATCGCCTCCGTGCACCAGAACGACTCGATCTCGTCGAGGTTGCCCACGTACGTAAGCGGGTCGAAGCTGCCGGCCGGGTCGGTGGTCGGGTGCGGGTCGGAGGTGACGGGCGCCTTGGGCGAGCAGCCCACCAACCCGATCACCGTTAGCGCGAAGGCCCCGCGTCCGAGGTCGCGCAAGAACAGCCGCCGGCTCATCACCCTAATCGACCCGGTCATGGCGCGAGCGTAAGCCGGTCGATGTCACAGGAGAAGCATCGAGTTGGCGCCCCCGGACGGACTCGAACCGCCGACGCCAGCCTTAGGACGGCTGCGCTCTGTCCACTGAGCTACGGGGGCGCGATTCGAATCGTACCCGACGATTCGCGTCGTTCCGGTCGGGCGGCGAGGCGGGCCGGAACCGAACCCCGGACCGGCGCGTCGGCCGATGTACGATGCCGAACGTGGCTCCCCTCCCCGATCTCGTCCTGTACGCGCGCCCGGATTGCCACCTGTGCGACGAGGCGAAGCAGGCGATCGAGCTCGTGATCGCCGATCGACGCGTCCGAGGGCTTGCTGTCCCGAACGTCGTCGAGCGGGATATCGAGGCTGATTCGGAGCTCCACCGTCGGTTTCTGGAGCGTATCCCGGTGGTCGAACTGGGTGACCAGCGGGTCGAGCTCGTCGTGACCGTCGGCAAGCTGCGTCGGATGCTCAGCGCGTGGACCTGACGATCGCGGTCGCGGTCGGGGCGGGCCTCCTGAGCTTCCTGTCGCCGTGCGTGCTGCCGCTCGTTCCCGCCTACGTCGGACAGCTGTCGGCCGTCGCGGTCGTCGGTCGGGCCGCGGGCACCCCGTCGCGCTGGCTCGCGATCCGCCACGCCCTCGCGTATGTCGTCGGGTTCGGGGTGGTGTTCACGTTCCTCGGCATCACCGCGACGTATGCCGCGGGCCCGCTGTTCGATTATCTCCCGATCCTTCGACAACTCGGTGGAATCCTGCTCATCGTCCTCGGGCTGAATCTCGCCGGTGTCCTGCGTATCGCGGCGCTCGATCGAACCTGGCGCCCACTCGAGGCCGGCGCCGCCGCCTCCGTCGCAGGGGCGACGGGCACCAAGGCCTTGGCGACGCCGGGTGGGCAGGTCGACGGCACGGGAGCGAGATTCGCCGGTCGACTTGGCGGCCGGATCGTCGGGGCCCGCGGTGGCTGGCTCGCCTCGTTCGGTCTCGGCGCAATCTTCGCGATCGGCTGGACCCCATGCATCGGCGTGATCCTCGGCGGAATCCTCACCCTCGCGGCCAGCGGCGAATCCGGGATCGCGGGCGGGATCCTGCTGGCCGCCTACAGCGCCGGCCTCGGAGTCCCGTTCCTCGCGATCGCGGCGGCCTACGACCGAGCTCCGCGACTCCTCGCCCCACTCCTCCGCCGGGGCCGCCTCGTCTCGGTCGTCGGTGGTGCGCTCGTCGTCGCAATCGGCGTCGCGATGCTGTTCGACTGGCTGGCGCTCCTGCCCCAGTACGTCCCGTTCATGACGCAGATCTGATGAGCGGGCACGAGGGGCCCGAAGTCGACGCGAGGCGAGCGGACAGCACCGAGCCTCCGTCGCTCGACGCCGACATCGTGGAGCCCGTCTCCCCCGAGCTCGAGGCCGACCTTGTTGCCATCGCGGCCGCGTCGGTCGAGGACGAGGTCGCAGCGCGCCCGCGGCCCGTTCGACGTCGCGTGGTCGGGCCATTCAGCCTGCGCCAGGTGACGATCGCGATCGTCGTGATCATGGCCACGGCGCTCGTCCTGTCACTGGCGACGCTGCCACTCGGCACGACGCCGAACGGGATACCGATCCCTGAGCCCTCGGCGTTCCTCATTGGCTCGCCGATCCCAGGTCTCCGGATCGGCGACCTGGCCCCGGAGCTCGGCGTCGACCGGCCGGACGGCCGCCTGGAACTCAGGGACCTCGACGGCAATCCGATCCGACTCGCCGACCTGCGCGGCAAGGCCGTCTGGATCAACTTCTGGGCGAGCTGGTGCCCGCCTTGCCAGTACGAAACGCCGACCGTCCGATCGATGGACCAGCGCTATCGCGACCGAGGCCTGGTGATCGTGGCGATCCAGGTCCAGCAGACGGTCCAGGCCGGGCGCGATTACGCGAGCCGCTACGAGCTCGAGTACACGATCGGCGCCGACGTGACCGGCTCGTTCTTTCGCGCCTACCGCGGCTTCGCGCTGCCGACCCAGTTCTTCATCGATCCCGAGGGCCGGATCCGCCAGATCGTGCTGGGTCCGCTGGACGAGGCGCGCGCTGCGGGGCTCGTCGAGTCGATCCTGCCGCCGGGCTCCTCCCTCGGACCGAGCCCGGCCGCGTCGGCTCCGCCGCCGACCCTGATCCCGGCGCGAACGCCCTAGCTGCGCTGCCCACGCAGGAAGAACGTCTCGACCGAGCCCTTGCCCTTGAGGTCGATCGGGCCGCGCGGCTCGACGACGAACGTGGAATCGAGACGCTCCGCGACCTCCGTCGAGATGTGGATCTCGCCCGGCTCCGATGCCGTCTCGAGGCGGCTCGCCATGTTGACCGTGTCGCCCCAGACGTCGTACGCGAAGCGCCGTGTGCCCACGATCCCGGCCACCAGGGCACCCGTGTGAATGCCGATGCGAATTCGCCAGGTGGCACGACCGCCGGTCCGACCGGCGACGAAGTCGCGCATCCCGAGCGCGGTCGCGGCCACCGCGGAAACCGATTCCGACCCGCCCGACAGTCCGCCGACGGCGAGGTAGGCGTCGCCGATCGTCTTGATCTTCTCGACGCCGGTGCGATCACACACGGCGTCGAAGCCCGAGAAGAGCTCGTTCAGCTCGTCGATCAGGACGCTCGGCTCGAGATCCGCGGCAATGCTCGTGAAGTCGACGAAATCACTGAACAGCACCGTGGCGGATGCATGGCCATCGGCGATCCGGGATTCGCCGGCGTCGAGTCGCTGGACGATGCGCTCGGGTAGCACGTTGAGCAGCAGCTCTCGCGACCTCGCCCGCTCTTCCTCGAGCTCGCGAACGAGCTTCGAAAGCAGCCTCGAGTTGCCGTCCTGGAACGCTTCGAGCTGCTTGACGTTGAGCTCCAGCCGGTGGAGTCGCCGCTGGAGCGTGCGGTTCTCCTTTTCGAGGTCGGCGGGCTGCGGGCCCTCCGAGTCGGTCACGCGGCCGGCGAGCCGAGCAACACCGAGACCATGGTCGCGTTGTGGAACTTGGACGCCTCGTCCGTCTCGATCGGCGCGATCTCGCCCATGCAGTAGAGACCGGCGATCGGAACGTCGGGTCCAAGGGCGTCCCGCATGAGGTCGATCTCCTTGCCCGCTCGCGTCCCGAGCAGGAACCTCCGCGTCACGCACGACCACACGAGAGCCCCCTGCGGCGTGCCGCCCCTGGGGAACCTCGCGAGCGCGTCCGTGACGGAGGACCTCGCGCCCTCGACGATCTCGTCGGTGGCGGCGACCGCGAACTGCACGGTCGCGCCGTCGGGCACGGAGCCGAAGAACGCCACGGCGCCCGTCGCTGGGTCCAGGTTGGTCGCCGTGCGCAGGTAGAACGAGTCCGACTCCTTCGAGTCGAACACCGCGAGCGGGTTGGCGATCGGCGGCATGCCGCTTGGGGCGCCCAGGTAGTGCTCGAAGAAGGCGGTTGCCCGCCGACCGTCGATCTCGATCACCCGCCCGTCGGCCGCGACGCTGGTCACGGTGGCCCGAGGACCCACGCCTCGCCAGCCGGTCTCCACCCCGAACGAGAACGCGAGCGGGCCGGAGAAGAGCAGGATGGCGACGCCCCGCTCGGTCACCTCGTCACCGGCGAACTGGTGGCTCGTCGTGGCGGCCGGATCGGTGACCGGGTCGCGGGACGCCGCACCGCCGCCCAGGATCGGCACATCCGGGCCCAGCTCGTCGCGAAGGGCGCCGAGGATGTCTGTGGGGTCGGATCGCCCGATGACGGGGAGCACGATGCACAGGGCCGGCGGCTGCGTCGATCTGGCGCGGGCCGAGGCGACCGCTTCGCGGGCTGCGCGTCGCGCGTCGGCATCCATGTCGCGGCCGAGCCCCACGGTCATGTCGACCGCGTCGGACGCGAACAGTGCGAGGACGATCGAGTCCTGCTGGAAGCCGAGCACGGAAGTCATCTCGCCGGCAGTCGTGGATCCGGCGAGCTCGATCCCCGGGTAGCGGCGCCGGACCGCGCCGACGAGCTCGCCGTGGTCGGCTTCCCAGGCGGCAAACAGCAGCCCAGCGCGCGGGGCCACTCCCGCGAGCGCCGCGTCGCACTCTCCGAAGACCGTCTCGAGGGCGGCCTCCGGGTCGATGTCGTCGCTGTGCCCCACCGCCATTCGGAACATGGGCGGAGCCTACTCGCCTGCGTTCAGACCGGCTCGAAGCGGTAGCGGTCGCGGTCGGGCGTAAGCCGACCGACGGGCGTGACGGGCTCGTGGCTCAGCGCGATGAGCCAGTCCTCCGCGACGGCGCGCGCGAACAGCTCGCCCTTGACCTCCACCGAGTCGAGCGGGAAGTCGTCGAACGACGGTCACCCAGCGCGGGTTCGCGCTCCAGGGCCGCATCCCGAGGTCGCCGAAGAACGCGAGGCTGCCGGTCGTGCCTCGCACGACGACCGCCTGGTGGCCCTTCGAGTGGCCGCCCGTTCGGATCACCGACACGCCCGGCAGCAGCTCGACGTCGCCGTCGACGCCGCCCGCCTCGCCCCATTGGTGCACGAGCCGGAGCTCGGGCTGATCGTACGAGGCCGTGATCCGGCTGTTTTCGCTCAGCGCGATGTCCCATTCCGCCTCCTGCGCCACGATCCGCGCCCGAGGAAAGGCCTTCGCGCCAGTCGGCGCGCAGCAGGCCCCCGGCGTGGTCGAAGTGCAGGTGGCTCATGACCACGATGTCGACGGTCCCGGGGTCGAAGCCCGCAGCCGCCATCGCAGGCGACGATCGGCGTGCCCTCGTATTGGCGCATGTCACGAAGCTTGTCGGGCATACGCTCGCCGATGCCGGTCTCGACCAGGACGCGGCCGGCGGGCGTCTCGACCAGCAGGCAGTTGAGCGCCTGGAGGAGGCGGTTCTCGGCGTCGATCTCGCCGGTGACGAGGTGGTCCCACAGGACGCGCGGCACCGGTCCGAAGAGCGTGCCCGCGTCGGTCCTGAAGGTCCCTGCCTGAATGAGAGCGACCCGCGTCCCGCCACCGAGATCGGTCGACCAGTCGACGGCGTCGTTGATTGCCACCGTCAGTCGCCGCGCCCGGCGGGCTCCCTCGGGGCGGCGGGCTCGGCTTCGGTCCCGCTGCCGTTCGCGAAGTCGCGGTGGAAGGCGGACGCCGTCGGCTCGGACTGGCCCTGGTACTTGGAGCCGAGATCCTTGCTGCCGTACGGGCGCTCGACCGGGCTGCTCATCAGGAAGAAGCTGATCTGGCCGATCTTCATCCCGTAGTACAGGGCGATCGGCAGGTTCGCGACGTTCGACAGCTCGAGCGTCAGGTTGCCCTTCCAACCGGGATCGACATACCCCGCCGTCGAGTGGATCAGCAGCCCCAGCCTGCCCAGCGAGCTCTTCCCTTCGAGCCTGGCCACGAGGTTGTCCGGCAGCTCCGTCCACTCGAGCGTCTGGCCCAGGACGAACTCGCCCGGGTGGAGGACGAACGGCTCGTCGTTCTCGATCGTCAGCAGCTCGGTGAGGTCGGGCTGCGGGTTCCGGACGTCGATGTACGGGTAGCGGTTGTTGCGGAAGACCCGGAACCGCCGATCCAGGTGGAGGTCGACCGACGACGGCTGGAGGTCCTTCGGGTCGTACGGACGGATGACCACGTCGCCGGCATCGATGGCAGCTCGAATGTCACGGTCGGAGAGGACGCTCATCGAGCGGAATCATCGCACGCGACTACCCTGTCCGGCATGGACGACCGACGTGCGCTGCTCCACGCCACGGCCGACATCGCGGCCGACTACCTCGACCGACTTCCGACCCGACCGGTCGGTCGCGCAACGGACCTCACGAAGCTCCGGACCGCGCTGGGCGGGCCCCTGCCTGACGGCCCGGGCAACCCTGACGCGGTCGTCGCGGCGCTCGCTCGGGACGCGGAATCCGGGCTCGTCGGCACGGCGGGACCGCGGTTCTTCGGCTTCGTCGTCGGCGGGAGCGTCCCCGCGGCGCTGGCGGCCGACTGGCTCACGAGCACGTGGGACCAGAATGCCGGCCTCTACGTGCTCTCCCCCGCCGCAGCGGTCGCGGAGGAGGTCGCCGCTGCGTGGCTCATCGACGCCTTCGGGCTGCCGGAGGGGTCGAGCGTCGGGTTCACCACGGGCGCGACGATGGCCAGCTTCACCGCGCTGGCTGCGGCGCGTCATCGCGTGCTGGAGCGCGTCGGCTGGAATCTCGAGACGGACGGCTACGTCGGCGCGCCGCCGATCGCGGTGGTCGTCGGCGACGAGGCGCACGTCACGATCTTCGTCTCACTCCAGATGCTCGGCCTCGGGCGCGACCGTGTACACCGCGTCGCGGCCGACGAGCAGGGCCGGATGCGACCCGACTCGCTGCGGGATGTCCTGTCCCGAATCGAAGGGCCGACGATCGTCTGCGCCCAGTCGGGCAACGTGAACACCGGCGCGTTCGATCCGCTCGACGAGATCGTGCCGATCGTGCGCGAGCAGCCGAACGCCTGGCTCCACGTCGACGGCGCATTCGGGCTGTGGGCCGCGGTCGTTCCCGGCTTGCGGGACCGCGTGGCCGGCGTCGCGGATGCGGATTCGTGGACCACCGATGCCCACAAGTGGCTCAACGTGCCGTACGACTCGGGCATCGTGATCGTGCGCGACGCCGCGGCGCACCACGCATCGATGACGTTGGGCGCGGCCTACTACGTCGAGACCGCGGGTGGTGAGCGCGACCCGTACAACTGGGTGCCCGAGTCGTCGCGGCGTGCCCGCGGGTTCGCGGTCTACGCGGCGCTCAAGTCCCTTGGACGTTCGGGGTTGGCCGAGATGATCGATCGCGCCTGCTCCATCGCCCGGCGCATGGCCGATGGGCTGCGCGGCGCCGAGGGCGTGACGATCCTGAACGACGTGGTCCTCAACCAGGTCCTGGTGCGATTCTCGCCTCCCGGTGGTGGCGACGACGCGGCGACGGACGCGTTCACGCAGCGGGTCATCGCCGCGATCCAGGCCGACGGGACGTGCTGGCTCGGCGGCACGAAGTGGCATGGCATGGCCGCGATGCGAATCTCGGTGTCGAACTGGAGCACGACCGAAGACGACGCCGACGTCTCGGTCGCGGCGATTCTGCGCTGCGCCCGCGAAGCCGCGGCAGAGGCAGCTGTCGGGGTGTAGCCCGTCAGCCCCCGAATCAGTCGACCTGGGCGGCCGATGATGGCCCGAATGTCGGCTGCATGGTCACCGTGGCCTCATGCCGAGTCGGTAGGCCCCAACCACGCCCAGCATCGCCTTCGAGCAATGGCGCTTACCGGCCAACCCGTGCTCGTCGCCAGCTCGGCGGGCACTGGCTCCGTGGGCGCTCGCCCCACGATCACCGGCAGTCGGTCACCGTTGTGCTGGCAGAGTCCATGCAGCCGACACCGACACCCTCAATGGACGGCAGCACCCCAGGCGAGTGGCGGGGGGCGCGCCCCTTCTGGTCAGGGGGTGATCAGGAGGCGGGGCGCTTCGGTCGGAGGTCGATCGCGGTTCGGTCGCCGTCGCCGAAGAGTGCGTCGACCTCGCGCTTGAGGTCCTCGATCCCCTCGAAGCTCTGGTACACGCTCGCGAACCGGATGTAGGCGATCTGGTCCAGCTCGTGGAGCTTGCCCATCGCCAGCTGTCCGACGCGCGACGACGGCACCTCGCTGATTCCTTCTCCTCGAAGGGTCGCTTCGATCTCGTCCGCCGCCTGCTCCGCGGCGCCGTCCGGCACGGGCCGGCGGGTCAGCGCTTTGCGCAGGCCCTGGGCGAGCTTGTCCCGGTCGAACTCCTGGCGCGTGCCGTCCCGCTTGAGGATCAGGAGGCGCGCGGCCTCAACCCGCTCGTACGTCGTGAATCGGGTGCTGCACTTCGCGCACTCGCGCCGGCGGCGAATGGTCGCCGCATCGTCGAGATCGCGCGAATCCACGACCCGGGTGTCTCGCTCACCGCAGACTGGACATCGCATCCGCTGGTCACTGCCTCCCTCCACCACTATCCGTTGTGGTGTTCCCAGATCGTACCACTACATCTGGGAAGCTCGGCAAATTACGGAGCGGCTACTGTCGGGCGCCGAGCTCCGCGAGCAGCGCCTTGCCGACCTCGAACAGGTCGCCCACGACGACGAGGTCTGCGAACTCGGCGATGGGCGCGTCGGGGTCGCGGTTGACGCCGATGATCGTGCCCGCGGTCTGCATGCCGACCTTGTGCTGGATCGCGCCGGAGATGCCGAGCGCGAGGTAGAGCTGCGGCTTCACGATCTTGCCCGTCTGGCCGATCTGCTGCGCATACGGGATCCAGCCCGAATCCACGGCTGCACGGGTCGCCCCAACCGCCCCGCCCAGCGCAGCCGCGATGTCCCGGACGAGCTTGAAGCCGTCTTCGCCACCCACGCCGCGTCCACCCGCGACGATGATCCGCGCCTCCTCGATCGGCAGCGCCGCGGCGGCCTCCTCGAGCCGTTCGACGACCTTCACGAGCGGCAGCTCCAGCTCCCCGCCCGAAGCGCCCTCCTCGACCTTGCCTTCCGAGCCCGCCTTCTCGGCAGTGACCACGTTCGGGCGGACCGTGACGATCCCCCACTCCCCGTCGGCAAACGCCGAAGTGGTGACGAGCTTGCCGCCGAACACGCTCATCTCGACGGCCGGACCACCGTCCCATGCCACCGCTATCGCGTTCACGAGCACCGGTCGCTCCAGCAGGGCCGCGAGGGTGCCCGCGACGTCGCGGCCATCCGGACCGGCGCCCGTGAGCACGCAGACAGGAGATTCGGAGGCGAGAATCGATGCTGCCCGTTGCGCCGCGACCTGGGCCCACGCATGCCTGTCGGCGTTCGGCTCGGCGATCGCCACGACGCGCGACACGTAGCCCGCGAGCTCCTTTGCGGCCGCCGCCGGATCGGCCGCCACGACGATCCCGGCCGCATCGGCACCCGCCGACGAGGCGAGCGTCCGAGCGAGCGTCGCGACCTCGGTCGAGCTCTTCGCGAGAGACCCGTCGGCGTTCGTCTCGGCGACGACCCAGATCGCGCCCGCCATCACGCCTCCGCCATCAGATGAGCCGCCGCGAGGCGAGGAGGTCGACGATCGCCTTCGCGCCTTCTTCGGGCGAGCCCCGGACCACCTGCGTCGCGCCGCGCGCCGGCGGCTTCTCCTGGCCCGTGACCTTCGTCCGCGTCGCGGCACCTCCAACCGAGGCGGCGTCCAACCCAAGGTCGGCCAACGACCTGGTGGCGACCTCCTTTGATCGGGCGGCCATGATCCCCTTCAGTGACGGGTAGCGCGGCTCGCCGAGCAGCTGCGTCCCGACGATCACCGCGGGCATCGGTGCCTCGAGCACGTCGAAACCGGTCGGGCTGATCCGTCGAACTCGGACCGTGCCGGCGTCCGGGTAGGGCTCGATCCTCGCGGCGGACGAGAGGTACGGCAGCCGCAGCAGTGTCGCGACCGAGGCCCCGACGACACCACCGACGCCGTCGGAGGTGTCGAAGCCTGCCAAGAGAAGGTCGTACTCGAGCGTCTTCAGCGCGGCAACAAGCACCTGAATCGTCGACCAGGCGTCGGAGCCGACGAGCGCGGGATCGGTGACGAGCACGCCTCGATGGGCGCCCATCGCGAGACCCTTGCGCATCGTCTCGACGCCGCTCGGCGGTGCCATCGAGAGCAGCGTCACCTCGCCGCCGTGCGCCTCGACCAGCTTCAGCGCCGCCTCGAGGACGTACTCGTCGTTGCCGTTGATGACTGCCGGCGATGCCGCTCGATCGAGCCGTCCATCCGGGGTCAGTCGCTCCGCGGCAGCCGCGGGATCGGGGACGGGCTTGGTCAGGACGACGATTTGGAGGGGCACGTCCTCGACGTTAGCAGTCCGACAGGCTCAGGTTCAGCGGGCCGCAGCGGGACCAGCGCCCGGTATCGACGGCCGGAGCCTCGAGCGCGAAGCTGATCGCGCCGTCGCCATCGAGGTCGACATGCTCGATATCGATCTGGTGCGTGCCCGGGACCAGCGGCCACTGTGCTTCGAGGGTCCGCAGCTCTGGATGTTCGGACCCGTAGTTGAAGACCGTCTGCCCGTCGATCGTGACGCGGACGCTGTCGGTCGCGACGACCCGGATGCCGTAGATCCCGCCCGTCGGCGAGATGAAGCGGCCCGACCAGCTCGCCGAGAAGCCGTCGACCGGCTTGTCGAGCCAGTACCCACCGGGGGCAGCGGCGCTCCAATCGAAATCGATCGCCGGCTCGACCCGCGAGAAGTACGCCGCCGAGACCTCGACGAGCGGCGCGTAGGTCCCGCAAAAGGCGTCCATCGGGGCCTCGTCGATAGACGCGCAGGCGGGTTCGCCGGCGGCGATGGTCTCGCCGTTCACCAGCTCTCGATTCGGGTAGGCATCGAAGTACACCGGGATGGACGTCGTGACCGGCGCGCCCTGCTGCTGCCGCTGGAAGTGGAGGTGGGGCAGGCAGCCCGAGTAACCCGTCCGGCCGGACTTGCCGATCTGCTGGCCGGGCGCGACGAGCTGACCGACCTCGACCCCGATCTTCGCCAGGTGCCCGTAGTGCGTCGCGCTCCCGTCCGGGTGGTAGATCGTGACGTAGTTCGCGTCCCGCTTGAGCTCCCAGCCTCCGCACTTGGACTCGCCGTCGTGCGTCCAGGCCACGACCCCACCCGCGGCGGCGAGGACGGGCGTCCCATCGGGCAGCCCGAAGTCGTAGCTGTACGCGGCTCGACCCTTGTGGCTGAAGTTGCTGTTCCAGCCCTGGTGGATGCGGACATCCATGCCCGGCTCGAACGGCAGCTGGTAGCCGGGATCGTCACCGGGCTGCTGATCGCGCGCGGGCGGCCGGTCCGCGGGCGCCACGAGCTTGGGACCCTCGGGGCCCTCGGGGCCCTCGGCGAGCACAGCCGACGGCCCGACGACCACGAACGCCAGCAGCGTCAGGGTCGCGAGGAGCGCAGCGCGCTGGGCGGCACGTCGAACGTGGTCGGGCAATGGTCTCCCCGGGCACAGGGTTGCAGCGGCACGCTCTCTCCACGTGCCAAGGCCGCGAAGACTACCCGAGGAACCTCGCAACTGTCTTGCAACCCCCGTCCGGGGTGGTGCACACACACACCAGGAGATCGTCCGTCAGTCGCCCTTTCCGAGAAGGGCCCGGGCGATCACGAGCCGCTGGATCTGCTGGGTGCCTTCGTAGATCTGGGTGATCTTGGCGTCGCGCAGCATCCGCTCGACGGGGTAGTCGTCGGTGTAACCGTAGCCTCCGAGCACCTGGACCGCGTCGTTCGTGACCGCGACGACGGTGTCGCCCGCGATCAGCTTGGCGATCGCCGCCCAGCGCGACGCGTCCGAAACGCCGGCCTCGATCTCGACGCACGCCTTGTACATCACCTGGCGTGCCGCCTCGGTCCGTGAATCCATGTCCGCGAGCATCGCCTGGACCATCTGGAACTCGCCGATCCGCTGGCCGAACTGCTTCCGCTCCCGCGCGTACTGGGCGGCGACGTCGAGGGCGCCCTGCGCGAGCCCAACGGCCTGGGCGGCGATCCCGGGTCGCGACCGATCGAGGGTCTTCATTGCGAGCTCCCAGCCCTGGCCCTCGTCACCGATCCGGTTCTCCTCCGGAACGCGGACGCCATCGAACGTGAGCTCCGCGGTCGGGCTGCCTCGGATCCCGAGCTTGTGCTCGAGGCGCGCGACCTTGAAGCCGTCGGCCGGGACCTCGACCTCGAAGCACGAGATGCGACGGTGTCGCGGCGCATCGGGGTCGGTCACCGCGAAGACCGTGATCATGCCGGCGACGCTGCCGTTGGTAATGAACCGCTTCGTGCCCGAGAGGTGGTAGCCGTCGCCCTCGCGGATGGCGCGGGTTCGGAGTGCGGCTGCATCGGAGCCCGCCTCGGGCTCGGTGAGCGCGAAGGCGGCGAGGGTCTTGCCGGAGGCGAGATTCGGGATGAACCTGGCCTTCTGCTCCGCGGTGCCGGCCATGAGCAGGGGCAGGGACGCGAGCGCGTGGACGCTCAGGATGAGGCTCGAGGTCACGCACGCCCGCGCGATCTGCTCGATCGCCACGCATTGCGTGAGCAGGTCCGCGCCGAGCCCGCCGTGCTCGACCGGGAACGGCAGCGCGAGCACGTCCTGGCCGGCAAGGAGCTGCCGGATGTCCTCGGGGAACTCGCCCGACCTGTCGATCTCCGCCGCGCGGGGCGCGATCCGCTCGAAGGCGAGCTGTCGAATGGTGTCCCGCAGGAGCACCTGCTCCTCGGTGAGCCGGTAGGTCATCGCGGCGTTCTCGCTCACCTGCCCGATCCTAGCCGGTGCCGCTGCACGCCGGTCCTCGTCGTATGCGCGATCTGCCGTGTCGTTCCTTGCATCTCCTCGGCGATGCGCGTCGCTGGAATACGAAGTGGGTGGGCGCGGCTCGTATGCAAATGACGGGCATCGGCCAGCGAGAATTGATCGTCGGGCCCGAAATCGGGCATACGAGGTCGCTCGATCTGTCGTCGAGGTCGCCTGAAGGTCGCCTACTGGAGCACGGGTAGGGCGCGCGAGCCAGGTTGCGTCGGGGCGAGGGATTCGGCGAGGAGCTCGGCGATGTCGATCGCCCGGACGGTGCCGGCGGTGCCCGACTGCGCGGCCTCGAGGCCGTCCTTCAGCATCGTCATGCAGAACGGGCACTCCGTGGCGACCGTCGACGCGCCAGTCGCGAGCGCCTGGGCCGTGCGCGACTCGTTGATCCGCGTTCCGCGAGTTTCCTCCATCCACATCCGCCCACCGCCCGCTCCGCAGCAGAACGTCTGCTTGCCCCGGTTCTCCATCTCCCGGAGCTCCAGCCCGGGCACGGCGGCGAGGACCTCCCGCGGCTCGTCGACGATGCCGTTGTAGCGGGTCAGGTAGCACGAGTCGTGGAGGGTGACGGAGCGGCTGCCGGTGCCGCTCGTCGCGTCGGCAGCTCCGCTCGACGCAGCACCGGTTCCAGGGACCACGCCCCCCGTGTCTGCATCGATCACCCGCAGGCGGCCCCCGGCGAGCAGCTCGCGCAGGTACGCCGCGTGGTGAATCACGCGGAAGTGGCCGCCCAGCTGGCCGTACTCGGTGCCGATCGAGTTGAAGCAGTGCGGGCAGGCGGTGACGATGGTCCGCTCGCCCATCTGGTAGCGGTTGAGCGTCTCGATGTTCCCCCCGGCGAGCATCTGGTAGACGTAGTCGTTGCCCATGCGGCGCGCCGGATCGCCGGTGCACGACTCCTCCTGGCCGAGGATGGCGAACGGGATGCCCGCCGCATTGAGGCATGTTGCGAAGGCGCGGGCGACCTTGCGGTTTCGCTCGTCGAACGCGGCCGCGCAGCCGACCCAGTACAGGACCTCGACCTCGCCGAGCCGGCCGTCGGCGGCGAGGGCTGCGACTGTCGGCACTTCGAACGGCAGGCCCTTCGTCCAGTCGGTCCGCGTCGTCGGCGGCTGGCCCCACGGGTTGCCGACGCCCTCCATGTTCCGGAATGCGCCGTTGAGCTCGGCAGGGAAGCGCGAATCCTCGAGGACGAGGTTGCGACGCAGCCCGACGATCTTGTCGACGTGCTCGATGAGCACGGGACAGGCCTCGACGCAGGCACCGCACGTCACGCAGTCCCAGACGGCGTCGTACGGGATCGCCGTGTCCACGATCGGGGCGAGCATCGCCTTCTCGTTGACCGAGTCGACGAGGCCGAAGGAGGCCGCCGAAGGCGAGTTCGGGATCAGCGGGAGGCCGTGCTCGGCCTCGACCGACATGTCCCGGATGCCCATGATGAACGTCTTGGGATTGAGCGGCTTCCCGGTGTTCCAGGCGGGACAGGCCTGCTGGCAACGGCCGCACTCGGTGCAGGTGAACCCGTCGAGCAGGTCGTTCCAGCCGAGGTCGGCGAGCGTCCGAAGCCCGAACGTCGCGTCCTCCTGCTCCAGGTCCATCGCCGGCAGCTCGCCGCGCGGCTTGAGCTTTCGGAAGTAGATGTTGAAGAAGCTCGTCGCGATGTGGAGGTGCTTGCTGAACGGCAGGTAGACCAGGAACGCCGCGACGAGCGCCATGTGCCCCCACCACAGGATCCAGAAGCCCAATTCGAGGGTGGCGGCATTGAGGACCTGGGTACCACTGTTGCTGAGTGGGGCGCCGAGCGCATTGGCGATGAACGCACCGTCCTGGGAGCCGAATCGCGCGATCTCGAAGACCTGGGCGAACAGCTCGGTGGCGACGACACCACCGATCATCCCGAGGATCACCAGGGCGTCGCGGTTGTAGGTCAGTCGCTTCGGTCGGGTGACGAACCGGCGCCAGAACGCCCAGGCCACGCAGACGAGGACGATGACCGCGACGACGTTCTGCATCGCCAGCGTCGCGGCCCACAGGATTCCGTCGAAGGGCCACGAGATGACCGCCTGGAGGAGCCCGCCGGTCACGATGTTCGCCGTGCCCACGGTCAGCAGGACGAAGCCCCAGAAGATCCCGAGGTGCAGGATCGCGGCGCCGGGGTCCTTGAACATCTTCGTCTGGACGAACGCGTACTCGATGAGGCCCGTGAGTCGCGCCGGGATGTTGTCGAACGGGCTCGGCCCGACCGCCCGCGCCGCCGCGAACACGCGCAGGTGGCGAGCCATCGCGAGGACGAACAGGAGCGCGGCGCCCCAGAACACGACGAAGACCAGCGGATAGAACGGGACGTGCTCGAACGCGGGAAACATCAGCGCTGCCCTCCTGTGGGGAGGTCGCGCCACTCGTCGTTGTCGTCCGGGAGTGGCGGATCTCCAAAGAGCTCGCCGTGCGGGTCATCGACGGCTCGCTCCACGATCGCCGCCGGCTGCCGGTCGAGCGCGCTCGGGATCGACGTCGGGATCGCGGTCGGGTTGGGCAGGTCGGGTCGAACGGTTGCCTCGGCGCCGGCGGCGCCGTGGTCGAACGGTCCGGCCAGCGTCTCGAGGGCATGGGCGAGGGTCGGCTCGAGCGCGGCGAGTGACTCGAGCGCCGCGCGGGGGCTGCCCGGTACGTTGGCCACGAGGCTCTTGCCGATGACCCCGACGACGCCGCGCGAGAGGTCCGCCATCGGCGTCTTCGCCCGACCGGCGGCGCGCATGGCCTCGGCGAGGCCGGGCACCTCGTAGTCGATCACCGCCGTCGTCGCCTGGGGCGTGACGTCGCGCGGCGTGAGGCCGGTGCCGCCGGTGCTGACGATGAACGCGTGGTCCTTCGCACCGTCCCGGAGCGCATGCTCGATCAGCACCCTGTCATCCGCGACCGTCCGTCGATCGACCCGAAACCCGACGTGCGCCAGCCGATCCGCGAGGGCGATGCCCGACTCGTCCTGGCGCGATCCCGCGGCGACGCCGTCGCTGATCGTGAGCACGAGGGCTCGGGTGCCGGACGGCAGCGGGCCGATCGACGGGAACTCCGACATCGCGCTCGGGCCTCAGGCCTTCCTGCGGATCCGACCGGCGACGCGCTCGCCGGGTCGCCGCTGCCGCGGTCCGGCTTCGGCCGACGTGTCGGGGGCAGCGACGGGCCGCCGCCAGTCACCGCTCTGGCCACCGGACTTCGAGACGAGCTGGATCGACCGGATCTCGACGCCGCGCTCGACGCCCTTGACCATGTCGTAGGCCGTCAGCGCGGCGACGGAAGCTGCGGTCAGCGCCTCCATCTCGACGCCCGTCGGCCCGATCGTGGCGGCCTCGGCGCGGATTCGAAGCCCTCCGGCGACCCGATCCGGAGTGACGGTCACGAGCAGGTCGGTGAGCGCGAGCGGGTGGCACAGCGGGATCAGGTCCGAGGTGCGCTTGCCGCCCATCACCCCCGCGAGCTCCGCCGCGACAAGCACATCGCCCTTCGCAGCACGACCGTCGATGACGAGGCTCAGTGTCTCCGCGCTCAGCGCGACGAACGCCTCGGCGACGGCGCGGCGGGCCGTGGCGGGCTTCGCGCTCACGTCGACCATGCGCGGGCGGCCGGTTCGATCGACGTGGGTGAGGCGGCGACGCTCGGCTCGCGGGGCTGGGCCACGGTCCATGGGGCAATGATGCGGCAGGAGCGGGTCGATTGGCAGCCCTAGCGGGGATCCAGCCACCAGAGCTGGACGGGGTCGCCGGCGCGGTGGGCATCGACGTCCTCGAGAACGACCGCGAGCGCATCGGACGTGGCGAGGGCAGACAGGACATGGCTCCCCTGCCCCGCCGGGCCCTTGGAGAGCCGGACGCGCACCCGGCCGAGCTCGTCGCGGGACGGAGCGCCGTCCGCGTCGCGGTCCGCGGTCACGCGCAGGAATGCCCGCCTGCCGGGTGCCTTGCGCACGTCTTCGATGAGCACCCCTCGGTCGACCGGGCGCAGCAGGTCGCGCCGGCCCCCGAGCGCGCGGATCGCGGGTCGGACGAAGAGCTCGAACGTGACGAAGGTCGACACCGGGTTGCCCGGCAGCCCGAACAGGAGCGCCCGGCCGCCGTCCGGTCGCGTGGCCGTGCCGAACGCGAAGGGCTTGCCGGGCTGGACGGCGACGCGCCACAGGCCGATCCGTCCGATCGCCTCGAAGGCGCGCTTGACCACGTCGTACGGGCCGACCGAGACGCCGCCGGCGACGACGATGGCGTCGACGCCCCGATCGAGTGCCGATCGCAACCTGACCTCGACGTCCTCGAGCTCGTCCCGGGCGATTCCGAGCGGGATGGGCTCGGCGCCCGCCGTTTCGGCGAGCGCGAGCAGGCCCGGCCCATTGGCATCGGGGATGCCCGCCGACCCGAGCGGCTCGCCCGCGGGGTGAATCTCGTTCCCGGTCGCGAGGACCGCGATTCGTGGTCGGGCGTGCACCGCGAGTCGCGCGACACCGGCACCCGCGGCGAGCGCGAGCCCGGCAGGAGTAACCCCGGTGCCCGCGTCGAGGATCGAATCGCCCTCGACGAGGTCGCTGCCGCGTCGCCGGATGTTCCCGCCCGGTTCGATCGCCGCGTGGACGAGGATCGCCGCGGGGAGCGGCCCGGCGGCATCTCGCCCGCGTGGGCCCGGCTCCCCGGAAGCATCCAGCGGTGTCGTCAGCTCGACCGGGACGATGGAATCCGCACCGTCCGGGACCGGCGCGCCGGTGGCGATGCGAATGGCGCTCCCGTGCTCGACGGCGAGCGTCGCGACGCCCCCCGCGGGGACCTCGCCGATGACTGCCTGCCGCACGGGGCTGGTCTCCCCTGCCCCGGCGACGTCATCGGCGCGGATCGCGTAGCCGTCCATCGCCGAGTTGTCCCAGGGTGGGAGGGTGATGGCGGCCACGACCGGGCGGGCCAGCACGCGACCGAGCGCGGCCTCGATCGAGATCGTCTCCTCACCGAGGGGGCCCGCGATCTCCGCCAGGATCGCCGCCCGTGCCGCCTCGACGGTGAGGAGGCCGTCCGCCACCGCGGTCACCCCGGCCGGTCCTCGCCCTCCGGTCGAACTTGGGGCGGGGGCGGGTCCGCGGCGTCTGTTGGCTGCGGTCCATCAGCCGGGGTCGTCCCGCCGGCTTCGGGCGTCGGCGCGCCGTCGGTCATCGAAGTGCCGTTGGTCGTCGAAGTGCCGTTCGATGTCGGGCCGCCGCCGGTCGTCGGCTCGGCGTCGCGCAGCGCGTCGCGCTTCTTCGAGATTCGCTCCTGAACGAGCGCCCCGGCACTGCGCCGCGTCAGGACGCCGACGAGCCGGCCGTCCTCGAGCACGGGCAACCCGTCCGCGCCGGCACGCTGGAGTCGCTCGAGGGCGTCCTTCAGGGCATCTGTCGGCGAAAGGAACACCAGCTTCGGCGGTCGGAGCATCACGTCCTCGACCCTCGTCGACGCCCAGTCGCGGCGGCGGACCCGGCGCACCTGCATCACGCCGAGGAGGCCGACGACCTCGTCACCGCGCACCACGGGGACCGCGGTCATCGGCGACTGGCCGTCGAGCAGCTGCGCGGCGAACGTGTCGATCGTCAGCCCGGGATGGACCGTCGCGGGAGTTGGCTCCATCGCCTCGCTGACCAGGTAGTCGCCGATCAGCTCGTCGAGCTTGACGCGGTCGCGCACCGAGTTCGCCGAGAGGATGAGGAACCAGCCCGTGATCGCGATCATCGCGCCCGTCGCGCCGCCCTGGTTGAGCATCGTGACGACGCCGAGGGCGATGACGATGAAGCCCGTCAGTCGACCGGTCCGGGACGCGGCACGCCAGCCCGTCTGCTCCGAGCCCGATCGGCGCCAGGCGAGGTCGCGCACGATGCGCCCGCCGTCGAGCGGGTACGCCGGCACGAGGTTCACGACGCCCAGGAGCACGTTCAGGAAGACGAGGACCGAGAGCACGCCCGCGGCGGCGTCGAACCCGTCGCCGAGGGCGATCGCGCCGATCGTGAACGCGAACAGGACCGCGCCGATGACGAGGCTCGCGATCGGGCCCGAAGCCGCGATCGCCGCGTCATCGCTTGGGTCCGGCGCGGACGGGTCGAGCGGCGTCGAGCCGCCGAAGAACGAGACAGCGATCGCCCGGACGTCGACCCCGCGGCGGCGCGCAACGAGCGCGTGCGCGAGGTCGTGGGACATCGAGCTCAGGAAGAAGCCAAAGGCCACGATCCCGGCGAGGACCCACGAGGCCAGCTCCTCGAGCTCCGGGTCGCTCTCCGTGAGCTGGCGGACCGCGATCACCGCGATGAGGGCCAGCACGAGCGCCCAGCCCACCTGGACGCGGATCTCGATGCCGAAGATGCGCCCGATCGGGATGCCCATCAGGAACGCGCGCTCGAGGGGGTCAGCACGGGCGCGGCCCGGGATGTGCCTGCGCGCCGGCCGGCCTGCCACGCGGTGAGAATCGCCGCTCCCAGCGCCACGAGCCCGACGATGATCGCGGTGTCCGACCAGAACTGCTGCGGGAAGAGCTGGACGAGGCGGTCGGTGCGGGGATCGAAGGAATAGCTGTTCGCGCTGAAGAACAGTCGATGGAACACCTCGAACGCGGCCTCGAAGGCGAGCACTGCGAAAGCCCCGACGACGACAAGCCCGACCGAGAGCGCCCGCGCACCGCCGGCGACGCTCCGCCAGAGTGCGAATCTCGCCTCCGTGCCACGCACCTGGCGGAACGCGATGACCAGGACCGCTCCGGCGGCGATGGCGAGCACGAAGAAGCCCGCGAACACGCCGCGAACATCCCGCATGTGCCCTCGCTCGCGCTCGGTGAGCACGGACCGGCCGTCGACGGCGACGTCGAAGTCCCCCCGCCAGAACACGAGGTCGGTGAGGAGCGCGGCGGTGACCGCGTCGAGCTGCGTCGGGGTGAAGCCGGTCAGCTGGCCCGCGGCGGCGCGGTCCTGCTCGAGACGAACGTACGCGGGCGTGAGGAACGGCAACACGGACGCGCCGAGGAGGGCGAGCGCCGTCGAGCTCGCGATCAGCCAGCGCCCGAGGCGCGACGTTGTCACCGGTGGATGGTACCCGCGCCGTTCGGCGGAACCGTGAACGTGGCCGGCGCTACTCCGCGAGCGTGTGCGCCTGGTCCCACCAGCCCTCGATCGTCAGGTCCGACGGCGGGACCACCTTCAGCTCGTCGGCGCCCCGCGCCAGCCGCTGCCCGAACGTGTCGAGATCGACGTCGAGGATGTCGCGCAGGCCCTCGAAGCCACTCTGGCTCAGGAGCCGGTGCTCGGCCGGCCCGAATCCGGCCAGGTTCAGCATCTGCGCCTCGTCGCGCCAGGCGAGCACGTCGTTGGTCGATGCATCGACCTGGTCGGCGAGGTACTGCCGCCGCGTGACGGTCTCGGTGACCTCGAGCAGCAGCCCGGTCGTGAAGATGCCCTGGCGCTGCAGGCGATCGAGGTAGATGGGCTCGATCCGGATGATCTCGTCGATGGGTGGCACGCCCGGATGATATGGCGCTGGGCACGCCCGCGGCCGGCCTTCAGCCTCGCTGCCTGCTCAACCTCCGCCGATGCGGGTGGCCTCCCGCCGGAGCAGCTCCCACACGCGCCGCACCTGCTCGTCGCCGGTGCGGAGGTTGCCGAAGGCGACGCGGATGGTGAACCGCCCGTGGAGCCGCGCGTGCGAGAGCAGCACCTCGCCCGTCCGATTCACCGCGTCCAGCAGCGCCTGATTCTGATCGTCGAGGCGCGTGGCGACCTCGGGCTCGTCCTCGTGGCCGGCGAGCGCGGCCGGCCGCCAGCGGAGGCAGACGAGCGAGAACGGCACGGGCGCGAGACGCTCGAAGTCCGGGTCCGCATCCACCCACGACGCGAACTCCTGCGCCTGCGCCAGGTGGTAGGCGATCCGCCGCCGAAGCCCTTCGAGCCCGAACCAGCGCAGGAGCACCCACAGCTTGAGCGCCCGGAAGCGCCGGCCGAGCTGGGGTGTGTACTCGCTGACGTCGCGCACTGGGGTCTCGCGATCCAATGTCCGCAAGTACTCCGGCATGAGGCTGAAGGCCGCTCGCAGCTCCGGCATCCGCCGGCTGAGGACGAGCGACGCGTCGAATGGCGTGAAGAGCCACTTGTGCGGGTTGACGATGATCGAGTCGGCACGTTCCCAGCCGTCGAACAGCTCACGGCGATCCCGGATGAGCGCGACGACGCCCGCATAGGCCGCATCGACGTGCAGCCACAGCCCGTGGCGCTCTGCGATGGCGACGATCTCGGCGATTGGATCGGGCGAGGTCGAGGCCGTCGTGCCGATGGTGGCCACAAGCGCGATCGGGCGGTAGCCGGCGGCGACATCCGCCTCGATCGCCGCCTCGAGGGCGTCGACGCGCATCCGGAGCTCGTCATCGGTCGGGACGTGGACGAGTGCATCGCGGCCCAGCCCGAGCGTCATGCACGCCTTGTCGATCGAGCTGTGCGCCTCGGCGGACGCGTAGACCCGCGGCCGGCCGACGTCGGGCCGGTTCGCCAGGCCGCGACTCGCCGCATCCAGCCCGGCGGCCTCCCGCGCTGCAGCGAGCGCGATCAACGAGCCGATCGAGGCGGTGTCCGTGAACAGCCCGTCGAACCCCTCCGGCAGGCCGAGCGCCTGGCGGAGCCACGAGACGACAACCGTCTCCAGCTCGGTCCCGATCGGCGACGTCCGCCACAGGAAGGTGTTCTGCGCCAGCGAGGCCATGAGGAGCTCGCCCACGATGCCGGCCGTCGAGCTCGATGTCGGGAAGTAGGCCATGAACCCCGGGTGATTCCATGCGGTCGCGTGCGGCTCGACGAGCCGGTGGTAGTCGTCGAGGATCGTCGTCAGCGGCTCGGGTCGCTCCGGTGCGCTCGTCGGAAACAGTGGCGCGATCGATCCGGGTTCGACGGGCGGCAGCACCGGTCTCCCGGGCACGCTCTCCGCGTAGTCGGCCATGACATCGGCGATCTCGTGGAGGATCCGCCGGTACTCCGCCGGCTCGACATCGGCGAGGCCATCGATCTGGGCCGGATCAAGCCCCTCGGCGAGTCTCGCCTCCGTGGCGACGTGGGATTGCATCGCTGGAAGTTTCGCACGAGCCATGGATCTGCAAGGTTTTCGGGCCGTGGAGGTGCACCCGTGAATCGTCCGTCTCCGTACCGTCAACGGTGCGTCACTCGTAGAAGCAATTCAACGAGTGGCGCGTTTTCATGTCCGTGGACGGATTTGACGTCATGCGGACGTCACGGTTGTCGGCCACGCTCGGGGGCACGATGATGGCCACCGTGCTCACCCCCGATGCGCCGATCCTCGTCGTCGATGACGACCCGAAGATCGTCGCGCTCGTGCGGACGTACCTGGAGCGCGAGCGCTACCCGGTCATCACGGCCGGTGACGGGATCGCCGCCCTGCGGGCCATCGAGGAGCACGCGCCACGGCTCGTCGTGCTGGACCTCATGCTCCCGGGGCTCGATGGGCTTTCGGTGATCCGGCGGGCGAGGGCGTCCGGCGAGACGCCGATCCTCGTGCTGTCCGCCCGCGGCTCCACGAACGATCGAATCCTTGGCCTGAGCGAGGGCGCTGACGACTATCTCCCGAAGCCGTTCTCGCCGGCGGAGCTCGTCGTCCGCGTCCGCACGATCCTGCGGCGCACCGAGCGTCCTCTCGACGACACGATGGCCTCGGAGGAGCTGCTCGTGAGCGGCGACCTCGTCGTGGACGCGGGCCGGCACGAAGCGCGAATGGCCGGGCAGCCCGTGGCCTTGAGCGCGCTGGAGCTGCGACTCCTCGCGACCCTGCTCGATGCCGACGGGCGCGCGCTTACCCGCGACCAGCTGCTCGACGGGATCCATGGCTCCAACGAAGGCGACGTGCTGGACCGGGCGATCGACGTCTACATCAAGCGGTTGCGCGAGAAGCTCGGCGATGATGCCAACGCGCCGAAGTACGTGGCGACCGTGCGCGGCGTCGGCTATCGAGCAGCCGGACGAGTGGAGCGACGGCGCGCGGAGACAGGCGAACCCGCGGCTGACGCGGGACGCCCGGCGACGGCGGGATCCTGAGCTCGATGCGCGGGTGGATGTGGCCGGACGGGATCGCAACGCGGATCGTCGTTGCCGCGCTTGCCGTCGTCACGGTCGCCCTGACGATCCTCGCGCTGGGCGTCCTGCGGATCGGGGCGGAGACGTTCGCGGCGCTGATGGTGGAGGCCGGTGACTCCGCGGAGCACGCCAACGAGATGTTCGTCGCGAGCGTCACCGGGGTCCTCCTCGTCGCCGCGGTCGTGGCCGCGCTCGGTGCGCTCGTGCTCGGCTCGATCCTCGCGCGCCGCATCGCCCGGCCGATCGAGCGCCTCGCCGACGCCGCGCAGCGCACGGCCGAGGGCGACCTGCGGGCGACGGCGCCGGTCGAGGGCCCGGCGGAGGTGCGCGCGCTCGCCGGCGCGTTCAATGTCATGGTCGACCGACTCGCCGAGCAGGACGCCGTCCGACGCGAGTTCGTCGTCAACGCCTCGCACGAGCTCCGAACCCCACTCACGAACCTGCAGGGCTACCTCGAGGCCCTGCGCGATGGCGTCCTCCCGCCCGATCCCGCGACGTTCGATTCGCTGCGCGAGGAGGTGGACCGGCTCACCCGACTCGCCGCCTCGCTCGACCTCCTCGCCGGCGCGGACGACGAGCGCCCGATGCCCGAGGACATCGACCTCGGTGCGCTGGTCCGATCGAGCCTCGAGCTCACCGCGCCGGTGTTCGCCCGTCGCTCGATCGCGGTCGATACGGCGATCGAGCCGGGGATCGTCGTCCATGCCCGGTCGGACGAGCTCGCGCAGGTGGTCACGAACCTGCTCCAGAACGCCGTGCGCTACACGCCCGCCGGCGGCGAGGTCCGCGCGACGGTGGCCCGAGCACAAGGCGACGCCACGGTCCGGATCTCGAACAGTGGCTCGCCGATCCCGGCCGAGGACCTGCCCCGGGTGTGGGAGCGGTTCTTCAGGGTGGAGCGATCGCGCGATCGGGCGTCGGGCGGTGCGGGCATCGGCCTCGCGATCGTGAAGCGGCTCATCGAGGAGGCGGGCGGCCGCGTCGGCGCCTCATCGGAGAACGGTCGGACGACGTTCTGGTTCAGCCTCCCGAGCTGACCCCGCGCTCGGCGCCCTGGCGTGCCGGCCTATTCCCTGACGACGTGGAGCCGGCCGCGGCGCTCGAATCGGTATCCCGGTCGATCGGCGAAATACTCGTCGACCGCCGCTCGACAGCCGGACCAGGTGTCGTAGTCGTCGATGACGATCCGACCCCCGATCGCGAGCATCGGCGCGATGCGGGTCAGGCAGGTCATCGTGGAGGCGTACCAATCACCGTCCAGGTGCGCCAGCGCGATCGGCTCGTCGACGCGAAGCGTCTTCTCGAACGGTCCCTTGATGAGCTCGACGTGGTTGTCGGCGATGGGCACGCCGTAGCGGGTGAACGACTCCGTGACCTCCGCCAGGAGCCCGTCGCGGTAGCCGTAGTAGGTCTCGCCACCGATCCCCTTGGACGCCCCGCGCAGGATCTTCGCGTACCGCCGATGCACGTCGGCGCCGTCCTTCTCGCCGGGCGGCGGGATCATCCCGAACACGTCGTAGACCTTCATCCGGCGGCCGTTCGACTTCGCGGCGGCCATCGTGATCGCCGAGCCTCCTCGGGCAACACCCGCCTCAAGGATCAGCCCGTCGATCGACGCTTCGTCGGCGTCGACCACGGAGCTCGCGAGCGTTCGCAGGCTCGGCACGTCGAGGTAGCTGAGGTGCTCGGACGTGATTCGCCCGATCACGTGCTCGACGTCCGCAGACGGCGCCTTCTCGACCTGGCCGATCGGGACCGGGTTTCGAAGCGAACCCACGGGGCCTGACGGCTGCGCGGCTGCCCGATCGCTCGTTGGCGGCAAGCCGACCCTCGCGTGGAGCGACGCGGCGTACGCACGCCACCGCTCCTGCTCGAAGCTGAGCCGGTCCTCCCACGGCTTGTTGAACGTCGCCCAGTGGATCAGCCACGGGTCCTTGACATCCTCGAGGACCGGCAGCGCGTTCCAGCGAGGGTCGAGCCGCGCGCGGTCCGGCCCTGCATACGCGAGCATCGTGTCCTGGTCGTGGAAGCCGTAGCGCTCCACCCAGCCGAGGTAGGTCCCGGTGAAGTCGTCGCGGCGCATGCGCTCGAGGTCGAGCACGAGCACCCCGGCGTTCAACGCCGGATGCCCGAAGCCGTGCCGAAGCCCCATCGATCGTCGCAGCTCCGTCGCGAGCGACTCATCGAGGCCGCGCCCGGCTCGCTGCCACTCGCTCGCCTCGCTCACGTTCGAATCGCGCGCAGCCAGCGGCCGCCCGCCGAGGTCGACGCGGGCGAGCTCGGCGATATCGCCCAGCATCAGCGTATCCACGTCGAGGTAGACGACTCGATCGACGCCCTCCAGGAGGTCCGGGAGCAGGAGTCGGTCCATCGTCGAGACGGTGATTCGCGTGGGGATCCGCCGGGAACGCCCGCGCGGGCCGTAGGAGATGCCATCGCACGGCAGGAACGTGATCGGGACGGCCGGGAACGCGCCGGCGAGCCACTCCTGGTAGGCGTCGGTCAAGCCTCGCGCCAGCACCCATAGGCGAACGGGCCCTGACGCGTTGCCGACGATGGATTCCACGAGCACGGCGGCGGGCAGGGTCACGTTCCCGTCGAAGCTCAGGACGACGTCGCTCGTGGTCGCGTCGTCGACGACCGCGTGCGGTCCGAACCGTCGCAGGCCGGCTCGGCTCGTCGCGACGGCGCCGGCCACGTCGATCGAGGTCCGAGGGACCTTGACCGGCGCCTCGAAGCCTGCTCGGGCCGCCGCGACGCGGTCGCGCGTCATCTCGCGCCAGGTGGCATAGACCTCCGCTTCGGGCGCACCGGCCAGGATCCGGCGGAAGACGTTCGGGAGCAGCTCGCGGATGCCGTCCTGGAGCTCGCGCAGTCGAGCGTCGCCCGGCTGGAGGCCGGTCAGGCCGGCGAAGCGCACGTCGCCCGGGCTGCCCGTCCGGAACTCGACCGGGACGCCGAGCGATGTCAGCGGCAGGTATGCGTGGAGGCGCCCGGTGATGGCGCGCTTGAGCTCGCGCTGGTACGAGCCGAGCGTCGCGTCGGCGGCTCGGAGCCCCGCGGCGAGCGTCGACGACCGGTGGTCGTCCGACTGGTGGCTGAAGACGCGTGCGCCGCGGTCCTCGCGCTCGGCCGCCTTCGGGAGGTCGATCACCCCGACAACGCCCTTGCCCGTATAGGCCGTCTCGCGCGGCGGGAAGAGCGCATCGATTGTCGTCGTCACGCACCCGGAGAAGAACGCGTCGACGCCGGCGCTGAGCAGGAGGTACACCGTGTTCCAGTCCCGGCAGCCGATCGGGCCGTGCTCGCGCAGGTAAGCCAGCGCCTCGTCCGTGAGCATGTCGAGCCGGTTGACATGGAAGGACAGGAAGATCGGGCGAATGTTCGGGTGGTACGGGAAGTCGTAGCGAAGGTCGTACAGCGGGTGCATGTGCCAGCCGAACGCGACCATCCACGTCCGTTCGGGGACGTCTGCCAACGAGCTGGCCTCGCGATCCACCTCGACCAGGTGGACGGCGCCCGCGACATCCGGGACGCGGAGGCGAGGTTGGACCCGAGCCTGGAGCTCTGTCAGCGAGCTCGCCCAGCCCGTCCTCGCCCGAGAAGGTCACGCCGCCGAGGCGCACCAGGTTGCCGACCAGCGACAGGGTCTGGATGTAGTCCCCGAGGTTGCCCGACGTCAGGACGTGATCCGGCGAGCGATAGCCCATGACGGCGACGGGCACCGACCCAGGCGGGGCCGAGACCTCGCGTGGCTCCAGCCAGCGATCGATCACCTCCCAGGACCGGCGTCGGCGATCATCGAGGTCAACGTGCGGCCTCCGATGGAGCTCGGCGCTGAGCTCGGCGGCTCTTGCCCGCTCGCCGAAGACGAGCATGCGACCCGCGAGGTCAACCACGGTCGCCGGGTCCAGCTCGTCGGTCGGTGCGGAGATCGACAGCGCGCGCTTCCGTGCCTCCGGAGAGCCTGCCGCAAGCGCGCCGTCCACCGCTTCGATGGGAATGGTGCGTGCAAGCTCCGCATCGTCGAGGTAGGCGATCGCCGGCCAGATCCGGTCGAGCTGGCGCCGTCGGTGCGCGAGCACGGCGTGGCCCATCGCAGACGCGGGCGCGCCGCCGGGCAGCCGGCCCGCCCCCTCCGCGAGCGCCCACGCGGCGTGGTGCTCGACGAGGTCGGCGAGGACGCCGACGCTCCGGCACACCGCACGCTCCAACGTCGCGCCCGTCGCGATCGCGTCGGCGAGCAGCGCCTGGCCGCGCTGTCGATCCGCGATCTTCATGACCTTCGCCGGCAAGATCGAATCCACGTCTCGAGCGAGCGCGCCCGGCGCCGGCTGGAGCACCGTCGACGCCAGGCGCGACCAGCGCTCTGCATACCAGGCCTTCGAGCGGCTCGACCGACCGACGGCGCCATCGAACGAGCCGTCGTCGAGAGCCCCGGCCGTCATGGCCATGCGCGCAGAGGCCGCGCCTGCGGGGCTGGCTCTGCTCGCCCGAGATCCGCCTGGGCGACGCATGGCGGCCAGGGCGCGCCTGCGAAGCCGGCGCAGCGCATCGGCGCGCGTCTCAGACCGGCGGAGGTCCGCGAGCAGGCGGCGGACCCTCGCCAATCGCTTGGCTCTCACCCGTGGCACGTCGCGGAAGTGTAGCCGCGCTTCCCGGCCGAGCGACCGGCCGTCGGCGCCGGGCTCGAGGTTGCGTCAGTGGGTCGACGTCGTCGCAGCCCGTCGGTACAGGACGACCTGCCAGATCAACGTCCGCGAGACCGCCCTCGATCGGAAGCCGGCACCGGCGAGGATCGCGTCGACCTTCGCCGTCGGATAGAGGTACCAGCGCGTTCGGTCGCGGGTGAGCCAGCCGAAAACGGCGATCGCGCGCGCCGCGACGCGGTTCCACCAGACGTCGCGCGGGTAGACCAGTCCGATCATGCGCGTGGCGCGGTCCGCTGCTGGGCCCAGCAGCGCGTGCACATCCGGGTAGCAGCACACCACGCGGTCGAGCGTGACGACGTCGGCGGGCTCGATCTCGGGCGCCAGGGCCACGAAGTCACCGATGCGCGCGCTCGTCCGGTCCGCGAAGCCCCGGTGTCCAGCCTCAGCCCGGGCGACCTGGACGTACGCCTCGGAAGCATCCACCGACGCTGCGCTCGCCACGCCGGCACCGAGCAGCTCGAGCTGGATCGCCCCGATCCCGCTGCCGATGTCGAGCAAGGTCGCGCCCCCGACCCCCTCGGCCACGATCGCGTCGATCAGGGCGCGCGTCGTGTCGTCAGCGCCCTTCTCGCGGTAGCGCTTGAGGTCGCCCGCGGCCGACTTCATGTCGAACGTGTTCGGACAGCAGTCGCACGCGGGTGGCTGGGGCACGAACCGAGGGTACGCCTATGTCAGGCCGAGTCGGATCGTGGCAAGCGACGCCCAGTCGTCTGCGTCCTGCTCGAGCTCCGGCGACGAGTCCTGATCCGCCCGGTAGATGCCCGCCTTGATCTGCCAGAGATGGCGGAGCTCGTGCAGCGGCGTGTCCGGAAGGCACTGCGTTCGATTGAGCATGATCACGGGCGCGACTGGCTGCCAGCCCTCCTCCGGCGAGTAGCGCACGAACGGCGGCACGGATCCGGCCTTCGAATCGCCGTCGCCAGGTACGAACACCTCTCTCGCGGCCGCGACACGGTCCCGGGGCAGCTCACGGACGTCGGCGAACCATCGAATCTCCGGTGTCGCACCGAGTTCCAACTCCGGAAGGGCGCGTTGCACGATGTCGCGCACCATCGCCACGCGATCAGGGTCAACCTCGTTCTCAGGGACGACGATGTACCTCGGCACTACCGCCCCGAGATCATGGGTCGCGCGACCGGATCACCGATTCCGGGCGAATCGCAAGGGCACCTGCGATGCGGGCGATTCGCGCTGGTTCCGGTCGTGCTCGGACGATGACTCGATGGGAGGCCGCGGGGTCAACGGGCCGCAGGCACATCCTCGACGAGGGACAGCTCGACCGACGTCTTCGCCGCGAGCTGCTCGCCGAGATCGACGGCTTCCTTGGCGAGCTGGAGGAGGCGCGGGTCGCCGAGCGGCAGGGCAGTCTTCTTCGCCTCGATCCTCTGGAGCTGGGCGGCATCGGCCGCGATGTCCTCGCTCGTCGAGCGCAGGTCGTCGTGGAGCTCGCTCAGGTCTCGCTCGGAACCCACTTGCCCTCCCGGTACACGTACCACGTCGCGGCCGGTTCGCCGGCGAGGGCGCGCTCGCGCACCATGGCGAGAGGGTATCGCGTACGCAGAGCAGACTCGAGCTGACGCGCCGTCGACAAGCCGGAGCCCAGCTGCTCGTGAGCGAACGCGACGAAGCCCTCGTCCGAGGGCGGGTTGACGATGAGGGTGGGCTTCGGCGCGTTCATCAGCGAAGACTGACGGAGCGACCATCGTCACGACGTGGAGGATGGTCCTTCGAGCGTTGCGGCGACACGACGCCAGCGTGGCAATGGTGGTCGTCAGCGTGGCAATGGTGGTCGCCAGCTGGACGTTTCGCCTGGGAACGCTCCGAGCCGCCACGGCGCGCCCTGAGCGTCGCTCGCGCACGGCCATGGCCCACCTTGACCGCGCACCTATGCTTGCACACTGGTCGCATGGAGGAGGGTGCCGTGCAGCGACTGCTCCAGGTCGTCCTGAGCGCCTGGCGTGAAGCCGAGCGGGTGGCGACCGAACGCCCCGAGGAATCGCGCGAGCACCATGCCGCCCTGGTGGCAACCGAACGGCTTCGCAGTCTCTACGGCGAGCTCCTGGATTCGGCCAAGGCCGATAAGGACATACCGGCAATCAGAGCTACGCCATCCCTGGAGGCGCTCGACGCGGAGCCCCCGTGAACCGGGGTCACCTCAGGGACGCGAGGTCCTCGCAAGGTCGGCGTCGTCAGGTTGGATACGCTTGTATCCGTGGGTTTGCAACATTTCATTCGGCTCGCGCGGCGATGGGACCGAGGAACGACATCCGCGCCACGCGGGACCTCGAACAGCCAGGAGCGGCCTCGGGCGCTCGGGCCGCACCCTGCCGCACCCTTTGGCGAGAGGCATGAACACCGACCAGGTCGATCCCTCCATCGCATCGGCGCTCGAGCCGGACGAGGAAGTCCGGGCCCACGCTCGATCGACGACGGCGGTCCTCGCGGTCACGACCCGGCGCGTCGTCGTCGCCGAGCCATACCGAGTCCACCTCGCCGTCCCGATCGAGAACGTGCGACGCATCCAGTTCGATCTTGAGCGCCGGCGGCCCGCGACCCTCGTCATCGTCCCGGAGCACCCGAGCGATGAGCCTCAGGTCCTGTCGATCCCGCCCGAGCACTACCGTTCGACCGCGGACGCGCTCGTCGCCCTCGGCAACGCCTTTTCCGCGGCCGAGCCGTCCGGCCCAGACCGGCAGCCTGAGCCACGATAGGTCGCTCACGATGGCGCCGGCGACTCGACGGCGTCGATGACGCTGAGCGTCCGCTCGGGGTGAGGATGGGCTTGAAGCCAACGGCAAATCGTGGAGCCGTGATCTTCATCAACACCAGCCGTGCCGCGTACTGCACGCCTGAACGGGTGCAATGGGAGGAGGACGTCATCGAGGGCAATGCGGGCGATCCGCCGGCAGCACCCGGTATGGATGCCCGCGAGGACTCAGCTCGCTTGACTGCCGCCTCGATCCGCTGGTGGGCATCGGTCATTCCCCATGCTGTCCTCTGCTGCTTTGCCGCGAGCCACGCTCGACGCGCTCCCAGGTACAAGTCGCCAAGGTCCGGCTGTTCGACACAGAGCTCGCCGAAGGCCTGGACCGCGCCAACGATCTCCGCGACTTCCGCGCTAGGTTCGTAGCCGTCCACGCCGGGCATGGTTCGGGCCCGTCGCAGGCGACTGGACGGCCGGCCCATGGGCCACGGCGAGCACGATCCTCGAAGGCCTGCGGTCGGCGATGCGCGAATAGCCCGGGCCTAGCGACGCGCGCGTGAAGCGCGGTGCTGTCCGTTCGGCGCGCAAGTCCAGCCTCAAGCGGCTCGAGGCTGGAAACCCGCCTCCGCGTCGATCTTCGCCGTCACGGAGGGCACCGCCAGACCAACGCGACCTTGAGCGACGAGATCGTTCTCGCGAGGTCACGCTGCCAGGAGACGCTCCGTCGCCGGGTCACTCGTCCCTGTCCAACTCGACGAGGTATGACGCAACGGCGCGGCGGGTCTCCTCGTCGACCTCCTCGAGCGCCGTGAGCACCCTCTCGGTGTCGGCAGCCGGCTTCCGGCTATGGCCCGACCGCTCGAGCGAATCGCGGAGTCGGGCGACCAGGTTCTCCCGTTGCTCCTCGAGCGCGGCCATTCGGCGCTTCGTTGCGTCGATGACCTCGCGGTCGGAATCCTTGTCCCGCGCGGTTTTGCTCAAAGGCCGATCGTTCATGGGACGCACCGTAGGCCGGTCAATCGACGGCCGACAATCCGGCATGTCCCTTGGTGGATCAACTGGCTGCCAGCTAGGCGGCCCCGTCCCCGCGGCTGGCTCGCGTCCTCGCAGCGTGAACGGCCTGGCATGCGTTGCAGCGCTGGTTCGTCGGAATCTCGTCGACCGCGCTTTCCTCGAGCTCCCCCGCGGGCAACGGTCGATCACAGGCAGTCAGGACGCCGCCGCGAAGCGTGCCGGCCTGGATGTGCCACCGGCCGAGAAAGCCTTCGCTCGTGGGCCGCACCCGCGGTGTTTCCGGATCGCTCATGCCCGGGTTCAGCCTAGACGCCGACGCACCCCGGGCATCGCTGGTGATCCGGGATCGAGTCGGCGTGGACCTCATTGAATGGTTCAGTGGCGTCGACGGCTCGGCCGCAGTCGAGGCGCCGGAGGCCGCGCCCTGAGTCGCCAGGGTGGTGCCAGAGCCCGACGGGTCCGTCGACGACGGGCCGGATCCATGTCGACGCGAGCTCGGTGTTCCGAAAGTCGAAGCGGACCCGCAGCCCTGGGATCACGAGTCGACGGATGGCATCTAGGCGTTCGTGCCCGATCACTCAGTCACTCCTCTCACCCTCGAGCCCGTGGTGGATGGCCCGGCCCCGCGGGGGAGGGTCGGAGCCGGGCCGTAGATCGAAGAGCCGTGGTCAGCCGCCGGTCGATTGCCGCTCGCGCTCGCCGGCGTTCGTGTCCGGCGGCGTCACGTCGGTATCGCCAGCGTCAGCCATGTCGCCGCTATCGCCTTCGCCGCTGCGATCCTGCCAAGGCTCACGACCCACGCCGGTCTGACCTGGGCCGGGCTGGGGCATCCCACCGTCGTCAATCGAGCCGCCCTGTCGGTCCGCGTCGTCCGGGTTCATCCCGGGATCGCGATTCTGCTCAGTCACCTTCCGTTACCTCCAAGTGGCGACATCGATGTCTCGTCGCCGTGGAAGAGAACGTAGGTTCGTGGGCCCCTGCGTCGCCGTCTGCGGGCGTCGCGGCTCCGTCGCAACGACGTAACGGTTCGATTCCACGCGAGCGTGCCGACGACGAGGGGTGTGCGGTGACCGACCGGATGACGCCCGCGACTCGCAGAGCCTGGCCAGGACGGAGGTTCTGAACGGGGAATTGGTCGGGGCGAGAGGATTTGAACCTCCGACCACCAGTCCCCCAGGCTAGCCCCTAGGGTACGCTGGCGTCCGCGAGCGTTCGGTTTGATCGCTGGCGGTGTTCTATTTGGGACTCGGCGTTCGCCGATTTTCGCCCCTCATACCACCCGCGTTCCCACCCGCAAGGATCAGTCGTCCCTAGCCCACGAGGGAGGCTCGGCCGGATCGACCGGGCGTGAGCTTTGGTCGGGTCCGCGGCGCTCCACAATCTCAAGCTCGATGCCTGCTTCGTGGATGGCGATGCGCGGCGTGGCGTGGATGCTGACGCGCTTGAAGGCGCGAAAGAGCTGTTCGGCGGCCTCAGTCGTGAGGTCGAACGCGGTTACCGGAATCGCACCATCGTTCTCGGCAGCGAGCTTCGCCCATCCATCGAAAGACTCGACTGTGCCGGCAGGCACCACCAGGAGAGACGCGAACGTGGCCTCGTAGCCGCTGTAATAGTCGATGCCGATGATCCTCCATTCCTTGATCTCCAGGCCAGCCACCGAGTAGAGACGTTCGAGATTGTCGGGGTCGTCGAGAGCGACGGTCCCCGACCACTTGTTGTATTAAGTCGCCGCCCTACCAAGCCGTTCGTTCATGGTTCCCTCCGGGTCGCCTACACCCGCCCCTTGACGTCGACGCGCTGAAGCTCCCCAGCTCGAAACTGTGCGTCACCGAGTGCGTCCTGCCACGCTGGGCTTCCCCAGGTTTGAGAATGCATCCGTCCAACATGGGCGATTAGGTCTGAGTCCCCAATGGCGGCCGCTGCCGTTCGAAGTGAACGGTGGGCGTATTCCTCGGTTGAGAGGTGGGGTCCATCTGGGGTGATCTGCGCTAATAGCTCACCAAAGTGCGCGACCTGCTGGATTCGCCGGCCTCTGACGCCGCGATCCTCGTCCCGTTGCTCTCTGCCCTTCGCGATCCAGTCTTGAATGAAGGGTCCGACGACCGCGGTGACGAGGCCGCCCGCGACGCCTCCGATTGCGCCGATGATCGCGGTTGCGAGCGGGTCAGGCATCCCAGCCATCTCCCACGGACCCATGACGGTACATCGCGGTGGCGTCCACCTCGGGCAAGCCTACCGCCCCGCGTACCGTCCGATCACGCGCCCGGAGCTCGTCCGTTCGTACCGCCTGAGCGGAACGACGGGCCAAAACTGGATGGCCGCAAGTCCCGGCGCTGGCTCTAATGGAAACTGCACCGAAATCCAACTCGGCGTGGTGGTCATGGCGGCGGCGCTAATCCTGCCGATCACCAGGTGCGAACAGTGGGTCGTGGACAAGAAGAATCCCGCCGTAGATCTCAGGGTGGATTGGTTCGGACCTGGCACCCGTAACATGCGCGAGGTAGGCATGGAGCTCGCGGTTTGGGTAAATCAGGGCGCGTGGCCTCAGTGGGTACTCCCCGCTGATGCCGACGGCGGCGTGGCTTAGGCTGGCCCCACAGATGACACGCATGCTCGGCGTCCTCGTGATCATCGTCGCGAGCGTGGTTGCCTGCGCTGCGTCGCCGATCCCCACTGAGCAGGAGGCTCGCGACTTCCTGGATAGGGTCGTGGCTGCCGCCAAGGCGGGCGACGTCACGACGCTCTGCGAAGTGTCGAACTGCTCAACTCAGGACCGCACCAACCCGGTGGATCCGCCGATTGACCCACCGACCGTGGTCAGTACGAGGGTCATCCCAACCACTCCGATTCCCGGAGGAGGCGAGCAGCTGGGGGGCCAGGTTCTCGTCCTATGTGGTCTCGGAATCGACTCCGCTCCATATCGCTTCGAGATGCTGGTGTTCCGTGCGAATGGCCAGCTGCATACGCCGACGTTCAAGTATTGGCAAACCATGGGTGTGAGCGGAGGCGTGTCACCCACGACGCCGCCAGGTCCACCGGAGCCTGTGAACTGCCCGGCGGCGTAGCGCCGCGGCGGCTCTCGCGCACGAAACGTGCCGGGAGCCGCCTTCTTTCCTCAACGCGTGGTCGCAGCGTGAACGCGCTGGCACACGTTGCAGCGCTGGTTCGTCGTAATCGCGTCGACCGCGCTTTGCTCGAGCTCCCCCAACGGGCAGGGGTCGATCGCACGCCGTCAGGATGCGCTTCGAATCAATCTCGGCGTCTGGGCCGGGCGGACCATTCGTCACGACGCACCGCCCGACAGTGCCCGGTCCATGGCGTCGGCCGCGTCGCGGCGAAGCTGCGGGACGACGGCGGCGTAGTGCGCGGCCGTGACGGCGATTCCGGAGTGTCCGAGCCAGTCGGAGATCACGGCGAGCGGAACGCCCTCGGCGAGCAGGAGCGTCGCCGCGGTATGCCGGAGCTGGTGGAGGGTCGCGGTCGGTAGCCCTGCGACCGTGCGTGCCTTGGCGAAGGCGTGCGACACGTACTCCGGGAGCAGTGGCCGGCCGACGGCATCGGTGAACACGAGTGCGTCACGGTCCTGCCACGCGGTACCGGCGGCGAGCTTGAGCGCCGCCTGGCGCTTGCGTTGCCGGTCGAAGGCGTTGCGGGCCATCGAGGGCAGCGGCAGCATCCGCCTCGAGCGCACCGACTTCGTCTCGGCAGCGGTCCAGCCACCAGCCTCGTCACGGCCCACCGAGCGCGCAACACGGAGCGTGCCCGCCTTCAGGTCGACATCGGTCCAGCGGAGCCCCACCAGCTCCCCCCGACGCAAGCCCGTCGACGCGGCGAGGGCGTACAGAGGACCGAGCGGATCCTCAGCCGTCGCGCTCAGGAGCCGGCGGAGCTCGTCGGGTTGGAGGTAGGCGATCGGCCGACTCGCGATTCGCGGCGGCGTTGCGTCGGCGGCGACGTTCCGGCCGACGAGCCCAGCGCGCTGGGCATCGGCTAGCGCCCGTCGCAGGATGGCCCGGACGTGTCCCGCGGTGACAGGTGACACGGGGCGCGGCTTCCGGCCGTCCCGGCCGTCCCGGCCCGCCACAGGGCGTCCTGCGCGAACGTAGGCCGACAGGGCCCGCTCGACATCCGCTGCCGACAGCCGGGCAAGGGGAATCCGCCCGAGAGCAGGGATGAGGACCGTCCTGACGTGGCCCTCAGCGGTTCGCCAGGTCGACGGCCGGACGTGCGCTCGGTGACGCTCGATCCAGCCGGTCAGGTAGTCGCCGAGCGTCCCGGCGTCGGAGGGCTCGAGAGAGCCAAGTCGGAGGCGGAGCCGGAGCTCGTCGAGCCTTCTTTTGGGTCCGCTAGTGTACGCCAACTCCCACCCGTGTTACCACCCGCATTTGGCAGATTCCGGCGCAAGGCCACGTTCTGAACGGGGGAATTGGTCGGGGCGAGAGGATTTGAACCTCCGACCACCAGTCCCCCAGACTGGTGCGCTACCAGGCTGCGCCACGCCCCGACCGGAGCGCCGAGTCTAGCAGGCACCTGTCGTCGCCCCGGAGAAATCCACCTCGCGCGCGTGTCACGCTTCGGCGATGCGGGAGCAGGTGCGCGTCGTCCTGACGGTCGCACGTGACCGGACGCTCGCCCGGATCGAGCTCGCCTACCTCGGCTTCATCATGGCCGAGTACGGGACCTGGATGGCGCTCATCGTCTACGCCTATGACCTCGGCGGGGCGACCACCGCGGGCCTGTTCGCCCTCGTCCAACTCCTCCCTGCCGGGATCGTCGCGCCGTTCGCGTCGGCGTGGGGCGACCGCTTCCGCCAGGACCGCGTCCTGCTGGCCGCATACATCTGGCAGGGCGTCTCGTTGGGGGCAGCGGCGGTGGCCATGTACGCCGGGGCTCCGCCGGGGGTGATTCTCGCCCTCGCGACCGTCGCTGCGATCAGCTTCACGGTGCCGCGGCCGGTCCAGTCCGCGATCCTGCCCAACATCACCCACACGCCGGGGGACCTGACCGCGGCCAACGCAGTGTCCGGGTTCGCCGAGAACTTCGGGATCTTCACCGGCCCGCTCGTCGGTGGCATCCTCCTGGCGCTCCGCTCCGAGCCTGCCGACGTCTTCGCGACCTTCGCCGCCGTGGCGCTCCTCGCGGCGCTCCTTGCCGCGGGCCTGCCCCGGCTCCAGGGACAGCTCCACGAATCGCCCGGTGGCTTGCGGGCCGTGCTCGGGTCGTCCTTCGGTGGGTTCGGTGCGCTCGCTGCGTCGCCGCGGATCCTCCTCCTCGTGTTGGTCCTGTCCGCGGCCACGGTCGTCGTCGGCGCGCTCGACATCCTGTATGTCGCTGCGGCGGTCGACCTCCTGGGCGAGGGCGAGGAGTGGGCCGGGTACCTCTTCGCCGCGTTCGGGCTCGGCGGCGTCCTCGGGGCGCTGGCGTCAGTCGCGCTCGTCGGTCGACGGCGGATGACACCAGCGCTGGCGGTGAGTGGCGGGCTGTTCGGGATCGCGATCGCGACGATCCCACTCGTTCCGGCGACCGTGACCGCGCCGTTGCTGTTCGCCGCGAGCGGCGCCGGGTACAGCGTCGCGTCGGTTGCAGGGCGCACCCTCATCCAGCGCACGGCGCCGGAGTCATTGCTCGCCCGCGTGTTCGGCGTCCTCGAAGGCTTGACGATGTTCTCGTTCGCGCTCGGGGCGCTCGGGATCGCGGTGCTCATCTCGGCGTTCGGCGTGGGCTGGGCCGCGGCGATCGCGGGCCTGTCGGTGCCGGCCATCCTCGTCCTGGCGTGGCTCAAGCTCGGAGCCCTCGATCGAGACGCCAAGGTGCCGGACCCCGAAGCGGTCGCGATCCTGCGCCACCTCGCGATCTTCACTCCGCTATCCGCCACGACGATGGAGCGGATCCTCGTCGAGCTCACGTGGCTCGACGTGCCTGCCGGTCACGTGCTCATCCGGCAGGGCGAGCGAGGCGACCTGTTCTACGTCCTGGCCGAGGGGCGCGTCCAGATCGTCCGTGACGGCAATGTCATCGCGGAGCGCGAGGCGGTGGACTACATCGGCGAGATCGCGCTCCTCAGGGATGTCCCGCGCACGGCGACGGTCATCGCGGTCAGGCCGTCGCGGCTGATGGTCATCGAGGGCGATCGATTCCTGTCGGCGGTCACGGGTCACGCGCAGAGTCGGACGCAGGCCGAGGCCGTCGCCGCAGGGCGCGAGTAGGCACGATCGATGCGAGATCAGGTTCGCGTGGTCCTGACGGTGCTCCGGGATGCGACGCTCGCCCGGATCGAGCTCGCCTACCTCGCCTTCAACATGGCGGAGGGTGCGACATGGGTCGCGATCCTCGTCTACGCCTATGGGCTCGGGGGGGCGGGCGTCGCGGCGATGTTCGCGCTCGTCTTGCTCGTGCCTTCAGCCCTCGTGTCGCCGTTCGCGGCAGTTCTCGGCGATCGGTACCGGCGGGATCGCGTGCTCTTCGCCGGCTACGTCTGGCAGGCCGGTTCGATGGTCGCGACCGCGGCGACCCTCTACGCGGACGCGCCGCCGGTCGTGACACTCCTCGTCGCGACCGTCGCAGCCATGAGCTTCACCATCACGCGGCCGGTCCAGTCCGTGATCCTGCCCGAGATCACCCATGCCCCCGCCGACCTGACGGCCGCCAACGGCGTCGCGAGCCTCGCCGAGAACGTCGGCCTCTTCATTGGCCCGCTGCTCGGCGGCCTGCTGCTCCTTCGATCCGAGCCGGGTGACGTGTTCCTGTTCTTCGCGGTCACGTCAGCGGCAGGAGCGGTCCTCGTGGCCAGGCTGCGGGGCACGATGCAGCCGCCGCCACTCGAGCAGGGCGAGGGCTGGCGGTCGATCATTCGCGCGTCGTTCGGAGGGTTCGGCGTGGTCGCCGGGTCACCCCAGGTGCGCGTTCTCGTGATCGTGCTGGGGGCCGCATCGGTGCTGCTGGGCGCCCTCGACATCCTGGTCGTCGCGACGGCGATCGACCTGCTCGGTGCCGGCGAGGAATGGGCGGGCTTCCTATCGGCGGCGTTCGGGCTCGGCGGGATCCTGGGATCCGTGGCCACGGTGACGCTCGTCGGGCGGCGGCGGATGACGCCCGCGCTCGCGAACAGCGTCGGCCTCCTCGGGCTGCCGGTCACCGCGGTCGCCCTCGTCCCAACCACCGTCGGCGCCCCGCTGCTCTTCGCCGCCAGCGGCGCCGGATCGAGCTACGCCTACGTCGCCGGTCGAACGCTGCTCCAGCGGGTCACGCCGGAGCGAGTCATGGCCCGCGTCTTCGGCGTCCTCGAGTCGATCGACAACTTCGCGCTCGCGATCGGGTCCGTCGCCGCAGGCCTGCTCATCGCGTTCGTCGGCGTCGGCTCGGCGCTCGTGGTCGCCGGGCTCTTCGTCCCGGCGGTCCTCGTGCTCCTCTGGCGCCAGCTGGGGGCGATCGATCGGGACGCCAGAGCGCCCGATCCCGAGGCGCTCAACCTGCTGCGCCGCCTGCCGATCTTCGCGCCGCTGTCCGCGCCGGCGATCGAGCGCATCCTCGCGGAGCTCACGCGGGTCGAGGTCGCCACCGGGGAGACCGTCATCCGGGAGGGTGAGCCCGGCGACCGGTTCTACGTCATCGCCGAGGGACGCGTGGACGTCACGGCCGGCGGCAGCCACGTCAACGAGCAGGGTGTTGGCGACTACTTCGGCGAGATCGCGCTGCTGCGCGACGTGCCGCGCACGGCGACCGTGACCGCGTTGACGTCGCTCCGGCTGATCGCGGTCGAGCGCGACGTGTTCCTCGAGGCCGTCACCGGCCATCCCCAGAGCCGGCTCAGCGCCGAGGCAGTGGCGGCGGAACGCCTGGAGAACGCCCCCGAGTAGCCTCAGCCGGGACCGGGATCGAGGCGGGTCACCCAGCGCTCGAAGTCGGCGAGCTCGTCCTTCGACTCCCGCGAGAGCAGGTCGATCAGGCAGCGCTGGACGCTCTTGCCCTCGAACAGCGCGTTGTGGACCTCCCGGGCGATCGGCATCTCGACGCCATGCCGCTCGGCGAGGGCGAGCGCCGCGTCCACCGTGTAGGCGCCCTCGGCGACGCCGGGAAGGACGGCCTCGAGCTCCTGCCACGACCGGCCGTTCGCCAGCTCTTCGCCGAGCCGGTGGTTGCGCGACAGCTTGGACGAGCACGTCGCGATGACGTCACCGATGCCTGCCAGGCCCGCGAACGTGAGCGGGTTCGCGCCCATCGCGATCCCCAGCCGGGTCATCTCGGCGACGCCGCGTGTCATCAGGCCGGCCTTGCCGTTATTGCCGAACCCGAGCCCGTCCGCGGCGCCCGCGGCGATGGCGACGATGTTCTTGAGCGCGCCGCACAGCTCGACGCCGAGGATGTCGGCGTTGGTGTACAGCCGGAACTGCCGTCGGCTGAGCCGCTCGACGACGCGCTCTGCGACCGCCGGGTCGTACGAGGCGACGACCGCCGAGGCCGGCAGCTTGCGAGCGATCTCCTGGGCGAGGTTCGGGCCGGAGAGGGTCGCAACCCGGAACGGATTCACGCGGCCGGCGTCGACGATGACCTCGGTCATCCGGAGCAGGGTGCCGCGCTCGAGGCCCTTGACGACCGACAGGATGTCCGCGGTCTTCGGGATGTGGCGCGCCACTCGGGCGAGCATCTCGCGCAGGTGGACCGACGGCACCGCCACGATGACCAGGTCGGCGGCGAGGAACAGGAGCTCCGGGTCCGCGGTCACGTGGATATTCGCGGGCAGGTCGATGCCCGGGAGGTGGCGCTCGTTTCGTCGCGCCTTGTCGATGTGCTTCGCCCGCTCCTCGGAGTGACTGAGCAGCAGCACCGGCTCGTTGCGAGCGACGATGAGCGCGAGCGTCGTGCCCCACGCCCCGGCCCCGATCACGGCAACGCGCGCCGGTGCGTCCGCGGCCGGCTTCTCGGAACGCGGCTGCTCGACCGGCACGAGCTCGCCGGTCACCGGGGCCGCGCCCGGGGCCGGGCTGTCGGGCGTTCACCCACCGCCTTGGGGCGCTCACTCGCTCCAGTCGGGCGCTCACTCGCTCCCGTGGGACGCTCCGGCGCGACCGGCCGGGTGCCGCGCGCCTTCGGCCTCCCCTTCTGCCCGGCCTTCTGCCCGGCCTTCTGCCCGCCGCGCTTGCCCCTGCCATCCCGCCGGCGCGGCTCGCGGATCGTGGCGCGCTCCCGGAACACGAGCCGGATCGGCGTGCCGAGGAAGCCGAGCTCGTCGCGAAGCCGGTTCTCGAGATACCGCCGGTAGCTGAAGTGAACGGACCCCGCCTCGCGAGCGAAGAAGACGAACGTGGGCGGGGCGACGGCCACCTGCGTGGCGTAGAAGAGCTTCGGGCGACGGCCCTTGACCGCCGGCGGCTCCTGGCGAGCCGTGGCATCGCCAACGAGCCGATTGAGCTCGCCGGTCGAGATTCGACGCCGCCGCTCTGCCCAGACATCGACCGCCAGCTCCAGCACCCGCTCCACGCGCTGGCCGGTCTTCGCAGAGATGCTCACGATCGGCGCGAATTCGAGGAACGGTGCCTCGTGCCGGATCCACTCGACGTACTGGTCGAATGTCTGGTCCGACTTCTCCTCGACCGCGTCCCACTTGTTGACCGCGACGACGAGCCCGCGGCCCTCGTCGACGACGAAGCCGGCGATGTGCGCGTCCTGCGCCGTCAGCCCGTCGACCGCATCGATCAGCAGGACCGCGACGTCGGCGCGGGAGATCGCCTTGAACGAGCGCAGGGTCGAGTAGCGCTCCGCGGCCGGTCCGCCCGCCACGCGACCGCGTCGCCGGATGCCCGCCGTGTCGATGAGCACGATCTCGGTCCGACCCCACGGCAACCTGGTGTCGATCGCGTCGCGGGTCGTGCCGGGGATGTCCGACACGATCGTGCGGTCCTGCTTGAGGAGGGCGTTGAGCAGGCTCGACTTGCCGACGTTCGGCCGGCCGACCAGCGCGATCGCCGGTGGCTCGTCGTCGGAGTCGGCGGCGATCATCGCGTCCCACCGCCGCCCGACCTCGTCGATCGACCTCGCGCTCCCCTCCACGGCCGAGGCGGCCGCCCCATCGTCCGTGCCGTCGTCGTCGACCTCGGGGCCGTCCGACCCGCCGGCGACGACCATGGCCTCGAGCCGGCCCTCCTCCACGTCGCGCGAGAAGGCCTCGGCCTCCGTCTCGCGGCGCTTGCGCGCGAGCTCTACCTCGGATTCAGGTGGGAGGGCCGCGACGACCTCGTCGAGCAGGTCGGCAACGCCTCGCCCGTGGACGGCGGCGATCGGATACGTGCGCTCCCAGCCGAGCGCGTAGAACTCGGCCGCCTCCAGCTCGCGCTTGGGGTTGTCGCTCTTGTTCACGGCGACGAGCACGGGCGCCGTTGCGCGACGGAGCAGCTCCGCGGCCTCCTGGTCCGCCGGCGTCAGTCCCGAGATCGCCTCGACGACGAAGAGGATCGCGTCGGCCTCGGCGATCGCGATCCGGGCCTGGTCCTGCACGCGGGCCTCGATCGGGTCGCGCGGGTCGACCTCGAGGCCGCCGGTGTCGACGACCATGAACCGACGCCCGTTCCAATCAGATTCGCCGTACAGCCGGTCGCGAGTCGTGCGAGCCCGGTCCTCGACGATCGCCGTGCGCTCGCCGACGATCCGATTGAACAGCGTCGACTTGCCGACGTTGGGCCGCCCGACGATGGCAACGATCGGGATCGGATTCGCCGGCGCCGGGGGCGGCGGGACTGCGGAGGAGCGTGCTGGCGAGCCGGCCGTCGCCGCCGTGCCGCGACGAGGGCTCATGGGCTCAGCTCGCGGCAGGGAGGCTGGTCGGGAGCGACGTGGTTCGGCCGGCAGGCGTCGCGGCGAGGGCGAACGCAGCGTCGGCGAGCGCCGCGGCGTTCGAGCGGGCCGTCGGCGTCCCCGCGAGCTCGAGAATTCGTTGCGCGACCGCGTGCAGGTCCTCGATCGGGGTCGACGTCCCGCCGGTCACGCCGACGACCTTCGCGCCGGCGAAGACCGAGGCGTCCTCGAGGTCCCGCACCGACTCGATCTGGATCGCTCGCGTCCCGGCGATGCCGCACAGGCGCGTGAGCTCCTTCGTGTTCGCCGACGATCGACCACCGACGACGACCATCAGGTCGACCTCGCGCGCTGTCTCCATCGTGTCCTCCTGGCGGCGGATGGTCACGGGGCACACGGTGTTCACGATCTTGAGCTCGTGGCTGCGAGAGACCATGTACGCGGCGAGCTTCTCGAACTTCCATGGCGGCTGGGTCGACTGGCTGATCAGCGCCATCTTCTTGCGCCGCGGGATCTGCTCCCAGTCCTCCTCCTCGTCGACCACGATCGCGTTCGGGGCGAAACCGAGCAGGCCGACGACCTCGGGATGCTTCGGCGTCCCGAGGAGCACGATCGTGTAGCCCTCGTCGACCAGCTTCACGATCTCCTTCTGCTCCTGGATGACCCAGGTGCAGGTGCCGTCGATGACCTCGAGGCCGCGGGCGCTCGCGCGCTCCATCACGTCCGGCCGGACGCCGTGGGCGCGGATCACGACGGCAGCGCCGTGGTCGACGTCATCGAGCGTGTCGACCGTCTCGATTCCCAGGACGTGCAGGTCGCGAATCACGCCCTCGTTGTGCACGACCTGGCCGAGGGTGTGCGTCGTCTTGCCGGCTGCACTTGCCTCCTTGGCCTTGTCGATCGCCTCGCGAACGCCATAGCAGAAGCCGGTCCGCTTCGCGATCCTGATCTCGGCAACCGTGCCGGCGCTCGTGCTCATACCAGTGCAAGTATCGCACCAGGCGGGTGTCAGACCCTGGACGCAGCCTCGACATCCGCTGCGTAGACGCCGCGCTGGCGAGGCGGGAGCAGCGCGGCGATGCGGGTCATGACGAGGCGCGTGGCGGCCTCCGTCGCACCCCGCCGATCACGCTTCGCGCCCGCAGCGTCGTCCGCGAGCACGTCGGCGACCTTGAACGGCTTGCCGTAGCGGACGGTCACGCGCTTCCCCCAGCGCGGCAGGAGTCGCCCGCGGGGCCACATCAGGTCGCTGTCGACAACCGCAACGGGGAGCACGGTGGCGCCGCTCCGAAGCGCGAGCATGCCGACGCCCTCGCGCACCGCCTGCAGCCCACCGTCGCGGCTGCGCGTGCCCTCCGGAAACACCGCGAGCACATGCCCGGCGTCCAGGATCCGCATCGCGGTCCTGAAGGCCTCGAGGTCTGCTGCGTCTCGATCGACCGGGTGGATGCCGGCGCGCCGGAACGCCCAGCCCGACAGCGGGAACTCGGTCAGCTCGCGCTTGCCGAGCCAGTTCAACGGCCGGTTGATGGCCGAGTTGAGGAACGCACCGATCAGGACCGGGTCGGCGCTCGAGGCGTGGTTGGCAGCGACGATCAGCGGCCCCTCGCGAGGGATGGCCTTCAGGTCGCCCTCGACCCGCAGGCGGACAATCGCGCGGACGACCAATCGCAGGACCGCGCTCCCCAACCGCACGAGCCAGTCGAGTCGGGTGGCGACGGGAGTGGGACGGATTGGCCGGCGCTGCGAGCGTGTCGACCTCCTGCGTGGAGGCTCGGGTTCGGAAGCGGTCGATGCGGGCTCGTCCGATTCCGAAGGCGTTGCGGCCTCGGCGGGCGCGGCCTGCTCGGCGGTCGCGGCTTGCTCGGCGGGCGCCACCGGCGCAACCGCGGCGGGTTCGGTGGACTTCGCAGGCTCGGCCGGCACTTCTTCCGACTTGGGGGCAGCCGACTGTGGGGGCAGCCGACTTGGGGGCAGCCGACTTGGTCACGACCTTGCGCCTGGTTGGTGGCTTCTCGACCCTCCGGATCGCCTCAACGACGAGGTCGACCGTCGTCTCGAACGCGTTCCCGTCCGTCCTGATCACGACCGCGTCGTCGGCGGCCCGGAGCGGCGCGACTTCGCGCGTCGAATCGAGCAGGTCGCGGCGCCTGAGCTCCTCGAGGATCTCGGTTGCCTCGGCCGACGCCGGGTCGATGCCCCGCTCCAGGACTCGACGCCGGGCCCGCTCCTCGACCGATGCGTCCAGGTACAGCTTGAGATCGGCATCGGGGAGCACGACGGTACCGACGTCGCGACCCGCCATGACGATCCGGCCTTCCGCGGCGAGCGCCCGCTGGCGCTCCAGCAGCGCCGCTCGGAGCTCGGGCACGGAGGAATAGGCCGAGACGGCGACGTCGACGTCGGGCCCGCGCACCTCGGCGGTTCGATCGACGTCGTCGACCGCAACGCGTGACAACCGCCCGCCACCATCGTCGAGCAGCTGGATCTCGTCCACGAGGGGCACGAGCGTCTCGGGGTTGTCGGGCTGCAGGTCGCGGTGCAGCGCCAGCCAGGTAACCGCGCGGTACAGGAGACCGGTGTCGCAGAAGCGGTAGCCGAGCTTCGCGGACGCCGCCGCGCCGACGCTGCTCTTGCCCGACGACGCGGGGCCGTCGAGCGCGACGACGGGCCCCTTCGTGCGGCGCACCCGGGGCTTGCTCCTCGCCATCGCGGGCGAGCATACCGGGACGCTCGACCCCCGCGCCGATCCCGAGTTCCGTCTGCGGGCCACCCTGGAGTACCCTTCGCCGACCGTGACCGCCGCAGTCCGCCCCGGACCCGACACCCCGACCCACCCGGCGACGACGCCGGCCCCGGATTCCGTGCCCGAGATCAAGGTCATCGACGTCACGAAGCGGTTCGGGGACACGGTCGCCGTGGACGGCGTGTCGGTGGCCATCGAGCCGGGCGAGTTCTTCTCGCTGCTCGGTCCGTCGGGCTGCGGCAAGACGACGACCCTGCGGATGATCGGCGGCTTCGACCTGCCGACGAGCGGTCGAATCGAGCTTCGCGGCCGCGATGTCACCGGCGACCCGCCGGACAAGCGCCCCGTCAACATGGTCTTCCAGAGCTATGCGCTGTTCCCGCACCTGGACGTCGCGAACAACATCGCGTTCGGGCTGAAGCGGCGCAGCGTGCCCGGCGACGAGATCCGCCGTCGCACCGGGGCCATCCTCGAGAAGATCCACCTCGTCGGGTTCGACAAGCGGAAGCCGCACGAGCTCTCGGGCGGGCAGCAGCAGCGGGTCGCGCTCGCGCGGGCGCTCGTGAACGAGCCCAATGTGCTCCTCCTCGACGAGCCGCTGGGCGCGCTCGACCTCAAGCTCCGGAAGCGCCTCCAGGTGGAGCTGAAGCGGATCCAGATGGACGTCGGTATCACGTTCGTATACGTGACCCACGATCAGGAAGAGGCGCTCACCATGAGCGATCGAATCGCGGTGATGCACGGCGGCCGGATCGAGCAGGTCGGAACGCCGGAGGACCTGTACGACCGACCGGCCACGTCGTTCGTGGCGGACTTTATCGGCACGACGAACCTCCTCATGGGCACCGTCGAGTCCCTCGACGCGAACGGTGCGGCGGCGACCATCCGACTGGACTCGGGCGACGGTTGCCTCGTCCCCGCTGTCGGCCGGCAGACGGGCGTGACCGTGCAGCTCAGCGTGCGCCCGGAAGCAATCGCGATCTCCGCGGCGGACGCAGCGGGCAATGCCGTCCCGGATGGGGCAGCCGGTGCGTCCACGCTCCACGCCCGCGTGGAGCAGGTGGCGTACCTCGGAGCGGCGGTCCAGTATCTCGTTCGAACCGATGGGGGCCTCGGCCTGGCCGTGCTCGCGGGCAGGAACGAGTCACGGTTCGCTCCTGGAGACTCGGTGGCGCTGGCATGGGCCCAGGCCGACACGCTGGTGCTGAGTGATCGGTCAGGCATCTTGGAGGAAGAGTGATGAATCGCGCTCCCGGATCGAACGCGCGACCGTTCGGCGAGGCCCTGACAACCAGGCTCCACCAGGCCGGTTGGACGCGCCGCGAGTTCCTCTATCGGGTCGCGGCGTTTGGGGCCGCCGCGGCGCTCACCCAGCTCCTGGTGGCGTGCGGCCAGGGCACCGCGACCCAATCGATCGCGGCCGAGACGGCGGTTGCCGGGCCGACGCCAACCCTCGGGGCTGCCGCATCGACCGGGCCGACCGCCGCCCCGACACCGATCCCGCAGCCGGAGGCCGAGCTCAACGTTTACAACTGGCTCGACTACATCGGCGAAGGGGTGATCGAGTCGTTCGAGGAGAAGTACCCGGTCAAGGTCAACTACGAGCTCTTCGACGACATCTACGCCGCGTACGACAAGCTCGGCGACGATGGCAACGGCTACGACGTGTCGTTCCCGATCGGCGTTGACACGCCTGCCTTCCGCGAAGCCGGCAAGCTCCTCAAGCTCGACCATTCGCTGCTGCCGAACCTCGTCAACCTCGGGCCGGAGTGGTCCAACCCCGGCTACGACCCGGGCAACCAGTACTCCGTCCCGTACGTGTGGTGGACGACGGGCATCGGCTACGACACGACCAAGGTCGCCGAGGTCCCGACCAGCTCCAACGTGCTGTGGGACCCGCGCTACGCGAACCACATCTCGCTGATGGACGACTACCAGGAGACGATGGGTCTCACCCTCATCCAGCTTGGCCACTCGGTGAACACCACGGATCCCGTCGAGCTGGACCAGGCGATCGCGCGGCTCACCGAGGGCAAGCCCCTCGTCAGGACATGGTCGAACGACACCGTCACGACCATGCTCGGCGGCGACATCTGGGTCGGGATGATCTGGGGCTCGGACCTGTACCAGATCTCGGTCGAGAACGAGGACATCGCCTACTTCATCCCGGAGGAGGGCGGCGTCCGCGGCTCGGACACGATGGCGATCTACTCAGGGGCCGAGCACCCGATCGCCGCCCACCTGTTCATCAACCACATGCTCGACGCCCAGATCAGCGCCATGAACACCAACTACATCGGCTACATGGGCCCGAACCTCGCGGCCCAGGAGTTCATCGACGAGGCGATCCTGAACGATCCCGCCGTGAACCCCGACCGGGCAATCCTCGACAGGCTCGAAGAGCTCCTCGACCTGCCCAACGCGATCGACGAGCTCTACCTGGACCGCTGGCAGGCGTACCGGGGCGGCTGACGCTGGCGACTGGTCAGTCGATCTCGGCGCGCGGTCGCTCCTTCAGGTGACGGCCGGCTCGGTCGATCCTGTGCCTCGCACCGGACCCGCCGGCCGACCCGGAGACGGCCTTCGGAACGCCGTCCTGATGTTGCCCGGCCTCGGCTGGCTGGCGGTCTTCTTCCTCGTCCCGCTGGCGTTCATCTTCGTCGTGAGCCTCGGCAGCCGCGACGAGCTCCAGCGGATCGTCCTCGATCCGCTCACGCTCGAGAACTACCAGCAGGTCTTCAACCCGATCTTCCTGCCGACCATCGTCCAGTCGATCTACCTGGCGACGGCGACGACGGTCCTCTCGCTCCTCATCGGCTTCCCGATCGCGTACTGGATCTCCCGCTATGGCGGGCGCCGAAAGACGCTCCTGCTCGTGCTCGTGATGCTGCCGTTCTGGACGAGCTACCTGATCCGGACCTACGCCTGGATGATCGTGCTCCGCGACCAGGGCGTCCTGAACCAGGTCCTGCAGGCGGTCGGGCTGACGGACGAGCCACTGATCCTGCTGTACACGGACTTCGCCGTGATCCTGGGCATGACATATGGCTTCCTGCCGTTCGCGATCCTGCCGTTGTTCGTCTCGATCGACCGCCTCGATCCGAACCTCATCGCCGCCGGACGCGACCTCTACGCGAACGGCCGCCAGGCGTTCCTGCACGTGACGCTGCCACTCGTCCGGCCGGGCCTGATCGCGGCGGCGCTGCTCACGTTCATCCCGGCGATGGGCGACTTCGTGACGCCGGACATCCTCGGCGGCGGGCAGGTGACCACGATCGCGAAGGTGATCCAGGAGCGCTTCCTCGACGGGCGTGACTGGCCGTACGGCTCGGCGCTCGGGTTCGTGCTGACGATCTTCACCCTGCTCGGGACGCTCGCCGCGCTGCGGACGCTCCGGCGCGAGGTGGTGGGCACATGAGCCGAGAGCGGAACCGCTGGCTGACCGCGTTCGCCGTCGTGGTGTACGGCTTCCTCTTCGCCCCGATCGTCATCCTGATCATCTTCAGCTTCAACGACGCGCGGCGCGTGTTCGTCTGGCGCGGCTTCACGACCGAGTGGTACGGCCGGTTGTTCTCCAACGAGGACCTGCTCGAGTCGCTGTTCGTGACCTTCCAGGTCGCGACCGTCGCCGTCCTCGTCTCGACGGTCCTCGGCGCGGCGCTCGGCCTGGGCCTGGCACGGCTGCGAGGGCGTGGGCGTGCACCGGCCGAGATGCTCCTCCTGCTGCCGATGGTGACGCCCGAGATCGTGATGGGCCTGTCGCTGCTCCTGTTCTTCCTGCAGCTGTTCGACAGCAACGGCTCGTTCGGGCAGCTGTCGATCGCCCACATCACGTTCTGCATCTCGTACGTCGCCATCACGGTCCGGGCGCGGGCGGCGGGCATGAACCCACAGCTCGAGGAGGCGGCCAGGGACCTCGGCGACACGGCCCTGGGCGCGCTTCGGCACGTCACCCTGCCGCTGATCATGCCCGCGGTCATTGCGGGTGCGCTGCTGGCCTTCGCCCTCAGCTTCGATGACTACGTGGTGACCGTCTTCAACTCGGGAATCGGCACGACGACGCTGCCCCTGTACATCTACAGCGCGATCAAGTTCGGCGTCTCACCCGAGATCAACGCGATCAGCACGATCATCGTCGCGGTCATCGCCATCGCCCTGTTCCTTGCCTGGCGCTTCGGACGTCTGGGGCGAGCCGCAGAGCGGCGGGCCCCCGAGGCCGCCTGAGCCGCAGCCGCCCTCCGGCGAGCCACCTTCTGCCGCGCGGCCCTGAGCCCCCTGGCGCTGCGGCGGACGCCCTTAGTCGGCGAGCCATGTCCAGTGGACAAGATTCCGTCCGTTTCGGCCTCAGACGAGCCGCCCTGGACGCCCCGGCCGCAGAGCAATGTCTGGCAGGCAAGACTCCGTCGGTTTCGGCCTCGGAGAAGGCGATCGAGCCGTCCAAGCCCTGACCCTGCGCCGGCTACGGCCGAAACGTTGTCTATCGGACATCAAATCCGCAAGTTGGCCTCAGTCTGCAGGCATTGACACAGCCAGGTCGCCAGTTCCTGTCTGCAAGGCATAGCCAAGCTCGCCGCAGCGGATCCCGCTGACCTAGAGGGATTGGCCAAGGGGCACCTTCTTGGTCGCGTCGAGGAACGGGATCGCCGCGCTGCGGGCGGGCCACAGCTCGCCCTCCGGCGAGACGATCTCCAGCTCCGTCCCGGGACCGGAGAGCTCGATCGGCAGCCAGACGTAGCCGATGTTGCGCTCGAGGCGCGGGCTCCAGATCAGGTCCGTGACCATGCCCACCGGCTCGCCGCGATGCAGCGCGGGACGCTTCTCGGCGATCTCGTACGGCAGCGCGTCACCGGGTGACTCGATGCCCACGAGCTTGCGCGACACGCCCTGTTCGCGGATCCGCTCCAGCGCTGCCTTGCCGATGTAGTCGGCCGCCTGCGGCTCGACGAACTTCTCGAGGCCCATCACCTCGAACGGGTTGTTCGCGATCGTCATGTCCGAGCCGTAGTTGAAGATGCCCGCCTCGATGCGCCGGGCCTCGCACGGAGCGATCGGCCGGATGTCGTACGGCCTACCCGCCTCGAAGACGCGATCCCACAGGTCGCCGCCCCGGGCCGGGTCACGCAGGTAGATCTCGTAGCCGACCTCGCCCGTCCAGCCCGTCCGGCTGATGACGACCGGGATGCCATCGAGCTCGGTCGTGAGCGTCCAGTAGTACTTGACGCCCAGGATCTCGTCGCCGAAGAGCGCCTGCATGACGTCCTTCGATCGAGGACCCTGGACCTGGATCGGGTAGACCTCGGGCTCGCGGACAGTCACGTCCAGCCCGGAGTTCACGGCGACGCCCCGGGCGTAGAGGCCCGCATCGCTGTCGGCGAGCGCCAGCCACCAGCGGTTCTCCTCGATCCGGAGCAGCACCGGGTCGTTGACGATGCCGCCGTCGTCGGCCGTGATCAGGACGTACTTGCCCTGGCCGACGGCGCATTTCGTCAGGTCGCGGCAGGTCAGCAGGTTGGTGAACGCCGACGCATCCGGGCCGGAGATCTCGACGATTCGCTCCACCGACACGTCCCAAACCGTGACGCCGTTCAGCAGCGCCCAGTACTCCTCCACCGGATCCGCGTAGTAGCCGGGCAGGTACATGTGGTTGTAGATGTCGTAGGCGGAGGCGCCGGCGGCGAGCGTCTTCTCGAAGAACGGCGAGCGCCGGTACCACGGTCCGAACATCAGGGTGCTCGAGGTTGGCTTCGCGGCGGTCTGCAGGGTTGTCATGACGGTCTCCTGGGCGGGTGATCGACGAGCCCGGTGCACCAGGGATCTGGGACGCCGGGGAGTTCAGCCTTGGGCGGCTCGGCCACCAGGGTCCTCGAAGTCCCAGGCCGGATCGCTCGCGTCCGCGACGATCAGGGCATCCACGGCGAGCGCACCCGACCGACCGACGATGACGGGATTGAGGTCGACCTCTCGCCAGCTGCGGTTCGCTTCGACCGCCCGACTCAGGCGAACGAGCAGGTCGACCACGGCCGACCGGCTGACGCCCCGGCGCCCGCGGACGCCGTCGAGGATTCGCGCACCGCGCAGCTCGTCGAGCATCTCGCGCGCGTCGTCCGGTCCGATCGGCGCGAGGCGGAGCGCGACATCGTCGATCACCTCGGCGAGCACGCCACCGAGCCCGACGAGCACGAGCGAACCGAACTGGGGGTCGCGCCGGGCCCCGACGATCAGCTCCACGCCCGGCGGAGCCATGGGCTGGATGACCACGCCGTCGACGCCGTGGCCGCGCCCCGCGACGAGGAGCCGGCGCAGCGTCGACTCGAGCGCCTTGCGGTTCGCGACGCCGAGCGCCACGCCGCCGAGGTCGCTCTTGTGGGCGAGCCCGGGTGCATCGAGCTTCACCGCCACCGGCCACCCGAGCCGCTCGGCCGCGGCGGTCGCCGCGTCCGCCATCGTCGCTGCATCGGTGCCCTCGATGGCGATCGACTCGATCACGGGCAGCCCTGCCGCGCGCAGGATCTCGAGCGACTCGCGCTCGGGGATCACGAGGGGCGGTCCGGTCCGGTCCGGGCCACGCCGGACATCAGCTTCCGGCGCTCTACGCCCGAGCGCCCTACCTCCCGGCACGAGCCTCGCTTCGAAGGCGTACGCCGGCGTCTCCTCCGCCATCGCCGGCCAGGTGGCGCGCACCGGTCCACGCCGCGGGCGGTCCGCGTGGCGGCGCTCCCACCAGGCGACCTTCCCGATCGCGCCGAGGCCGCTCGCGATGCCCCGGAGGATTGGAATGCCACCGGCGCCATCCATCCGGGCCAGGATCTCGGGGTTGACGTCGCCCGAGGTCAGCGAGACGAAGACGGGCAGGACCGGGCGATCCGCGGTGGCGGCCGCCAGCTCCCCGCCAAGCTCGACCGCGAGCTCGGTCTCGCTCTGTGGCGAGCCGTCGGGGAAGTCGTGGACGAGGCCGATGACGTCGTACGCGCCGGAATCCGCGAGCGCGCCGATCGCGGCGCGGTAGGTGGGCGCGGCCTCGTCGGCGCCCCATGGATCGATCGGGTTCTCGAGGTGGGTCAGGGTCGGCAGTGCCGCGGTGATCGCTCGCCGCGCATCGGCCGGAATCGGCGGCAGGGCCAGCCCGATGTCCGGCGCGAGGTCGGCGATCAGCGATGCCTCACCGGTCGAAACCGTGACGAGACCGGTCCTGCCCTGCCCGACTCGACGGCCGAGGCGGCGCGAGGCGCTCACGAGCGCGGCCGCCTCGAGCAGCGCATCCAGGTCGGCGCAGAGCACGACGCCGGCGGCCCTGAGGGCGGCCTCCGTGGCGCGCGTGTCGCCGGCCAGCGAGCCGGAGTGGGAGACCGACGCTGCCTGCGCCTGCGGACTGCGACCCACCTTGACCGCGAGGACCGGCACGTCCATCGCCAGCGCGCGGTCGGCGAGGGCGAGGAAGCGCTCGGGACGCTTGAACCCCTCCACGAACAGCACGACGGAGTCCGTCACGGGATCGTCGAGACACGCCGCGAGGTAGTCGCAGACGTCGAGGACGACCTCGGAGCCGCAGCTGATGATCCGGCTCCAGCCGATTCGCGGGCCCGCGTTCACGAATGCGTTGGCGACGCTGCCCGACTGTGCGATCGCGGCGGTGCCGCCGCGTCGCAGGCCTGCCGGCAGGTCGTCGATGTACGTCGCGCTCGGTGCGTGGAGGTCGACGAGGCCCATGCAGTTGGGCCCGAGCAGCGCCATCCCGGCCTCGATCGCGATCGCCGCCACCTCGGCCTGCATCCTCGCCGCGGGCTCCCCGCCCTCGATGACGCCGCCGCCCGGGACGATCACCGCGGGGACGCCGGCGGCCGCGGCCTCGCGGACCACCGCAGTCGCCCGCGTGGGACCGACCAGGGCCACCACGACGTCGGGCACCTCGGGCAGCGAAGCGAGGTCCGGGTAGCACGGGCCGCCATCGATCTCGCCGTACTTCGGGTTGACGTTGTACGGACGAGTCGGCGCACCGACGCGGGCGATGTTGTCGCGAAGCATCCGCGCCGTGTCGTGCCTCGGGGATGCCCCGACGAGCGCCATCGATCGCGGCGCGAAGAGCGGCCGGAGGTCGATCCTGGGAGGCGACGCGGCGGCCACCACGGTCACCCCACGACCCGATCGACGCCTCGTCGCTCCAGCGAGCGGGCGATGATCAGGCGCTGGATCTCGCTTGTGCCCTCCCAGATCCGGTCGACGCGCAGCTCGCGCAGGTATCGCTCCGCCGGGTTCTCGCGCATGTATCCGCGGCCGCCGAACACCTGGACGACGCGATCGGCGCAGGTGAACGCCGCCTCGGACGCGAACAGCTTTGCGAGCGAGGCCTTCGCGTGGACGACCTTCGGGTCGGCGCCCGCGTCGGCGAGCCATGCCGCCTCGCGCGTGAGCAACCGCGCCGCGGATGCGTCGGCAGCGGAATCCGCGAGGGGAAAGCTCACCCCCTGGAAGTCGTAGATCCGGCTGCCGAACTGGACGCGCTCAGTCGCCCAGTCGACCGCGAGGGCGAGGAGCCGCTCCATCGCCCCGGCGCAGCGTGCCCCGATGTGGATCCGCTCCGCGACGAACCACTCGTTCGAGAGGTCGTCCGCGGCGCCGACCGCACCGAGCCGCGCCGTGTCCGGGACGCGAACGTCCTCGAGCACGAACTGTGGGTGCCGATCCGCATATGTATGCATGTATGCGGGATCCGCCGACATGCGCACCCCGGGCGTGTCGTAATCCACGAGGAACAGGGTCGGTCGGCGTTCGTCCCCGTCGGCGACCATCGCCTGGACGATCATGAAGTCGGTGTTGTCCGGCCCGGTCACGAACCACTTCTCGCCGCTGATGACCCAGTCGCCAGTTGACCCGTCTCGGACGGCCGTCGTGGACAGCTTCCGCGCGTCCGAGCCGGCGTCAGGCTCGGTGACGGCGTACGCCCCGAACCGCTCGCCGCGGAGGCTTGGCTCGAGGTACCGCCGGCGCTGGTCCGCGTCGGCGTGGGCGAGCACCTCGTACGCGCCCGGCACGTAGCTCCAGAGCCCACCGGTGACCTGGCCGTACTGCTCGTGGACGAGCACCTGCTCGAGCATCGTCCAACCGCCACCGCCGACGGAGACCGGCAGCTCGCCGCCCGCGAGTCCAGCCTCGATCGCCAGACGCCGCAGCTCCGCGCCGATCTCGGGCGCGAGCCGTCCCCCGCCCTGCTCGAGGTCGAGCTCGACCGGCTGGAGGACGTCGACGACGTACCGCCGCGCGTTCTCGCGCAGCGCCACCTGGGCGGGCGTCAGCGCGAGATCCATCAGGCTCGATCCCGGCTCAGCCGCGTCCCGCCGCGACCGGCGTCCCCGCCGACCCGGCCGGCGAGCCCGCCTTCGCCGACGTTCGGCCACTCCCCCGCCCCGTCCCATTGCCGCCGGCGCGTCCGCTCGCGGTCCTTGAGCACGGCCGCAGCCGCCAGCTTGCCCGGCGCGCCCATGACGCAGCCGCCGGGATGCGTGCCGGAGCCGCACTGGTAGTAGCCATCGATCGGCGTCTTGTAGTTCGCCCAGCCGATCGCCGGGCGCATGAACCACATCTGCGGCGCGAGGAACTCGCCGGCGAAGATGTTGCCCTCGGACAGGCCGACCGTCCGCTCGATGTCGAGCGGCGTGCGGACCTCGCGCTGGAGCACGAGCTTCCCGAAGCCCGGGAAGAACGACTCGAGCGTCGCCTGGACGGTGTCGCCGAGGCCCTTGCGCTCCGTGTCCCAGTCGCTCTTCCGGAGCTCGTACGGCGCGTACTGGACGAAGCAGCTCATGACCGCCTTGCCGGGCGGGGCCATGTCCGGGTCGACGGTCGACTGGATCGCGCAGTCGAGGTACGGACGCTTCGAGTACCAGCCGTACTTCGCGTCGTCGAAGGCGCGCTCGAGGTACTCCATCGACGGCCCGATGTTGGTGAACCCCCGGTACTGGTCGGTCCGGTCGCCGAGCGCCGGGTAGCGCGGGATGCCATCCAGCGCGAAGTTGACCTTCGCCGACGTGCCCTGGAAGCGGAACCGCTCGATCGCCTCGACGAGGTCGGTCGGGAGCTCGCGCGGGTCGACGAGCTCGAGGAACGTTCGGCGCGGGTCCAGCGCCGACACGACGATCGGCGCGTGGTACTCGGCGCCGTCCGCGAGGGCGACGCCCGTCGCCCGACCGCCGTCGGTAATGACGCGCTCGACCGGCGATTCGAGCTTGATCTCGACGCCGAACGACTCCGCGGCTCGAGCGAGCACCTTCGTGAACCCGCCGTTGCCCTGCTTGTGGAACGCCCATGCGCCGAACTCGCCGTCGTGCTCGCCGAGCAGGTGGTACAGCAGCACGAGGCCGGAGCCCTGCGAGTACGGCCCGACCTTCGTGCCGATGATCGAGGTCGAGGCGAGGTAGCCCTTGAGCAGGTCCGACTCGAAGTAGTCGTCGAGGAAGTCGGCGGCCGAACCCGTCAGCAGTCGGATCGCGTCGTGGAGGACCTTCTTGTCGAGCCGCCGGAAGCGCGAGCCGATCGACGCGAGCCGGATCAGCTCCTCGGGGTCGTCGCTGAAGAAGTCCGGCGGCGCCTGGTCCATCAGCGGCTTGATGGCCTGGAGGACCTTGTTGACGTCGTGGTTGAAGGCGTCGTATGCGTCGGCGTCGTGCTTCGAGTGGCGCGAGATCTCCTTGTGGTTCTCGCCATGGTCCTGCCCGAAGAGCATGTAGTCGCCGTCCTCCTTGGGGCAGAAGGTGGAGGGCATGAGGATCGGCATGAACCCGTGCTTCACGAGCTCGAGCTCCTGGATGATGTCCGGGCGGAGCAGGCTGAGGGCGTACGAGAACGTCGTGAACCAGAAGCCCGGTCGGAGCTCCTCGGTGATCGCGGCGCCCCCGAAGATCGGACGACGCTCGAGGACGAGCGTCCGCAGGCCCGCCCTCGCCAGGTAGGCGGCGTTCGTGAGGCCGTTGTGCCCACCACCGATGACGATCGCGTCGTACGTGCGGTCATCGCGGCTCGACGTCGTGCGATTCGCGGACGCCCTGGTCGAAACCGCCTTCGTCGACGCGGCCTTGCCGGTCCGTGCCTTCGCGCCGTTGTCCTTCGCCATGGTCAGGCCGTCCTTCGCTGCGGGTTGAACAGGGGGAGCTTCGAGACGCGAGCGTCGAAATACTCGTACCGGTGGCGCACGCCGGCCTCCAGCTTGACGTGCGAGCCCTCCGCCGTCCGATCGAGCGGCACGCGCGCCAGCGCGATGTGCCGCTGGAGCATCGGCGAGTACATCTGGCTCGTCGCGTAGCCGAGCTGGTTCAGCTCGTCGTCGTAGACGTAGTACTCGTCCTGGACCGGGGTGTGGTCCTTGGGCGGGATCAACCCGGCCTCGTCGAAGATCCGGTCGTAGTCCTTCCAGTCGACCACGAGCCCGGTCAATTGCCAGCGCGACGTCCGATCGGCGAGCTCGCGCCGGATCGCGTCGCGCCCGATGAACGACCGCCCGTTCGGGCCGCGGCCGTTCGTGGGCGGCGCGTCGGGCGCGAGGTCCCGGAACATCCAGCCGAACCCGAGCTCGATCGGGGTCGATCGGTCGGCGTCCGTCCAGGCGAACCGGCTCGAGTGGAAGTCGACGTCGAGAAGCACGAGCCCGGCCTCGATGCGGGCCATGTACAGCGCGGTCATGCCGAACGGAACCAGCGTCTTCCCCTGACCCGCCTTCCAGACCGCATCCCAGACGCGGAGTGCGTCCGCCGCGGGCGTCCAGACCTCGTACCCGAGGTCGCCGGTGTAGCCCGTTCGCGAGACGATCACCGGGACCTTGCCGATCGTCGTCTGGGTCAACCGGAAATAGCCGAGGTCCGCGATCTCCGGTGCCACGGAGGCGAGAATCTCGCGGGACCGGGGGCCCTGGATCGAGAGGATGCCCCAGTCCGACGAGACGTCCTCGATCTCGACGTCGAGCCGACCCGCGAGGCCCTGGAAGTAGGCGAGATTGGGCTCGGCCGCGGTGAGCAGGTACTCGTCCTCGGCGACGTGCAGGAGCACGCCATCCTCAATGACGAAGCCGCGGTCGTCGCACCACAGCGTGTACTGCGCCTGCCCGACGGCGCACTTCCGTGGATCTCGTGCCAGCACGCCGGTAAGGAAGCGCTCCGCGTCCGATCCCTTGAACCGGAACTTGTACAGCGGCGAGGTATCGAACAGGCCCGCCGCGTTCCGGATCGCGAAGTACTCGAACTTCTCGGACATCTGGTAGCGCACGGCGACGAGGTGGTTCGACCAGTGCTCCCACAGCCCCGTCTCGTTCAGGGCGCTCGTCCGCTCGTGGAAGGGTGTCGTCCGGATCATCGAACTCGCTTGCTCCCCTGCCGTGTTTCGCCCGTCCGCGTCGGTCGGGCCATGGTAGCGCGCTATTGGACACTTGCGCAATACCGGCGTAGAGTCTCGCCCATGGCCCGGATGTCGCCCCAGGACCGGCGCGAGACGATCGTTGACGCGGCGATCGCAGTCGCGCGCCGCAAGGGCCTGGCCGCGACGACGGTCCGCGACGTGGCCTCGGAGATGGGCACCTCGAGCGGGCTGATCCACCACTACTTCGACTCGATGGACGAGGTCCTCGCCGCCGCCTTCGAGCGGGTCGCGGGCGACGACCTCGAGCAGACGCAGGTCCTGCTCGATGAGGCCAAGGACCCGCGCGGGGTGCTCGCCGCGTTCCTGAGCTCCTACGCCCCCGTGGGCGACGACTGGGCGTTCCAGCTCTGGCTCGACGCCTGGGCCGAGGCCGCCCGCCGGCCGGCGCTCCGGGATGCCTCGCGCCGCCTCAACCTCGCCTGGGCGGCCATGCTGGAGACGGCGATCCGCGACGGCATCCGCGACGGCACGTTCCGCTCATCGGATCCGGCGGGCGCCGCATGGCGGATCCTGTCGCTCGTCGACGGACTCGCGCTCCAGGTCGTCGCTCACCGAACGATCATCGACCGCACGGACATGCTCGCGTGGGCCGCGTCCGCCACGGAGCGGGAGCTCGGGCTCCCGCCTGCCTCCCTGCTGGTCGACGGCGCGAACGGCGCGAACGTCGCCGGGGCTTCGGTCAGCTCGAGCCGAGGAACGCGCTGAGGCCGATCGCGAAGAAGGACGGATCCGGCGTGCTCTGGTCGGCGCTCGTCACGCCATCCGGCCAGCCGAGGGTCGCGAGCCGTTCGGTTGCCGCGTCGCCGGCGAGCGACAAGACCACGACGCGGCCGTCGTCGCCGGTCCGCGTGCCCAGCAGGAACCGACCGTCCAGGGACTCCCCGATCACCTCGAGCCGGCGGGGCGACCTGACCGCCCCGGTCTCGAAATTCACGATCCGGGCGCGTTCCTCGTCGACCTCGGCGTAGGCCCAGGTGCCATTCCCGGAAAGCCGGACGTCGTGCGGGCCGAAAGACCGAGGGTCGCTCAGGAGGAAGTCGACCTGTGCGGATCGAGTTTCCGATTGGAGGGTCGTGAGGTTGGTCCGCGTGATCGAGTAGCCCGGGACCGGGCAGCCGGACGGGGGGCAGCCCAGGTGGCGATGCCGTAGAACCGCACCGTGAGCAGGTCGCCGTCGCGGGTGAGGCCGATCGTCCCGTCGGACTCCAGCCCGAACCGCTTCGGGACCGTCGGGGACGGGAGCGCCAGGTTGTCCGGCATGTACAGGTCGCCGAGCTCGGCACCCCAGGCGTTCGTCAGGTCATCGCAGCCGGCCACGAAGGTCCTGTCGGATGCGGCCCACGCCCAGGCCGGGCACTCGCCCGCGTGCCGCCGGTACAGGACGGCGTCATCAGCGCCGTAGATCTCGATGGTCTCGCCGCTTGCCAGCGCGACAAAGTGGCCATCGGCAGAGAACGACGCCGTCGGGAGCCGGTACGACCTCGGCACGCTGTTGCCGAATGGGTCCGTCCAGTTCAACCAGTCGGCAGCTTCCGGATCGACCGTCCAGTCGCCTCGGGCGATGAGGCGCCCGCCGTCCGCCCCGGACGTCGGCAGGACATAGATGCCGCTCGCGCAGGTCGGCTCGCCCCGGTGTCGTCGATCCGGGAGCCACCAGACCGCTGCCCGATCCCCTGCCGGAGCCAAGCCGAGCGGGAACACCATGCCGTCTTCGGGTGCGGCGAGGAGTCGAGGCTCGCTCGAGGGCCCGCGTCGACGAACCAGAGCCCCATCGCCCAGTCGTCCGTCGGGTGATTGCGGATAGGCCGAGGCGCTCCGCACCGACGACGGCCCGATGGCGACGGAGCACGTCGGCCCGTTGGCGGTAGAGGTTCGAGCGAACAGCATCGGACCCCACTCGCTTCGACGACCGGAGTCGCGACCGGGGGCACCGGAGCCGGCAGCGTCGCGGGCAGCTCACAAGGGGCCAAGGTGGGCACGACCGGGGACGGCGTCGGCTCGGCTGCGGGCGGCGGCGGGTCGGCCGGGCTGTCGCGGCGGGTGCGGATGGGCTGCCGGCGACCGCCACCGGCGACGCACTCGGCTGCGAGGCGGTGGACGTCGGTCGGGGAAGGACGAGCGCCGCCGCCAGGACCACAACGAGGATCCACGGCAGGACGACGAGCGCGGCCCTCACGAGCGGTGACTGCAGGCGTGACATCGGCTAGGAGACGGCCTCGTCGCCCTGCCTGTAACGCGGCATCGCGGAGCGGCCGACCGGGTCGTGCCTCACGCCACCTCGCGTTTGATCGGCCCCGACCAGATCATCGCGTGGTTCTGGCGCGCCGCCGAGGTCGCCGCGCGGGCCCTGTGGGACGCTGCGAGGTGTTGGTGGCCAAGGCCTGCACTTCGGGCGCCTTCAGCGTCCGGGCGCGGCCCGAATGGAGCTCGCCGAGGTGCACGGAGCCAATTCGAACGCGGACCAGGCGGTGGATCGGGACGTCGACAGCCCCGAACATGCGCCGGAGCTGGCGCTTCCAGCCCTGGGCGAGGGTCGCGCGGTACCAGGCGAGGCGCGGGTCGGGCGGCGGGTCGAGCGTGGCCGCGAGGTCGCGCGTGTCGGCGATGCGCGGCTGCCCGCAGTGGGCCCACGAGCTTCGCGAGTCCCTCGTCGAGCTGGATTCCGACGCTCAACGCCCGAGCCTGGTCCCCCGTGAGCGGTACGGCAAGCGCGATGGCGTACTCCCGCTCCACGCCGAAGCGGGGATGGAGCACGCGCTCGGCCCACTCGCCGTCGTTGGTGAGCAGGATGAGTCCTTCGGAATCCACGTCGAGCCGGCCGACCGGGAAAAGGCGCGTTCCGTCGGGCACGAGCGCGGTCGGGATGAGATCGAGGACGGTCGTTTCGGCGTGTCGATCGCGCGTGGTCGAGGTCACGCCCCCTGGCTTGTGGAGCGCCACGTAGGCGCGAGCGACGCCGATCCCGACCGGCGTCCCGTCGACCGAGATCGTCGACGTCACGGGGTCGACCTTCTGGCCGATCGTCGCGACCTGCCCATCGACGCGGACCCGGCCCTTCGCGACGAGCTCCTCGGCCGCGCGGCGCGAGGCGACCCCGGCGGCGGCGAGGACCTTCTGGATGCGCTCTTCGGGCACCTTGGTGCCGGGCCTCAGGCGCCGAGCGTTTCGGCGTCGGCCGCGTCTGGCGTGTCGGCCGCGTCGTCGAGGGGCAGGAGCAGCGTGCCGCCCTCCTCCGAAAGTCGAGCAGCAACGTCGGCGTCAAGCGGCGGGAGGTCGTCGAGGCTCTCCAGCCCGAAGCGCTCCAGGAACTCGAACGCCGTGCCGTACAGGATCGGACGCCCCGGCGCTGCCGATCGGCCGAGCTCGACGACGAGCCGGCGGTGCAGGAGGCTGCGCAACGTGTGATCCGAGTCGACGCCCCGGATTCGCTCCACCGCGGCTCGCGTCACGGGCTGGCGGTAGGCGACGATCGCGAGCGTCTCGAGCCCCGCGGGCGAGATTCGCACCGCATCCGCGCCAACGTATCGGGCGACGAGCGCACCGACGTCCGGCGCCGTGGCCAGCTCGACCCGGTCGCCGACGGCGATGAGCCTGATGCCGCGCTCGCGCAGGCTCACCTCGAGATCACCGAGCCGAGCGTCGACGGTTGGCCCGTCGACCCCCGCGAGCGTGGCGATCTCGCGCCGGCTCAGCGGCTTCTCGGCGACGAAGAGGAGGGCCTCGAGGCCGGCTTCGGTGAGCTCGCCGGGGGCGGGCCGCTCGGTCGGGTCGGTCGTGCCGGTCTCGATCGCCTCGACTGTGTCGATCGTGTCCATCGAATCCATCATGCGAACGATTCCAACGATTCGTCGAGCGGTGCGGCCTCGACGTCCGGGGCGACACCTGCCGCAATGCGCTCCTCGGCGGTCGTCGCTCGAGCCGTGATCGGCCCGAAGGGCTCTGCCTGCTCGACCACGACCTCGCGGCGCTTCATCAGCTCCAGCATGGCAAGGAACGTCACCGCGATCACGACCCGATCGCGGACGCCGAGGAGCAGGTCCTGGAGGACGACGCTCGACGCACCCTTGAGCGCGAGGCGGATGATCGAGGCGCGCTGGGCGAGCGTGATCGACCGCGGTACGACCTCGGGCGGCGGCTCGGGCTCCGGCAGGACCTGGACCAGGCCATCGAGCGCCCGGATGAGCAGTCCCGCGTCGATCGGCGCGACGGATGGCGCGGTCGAGGCGCCGGCGAGACCCGCGGCGAGCGCGGCGGATGGCTCGCGCCGGAAGAGCCCGACTCGGTCGAGCGCGATCCCGTGGAGCGCCGCCCCGGCGTCGCGGAAGGCGCGGTAGAGCAGCAGCCGCGCCCGGAGCTCTGCCTCGGGATCGACGCCCTCGTCGTCGAGGGCAGCGGCCGGACCAACCTGCGCCCGCGGGAGCATGGCGCGGCTCTTGATCAGGATGAGCTGGCTCGCGACGGCGACGAACGAGCTGATGCTGCCCATCCGGTCGTGCTCGATCGACGCGAGCGCCTCGAGGTACGCCTCCGCGAGACCGCCGAGCGGCACGGTCAGGACGTCGAGCCGGCGGGCCTCGATCAGCGAGAGCAGCAGCCCGAGCGGGCCCTCCCACTCCTCGATCCGGACGTGCGTCGCCCAGTCCCGGCCGCGGCCGGGCTCGATGCGAACCGACGGCGAGCCCGAGTGACCGAGCGCCAACGTCGGGTCGCCCGCGAGCGCGCCCGTGGGGGCGGTGGCGTCGCCGCGGTCCAGCACGTCAGCTGGCCTCGTCGGCGAGACGGAGGCGCTCGCCCGCGTCGGGGTCGCGGGGCGCGTCCTGCCACCGAATGAGCTCGACCGTCCTCGGTGAGCAGCCCGCCGTGGCGGCCAGCTGCGCCGACGTGTCGGCGTGGTTGTGCAATCGGTCGAGCGCCACTCGCATCCCCCTCAGCCGGCCGAGGATCCGGACCGGCAGACCGATGCCCGCCTGACCCAGCGAGTACAGCACCCGCGGAAGGATCCCCGTATCGCCCTTGCCGACGTCGTGCAGCAAGCCCGCAAGGAGGACCTCCGGATCGTCCGTTCCGCCGGCGCGCAGCGCGGCGACCACGTCGAGCCCGTGCCGGCGGTCGGCGATGTGCATCGAGTCGAACAGGCCCATCTGTTCGGGCGTCAGCCAGGTCGCGACGGCGTCTCGCTCCCCTGCCGTAACGCGTGCGAGTGACGTGTCGCTTCGTCTGCCGGATCTTGCCGAGCCACCACGCGATCGAGCCTGGTCGCATCAGCCCCTCAGCGCCCGACGACGAGCCGCATCAGCGGGTTGAGCACCTCGCGGAAGACCACGGTGATGAGCGTGGTGCCGCCGAAGATCGGCAGGAACATCGCCCCGAGCAGGATGAGCAGGCCGTACTGCTCGAGGGCTGCCCGGACCTGCCACGAGGTGCGCGGATCGAGGAACGCGTAGAGCACCTTGGACCCGTCCAGGGGCGGGATCGGGATCAGGTTGAAGACCATCAACAGCAGGTTGATCTGGATGAACAGCAGCAGGATGTTCTCCAGGAATGGCACGTCCATACCCGTCGCGAAGATGTAGCGCAACGGGATCGCCGCGGCGATCGCGAGGACGAGGTTCGAGATGGGCCCGGCGACCGAGATGATCGCCTCACCCCATCGCCCGCCCTGGAGGTTCATCGGGTTGTACGGCGTTGGCTTCGCCCAGCCGATCCCGCCGCCGAACGCGACCAGCGAGATCGTGAGCAGCAGCGCGCCCGTCGGGTCGAAGTGCGCCCGGGGGTCGAGGGTCAGGCGGCCCATCAGCCGCGCGGTCCCGTCGCCGAGCCGGAAAGCGGCGAGCGCGTGCGCGAACTCGTGCACCGGGAACGCGACGAGCAGCATCATGCCGAGCACCACGGCGACGGTCAGCAGGTACTCGGGCGTGAAGCTCCCCACGTCGCTACTGCCCTGAGCCTGCGGAGCGGGTGAAGGGTGCGCGGCGCCGGATCACAGGCGCTCGAGCAGGTCCTGCTTCTTGGCCTCGTACTCCTCGGGGCTGATGGCGCCGCGGTCGCGCAGGTCGGCGAGGTCGCCGAGCGCGCCGGTGATCTCCTCGGAGGTCATCTGGCGTGGTCCGACCGGCTCGGGCGCCGGCGTCGGCGTCGGTGGCGGAGGCGGTGCCGGAGCGGGCTCCGGGGTTGGCGTTGCCGTCGAGCTGGGCGCCGGCGTCGCGCGCAACGGTGGCGCGGTGATCTGGAAGACGTCCTGCTCGAGCTTGTGCTTCTCGTCGAGCATCGTCCGCTTGAACGTCTGGGCCTGCGACAGCATCCGGTATCGATCGACCGACTGCTCGTTCGCGGTCAGGATGTCCAGGTCGCCATAGCCGAGCATCCGGCCGAAGACGCTCTGCTCGAGCACCGCATCGTTGATCTTCTCGAGCGAGCTGTCCGCCGAGCGCTTCTTGAGGATGCCCTCCACCTTCATCACCCGGCGGTTCGTGATGAGGTAGTCCTGCGCGTACCAGGTCAGGTAGATGTACGTCAGCCACGCGAGCCCGAGCACCAGCAGTCCGAGGCCGAGCCAACCGAAGATGTCGCGGACGATCCCCTGCGTGAGCTGGAGGTCGAGGACCACGAGGACCAACGCCGAGATGAAGATCGCCCACGCGACCCGGCCCTCGATGATCGTGGCCAGGAAGTGCTGCCGGCTCCGGAGCGCGACGCGTTCCCCGTCCGACAGGAGCCTGTCCGCGTAGCGAGTCACGTGTCCCTCCCTATGCCCGGGGGTGTGCCCGAGCGTACACCTCACGAATGCGCTCGCCGGTCACGTGGGTGTAGAGCTGCGTGGTGCTGATGCTCGCATGTCCGAGCAATTCCTGAACGATGCGCAGGTCGGCGCCGCCCTCGAGGAGGTGCGTCGCGAACGAGTGGCGGAGGGTGTGCGGGCTGACGCGACCCGACAGCCCCGCCGCGGCGGCCGCCCGCTTGACGACCGCCCATGCCTGCTGCCGCGCAAGCCGGCGTCCGGTTCGGCCGAGGAACAGCGGGCCACCGCGCACGGGCTGCACGTGATGGGCCGCGACGAGGACCGAGCGTGGGCCGCTCAGCCACGTGCGCAGAGCCTCGAGCGCGACCTCGCCAACGGGCACGAGCCGCTCCCGGTCACCCTTGCCGATCACGCGCACGAATGCGCCATCGAGCGAGAGGTCCTCGAGGTCGAGCCGGAGCGCCTCGGAGACGCGAAGCCCGGCGGCGTACAGGAGCTCGAGCAGCGCGCGCTCCTCGATGGCGCTCGGCGTTGGGTGCGTCGAGGAGCCGCTCCGTCTCGGCGAGGGTGAGCGTCTCGGGCAGGAGGCGCGGCATGCGTCGGCAGGTCGAGGTGCGCCGCGACGTCGATCTCGATGAGCCCCTCGCCGAACGCGAAGCGGTAGAAGCCCTTGATCGCCGCGGCTCGCCGTCGGAGGCTCGTCGGCGCGAGCCCGGGATCGTTGCGTCGACCGCGCCGCGTGCGCGCCGCGAGGTACCGGAGCGCGGCGTCGGGGCTGCCCGCCCAATCGCGGCTCGTGCCTCGGGACGCGGCGAAGTCGGCCAGGTCGCCCCGGTAGGCGCGGATCGTTGCCGGCGCGAGGCCGCGCTCGACGGCGAGGAACGTCAGGTAGGCGTCGATCGCGCGGTCGAGGCTCGTCGAGGCCGCTGTGACCATGGGAATCGCGGCGGTGGCGCTCAGGCCGGGACGACCGGTCGGCCGCGCCACGCCTCCGCGGCGTCGAGCAGCTCGCGTGCCGAGGCGAGGAGCGACGAACCGCCGCCCGTGCCCGGACGCGGCACGAGGTCGGACGGCTCCGCGAATTCGAGGTCGACCGGCTCGTCGTCGTTGCTCGCCATCGGCCCCGGGCCGACGGCCACCCGACCCTCGACCGATGACGCGGTCCCCGGCGCGGACGGCGCCGCGCCACCCAGCATCGCCGCCAGCTCGACGATCCGACCCTCCCGATCGAGCGCTTCGATCTCGGTGACCGTCCGGCCGTCGCGTTCGCGCTTGGCGATGCGGAAGTGCGCGTCGGCATGGGCCGCGATCTGGGGCAGGTGCGTGACGACGAGAACCTGGTGGTGGCGCGCGAGGGCCCAGAGGCTCCGGCCCACGGGGGCGGCCGTTCGCCCGCCGATCCCGGCGTCCACCTCGTCGAACACGAGCGTCGGCGTGTCGTCTGCCGCGGCCAGCACCTGCTTGATCGCGAGCGCGACGCGGCTCAGCTCGCCGCCCGACGCGATCTTCGCAAGCGGCCGTGGCGGCTCTCCGGCATTGGGCGCGAACCGGAACACGACCTCGTCGGCACCCGTGACGTCGAACGCGACGGCGTCGCCGTCGAGCTCGATCGCGGCTTCGTCGCGCGCTGCGGGTCGACGTCCGACGTCGACGGAGAACGCGTCGGATCGGAACCCGAGGCTGCGCAACGCCTCGTCGGCGGCTGAACCGAGGTCGTCCGCGGCCGCCCGGCGTCGCTCCGAGAGCACGCTCGCGGCCTCGGCCACGCCGAGCAGCAGACGCGCGTCGTCGTCCTCGCGCCGCCGCCGCTCGCCGGCCAGACCCTCGAGGCGCTCGATCTCGGCCTCGGCCCGTTCGCCGTGGGCAATGACGGCAGCCTCGTCGCCACCGTACCGGCGCTCCAGGGAGTAGATCTGGGACAGCCGCTCCTCGGCGGCGAGGAGGGATGCGGAATCGTGGTCCACGCCATCGGCGAGGCGACGGACCTCTGTGGCTGCGTCCTCGAGCTCCGCCTCGAGGCCCGCGAGGCGCGTCGCGACGGCCTCGAACCGAGAATCGATTCTCCCCACCGAGCGTGCCTCGCGGACGCCCGTTGCAAGGGCATCCCTGGCGCCACTTCCCTCCCCGTCGAGCGCCTGGCGGATCGCCGCCGCGCCGCGCGAGATCGCCTCGCCGTGGCGCGCAAGGTCGAGGCGAGCCCGCAGCTCGTCCGCCTCGCCGGCACGGAGGCGCGCCCCGCCGATCTCCTCGACCTCGTGGCGCAGGAGCTCGAGCCGGCGCTCCACCTCGTGCGGCTCGACCGCCAGCTCCGACAGCGCCGCGCGATTCTCGCGCCACCGCTCCACCGCTCGCGCAACATCGGATCGGATCGGCTCATGACCACCGTATGCGTCGAGCAGCTCGCGCTGCCAGCGCTCGTCAAGCAGCCGCGACTGCTCGTGCTGGCCGTGGATCTCGACGAGCGGCCCGACGGTCTCCGCGAGCCGCGCCGCGGTGACCGCCTGGTCGTCGAGCCGCGCCACCGACCGTCCGCTCGCGCCCACCTCGCGCGTCGCGATCAACGGCTCCGGCATTCGATCGAACAGCGCCTCGACCCTCGCCGCCTCGGAGCCATGGCGGACGAGCGTCGTGTCGGCCCGCGCGCCGAGCGCCAGGCCGAGCGCGTCGATGAGCAGGCTCTTCCCGGCGCCCGTCTCGCCGGTGAGCACGTTCAGTCCCGGCTCGAGCTCGAGCCGCAGCCGCTCGATCAGCGCGAGGTCGCGCACCGACGAGCTCCAGCAGGCGGCCCGGTCGATCAGACGCGCTCCCGCCACTCGCCGCTTCGGGGGTCGGCCGTCACATCGATCGCGCCGGCGCGGGTCACGAGGGCAGGAGCTCCACCTTCTGCCGCACCAGGTCCCAGAACGGCAGCGAGCCCTCGGGCTCGACGAGGCGAACCGGCCGATCAATCGCGCGCACCTCGACGACGTCGCCGACCGCGAGCGGAATGTCCTCGCGCCCATCGATCGAGACGAGCGCCTCGTGGGCGTCGACGACGGTGCACCGAACGATCGCCTCCGCGCCGACGACGATCGAGCGGATCGTGGTCAGGTAGCCGGCGATCGGCGTGACGACCAGGTTGCGCGCGGTCGGGCCGAGGAGCGGGCCTCCGGCCGAGAACGAATAGCCGGTCGATCCGGTCGGGCTGGCCACGACGAGGCCGTCAGCGACGAACGACGCGAGGTGGCTGGAGTCGATGCTCGTGTCCAGGCGCACGACGCGAGCCAGCGAGCCGCGCGCGATGACGACGTCGTTCAGCGCGAGGAGCCGGTCACCCGAGATGGCTCGGCCGCCCCGCAGGATGCGGCCTTCGAGCGCCATCCGGGGCTCGATCGTGAACGCGCCCTCGACGAGCTGCCCGAGCACGCGCTCGATGTCCGCCGCCTCGACCTTCGACAGGAAGCCGACCTTGCCCACGTTGATCCCGAGCAGCGGCACGTCGTCCTCGATCACGGCCCGGGCGGCGCGCAGGAACGTGCCGTCGCCGCCAAGGACCACGAGGACGTCGGTGCCAGGGAGCTCCCGATGAAGGGCCTCGCGATCGGCTGCCGGCGCGGCCCAATGCCGGAGACCGAGCTCTTCGGCCCGCGCCGATGCGCGATCCCGCAGCTCGACCGCAGGGTCGCTCGTCGGGTTGTAGGCGAAGCCGACCTGCCAGACGGAGCGCTCGCCGGTGCTCTCCATCACGCCGCTCGACGCGACGGGACCCGGAGGTGAAGGAGGAACTCGCGGTTCCCTTCCGGCCCGAGGATGGGCGACTCGATCGACTCCCCGACCTCCAGTCCGATCGCGCCCGCCGCGTCGACGACCTCCCGCAGCACGCGAGCGTGAATCGCCGCGTCCCGAACGACGCCGCCGTTGGTCTCGCCGCGTCCCGCCTCGAACTGCGGCTTCACCAGCGGGATGAGGTCGCCGCCGTCCTCCCCGAATATCGAGGCGACCGGCGCGAGGACGAGTCGCAGGGAGATGAACGAGACGTCGATGGTCGCCAGCGAGACCGGCTCCGGAAGGGTCGCGGGCGTCATGGTTCGGGCGTTCACACGCTCCATCGAGACCACGCGCTCGTCGCGGCGCAACGCTTCCGCGAGCTGCCCCCGCCCGACGTCGAGGGCGTAGACGCGCTTCGCGCCGCGCTGCAGCAGCACGTCCGTGAACCCACCGGTCGACGCGCCCACGTCGAGGCAGACGCGCCCCGCCGGATCGACGCCGAACGCGTCCAGCGCCGCGGCGAGCTTGTGGCCGCCCCGGCTGACATACGGCTCCGGTGTCTCGACCTCGACGGGCGTCTCCGGATCGACCAGGTCGCCCGGCTTGCGATCGAATCTCGCTCCATCGCCGGCACCCACCCGGACCTTGCCGCCGATCAGCAGCGCCTGGGCACGGGAGCGCGATTCGGCATGTCCCCGCTCGACGATCAGCTGGTCGAGCCGAACCCGTTTCGAGCGCACCGCGGTCACCGGTTCATGGTCGCACACGCCGCTTCGCGCGGGCTCACCATGGGACCACGTCGCTGCCTCGCGGGCCATGCCAACGACTACACGCGATGGCTCCGCCCACGGTTTCATGCCATAGCGCCAGGACGCCGGGCTTAGCGGTCGCGAGAGGGCTTGTTTCGTGCCGGTTCCTCGTTCCGTGACGCTTTGGCCGGGTTCGCAGCTGGCCTTCCCGCACGATCCTTCGGCCGGACTCGTTGCGGTGGGGCGAGCCGGAGGCTAAGCCCGGCCATGTGACGCTTTGGCAGGAAACTCAACGCCGGGAGACCGTGCGAGGGTGCCCGCAGCGAGCGAGGCAGCTGGCACGCTCAGACGGCGCGGGCGGCCTCGTGGGCGGGAATCGGGTGCGACGGCGCGAGGCGCAGGGCGGCGATCGCCTCGCGCACCTGCGCAGTGATGCCGGCGGAATCGAGCCGGAGCATGCGGCGCAGGTCGGCAACCGCGCCATGGTCGACGAACCGGTCGGCGGGGATGCCGACGATGCGCACCGTGGACTGGCGCAGCGCTGGATCGGTCAGCCGGGCGTCCTCGATCGCCTCGAGGACCGCACTACCGAAGCCGCCGGTCACGACGCTCTCCTCGAATGTCACGACGAGAGCCTTGCCCCGCGCCTGGTCGACGATGAGCTGGCGGTCGAGCGGCTTCGCGAAGCGGGCGTTGACCACCCCGATCGACCAGCCCTCGGCCGCGAGGGTGTCCGCAGCCTCGACGGCGCGGCTGACGATCGGCCCGAAGCCGACGAAGAGCATGTCGCTGCCCTCGCGGAGCACCTCCGCCTGACCGATCTTGATCGCCTTCGGCTTGGCCGGTGGGAGACCGAAGCCCGGGTCGCGTGGGTAATGCAGGGCGAACGGATGCGACTGATCGAACGCGGTATGGACGAGCGATCGAAGCTCCTGCTCGTCCTTCGGGCTGGCGACGACGAGGTACGGCAGCTGGCGCTGCGCCGGGATGGCGAACATGCCCTGGTGGGAGGTGCCGTCCTCGCCGACGAGGCCCGCCCGGTCGACCGCGACGAGCACGGGCAGGTCGTTCTGGCAGACGTCGTGGACCATCTGGTCGAAGGCGCGCTGGAGGAACGTCGAGTACAGCGCCACGACCGGACGCATGCCGCCGATGGCGAGGCCGCTGGCGAGGGTGATCGCGTGCTGCTCGGCGATACCGACGTCGTGGAAGCGCTCCGGAAACGTCGCCTGGAACTTCGCGAGGCCCGTGCCGGTGGGCATGCCCGCGGTGATCGCGACGATCCGCGGATCGTCCTTCGCGAGCTCGAGCAGCTCGTTCACGAACACCGACGTGTAGCTCGGGTTCTTGGTGGCGCTCGCGGGCGATGGCGGGGCGAGTGCGTCGCCATTCGAGCCGGCGCCGTGCGGCGTCCCGGGTCGGATCTTTGCGGGTCGTTCGGGGCTGGCCACGGCAGAGGCCGGCGCGGCCGGCGTGGCGAGGGTCGCGGCGGATCTCGCTCCCGTGCCATCGAACGCATCGGTCTTCGGGGCGAGCTCCATCGGCGGCAGCGCGGCACCGTGGAAGGAAACCTGGTCGCGCTCGGCGGGACGGTATCCGCGGCCCTTCTGCGTTCGAACGTGGACCAGCACCGGGCCCTTCAGCTCCAGCACCCGACTGAAGGTCTGGAGCAGCGCGTGGATGTCATGGCCCGGCACGACGCCGATGTACGTGACGCCGAGGTCCTCGAACAGCTGGCCCGGGCTCGCGAGGTTCACCACGGAGCGGCGCAGGCGCTGGCTCCACATCCGTGCCGATGGCCCGATCACCGGGATGGCGCCGACCGCTCGGTCCCAGATCGACTTGCTCGACTGCCACGCCCCGGTGAGCTTGATCTTCGAGAGGTAGGTCGAGAACGCGCCGACGGTGGCGCTGATCGACATCTCGTTGTCGTTGAGCACGATGAGCATCGGCGTCCGGCGATGGCCGATGTCGTTCAGCGCTTCGAGCGAAAGGCCGGACATGAGCGCCGCGTCGCCGACGACCACCGCGATTCGCTCGCCGCTGCCACGGATGTCACGCGCCGAGGCGAGTCCCTCGGCGATCGATAGTCCAGTGCCGGCGTGCCCGCCGTCGAACACGTCGTGCTCGCTCTCGCTCCGTCGCGGAAAGCCGCCGACGCCGTCGACCTGGCGGAGCGTGCCGAACTTCTCGAGGCGGCCGGTGAGGAGCTTGTGGGCGTACGCCTGGTGGCCGGTGTCCCAGACGATCTTGTCTCTCGGGGAGTCGAGCAGGCGGTGGAGCGCGATCGCGATCTCGACGACGCCCAGGCTCGATCCGAGGTGGCCGCCGGTCTTCGCGACGGTGCCGATGATGGTCTCGCGGATCTCGCGCGCGAGGAACGCGAGCTGCGCCTCGCTCAGGCCTCGGAGGTCGGCGGGTCCGGTCAGCTTCGCGAGGATCGGCGCGGTCACGGGCGGGTCGGTCTCCTGTTGCTGGTGAGGCGAGACGCGCGCTGCCGGGCGCGATGTGACGCGACGGACCGCCCGGAGTGTAGTCCGAGGCCTGTCGGACTGATTATCTGATACTTGACAAGCGCACGTTTCAGGATGGATCGAGCCGACCGACGTCGCGGCGCGCTCCTAGCCGGCCCGCTTCTCCCAGACCGACACGTGTTTCCGGCTCTCGCTCGTGAATGGCTCGCGGCGCCAGCCGGCCCAGCGGTCGCGCAATCGCAGGCCGGCAAGCTCGGCCATCAGGTCGAGCTCGGCCGGCCAGACATAACGAAACGGGCCGGACGAGTAGTCGAACCGATCGCCATCGAGCGTGAAGTGATGCGAAATGAGGCCCTGGTTGGCGACGTCGTACTCGTCGATCCCCCAGTGGCCCTCGCTGGCGTCGAAGATGACGGTCGTCTCGCCGTACGGCAACCGGCGTAGGTCCGGAATTGCGCACTCGATGATGAACGTCCCGCCAGGCTCCAGGTGCGCCGCGGCGTTGCGGAACACCGCGACCTGGCCCTCCTGCGTCGTCACGTTCTCGATCGTGTTGAAGACGAGGTAGACGAGCGCGAACGTCCGATCCATTCGGGTCGACGAGAAGTCGCCGATGGTCACGGGAATCGCGTCGCCGCCGGGCTTGGCGCGCAGCTGTTCGACCATCGCCGTCGACAGGTCGATGCCGTGGACCTCGACGCCGCGCTCGGCAAGCGGGAGCGCGATCCGCCCGGTGCCGATCCCGAACTCGAGAGCGCGGCCGCTCGCCGCCAGCACGGCCAGGAAGTCGGCCGTCGCGCGAATCACCTCGGGCTCGAACTCGTGTCCCGCCGAGTCGTCGTAGTGGGTGGCGATCTCTTCGCCGAAGTGGTCCTCGGGCACGCTCCAAGGGTACGAGCCCGGCTCGCCTACTGGCCGGTGCCCATCGCTCCGGAACGCAGCCCAGTCGGGAATCGGCCGGCTGAGCAGCCAAGAGCTCAGGATCGCAAGCAGCGGAAGCGCGACAAGGGCGCCGGCAATCTCGAGGGTCGGCACCGCGACCGGTGACCCTCGGCTCACGAACATGCCCCAGATCGGCAGCAGGCCCGCCGGGACCGCGAGCACGCCCGCGAGCAATGCCACGACGGCGGCGCGCGCCGCAGCAATGTGACGCCGGAGGCGCGGGTCGGCTCCGAGCGCGAGGAGGCTCCGCTGCTCCGGCCGGGACTCGGCCTCACCCAGCGCGATCGCGATGCCCGTCACGCTGACCGCGAACAGCAGCACCAGCGCGATGATGGCGATCCGGAACCCCTCGCCGGCGCGCTCCGGCGGTGTGTTGTCGTACACGAACGTGTCGGGAGACTTTGCGGCGGCCTCCCTCGCCCGGATGCGATCCGCGTCGTTGACGTCGTGGTCGTAAAGGACGACGAATTCGGAAGGACCACCGAGCTGTTCATGCTGAGCTTCGTCGGCGACGACGAGCCCGAGATCCGCGATCGTCTCGTCCGGGAGGAACAGCTGCGGCAGCGTCCCATATGGCTTGGCCTCCATCACGTGCACGGGCAGCGTCACCCGCCGGACCCGCTCGAACGTCGATGACGTCTCCCGGTCGAAGAGGATCTCGAGGTACGTCGCGGTCAGGGGGCGGTACGCAATCAGGACGGCGCGACCCTGCCGCAAGTGGTATGTGGCCGACTCCGCGCGCGACATCTCGAGGAGCTCGGGTGTTGCGCCGGCGACCATCCACGCGTAATACGGCTGCACGTACTCCGGATTGCAGTTCATGCACTGGTCGGTCAGGTCGATCAGCTTCCCGTTCTCGTCTCGAGCGTCGGGGAACTGGTAAGTCGGGATGATGTCCGGATCCTCCGGGACGAGCAGCGGCACCGACATCCCACCGACGACGCCGGGGTCGTCGAGCAGCTCCTGGCCGACTACGGCGCTCGCCGGCCCGTTCAGCGCGATCTGGTCCGGGTAGACGTTCGGCCGCCAGCCGGCCAGGTTCTCGGCGTCGCGACTGGTCACCCAGGCGCCGATCGCGATCGCCACGGCGCAGCCCGCGAGGATCGCGGTGACGATCGGGCTGCTGCGGGAGCGGGAGCGAGCGGTATCGCGAAACGCGATCCGACCAGCGAGCGGGAGCCGGTTGGCAAGCCGACCCAATCGCTCCAGGATCCACGGGCTGCAGGCGCCGAATCCCAGCACGCTCAGGATCGCGCCGCCCGCCAGGAGCAAGATACTGACCGGGTCCGCGCCCGCATCGGGCATCGTCGCCCCCACGACCGTCATCGTGGCAGCCAGGCCAACGTTGAAGAGTCCGATGCGCAGGGTTCCACGGGCAGACGACTGAGGCGGGCGACGCCCGGAGAGCGCGAGCAGCACCGGCACCCGGGCAACGGTCCGCGCTGGTGTGACCGCGGCGATCGTCGCGGCGAGGAAGCCGATCGTCGCCGGCGCGACGAGACCGCCCAGGTCGATCACCAACGAGGGATTCCGGCGCTGCGTCAGCTCGTCGAGCCACGGGGACATGCCCAGGGCACCCAGAAGCCCGACGACCACGCCGCCGGCGCAGGCGACGGTGCCCAGGATGATCGCCTCGGCGACGACGGTCCCCGCGAGCTGCTTCGGGGTCGCGCCGATCGCGGCAAGGAGGCCCAGCTCGCGCTGGCGTCGACGGATGCTGACCGCGAACGCCGCCGATGCGATGAGCGCCGCCTCGACGAGGGCCAGCGCGCCGAGGACCAGGACGTAGCCACTCGTGCCGTCACCGCCGAACGCCTGGAGGCGACCTGACTCCGCGCGAGTGGATCAGGACCGCCTGCACACCGGTCTCGGGATCGAAGCTCGCGTCGACGATCGCCTGCGGATCGGTGCCGGCGGGCACGCCGATCAGCCAGTCGCGAACTCCGCCGGGCCAACCGCTGATGGCATCGGGGTCGAGGAGCACGGTCATGTCGCCGAGGTACATCGGATTCTCGACGATCCCGACGACGGTCACCGTCGGCCCGTCCTCGAGCGTCAACTGCCCGCCGATCGAGACATCGGCGAGCTTCGCGATGGCGTTGGTGATCGCTGACCTCCTCGACGCCGACCGGCACTCGACCATCGACGAGCGTTCCGCATCCCGGCGGCAAGCCCGTCGAGGTCCATCGCGTTGAGCTGGACACGCAGGGCCGCGCCCCGGGAAGGATGAGCACGCCCTTCCGAGGCAGACAGCGGCTCGATGATGCTGCCCGCCGGCAGGTAGGTCGCGAGCTCAGCACGGGCCGATGCCGTAGGCGATGAGATCGGCTCGACCCATGCTGCGCGACATCGTCGTCGCTCGCGGGTGGGCTGGGTGGTCCGGAAGATCGTGATGCCAGCGACCATCGCGGCGACGGGAAGCAGCGACGAGCAGCGATCACGAGGACGCTCCGGCCGCGGTGGCGAGCGATGTCGCGCCGAGCGACGCGGATCAGACGGCGCGGAGGGACGAACCGGTCACGCGGCGCTGGACGCCAGATCGCCGACCTCGCTCCGCCACCAGATCTCGATTCGAGGCGGATCGCGCCTCGTCGACGACGTCGGCCGTCGCGCAGGAAGACGACGCGATCCGCCCAGGCGGCGTGCGCGGCGTCGTGGGTCACGAGGATCGCCGTATCCGCCGCCGTCGCAGTGCGCGCGGAGGAGGCGCATCACGGATTTGCCGGTCATCGAGTCGAGCGCACCCGTTGGCTCGTCGGCGAGGAGGATCTGGCGACCGCCGACCAGCGCCCGCGCGATCGCGACGCGCTGCTGCTCGCCGCCCGGAAAGGTCGTCCGGGAAGCGATCGGCGAGCGAGGCGAGCCCGACGGATTCCAGCGCCGCATCCGCTGCGGCGCGCGCTTCGCGGATCGGTCGTCCCGTCGAGCTCGAGTGGGATCGACACGTTCTCCCGCGCAGTCAGCCCGGCGAGCAGGTTGAGGTCCTGGAACACGTAGCCGACGGTTCGCCGCCGGAGCTCGGCGAGCTGGCGGGACTTCAACGCGCCGACGTCCTGGCCGGCGACGATGACTCGCCCCTCGCTGGGCCGATCGAGACCGCCGACCATCGACAGCAGCGTCGTCTTGCCGGAGCCGCTCGGGCCCATGACCGCGAGCAGCTCGCCCGCCTCGACGGCGAGGGTCGTCGGGTGGAGCGCGGTGACCTCCGTGTGGCCCGAGCCAAACCTCCGGGCCGCGCCGTCGAGCTGTACGAGGGTCGTCATCGGACGGGCTCCTTCCAGGGCGTTTCGTCGAGGCTGCGAATTCGCGCCTCGCAGGCATCAAGCCAGCGGATCTCGGCCTCGGTCCGGAAGATCAGGGCGTCGAGGAGGATCAGGAACGCGACGTCGCGCCGCGGATCGGACTTGGCCTTCCGTCGGGTGTAGGCCTGCAGCTGCTCGATGGACGCACGTCGCTGGCGTTGGAGCAGCTCCGTGACGTCCACATCGCCCGCCGCGGTGGCGAGCAGCACCTTGATCGTGAGCTCGTCCCGCGCCGGGCCCTCGGGGACGACGGGGTTGTCGAACCAGCTCTCGAGCTCGGCGCGGCCCGTCGGCGTGATTCGGTACTCCCTGCGGTCATCGTCACCGCCGGCGGCCTCCACGAAGCCGTCGCGCTCCAGGCGCTGGATGGTCGTGTAGACCTGCCCGATGTTCAGGAGCCACGATCCTCCGGTCCGCCGTTCGAACGCTGTCTTCAGGCTGTAGCCGTGGCTGGGAGCTTCGGCCAACAGCGCCAGCAACCCGAATCGAACCGACACGTGAGCCCTCCTGAAGCCTTCGATCAAGAGGATACATACTTGGTATGTATCCCGCAAGACGGCCCTGATCCTGCACGTACGAGTTGTTCGTGATCGAATCGAGCCTCATGGACGCTCTGATCGCCGTTGCGAAGGCCCTGCTCGCGCTTCCCGTCGTGGCGTTTGCGTTCGTCGTCGACGGCCTGCGCCGACTGCCTGGCGCCCGTGCGCTCGGGGGCCTGATGCCGTGGGTCGCGGGGCTGCTCATCGTCGCGGCCGGCGTCGTCCTCCTGGCTCACGCCACCCAGAAGAGCCCGCAGCGGATCAGCATCCCGGATCTCGCCGCCGGCAAGCTCTCGAACCTGCAGTCGTGGATCATCGTGAGCGGCCGGCTCACCGAACAGCGCGGGAGCGCCCTCGGCCGAAGGGTCTACAGCCTGACCGATGATCGGGTGCCGGACGTCGACATCATCGTGCCGACCTCGAGAGAGCTCGCCGTCGGCGACACGACGATCAGCGGCACGCTCCAGGGCAGCCGACCGGGTCCGGGCGGTGGTGCCTGGACGGGCCGCCTCATCCCCGATCCGGTCCTCGCCACCGAGCCGCCTCCGCCATGGCCCGCCGCCGCCCTCGCGCTCGCGGGCGTGCTGGTGATCCTCGCGCGCCGCACGACCTACCCGATGTTCTTCCGTGAAGCGCCGGGCGTCGAACTGCCACGGACGGCCAACACCCAGGTCCTGCTGCGGAGGACGATGAGCGATCTGGGCGAGCGTGCCGTCGTGCCCGCGACCCTTGTCATCCAGGGACCTGGGGTCGCATCGCTGCACGTGACCAGCGAACGGCCGCTGTCGTTGCAGCTCCACTCGGCCCACACCGCCGTCGACGTCGGGTTGCTGCGCGGCCTCCGCTCCGCTGCGCCCACGCTGCGGGTCCATGCGTCCACCGAGGACGTCACGATCAGCTTCGGCTCGCGGCGAGAGCGAGACGCGATCTTCGCGGCGCTCAGCACTTCGCTTGCTTCACGCGAACGGCCACACGGCTCGGAGATCAGAGCATCCTGAAGAACTGGAGGGCGACCGCGATCAGCACCGCAGTGACGAACGCTCCGATGATCGTCAGCAGCATGCCCTTCCGCTGCGAACCTTCCTCCGGCTGCGCGTCGCTGCCCGGCTGAATCAAGCCGTCGATCGCGAGTGCGAACGCGTATTCCTGCTTGAGCCACGGCTGGGTCACCCGCGCGACGACGCGATGGCCCTTGAATTCGCACGAGACCACCGCCCCGCCGAAGACCGTCTGCCACTCGCGCCAGCCCCGCGCGACCCGGCGCCCGTCGATCTCGATCGACATCCAGCCCGAGAACGCGGCGTAGACGACGTCGATCTTGTGGCGACGGTCGTCAAGCTCGACGGTCCACGACCGCCGGTGCTGCATGATCGCCACGGGTCGGCCCTCCGATGATCAGCGAATTTGAGCGATCGGCATCATCGTCGCTCACCCGTTTCGCCTGCGCATGGTCTCTCATGATGTGACGACAACGACGAAGGGGACCGACCTGGCCGACGAGTCGCTGGTCGCCGGTTTGCGGGAACGGGATCCGCACGCCCTCGAACGCCTACTTCAACTCCATGGAGCGGAGATCCAGGCGGTGGCCTACCTGATCCTTCGGAACGAGCGCGACGCCGAGGAGACTCTGGCCGACACGCTCATGACCGCGTGGCGGAAGGTCGGCGACCTTCGCGACCCGAGTCGCCTTCGGCCGTGGCTCCTGACCACGTCGAGTCGCCTCGCATTGCGACGACGCCGCGGATTCCAGCCCCAGCTCGTGAGCCTCGACGTGACACCGGACCTGCCCAGCCGTGACACGGCTGTCCGTCGACCGCGCGGCGCTCCAGGAAGCGATCAACGCACTGCCGCCCCGGATGCGCGCGGTCGTCGCCCTCCACGACCTCGCCGACCTTTCGCTCGCGGACGTCGCGACTGCGCTGGGAACGAGCGAGAACACGATCAAGACCCAGCTGCGCGAGGCGCGAACGCGCCTTCGGCGAGCCCTTCGTGATGAGCCGACGCCGGACAAAACGTCGCGCGGGAGCGGGGCATGAGCGATCAGCTTGAGCCCGAGCTGCGAGCCGCGCTTCGGGCAGAGGCGTACCGGCCGCCGGTGGTTCTCACAGAGGCATCGCTCCGTGCCCGGCTCGACGCGGATAGCCGCCGCGTGCGTCGCCCGTGGTTTGCCCTCGCGACTGCGACCATCGGGCTGCTCGTCGTAGCCGCCGTCTTGTCATTTACGCCGATCGGTGGTCCGGGCCGCGATGCGCCGGCGGCGAGCGTCGATTGCGACGAATCGCCGGCGACGAAACACGGCGACTGGTGGATCGAGGTCGGGGGGCCGAACGCCTTCTTCCACATCGAGCCCGGCACCATTTGGGCGAATTCCGACGGATCGACCTGGCTCTTGCATACCCGATTTGACCCAGACGCCCCGACGTTCAAGACCGTCTCGATCCGGGCTGAGCACCTCGACACGGGCCAGCGTGTCGATGGGTCATTCAACAGCCGAGTCAACCCGGACACCATCTATTGGGTGGACGCGCCGGCACCCCAGCTTCCGGGTGGCTGGTACCTCTTCGAACAGCGCTTTACCGAGCCGGGCTGCTGGCTGCTCTCGGCGGCGATCGACGATCGAGTGGTGGGCACGGCGACCGTCGCTGTCGGCCCCGGTCGCCCCGCGCCGTCGCCCGATCCATCGGCGCCGACCCCGATCGCGCCGGCGGTGGTCGACCGCCAACGGGAGCTGGGGCTCATGTTCGATGACGGCACGGGGATCGGTGCCGACATCAACCGACCCGAACGGCGGCTGACCCGTCCAGCGCCGCGTCGGGCGGGAGCCCTACTCGGTATCGCGGGCCGCGTCGGGTGCGACGTCGATGGCTTCGAGGGCGCCGCCGGCGCGGGTGACGAGCTGCTGGACCTTCAGCTCGGCCTCGGCGAGGAGCTTGGCGCAGCGCTCGTGGAGGGCGACGCCGCGCTCGTAGAGGGAGATCGAGCGCTCGAGCGGCTGGCCGCCCGCCTCGAGCTCGGCCACTGTCCGCTGCAGAGCTGCGAGGGCGTCGTCGAACGAGAGCCCGTCGATCGGCGGGTCGACGCGGGGCTCGGCGCCGTTGGCGCCGTCAGTCGGGTCGGTCACCTGGCTCCTCGTTGTCGGACTTCGTGTCGTCGGTCGGCCCGTCGCCGGTCGCCGCTTCCTGGGACTCGGCGCGATCCAACGCGCGCCTGATGCGTGGTGCGAAGAAGAAGATACCCAACCCGACGCCAATCGCCGCGGCGAGGGCGCCGATCGCGATGACGAAGACGAGGTCGCCCATCGGCCCCTCAGGCATCGTCGGCGGTGGCCGGGAACTCGCCGCGGGCGACGCGGATGCGGAGGCGAGACCCGCCGCTCACCTCTGCAGGATCGCGGACGATCGCATCGTCGCTCGATCGGCGAACGATGCCGTAGCCGCGCTCGAGCGTCGCCTGGGGCCCGAGCACCGTGAGCGCCGCCCCGGCTTCCGCGAGAAGCGAACGTCGCTGGCCGACGAGCCTCGAAGCGAGATTCGGCAGGGCGGCTGCGAGCCGATCCTCCGCCGTCCCCGCGCTCGCCAGTCGAACCCGAAGCGCGCGCGTCGCGCGATCCAGCAGGTCGCCGGCGAGCTGGCGGGAGCTGGCGAGCCGAGCCGCGGGGTTCAGTCGCTCGAGCACGCGCCGCTCCGAATCGAGCTCACGGGAAGCCGCGACCATGACCCGCGCTCCCGCGACCCGCATCCGCTCGGCCCCGCGAGCGAGCGCCGACGCGAACTCCGCCCGATCCGGCACGACCACTTCCGCGGCCGCGGTCGGCGTGGCGGCGCGCACATCCGCGGCGAAGTCCGAGAGCGTGACGTCGACCTCGTGCCCGACGCCGCTCACGACCGGCAACGTGTGCGCCACGATCGCGCGAACGACCCGCTCGTCGTTGAACGACCACAGGTCCTCCATCGAGCCGCCGCCCCGCGCCACGATCGTGAGCGCGGGTGCCTCCTCCGCCCGTCCTTCCGCCGCGAGCGCCGCCACGTGCTTCTCGATCCGGCGCAGCGCCCGGACGATCGATTCCGGCGCCCCGTCGCCCTGGACCTGGCACGCGACGAGCACCACCCGCGTGAGCGGCCAGCGGCGCGCGAAGACCTGGCAGACGTCCTTCCAGGCGGCGCCCGTCGGCGAGCTGACCACCGCCACGACCCTCGGTCGAGCCGGCAGGGGCCGCTTGCGCTCGCTGGCGAAGAGCCCCTCGGCGGCGAGCCTCGCCTTGAGCTGCTCGAACCGGATCGCGAGGTCCCCTACCCCCGACGGCTGGATCGAGTCGACGTAGAGCTGGAGGGCGCCCTGCGCCTCGTAGACGTCGACCCTGCCGTGCGCCACCACGCGCAGCCCGGTCTGCGGCTGGAACGGTGATCGAACCCGGTCGTCGCGGAACCACACGCACTGGAGCTGCGCCCGATCGTCCTTCAGCGCGAAATAGGCGTGTCCGGCGCTCGAGATCACGACCCGACCGACTTCCCCCTCGACCCACAGGTCGCGCAGCTGCTCGTCGGCTCGAACGGTCGTCGCGATGGCTCGCGCCGCCTCGCCGACCGACAGGATCCTGAGCCCGGCGAGATCAGGGGTCGAAATTGGCAGCAAGGGCCCGTTCGTTGTTTCCACGGCGCTCATCGTACGTGGGTCACGCATCGTGTCGGGCGGCTGCCGGGCTCGGCACCTCAGCGGGACCCTGAGGCGGATCTACTCGTAGCCGAGCTTGATGTGCTGCCACCGATCGTCAGGCCCGAGGATGCTCCGGAGGTGGTTGATCTCGCCTGCGTGATACGCGTCGTGGTTGATCATCACGGCGATCAGCCAGCGGGTCGGCCGGTCCTCGCCCCAGTTCGCGCGTCGCGGGCGATCCAGCTCGGAATCGTCGGCAAGCGCCGCCACGTGCTCCGCGAGACGGGCTTGTGCCGTCCGGAGCCACGAAATCGTCTCGTCCATGGGCGCCTCGCCCTCGGGCCACGGCTGGACCTCGGGCAGGTTCCAGCCGAGCGTGCCACGGCCGAAGGCGTAGTCGTCGTACATGACTTTGCACGAGCCGACATGCAGCGCGATTGACTCGATCGACCGCGCACCGCCCGGCGGCAACGCCCGCCAGATTTCCTCGGGCACGGTGGTGAGATTCGGCATGAGCGCCGAGCTCTCGTCCCCTTCCTCGAGCGGGCCGTCGAACGCCTCACCCATGAGGTACAGGAGTGCGTCGATCCCGGCCCGGCCCATCAGAGTCGAGTCTGGTACTCCCCGGTGCGGGTGTCGACGCGGATGGTGTCGCCCTCGTTGACGAACAGGGGCACCGAGACGACGAGCCCGGTCTCGGTCGTCGCGGGCTTCCGTGCGCCCTGTGCGGTGTCGCCGGCGAAGCCCGGGCTCGGTCTTGTGCGACCTGGAGATCGACCGAGACCGGGAGCTCAACACCGATCGTCTCGCCCTGGTAGCTCGTCCGGTCGAGCGTCATGCCGTCCTTGAGGTAGCTCGTCGCGCTGCCGAGCTGGTCGCCACGGAGCATGAACTGGTCGTACGTGTCGGTGTCCATGAAGTGGAAGTCGTCGCCGTCGCGGTACAGGAACTGGACGGGCCGGTTCTCCATCTGGGCACGCGGCCATTTCGTTCCCGCCTGGAAGGAGCGCTCGACCGTCTGCCCGCGCTTGACGTTGCGCAGCGTGATCCGGACTTGCGCCGATCCGCGGCCCATCTTGATGTGGTGGTAGTCGAGGATCTGCCAGAGCTCGTTGTCGAGCTCGATGGTCACGCCCTTGCTGCAGCTCGCCGGTGCTGATCATGGTCGGTTGGGCTCCGTGGCTCTCGAGCGTTCGTGGTCTGGTCCGCCGCCGACCCTCAGGCGCGCCCGATCCGCACGATGGGGATCGATCGGGATTGGGCGATTGTAGCCGAGGCCCAGTTCGCTGCCAAGCGTCACCTGGCCGGCCTTAGCCTCCGGATCCGCGCTCCGAGGACACGTCGGCGCATGACCTCGTGCGCGGACGCGCTCGCGAAAGAGGCCAAACGCCGCGCAGAGCAACGAACTGGCATGAAATTCGGGCCTCGACGACGGCTACGCCTCGCGTCGTGACGGATTGGCAGGAAACTGCCTCCGGCGCTCGTACTGCTGCGGAGCCCGGGACTCAGTCTCACTCGGGCGCGCGTCGACCTAGACGCCGACGACGACCTCGTCGCGTGGGAACAGCGTGACCCGGTCGGTGCGGCCCGCCTCGACGTCGACGACCACGAGGTCCTCGATGCGCACGCCCATCTCGCCCTCGAGGTAGATGCCCGGCTCCACCGAGAACACAGTCCGTGACGGCAGCGGCACGTTCGGGCTGCGGCGGCCGAGGCCGGGCAGCTCGTGCGTCGCGAGGCCGATCCCGTGACCGAGGCCGTGGCCGTATTCCGGGAATCGGCCGTCGGCCGTGATGAAGTCGCGCGCAAGCGCGTCGAGGGAGCGGCCCGGTGGGCATCGGCTCGCCGGCCTGCGCGGCGGGCACGGCGGCGTCGAGCTGCGTCGAACACGATGTCCTGCGCCCCGGCGACGACGCCGTACACGGCGCGGTCTCGCTCCCGTGGCTCGCCCACGAACAGGGTGCGAGTCATGTCGCTGCGGTAGCCCTCGACCTGGGCCCCGAAGTCGAACAGCAGCACCGTGCCCGTCACGACCGGCCGATCGCCTGGTGAGCCATGGGGCAGCGCCGCCTCGGCGTCCGGCGAGGCAGGCGACGTCGAACGCGAGGCGGTCCGCGCCGCTGGTACGAATCCGCCACTCGAGGTCGAGCGCGAGCTCCTTCTCGGTCACGCCCGGCCGGATCGACGGCAGGAGCGAGGCGAGCGCGCGATCGGCAATGGCGCTGGCAGCGGCGACGCGCTCGAGCTCGGAGGGCTCCTTGAGCTGCCGGCCCGCCTCGACCCAGCCCTCGATCGGGACGAGCTCGACGCCGGGTGCCGCCTCGCGCAGGCGCTCCCAGGTGAGGTGCGGGATGGTCGACGCCTCGATCGCGACGCGGCGGACGCCCGCGGTCGCGACGAGCTCCGACCACGGTCCGCGAGCGCGTTGTAGCAATCGAAGATCGTCGATTCGGGGCATCGCGCTTGACCGCGATCGTGTACCGCGAATCGGCGAGGACCCAGACGTCCTCGAGCCCGACCAGGAATTTGCCCGAGTCGCCCGAGCCCGTGACCTCGCCCTCGTCGAAGGGCAGCCCGGTGAGGTAGCGCATGTGCTCCCAGCGCACGCCGAAGTAGCCGTCGACGCCCTCCTCGGCCATCCGTTGCCGAAGTCGCGCCAGGCGCTCCGGGCGTGCCACCCGGTCTGCCTCGGCCCAGCGCGCCCGATCGGCCGCCGTGGGCGGCGCCGCGAAGTCGGCCGGATGCGGCCAGGCTTCGGGCAGGAGCGTGCGCAGGCCGCCGTTGCCGATCACGGTTCGATCACAGGTAGCCGTACTTGCGGAGGTTCGCCTCGTGCTCGCGCGAGCGTTCTTCGCGAAGGCGTGCTCCTTGGTTTCCGGGATGAGCCACGAAGTACAGGTAGCCGTCGGCCTTGTCGGGAGCGAGCGCGGCATCGATCGATGCAGGCTGGGCGTGGAGATCGGTCCCGGGATGAGGCCGGCGACGCTGGTAGGTCTGGTAGCCGGCGAGGTCCTCGCGGACATTGACGTCCGCGAGCGGGCTCGGCGGGCACCTTCCAGAAGAAGTACTCCTGCCATTGCTCGAACGGCAGCTCGTCGAGGGCCATCGTGTCGGTGGCGTACGTCACCGTCGGGTCGGCGTTCAGGATCTTGGGCGACACCGCGGAGGCCGTCGAGCCGGTTCTGGTAGACGCCGGCGATGACGGCCCGCTCCTCCTCGAGCGCCGCCTCGTGCTCGACGATCGAGGCCAGCGTGAGGACCTGGTAGAAGGTCATCCCGCGCGCCTCCGGCACGTTCATCCGCTCCTCGCCGACCTCCGCGAAGAACTCGTCCAGCAGCATGCGGACGAGCGTCTTCGGCGTCGGTGATGGCAGTCGGGCCGCCGTTGGACGCCGGTGACGACCTGGTACGTGTCCGGGTACAGGAAGCCCTCGAGGCTCGCGCCGTCGGGCAGCCCGAGCCACTCGTAGTCGGCGAGCAGCTCCTCCGGCGGGTGCTTCGCGAGGTCGTAGAACGCCTGCGGGTCGATGCCCGTGTCGAGCGTCTGCAGGAGCGCCGTCATCTGCTCGATGCGCAGGCCCTCCCGGAACGTGATGTCGAGGGTCGTGACCGTCACCCGGGCGAACACGAGCGCATCGGCTACCTCGGCCGGGGTCATGTTGCCGCGCAGCAGGAAGCTGCCCGCCGTTGGCTCGAGGTTCCCGAGGAGCGCCTCGTACATGAACGCGCGGCCGTTCTTGACGAAACCCTCGGCCTCGAGCCGCGGGCCGAGGACTTCGATGGTGTCGCCCGACTCCACGACGAAAACCGATCCGGTCGAGTCCGTGCCGGCACGGGCAGTCAGCGAATCGCCGAGGTCCTCGCGCACGAAGTCGCCGACGAACGGGAAGCGCGTGATCGAGCCTGGGTTGTCCCACGCCCAGCCGACGATGCCGGCCCGGACCACGGGCCGAAGCGCGGTCAGGAAGGCGACGAGCACCAGGGCCGCGAGGACGCCGGCAAACAGGATGAACTTGATGATGCCGGGCAGCCGGAAGCCGCGCTTGCCATTGCCGTTGCTGCGACGGGGATACGACCGGAGGGTTGCCTCGACCGTCGGATGCCCGCCACGAGGGCATCTCCGGGCTCTCGCGGCCCGCGGCCGCTGCGGACCGTCACTCGGCCACCCGGGGCGGCACAACGTTGCGCCGCGCGGCATGTCGAGCGTCGAGCTCGTCCTGGAGGATGATGGCGGCGGCTTCCCGGTCCACCTTTTCACGATACCTGTCCCGTTGCGTTTTCGACGGCGGGCCACCGGAGCGACCGCGTGGCATCGGGCCCGAGGCGTGACTCCGCAAGGTGGCTCGAGAGTCGCTCGTCGCGCAGCGTGACCGGCAGTCCCACCAGCTCCGCGATGGCGTTCGCCCACGTGGCGGCCGCCGCGGCCATCGGGCCTTCCTCGCCGCTCGCCTCGAGCGGCAGCCCGACCACCAGCTCCGCGACATGCTGCTCCGCGGCAATTCTCGCCAGCGTGCCGGCATCGTCGGCAGGCTCGAGCGACCGAGCGCGCGAGATCGTGGCGAGCGGCCGCGACGACAGCCCGTCTCGCTCCGCGATTGCAAGCCCGATCCGCCGCTCCCCGAGGTCGATCCCGAGGATCGCCCCGGCGGTCCGCTCCTCCAGCCGCTCTGTCACGGTGTCGGGCTCGGCGCCGGTTGCGCGTCGACGAGCGTGAACGTGATGCGATCCGGACTCCGGGGGATCGTCGTCACCCAGTCAGGCCAGAGCGTGATCTCGACGTTCCCGAAGTCGTCCAGCTGCGACCGTGCGTCCGCGAGGAGCAGCCCGCGGACCAGCTCCGCGAGCGCGGCCTGATCGACGTCGCGCACCTGCGTCGCCGCGATTGATACCGGATAGACCACGGTCTCGCCGAGCACGGTCGGGACGCCGAGGTCGAAGGTCGTCGAACCCGGCGCGAGGGCCCAGCCCTCGGCGACTCGCTCCTGGAGCCGGGCCTGCGCAATCGCCTCGATCGGGGTCGAGTCGACGCCCAGGATCGAGCCCTCGGCCGTCGCGACCAGGTCGACTTCGAGGCTGGCGCTGCCGACGAGCGATGCCGGATCCGTCGCGAACTCGGGCGGGCCCACGACCTGGGTCTGGTCGAAGACCTCCACGCCGGGCGGGATCGTCGTGCCCTCGCTCACTTGCTCGTTGAGCTCGGCGGCGAGTGCGCCGTCGATGGCGAGGAGTGCCGCGTCGACATCCGCCTGGCTGACCTCGGGCGACTCGGTCCGCTCGCCGCCCGTCGTCGGCTCGCGGTTGGTGACCTGGAGAAGGACCCGGTTCTCGCCCTTCGGGACGATCGTGATCGTCTCCTTCTCGACGTTGCCGTCCGGCCCCGACGCCACTGCGGTGACACCGACCGAGGCGGACGACGGGAAGAACGGGAACAGGAACGCCGGCGGGAGGGTCACCGCGGCGACGGTTGCGAACTCGACGCCGGACTCCGTCGAGACGATCGACCCGGCGGGGATCCTGTTCGAGCCACCGGTGTCGTTGTTCGAGAACGTGACGTTGCCGGTCGCGGTCGTCTCCGTGACCTTCGTGCCCGTCGCGGTGATCTTCTGGGTCGCCTCGAGGTCGAACGTCAGTCGCAGGGCGGGAATCGTGAGCGTCGCTGGATCCGGCGCGGTGACGTCGGATCGAGCCTCGATCGTGAGCTCGATCGGCCCGATCTCCTCCGAGCGCGGGGCGAGCACGATCGTCGCCGAGGGCAGCAGCTCCAGCGCCAGAATCCCACCGACCACGACGAGCGCCACGGCGGCGAGCCCGATCCCGACGGCAAGCCGTGTCCGCACCGGTGGCCGCGGCGGCCCGACACGCGGGACGCGCGGCGAGCTCTTGCGGGGTTGCGTCAGGACACGGGTCTGCGTGTCCTCGTCGATGTCGGGGCCACCATCGATGTTCAGGCCCCCGACGGGCACGCCGGCGACGCCCGGACCGGTATCCGACGCCACGCCGGCACCGACGGGAGTTGCTCCGGTGCCGTTGTCGCCTGCCGACCCGGCTCCGTCGGGATCGTCCACGTCACCCGGCGACGCCTCGTGCGGAGCGGTCGCCACCGTCGCGCCCGCTCCGTGACCCTCGAACGCGGACACGGATGGGTGGACCGGCAGGCCCGCCGCCGCGGCGAGGGCACGCGCGGACGGATCCGCACACACGATCTCGATCTGCTTGCCGCGCTCGGTCGCCTCGCGGGCGAGCAGCCGGAAGTTGATCCGCGACGTCGCGAGTCGCGAGCCGTACGGCAGGACGAGCGCGATCCGCTCGTCCTCCGCCGCGCGGATCCGAGATGCCGCCGACGTGATCTCGTCGTCGACGTCGAGGTAGATCAGCGCCATCAGATGCGCATCGCCTTGACGACCCGCCGCAGCGATGCGTCGAGCGGGTTCGACGACGCCCCGACCTCGATCGCCTGGTACGCCAGGCCCATCGGCGTGACGTCCTGCTGGTCCTCCAGCAGGCGCGTTTCGTCGCGGATGGTCTCGATCGCCTCGGGAGCGAGGATCGTCACTTCCGGCGGGCGCGCGAACGGCAGCTGGCTGGTGAACGCCTCGGTGCACAGCGCGTCGCGGATCTCGGGCAGGCGCGAGCCGCCACCGCACAGGTAGATCCGGCCCGGCAGCAGGTCGCCCGCCGCGAGCTCCTCGAGCACGAGCTCGACACCTGCCGCCCACACCGCGACGTCGTCGGCCACGATCTCGCGAACGTCGTCCGCGCGCTCGCCCGCGATCCCGCGGGCGTAGTCGACCTTGAGCGCCTCGGCGCGCGGGAACGGCAGCTCCAGGCGGTCGGCGATCGACTTCGTGAACGCTCGCCCTCCCAGCGCGAACATCCGCGTGCCCTCGATCCCGCCCTGTCGCACCAGCGCGACGTCGGTCGTGCCGCCGCCAACATCGACGAACAGCGCGCCACCTTGCCGGACTTGCTCGCTGTCCAGCACGCGCGCCACCGCGTACGGCTCAGCGACGACGGCGACGAGCTCGAGGTCCAGCTTCGCGGCCACGGTCTGGAGCGCGCCGAGATGGACCAGCGGCGCGAAGGCGTCGAAGATCGCGATCCGGACGTTCCGGCCCTGGAATCCGATCGGGTTGGTGACTGCGTAGCCGTCGATCCAGGCGCCCACGACCGCGGCATGCACGAGGCGCACGTCGACGCTCTGCAGCCCCGTCTCCCAGGTGACCGAGCGCTCGGCCTCGCGCATCGCCTGGCGCTGGACGTTCTCCATGAGCTTGCCGAGCTCCGCCTCCGAGATCGGCGCATCCGGCCTGACGCGCTGCTGGTCGTGGAATGTCGTGAAGCCCTTGACCAGCTCGCCAGCGATTCCGATGACGACCTGCTCCGGCCGGAAGCCGGCCATCTCCTCGGCCTCCTGGAGCGCGACCGCGCAGTTGTCGACGACTGCCGAGATGTCGGCCACGGTCCCCGACTGCATGTGCGCCAGCCCCTGCCGCTTCCGCCCGACGCCCTGGACGATGCCCTTGCCGTCCCGGATCTCGAAGACGAGCGCCTTCGCAAACTCCGTGCCGACATCCAGTGCCGTGCACGCAGAGAGCCCCTCGGAGCTCGAGTCGCGGTTCCAGAGCCGGCGAAGCGCGGTCATTGCTACTGCCTCGTCCCGAAGCCGATCTGCCCGGTCACGATCAGGAGACCAATCCACGTGAGGAACCAGGTCGACGCGACGAGGAGAAGGATCCCGCCGCCGATGGACAGCGGGTGGCGCTCGTTCCCGCGCCAGAAGCCATAGCCGATCAGGACGTACCCGATGCCCGAGCCGATCGCGAGAGCGCTGAGGTTCGTGCCATCACGGCCGAACGGCAGCCCGATCATCCCAACGAGGAGGTACCAGATCCCGACGACCCCGCCGAACCCAAGGGTCCACGGCAGGAGCTGCTTGTAAGTCCGGCTCCGGGCGACCAGAAGGGTCTGTGTCGTGGCCGCGCCAAGCATCCCCACGACCCCGATGGCCGCCGCGACGAGATGGAGCGGCGCAGCGTGGCCCTCCATGAACGTCACCGCGACAACGACCGGGAGCGTGGCGAGCATCAGCACGATGCTGGCGAGGTCGTTGAGGGTGCCCCACGGTTGACCGCGGACAAAGAACAGGACGAGGAAGATCGCGCCGAGGACCGTCGCCACGGCGGCCACGAGAGCCGATGGACCGCCGAGGAACGCGAGGGCTGCCATCAGGCTCGGGCGACCGCCTCGCGCGTCGCCGACTTGATCGCGTCGAGCGCCTGATCGAGACCTTCACGCTTCGTGCCGCGGCCCTGGGCCATCTCCGCTCGGCCGCCGCCCTTGCCGTCGATCGCGCCCACCGCGATCCGGACCAGGTCGCCGGCAGAGATGCCCTTGGCAACTGCCGTCTCGTCTGCGGTGACGAAGATCTGCGGCTCGTCGGAATCGAGCGCGACGGCGATGACATTCGTCCCGAGCGCCGAGCGCAGGTCCTTCGCGTAGCCCTTCATCGCATCGGGAGACTCGAACGGTGCGGCGAACGTGACGATCGACACGCCATCGAACGATTCGACGCGGTCCCGGAGGTCACCCGGCTTCGGTGCCCCGCCGGCCGCTCCTCCACCCTCACGTAACTTCCGCTTCGACTCCTTGAGCTCGTCCTGGAGCGCCGCGATCCGCTCGGGCAGCACCTCGGCGGAGAGCGCGCCCGCCTGGACGACCGCCCGATCGAGGGTGTCGAGGCGGGCACGGAGGTGCGAATCGGCACCTGTTCCCGTCAGGGCCTCGATGCGGCGCATCCCCGACCCGATGCTCCGCTCCCCGGTGATCACGAACGAACCCACCATGCCGCTCGCGGGGCAGTGCGTGCCCCCGCACAGCTCGAAGCTGTAGTCCTGCACGCGAACGGTGCGAACCGTCTCGCCGTACTTCTCGTCGAAGAACGCATCGGCCCCGCGCTCGATCGCCTCGGCCATCGGCAGGAATGCGATGGTCACCGGACGGTCCTCGCGAACAACCGATCGAACCTCGTCCTCGATCCGGTCGCTTCTCGTCGTCGGTCAGCGCCCGGTCGAACGGGAAGTCGAACCGGAGGTGGTCCGGCGTGACGAGCGAGCCGGCCTGCTTCGCACGATCGCCGGCGACGTTGCGCAGTGCGCGGTGGAGGAGATGCGTGCCGGTGTGATTGCGCATCGTGTGCGCGCGTCGGTCGGCATCGACCTCGGCCGTGACCGTCTCGCCGACCTTGAGCCGCCCGCGCAGCGTGCCTCGATGCACGATGAGACCAGCGGTCTGCGTGCCCGCCACGCGCTGCGTGTCCTCGACCTCGAACACGACGCTGCCGTCGGCACCGCCGAGGCGCAGCACGCCACGATCGCCAACCTGGCCACCACCCTCCGCGTAGAACGTCGTCTGATCGAGCACGACCTCCGCGGCGGCGCCCGCCGGCGTTCGGAGCTCCTCGTCGCCCTTGGCCTCGAGCTCGGCGTACTCGATTCCGTCGCGCAGGATCGCGACGATTCTCGCCTCCGAGCTGGTCGACTTGTAGCCGAGGAACGCCGTCTCGCCGGCTCGGCCAAAGATGGCCTGGTAGAGCGCGGCCTCGGTCGCCTGGCGGCTCTTGTCGGCCTTGGTGCCGGCCCGGCTGCGCTCGCGCTGCTCGGTGAGCGCGGCGTCGAACCCACCTCGATCGACGGCGACCCCGTACTCGGCGGCGAGCTCGATGGTGAGGTCGATCGGGAAGCCGTAGGTGTCGTGCAGCTTGAACGCGACGTCCCCCGCGATCATGGGCGCATCCGCCGGCAGGTCGTCGGCCTTCAGCCCGACCACGCGCTCGGCCGAGGTGAGTGGGATCAGCGCCTCCTCGAGCAGCGTGGTGCCGGATTCGAGCGTGCGGCTGAACGCCGTCTCCTCGCGGATGATCCCGCCGAGGATCGACGCCTCGTTCTCGCGCAGATGAGGGAAGAAGTCGGCCATCGTGTCGATGACGACCTTCGCGGCCTCGGCGAGGAACGGCTCCGTTCGTCCGAGCAGCCGCCCGTGGCGCACGGCGCGCCGGACGATCCGCCGGCAGACGTAGCCGCGGCCCTCGTTTGACGGCATGACGCCATCGGCGAGCAGGAACGTGATCGCCCGCGAGTGATCGGCGATGACCTGGTAGCTGAAGCGCTCGGCCTCGAATGCGTCCGGGTCGTGGCCGAAGATCTCGCGCATCCGCTCGTGGATCGCGGTGAAGAGATCGGTGTCGTAGTTCGAGGGCACCTGCTGGACGACGCTCGCGATGCGCTCGAGGCCCAAGCCGGTGTCGATGCCGGGCGCCGGCAGCGGCGTGAGCGATCGATCCGCGTGGAGCTCGAACTCCATGAAGACCAGGTTCCAGACCTCGAGCCAGCGCGGGCACGTCTCGGAGTGATCGGGGACGCAGAAGTCGCCCTCGCTGAACTGCGGTCCTCGATCGAAGTGGATCTCGCTGCACGGACCGCACGGCCCGACGTCCGCCATGCGCCACCAGTTCTTCTCGTCACCGTTGGGGAAGTCGCCCCAACGCACGAGCCGCTCCGGCGGCAGCCCGATCTCGTCCTTCCAGATCCTGTGGGCGAGGTCGTCGGTCGTGTACACGGTCGCCGCGAGACGCTCGCCCGGGAATGCCCGAGGTCGCGGGTCATGAACTCCCAGGCCCAGTGGATCGCCTCGCGCTTGAAGTAGTCGCCGAAGCTCCAGTTGCCGAGCATCTCGAAGAGGGTGTGATGGCGCGGCGACCGCCCGACCTCCTCGAAGTCGTTGTGCTTGCCGGCCACGCGCAGGCAGCGCTGGAAGTTGACGGCGCGGGAGTAGCTGCGCTTTTCGGCGCCGGTCAGCGCGTCCTTGAAGGGGACCATCCCGCTGTTCACGAAGAGCAGCGTGTTGTCGTTCGCAGGCACGAGGCTGGAGCTGGGCACGACGCGATGGCCGCGCTCCGCGAAGAACTCGACGAATTGGCTCCGGATGTCCGTGGCGGACCGCCACGCGATCCGCGAATCACGCTCCTGAACGGGGCTCGGCATCGGCGGAATGGTAGCCGAGCGGGCCCCGCCCTCCGGGTCAGAGCATCCGGGTCCGGGCTCTGCCTAGGGCGGTGGAAGGTCGATGAGCCACGACTCGCCGACCTCGCCACCGGCGCACGGGTTGGAGCGGTAGCAGCCGACGTAGCCACCGGCGACCAGCACCCGATCGTCCGTCAGGAGCGTGAGCGTCATCCGGCTGACCGCTCGGAATGAGCCAAGCACGACCCAATCCTGTGCGTCCGGGTCGTAGGTCAGGCCGGTCGCCTCGACGAACCTGCCCGGGTCCGGGAACCCGATGATTCGCCCGTCGGACAGCGCGACGGTTGCCTCCAGCTCGTCTTCGTCCGGGACGGCTCCGCCGTGCGTCCAGGTGCGTGCCGCGGGGTCGAAGACCTGACTCACCCCGAACTCGACGAGGACGCGCCCGTCAGGAAGGAGATCGGTCCGCATGTTGTAGCCGGCCGCACGCATCGGACCGACGTCGGTCCACGTGCCGGCCACGGGGTCGTAGATCGCTGCGTCGTCGAGCGGCGACGCGACATGGCCGCCCAGGCCCGTCCCGCCGACGACGAGGACCCGTCCGTCGGCGAGCAGCTGCGTCGCATGCAGCGCCCGGACGAGCTTCGAGGACGGTTCCACGGTCCACGCATCGGTGGCCGGATCGAAGAACGTGATGACCTGCTCGTTCGGGTAGTCCTTCCCGGACCAACCAATGATCAGGACGCGGCCGTCGCGAAGCAGCGTCGCCGTCGCCCAAGTGAGCGTCGCCGTCGGGCTGCGATGGAGCGTCCATCGCCCGGTCACCGGGTCGAACACCTCGGCGGACTTGACATTCACCGCGATGTTGTTCGAGCCGTCGAATCGGACCGTGTTGCCGCCGACGACGAGGACACGGCCGTCGAGGAGGGTGACGGCGTCGTGGTCCTCGCGTGCGCGTTGCATCGGTGGCCCGGCGGTCCATCTACCCGTCGCCACGTCATAGAGCTCGACCGAATCGAGGATGCGCGAGCGGACACCCTCGAACGGTGTGGGGTCGAGCTTACGGCCGCCGGCGACCAGCACGCGACCGTCCATGAGAAGCGCCGCCGCGTGCGAGTCTCGCGCCTCGAGGAGATCGCCCGTCCGCGTCCACAGCGCCGGATCCGGCATCGCGGCGGTGGTCTGGGGCGTCGGACCGGGGGTCTGTACGGGACGTGGCGTCGGGATCGGACGCGGCGACACCCCGATGGGCGTCGCCGACGGCGCGGATGACCGTAATGGAGCCGTCGATGGAACGACGATCGGGCCGGGCGAGTGCGAGGCGGGGACTGCGGCGCAGGCTGCGAGCATCACCATTCCTGCCGCAGCAATCGACCGTCGTGCGAGCCTCCAGGGCAAGGGTGCCTCCTTCGGCCGGTGCGACGAGCGTCGATCAGGTCTCGTGACGGTGTCGAACCCCATCGACGGGGGCCTCAGGTCCGCGGCGAGCGTCGCGGATGCGGGACCAGAGCGTCGAGCCCGCGATCGCGGCGCCGACGAGGGCGCCGAGCGCCAAACCCCGATGGAAGGTCACGCCGTCCCGAACGTCGCGAGACAACCGGCGCAGCCGTTCGATCATGCGGTTGCCTCGGTCTTCGGGGTGCTCCCGGCGGGCGGGTCTGGGTCGGCATCGGGAGCGGCACCGCCCGCCGCAGTTGCTGTCCCGGATGCAGCTCCCGCCGTCGCGTGGGCGTGGGTCAGCACGGTCTCGACGCGCGGCTCGGCGACCCGCGGACGCCGCTCGGGCGCGACCACCGCCACGATCGCGACGAGGCCGATGGCGAGCCACGCCATGACGGATGCGGAGACGAGGTGGAACTCGCCGATCCGCAGCGGGTCGATCGCCATCCGTGCCCCGACGGTGTCGCCGGCCCACGCGCCGAGGACGGCGGCGACGACGAGCAGCGGAAGCCGTGCGCCCGCACGACCCCGGATGAACACATACGCGGAGACGTGGAACAACCCGACAATGACGGCGAGGATCGGCGCTGGCCCGATCACGCGGCCTTGTCGCGCGTGATGCGCCCGCCGCCGAGGCAGCGCTCGCCGTCGTAGAACACTGCCGCCTGGCCCGGCGCCGCCGCCCAGACCGGCGTGTCGGTCTCGACGCGCCAGGTGCCACTCCCGCGAGATTCGCTCCGGATCGATGCCGGCACGAGCGAACCTCGATGGCGAATCCGCACGTCCGCACGGAACTCGTTGTTGGGTGCCTCGCCGGCGACGAACCGGACGTCCTCGAGCTCGATCGTCGTCGTCTCCAGGTCCTCGCGTCGCGCCAGCGTGATGACGTTCGAGCGTGGGTCGACACGCGACACGTAGCGCGGCTCGCCGAGGGCCACGCCCAGGCCCTGCCGCTGCCCGACGGTGAACCCGGCCGCGCCCGCGTGCTCCCCCACTCGCTCGCCGCCCGAATCGACGATCGGGCCGGGTTCGGCGATCCATCCGCCGCGCGATCGAAGGGCGCCGCGGACGTCGCCGTCGGGGATGAAGCAGATGCCCTGGCTCTCGGGCTTGTCGGCCGTCGCGAGACCCAGGTCGCGCGCCACGTCGCGGACCTCGGGCTTGGTCAGCTCGCCGAGCGGAAACCGGGCGTGGGCCAGCTGCTCCTGGCGCAGCCCGTACAGGAAGTACGTCTGGTCCTTGTCCTCGTCCTTCGCGCGCAGCAGCTGGGCGCGACCTTCGATGTCCTCGCCGCGGCGCGCGTAATGGCCTGTTGCGACCGAGTCGCATTCGTACAGGTGCCGCGCCCGGCCGAGCAGCGCCCCGAACTTGACCTTCGTGTTGCAGTCGGTGCACGGGGTCGGCGTCCCACCATCGAGGTAGGTGCCGAGGAAGGGCTCCAGCACGCCCGCCTCGAACTCGCGCTCGAGGTTCATGACGTAGAACGGGATGCCGAGCTGGCCCGCGACCCGGCGCGCGTCCTCGGCGGCGTCGAGCGAGCAGCAGCTCTTCTTGAGCTCCGAGACGGTGTCGGCGACGTCGTGCAGGCGCATCCACACGCCGACGACGTCATGCCCCGCCTCGGTCAGGAGCGCGGCCGCGACCGACGAATCGACGCCCCCGGACATCGCGACCAGCGTTCGGGTCATCGGCGCGCCTCGGAGGCGAGCGCCGCCACTCCCCTCACGTCGGGACTGCCTGGCCAAGCGGGTCGGCCGCAAGGACCGCCGCCGCGGCGCGCGAATCGCCGACGATCCGCGGAATGAGCTCGACCGCGTCGTCGATCTCCGCGTCGGTCGTCGTGCGACCAAGCGAGAGGCGCAGCGATCCGCGCGCCTCGTCGTCGGGGTAGCCCATTGCGCGGAGCACGTGCGACGGCTCGGTCGAGCCGGTCGTGCATGCGGAGCCGACGGAGCCGGCAATTCCCGCGAGGTCGAGCTTGACGACGATCGCCGCTCCGTCAGCCTCTCCGACGACGACCGAGAGCAGATTCGGCAGGCGCTCGCGCGGGTGACCGGTGAGCTCGACGCCGTCCTCGGCGAGGAGCGCCGCGCGCAACCGGTCCCGCAGCTTGCGGACGCGCTTGACCGTCGCGTCGCGATCAGCGACCGCGAGCTCGAAGGCCACGCTCATGCCGACTGCGGCCGCCACGTCCTCGGTCCCCGCGCGCCGGAAGCGCTCCTGGGTGCCGCCCTGCTGCTGGGCGAGGATGTGCGTGCCCTTGCGCAGGTACAGCGCCCCGACGCCCTTCGGGCCGTCGAGCTTGTGCCCCGCGAGCGCGAGCAGGTCACAACCGATTGCCTCGACGTCGATCGGCAGCCATGCGGCGCCGGCGATCGCGTCGATCGCGAAGAGACAGCCCTTCGAGCCCTTCTCGCGAACCACCTTGCCGATTGCCGCGATGGGCTGGAGCGTCCCGACCTCGTTGTTCGCGAGCTGGATGGCGACGACGGTCGTCCGCTCATTGATCGCAGCCGCAACGTGGTCGGGATCGACCCGGCCGTATCGATCGACCGGCAGCTCGACGATCTCGAAACCGAACTTCTCGAGATGCTGAAGGGTATGGAGGACGGCGTGGTGCTCGACCGCGCTCGTGACGATCCGGTGGCCGCGACCCTTGCCCGCCCACGCGCCGCCCTTGAGCGCGAGATTCAGCGCCTCGGTGCCACCGCTCGTGAGCACGACTTCACGCGGCCCGGCGCCGATCTGCGCGGCGATCCGCTCGTGCGCCTCGTCGAGCGCGCGTCGCGCCCGACGGCCGTAGCTGTGGGGCGATGACGGGTTGCCGAACTCACCACCGAGGAACGGCAGCATCGCGTCCAGCGCCTCGGCGCGGAGCGGCGTCGTTGCGGCATGGTCGAGGTAGATCGGCACGGGCGGATTGTAGGCGGCGGGGTGAGGCGGCTCGGTCGCCGCTCGGGAGGTCAGAGCTTCGCGACGACCCCTTCCGCGATGGCGATCGCATCGGCGAGCTGCTCGTCCGCATCCAGCCCGAAGAGCACCTGGACAATTGCGACCGAATCTCCCTTGCGCGCGACGACGATCGCGCCAAGGCTCTCGCTGTTGATCGAGTACGCCTCGTCGCCGATGGACACCGCTTCCGGCGACCCGAGGCCCTTGGTGTTCTCGAACAGCGTCACGGCGTCGGGTCCGGTCGTCACGCCGATGTTGACCTTCTGGTCATGCGCCTCGCTCAGCCAGTAGTCGCAGTCGCCCCGGCCGGCCCGCTCCGCGACCTCGACGGGCGTCTCGCCGATGATCGCGCCGACCTCGTCGGCGGTCATGAACGAGCAAGGCTCCCCCGCCACCGGCGGGCTTGTCGGCTCGCCTCCGGTTGTCGTTGCGGCGGGCGAGGTTGCGGCGGGCGTCGTGGCGCCCGGGACCTGGGTCGCGGCACCCGGCGTCGAGCAGCCGGCGATGGCCAGGATCGTGATCAACGTGAGCGCGAGACCAGTTCGGCGAGTCGTCATCGAGGCTCCATGCAATAGAGGGGCGGCGCGCCGGAGTATGTCAGGCGTCCGAGGTTTCGCCCCGTCACGGACGCCGTCCCTTCGCCCGGTGCCCGGTCGCGCTGTCCACGATCGGCCCAGCGAGGCAATCCTCCTCGGCGCCTCGTTTCGAATTGATTGCGCTCAAGCGAAACCATCGCGGGGGAGGCCCGAATCGACGAAGTCGGCGCCCCGACCGCCCCCGCATGGCGATTCTCGTGCGGAGATCTGCGCGGATTCTCGTTGGACCGCCTCCGCCGGTCGTCGTCCGCCGGGCGACCGTGTCTCGATTCGCCCGTGGGACAGGCGCGTCAATACCGCTCGTGGGGATCTGGATCCGGCGCGAACGGTCATCGATCGTGGAACGACGCCACGCGGTGGTCTGCAGTTGGCGATTCGGGCGGAAGACGCGATGGTTTCGCTTGACCGCAACTATCTCGTTACGCGCGTGGTCGGGGATGTCAACGGCGCGTCGAGGGTGGTTGACGCCCCCGGCGCGCCTGAGGCCCCGCGCGCGCCCAATGCAGCTGGCGTGCCCCAGCGGTCGAGCCAGCGCGGTGTCTCCAGCCCCACCGCGAGCCGGGACAGCAGCGCGGTCGCCACAACCGCGACGGCGATGCCCAGGAGCGCGCCCTCGAGCGGCTGCGAGCGGAAGCCGAAGATTCCGACGCCCCAGCCGACGACGAGCCAGTGCGTGAAGTAGATCGCGATGACGCTCGAGCTCCAGCCGTACAGGAAGGTGAAGGCGCAATTCGCGCGCACATGCCGAACGACGAGGTCGCAACCCCAGAGCCAGACGAGCACCAGCCCGAGGATCGCGACGAAGTACGACGGTGGCATTCGCCAGTAGGTGTTGATGTCGAACGACGGCGGGCTGACGGCGAACAGCGCGATGCCCGCGACGCACAACCCAAGCCCCAGGAGCGCCCCTTGCCGGAACACGCGAGGCCGGTCCGGCGCCTGAGCCATGACGGTGCCGAACACGGCGCCGGTGAGCGGCCACGCGATCCACGGCACGACGGCGTAGTACACGTTCGCGGCGCCACCGAGGATCGGCGTCAGCGGCGCGTCGAGCAGCGGCGTCCCGAACTCCGCACCGCGGAGGAATGGCCCACCGAGCACGACGGCGGCCGCGGCGGCGAGCCAGAGCCAGCCGGGTCGCGCAGCGAGGCCGAGCAACGCGATCAGCGCGAGCGATAGCCCGGCCATGTGGTGTACGTCGACCGTCGTGAGCAGCCACGGGAGCGTGAACGGGGCGATCTGCTCCGCCGTGACGACACCGGTCGACAGCCCGACATACGCGGGAATGACGCCGCGGAGCACGTTCAGCACGTACCCGAGCCAGACGAGCCACAGCCCTCGAACGACGAGCGACCGGAACGACGTCCTCGTCGAGAACGCGAGCGACGCGCCCATGAGGAACATGAAGACCGGGGCCGCGGTCGGGCCGCCGAGGAAGCTGATGACCTGGCCGATCGGCGTCGTCCAGGTGTCCGGCGCACCCCAGTGGAACAGGACGTGGACGCCGATCATGAACAGGACCGCGAGCCCCCGCGCGAGGTCGAAGCCCCGCACTCGCTCCCGTGGCGCCAGCCCCGTCACCGCATCGGCGGACGACGCGGCGGCTGGGCCCGCGGAGGACGCCGACGACGAGGCCGTGGCGACCGGCGCATCGGTCCGGGTTGACTGCATCGCGCGATTGTATGGACCGTCAAGCCGGGGCCCGAACGTGCGCGCGGCGCGCGACTACCCGGCGCCTGCTCCCTCGCGCTCGAATGCGCGCCCTCGATCGCGCTCGCGCTCGTGCTTCGGGAGGAGTCGTTTCCGGAGCCGGATCGATGCCGGCGTCACCTCGACCAGCTCGTCATCGGCGATGAATTCCATCGCGGCCTCGAGGGTGAGCGGCCGCGGCGGCGTCAGCCGGAGCGCCTCGTCATGGGCATGGGTCCGGATGTTCGTGAGCTTCTTCTCCTTGGTCGGGTTGACGTCCATATCGCCCGACCGCGAGTTCTCGCCGACGACCATGCCCTCGTAGACCTCGACGCCCGAGCCGATGAACAGCTCCGCGCGTTCCTGGAGATTGAACAGGCCGTACGCGTTCGAGGTCCCGGAGCGGTCGCTCACGAGCACGCCCGCCGTGCGGTGGGTGACCTCGCCGGCCCACGGGCCGTAGCCCTCGCCGATCTGGTGGAGCAGTGCCGTCCCGCGCGTCTCGGTCAGCAACTGGCCGCGATAGCCGATCAGGCCGCGAACGGGGAGCACGTACTCGAGACGGACGCGCCCATCGGTGTCGGTCGTCATCTGCTCGAGGCGACCCTTTCGGCCGGCGAGCGCGCCCTGGACCTCGCCGATGAACTCCGGTGGGATGTCGACCGTGATGCGCTCGTACGGTTCCTGCAGCCCGCCCGAGGTCTCGCGCAGGATCACCTCCGGGCGTGAGGCAGTGAGCTCGAAGCCCTCGCGCCGCATCTGCTCGATCAGGACGGCAAGCTGGAGCTCGCCGCGGCCGCGCACCTCGAACGTGTCGCCGGAGGTCGTCGGGTAGACCTCGATCGAGACGTTGCCGAGGATCTCGCGGTCGAGCCGCGACTTGATCTGGCGGCTCGTGACGTATCGACCCTCGCGCCCGGCCAGGGGCGACGTGTTCACCCCAAACGTCATTCGAAGGGTCGGCGAATCGACGTCCAGGCGCGGGAGCGGGCGCGGGTCCGCGGGGTCCGTGAGCGTGTCGCCGATCGTGACGTCCGGCAGGCCCGCAACCGAGACGATGTCGCCGGGACCAGCGTCGTCGATGTCGACTCGATCGATGCCCTTCGCGGTCTGGAGCGCCGTGACGGTTCCGCTGAACGTCACCGTACGGCCCGGCTCGACCGCGCCCGCGGTGTCGTCGGCCTCCTCGCGCACCACCGCGACACGTTGGCCCATGCGGATCGTGCCGTTCAGGATCCGGCCGACGGCCATCCGGCCGACGTACTCGTTGGCCGACAGGTTCGTGACGAGGAGCTGGAGCGGATGGCCGGGGGTATGGCGCGGCGGCGGCGTGACCTCCACGAGGACGTCGAACAGGGGCCGCAGGTCCGTGCCCGGTCGAGCAAGGTCGGTCGTGGCCGTCCCGAGCTTGGCGTTCGTGTACAGGATCGGAAAGTCGATCTGGTCGTCGCTGGCGCCGAGGTTGATGAACAGCTCGTAGACCGCGTCGACGACGTCCGCCGGGCGGGCGTCGCCCCGGTCGATCTTGTTGATCGCCACGACGACGGGGAGGCGACGAGCCATCGCCTTCTGGAGCACGTAGCGGGTCTGGGGCAGCGGACCCTCCGCCGCATCCACGAGCAGCAGCACGCTGTCGACCATCAACAGGCTGCGCTCGACCTCGCCGCCGAAGTCCGCGTGGCCCGGCGTGTCGACGATGTTCAGCCGCACGCCGTCATAGTCGACCGTCGTCTGCTTCGCCAGGATCGTGATGCCCTTCTCGCGCTCGAGATCACCCGAGTCGAGCACGCGATCCACGAGCGTCTCGTTCGCCCGGAACGCGCCCGTCTGCCGAAGCATCGCGTCGACGAGCGTGGTCTTGCCGTGATCCACGTGGGCCACGATGGCGAGATTCCGGAGGTGCTCGCGAACCTCGGTGGCTGCAGCAACCGGCGACACGCCGCTTCGGGCGATGTCGTCGATGGGCGCGCCGGAGCGGGGTTCAAGCGTCATGGGCGGCGAATTCTCGCACGGCGGCGGACGCCGGCCCAATTACGGGCCCGTTCCCGTGGCCGCCTTCGTGCGTGGTGGGTTGAACGATGCAATGGAAGCCCGTGGCCAGCACGGAGTGCGCATGGGGCCCTCGCGCCCGCCTCCAGTCGCGAACGCTACGCCATCGCTTGCCTGGCCCGGTCGCGTAGCCGCCCGACCGGCACCGTCGCCACGGCGATGCCGCCGATGACCAGTGCCACCCCGAGCAACTGGGCGATGGACGGCTGCTCCTCGAGCAGGATCCGGGCGAGGACGACCGTCGCGACCGGCTGCGACAGCAGGATGACCGACACGAGCGCCGCGGGCAGGCGGGGCAGCGAGATCGAGATGATCAGGTAGCCGATCGACTGTGACGTGATCCCGACGGCGATCAGCCAGCCGTGGTTCGGCCACGCGGGCACCGGATCGAGCTCGCCGAGGAGCATGCCGGCGACGACCGCCACGACCATCGTCGACGCCGTCGAGATGGCGACGGGGCCTGCGGGCCGGCGCAGGTCGTTCGAGCCGCGGCGGATGATCAGCAGGTAACCGGCGTACGCGACCGCGACGAAGGTCCCGAGGACCGCGCCGAGCCCTGGGTTCGAACCGTAGGCACCGCTCCCGATCACGCCCGAGATGAGCACGACGCCCCCGAGGACCAAGGGCAAGGCGAGCAGCACGCTCTTCGGCGGGCGCTCGCCGAACACCAGCCAGGCCACGAGCGCGACGACGATGACCTGGAGGTTGCCGAGGACCGTCGAGAGGCCTGCTCCGACGACGTCGACCGCGTGATGCCAGGCGAGGAGGTCGCCGGCGAAGAACACGCCCGCGACGATCGCCAGCCACACGGCGCGAGACGGCAGTGCGCCGTAGCGCCGGTGCTCCCACCAGCCGACGGCAACGAGGATCGGGAGGCCGTACAGGCAGCGGAAGACCGTGGCCGTCGAGGGCGAGACGTCGGCGTACTTGTAGAAGATGCCCGAGAACGCAATGAACATGGCGCCGAGGAGTGCCGCGAACCGCGGCCTGCGAGCGATGGTCTCGAGAATCCCGGGGAGCTCACCCTGGATCGACGCGGGCGTGGTGCGGATTGCCGGCCCTCGCCTACGTGTCCGCGGGTTTCGCTGCCGGGCGCTGTACGCCGACGAACCGCAGCCCCAGCTCGGCAAGCTGCTCCGGCTCCGGCGCCGATGGTGCCTCGAGCATCAGGTCGCCGCCGGACTGGGTCTTCGGGAAGGCCATGACCTCGCGGATGTTCGTCTGCTTCGAGAACAGGGCGGCCCACCGATCGATCCCGATCGCGATCCCGCCGTGGGGCGGGGCGCCGAAGTCGAACGCATCGAGCATCGCGCCGAACTTCTCGTGCATCGCCTCGGCGGAGTGTCCCTGGAGCGCGAACGAGCGCTCGAGCAGGTCGCGCCGCCAGATCCGGACCGAGCCGCCGCCGAGCTCCCAGCCGTTGAGCACGATGTCGTACTGCATCGCCCTCGCCCTGCCGGCGGGGTCCCGGGGCGACGGCCGATACGGGTCGCCCGACTCGGTGACGAGGAGCTCCTCGTCTTCCGGCAGCACGCCCGAGAACGGGTTGTGGGTCGCGTGCCAGCGCTCGTTCTCCGCATCCCACTCGTACATCGGGAAGCGGGTGATCCAGGCATACGAGAGGCCGTTCTCGTCCGCGAGGCCGAGCCTGCTGCCCAGCTCCATTCGGAGCCGCCCGAGGACGTCGTTGGCTTTCTTCTCCGAGTCCGCCACGATGAGCACCAGGTCGCCGGGGCTCGCGCCCGCCACCGTGGCGACCCGTTCGGCGCGGTCGTCGCCGAGGAACTTGGCAATCGGGCTCTTGATCGCGCCCGTCTCCTCCACCGCCACGTGGGCGAGACCGGCGGCACCGAACCCGCGCGCCAGCTCGACCAGCTCATCGATCTCGCGCCGCGATGCCCCGGCCATCCCCGGCGCGGCGATCGCCTTCACGACACCGGCGGAGGCGAGGGCCTCGTCGAACACCCGGAAGCCGGAGTTGGGCGAGCCGTCGCCGGAGGTCAGCGCGGGAGCGAGATTCGCCAGCTCCATCCCGAATCGAAGGTCAGGCTTGTCCGAGCCGTAGCGGTCCATCGCCTCGGCATAGGTGAGCCGCGGGAACGGCACCGACTGGATCGGCCGCTCCGGCACGGTCGCCTTCGAGACCTCGACGATCATCGACTCCACGAAGTCCATGACCGCCGCCTCGTCGACGAAGCTCATCTCGAGGTCGAGCTGGGTGAACTCGGGCTGGCGATCGCCGCGAAGGTCCTCGTCGCGGAAGCAGCGTGCGATCTGGAAATAGCGATCGACGCCCGCGACCATGAGGAGCTGCTTGAGCTGCTGCGGGCTCTGCGGGAGCGCGTAGACGTTGCCCGGCTGGAGCCGGCTCGGGACGAGGAAGTCGCGGGCGCCCTCGGGCGTCGCCTTGATCAGGTTCGGCGTCTCGACCTCGACGAACCCGGCTGCATGATGCTCGTCGCGGATCGCGTGGACGAGCTTCGACCGGAGCAGCATCCGTCGAGCCATCGGCTCGCGCCGGAGGTCGAGATAGCGGTACTTGAGCCGCAGCGCCTCGTCGATCTGGGCGTCCGGATCGTTGACGTAGAACGGCGGGGTCTTCGACTCGTTGAGGATCGTGACCTCGGTCGCCTGGAGCTCGACGTCGCCCGTCGGCAGCTTCGCGTTCTCCGTGCCCGGCAGGCGCTTCGCCACCTGCCCGACGGCCGTGACCACGAACTCAGTCCTGATGCGACTGGCGGCCTCGTGTGCCGCCGGGGAATCGGCCCGGTCGATGACGACCTGGGTGATCCCATGCCGGTCACGAAGGTCGAGGAAGATCAGCCCGCCCTGGTCGCGCCGCCGGTTGACCCAGCCGGACAGGCGCGCTTCTGTGCCCGCGTCCCCGGCGCGCAGCTCACCGCAGGTGTGCGTGCGGTACGGGCTGCCGAACAGGCTCGCGCTCGTCTGCGGACCAGGAGTGGTGGGGGGCATGGCCCGGGTATGGTATCGATCCTCGATGACCTCCAAGGCGACCCTCCTGATCCGCCGTCGGAGGCCCATCGGCGAGCCAGCCGACCTCGAGCCGGGATCGATCCCTGGCGCGTCACTCCTGCGCGGGACGGCCGGTGCCGGCCGCATCCTCCATGCCCTGTCCGAGCTCGGGCTACGGCTGGGCGACATCACCCAGGCGTTGCTCGACATCGACGTCGACCCGGTCGGGCTCGATCGATTGGACGTCGGTCGGCCGTTCGCGACGGTGGTGCTCGGAAGTCACCTGGTGAACGTCCCGGACGAGCACCTTCGACGCAGCTTTCTGGCGGCTGCGCGGCGGCATGTCGATGGCGATGGTGACGTCCTGGTCGAGCACCACCCGATCGATTGGGCCGAGACCGCCGCGCCGGTGCAGCCCACGCCCGGCTCGATCGTGGGGATGGAGGACGTTCGACGCCACCCGCCGTTCGTCTCGGCGGTCTCGACGTTCGACTTCGTCGGCCGATCCGCCCGCCAGCCATTCACCGCTCGCGTGCTGTCAGAAGGTGAGCTCGCGGACGCGCTTCGCTCGGCCGGCCTCTTCATCCGCCGTCGCATCAGCCCGACCTTGCTCCTCGCCGGACCGGCGGAGCGCCCTGGCTCGCCGGGCTCGCCGGGCTCGCCGGGCACGCCGGTGCCTCGGTAGCATTCGGGATCAGGGCTCGGTCGGGGCTCCTGCGGACGGTCGGCTCTCATCCAGGCCGTGGCGGTGGCTCTTCGAGGCTCGTTCCAGCTCGCGAGCGAGATTCGCCGTTTCCACCGCGCGCTGCGTCCCTGCCTCGAGATCGCGCAGCTGGACATGCCCGCCGCTCAGCTCGTCGCCGAGGATGACGGCGAAATGCGCCCCGTCGCGCGCCGCTGCCTCGAGCTGCTTGCCGAGCTTGCGTGCGGAGAGCTCCGCCCGCGCCGCGAGGCCCGCGGTCCGCAGCTCCGTGGCAATTCTCAAACGCGACCCGGTGTCGGCTGGGTCGCTCCCGACGACGACTGCCACGGGAGCCCAGGCGGCCTCGGGCCCGTCCGACGCGCCAGCGGCGTCGGGCCGGGCGGCCGCAGCCTGGATCGCGAGCAGCAAGCGATCGAGCCCAATTCCGAAACCGATGCCGGGCGTCGGCCGGCCGCCGAGCAGCTCGACCAGGCCGTCGTATCGACCCCCGCCACCGATTGCCGACTGTTGGCCGGTCGCCCCCGCCGGGTAGACCTCGAACGCGGTGCGCGTGTAGTAGTCGAGCCCGCGAACGAGTCGCGGCTCGAGCTGGTAGGCGACGCCCACCGCATCGAGATGCGCCCGAACCGCCGCGAAATGTTCCGCACACGCGTCGCACAGTCGATCGGTCGGCTTGGGAGCGGCCGCGTTCAGCGCCGCAACGCGCTCGTCCTTCGAGTCCAGGATCCGCAGCGGATTGCGTTCGAGCCGCGCCCGCTCGAGCTCGGGCAGCTCGCCGGCGTGCTGCCGGTAATACGCCGTGAGCTCCTCGATGTACGCCGGGCGGCAGGCCGGATCGCCGATCGAGTTGAGCTGGATCACGACGTCGGTGAGTCCCGCCTCCCGATAGAAGCGCGCTGCGAGCTCGATGATCTCGGCGTCGACCGCCGGGCCCGCGTCGCCGATCGCCTCGACGTCGAACTGCCAGAACTCGCGGTACCGGCCCGCCTGCGGCCGGTCGTACCGGAACATCGGCCCGGTCATCGTCAGCTTCACCGGCTGTGGCCACGTCTGCATCCCGTGCTGGATGTAGGCGCGCACGATGCCCGCGGTCGGCTCCGGCCGGAGCGCCCAGCGCTCGCCGTCCTCCTCGCGTGGCGCGAGCAGGAACAGCTCCTTCTCGACGACGTCGGTGACCTCGCCGATCCCCCGCTCGAACACGCCGACCTGCTCGAACAACGGCGTCTCGATCGGCCGATACCCATACCGCGTTGCCAGCTCGCTTGCGATCCGCTCCAGGCGCGCGAACCCGGCTCGCTCGATCGGCAGCAGATCGCGCGTTCCCCGCGGCGCTCGAAACATGGGCATCGCCGAAGTCTACCGACGCACTCCGGCGTCAATCGACAGATAAGCCGGAAGCGCCACGATCGCTGGGATGAACGATCTCCACATCGGCCGAATCGCGCGTGCGCTTCGACATCGCCTCCTGCTCCGCCAGCTGGATGTCGCGGACCGAGTCGACGTCGGGCACGACGTGGTCTCGAGGGTTGAGCGAGGGAGGCTTGCGGGGATCAGGCTTGGGACGCTTCGAAGCGTGTTCATGGCGTTCGATGCCGAGGTCGTCGTCCTGATCAAATGGCGAGGCGGGGAGCTGGACAGGCTTCTCGACCGCCGGCACGCAAGCCTCGCAGAGCGCCTCGTCCACAGACTCGAGCAACTCGGATGGGCCATCGCACCCGAGGTCTCGTTCTCGGAGTACGGCGAACGCGGGTCGATCGACATCCTCGCCTGGCACGCAGCGACCCGGACGCTGCTCGTGGTCGAGCTGAAGACGGAGCTCACCTCGATTGAGGAGACGGTTCGGCGCCACGACGTGAAGACGCGATTGGGTCGGACAATCGCCCACGATCGGTTTGGATGGGAGGCTCGCGAGGTCTCGCGGCTGCTCGTGCTGCCCGAGGAGCGGACGCCGCGCCGGCAGGTCGAGCGCTTCGCGAACGTGCTGGGCCGCGCCTATCCCATGCGCGGTCGCGAGGCGCGCGATTGGCTAGCCGCGCCTGCCGGGACGACCTCCGGCCTCGTCTTCCTGACAGGTGCCGATGGCTTGCGACTTCGGCAGCGGGTGGGCCCGACCCGGCGCATCTCCGGCCGTCGGACCCACTCCAGCGTCGCCAAGGTTGCGGCAGACGCCGATGGCAGCGGCGAGTGACGGGTCCTGACGCCCCGTGGCCCTCGAGGCATTGCCGACGTCGCGTCGCATCGGCAGGTGACGGGACTTCGCGGCCTAAAGCTGATAAAAGGCCCACAAGGCGCACCGCATCGGCAGGTGGCCGGACCGGACCACGGACCCGGGTTCGGCCCTTCGATCTGATCTCGCGCTCCAGGTCAAATGCGATCGGCAACCGTTCGACTAGGGCCCTAGCCGAGGTCGCGGGTGACCGAGGTGACGTCCTTGAGCTGCTCGATGCGGGCGAGGACGCGGGCGAGCTGGCTGACCGAGGCGACCTCCAGCGTGGCGCGCACGACCGCGGTGTGATCGGGCCCGACCGCCACGTCTGCCGCGAGGATGTTGACCTTCGCCTCCGCGACGACCTGCGTGATATCCGAGAGCAGGCCGGTGCGGTCGTATGCCTCAACCCGAACGGCGATCGGGTAGGTCTGCATCGGCGCAGCCTCCCACTCGACATCGATGAGCCGCGACACCTCGCGCTCGTTGAGCACCGTCGGGCAGGAGCGGAGGTGGACCGTCACGCCCTTGCCGCGGGTGATGAAGCCCTGGATCGGGTCGCCCGGGATCGGGTGGCAGCAACGGGCGAAGCGGACGAGCAGGTCCCCCACTCCCTTGACGCGAACCCCGCCGGCGCGGGCCGGTGACGGCGGCGGCGCGGTCGTCGGCAGCGCAACCTGCAAATCGTCGACGACGCCAAGCCGCATCACGACCGACTGCGGGCCCACCGCCCCGTAGCCCACGGCGGCCAGGAAGTCGTCGATCGAGTCGAAGTTCAGCTGCCGCGCGACCTCCATGAGCTTGTCCTGACCGACGGCCGCCGTGGAGGTTCGGGCGAGGCGTCGAAGCTCCCGGTCGAGCGACTCCCGCCCGTGGACGATGTTCTCGTCACGCTCCTGGCGCTTGAACCATTGTCGGATCTTCTCTCGCGCGTGCGAGGTCCGGACGATGTTCAGCCAGTCCCGCGAAGGCCCGTGGCCGGCTCGGGTCGTGACGATCTCGACGATGTCGCCGTTCTTGAGCCGCGAGTCCAGGGGAACCAGCCGGTTGTTGACCTTCGCGCCGATCGTCTTGTGCCCGACGTCGGTGTGGATGCGGTAGGCGAAGTCGAGCGGCGTCGCACCCGCGGGCAGGTCCTTGATCTCCCCCTTCGGCGTGAAGACGAAGACCTGGTCCTGGAAGATGTCGAGCTTCACGCCCTCGACGAACTCGGTCGCGTCGGACACGTCGCGCTGCCAGTCCATGAGCTGGCGCAGCCACGCGAGCTTCGCGTCGTACTCGCGCTCCGCCTTCGAGCCTTCCTTGTACCGCCAGTGCGCGGCGATGCCTACTTCCGAGACCTGGTGCATCGCGTACGTCCGGATCTGGATCTCGAGCGGCTTGCCGTCCATCGCGATGACCGCGGTGTGGAGCGACTGGTACAGGTTGTTCTTGGGGACGGCGATGTAGTCGTCGAACTGGCCAGGGATCGGGCGCCAGAGGGCGTGGACGATGCCCAGCGCCGCGTAACAGTCTCGAAGATCGTCGACCAGGAGGCGGATGGCGTAGACGTCGTAGATCTCGCCGAACTCCGCGCTCTTGCGCTGCATCTTCTTCCAGATGCTGTAGATGTGCTTCGGGCGGCCCTGGAGGTCGGCCTCGATCCCCGCTGCCTTGAGCCGAGGCTTGAGCTCGTCGATCGCGCGCTCGATGAACGTCTCGCGACCCTTGCGGCGCGTATCCAGCAACTTGGCGAGCTCGCGGAAGCGCGTCGGCTCGAGGGCCTTGAACGCCAGGTCCTCGAGCTCCCACTTGACCTGCCAGATGCCGAGCCGCTCGGCGAGCGGGGCATAGATCTCGAGCGTCTGGCGCGCGATCCGGAGCTGCTTCTCCGGCGGGAGCGCGGCGAGGGTACGCATGTTGTGCAGCCGGTCGGCGAGCTTGATGAGGACGACGCGGATGTCGTCGGCCATCGCCAGGAACATCTTCCGGATGTTCTCGGCCTGCTGCTGTTCGTGGGACAGCGTCGAGAATTTGCCGAGCTTGGTCACGCCGTCGACGAGCGACGCCACCTCGCCCCCGAACCGCTCCTCGATGTCCGAGAGGGAGTACTCAGTGTCCTCCGGCACGTCGTGGAGGAGCGCGGCCTCGACGGCGGTCGGGTCGATGCCCAGCTCGGCCAGCACCTGCGCCGACGCGATCGGGTGCGTGACGTAGGGCTCGCCCGATGCCCGTTTCTGCTCGCCGTGCGCCTCGACCGCGAACTCGATCGCCGCCCGCAGCCTCGCGACGTCTGCGTCCTTGTCGTACTTCAGCACCGACTCGACCAGATGGTCGGCGATGGTCTGGAGGTGGGACTTCTTCGGCTTGGGCGGCGACGCTGTCGCCTTCGAGGCGGTGGGCGCCCCCGAAGAGGTAGTCGCAGCCGGGACGGTCTTCGCTCGCGTGCCCTTCGGCGCCTTCGCGATCGTCTTCGTCGCGCCGTTCGCGCCGCTCACCCGAGCGCCGTTCGACCCGTTCGATCCATGCGCCGTCTTCGCGGCGGGCTTCGACACGCCCGACGGGCTGGACCCGGCCTTTGATCGAGGAGCTCGAGCAGGTGGCGATCGATCGACGGTCACCTCAGCGGCAACGCGTCGCGAGCCCTTCCGCGCCGGGGGCGCGGCCGGGACGATCTCGGCGGGCCGCTCGGCCCGCGTGCGCGGGGCCACCATGGTCCGCGAAGTTTAGCAGCGGGGTAGGCGTGTTCCGGCTAGGCGCGCGGGGTACCGGCGTTGCCGACGCCGAGCTGTTCCTCGGCGACATCGCGGTCGGACCAGGGCTCGGGGCCGTCGGGGCCCATGTTCCAGGTTTCGTGGCCCTTGCCCGCGAGGAGGACGACGTCGCCCGGGCGGGCGCGGCGGAAGGCCTCGGCGATGGCCTCGCGGCGGTCGCCGATGACGAGCAGGTCGTCGCCCCAGCGCTTGCCGGTCGACTCGGCCCCGCGCGCGATCGCGTCGTAGATCGAGGAGGGTTCCTCGCCGCGGGAATCGTCCTCGGTGACGATCACGAGCCGGCTCCACTGCGCGGCGGCGGCGCCCATGAGCGGCCGCTTGCCGACGTCGCGCTCGCCAGAGGCGCCGAACACGCTGATCACGCCCCGGCCCTTCGGCGCGAGCGGGGCGAGCTCGCGCAGGACGGCGTCGAGCGCGCCCGGAGTGTGGGCGTAGTCCACAACGACAAGGAACGGCTGGCCGCGGTCGATCCGCTCCATCCGGCCGGGCACGCCGCGAACGGCCTCGAGCGCCGCCGAGACCGCGTCGAGGTCGAGGCCCAGGCCATGTGCCAGCGCGAGGACCGCCAGCGCGTTGTGGGCGTTGAACCGGCCCGGGAGGAGGAGGTTGAGCTTGCGCGCCTCGCCGCCAACTTCGATCGAGAGTCGCGAGCCCGCGGCCTTGGCGACGAGGTTCGTCAGTCGGACGTCGGCCTCCATGCGCGTGCCGTACGTGACCGGGTGCGCACCGGCGCCGCGCGTCGCATCGATGAACACGTTCGCCTGGCGATCGTCCGCGTTGATCACCCCGACGCCCGGCCGCCCCGACTTCCCGTGCGCCGGCAGCCGCTCGAACAGGCTCGCCTTGGCCCACCGGTAGGCATCGAACGAGCCGTGGAAGTCGAGGTGCTCGTGGGACAGGTTGGTGAAGATCGCTGCGTCGTAGTCGACGCTCCCCACGCGATCTGCCGCGAGGCCGTGCGAGCTCGTCTCGATGACCGCCGCCCCTTCCGCCGCGTCGCGCATCTCGCGCAGGATCCGCTGGAGGTCGAGCGAGCCGGGGGTCGTGTTGGGCTCCTCGTTGCGGATCAGCTGCTCGCCGATCCGGATGCCGACCGTGCCGATCAACCCGGTCGCGTAGCCGGCGCCCTCGAGACCCGCCGCGGCCAGGAACGTGGTCGTCGTCTTGCCGTTCGTGCCGGTGACGCCGACGGTCAGCAGCTCGTGGCTCGGGTCGCCGTACCACCAGGCTGCCGCGGAAGCGAGTGCCGCCGATCCCCGATCGACGACGACCTGCGGGATCGACAGCTCTCCGACCGGCTGCTCGACCACGACGGCTGACGCCTTTCGCTTGACCGCCTCGGCCAGGAAGTCGTGACCGTCGACCCGGAGCCCCCGAACCGCCACGAACAGGTTCCCGGGCTTGACCCGCCTCGAGTCATCGCTGATCCCCGAGACCTTGATGGCGCTGGTCTCTTCGCGCGGCCCGCCGGAGCGATGTGGGATGTGCCGGTCGACCAGCCGCCCGTCGTCTCGCCACCGATCGAGCAGGTCGGCGAGGCGGCGCGGCTGTGCGGTGATGTCAGGCATCGGAGCCCGGTGCGGCCGGCATGGCGAGATTCTCCCCCGCAGCCGTCGGCGTGCCGACCGGTATGCCTGCCGCCCTCGCTCGGCGGCGTGGAACAGCGCGGCGCCCACCGGCGAGAGGGCGAGATCCCACGCGCCGATGTACCGAACCTCGCGCCCGCCGAAGCCCTCCTTGAAGTAGTCGATGCCGGTCCCGATGAGGCCCCACATGTCGTACGAGGTCGCGCCCTGCTCCTTCGAGGTCCGGATCGCCTCCCACTTGAGCAGGTAGTTCGCGCGGGACTCGGCGCCGGCCTCGGTCATGCCGCCGTACGGCTCGACGACGCGCGTCCCACATCGGACCAGGAGGAGCACCGCCTGCGTCTCGCCGGAGGCGGAATCCGCGAACAGCAGGCGACTCTCCCCCGTCGGAGCGAACGCCTCCCACACCGCTCGAAAGGCGGCCGCCGAGCGAAGTGGCAGCGCGGTCCGCTTCGAGACCTCGCGCATGACCTCGTGGAACGTGTCGAACGCACCAGTCTCCACCCTCGGGTCCACGTCCCGGACGACGATCCCGTTCGAGCGCGCCTTGTTCACGTACTGCCGCCACTTCTTGCGCAGGTCGGACCAGAGCGCCTCCTCGTCCCGCGTCAGGTCGACGATCCGCGTCCGCCGCGGCTGCATGTCGTGCGCCCGCCGCCAGCCGCTTTGCGACATCGCCGTCTCGATCGTCGGGTCGTCCTCGATCTCGGGATCGATCCGCAGCATGGCCGCGCGTCCGAGTGGCCCACCGGGCCTGGCCGCGGCACGCACGGTCGCGGTCCACACTCGATGCGCCGCCGACGTCCACTCGAGCGCGAGCGGGCCGCGAGGCGCGTACGCGAACCGCCACGGCAGGACCGGGATCGGTCGAAGGAGAACCTGGGCGCCGATGACGGTTCGTTCGGGATCGTCGGCGCCGACGAGCGCGGAAGACCAGCCGGTCGTCGCCTTGACCTTCGCCCACGCCGACGTCTGGAGGTACGTCGCTCGATCGTGCGAGCGCACGTGCGCATCCCAGGCCTCGGAGGTCGGCGGTGTCTCCGTCACCGCCGCAGGGCAGCCAGCCTGCCGAGCAGGCGACCCACGAGGCCGCGCACCGGGCGCAGCGGCCCCATCGATCGCTTGTGGGCGCCGGTCAGCTCGACCCATCGAGCCCCGAACGACTCCTTGAACTGGTACATGCCGTACGTGGGATCGCCCTTGCTCGGCTTGCTCCGTGCGCGCGCCGTATCGACCCCGCCGAGGTCGACGCTCGTCCGCCGCTCGTCGAGGGCGATCTGGATGCCGCGCCAGACGAGCAGGCGGACCGCGCCGGGATACTTGCGCCGGAGCTCCGCGCGATCGCCGGCCAGCGAGTACGTCAGTCGATGCCCGTGCCGGTAGAAGGTCGCGCCGGCGACCGGCCCGTCTTCCGAGTGGTCCGCCTGGAGGTACAGCAGGTGGCCGGCGCCGAGCGCCCGCCGGGACCAGTCGATGAACCGGTCCTCGGATGCGAGCGCAAATCCGCGCCGCTCGGCGGTCGCGTCGAGCATCGAGTAGAACGTCTTGAGCATCGCGTCGACGACGGCCGGATCCCGGTCGTTGGCCGCCTCGAAGTCCTCGAGCTTGCCGGACCCTGGGCCATCGTCGGCGCGGCCGCCGCCCGCGTCGAGTCGCTTCACGCGAAGGTCGTGGCGCTCCGCCTGGCGAATGAGGTTGCGGGTGGTCGCACCGAACGAAGCGAAGATCGTCTTGTCGTCGCTGTTGGGCGCGTCGTCCGGGCCGAGCCGGACGTCCATCCGATGCCGCGAGGGCTGCTGCTCCTCGGTCTGCTGGAAGCCGGCAGCCCTCAGGAGCGCATCGAGGCCTGACGACGCGGGCGTCTCGCCGTCGACGGTGAGGGCGGCGACTCCTTCGACCAAGAGGATCCGCGCGGCCTCGGCGACGCGCATGGCTGTGACCCGGGGATCCGATTCCGGGATGGGACCGCGGCTCGCGTACGCGGTGGCGCCGCCGGCGATGCCCGGCTGGCCGATCGCGAGCATCCGGAAGCCGTCGTCGAAGGCGAGGTGCCAGGCCTTCCAGCCGTGGGCGACTCGATAGTCGCCCCAGGCGCGGGACTGCAGGACGTGGCCATTCGGGCTCGCGACAGCGCGTTCATCCCAGCGCAGGAGCTCGGCGGTCGTCGCCAGGTGCGCGCTGACCCGCGCGGGCATGGGCAACTCGCCCTGGTCCGGGGTGGGTCCGGCCCTGTGCTGCATCGCCCATTGCTCGACCGGCAGGATGCCGCTGACAGCCGGCGCCGCCGGCTTCGACGGGGCACTTGGCTTCTCGGCGACGGCCTTTCCGGCGGCCGCCTTCCGCGCCGGCGTTCCCATCGCCGGGGTCGGCCCGGTCGGAGCCGTCCCCCCGGTCGGAGCCGTCGGCGCGGTCGGCGTGGTCGGCGCCGTCGATCGGGTTGGTCTCGGCGCCGCGGGCGACGTTCGCGAGGCGTCCGCCGCGCGCTGGGACGTCGTCGATTCGGCAGGGGTCTTGGGGCGCGGAGGACGCTTGCGGGGCGTTCCCGGTTCGCCGGCGGTCACGCGGGTCGGAGGCGGGAAAGCGTGTCGGACATCAGTCGCATGATGACGCCCAGCTCGGGCAGCCGCATGAGCCGTGCGAGCGCCAGGTAGGTGGCGCCTCCGAGGCCGCCCGCCACGACGAGCTCGACGAACGCTCTCGCGTGTTCGCCGGCGTCGCTCAAGGGTGGATCGAGGAGCATTGAAGCTCCCGCTGCGACGAGGCCGGCCGCCAGGCTGGCGATCGCCACCGGGAGCGCGAGCCGAACGACCGGCGTCGGGTCGAAGGCGCGGACCTGCCGGCGCAGGACGATCGCGAGGACGATCGCCTCGACGGTCGAGCCCACCGCGATGCCCGCGGCGATGCCCGCGAGGCCCCAGCCGAGCCCCGCCACGGCCACGATGCCGATCGCCACGTTGAGGACGACGGCGAGAATCGCCGCGGCCGCCGGGGTCCTGGTATCTCGGTTGGCATAGAACGCGCGGACGAGGATGGTGATCAACGCCTCTCCCGGCAGGGCGAGGAGCAGCACGAGCAGCGTGCCCGCCACGAGCCCGACGCCGGTCTGCGTGAACCCCCCGTGGTCGAAGAGCAGCGTCATTGCCGGCTGTCGGAGCGCGATCCCGAGCGCGACGATCGGCAAGATCACGAACGTGATCAACCGGAGGGATCGCGTGACGAGCTCCACGAACTCGTTGACGGCGCCCCGGGCGAGGTCTCGCGAGAGCTGCGGCAGCGCCACGATCCCGAGTGGAACACCGACGACGGACAGCGGGATCGAGAACACGGTGAACGCGAACGCGAACGCCGTCACCGATCCGGTCGCGAGGCCGGACGCGAGCGACGTCGCGACGATGAACGTGATCTGTCCGGCACCCAGGGCGAGGGCGCGAGGTCCCATCAGCTTGAGGGTCTGCCGGACGTCGGGATCGCGCGTGTCGAGGCTCGGCGTGAATCGGAATCCGGCGCGGGCGAGCGGTGGCAGCTGGACCAGGAGGTGGCCGAGCGACCCCGCGACGACGCCGACCGCGAGGCCCGCGACGCCCATGCTCGGGGTAAGGATGAACGCGGCGCCGATGATCGCGAGGTCGTACACGATCGGCGCGAGGGCGGACGCGGCGAAGCGCCGATGTGCGTTCAGGGCGCTCGTCGCGACCGCGCCGAGCGCGAGGAACATCGGCGCGAGGAGCATCAGCCGCGTCAGCTCGATGATCCGCTCGAGCTGCGGAGCGTCGAAGCCGGGCGCGATGACGGCGACGAGCCACGGCGCCCCGAGCCACGCCAACCCGGCGAGCGCGAAGAGCGCGACCGTCATCAGCGTCGCGACGGTCGACACGATGCGCCAGGCCCGACTTGCCCTGCCAGTGCCCAGCTCGCCCGCGACCATCGGAACGAGGGCCGAGGCCACGGTACCCGCCGCGACGAGCTGGAAGATCAGGTCCGGGATCCGGAAGGCCGTGATGAACGCGTCGAGCTCGGGGCCCTCCCCGATCGTGCTGCTGATGACGACGACGCGAACGTAGCCGAGCGCCCGCGCAGCGAGGTAGGCCACCGACACGATGAGCCCGGCGCGCGCCAGGGCCATACCTCCGCCGGTCGCAACGGCCCCGCCCCCGTCCGCAACGTCCGCCTCGGCTTCGATGGGGGTCGCGGGGCCGGACGCGGAAGCGCGATTCGCCGCTTCCTCCTGCTCGGGACCGCTCAAGCCTGGCCCGCGGGAGCGGTCCGCCTCGCCCTCGGGTGAGCGGTCACGTATGCGGCGCGGAGTCGAGCGGCCGACACGTGCGTGTAGACCTGTGTCGTCGCGAGGCTCTCGTGCCCGAGCAGCTCCTGGACGACCCGCAGGTCCGCGCCGCCATCGAGCAGGTGCGTGGCGAACGAGTGGCGCAGCGTATGCGGCGAGACGCCCTCCGGCAGGCCTGCGATCCGGCACAGCCGGTCGATCCGGTAGCGCAGCCCACGCACGCCGATTGGCTCCCCTTCGTGATTCAGGAAGATCGCCTCGGGCTCGGGACCGGGGACGCGGCGGCGGGCGACCAGCTCCCCCCGGCCGTCGTCGAGGTATGCCTCGACCGCGGCGATCGCCGGCCGACCGAGCAGCCCGATGCGCTCCTTGCGGCCCTTGCCCAGGACCCGGACCTCGCCGCGTCGCAGGTCGAGGGACGCGAGGTCCGCCGCGGCGAGCTCGCTGATCCGGAGGCCCGCGGCATACGCGACCTCGACCATCGCCCGGTCCCGGAGCGCGATGGCTGCCGCGAGGGCGGGATCGCGCCGCCTGCCCGACGCCGCGGCGCGCTCGTCGTCGTCGATCGCCCCGAGCAGCCGCTCGATCTGGTCCACCTCGAGCACGCGAGGCAGGCGCCTCGGCAGGCGTGGCGTCGCGATCGAGCCCCACGGATCGCCCGTGGCGAGCCCGGCGCGTGCAGCGAATCGATGAAACGACCGGATCGCGGCCAGGCGCTGGCTCACCGAGCTCCTGGCACCGGCCCCGACGAGCCGGGCGAGGTACGCGCGCAAGTCGGTCCGCGCCGGAGTCCGCCAATCGGCCCCACGCGCGGACAGCCAGTCGAGATAGGTCCCGACGGCGGTCTCGTACGAGCGGAGCGTGTGCTACCGATGCGTCCCTGGCGCGGAGGCTGAGCAGGAACCGTTCGAGCGGCGTGGCGACTCGGTTCGCGTTGCCGTCGATTGGTACCGGCCCGCTGGTGGTGCCCACGTCAGGAGGCTACGCCGATCGCCTGCGCCAGTTGCGACGCCGCGTACGCCAGTCGCGACGCCGCGGGCGCCGGCCGCGACGGCGCGGGGTGAGGCTCACGCCTTCGATGACGCTCGGGTGCTGCGCCGCCTGCCACCGGTGCTGCTTGCGCGTGCGCCGGTCGATCGACGCGGAGCGCCCGCCCGGCCTCCACCGCGTCTTGCCGGAGCGATCGCGTCCGGGTTCGGTGGGCCACCCGCGAGCTTCGCGCCAACGATCGTTCCGTCAGCAGGGACATCGATCGCCGCGCCGCATTTCAGGCAGATGAACCCTTCGCCGTGCTTGCCCACCGGCCCGTCGTCCGCGTCGTGGAGCGCGCCGACCGGCTCGTGATTCGTCGTGTAGTCGCACCTCGGGTAGTTCGAGCACCCCCAGAAGACGTTGCCGGTGCGCCGCGCGCGACGCGCTACCAGCTTGCCGTCGGCATTCTTCGGGCAGGGGACGTCGAATGGGAGCGGCGGCGGCGGCTCCGGGCCCTCCCGCTTGATGTAGCCGCAATCGGGATATCGATCGCAGCCGACGAACGGGCCGAACTTGCCCCGCTTGCCGACGAGCGTGCCGGTGCCGCACTCCGGGCAGGTCTCCCCGGTCCCCTCCTGCGGCGGGGGCTCCTCGCCCGGGAGCGGTCGCGATTCCTTGTGCTCCGGGTATTGCGAGCAGGCGAGGAAGCGCCCGTTTCGCCCGAGCCGGATGACCATCGGATGGCCGAGCGAGCACACCTCGTCCGATGCCTCGGTCGTGAAGTCGCTGCGCCGCGTTGTCTTGCGGACCTTGTCGACCTGGTCGCGGAGCGGCGGGTAGAACGCCTGGAGCATCGGGATCCAGGGCCGCTTGCCCGTGGCGACCTCGTCCAGCTCCTCTTCCATGCGCGCGGTGAACTCGACGTCGACGTAGTCCTTGAAATGCTCGACCAGGAGGTCGGTGACGATCCCGGCGACCTGCTCGGGATGGAGGCGCCGCTCCTCGACCCGGACATAGCCGCGATCGACGATCGTCGAGATCGTCGCCGCGTACGTCGACGGACGGCCGATCCCGTGCTCCTCGAGCGACTTGATCAGCGACGCCTCGGTGAATCGCGGCGGTGGCTCGGTGAAGTGCTGGGTGGTCGTGATGTCGCGGACGTCGGTCTCGTCGCCCTCGCGCAGGGCGGGCAGCCGGCCCTCGGCATCCTCGTCCGGCGCCTCCGCGCCGTCGGTTCCGTTCTGGGCGTCGCTGCGGCCGGCGGCTCGACTGTCGTCGCGGCTCTCCGTGTAGACCCGCGCGAAGCCGTCGAACAGCACGCGCGTCGCCGAAGCGCGCAGCTCGTACGGCCCGGCGGCGAGCTCGGCGGTCGTGGTCTCGAGCTCCTTCGCCTCCATCTGGCTCGCGATTGCGCGCTGCCAGATCAGGCGGTACAGGCGGAGCTCCTCCGGCTTGAGGAAACGGGCGAGCGAATCCGGGTCGCGCCCGAAGGATGTCGGGCGGATCGATTCGTGGGCTTCCTGGGCGCCCTTCGACTTCGTCTTGTAGACCCGGCCCTTCGGCATCGTGTACTCGGGGCCGAACCGGGCACGGATCACGTCGCGTGCCTCGCCCATGGCATCCCCGGCCATCGCCACCGAGTCGGTGCGCATGTACGTGATGAGCCCGACGTGCCCATCGGGGGTCTCGGCGCCCTCGTAAAGCCGCTGCGCGACCGACATCGTGCGCTTCGGGCTGAAGCCGAGCTTGCGGCTCGCCTCCTGCTGGAGCGTGGACGTCGTGAACGGCGGGGCGGGGCTGCGCTTCTGCCTCTTGGTCGCGATCGACGTGACCCGCGGGTGCAGGCCGCGCAGGGCCCCGGCGTGTCGCTCCGCGGTCTCCCCGTCACCGACCTCGAGCGCCTGCCCGTCGATCCTGACGAGCTCCGCCTCGAACTCCTCGCCCGCCTTCGTGGCGAGCAGGGCGCGCAGCGTCCAGTACTCCCGTGCGACGAACGCGTCGATCTCGCGCTCCCGCTCGACGACGAGGCGGACGGCCACGGACTGCACGCGACCCGCCGACAGGCCGCTCCGGACCTTCCGCCCGATCAGCGGGCTGAGGGTGTACCCGACCAACCGATCGACGATCCGCCGCGCCTGCTGCGCATCGACGAGGTTCGTGTTGATGCTCACGCGGGTTCGCGAACGCTTCCTTGATTGCCCGCTCGGTGATCTCGGAGAACGTGACCCGCCGCGTCTTGCTCTTCGCGACGTGCGCCGCCTCGGTTACGTGCCATGCGATCGCCTCGCCCTCGCGATCGAGGTCGGTGGCGAGGTAGACCGTGTCCGCCGACTTCGCGGCCTTCTCGATGTCGGCGACCTGCTTGCGGCGGTCGTCGGCGACGACGTACTCGGGCGTGAAGCCGTTGTCGACGTCGACCCCGAACTTGCCCTTGCCCGGGTTCTCGGGCAGGTCGCGGACGTGGCCGTACGAGGCCAGGACGCGGTAATCGGAGCCGAGGTAACGCTCGATCGTCCGCGCCTTGGCCGGCGACTCGACGATCACCAGGTGCTTCGGCATCGCGGCGGAGTATGCCATGGGGCCTCTTACGCGCCACTCACCACCGAATGCACCACGAGCCACCGCCGACGGCGGTTGTCCCGACCTGGAGGCTCAGGCCTCGCGGACCTTGCGCAGGAAGTCCTCGTCGATCTCGAGCTCGTCGGGCTCCTCCGGCCGGATGGCCGTGGCGGCCGTGGACGCGTAGCGCTCGGCCTCGGCCATCGAGCGCGGGATCTCGAGGAATCGGATCGAGTTCACCGGGAAGACGAAGGTCGAGTCGCTGAAGTCGATGAACGTGGGGCGCTTGCCGTCCACGGAGCGCACGTTCGTGCAGACGATGGCGACGTCTGTCGGCGTCGGCATCTCGAGGAGCTCGATGGAGAGCGGCTGGTCGCTGGGCATGTGCAGGATGGCTCGGATCACGGCTGGACCGTACACCGGCACTCGCTGGCCGGGACTGGGTCGGGAGTACTACCTACCCTGCTACTGCATCATGCGGCTGGCTTCCACGTCGCCGGATCGGCCGTCGCCAGCGATCCGCTCGCCTCGTACCGACCCTGAATGGCTCGAACCAGACCGCTCGCTTCGAGGCGGGTCAGCGCGCCAAGCACGCCGCCGACGCTCAGGCCGGTCGTCGCGACGAGCTCGTCGACCGTGACGGCGCCGAGGACGAGCCCGTCCGCAACCCGCAGCTGGGCGGCGTCGCGCCCGCTGAGGACGGCGCTCGCCGAGGGCATGGCGACGGTCGACTTGACGAAGATCCCGTCGCGGGTCGCCGCGCCCGAACCGCCCGAACCGCCCGATTCGCGCGGTTCGAACCGTGGAGGCCGCGCGGGCAGTCCTGCGGCGCCCATCAGCCCGAGGTCATCGAGCAGCTGCGGGACGCCCGAGACGGCTCGCGCGAGGCCGGGCCAGTCGCGCAGGAAGCCGTTGCAACCGGCCGATGTGGGAGCGTCGATCGAGCCCGGGACGACGAAGCACTCGCGCCCCTGTTCAAGGGCCCAGGAAGCCGTGACGAGTGCACCACTCCGCGCGCCCGCCTCGACCACGACGACCGCGTCCGCCGATCCGCTGATCAGCCGATTGCGCTGCGGGAAGGTGCCCTTCGACGGCGCCGTGCGGGGCGCGTACTCGGAGATCACCGCCCCGCCGCCATCGACGATCGCGTCCGCGAGTCGGTCGTGGGCCTTCGGGAACAGGACCGCATGCCCGCCGCCGATGAACGCGATCGTCGGCCTTCCCTCGGTCACGCACGCGGCGTGGGCCGCACCATCGATCCCGACCGCCAAGCCGGAGACGACGGTCGCACCCGCGCGCGCCAGGCTGGTGGCGATGCGACTCGCGATCTGCCGTCCCGGCGGGCTGGGCCGCCGGGTCCCGACGACGGCCACGACGTGCGCTCGCTCGAGGGGTGCGAGCGACCCCCGAACGAACAGCGCCGGAGGCGGCATCTCGATCTGCACGAGGCGAGATGGGTAGTCAGCATCGCCGAGCGCCACGACGCGAAGCTTCGAGCGGGCGACGTCCGCGAGGATCGCCGCTCGGTTCGCGCCAGCACGCACGATCGCTACGGCCACGCCGGTCGGCATGGGCCGCCCGCCGCTCTCGCGGTCGCGGTCGCGGCTCGCCTCGACGAGCGCTCCCACAGGGCTCGCCCGATCCGCGAGCTCGAGGATGGCGGCGGGTGACCCGAGCCGCTCCACGAGTCGCCCGAGCGTGAGCGGGCCCATCCCGTGCACGGACAGGAGGATCGCCAGCGCTTCCCGATCCTCCGGGCGAATCGCGGGCGCGTTCGTGCGGCCGGCTTCCCCGGCCGCGCTGTCCCAGCCACCGACGAGCTCTCCTGGTCCCGGGCCGACGCCGAGCATCGTCAGACCGCCAGTGCCATGGTCGACCGGCTCGAGGGCGGGCGCCAGCGCGCGGCCTCCTCGAGGTGCTCGATCTCGACCGCATCGGCCAGGGCGAGGTCCGCGACGGTCCGCGCGACGCGGAGCAACCGCTCCGTGCCCCGACCCGACAGCCGCTCCGCATCCGCGAGGTCCACGAGGCGGCGCGTTGTCAGCGGCCGCAGCCCCGCGATCGACCTGAGCGCACGGCCGCTGAGCCTCGAGTTCAGCTTCGCGGCGGACCTCGCGAGCTGCCGTGCCCGTGCGGCCGCGATCCTTGCGCCGACGATCGCTGATGATTCCGGGTCGGGTCCTTTGACCAGCATCGCGGCCTTCATTCGGCCGAGCGTGACCCACACGTCGATCCGGTCGCGGAGCGGCCCGGAGATGCGCCCGACGTAGCGCTCCGGGACACCCTGCCCGCAGATGCACCGGTTCTCCTCGCCGGCGTGGCCGCACGGGCAGGGATTCGTTGCCGCGATGAGCTGGAATCGCGCCGGCAGCGTCGTCGCCCCCGACGCTCGGGCGATCGTGACCCGGCCATCCTCGAGCGGCTGGCGGAGCGCCTCGAGCACGTCCCGCGAGAACTCGGTCAGCTCATCGAGGAACAGGACACCGTTGTCGGCGCGAGTGACCTCGCCGGGCGTCGGCCCGCGTCCCCCGCCGACGATCGCCGCGTACGAGCTGGTGTGATGCGGCGCACGAAACGGCGGGGTCCGGATCAGGCCGTGGATCGGGCCCTCGCCGGCAACCGACGCGACGATCGTCGCGGCCAGTGACTGGCTGTCGGACAGCGGCGGCAGGAGCGTCGGGATGGTTCGCGCGAGCATGGTCTTGCCCACGCCGGGCGGCCCGATCATGAGCAGCCCGTGCCCACCAGCGAGCGCGACCTCGAGCGCCCGACGCGCCTCGGCCTGGCCTCGAACATCGGCGAGGTCCGGCGGCGACGGGGGTGGGGCGAGTGGTGGCTTCACGGGACCCGGCGTGATGATCGAGGTCTGGGCGAGCTCGACGCGCGCCGGTTGAGCAGGCCTGGCGCGGCGTCGCGATCGGAGCTCATCAACAGCCTCGACCAGTGTGGCCGCGGGCACCACGTCGAGCCCGTCCACAAGGCGCGCCTCGTCGGCGCCGTCCGCCGGGACGATCACGCGCCTGACGCCGCGGCGCGCGAGTGCGGCAACCATCGGCAGGAGACCCGGCACCGGCCGAATCTCGCCCCCGAGCGAGACCTCGCCGATCAACGCCGCTCGTCCCGGTCGCGGTGTGAACTGCTCCGACCCGAGGAGGATCCCGATCGCGATGGCGAGGTCCGCAGCGGATCCCGTCTTCGGCACGTCCGCCGGGGCGAGGTTGACCGTGATCCGTCGCGGCGGGTGCACGAAACCCGCATTCCTGAGTGCGCCACGAACTCGCTCGCGTGCCTCGCGGATGGAGGCGTCACCGAGCCCGACGATCGTGAACCCGGGCAGTCCCGGCGCGACATCGACCTCGACCCGGATGACCCGCCCATCCAAGGCAACGAGCGTGGCAGACAGCAAGGTCGCAAGCACGCTGACCACGGTACGAACCGATGCTTATCGACCGCTTACCACCAACGAATGGTGTGGGCGAAGCGCACACTACGGGCGCCGACGAGCAGGAAGGATTGGCCTCTGCCGAAGGTCTTCGAACCGGCTACCGGACGTGGACCCCAACGTCGACCTCTCCGGACCACGCTTCGCCAACACCGCATCCGGCTACACGTATGCACCTTCACTCGGCTACCAGCCTCTGCCCGGATCATGCCCGAGGGACGACGGGATACCCCTGCCGCTTCGAGTCTCCCGCACGTTGACCAACTTAGAACGATTCGGCCGGCGACATCGCCATTGGTGGTAACGCCCGGGAAATCGCGGGCGAACGGAGTTCCCGATGGTGCAGCGCGAGCTGGTGGAGCTGGCAAGAAGCGGCGACCGAGAGGCATTCTCGGCGCTTGCCGCCAGCCTCATCGATCGTCTCTACGCCACGGCCGTGCTCATCCTCCGCGACCACTCCATGGCCGATGACGCGACCCAGGAGACGATCGTTCGCGCGTGGCGCGACCTGCCGGCGCTCCGCGATCCGGACCGCTTCGACGCCTGGCTGCGCCGCCTCCTGGTCAACGCCTGCCGGGATGAAGGCCGGCGCCAACGGCGCTGGCGCCCGGAGGTGACGCTGCTCCCGATCCACGAGACCGCGGTCGACGATTCGAGCGTGGTGCTGGCGAACACCGACGCCATCGAGCGCGGCTTCCGCCGGCTGGGTCCCGATCATCGCGCAGTGGTGGTCCTACGCCACTACCTCGGGCTATCGCTGCCCGAGGTGGCCGAGGCAACCGGGGTCCCGCTTGGGACCGCCAAGTCGCGCCTGCATCACGCAACACGTGCACTTCGAGCCGCGCTGGAGGCCGATGCCCGCAGCGGCGGCATGACGAGGGGCGGTACGGCATGACCGGCAACGACAACTTCGATCAGACGCTCCAGACCTGGCTGCGTCACCAGGCACCCCCCCAGGCGCCCGACCGGGTGCTCGATGCCGCCCTCGGGCGTGTCGAGGCTGCGTCGCAGCGGCGGGGCTGGCTGCAGCGCCTCTCCGGCGGAACGACCACGACCCTCATGGTCCGCGCCGCCGCGGTCGCCGCGGGGGTCGTGATTGCCGCGATTGTCGGTCTGCAGCTCATCAATCCACTGCCTGATCTCGGCCCGTCACCGATCCCCTCGCCGTCGGCCGAGCGGAGCGAGTCCGCTGCCCCAAGCCCCTCGGCGGCCGCCGAGCCGTCGCCCGAACCGAGTGCCGCCGCGCTCGTCATGGAGTTGCTGGGAGGGGGCGAGTTGGGACCGTTCCACCTGGTCACCATCCTCGACGACGGCCGCCTCATCATCAGTGACCCCGGCGGCGGGACCGCGCCCATGGAGCGCCGACTGACGGCGGCCGGCATCCAGCTCGTTCGCGACGAGATGGCCGCGACCGGCTTGACCGATGCCACGGCCAACTTCACTCCCATCGCCAATCCCGGCGTCGAGCCCCCGGGCTTCGGCGGCGGGGGGGACCGCCTCGAGGTCGCCCAGCCCGGCGGCGGCACTGCTGTCATCACTTGGTATCTCTTCGCCGACACCGAACAGGACTACTTCCAGCCCCAGCCCGAGGCAGAGGCGCTCGCGGCCCTCAGGGTCCGCCTGACCACGCTCGAGGAGTGGCTTCCCGCGGCGGCCTGGGCTGAGCCCAACCCCATCCCGTACGCGCCGGATGGCTATCGGATCACGATCAGCTCCTTCGAATGGGGCGGCAGCCTCGACGACCTGCCGCCCGAGGTTGCAACGCTGGCATGGCCAGTGGACATCGACAGGGCCGACCTGGACGACGTCCTCGACTCGCCGGGCGAAGAGACCCGTTGTCGCCTGATCGATGCCGACGAGGGCACGGCGGTCATCGCAGCGTTGGACGCGGCCGGCGCCACGCCGGAGAGAACGTACCTGTCATTCGAGCTTGGCGAGCGAGCGACCCCTCGCACGATCAGGATCGCCCTCGAACCGATCCTGCCGTTCGACGACAGTACCTGCTGATGCGCGGATCTGGCGCACGACCACCGGGAATGCGTTGACGCCTCGATTCCTGACTCCGACGGCGCTGGAGCGATGGAGGCTTGTCTGGTGGGCGGCCGCCTTCGGCGTCGGGGCCTACGCCGGCTATCAGATCTCTTTCTCCCTTACCGGGCCGAGCAGCTGGGGCGTGGTCGGCCTCATTGCCGCTGGCATGTTCTGGGTCGCCTGGACCGTCGCGTTCATCGCGATTCCGGGGCTTGTCGCCGCCTTTCTGTACCGCACGGTGTTCAAAGGCCGTCTCCCGGAGGCCAGGACTGTCGTCGCCTTCGCGGCCTTGTACGCAGCGGGAGTCGGAATCGGCTCAGTCGTGACCCCGGCCCTCGGGCTCGAGCAACCTAACTTCCAATCGCGCGAGCCCGCCGTTCTCGAAGCCCCCGGGACGATGTCGCTCAGCTTGGAGGGCCTGGCCGGCTACACGGCCCGGGGCGAGGTGCTCGCCGAATGCCTGTCCGAACCGGACGGCGAGGGCATCTCCTTGGTCACGGCGCCGGGCGTCGGGGCGATCGACGGTATCGATGTGCGCGTGGTCACGTCGGGTATCGAGCTCGAGCCCGCGTCCGTGACGCTGTCGCCCCAGCCGACTGCTGGCTCCAAGCTCCGGTCGTGGTCGGGCCCGGTCGAATTCGTCGAACGGACCGTTGGGGGCCGCGGCGGCCGGATCACCTTCGTGGGAGCCGCCCTTGAGGCCGGCGCGCCGGGCGAACCTGCTCCTGAGGACTGGCCAACGGCGCTATCCGGGACAGTGACGTGGTCCTGCGGCGATTGGATCGGCCCGGTCGCAACCCTTCAGCCGGAGCCCTCGTCGTGAGATCTCTGCCGGATCGACGTGATCGGCACGGACCCGACGTCACACGACGGGCGTCACGGCGTTCTCCCCGGTCGATGGACGGCACGCAGCGCATCGGACGACGGCTGCTCGTCGTGGTGCTCGGCGTCGCCGCATGCTCGACGCCCGTGGTCCCGTCGAGCCAGGGACTGGGCTCGACAGCGCAGCTCCCCTCGGCATCGACCGAGGCCCCGTCATCGGTGGCCAGTAGCCAGCCTATCGCGACGCCGATCCCAACCCCATGGGTGCCGCCGGCCGTTCCGGCAGGCGCGGGCTGGCATCGGCTCGACGGCACGCCGATGGTTGCGCCGCTCACCTGGGCCGGGACCGACGAGAGCACGATCCTTCGGTTCGACGGGCTCGACATCTTCGTCGGGAACCGGGAAGACCCAGCGATCTGGTTCTCGGGGGACGGCGTCAGCTGGCAGGCCGCCGAAGGGATCGACGTCCGCGAGGATCCTGATCGCGAGGAGATCGCGATGATGGGGCTCGCGACGACCGGGACCGCGGTCGTCGCCTTCGCCGAACACTGGAGCGAGTCTTACGAGAAGCTGCAAGTCGTGCTCTGGCGATCGGTTGACGGTCGGACCTGGACCAGGGTCGCGGACCCTCCCCTCCCACCCGGCATGCGCTTCTACCGAGTGGGTGCGACGTCGGGCGGCTTCGTCGTCTTCGGGCTCGACACCACGGCGCCCCGTGATCGATGGGCCCACGGGTGGACGTCGACCGATGGGAGCACGTGGCAGCCGATCACGTCGGAGACGGCATCCGCCATGGGAGCCGGCCTCGAGCTGCTTGCCGACATCGACGGCGTCCTGACTGCATTCACGAATGCGGACCCGGTAGTGGGGCCGCTCGACGTCTGGCAGGCGTCCCCCGATGACCTGACCAGCTGGCAGCGTGTCGGGCAGCTCGGGTCGGAACCTTGGGGGTTTCTGTCCTTGGCCAAGGGGCCGGGCGGCTGGGTCGCGATCGGACGAGCCATCTATCGGTCGGTCGATGGGCGCGCTTGGTCACCCGCCCTTGACCCCCGCCCAGTTTCGCCCGACTATCCGGAGGGTCGGATCGCGCTGGTCGGCGACGACCTCGGCTTCATCGCCACGACCAACGTACCGACCGGCGAGGGCTGCGCAGCCTCCGGGTTCCTCGGCATGACGTGGGCGTCCGCGGATGGCGTGACGTGGCGGCGCCTGCCGGTCGATCCGCAGTTCGAGTCCGCGACGATCTTCGGCCTGATCAGCCGGGCCGGCGTGGTCCTCGGGCTGGGCTGGGGCAACACCGAGAACGAGAGCACGTCGGCGATCTGGATCGCCGACCGGGCGGCGCTCACGAGCGGGGCGGACTCCATGCCAAGCCCAAGCGCCACGTCCGGCGGCTGCGGACCCCAATGACGCCCGGGCAAAGACTGCGGTCGCTGGGGGCCGCGGTTCATCAATGCAAACCCTGACCTACGTGAGGCCCGCGATGCACCCGCACCTCCTGCCGCTTACGAGATCGATCGTGCTTGGAGTGCTCACCGTCGCATGCGCGTCAACCGCGAGCCCGGTGCCGGTCACGGCACCTCCGGAATCCTCGGCGCCCCGGTCAGCAACCCCTAGAATCCGGATCACCTCATCCGTCGCGGCCCGGCTCGTCATCGGCGACGCCCGGGCCGGCGAGCCCGACGTCACCACCCACAGCAGGTCCTGCGCTCGCCTGGACCGCCACCGGGGAGATGGGCGCGCCCCGCTATGACCACACGGCCACCCTCTTGAGCGACGGCAGGGTTCTCGTGGCAGGCGGGTCCGACGGCTACGACTTGCTGGCCGCCGCAGAGGTGTACGACCCCTCGATTGGATCGTGGTCCACCGTCGGGAGGTTGGCCGTTGCCCGTAGCGGGCACGCGGCGACCCTGCTGCTCGACGGCACCGTGCTGGTGACGGGCGGCTACGACGACCGAAGCGGCCGGATCCTGGACTCCACCGAGACATTTGACCCCAGCAGCGGCACGTGGAACGCCGCAGGAAAGATGGTCACGGCAAGAACCGCGCACACGGCGACCCTGCTTTCGGATGGCCGGGTGCTGGTCGCGGGCGGCAGCGCCTTCGGCGGCCACGGCGAGGCAGTGCGTGCCGCCGAGCTGTACAACCCAGCCAGCCGGTCCTGGACCCCGACGAAGAGAATGATCGACGCTCGTTGGGGCCATACAGCCACGCTGTTGCCAGGTGGGAGGGTGCTGCTCGCGGGAGGCTTCGTCGGCCTCGGCTGGATCGCGGCCACCGAGCTATATCGCCCGACGAACGGGTCCTGGGCCGCAACCGGGACGATGGACGAGGGCAGAGCCAAGTTCACGGCGACGCTGCTGCTCGACGGTACCGTGCTCGTTGCCGGTGGACCGCGAGCCGCCGAGATCTACGACCCAGGGAGCGGTGCCTGGGCCGCTACGGGGCGCACGATCTACCGGCGGGGGAACTATCCGACAGCGACGCGCCTGCCCGATGGAAGAGTCCTGATGACGGGCGGCGCCTCGCGGGATTCGCAGGGGGACTGGTTGCGGGCCTTCGCGGAGATGTACGACCCTGCCAGCCGATCCTGGGCCCGTGTTGGCGAACCGGTGACCGCCCGGTTCTCGCACACCGCAACGCTGCTGCTCGACGGCCGGGTGCTCCTGGTCGGCGGCACCGACATCGAGGGCGTGATGGCCACCGCCGAGCTCTACGACCACGCGATCGGTACCTGACGTGCCACTCGGAGCGTTGTTCTCAGCCCACGGCAGGTGCGTTCGCGCAACCACGAAGGAGGGCCACGGTGTTCCCGAAAGTGTCGATCCTCGCTCGCGCCTTGCGAGTCTCGTGATGGCTGGGCGTTGAGGTGACCGCACGAGCAGCTCGCAATCGATCCGTGTGGAAGCTCCTGTTCCTGACAGCGTTCGCCGGCCTCGGCGCGTGGCTGGGGTACCTGATCGGCGCGGGCTGGGGCAGCACGGGCTTATCGTCGTTCTTCAGCGCGGCCATCGCGCTGAGCCTCTCGATCCTGATCGTGGTCGTGCTGACGGTGACGGCCGGGCTGGTGGGCTGGAAGCGCTCCGACCGCCTTGCGGCGATGCGGCCCATGATCCTCGCTGGCGTCCTCTTCCTGGCGTCGATCGGCGTCGGATGGGCAATATCACGGGTCGTTGCCCCACCCCTGCCGGTCGTGCTCGAGGGCCGCGGGGTGATCAGTCTGGAGCTGGCTGGTCTCGACGGGTACTCCGGTCAGGCCGATGCACTTGCCGCCTGTCGTTCCGAGGTGGACTCTGACGCCGTCGCCGCGATCCAGGCGGACACAGCCGGTATGGTCGGGGCGGGCTCCGTGATCGCCTTGCTGTTCATGCCCCCCTATGCCGGCGCTGACCTTGAGGTCCAGGTCTGGATTCGGCCCGCGGACGAGGGTCAGCCTGCGGAGGTGGGTTGGTCTGGGTTCGCGGAGATGGTCGACGGCAGCCCGGGGGCGTTGCGCGGCCAAGTCGCCTTCTCGGAGCTAACGCTCCACCCGGACTTGTCAGGTGCCCAACCAGTGGGCTGGCCGTCCAACCTGTCGGGGACCGTTCGGTGGTCCTGCTCTGACTGGTCCCGATGACCCTTGACCTCGACCTGCCTGCGGCGACGCCCACTGAATACCGAAGTAGCAGGTGGCGCGGCGTGTCCTAGCGGGCCTTTGCTCCAGCTCGAGCCGGCGTGCCACCGGCGGCCGCGGCGACCTGAGGCACGAAGACCTGGTCGATCGACTGGGCGAGCTCCACGATCTCCTTGCCGAGCACGGAATCCGGCTTGGAGTGCGCGAATGGCGAGCCCGTGTTCTGGGCCGAGATCGCGATCCGGTACTCGTTCGTGATCTTCGTCTCGAACTGGCGCTTCAGGGCACCCTCGGCCGCGCTGACGCTCACGCCCGTGAACGCATTGGAGCGGTTGAGGGCGAGCTTGAGCCGCTTCGAATCGAAGCCGACCTTGCGCAGCGCCTCGAGCACCAGTCGCACGTTCTTCAGGCACGACAGGTCCGCGGTCATGACGATGTGGACCTCGTCGGCCTGCTCGAGCACGGACAGGGTCAGGTCGCCGAGGCGCTTGTCGACATCGACGATGACGTAGTCGTACATCGTGCGCAGGAGCGCGAGCACGGTCTCGAACTTCTCGGGGGAGACGAGGTCCGCCTCCTCCGGGCTCGGTGGGCGCGAGCAGCAGGTCGATCCCGGAGTCGTGCTTGACGATCACGGACTTGGTGAGCTCGGCGTCGACCTGCGGCGCGGCCATCAGGTCGGTGACGCTCTTCCGATCGTTGCCGAGGTCGAGGAAGACGCGGTGGTCGCCGAACTGGAGCACCGCATCCACGAGCGCGACCTTGCGATCGAGCTCGTTGTGCAGCGCGATCGCCGCGTTGATCGCGATCGTCGTCGCCCCGACGCCGCCCTTGGCGCCGTAGAAGGCGACCAGCTTGCCCATCGGCGGCCGGCTGCGCTGTCCGCCGCCCTCCGTCGGCCCGAACCGCGACAGCAGGCCGCGCATGCGCGCGAGGAGCTCGGCCTGGTGGAACGGCTTGACGAGGTAGTCGTCGGCGCCGGCACGCAGGCCCCGGACCTTCTGCTCGACCTCCTTCTCGGAGGTGAGCATGATGATCGGCACGTGGCTGCGGCCGCCCTCCTCGTTCCGGATCCGCTCGGCGACGGCGTAGCCATCGAGCTTGGGCAGCCCGACATCCAGCAGGATCAGGGCCGGCTGCTCCGAGGTCCAGAGCTTGAGCGCCTCCTGGCCATCGCCCGCGATCGCGACCGTGTAGCCGGCCTGCTTGAGCGTGTACTGCAGGAGGCGCTGGACGTTCGCTTCGTCGTCGACGACCAGGATCTTGCTCATGCGTTGTCCCCCACTACTCGGCGGAACCGCGTCCGCCGGCGGCCATGCCTCGGTTGATGTAGCCCGTCAGCGGCTGGACGAGCTGGGTGAACTCGGTCGGGATGACGAACTTCGTCGATGGGCTGCTCCCGAGCACCTTGAGCGCCTCGAGATACTGCAGGGCCATCGTCTTTTCGTCGACAGCATTGGCAGCACCAAAGATCCGGGTCAACGCTTCGCTGAAGCCCTCGGCGCGGAGGATGGCGGCCTGGCGTTCGCCCTCGGCCTTCAGGATCTCCGACTGCTTCTGGCCCTCGGCGTTGTTGATCGCCGCCTGGCGATTGCCTTCCGACTCCGTGATGACGGCGCGCCGCGTCCGCTCGGCGGACAGCTGCCGGTTCATCGCGTCCTGGACGTCGCGCGGGGGCGTGATCTCCCGGATCTCGACCGTCGTGACCTTGCCGCCCCAGCGCTCGGTGACCTCGTCGAGCTTGACCCGGAGGACCTCGTTGATCTGCTCGCGCTTCGACAGCACCTCGTCGAGGAGGATGTCGCCGATGACCGCGCGGAGCGTGGTCGTCGAAACGCCCTGGAGAGCGCCCGCGAAGTTGACGACGTTGACGACGCTCTTGAGCGGATCCGCGATCCGCCAATAGATGAGGAAATCGACGTTGATCGGGGCGTTGTCCCGGGTGATCGTCGTCTGGCTCGGGACCTCGATGAACTGCTCCCGGGTGTCGACCTTGACGGGTCGATCGATGATCGGGATCAGGAACCTGAGGCCCGGGTTGCGGACCATCGACTCGTCCGTCCGGCCGAGCCGGAAGACGACCATACGCTCGTATTGCTGCACGACGCGGATCGACAGGTAGATGATGACCAGCACCACGACGATCACGAATGCGCCGACCGACAACAGGACGGGGAGATCCACGATTACCTCCGATCCGCGCCGCGCGCGAGCTGGCGCGCGGTCACGTGCCCGACGATGATGACGCGTCCGGCTCGACGGTGAGCGTCAATCCCTCAACCTTGATCACTCGAATCGGGGTCCCCCGATCGAGCGTGCTGCCATCCGCGGTGCGCGCGCTCCACTCCTCGCCCGCCGCGACGACCGATCCGATCGGGCTCAGCGGCGACCGGACCTCGCCGGTCGTGCCCAGCGGGATACTCGGCCCGAACGAGGCGCCCAGCCCGATGCCGCGCGACCTGAGCGCGCCGAAGACGATCAGGACGAGCACGACGCCGAGCGTCGCCGTCGTCACGACGAGGACGGGGAGCGCCACGCGGGCGGCGGGCTCGAACGGATCGACCGGACCGGTGAAGAGGGCAGATGCGCCCAGCGCAAAGCAGACGAGTCCCCCGACACCGAGCAGCCCATGGCTCGTCACCGTCAGCTCGAGCCCGAAGAGGAGCAGCCCGAAGAGGAGGAGCAGGAGGCCACCCACGTTCAAGGGCAGCGTCCCCACGCCGATCAGCCCGAGCAGCAGCGCCAATCCACCCAGGATTCCCGTGATGAAGTTCGGCGAGTACAGCTCCGCCAGGAGGCCCGCGGAGCCCAGGCTCAGGAACAGGAACGCGATGTTCGGGTCGGACAGGAGCCGGATGATGGCGAGGAACGGGTTGATCGTGATCTCGCTTGTCACAGCGCCGGTCAGGTCGAGGACTCGCTCGCTTCCCTGCACTGACACGCTCCGGCCGTTGGCGAAGCCGATGACCTGGTCGATGTTCGACGCGAGCCCGTCGACCGCACCGAGCTCCACGGCCTCGGTGGCCGAGGATGCCCGCGCGTCCTTCACGGTGGAGATCGCCCAATCGATGTTTCGACCACGGACGGTGGCGATCTCGGTGATCTTCGCGATCGCCTCGTTGAGGACCTTCTGGCCGAGCGTGCCCTCGATGTCCGTGCCCTCCCCGGTGATCGGCGACGCCGCGCCGATGGTCGTCCCCGGCGCCATCAGGGCGATGTGGCCCGAGAGGGTCATGAACGTGCCTGCGCTCGCCGCGAAGCCGCCCCCGGGCGCGACCCACACGATGACCGGGACCGGCGCCTCGAGGATCGTGCCGACGATGTCGTAGGTCGCGAGGAGATCGCCACCCGGCGTGTTGAGCTTGATGACGACCGCCGCCGCGTTCCGGTCGGCGGCCTGGGCGATGGAATCATGGAGGTACTTCGCCATCGTGTGATCGACCACGCCGGTCGTCGGCAGCACGACGACCTCCGGCCCGGCGCCGCGCGCGCCCGAGGCGAACATCATCAGCATGCCGAGTGCCATCAACGCGAGCGAGATTCGCGCCAGGCGCCGCCGTCGGCGGGGGCGCTCTCGTCGCGGTGCCCGATTCCCGTCCCTGGTGAACGCTGTCTTCACCACTCCGGGATGAGTATTGCACCGCTGGCCGAGAGCACCACCCAGCGGGTCAACGGCGAATCGCGCCGACGCCCTCGAGATGCTCGAAGACGAGCGCACTCCACGACTCCATGCGCTCGACCACGGCGGCAACCTCGGACGGCTCGGCGAAGCCGCCGGCGAGCTTGTCCGTCTCGCGGATCGCGACGGATTGGCCGTGCGCGTCCGCCGCGTACACCGCGCCGAGATGGACGCTGCCGACATCGGTCGTGTCGTCGTTCAGCAGCCCGATGAGCTCGAAGCTCGGCTCGAAACCCGCCCACAGCTCCTCGCGCCACTCGCGCCGCAACCCACCGGCGAGGTCGCCGTCGCCCGGGTTCAGGTGGCCGCCGATCCCGATCGAGTACAGGTCATGGAGCCGGGCGTCCGTCCCTGCCTTCGTTCGGTGCATGAGGAAGTACCGCTCGCCGTCGCGGAGCACGAGGTACGGGATCACCTGCTTCCACGATCGATCGACCTCGACCCTTTCGCGTGGCCGGAACTGCCCCTCCCGAGCCACGAGCGCCTCGAAGGCAGCAAGGTCACTCAGGTGGTCGAAACCGGAGCTCTCGACGCCGAGCCAGCCCGGGTCGGCCATGATCGACGCGCGCGGGATCACGAGGACGAGCTCGCCCTGGCTCATGCGCCGGGCTCCCGATCGAGCGCCGTGCCGAGCCTCGTCCAGCCACGTCCGCACGGCGTCGGCGTCCGGCGGCGCACCGCCGTCGAGCCCCTCGATCCATTGGTCGAGCACGTCGCGGAACGTGCGCAGCCGCTTCGCCACGGCATCGGCGTTCGTGACGAGAATCCCCGCGCCCATCTCCGGGTCGCCTCGCGCCAGACGCGTCATGTCCGACCAGCCGGTCGCGGCGAGACGGTGCGCGTCCCGCCAGGTCGCCGCCCCGGCGGCCGATGCAGCGACGCTTTCGACGAGCGCCGCCGCGAGCACGAGGGGCAGATGGCTGATCCCGGCCACCGTGGCGTCATGCGCTTCCGCGTCCATCTCGACCGGTCGGGCACCGGTCGCTTCCGCGAGGGTTGTCACGCGCTCGACATCGATCGAGCTTGCCTTCGATCCGGGGACGACCACCCACGGACGGTCGATGAACAGGTCCGCCTTCGCCGCCGACGGCGCCGGTCGTCTCGCGGCCGGCCATCGGGTGGCCGCCGACGAATTGGAGGTCCGTGGCTCCTGCGGCCGCGACGATTCGCGCCTTCGTGCTGGCCACGTCGGTCACCGTGGTGTCCGGACCCACGTGGCGCCGGAGGTCGTCGCCGAGCGCCTCGATCGTGCTGATCACGACGAGCGGCGGCCCGGCGAGCACGACGAGCCCCGCGCCATCGAGGGCGGAATCGGCGCTGGCTGCTGCCTCGTCGAGCAGCCCGCGCTCCAGGCCGGCCTTCGGCCCATTCCCATCCGGCGTCCAGGCGGCAAGTCGTGCGCGGCAGCCGGCGTCGCGCAGGGCCGCCGCGATCGAGCCACCGATGAGGCCGAAGCCGAGGAAGGCGATTCGCTCGGGGAGGCGGTCGGCCGCAGCGAGTCGTGCCTGATCGGGCGTCACCTGCGCTCAGCCAACCTTGCCTTCGTCGCGCCGGCGCTTCTTCCAGCGCCGCTCGGCGACGCGTCGCTCGGACCCGTCCGGTGGTCCCGGGTTGCCCGTTGGGTTCTTCCGGGTCTCGCCCTGGCGCTGACTCTTGCCGCGGCGCTCCACCGCGAGCATCGCGCCGCACCGCGGGCAGCGGCGCTCCTCGGCGAAGAGGGCGTCGATCGGGGCGGTCGTGAACACGACGCGCCCGCAGATGCGGCAAGCGAGATTCGGCACGGTTCCGGGCTGCTCCGATGATGGTGAGGACAGGGTTCGAACGGGTGTCGATCGTACGCGGAACCGGGCGCGGCCTTCAGCCTCCGAGGCGCGCCTCGTGCAGGGGTTCGTACCGCGCGGGCCCACCGCCCAGCTGGCTCCGGAAGAGGATCAAGCGGTCGGCCACGAATCGAACGTCGAGCTCGGCCGCGACGTCCTGGAGGACGCGAGCGACGGCGGGGCCGAGTCGAACGCCGTCGGTTCGCCCGATCGTGAGGTGCGGCGCAAACGGGCGCGTGTCGAGCTGGCGTCCATCCTCGGTCGCGGCACGAGTCAGCCCGTCCGCCAGCGTTCCGAGTCGATCGGCGCCACGGGAGACGCCGACCCACAGGCTGCGCGGCCGCGCGAGGCTGGGAAAGGCGCCACCACCGGCCAGGCCGACCTCGAATGGGCTGGCTGCGCTCGCCACCGCGTCGGCGGCACCCTCGAAGTACGTCCGCCGCTCGGCGGGCGTCGGCCCGAGGAAGCGCAGGGTCAGGTGGAGGCCCTCGACCCGCACCCAGCGGATGCGTGCGGTGCCATCGCCGACGCTCGCCTGCACCCGATCCATGAGCTCGCCGACGGCCGCCCTCGCCTCCGCGGGGACGGGCACGGCATAGAACAGCCGAATGGTCCCGGGCTCGTCGACCGGTGCGACCCAGCGATCACCCGAGCCGCGGCGTCCGCCGGCGCGACGCTCCCTCCCGACCGGATGCTCGGCGGAGGGTCGCTCGCCGCGGGGCGGCCGGTCCTGCGACGTCGCCGGCGAGGTTTCCTCGGTCATCGCGCTTCGGATCGTTCGCGTTCCCACGCCCCGCGGTCGTGGCGCAGGATCTCGAGCGCCCGCGCCCCGTCGCGCCAGCCCTCGATCTCGACCGTCTTGTCCTCGAGCAGCTTGTATGTCTGGAAGAAGTGTTCGATCTCGACGAGCCGGTGCGGCCGCACCTGCTCCAACCGCTCGACATGCGCCTGGTGCGGGTCGCCCTCGGCGACGCACAGGATCTTGAAGTCGGCGCCCTTCTCGTCGCGCATGTCGAGAACGCCGATCGGGCGAGCCCAGACGTGACAGCCGGTAAACGTCGGCTCGTCGATCAGGAGCAGGGCGTCGGTGTGGTCGCCGTCATCCGCCCGCGTGCCCTCGATGAACCCGTACTCGAAGTTGTAGTAGACCGCCGAGCTCAGCACCCGGTCGAGCCGGAACACGCCGGCCCGCTCGTCGAACTCGTACTTGTTCCGGCTCCCGCGCGGGATCTCGACCACGATCTCCACGCGATCCGGAAACGCCGCGCCGCCCATCCCCGCGAACGCTAGCGCGTGTTGCGCTCAGTCGTTGTAGAGGCGCTCCTCGATGAGCTTCTCCTGAACCGGGCGACCGGTGGGATCGAAGCACGAGAACTCGAAGTGCTTGTGGTACTCGACGTCGACGTTGTCGACGCCGGACCGGTTCTTCTCGACCGAGGCGATGATCCAGTCGCGGAAGCGCTGCGCCTGGTACGGGTTGAACTCGATGTTGACCTTCGCGACGATCTGGTACTTCTCGTTCAGGATGAGGATCATGTCGGCCTCGTAGTTGATGGCCGACGAGCCGCGCAGGTGGTGGTTCCGGAGGCGGGCGGCCTTGAGGCCCTCCTTGTCCGCGGCGACGATCGCGATGGTCGGGATCTTCTCGGTGAGCGCGATGTCCTTCAGGCCGTTGACGACGTACGTGACCTTCTCGGATTCGCTCGGTGGCTCCGGGATCTGGGGCACCTTCTGGAGGTAGTCGACGATCATGACGAGCCGGCGCTCGCCCGACCTCCGGCGATGCATGTCGATGAGCTCGCGCAGGTTCTCGATCGTGCTCGACGAGGCCGAGCCGCGAAGCAGGAACAGGTTCGAGCCGTAGCGGGCGATCCGCTCGATGGCGGGCTTGAGTCGCGGGCTCGCGGCGAGGTCGGCCGGCTCGTCGCCGGCGCGCGCCCACGACCGAATGACCTCGGCCCGGACGTCCTGGATCTTGACCGCGCCGGTCGAGGGCTTCGTGTTGGGCAGGTGCGGCAGCGCCGATTCCATGGCGATCAGCCGGTTGAGCATGTCGGCGTCGTCGTGCTCGAAGTTGACGTAGAGCACGTAGGCCTGGCCGGCCGCGGCGATGTTCCGCGCCATCTGGAGGGCCATCGTCGTCTTGCCGGTCCCCTGGGCGCCGCCGATGAGCATGAGCTCGCCCGGCCGCAGCCCTCCGCCGAGCATTCGGTCGAGCGGCGCAAATCCGAGCGGAATGGGCTCGTAGTCGGCGAGCTCGCCCGAGGCCACCTTGCTCCGGATGTCCGCGAGCACGTCGAGCGCCGAGCGTGGCGCCATCGACCCACTGCCCGTCTCGAGCGCCCAATCGTCGGATCGAGCCGGCGCAGTGGCGGCTGCGGCTCGCTCGGTGCCCCCTGTCACGCGGTCTTGCCTCCCATCCCAGCTGCCTGCGGCGACGCGCTACCGAGATCGTCCCACAGCCGGCAGATCGTGCGCAGTCCCGTCTCGTAGTTCAAGAGGACCATCGTTTCGTTCGGTGCGTGGGCGTTGCAGTCCGGATTCGTGAAGCCCAGCATGACCACCGGCAAGCCGAGCATCTCCTCGAACTTCGACGCAACGGGGATGCTCCCGCCCGCCCGGATGTAGACGGGGGCCGCCCCGAACGTGACCTCGAGAGCGCGGGCCGCCGCCTTGGCGACGGGATGGCTCACGTCGGTTCGCATCGGCTTCGCCGTGCCGAGGTTGCGAACGTCCACGGTGACGCCTGCCGGCGCGATCGCGAGCACGTGGTCCCGGAACCGCTCGAACAGCACGTCGCCGTCCTGGTCCGGCACGAGGCGGCAGCTCACCTTCGCGTGGGCGTGCGCCGGGATGATCGTCTTCGAGCCCTCGCCCGTGAACCCGCCCCAGATGCCGTTGACGTCGAGCGTGGGCCGGATGCCCTTGCACTCGAGTACCGAAAAGCCCGGCTCGCCCGCGACCAGCGCGGGCGCCCCCGTCTCGCGGAGGAACTGATCCTCATCGAACGGGAGGCAGCTGATCTCGAAGCGCTCCTGGGGCGTCGGGTCGACGACCTCGTCGTAGAAGCCCGGCACAAGGACCGTTCCGTCGGCCGCCTTGAGCTCGGTGATGATGCGCGCCAGCGCATTCGCCGGGTTCTGGACGGCGCCGCCGTAGCCACCCGAGTGCAGGTCGATCGGCCCGCCGGTCACGTCGATCTGCGTGTACAGCATCCCGCGCAGGCGAGGTCGTGAGGGCCGGCATGTTGCCGTCGAAGAAGCCCGTGTCGCTGATGACCACGGCGTCCGCGACGAGCCGCTCCCGGTTCGCCTCCAGCCAGTCCGGCAGGCTCGCCGAGCTGGACTCCTCCTCGCCCTCGAACAGGTAGCGGATGTTGATCGGCAGCCGGCCCCGTGTGGCGAACATCGCCTCGGCCGCCTTGAGGTGCAGGTGCAGCTGACCCTTGTCGTCCGCCGCGCCGCGACCGACGACGCGCCCGTCACGCACGAACGGCTCGAACGGCGCGGTCTCCCAGAGCTCGATCGGGTCGACCGGCTGCACGTCGTAGTGGCAGTAGACCAGGATCGTCGGCGCGCCCGGCGCGTGGAGCCAGTCGGCGTAGACGATCGGATGGCCGGGCGTGCGCGACGCCTCGGCGTGCTCGAACCCGATGCGGGTCAGCTCCGCGGCGATCCAGTCCGCGGCGCGGACCATGTCCGGCGCGTGCTCCGACAACGCGGAGATCGACGGGATCCGCAGGAGCTCGAACAGGCTCTCGAGCCGCAATTCGGCATTCGACTCGAGGTAGGAATCAAGATCGGCGTCGATGGTGATCATCGACGCCGATGGTAGCGGTCGGGTAGCGGCTGCCCGCTGACGAGGGTCAGGCGGGGTGGGGCGCCGGCGACGACTTCGGCTTGCCCTCGGGCTTGATCACCGGGGTGGGAGCCTCGGCGGTCTCGCCGCCCTCCGGGCGATGGCGCCGCGGCGGCAGGCCGTGGAGGTCCTCCTTCGGCGGCAGGTCGCTGAACAGCGTCTCGAACGTCTCGTGGTCCACCGTCTCCTCGGCGATCAGCTTCGCCGCAAGGGCGTCGAGCCGGTCGCGATGGACCTCGAGCACCTGGGTGGCTCGCTCGGCCGCACGGTCGACGATCGCGCGAACCTCCTCATCGATCGTCTTGGCGATCTCGTCGGAGTAGTTGCGCTGCTCGCCGATCTCGCGACCGAGGAAGATGAGCTCGTCGCGCTTCCCGAAGGACAGCGGGCCGAGCCGATCGCTCATGCCGAACTCGGTGACCATGCGCCGGGCAAGGTCGGTCGCCTTCTCGATGTCGTTGCTGGAGCCGGTCGTCGTGTCGCCGAAGACCATGCGCTCGGAGACGTTGCCGCCGAGAAGACCCGCGATCTTGTCCTCGAACTCGGACTTCGACTGGAGGTAGCGATCCTCGGTGGGCAGGGCCATCGTGTAGCCGAGGGCCATGCCGCGGCTGATGATCGTGACCTTCTGGACGGGGTCGCACTTCGGGAGCACGCGCTGGACGACGGCGTGACCGCCCTCGTGGTACGCGATGATCAGCTTCTCGGCGTCGGAGATGACGCGGCTCTTGCGCTCCGGGCCGGCGACGATCCGCTCGAGCGCCTCCTCGAAGTCGTTCATCGCGATGACCTTGCGGTTGCGCCGCGCGGCGAGGATCGCGCCCTCGTTGACGAGGTTCGCGAGGTCGGCGCCGGAGAAGCCCGGCGACTGTCGCGCGAGGTCCTCGATCGAGACCTGCTTGTCGAGCGGCTTGCCCTTCGAGTGGACCTTCAGGATCGCGACGCGGCCCTTCATGTCCGGCCGGTCGAGGATGACCTGGCGGTCGAACCGGCCCGGGCGCAGGAGCGCCGGGTCGAGGACGTCCGGCCGGTTCGTGGCGGCGACCACGATCACGTTGGTGTTCGTGTCGAACCCGTCCATCTCGACGAGGATCTGGTTGAGGGTCTGCTCACGCTCGTCGTGCGACCCACCGAGGCCGGCACCGCGCTGGCGCCCGACCGCGTCGATCTCGTCGACGAACACGATGCACGGCGAGTTGCGCTTCGCCTGGTCGAACAGGTCGCGGACTCGGCTCGCGCCGACGCCCACGAACATCTCGACGAACTCGGAGCCGGAGATGCTGAAGAACGGCACGCCCGCCTCGCCCGCGACGGCGCGCGCGAGGAGCGTCTTGCCGGTGCCCGGAGGTCCAACGAGGAGCACGCCCCGCGGGATGCGCGCGCCGAGGGTGTTGAACTTCTCGGGGAACTTCAGGAACTCGACGACTTCCTGGAGCTCGGTCTTGGCCTCGTCCACGCCGGCCACGTCGCCGAAGGTCACGACCTGCTTGTTGCCGAGGAACATGCGCGCGCGGCTCTTGCCGAAGCTGAGCGCCTGGTTGTTGGTGCCCTGGGCCTGGCGCATCATGAAGTAGATGAATCCGCCGATGATGATCAGCGGCAACAGCCCGGTCAGGACCAACCCGATCCACCCGTTGTCCGGCGGCTTGAGAACGTCGTAGTTGCCGCGCGGGAAGACGTTGCCGCCGGCGGCGGCCGCATCCTGGATGTCCTTGAGGTAGTCACCGTTGACACCCGGGACGCCCGGCGCAACGACGGTATAGGTCTTGGGGTCGTTCTTCAGCTTGACGGTGAGGACGGTGTCCTGTTGCGTGACCTTCTCGATCGAGCCGGTCCCGGCCTTGTCGAGGAGCTGGCCCCAGGGAAGGGGCACCGTCTGCGGCGCCGCGCCGATCCACGTGTACAGCAGGGCCGAGACGCCGATCACGAGGACAAGCATCAAAAGGCCGTTGCGCATGAACCTGGGATTCAAGAAATGTCGCCTCCGAGCGATCGGGCGGTCGACTGCGCGCCGAGCCCGAAATCGAGTATAGCCGTGGTCCCTCGGGCCTCCTCTATGGCCCGATCGGGTGACAACGTGACACCCAGTTGACGCGAATCATGCCTGCCGCGATGCGCCGGAACGTCTCGGACGCATGAAGGTACGGTTCGGAATTCGAAATGGGGAGTTGGTAGCTGGGACAGGATTCGAACCTGTGACCTAGCGATTATGAGCCGCTTGCTCTACCACTGAGCTACCCAGCCACGGGCGGCGGATTCTACGTCGCCCGCCGCGCGACGTGCAGCGACACGGCCTCGGTCAGGCCCTTCAGCTCCACCGGCCCGATGAGGTCGAACTCCACGCCCTCGATCGAGTCCGCGGCCGCGACGACCTCGTCGGTAACGAGGACCTCGCCGCGCCGGGCGTAGTCGGCGATGCGGGAGGCGACATTGACGGTCCGACCGAAGTAGTCGCCCTCCTGGAACAGCACCGGGCCGGCGTGCAGGCCGACGTGCGCCGGCGGCAGCTTCGCCGCATCTGCGTCCTCGACCATCTCGAGCGCGGCGAGGACTCCGAGGCCCGGCTCTCGGAAGTGGAACATGACGCCGTCACCGAGCCATTTGATCGCCTTCCCGCCGTACTGCCCGGATGTGCGGTTCACGATCCGCGCCAGCCGGCCCGCAAGGTCGGCGGCGGCGGCGTCGCCACGCTCCTCGGTGAGGCGCGTGTAGCCGGAGAGGTCGAGGAAGCAGATTGCCGGGGGCCGCTCGACCGGCTTGTACAGGCCCGCCTTCGCGAGGCCGATCTCGAAGCCCTCGAAGAAGTTGCGCATCCAGGCGTTCGACTGCTGGCCCCGGTACAGCGCGACGATCTCCCGCGCCGCGAGCGGCTGCAGCGCGTTCGAGAACTCGGCGGTCCGTGGGCCGATGTCGGCGAACCCGGCGCCCGAGTCGAAGAGCGGCTGCATGACGTCGCTCGACCACAGGTCGGCCTCGACATCGGCCATGCGCCGGAGGCTCTCGCCCCAGGCGCGCAGCGTCCGCTCGAGCGCCTGGGGGCGCATGCCGTAGTTGATCTCGAGCTCGAGGGCCGGGAGCGTCTCGAGCTCGAGCGACCGGATCCGGTCGTCCGGTCGGGGCGAGGCAGACCCGGTCGCCTCGCGCATCGCGGCGAGGACCTCGAACGGGATCCCGGTTCGCTCGCTCACCTGCTGGAACGTCTCGTCCGTGAGCCCCGTGAAGTGCTCGTACGCCGGGTCGTCGACGAAATCGAGATTGATGATCCCGACGCGGATGCCCTCGCCGACGGCTTCCATCGGCAGGCCGGCGGCGGCGAGCGCGTGCATGATCCGGGCGCGGCGCATGTCGCCTTCGGTGAAGTCGTCGTTCTCCGGGGTGAGGATCCCGAGCTCGCACAGCCGGTCGACGAACGCCGGCTCCACGCCCGCCCGCGCGGCGACATCGGCGCGCGTGCGGATCAGGTCGCCGATCACGGGCGGCGCGGCTCCGACGGTGTCCATTCGCCTCAGCCTACAGCCCGCAGCCGTCCGGTCTCGACCTCGTAGACGAGGCCTCGGACGGGAACCTCGAGGAGCGCGGGCTCGGTGGCGAGAATCTCAACCTGCTCGCGGACCGTGGCCTCGAGGTCGGCGAACGACCCGAAGCCCATCTCCGTCGCGAACCCGGTCGAGAGCTCGACCTTCTCGCGCAACGCGGCCTCGTCGGCGCCGTGCAGCCCGCATCGCGTGTGTGCGATCACGATGATCTCGCGCGTGCCGAGGAGCTGCTGGCTCACCACGAGCGAACGGATGGCGTCCTCCGAGGCGAGCGCGCCCGCGTTGCGGATGATGTGCGCGTCGCCGACGCGCAGGCCGAGGGCGCCCTCCATGTCGATCCGGGCGTCCATGCACGTCAGGATCGCGAGGCCGGTGAGGGGGGCGGCGGTCAGCGCCGACCGATCGAACGCATCGACGAAGCGCTCGTTCCGGTCGAGGATCCGGTCGTATTCGCCGTCGAGGGTCACGCGCCAGGGCCCGCGAACCGTTCCGGATCAGGCGCCGGCCGAGACGCCACCCCCGCCGCCGCTCCGGTATCGATCGATGATCTCGCCGATCGTGAGCTGGCCGTAGTCCCGCTCGAGCCGATCGCGCGCGACCCGCCACATGGTCCGGAGTGGCCGCGGCCCGGTGTCGTCGAGATCGGCGAGGCGCATGTTGCCGAAGCGCTGGATCCCCGGGATGCGCATCAGGTCGCCGGCGAGGGCCTCCGCGGCCTCGGTGAGCGTGGATTCACGATCGAGACCCGAGGTGGCGCCGGATGCTGCTCGCGCCGCGGCGCCTGACGCGGACGTCGTCGTGGGCGCGGCCATCGCTCGATCGATCGCCTCGCGCGTTCGAGCAGCCGAGCGGTCGAGCGTCGACACCGCGGCACCCACGACGTCGGCGGGCTCGGGCTGGTCGGGCGCTTCGCCGGCGGAGCCGGCCACCGGTGCGCTGACCTGCCGCGCGGGGCCCGATGCCGGAGCGTCGCGGCGGGTTCGCGCGGACGTCGTCCGTCCCTTCCCACTGCCGCCGGATCCGCCGCCGGAGCTGCCCTTCGGCCCGCCGACCGGTCGAAGCCGGGCCCGTCGGTGGCGGCGCACCATTGCCGCCGAAGCGCGCTCCCATCGACGTGCCGATCAGCGCCGGAATGTCGATTCCGGTCAGGCCCTTCACCGTGGCGCTCGCCTCGGTGACCGTGCGCGTCGTGTTCTTGACCATCTCGGATGCGCCGTCGTTGGACAGGACCGTGAGGTGGTCGATGTTGGCCATCGGCTCCGCGGCCGCGCGGACGATCTCCGGCAGCATCGAGAGCACCGTCTGGATGACCGCCGCCTCGTTGAACTGGCGGTACGCCTCGGCGCGGAGGGCAAGGGCCTTCGCCTCTGCCTCGCCCTTGGACAGGACGATTCCGGCCTCCGCGTTGCCCTCGAGCGTGGTCTGCTTGGCCGTGGCTTCGGCATTGACCTCGGTGACGCGCGCCTGTGCCTCGCCCTTCATGACCTGGATCGACGCCTCGGCCTGACCTGCCAGGCGCACCCGCTCGGCATCTGCCTGGGCGGCGGCAATGCGCGACAGCTTCTCGCCCTCGGCGCGCTTGACCTGGGCATCGGCATCAGCCTCGGCGGGCCGGATCGTCGTCGCGATGAGCTCCTTCTGGGTTCGATCGGCCTGGAGCTGGGCCAGCTCCGTCTGCTTCCGAACGACCTCCTGCGTCGCCTCCGCCTCGGCCAGCGGCCCCGACTGCGCTGCCTTGGCATTCGCCGCGGCCGTCAGCGATTCGATCTCGGCCTGCCGGAGCGACACGTCACGAGTCGCGTTCAGCTTGATCTGCTGCGGCCTCGGCCTCCCGGACGGCGGCCTCCTGGTCGGCCTGCGCCTTGGCCATGCGCGCGTCGCGCTCGCGGCGGGCCGTCTCCTGCTGGCCGATGAGGTCCATGTAGCCGACCTCGTCGCGGATCGCCTGGATCGTGAAGTTGTCGATGGTCAGGCCGGACGTCGACGAGGTCGCTTCGGGCGGCGCTCTGCACCTCCTGCTGGAATTTCGCCCGGTCGTAGTTGAGCTCCTCGACGGTCAGCGTGCCGACGATCGAGCGGAGCGAGCCCTCCAGGACGTTCTTGACGATCGAATCGATCTGGTCCTCGCGCTCGAGAAATCGCTCGGCGGCGGCGCGGATCGACTCCTCGTCGCTGCCGATCTTGACCGTGGCGACGCCCTGGACGGCGACCTTGATGCCCTGCTTCGTGACCGCGTCCGAGAGCTGCACGTTGATCTGGCGCGCGCTCAGGTGCAGGCGGCCGACCTTGTTGATGAGCGGCAGCACGATCACGCCCTGCCCGCGCACGACCTTGAGGCCGCCGGCGGCGCCCTCGGTGCCGCGCTCGCGCCGGCCGCTCACGATCAGCGCTTCATTCGCGCCGGCGACCTTGTACCGGCTGCCCATGTACGCGACCACGAGCACCAGCACGATGATGATGAGGAGGATCGGGATGACCCCGCTTCCGGATCTGGAAGATGTCAGGCATCGGTCGATGTCTCCCTTCGTGGCGGCGGCTGACGGTGCGGGTGCTGGCCGGTTCCGGCGCGGGACCGGTCGAGAGTCGGGTCACGACGAGGCCCATGCCCGCCGTGCCGATGACGCGGATTGGCGTGCCGCTCGCGATGTCCTCGGACGCGGTCGCGGACAGCTCATGGTTCTGGCCCTCGGCGCGGACGTACACCGTGCCGAGGCGTCCGGCGGGGATGGCGACGCTCACCGAGCCCTCCCGTCCGACCAGGTCGACGATCGAGAAGGGCTTGGCGCCCTCCGCTCGGCGCAGCGCGCGGAAGAGCAGGTACGCGACGGCGAAACCGACGCCGCCGAAGCCGACGCCGACGACCGCTGCCGGCGCGCCGTGGAGGTCGAGGACCTGGGTCGCGAAGATGCCGCCGACGCCGAACATCGCGACGAACGCGAGGAGCGGCGGCATGAGCGAGACGCCACCGATCGAGAAGTCGATGTGCAGGGACTCGAGGATCCCGCCGAGGATGTCGTCGAGCAGGACGGTGATGAGCAGGAGGCCGCCGCCAACGAGCGCCGCGAGGACGAAGACGAGGTCCTCGATCGGAACGGTGATCGTCGGCACGTGCTCCCTCCGCCCGGATGACCGGGCCTCGCCTCCTCCTGACGCCCGTCCGGAACCCTCCCCGTGGCGGGCGCGCTGGCGAGAATTCGAGGATACGACGCTGTTGCTCGCCGGACCAGCGGTCAGCGCAGCATTCGATCGGAGGCTTCAGCCGCCGTGGTCTGATCCTTCGGGCGCTGCCGCTCGAATTCGGGCTACGAGCTCCCGCCGAACAGGACCTCCAGCCATGCGTCCAGCGGGCTCGCCGGTCGCGGATCCGCGCCAAGGCGCACCGAGGCAGAGCCGGGCGCGTCGACCTGGAGCGCGGGTGCCTCGGCTGCGAGCGCGAACGGGATCTCGCCCTTGCCGCCGAGCCCGAACCCGCGGGCCTCCTGGCGGATGAACCGCAGGTCCTGGACGTGCCCGAGGTCGCTTTGCAATCCCTCCACCTCGGCCCGGAGGGCGGTGTTGTCGACTCGAAGGTTGTCGGCGCGGGTCGTGGCATCCGTCGCCTCGCCGACCTGACGGACGAACGTCAGGCTGAGCCAGGCTGCCAGCAGGACGCCTGCCACCGTGATGACCCGCCGGCGCGACAGGCTTGGCATCGGCAGCGTCGCGGGATCGAGGGACGGGGCGGGCGCGGCCGGTGGCGGCGCCATCGGGGTGGCGGGTCGAGGCAGCGCCGTCCGCGCGCGCTCGGCTTGCTCCGGTCCGGCGGTCGCCCGATCGCCGGCATCACGCCCCGCGTCGGACCGCTTTCCCGGCTCGCGGAGGAACGCGGGAACAGCCGAAAGCTCGGATGACCTGGAGCGAGCCGACCTGCCGTCGCCCGTGCCGGAGCCGCTCGTCGCGGGCAGGTCGGGGCGCTGCGGCTCGGGGGCGGGCATCGCCGGCCGAGGGTAGCTACGCGTTCAACCGGGTGTCAAATCGGCTGGGAGCAGTCCAGTGTCGTTCGGTTGTGACAGTCGAGATGGCACGCGAAGGCTCGACGCTGTCGCTACACTCCGCCAAATCGAACAGGCGTTCCATCTGGAGGCGACCAGTGCGAACCTACGCTCCCGCCGGGACGGAGGCCGTCCTGGATCGGCTCCTCGATGAGCCGTCGCTCGCGGCCGCGGTCACGCACCACGCGCGACTGCCGGCACGCGACGCGGTCACGGCGCCGTTCCCGACTTGGCTGGACGCACGGATCGTGCGCGGCCTGGAGGACCGCGGGATCACCTCGCTGTACAGCCACCAGGCAGAGGCGGTCGAGGCCGTGCATGCCGGCGAGGACGTCGTCGTCGTCACGCCCACGGCGTCGGGCAAGACGCTGTGCTACGCCCTGCCCGTCCTCCAGGCGCTCGCGGAGGATTCCTCGGCGCGGGCGCTGTTCCTGTTCCCGACCAAGGCACTCGGCCAGGACCAGGTCGCGGAGTTTGCCGAGCTGGCGCGCGCGAGCTCCCTCCAGGTCGCGGCGGCGACGTATGACGGCGACACGCCGGCGCCGATCCGGTCGGCGATCCGGACGGCGGGCCAGGTCGTCGTCACGAACCCGGACATGCTCCACTCGGCGATCCTCCCCCATCACACGAAGTGGTTCCAGCTCTTCGAGCAGGTGCGGGTGATCGTCATCGACGAACTGCACACGTACCGCGGCGTGTTCGGCAGCCATGTCGCGAACGTCCTGCGCCGGCTGTTGCGACTCTGCCGTCACTACGGCTCCAACCCGATCATCGTGTGCTCGTCCGCGACGATCGGGAACCCCGCAGAGCTCGCGGCCCAGCTAACCGGCCGGACGCCGCGGCTGATCGATCGCAACGGCGCTCCGGCCGGCGCCCGACACGTGCTCCTCGTGGATCCACCGCTCCTGGACGTCGCGACCGGCGCGCGCGGCTCGGCGCTGACGCACGCGGAACGGTGGGCGCTGCCGTTCCTGCGCGCAGGCCGCCAGACGATCGTCTTCGGACGGGCGCGCGTCGCCGTCGAGATCATCCTCACGCGGCTCCGCGAGGCGCTCCGAGAGCACCTCGGGCCGCGCTCCCGGATCCGGGGCTACCGCGGTGGCTATCTGCCGACCGAGCGACGGGCAATCGAGCGCGGGCTCCGCGACGGCGAGATCCTCGGCGTCGTCTCCACCAACGCGCTGGAGCTCGGCGTGGACATCGGCGCGCTGGACGTGTCGATCCTCGCGGGCTACCCGGGCTCGGTCGCCGGGACGTGGCAGCAGCTCGGGCGGGCGGGGCGGCGGCAGGACGTCAGCGTCGGCGTCCTGATCGCGTCGGGCTCGCCGGTGGACCAGTACGTGATCCATCACCCGGAGTTCCTGCTCGAGGGCTCGCCGGAGGAGGCCCGGATCGACCCCGACAACCTCCACGTGCTGATCGCGCACCTCCGGTGTGCGACGTTCGAGCGGCCGTTCGAGCCTGGCGAGGTCTTCGGGCCCGGCCCGGTCGACGACCTGCTCGCGTTCATCGCCGAAGAGGGCCACATCCGCCAGTCCAGCGACGGGCGCTGGTACTGGAGCTCTGAGAACTTCCCCGCCTCCGAGGTGAGCCTGCGAACCGCGGCCCCGGAGAACGTCGTGATCATCGACACGACGCCGGATCGGCCGCGGGTCATCGGCGAGACGGACCTCTTCTCCGCGCAGGTGCTCGTCCATACGCAGGCGATCTACCTGCACGACAGCGTGCAGTACCACGTGGACAAGCTCGACTGGGGCGAGCGCAAGGCCTATGTCCGGCGTGTCGACGTCGATTACTACACCTACGCCAACCGGGCCGTGACGCTCAAGCCGCTCGACGTGTTCGCGACGGACGCAGCTCCAGGCGGCCGTCGAGTCCACGGCGAGGTCATGGTCGCGAGCCTCGTCACGCTGTTCAAGAAGCTGAAGTTCGGGACGGACGAGAACGTGGGCTGGGGCCCGATCGACCTGCCGGAGTTGGAGCTCCAGACGACGGCCTACTGGCTCACGGTCGAGTCCGAGGCCGTGATCGGCCCCGATCGCGGCGTTGCCGGGTCCGCTGGTCCGGTTCACGTATCTGGCAATACGCTCACCGGCCCTGCTCCCCGTCGCCTTGCGCTCGAGGCCGCTGACGGCCTCGGTGGTCCCCCTACACGCTGGCGGAAGGACGACCTCGACGTCGCGCTGCTCGGCGCCGGTCGCGGAATCCAGGCCGTCGCGGCAGTGCTCCTCATGTGCGATCCGCGCGACCTCGGGCTCGTGACCCAGGTGCGCTCGCCTCACTCCGAGGCGCCGACGATCTACCTGTACGAGGCGGTCCCGGGAGGAATCGGCCTCTCGGAGCGGCTGTTCAAGCGCCACGACGAGCTCGTCCGGGGCGCCAGGGACCTCATCGAGGCCTGCGGTTGCGAGAGCGGCTGTCCCGCTTGCACCGGCCCGCGACTGGATCCGCAGATCGATGCCAAGGCGCTCGCGCTCAGGCTCCTTGGCTTGCTGATTGCCGCACCGACCGCCAGCCGGCGTCCTCGGGCCGAGGCGGCCTTGTCAGCATGAGTGTCGCGGTCGGGCTCGAGCGACGGTTCGCCAATTTCCGCGCCACGCGGCCCACGGCACCTCCCAGGCTCGCGGAATCCGCGAGTCGGCTTCGCGCGTCGTCGATCGGAGCGGAGCGCCTGGCAGCCGCCGTGGATGGCGAGCTGATCCGGACCTCGCGCGGATCGTTCGTGCGCGTGGAGGTACCCACCACGCTGCTGCCGGTCGATCGAACCCGGCTCGCCGGCCTGCCGGGGCAGCCACCCGCCGACGCTCCCCTGCTCTGCCTGGACACCGAGACCACCGGGCTCGCCACCGCGGCGGGGACGCTCGCATTTCTTGTCGGGCTGGGGTGGTGGGAGGGCAGCCGCTTCCGGCAGATCCAGCTGCTGTTGCCGGATCATGCCGACGAGCCCGCGCTCCTCGACGAGCTGGCCTCGCACATCCCGTCGGGCGGCTGGCTGGTCACCTACAACGGCCGCGGCTTCGATTGGCCGTTGCTCGTCGCCCGGTACCGGATGGCCGGCGCTGATCCGCCGCTGCACGCCGGCCACCTGGACCTGCTGCCGCTCGTCCGGCGCGTGTTCCGTCATCGGCTGACGGATGCGCGCCTGGCCTCGGTCGAGACGGAGCTGCTCGGGCTGCGCCGGCACGGCGACGTCGCCGGCTGGGAGATCCCGACCCGGTACCTGGAGTTCCTCCGGTGGGGCGAGCCGGGACCACTCGTCGACGTGGTCCGACACAACGACGAGGACGTCCGCTCCCTGGCGAGGCTCCTGGTCCACGTGGATCGCGGCTACGCCGATGGCGAGCGCTGGTCCGAGGCGCCGCCCGGCGACCTTGCCGGCCTCGCACGCGCGTTCGCCCAGGAGGGCCGCCACGAGGAGGCGCTCGACTGCCTGGACACCGCAATCGCGAGCACCGCTGCGACGGGGGCGCGACCCGTCGAGCGTGAGGATGCGGCGCTCGTCCCGGAACGGGCCAGGCTCGCGATCCGTGAGTCCCGGCCGGACGACGAACAGTGGTGGTCGCCCCGGCGGCCGCCGGACTTCGGCGGGCGACCCGGCCGCTATCCAACGCGCGGCGGCTGGGATGCCGCCGAGTCGAGCAGGCGCGACGCGCCCTGGACTGAGACACGCATGCTCGCGGAACGGGCACGCCTGCTTCGGCGACTCTCCCGGTTCGCCGACGCGGAGGCGGCATGGCTCGCGCTCGCCGCGAACCGGGGAACGGTCGGCGCCCTCGGCTGGATCGAGGTCGCGAAGCTGCGCGAGCACCGCCTCGGAGATGTCGTCGGCGCGGTGGAGGCGGCAGGAGCAGCGCTCCGGCTGGTCGAGCGTCAGGCCTGGCTTGGCCGGCCACTCCCGCGGCTGGAGGTGGCGCTGGGTCGCCGGCTCGCCAGGCTCGGCGCGCGCGCCGCGCGGCGTCGGATGCCATCGAGGTCCGGGACACCCGTCAGTCCGGGCGCCTCGACGGTGAGCGACGCGGCGGCGGCCGCGAACGTCGTGGCGGCGTCGATCCCGTCCAGCAGCCTGGGCTCGATCAGCGCGGCGAACATCGCGGCGAGGAACACGTCGCCGGCACCCGTCGGGTCGACCACGCGCTCGGATGGGATCGCGGGGTAGCGCCGTGCCGCCGCGCGGCCCTCCTGGCCATCGCCGCCGAGGACAAGCCCGCCGGCGGCGCCCTCGGTCCAGATGAGGGTCGCCCCGGATCCGAGGAGGCCGACGAGGTCCTCCGGCCGTGAGCCCGGGACCACGTCCTCCCGGCTGGCCACGACGAGTCGCGCGGCGCGGACGAGCGGCGAGGATCTCGGTGGCGCGGGCCGCACGAGGTCGCCGGCCGCGAGGTGCCGGAGCAGGCCCTGCCAGCCGAGCCCGACGATCGGTGCCGGCTCGCCGTGGGCGATGGCCGCCCAGTCGTCCCCCACCTCGGCGGCCACGGGAACCACGAGCAGGCCGCCGAAGCCCGAGGTCCACCGGCGCGGCAGGGCAGTCAGCGGGATCCGGTCGGAGGTGGCGTGCAGGATGTGGCGGACGTTGTCGAAGACCGGCCCCGACGCCAGCTGGCAGATCGCGATCGCCACGTCAGCGGACCGCACGAGCTCGAACTCGTCCGCCTCGGCGACTTCCGCATCGGCGCCGATGAGCGCCCGGACCTCGAAGCCCATCCGTGCGAGCGCGAGAGAGGCGTAGGCGACAGCGCCTCCGAGCCGCCAGCCGCGAGGGTCGTCGGTCGTGACGTCGCGTGACGCGGCACCGACCACGAGGACAACGGGCCGGGAGCCGGTCATGACGTATCCTGCGGGGCCATCCCCACACGATCTGGAGCGACCGGTTGTATTTCTATGAGCTGCACGAGGGCGACGAAGAGGTCTTCTCGGACCTGGTGCTGGTCCACGACGAGCTGATCGAGCCCGAGGACTTCTTCGAGCTGGTGCAGGCGATCCGCGCGCAGGTCAAGGACACGTTCGAGCAAGATACGCTGATCGAGGCCATCGCCCTCGAGCTGGAGCGCGAGCACGGCTTCACCTACGTCTCCGACGCGCGGCTCAGCGCCTCCGTCCACGTCTCGCCCGACGAGAAGGAGAACCGCCTGATCTCGATCGATGACGAGATCGCGGAGTCTGCCGAGTTCCGGACGCTCCTGGCTGATTTCGACCCGTCCGACGACGATCGGAACAACTAGCCCGACCGGCTGAAGGGCCCCACCGGCTGGACAGGCCCTACCGGCTGAATAGGCCTACCGGCTGAACAGGATCTCGATGACGTCGCCGTCGGCGACACGGTAGGTCTTGCCCTCGGAGCGGAGCTTGCCGGCACGGCGGGCCTCCGCGGTGGAGCCCAGGATCACGAGGTCGTCGTAGCCGACCGTCTCCGCGCGGATGAAGCCCTTCGCGAGGTCGGTGTGAATCGCGCCCGCGGCGTCGACGGCGGTGGAGCCGTCGGGGATCGGCCAGGCGCGCACTTCGTCGGGCCCGGCGGTGAGGAATGAGATCAGCCCGAGCAGCCGATAGGAGAGGCGAATCACGCGCTCGAGCCCGGACTGGGCGATGCCGAGCTCCTCCATGAACGTCGCGGCGTCGTCCGGCTCGAGCTCGCCCAGCTCCATCTCGATCTTCGCCGAGAGGTGGTCGATGATCGCCAGGCGGTGGTCGTACCCGGCAGCTGTTCGAGCGACGAGCTCGTGGGCCGTCGGCAGGTCGCCCTCGCCCACGTTCAACAGCACCAGCACGGGCTTCTCGGTCAGGAATCGAAAGCCGCGGATCGCCCTGGCCTCGTCCTCGGCAAGGTCCGCGTCCCGGATGGGTCGCCCGGCGTCGAGGTCGGCCTTGAGTCGTCGCAGGACGACCTCCTCGCGCTCGTTCGACTCGCGCTCCGCCGGGGTCCCGTGGCGCCCGCCCGCCGCGAGCCGCTCCAGCCGTCGATCAACCATCGCGAGGTCGGCGAGGATGAACTCGAGGTCGAGGCGCTCGAGGTCACGAGCTGCATCCACCGAGCCCTCCGGGTGGGGCACCGACGGATCGTCGAATGCGCGCACGACGTGCAGCAGCGCGTCCGACTCGCGGAGGCGCGCCAGGTGCTCGGCCGGCAGCTCCTCGGTCCCAACATGGCCCTCGGACGATGCCGGTGGGGCAGGCAGGTCGACATACGTCACGTCGGCGTAGACGACCTTCTTCGGCTTGAAGATCTCGGCCAGCTTGTCGAGGCGCACGTCGGGCACCTTGACGACCCCGACGTTGAGCGTCAGCGCGCCATATCCGCCGGTCTCGGCATGGCCTCGCGTGAGCGTGTTGAAGACGGTCGTCTTGCCACTCGCGGCAAGCCCGACGATCGCGATCTGCATCGTGGGAGCGTAGGGGCGATCACGCCGCGGCGCGGCCCGGGTCGGCCCGGCTACACCTCGCCTAGTACCCGGCGGTTGGATCCACCACGTTGCGCAGCTGCTGCCCGCCGCTGAAGCGAACGAGGTTGTCGCAGAACAGGTCGATGCTCCGGTCCAGGACACGAGCGGACGACCATGCCGTGTGGGGCGTGAGGATGACGTTCGGCAGGTCCCAGTAGGGCGAGCTCGGCGGGAGCGGCTCGTCCCGGAACGTGTCGAGCGCGGCGCCCCCGATGTGATGCTCGCGCAGCGCCCGCACGAGGGCGGTGTCGTCGACGAGCCGGCCGCGGGCGACGTTGATCAACCAGGCGTCCTTCTTCATCGCTGCGACAGCGGCCTCGTCGATCATGCCCTCGGTCTCGGCGGTCAGCGGTGCCGCGAGCACGACGATGTCCAATTCGGCGAGCAGCTCGTGGAGCCGGTCCGGGCCGACGATCCGATCCAGCCTGGGCTCGAACGGGAAGCCGTCATCGGAATCCGGGCCGCCGCTCCCCTGCCCGCCTGTGCCGCCGTCGTTCGAGTCGGGCCGGCGGCGCAGCGCGACGACCCTCGAGCCGAACGCGGTAGCGAGGCTCGCCACGGATCGACCGAGCGAGCCGTACCCGACGATTCCGATCGTGAGCTCGCGCAGCTCCCGGCCCTCGAGCGGCTGCCACGTCCGCTCGCGCTGGAGCTCGAGGAGATCGGGCAGGTGCCGGCTCACCGCGAGGATCATCAGCAGCACGTGCTCGGCGATCGGGCGCGAGAAGACTCCACGGGCGTTGGTGACGAGCACGTCGCGGGCGAGCGCCGCGGGAGTCAGCGCCCGCTCCACGCCCGACGTTGCCGAATGGACCCAGGTCAGGTTCGGTGCGCGCGTGAGGAGGCGATCGAACGCCTCCGCGACCAGCCAGCCGCGGAGCAACACCTCGACGTCATCGACCGGCCCGTCCGCGAGTCCCTCGACCGAAAGGTTGACGATGCGCGCGCCGGGAGCCGCGGCGGCGATCCGCTCGAGATCCCGCGGTCGCACCCTGGCCGACAGGATTGGACTGACGGCGATCGCGAGCGGGACGCCATTCGGCCCGCTGCCCGGGCCAGCGGTCGTCCTCACGGGGTCGCGGTCACGCCGTGGTCTTCGCGAGGACGCGCTCGATCCAGCGCGAGGGCTCGGCGATCTCCTCCGCCGACGGCAGCGTCGCGGGACCATCCCACAGCCGCGCCAGTGCGGGCCGGCCGCGCGCCTCGGCGATGGCTCGGACGAACCGCTCGCCCTTGGCGTACTGCTCCAGCTTCAGGTCCATGCCGGTCAGGCGCAGGACCGCGCGCTCGAAGCCGCTGCGTCGCTGCCGCCGCTCGTGGAAGCGCGCGGAGATCTTCTCGACGTCCGGCACAAGCCCGCGCCCAACTTCGTCCATCACGTAGTCGCTGAAGCCCTCGAGCAGGCTCATCACCGCCTGCGTCTCGCGGAAGAGCCGCTTCTGCTCGTCGCCCATGATCGATTCGAGCCAGTGCTCGCCGGTCAATTCGCCGCGCAGTGCCCGCCCGATCGCGCGGATCGTGTCCCGCCCGAGCGACGACGCGTTGCCGCCGAACAGGCTGAGCTGGCGCTCGAGGCGCTCCGCGAGATACGGCCGGAGCCAGGGATGCGCCTCGAACTCGAACGCGTGGGTCGTCTCGTGGAGGGCGATCCACGTCCGGAACGGGGCGACCGGGATCCCAAGGGCGTGTGCCGTGCCGCGCACGTTCTCCTCGACGAACAGGAGCCGGCCGTCCTCGGCCTCCGCCGAGAGCATCGCGAGGTCGTACTGGCCCAGCACGCGGGTGCCCATGAACCCGAGCAGGTAGCCCAGCTGCTGGCTCGTGACCCACCGGTTCGCCAGGGCCATCGTCGCCCGGGTCAGGCCGCCGCCCACGGGCACGACCTGGTCGAGGAGCTCGTCCTCCATGCGCGAGATGAGCGACCGGAACGTCCCCACGTTCGCGCGGATCCAGCCCGCCCGATCCACCACCGTCACCCGGTCCACGACGCCAGGGAGGGACGTCCCAAGCGCCTCGCCGAGGCGTGGCACGACCAGGGCCATCGCCTCGCGATACGCGCCTTCGGCCGCCCGGAGCTCGAGCGGCGACAGGCCGCCGGGCGCCTTGCTGGCCCGTGCGATCGCGATCCGCTCGACGCTGCCCCAGTCGACCAGGCCGCGGCGTGCGACACGCTCCGCCCGGCGGCCGAGCACCGTCGCGGCGGCACCGATGGCCGAGCCGAGCAGGAACCCCGCCTGCCACCGTCGGTCCGCTCGGAGACCGCTCAGGCGGGAGCGGCGTTTCTCCCCCGTGGCGAGGTCACGGATCCACGACCACGGTCATGACGGCCCCACGGGCGCGGCACCAGGCGCGGCGCCAAGCTCGACCGCCGCCACGTCCGGGAACACGTCGCCGAACATCCGCTCGGCGATCGACCGGAAGGACTCGACGTCGCCGGTCGTGAGCTGGATATGGGTCGCGACACCCGCCGGCGCCTCGAGCCCGTTGATCGAGACCAGCTCGGCCAGCGCGGAGGCCGTCGCTGCCGCCGAATCGACGATCGCGACGCCGTCCCCCGCCACGGCGGCGATGGCCGCCCGCAGGAGCGGGTAGTGCGTGCAGCCCAGCAGCAGCGTGTCCACGCGCGCAGACGCCGGCAGCGGAAAGATGAACTCGCCGCTCGAGTCGCGCTCGCCGAGGAGCGGCGCCAGTGCCTCCCGGACGCTGGCCTCGACCTCCGGGCCGGTCAGGAGCCCGGCCTCGACCATCGGCACGAACGTCGGCGTTGCGTGCTCGTACACCTCCACGGCCGGATTCTCGTCCTTGATCGCCGAGAAGTACGCGTGCGAGCGAATCGTCGCCGGCGTTCCGATGACCCCCACTCGTCGATTACGCGTCGCGAGCGCCGCGGACGACGCCCCGGGCCGGATCACGCCCAGGATCGGCAGGTCATAGCGGCGCCGGAGGTCGCCCAGCGCGACCGCGGTCGAGGTGTTGCAGGCGACGACGACGGCCTTGACGTCGCGCTCGACCAGCGCATCGATCGACTGCGTCGAGAACGCTCGCACCTCGTCGTCGGGCCGGGTTCCATACGGGGCGCGCGCGTTGTCCCCGAAGTACACGGTCGACTCGCCCGGCGTGCGCCGAAGAATCTCCCGGAGGACGGTCAGCCCGCCCACGCCGGAGTCGAAGACACCGATGGGTCGCGGATCGGTCACTCGCGAATGATGTCCCTCCGGCGCGCAGCGCGCAGGCTCACGCGGGTGCGACAACAGGCCGGCGCCGCGATCCCGGCTCGGCAACCGCTCGGCAACCGCTCGCGGACCGCTCGGCAGCCGCTCGGCACCGCTCGGTGACGGAGCGCTACCTGGCCGCGGCGAGGGCGGCCGGTCGGGCCCCGACCTGCGATGGCCGGCCCGCCGGGCGGACCAGGTGCCGCGCCACTTCGATGATGTCGAGGCTCACGCCGGCGCCGGGCTCGGCGGTGACGAACGGCGCGCCCTGGTTGCTCGCCGGCCCGACGACCTGGCCCTCGGACCGGACCTTGAACTCCGGCTCCCGGCCGAGTGCCTTCCGGAGGTCCTCGGGGTCTATGCCGGCCGCGGCGTCGGCCCGATTGACGAGGTAGCGCACCTTGGTCGGCGGGTAGCCGATCTTCTGGAACGTCTCGGCCATCGCAATCGTGTTCCGGATCGTCGTCGCGTCGTACGTGACGATCTCGAGGATCGTGTCGGCCTGGTCGAGCAGGGCGAGGGTCAGCTCATCGAGCCCGACTCCCGTGTCCACGATGACGAGGTCGTACAGGCGGCGCATGAGCGAGATCGTCTTCTCGATGTCGCGCACGAGGACCATCTCGGCCATCTCGATCCGCGGCGGCGCGAGCAGGATGTCGACGTTCGCGGGGCCCTTCCAGAGCACGTCGATCAGGTCCGCCTCCGAGATCCGGTCCGTCGGCAGGTCGAGCATCGACGGCGCCTCGCGCGGGGCTCGCAGGAGGCCGCGCAGGTCGCCGAACTGGATGGCGCCGTCGATCAGGGCGGTGTGCATCCCGAGACCGGACGCGGCGACGCCGAGGTTGAACGCGATCGTGGTCTTGCCGACGCCGCCCTTCGGGGCGAAGACGACCACCAGCTTCGAGGGTCCCTTGTCGTTGGCGGCCATCGCGGCCTTGTGCACGCCCATGACCCGGCTCATCAGGTCGTAGCCGTTGAACGGCATCGACAGGACCTCGTCGACGCCCTTGTCCGGGTCAATGTCCACCGGATTCTGGGGCACGGTCAGCACGATGATGGGGACGCCGATGCGGGTGTCCTTCAGGTGCTTGACGAGCTGCATCCCCTGCAACCTGCCCTGGAGCAGCGCATCGATGACGATGACGTCCGGCCGATGCTCGCCGATCCGGGCCTGGACCTGCGTGCCGTCCGACACGATGTCGACCAGTCGAACGTGGGTCTGGGCATTCAGGAGGCCCCGGACGTACTGCGCCACCTGGGGTACGTCCTCGACCAGGAGCAGTCGTATTTGATCTCCGGATGCCATCGCGCCCGGAACGGTATCACGCGGATATGGCTATTCCGGACTACTCCATGGTCCCGGTTTCCGGGCCACGAGGACGACCCGATCGCTTCCCGGGCCGAGCGCCGCGAGCTCGTAGTCCCCGGCCATCTGCTCGATCTCGAGGCCCGACGCCAGGGCAAAGGTCCGGAGCTCGTCCGGGGTGATGAGCCGGAGCGCGTCGGTGCGCGTCCAGCGAACGGGCGCCGTGCCGGGCAGTCCCTCCTCGAACAGGGTCGTGAGTGTGACGAGGCGGGTCGTCGGGTCGAACCACGCGGCGACCGTCTTGGTCACGTCGTGCCCGGTCTCGGGATCCGCGCGCAGCCACTCCAGCGAGAGCCGGCCATCGAAGGCGACGACGTCCGTCGGGCTGGGCTGCCAGGCATCGATGACCGCGATCCCGCCCGGCGCGAGGAGGCGGGCCATGACGGCGAGCGCCGCCCGTTGCTGGGCGCCGTTGGCGAGGAGGAGCATCGAGTTGAGCGCGAGGACGGCGAGCTGGTACGGCCCGGCGGCCGTGACTGCGGGGTTCGCCGCAGCATCGAGGAGGTCGCCCTCGACCAGTGAGAGGCGCGGCGCGGCGCGGTCGTCGGGACTGCCCGGCGGGGACTCGATCCCCTCGGCGCGGGCGCGGCGATGCGCCCGTTCGAGCATCGCCGGATCCAGGTCCACGCCGACGACGCGGTGTCCGCCGGCGGCCAGCGGAACCGCGACGCGCCCCGAGCCGACCGCCAGCTCGACGACGGGCCCGCCGGTCCGCCTCGCAAGGGCGAGGTACAGCTCGACGTCGCCCGGATCCTCCGAGAGGTCCAGGTCGTACAGCCGTGCCAGCTCCTCCGCCGGGGCCTGGAACGAACGCTCGGTCACGACCATGAGCCTAGCGGTCAGTGGCGTCGGCCAGACTCGGGCGCGCGCAGAGCCCGGCCTACTTCGTGCGGGCCTTCGCCCTTCCGGCGACCGGTCGTGTGGCGCGACCCTCGAAGCGGACGGACCCGCCGTCGCGGCGCTTGGCCGCGAGGGCCGAGATGGCCTCGAGGGCGCAGCGGTTCGCGATCATCGCGGTCGACTCGGCCCAGTCGTACGGCGGCGAGACCTCGACGATGTCCATGCCCGCGAGCTCGACGTTGCCCACGATCCGGCGGACGGCCCGAAGCAATTCGCGCGGGAGCATCCCGCCCGGCTCGGGCGTGCCGGTGCCCGGCGCCGACCCGGGATCGACGACGTCGATGTCCAGGGAGAGGTAGATCGCCTCCGGCCCGTCGAGCGCCTCCGCGATCGCGTCGTCGATCACCGCCTCTGCGCCGCGTGCCTCGATCTCGGTCATGAGATGCCAGCGCATGCCCTGCTCTTTCATCCAGTCGAGCACGTCGGTGGGCGGCCAGTAGCCGCGCAGGCCGATCTGGACGAAGTTGCGGCCGAGGACCGCCCCGGATTCGATGAGCCGGCGCATCGGCGTGCCGTGGCTCGCGAGCTGGTCCCAGGAATCGGGCGCCGTGTCGGCGTGGGCGTCGAAGTGGACGATCCCGATGCTGCCCGGGCGCCGGACCTCGGCGATCGCGCTCGCGGCCGGCCACGTGATCGAGTGGTCGCCGCCGAGGATGATCGGGATCGCGCCGGTCGCCGCGACCTCGCGAACCTTCCGGTAGATCATCGCGTGGCCGCGCTCGTACCGGCCGGGGACGACGTTCGCGTCGCCCGCGTCGACGACCGTCAGCTCGTCGAACGGCCGGACGTCGAGCTGGAGCGAGTTCAGGCTGCCCGAGGTGTACTGCGCCTCGCGGATCGCGCGCGGCCCGAAGCGAGTGCCCGGGCGGTGGGTGACCATGTCGTCGAACGGCGCGCCGACGATCGCGACGTCGACGCCCCGCGCCTCGAGCTCCGCGGGATCGGTGACCCAGGGCAGGTTCGAGAACGTCGTTGGGCCGACGTACGTGGGCAGGTCGAAGTCGTCGTAGACCTCGTAGTTGCGGTCCCAGCCCCACATCGCACCGAATGGATCCTTCGCGGCCGCTCCGGCTCGTGGGCGGCGACTCGCGCGGGCAGCGGGTGCATCGTGGGCGACACCGTTCCGCGGCGTGCGGGAAGGGCGCTTGGTCACGTCGATCCTCCGGACCGGGCCGCGGGTCGTGCGGGCCGCCGGTACTTCGACGCCGCCGGTTCGGATCCGCCGTCCAGCGGGGCGCCAGCCGGCATCCTACCACCGCGACTTCTGCGGTCCGAATGAGCCGAAGGTCAGCCCCGCCCGGGACCCCCGGAGCTCAGCGTGATCTCCGCGACGAGCGCCAGCGCCGCGAGGAAGAGCGCGATTTGCGGCTGGAAGATGCCGTTCAGGCGCATCACGACGAACACAGCGACGAGCACCCCGACCCATGCGCCGCGCCGGATCGCTCGGACCCAGTCACCGCGGTAGGCAATGCGTCGCTGGCGGGCGAAGCCGATCAGCCACAGGAGTGGCGCGGCCGTGGCGCCGGACGCGAACCCGAGCGCCCCCGCTCCGAGGAACCCGGCATCCGTGCTTGAGAGCGGATCGACGCTCGTGGCGATCACCGCGACGACGACCCAGCCGGCCAGCGCGAGCCCGAGTAGCGTCAGCGCGATCCGTCGGTTCCGACCCTCCATAGAAACGAGCCTAGGTTGCCGCGCCGGCCCTGGAGTCGAGCAGCTCGACCAGCGGATCGAGCTCCGAGAGCTCATCGATCTCGAGGTCCGGCGCCACGCGCAGGTCGAGGTGCATCTCGTCCCCGGGCTCCGAGCTTGGCAGCGGCGTGTCCTCCTGCCGTCCGCGCAGGTACGCGGTCCGCCAGCCCGCGCGCGTCGCGCCCACGACGTCCGCGGCCCAGTCGTCGCCCACGTGGAGGATCCGATGCCCCCCGTCCGCCTCGATGCCGAGCGCCTCCTCGGCGGCGCGGAAGATCAGCTGATGCGGCTTGATGATGCCGACCCGTTGCGACACGATGATCGCGCGCAGCCAGGGCATCCAGCCCTTCGCCTCGGCGAATCGATCGATCGTCAGCGCGAGGGGCCAGTTCGACAGGATCGCGAGGGCGAAGCCGCGGTCCGAGAGCCGCTGGAGCGTGGCGGCCGCGTCGTCCACCGGCGTCATCCGCTCGACGAAGGCGCCGCTGTAGGCATCGACCACCGCGTCGACCTCCTCCGGCGCAACGAGGGCCGCTGCCGCGACGTCATCCCAGCGCGCCTCCGGTGACGGAGCCGGCACGCCCCGCAGGCGAGCCAGGACTCGCACGGCACGCTGGGCGATGTCCACCTCGCGGAACTCCGGGACCTCCTCCCGGAACTGGCGCTCGCGCTCCTCGACCCATGCCGAGAGGAACGCGTCCTGGTCCTGCACGATGCTCTGCGCAGCGAGGGCCACCGCCGTGGCGTCGACGACGCCCCACAGGCTCGGACGATCCACCCGCACAAGGGTGTTCCCGAAGTCGATGGTGATCGCCGAGACGGCGAGTCGCGCCGCGCTCACCGCGTCGCGGCGCTCGACGGGCAGATGTCGCGGAACGGGCAGTACGTGCACGCCATGGCACTCGGGCGTGGCGTGTAGTCGCGGGCCCGGATCCCCGCGGCGGCGCCGGCGATCCGAGCGCGCGCCTTCTCGAGGCGCGCCGGCTCCACCTCGGCCCGTCCGACAAGCCCTGAGTCGAGGAAGTGCAGCTGGACCGCGTCGGGCAGCCGGCCGGTCATCGCCTCGTAGGCCATCGCGTAGATCTGGAGCTGGAGAGAATCGCGGGCCTTCTGGCGCGCGACGGAGGGGTCGCGCACGTCGCTGCTCTTGTAGTCGGTGATCGTCACTTCCTCCGGCCCGAGGAGCTCCAGCATCGGCTCGATCACGTCCGCCCGGAGCAGTGACGGCGCCTCGCCCGGATCCCGCACGCCGCCGGCAACCTCACCCGACGACGCGGCGACCGGCACGATGTCCACCCGGTCGAACCGCCCGCGCACCCGGTCCCCGCCAAGGGCGAACGCGAACTCGCGCTCGACCCACGCGGGCACGACCGTTCCCGGTTGGAGCTGCGCCTCGCGGAACCGCAGCAGGGCCGCCCGACCGGCCTCCAGCCGCGCCGTCTCGTGCTCGCGCGAGACGAACCCCTCGTTCGTCCATGCCTTCTCGAACACGCCAATGAGCTCTGACTCGGTCAGCGGCTTGCCGCGAGCCTGCGAGCGATGGAACTCCTGGACGGCCTGGTGAAGCGCCGCGCCGTAGACCATCGAGTGGTGGGGGGTCGTCGGCACGCGCACGACCTGGCGGTACTTGTATCGGAGGGGGCACGTCAGGTAGTCGTCGATCGCCGAGTGGCTGAGCATGAGGGGCCCCTCGATCGGGATCCGCTCGGGCTCGGGCAATTCCGGCGGCGAGTCGGCGACAACGATGCGGTCAACGGGCGCCGAGGCGTGGACGGAGGACACCTGCTGTCCGGTCAACGCGGCCGTCGGCAGGTCGAGCGCCTCGACGACGAACGGCGAGATGCGTCGTGCACGGCCACCGGGCGACTCGGCCGCGTGGCTGAGGATCAGCTCGTCGCGCGCGCGGGTCATCGCCACGTAGAACAGCCGGCGCTCCTCCTGCAGGTGCCCGTCGCCCTCGGGCAGGACCTCGTCGACAAGCTCGACCGGGAGTGCGAGCGGCTCTCGCCGCGACCGCGCCGGGAACCGATCCGTCACCAGCCCCGGCAGGAACACGACGGGAAACTCGAGGCCCTTCGCCTTGTGCACCGTCATCACGTGCACCGCGTCGACGTCCGGGTCGGGATCGGCGGTCGCAGGGTCGTCCCCCGCCTCGATCAGCGTCGCCAGGTGCCGGGCCAGGAACACCGCCCGATCGTCGGCGAGCAGCGCCGACTGCGTGCGCACGATTTCGAAGAACCGGCCGATGTTGGCAAGCTGCTCCTCGGCCATGACATTGGTCGCCCCCGCGAGCTCCGCGAGCCAGCCGCTGTCGCGGAGGAACGCGTACAGGACCTCGCCCGCGGGCCGGCGCTGGGCCAGGTCGCGGTAGCGGCGAAGGTCCTCCGTCAGCCGCGCGAGCGCCGCTCGTCCCGAGATCGAGAGGCGGAGGATCCCGGGCTCGTCTTCCAGCTCCTCGAGCACCTCGAACAGGCTCCGGTGCCGCCGCCGGGCGGAACCGGCGACATCGGCGAGGTCGCCCGCGGGGATGGCAAAGCGCTCCGAGGCCGCCAGGCCGTACACGTCGACGCTCGAGCTCGGATCCGCCGCTGCCCGGAGCAGCGAGAGGAGCAGCCGAACCTCCGGGCGGGCGTACAGGCCCGATGTCCCAGAGAACCGCCACGGCAGGCCGGCGGCGTTGAGCGAGCGCAGCACCGGGTCCGCGTCCGCGTTCGCGCGAACAAGCACCGCATGGTCGCGGGGCGCCATGCCCGCGTCGACACGCCGCCGGATCTCCGCGGCGATCCAGTCCGCCTCCTCGGCCGTCGTCCCGAAGGCGTGATGCCGGACGGGCACCGAGGCCGGATCTGCGCGCTCAGGCGTCAGCCGTTTGGAGATTCCGACCCGCACCTCCAGCCGGTCTGGGTCGTTGAACCGGATCAGGCGATGAGAGCTGTCCAGGATCGGCGCGAGCGAGCGGTAGTTGCGGCGCAGCACGACCGTGCGCGCGCCCGTGTACCGGTCCCGGAACTCGAGGATGTTGCTGATCGCGGCTCCGCGGAAGCGATAGATCGACTGGTCGTCGTCGCCCACCACCGTCACGTTGCGATGCCGCTCCGCCAGCAGCGCGACGAGCTCCGACTGCGCCCGATTCGTGTCCTGGAACTCGTCGACGAGGATGTACCGATAGCGAGCCTGGAGTGCCTCGCGGGCCGCCGGCGAAATCACGCAGGAGCTGGAGCGCGAGCGCGACCTGGTCCCCGAAGTCGATCGCCCCGTGCTCGCGCATGAGCGTCGTGTACCGGGCATACGAGCGAGCCAGCTCGCCCTGGCGGCGGGCGTGCTCTGCCGCGGCCGCCGCGGCATCCCGATCCGCCTCGCCCGCGTCCGCGGAACCGTCGAGCGCGGTCTGGAGCTCGGCGGCACGCGCCGCCAGCCCCTCCGCGTACTCGAGGTAGGCCTCGGGCGAGACGTCCTCGTCGCGACAGCGGGCGAACAGGGACGCGAGGGCGCCGAGGAAGCGTGTCGGGTCACCGAGCGGCCGGTACTCGTCCAGCTCGAGCTCGAACAGCCGCTCTCGCAGGAACACCACCACCTCGGGCCGCGACAGGACGCGCACGTCCGGTGCGAGCCCCAGCTCGAATGCGAACTCGCGGATCAGGCGGTCGCCGAACGCGTGGAACGTCGCGATCGCGGTGTCTGCATAGCCGTACGGGACGAGCTGGTCCACCCGGAGCTGCATCTCCTCCGCGGCCTTATCCGTGAACGTCAGCGCGAGGATCTCCGAGGGCTTCGCTCGGCGGGTCGCGATGAGCCAGGCGATCCGCCGCGTGATGACCTGCGTCTTGCCCGTTCCCGCGCCCGCGACGACGAGCAGCGGGCCTTCGCCATGCGTGACCGCTCGACGCTGATCGGCGTTCAGGCCGTCGAGCAGCTCGTCGAGCCCGCTCGGCGGGGGTTGTTCGATCCCGTCGACGGCAGGCCCATCGACCCCGGTCGCGACCGAGTCGAACCCGAGCCAGACCGGAATCTGCTCGAGCGGCCGAACTCGTCGACGGCTGCGGCGGATCACCGGTTCTGGAGCTGGTGGCGTTGGGGGCATGCGCGCAGAGTGCCGATCGGTCGTGACAGCTCTGGTGACACGACCGCGAATCCCCGCCGCACGTCAGCCGGTCGAGCCCGTCGCGCCCGGTGCGGGTCTGGCCAGGGCCAGGCGGAGCGCGTCGGTTTCCTCGTCGGATAGTGCCGCCTCCGACGAGCCTCCGGTGACCACCTTCGCGTACATCCGGGTGACCGGCGCGCGCATGCAGGCTGCTGACGATGAAGCCGTCGCCCCGGCCGTCGAGCAGGGCCAGGGCAAAGCTCTGGTTGCCGCCCGTGTCTCCCTCGAACGGGTTGAACCGCACGATGCCCACGCGACCGAACGGAGCTCTGCAACCCGCGCTCAACGACCGTCGTCCGGGCGCCGACCGACTCGACGTCGCGGACCACCTGTCGAACCTGCTGCAGGTGCGAGCCGAGCACGGCCTCGAACGACTCCGCGTCGCTGCCCTGGGTCAGGCTCTCGAGCCGTCGACCGAGCCTGCGCACCCGCCGGATGAGCCCGACCACCGCGAACACCAGCGCGATGACGACGATCAGGAAGCCGCCGACCACCAGGCCGATGTTGGTCGAGACGAGCGCGTTGATGTCGATCGGGACGTCCCTCCGGGGGCGGGTGGCCCGAGTCTACCGGCCGCCGATCGACCGCGGCTCACCGATGACCCGATGCTATCCTTCCGCGGCCATGGCGAAGCGAACGCGCTACCCCAATCGAACGAGCGGTCGAGCGAAGGAGAAACGGGCGAATCGGCCGTCGGATTCGGCGGCGACGCCCGAGCGGGCGCGCCCGATCCCTCGACCCGACGTGCTCGACTCGGTCATCGACGCCGCGCCGATCTCGGGCACCGATATGCCCGCGCGCAGCTCGTCCGGCCTGACCGAGGCCGAAGTCGCGCGCGCGGAACAGCTCGAGGCCGAGGCGACGGCCAAGGAGAAGGCCGCAATCGCGGAGTCCCTCCGCCGCCGGACGCAGGCGCAGGCGCGCGAGCTCGCCGCCGGCGATGTCAACGCGCCGCTGTCGGTCCGAGCCGCCCACGAGTACGCCTATGTCGCCCGCGACGTGAAGCGGATCGCGCTCACCGCCGCCCTGATGGTCGCCATCCTCGCCGTTCTTCACGTCCTCGTGAACGTCCTCGGGGTCATCTCCCTCTAGAGCGCGGCTCCTCGTCGCTTGACCGTCGATCGGTCGAAGACCCGACAGGGGTTGGCGCGCCAACTGCGTGAATCCGATAGGGGCGCGACACTGGCTCCAGGATCGAACGAGGTTGGAGGTCGGAGCATGGGTGAGCTGCTGGGGATCGCGCGATTCCGGTTCCATCCCGGAAAGGTCGAGGAGTACAAACGCCTGTCCGCGCAGGCGATGGACATCGTCCGAGCGAAGGAGCGCGACACGCTCGAGTACGCGATCTACTTCAACGAGGACGAGTCGGAGGCCGTCGTGATCGAGCGCTTCGCGAGCTCCGAGGCCCTGATCGAGCATGGCGCGAACATGAGCGAGATTTCGCCGCAGGTTCTCGCGACGGGGACCGTCGAGGGCGAGCTGCTCGGCGAGCCGAACGACGACCTACGCGCGAAGCTCACCGGGCCCGAGCCGCAGCTGTTCACGCCGTGGATCTCGCTGAAGCCGAGATAGGTCGTCCTAGACTGGCCGCGTGCCAGCACGTCGCCTCCCCGGCGCACGGCCGGAAGCCCTGTTCAAGCCTCCGCCCGAGCGACAGCCGCTCGCCGCGCGGATGCGCCCGCGGTCATTCGAAGAGTTCGTCGGGCAGCAGCACCTCGTCGGTGATCAGGGTCCGCTCCGTCGATCCGTCTCGCGCGGTCACCTGACCTCTCTCCTGCTCTGGGGTCCCCCCGGCACGGGCAAGACGACGCTGGCGCGCATCCTCGCCGAGGCGATCGGCGCGGAGTTCACGACGCTCTCGGCCGTGATGTCCGGCGTTGCCGAGGTGCGTGCCGGGCTCGCCGCGGCCCAGGACCTTCTCGCCCTCAACGGCAAGCGGACGGTGCTCTTCATCGACGAGATCCACCGCTTCAACAAGGCCCAGCAGGACGCGCTGCTGCCTCACGTCGAGGACGGCACGGTCACGCTCATCGGTGCGACGACCGAGAACCCCTACTTCGAGGTCAACTCGGCGCTGCTCTCCCGGCTTCGAGTCTGGCGCCTCGAGCCCCTGACCGACGCCGACGTCGGGGTCGTCGTCCGACGGGCGATCGCGGACGCTGACCGAGGATTGGCCGGCGAGCTCGGGCCCGAGGGTGGCAAGGGCGTCGCGCTGGCCGACGAGGCGTTCGATCACCTGGTCTCGATCTCGGGCGGTGACGCGCGGGTAGCGCTCAACGTGCTCGAGGGTGCGGTCGCGCTTGCCGAATCGGAGGATGTCCGGGACAAGAAGGGCCGCGTCGAGCCCCGACTGGCCGACATCGAGGCCGCCGCCCAGCAGCGGATCCTCCAATACGACCGCGCTGGGGACGGCCACTACGACACCGTCTCGGCGTTCATCAAGAGCCTTCGCGGGAACGACGCGGACGCGTCGCTGTACTGGCTCGCCGCGATGATCGCGGCCGGCGAGGACCCACGGTTCATCGTCCGGCGGCTGATCATCAGCGCGTCCGAGGACGTCGGGAATGCCGACCCGCGCGCCCTCCAGGTCGCCGTCTCGGCTGCGCAAGCGCTCGATCACGTGGGGCTGCCGGAGGCGCAATACGCCCTGGCCCAGGCGACGACCTACATCGCGACCGCCCCGAAGTCGAACCGGTCCGGGCCAGGCCTACTGGGCGGCGGTCGGCGACGTCGAGGCACAGGGCTCGCTCGCGGTGCCGCTCCACCTGCGCCAGGCCGCGAATCCCACGGATGAAGCACCACGGGATCGGCGTCGGCTATCGCTACCCCCACGACTTCGACGGAGCGGACGTGGACCAGAATTACCTGCCAGAGGCCCTCGACGGCCGGCGGTACTACCTCCCGACCGACCAGGGCTACGAGTCGACGATCTCGGAGCGGATGGCCCGCCGAGCCGCGGCGCGGACCGCCGCTCGCGAGTCGGGCGCGACGCCGAAGAGCCCGTTCCCCTCTCCGGAGGTCGCGCGTGGCGGCGGCGACAAGATCCTCAGGCGCCGCGAGGAGAATCGGAAGAAGCTCGCCGAGACCGAGAAGCGCGACGCATCGACCTGACGCCGCGCCCCACGGTTGCGCGAGCGACTACTGGTAGGTAGCGAGGATGTCCAGGAACATCTCCCAGAACCGATCGACATCGACCTCGACGGCGACATCGGCGTTCGGAGGTGTCGCGTCGTGGCGCGATCCACGCGGGCGGAGGTCCGAGTCGAGCATGCGGCCGTCGCAAAGGGTCATGCCATCGGCGTGCTTGCCGTTCGTCTCGACCATGACGTGCATCGGCACGGTCCGGACGATCGACGGCTGGACCAGCGCCGCCACGGCCAGCGGATCGTGCATCGCGCCACCGGGCAGTCCCGAGTACTGCGCCTCACCGACGCCGTAGTGGTCGAGCATGTCGGCGGCCGCGGTGGCGACGGGCCCGCCGATGGCCCGGATCTCGGCACGACGCTCGGGTGTCGCGATCACCTGCATCGTCACGTTGAGCCCGACCATCGTGATCGGGACGCCGCTCTCGAACACGATCGCGGCGGCCTCCGGGTCGCAGAAGATGTTGAACTCGGCGGCGGGCGTGATGTTGCCCCACGTCAGCGAGCCACCCATGAGCGTGACCCTCGCAAGGCGGCGGGCCAGCTCTGGATCTCGCTGGAACGCGAGCGCGAGATTCGTGAGGGGCCCGACCGCGACGACATGGAGCCCGTCGATCGAGCGTGATCGATCGAGGATGACGTCCACCGCGTGCTCGTCGAGCAGGGGCCGGGTGGGAGCCGGCATGTCCGGTCCGTCGAGGCCCGTGATCCCGTGGACCTCCGGCGCGTAACGCGGCTCTCGGACGAGCGGTCGATCCGCCCCGGCCGCAACCGGGATGTGCCCCAGCCCGCCGAGCTCGAGCACGGCGCGGGCGTTCTCCTTCGTGCGCGACAGCGGAGCGTTGCCGTGCACCGTCGTGACGGCGACGAGGTTCGCGGTACGCGCCCCGAGCAGGATCGCGAGCGCGTCATCGTGGCCGGGATCGCAGTCGATGAGGATCGAGTGTCGGGTCGCGTCGGTCATGGCTGGCCGCCTCTCGAGGTGGTCGCCGACGCACGCACCTGGCCGCCGTCGCGAGGGCTCGATGGTAGCCCGGGCGCCTGAGTCAGCCGGTGCCCCCGTAGCCACCACCGGCAGATCCGCCGGCCCCACCGACGCCCCCGCCTCCACCGGTGCGCCGGGACTCGATCCACTTCGGGACGAAGACAGCGGCGCCGAAGGCGAGCAGCGCGATCAGGAGCAACGAGACGATCAGAATGGGCAGCGGTAGCCCGGCGGATGCGCCGGACGGGTCGGGTGCGGGCGTCGCGCCGGGCTCGAGCGAGGCAGACGGCGACGGCGCGAGAGACGGCGACGCGCTCGGCTCGATCGATCCCGAGGGCTCGACGGATGCCGACGGCGACGGCTCGGCCGAAGGCTCGCCAGTCGGCGGGGCACCAGTTGGAGGCGCCGTGGTCGGCACCGGCGTGGGCACGGCGGTGACGTTGAGTGTCACGACGCGCGTCGCGCTGACCTCGTCGCCGTCAGACGCTCGATAGGAGAACGCATCCGGCCCGACATACCCGGCATCGGGCGTGTAGCTGAACGCGCCGTTGGCGTTGAGGTTCACAATTCCGTGCGAAGGTTCGTCGACCGTCTGCGCGGTCAGCTCGTCGCCATCGATGTCGCTGTCGTTCTTGAGGACGCCGGGCTTCTTGACGTTGAGCGTGCGGTCCGGAATCGCCGTGAAGCTGTCCGTGTTCGCAGTCGGCGCGTCGTTCACCGGGGTGATCCTGATCTTGAACGACGTCGGGCCGCTGGTGTCGTCGCCTCCGTTCGCAGTGCCGCCGTCATCGCGTCCACGCACGTTCACGGTCGCCGTCCCGTTCGCATTCGCCGCAGGCGTGAACGTGAGGCGTCCGTACGCGGGGACGTGGGGGTCCTCGCCGTCCAAGGTGATCGTCGGGCCACTCGCGAAGAGCGCCGGCTTGTTGGTGTTCACGATCCATGCCTGGAAATGGTCGGATTCGGCGCCTGGCCCGAACAGGGGCCCAGAGTCCTGCATCTGGACGCAGTGCGGAGCGCCGTCGAAGGCGCCCGAGTCCTCGGCGACCTCGATGTCGACGGCGCACTGGTCGGTGCTCACGAACGGCGGGTCGTTGACTGCCTTGACTGTGAGATGCACCGTCGCCGGGCCGGCAGCGTGCTGCGTCGCGCAGGAGCCATTCTCGACGAACGCCCCCATGTACGTGAATGACGTTTCACCATTGAAGTCATCGCTCGGCGTGAAGGTGAAGCCACCGTTCGCGTTGACATCAACCGAGCCGTCCAGTCCCGCATCGTTGGTCGATACGACGCAACCCGGCAACTGATGCGTGTCGTCGTTCTCGACGATGCCGGGTGCGGCAACCTGGAGCTCGTTGTCCTCGAATACCTCGTAGAAGTCGTCGTGTGCAATCCCGGGAGAGCCGGCGACAACCCTGCTGACGGCGGCGGGTCCGAGCGCAAGCGCCACTGCGACGAACACGATGCCGACTCGTCGTTTCACCTGCCCTGTTTCCTCCTCAGCCGGTCCGAACCGGGACGGCAGCATATCGGACGTCAAGAGCGGCGCCGAAGCGGTCCAATTTCGCTACCGGATCGACCACGCAGCGGGTGTGTCACGATCTCCGCGGTACGAGCCCACGGCGATGACTCCGCCGCCTGCGAGCTCGAGCATGCCGGTCACTGTTGGATTGGCTCCGCTGAAGGCCTCCTGATCCGGGATCGGTGCCCACGACCCCATCGGTTGTCGTCCATGCCACCAATTCGGAAGCGTCGCCATAGGCGTTGGATCGTGAAGCCGTGACAACGAACCCGGCCGCGAGCGCGAAGACCCGTGCCGAGTCGATACTCGGGCGCAGCGCGGTGTCGTCGAGGCGACGCCACGTCCGCGCGTCGTCGGACAGCCAGACCTTGTTGGTTGTGTAGGGGTGGTCATAGCCCACCGCCAGGTATCGACCATCCCGAACCGCTACGTCGGTCATCTTTGCGCCATCGAAGGCGGCCTGATCGGACACACGTGACCAGGCCAGCCCGTCGCCAGAGATCCCTTGACGCGACGACCACCGACCCCGCGGCGAACAGGGCGGCGAGCTGGCGCAACGGCGTCCGGATGAACAAGGCCTTGGAACTTGCCTTCGTCCGAGCTCGTCCAGCGCGACGGCTGGACCAATCGGGACCTCTGACGCTCGATGACGTCGGATTGCGACTCGGCGCGCCCGAGACAAGGGCAGCCGCGTGGCACCCGAGCCGCCGTCGTGCGACTATCCGGGCGTCGCCAACGAACCCGGAGGCCTGACTTGACCCGCTCCGAGCCCAATCTGCGGATTCCCGGCCCGACGTCGCTCCCGCCATCAGTTCGGGACGCCGGTGGGCGACAGATGATCAACCACCGGGGGCCGGAGTTCAAGGAGCTGCTCGGGCGACTCCAGTCGGGCATGAAGCCGTATTTCGGGACGACCGGCGACATCGCGATCCTGTCGTGCGCCGGCACCGGCGGCCTCGAGGCCGCGGTCGTGAACACACTGTCGCCCGGTGATCGGGTCCTCGGGGTGTCGATCGGCGCGTTCGGCGACCGGTTCGCGAAGATCGCCGAGGCGTACGGCGCGAGCGTCGACAAGGTCGCTGCAGAGTGGGGCTGGGCAGCCGCGCCGGACGAGGTCCGCGAGAAGCTCGGTTCCGGCGACTACAAGGCCGTTCTCCTGACCCACAACGAGACGTCGACCGGGGTCATGAACCCGATCGAGGAGCTCGCGAGGGCGGTCCGGGCCACGGCGCCGGATGTGCTCATCCTCGTCGACACGGTTTCCTCCCTCGGCGCCGTGCCATTCGACATGGATGGCTGGGGCATCGACGTTGTTGCGACTGGGTCGCAAAAGGCGTGGATGGCGGCGCCCGGGCTGGCGATGGTCGCGGCGTCGGAGCGGGCGCGGGCGGCGATGGAGACCGCGAAGATGCCGCGGTTCTATCTCGACCTGAAGCGCCATTTCGATGCGATGGCCGACGGCGAGACGCCGTGGACGCCCGCGATCGCCGTGGCCTTCCAGGTCGACGAGGGCCTCCGGCTGATGAACGCCGAGGGCCAGGCGGGCGTGTTCGCGCGGCACGTCGCTTGCGCCGCGGCCTCGCAGGTCGGACTGGAGACGCTCGGCTTCCAGCTGTTCGCGGACGCGGCGCATCGATCGAAGACCGTCACGGCGGCATGGATCCCCGACGGGCTCGACTGGAAGGCGTTCAACGGCGAGATCAAGCGCCGCCAGCTCGTCCTCGCCGGCGGGCAGGGCAAGCTCACCGGCAAGATCTTCCGACTGGGCCACCTCGGCTCGGTGACGCTCGGCGAGATCCTCGAGGCGCTCGAGACGCTCGAGTCGGTGTCGATCGACTGGGGTCGCGAGGTCGAGCGCGGGGCGGCCGCCGCGGCTGCCGAACGAGCCGCGGCGGAGGCCGCGCTCCAGCCGGCTTGACGGACACGACGCCGGGAGCGGCACCACTCATCGATCGACCCGCCACGTTGCGGGTCCTCATCGCGGAGTCCATCGCCCAGGAGGGCGTCGAGGCGCTCCGGGCTCGCCACGAGGTCGACGTCCGAACGGGGCTCTCCGACGATGAGCTGCTGGCGATCGTCGGCGACTACGACGCCCTCGTCGTGCGCAGCCAGGTCTCGGTCGACAAGGCGCTCATCGCCGCAGGTTCGCGCCTGCAGGTCATCGGGCGGGCCGGCGTGGGCGTTGACAACGTCGACCTGGACGCGGCCACGCGCGCGGGCATCACCGTCGTCAATGCACCGACGGGCAACACGATCGCCGCGGCGGAGCACACGCTCGCGCTGCTGCTCGCGCTTGCCAGGCGCGTGCCCGCGGCGGACGCTTCGATGCGCCGTGGCGAGTGGTCTCGGAGCGCGCTCCAGGGCGTCCAGCTCCGGGGGCGGACGCTCGGGATCATCGGGCTCGGCAAGATCGGGATGGCGGTCGCGGAGCGGGCGCGGGCCTTTGGGATGACGCTGCTCGGGAGCGATCCCTACGTCACTGCCGAGCAGGCCGCGCTGCGCGGCGTGGAGCTCGTGGAGATCGAGCAGCTGCTGGAGCGCTCGGATGCGGTGACGGTCCACGTCCCGCTCTCGCGCGCGACGACGGGGCTCATCGGGACGCGCGCCATCGCGCGGATGAAGCGCGGCGCGTTCGTGCTCAACGTGGCGCGCGGCGGGATCATCGACGAGCCGGCGCTCGCGTCGGCACTGCGCGAGGGTCGGCTCGGCGGCGCCGGGATCGACGTCTTCGAGGACGAGCCACCGACCGGCTCGCCGCTGCTCGATGCGCCCAACACGGTCCTCACGCCCCATCTCGGCGCGTCAACCGCCGAGGCCCAGGTCGCGGTCGCCGAGGAGATCGCCGAGCAGGTGCTCGACGTGCTCGACGGCAGGCCGGCTCGATACGCGGTCAACGCGCCGCTCCTCAGTGCCGAGGCGGAGCAGACCATCGGCCCGTATCTCCCGCTCGCCGAGCTGCTCGGCCGGTTCCTTGCCCAGTTCGCCCGGGCGGGCGTCGGGACGCTCACGGTCGAGCTTGCGGGCGAGCTGGCGCAGACCGAATCGAGCCCGCTCACCGCCGCCGCGCTTCGCGGCCTGCTCGAGACCGCGACGACCGAGCGGGTCAACCTCGTGAACGCCGCGATCCTCGCGAAGAGCCGGGGCATCAACGTCGTCGAGCGCAAGACGGCGGACGCGGGCGGGTTCAGCGCCGCGATCACCCTCTCGGGAACGGTCCGGGGCGGCTCGGTCGCCGTCGGCGGGACGCTCGCGGGCGGCGACATGCGAATCGTCCGGCTGAACGGCTACCGGCTCGACATGGCGGCCGAGGACCGGATGCTCATCACCCGACATCACGATCGACCGGGCACGATCGGCCGGCTCGGGCAGCTGCTCGGTCGCGCCGACGTGAACATCAGCTCGATGCACGTCGCACGCTCGGCGCCTCGCGAGGACGCGCTGATGGTCGTCTCGGTCGATGACGACATCAGCCCCGAGCTCGAGGAGGCGATCCGCGCCGACGAGGGCGTCCAGGAGCTGTGGGCGATCCGCCTCGGGTCCTCGAGGTGATTGGCGCGAGCAATTCGAGCGAGAACGCCTCGACCGAGGGTGCGCCGGCGCCGTTCGAGCCGCGGGGACCGGGCGAGCCGGGCTCGATCGAGCCGGCACCCGGCGAGCCGACGCCGGACCTCATCCCGCTGGACCTCGACGCGGTCGTGACCTTCGTGCGACACGGCGAATCCGAGTGGGTCAGGGAGGGGCGCTTCCAGGGCCAGGGCGACCCGCCGCTCACTGACCTCGGCCGTCGCCAGGCGCTGCTGGTCGCTCGGCGAATCGCGCGCCGTGCCCGCCGGCCCATGCTTCCGCTCCCCGCCGGCGCGCCCCACGGCGTCGTCCACTCCCCGCTTGCCCGCGCCGCGGAGACGGCCGGGATGATCGCGCGCGGCGTGAGCTCCGGTCGCGGCGATGCCGCCGTGGCCGAGCCCGTGGACCAGCGCGCCGAGCCCGGCCTGACGGAGATCGGCCAGGGCGAGTGGGAGGGATTGCCCGGCGCCGAGGTCATCGAGCGCTGGGGCGACGTCCTCGACGGCTGGCGCCGCGATCCGCTCACCGCATGGGCGCCCGGCGGCGAGGGCCTCCCTGAGGTGGACGCACGGGTTCGGGTCGCGCTCCGCGGCATCCTCGACGAGCTGGCGCTCCTCCCACCCGTTGTCGAACCAGGGCGCTCACCGGTCCTCGGCTACGCGGAGCTACCGTCGGACGAGCCGTGGTCGATCGTCGTGGGCCACGACGGCGTGTTCAAGGTCGCGCTGCTTGCCCTGCTTGACCTCCCGCTCGCCCGGTTCTGGACGTTCCCGTTCGCGCTATGCGGGATCACGATCGTCGAGATCCGCGGCGGCAAGCCGCGCCTGCGCCTGCACAACGCCACGGACCACCTCTCGAGCCTGGAGACGGAGGCCGATCGAGAGCGCGCGGCGGCCCGAGCGCGGACCGGCGCGCTGTAGTCGTGCGCCGCAGCTAGCGCCTGTTGCGGCGCCGGAGGCCGCGGCGCAGGACGAGGCCGAGGATCGCGAATCTCAGTCGGTGGTATGCGGCGGCGACCGTCCGGAGCCGATCGCTTCCGAGGTCGCGCTTGCCGTACGCCACCTCGACCTTCGCGCGGGCGATCGTCGTGACCTCGATCCGAGCGTCGGGGATGGATTCGCCGAGCGCGCCGGCGTACTCGTACACGGTCTGGGACGGCTTCGGGCCGAGGCCGAAGCGCGTGGCGAGCCGCGCGAGCGAACCCCACGCCTGGTCCGGGTGCATCGGCCGGCTGGGCGTCCGGCGGTAGGCCGCGAAGGCGAGGAACGCCACGCCAACGGCGAGGATCACGGCGATCGCGATGAACGGCCCGACGCCCGTTCCGGACGTGATCCCGGGGGTCGTTGACCCGCTCGGGAGCGCGGACGGCTCGTCCGGGAACGTCGCCGGCGCCTGGCTGGCTGGCGTGGTCGGTTGGACGAGGGACCCAGATGGGATGGGCTGCGGCTGGCCGATGCCGCCGCCGGTCGGGTCGAACTCGACCCAGCCCGCACCCGGGAAGTACACCTCCACCCACCAGTGGGCCGCCCATGCCCCGACTTCCTCGACCCCGCTCGGCGCCCGATCACCCGGCAGGAAGCCGTACGCGACGCGTGCCGGGACGCCCGACTCGCGGAGCAGCACCGCCATCGACGTCGCGTAGTACTCGCAGTAGCCCTGGCGGATCAGCGCGAAGCACTCAAGTGTCGACACGCTCCCGCCGCCGCACTGGGCCTGCACGAGGTCCCGCACGTCCTCCGAATAGGTGAAGTTCGCCGGGTTCCGGAAGTAGCCCTCCATCGTTCGGGCGAGATCGAATGGGTTGTCGGGATCCAGTCCGATCGCCCGGGTCGCGTCCCGGATCGCGGCAAGGAGCGCATTCGACGCTGGCCCGAGCGACCCGTCCGGGAGATCCACGTACACCGCGGCGAGGTCTTCCGGGTACTCGGTGCCGGCGGCTCGAAGGCGGGCTTCCGTGAGCCCGCCTGCGACGTCATCGAGCACGGGGATCAGCGCGGAGACGCTGTACGTACCGAGCGAGTCGGCTGCTTCGATGGTCGTGAACCAGCCATCCACGCCCACCACTACCGCCTCGGTGGGTTGATCGACCCACTGCACCGTGTTCGGGCCGAGGATCGTGCGATCCCGGAAGGCGTCCGGCGTGACCTGGAACTGGACCTCCCGGCGACCGACCGTCGTCGGCGCGTCGCCCTCCTCGTCGAGAAGGATGTCGCGCGCGGCGGCCGGCGACTTGCGGACCAGTCCCCACTCCCAACCGAACGTGGTGTACGTCGAGTACGTCCCCGCGCGCCACTTGAACTGGCGCGGCTCGACGGGCGAGAAGGTTGCTCGGAAAGCGACGCGATCGCTCGGATCCCACTGCCCGGTCGTCGTCGCACTGGGCCCGAATCCGACGATCCCGAGGCCTCGGAAGTCGCCGCCCGGAGGCGCAATGCGCTGGAGCCATTGCGAGATGCCCTGGAGGTGGCGCGGCAGGTCCTGCCACAAGCCCTGGAGCGGAGCGGATGACGCGGTCGCGGTGAGCAGGATCGAGCCGAGCACGGCGACCGCGACGAACGCGGCACCGCCGCGCAGGTAGAGCTGGCCCACCGCGGCCGGGTCGCCGATCTTGCGCCTGGCCCAGGTGACCTCCTCCTCGAAGACGTGCGTCCGGATGAGCAGGAGCAGGGCACCTGCGCTGAACAGCACCAGGAGGCTGAGCTGGTCATGCTGCGTGAGCGCCATGTTGGCGAGCACGGCGAGGCCGAGCACGACGACGGCATCGAGCGGCCGATGATGGCCGAAGACGGTGTACCCGGCGAGCATCCCGGCACCCCATACGAGCACGCCGAAGATCAGGTGGTAGTGCGCGTACTGGCTGGTGAACGGGCGGCCCTGGACGACGAGGTCGTTCCAGACACGCTCCATGACACCGGTCGTCACGACCAGCCGCTCTGCCAGGGCGCGAGGATCCCAGCCGACGTCGCCGCCCATCACGACCCCGCCGACGATCAGCGGCACGAGCAGCCCGCCGAACACCGCCCCGACGACGTGCGTCCGCCAGCGCCCCCAGCCGATCTTCGCACCGAGCACGCCGAAGGCGAGGCCGAGGAGCGAGATCCAGATCAGGAACGAGCCGCTGCCCGCCGAGCCCGGCGTCCAGCCGGCGTCGACGAGCGAACCCGCGAACACGACGACCATGAGCGCGGTCGCAGCCAGGGACAGCCAGCCCTCGACCGGCCTGAACCTGTTCCAGGCGATGCCTTCCCCGAGCCTGCCCGGGGCCGGCGCAGTGTTCGCGCTGGCGGTCATCAGGCCAGCGTCTCGGCGAGCGGCGTGGTCGGCCCGACTCGGTACACGGCGATGTCGAACTCGGCGAGCGAATGCCGGAGGGCGCGCCATTGCTGGGCCGTCGGGGTGGGCTGCGGCAAGGGGGCCTCCGCCGCCAGGGAGCCTGCCCGGCGGGCAGCCTCCTCCTGGACGCGGCGCTCGAACGCCGGGACGTCGAGCGAGACGACGACGCAGGCGACGCCGCGCGAGCGCAGGGAGGAGAGGGGCTTCACCCAGTCGCGGTCGAGCGATGCAGTGATGACCACCGCGGTCATGCCTCGCCGGATCCGCTGGACGCTGCCGACGATCGCCTCGGACAGGGGCGACGCGCCGTCCCCCTCGACCGCCGCGAGGAGCTGCATCACCTTGAGGTGCTGGCGCCCACCACGATCTGGTTGGAGCTGCGCGAGCCGATGGGCATTCACCGTCATGCCGACGGCGCGGTTCTCAACGAGCGCCTTGTCCGCGACCGCGGCCGCGGCCCGGACGGCGACCTCGACTGTCGATTCGTCACCCGATCCCAGCTGAACCCGGCGTTCGAGGTCGAGCACGATCCAGGCGTCCGCCGTCTGCTCGAGGTCGAACTCCTTCACCTGGATGTCACCGTGGCGGGCTGTCGACTTCCAGTGGATCCGGTTGAACGCATCGCCCGGTACCCACGGCCGGACCGTTGTCGCCAGCGGCGTCGATTGGAGCGTCCGCTCACGCATCGCGTGGCTGCCGTCGAGGTTCGAGGCCGGCAGCCGCCACAGCGGGATCGGCTCGAGCCTGGGGTAGACCGTGACGTTGATCCCGGTTCCGACCGACGCCGACGATTCGAAGAACCCGAATGGATCGCCCGTGCGGATCTGGAGCGGCTCGATGCGGAAGTGGCCGCGCCGCGTGAGCGGCGTGCGGATGAGCCACGAGCGCTCCGTGTGGCCGCCGAGCGAGATCGCGCGGCCCGGGAGCCCGGCCGGGAGGGACGTGGGGTTGTGGATCTCCAGCCACGGCTTCGGGATGCGACTCGTGTTCCTCAGCGTGTACGTGACCCGGATCCGATCTCCGACATGGCCCGACAGCTGGTTGACCGCGTAGCCCGCCTCGAGGTCTGCCAGCCCGAGCCGGGTGAGCACGTACGAGCCACCGACCACGAGCACGCCGAGGTAGACGAGGTAGAACAGGAACCAGAGACCGGTCGAGAACGCCGCGATCACCAGGATCGCGGCGAGCAGCAGCAGCTGGAACCTGCGAAACATTTCCTGCCCTGGACTCCGAGCTTGCTCGTTCGCCTCCGGCGGGTGGCTGGCTTAGCGCTGGCGGGAGCGCGCGGGCGCGGTCGGGGCGACGCCGGCGGGAGCCGCCTCGCGGCTCGCGCCGACCGCCGTCGACTCGAGCAGCTCGCGGATCACCTGGGCAGGCTGGACGTCGTGGATGGATGAGCTCGTCTTGATGATCAGCCGGTGGGCGAGGGCCGATTCGGCGAGGGCCTTGATGTCGTCCGGGATCACGTAGTCACGACCCAGGAGGCCGGCGAGCGCCTGGCCGGCTCGGTACAGGGCGATCGAGCCTCGCGGCGACGCGCCGAGGTAGATGTCGCCGTGGTCGCGGGTGCCGTTGACGAGCCGGACGATGTACTCGGCGACGGTCGGGTCGACGTAGATCTCGCGAACCGCGCGCTGCATCTCCTGGAGCTCGTCGACCGAGCACACCTCCTCGAGCTCGTCGATCGGGTGCTGTCGCTTCTGCTCGTCGAGGATCACGACCTCCTCGACCGGCTGCGGGTAGCCCAGGCGGATCCGGAGCATGAACCGGTCGAGCTGCGCCTCGGGCAGCGCGAACGTGCCCTCGTACTCGATCGGGTTCTGGGTCGCGATGACGAGGAACGGGTCGGGCATCTGGTAGGTCGTCCCGTCGACCGTGGCCTGGCGCTCCTCCATGCACTCGAGGAGGGCGGACTGCGTCTTCGGCGTCGCCCGGTTGATCTCGTCGGCGAGGACGACCTGGGCCATGATCGGTCCCGGCCGGAACTCGAACTCCTGGGTCTTCTGGTTGTAGATCGACAGGCCGGTGACGTCGGAGGGCAACAGGTCCGGCGTGAACTGGATTCGGCGGAAGGACGAGCCGAGGCTCTTGGCGATGGCTTTCGCGAGGACGGTCTTGCCCGTCCCGGGGACGTCCTCGATCAGGAGATGCCCCCGGCACAGGAGGGCGACGAGGGCGAACCGCACCTCGTTGTGCTTGCCGACGATGACGCGCTCGACGTTCGCGACGACGCGGTCCCCGGTCTGTTGGATCAAGCTCATGTCGTCCCTCTCAGCGGCCCGCCCGTCTCCTCCGACGGTGGGCCGGCCCACGATGTGTCACGGGATGGTACGCCCGGACTCCCAGAAAGGTTCCCGGGCCAGTCGGAAGGGTGTCCCCGAGGTCTGGCCGGGCGGGTGCGGCGACGTCCTGCCCCCCCGCCCCAGGCTTCCTGCCAGACCGTCACCAGCCGAGGCTTCGTCACGGATCTGGCGGCCGAGTCGCCGCCGGTCGGGCGGGTTCGGCGACGTCCTGCGCTCCCCCGCCCCAGGCTTCCTGCCAGACCGTCACCAGCCGAGGCTTCGTCACGGATCTGGCGGCCGAATCGCCGGCGGTCGGGCGGGTTCGGCGACGTCCTGCCCTCCCCCGCCCCAGGCTTCCTGCCAGACCGTCACCAGCCGAGGCTTCGTCACGGATCTGGCGGCCGAATCCTGCCGTATCGTCACCGGCCGAGGTTTGGCTCCTTTCAGGCGACGCCTGAGCACGAGTCGCTCGTCGGCCAGAGGAGCCGCGAGTCAGAAACGAACCCTAAGCCCCGTGTGGTGACGCTTTGGCATGAAACCTGGGACAGACGGCTGTCCCGGTCGACCGCCCGAGGGTCTGGACGCTCCCCGGCTGCATCAGGGGCCGATCAGCGGCGGAGCGTGCTTGCCGCCGCCCAGACGGTCATCAGCGCGCCGATGCCGGCCATCGCACCCAGGAACAGCTCGCCGCTCGACCACGCCGTGACCCCGAGCACCCCGAAGAGCACCGCGACCAGCAGCGCGATGGCGCCGAGACCCACTCGCTCGACCAGCGGTCGGCGCTCGTCGACGGGTCCGGGTTGCGACGCGGGATGCGACGCGGGATCGGGTTGGGGCGCAGGCGCAGGATCGGGTTGGGGCGCGGGATCGGGGGCCGGCGTCACCTGCTCGACCAGTTGCGCCACGCGCGAAGGAGATCACCGGCGATGGGCGACGCCTTGACCGAGCCGCCACCGGAGCGCTCGACCAGGACCGCGATCGCGACCTTCGGGTTCTCGACCGGTGCGAAGCCGATGAACCACGAGTGCGGCTGCCCGGACCCGAGCTCTGCCGTGCCCGACTTGCCCGCCACCGCGAGATTGCGCAGGTTCGCGCCGGCGGTGAACACCTGCCCGATGTCGCCCGAGACCGCGAGGCGCATCGCCGCGCTGATCTCGCTCGCGACGCCGGGGGCCATCACGCGTTCGAGGGTGCTCGGCGGGATCCTGGTGGTGCCCGCCTTGCCGGTCGCCTCGAGGACGAGGTGGGGTCGCTGGAGGATGCCGCCGTTCGCCACCGCCGACGCGACGAGCGCCATCTGGAGGGGCGTGACCAGCACCTCCGCCTGGCCGTAGGCCGCGTTCGCCACCTCGACCCGATCCTTGAATCCGCCGCCGGCATCGCCGCCGCCGTTCGTCACCTGGGATGCTGCCGTCGGGAGGTCGAACGGGATCTCCGCGCCGAAGCCGGCGCGTCCGGCCCACTCCGCGAGCGCAGCGCCGCCGGTGCGCACGCCCGTCATCGCGAACCAGATGTTGCACGATGCTTCCACGGCCTCGGCGAAGTTCAGCTCGCGCGCGCCGGTCATGGGATGGTGGTCGTCCCGCACCCGGAAGCCATCGATGAGCCAGCCCCGCTTCTCGGATGTCGGCTGGTCTTCGTAGGTCGTATCCGGGCGGACGGCGCCACTGGACAGCGCGGCGATCGCGGTCACGATCTTGAATGACGAGCCGGGCACGTACAGGCCGGCGGTCGCCCGTGGCAATAGCGGCGATCGGTCATCGGCGCGAAGGCGGTCGAATGTGGCCGCCGAGGTGACCGGGTTCGCGATGTCCGAAGCGTTGTACGTGGGCGTCGAGGCGAGGGCGAGCACCTCGCCGGTGGTCGGGTCGAGCATGACGACTGCGCCCCGGGTCCGCCCCAACGCTGCGACGGCGGCCTCCTGGAGCTCGAGGACGAGGGTCGTCTTGAGCGCCTGCGGGTCGGATGGGTCGGCCTGGAACTTGCGCGTCAGCTCGCGGATCGGATCCGCCGAGACCACGCCGCTCAGCTGCGCGTTCCAGGCGTTCTCCAGCCCGGCCGTCCCGAACGTCCGCGACGAGTAGCCGAGGACTCCGGACAGGGCGTTCGAGGCGTAGACCCGGTACGGCTCCTTGTTGCGGTCCCGCTCGTTCCAGGCGAGGCGCACGCCGTCGCGGTCGGTGATCTCGCCGCGCAGGACGTTGCGTGCGGCCGCGATGACCGCCGCGTCGTCGCCCGAGCGTGCTGAGGTTGGTCGATTCGATGACCTGCCAGTAGCCGGCGCCCAGGGCCAGGCTCCCGAACGCGAGCGCGAGGATGACCCCCACGCGCCCGAGCGCTGCCCCGATTCCGATCCGCCGGCCGGCCCACTCCGGCGACGAGCCCGAGACGCGGTGGGCGTGACCGCCGGGCCGCGAACCACCGGGCCGGGCACCGGCCAACCGGTCGCTGCCCGTGTGCGTCCCGGCCATCAGGCGGCGCCCCGATCCAGCATCCGGCGGATCCGGCCCTGGCGACGCGGCGGTGGGAGCGGCTCCCGCGACCGCTCGGAGAGGGCGATCAGGAGCCCGACGATCACCGAGTTCGCCAGGAGGGACGAGCCGCCATAGCTGACGAATGGGAGCGTGATCCCGGTCAGCGGGATCAGCTTCAAGTTGCCGGCGGCGATGATGAATGCCTGCACGCCGATCACGAGCGACAGGCCGGCGGCGAGGATCGCCCGGAACTCGTCCTCCGCCGCCGAGGCGATGCGCAGGCCCCGTTCCACGACCACGAGGTACAGGCCCAGGATCGCCATGATTCCCACGAGCCCCAGCTCCTCGCCGAGGGCGGCGAGCGGGAAGTCGGTGTGGAGCGCCGGGATCGGCGGCCGGCCGGCGATGAGCGGCAGCCCATTGCCGAGCCCGGTCCCGATGAGCCCGCCCCGGGCGAAGGCATGCAGCGCCTGGACCACCTGGAAGCCGGCGCCCTGCGGATCGGCGAAGGGATCGACCCAGATGTCGACGCGCGTCCGGATGTGGTCGAACACGAAGTACAGCAGGCCGGCGCCGATGACGAACGCGGCGAGGCCGAGGACCACGTAGCTGATGCGCGCCGTCGACACGTACAGGAGGAGCAGGAAGACGGCGAAGAACAGCAGGGCGGCGCCGAGGTCACGCTGGACGATCACGATCCCGAGCGCGATCGCCCACATCGCGACCATCGGTGCGAGGTACGGCAGCGGCGGCAGGCGGATCGGCCCGATCCGGGTCGATTCCTCGACGAGCAGCCGCCGGTTCTCCGACAGGTACCCGGCCAGGAAGACGACGAGGATGACCTTGAGGAGCTCGGACGGCTGGCCGCTGACCGGGCCGAGCGTGAGCGTCAGCCGCGCACCGTTGACGTCGCGGCCGAACACGAACACGAGGAGCAGCAGCCCCACCCCGACCGCCGCCCACGTGTACTTGTACCGCCGCAGCCAGACGTCGTTGCGCACCGACACGGCGAGGATCGCGACGATCGAGAGCCCGATCACGAGCCATGCGAGCTGGGTCGGAGCGAGCCCGCCGAGCCGGCCCGCGAGGTCCTGCGGCAGCCGTTCCATCAGCAGCAAGCCGATGCCACCGAGCAGCCCCGCGGTCGGCAGCAGGACCTGGTCCGTCCGCCGGCCGGCGAGCACGAGCGCCGCGTGCACAGCGAACAGCGCGCCGATATAGATCGCGAGGAGGGCCGGGTTCGCCGGGGTCAGCATGTCGACCGGACCGCGCTCACCTTCGAGCAGCTGCGCGCGGAGGCGCTCCGTCGCGCCGAGCGAGACGGCCCCGACGAACAACGCGACGCCGACGATGACCAGCAGCCCGAGCTCGCGGGCTCGCGGGCGCGGGCGGACACGGAAGCGACGCGCTGCGCGTCCAGCTGCGCGGAACGTCCTCGCCGTCGAGGCGGCCGTGATCAGGCCCTCACGACCGTGCGCGGTCGAGGCGAAGGCGAACCTGGCCGACCTGGACCTCGTCCCCGAACGCGACGGGCGACAGTCCGTCGACCTGGCTCCCGTTTACGAACGTGCCGTTGGTCGAGCCGAGGTCCTCCACGTACCACGCCCGACCGCGATACGTCAGCGCGGCGTGATTCGTCGAGACGAACTCGTCCTCGATCACGATCGCGTTGTTGACGTCCCGCCCGAGGGAGGTGATGGCGTCCAGCGCGAACGAGGCGCCGGGCGCGGGCTCCCCGCTCGGCGACGCGACGACGACCAGCCGGCCAAGCTCGACAGTGGGCTCCCGGGCGGCCGCGCGCAGGTCGCGCAGGAGCGCGCGCACGACCATCCACAGGAACGCGTAAAGCATCGCCAGGAAGATGAGGCGGAGCACCCAGATCGAGATGACGGTGGCGTCCATGACTCGAGCGCGCGCCTAGGGCCCGGCGGCCGCCCCGGTTGGTGCGGCCTCAATGGCGGGAGCGGCCTCGACGACGAGGTGGGTCTCGCCGATCTCGATTCGATCGCCCGCCCCGAGAACGACCTCGGTCACGCGCCGGCCGTTGACCCGGGTGCCGTTCGTGGAGCCGAGGTCGGTCAATACCAGTACCCCGTCGCGCGCCGCAAGGCGGGCGTGCCGGCGCGAGACACGTGAGTCGCGGAGCACGAGCTCGCACTCCGGCGCGCGTCCGATCCGGATCGGTGCGCCGGCAACCGGCACCTGGCGGGCGGGACGATTCGGCTCCCGGATCTCGAGCACGATCTCCGGCGAACGGACGATGGGTATCTCGAAGACCCGCGTCCCGCCATCCGCGTGATCCGCGGCAGGCTCCGCGTCCACCGCCGGTGACACGGCCGCGTCGACCTCGGCCTCGCCGAGCCTGAGCGTCGGATCCGGGACGAGCGTCACGCGAGGGCGCTCGCGCAGCGCGTAGCCGTGGGAGCGAGCGAAGGTCAGCGCGTCCGAGGCGAGGTCCGCGGCGAGCTCGTCGGCCGGGATGAGCACGGCGAGGTCATCGGGATGCAGTCGGACGGCGAACCGATCGGGCACGAGCCCCGGTCGCCCGTCGGCGCCACGCTCGGCCTCCATGGCGCGCTCGATCCGGCGCAGGACCTGGATGGGTTGCAGCCGAGTCTTGAACAATCGAGCGCTGGGGCGCTCCACGAGGCGCTCGAAGAAGCGCTCCACGCGTGACATGGCCCGCACGGCCGTGAGCCTAGCAGAGGGTTTCGCGAGACCCGTCCCGGAGGTCACATCGGTACCCCTGTCCGCCGCTCGGGGGTACCAGCGGCGGCGATGAGCCGTTTGGAGCGCCCGCTATCATCTGCGCGGGCCCGCGCCGGAGGCGATGGGTCGGACGCACCGGGGAGCTGATGACCGAGACCCTGACCGAGTCCTTCTGCGAGCGCTGCGGGACGCGCTACACGTTCGAGCCGGTCGAGAGCCGGCGCCGGTCGCTCGGCGCCATCGGCAGGCTCGGCCGCGGGATCAAACACTTCGTCTCCGACCCCGACACGTCGCTCGATGAGGCCTTCGCCGTCGCGCGGTCCGAGCAGGAACAGCGGGCGAGCAACCATGCCCTCGAGGCGTTCCACCGCACGTTCAACTTCTGCCTGACCTGCCGCCAGTACACCTGCGCGGACTGCTGGAACACCGTCGAGGGTCGGTGCCTCACATGTGTGCCGACGTCGGCGTCGATCGACGCCCCCGCGGCGCGCATGGACACGAGCATCCCGCTGCCGTTCGAGCTTCCGCGGACCCGGGTCCCGATCGTCGTCGAAGGCACGGATCCGGCGGTCTCGAGCCCGTGGATCGGCTCCGAGGAAGAGGTCCGGGGGAAGCTCGGGCAGGCTGACGCGCCCGCGGCCGATCACGAAACGGGTGACGGGCTGGAGGCCATCTGGGCCTCGAGCGTGGTCGAAGAGGCAGGCCCGCCCGCGACCGGCGAGACGGCCCCCGAGGAGGATCGGGCCGCGTTGTCCGATTGGCCGTTCGTGGAGGCGACACGTGCCGCCGAGTCGACGAACGGTGCGAACTGGCCGTTCTCCGCAACCGATCCGCTCGCGGATGCCGACGCACCGTCCTCGGGCGACCCGGAGGCCGTCAAGCTCACGGCGGTCGAGGGGGTCGTGCAAGAAGTGTTCGAACCCGAGGCTGCAGTCGGTGCCGAGCCGGTCGACGGTGAGGTCGTCGAAGTCAGTGCGGTCGAGGCGGATGAGGCCGAGTTCGTCGCGGTCGGCGCTGAAGAGGCACACGAGCTCGAGGCGCTCGAGGCGGAAGCAAGCGAAGCGGAGGCGATCGAAGGAGAGGCGGTCCTCGAACCGGGCGATGTCGGGCCGATGGCCGAGCCGCGCGAGGTCCCCGGGGCGCCGCGGACCGACTCCGGGGCACCGCAGACCGCCCCCGACGCTGAGCATCTCGCGTTCGAGCCGGGGCAGAACATCGACGATCAGCTCGCCGCGTACGAACGTGACAGGGCCTCGGTGGCCGACTCCGCATGGACGTCGGGGGACGTCGCGCCGGCGTTCGAGCTCGATGCCATCGAGGACGAGTCCGAACCATTCGCTGCCGAACCCGTCGCCGCCGAAGGCGAAGCGGAGGACGACGTCCTCGAGCCGGAACCGATCGCAGCCTCGGCGTCCGAACCCGAAGCCGAGCTCGACGTCGAGCCAGCGCACGACGCCCCCCTCGCGGCGGCCGCCGAGCCGAGACCCGGGCCGTTCGAGCCGATCCCGACGGCAATCGGCAAGCCGCTGCCCGCATCGATCCTGGACGGACCGCTGGCGTGGCCCGACCCAGGCGTCGCCGCGGCGGCGTTCGAGCCCCACTGGCCGGACATCCCGGTGCCGAGGCACAGGACGCCGGAGCCCACGCCGGCCGTGCTGCCGCCGCTCCCGACGCCACCGCATGCCGGGCTCCGACGCACCGGCGCCAACCTCCCCTCGGTCGACGTCGCCTCGGCGCCGGTCCCCGCGCACTCATGCCCGTCGTGCGGCCTGTCGCTCTCCGCGAACGCCCGGTTCTGCCGACGATGCGGCACGCCCCAGCAGGTCGCCGCCGGCCGCTGAGCCACGCTGGCGGGCGTCGGGCCGCCGGCTACGTGTCGAGCGCTTTCGCCCCCTCGGGTAGCCGCCGCTCCATGCGATCCCGGACCCAGGCCGCACCGATCAGGATCGCCTGGAACGACAGGGCGAGCCACGCCAGCGCGGCGAACACGGTTGCCAGCGTTCCAAGCAGCGCCGCGGCGCCGATCAGCCGCGGGGCAACGAACGCGAACACTCGAGCCACCAACGTCAGCACGAGCCCGATCGCGATCCCCGGCACGATCACGGCGCGCCACGGGGGCGGCGCGACCGGAACGATTCGAAAGGCCAGGATCGTCGCGCCGATCGTCGCCACGATCGGCAGGAAGCCCAGGACGATGGAGATCGCGCCGCCGACGATCTGGAGCACGCCCTTCTCCTGGCCGAATTCAAGGAACGCGAGGACGCCCGAGAGCACGGTGCTGGCCAGGATCGCGCCGATCATCAGCACGACGGCCCCGAGCGCCCCGAGGTTCGTGGCGACGAGGCCCCGGCGGCGGTCGCCGCCCATGACCCGGGCGATCGAATCCTGGAACGCGACCACGAACCGGCTCGTGCCCCAGACCAGCGCGATCGCGCCGATGATCGACACGGTCCCGGCCGCGCCGGCCACCTCCGTGAGCACGACCTCGATGAGCTCCCGCATCGGCGGCAGGACGCCGACGAGCGTGTCGACGAGCTCTGCGCGTTTCACCGGGTCCGCGACGACGAGGCCGACGACGCCGGCGAACAGCACGACCGCCGGGACGATGGCGAAGAGCGCCGCGTAGGCAAGGCCGCCGGCCAGGAGCCCGCCACCAGCCGCGTCGTATCGATCGAGGATCCGCCGGACGGTCGCCACGGCCGGCTGCTCGAGCAGCGCGTCAATGCGCGCCTGGAGCGCACGGAGCGCCCCGAACCGGCTCGGCGCGCCCGGTTCGCTCAGTCCCGGAGCTCCTCGAACAGGCCCGGCTGGAGATCGGACGCGCGGACCCGCCTTGGCGGCGCGATGAGCGCCCTGATCTCACCGCGGCGCACGAATCGCCGTCCGCCGAGCTTGATGCTCTGGACCTTCCCGGCGCGCGCCCAGCCGCCGATCGTCGCGGGCTGGAAGCGGATGTTCGCGGCGGACAGGATCTCCGCGGCCTCCTCGAGGCTGATCCAGTCGGCAGCGGCGGGGGGCATCTTCAGGCCTCGGCCGTCGACCCGCCGGAGGCGCGTTTTCCAGAATCCTTGCCGCCCGCCTTCGGTGCGTCGGATGACCCGCCGGACGTCGCACTCGACGTTCCATCGCCCGCCTTCGTCTCGGTCGACCCTTCTCCTGCCGGCGCCTTGCCATCCGATCGGTCGGCGCTGCCGTCGCCGTCGGCCGCCGGCTTGGTGCGAGCCGCCCGCGTTGCCGATCGGTCCTTCTTCGCCCAACCCGAGCCCTTGAAGTGCACCGTCGGGGGCGCGAACGCCTTGCGCAGCGTGCCCTCGGCCCCGCACGCGGGGCAGAAGCGCGGGCCGGGCGCCTCGATGCCGTGGATGAACTCGGTCAGCCGCCCGCAGCTCGCGCAGAGGTAGTCGTAGATGGGCATGGATTGGCTCGGGTCAGGAGTGGAGCATCCGCATGCCGCACTTGGGGCAGTACACCGCGCGTTCGTTGACGCCGGCGAAGCCGCAGTGCTGGCAGACGATGCCCTGGCCGGTCGACGTCGGGCGCTCGACACCGGTGAGGCCGCGCGAGTCGCCACGCTCGAGGACGTTCGCGAGCAGCCGGCCGAGGAGCCGGTTGGAGATGCGGTCCGTGTCGCCCCGCGCCCCGCGGCCACCCCAGCCCACGACGCCGCGCACGATGAGGTCCCCAGTCGATTCGTCCCAGTGCGCCGCGACGCCGCCGACGACGGCCGAGTACTCCGGGTAGCCGGACGTATCGAGGTCGCCGTCCAGCAGCGCACAGGCGAAGGTGTCGTAGGCCGGATCGATGGCGTCAAGCGACTCGAGAACGTACAGCGCGTGGCGGGTGATCGGCGACGCGTTGCCGTGCGCGCGCAGCCACTCCGACGCCTCCTGCGTCCGCACGATGCTCGGGGCCGCGACGGCGAGCGCGGTCGCCCGAGGCTCGACGACCTCGACATCGGTGGTGGCCAGGCCGTCGAGCATCCGCGGGAGGGCTTCGAGGATCTGCGGGCCGCCCTGGAGGCGGACTCCGACGCTGGTCTTTGCGCCGAAGTTCAGGCGGAGCTGGTGATCCTGGGCGATCGTCTCCTCGGGCACCGGCTCGGGGCCGCCGAAGTCGGCTGCCGCCGCCGCGGCCTCGTCCGCGGCCTGGCGTCCTCGACCTCGCTTGAGGAACTCGAGCGGCACGACGATCTCCCCGATCCGTGAATGCGAGGGGGGCATCGTACCAGCGGGTCAGGGCTCTCCGGCGATCGGGACCTCGACGGCGACGAGGGCTTCCAGGAGCTCGAGGGCCACCGTGTCGCCGAGGGTGACGTCGGGCGAGCGGTCGTGGGTCGAGAGCGCGGCTCGCCACGTCCGGCCGGGTCCCGCCACGGGCAGGCGCATCGTCGCGGGCCTCGCTGCGAAGTTCAGCACGACCAGGGCGGCGCTCGAATTGTCAGTCCGCCGGTACGCGAGCAGGTCGGCGTCGCTCGTTTCGATCAGCTCCTGCGTCCCGTGCTGGAGAGCCGGCGTCGCGCCTCGCAGCTGCAGCAAGCGACGGTAGAAGGAGAGGACGGACGTCGCATCGGTGGACTGCGTCGCGACATTCCGGATGTCGGCGTCGGGGGTGAGCGGCAACCATGGGCGGCCCGTCGAGAACCCGCCGCCCCGGCCGGGCTGCCACGCGATCGGTCCCCGGCACTGGTCCCGGTTCCACCACCGGAACAGGCGGCTCGCACGGCGCGCGGGCGGATCGAACGCCTCGGCGTTCGGCACGACAAGGTCGCCCTGCGCGATCTCCTCCCCGTAGTACAGGAAGGGCGTGCCACGAAGTGTCAGGAGCATGGCCGCCGCCACCTTGGCGCGTGCGTCCCGCAGCGTTCCCCAATCCTCGCGGGGATCGCCCGCCGTCAGGCCGAAGCGGCTCGCGTGGCGGGGCTGGTCGTGGTTCGAGAGCACGTTCGCGGGCCACCGATCCGGCCCGAAGACGCGTTCGCGCGCTTCGATCGATCGCCGGAACGCGGGCGCGCTCCAGGGCTGGGCGATCAACGCCCAGTCGAAGATGACATGACCGGGCGCGGAGAAGCCCACCGCGTCCTCGATGGAGCCGTCGAACAGCTCGCCGACCGTCATCCGGCCCGGTCGCTCGTCGACGATGGCGCGCAGCTCGGCGAGCAGCCCCGGCAGCTCGGGCTGGTTGCGATCGTGGACGTGGTGCTGCCGCGACCAGCCGCCGCGGCCACCGATCCGCCGGGGATTCGAACGCAGCGCCGCGTCCTTGAAGTAGACGTTGAAGACGTCGAGCCGGAAGCCGTCGACGCCGCGGTCGAGCCACGTCCGGACGACATCGAGCATCGCCGCCCTGACCTCGGGGTTGCGCCAGTTGAGGTCCGGCTGCTCGGACAGGAACGTGTGGAAGTAGAACTGCTCGCGCGTCGGATCCCAGGTCCAGCCCGGGCCGCCGAAGAAGGACCGCCAGTTGTTCGGGCGGCGCCGCCCGCCCAGGAGCGTGCGACCGGGCGAATCGCGCCAGATGTACCAGTCGGCATGGGGGCCCGTCCGGCTCGAGCGCGACGCGACGAACCAGGGGTGCAGGTGGCTGCTGTGGTTCAGCACGAGGTCGAGCACGACGCGGATGCCGCGGGCATGACACTCGGCGACGAGCCGGCCAAACTCGTCGAGCGTCCCGTAGCGTGGATCGACGCCGACGTAGTCCGCGACGTCGTAGCCGAAGTCGAAGTCGGGCGACGGGTAGATCGGCGACAGCCAGATCGCATCGACCCCCAGCGAGCCGACCGTCCCGTCGTTCAGGTGGTCGAGGTGCTCGATGATCCCGGCGAGGTCACCGACGCCGTCACCACTTGCATCGGCGAAGCTGCGCGGATAGATCTGGTAGACGACGCCCGTCTGCCACCAGTGAGGGTCAGCCGGCATGCTGGCGCGCGTCGAGCGGCTCTAGCGGCTGGCGGTTCCCGTACGTCGGGGGCGCACCCAGCGGTTGTGCGGCCCAGCGAGCCGCGTTGGCGATCACGCGACGGACGTTCGACTGGAAGTACGTCGGGTGGGTCTCGTGACCGGGCCGGAAGTAGAAGATGCGTCCCCGGCCGCGCTGGAAGCAGCACCCGCTCCGGAAGACCTCCCCGCCCTGGAACCAGCTGACGAGCACGAGCTGGTCCGGAGCCGGGATGTCGAAGTGCTCGCCGTACATCTCCTCCTCGTCGAGCGCGAACGATTCGCCAAGGCCCTCGGCGATGGGATGCGACGGATCGACGACCCAGATCCGCTCGCGCTCCCCGGCCTCGCGCCACTTGAGGTCGCAGCTGGTCCCCATCAGCCGGCGGAAGAGCTTCGAGTGGTGGCCGGAGTGCAGGACGATGAGGCCCATCCCATCGAGGACGCGTCGATGGACGCGGTCCACCACGGTGTCGTCGACCTCGCCATGGGCCACGTGCCCCCACCACGTCAGGACGTCGGTGGCGGCGAGGACCGCGTCGGTCAGGCCATGGTCGGGCTCGTCCATCGTGGCCGTGCCGACCTCCAGGCCGGCGCCCTTGAGGCCGTCCGCGATCGCTGCGTGGATCCCGTTCGGGTAGATCGCCGCGACCGGTGCGTCGGTGCGCTCCTGGCGGTACTCGTTCCAGACGGTGACGCGCGTCATGGCCGCGCCGCAGGCGAGGCCGGCAGGGTCACGAGCGGCGCCGCCGCGGCGCCGGCGCGGGTCGATTCGCGAATCGCGTCCCACAGCCGCGCCATCCTCAGGCCGACCTCGGGTGGGCTGGGGTTCGGGGTCGGTCCGGCCCGGACGTTCAGGAATTGCTCCCAGACCGGGATCGGCTCGACCGAGCGGACCTTGCGCAGCTGTCCAGAGCCGGCGCGCTGGAGCTCCAGCCGCTCGCCCCAGATCCCGGTCCTGACGATGGCCTTCTCCGTGAAGACGCGGATATCCGAGTGGACGGAGGGGATCGCGCTCCCGCAGGCGTTCATCGTGACGAGCGCGCCCGAGGCGAGCCGGCCCATCGCGACCGATCGGATGTCGACGGGCAGGCCGTCGTTCTCGAGCCACGCGCTGACCTCGGTGAAGTCCTCGCCGGCGAGGTCGGCCACGGTGTTGAGCATGTGGGCGCCGGTGTCGAACAGGAATCCGCCGCCGGACAGCTCGGGCTGCTGGCGCCAGGTCCCGCTCGTGACGGCCGCCCAGTCCTGCCAGACGACCGCGTTGATGTTGAGGATCCGACCGAGGTCGCCCGATCGGAGCATCTGGGCCGCCTTCCGGATCGTCGGGGACAGGCTGCCCGGGAAGGCGACGACGAGCAGGCGCCCGGTCCGGTCGCGCGTCTCGATCAAAGCCTCAGCCTCGTCCGCGGTCATCACCATCGGCTTCTCGAGCAGGACGTCGATGCCCGCCTCGAGGCAGGCCCGCGCCTGGGCGTAGTGATAGGCGTGCGGCGTGATGATGAACACCGCGTCAATCCGATCGGCGTGCGTCGCGACGAAGCGTTGCCAGTCCGGCTCGTTCGGGGGCATCGGGCGCCCGTGCTGGTCGAACACCTCCGCGGCGGCGGCGAGTGCCGCGGGCGAGGGTTCGCACAGCGCGACGACCTCCGTGTCCGACCGGCGCAGGATCTCGCCGAGGTGGATCCTGGCCATCAGGCCCACGCCGATGAAGCCCACTCTGGTCGGTGTCATCGGCCGAGCGCCTTCCCGAGCCGCGCGACGCGTTCGGCCAGCTCGGCCTCGCGTGCCCGCGCGCCGTCGACCACCTGTGCCGGCGCCCGTTCGAGGAACGTCGGATCGGCGAGGCGAGCTCGCGTGGCCTCGAGCGCCGCCTCGGCCTGGGAGAGGTCCTTCTCGATCCGCGCCTGATCCGCCTCGCGCATCACGGCGGCGGCGTGGATCCGAGCCTCCATGCCGCCGGCGATCGCGCCGAGGGAGCCGGACGGCGCCGAATCCAGCTCGGCTCGGTCGTCCACGAGATCGAGGGGCTTCGCCCGGGCCAGGCGACCTGCCCCTGCGGCGAGGCCCGCGAACGTGGGCCGGAGCGCCGGCGGGACGTGCACCGCGACCGGGCGCCACTCGGCGGCCGGCACGCCAGCGGTCGCCCGCGCCGTGCGGACGGCGCCGATCAGCTCGAGGATCGCGGCGACGTCGCGATCCACGGTCTCATCGGCGTTTGAGCCCAGGGCAGCCGCCACTGGCCACCGAGCCACGATGAGCAGCTCGGGATCGTCCTCCGCGTGCGGCAGGACGCCCCACAGCGTCTCCGTGACGAACGGCATCACCGGATGCAGGAGGCGCAGGTAAGTGTCCAGCGCCTCGACCAGCGTCCACCACGTCGCCTCGTGCTCGGCGTCATCGAGGGCGGCGTCGGCGAGGCGCACCTTCGCGAGCTCGATGCCCCAGTCGCAGAACGAGCTCCAGATCGCCTCGTACAGGACGCGTGATGCCTCGCCGTAGTTGTCGTCCGCGAACGCGCGGTCGACCGCCGCCACGGTGGCTGCGACCCGCGACCGGATCCAGCGCTCGGCCAGCCCGAGGTGCGCCGCATCCGGGGCCTCGCGCCGAGCGGCGCGAGCGGCATCGATCGAGTCGGGCCGCGCCCCGAGCACGAAGCGCGTCGCGTTCCAGAGCTTGTTCGCGAAGTTCCGGCCGTCCTCGAGCCGTTCGGTGCTGAACTTCTGGTCGTTGCCCGGCGACGTGCCGTTCAGGAGCGCGAACCGGAGCGCGTCGGCGCCGGACCTGTCGATCGCCTCGAGGGGATCGACGACGTTGCCCTTCGTCTTCGACATGCGCTTGCCGTAGGGGTCCTTGACAAGCCCGTGGAGGTAGACGCGGCTGAACGGGGCGCGATCGGAGAGGTGGATGCCGAGCATCATCATCCGGGCGACCCAGAAGAAGATGATGTCGTAGCCCGTCTCCATGACCGTGCCCGGGTAGTAGCGCCGGAGGTCTTCGGTCTGGTCCGGCCAGCCGAGCGTCGAGAACGGCCACAGGCCCGAGCTGTACCAGGTGTCGAAGATGTCGGGGTCCTGGGTGAGCTCCGCCGAACCTCGGCCGCAGGTATCGCATCGGGCCGGACCGGCCTCGTCTGCCGACACGCTGACGTGCCCGTCCGGGCAGTACCAGGCCGGGATCCGGTGGCCCCACCACAGCTGCCGGCTCACGTTCCAGTCGTGGATTCCGGTCAGCCAGCTCTCCCAGACCTTCTCGAAGCGCGCGGGCACGATCCGCGTCTCGTCGCTGCGCGTGGCCTTGAGCGCCTCCTCCGCGAGCGGGCCGACCTTGAGGAACCACTGCGTCTTGAGCCTCGGCTCGATGACGTCGTTCGAGCGCTGGCAGCGCCCGATCAGCATCTCGTGTGGCTTCGCGCTCTCGAGATCGCCACGGGCTTCGAGGTCGGCCACGATCCGTCGGCGCGCCTCGTAGCGGTCCAGGCCGGCGTAGCCGGCGCCCGCCTCGTTAACCGTCGCGTCGTCGGCGAGGACCGTGATCATCGGCAGTCCGTGCCGCTTCCCGGTCTCGTGATCGTCGCGGTCGTGGGCGGGTGTGATCTTCACCGCGCCGGTCCCGAACGCGGGATCGACGACCGCGTCGGCGAGGACCGGCACGTCCCGCTCCACGAACGGGATCCGGACACGCCGTCCGACCAGGGCCCGGTAGCGATCGTCGTCGGGGTGCACCGCGACCGCGGTGTCGCCGAGGATCGTCTCCGGCCGGGTCGTCGCGACGGCGATCCAGGCCGCTGGATCAGGGGCTCCCGTCGCCTCGTCGACGAGGTGATAGCGAATCGTCCACAGCGTGCCGGTTTCGGGCGTCGGGATGACCTCGAGGTCGGAGACGCTGGTCCGACAGCCGGGACACCAGTTGATGAGCGCCTCGGTTCGATACGCGAGCCCGTCGTCATAGAGCCGTTTGAAGCTCACGCGGACGGCGCGGGCCGAGCCCTCGTCCATGGTGAATCGCAGGCGGCCCCAGTCCGCAGACGCCCCGAGACGCCGTTCCTGCCCGAGCATCACCTCGCGGGTCTCGTTGATGAACGTCCACATCCGTTCGAGGTAGCGCTCGCGCCCGAGCGACTCGCGGGTCTCGCCGTCCGCAGCGATGAGCTTGTCGAGGACGTACTGCGCGGCGATCGAGGCGTGGTCGAGGCCGGGCAGCCAGAGCGTCGCGTGGCCGCGCATCCGCGCGTGCCGGACCATCACGTCCTCGATCGTGAACGTGAGCGCGTGGCCGAGGTGGAGCGCCCCGGTGATGTTGGGGGGCGGCTGGATGATCACGAACGGCGGCAGCTCCGGATCGGCGCGCGAGCCCGCGCCGTCGGGCGCGAAGACGTCGGCGGCCAGCCAGCGCTCGTACGTCGCCGACTCGAAGTCGGCGGGCACGTACGCCTTCGGCAGCTCGGCGCGCGGCTCGTCGCTCGCGCCGCCGGTCACCGTGCCGGCCCCCTGGCCCGTCGTTCCGCCGGTCTCGCCGGTCACGTCGTGCTCCACCTCGCCTGAATCGAACGACCCGCTCGTCCAGCGGACGAACGGGGTCGTGGTACCACCTGCTGGTTCGACGTCGGGGGTCTCTCGCTCATCGCGCGGGCCCGATCCCGATGTCCTCGTGGCGCGCTATCGGGCGCCGGCCGCACGACTCTCGAGCGACGTTCGCGCCCCGTTGCCCGCGCGGCTCGCACCATCCCGCGCTCGCTCGTGGGCCCGTTCGGGCGTTACTCCTCTCGGTCCTCGCCGTGAGGCCGGAAGTCTAGCACCGGGCCGGTCAGCGACCAGGACCCGGCGCGCCCTCGGGGTCATGCCATGAAGCGCCCAACTGCCCTCGTCCTCGCCCTCGGCCTGTTCATTGGCGAGGTGGCGCTGAGTCTCGGCCGGCACGGGTCGTCGGCACATCTGGCAACCGGCCTGAAGTGAGCGCTGCCCGGCATATGCCACCGGGCTTAGGACCTTTGGGCGATGCCCGCCGCCGATCGGGCGCTCGTAGCGTTTCGGTGCTGCCGGGCACCAACGCAGAAGGGGGATTACACGCTGCCGCTCATCGGCCTCGAAACCGAGTTTGTCCTGCTCGCGGTCGGCGCCATCCTCGGTGCGCTGGCCTTCTCGTTCGTGATCGGGCGGCGTCGCGCTCGGCAGCTTGCGAGTCTGGCCGATCGAATGGCCCAGGCCGGGCTCGCCTCTCGGGTCGAATCCGTGCGCTACCCGGACCGCGTCGTCAGCGAGTCCCTCGGCAGGCTGGCGCAGCGGATCGCCGACGTGGAGGCGCTTGCGACCACTGACCCCCTGACACGGCTGCTCAACCGGCTCGCGTGCCTGAAGGTCCTCGCGACGGAGATCGAGCGCGCCAACCGGTACAACCGGCCCCTTGCCGTGGCCCTTATCGACATCGACCACTTCAAGCGCGTGAACGACACGCTCGGACACGCTGGTGGCGACGACGTCCTGCGACACGTGGCGACCGTGCTCCGCGACAACGTCCGGGCTGCGGACAGCCTCGGGCGCTACGGCGGCGAGGAGTTCCTCCTGGTCATGCCCGAGACCGACATCGACGGCGGGCTCGCGTCCGCGGAGCACCTCCGCCGAATCCTCGCGCAGGCCGAGATCACGCTGCCCGAGACCTCCGTGAAGGTCGCGATCAGCATCGGCGTCACCGGCGGGAGCGGCGTGGGCGCGCTCGAGATCGACCAGATCCTGCGAGAGGCCGACAACGCGCTGTACGCGGCGAAGGGCCTCGGTCGCGACCAGGTCCAGGCGTTCCGGGCGATCGACGAGGCGGGCACGGTTTCGCGGGCGCCGATCGACAACGAGGCCCGCCAGCGGGCCGCGAGCCTCGGCAAGGCGGCGTTCGAGGCCTCGAACCAGGAGCTGCTCGTGGCACTGTCGCAACGGCCCGGCTGGGCCGGCGGGGCGACGCAGCTCATCTCCCAGATCTCGGCGGACATCGGGCGGGCGGTCGGGCTGCCCGACGGCGACATCGAGCGAATCAGGACGGCGAGCCTGCTCCACGACCTCGGCAAGCTGGCGATCCCCGAGGAGATCCTGTCGAAGCCCGCTCCCCTGTCACCCGGCGAGTGGCGCACGATCATCGAGCACCCCAAGATCGGCCAGGTCGTGCTCGAGCAGGCCGGCGCGATCCGCGACGCCGCGGCGATCGTGCTCCATCACCACGAGTGGTTCGACGGCCACGGCTATCCCCACGGCCTCGCCGGCGCCGAGATCCCGATCGGGTCACGGATCGTCGCCATCGCCGACGCCTACGAGGCGATGATCTCCGAGCGCCCGTACAGCGGGGCGATGAGCCACGACGAGGCGGTCGCCGAGCTCCAGCGCCACCGCGGGACGCAGTTCGATCCCGACCTCGTCGACGTGTTCGTGTCCCTCTTCGGCGGCGACAGCGCGCCGCGCAGGAGCGGTGTCGATGCTGGGGCAGAGATGACGCCCGACCCGCCGACGGCGACCGCCCACGGCGAGCCGCGCGCACGGGCGGATCGACCGCCGAGTCGCGAATCAGGGGATCGGTCGCGAAACGACCGTAGGCGGACTGGGGGTCAGCAGGCCCGGGAGAAGGGCCCGGAGCAAGGCCTGGAGGTGGGCCTCAGGCACTCGCCTGGTTGGCGAGCCAGTCCTCGTAGTTCGTCTCGTCGACGCCCTTGTCGACCTCGGTCTTGGTCAACAGCAGGGGCAGCCGGCCGGAGCGGATCGTCTCCTCGGTGATGATGCACTTCCGGACCTCGGCCCGTTCGGGGATGTCGTACATCACCTCGAGGAGCGCTTCCTCGACGATCGAGCGGAGGGCGCGGGCACCGGTCTTGCGGTCGAGCGCGACGTCCGCGGCCGCCTGGAGCGCGCCCGGCGTGAAGACCAGCTCCACCTTGTCGAGCTGGAGGAACTTCTGGAACTGGCGCGCGATCGCGTTCTTCGGCTCGGTGAGGACGCGGACGAGGTCCGCGGCAGTGAGCGCCGTGAGCGTCACGATGACCGGCAGCCGGCCGACGAACTCCGGGATCAGCCCGAACTTGAGCAGGTCCTCGGGCATCAGCTTCTCGAGGATCTTGCCCCGCTCCACCGACCCGACGGCCGCGGACTCCGACCCGAAGCCGATCGAGCGCTTCCCGACGCGCTCCTCGACGATCTTCTCGAGCCCGTCGAACGCGCCGCCGCAGATGAACAGGACGTTCGTCGTGTCGATCTGGATGAAGTCCTGGTGGGGGTGCTTGCGCCCGCCCTGGGGCGGCACGTTGGCGACGGTGCCCTCGAGGATCTTGAGCAGCGCCTGCTGCACGCCCTCGCCGGAAACGTCACGGGTGATCGAGGGGTTGTCCGCCTTGCGCGCGATCTTGTCGATCTCGTCGATGTAGATGATCCCGCGCTGGGCGCGCGCGACGTCGAAGTCGGCCGCCTGGATGAGGCGCAGGAGGATGTTCTCGACGTCCTCGCCGACGTAGCCCGCCTCGGTCAGCGATGTCGCGTCGGCGATGCAGAACGGGACGTCCAGCACGCGTGCGAGGGTCTGGGCCAGCAACGTCTTGCCGGAGCCGGTCGGGCCCACCAGGAGCACGTTCGACTTCTGGAGCTCGACCTCGTCCACCGCGTGGCCGGCGTTGACCCGCTTGTAGTGGTTGTAGACCGCCACCGAGAGGACCTTCTTGGCCTTGCTCCTGGCTGATCACGTACTGGTCGAGCGCGAACTTGATCTGGCGCGGGTTGGGGAGCTTGGCTGCCGTCGGCTTCGTCTTCGGCTGCTCGAGCATCTCCTCTTCGATGATCTCCTGGCAGAGGTTGATGCACTCGTCGCAGATGTAGACGCCCTGGCCCGCGATGAGCTTGCGGACCTGCTCCTGGCTCTTGCCGCAGAACGAGCAGCGATACGGGACCTTCGCGCCCTTGCTGCCGCTCGACGTGCTCACCGTTCCCCTCGACTGCCGGTCTCACCCCGCCCCGGGTTGAGAACCGGTCAGGACTTCGACTTCTTCTGTTCAGGCTCCGGGGTCCCGGCTTCTTCCGGCTCCGTGACGCTCGACCCCTCGCCGCCGGAGAGTCCGGCATCGTGGGCCTGGGCGATCAGCGACGACCCCTGGAGGTTGTAGACCGCATCGATGATGCCATAGTCCTTTGCCTCGTCGGGGCTCATGAACCGGTCGCGTTCGGTATCCTGCTGCACCTTTTCGAGCTTCTGGCCCGTGTGATTCGCGAGAATCCGGTGGTTCAGGGCAACGAGGGTTTCCCACTCCTTCATCTGGATGATCGCGTCCTGCGGAGCGCCCCGGAATCCGCCCGAACCCTGGTGGATCATGATCCGGCTGTGGGGCAGCCCGTAGCGCTTGCCCTTCGCGCCGGCAGCCAGGAGGACCGACGCCATCGACGCTGCCTGGCCGATGCAGATCGTGCTCACCGGCGCGCGCAGGTACTGCATCGTGTCGTAGATCGCGAGGCCGGCCGTGACCACGCCTCCGGGCGAGTTGATGTACAGGCTGATGTCCTTCTCGGGGTCCTCGGACTCGAGGAACAGGAGCTGGGCGATCACGAGGTTGGCCAGGTGGTCCTCGATCACGTCGCCGAGGAAGATGATCCGCTCCTTCAGCAGGCGGGAGTAGATGTCGTAGGCGCGCTCCCCCCGGCTGGAGGACTCGATGACCATCGGCACGAGCATGTTGGCGATCTCCTGTGGCGGGTCGTTCGGTGGGTGGGCTTCCGGGTGGATCAGCGGCCGCGAGCCGCCACGGGAGCGCGACTCGGCCTTGACCGTGTCCCTCGAGGCGCCGCGTCGCCGGCGGCTTCCGCCTCGGCCTCCTCGAGCGAGATCGCTTCGTCGTCTTCCATGTGCGGCAGCGGCGGGTGCTCGGGGTGGGCGGCGAGCCACTCGTCGACGAGCTTCTCGACGAGCCGGCTCCGTCGCAGCGTGCTCCGGATAAAACTCCTGCCGCGCTCCGACTCGAAGTAGCCCACCGTCTTTCGGTCGTTGCCGTAGCGCTGCCGCGCCCGCCGGATCTCTGCCTCGACGTCGCGGTCCGAGATCACCACGCCCTCGTCCTCGGCGACCTTCGACAGGACGAGGAGCACCTTGACCCGCTTCTCGGCGCGCGGCCGGAAGTCAGCGTGGAGGTCCGCCTCGGACTTGTCCGTCGCCTTGAGGTAGGCAGCCTCGTCGATCCCCTGGCGCGCCAGGGAGCCTCGAAGCTCGTCGTGCATGATCTCGACCTCCTGGTCCACCAGGATGTCCGGCAGCTCGAGGGTCGCGTTCGCCGTCGCGTACTCGATGATCTGGTCGGCGAACTGGTGTCGGGCGCGGTCGAGGGCGTTGCGCTCGAGTCGTTCCTTGATCTCGACGCGGAGGGCGCCGAGGTCCTCGAACTTGCCCAGCGAGCGGGCGAACTCGTCGTCTTCGGCGGGCAGGATCTTCTCGCGCAGCTCGCGCAGCTCGACCTCGAAGTGGGCGGCCGCTCCGGCGAGGGTCGATTCGGGGTAGTCGTCGGGGAAGGTGATGTCGAACCCGGCGGTCTCGGTTGGTCGGAGCCCGAGCAGGTGCGCTTCGAAGCCCGGGATCAGCCGCTCCTCGCCGATGATCAGCGGCACGCGCTCGGCCGAGCCGCCCTCGAACGGCGTGCCATCTCGCGTTCCCGCGTAGCCGATGACCGCGTAGTCGCCGTTCCGCGCACCCCGGTCCTCGACCGCGGCGAGCGTCGCGTTCTGGTCGCGCAGCTCCTCGACGACCTTGGCGACCTTGGGGTCGTCGATCGTCTCGATCTCCGGCTTGAAGTTGAAGCCGCGGTAGTCGCCGAGCGTCACCTCCGGCCGGATCGGCACGTTGGCGGTGAAGATGACGGGCTTGCCCTCCTCGCCCTGCTCGACCTTCACGTCGGCCTGGGCGAGCGGCAGGATCTTGTGCTCGACGAGCGCGTCCCGGTAGGCGCGCTGGACGAGGTGGTCCATCGCCTCCTCGAGCACTGCCTCGGCGCCGACGACCCGCTCGACCATCGCCCGCGGTGCCTTGCCCGGCCGGAAGCCGGGGATCTTCGTCCGCTGCGAGAGGTGCCTGACTGCCTCGGCGATGGCGGCGTCGAGGCGCTCCGCGGGGATCTCGACGCGCACGCTGAGCGAGCTCCGGGCCGCCGGAGTGACGGTGACGGTCATCGGTCGAAGTATAGGTGCGGGCGCCCGCCGTTCAGGATTCGCGGCGCAATTCGAGGCGCGGAGTTGGAACCTGTCATCCAGAACTGGAGCGGGTAGTCGTCAGTCGATTGTCATGGCGCAGCCGACCGGCCACGCTCGCCAGGTCGGTCGACCTTCGTCGAATCGTCACCTGGCGACTCAGCGACGGACCGCCGCCGCCCAATACCCGCACCAGTTCTACAGGACGGTCGCGCGGCCGTCCGTCGCGCGCAGCAGACACCCCAGTTCTGCCTAGCAACCGGAGCCGGGGCGCGGATCAGCGCACGCGCACGCGCCTGGTGGGCAAGGAGGGGGTCGAACCCTCACGCCCCTTTCGGGGCACCGGCTCCTAAGGCCGGCGCGTCTGCCATTCCGCCACTCGCCCGGCGAAATCCTAGGCGATCAGGGCGGGAAGACCTGGCGGACCGTGAAGTCGACCCAGTACAAACCGGCGGTGTTCGGCACGCGCTCCAGGATCGCGTCGCCGATGTCGCCCGGGGGATCGTCGAGCTCGCCCCACCACGATTCATCGTCGGGATAGCCGTATTGGAAGCCGACCTCCGCCGGTGCGAACGCGGCACCCCATGCCTCGAACTCATCGACCATCTGGTCGAGGCTGGTGAACTGCTGGCTGTCGTCGATGAACACGATCCCGTCGCGCACCGTCGGCGGCATCTTCTCGATCTCCCAGTGCTTGAGGAAGAGCCGGTACGCGGGATCGTGCGCCCGAGCGGCCGCGACCCACTCACGCGCGAGCTCGTCGGGAACCGCCTCGCCCTCCGGCTCGCCGGTCGAGTGATACCACTCGACGTCGACGCCGACCCCGATGACGCACGGGTGATCGCCGTACCGGTCGAGCATGATGTCGATCAGCTGATCGACCGGCGCGTCGCCCGGCTCCACCTGGAGCCAGACGTCGATCCCCTGCTCGTCGAACAGCGTCAGCGCGGCCTCGTTCTGGTCGCTCGCACTGAACCCGATCGTGAGCTCGTCGGTCTCACCCGGGAACGTCAGAACCGTGCCGTTCCCGCTGAAGTTGCCGACGATCCAGACGGCCTCGGGCGTCGACCGGTCGAAGCGTCCGGCCATCTCCTGGCCCACACGCACCCAGTACGCCGGGCCGGGATCGAAGCCCGGGCCGTACGTCGAGTACCTGAAGCCGGCGCCGAGCGTCGTCGGCGGGGGCGAAGCCGAGGACGGCGACGCGGACGGCAGGGCGGCCGACGGCGAGGCCGACGGCGGATTCGTGGCCACGTTGGACGGCGAGCCGTTCGAGGGTGATGGTGCTGGGGGCGAGGCCGGCGGCGGAGCCATGCACGCGACTGGTCCCGCGGCGAACGCCACGACGAGCAGCCTGACGATCGGTGCCAGGGAGCGCGTCCGGCTCACAACCCATTCACCTCGCTGGTGCCCGTCACCGCCGGGCTACTGCCAGCGGAAGAAGCGGGCCGAGATCGCGAGCGAGACGACGAGCCAGCCACCGAGCACGAGCGCGTCCACGCCCAACGGCGCAAACGGCGTGCCGCCGACCATCGTCTGGCGCAGTGCATCGCCGAGGTACGTGAGGGGCATGAAGGTCGCGAACCCGCGCAGCCACTCGGGCATGATCTCGAGCGGGAAGAAGATGCCCGAGAGGAACATCAGCGGGAACTGCACGATCTGGGTGACCCCGTTCGCGGCCTCCTCCGTGCGCGTGAACGAGGCGATGACGTAGCCGAGCGAGGTGAAGGACAGGGCCCCGAGCACCACGAACCCGGCGATCAGCGCCCAGTTGCCCGCGACCTCGACGCCGAGGACGGTCATGCCGATCCCAAGGATGAGCGCCGTTTGCACGGCCGCGATGATGAGCCGGACGACCACGTTCGACCCGACGAGGGTCCAGCGCGGCAGCGGCGTCGCGTTCAGCCGCTTGAGGATGAGCTTCTCTCGCTGCTGCACCAGCGGGATGGCGGCAAAGACGCCGAGCTGCATCAGGGCCATCGCGAGGATGCTCGGTACGAAGAACGAGACGCTGTTCAGCCGGCTCGTCTGGAGCGACTCGGCGGCGACGGTGAGCAGCAGACGCGCGCCGGAGAGCTGGACGTTCGTGACCATGGCCATCCCCGTCGCGATCTGCTGGATCGCCTGCGACGCCGTCGAGCGGCTCGGGTCAGTGATGACGGTCAGGGCAATCGGTGGCCCAGGCTCGCCGCCCTGGCCGGCCGAGATCGCGGCGGCCAGACCCTCGGGCACGACGAGGATGCCATCGAGGTCTCCCAGCCTCATCCCTTCCCGCGATTCCTCGAGCGTGCCGTCGACCAGGTCGAGGGGGGCGTTGTCGGCGAAGGTCACTCGGAGCGCCGCGGATGCCGGGCTGTGGTCCTGGTCGACCCAGCCGACCGTGAAGTTGGAGCTGCCGCCGCCCGCGAAGATGGTCCCGAACAGGATCACGAAGACGATCGGGAACGCCAGTGTCCAGAACAGCGCGGCTCGATCACGGGTGAAGCTCCGAAGGTTCGCGAGACTGAGCGTCGACAGCGCGCGCACGATCCGGCCCTAGTCGCGCAGCGCCCGGCCGGTGAGGTCGAGGAACACGTCCTCGAGGCTCGCGCGCCGGACCATCAGGTTCGCGGGCTCGGTGCCGGCCCGCCCGGTCAGCTCCAGCAGCGCCCCGACCGTCGCCGGGACGTCGCTCGTGAACAGGACCATCTCGTCGTCCTCCTCGACGACCTGCGAGACGCCGGCCAGGCCGGAGAGCTGCGCCGCAGCCGGGGCGCCCTCCCGCCCGAACCGCACGGCGCGCTCACGGAACCGCCGGCCGATCAGCTCGTCCGCCGTCCCGCTGTCGAGGATCCGGCCGTGGTCCATGATCGCGAGCCGGTCGCACAGCGCCTCGGCCTCCTCCATGTAGTGGGTCGTCATCAGGATCGTGCGGCCCTCGCCCTGCATCCGGCGGATCACGCTCCACAGGCCCTGGCGCGCGGCGGGATCAAGCCCGGTCGTCGGCTCGTCCAGGAACACGACCTCGGGATCGTTGACGAGCGCGAGCGCGACGGACAGGCGCTGCTGCTGGCCGCCCGAGAGGGTCTTCGTCTGCGCCGACCGCTTCTCGTTCAGCTCGAGGTCGTCGAGGACGCGTTCGATCGCGGTCTGCCGGCCGTAGAAGCTGCCGAACAGGCGGAGCAGCTCCTCGACCGTGAGCTGCGGGTAGAGGGCGGCGGTCTGAAGCTGGACGCCGATGCGGTGCTTGATCGCCGTCGCGGAGCGCCGGACGTCCATCCCGAGGACCTCGATCGAGCCGGCGTCCGGCTGGTGCAGCCCCTCGATCATCTCCATCGTCGTGGTCTTGCCCGCGCCGTTCGGGCCGAGGAGCCCGAAGATCTCGCCCTTCTCGACCTCGAACGAGACCCCGTCGACCGCCCGGACCGAGCCGTAGGCCTTCCGGATGTCGTCGACCCGGATGACGGCGGAATCCGAGGCGTGCGCTCCGGGAGCAGGGGCGTCCGCGGTCAGGGTGGGCTGGGTCATGGGAGATTCGATTCTGCCACCGGCCCCCAATTCGGGCGCGGAGCGATTCAGACGGGCGGCTTGCCGTTGCCCTCGGGCGAGCCCCCGGCACCGTTCCGACGCTCGCGCGCGCGACGCATGCCCTCCGCGAACGACGGCGCGTCGGGATCGAGCGCCCGCTCGGCCAGCTGCTTGCCCAATCGCGTCACCACGGGCTTCAGGGCCCCGCCGAGCAGCACCGCGGCCGTGGCGCCGAGGTCGCGCTCCTTGCGCTGCGGTGCCTTCTCGTCGAGGTACGCCGCGAACTCCCGCTCGAGCGTCCCGCGGACCTTCTCCCCATCCGGCCCGAGCTTCTTGAGCGTCTTCTCGACCTCCGGCGGGAGCATCGACTTCGGCATCTCCGAGCCGGCGCCGAAGATCGCGCTCCGGACGCCCTTGAACACGCGCTTCGGGCCGCCGAGCAGCAGGAACGCGGCGCCGCCGGCGGTCCCGAGGACCTTGGCCGGCTCGCGTCGAAGGCGCGCGGGGATGTCGACCGCAGCCCGACCTGATGCCTCCAGCTTGACGAGCTCCTCGTCGAGGCCTGCCCGGGCGGCTAGGACTTCGGCACGAGCGGCGTCCGTGCGCGCACCCACTCGATCGTCTCCTTCGTGAGCTCGATGGTCTGTTCCGGGGTGAACTTCTTCGCGATCGCGTCGCCGTCGATGCCGGTGCGCATGACGTCGCGCCCGGCGAGGATGGGCCAGGTGATGAGGATGACGAGGACGCCCGTCGCGGCGCCCGCCTGGGCCGGGATGCTGATGACCGTCAGCCCACCGAGCAGTGCGCCGACGAGCCCACCGGCGATGAGGCCGCCGACTGCCGCACCGACGCCGTTCCGGATCCCGGCCAGCAGGCCGAGCAGCCCGACGACCGCCGCCGAGACGCCGAGCGCGAGCAGCACGGTCCGGGTCGACGGGTCGTAGGCCGGCGCGACCGAGTCCCCGAGCGCGGTCCAGCCGCGGTTCGTGAGGTTGAGCGCCAGCAGGACGCCGACGGCGATGCCGGCGACCGCAGCGATCAGGAACGACGCGGTCAGGCGACCGGACTTCACGTCGAACGCCAGCAGCACGGCCATGATCGCGACGTCGACGAGCAGGAGCGTCCCGAGGAGCACGCCCCAGCCGATCGAGCCGAACAGCCACTCGCCCAGGAAGAGCATGCCCCCGACAAGCAACAAAAGGCTCGCGACGACGACGACGCCGACGGCAACGCCGATGAGCGCCACCATTCGCTTGACCTCGTCGACGATCTCGCCGAGCTCGACCTTCGCGAGGTCCGTGTGCGCGCGCAGCAGGCGCTTGCCCGCCTCGAACGTCGATCCGAGCTGGGCGCGCAGGCCCAAAGGCTCGCCCGAGTCGGGCCGGCTCGCAGGCGGCGGTGCGCCAGCGCTCATCGTCGACTCTCCGTCGTCCACGGCACCTCCGGGTGGTTTGGGACCGGTTGGATGGTAGCAGTGGCGGTTCCACGGCCCTCCCGGCCGGGTACGCTCGCCCTCGATGGAGCCGATCCGCACCGCCGAGCTGCTGTCGATCGGGACGGAGCTCACCGTCGGCGAGACGCGCGACACGAACGCGGGCGACCTCGCTCGAGATCTCACCGCTCGAGGTGTCGTCGTCGCCCGGATGACCGCGCTGCCGGACCACCTCGCGACCGTCACGGGGGCGTTCGGGGCGGCGCTCGAGGGCGCCGATCTCGTCGTGTCGACCGGTGGGCTCGGCCCCACACCGGACGACCTCACGCGCGAGGCTATCGCGGCGCTGGTCGGCGAGACGCCGGCGGTGGACGCTGGCCTGGATGCCTGGCTCCGCGAGCTGTTCGAGCGGCGGTCACTGCCGTTCCCCGAGACGAACGTGAAGCAGGCGTGGCTCATCCCGTCGGCGACCGCCATCCCGAACCCGAACGGCACCGCTCCCGGCTGGTGGGTCGATCGGCCGGATGGCCGGATCGTGGTCGCGCTGCCGGGCCCGCCCCGCGAGATGCGGCCGATGTGGCGCGAGTGGGTGCTCCCGCGGCTCGGCGAACGTCGGCTCGGTCGGGCGATGGCATCCGTCACGCTCCGGCTCACGGGAATCGGCGAATCCGCGATCGCGAGCCGGCTCGGGCCGTTGCTGGCGGCCGACGCGCGGCCGTCCGTCGCGACCTACGCGCGCGCCGATGCCGTGGATGTCCGGATCTGGACCCACGCCGATGACGGCGACGCGGAGGCCACGGCCCTCGTCGCGGCCGCGGAGCAGCAGGTCGTCGCGATGCTCGGCGAACACGTCTGGGCGCGCGGCGAGGCGACCTGGGCGGACGCGCTGGCGGAGGCGCTCGATGATCGGGGCTGGCGCGTCTCGGTCGTGGAGATCGGCCTGCGCGGTTCCCTGCTGGGACTCCTCGGCGAGGGCCTCGGCGACCGGCTCGCCTTCGGGGAGGCGCTGGTCGAGCGGCCTGCCCCGCACGAGGGCCGGCGCGCCACCCTGGACCAGCATGCGGAGCGCGTCCGCGAGCTCGGCTCGTCCGATGTCGGGCTGGCCGTGGAGGCCCGGGAGCGCGGCGGCGACACCGCGGTCAGCGTGGCAATCGTGACGCCCGAATCGAGCCACCGCGAGACCAGGATCGCGTTCCTGGGCGGCCAGCTGGGGCGGTCCCGTGGCGCGATCTCGACCGCTGCCATCCTGCTCGCGCGCCTGCGCCGGACGTGACCATCGACCCACCACGAGCCCCTCGTGGAGCCGCTACCGTGTCCGCAATTGCCCGCCGGGAGGACCCATGCGCCTGACCATCCTCGGTACCGGGAGCGCGCGCCCGGTTGGCGACACCGCCCAGTCGGGCATGCTGGTCGAGGCGGCGGGGACGGTCGTCCTGTTCGACATCGGCAGCGGCGTCGCCTCGCAGGTGGAGGCGCGGGTCGGGGCGACCAACCTGTCCGCCCTCTTCGTCGGGCACTTCCACGCGGACCACTGGATCGACATCGGGCCGATGCGCTATCGCTTCCCGTGGGGCGAGCCGGCAGCCCGTCGACTGCCCGTGTACCTGCCGCCCGGCGGGCGGGAGAAGCTCGAGCACCTCGCGACGGCGATCAACGAGCGACCCGGCTTCTTCGAGCCCGCGTTCGCGATCACCGAGTTCAACTCGGGGGATCGGTTCGAGGTCGGGCCGCTGACCGTGACGACGCACGCCGTCGGGCACTACGTCCCCGCGTTCGCGATGGACATCGTCGGCCCGGCTGGCGAGCGCGTGGTCTACGCCGGCGACATGGGCCCGTCGGACATGGTCGTCGAGCTCGCGCGCGGCGCCGAGGTGCTGATTCTCGAGGCCACGCTCGAGGACGGATCCACCGACGACGCGCGGCGCGGCCATCTCGACACGCCCGAGGCCATCGACCACGTCGCGCGATCCGGCGTCGCGCAGGGCCTGCTCGTGCACTACTGGTCGGAGCGGCGGGCGATCATCGCCGACCTGTGCGCGGCATCCGGGGTCCCGGTGGAGCCCGCGGTGACCGGGATGGTCGTGGACGTCGCGCCGGGAAGGGTCCGCATCGCCGGCGCGGACGGCGCGCCCCGTCGGCTAGAGGCCTGGTCGCCGCCGAAGGGCGTGGCCGCTTCCTAGGCGGGGCGCCTCGCCGAGATCGACCTCTGCGAGGTCGTCGCCCGGGAGGGGAGGTCGTCCCTAGGAGATCGTCAGGACCGGCTGCTGCGCCGCGGCGGCCGCCCGGACGCTCATCCGCGCCGCGATGGTTCGAGCGACGCCGGTGAGCGCCTTCGCCGCGGGCCCGGGCTCGCGCTGCGCGACGGCGGGCACGCCCACGTCGCCGCCCTGGCGAACCGTGATGTCGAGGGGCACGCCACCCAGGTACTCGAGCTGGTGCTGGGACGCGAACCGCTCGCCGCCGCCGCGGCCGAAGATCTCGGTCTCCTCGCCGCAGTGCGGACACACGAACGCGGTCATGTTCTCGACCAGCCCGAGGACCGGCACGCTCATCCGCTTGAACATCGCGAGCGCCTTCTCGACGTCGAGGAGGGACACCTCCTGGGGCGTGGTCACGAGCACGGCGCCGGAGACCGGCACTGCCTGGGCAAGCGTCAGCTGGGCGTCAGAGGTTCCGGGCGGCAGGTCGATGACCAGGTAGTCGAGCTCACCCCAGTCGACGTCGCGCAGGAACTGCGTGATCGCCCCGCCCACGAGCGGCCCGCGCCAGATGATCGGCTGGCCGGCGGGCACGAAGAACTGGATCGAGATCGCCTTCACCCCATGCCGGCTGAGCGGGATGATCTTGTTGTCCTCGCTCTTCGAGGGCTGGCCCTCGAGGCCGAGCATCAGCGGCACGTTCGGGCCGGTGATGTCCGCGTCGAGCAGCCCGACGGCCGCGCCGTCCCGCGCCAATGCCACGGCGAGGTTCACCGCGACCGTGCTCTTGCCGACGCCGCCCTTGCCCGATGCGACCGCGAGCACGTTCTTGACGCCCGGGAGCAGCTGCTCCGCGGTCCGCGGCGCCGCCCGGCGGACGCTCGCTCCCCACGTCAGCTCGACGGCCTCGACGCCGATGGGATCGAGCGCCGCGTGGACGCGCGACTCGATCTCGTCCTTGAGCGGGCAGGCGGGCGTCGTGAGCTCGATCTGGAACGCGACCCTGGCGCCGTCGATCGTCAGGTCCCGGATCATGTTCCGGGTCACGAGGTCGCCACCGAGCTCCGGCTCCTGGACGTGGCTCAACGCCTCCATCACGGCGGCCTCGGTGATCTGCATCATGCGGGCGGGATCCTTCGCGAGCTTCGGGCCGTGCGGGGGTTTCTGACGGTCGCGGCGTCGATATCGTAGCCACGATCCGCCAAGCACGCCGCCGAGCGAGCACCTAGCCCAACGGGACCGCCCGCCGCCGCGATCCGCCCTACACGCCGCCGAGCGAGCACCTAGCCCAACGGGACCGCCCGCCGCCGCGATCCGCCCTCCACGCCGCCGGGGAGCCATGGAGGTGGCGTGGAGCATGCGCTGGGCCATTGGGGCGAGGCGATCTGCGAGTCGATCTACCAAGGGCGATCTGCCAAGGGCGATCTGGCGAGGCCACCGGCGAGGCAAGCCGCCTCAAGGCTGTCCATGCCAGCTCGACAAGCTTGAGCCTCCGGGTGTCGGTCCTATCGACACCGTACGCACAAGGTAGGCCGACTAGGGCCGCACGGCCGAAGCGATGAGGCCAACCCTGGTGGTCAAGGCGCAATGCGCCGATGTCCACGCTCAGCGAGCAATCACCTTGATGCTCGACCGCCTGGCAGAGGCGCGTCGCTGGACGGTTGTCGCTGTTCGGTGTGCTCGGACAGTCCATGCAGCCGGAATTGACCGGGTCAAGGCTGCGGTGCCGCTCGACGTATCCGATTGCCGGGAACGGGCAACCAGCAGAAGCATCGCGCCGCCCGGATTTATGCAGTCGTGGACATCACCTGGCGGGAGGACAAAGAGCGAACCCCGCGGGCCCGGACCAGACCTGGCCTTCCCCTCGGCGCCCACGACGAATCTCGTCGTCGAGAGCACGCTCGGCCACGAATTCTCGCAGGGCCGTGCTCCCGAAGGCGCAGGCATTCCGAAGTTTGACACCCCGACGCGGCGATCCCTATCCTCCCCCGCACCGGGTCGGGTACGCTGCTGCGATCGGCGTTGGAGGACCTGGCAGAGGAGAAGCCGCCCGGATGGCTGATGTCGCGGTCCGGCTCGTCCAGCTGACCAAGCGATTTGGCGGCGACATCCAGGGCCGTCGCGTTGCCAGGTCGGTGCCGGGTGCGACCCCGGGGGACGAGTTCATCGCGGTCGACCACATCGACCTCGACGTGAACGAGGGCGAGTTCTTCAGCCTCCTCGGGCCATCGGGCTGCGGCAAGACGACGACGTTGCGCATGATCGGCGGCTTCGAGCAGCCGACCGAGGGCCGGATCGAGCTCCAGGGCCAGGATGTCACCTGGCTGCCCGCCTACAAGCGCAACGTGAACACCGTCTTCCAGAACTACGCGCTGTTCCCACACCTCACGATCTTCGACAACGTCGCGTTCGGGCTCCGCCGGAAGAAGGTCTCGGACTCCGAGGTCAAGAAGCGCGTCACCGAAATGCTCGAGCTCGTTGAGCTACCCGGATACGAACGGCGCAAGCCGGGCCAGATCTCCGGTGGCCAGGCGCAGCGCGTCGCACTCGCGCGGGCGCTGGTGAACCGCCCGGCCGTCCTGCTCCTCGACGAGCCGCTCGGCGCCCTCGACCTCAAGCTGCGCAAGCAGATGCAGGTCGAGCTGAAGCGTATCCAGCAGGAGGTCGGGATCACGTTCATCTACGTGACCCACGACCAGGAAGAGGCGATGACGATGTCCGACCGCATCGCCGTCATGAACAAGGGCAAGTACGAGCAGCTGGGCGACCCGGAGGCGCTGTACGAGCGCCCGAAGACCAGGTTCGTCGCCGGCTTCCTCGGCGTGAGCAACCTCCTGCCGGCGACGCCCGACGGATCGGACAACGGGTACGCCGGGTTCCGCCTCGGCGACGGGACGGGCTGCAAGGTGCCGGCCGCCCTTGTCGAGGGCCGGACCGGCGCGCTCGCGCTCGGTGTCCGGCCGGAGAAGTTCCGCATGGTCGAGCCGGCGAAGGACGTGCCGGCCGGCCATAACCGGCTGAACGGCACCGTGACGCACGCCTCCTACCTGGGCGTCAGCACGCAGTACATCGTCACCCTCGCCGACGGCCACCGGGTGACCGTCTTCGAGCAGAACGTCGAGCGCGCCACGAAGGCGCAGCTCTGGGAGGCAGGCGAGCAGGTGGTGCTCGCGTGGTCGCCCGATCACTGCTTCGTCGTCGATGACGCCGGAGCGCCACCGCGCCCCGAAGACACGATCGAGTATCAGCCTGCGGCCGGCTGACCGCGACAGGAGGCATTCGATGTCGGATCCGATCCTCGAGCACCCCGTAACGCGGCGCCAGTTCGTCGTCGGCGGCACGCTCGTCGGCTTTGCCGCCTTCCTCGCTGCCTGCGGAACACGGGGCACGCAGACCGAGGCACCGACCTCCGGACCCCCCGCCTCGCTGCCGCCCGGAGAGACGACCGCGCCGCCGCCCGAGCAGACCCCGTCGGCAGAGCTGAACTGGGCGAACTGGACGTTCTACATGGACCTCGACCCGGAGGACGAGACGAAGTTCAAGACCCTCGAGGACTTCAAGGCCGAGTACGGGACGACCGTGAACTACCAGGAGGTCATCGACGACAACGACGGGTTCGTCGGGACCATCCGACCCCAGCTCGAGGCGGGGCAGGACACCGGCTGGGACCTCATCGTCGTGACGGACTGGATGGCCGCTCGCCTCATCCGCCTGGGCTGGGCCGAGACCATGGACCTCGCGAACCTGCCGAACGTGGCCGCGAACCTGCAGGACGTCTACCGCAACGTCAGCTGGGACCCGACGAACGATCACCACGTGCCCTGGCAGTCGGGCATGACCGGTCTCGGCTTCGACCCGGACAAGACCGGCGAGCTGACGAGCGTCCACGAGTTCTTCGACCTGAAGTACAAGGGCAACATCGACTACCTGACCGAGATGCGCGACACGATCGGGCTGACGATGATCCACCTCGGCAAGGACCCGTCCGCCGCCACCCGCGCCGATTGCGATGCGGCCATCGCCGAGATCAAGCGCGTCCAGGACGCGGGCATGGAGGCCGTGTTCAAGGGCAACGCCTACGCCCAGGACCTGGTCGGCGGGAACATCCAGCTCGCGATGGCGTGGTCGGGCGACATCGTCGTCGCGCGAGCCGACAAGCCGTCGCTCGGGTTCAACGTCGCCACCGAGGGCGGCATGCTCTGGACCGACAACTGCGTCATCCCGAAGGGCGCACAGCACAAGTACACGGCCGAGCTGGCGATCGACTTCTGCTACCGGCCGGAGATCGCGGCGCAGATCGAGGCGTACGTCAACTACATCTGCCCGGTGAAGGGCGCCGCCGAGGTGCTGATCGCGAACGACCCGGACATCGGCAACAACCCGCTGATCTTCCCGCCGGATGACGTCCTCTCGCGGCTCCATATCTTCGTCGGGCTCGAAGAGGAGGACGAGGCGTACTTCAACGACCAGTTCTCGACCGTCACCGGCCTCGGCTGAGCCGGGGCGAGCTGGCGCGAGCGGCACGAGCCAAACGATGACGCCACGAGCGGACGGGCGCTGACGTGGGCGGCTTCCTCGCCCGGCATCGGGGCCTGATCCCGTATCTGCTCCTCGCGCCCGGGATGCTGTGGCTGCTGGTGTTCTACGTCGTGCCCAGCATCTCGATGTTCGTGAGCTCGTTCTGGTCGGGTTCGCTCGAGCAGGGCTACGAGTTTTCGCTCTCCAACATCGCCAACTACACCGAGGCGCTGGATCGCTTCCAGCCGCAGTTCATTCGCTCGGTCCTCTATGGCGCGGCGGCGACGCTGCTGACCCTGGCGATCGCGTACCCGCTCGCCTACGCCATCGCGTTCCGCGGCGGCAGGTACAAGAACCTGCTCCTGTTCATGGTCGTTGCGCCGTTCTTCACGAGCTTCCTGCTGCGAACGATCAGCTGGAAGGTCATCCTCGGCGACGATGGCCTCGTCTTCGGGCCGCTCAAGGACATCGGGCTGCTGGACCCGAACTTCGCCGTGCTGCAGACACCGATCGCCGTCATCGCGGGGATCACCTACAACTTCCTGCCATTCATGACGCTGCCCATCTATGTCTCGCTCGAGAAGGTCGACTGGCGGCTGGTGGAGGCGGCGCAGGACCTGTACGCGAGCCGCGTCGGGGCGTTCCGTCGGATCACGTTCCCGCTGTCCCTGCCGGGCGTCTTCGCCGGCTCGCTGCTGACGTTCATCCCGGCGATGGGCGACTACGTCAACGCGGAGCTGCTTGGGAACACGAATACGACGATGATCGGCAACGTCATCCAGAACCAGTTCCTGACCCAGAACAACTATCCAACGGCATCAGCGCTGAGCTTCCTCCTCATGGCGGGCATCCTGATCGCGGTCCTCGTCTACGCCCGGCTCCTCGGGACAGAAGAGCTCACCTCGGGCGGCGTGTGATGGCGACCACGACGGCCCCCGACCTCCGGCCGCGGCCCTCGGTCGGCGTACGGATCGGCCAATTCCTCGATCGATACCTGCTGCTGGCCTTTGCGGGCCTCGCCGTGCTGTACCTGATGCTGCCGGTCATCGTCATGGCGATCTTCAGCTTCAACGACCCGGCCGGCCGCAGCAACTTCGTGTGGCAGGGTTTCAGCCTCGAGGCGTGGCTGAATCCATTCGCCGTCGCCGGCCTCGAATCGTCGGTGATGATCAGCCTCGCCATCGCCCTGGTCTCGACGCTCGTCGCGACGGCGCTCGGCACGTTGATCGCGCTCGGGCTCGCTCGTTACCAGTTCCGCGGCCGGGGTGCGACGAACTTCTTCATCTTCCTGCCCATGGCGACGCCCGAGATCGTGCTCGGCGCGTCCCTCCTGACGCTGTACGTCTCGATCGGGACGCCGCCGTTCTTCCCGCTCGGCTTCCTGACGATCCTGATCGCCCACATCATGTTCAACATCAGCTATGTCGTGGTCACCGTGCGCGCTCGGCTCGCGGGCTTCCCGATCCATCTCGAGGAAGCGGCGATGGATCTCGGCGCGACGCCGTGGACGACATTCTGGAAGGTGACGTTCCCGTTGATCCTGCCCGGCATCACCGCCGCGTCTCTCCTCGCCTTCAGCCTGTCGATCGACGACTTCGTCATCACGAACTTCACCGGCGGGACGACCACGCAGACGTTCCCGATGTTCATCTACGCCAAGAACCGCATCGGCATCCCGCCCGAGGTCAATGTCATCGGCACGGTGATCTTCGTGGTCGCAGTCGGGCTCGTGGTGCTCACGACGCTATGGCAGCGACGCCAGGCGAGCAGGGACAGCGCGCCGGCCGACGTCTTCGTTGGGCTCCCCAAGAACGTTTCCAAGAGCGAGTAGCGGCTCGAGTCAGCCGCCCGCTCTTCGTCCCGGCGTGGCCTCGATGCCGCGCTTCCGCAGGACCCGGGTGATGTACCGATTTGCCTCGCGACGTCCGTAGCCGATCGCGATCACGACGGCGACGACGAACGCGCCGATCCCGGCGAGGACGGCGACCACGAGATCGAGCCCGAGCTGCACGCCGACGAGCCCGGCCATGACGCCGGCGATGGCGCTCGAGATCACGCCGACAACCGCCGGCGTCGTGAGCAGCATGTGGAGCGGCGAGACGTCCGACGTGACGTCGACGGCGCCGAACGTACGCGCGAAGCCCTCCGTGTCGAGCGTGTGGCCGGAGACGAAGTCACGCTCGATGCCCGGCGCGAGCCGCGTGTACGCCCCCCGGAGCTGGTTCATCCCCGCGACCCAGTACAGGTCCTCGTTGTTGACCTGGAGGAGCCGCACGTACGTGGCGATGCCCAGGAAGAGCGCGACCGAGAGCACGATCAGGGCGAACAGCGGGAACGCGGACCCGAACGACATCGCCGGCCCGGCGAGGGCGAGGGCGACCGTCGCCGCCGAGAGCGTGGACAGGAACATCGCCGTCCGGGCGAACGCCTCGTTCCAGCTCATCGAGCGGGTCGCGAGCAGGCTCCAGTGCTCGGTGGCCAGGAGCTGCGCGCGCCGGTTCGTGTCGGTGACGTTCGCCGCCGTGGCGTCGTCGACGGCGTGATGGTCGGCCGGGGCGTGGGTCGTCGATGGCGGCTCGATCATCGCGTGGCCTCCTCACGGCCGACCAGCGCCGCCCGGACCGCGTCGTGCAGGAGGCCGTTCGTCGCCACGATAGACCGGCCGACGAAGGTGCGGCGACCCTCGATGTCGGTAACGCGCCCGCCGGCCTCCTCGACGAGCAGGAACGGCGCCGCCGCGTCCCACGGCGAGAGGTCGACCTCGACCATGGCCTCCGCGGCTCCCTCGGCGACGAGCGTGTAGCTCCAGAAGTCGCCGAAACCGCGATCGCGCCACGCCGCGGCGAGCAGGCGGGGCAGGCCCGGCGCGAGGCCCGATCGCTCGATCTCGACCGCGCTCGTATGCAGGATGTGCGCATCGCCGACGGACTCGATGGCCGAGACGTGGAGCCCCTGGGGCGCGTCCTCGCCGCGCACGACCCACGCGCCGCCGCCGCGCCATGCGAACCACCGTCCGCGCAGCGCAGGCGCCGAGATGACGGCTGCCTGGAGCTCACCATCGCGCTCGACCGCCAGGAGCGTCCCGAAGATGGGGACGCCGCGCATGTAGTTGTGCGTGCCGTCGATCGGGTCGATGTACCAGCGAATCTCGGCCTCGCCGGCCTCCGTGCCGAACTCCTCGCCGACGACGCCGTGCCCCGGGAATGCGTCCGCGATCCGACCGCGCAGGAGCTTCTCGATCGCCGTGTCGGCGGCCGTCACGAACGTGCGATCCGGCTTCTGCTTGATGTCGAGATCACGCCGGAAGTGCCGGAGCGCGATCGCGTCGGTCTCATCGCACCACGAGCGCGCCACCTCGACCCAGCCGCGCAGCTCCGCGTCGGTGCCGCGGCGGAAGCCGGCGGACCACGCCGGCCCAAAGTCGCCGGCCTCGGGTGACACGGTGCTCATCAGGGGTCGAGGCGGTACAGTCGGAAGACGTCGTGCTCGATCGGCAGGATCGAGACGCGTGCGAAGCCGGCTTCGGTGGCGTAGCGGCGAAGCGTGTCCGGGCGCATCACGGTGCCGGTGGCGACTGTCGGCGTCTCGGCGCGGCTGTTGACGAGGCAGAACAGCACGCTGTAGCCGTACATCGCCCGCTCGATGTCGCCCCCCGGTGCCTCGAACGCCTCGGCCACGTTCTCGTCCACGACGATGAGCGTTCCACCGGGCGCCAGGAGGCGCTTCGTGGCCGCGAGCACCTGGACCGGCTGCGACATGTCGTGGACCGCTTCGATGATGAGCGCGAGGTCGAACTCGCCGTCGAGCGCGGGGTTTCCGGCGTCGACCAGGTGGAACCGGAGGCGGTCCTCGCCGAGGCCCTCCGCGCGGGCGTTCTCTTGCGCCCGCTCGATCGACTCCGGGTCGATGTCGAGGCCATGGACCACGCTCCCGGGATACGCCTTCGCGATCGCGATGCTCGACCAGCCGGTCCCGCACGCGATGTCGGCAACACGGGCGCCGCCGGCACCGAGTCGGGCGTGGACGTCCGGGATTCTCGGGAGCCACTCGCTCGTCAGGACGTGCCGGAAGAGCGGCCGGTTGGCGAGCTCCTGGGCGGTGACGAGCCCGGGGTACGCATCCCAGGCAACGCCGGCACCGCTGCGGTACGCGTCCGCCAGCGCCGGGAGCATGCGCGCGCCCGAGACCACGAACCGGATCATCGACTGAGACGCCGCGAGGCTCTCGGCATCGAGCAGGGCTTCGGCGTGCCCCGCGGGCAGCGAATACCGCCGCGCGCCGCTGGCTGCAGCCGGGTCATCGACGTCCAGGATCCGCGTCACGGCCTGCTGCTCGAGCCATTCCTGCGCGTAGCGCTCATCGATGCCAGCGCGCTCGGCGAGCGCCGCCGCGGTCGATGGCCCGCCGTCCCGGAGCGCCTCGTACAGTCCAAGGTCGAGACCGAGATGGATCGTGAGCAGGTCGAAGGCGCCGAGCGCGGCCTCGAACAGGCGACCCGCCAGAGCGTCGCGTCGTTCCTCGTCCGTCATGCCCGAATTCTCTCCCCCTTCGAGTCCCAGAGTGGCTCCCTCGCGATCTCGAAGCCGATCCACTCCCCGAAGACCTCGACATCGCCCTTGGTCCCGATCGCCGCCTGGTCGGGCGGCAGATAGGCGTAGGCGATCGACTTCTCCACGGCGAACCCGTAGCCGCCGCTCGTCACCCGACCGACGACCATTCCGTCGACGCGCACGGGCTCGTTGCCGAGCGCGACCGATCGAGCGTCATCGAGCACGAGGCAGCGCAGGCGCTTGCGCGGCCCTGCCGCCTTGGCCGCAACGAGCGCGTCTCGCCCAATGAACTCGATCTCCTTGTCGAGCTTCACGGCGAAGCCGAGACCCGCCTCGTACGGCGTCTCCTCGGGCGTGATATCGCTCGACCAGACGCGGTAACCCTTCTCGAGGCGCAGCGCGTCGATCGCCCGATAACCGCCTGCGACGAGCCCGTGATCCCGGCCCGCCTCCCACAGCGTCCGCCAGAGCGCTCGGCCGTACTCGCTCGGGGATGTACAGCTCCCAGCCGAGCTCGCCGACGTACGTCACGCGCAGCGCGAGGGCGACGAGGCTCCCGAGCGGTGATCATCCGCGCGGTCAGGTACGGGAACGCTTCGTTCGACAAGTCGTCCTTCGACAGCGGCTGCGAGAATGTCGCGCGCGCTGCGGGCCCCAGATCCCGAAGCACGCCAACGCCGATGTGGCGTCCCGGATGCGGACCGATCCGTCGTCGGGTACGTGGCGCTGCATCCAGCCCAGGTCGTGGTTGCCGAACGCGGTGCCGGTCACGATCAGGAACCGGTCGAGGGCTCTGCGGGTTACCGTGAAGTCGCACTCGATCCCACCGCGGTGGTTGAGCATCTGCGTGTAGGTGATCGAGTCGACCGGCCGGTCGATGTCGTTCGCACAGAGACGCTGGAGGAAGGCGAGCGCGCCCGGGCCTTCGATCTCGATCTTCGCGAAGCTCGACTCGTCGAAGAGCGCCGCCGTCTGTCGCGTGGCCAGCGCCTCCGCACGCGATCGCCGGCGACCAGTGCTCGCCCGCCCAGCCTCGCGGCCGAAGCGCCTCGAGGGCCTCATGCGACGACACGCCGCCCCCGTCCTCGTTGGGCGTGAACCAGTTCGGGCGTTCCCACATCGACTTCTCGCCGAACACGGCGCCCAGCGCCGCCACGTCCTCGTATGCCGGCGATAGCCGGAGCGGCCTTCCCGCCTTCCGCTCCTCGTTGGGATAGTGGATGTCGTAGTACGTGGCGTAGTTCTCGTAGCTGCGGGCCAGCGTCAGCGCCTGGGACCGGTACTGGCCGCCGAAGCGGCGGATGTCCATCTTCCAGAGATCGAGCTCCGGCTCGCCGTCCACGATCCAGCGAGCCATCTGCTGGCCGATGCCGCCCGTGCCCGCGATGCCGTGGGCGCAGAACCCGGCGGCGACGAAGAACCCGCGGACCTCACTCTCGCCCAGGATGAACTCGTTGTCCGGGGTGAATGCCTCGGGGCCGTTGATCATCCGGGTCACGCCCGCGTCGGCGAGCGCCGGGACGCGCGAGATGGCGCCCTGCATGATCGCTTCGAACCGCGGCCAGTCCGGGTCCAGCAGCCGGTGGTTGAAGTCCGGCGGGATGCCGTCGAGCGACCAGGGCATCGGGTCGCGCTCGTAGCCGCCCATGCACAGGCCGCCGACCTCCTCACGGAAGTAGCAAAGCCGATCCGGGTCGCGCAGCGTCGGAAGGGTCGGCACGGCGCCATCGATGGCGTTCGTGAACAGGTACTGGTGGGCCATCGGAATGATCGGCACGGTCACGCCGGCCATCCGCCCGATCTCCCGCGCGAACATGCCGCCGGCGTTGACGACGACCTCGGCCTCGATCGTCGAGCGCTCCCCTCCCCGACCCTCGACCTCGACCCCCTTGACTCGTCGCCGGTCGACCGCGATGCCGACAACGCGCGTGTGCTGCCGGATCCTCGCGCCCTTCGCACGCGCCCCTGCGGCGAGTGCTTGCGCGAGGCCCGATGGGTCGAGCCAGCCGTCGGTCGGCAGCCAGACCGCGCCGAGCACGCCGTCAAGCGACATCAGCGGGAACTTCGCCTGCGCCTCCTCGGGCGTGATGAGCTCGAGCGGAAGCCCGAACGTCTTCGCCCAGCCCGCCTGCCGCTGCAGCTCCTCGAAGCGCTCCTTTGAGGATGCGAGCCGCAACGACCCCACCTCGTGCCAGGAGACGTCGACACCTGTCTCTTCAGTGAGCCGCCGGTACAGCGAGGTGCCGTACATCATCATCCGGGTCAGAGTCGTGGTCGATCGAAGCTGGCCCACGAGCCCAGCGGAGTGGAAGGTCGACCCCGACGTGAGCTCCGCCCGGTCGACCAGGACGATGTCCGTCCAGCCCGCCTCGGCGAGGTGGTACGCGATCGACGTCCCGCCCACGCCGCCGCCGATGACCACCGCCCGCGCGTGCTCGACCAAGTCCCTCTCGACCCTCCATCTCGCTGCATCCGAGCGTACCGGCTTGTCCTGACGTTGACGCGACGCGGGCCCCGCGCATACTCCCCGATGATGGTCACGAAACGCCGACCTATGAGGTTTGCGCTGTTCGTCGCGGGCGTCACGACGTTGCTGACAGTCGTCGCCGCGGTCTCTGCACTCACGTGGAGCCCGACCTTCGGGCCGGAGCCCACGATTCAGAGCCGGATAACCGGGCCCGCCATCGCGTTGCTGCTGCTCGTGATCGGCTGGGCGTGGCTGTTGCGGATCGTCCGGAGCCGGTAGTCGCCCGTCAGTTGCGCCCCGCGATTCCCCTTGCTATAGACCGGGCATGACCTCCCCTGTCGTCGAACGACCGTCGATCGATGAGGTCGTCGCGCGCCTTTGGCCCGGGCGCGAGGTTCGCATCGAGTCGATTGCGGCGGGACTCACGAACCAGAACTTCCGGGTGGAGGTCGACGGGGCGCCGCGCTTCGTCCGGCTCCCTGGGCCGTCGACCGAGCTGCTCGCGGTCGATCGCGCGAACGAGCTGCACAACACACGCGCCGCCGCGGCCGCGGGCGTCGGGCCGAAGGTGCTCGATCACGATCCGGCGAGCGGCGCACTCGTGCTGGAGTGGATCGACGGTCGAACGATGTCGAACACCGTATTCGGCGAGCCGGGCACGCCCGAGCGGATCGCCGCGGCGCTGCGGCGGCTCCATGCCGGCCCGCGCTTCCGAGACGACTTCAACATGTTCCGGCTGACCGAGTACTACCTCGGCGTCGTCGACCAGCGCTCGATTCGCATTCCCGAGGGGTTCCTCGACCGAATGCCGCTGGTCGATCGCATCGAGGAGGCGCTCAGGGCTCGTCCGCTCCCCACGGTGCCCTGCCACAACGATCTGCTCGCCGAGAACTATCTCGACGACGGCACGAAGCTGTGGATCATCGACTACGAGTACAGCGGCAACAACGACCCGACCTTCGAGCTCGGCAACACCGCGCAGGAGCTCGGCTTCGACGCCACGCGGCAGGAAGAGCTCTGCGCCGCGTACTTCGGTCCTGACCGATTCGCGCGGGAGGGTCCGGCCCTCCTCGCCCGGATGCGCCTCCAGATGATCATGTCCGACGTTGGCTGGACCCTCTGGGCCGCCATCCAGGCCGCGATCTCCTCGATCGACTACGACTTCGGGGGCTGGGCCGAGGAACGCTGGGGGCGCGCCTCGGCCGCATTCACCAAGCCCGACCTCGAGGACCACCTCGCCGAGGCAGCCCGCTAGCCCTTCATCCGCGCCCCGGTTGGATCGACCAGGACGTCAGCAGCGACCTCGCCGGGCACTCGATCGGCGAAGACGTCGACCTCGATCCTGGTGCCCTCGCTGACGTCGGCCGGGAGGTAGGTCGTTCCGACCGTGCGGCCGACCGTGTAGCCGAAGGCAACGCTTCGTAGACGGCCCACGACCTCGCCCTCGATGCGAACCGCCTCACCACCGTAAATGGGCAACCATTCCGAGCCGCCGATGACGACGGTTTGGAGGCGGCGCGGTGGGCCGTCGGGCTCCGCGGCGCGACGCGCGAGCAGCGCGTCCTGGCCGACGAACTCACCCTTCTCGAGCCGGACGAACCGATCCCAGGCCGGCCTCGAACGGGGTCTCGCGGGGCGTCAGCTCGGCGCCGAAGTAGCGGTAGCCCTTCTCGAGGCGCAGCGAATCGAGCGCTCGGTAGCCGATCGGCTCGATCCCGTGCGGCGCGCCCGCAGCCATTAACGCATCCCAGACCTCGACCGCGTGCTCCGGCTCGACCGTGAGCTCCCAGCCCAGCTCGCCGGCGTAGCTGAGCCGCGTCGCCAGGACGCCGAAGCCACTCGCGCGAATCGAGCGTGCCTGCCGGAGCGGGAGCGACTGATCGTCGACCGGATCGCGCGTGATCTCGCCGAGGACGTCGCGTGCCCGCGGCCCCCACAGGCCGATCACCGACCACGCGTCCGTCCGGTCGTCGATCGTGACATCAGTGATCGCAGGCTCGTCGGTGGCGCGAGCGACGAGCCAGCCGAGGTCCGCCGCGAGGTAGCCGGAGCCGGTGACGACGCGAAATCGATCGATGTCGTCGCGGGTCACCGTGACGTCCGCGACGATCCCCCCATTGGCATCGAGGAACTGCGTGTAGATCGTCGAGCCGATCGGCCGGTCGACGTCGTTGGCCGCGACCCGCTGGAGCAGCCGGAGCGCTCCCGCCCCCGCGACGGCGATCTTCCCGAACGACGTCAGGTCGATGATCCCGACCCGCTCCCGGACCGCTCGATGCTCCTCCCCTACCCGATCGAACCAATCCGGCCGCGCCCAGCCTCGCTCGCGTCGGCATCCGCCCGTTGCGGACCGAGGGCAGTCGCCGGGACGATGCAGGTCGGCGCGCTCCCAGCCGGCCTTCGTGCCGAAGACGGCGCCCGCGGCCTCGAGGCGCGAATGCAGAGCGGACAGACGGCGCGGGCGGCCCGCAACCTCCGCGTCGTACGGGAATCGGAGGCGGTAATAGTCCGAGTACGTCTCGCGAGCGAGGGCCGCTGCGAATTCGGGGTCGCGGTACGTGTCGGCGAATCGCCACGCTCGATATGGCGCGATGTCGACCCCGGGATCGCCCGTCGTGATCCACGCGGCGACGGTCCGGCCGATCCCGCCGCCGCCACCGAATCCGTTGAGCGACAACCCGGCAGCGACCCAGAAGCCGCGTACCCCGGGCATCGGCCCGATGAGCGGGTTCGCGTCGGGCGTCATGGCGTCCGGGTGGCAGACGAGGCGAACCGCCTCCGCGTCGGCGAGGAACGGGAAACGGCGGATCGCGCCTTCCATGAGCGGCTGGAACCTGTCCCAGTCGGGCGGGAGGGAGCGCTCGGCGTGCTCCCACGGAACGCCGTCGAGCCAACGCGCGTTCGGCTCCGCCTCGTAGCCGCCGAACAGCATCCCGCCGTGCTCGGACTTGCCGTAGACCAGGTTGTCGGGATCGCGGAAGCAGGGCATGTCGTCGGGCAGCTCGTGGCCCGGCACCGCCTTGAGGGCGACGTGCTGGTGATCGACCGGGGTCGATGGGATGAACGCTCCGACCATCTCGGCGACCCGCGGCGCCCACAGGCCCGCCGCATTCACGACGACCTCCGTATCGATCGGCATCGCCATCCTCGACGAGCACGCGGCGAGTCTCGCCCCGCGGCGTCAGCTCGATCCCCGTGACGCGCGTGTTCGTCCGGATCCGCACGCCGAGCTTCCGCGCGGCATCCGAGAGCGCGAAGGTCGCGGAGTGCGGGTCGAGGTAGCCGTCACCGGGCAGGTACACGCCGCCGTACAGCGAGTCGGGCGAGATCGCGGGCAAGAGCTGTCGCGCCTCGGCGGGCGAGATGACCTCGACGTCGAGGCCCAGGCCGCGGGCGCGCGACGCGGTTCGCTGGAGCTCGAGCAGCTGCTCCGGCGACGATGCGATCCGCAGGCTCCCGACGGCGGAGAACGCGCCGAGCCGCCCGTACAGCTCGATCGAGTAGCGCCGCCACGCGAGCATCGTCGAGCTCGGGTTGAACGCGGTCACGAGGCCGGCCGCCTGCGACGTGGCGCCGGCAGTGAGCCCCGCCTTCTCGACGAGCAGGACGTCCGTCCACCCGGCCTCGGCGAGGTGATAGGCGACGCTCACCCCCGTGATCCCGCCGCCGATGACGACGACGCGCGCCTGCTCCGTCACCGGTGCCAGTTTGCCGGTTCCCCCGACGCGAAGAGAATCGAGCGGCCCAGGCGAATCGCCCGGGCCGCCTGCGATTGAAACCGCCGAGGGGTCACTCGGGCGGGATCTCCTTGAACGCATAGTTGACGTTGATGCCGGCCGCGCGGCGGGTCAGGAACGTCACGACGTACCAGCCCAGTGCAAAGAGCAGGACGCCCGCGACCACCTGGTTCGCGAGGTCGCTGGTGAGCCCGAGCTGCGGCTCGGTCAGGAACCAGTACAGCAGGAGGAGGCCGGAGGCGGCTCCGATCGTGCCGACGATCGACACGAGCGGGATGCCCATCAGTTTGTACTTCGACCCGGGCGACGCCTCGTAGAGGGCCTTCGCCCGGAAGGGCAGCAGCGCGCCGGCGATCGCGGTGCCCACGAAGACGTAGCCACACGCGAACGAAACGGCGAGCGTGAGCGAGTACCACGTGGTCGTGCCCCCGGCACCGTCATCAACGGAGTAGTTGCTGTACAGGTAGATGACCGGGAGGCTCGCCACGAAGTAGATCAGGTGCGCGTTGACCGGCGTGTGCAGTCGATCCGACACGCGGCTGACCATCTCCGGCAGCAGCCGATCCAGCGACATCGCGACCATGACGCGGGTCATGCCGATGTAGCAGTTGTGCACGATCTGGTGGGCGTTGAGGATGAACCCGGCGGCGATGATGATCGTCACGATCGGGTTGTTGGCGATCGCCGTGGCGATGATGTTCGGCCACAGGTACGACCCCGCCAGGGAGACCTCGGCTGTCGCCCAGTAGCCGGCACCGGCCACCTGGAAGAGCTCGGTCCCGAGCGCTTGCTGAAACACGAACGCCAGGATCGCGAGGAGCAGACCGGTGAGGACGAGCGCGCCGACGATGATGAAGGCCTGATCCTTGAACGAGGCCGCCGACTTGATCTCGCCGTTCTGCTGCGCCGAATAGGTGGCCCACTGCAGGGACGTCCAGGCGATCGGCGCGATCAGCAGGGTGGCGAGCAGGCTGAACGGCGGGTTGAGATCAACGCCACCGGCCTGTGCGGCCGCGATCGAATCGGCGGTGAACGTCGCCGAGCCACCGATCGCCGCCGAGAAGGCGTCGAGCTTGCCGGGCACCTCGGCCGCACCAGCCGTCGCGAGAACGACAAGCATCGTGCCGAAGGCCAGGAGGATCGCGACCCACATCACCTTCTGCAGGCGAACGTAGTTCTTGAACCCGGAGATGAGTATCAGCATCGCGACGAGCGCGTTGCCGATGCTCGTGATGACGATGCCCTCGGCGGTCGTGAACCACGATGAGAGGTTCACCAGGGCGGTGCTTCCGGTCGCGGCCCCCAGACCGAGGAAGAGCGGCGCGAACCCGAGCGCCGACAACAGCCAGCCGGAGAGCGCGACCCACTGCAGGATCCAGATCACGAACCCGGAGAAGACGAGCGTGAACCCGATCCCGCCGCCGAGCACGCGGCTCTGGAAGACGTAGTCCCCGCCCGACCGCGGGAGGGCGGTCGAGAGCCAGACGTAGGCCAGCGCGATCGGGATCTCGAGGACCATCGCCAGGAGAATCCCCCATACCAGCTGGCCGCCGGGAAGCGCACCGGGCGCCCAGAGATACGCCCAGGGGAAGATGAGGCCCATCGTGAGCACGTTGTAGACAAAGGCAGAACGCGGAGACATGACTCTGACGAGCCCCGAGGACTTCCGAACGAAGACCTCGGGCAGCGTCGCAGCAGCAGTCGCCATGCCAACACCTCGATGTGAGCGTTCGACAGGGGCAGAGATGCACGCCGCCCTCCGCGGCGCGCGCGACGGTCAGGTCGACCGTCGTCAGCGGACCGTTCCCTCGATCACACCTCCCTCGTCTTGTCCCTTCGCCGAATGGTCATCCGGTGGGGCGCTCAGCCGGCGGTCATCTGGAAGCCGTCGATCTTGCCGTCTCGCAAGGTGATCAGGCAGCCCCGGAGCACGCCCTCGCCGTACTCGCTGCCGGGATTGACGCACAGCGTCCGCCCGATTCGCGCGGCCGCCTGGGACTCGTGAATGTGGCCGTGCAGCCCGAGCAGCGGCTGATATCGCTCGATCGATTCCCTGATCGCGGTGCTACCGGCGCCGTAGAGCACGGGCTGGCCTCCTCGCACGACCTGCGACGGCGGGTCCGTGGTGGCATCGAGCATGGGGCAGGTGTCAAGGGTCGAATCCACCGGCGGCGCGTGGAAGTTGAAGATGACGTTGCGATGGTCGCCGATCGGGCCGGCCATCCGCTCGACCCGCTCGGCGAGCTCGGGCTCCGCAGCCTCTCGGGGCGTCTTCCAGGGCGTCGGGTTGACGTACGGCATGGAGATCATCACGTGCTCGTCGTCGATCGGGATGTTCCGGTCCTCGCACGCGACGAACGCCTTCGTATCCGGTCGGTCCATCGTCGCCATGACCTCGGTGAGGTCGTCGTTGCCGCCGGTTGCGTAGCACCGGACGCCGGTGCCGGCGAGCCGCGTCTCCGCGAGGTCGATCCAGCGCCGCAGGCGCTCCGTCGCGAGGCGGACGAAGAGGCGATCGATGGCGTCGGGATCCGACTGCGTCGCCCGATACTCGTCCTCGTCCATGCGGACGTCGTAGAAGCCGAGATCGCCGATCCGGCGCTCCAGCTCCATCGCCTCGGCCTCCGTCGCGACGCGCTCCACGCGCCCGTGGATGGTGGCGCGGTGGCCGCCGCCAGGCTCGCGGATGATCGGGATCGCGAGCTTGCCCATGACGTCGCCGCCCATCACGAGGACGTCCGCGTCGTAGAACTTCGCGGCGTTCAGGAACTTCTTCCAGGTCCGCTCCGAACCGTGCACGTCCGTCGCGTAGAAGATGCGCGTCCCCCGCTGGCCCTTCCGGAACAGGCGCATGGATCGGAGGTCCTTCCTGGCCGCGAACGGGCCGTCAATCCTCACCCGTGCGGTCCCGGTACGGTAGCGGTCGGCGGGGCGTCGCGCGGGCCTACAATTCCCAGCCCCCGGACCCCGCAACGTTGGGCCGGCCCGACGAGGAGGTCCCGCCGCACGATGCCGCGCGAAGAGACCGCCATCGTCCTCGACCGCGCGGCGCTGGAGCGTGAGGTGGACCGGATCATCGCCGCGGTCGAGGCCGCCGGCGCGCCGATCCGGGTCCTCGGCTCCATCGGCGTTGCAATTCATTGCCATGCCTCGAAGTCGCTCCTACCGAGCTTCGAGCGGACCTACGCGGACATCGACTTCGCAGGCTACCGACGCGACGCACGGACGATCGCCGCCGCGCTGGCGGGCCTCGGCTACACCCAGGATCGCGAGGTTTCGATCAGATCCGAGGGCCAGCGGGCGATCTTCGACCATCCCGGCTCGCGCACCCACCTCGACGTCTTCTACGACGAGCTGGAGTTCTGCCACCGCATCCCGCTCGCCGGGCGCCTCGGCGCCGACCGACCGACCATCCCCCTCGCTGAGCTCCTGTTGTCCAAGCTCCAGATCGTCAAGCTCAACGAGAAAGACGTCGTCGACATGGTCCTGCTCCTGCTGGACCACGACCTCGCCGACTCCGACGACGCCATCGACGTCACCCGGATCGCCACCCTGTGTGCCGAGGATTGGGGCCTGTGGCGGACGCTGACCATGAACCTCCAGAAGGTCCGCTCGCTCGGGGAACACTATCCGCAGCTCGACGTCGACCAGCGCGCCCGGGTCGTTGCGGCCACCCACGCCCTGAAGGCCGCCATCGACCAGATCCCGAAGCCGCTCTCGTGGCGGGTGCGGGACCGCATCGGCGACCGTCGGCAGTGGTGGACCGACGTCGACGAGGTCCGCTGACTCTTCGACGTCAGTCGCCCGCTGCGGCCTCGAGGGCTCGGTCGAAGGCTGGTCCCGCGGCGAACGTCAGCAACCGGTCGAAGTGCTCCGCGGCGTAGGCCCTGAAGTCCACGTCGAGCGTGGAGATACCCTGCTGGAGGACTCCCCACATCGCTTCGCGGAAGTCGGACAGGACGCGCATGAGCGTGAGCCGCCCGAGGAGCGACGGTCGAACGTCGCCCGCGTAGGCCGCGAGCAGCGTGGCGTCGGCGTCGTGGTCGAGCTCGTGGTTGACGCTGAAGTTGCCAAGATCGAAGTACGGGTCGCCCATGCCCGCGTACTCCCAGTCGACGATCCGAATTCGCGCGCCATCGTCGATGAAATTCGCGTTGAGCAGGTCGTTGTGGCACGGCCGCACCTCGCGGCGGGCGGTCAGGCAAGCGAGCTCGATCCGATCGGCGATGGCGTGGGCGAGCTCGTACTCTCGGGGAATCCGAACGCCGCGTGCCCGGGCGAGTGCCTCGTACGCCTCCACGATTCGGAACGGCACGAACAGGCCAGGGATCGCCGGGCCGTCGTGGATCCGGCGCAGCGTCGCCCCGACGGCGCGGAGCCGCTCGGGCGTCCGCATCTCGTCCTCGGGGATCGGGCGACCCTCGATGAACCGCGTCACGAGGTAGCCCTCCGGACGCAGGAACGCGATCACCTCCGGCCCGACGCCCACCCCCGCTGCGACGACGGTCGCGGCGTGCTCCACCTCCCGGCTGATCCCCAGGAGATGGGTGTCGTTGCCGGCGAGACGGACGACGTAGCTCGCGCCGTTCGGAGCACCCGTGACGAGGAAGTTGCGGTTGGTGATTCCGCCGGAGAGGGCGGTGAACCGCAGCTCGCCCGTGCCGAGCTCCGGCAAGCGACGGAGCGCGCTGGTGAGGTCATCACGCAGCACGCCCCGCAGCTCCTCCTCGATGGGTTCTGGGGTCTCCGCCAGGTCGCTACCCGACCATCGCCGCGCGGGTCTCGCGGCCGTCGTCAGGTTGGATGCGTGGACGTGACACGGCGACTCCCTCGCCGTTGGAGCCCGTTGGCTCCTGCGGCGGATGGCGAGGTGGACCTCTTCGGAGACCGGACCGAGAACACGAGGGCCGTTCGCCTGGGGTCCTCCACCCGGGCGAGCCCGGAGCATAGGAGTGGCCCCAACCGGAATCAAGAGGGGCGTCAGCCCGCGAAGGCGAAGCTGCGCGGACCTCGATTCCGCGCACCTCAGCGGATCGTCGGCGCGACCTCGAGCAGTGACGCCGGGAGCGGGCGGTGCCACTCCACCGGGCGCACGTATCGATCGACCATGGCCCGGCTGCCCGACGACGCCGAGCTCGCGGAACAGGAATGCGATCTTGCGCGCCTGGTCAGCAAGGATCGCGTCCTTCGACTCCAGCTCCCAGAGCTGCCGCTTGAACGGCCCGAGCGCCTTCTTGCGCGTCGTGTAAACGAACTGCTGGTCGGTCTGATCCGACTTGCGCTCGTCGAGCGCGTTGGCGAAGCACCATGACTCGATCTGCTCGTGCAGCTCTCGTGGGAACGCGGGGTGCTCATAGAGCAGGTTCTGGAAGCCGGTCGCGAGGTGGATCTCGATCGTCTCGACCTCGCGGAAGCGGTGGAACAGCTCATCGGGCAGGGTTGACGCCCCGTGCTGCACCGTGCCGGCAGTGCCGTAGTCGCGCCGCGCGACCTCGCCGAGCCGCTCGTGAACCCCGAAGTCCACCCCGACCATGCCGACGGTGCCGTCGGGCATGACCATCCCGCCGTGCGACGTGCCTGTCTGCACGCTGACCTTCGAGATGCCGACGCCGCGCACGTCGGGCGCCCGCTTGGCAAGCTCGTCGAGCAGTCCATCGAGGTACGCCCGGAGCTCGCCCTCGGTCGAGTTCGACTTGCCGACTTCCCCGATCTCGCCTCCGATGCTCACCGTCACGCCATCGGGCTCGAGTGATCGGATGAGCGCGACCAGCTCGGCAGTCCGCTCGTAGTTCGCGCGCTGCTGCTCGCGCTCGGTATCCAGCTCCAGGTCGACGAGCGTGGAGGCGTCGATGTCGATGTTCCGGTAGCCGGCCTCGATGGCGAGGCGGCAGGCGCGGCGGATCTCCTCGGTCATCGACTCCGGGTCGGCCGCGTACTTCTTGGTGTTGAACTGGTAGTGGTCGCCCTGGAGGAATACTGGGCCCTGCCAACGCGCGGCGATCGCGCCGGCGAGGCAGGCGGTCGCGTAGTCGATCGGCCGCTGGTAGGTGTACGTCTGCTCGCTGCGCGCGAGCTCGAGGATGACCGCGCCCACGTCGTCGGCGGCCGCGGTCTCGAACGCAATTCGGGCCATGTCGAACGTCTGGGCGCGGATGTTGATCGCCGGAACCGTGAAGCCGGAAACGTCACCGCGCGACCGTGCCATGTACAGCTCGTGGATGCTGGCCGACCGGGCGCCGAGCTCCTGCGCGGCCTCCCAGACGACCCACTGGGCCACCTCGGCTGTCGCCGGGTCCTCGGTGAATGCTGCCGTCCAGGCGAGGTCTCGAATCCCCTCGCCCCGGAAGCGATCGACGTCGGTGATCCGGACGGCGCCGTCATCGACCGACGCGATTCCGTGCAGGACTGCGATCAGCTCGGGGACGGTCGAGGCAACGGTGGGCACGTTCGAATGGTATCGCCGGGCCTTGACCGAGGGTCCGAAGGGCGCCGAACCCGTGCAAGCCGGCCGGGCAGCGCCGATCAGAAGGCCGGCTTGACCACCATCAGGAAGACGATCGACACGATGAGCGCCATGAGCAGCAGGCCGCCGCGCTGCACACGGCGGATGAGGGCCATCAGCTCTGGCGGCGGCCCGCCCGCGGGAGGCCCGCCGGCTGGGGGCCCACCGGGAGGTGGACCACCTGCGGCCGGCGTCGTCATGGCGATGATCCGCTTCACGGTCGGCGTCTGGACGAACAGCGCGTAACCCAACGCCACCAGGTACAGCACGATGGCGATCATCAGCCACGGCACCTTCAGGACGTCGATGTTGCCGGCGATGACGATCCCGACCCCGGTGATGCCCTGGAGGATCGCGAATGGCACGACCTGGACGCGCGAGAGGGCATAGCTGACTCTCGTCGCGAAGTTGCCGTGCTCGCGCTCCATGCCGCCCAGCCGTCCGATGATCGGGAAGCTGAACGTCGGCCCGAACGCGATGATCGCGCCCAGGATGTGGGCGAACAGGAACCACGGCAACAGGTTCATCGGAGCTCCTCCCAACCCTCCACGACCGGCGCGCCCGAGGCTAGCACTCGCGTGGGTCGCGGCGGCAGCGGTCGGGTCGATGATGGCGCGGAACGCTGCCGGATATGTCTGCGAGACAAGATCCCGCGGCGAAGCGGGTCCGAGCGGGTCCGATCCTACCGACTCCATGCATCCGAGTCATGAAAATGCCCCGGAGACACGGGATCCTGGCAGGCGAGGGGTCGATGACAGTCGTCCGGACCCGCTATGGCCACGAATATTGACTGGCAGTCATCGCCACCGTCGACCTTCTGGCGGGAAACGTTCTCGACAAGGCACGAGCTCGCGCAACGAGAGCCCCGAACAGAAACCGGCTCAGTTCGGACGCTGGTCGTGCTCGTGCCCCTGGTCGTGCTCGGGTTCGGCGCCTCGCTCGTGGACGCCGTCGTGGCCATGGTCGTGATCGTCGTGCGGCGCGTGCCCTGGCGGGCCCGTGGCCGTCGGAGCGCCGTGGCCATCACCGGCGACGTGGGTGTCACCGGCACCGTGGCCGTGGTCGGCGCTGTGGCCGTCCTCGGCGCCGTGGCCGTGGCCGTCACTGGAGCCGTGGCCGCGGGCGGCGCCATCGCCCTGCTCGTGCCCAGCTCCGTCGACGTGCCCGCCCGAGGTACCGTCGCCCTTCCCGTGCCCGACCCCGTAGCGCACCTGGTATCCCGCAATGAGTCGCTGCACTTCGTCAAGCTTCGTGACGCCGGCCTTCGCCAGGCCGGCGAGATCGTCGCGTCGGTGGTGCAGGTCGGCCTCGAGGTCGCCGGCTCGACGACCGAGCCGCGACGCGATCTCGGGTAGGACACCCCAGGCGAAGTGCTCGTACCGACCCAGCCGCTCGTCCCACGTTGCGAGGACAGCGGGATCGAGGCGCTGCGAATGGCCGTGCGCATCGCGCGCGAGCGGCCGCACGTAGTGCGCGGCGGTCACGCGGAGCCTGCCGCGCCGCCCACCGGGACCCTCCGCGAGGTCACCGAGCACGAGCACGCAGCCGAGGAACGTCAGCTGGTCCTCGCCGAGCGGCAGCGGCCCGCTGCCGAGCCGCGAGCGAACCTCCTCCAGCGACGCGGCTTCGATCATGCCTCCCGCGCGTCGACCGCGGACGAGGTTGCTGGCACCCGCGGCGGTGAGCGGCGACACCAATGGATCGATGGGAACGTCCGGCCGGATCGACTCGAGCACGCCGGCGAGCAGCTGCCCACCGGCACCCCCTCGACCGGCCGGCGCCGCCACCACGAGTGGCACCTTGCCCTCGACGAGCACCCATACGAGCGCCGCCAGCTCCGCGTCGAGGACTGCCTGGGCAACCAGCTCGACCAGCGAAGGTCGGCGCGGCGGCTGAGCCGAGGGCGTTGACGGTGACACTCCAGGCGAGCCTAGCCGATGACCTCGCGGTGGAATCAAAGAGCCGGCCGGAGGGCTCCGGCCGGCTCTCGTGGGCTGTGGGCGATCAGGCCCGGCCGAATGCCGCCTTGACCGCCGGGGTGTTCAGGTAATAGATGATCGCGATGGCGATCACGATCGAGATCGCCTGGCTCGTGATGTCGCCACCGTTGACGATGTTGAGCACCGCCAGCGCAAGGGAGATGCCGAACGCGACCATGCCGAGCATCCACGCCCACGGCTTGAGCGTCCACGCCCCATACGCGAACGCGAGGGCCAGGACGGCCTGCACGATGGCGATGAGTCCGAAGATCGCGACGAAGCCCGCAAGGGGGCCCGCACCGCCGGCGCCTGCGAGGCCGCCGAGCCCGAGCAGCGCGATGCCCGCCAGCAGTCCGAGCACGCCGCCGATCGCGGCGAGGACCGCCAGGATGGTCACGCCCGTTGGGCGTGCCCCAGGTGTCATTGCCATGTATTCCCTTCCCTCTCACGATCGCCGGCCATTGGGCGGCCGACGTTTCGCGGGCACTCTACGACGCAATGGGCCACGGAAACAATGGACTTCTCGACTTCGAGACCTGCAAGCGGCTGAGCGCCGATCGGTTTGACAGGCCGTTCGGAGGCCCCCTAGACTCCGGAGGCTCCGGCGCCAAGGCGTCGGATTGTCGTTATCGGAGGTGGCGTGATGATGAGCACGACGTTGCTCGCCCGGCGGACGGTGGCGCCTGATGGCGCTCCCAGTCGCGGGAGATTTGTGCCCACCTCGAGGTAGCTGACGGGCGGTAGGACCGCCAATCACGCAGGAACCACGAACCGTGGGCCAGATCGGGCCCACGGTTTTTCGTTTGTCCCGAGCTGCACGCGGGACACGACGAAGGAGCCGCGAGCCGCCCGCACACCGCCGGGCCGAGATCGCGGCTCGTTTCATGTCCACCTCCACTTCACAGGGATCGAACGAATGTCGACCACGACGCTCCAGCAACCGAATACGGCGCAGGACCGATCGTTCGATCCGGCGCAGCCGCCATTCGCGGACGCCAATCCGACCCCGACCAAGGGGCGCGGCAACGGCGCTCGAGGAGGCGTTCCTGCGCTGCTCGTCGAGCGGGTCACGAAGCGCTTCAACGTGGCGCGCAAGAAGGCACCGGTGCTCGCGATCAACGACGTCTCGCTACGACTGGAGCGCGGCGGCACGATCGGGATCCTGGGCGCCAACGGCTCGGGCAAGTCGACGCTCATCAGGCTCGTCTCCGGCCTCCTGACGCTCGACGAAGGCCGGGTCGAGGTGTTCGGGCACGACCTCGTGCGCGAGGAGATGGCGGTCAAGCTGCTCATCAACCGGGTGAGCGTGGACGCCGCCTTCTTCAAGAAGCTGAGCCCGATGGAGAACCTGCTGTTCGCAGCCAGGCTCTACGGGATCGATTCGAAGCTGGCTCGCCGCAACACCGTGCTGATCACCGAGCGCCTCGGCATCGCCGAGAAGCGCCTCGGCCGGCCGGTGGAGCAGATGAGCCGGGGAATGCAGCAGAAGGTCGCGATCGCGCGAGCCCTGCTGACGAGCCCGGCGCTGTTGCTGCTCGACGAGCCGACGACGGGCCTCGACCCACGGTCGAAGCTGGACGTCCAGACGTTCATCGAGGACATCCGGACGAGCCACGACGCATCGATCGTGCTCACGACCCACGACCTCGACGAGGCCGAGCGCTTGAGCGACGAGATCGTCGTCCTCAACGACGGCCGGATCGTGGCCCAGGGCACGCCGCAGGAGCTGAAGCAACAGGTCGCGGAGCGGCACGGCGAGGAACCCACGATGCATGCCGTGTTCATGACCTACACCGGCCGCTCGCTCGACGAGGACGTCGAGGACGAGGCCGAGGACGACATCGACAACGACGGCCCGATCACCCGCGGGCCATGAGTACGAATGAGAGGAGGTGAGGAAATGATGATCAACCGGATGCAGCTGGAAGAGGCGCGCCAGCGCCGCGAGCGAGAGGTTGTCGAGCGCGTACGCGAGCGACAGCTGCTCGACATCAAGCCCCAGTCGGTTCGGCGATCCGTCGGGCTGTCGATCATGAAGATCGGCGCTCGATTGGCCGCGGAGCCGCAGCCCCGGCTGGCTCGGTCTCGGTGACCGGGCCAGCCATCACACAGGGAATTCGACCAATGGCCATGCTCGCACACGAGCTCAGGGCGTCGTACGCCTTCATCGAGCGCAACTTCTTCCTGTCCCGCAGGTACTGGGGCTGGGAGATCGCGTTCCTCGTCTACTCGGCTGCCGGTGCGCTGTCGATCTCGCTGATCGGCGCGCAGGCCGGCGATCCCCGCCTGCTCCTCACCCTGATCGTCGGCGCGATCTTCTGGAACTACCTCTCCGTGGTCTTCAGTTGGATCGCGGAGACGATCCAGATCGAGCGCTGGGAAGGCACGCTCGAGTACACGTTCATGGCCCCGGTCCGTCGGTCGACCCACCTCCTCGGCGCGGTGGCCTACGCGATGATCTACGGCCTCATCCACACGGCCGCGATCGTCGTGGCGATGGTGCTGTTCTTCCCCAACCTGGAGATCGCCCAGGCGGACATCGGCACGATCGGCGCGTTCATGGTCCTCGGCTCGTTCAGCCTGGTCGGCATCGCGATGCTGGCCGCGATCCTGCCGCTGCTGTTCGTCGAGCGCGGGATGCAGATGGCGTTCGTCCTGCAGTCGGTCCTGCTGCTCATCAGCGGGGTCTACTACTCGATCGACGTCCTGCCGCCCTGGATGCAGGTGCTGTCGGCGTTCTCGCCCGCGACGTACGCCCTCGACGGCGTGCGAGCCGGGCTGATCGACGGCGTGCCCCTCGGCGACCTTTGGCACGACGTCTGGCCGCTGCTCGTGATGGGCACGCTGTTCATCCCGTTCGGGCTGTGGGCGTTCGGCGTCGCCGAGCGCTACGCCAAGCGGACCGGCAAGCTCAAGCGAGTCGGGTGATGGACGGCCATTCGGAGCTCGGGCGCAAGCGTGTTGGCAGCCCTCGGCTGGGACGAGCGATTCGCCGCGCTGCTCGCATCCGAGGCGCCTGGCCTGGCCGCAGGCCGGATCATCGCCGAGGAGCGGGGCCAGTACCTCGTCGCATCGGCGACCGGGGATGGCCCTGCCAGCGCCTCGGGGCGGCTGCGCCACGAGACCGAGCTCGACCCGACCGCGGCGTGGCCATCGGTCGGTGACTGGGTCGCGCTCGAGCCATCCTCGGATGGCGAGCATCGGATCCAGGGCGTCCTGTCCCGTCGCACCGCCGTCATCCGGGGCGCGCCCGGTGATCGACGCGTCAGGACGCAGGTCCTGGCGGCCAACGTCGATGTCGTGTTCGTGGTCTCGTCGGTCAATGCCGAGTTCAACGTCCGACGCCTGGAGCGCTACATCGCCGTGGCGTGGGAGTCGGGCGCGATCCCCGTCGTGCTGCTCTCGAAGTCCGACCTGGCCCATGACATCGAGTCCTTCCGCCTGGTCGCTGCGGCGACCGCGCCGGGCGTCGAGATCATCGCCGTGTCCGTCGTGACCGGCGATGGGCTCGAGGCCGTACGTGGCCACCTGGGCAACGGTCGCACGGTCGTGTTCACCGGCTCGTCCGGCGTGGGCAAGTCGAGCATCGTGAATGCGCTGGCGGGCGAGCCGCTGCTCGATACCGGCGGCATCCGCCTCGATGACGCCCGCGGGCGCCATACCACCACCCGCCGGCAGCTCGTCCGGCTCGCGGACGGCCTGCTGATCGATACCCCGGGGCTCCGCGAGCTGGGCGTGCTCGATGGCGACGGCATCGCGACGGCGTTCGACGACATCGAGGCGGTCGCCGCCGCGTGCCGGTTCGGCGACTGCCAGCACCAGACCGAGCCGGGCTGCGCCGTCCGCGCCGCCCTCGCCGACGGGACCCTGACGGTCGATCGGCTGGAGGCCTACAGAAAGCTCCAGCGGGAGGGACGGCGCGCCACGCTCGCGACCGATGCCATCGCCCGCCGGGCCGAACGAAAGAAGTGGACCGCGATCCACCGCAGCGTCGACCAGCACATGCGCGTCAAGTACGGAGCCGATCGATGAGCCGCCAGGCGCCTTCGCCGGCGCCTCAGATCGCGACGATTGCGGCGCCCGAGTCCACCGCGGTCGAAGGGCTGACCCTGCGGGCGTTCGACACCGCCACCGACTACGAGCCGGTCGCGGCCCTGATCTCGGCGACGAACGCACACGACGATCTCGACTGGGTCATGACCGTGCCCAGCCTCTGCAACGAGGTCGCGCCCGGCGGCATGTTCGACCCCGTGCGGGACGCGCGCGTGGCCCTCGTCGGTGACGAGCGGGTCGGGTTCATCCGCGTGTCGTCTCGCGTCCGTGGAGCCGACAAGGTCATCCACCGCATGGATGCCTGGACGGCGCCCGCCTGGCGGCGCCGCGGGATCGGCTCGGCGCTCGTCAGCTGGGCCGACGCTCGGAGCGCCGCGCTGCGCGCCGCCGGCGAGGTCGGCGATCCAGGCGCGATCCACGAGATGTCGGCGGCGACGGACGAAAGCAACGCCGGTGCGTCCGCGTTCGCGGAGGCGATCGGCTATCGCGCGATCCGGTACTCATTCGAGATGCGGCGTCGTCTCGACGAACCGATCCCCGATGCCCCGCTCCCGGCGGGACTCGAGCTCCGGCCCGTCGTCGAGGCGGACCATCGGCGGATCTTCGACGCGAACTCGGAGGCGTTCCTGGACCACTGGGAGGCGGCCGTCCGCACCGACGACGACTTCCGGCACTGGTTCGAGGACCCTGACACCGACACCTCGCTCTGGGCGGTCGCCTGGGACGGCGACGAGGTGGCGGGGATGTCGATCAACACGATCTATGCCGAGGAGAACGAGCGGCTCGGGATCAGCGTCGGATGGCTCGAACAGGTGTCGGTGCGACGCCCGTGGCGCCGGCGCGGCCTCGGGGCGGCAGTGATCGCCGAGTCCCTGCGCATCCTCCGGGATCGGGGTATAGGCGAGGCGTCGCTCGGCGTCGACGCCGAGAACCCCACCGGCGCTCTCGCGTTGTACGAGCGGCTCGGGTTCACGCGCCACCGCTCGTTTCGTATCTATCGGAAGCGACTCGCGACGCAATCGCCCGCAGGGCAGCCGGAATGAAGCCCGACGTCGAAACCCAGGTCGAGCTGCGCCCGGTCGACCTGCCGGTCGACGCAGCGGCGTTCGTCGATCTCATCGAGGACGTCAACCAGCACGACGGCGTGGACTGGTTTCCCACCGTCGCGAGCCTGATCAACGTTTGGTCGCCCACGCCGCTGTACGACCCGCCCCGAGACACCCGCGTGATCGAGCGTGACGGCCGGTTCGTCGGCGCAGCACGCACGTCGTGGCGAGAGCGCGAAGGCGCGATCGTCCACCGGATCGAGATCTGGGTTCGCCCGTCGTCCCGGCGACAGGGCCTCGGCCGGCGCCTCCTGGCCTGGGCCGAGGAGCGGGCGCGCGCGGCTGCGGCGGAAGGCGCCGGATCAGGCGAGCTGACGCACGTATTCGGCGCCAACACCGGCGACGATGTCCCGGCAGGCGTGGCCTTCGCCGAGCTCATGGGCTACCGGCCCGTCCGCTTCCACTACGAGATGCGTCGGGCCCTGGACGTGCCCATCCCGGACGTGCCGCTGCCCGACGGCCTGGAGATCAGGCCCGTCCAGCCGGCGCAGCACCGCACCATCTGGGACGCCGACGAGGAGGCGTTCCGCGACCACTGGGATGCCGCCACCGTCACCGAGGACGATTTTCGAACGTTCTTCGCCAACCCCGACATCGACCCGTCCCTCTGGCAGGTCGCGTGGCTCGGCGAGGAGGTCGCCGGCCTCGTCGTGAACGGGATCTACCCGCACGAGAACGAGCGCACGGGAATCAAGATCGGCTGGCTCGACAGCGTGGCCACGCGCCGTCCGTGGCGCAAGCGCGGCGTCGCGAGCGCGCTGATCGCTCGATCTCTCGCCATCCTCCGAGATCGAGGCATGGAGGTCGCCGCGCTGGGCGTCGACGTCGAGAGCCCGACCGGCGCGCTATCGCTGTACGAGGGCTTCGGATTCCAGCGACATCGCGCCTGGATCTTTCTCCGGAAGCCGTTCTAGCGGAAGCCCACCCGGCGGATCAGGGCCTGACCCGGAAGTAGCGGTACTGGAGGGCGAGGCGCTGGCCGCCGAGGTCCTTGATCGTGTCGAGCAGCTTCAGCCGGTAGTGGCGGCCGTTCTTGAGCTTGTTGACGGGATCGATGGTGACCTTCCTGGTCTCGGCGTCGTACCTCACCGTCACCCGGACCTGCTTGCCCGACCGCACGTTCTTGAGGCGGACGGACGCCGTCGAGATGCCGGTGACCTTCTCGCTGAACGTGATCCGCAAGGTGATCCCGGGCTTCACGTTCGCCGCGCCGTTCACCGGGTGCGCGCTCGTCACGACGGGCTTGATGGAGTCGCCGGTCGTGAACGAGTACGTCCGGGGCTCGACCAGGTTGCCCGCCCCATCGGTGATGGCGCCCGATACGACCACTCGGAACGTCGATCGTGACGGCAGGCGCGTCGCCGGCCAGAGCGTCGCACGGTGGGTGTTCGAGTTGTAGGTGAACCCGGCATCCACGGGGTCGCCGTCGGCGTCGGTGAGGCGCACGGAGCTGGCATCGACACCCGAGACTGCGTCGTCGAACACAACCGTGGGTCGGACCCACTCGGAGATCCGGGTGGAACCCGCGATCGGCGTCAGGAGGGTCGCCACCGGCGCCACCAGGTCGGGCGGGACCCAGGCGAGCGCCTCGGGTGCGCGGATCCGGCCATGGCCGAAGATGTCGTCGCGGCCCGGGGCCCCGAGGTCCCGTGCCGTCGCCTTCAGTGCCGTCTCGACCTCGGCGACGCCGAACTCCGGGTGCAACGAACGGATCAGCGCGGCAAGGCCCACGACGTGCGGCGTCGCCATGCTCGTCCCGCTCATCTCCTTGTACTTGTTGTTCCGGTACGTCGAGGTGATCGCAAGGCCGGGAGCCGAGATGTCGACGCTCGGCCCGTAGTTGCTGAAGCTCGCCTTCGTGTCCCAGTTGGTCGAGGCCGACACCGAGACGACATCCCCGAACGAGGCGGGATAGAACGGCAGGTTGTTGTCGTTGTTGCCCGCGGCCGCGATCACGAGCACGCCGGCAGCGCGCGCCGCGGTGAACGTCGGCTGGAATGCGGAGATCTGGGCTGACGAGAGGCCGCTCCCGCCGAGACTCAGGTTGATGATCGACGCGCCGTTGGCGACCGCGTAGTCGACGCCGTCGAGGAAGTCGCTCCAGTAGCCCTGGCCGTTCGAGTCCATGACCTTGACCGGCATGATCGTGACGCCCGGCGCGATGCCGGCGACGCCGACGAGGTTGTTCGTGCCCGCGGCGATGGTTCCGGCGACGTGCGTGCCGTGCCCATAGCCGTCGGCGACGTTCGTGCTGCCCGTGCGGACGTTGTACGGGAAGACCGTCGGCACGGTGACGAGGTCCTCGTGGGTGCCTTCGTAGCCGGTGTCGAGCACACCGACGATGACCGAAGTCGATCCGGTGGTCACCGGCCACGCCTCGGGCATGCCGATGCGGCGCATGTCGCCCTGGGCGCCGAGCCACAGGCTGTCGTTCGGGTCCGGCACATCGAGCGGCCAGTCGGCGACGGCCAGGCGCGCATCCGGGACGACGCTCTTGATGCGCGGGTCGGCGAGCAGGCGTGCGGCAAGCTCGGGGGCGTTGTCGCCGCGCGCGACGACCACGGAGCGGCGTCCGTTCGACGCCGAAGCCCGGACGTCCGCGACGCCGGCGATTGCCAGGGTGGCGGGCGCCTTCTCGCGCCAGGTGACGATGAGCCGGCCGCCGGGTGCCGCGGCGAACGCGCTCTCGACCCGGACGGGACCACCGGGAATGGACGCGAGCACGCCGAGGGCGATCGCGGCGACGAGAGCGGCGAGTGGTGGTCGACGGTGGCGCATGGCGGTTCCTCGGCGCTGGCCGCGATGCCGTCGGGCGCGCGGCGGATCGGTGCGGGGTGGTCGCGGTGGCCGGTGCGACGACCTCGGCCGGGAACCATGAAACGGTACCGCGTCGGGAGAGGCAACGTGACCTTGGTCCGGGTCGGGACTAGATGGGGAGGCGGCCCTCACGCGCGATCCACTCCAGCCAGGCTCGCTCCTGCCCGATCGTCGTCGACGCCCCGTGGCCCGGCAGCACCACCAGCGCATCGTCGAAGCGGCGCAGCCGGTCGAGCGATTCGAACATCGCCTCCGCCGAGCCGCCGGGCAGGTCCACCCGACCGAACGACCCGGCAAACAGCGTGTCGCCGCTGTACAGCCGGCCGGCGTCGTTGTCGAGGAGGCACACCGAGCCCTCGGTGTGGCCGGGCGTGTGGAGCACCTCGAACCGCACGCTGACCCGAACCGGATCTCGCCGCCTTCCGCCAGGTCCACCGCCGGCACGGACGGCGGGATCTCGAACGGCGCCCACATGGGGTGGGGATCCGTGAGCCGGTAGGCATCGAGCGGATGCACGGCGATCTGCGCCCCGGTGTGCTCGGCGACCCGCGCGTTGTCGCCGATGTGGTCCCAATGCCCGTGGGTGGAGACGATGTAGCGCAGCGTCCACTTGCGCTCGGCGAGCTCGCCCTGGATCCACTCGAGGCACGGGATCGCGGTATCGATCGCGATCGCCTCGCGGCTCTGCTCGTCGGCGATGACGTGCAGGTTCGTGGCGAGGACGCCGACGACCCGGCTCAGCGCCTCCACGGTGCGCTCGTCCGGCGGCTCAAGCCTCGAGCTTCGCCCGCATGCAGTCGAACGTCTTGCCGATCATCTTGTTCGCGGTGCCCTCGACGAGGCGCGCGCCGACGCTCGCGATCGTCCCCGAGATCGCGACGTTCGCCGACCAGGCCATGGTCGTCGGGCCCTCCGGCGGGCCGCTCGAGCGACCATCTCGCCCGTCGCGTCGACCGCACTGCCGGGCGCCTGGCCCCGCGCCTTGATGACCGCGCGGTCCGGCTCGGCCTGCTCCGCGAGCTCGAGATTCACCTGGAAGCGCGCGGAGATCACTCCGATGCCGACCTTGGCCTTCGCCCGGAAGTGGGTCGCGTCGATCTCCTCGATCGATTCGACGCCGGGCCCGCACCAGCCGACCTGCTGAGGATCGATGACAAACGCCCACACGCGCTCGCGCGGCGCCTTGATCTCGGTCGTCCCGGAGAATTGCATCTCGCCTCCGCTGCTCTCGCTCGAGGATAGGTCAGTCCGGTCGCCAGGCCACGAGACCGATGCGGAGCGGCTCTGCGATCGAGAGCTCGAACGCGCCGTCCGCCGTTGTGACGAGCCACTCATCGAGGAGCTCCTGGAGCCGGCGGTCCTTGTCCGTCCCGGGCGCGACCCAGGTCTGCCGGCGGACGTAGCGCTCGACCTCGTCCCTCGACGCCCAGCTGCGGCGGGTCGTCTCGAGCATCTCCATCTCGGGGCTGCGGCCGCGGGCGAACAGCAGGTCGACGAAGGCGGGCAGGCCCGGGAGCGCGATTCGCGACTCCCCGTGGAGCGGCGGCCAGAAGGGTTCGGCGAGGATCGCGGGTGACCGCTCCATCAGCACGGCGAGGCAGACTGCGGCGTGTCGCGCGCTCCATCGCATCGACGAAGGCTCCGATCGCCTCGACGTCGTAGCCGACGTGGGCGATGAGGCTCACATCGACCGGCAGCGTGGCGCCGAGGGGTGAGTCCGCGCCGGTGCTCGCGTCCGGCCATCGACCTTCGATGACCCGGATGTTGTCGATCGAGTGCTCGACCATCGCCTCGAGGAGCGCGCCGAGCATCGACGGCCGAGGGGTCGAGGGCAACGACCTCGCGAACCGACCGCGCCATCGGGAGGGCGTAGCGGCCGGCACCGGCCCCGATGTCGAGCCATGTGTCGTCCGGCTGCGCGTGGCGCCGAAGCGCCTCGAGCACCGGGTCGCCGACCCGATCGGGATCCTCACGGAAGATCGAGCTCACCGACGCGTAGAAGTCCGCGCCGTCGGGCAGCTCCCGGAAGCGGTCGACCTGCTCGCGGTTCCGGCGGACACGGTCGGCCCAGGCCAGCTCGGCGACTCGGGCGAGATCGTCGGTCGTGTCGATGTCGGGGTTGTCGCCGTCGACGTCGAGCCAGCGGACGAGCTCAGGGTGGGCGTCGATCATTGGCCCGACGCCACGATCGCCGGTCGCCTCCTCGACCAGCGGCTCGGCGCGGGAGCTCGATGCGGACCGGGTTCCGGGCCGTCGAGCCGCCGTAGCGCGGGGCGACGATCGGCCGGGACGGGTCGAGCGGGGCGCCGGCGAGCGCGGCGATCACCTCGGGGCGCACGAGCGGCTGGTCGCCGAGCGCGACGAGCACGGCGTCCGGGACGGGCTCCGTGTCGAGCGCGGCACGCCAGCCGATCCGGAGCGAGCTCGACAGGCCACGCCCGGGGTCGGTGTTGAGCACCGCCGCCCCGCGACGGAGGTCGAGGCCGCCCGGGACCACCGCCCCGACGACGACGATCGGGTCATCAAGGCCCGCGGCAGCGAGCGCGTCGAGGACGTGCTGCAGGACCGGCTTGCCATCGAGCCCCGCACCGAGCTTCCGCCCTCCGAAGCGCGAGCCGGCGCCCGCCGCAAGCACGACGGCACGGACCCGCGGCGTCGATTCGATCACCCGGGCAGCGTAAACCGCCTCGGCGGAGCCGGGTCAGTCCGGCGTGACGCGCCTCAGGACCTCATCCACCTCCAGCAGCCCAGGAAGGGACCTCAACGACGGCAATTCAGGCTTCGTCGACGCGAGCCTGACTCAGTTTGAGCTTGTCACGCGTCGGTATGACCTGAACCCATCCCTCGGCCTCGCATCGAAGGTCGTACATGCGCCGGACGAGCGGGTGCACGTCGCTTGCAAGGTCCAACGCACGCCATGTCCGCTTGCCCAGGCGTCGGTCGAGCAGGGCCATTCCGCGCACGACCGGGTCTGCAGATGCAACGGCCGCGGCCGGCTGAAGGTCGATGTACTCCTCAATGGCGGCCACGACTCCCCAAACGCCGCTCTTCCCTTCAGCTTGGGCTGTCTCGGTGGCGCGACTCCACGCATCGTCGACGTTCTCGCCGACTGCCCGCAGCTCATCAGCGAGTGATTGGACGCGTCGCCAATAGCCGGCGTCATCGAACCCGTAGACGTCTTTGCCGTCCCACGTGATCCAAACGCGGCCGTACTCCTCCTTCAAGTGTGGGTAAAGGGTCATGTGGACGTCGAGGCGAGGGACGACCGAGGTTGCCCAGAGACTTTGCAGCTTCATACGCAGTCGAGACCAAGGCCGACTCATCGGGTCACTCTCAGTCAGGGTCGGCGGATGTCACTTGGCCGCCGGGCCGGAGCCCTCGATGCCGAATTCGCGGTCGAGAAAGGCATCGACACTCTCCAGATCGTTCGGTAGAGCCAACCACTCGCCGAGGACTCCTTGATACTCCCACTCGACTTGGCGACGTGCGGCTTCCGCGGATTCGTGCCAGGTGTCTCCGCCGAACGTTCCATCACGGGCGAAACGGAATGCCATCGCTCCGGTCTGATCGGCTTCGACGACCACGATCGAGGGCCACGGCATCGGCGTGTCGACGCCGCCTCGCCGGTGGAGGTGGCGAACCCTGGGAGGGTCGACCCTGCCGGTGACGCGCGCGAATTCGCGAGTATCCGGTCGCCCATCGAGGCGTTCGATCAACCTGCGCCCTAGCCACTCACGCATAGTGCCCCAACGTGTTCGCCCATCGGTCGCTCACCGACACTCAATGTCACTCGGTGCTTCTTGGTGTTCATCGCCGGATCGCCTGGTGGCCCCAGTAGACGAACGCCGCCCAACAACCCGACCGCGACGACCACAATGAGAATCGACCCGAGCGCGAGCGCTCTGATGAGTGAGGCTTTCATCAGTCAGCGTCGCCCAATGTCACTCGACAATGTCGTTCAGCAGCTGTAGACGAAGCCAGACTCGACCTTGATGATGTTGAACTCAACCACCCTGCCTGACCGCGCAATGACCCGCCCATCGCCGTTCAGGACCTGGATCTCGGCACCGACCTGTCGGGCGGTGTAGCCCAGCGGCCAGATCACCGGACGCATGTAGTCGGGACCAGACTTCCAGGCCAACCCAACATTCGGGTTGAGGACGAGCCAGCCGCCGTCCCGGCCAAGAAGCACTGCGTCGTGTCCGTGTCGCTGGTCCGCAACGCAATCGGCCCCGATACCGAGACCAAGGCGTCGCAGCCGAGCAGGGCTATCGCCAGCACAACCATGGTTGTCGTCCGACGCATACGATGAGCTCAGTCAGGGCGATGTCACGCGGGCGTGGCTACGGTTTCTACAGCCTTCGGCTTGCCGGAGGCGCCGTACCGGCTGGCGACGATCTCGGCCATGATCGCGAGGGCGGTCTCGGCGGGATTGCGGCCGCCGAGGTCGAGCCCGATCGGGCCGTGCACCGAGGCGATCTCGTCGTCCGTCAAGACCGGCCTCGCGGAGGCGCTCGCGCCGCCCGGCCTGGGTCTTGCGGGATCCGATGGCGCCCACGTAGCGGGCGCCCCGGCGGACCGCCTCGACGATCGCTGGCTCGTCGATCTTCGGGTCATGGGACAGGACTGTGACGGCGTCGTTCGGGCCAACGTCGATCGCCGCGAAGGCATCCTCGGGCCAGTCATTGATCAGCCGCTCCACGGACGGAAATCGCTCGGGCGCTGCGAACGCCGGCCGGACGTCGATGATCACCCTCTCGTAGCCGAGCGCCCCGGCGACCTCGACGAGCGACCGCGCAACTTCCGTCGCGCCGACGATGACCAGCCGCGGCCGAACGGGATATGCCTCGATGAACAGGGATCGGCCGCCCAGCTCGACGGTGCGCGACGTGCCGCGGCGGAGCGCGTCGGTGGCGGCCTCGACCAGGGCCGCGTCGAGGCGCGGATCGCCGGTGGTGCCGTCGAGGGTCCCGTCCTCGCCGACGACGATCGGCGTCTCGGGCGGCGCTCCGTCGCCGGGTCGATGCTTGCCGTGCTCGGGCGGCGGCGAGTCCGGCGGGAGCGGCGTCACCACCGCGACGCCGCGGGGCGACACCGCGCCGGAGGCGAGGGCCGCATCGATCGCGGCGCGCGGGATTGCCGGCTCCACGAGCACGTCGATCGTGCCGCCGCAGGCGAGACCGACGTCCCACGCCTGCTCGTCGGTGATCCCGTAGCGAATCACGCGGGAGTGCCCGGTCTTCCGGGCCCGCTCGATCTCCTCCGCGGCCGCGCCCTCGACGCAGCCGCCGCTCACCGATCCCGCAAGACGTCCATCGGCGGTCGTCGCGAGGACCGCGCCCTCGGGGCGAGGCGCAGAGCCGAACGTCCGCACGAGGATCGCGCGGCCGACGTCGGCGCCCTCCGCCTCCCAGGCCGCGAGCGTGTCGAGCAGCTCTCGCATCGCGAGCAGGGTACGCGCCGACAGAGGAGCCGACAGTCGGGCCGGCCGGCGCCCTCGTTTCCTAGCCGAGGCGCGAGCGAGCCGACTCGACCGCGCGCTGCGTCATCACGCCCGCCATCGCGGCCCGGTAGCGCGAATCGGCATGGATGTCGCCCTGGACGTCGATGCCCTCGGTGACCTTCGCCGCGGCGGCCTCCGCCGCGCTCGCGTCACCGTTCGTGCCGGCGAGGGCAGCCTCGGCCGCGGTCGCGCGGTAGGCACGGTCGCCCACGCCGGTGACGGCGATGCGGACGTCGGTCAGTCGGCCACGGGAACCACCAGAGCCGCCGAGCACGACGGCCACGCCGGCGATCGCGTAGCCCGACGCCGCCTGCTCGAGCGCGGCGTAGGCCGAGCCCATCGAGCCGGACGCTGCCGGCAGGCGGATCTCGGTCAGCAGCTCGTCCTCGGCCAGCGCCGTGGTGAATGCGCCTTCGAACCACTCGCTGATCGGGACGACGCGCTCGCCCCGCTCCGTGGATCGGCAGACGATCTCGGCGTCGAGCGCGAGCAGGAGCGCGGGCATGTCCGAGGCGGGATCAGCGTGGGCGATGCTCCCACCGATCGTGCCCCGGTTGCGGACCTGGACGTCGCCGATCCGGGGCAGCGCGTCGGCCATGAGGTCGTACGCGAGGATCTGCTTGTCCTCCAGGAGCGCGGCATACGTCGTCAGCGGACCGATGGACAGCCCGCCGCCAGATCGATTGCGGACCCCGCGGAGGTCATCGATTCGACCGATGTCGATCAGGTGGTCCGGCCGGGCGAGCCGGAGCTTCATGAGCGGGAGCAGGCTCTGCCCGCCGGCGAGGACCTTCGCGTCCCCGCCATGCTCGGTGAGCATGCCGAGCGCCTCCGCGACCGAGTGTGCCCGCTGGTAGGTGAACGGAGCCGGGATCATGCTCGAGCCTCCTTCGAGGACTGCATCGCGCTCCACACGCGCGCAGGAGTGAGCGGCATGTCCAGGTGCTTGATCCCGAACGGCGCGAGTGCGTCGTTGACGGCGTTCGCGACCGCAGCCGTGCTCGCGATCGCGCCTGCCTCGCCTACGCCCTTGACCCCGATCGGGTTCACCGGTGACGGCGTGACCGTCTGGTCGAGCTCGAACGGTGGGAACCACGCGGCGCGGGGCACCGCGTAGTCGAGCATCGAGCCGGACTTGAGGGTGCCGTCCTCGCCGTACACGGCCGCCTCCCAGAGCGCCTGGCCGGCGCCCTGGGCGATGCCGCCGTGCAGCTGGCCATCGACGATCATCGGGTTGATCTTGTTGCCGACGTCGTCGACCGCGATGTACCGAACAAGGTCGACAAACCCGGTCGCTTCGTCGACCTCGACGATCGCGATGTGCGTCCCGAACGGCCACGTGCAGTTCGGGGTGTCGTAGTAGGCCGTCTCGTCGAGGTACGGCTCCATGCCCTCGGGTGGGTCAAATGCGAGATCGAGGGCGAACGAGATCTCCTGGAATGTCTTCTTCTTCTCGGGCGAGCCCTTCACGAAGTAGTCGGCCCCGTTGATCTCGATGTCCTCGACCGAGGCCTCGAGCAGGTGGGCGGCGAACCTGCGCGCCTTGTCCTTGATCTTGCCCGCGGCCTTGATCGCCGCGGTCATCCCGACCGAGGACGTCCGACTGCCGTACGAGCCGTAGCCGAACGGGGTGCCCTGCGTGTCCGAGTGCTGGATCACGATGTCGTCCATCGGGATGCCCAGCTCGTGCGAGACGACCTGCGCGTAGGTGGTCTCGTGCCCCTGGCCCTGCGGCTGGGTGCCCATGGTCACGACGGTCTTGCCGGTGAGGTGGACCTTGATGTTGGCCGATTCCCACATCGCCGCGCCCCAGCCCTCGCCGACCGCGCCGATCCACTTCGACGGCGCGACGCCGCAGACCTCGATGTACGTACTGAGACCGAGTCCCAGGTACTTGCCACGGGAGCGGGCCTCGCTCTTGGCCTTCGCCAGGTCGGCGTAGCCGGCCATCGCGAGGGCCTTGTCGAGCGCCGGCTCGTAGTTCCCGGAGTCGATGTAGATCTTGGCTCCGCCGCTCGCCGTCCCGAGGCCCGACGGGTTCTCATACGGGAACTGGTCCGGCGGAATGAAGTTGCGCCGGCGGACCTCCGCCTTGTCCATCCCGATCTCGTCCGCGAACAGGTCCATCGCCCGCTCGATGACGTACGTCGCCTCGGGCCTGCCCGCGCCGCGGTACGCGTCGACGAACACGGTGTTCGTGTACACGCCGACGACCTCGGCATAGACGTTCGGGATCTTGTAGCAACCGGCCAGGACGCGGGCGTAGAGCGTCGTCGGGATGCCCGGGCCGATGGTCGACAGCCGGCCACCGAGGTTCGCGTACGTCTTCACCCGGATCGCATCGACGGTCCCGTCGCGCTTGCCTGCGACCTCGACGTAGGTGATGTGGTCGCGGCCGTGGATCGTGGACTGGTAGTTCTCGCGCCGGCCCTCGATCCACTTGACCGGGCGGCCGTTCAGCCGCTTCGAGGCGAGGAGCACGAGGACGTAGTCCGCGTAGCAGAAGATCTTCGTCCCGAAGGCGCCGCCGACGTCGGGGCTGATGCACCGGACCTTGTGCTCGGGGATGCCCATCACGAAGATCGCGAGGAGGATCCGCTGGATGTGGGGCGTCTGGCTGGACATCCAGATCGTGTACTCGTCGGTGCCCGGGTTGTACCAGCCGATGTCGCCGCGGGTCTCCATCGGGTTCGGAATCAGCCGCTGGTTGACGAGCCGCTGCTTGACGACGACCTCGGCGCCATCGATGGCCTTCGACGTGCCGTCCTTGTCGCCGACGTTCCACTCGAACACGACGTTGTTCGGGGCGTTCTCGTGGAGCTGCGGCGCGCCGGGCTTCATCGCCTCCTCGGCGTCGACGACGGCCGGGAGCGGCTCCCAGTCGACGAGGATCGCCTCGACCGCATCCGCGGCCTGCTCGGGCGTCTCGGCGACGACAGCGGCGACGCCCTCGCCGTTCCACTTGACGCTGTCGGTCGCGAGGGCACGGGGCGTGTTGACGTTGTTCTGGATGCCCGCGGAGCCGCCGGCCGGCCAGGCCATGGGCAGCGGGTTGTAGGGCACGTCCGAGCCGACCAGCACGTCGAGGACGCCGGGCATCGACTTCGCGACGCTGATGTCGATCGACTTGATGTTCGCGTGCGCGTACGGGCTGCGCAGGATCGCCATGTGGGCGAGCGCCGGCAGCGTGATGTCGTCGACGAACCGGCCGCGGCCGGTGATCAGGCGGTGGTCCTCGACGCGCTTGATGGGCGCGCCCAGCACATCGGTGGTCATCTCTCGGCCCTCAGCTCGCCGCGCCGGCGGCCGCGCCGGCCTCGGCATTGGTACTGCCCGCGCCCGCGCCGGCGCCGGCTGTGGCGGCGGAACCGATCGAATCCGCGGCGGACCGGATCGCGGCCACGATGTTGTGATAGCCGGTGCACCGGCAGTAGTTGCCCTCCAAGGCGTGCCGGATCTCGTCATCGGTCGGCTTCGGGTTGTGGGCGAGCAAGGTGGGCTGCCGTCATGATCATGCCCGGGGTGCAGAAGCCGCACTGGAGCCCGTGCTTCTCCCAGAACGCGTTCTGGATCGGGTGGAGGCCCTCGGCCGGAGTGAGGCCCTCGACCGTCGTGACGCTCGTGCCATCCGCCTGGACGGCGAGGACGGTGCACGACTTGACCGCTTCTCCATCCATCAGGACGGTGCACGCCCCGCACTGGCTCGTGTCGCACCCGATGTGGGTTCCGGTCAGGCCCAGGTCCTCGCGCAGCATCTGGACCAGGAGACGCCTGGGCTCGACGTCGACGGTCCTGGCCTGACCGTTGACGATGACGGAGACCTGCTCGGCCACTTGACGGAACCTCCTTCCATCGAAGCGCGAGGCGGGCGGCGAAGGGTCCGTGGGATCCTCCAAACCCGGATCCGCGAGCCCCGCAGGGCCGATCGCGGAAGGCGTCCATCGTGGCACCGGGGCCGTCGCCGTGCAAGCCGATTCGACACGGTCTCGGCGGTCAGACGCGGCCGCCCCGGCGCTCCCGCGCGATTCGCTACGTGATCCGGGGCGCTGCCTCCGGGTCGCCCGGTGCGTCGAGCGGCAGCGGCGCGGCGACGCTCTCGGGCTGCTGCGATGGAGGCACGGGCGAGACGTGCGCGGCCGCTCCCCCGCCCCGCCGGATGTCGGCCGCGCGAGCTCCCGCGAGCACCTCGCCAAGGCGCTCGAGGGACGCCACCGTGCCAGCGGCGAGGAAGTCGTCGATGTACGGGAACGCGGCACGCATGCCCGCGGCCAATGGCTGGTAGCCCGCGGTGCCCGCGAGCGGGTTGAGCCAGACCAGGCGGTGGCAGTTGCGCCGGAGGCGGGCGGCCTCCACGGCGACCAGCGCCGGGTCGCCTCGGTCCCAGCCGTCGGACACGACGATGACCACGCCGCTCGTTCGCAGCGTGCGCCGCGCCCACTTCACGTTGAACTCGTGGAACGACTCCCCGATCCGAGTTCCGCCCGCCCAGTCCGTGACCGAATCCGCCACCTTCGCGAGCGCGCGGTCGCGGTCGCGGTCGCGCAGCAGCCGCGTGACGCGCGTGAGCCGCGTCCCAAAGACGAACGATTCCGTTCGCACTGCCGACGACGCCGAGAGCGCCTGCACGAACCGCAGCAGCAGCCGAGAGTGGCGCTCCATCGAGCCCGAGATGTCACAGATCACGACGAGTGGCCGCGGCCGCTTGATCGGTCGACGCCAGACCCACTCGAGAATCTCGCCGCCGGTCGAGAGGTTACGCCGGAACATCGCCCGCGGCGCGATGCGCCGGCCGTGAGGATGGAGCTCGTAGCGGCGCGTGCGGCGCCGCTCCAACCGCGGCTCCAGGAGGTCGACCAGGCGCTCCGCCTCGCGCAGCTCGGCCGAGGTCATCCGATCGAACTCTCGATGCCGCAGGGCCTCGATCCGGCTGTACGCGTCGGGCGCGATCGTGAGGGCATCGGGCTCGCCCTCCTCGTTCGTCTCCTCGTGGTCGCCGGGCAGCGGCATCCCCGAACGGTCCTCGCCACGCTCCATCCGCTCGTCCCCGTGAGCGGCGGCTCCTCGCCGGCCATCCCCTCCTCAGGGACGAGCTCCTCCCACGGCTCATCGGTCAGCGCGTGCGAGCCGAGCTCGATCCGGCCGCGCCAGTACCGATCGAACGTCGCGTGGTATGGGTCGAGGTCGTCCTTGCGCCGCACGAACACCGCCTGACCCGCCGCGCGGACCTGCTCTCGATCGCCGATGTCGACGATCTCCAGGGAGCGGGCGAAGTCGATCGCCGCCCCGAGGTCGACCCCGAGCCCAGCCTTGCGCAGCGCCCGCCCGAATCCGACCGCCCGACCGAACAGGCGTCGCCCGTCGACCTGTCGAACCGGCGCCGTTGCCGCTCACGCGATCTCTCGTCGCGCGCCCGTCAGCGGCTGCCCGCAGCCGCCTCGGCCAGCAGGTCCTTGACCCGCGCGCCGCGGACGTGCCGGATGTCCTCCTCGTACTTGAGGACGACGCCGAGCGTCTCGTCGACGACCTGCGGGGTCAGCTCGACCGCGCCGAGGGACAGGAGCGCGGCGGCCCAGTCGAGCGTCTCGGCGATGCCCGGCACCTTGGTCAGGTCGGCGCTTCGCAGCCGATGCACGAACCCGACCACCGCCTTTGCGAGCGTCTCGGGCGCATTGGGCACGCGAGCGAGCACGATCTCGAACTCCTTGGCCTCGGTCGGGTAGTCGATCCAGTGGTACAGGCACCGGCGCTTCAGCGCGTCGTGCACCTCGCGCGTCCGGTTCGACGTGAGGATCACGCGCGGCGGGTGCTCGGCCCGGATCGTCCCGATCTCGGGCACGGTAACCTGGAAGTCGGACAGGATCTCGAGCAGGTACGCCTCGAACTCCTCGTCCGCCCGGTCGATCTCGTCGATCAGCAGGACCGGTGGCGTGCCGTCGGTCGACTCGAGCGCCTGGAGCAGGGGCCGGCGGATGAGGAAGTCGGGCCCGAAGATGTCCTCCGCACGTGACCTTGTCGGCGCCGCCTCGGGCCTCCAGCAGCCGGATCTCGAGCATCTGGCGCGGGTAGTTCCACTCGTACACCGCGGTGTTGACGTCGAGGCCCTCGTAGCACTGCAGCCGGATCAGCCGCGCGCCGAGGCTGCTCGCGAGCACCTTGGCGAGCTCGGTCTTGCCGACGCCCGCCTCGCCCTCGAGCAGCAACGGCCGCTCGAGCTGGAGCGCGAGGAACACCGCGGTCGCGATCGATCGGTCGGCGATGTAGCCGCGCTCGCGGAACGCTTCCTGCACCGCCTCGGCCGTCCCCAGCGGGGCGCCCGAAGTCGCCGCGCTCGTTGGTTCGTTTTGCGTTGGTGGCCGGTCGGTCGTCATGGGTGCCCGAGAGTACACGACGCGACGGCGGCGATCGCCCGACGGCCGCGGCCCATCCGCCAGGCGCCTATCCACGCGCGCCCATCCGCCAGCGCCACCAGTCGGCCAGCGCCCGCGCTCGCTTCGCCGTTGGTTCCCCTCCAGATGGCCGGATTCGAATTGATTGCAGTCAAGCGCAACTGTTTCGCTAAGCGCCGAAATCCGTGCGCGCTGCTGCAGCCTGTCCCAGAGTCATCCAATCCTGAGCTCAGATTGCGGCCGGTCGAGCGTCCAGGCAGCTTGCGGTGACCGCGCGGCCTGGTGGACCTGGGCGACATTGCGCTGCTCAGCTCGTACGGCGGCGTCCGCACCGGGGCCCGCGACAGCCACCCACCGGGGATCCACGCACGACGAGACGCCCGGGGAGGTCACGGCCAGCGTCCGACATGAGCCTTCGGGCAACTGGTTTCGTTTGAGCGCAACTATCTTGATTCGGGCGCTGCGGAGGGACATCGAACGCAGCGGCGCCGGTCGCGAGCGAGCTCTTGCTGGACGACCTTGTTGCCGGACGAGCTTGCTACGAACGACCTTGCTGCGAACGAGGGTGGATCAGCGCTCGATCGAGGGCGAAGACGCTCGGCCTCCCTGTGCCTCGGTCCAGGATCGCGGCGCGTCGCCGCGCATGACCGCGGCGCCCTCGCGAATCGAGGTCACGATCGACTCGTAGCCCGTGCATCGGCAGAGGTTGCCGTGGATGGCCCGGCGGATCGCCTCGTCCGGGGGATCCGGTTCGCGCGCGAGCAGGTCCAGCGCCGACATCAGCATTCCCGGCGTGCAGAACCCGCACTGGAGGCCGTGGTGCTCGACGAACGCGGCCTGGAGTGGGTGGAGGGTCTCGGGGTCGGGAGCGAGATTCTCCACGGTCTCCACGGTCGCGCCATTGACCTGGACTGCGAGGACGGTGCACGACTTCACCGCGCGACCGTCGAGGTGCACGGTGCACGTGCCGCACTGCGAGGTGTCGCAGCCAACCTTCGCGCCGGTGAGGTCGAGGTCCTCCCGCAGGACGTCCACGAGCAGCCGGCGCGGCTCCACCCGGAGCGCGATCGGGTTCCCGTTGACGACAAAGCGGATCGGGATGGTCGCCTCCGCCGCGGCCCCCGAAGGCTCGCTCAGGCGGGCACCGCCACGGAAGCCACGTCCTCGAGCGCGTTGCCGAGCCCATCGACCATCGCGTCGATCTGGTCCTCGGTGATCACGAACGGCGGCGAGATGTGGATCGCGTGCGCGCGCAGGACGCGGCTCGCGACGCCGTGCCGGAGCGCCGCGGCGACCACCTTGTCGGGCGTCGTCGGCTCCTTGGCGAGCACCTCCGGCTTGATCGCCACGGCCGCGGTCAGACCGACCGTCCGGATCTCGCCGACCAGCGGCGCGCCCTCGAGCCGACGCACCGCGGCGTCGAGCTTCGGCTCGAGCATCCGCACCCGGCCCACCAGGTCCTCGCGCTCGAGGATGTCGAGGTTCGCCATCGCCGCGGCGGCCGCGCCGGAGTGCCCGGAGTAGGTGTAGCCGTGTCGGAAGACCGCGCCCGCGATCGGCTCGTCCCAGAACGGCGCGCTGACGCGCTCGTTGACGAGGACGCCACCGAGCGGCATGTAGCCCGAGGTGACGCCCTTCGCGAACGTGATCAGATCCGGCTCGATCCCGTAGCGCTGCGTCGCCCACCAGTGCCCCGTTCGCCCGAACCCGGTGATGACCTCGTCGGCGATGAGCAGCACGTCGTATCGACGGCACAGGGCGCTGATCTCGCGCCAGTAGCGACTCGGTCGGCGGGATGACGCCGCCCGCACCGATCACCGGCTCGCCGACGAACGCCGCGATCTCGTCGCGCCGCTGCTCGAACACGCGAGCGGTCGCGTCGACGTCGAGCGCCGGCACCTGCACGACCTCGTTGATGAACGGCTCGCCGCCGTAGCCGTTCCGGAGCGCCGGGATGCCGCCGAGGGACGTGCCCATCGCGTGCATGCCGTGGTAGCTGTGCTCGCGCGACACGAGAAGCGTCTTGTGCGGCTTGCCGACGACGTCCCAGTAACGACGCGCGAGCTTCATGGCCGTGTCGATCGCGTCCGATCCGCCCGAGGCGAGGAACACGACGGCGTTCGGGAACGGCGCCATCGCCGTGATGTCGATCGGCCACCCGCAGGGTCGCGTCGCTCGTGTAGGCGCCGAAGCTCGAGTAGCCCGGGCAGGATCGCGAGCTGCTCCGCAACCGCATCGGCGATCTCGCGCCGGCCGTACCCGGCATTGCAGAACCAAAGCGCCGCGGTCGCGTCGATGTACTCCTTGCCGTTCGTGTCGGTGATCAGCGGCGCCATCGCCGGACGCGATCACGACCTCGTTGTCCTTGATCACGTGCATGTCGGCGAAGCCGTGCCAGAAGCGCGTCGTCATCGTGGATCGAAGCGTATCAACGCCGGCTCCGAGGTGGCGGAGGAGGCGCGTCATGGCCGAGCGCCGCGCGCCGCGAGCTGACTGCCCTCGGATCGACAGAGCGAGTCAGCTCCTCGCCGGGCGGCAGCTGGGCCAGTCGGGCCGCTTCCCCGAGCCGGCGCAACTTGCGAACGGCAACCTCCCAGGCGAGATTCGCGAAGGAGCCTGCCGAGCCGAGGCCGACCCGCGCAAGCCCGCGGCCACGCGTCGACGCCGCGTAGTGCGCGGCCCAGAGCTGGACCTCCTTCGGCTCATCGCTTGCATCGCGAGTGCCGAGAACCCCGAGGATCACCCCGCGGTCCGAAGGCACGCTCGCAACGAGGTTCCAGTTGTCCGGCCCGGCGATCAGGTCGAACGCGAAGCTCGCGTACGGCGCAGCGAGAATCGTCTCTGGACCAGCTCCATCGGCCGAGCCGCCGACGATCGACAGCGAGAGATGCGTGCCCACGACCCCCTCCGCGAGTCGACGATGCGCCTCCCGAAAGATCCGTCGCTCGTCGTCGTCCGCGCCAATCAGGTGGGCGTCGGCCTCCTCGATCTCGACGAGCGGGCAGCCGGCCGAGGCGAGGGCGTCGACCTCGGTCCGCAGGGCGTCGGCGAGGCGCGTCCTGAGCTCGTCATGCGCCCGCCCGATCGCGCCGAGCCGCCGGCCGAGCGAGTACGGTCCCGGAAGCGCCTGTTTGACCGCGCGAGTGGTCTGGCTCGCCGCGAACCGCCACCAATCGACCGCGACGGGCGTAGCCACCGTCGTTCGTTCGTGCGTCGCTTGTCGCTCGAGGTGCGCGGCAAGGTCGTCGAATCCCGGGTCGCGCAATCGGCCATCGGTGATCGGCTCGAGTCCTGCCTCTTCCTGTTCCCGAATTGCCGCGACGACCTGCGCATCGAGGTCAGCAGCGTCGTCGACGATCGGACGTGGCAACCCACCGAGGAGCGTCGCAAACACCGCCAGATGCTAGCCGGAGGGAATTGAAGAGCCTCGAAATCAGGCTCGAACGACATGGGGCGCGAAGTCCCGGCTGCGCATGCGTCGGCGCAGGTTCTCGGCGGCGCAGGCTCCCGGCCACGCATGCTCCCAGCGAGATGCTCCGGGCGGCACATGCTCCCGGCGGCACATGCTCCCGGCTGCGCATGTTCCCGGGGGCGCCCTTTCGAAATTGATTTCGCTCAAACGGAACTACCGCTGCAGGGCGTCGATTTGCCGAGCGGCATGTGCCGCTGACGTCGCGATCGCTGAACGTGCTTTCGGGCCGGATGCGGACAGAGCCCCTGGCTACCTGGCTGCTGACGGAGACGAGATGCCGCGACTGCCGTCGACGATGGCGCCTCCACCGAACTGCGATCTGGCAATCGATGAGCTCGAACCCGATCCCTGAACTCGAACCCGCCTTGGCAACTCGACGCCGTCGGAGGTCACTGTCGATTTGCGTGATGAACCGATAGTTCCGCTTGAGCGCAACTATCTCGAAATGGGGCCGGGGAGGGGTAAGGCCGCGTCGCTGAAGGTTTCGGGGGGCCGCGGCGCAGAGTGGCGCAGCGGGAGGGCCGGGCGCTTACACCACGCTTACAGGGGCCGGCGAGGACGCTGGGGCCCTCGCGTATCCTCCGCGCCGTGAAGTCGATCCTGATCGTGGACGACGAGCGGAACATCGTCGACCTGCTGCGCCTGTACCTCGAGAAGGAGGGCTACGCTGTCATGGCGGCGTCCGACGGCGAGCAGGCGCTGGCGTTGCACGCGCGACACGAGCCCGACCTCGTGCTCCTCGACCTGATGCTGCCGAAGCGCGACGGGTTCGACGTCTGCCGCGAGATCCGCCGGCGCGGTGAGACGCCCGTGATCATGCTCACGGCCCGCGGCGACGACGTCGATGCGATCGTCGGGCTCGAGCTCGGCGCGGACGACTACGTCACGAAGCCGTTCAACCCGCGGGCGCTCGTCGCGCGCGTGAAGGCCGTGCTCCGGCGCGCGGACGGCTCGATCAAGGGCGGTCGACCGTTCGAGGTCGGCACGCTGCGCGTCGATCCGCGCCGCCGCGACGCGTACGTCGGGGAGCGTCGGCTCTCGCTCCGTCCCCGCGAGTTCGACCTGCTGGTCGCCCTGGCGCGGGACCCGGGCGTCGTCCTCACCCGCGATGCCCTCCTCGAGGATGTGTGGGGCACCGACTTCCCGGGCGAGACGCGGACGGTCGACGTCCACATCGCCGAGCTGCGCAAGGCGCTCGCTCCGGACGGTCCCGAGATCGAGACGGCGCGCGGCTACGGCTACCGGATGGTGCCGCCCGCGCGGGCACCGCTGCCGGCTCCCGAGCAGGCCGCGCAGCCCGACTGATGCCCCGCTCGCTCGGTGGCCGGCTCATCGCGGCGTTCAGCGTGTTCGCCTTGGCGGTCCTGATCGCGGTCGGGGGCACGTTGTTCGTCGTCATGCGCGATCTCAACCGCGAGGCCGCGTTCGACACGATGACGGACGTCGCGGGGAGCATCCTGCCCCAGGTTCGCGAGGCCATCGGGAGCGGGCAGCTGCGCGGGACGGCGCTCGAGCTCCGCGACCAGACCGCCGCCCGTGGCTACCAGCTGATGATCGTCGGGGCCGACGGCCGGCTGCGGCCGCTCGATGGCTCGACCTTCGGACCGGTCGTCATCGAGGGCGAGATCCTCGCGAACCAACATACGACGGGGTCATTCCGGCTCGAGGACGGCCCGTACCTGTACGTCGCGACCGGCGTCCGCCGGATCGGCGCCAATGGCCCGAAGGGCATCGCAATCGTCCAGGTCGATCGGTCCGGGGCGGAGGCGCTCGCGAACCTGGCCAGAACGATCCCGATCGTCCTGCTCGCGATCCTGCTCGTGGCTACGCCGCTCGCGATCGCAGCCTCGCGAAGCGTGACGGGGCCACTCCGGCGGCTCGCGGCGGCGACATCGGACATCCCCGCCGGCGGCGCGCCGACGCTGCCGCTGGAGGGCCCCGCCGAGGTCCGCGAGCTCACGAGCACGTTCAATGCGATGACCACGGAGCTCGAGTCGACTCGGCGGCGCGAGGCCGACCTGCTCGCGAACCTGCGCCACGACCTGCGCACGCCGCTCACGGTCATCGCGGGCTTCGCGACGGCGTTGCGGGACGGGACGGCGTCGGGCGAGAACGCGGCCGCGGCCGCGCGCGCGATCGAGGAGGAGGCGGCGCGGCTCGACCGGCTGGTCCAGGAGGTCGGTGCGGTCGAGCGGATCGGCTCGGGCGAGGAAGGCATCCGGCCGGAGATGCTCGATGCGCGACTCCTGATCGCCGAGACGGTCGCTCGCTTCCGTGCCCGTGCAGCGGCATCCGGCGTGGACCTTGCGCCCGCCGACGATTCGCTCGACCCGCTCGCGCTCGCGGCGGATCGACTTGCGGTCGAACGGATGCTGGGCAACCTCGTCGAGAACGCGATCGCGGCATCGAGCCAGGACGGCGCGGGCAGGCGGCGCGACGGCACGGTTCGAATCGACGCCGCGCTTGAGCGGTCGGACGACGGGCGGGAGTCGATCCGGATCGATGTCCTCGACGACGGCCCGGGCTTCGCCGAGGGAGCAGCAAATCGCGCCTTCGAGCGCTTCTGGCGAGGAGATCCCGCGCGTGCCGGTACGGGCTCCGGGCTCGGCCTCGCGATCGTCCGGGAGCTGGCGTTGGCGCACGGCGGATCGGCCCACGCCGAGAACCGCTCCCCGCGCGGCGCCCGCGTCGGCGTCACGCTCCCGCGGGTGCCCTGGATCAGGGGCGCCTGAGACCGGCCTCGGTGCGACCGCGCCGCGCCGGGATCGGACCATCGAGGAACTCGCCGAGTCGCGACCGCTCGACGTTCCCACCGGACGCGACCACGCACACGCGCTCGCCGTCCCGGATCGGAATGCGGCCGTTGAGGACCGCTGCGAGCGCGGCGGCGCCGGCAGGCTCCAGCACCTGCTTCATGCGCTCCGCGGCGAAGCGGAGCCCGCCGAGGATCGTCGCGTCGTCGAGGAGAACGATGTCGTCGAGGTAGCGCTGGCAGATCGGGAGAGTCCACTCGCCGGCGAACGGGGCGCCGAGGCCGTCGGCGACGCTGACCGGGTCGATGCGCACGACCTCGCCCGCCTTCATCGCCCGCGAGACCGCGTCCGAGCCCTCGGGCTCTACGCCGTAGACGCGCACGCCCGGTCGTGACTCCTTGAGCGCGGTCGCCACGCCGCTGATGAACCCGCCGCCGCCGACGCCCACGACGACGATGTCGACGTCGGGCAGGTCCTCGAGGATCTCGAGCCCGGCCGAGGCGTTGCCCGCGATGACCTCGGGGTCGTCGAACGGGTGGACGAGCGTCAGGCCGCGCTCGGCGATGAGCTCCTGGAGCCGTGCCAGCGTCTCGCCCACGTGCTCGCCATGGAGCACGACCTCCGCGCCGTAGCCGCGCGACGCGTCGACCTTCGATCGGACCGCGCGGGCGGGCATCGTCACGGTCACCGCGACGCCCTCGACGGCGCCGGCCCACGCGTACGCCTGCGCGGCGTTGCCGGCGGAGAGCGTGATCACGCCCTTGTTCCGCTCCTCGGTGCTGAGCGAGGTCAGCTTCGAGAGCGCAGCACGCGGCTTGAACGAGCCGGTCTTCTGAAGGTGCTCCGCCTTTACGTAGAGTCGGGCGTCGCGAAGTTGCGACCCAGTCGCAGTAGTGGCGATGCTCGCGGCCGTCGCCGACGACAGCATCGGCGTCCGATGGACCCTTCCAGTGATCCGCTCACGGGCTGCATGGATCCGATCCATCGAGACGAGGCGATCCGACATCCCGGCGAGTATCGCAGCCGGTCGCCGAGCCCGGTCGCCGAGCCCTTCGCCGAGCTCCGACGGCGCCTGGCGAGTGATGTTGCGAGTATCGGGACCGATACCGACCCTGTCGGGAGGGCTCGTGGCCTCCTGTCGAACCCGATATCGCCCGCAGAATTGTCCCGAGCAGGAGGCGATGTCCCAAGGGGGGCGTGGGTGGGTCGAAACGCGGACATCCTGCACGTTGGCCGGTGCGCTGGACATTGCCCACGCTCCCAGAGGAAGCCTATCGCCAGCCCTCGTGTGTCCGGCAATTCTGGAGCCGATACCAGCGGTCAGAAGCAGGGATCCGGCGTTCGGGGGCCGGGTTCGGGGACCGGGTTCGGGGACCGGAAGAGGCGACTGAGATGGGCCCTACAGGGTCGCGCCTCCGAATGCGAGCACGGCCGCCACGACACCCACGAACCCGATGACGCCTGCCGCGATCATCAGCGGCGAGCGCTCGGCCGGGCCACCGCGCGGGTGCTGCCACGCGGCACGGAGCGTCGGGACCTTGCCCGGCGGCACGATGAACCCGAGCCACAGGCCCGCGAGGAGCCCGCCGATGTGCGCCGCGTTGTCGATCATCCCGCCCGCGAGGAATCCGAACGCGAGGTTGATGACGACGAACATGCCCAGCTGGGGGACGATCGATCGGGCTCGCCGGTCGAGGTTCGGGTGGTGGGCGCGGGTCCCGGCGAGGATCACGCCGACGAGCCCGAACACCGCGCCGGACGCGCCGACGCCGAGCGCGTTCGTGAAGATGAAGCTCGCGGTCGAGCCGCCGATGGCGCACAGCACGTAGAACAGCACGAAGAGCCGCCCGCCCCAGATCGACTCCACGATCGGCCCGACGATCCACAGCGCGTACATGTTCAGCAGCAGATGGAGGGAGAACCACGGCGCGCTCCCGCTCCCGGGGGCGTGGACGAGCGTGACCGTGATCAGGCGGTACAGCTCGCCATTTCGAATGCCATCGGGGTCCATCGCCAGGGCCAGGAACAACCGGCCCTCGGGGTCGCTGAGCGTGACGATCGTGACGATCGAGGTGAGGAGCACGAGCAGCTTCGCCAGCCCGAGCGCGCCGGCGCCGCGACTCCGCGCGAAGTAGCGATTCGCGGCGCCCGTGTTGCCGGTTTCCTTCGCCAGCCAGCCGAGTCGCGCCGCGATCTCCGCCTTGTCTTCGGCGGGCGCGCGGCGATCAGCCTCGCGGTACGCGTCGATCGCGGCAGGCAGCTCCCCCGCTCGGACGCGGACGCCGGCCAGGGCGCGCCACGCGTGGTAGGTCGATGGGTTCTCCCGTAGCTCCGTCACGGCGATCCAGGCCGCGCTCGCCTGCCGCTCGTTGTCGAGCCGGTAGAGGGCGTCGCCGTAGCCGAGCAGCGCGGCACCCGTGATCGACGGGTCCTCGTGGCCGATGACGCGACTGAAGTCGGGCACCGCGAGGGCCGCGTCGCCGGCCTCGATCTTCGCGCGACCGCGGTCGATCAGGCGGATCGCGATGGCGTTGGAAAGCGGGCCCTGCGCCTGGACGGCCGCATCCAGCTCGGCGTCACGAAACGGGTCGATCGCCGGCTCGCCGGAGGGCTGATCCATCGCGGCGGACGATACTAGAGATGCCATGTGCGGACGGATGGCGCAGCAGCGCCCGACCTCTGAGCTCGCGGAGATCTTCGAAGCCGAGGATCGGATCGATGCGCCGGGCGGCCGGTTCAACCTCGCCCCGACCGACGAGGCAGCAGTCGTCGTGCAGCGCGAGGACCATCGGGCGGTCACCGCCTACCGCTGGGGCCTGATCCCCCACTGGTCCGAGACGGCGAAGACGGGTAACCGGATGTTCAACGCACGATCGGAGACGCTCGACCGCAACCCGGCCTTCCGGTACGCGTTCTCGAAGCGCCGCTGCCTGGTCCCGGCCGACGCGTACTACGAGTGGAAGCGCGCCGGCTCCGTGAAGCAGCCGTACGCGATCGTGCGGCCCGACAGCCGGCCGATCGCGCTCGCGGGGTTGTGGGCGGGCTGGAAGGACGAGGACACGGGCGAGGTGATTCGCTCGTTCACGATCGTGACGGCGGCAGCGAACGACATGATGGCCCCGATCCACGACCGGATGCCGGTGATGATCCCGGAGCAGGCGTGGGACCGGTGGCTAGATCCAGAGCGCACCGAGGGCGAGGGCCTCGCCGAGCTCAAGGGCCTGCTCGTTCCCTCGGACGAGGGCTGGCTGGAGGTCTACCCCGTCAGCCGGCTGGTGAGCAACGTCCGGAACGACGGGCCGGAGCTGCTGGAGCCGATCCCCGACTCCGCCGTCGCACGAGATGGTGGACCGACGAAGGACCCGCGGGAGCCGGGACTCTTCGACGAGGCCTAACCCGGCGCTTGGTCGGAGTCAACCGGCCCAGAACCCGCGAAACTTCGCAGACCAACATCGGGGGTTCGTTATCCACGGTTCCTGGCCTTCTGCCGCCTGGGCGGGCTGGCCGCGAGGTCGAGGCCAGCATGCCCACGCGCCGACCCGACCCCCTCATGCCGCATTCCGGCCCGTTCAGGCCATGGTGAGGCTCGCAAGACTGGAGAACCAACCAGCCATGTTGGTTTGAGAACTTCCTCGGCCCAGGCGTCGAGATTGCCTATACCGGCTTCGGGTGCGCGAGCAGGAAGTCGAGGACGTTCGTGCCGAAGTCAGCCGAGAGATCCGGATCGTGGTCGCCCCCGTCGATCATCCACAGCTCGACTCCGACGCCGGGGACACAGCCTCCGTAGGCCGAGACGGTGGTGTCGTTGGGCCCGCTCGCGCCCTGGACGACGCCGTCGAGGTCGAGCGCCTCCGGCTGCGAGGTCGGTGACCCGGTGCAGCCGTCGAGCTCGGCCCAGGCGTCCGCTGTGTCCCGGGCCGACGGATAGTCGGCGAGCCGGTCGTCGTCGGCACCCAGCAGATCAGCGAGGTTCCCGCCCTCGGGGTCGACGATGTCATCGAGTGTCCCGTGGATCTGGAGGACGCTGACCGGCGCTGACGGGCTGCAGGACGTCCGCTCCGCGTACGAGGCGCCGGCCAGGCTGGCGATCCCGGCTACGAGATCGGCGTGGTCACAGGCCATCCGATAGGACATGAACCCGCCATTCGAGTGCCCGACGACGAAGACCCGTCGCGGATCGACCGCCACGCGTTGCCCGATCTCCCTGATCAGGCCGGCGAGATAGGCGGCGTCATCGATGCCCGTGCCGGCGACGTCGCAGCACGCGTCGGTCGCGTTCCAGAAGCGCGCCCCTTCGGCGTTGATGCTGCCGTCGGGATGGACGTAGAGCATGCCGCGCGCAGCCGCGATCGGCGCGAGGCGGACGTAGCCCTCGTGCCACTCGCCCGATCCGCCGAACCCGTGGAGCATCACCAGCAGCGGCGCAGGGACGTCGGAGTCGAGGCCGGGCGGGAGGAACACGGTGGCCGGTCGCTCGCCACCGACGACGAGAGGAGACGCGCTGAACGTCGATGCCGGCGCCGTCGACGAACCGGCTGACAGGGTTGGCGACGTAGTCGCGTCTGTCGGCGACTGAGTCGCGTCGGTAGGCGACGACGACGCGATCGGCCCGGACGGCGTGACCGCTGGGCCGGCGCACGCAGCGACCAATAGACAGCCGGCCAGCAACACCGCCGGCGTCGGCCTCACGGCCGGCATCGCTCCTTCAAGGTCGGGCCGGACCAGTCCCCTGCACCGGGTCGACGGCGAGCGCGTCGATGGTCGAGGCCCAGGCGGCGGTCGGCCGCTCGCCGGCCTCGAGGCGCGTCGCGAGGGCCGCGACGAAGCCCGCGAACGTGCCGTCCTGGTCCGAGACCGGCGGCTCGAGGACGATCGACGCCGATCCGGCGGCGTCGAGCGCCGACTCGAGGGCGGCATCGATTGGGCCGACGACGATCAGGCCCGCATCCGACCACGACGCCGCCGCGACCGCCGGCGGAACGAGCGCAGGGCCGGGGCGGACCAGGACGATCCCGCGAATCTCGGGGAGATAGTGGAGCGCGAGGTCGAGGTCCGCGGCGTCGATGCCCTCGGCGGGGCTGCGTGTGACGGTCGCGTGGCCAATCTCCGCCTCCGCGAGCTGAATGAGCAGCGCGTCGCCCTCGAGGTCCGGCGCGGCGACGCCGACCATCTCGATTCGCGCTCCCGTGGCCGCGGCTCGACGCGCGATCGCGACCGCCTGGTCACTGCCCGGTGCCCCCAGGATTCCCACGACGATCACGCCGGCGAGCGTACCCGACCGGCCCGGCCCGCCGGACGACGCCTGATCGCTACTCGGCGCGTTCGCCTTCGTGGCCGCTCCCGTGGCCCGAGCTGTCGCCGGTTTCGCCATCGGAACCGCCGCCGCCACCGCCGCCCGGTCCGGAGTTGTCGCCGTCGCCACCGCCGCCCGGTCCGGAGTTGTCGTCGTCGCCCCCACCACCCGGTCCCGAGTTGCCTCCGTGGTCGTCGCTGGCGTCAGGACCGCCGTTGCCTCCACCACCGGGGCCGGAGTTGTCATCGGAGCCCTCCGGGGTCTCGCTCGGCTCCGGCGATTCGGACGGGCTGGGCGTCGGGCCGATCGGTGGCGACGTGATCGGGCTCGGAGGCGGAGTCGTCGGCGGCGCGGGCACGATGGTCGGCCCGGGCGTCTCGGGAGCGGGACTCTCCGTCGCGTTCGGGCCGAGCAGGCCGAGCGCGCCCGCGGCGCCGATCGTCGCGGCTCCCGTGATCGAGACACCGGCAATTGCGACGACCAGGACGTAGGCGAGGGCCGCCGATCTCACGAGGGCGGGGCGCCCGGCGCCGAGCGACGCCCAGGCCTGCCGAACGCTGTCGCGGAAGCCCGCGAGCAACCCTCGGCGTCGCACCGGCACGAGGAAGCCGGCCGGCGCCGGGGTGGGCTCGGTCGCGAGGGCCAGCATGACCCGATCGGCAAATCCACCGCCGGCCGCGGGAGCAGCCTCCTCGATGCTCGTCTCCAGCCACCGGCCGGCCTCCAGCGCGTCGGCAAGATCTGCGGAATCGCCATCGCCGAGCTCGTCGGGGCGGATCGCGCGCAGCTCGATCACGCGAGGCTCCCTTGATCGACCTGGTCGCGGAGCCGCATGAGCCCGCGCCGGAGGTGGGTCTTGACCGTGCCCAGCGGTCGACCGGTGAGGGTTGCGATCTCCTCGAGCGAACGCTCGCCGAAGAACCGCAACGCGACGACCTCGCGATACGGCTCCTCGAGACGCGCGACGGCGCTTCGCGCAGCGCTCGCCCGCTCGGCGCGGATCGCCATGTGCTCGGGCTGCGTCCGAGGACTCGCCGGGAGCCTCGCGACCTGTTCCTCCGCCGCGTCATCGGACGTGCGGAGCCACGTGACCCTCCTGCGACGTGCCACCTGCCGAATCGCCAATCGAACGGCGATCCGCGCGAGCCACGCCCCGAACGGGCCCTCACCGCGCCACGTCGACAGCGAGCGGTAGGCGGTCACGAAGGCCTCCTGCGCGACGTCCTCGGCCTCGTGCTGGTCGCCGAGGACCCGAAAGCAGGCCCGCACCACGGCCGCCTCCTCGCGGTCGACCAGCACCCGGAACCGATCCCGGTCGCCATCCAGCACCGATCGGACGATCGCGAGGTCATCGACCAGCCCGTCCGTGGTGGCTTCGCTCGTGCCCGGCACAGGTCCCGAGCGACGGGAGTAGCGAGGGTCGATGTCCGGTCTCCGCGACGAAAGGCCGGCCGAGTGATCGGCCGGCGCTCTCGCCATGATGCGTGGACTCGACGATTCCCATCGCCTGGCACTGGTCACGATGCCGACGGGCCGTTCGGCTCAGCTTCCGTGGCCGCCGCCGGGGCCCGAGTTGTCATCGTCGTCGTCGTCGCCATTGCCACCGTGTTCGTCGTTGCCACCGTGGTCGTCATCGTCGTCGCCTCCGCCCGGCCCGGAGCTGTCGTCGTCGCCACCACCGTCGTCGTCATCGTCGTCGCCAGCGTCGTCGTCGTTGCCGCCGCCGCCGGGGCCTGAGTTGTCATCGTCGTCGTGGCCGGAGTTGCCTCCGTGGTCGTCGCTCGCGTCCGGCGACTCACTCGGGTCGGGGGATGCGTCATCGTCGCCGCGGCCATCCGTGGCATCCGGCGACTCACTCGGATCCGCCGATTCGGTGGCATCGGGGGACTCGGTCGCATCCGGAGACTCGGTCGCATCCGGCGACTCGCTCGGGTCCGCCGAGGCGGTCGCGTCGGGCGATTCGGTCGCATCCGGCGACTCGGTCGGTTCGGCGGATTCCGTCGGCTCCGGGCTGGAGCTCGGCGAGACCAGCTCGCCGGGGCCGCTCGGCGTCGTCACGACTGGCCCGTTGCCGAGCGCGCCGGTGCCCGCGGCGACCGCCCCGACGAGCAGGAAGAGGGCGACCGCAGCGACGCCGACCGGTCGCGCCAGGCCTGACATGGATGAGCGCATTCGAGTGAAGTCCTCCGAGATGGTGGCCGGTCGTCGACCGACCCTGTTGCCATCCCTGAGGCGCCCCGCGCGCTAAAGGTTTCACCCGAGGTCGCCACTCCCTGCTGCATGGCGTCCTCGATGTCGCGTGCATACGCACCGCACGCTCAAGCTCGACGCACAAGGCCGCCCAGGTAGCTACCTCGATCGGCGAGCCGCCGTTCCCGCGGGCCCTGGGCTGGCTCCTGAGCGTGGGGCGACGCCGGTTTCACCATGGCGGACTGCTGTCGTGTCGGTGCGCGCGGGGGACGAGGCGCTTGGCGACACGCGTGTCTTCACGGGGCCTATGCAGCCGACAAAGCGGTGGTCAGCGACAAGCGCGGCTCGGTCGGCGGCTCGCCGGGTCGCGGGCTCGACTAGTACCTCCGGAGAACGTGCACCGCCACGAGCGCGACTAGTACCTCCGGAGAAGGTGCACGGCGTCGAGCGACCGCGCAGACTGCAAGTCGGGATTCCGGTCGCGGGGGCGGCCGGAGCGATGGAGTGCGTTGCCGTGGGCGAGTGGGGCGACACGCCGCCGACCTTCGATCGGTCGAGCGCGGGCTGGGGTGACGAAGGCGCGAGCGCGGACGAAGGAACCGGTGGCGAGGCCTACCTCGAGCTGATCGGCAGCGAGCTGTGGGTCGCGGGGATGCTGACCCTCGGCCGGTTCCGGCGGGTCTCCGACTTCGTGAACCTTGCCGACACGTTCCTCGTCCTCCACGACGTCGTCTTCCTGACCCGAACCGGCGATTCGACCGGCCTGGTCATGCCCGAGCTGCACGTCCTGACCGACGATGTCGCCGTCGTCGGCCAGCTCGCCGATGACAAGCCGCCCGCTCCCACCGAGTCCACGCTGTACGTCGAGAAGACGGCGCGGCGCCTCGTCGTCCTGACGCGGTCGCACGTCATCGACGGCGAGGTCTTCGTCCACGGCGACACCTCGATCATGGCGTTCGTCCAGGCAACCGACCCGAAGTTCATCCCCATGAACGACGTTCGCGTGCGCTGGATCAGCGACCGGAAGCTCGCGGCCCGCTACCCCTTCGGGCTGCTCCAGCGGAACCAGATCCACGGCGTCGTGACGGAGAGCATCAAGCTCGGAGGCGCGGACGAGACGGAGCGGCGCGCCGCGATGCTCAAGGCGCAGGCCAGGGCGACCTCCGCCGAGCGCGATCACCAGGGAACCGCGGGATCCGTCGCGTCGGCGCCGCTTCCGACCGCCTCGCCCGCTCCAACCGCCTCGCCCGCTCCAACCGCCGCGCCCGCTCGAGCCGCCGCGCCGGTTCCGACCGCCTCGCCGGCTCCGACCTCCGCCGCGGTGCCGCCCTCCGTGCCGCCGACGGGTCCGCCCACCGAACAGCCGGCGCGGCCGAATGTGGCCTGGCCCGAGGCCGATCGGACGACGCCGACCGAGTCGAAGCTAGGCCGACGCCTCGACCGCGGCCGACAGGTGCGCCGCGCGGAGCCGCGCCACACCCGGCTGGAGCAGGACGACCAGGGCAACCACGGCGACCGTCAGGATCCCGCCGGTGGCGAGGACCACCTCGACACCCAGCACCTCGCCGATCGCGCCGCCGACGAGGTTCGCGATCGGGATCAGCCCGATCGACGTCAGCACGTACAGGCTGAGGACACGGCCTCGTAGTCGAGCCGGGACGAGCACCTGGATGAGCGTGTTCGTCGTCGAGTAGAACGCGACCTGGAACGCGCCCATGAATGCCAGGGCGACCATCGACAGCGGCAGGCTCTTCGACAGCGCGAACGTCGTGAGCGCGACCCCGACGATCCCGAGTCCGGCCAGCATGAGCCGGCCGCTCCCGCCGGACGGCCGCCTCGTCGCCAACGTGAGGGCGCCGACCAGTGCACCGATGCCGATCGAGCCGGTGAGCAGCCCGAGGCCCGCCGCGCCGGTCGCGAGGATGTCGCGCGCGAAGACCGGGATGAAGGTCAGGTAGTTCAGGACGAAGAGCGCCGGCACGGCGGGGAGCAGCACCACGACGGCGAGGACGCGGTTTGCGGCGACGAATCGGACGCCGTCCTGGAGATCGAGCCAGAGCGCGGCCTGCACGCGATCGGCCGAGCGTGGGGATGGGATCGACAGCCCGGCGATGAGGATCGCGACGAGCGTCAGCGCGATCGCGTTCACCCAGAACCCGAGCTCGAGGCTGCCGGCGGCGATGAACAGACCGGCGATCGCCGGCGCGACGATGCGGGTGAGGTTGTACTGCGCAGAGTTGAGCGCGACCGCGTTGCCGATCGACGTTCGATCGACGATGGTCGACACGACGGCCTGGCTCGCCGGCATCTGGATCGTGAGCGCGAGGCCCGCGAGGAATGCGAGGACCAGCACGTGCCAGTAGGCGACGAGGCCGAGGCTGGTCAGCAACGCCAGCGTGAGCGCGAACAGGGCGCTCGCGCTGTTGGTGATCACGAGCAGCCGACGACGGTCGAGCCGGTCGGCGAGGACGCCGGCGAAGACCGCCAGGAACAGCGTCGGCATGCCCGCGACGGCGCCCGCCAGGCCGAGCAGCGCCTCCGAGTTCGTGAGCTCGAGCACGAGCCAGCCCTGGGCGGTCTGCTGCATGAACGCGCCAATCGTCGTGATCATCGACGCGAGCAGGAAGCGTCGGAAGATGGGCGACGCGAGCGCCGGGAAGAGTGCTCCTAGACGCCCGCGTGCGCCGGATCGAGCCGGAACTGGCGCGGGCGACGGCCCTGGTTCAGGCGGCGTCGTCAGCGGCGCTGGGACCTGGGAGCTCTTCGCGCTCGACCGTGATCGTGCCGACGGCCGCGCCCTCGAGCGCGGGCAGGATCGCATCGGCGTCGCCGACGAGCACGATCGCGGCCTCCGATGGGCGGATGTGGCTCGTCGCGGCGGCCTGGACGTCGGCGTCGGTCACCGCCTCGATCGCGGGTCGGTACCGGTCGAGCTCGTCGTCCGGCAGCCCATGGATGATGAGGCCGGCGATCGCCCCCACGACCGCGGGCGGCGTCTCGAACCGGAGCGGGAACACACCGACGAGGTAGTCGCGGGCCGCATGCAGCTCGTCGCGCGTCGGCGGCGCGTCGCGGACCGCGTCGAGCTCGATGAGGATGTCCTGGAGTGCGGGCACCGTGACCTCGGTGTTCACCGCGGCCCGCACGGCGAAGGGGCCGGCACCGCGGCGGAGGTCGAAGCCGGCGCCGGCGCCGTACGTGTAGCCCTTCTCCTCGCGCAGCTTCCGGTTGAGCCGCGAGTTGAACAGCCCACCCAGGATCGCGCTCATGACCGAGACGGCATGGAAGTCGTCGATCTGCCTCGGGAGCCCGACGTGGCCGACGCGGATCTCGGTCTGCACGGCGCCGGGCCGATGGAAGACGCGCACGATCCGGTCGCGGCGGGCCGGCACGATGCGCGGGGTCGTGGGCGGCTCGGCGTCGGGATTGGCGGCCCACGCTCCGAAGCGCGATTCGGCGATGGACCGAACGTCTTCGCCCACGGCCTCGAGGTCGCCGCCGATGATCAGCGTCATGCGGCTCGGGTCGAGCCGTCGCCGGTGTATTGCGCGGGTCTTGTCGGCGTCGAGGCCCGGGACGGTCTCCTCGGTACCTGCCGACGGCCGGCCGTAGGGCGAGCCGGGTGCGTAGATCGTCGTGACAAAGCCGTCGTCGGCACGCCTGCGCGGGTCGGCCTTCGCCTGGAGCAGGTCGTTCATCCGCTCGTCGCGCATCCGCTCGATGTCGGCGGTCGGGAACGTCGGCTCGATCGCCACCTCCGCGGCGAGCGCGAGCGCAGCCGAGAGCCGCTCCGCGGGCACCTCGACGCTGATCGACAGGCCATCCCAGCCCGCCTCCGCGTGGAGCGACGCGCCGAGGCGCTCGGAGGCTTCCGTGAGCCCGATCGCGTCGTGGTGTTCGGTGCCTTCCGTCAGCGCGCGAGCCATCAGCGACGTCACCCCGGCCTGCTCGGCCGGCTCGTCGACCGCGCCACTCGCCAGCACGAGGGACGCCGTCACGAGCGCCCGTCCCGGGAGGTGGACCGCGATCAGGCCGAGCCCGTTCGACAACGCCTGGCGCTCGAACCGCGGGAACTGGTACGGCCGCGGCTCGCCGTGCGTCGGGCGCTGGGCGACGACGATGTCTGCGCTCATCGCAAGCTCCCGGCTTGTGGCGTCAAGCCCGTGGGCCCGGCGACGCCGCCTTGCCTGAAGCCGACACGCACAAGGCCTACGGCGGGGTGCTTCGTATGCGCGATTTCGCCCCCCGCACGGTGTATGTCCGGACCGATGCCCGTCACTTGAATTTGAGCCTCGATGTGTCGTATTCCAGCGATGGGCATCGCCAGCGGCAATTGACCTGGACTGCCTGATTCCGCGCATACGAAGGGGGCACTGCGAGCGGAGGAGGAAGCTGAGCGAGCGCTGCGAGCGGAGGGAGCTGAGGGAGCGCCGCGAGCGGAGGGAGTGGCGCGAGCCGAAACGATCATTCCGCGCTCGTGATGGCGTCCGACCCGGCCGCGGGGAGGTACGTCAGCACGACCCGGTTCTCGGGCACGAAGACCTCCGCACAGACGGCGCGGATCTGCTCGGCCGTCGTCGACAGGTAGCGCGGCAGGATGCTGTTGATCATCTCGGGGTCGTCGAAGAGCGTGGCGTACATCGACAGCCGATCGGCCTTCTCGTCGACTCGCTGCAGCGCGCCGAGCTCGTCCGCCTCGGTCAGGGCCTTCGCCCGATCGAGCTCGTCGTCCGAGACGGGCTCGCGCCCGATCTTCTCGAGCTCCTCCCAGAACGCGGTCTCGAGCCGCCCCAGGTCGACGCCGGGCCGGGCGGTCGCCCAGCCCGCGGTGACTGAGCCGCCACCAACGAGACCCATCGAGAACAGCGCGACATCCTGGGCGATCCGCTCCTCGCGGACGAGCCGGCGATGGAGCCGCGAGCCCTTGCCCCCGGCGAGGATCTGGCCGGCGAGGTCCAGCGCATCGAGGCGCCGGTCGCCGAAGACCGGCGATCGGAAGCCCCAGTGGATCCGCGGCAGCGGGACGCGATCCGGGACCACCTCGCGAATCTCGCCCCCGAGTGTCGGCGGAAGGCGCAGGTCAGGCAGCGGGGCGGGCAGGTTCGGGTTCGCCGGGATCGACCCGAAGTACGTCTCGACCCACGCCCGCACCTGGTCGGGCTCGACGTCACCCACCACGGAGAGGACCGCGTTGTTGGGCGCGTAGTGGAGCCGGAAGAACGCCTGGACGTCCTCGAGCGAAGCGGCGTCGAGGTCCTCCATCGAGCCGATCGTCGGGTGGTGGTACGGATGCTCCGGCGGGAAGACCGAGCCGAGCATCTTCTCGTTCCACGATCCGTATGGCCGGTTGTCGTATGACCAGCGCTTCTCGTTCTTCACGACCTCGCGCTGGTTGTCGAGGTTCTCCTGGCTCAACGCGTCGAGGAGCGTGCCCATCCGGTCTGCTTCGAGCCAGAGCGCGAGCGCGAGCTGGTGGCTCGGCATCGTCTCGAAGTAGTTCGTCCTGTCCAGCCAGGTCGTGCCGTTCATCGTCCCGCCGGCGGCCTGCACGAGGGCGATGTGCTCCGCCTTCCCGACGTGCGCCGAACCCTGGAACATGACGTGCTCGAACAGGTGGGCGAAGCCGGTCTTGCCCTTCTCTTCGTGCTTCGAACCGACGCCGTACCACACGTTGACCGCCGCGACGGGCGCGAGATGGTCCTCCGAGATGATCAGCCGCAGGCCGTTGGGCAGGCGCGTTTCACTGAAGTCGACGGTGGGGACGGGCACCGGCCGATGCTAGCGCAGAGCGACGGCAACGGGCTCGACTTGAGCCGGCTCGGTTCGAATGCGCTCCGCAAGGGCCAGCCAGTCGACGATCGATCGGACGTCGGCGACCTGGGCGTCAACCGCGGGATCGAGTGCCTCGGCGGCGGCGATCGCGGTCTCGATGGCAGTCAGGCATGGCACGCCCTCGGCGATCGCGGCATGGCGGATCTCGGCAGCGTCGCGGACGGCGCCGGAGCGCGGGGTGGGCGTGTTGACCACGAGGCGGGTCTCGCCGGAGCGGATGAGCGAGAGGAGGTCGCGCATGGCGGCCTTGACGGGCCGGCCCCGCGGGTCGGCCTCGGCCAGCTTCGCGACCGGGGCGGCATCGAAGCCGGCGGCCTGGAGGGCAGCGCGCGTGCCCTCTGTGGCGGCGAGGCGGAAGCCTGCGAGCCGGAGCGCGGCGGCGAGGCGGGGCAGTTCAGCCCTGTCGCGCTCGGCGATCGACAGGACCGCAAGGGGCGGTCGGCCGCCAGGACCTGCGACGACCGAGGGCACCAGGCCGGCTCCCCTCAGCGCCTTCGCCAGCGCGACCCGGGCATCCTCGTGGATCCCGATGACCTCGCCGGTCGATTGCATCGACGGCCCGACCGACGGGTCCACCCCGAGCAGCTTCGTCGTCGAGAAGGCCGGCGCCTTGACCGCGACGTACGGCGGCGGCTGGAGCAGGCCGCCGGGCCAGCCGAGCTCATGGAGGTTCGAGCCGAGCGCGATCCGCACCGCGAGCTCCACCATCGGCACACCGGTGACCTTCGACATGAACGGCACCGTCCGAGACGCGCGCGGGTTGACCTCGATCAGGTACACGCCGTCCTCGCGGACGATGAACTGGGCGTTGACGAGGCCCTTCGCACCGAGCGCAAGCGCGATGCGCTCCATCGTCGCCACGATCAGCCCCTGGTCGGCCTCGCTCACGTTCTGCGGCGGGAACAGCCCGACCGAGTCGCCCGAATGCACGCCTGCGCGCTCGACGTGCTCCAGGAGGCCGGGGATCAGGACGCGCTCCCCATCCGACACGGCGTCGACGTCGACCTCGATGCCCTCGAGGTAACGATCGATCCGGACGGGCCGATCGGGGTCGACCACGGTCGCCGCGGCGAGCTGCCGAATCATGTCCTCGGGCGAGTAGCAGAAGTCGATCGCGAGCCCGCCGATGACGAAGCTCGGGCGGACGATGACCGGGTAGCCGATGCGCTCCGCGAGCGTGAGCGCCTCCTCGATGGAGCTCGCCATGCCGCCCTCGGGCTGCGGGATGCCGAGCCGGTCCAGGAGCGCCGCGAAGCGCGAGCGCTCCTCCGCCTGGTCGATCGCCTCGAGGTCCGAGCCGAGGAGGGTCGTGCCGGCGCTCGGCCAGCGGCGCCGGCAAGGTTGAGCGGCGTCTGGCCGCCGAACGCGACCATCACCGGCAGGTCCGGCGGCTCGCCGTTCCTCGTCGCTTCCGGGCTCTCGGCCTCGAGCAGGCTCATGACGCTCTCGACGTCGAGCGGCTCGAAATACAGCCGGGTCGAGGCGTCGAAGTCGGTCGAGACGGTCTCCGGGTTCGAGTTCACCATGACCGCGGACCAACCCAGCTCGCGCAGGGTCGCGGCGGCCTTGACGGCGCAGTAGTCGAACTCGATCCCCTGCCCGATCCGGACGGGACCGCTGCCGATCACGAGCGCGGCGGGTCGCGGGACGGGCGGCGCTTCGGGCGCCGAGCCCGCGGCTGCATAGGTTGCGTAGAAATACGGCGTCTCGGCCGCGAACTCGGCGGCGCACGTGTCGACCATCGCGTAGCCCGGCGAGAGGCCGAGGGAGCGACGGGTCTCGCTCACGGCCGAGACCGGCACGGAGGCGAGATTCGCGATGTCCCCGTCGCCGAACCCGAACCGCTTTGCGGTCGCGAGGAGGGAGGCGGCCTCCGGATCCTCGCCGTTGCCAGCTGCCGCGACGCGCTCCCCCATCGCCCGAATCTCCGCCTCGAGCGCGACATTCCGACCCATCTCCGCGAGGAACCAGGGCGAGATGCCGGTGGCCTCCCGGATCGTCGCTTCCGGCACGCCGCGCCGAAGGAGCGCGAGGATCCGCCACAGGCGCGAGTCGGACGGTGCGACGAACCGCCGGAGCACGATCGGCGCCGCGGAGCGCTGTGCGAACCGCGTGGACTCGCACGCCGTGCCCGCCTCGTCGAGGTATCGGATCGGGGCGTCCTCATCGGGGTCGCCGGCGAGCACCGCGGCCAGGTAGTCGACCGTCGTCGCCCAGCTCGGGTCCTCGGCGAGCGGTCCGGCGCCCGCCTGCTCGAGCCCGCGCAACGCCTTGTTCAGCGCCGCCCCGAACGTCCGGTCGATCGCCATCACCTCGCCCGTCGCCTTCATCTGCGATCCGAGCGACCGATCGGCACCAGGGAACTTGTCGAATGGGAAGCGCGGCAGCTTGACGACGACGTAGTCGAGGGCGGGCTCGAACGCCGCGACGGTCGTGCCGGTGATCACGTTCGGGATCTCCGCGAGCCGGCGGCCAACGGCGATCTGTGCGGCGACGCGGGCAATCGGGTAGCCCGTCGCCTTCGACGCCAGCGCGGACGAGCGCGAGACGCGCGGGTTGACCTCGATCACGGCGTACTCGGTCGAGTCCGGCGAGAGCGCGAACTGGACGTTGCAGCCGCCCTCGACGCCGAGCGCCCGGATGATCGCCAGCGCGGCGCTCCGCAGCCGCTGGTGGACCGCGTCGCTGAGCGTCTGGATCGGTGCGACGACGATCGAGTCACCCGTGTGGACGCCGAGCGGGTCGACGTTCTCCATGCCACACACCGCGATGCACGTGTCGTCGGCGTCGCGCATGACCTCGTACTCGATCTCCTGCCAGCCGGACAGGTAGCGCTCGACCATCACCTGGCCGATCGGGCTCGCGCGGAGCCCCGTCCGCACCCGCTCCCGGTACGTCGCCTCTGTCTCGACGATGCCGCCGCCGGTGCCGCCGAGCGTGAACGCCGGCCGGATGATCGCCGGCAGCCCGATCGCGCGGAGGGCCTCGATCGTCGACGCCTCGCGCGCCTCGACAGTCGAGCCCTCGATGATCGCCGAGGGCGCGTACGGCTGGCCGATCCGATCGAGCAGGTCGCGGAACGCCTCGCGGTCCTCGGCCATCCGGATGGCCTCGAGTGGCGTCCCGAGCAGTCGAACGCCGTGGCGATCCAGGACACCCTCGCGCGCGAGATCCATGGCGAGGTTGAGCGCGGTCTGCCCCCCGAGCCCGGCGAGCAGCCCCTCAGGTCGCTCGCGCGCGATGACCGCCTCGATCGCGGGCACCGTCAGCGGCTCGAGGTAGACAGCGTCCGCGACCTCGGGGTCGGTCATGATCGTGGCCGGGTTGCTATTCACCAGGATCGTCCGCACTCCCTCGGCGCGAAGGGCGCGGCACGCCTGGGTCCCGGCGTAGTCAAACTCCGCCGCCTGCCCGATGACCACCGGCCCCGAGCCAATGATCAGGACCGACGCAGGTCGTGCGCCGGGCAGGTTCACCGCGTTCCCTCCGACGGGACCGCAGTCAGCGACAGGGCGCTGGCGCCTCGACCGCCAAGAGGCCGCCGACGTCGGCTGCATCGACACCCCAGCCACAACGTGGGCCGATAGGCGGCCCCGCACCCACTTTCGTCGCGGCTGATGGCCATGGACGGGCGTGTTTCACGACGCTTGCGCGTGGGGATTCCGGCTGCACAGGCGAAACGCGCGACAACGAACCCGCGCGGGTGGACGGGCGATGCCTTGTGCACGCGCGTTGTGCTCACGTGGCCCGTGGAGCCGACATCGAATGGTCCAAGTGCGGCGCTGTTGCAATCGGGGAACCGGCTCGCGTCGACGAGCTCACCGCGCCGCCGCAGGTCCGCGGAGCGTCGCCACGAAGCGGTCGAAGACCGCGAGCGCGTCGAGCGGCCCGGGTGCTCCCTCGGGGTGGTACTGGACCGTCTCGATCGGCAGCTCGGCGTGGCGCAGGCCCTCGACCGACCCGTCGTTCAGGTTGACCTGGCTGACGTGGAAGCCGCCGCCGCGCGGCAGCGTCTCGCCAATGACCTGGACCTCGTGGTTCTGCGCCGTGACCTGCACGTAGCCGGTGTCGACGTCGCGAACGGGATGGTTCGCGCCGTGGTGCCCGAACCGGAGCCGGCGCGTCTCCGCGCCCGCCGCACGCGCCACGACCTGGTGGCCCAGGCAGATTCCCAGCAGCGGCCGGCCGTCCTCGATGATCGCCCGCGCCAGGGCGACCGGTCCGGCAAGCCGCGCCGGATCGCCCGGTCCCGGCGACAGCACGACGCCCGAGACGTCCAAAGCCATGACCTCGGCAACGGAAGCGGTATGCGGCAGCACGCGGACCCGAACGTTGCGCCGCCGCAGGCTGCGGATGATGTTCGCCTTCAGGCCGTAGTCGACGATCGCGACGAGCGGGCCGTCCTCCCCCACTCCGATCTCGGTCACGGCCGCCGGCGAGACCTCCGCGACGAAGTCCTGATCCTCCCAGCGCGGTACCGCGGCGGCCCTCGCCTGCGCATCCGCGCGATCGAGCTCGCCCGGCTCCAGGATCACTCCCCGAAGGCAGCCATTGGCGCGCAGGTGCCGCGCGAGCGCCCGCGTGTCGACGCCGGCAATCGCCGGGATCCCGTTGTCGCGGAGGAGCCGCGCGAGCTGCCGGCCGTCGTCGAGCACCGCGGCGGTCGCGTTGGCGACGACCAGCCCACGGAGCCATGGGCGCGCCGACTGGTCGTCGTCGAGCAGCCGGCCGTAGTTGCCGATCAACGGGTACGTCATCACGACGATCTGGCCGGCGTAGGACGGGTCGGTGCAGACCTCCTGGTAGCCGGTCTGGCTCGTGTTGACGACGAGGTCGCCGACGCCGGCGACCGGTGCGCCGAACGCGACGCCCTCGAAGATCGAGCCGTCCTCGAGCGCCAGCAGCGCGGGACCGAGGTCCCCGATCCGAGGATCGACGATCGCGCTCGCACGCGGGCTCGGAGGCGCGATAGCAACCGACGGGATCGGTGAGAGGGAATGGCCGGCGCCCGAGCGCTGGGCGCGGCGAAGTTCGCCGCCGATGGAGCTGAGCGCAGCCATCGAGCCTCCTTCCCGGCCTCACGGGACCGGTTCGCCGGTCTCTCTGGACCGGCCTTCAAGGGTGGCCCGAGGGTAGCAGGGCCGACGAACGGCTACCGTCGGTCCATGCCGGACAGCCCGATTCGACTGACCCTCGAACGCGCGCGGCAGATCGCCGTGATGGCCCAGCGCCTCGACGCCGATCGACCGACCGACCTGCTCGAGGTCATCCGCCACCTCGGCTCCGTCCAGATCGACCCGACCGCCGCGGTCGCGCGGACCGAGCACCTCGTCCTCTGGAGCCGCCTCGGCCGGTCGTTCGACCCGGCGGACCTCACACGGCTCCTCGCAAAACGCCGGCTGTTCGAGCACCGCGCGTTCATCTTCCCGATCGAGGACTACCCGCTGCTGCGGGCGCAGATGGAGGCCTGGCCCGAGGGCAAGACCACGTGGGCCCATGGGCGTGCGCGCCTGGCTCGAGACGAACGACGCCTTCCGTCTGTACGTCCTCGAGGAGCTGCGGACGCGCGGGCCGCTTCGCTCGCGGGATCTCGAGGATCGGTCCGCGCGCGGCTGGCGATCACGCGGCTGGACCAACCAGCGCAACGTGACCCAGATGCTCGACTACCTGTCCGGCCAGGGTCGGATCGCGATCGCCGGCCGCTCGAGCAACGAGCGCATCTGGGACCTCGCCGAGCGCGTCCTGCCGACGGATTCGCCGTCGATCTCCTTCGAGGAGGCGCGTCGGATCCGCGCCCGTCGCCGCCTTCGCTCGCTGGGCGTCGTTCGGGCGGGCTCGCGGAACGAGGTCGAAGACGACGGGATCGAGGCAAGGATCGATGGGGTCCGCGGGCGTTGGCGGGTCGAGCCCGAGCTCCTCGATCGACCGTTCGAGGGCCGGACGGCGCTGCTCTCGCCGTTCGACCGGCTCGTCTACGACCGATCCGTTGCGGAGGCGCTGTTCGACTTCGAGTACCGGCTCGAGATCTACGTCCCGGTCCCGAAGCGGCGCTGGGGCTACTACGTGCTCCCGGTCCTCCACGGCGATCGTCTCGTCGCGCGCGTCGACGCTCGACGGGATCCCGATGCGAACGTGCTCCGCGTGCCGGCGCTTCACCTCCAGCCCGGCGCCACCCTGGCGGACCTCGATGCGACGAATACGGAGCTCGCAGACCTCGCAGCGTGGCTGCACCTCGGCGGCGTGGAGGTCGAGCGCGTCGTCCCGCCCGGGTGAGGCGTCGTCCGCAACTGCGTTGCAACGGGCCTGTACGCCGAACGTGGGCGCTGATCGAGCAACAGCATCCCGTGGCGCTGTATGCCCCTCACATGACGGATCCGAGGAAGCTCGACGACCTCCACCCGGCCCTGCCTGAGGGGGTGACCGGCGTGGCCTCGGGATACCTCGGCACGCGCGCGAATCTCGACGACACGCTCGTCGTCCGTACTTTGGATCCCCTGGAGCCGCCCGCTTTCGAACCGGAGCTGCGTCCGCCCGAGATTGAGCTCGGGGACCGGGTGGAGCCCGGAACGAGCGCCATCGTCGATCCCCAGCCAGACATCGAGGTCGCTCCGGCCGCTGCGGCGCCGGTCGAGCCGATCGTGCTCCGGCGCCGAACTCGGTCGGGGGACAACTGGGGACGAGCGCTTGCCGGTGTGCTCGCGATTGCGTTCGTCGCGCTCGCCGGTCTCGTCGTGGCGACAACGGCCCCACTGGGAACGCTCGGCGCCGATCAGGCGCTCCCCTCGGTCACACCAAGTGCACCCGCCGAAACAGCCGACGTCGTCCAGCGCAATGGCAAGAAGGACAAGAAGTGCCCCCCTGGGAACGAACCGAACGAAGGCTGCCGGAAGGGCGACAAGCCCGCGGAATAGCGCGTCGCCGAGGGCGGACCCGAGGCGGTACTAGACTCGGCGAGAGATGAGCTTCATCGCCGAGACGACCGATCTCCTGCGCCGGACACCAGACCTGCTTCGGATCTTGCTCCGCGACCTGCCCGCCTCTTGGTCGGCCACGCCTGATACCGCGGAAGGCTGGCGCCCGAAGGACGTCGTCGGCCATCTGATCACGGGTGAGCAGGCCGACTGGATCGAACGATCGATGCGCATCCTCGAGGACGGCACGTCGAGAGCGTTCGATCGATTCGACCGATTCGAGATGCTGGAGCGCGATCTGGACGCGTCCCTCGACGAGCTGGTCGACCGCTTCGCGGAGCTCCGAACCGAGAACCTCCGCCGACTCGGCGAGCTGGTGAACGAGGCTGACCTCGATCGACGCGGGCTCCATCCGTCGCTCGGCGAGGTGACGCTGCGCGAGCTTCTGGCGACATGGAGCGTGCACGACCTGGACCACATCTCCCAGATCTTCGCCGGAATGGCGGGCTCTCGCGACGCGGCGGTCGGGCCATGGAAGGCATACCTCGGGATCCTCCTCCGGCGCGAGGACCCAGCGGCGGTACCCGGCTGATGAAGCAGCCCCGCAACCCGGACACCATCCACCCGCCGATCGGTCGATACGTCCACCAGATCGAGGTCAGCGGCGAGAGCCGGATGCTGTTCATCTCCGGCCAGGTCGGCAAGGATCACGATGGCAACGTCCCCGATGACACCGCGGCCCAGTTCGAGGTGGCGCTCCTGAACGTGCTCCTGAACCTGGAGGCCGCCGGCTTCGAGCGCACGGATCTCGTGAAGATCGTGACCTACGTTGTCGGCGAGATGGATGCCGCGGCCCGACGCGCGACGCTGGACCGCCTCCTCGGCAGCCACGTCACGACCTCGACGCTCCTGTACATCTCGGCCCTCGCGACGCCCGAATACAAGGTCGAGATCGACGCCTGGGCGGTGCGCGCCTAGGGCTGCTACGGGATCGCCCGTCGGCGATTGCCGCGGGTCGCGCGGTCCGCCCGACCCGGGCCGACTAGCCCGGAGATGCCAGGAGCTGGTTGCGGAAGCTCTCGAGGTCCTGGACCACCGGCTGGAGCTCGATCGGCACGCCGGATTCGGCGAGATCCGTACGCTCGAATGGGTCGGTCACCAAGTCGTACAGCTCCGGGGCCTTGTACGACAAGCCGATCAGCTTGTACCGAACGTCGCGCACCGCCCAGAGGCTGACCTCCCGGTTCTCGTACTCGGCATAGGCGTGCGTCCGGCCAACGAAGCCCGGATCGACGAGGGCCTGGGCGAAGCTGATGCTGTCGTGCGCCGAGGCCGCCGGGCTTCCCGCGATCTGGGCGATCGTTGCGAACAGGTCGGTGCCATTGACCAGCGCGTCCTCGCGCTCGCCCCGTCGCGTGACTCCTGCCCCGGCGATCACCACCGGGGAGCTGACGCCGCCCTGGTAGACCGTTCGCTTGGCCTTGCGCCGACCGAACGGAGCCTGGATGACATCCGCGGCCGTCCCGTTGTCGCCGACGAAGATCACGACGGTCTCCTCGCGGACCTGCGGGTCCATCGAGTCGAGGAGCCGCCCCATCTCCTTGTCCATCGCCTCGGCGGCGGCAAAGTAGTAGTCGCGACGGTTCTCGTCGACGTCGTCGCCGCCCGGGAGGTCGTGCGCGTGGAGGCTCGGTGGCGGGACGTGGAGCGGGTCATGCGGCGCGTTGTAGGCGAGCCAGAGGAACCACGGCTGCCGTTGCTGCGCCACCCATTCGATCGCCATGTCGGTAAAGGCGGTCGTGGCGTATTCGGTGACCTGCCGCTTGACGCCATCCTCGGTGATCTCGAAGTTCGAGTAGTCCGGAAGCTCACCCTGATGATCGAGGAAGGCCGCGTAGTGCTGGATCCCGAAGAGCGCGGGATCGGACGTGAGGTGCCACTTGCCGATGAGCGCGTTCGAATAGCCCGCACCGGCGGTGAGCAGGTCCTGGATCGATTCCGTCGGGCGGAGCCGCTGGCCCGCGGCGAGAACCCCCGTCCGAAACCCGTACTGCCCGGTCAGGATCGTCGCGCGAGTCGGCGAGCACATCGGGCTGACCCAGGCGTTGTCGAAGACGAGGCCCTCGCGGCAGAGCCGCTCGAGGTTCGGCATTGCCGGCTTCTCCGCCCCGATGTCATGGCACGGGCTCGCGTCCAGGCCAAAGTCGTCAGCGATGATCAGCAGGATGTTGGGGTGGCTCCCGCCCCACGCGAACGGCGCGGCTTCGGTTTCTGGGGCCGTGGCCTCGGTTGCCCCTGGGGTCTCGCCAGCCGGTTGGGTTGCGGACGGCGTCGGCAGGGTCATGCATCCCGCAAGGGCGGCTGCGAACAGACCTGCGCAGTAGGAGGCGATGAATCCCGGGCGCTTCCGAAACTTCAAGGTGGCCACTTCTTCGGGAGATTGTCGCCCGTCCGATCCCTGGCGGCAGGAAAGAACCAATTCGGCTCGCCGCTCGTCTCGCAGGGCGCGGTGATCGCCCTGGCGATGCCCTGCGGGGCTCAGCCCGCGACGGTGGCCCGCCCGATCACGCCGGCGCCCACGGTCTTGTTCGAGCGCTCGTCGACGAGGATGAACGAGCCGGTCTGGCGGTTGTCGCCGTAGGTGTCGACGAACAGCGGCTGGGTCACGCGGAGCTGGACGCGCCCGATCTCGTTCAGCGCCAGCGAATCGACGCCCTCGACGCGGTGGAGTGAGTTGATGTCGATCCGGTAGGCGATGTCGCGGACGACGGCGCGCGCCCAGCGGGTGGTGTGCTTGATCGCGTACTTGCCGCCCTTCGTCGAGCGGCGCGCTCTCGTCCATCCAGCACACCTGGCCGTCGATCTCCTGCGCGACCGTGGGCACGTTGTGCGGGCGGCAGAGCATGTCGCCGCGGCTGATGTCGAGGTGGTCGGCGAGCGTGACGGTCACGGCCATCGGCGGGAATGCCTCGTCGACCGGTCCGTCGGCGGTCTCGATCGACTCGATCTTCGTCTCGAGCCCGCTCGGCAGCACCAGCACCGGATCGCCCGGCTTGAGCACGCCGGAGGCGACGGTCCCGGCATAGCCGCGGTAGTCGATGACGGTGTGCGACTGCGGGCCGGATGACGTACTGGATCGGGAATCGAACGTCGACGAGGTTTCGATCGGAGGCGACGTACAGGCGCTCGAGGTGGCGGAGCAGCGGCAGCCCGTCGTACCAGGGCATCTTCTCGGACTGCGCCACGACGTTGTCGCCGTGCAGGGCCGAGATCGGGATGAACGAGAGGTCGCGGACGCGCAGGCGCGTGGCGAACTCGACGAACTCCTCGCGGATCGACTCGAACGCGTCCTCCGACCAGTCGACCAGGTCCATCTTGTTGACGCACAGCAGGATGTGGGGCACGCCCAGCAGCGAGGCGATGAACGCGTGCCGGCGACTCTGCTCGGTGATCCCGCGGCGGGCATCCAGCAGGAGGACCGCGACGTCCGCCGTGGAGGCGCCGGTGACCATGTTCCGCGTGTACTGGATGTGCCCGGGGGTGTCCGCGATGATGAACCGCCGCCGCGGCGTGGCGAAGAAGCGGTACGCGACGTCGATCGTGATCCCCTGCTCCCGCTCGGCGCGCAGGCCGTCGGTGAGCAGCGCGAGGTCCGTGAAGTCGTGGCCGCGTTCCTCGCGAGACGCGCTCGACGGCTGCGAGCTGGTCGATGAACAGCGTCTTCGAGTCGTACAGCAGGCGCCCGATGAGGGTCGACTTGCCGTCGTCCACCGAGCCCGCCGTCGCCAGGCGCAGCAGGTCGCTCGAGCGCGCGCCCCTGATGGCTTTCGTCGCCGCCTTCGCGGCGGCGATTGTCGCCTCGTCCGGCATCAGAAATAGCCTTCGCGCTTGCGGTCTTCCATCGAGGTCTCGCTCACCCGGTCGTCGCCGCGGGTCGCGCCGCGCTCCGTGATCCGGGCCGCCGCAACCTCGGTGACGACCTTCTCCATCGTGTCCGCCTCGGACTCGACCGCCGCCGTCAGGTTCGCGTCACCGATCGTGCGATAGCGCACCTTCTTGCGGGCCGCCGTCTCGCCGCTCGCGCAGGGGCGTGAACTCGTTGACCGCGTAGAGCATCCCGTCGCGCTCGACGACGTCGCGCTCCTCGGCGAGGTACAGCGGCGCGACCTCGACCTTGTCCTCGACGATGTACGTCCAGATGTCGAGCTCGGTCCAGTTCGAGAGCGGGAAGATGCGGATCGACTGGCCCTGCTGCACGCGGCCGTTGTAGAGCGACCAGAGCTCGGGCCGCTGGTTCTTCGGGTCCCACTGCCCGAACTCGTCGCGGAACGAGAACACGCGCTCCTTCGCTCGCGCCTTCTCCTCGTCCCGGCGCGCGCCGCCGAACAGGGCGTCGAACTTGTTCTGCTCGACCGCCTCGAGCAGGACCGGCGTCTGGATCCGGTTGCGCGAGCCGCCCGATTCCTCGTGGACGAGCCCGCGCTCGATCGCATCGGGCACGGACGCCACGATCAGCTTGAGCCCCAGCTCCTTCACCCACTTGTCCCGGTAGTCGAGCACCTCCTGGAAGTTCAGGCCCGTGTCGACGTGCATGATCGGGAACGGGATGCGCGCCGGCGCGAACGCCTTCCGGGCGAGGTGGAGCATCACCGTGGAGTCCTTGCCGCCGGAGAAGAGGAGGCACGGACGCGCCATCTCCGCGGCGACCTCGCGGAAGATGAAGATGCTCTCGGCCTCGAGGTTGCGCAGGTGGCTGAGGACGTGCGACTTCAAGGGCCTTCGACTACCTCGATGGCTTTCGGACGGGAGGCCGAAGGTATCATCGCGCGGTGCTCCCCGTCCCTGCATGACCGTGTCACCGCATGACCGTTGACCTGCCGCTCGCCGTCGGCGGGCTGCTCGTCGGGATCATCGTCGGGCTCACGGGGATGGGCGGCGGCGCGCTGATGACGCCGATGCTCGTCTTCTTCTTCCGTGCCGACCCGCTGACCGCGATCTCCAGCGACCTCGTCGCGAGCTTCGTGATGAAGCCGGCGGGCGCATTCGTTCACCTGCGGAACTCGACGGTCAACCTCCAGCTGGTCAAGCTGCTGTGCGTCGGGTCGGTGCCCGCGGCGTTCCTCGGCGCCTGGTTCATCAGCCTCCAGCCGCGCGGCGAGGAGCTCGACACGACGCTCAAGACGCTGCTCGGGCTGGCGCTGCTGCTGGCGGCCGCCGGGCTGGTGGCGCGGGCGCTGTTCCAGATGTGGCAGAACCGACTGCCCCTCGGCGAGGGCGCGACGCGGATGTCCCGACCCGAGGTCATCGCCGCGCCCGATCCCCACCATCATCCTCGGCGCGGTCGCCGGGTTCATCGTCGGCATCACGTCCGTCGGATCCGGCTCGATCATCATCGTCTCGCTCCTCCTGATCTACCCCGGGCTGAAGGCGTCGTCGCTCGTCGGCACGGACCTGACCCAGGCGATCCCGCTGGTCGGCGCCGCCGCGGTGGGCCACCTCCTGTTCGGCGACTTCTCGCTCGAGCTCACGACCTCGCTCCTCCTCGGCGCAATCCCCGGCGCATTCATCGGCGCGCAGATCTCCAGCCGGGCGCCCGGCGGCGTGATTCGCCGCGCACTCGCGGTGCTGCTGCTCGCTTCCGGGCTGCGGCTGCTGGGGCTCAGCACGGAGCTCGTCCTGCTCGTGGCGATCGCGGCACTCGTCGGAGGCTCGCTGCTGTGGATCGGGATCCGCCGTACCGTGCGCGGCATGCGACCGGGGGCCGCCAAGGCGGTACGAAGCGATACGGCGGCCGCGGCGGCCGCGGTGGCCGAGGGGCAACGTGGCGCCGTCGTGTTCCTGACCGGCCTGTCCGGCGCCGGCAAGTCGACGATCGCCGAGGCACTCGCCGCGGACCTCCGCGCCGCCGATCGACCGGTGACGATCCTCGACGGCGACGAGCTCCGGAAGCATCTCTCGGCCGACCTCGGGTTCGACTCGGCATCGCGCGAGCGGAACGTCCAGCGTGCCGCGGAGCTCGCCGCTCGCTTCGCCGGCGAGGGCCAGATCGTGATCAGCGCGCTCATCGCGCCGTTCGATCGATCGCGCCTGCTGGCGCGCGAGACCGTGACGCCCGTCGCGCCGTTCCTCCTCGTCTGGGTTCGGACGCCGCTCGCGGTCGCGGAGGCGCGCGACCCGAAGGGCCTCTACAAGCGCGCTCGCGCCGGCGAGATCCCCGATTTCACGGGCATCGATTCACCGTACGAAGACCCGTCCGACGCCGACCTCGTGATCGACACCACGCAGACCCCCGTCCCGGACGCCGTGTCGATGATTCGACGGGCGCTCGACGCACACCTCGGCGGTGGCGGCGGGGTCGCCGGCAGCTAGTCGAGCGACTCGACCTCTTCCAGCTCGCGGGTTCGCGCCGAGGTCGGCCGCAACCGGCCCGCAATCGCGGACGGGATCCCGACGAGGGCCCGCCAGCCTCGAAGCGCCAGGACGCCGGCGACCTGGTAGGTCGGGACCCGCGTCACCTCGACAGGCTCGGCGAACTCAAACCGGCCATCGAGCCTGCCTCGGCGACCGCCGCCGCTCGCGATCACCACGCCCATGCTCATCGCGGCGGCGATCTCGGGCGAGACCGGCACCGAGTCGGCGGAGACGCCATTCGTCGATGCGCCGGACGCCCGCATTTCCGGCGGTCGCGCGAGCGAATCGAGCTCGCCGATGACGTTCGCGCCGGACACGGCGATCCGTTCGACGATCTGGCGCTGGATCGCGAGCGTCGGCTCGATCGCCCACGCCGGCATCTCGACGCGCGGCTCGTCCGAGGCCGGCTCGCGCCGCTTCATCAGCTGCGCCGCACCGAAGCGCACGAGCCGCGCATGCTGCGCCTTGGGCAGCTTCTCGGCGTGGAAGGCGAGGTTGAGGGCGCGCACTGCCTCGGCCTCGGGCAGCGTCAGCGACCGGTTCGTGAGGTCGCGCTGGGGCACGAGCGTGCCCTCGCGCAGCCCGAGCAGCCGCTCGAACACGTGCATGAGCACGAGGTGATCGCGTTCGTTGACGACGACGGCAGTCACTCGCTCGGGGCCCAGGACGGAGACCCACCGGTCGACCAGCGCGTCGTGGCGCTGGAGCGTCCAGAACTCGCGATTGGCCTGCTCCGGCGGCTCGCGCAGCACGCCTCGGAGCCACGACTCGAACGAGGAGCGCGAGCCCGTCTGGACGTTCTGCTGCCACATCGACGGCATGATCCGGACGAGCGGCCGAAGGGTCACCGCTGCGTGCACGTGCTCGCCCACGTCATCGACGATCCGGCGGATCGTGTCGACGTCCGCCCACGCCAGGAACTCGCTGCTGACCACGACGCGCGACTCGGTCGCCTTGCGCAGCTCGCGCGCGAGCTCGTTCCAGCGCGCGATCGGCGGCGCCTTGCCCTCGGCCGAGTAGGGCGACGCTCGGCCGGTCACCGCTCGAACGGCGCTGGCCGGGTTCCGCGAACGCCCGGCGAGCCGGACGCCCTGGTCGAGCATTGCCGCACGGGCGGCCCACATCGCCGCCTGGAGCGCGGTCGTGCCGGTCTTGTACGGGCCGACGTGGAGGAGTCTCGTCCCCTCCGGCACGGGCTGGGTGTCAGCCTTCGGCAAGCTTGCGCCTCCTGGGTCGCTTGGGGGCAGCCGCTGTCGGGCGAATCCTAACGAGCCACGCCGGCCGCGGTCGCGTGCCCCTGCGCTGCCGACATCAGCCGCGGCGTCGCCACGGGGTGAGTCGAGCGACGAAGGCGCCGGCGACGCGGCGACAGACCATTGCAGCGAGGCTCGACGTCGAGACGCGAGCCAGCTCGATCGGCTCGGCTCGGGCTCGCGGTGGCGGCGGACCCGCGCGCGGTTGGCCATCGGGCCACGACTTGTCGAGGCCGGCTTTCCGGGCGGCGCTTGGCCCGAGACCACTCGCGAGCAGGATCCCGACTGCGGCGGTCGCCCCGACCCTGGCCCACGTCTCGTCCGGCGTCGGCTTCGCAGCTCCGGGAGGAGCCGTCGCGGGTGCGAGCGCCTCGAGATCGCCGATCACGCGGACGCCGCTTGCCCGGATCCCATCGACGATCTCCCGCCCGATCGCCCCGGCCCGCTCGATCGCCCATGCCGGCGTCTCAATCCGCGGCTCGTCATCGCCGGCCCGGCGCCGCTTCAGCCACTCGGCAGCGCCGTACCGCATCACCCTGGCATGCAGCTGCGGGCCGAGGCCATCGCGACGGAACGCGATATTGAACGCGCGGATCGTCTCGACCTCCGCGAAGCGTCAGCGATCGATCGAGCAGGTCGGGCTCCGGGACGAGCGTGCCGGCGCGCAACCCGGCCAGCTCCTCGAACACCCGCAGCACGTGCCCGGAGTTCGCCTCGTCCACGACCACGACGCTGACCCGCGACCTGTGGGCGGCCATGACCCATCGGCGAACGAGCTGGTCTTGTCGGTGGCGACGCCAGAAATCCGAGCTCATGGCACTGGCCGGCTTGTTGAACAGCGCCTCGAGCCACGCCTCGTAGGCGAGGGTCATCCCTCCCTGGACGTCTCGCTGCCATTGCTCGGGCAGGATGCCGACGAGCGGACGGAGCGTGACCACCACGTGGACCCGCTCGCCACCGAGGTCGGTGATGACGGTCCGCGCCGCTGCGTCGTCGGCGTCCGCGAACTCCTCGCTGCTGATGACGACGCGCGACTCGCTCGCCCGATCGACCTCGCGAGCAAGCGCATCCCAACGCTTCCGAGGCGGCGTCTTCCCATTCGCGTAGGGCGACGGACTGCCCGTGATGGCCTGCGCAGCGTGAAGTGGCTCGCGATTTGGGCCGGCGTAGTGGACGCCCTGCGCCGCGATCTCGCGACGATGGACATGGAAGGCGCGCTGGAGCGCGGCCGCGCGGGTCGAATGCGGGCCGACATGGAGCAGCCGCGAGCCGGGCGGCAGGAGCAGCGCGTCGGCCCTCACCCCTTGCCACCGCGCGCGGCCCGGCGACGCTTGCTCCGCCGTCGGAGGCGGCGCAATCCGAGACGAGCGGCTGCCACCTCGCGCATGCGAGCCGCAAGGACGGTCACCAGGCGCGTCGTCGAGAGGCTGTCGTACGAAAGCTGCGCTCGGTCGTCGCCGGGCCGGGACGGCCGGACATCGAGCTCGTCCGGCCAGCCATCGGAGCTGTTGCTCGCTTGCGTGGAGCCACGGGCGAGACCACTCACGCCAAGCACGCCCATCGCCGCGGACGCGTTGATCGCCGCCCACCGTTCGTTGGTGAGTGGCACTGCCTCATTCGACCGACCCGGATCGGTCGTCACGAGCGAATCCAGGTCCCCGATAACGCGAACGCCGGTCGAACGGATCCGGTCGACGGCCTGTCGTGCAACCTCGGCGCTCGCCTCGAACGCCCACGAGGGCGTCTCGATCCGAGGCTCGTTCGCGTCGGGAACGCGAAGCTTCAGGTTGCCGGCGACGGCGAACAGCGCGATGCGGAGGCGCAACGACGCGTCGAGGTCGTGCTCGCGCATCGCGGGGTGCAGGAATCGAACGACCTCCGTCTCCGCCTTGGTGAGGGATCGGTTCTCGCGGTCGTCCGGGGCTTCGAGCGTGTGCGACCGAAGGCCCACGAGGCGCTCGAAGCTGCGGAGCAGGAAATCGCGGTCGCGGTCGTCGGCGACGACGACGGTCAATCGATCGTGTCCAACCTCGGCGGCCCACCGATCGATGAGCTCGTCATGACGATGTCGTTGCCAGAAGAGCGCTCCCGTCGTGCTGGTGGGATCGTCGAAGATCGCCTTGAGCCACGCATCGAACGCGATCGAGTGGCCTGCCTGGGCGAACTGCTGCCACTGGGACGCGAGGATCCGTCCGAGCGGGCGAAGCGTGACGGCGACGTGGACGCGGGCGGGATCGAACGCATCCACGAGCATCCGGATTCCGGCGGGCTGCAGTTCCGCGAACCACTCGCTGCTGATCACCACGCGGGTCGCGGTTGCCCGCTCGACATCGTCGACCAGCCGCCGCCAGGGTCGAAGCGCGGCAGGTTCCCGACTGGGATCTAATGAATTCGCGACAAGCGCCTGCGCGGCGTGCACCGGCTGGCGATTCGGACCGGCGTAGTGGACGCCCTGCTTCGCGGCCGCGGCGCGAGCCAGGTGGAACGCGCCCTGAAGGGTCGTCGTGCCGGTCTTGTGGGGCCCGATGTGCACGAGCCGCGCACCCTCGGGCAGCAGCACATCTCCCGCGGAAGTCACGCGCGCATTGTCCCAGCCGCGACCGTCATCACGGTTCGATTTTGGGTGGTGAGCCTGGAAGGACTTGAACCTTCAACCCGCTGATTAAGAGTCAGCTGCTCTGCCATTGAGCTACAGGCCCAGGGCGCGGAGAGTACCGCAAGTACGCCTGAGTCGGCGGCTTCGAGCGTGTATGCAATTGGGATGATCGCGGGCGCGAAGTGCATCTCCTGATGATGCGAAATCGACCCTCGCGTTCCTAGTGTCTGCTCTTGCCCGGCGCGTGGTCTGCCGCGCCCAATGTGAAAGGGAGTAGGTGGAATGGGAATTCTCTCGTGGTTGGTCGTCGGCGCGATCGCCGGCTACCTCGCAGGAATGCTCGTCAAGGGTGACGAGGGCATGGGCGTCATCGGCAAGATCGTGCTCGGCATCGTCGGCGCGCTCGTCGGTGGCTTCCTCGCCGGCGTCCTGATCCCCGGCAACGGCGACTACATCAACGGCATCAACCTCACGACGATCATCACCGCGACGATCGGCGCGGTCGTCGTTGTCGTCGGCTGGAACGCCCTCCAGGGCCGAACCCGAACCGGCCGAGGGCCAATCTGAGACTCGGTCTCAATAGACGACCGCGCACGAGGCCCCGGCGCCCCAGCCGGGGCCTTTCCATGTCCGCGGCGGCTCGGCGGCCCCGCGCGGAGGTCAGGCGCGGCCGATCAGCGGGATCCGCTGGCCGTTGACGGCCCCCGCCTCGGGCGAGCACAGCCAGGCCATCGCAGCGCCGATCTCCTCGGGTCGGGTGTCGGTCGGCTTCTCGTCGCCGATCGAGCGGACGACGACCACGTTCGCGGTCGAGGTCGTCCCGGCGAGGTCGCGCGCGACGGAGATCGTGAGCGCCTCGACCGCCGCCTTCGATGCCGCATAGATGGCGTGCTTCGGGGTCGGCGTCGCCGCCACGAAGGTCGAGACGGTCACGATCCGCCCGTTCTCGGCGGCCGTGACGTCGGGCAGGAATGCGCGAACCGCGTGAATGGTCGACCACAGGTTGAGGTCGAGGAGATCTCGCCAGTCCTCGTCGGTCGTGTCGACGAACGGCGTGCCGCCCGCGTATCCGCCGACGAGGTGGAGGAGCACCGACGGCGCCCCGAGTCGCTCGCGGACCGTATCCGCGGCGGCGACCGTGGAGACCTCGTCGGACAGGTCGACGGGAATCCCGAGGTGTCGCTTCGACCCACCCGGGAGCGACATCACGACGCCGATGCAGCTCTCCTCGTCCTTGGCCAGGAGCGCGAGGCGCGTACCGGGCTCCGCGAAGCGCCGGGCGACGACCGGCCCGAGCGTGCCGGTTGCACCCGTGATGACGACCACTCGATCCGCCATGGCCTCCCCTATCGCAGCTCGTCCGCGAGCATGTCCATCAGCAGCCCGTCATGGAACGTCGCCGCCGACGCCACGTTCGTACTGGCGCATCACGCCGACGCGCTTGAACCCGATCTTCTCGTAGGTGTGGATCGCCCGCGCATTGTCCGCCGCCGGATCGATCGTCAGCCGATGGTGGCCGCGCACCTCGATGAGGTAGCGCGCGAGCGTGCGCAGCGCGTCGGTGCCGGCGCCGCGACCCTGGAACCGCGAGTGCATGAAGATGTCGATGCCCGCGCTCCGGTAGTCGGGGTCGGTCTCCTCGGAGGCCTGGATGCTGCCGGCGAACTCGCCGTCGACCTCGATGGTCCAGACCGTCCAGGCCTCGTCGCCGGCGAGCAGCTCCTCGACGCTCGTCTCGGGCCCGCGCGTGTCCCACACGGCGACGACCGAGGGATCCCGGAGCACCTCGAGGAGGGCTTCCCGATCGTCCGGCCGGATCGGGCGCAGCGTCACCTGCTCGCCCTCGAGCGTCGGGACCGGCTCGCCGTCCGCGTTTCGGACGACATCCGGTGCGTCGACTGCCGCGGAATCCGGCTCGATCGCCTTGTCCATCTCGAACGCGTGGACCTCGTAGCCGAGCCGCTCGTAGAGTCGAAGTGCGCCTGAGTTCGATGCGTCCAGGTTGAGCATCATCAGCTCTGCTCCATGCGCTCGCGCCCAGTCCTCGGCGGCGCGCATCAACGCGGTCCCCACCCCGCGACCGCGCCAGTCGGGCGCAACGCTGATCCCGAGGTCGACGTTCAGCCGCTTGATTCGAGCGCCCTCCGGGTCGCGCGGCCGGCGGAGCCACAGCTCGATCATCCCAATGACCCGCCCGTCCGGCCCGTCCGGCCCATCCGACCCGTTCGACCCGTTCGAGACCGCGACGAGGCCTTCGTCCCGCGGTTTCGCGAGGTGCCATCGCCGCCGCGACGCGGCCACGGCTTCGAGCGAGAGTGCGCGCCAGCGCTTCGGATCGATGGTTGCGTGGTGAATCGCGCTCGCGTGCTCGAGCTCGGTCATCGCCGCTGCATCCGCGGGCGTCGCCGGTCGGATCTCGAACGTCCCGGACGTCGGGGCAGCGCCCGCGCGAGCCACCATCACTCCGGCACCAGGTCGCGGAGCTTCTTCGGTGCGGTGGCGCGCCACGCGTCCCGGATCAGCTTCTCGAGCAGCGGGCGGTCGATCCGATCGAGCTTGACGCTCACCCATCCGAACCGCCCGACATACGGCGACTTCGAGAACGTCTCGGGGTCGAGATCGAGCAGATCGGCCTGCTGGTCGAGCGACGCCTTGAGCGAGATCCCGTCGTACCCGTCGCCGCCGATGACGAAGATCTTGTCCCGCACCCGGAACGTGACATCGGTGTCCCAGGTCAGCTTCTCCTCGACCTCGGGCAGCGCCATCGCGATCGCGCGGACGTCGTCGAACGTGGGCATCGGCTCAGGCACCCTCGGTCGATGGGCGAAGGTCACCGGCCGAGCGACCGGCGACGTCGTCGAGCTCCTCGGGCTCGCCCGACTCGCCTTCGATCGTCACCTTCGGCAGCCAATTGAGCCAGCGCGGGAGCCACCAGTTCCAGTCGCCAAGCAGGGTCATCGTCGCCGGCAGGAGCACGCACCGAATGAGCGTGGCGTCGATGAACACGGCCACGGCGAGCCCGAGCCCGAGCTGCTGGATGAACACGAACTTGAACGTCACGAAGACCGCGAAGACGACGACCATGATCGAGGCCGCGCTCGTGATCGTCCCGGACGTCACCGAGATCCCGCGCGCCACGGCGGCTCGTGAGTCCAGCCCGCGGTCGCGCGCCTCCTTGATCCGGGTGAGGATGAACAGGTGGTAGTCCATCGACAGCCCGAACAGGATCGTGAACACGAAGATCGGCACCCAGCTCTCGATCACCCCGCCAGGGACGATGCCCAGCTGCTCCGCGAACCAGCCCTCGTGGAAGACGAGGACCATCACGCCGAACGCGGCGGCGGTTGAGAGCAGGTTCAGCAGGATCGCCTTGATCGGGATGACGACGGAGCGGAACGCGATCAGCATCAGCAGGAACGACAGCCCGAGCACGAACGCGAAGATCCGGGGCGTCGCGTCGCTGTAGATCCCGTTGAGGTCGAGCGTGGCCGCGACCTGGCCCGCGACATACGCATCCACGGGAGGCTGGAGGCCGCCGAACACCTCGGGACGAACCTCGCCGCGCACCTCGCGAACGATGTCCCGGTTCGCCTCGTCGTTCCGGCCGCCGGTCATCGTGGAACGAGACGAGCTCCGCCTTGCCGTCCTGCGACGTTCGGCCCACCGGTGGGCCGCTCACGCCCGAGATCGCGAGGACCCTGGTCTTCAGCGTCTCGATCGCCGCCTGGACGTCCTCGCGATCCGCCCCCGTGACGACGACGTCGAGCCGGAGGTTCTGGCCCAGCGGGAACTTCTCGTTCACGAGCTTGATCGCCGCGATGCCATCGATGGTCGACGGCAGGCCCGTGATCTCCGTCGTGCCCGTGCGCATTCGGACGACCGGCGAGGCCGCCGCGATGAGCAGAACAGCGCTGAGCACGGTCATGAGGACCGGCCGCGACATCACGGCGTTGACCAGTCGAGCCCAGAAGCCGCTGCCGGGCGCGCGCGAGGCCCGCCGGTCGATCGCGGCGAGGACGCCCCGCGCGCGGAAGAGCCGCGGCAGCCAGGTGATCGGTCGACCGAGGCTCACCCGATCGCCGACGATCGCGAGCGTCGCCGGCAGGAACGTGAGGCTGCCGATCACCGAGACGAGCACGACCGCCATCGTGCCGACGGCCATCGACGTGAACAGGCTGATCCCGAGCGTCACGAGGCCGCCGAGCGAGATGACGACCGCGATGCCCGAGAAGAACACCGCCCGCCCGGCAGTCGAGCTCGACGTTTCGATCGCGCCCTGGACCGTGGCGCCGCGCTGCCGTTCGGTTCGGAAGCGCGTGATCATGAACAGGGAGTAATCGACCGCGACCGCGAGGCCCATGAGGACCACCAGCTGGATCGCGTTCGGGCTGACTGCCCCGACGGACTGGCTGTACAGCCCGAGAAAGCCATACGCGGCGGCGAGCGAGGTCGCGGCGAGGACGAGCGGGATAACCGACGCGACGATCGCCCCGAACGCCAGCAGCAGGATCAGGAACGTCGCCGGGATCGTGAACCGCAGCGACCCGTCGAGCTCCTCGTTGATGAGCTCGGTGATGTCGCGGTTGATGAACGTGCTGCTGATGACGTGGACCTCGGCGTTCGGCAGCGCCGCGCGGGTGGCGTCGACGATCGCGGGCACGGGGACGAGCTTCTGCTCGACGATCGGGCGCTCGCCCGGGATGTTGCCGACGACCTGGACGGTGGTGCCATCGGGCGAGATCAGGCCCGATTCGGGTGGGACGAGGAACGGGTCGATGACGCTGTCGAACGTCGGCTGCTGTGCGCCATCGACTGATGCCGTCGCGGCGGTGAGATCCGCGACGAGCTCGTGGACCGTGGCCTGGAAGTCGGGGTTCGTCGCGGCGCCGGCGCCACCGTTGATGACCACGACCATCCGCTCCGCCGGCGCGACCGGCTCCCCCGCGCCGAGCACGTCGTAGGCGACCTCGGACTCGAGGCGCGGCCCGTTCGGGTCGTCGTTGACATCGAGGGCGACGATCCCGCCTGCCGCGAAGCTCGCCCCGAGCAACCCCAGCGTCCCGGCAAACCAGAGCACGAAGACGAGCCACTTGTGCCGCGCCGACCACGAGGCGACTCGAACCGTCCAGGGGGCTCGGGGTCCCCCGCTGGTGCTCATGGACCGCTGAGTCTAGAGTCCACGACTGATGCGACCTGTCCTGGCCGTCCGGCTCATGGCTGTGTGGGTGCTCATGCTCGCGTTTGCCAGATGCACCATGGTGCAGATCGAGGACACCTACATGGTGGACCAGCGACGCACATGGACGGCGGAATGCGGCTTCGTGCCGATCGACATCTGCGAGGGCGTCGCCGCAGCCTTCGTTGGCATGACGGAGCGCCACCCGTGGATCCACGGTTTCAGCGAAGGCAGGCTCCGCGTCGAGCATGCTGGCTGCCCCGCCTCGCCGCATCCCGATGCGGCCGCCTCGCTCGACCTGACGGCGTGCTGGCGCGTGGATGCGCAAACCCGTGAGGGCCAGGCGTGCATGCTCATCGCGCGCACGAAGGACCCGACTGCGGCTGGACCTCAGTTCGGTCTCGCCGGCGGCGACGACATCAATGGATCGCTGATCGGCCCGCCCGGGCCGCGCCAGACACCGTGCTGACGTTCAGATCGTGGGCTACGCCTCAGCAGCCGGCTTCGTCGATCGCTCCCGAGATCGCGACCTGGTTGCCGAGGAACTCGCCGACCGTGCCGACGTTCTCGTAGTACGTGTCGATCGCTGCCTGTGTGATCGGCTCGGTGGCGAACAGCACCTTGGCGGCCTCGCCGGCCTTCTCGTAGACCTCGATCGCGGCCTTGGGATCGCCGAGCGGCGACGAATACGCATCGAGGGCGTGCAGCTCGCCCATGCCGGCGAGGAACGCTTCGATATCGAGGTTTCCGATGTCCTTGTCCCGGATCGCGTCGACGGTGTCGGGCGTGGTCATCTGGGCCAGGAGCTGGACCGCGAACAGCTGCTGGGCAGCCGTATCGATCGCCGCGCAGTCGACGTTTCCGGCGGGCTTGCTGGTCGCCGCGGGTCCGGCGGTCGATGGCGGATTCGGGCCTGAGGTAGCGCCGGGAACGCCACCACTGCACGCGGCGAGGAGGAGGACGAAGAGGGTCGAGATCGCGAGTGGCTTGCGCATCGCGGCATCCTAGCCGCTGCACGGAGTCGAGCGGCATCCCGCCTTCGGATCGGCGGGCAGGGTACGAACGCCGCGCTCAGGCCTCGGCGATCTCAGGCCCGGGCGATCTCGTATTGATCGATGAACCAGAGCCAGGTTCCGTCCGGCTGGCGTCGGGCGACCTCGGCGGTGACGCTGCCGCTGCGCGACCGCGTCGACGTGAGCGCCAGGTCGCCGTTGATCAGCGCCGGCTGCTGCTCACCCATCTGGAAGACCCGGCCCTCCGACGCGAGCTCCTGGTAATACCTGCGCATCTCCTCGTGCCCGCGCACGACCCGACCCTCGTAGGCATGGACGACGGCGTCGGGCTCGAACAGGGCGACCATGCCCTCGATGTCGCCGACTCCTCTGTCGTGCAACCAGGAACCGCTCGAGGTCCTGCGGATCCAACGCTCGCTCGCGTTCAGCGTCGGTCATTCGACCTCCCGTCGGTCATGTCGCGGGCCCAATACGCCCGTGGTTGCCATCATCCATCAGGCCGGTACACTCGGGGCGGCGTCTCCCACGCCAGACCTCCAGACCGGATCCCCACGCGAGCCGGCGATGCGGAGGTAAAGGGGATCTGGATCCCCGGGACGACCGGTCTGATCATCCGATCGGCTGGCGCCGAGTGGCGTGGGAGCTCGCGACGGCCGTGACGGAGATCGACCGATGACCACCCGCAAGGGATTCAAGCGGCTCGTCCGCGCCCGCGCCGCGAAGACCGGCGAGCGCTACGCCACCGCCCGCCGCGTCCTGCTCGGCGAGACCGGATCGAGCGGTCAGCCAACCGACGACCGACCGTGCCAGCCAGCGTGGCATCCACCCCGACACCGCCTCGATGGCCACCGTCCTGGCGGCGCGAGGCGTCGTCTCGCCAATCACGGATCGGCCATTGAGCGAGGCGCTCCTGCTCGTCGCCGGTGGCGGGCTCGGTGCCGGCTACATCCTCTGGGAGTTCGAGTCCCGCAAGGGCGCCCTGCTGACCCTCGGCTTCCGGAATCAGTGGCAGTACCCGGGGATCCCCGGCTGGTTCGGCAAGACGGCCGATCGGCTGGGAGTGCCGACGGTTCTCCACGAGACGAGCGGCGCCAAGGCTGCCCGCGAGGCGCTCGATACGGCCCTCGCGGGCGGCGGCCCGGTCGTCGCGACCGTCGACCAGCAGTCGATGGGCCTCTGGGGCATGCCGCCCGAGCTCTCCGGCTACGGTGGCTATCCGGTCGTCGTCACCGGCATGACCGACGACGGCGCGTACCTGGTGGACGATCGTGGTGCGGCGCCGTTCGTCGTCCCGGCCGACGTGCTGGCCGCCGCTCGAGGCCGCAGCCCCTCGTATCGCAATCGGCTGATCGAGCTTCGACCCGCGCCCGGACCGCTCCCGGCAGACCGACTCCGGGATGCCCTCCTGGCGGGCCTGGCCGACCAGGTCGACCACCTGTCATCGGGCTCCGACTCGTTCTCCCTTCCCGCCTGGCGGAAATGGAGCCGGCTCATGACCGACCGGCGGAACGCCAAAGGCTGGCCACGGGTCTTCCCGGCCGGTCATGGCCTGTTCGACGCGCTCGTGGCGATAGTCGAGCAGGTCGATGACGGCGTCGGTGCGTGGGGCGGTCACCTCCGCGATCTCTACGCCGACGGCCTCGAGGAGGCGGCCGGGGTCCTTGAGCGGCCGGCTCTCCTTGAGGCGGCAGGAGCGTGGCGCGCCAGCGCGGACCTGTGGCAGGAGCTCGCCGACGCCGCGGTCCCGACCGAGGTCGATGGCGCCGCCGACGCCGTCGAGCTGGCCGAGGCGCTCCACGACGCCGTGATGCGCGGTGAGCCTGGCCGAGCCGAGGCACGCGCGGCTGCCGCCGCGCTTTGGGAGATCCGCGATCGGTCTGTCGACGCGTGGCCCCTGGCCGAGGACCAGACCGAGGCCCTGCTGACGGATCTCGGGCAGCGCGTCGCGGCGATCCACGCCGCCGAGCGCTCAGCACTCGAAGCGACGGCCCGGGCGATCGGTGGCTAGGGAGGTCCGGCGATCTCGAGAACGAGCCCGCGGAGGAGCGGGAGTGGGCGAACGCGGTGAACCCTGGACCGCTACGACGTGGGCTCGTTGCTCGAAGCCCGCGATCGGACCCCGCCAGGTGAGCAGCCGCGGCTCGAGCTTGTCACGTGACATCGGCGGGGCCGACGGCCGTGGACCGACGGTCGATGTCGCGGATCGCCACAGGCGACCTACTGCGGGCAGCAGATATCGATCCTGGCGGGCGCGACCGGCTCGGTGAGGTGGATCCGGATGGCACGGAACAGCAGGATCGCCATGCAGGAGCCGAACTGCGCGCGCGGGTCGACGCGCAGCTCGAACCGATCGCTGGACCTGGAGAACGAGATGGCGGGACGGTCACAGGCGCCATTGCTCCACTGGAAGACGAGCGTGTTGGGGTCGTGCGCATCGACGGTCACCGTCGTTGGATCGAACGCACTCTGGCCATCCCAGGCCAACGGCTCAATGCCGGTGACCAGGCCCGTCTGGTCACCGAGGACCACCTCCTGCGGGTAGCTCGCGTCTGACCCTTCGACCGTGGTCCGAAAGAGGGTTCCAACTGGATCTCCGCCGCACGCCCACACCACGGTGACGGCGAGGAGGGCTCCACCGAGTCGATGCGTCAACGGATCTGCCTCACCAGCGACGCCGAATCTCACGCGTGCAACGTTGGGCTGCGGACAGCTTTGTGCCCGTCACGAAGGCTCCTCCAGGGGCTCCATGGCCACATTCAGACAGGACGCGCGGATCGCCCCGGGTTCACCACGGAGATCGTTGTCAAACATGAAGGCCGTCATTCCAGTCCTAACTCTCTCCACCCCGTCACCGTCGTACACGACGACCTCCGACCCATGCCGCCTGCCCACGTAGCCCGATGGCCACACCACCGGCACGGTGTAGCCGGGGTTCTCCCGGGTGCGCCGAGCGACGACTCCGACAGCCGGATCGGCGATCAATATGACCTCGCGGTAGTACGCGTAGCAGGGACCCACCGGTGCCGTGGCCAGCTCAACGGGATCGCCCGAGAGTTCCGCGCTGCAACCGAGCAGGCAGAGAGCCAGCGCGAGCGCTCGACTCATGCGTTGCTCCATCAGTCAGCGACGCCGAATGCCACGCGGTGATTCTTGGTACTCATCGCGGGATCGCTTGGTGGCCCCAGTAGGCCTACGCCGCCAACAACCCGACCGCGACCCCCACTATGAGAATCGACCCGAGCGCGAGCGCTCTGATGAGTGAGGCTTTCATCAGTCGCGTCGGCGAATGTCATGTCGCGGGGTCCTCGTCCGGCAACTCACCGTCGAGGAGCCTGAGCGCCCGCTGCAGAACTCTCCGGGCATCCCTCCGCTCGATGCGGACTGGACCATCAAGGCCGATGTCCGCTTCGATGATCAGAGTTTCCGCGCGATCGAGGTCGCCACCCTGCGCGGCCTCGACAGCTAGAAGCCAAGCACTGTTGGCCTTTCCCGCGTTCTCCGCGAGTTCCGCGAGGATCACCCCGACGTAGGTGGCATTCTCGGCAATGAACGCGGCGGCTGTCTTCCGTCGTGTCATGTTCGTTCAGTCAGTCAGCGTCGCGCAAATGTCACGTGCCGGCAGGCGGTGTCGCGACCAGCCAGGTCACGATCAACGAGGACCCGATTAGGGCCGCGATCGACACGATTCCGACCATCATCCAGCGCCGCGCCAAGACGCGGCCTGTCCGGCCAGCGATCCAACTGATGACGAATGAACCGACCCCCGCGGTGGCCAGCACGACCTGAACCGCATCCGGCGAAAGCGACCACAGCGTGGTTATGGTCATGACACCTCGGGTTGACTCGCTCAGCGTTCGGGAATGTCACGCGTCATCAGACGATGTACCTGATCCATCGCCCATCCCAGTCGCGTGTCCGGCGGTCGGCGATTCGGAGCTCTCCTCCGACGCGCTCAAGGGAATATTCGTACGGCTTCGGTTCGAGGGGAGGCAGCGGGTCTAGGTCCTCCAAGGTCATCACAACGATTCGCTTGCCCGTTCGTGAGACAGACTCCACCCGCGTTTTCGCTGGGTCCGCGGTAGGTGGATCCCCGAAGTGCGAACGCAACCGCTGCTTGAGGATGTTCGGCGCACAATACTTCTCGAGCAACGCGTCGTATCGCTGTTGGATCTCGACGAGTGCGGCCGCGAACCCATCGCCCTCCTTTGCTCCTTTAAATCGCGCCGTCGCCCAGACTTCGAACGCCATCATCGCGCCCAAGTAGTCCACCACGAGCCTCGACGCTCCTGCGAACTCATCATCTGCGGCCACTAGCGCCCATTGCACACTCAGTGTCCCTAGATGTCACGCGCCTGTTGAATCAGAGCGTAGAGCGCCGCAAGCCCGAGGCCCGCCGCGAGCACCCCGAAAAATCCAGAGTCGCCTCGTCGTCCAATTCGGCAGCATTGGAATGGCGGCGACAACGGCGAAGAAGACCACGACGAACGCCGCCGCGCCGAACACAAATGCATCCATTCCGCCTCCCTCAGCGTCGGGGAATGTCACTCGTCACCGGGAGGCTGACCGCGACCAGCGTCGCCGTTCGCGTTCATTCGATCCTCCTGAAGAAGGCGAATGCTCTCTTGAAGCTGGTTCCCGTAGAAGAGAAACGTCGTCGCTACTTGAACGTACTCGCTCGCGGAGAATGAAACCCGTTTTCCGATCGCAAGCCGTCGCGCCCGACGTACATAGTCAATCCTGAGTTGGGTGGGCTCCTTCAAGGTGACACCGACCCTGACCTCTCGGCGCTCCCCGACCGGGCGCATCCTCAGCCGCCGCCAACAAACCGTCATGTACTCCCGGTCGGGATCGCAGTCCTCGGCGGCGACTACGCCGCCTCGGTGTGTCATGCAGTTGCGAGCCGCGTTGATGCTCAGGACCTCTCGTGAGAACGCCGGCCGTCGCAACCCGTACTCCCTTTCGAGGCAAATCATCTTCTCGGGCAGTGTTAGGCGATTGAATGGCCGTCGTCCCGCGACGAGTCTCCAATTCCAGTCGTCAGGCGCGATCTGAGCCTCAAGACGTAACGTTCCGTCGGCGTTACGCGAAACTGATCCTGGCCTAGTCCACAGGAAAGCCTCGACTCGTGCTGCTTCCAGTGCTGCATCGAGAGCGGCGACGCAATCGCGAAGTCCTCCGCCGATGATCCAGCGCTTGAAGTCAGCACGCACCACATGCCGAGGGATACGTGGGCCGGCCTTCAACTGCATCTGAGCACCAGGCACCGATCCGCCCACGCGCGACTCTGCGCCAGAAACACTCAGGCCAAAGGCCACGAAATGGATGGACCTATTGACGGCGGCGGAGAGCTCCGCGGCGGCGATCCGGAGCTGAAGTCGAAGACTCGGATCAACGCCCATCGCTCGGCGTTCTGGAATGTCACGGGATGACGAGCGTAGGACTCGACCGCAGACTCCCGCGACGACGATCGCTATCGCCATCAGTGCAGCCCATCCGAGATCGACACGCCACGCGAGATCACTCATCTTCTCGCCCGGGGCGTCATGGAAGTCGATGAATGGCTTCCGCCCTCTGCCGATCTCGACGCCGTCGAGCTCAATCGTCCGTTGAGCGATCGGCCCGTCGCCTCCAACACAGAAATGGAGGCTACGGCCGAAGACCCGGTAGAGGTTGCCGAAAGACCATAGGCGCTCGGGCAAGACATCGACCAAGGTCGCAGCCACGAGCGGTGACATCAGCGGGTCATCCCTCAGCGTCGGGGAATGTCACTCGACTGAGGACCCTCGCATCGCGTACCAGGACCGGGCCTCTAGCCAAAATCTTGCCGTCGTCGCAGGCGCCTGGACGCCAAAGTGCTCCGAGATTTCGGTGCGCAGCTGGGTGGCCAGATCGCGGGGCACGCCACGTACTAGGGCACTGGCGATGGGGCCGACGAGGCAGTCGTACTCGTCTGGTGGTGAGCCCAGCGAGGCCAAGCCGACAGGATCCCAATCCCAGACGAGCGCGCGAACATCCGCCATCAGGTCGGGTCGGCGGTCAGGTCGCGTGAAGGTCAACGTCGCCCGCCGGCGAACGTGGTCGACGAGGCGCTGAGCGGGATTCCGGGCATGCCACGTGCTGCCGGGTCCGATCTTGAGATCGAACCTCTGGCCCTTCGTCCACGCCTCGGGGCCTGGGTCATACGTGAGCCACGTCCACATCGAATCGTGTCATGTTCTCGTCGGTCAAGTGGACCGGCCTGTCGACTGCGTCACCTAATCCTCGCACGAAATCGAAGAGTGCCAGGGCCACTTCGGGCTCTGTGATCTGCCCAGCGTGTACGTCGAGCTCGATCTGGCCTGGCCCGAAGAAGTGGCACTTGATGTCGAGGTGCTTCGTAACGAAGCGCAACCAGACGCTTTGGTCATCCCACAATCTGAAGATTTCGTCCACCAGCTCGGGCAGAGCCTCAGGTTCCGAGGTTAGGTTCGCTCCCGCTTCGCGGCCACTCGCTCGAAGGAAGTCCAAAGCCCGCTGCCGAATCCACCTCGGACGAATCGGGGACGACGATGTCCCTCAACGAGTCGTCGTCCTCGAAGACCCTGCGAAGCTCATGCCAAGGGACCGGGAGGTTATCACTCGATAACCATCCGGGAACCCGATGTCGTACTCACGCCCGTCCGGCATCCGGATGAACAGGCCGTTGGCCTCCGAATCGACCTGCAGGACGCCCTCGACGGTCACCGGCCGGAAGTCGAAGTCGCCACCCGGCTGCGCAGGGCAGCCGGATCGACGGTCGACAGCCACGTCGATCGCAGCCGGCGAGCGATCCATGCACCCAGCTTGAGTCCGAGCAATCGCCACGTAGCGACGTACCGGCGCGGACGGTGTCAGCTCGATCGACTGTTCCTGGTTGTCGATCTGGGCGCGCTGGAGGCGGCCGCTGAAGTCGACGTAGATCGACTTCCATTCGGTGAACGAGTCGAGCGCGGCGTGGCCCGCCTCGCGGTGGCCGTTGCCGGTTTCCTTCCAGCCGCCGAACGGGAGGTGCGTCTCGGCGCCCGTCGTGCCGGCGTTGACGTAGACGATGCCCGTCTCGAAGTCGCGCATCGCGCGGAAGGCAGTGTTCGCGTCGCTCGTGAAGATCGACGACGAGAGGCCGTACTTGGTCTGGTTGAGCGCGGTGACGGCGCCCTGGTAGTCGTCGACCGGGATGACCGACAGCACCGGCCCGAAGATCTCCTCCTGCGCGATCCGGTCCATCGGCATGACGCCGGCGAAGATCGTCGGCGAGAAGAAGTTGCCGTGCTCGAGGTCGCCCTCGGTCGCGGTCGACCCGCCGAGGACGAGCTCGCCCTCCGATCGACCGATCTCGATGTACGACTCGACCTTCTCGACCGCGCCGCTGTTGATGAGCGGCCCGACGTCGACCGACTCGTCGAGGCCCGACCCCAGTCGAAGCTTCTTCGCGCGCGCCTCGAGCTTCTCGAGCAGCGGCTCGACCACGGCGCTTCTCGACGATCACCCGCGAGCAGGCCGTGCAGCGCTGGCCGGTCGTGCCGAACGCGGACCAGAGGATGCCCTCGGTCGCGAGGTCGAGGTCGGCGTCGGCCATGACGACGACCCCGTTCTTGCCGCCGAGCTCGAGCGAGACGCGCTTGAGCCGCCGAGCCGCGCGCTGCGCGATCGACTTGCCGGTCTCGGAATGGCCGGTGAACGAGATGACGTGGACGTCGGGCGACTCGACGATCGGATCGCCGACCTCGCTCCCCGACCCGGTCACGAGGTTGACGACGCCCGGCGGGAAGCCCGCCTCGGCCATGAGCTCGACCAGCAGGACCGCGCAGTGGGGCGTGTCGCTCGCCGGCTTGAACACGACGGTGTTCCCGGTCACGAGCGCGGGCATCGTCTTCCAGCACGGGATGGCCATCGGGAAGTTCCAGGGCGTGATGATCCCGGCGATCCCGATCGGCTGGCGGATGCTCATCGCCCACTTGTCGGGCAGCTCGGAGGGCACGGTGTCGCCGAACATGCGGCGGCCCTCGCCGGCCATGAGGTAGGCGATGTCGATGCCTTCCTGGATGTCGCCGCGGGCCTCCGCGATGACCTTGCCCATCTCGCGCGTCATCGCCCGCGCGAGCCGCTCCTTGTTGTCGCGCAGGAGCTCGGCGTAGGCGTACAGGAGCTCGCCCCGTTTCGGCGCCGGCGTCGCCTTCCAGCGCGGGAGCGCCACCTCGGCGGCCTTCACCGCCATCGCCACGTCCGCGGCCGAGCCGGCCTGGAATCGCCCGATCACATCGCGTCGATCGGCGGGGTTTCGACTCTCGAACGTTCGACCGGAGACGGAGTCGACCCACTCGCCCGCGATGAACATCTGGAAGGTGGGTGGCGACTCGTGAATCGTTGACCCAGAGGTCGTCGAGGGAACCGAGCGCTCTGCCGTATCCGTCATGCGCCGAGAATAGGCACCCGCACTCGGCATGTCATCGATGGAAGGGCGGTCGTCGCGCATGAAGCTTCCGCGTCTCATCTCGCTCGCAGGGCTCGCGCTGGTCGCGCTCGTTCTCGTCGCGTGCGCGCCCTCCCAGCTACGGACTGCGCCCGCGCCGGCGACGGCGTGCGACCTGGCACTGACGGCCGGATCGCTCGAAAAGCACCCACAGACCGGCCTGGGCATCGCCGAGTCCGACGTCCTCGTGCACCCGGTCCAGTGGCCGTTCGGCTACTCGGCACGGATGGACGTGTCGTCGATCGTGCTGGTCGACGAGACCGGCAAGGTCGTCGCCCGCGAGCATGATCGGGTCGAGGTCGGCGGCGGGATGGGCGCCGATGGGGTCTGGTTCGCCTGCGGACCGGTCAGCGTCGTATCGAACGAGGGCGGCTGAACATGCAGAGGTTTCGGGTGCTGTCGGGCGCGAGTCTCGTGCTCGCCGTCCTCCTCCTCGCGGCGTGCACCCCGGCGGCGCTGCGGACGCAACCCGAGCCGCTCTCCGCGTGCATGGACGCCCTCGCAACCGGTCGACTCGTCGCGGACTCTCGGACCGGGCTCGGCCTGGCGGATGCGACCGGCGCGGTGATGCCGGTGGAGTGGCCGTTCGGCTACGCGTCGCGGCGCGAGGCCACCGGCCTCGTCCTGCTCTCCGGCACGGAAGCCGGACGCGATCGTCGTGGCGCGCGAGGGCGAGATCGTGTCGATCGGGGGTGGCATGGGGGCCGACAACGTGTGGCACGGCTGCGGCGTCGTCCAGGTCATCCCGCCGTCCTGATGCGTCGGGCCGCCCTTCTCCTGCTCCTGGTCGTGGCGGCGTGCTCGTCGGTGCCGGTCCAGCTTCGGACCGCGGCCGCGCCTGAGCCGGCATGCGACGCCGGGCTCGCGTCGGGCGTGCTCGTGCTCCACAGCGAGACCGGTCTCGGCCTCGAGTCGGACCCGGGGCGCGTCCTGCCGGTCATCTGGCCGTTCGGCTACAGCTCGCGGTCGGATGCCGGCGTCGTGGTGCTGTTCGACCCGACGGGTCTCGCCGTCGCGCGTGTCGGCGACGTCATCGAGATCGGGGGAAGCGTCAACAAGGCCGGGGCGCTCGTCGCCTGCTCGGGCTTCGTTCGGGTCTCGCCGGCGGCGACCTGAGGCTCAGGCTGTCTGGTCTACGTCGTTCCCGCGGTCGAACCGCCAGCGGGTCGCCGTTGGCATCGCCTTCCAGGCAATGACGGTTTCCGGCTCGATTCGCCACATCCCGCCGTTGTCCCACGAGTCGGGCGTGGGGTCGTAGCCGCTGTACTTGCCGCCCATCGCAGCGGCGAGGGCCTGTCCGAGGTCCGCCTCGGGCTTGACGATCTCGACCGCGGTCCCCCGCACGAGAATCACGTCATTCACGTCGTCGAGATGGACGAACACGTTCTGGTTGGCGGCGAGATTCCGGTTCTTGATCGTGCCCGGCGCGCCCGTCTCGAGGTACAGGTCATCGCCGACCATGCAGCCCCAGATCGGCACGACATGCGGTCGATTGCCGGGCGTGACCGTGCCGATCCAGTAGCCCTCGGAGGCCGTGAGGCGGTCGATCACGTGCGCCCAGTCGATGAACGTCCCGCCCTTGCGCGGCACGCCGTAGCTCTTGGGCGGACTCTCCGGCCGATGGCGCTGCGGCTCGACGGCAAACCGACCAGGACCCATGCTCGCTCAGCGCTCCCGCGCGGGCGTCGCGGGCGTTGCGGATCGCCCAGGGCTGGAGGATCGCGTAGGCGGCGTCGGTCCAGGGTGTCGCGATGCCCGGTCTCTTTGCCGAGCCTTCGCAGGGTTCCCTGGAGGGCCTCGAGCTCCATCTGGTGGCCGGTCAGGAGGTCGTGCCGGAGCGAGGTTCCCTCGTCGTCGGCCTGGGCGAGCACGAGCGTGTGCGAGCGCTCGACGTGGTCGTCCGCCAGCGGCACGCCGAGCGCTCGACCGATGGACCAGGCCTCGGTCATGATCGCCCGAAGCATCGACGAGGCCGCCTCGGAGCCGCGGATGTCGCCGACCGTGAGCTGCGTGGCCGCGGTGACGGCCGAGAACGCGACGAGCAGGACGTACTTCTCCCACTTCGTCTTGCGAACGTCGTCCGAGGCCCGGGCATCGATGCCGCCGGCGTTGGCCATCGCGGCGAACCGTTGGGCGCGGTCGCTCGGCGGTCCGGGCTGGAGCTCGCCGATCACGATGCGGGCCTTGCCGCTGCGCACGACGCCGGGCGACTCGATCGCGGACAGGATGTACGCCGCGCCGCCCAGCACGTGCTCCTCGCCGACGACCGTCGGCGATCCTCGCCTCGTTGTCGATGCCGTTCTGGAGCGAGATGACGCCTGTCCCCTCCCCGATCAGCGGCGGGAGACGCTTCGCCGCTTCCTGGGTGTCGTACGACTTGACGAGGAACAGGACGAAGTCGACCGGTCCGATCTCGCTCGGGTCGTCCGTCGCCCGGACGTCGATCGTCGAACGCTCGCCCTCCGGCGAGAGGAGCGTCAGCCCTCGCTCCCGCAACGCCTCGAGGTGCGCCCCGCGCGCGATCAGGTGGACGTCGGCGCCACCGCTCGCCAGGCAGGATCCGAGGTAGGACCCGACCGCGCCGGCGCCCATCACCGCTACCCGGACGGGGTTCGAGCCGCGATCAGCGGGCGGTGTCATGGCGTCCGAGTGTATTGGCCGTCCGGTACGACGGCCGTCACCTACGAAGCACCTTCTTGGTATCCGGCTCGAGGGCGCACTTCGCTGCCACCTACGAACCACGCTCGTGCAATCCACCGGCGGGCGCCGGCTTTGGTTCAACCACGAACGTCCTTCGTATCTGACAAGTGGCGCGAGCGTGAGGGGCGCTCCGGGACTGCGAACCGTTGGATACCACGAGCCTCGTTCGTAAGTGACAGAGGCTCCGCGGTTCGGCGTGCTGGCTAGACGCGCTCGAACCCCGCCGCGACGGAGGCTCCGGGGTTCGGCGGCTAGACGCGCTCGAACGCGGCCGCGACCGAGGCGACCGAGGCTCCGGGGCTCGGCTGCTAGACGCGCTCGAACGCCGCCGCGACGGAGCCGCCGCCACCAAGGCACAGCGTCGCGAGGCCATAGCGGCCCTGGCGGCGCCGGAGCTCGTGAAGGAGGGTCGCGACGATTCGCGCTCCCGAGGCGCCGATCGGGTGGCCGAGCGCGATGGCGCCGCCGTTGACGTTGACCTTGTCCCAGTCGAACCCGAGCGCATTACCGTCCGCGAGCGTCTGCGCGGCGAACGCCTCGTTGATCTCGATGAGGTCGAAGTCGTCGATCTGCATGTCGATGCGTTGCAGCAGCTTCTTCACGCCCTCGATCGGCGCGAGGAACAGCCACTTCGGCGCCATCTCGGCCTGCGCGTAGCCCACGATCCGGGCGAGCGGCTTGAGACCGTGCTGCTCGACCGCGCGTTCGCTCACGACCACCGTCGCCGCCGCGCCGTCGGTGATACCCGGCGCGTTGCCGGCGGTCACGGTGCCATCGGTAGCCGAGCCGAGATCCTCGCCCTTCGGCAGGTCGAACACCGGCTTCAGGCGAGCGAGCGCCTCGACGCTCGTGTCGCGTCGGGGCCCCTCGTCGGTGTCGACCACCGTCTCGTTGCCCTTCGCGTCGCGCAGGGTGACCGGCGCCATCTCGTCCGCGAATCGACCGGCGTCCATCGCCGCGATCGCGCGCTCGTGACTCGTGAGCGCGAATCGATCCTGCGCCTCGCGGGTCACGTCGGACTTGATCGCAACACGCTCGGCGTGGGTGCCCATGTGACAGTCCTCGACCGAGCACCACAGCCCGTCGGTGAGCACCGCGTCGAGCAGCTGACCGTGACCGAGCCGCTGCCCGAATCTCGCCTTTGGGATCATGTACGGAGCCAGGTTCATGTTCTCCATGCCGCCCGCGACGTAGACCTCGCCATCGCCCGCCCTGATCGATGCGGCGGCGAGCATGATCGACTTCAGGCCCGATCCGCAGACGCGATTGATCGTGGTCGCGGGCGTCGTCTCGGGAAGTCCGGCGAGGAGGCCAGCACGACGCGCGGTCGCCTGCCCGACTCCCGCCTGGAGCACCTGCCCCATGAACACCTCGTCGACGACCGCCTCCGGTGGCAGCCCGCGCTCGACGGCTGCCGCGATCGCGACGCCACCGAGCTGCACCGCCGGCGTATTCGAGAACACGCCGCCGAACTTGCCGATCGGCGTGCGCGCCGCGCTGACGACGTAGACGTGGCCGTTCGGGCCGGAACCGTTGGAAGTCACGCTCCCGAAATCTACACCCGGATCGGTTCGACCCGACCCGGGCGCGCTCTCTTGTCCCTGGTGAGCCGCAGCGAAGCGCCCGACCGCATGCTCCAACGGTGGATGCCAACCGCGTCGGAGCCGCGATCCGAAGCCTGCGGATCCGGTCGAGCTGGACGCAGGCCGAGCTGGCGGCGCGCGCGGGCGTATCGGAGGCTGACGTCTCGCGGATCGAACGCGGCCAGGCTGACAGGATCCCGATGTGGAAGGTCCACGCCGTGGCAATGGCGCTCGACGCCTGGGTCGACTTCGGGATGCGCTGGCGCGGCGGTGAGCTCGACCGGGTCGTTGGCGCGCGGCATGCGGCGATGCATCAGGCATTCGCGCAATGGCTCGGGTCGATCGGCGGTTGGGAGCTTGCGCCCGAAGTCTCGTTCTCGATCTACGGGGAAAGAGGGATCATCGACGGCCTTGCGTGGCATGCCGCGACCGGGACGCTCCTGGTCGTCGAACTCAAGACCGAGCTCGTCGACGTCTCCGAGATCCTCGGGACCCTCGATCGCAAGCTGCGACTCGCTCCGCGCATCGCGAGGGAGCGTGACTGGAACGCGAAGCGCGTAGCGGGCTGGCTCGTGGTGGCGGAGAGCCGCACGAACCGCCGTCGACTCGCCGAGCACCGCGATGTCCTGCGCGCGGCATTCCCGCACGATGGACACGGCCTCGAAGGCTGGCTTCGCGCACCCTCCAGCCCTGTCCGGGCGCTGAGTTTCCTGCCAGAGCGTCACCTAGCCGGGCTTAGGCTCCGACTCGGCCCACCAAAACGCGTCCGACCGAAGGCTCGTGCGGGCGGTCCACCTGGAAAGCCGGCCAAAGCGTCACCGATCGAGGAACCGGCTGGAAACCAGCCCTCCCGTGGCGGCTAAGCCCGGCCTCCTGACGATAAGGCAGGAAACCGTCGTCGGACGACCCCGACGGCGGCGGCGAGGGCCACTCTCGGCGGCCGCGCCGAGCCTCAGCCAGGCCCTGGGTCGCGGTCCTCGGTGATCGAGAGGATGTTGCCCTCCGAGTCCTTGAACCAGGCGATGAACGGGCCCTGCGGGTCGGACATGATGCCGTCGACCGTCTTCCCCCACTCGCCCATGTCGTATTCCTCGAACGCGACGCCCCGGGCGCGAAGACGGGCGACCTCGTCGGTGAGGCCCTTCAAGCGCCACTCGGCGACCGTGTTCTTGGCCGTGCCGGCAAATTCGGTCTGGTAGACCACGAATCGGGAATCGCCCGAGCGGTAGCCCGAGAGCCAGCCCTCCATGTCGTACTCGGGCTTGAAGCCGAGCTTCTCCGAGTACCAGCGCTTCGCTCGCTCCATGTCGGCGGCCGCGATCATGGTCGTGATCCCCAGGTCGCTTGCAGCGGCCGGTGCATCGGGACCGGCGGAGATGAGGGCGACGATGTTGCCGTCGGCATCCTTGAACCAGGCACTCTTGCCGCCGCTCGGGTCGGTCATGATCCCGTCCTCGGTCTTGACCTCGCCCATGTCGTAGTCCTCGAACGCGACGCCGCGTCCGCGCAGACGCGTCATCTCCGCGCGCACGTCCGGCACGACCCAGTTCATGACGGTGTTCTTCGCCGTCCCGGCGTACTCCGACTCGTACACGCTGAACGACAAATCGCCGACGCTATAGGCGAGCATCCCGTCCATCTCGAACGACGGCTGCCAGCCGAGCTTCTCCGCGTACCACGCTTTCGCGCGGGCAAGGTCCGAGGTCGCGAGGCTCGGGTGGATCGGGGCGTCGGTGATGACCGACGGCTTCGTTGCGGTTGCCTGCGTCATGACTTCCTCCAGCTACGGATCGAGCCTACGCCGATTTCCCCGGCCCGGACTTGCGGGGGGCTTACATCGACTGCAGGACCCTACTCGACGTCGAGGGAAAAGACCGAGCGGCCGCTCCCCCGAGCACATGGCATATCCCACCGGAACAGCAGCACAACGACGTACCGTCCGTTCTCGTCGGGCACCCGAATGGCAGGCACACCTTCGTAGGTCCGGGCCGGTCCTCCGCCAAAGGGTTCGGGATACTCCCCGCCATCCAGGAGCGCGGCCACGTCGCCGCGGCGATAGAAGGAGGCGCCGATGTCGCTCCAGAGGAATCTCCGGTCATCGATCGTCAGGCGAGCATTCGATCCGGCATCAGCCTTGGCGGCGGGCTCAGTTCGCTTCCAGCTGGCGAGGGCGGGGGCACTGACTGCAACGGCCCCCGACGAGAAGCGCGAGACCTGTTCGGTCAACCGAAGCTGGATCGGGTTGGCATTGATATTCGCCTGCGGTTGGCGCGCGTCGACATACGCGAGAAAGCCACTGCCCTTGGGACACGCACGGGCCGTGGCGGTGCTGACAACCCAGTAGTCGCCGCCTCCGATCGCGGAGTACGCGAAGCATCGATCGACCCATTCGACCCGGAGCTCGACCGCGCCGGCACCGTCCAGGTCAGGCACGCGCACATTCGGGTACTCGAATGTGCCGTCCTCGGACGGGTCGAAGCGGACCTTGAGCGGTCGTGCAGGTTGCCCTTCGGGCCGGATGACGCCGGTGAGGCCCACGATGGTCGTGGACGATTCGAAAGGAACCTCGTCGACGTTAAGCGCGAGCCCAAGCTCGTCGCCCCCCACCAGCACCCTGATCCCGACGTTGGGGGAGACCTCGGGTTTTCCCAGCCACACCACGCCCGGATCGGCGAACGCAACGACACGCTCGACACCGAGTGCGAGCTCGATGTCGTCTCGGCCGCCGGTCGTCCCGATCCTGATCTCGGGTGGGACAAAGGAGTCGTCCAGTTTCGGACACGAGAACGTCGTCGGCGCGGGCGACGCCACGGCCGTCGACCTCGTTGGCGTCGGCCGCGGAGCGCTCGTGGGAGCCGAGGTCGGCGCCGGGCTCGCGCTCTCAGCAGACGAGGGAGGCTCGGTTGTGATCGTCGTGCTGCACGCGGCGATGAAGGCGGCGATCGCGAGGGTCGAGAGGCGGCGGAGGCCGGTCATGGCGGGCATTGGACGCCAGCGATTCGTGCCGTGTAACGAAGGCGTTCGGACTGTGCGCCGACGTCCGGCCGGACGTCAGCCAGTTGGGCGCTAGCCCTTCGGGTAGTGATGGAAGCCGCGACCCGTTTTCTGGCCGAGATGACCAGCCTTGACCAGGTCGACGAGCACCTTCGGCGGTGCGAGATGGTCGCCGCCGATGCCCTCGTGGAGCACGTTCATGACGTTGAGGCAGACGTCGAGCCCGATGAAGTCGGCCAGCTCGAGCGGGCCCATCGGGTGGTTCAGCCCGACCCTCGCTCCCGTGTCGATGTCCTCCGCCGAGCCGGTGCCCTCCTCGTAGGTGCGCATCGCCTCTGCCAGGAAGGGCATGAGGATGCGGTTCACGATGAACCCCGGTCGATCGGCAGAGACGATGAGCTTCTTGCCGAGCGCCTCGGACAGCTCGCGGATCGCGGCCTCGGTGGCGTCGGTGGTCGCGCTCCCGCGGATCAGCTCGACGAGCGGCATCACCGGTACCGGGCTGAAGAAATGCATGCCCACGAACCGCTCGCGCCTCGCGGGCGAGACGGCTTCGGCGAGGGCGTTGATCGAGATCGAGCTCGTGTTCGAGGCGAAGATGGTGTCGGGCTCGGCGCGCTCGTCGAGCGTCGACCACAGGCCTCGCTTGACCTCGAGGTCCTCGAACACGGCCTCGATGACCAGGTCCGCCGATCGAACGAGGGCGAGGTCATCCGATGCCAGGACTCGACCGATGACCGCATCGCGCTGGTCCGAGTCGAGCTTGCCCTTGGCGACGGCGCGCTCGAGGTTGGCGAGGATCCGCTCGCGCCCGGCCTGCGCCCGCTCGAGGTCCGGCTCGTACAGCACGACGTGCTTGCCGATCGCCGCGTGGACCTGGCCGATCCCGTGGCCCATCAGCCCGGCGCCGGCGACGAAGACCCGATCGATGCTCATCGATCCTCACGGTTGCTCGCTGGGCGCACCGGGAGGCTCACCGCGCGACCGCCATGTGGGCGAGCCTACCCGGTCGCCTGACGAGCAACCACGCCGCCCCGAACGCGGCCACGACGGCCGAGACCAGGAAGGTCGACGGATAGCCGGCCGCGCCTGCGAGGAGCCCGAGCACGGCCGGCGAGAGCCCGAACGCCGCGTCGACGAACAGCCCTGCCGTCCCGACGACGGCGCCGCGCTCGTCCGGCCGCACGCCGATCACCGCCATCGCCATGATCGCGGGGAAGGTGAACGCGACACCGATCCCGAAGACCAGGGTTGCGACCAGCAGGCCGGCATACGTCGGGAACAGGCCCGCGATCGTCATGCCGGCGGCGGAGATCACCAGCGCGGTCCCCGACAGCTTCGCGGCACCGATCCGGTCCGGGAGCTTCGCGCCGAGGATTCGCAGCACGACGACGACGATCGCGAAGAGGGCGAAGAACGTTCCCGCGCCGCCGAGGCCGCGCTCGTCTGCGAGGAGCGGGAGGAACGCGAAGAACGGGCCCATGCCCCAGACGCCGCAGAGCAGGAGGAGGCCGGGCACGAGGCCCTTCCGGTGGAGCAGCCGCTGGCCGCTGGTCGCCGTGGCTCGAGCGGTCGGCGGCAACGTCTCGGGCGCGAGCCAGCTCAGGACGACCGCGGCGAGCGCGATGACGCCCGCCGCCAGCCAGGCAGCGGTGAAGCCCCACGTCGCGAGCACGGCCTCGCCGATCACGGGACCGATCGCGAGGCCGAGGTAGAGCGACAGCGAGATCAGGCTGATGGCCTCGCCGCGACGGTGATCCGGAGCGAGGTCGGTCGCCGCCGCAAGGGCCGCGACGAAGAACAGCGCCTCGCCGACGCCCAGGAGGAGGCGCATCGCCGATGAGGATCGGGATCGAGCCGGCGAGGAGGTGGCCGAACGTGGCGACGACCGTGATCACCGCTCCCGCGACGAGCACGACCCACCGCCCCCGACGGTCGGCGAGCCGGCCGGCGAACGGGCGCATGACGAGCGACGAGAGCGCGAACGCGCCGAGCACGATCCCGACCGCGAAGTCGTCGCCCTGCAGCGGCCCGATCGTGAACCTCGGGACCACCGGCAGGAACACGGCGCCCGACACGAAGAACACGAGCGTCGCCGCCGACAGTGCGATGAACGGGCCCGTGAAGAGGCGCGCCTCCTTGTTCGAGGGTGCCCGGGATTCGGACGAGGTCACCTCGTTCGCCCGTGCGGCCGCGGGTCCGCGCCGGGCCGCGGGTCCAGGCCCGGCCGCAGGCCCGCGAGCAGGCGATCTGCCGCCGCGAACGGGTCGAGCTCGTGCGCGGCGACCTCGCGCATCGTCCTGTCCGTCAGCTCGCGGTTGTCGGCCGAGTGGAGGTCCGCGCGAAGCCGGTCTGCGAGGATCGCCCAGACCTGCGCCTCCGCACGCGCGAGTCGGGCCGGCGTGTCGCTCGCCTCGCGGCCGCGCGCGCGATGCCGATCCAGGGACGCCAGGAGCTCGGGGATCCCGGCGCCGGTCGTCGCGGTGGTGACGAGCACCTCGGGCTCCTTCGGTCGGGGTCTCGCCGCGGCGGCGGCCTCCGCCTCGGTTGGTGCCTGGCGCGCCTTGCCGGTCGATCGGACGCCCGCCCGCCCGACGGCGACGAGCATCGCCCGCAGCTGCGACGCGGTTCGGAGGGCCCCGGGTCGATCGCCCTTGTTCACCACGACGATGTCCGCGACCTCGAGCAGGCCCGCCTTGATGGCCTGCACCTCGTCGCCCATCTCGGGCGCCTCGAGCACGACCGTGGTGTCGGCCGCGGCGGCGACCTCGACCTCGGACTGGCCCGTGCCGACGGTCTCGAGGAGGATCAGGTCGAAGCCGGCCGCGTCGAGGACTGCCGCAGCGGCCGTCGACGTCGAGGCCAGCCCGCCCGCGTGGCCGCGCGCCGCCATCGATCGGATGAACACGTCGCGATCCTTGGCGTACGCCTGCATCCGCACCCGGTCGCCGAGGAGCGCACCACCGGTGATCGGGCTCGACGGGTCGACCGCGAGCACCCCCACGGCGCGTCCCTGGTCGCGAACCGCCGCGATCAGCGCGGAGACGAGGGTCGACTTGCCCGAGCCGGGCGGTCCCGTGATGCCGACCAGGTGGGCCTTGCCGGCCATCGGGTAGAGGCGGCGCAGGGCGGCTTCCGCCACGGGGGTGCGATTCTCGACTGCCGTAAGGATCCGCGCGAGGGCCAGCCGGTTGCCCGCGAGTGCGTCGTCGACCAGGACCATGGGATCAGACGACGAACCGCTCCGTTGGGCCATCGTGGCGGTCGCACCCGGCGTGGATCCGCCCGCCGTGGATCCGGTCGCCTCGGGATCCGTCCGGTCGTCCGCCACCTCAGGCGTGCGGTCGGGCGTTCGCCCTGAGGTACTCGGCGACCTCCGCGATCGTCGTGCCCGGCCCGAACGTGGCCGCAACCCCCAGCTTCTTCAGCTCGGCGACGTCGTCGTCGGGGATGATCCCGCCGACCACCACGAGCACGTCGTCCATGCCCGCTTCCTTGAGCTTCGCGGTGACCTTCGGGACGAGCGTCATATGCGCCCCCGACAGGATCGACAACCCGACGACGTCCGCGTCCTCCTGCAGCGCCGCGGTGACGACCATGTCCGGCGTCTGGCGCAGCCCCGTGTACACCACCTCGAAGCCCTCGTCGCGCAACCCGCGCGCGAGCACCTTCGCCCCGCGATCGTGCCCATCGAGGCCCGGCTTCGCGATCAGGACCTTCAACGGTCGGTCAGTCACGGCCGGACTGTACCGCACGTCGTCCGTCGCGCGGCACTGTCAGGTTTGCAGCTGGCTTCCGCGGAGAAGGCGGTCGCGGGCGTCGAGCGTCGCCTCCTCACCCCTCGCGCCCCTCGCCCTTGCGTGCCGCCGATCCGTGTGTTACACACTGAACCACATGGTTCAGTATAGCCGGACCGGCTTCGATGCCTCGTTCGCCGCCCTCTCGGACGCCACCCGACGCGGCGTCCTGGAGCAGCTCGGGCGTGCAGATGCATCGATCACGGACCTTGCCGGGAAGTTCCACATGACCCTCACGGGCATGAAGAAGCACGTCGGCGTCCTTGAGCAGGCAGGGCTCGTCACCACGGAGAAGGTCGGGCGCGTGCGGACTTGCAAGCTCGGCCCGCGCCGACTGGAGGAGGAAGCTGCCTGGATCGAGAGATACCGCCAAATCTGGGACGCACGCTTCGACGAGCTGGACAAGGTGGTCGAGGAAATGAGACGGAAGGAGAAGGTAGATGGACGCAAGAAGAGAACGTGAGCCTGGCGTGAGCGAGGGCACGGCGGTCGAACGGACGTCCGAGCGTGAGCTGGTCACGACGCGAACCATCAACGGTCCGGCGCGGCTCGTGTTCGAGGCGTGGACCACGCCCGAGCTGTTCAAGCGGTGGTGGGTGCCGAAGTCGCTCGGAATGTCCCTGCTGTCCTGCGAAATGGATGTTCGTGTCGGCGGCAAGTACCGTCTCGTATTCGACTACGAAGGATCTGAGGCCGCGTTCTTCGGCAGCTACCTCGAAGTGACACCGCACTCGCGTCTCGTCTGGACCAACGAGGAGAGCGGTGACGCCGGGCCCGTCACCACGGTGACCCTGAAGGAAACGGGAGGCAAGACGCTGGTGGTCTTGCACGAGCTGTATCCCTCGAAGGAAGCGCTCGACGCTGCCGGCACCGGGGCGGCGGATGCGATGGGTGAGACGTTCGATCAGCTGGAGGAGCTTCTCGGCACCCTGGGCGCGAGCGTGGGATCAGTCGTGAACGGATGTCGCGCCGGCAGGTCGCCGGGCCGGGGGCGTCAGGGCGCCGCGGCGAGGTCCGCGAGGTGGTCCTCGTAGTGGCCGAAGGTATTGCCGACCACGGTCGCGAGCGCCCAGAACTCGTGCGCCGAGAGCTGGGCGTCGGACAGTCGCTCCACCTCGCGTCGTAGCCGGCGGAAGGAGTCCTCCATGCTCTGGAGGATCTCGCCGGTCGTGCGACCCGTGGCGGCGCGAGCGGCGCGGGCGTTGATGGCGTCCTCGGGCTCTTCGAGGCTGGACGGCTCACCGGATTCGCGATAACGCCCGAGGCGCTCGACCGTCAGATCGTGCCACGCGCCGACGTGGGCGAGCATCTGCTTCCGCGTCCAACCGCCGTCGCCGATGTGCGACTCGAGGTGCTCGGTCGGAAGGGCGTGGATCGCATCCCGGAACGACGCCCAGCCGGCATCCATGCGGCCGAGCAGCTCCTGGACGGTCGGCGGGTTCGCTGGGTCCACGCTCAGTCCCCGGGCGAGCGCCGCTCGAGGTGGCTGAAGAACTCCGCCCGAGTGCGGTCGCGCGACCGGAACAGGCCGAGCACCGCCGACGTGGTCATGACCGTTCCAGGCTTGCGAATCCCGCGCATGACGGCGCACAGGTGGTTCGCCTCGACCACGACGCCGACGCCCTGGGGCGAAAGTCGATCGTTCAGGAAGTCGGCGATCTGCTGCGTCATCCGCTCCTGGACCTGGAGCCGCCGCGCGTACATCTCGACGATTCGCGGGATCTTCGACAGCCCGATGACGCGACCCCGCGGGATGTACGCCACCGCCGCGGTCCCGAAGAACGGCAGCAGGTGGTGCTCGCACAGCGAGTAGAACGGGATGTCCTTGACGACGACCATCTCGGAGTAGTCGACGTCGAAGATCGCGCCGTTCACGAGTCGAGCGGCGTCCACGTGGTAGCCCGCGGTCAGCTCGGCGTACATCCGATGGACGCGATCGGGCGTTCCGGCGAGGCCCTGCCGATCCGGGTCCTCGCCGATCTCGAGCAGGATCTCCCGAACCGCCTCCTCGACAGGCCCGTGCGGGGTGGCGAGCGAGGGCGTTCCGACGATCGGCCGCGTCCGGGCGTCCTCCGCGTCGGCCGAAGTGGCGTGACCGTTCACGTCGTGCTCCTCGCCGATCTCCGTCTCGATCTCGGCGACGACCTTCCGTACGTGCTCGGGCAGGGCTTTGGAGCTCATGGCCCGGGGATCGTACTCCCGGGCGCCGTTTCGGCCACGTCGAACGGCAACCCCTCCGCCCCGCGCAGCCACGCCCGCGCGTTCTCGCCGAGGGCGCCGAGGTGGTAGCCGCCCTCCTGGAGGATCACCAGCCGTCGACCGAGGGCTGCGACGCGCCGGCCCATCTCGTGGTAGCCGTCGGTGGTCAGGGCGAGGTCGCCGAGCGGGTCGAGGTGGAAGGTGTCGAAGCCGAGCGAGACGACGACGATCGACCCCGGTTCCGAGGCGATTCGCTCCAAGCCGCGGTCGAGCGCGGCGAGGTAGACGCCATCGTCGGCGCGCAGCGGCTGCGGCAGGTTGAGGTTCGCGCCGTGCCCCGGCCCCTCCCCCACCTCGTCCGCGTGCCCGAGGAAGAACGGATACAGCCGCCGAGGGTCCGCGTGGAGCGAGACGTACAGCACGTCCTCGCGGCGCCAGAAGATCTGCTGCGTGCCGTTGCCGTGATGGACGTCGACGTCGAGGATCGCGACCCGCTCCCCCGTCGCCTCGACGATCGCCTGCGCCGCGATCGCCGCGTTGTTGAAGAAGCAGTAGCCGCCGGCCATCGCCGCCGCTGCGTGATGCCCGGGCGGGCGACACAGCCCATACGCCACCGTCTCGCCCCCGAGCACGAGATCCACGGTGGTGAGCGCAACGTCAACCGACCAGCGCGCCGCCTCGTACGTGCCCGCGACGATCGGGTTGGAGGAGTCGAGGCCCCACCAGCCCGCGCGGCCACCGACTGCCTCGGGCTCCGGACGCGCCGCGACGAAGGCGTCGCTCATGCCGCCGAACATGCCCCGCGACGGATACGTGTCGGCGACGAGGAACTCGCGGTCGATCCCCTGGCGCTCGACCGCCGGCCACGCCTCCTCCAGGAATCGCAAGCAGGCCGGGGTCGTGGACGGCCAGGATCGGTCCCGTCCCATGCTCCGGAAGGCCCGACCAGGTCAAACCCACCGTCGGCGGCGAGGGCGTCCCGAATGACCTCGGCGCGTTGCGGGACCTCGCAGGCGGGCTCGGGGATGCCGAGATACGTCTCGACCTTGGGATCGTGGCTGCGATGGCGATCGGTATGGACGACCTTCATGCGTCGATCGTAGGGCGCGGCCGGAGTCAGGCGCGCAGTCGGCACGCCACCAGCGCCGCTACGATTCCCGCCATGCCCAAGCGTTCGCGCGGCTCACCCCGTGGCGCCGCTCGCGCCGCTGCCCGCGCGGCGGCCTTCGAGCGCCTGGTCGACCGTGCGCTCGCCGCGATTCCTCCTCCATACAGCGACGCCCTGCGCGAGGTGGCGATCCTGATCGAGCACGAGCCGTCCATGGCGCAGCTCGCCGAGAACGACATCCCCGACTGGGACACGATGTACGGGCTGTACGAGGGCGTGCCGCGAACCGACTACGGCGCCGACTGGTCGGCGACGCCCAACCGCATCACCCTGTTTCGAGGACCGCTCGAGGAGGATTTCCCGGACGCCGCCGAGCTCGAGGCGGAGGTCCGGATGACGGTCCTCCACGAGCTCGCCCACCACCTCGGCATCGACGACGATCGACTGGACGAGCTCGGCGCCGGCTGACGCCCGAACCTCAGGGATCGAACGGGAAGTCCGGCGGAAACGAGAATTCCGGGTCGAACGAGAAGTCGGGCCACACGAAGTTCGGGTCGAATATCTCGATCCACGGCAGGTCGCCGATCTCGATCACCTTGCCGTCGGCGGCGCGAACGTTGTCGTCCGCGTTCGCGGCGCCCTCCCGCGCCGACGCATAGGCGTTCCACGCCGAGGGGTCGCCCGACAGGTCGTCGAACGGAACGATCGTGACCAGGAGATCGTCGCGCCACGCCGATCGTGCCGCGGTTTGGAACTCATTCCACGTGCCCTCGAAGGAGTAGCCGCGCATGCGAAGGGACGTGCCGTCAAGCTCGGTGATGAAGCGATAGTTGGCGCCCTCGAACTGGGCCCCGGCATATTCCGGCGCGGGCGCAAGGTCCGTGACGCGAACCATCGGGCCCCATTCCCTGTGCGCTCCGTCGGGGATGCTCGGTCTCGGAGTCGCCATGCGCTGGACGAACACAAAGCCCCCGATGTCATCCTCCGCGGTGCCCGTCAATGCCGCATGCCCGCAGGCGACTCCAATCGCCCCGCATTTGAAGACGTCCTCGTAGAGCCACTCCGGGATGTAGTAGATCCCGGCGATGTCGGCGGCGAGGATGTCAGCCGCACCTCCCGCAACTACCGCACCTCCCGCACCCGCCGCGCCGACGCCGTGGTCGCCCAATGGATCCTCGACGGCCAGTGACCCGCCGAACGCACTGACCTGCTCGTCGTGCGGCTCGGCGCTCGTCCGGAGGAATGCCAGCGCGGGGCTCGCGAGACGGGGCTCGAACGCGTAGATCGCCTGCAGGCCGAGGGCACCGACAACGATCAGGACGACCATCGAGCCGAACATCGGCAGCGTCACCCAGCGGCGTGCGCGGCACGACTCCGTCGACCGCCCGGGCGCGATCGAGCCCGCCGGAGAAGAAGGTCAGCCCGAGGAACCCGGTGACCTGGGGAGCGGAGACGATGGCGGCGATCGTGAACGTCAGGCTGCCGAACGCGACGATGAACGCGAGCACGAGGATCATCGGCAGGATGAGCCCGACCGGGCCCTGGTCGAGCCCGAGGTGCAGGAGCTCGGAGACCCGGATCGCGACGTCTGCGCCCGCGCTGAAGGCGAACGTCTGGATCGCGGACGTGACCAGCGTGAACAGCACGACGACGATGGCGATCTGGGGCCGGGCCTTGAACAGGGCAACCGAGCGGCGCAGGGCCTCCATCCCACCGACGTCACCGAGCACGATGCCGGTCGATGCGAACGCGAACGGGACCACCAGCAGCGTGCCGATCATCGACGCGATGAAGGTGACGCCCTCGTTCGTCTCGAAATCCCGAAGGAACGGGATCGAGATGGCGAGCGCGATCAACCCCGACGCAAGCCCGACCAGCGTCCCCGTGCCGGCGAGGCGCCAGAAGGTCTGGCGCGCTCGCAACACGGCTTCGCGGAGCTGCAGCGGTCGATCCGACGCGATGCCGCCGAGCAGGGCGATCGCGATCGCCTGGGCATCGATCGAGATCGCCACGAGCAGCAAACCGCCGAGGATCAGGAGCACGTAGGCGAAGCCCAGCAACCCGACCAGCTCCGGTTGCTCGAAGAAGATGAGCGTCGGGTCGACGTTGAACGTGTCGTTGGTCGCTGGGTCGCCCACCAGACGCCCGATCCCGATGAGCAGCAGGACCACGAGCGGCCCGAACGCGCCCAGGGACAGGGCGCCGATGTACAGGGACGCACGGCGGATCGGGCGGCTCGATGCCACCGCGAGCTGCAGCCCTGAGCTCACGATCTTTCTGGCGGTCGGGAGCTCGTAGGTGCGCGTCCACGTCGGAGGCGGAGGCTCGGGCGACCAGCCCGCCGGTGGCGCCATGCCTGGCGCGGCTCCCTGTGCTCCGGGCGCTGCTCCGATTGGTGATCCGGCGGGCGCCACGAGGCGTTGCGCCGCCCAGTAGCCGATCGCCGGCCAGTCGCTCGGTGGTGGCTGCGGGACGGCAAGGAGCGGCGTAGCGGGCGGCAGGTACGTCGGTGGCGATGTCGTCGGCGCAGGCGCTCCCGTCGGGTCGGTGGCACGGCCTTCGGGATCGAGCATCCGCGGAGCATACGGCCCGTTGATTCGAGCAACGGTCCCCCGAATGGGCTCCCCTGACTACCCCAATGCCGACCTCGCGGGCGCCGCCGGCACGCGATCCATCACGCGGCCCTGACGCTTGCGAGATTGCGCAAGTTGTGAGACTCTTCGTGACATGGCAATCGATGTCGGCAGCCGCGAGGCTGTCTACCAGCGAACGGCCGTCCTCGGTCGAGCACTCGCGGACCCGAAGCGGCTGTGCGTGCTCGAATCGCTCTCGGGCGGTGAGCTGTCCGTCAGCGAGCTGGCCGGTCGAGTCGCGTGCCAGATCCCGAACATGAGCCAGCACTTGGCCGTCCTCCGCTCCGCGGGCCTCGTGGCCACGCGGCGCGAGGGCAGCACCGTCTTCTATCGCCTCGCCGACCCCCGGGTCCTCGAGGCCTACTCACTGCTGCAGTCGATCGCCCGCTAGGACGACGTACCACCGCCCGTCGCGCACGGGCCGTCCCGCCCAGCGGGAGAAAGGATCAAACAGACCGATGGCGATCCGAACCGCCACCGATGCGACCTTCGAGCAGGAGGTCCTTCACAACGACAAGCCGGTCGTCGTCGACTTCTGGGCCGCCTGGTGCGGGCCGTGCAAGCTCGTCGCCCCCGAGATGGAGAAGATCGCGGCCAAGTACGAGGGCTCGATCGACGTCGTCAAGGTCGATGTCGACGCGAACCCCGGCCTCTCGCGCGCGTTCAACATCATGTCGATCCCAACGATCGCGTTCTTCGCGCCCGGCAAGCAGCCGATGGGCGTCGTCGGGTTCCGACCGATGGAGCAGCTCGAGACGCAATTCCAGCTCGCCTCCTACCCGAAGGTCGAAGCCGCCGCCGCTGCGGCGGAGGCCGCGCCGAGCAACGGCGCCACTGCGAGCGATGCTGCCCCCTCGAGCACAGCCGCCAGCGACGCCGCGTAGCCGCCGCGGCGGCTGGACCGCGCCGTCGAGCACGACCGCCAGCGACGCCGCCTAGCTGATCCCGGAACGGGCTGCGCCGCGAGCGGCGCGACCGAGCCCTCTTCGCGGCCTCGAATACGTCAGGGCGATGCCGAATCGTCGTTCAGAACTGACCCGGGTATTGGTCGACGCTTGTCATGGCGACGCCGGCAGCCTGAACGTGGACCACGCGCGACGGGCGGTCCAAACGTCGTCTCATGCCCAGTTTGACGAGAAGCTTCGGACTCCAACCCGCATCAGTTCTGGATGACGACTGGATTGATGTTGAGGGTCTTGACGAGTCGCCTCAGTTCTATCCGACGACTGATCGCGCAGCCGAGGCACCGCCGAGGCCCCGCGGTCGCCCGATCGCCGATCACTCGCCGGCGCGGCGGTAGGCGAGCTCCAGCCAGGCACGCAGTCGGTCGATGGCGTGAGCGTCCAGGTCCTGCGGGTTGAAGCGAATCCACTCGGGCCCCCGCATTGAGGGAGCCGTGTCGGGCGTGCGGGTCTGCCGCTGCGGCGATAGCCCGGTCGAGGCAGATCTCGACGCCCGCGGGCCCCAAGGCCGCGAACTCGCGAGCGTCGCGACTCCACGTGACGATGCCGTCGCGCGAGAGGCTTCGTGCCTCGGGCAGGTCCACGACGATCTGGGCCACCCGGGCCGGCAACGCGGCGTTCACGATCGAGCCGCTCGGCGAGACGCTCCGCGAGCCGCTGGGCGAGATGCTCCGCGATCCGCTGGGCCAGATGCCCGGCGGAATACTCGGCGAGCCGCTCTGCGAGTCGCGCTAGGAGGCTGCGTCGAGGATCGCCTCGAGGTCCGCGGTGTGGTCGGCATAGTGGTCGATCGTCTCTTCCTTGAAGAAGCGCAGGTTGTCGGCGTGCTTGAGCCAGCGCGTCTCGGGCACGACCGTCAAGTAGCCGCGGAGGTCACCCGGGACTTCGCGCAGGCGCCGGCGAACCTCGTCCATCGGCATCGCGCGCCACTCGGCCTGGATGTCGGAGTTGAGCTCGTCGCCCCGGAGCTCCCACTCCCGGTCCGACTGCTCCTTCGATGGGCTCGTCTCGCCGACGGCGAGCTCCTTCGCCACCGCGAGCGAGTTCTCCTGCCACGCGACGAGGTGGGCGATGAGGTCGCGCCCTGACCAGTCGTGGGCGGCGTCGATCGGGCTGTCGAGCTGCTCGTCGGTCAGCCCATCGAGCGCCTCGAACGGCCGCCACGCCTCGCGCTCTTCCTCAAGGAACTCCAGCGCGTTCAGGTACATCGCCCCTCGATCGTAGCGCTCGACGATCGGGAAGGGGCGACTTTTCCGCCTGCCAGACCAGCCATTTGGGTCAGGGTTCGACGGAAATCGAGCGTGCTAGCCTCCTGCCGCCTTGAAGCTCACTGCCGCGCGCCAGATCATCCGCCCGATCCCGTTCCTCGCCGGGAACCAGGTTCGGCTCTTCCTCACGAGCGGGACGCTCCTGTTCGTCGAGCTGCTCCTCATCCGGTGGATCCCGGCGAACGTCATCTACGTCGGCTTCTTCAGCAACTTCCTGCTGATTGCCAGCTTCCTCGGCATCGGGCTGGGCATCATGCTCGGGCGCGCCGGTCCGCGCCTGCCGATCTCACCATTCGCCGTCCTCCTGTTCGGCGTGGTCATCCTCGTGCTGCGGGCGCAGCTGAACGTCCGGGTGAACCCCGGGGACCAGATCTTCTTCGGCCTCGAGTACAGCACGAGTGCCGATACCAACTTCCTCGTGCTGCCGCTCGTCATGGGCTTCGTCGTGGCGTTGATGGCGACGCTCGCGCTCCCGCTGGGGGGCCTCCTCCGGAGCCTGCCGCCACTTCGCGCCTACGGCATCGACATCGTCGGCTCGCTCGCCGGAATCGCAGGGTTCGGCCTGCTCTCGGCGGTCGGCTCCGAGCCGATCGCGTGGTTCTCCGTGGCCGCGATCCTGCTGTCGCTGCTGGCGCTCGGCCGAGGGATCACGGTCTGGTCTGCCGTCCCGGCGACTGCGATGGTGGGCGTGCTCCTCCTGGTCTGGTACCAGGCAGGCGCCCTGGACCTGTGGTCGCCCTACTACCGGATCTCAGCCGGCGACACCAACAGCCAGCGGGTCTCCGCTCGAACGGGGAGCCCGATCCCGCCCGTCCACCTTGGCGTAAACGGAATCGGGTTCCAGTCGATGATCGCCTCCAACGACGCCGAACATACCGTGCTCCACGGCCAGGTCTACCGCTGGTTCCCGGACCGCGATTTCGACAAGGTCCTGATCATCGGTGCGGGGAGCGGGACGGATGCCGCGCTCGCGCTGAGCCGTGGCGCGGCGCGCGTGGATGCGGTCGAGATCGACCCCGTCATCGCCCGCATCGGTCGGGACTTCCACCCCGATCGGCCGTACGACGACCCGCGGCTCACGGTGCACGTCGACGACGGGCGTGCCTTCCTTCGCCGCAGCACCGAGAAGTACGACCTGATCCTCTTCGCGCTGACTGATTCGCTCACGCTCGTGACGAGCACGGCGAACGTCCGGCTCGAATCCTTCCTGTTCACCGAGGAGTCACTGCGCGCGGCCCGGGATCACCTCACCGACGACGGCGTGTTCGTCATGTACAACTCATACCGCGAGGCTTGGCTCGTGGCCAAGCTCCAGGGCATGGTGGCCAACCAGTTCGGGCACGAGCCCATCCTGTGGCTCGCCGGCCCCGCCCAGGCCGTCATCGCCGGCGGCCCGGGGGTCGTCCAGGCGCTCGCCACCGACGGCGTCGCCCATGAGGTTGATCAGCTCCCCGCGTTCGATGGCACCCGGCCGACGCACGCGACCGACGACTGGCCATTCCTGTACCTGCGCAACCCGGGCATCGCTCCGTACTACCTCGCGGCGCTCGGGATCCTGCTGGCGTTCGCCGTCGTCGCGGTCGCTGCTGCATCCCGCCTGACCCGGATGCCCCTTCGGCGGGGCTTCAGCCCGCACTTCTTCGTCCTCGGCATTGCCTTCCTGCTGCTGGAGACGAGGAGCCTCGTGACGTTCAGCCTGCTCTTCGGGACGACCTGGTCGGTCAACGCCCTCACCTTCTTCGCGATCCTGCTGAGCGTCCTCCTGGCGATCGGGATCAGCGCCCGATTCCCGATCCGCCGGCCGGCGTGGCTGTATGCCGGGCTCTTCGGCACGCTTGCGCTCGCCTGGCTGCTGCGACCAGAGCAGCTCCTGATCGATCCACCGGCACTTCGCTACGCGCTGGCGGCGACGCTCGCGTTCGCGCCGATCTTCTTCGCCAACCTGGTGTTCGCCCACTCGTTCCGCGACACCGCGGCCGCCGACATGGCGTTCGCGAGCAACCTCATCGGGGCGATGGTCGGAGGCGCCCTCGAGTACGTGGCGCTGATCAGCGGGTATCAGTCGCTGCTCTTCGTCGTCGCCGGGCTGTACGTCCTCGCCTACCTGTTCGCGACCCGGGTCCGACGACTGGCCGACCGCGAGCTCGAAGCGCCGGCCGTCGCGCCGACCTCGACGCCTGCGCCCAGCCTCAGCCCCACCTAGCCCGGCGCGACCTGCCCAGCTCGCGGCTAGACGCCGACCCAGCTGGGGGCTAGACGCCGACCGGCTCGCGGTACTCGCCGAAGACGCCACGCAGGACACCGCACATCTCGCCGAGCGTCGCGTAGGCCGCGGCGGCGCTGATGAAGTGCGGCATCAGGTTCGAATCGGTTGAGCCCGGGCGGGAGGCCGCCTCACGCAGCCCGCCGAGCGCCGCCTCCACCGCGGCGGCATCGCGCTCCCGACGCGTCCGCTCCAGCCGAGCGAGATGGTTCTCCAGGGAGCCCGCCGGGACCGCGAGGACCGGGATCGTCGTCTGCTCGCGCTGGTCGACGTAGGCGTTCACGCCGACGATCCGCCGCTCGCGCTCGTCGACCTCGCGCTGGAATCGATACGCGGCCTCGGCGATCTCGCGCTGCGGGTAGCCGTCGACGACGGCGGGCACCATGCCGCCGCGCCGGTCGATCTCGTCGAGGTAGGTCCAGACCTGGCGCTCCACCTCGTCGGTCAACGACTCGACGAACCACGACCCGCCGAGCGGGTCGACCGTCCCGGTGACCCCGGTCTCCTCGGCGATGATCTGCTGCTGGCGGAGAGCGAGCAGCGCCGCCTCCGCGGTGGGCACGGCGAGGGCCTCGTCGTAGGCATCGGTGTGCAGCGACTGCGTCCCGCCGAGCACGGCCGCCAGCGCCTGGATCGCGACGCGCGTCAGGTTGTTCAGCGGCTGCTGCGGCGTGAGCGACACGCCCGCGGTCTGGGTGTGGAAGCGCATCCACGTCGAGCGCTCGTTCTCTGCGTGGTAGCGCTCGGTCATGAGCTTGTGCCAGATGCGGCGCGAGGCCCGGAACTTGGCGATCTCCTCGAAGAAGTCGCTGTGCGAGTTGAAGAAGAACGAGAGGCGCGGGGCGAAGTCGTCGATGCGCAGCCCGCGCTCGAGCGCCGCCTCGACGTAGGCCATGCCGTCCGCGATCGTGAACGCGAGCTCCTGGACCGCGGTCGAGCCGGCCTCGCGGATGTGGTAGCCCGAGATCGAGACCGTGTTCCAGCGGGGCATCTCGCGCGTCCCGAACTCGATCGTGTCGGTCACGAGGCGCATCGACGGCTCGGGCGGGAAGAGGAACTCCTTCTGGGCGACGAACTCCTTGAGGATGTCGTTCTGGGTCGTGCCCTCGAGCGTCGCCCGCGGGTAGCCGGCCTTCTCGGCGGCGACGATGTACATCGCCCAGATCGGGGCGGCCGGCGAGTTGATCGTCATCGACGTCGATACTCGATCGAGCGGCAGGCCGTCGAGCAGGACCTCCATGTCGGCCAGGCTGCTCACGCCGACGCCGCAGGTCCCGAACTCGCCCTCGGCCTCCTCGTCGTCGCTGTCGTAGCCGTACAGCGTCGGCATGTCGTACGCGATCGAGAGCCCGGTCTGGCCGGCGGCAAGCAGGTCGCGGAAGCGCTGGTTCGTGTCCTCGGCGGCCCCGAACCCGGCGAACATCCGCATCGTCCACAGGCGCGAGCGGTAGCCCGACGGATGGATCCCGCGCGTGAACGGCGCCTCGCCCGGCATCCCGATCCGACTCGCCTCGTCGCGCTCCAGCCACGGGCCGTAGAGGGGCTCGAGCGGGATCTCGCCGAGCGTCCGGAAGCTCGATTCGCGCTCCGGCGTGCGGGCGAGCGCCGGGTCCAGCTTCTCGACCTTCCAGCGGCGCCGGCGCGATTCCCAGTCGGGGCGGTCGCTCGCGCCGCCTCGGTCGCTCATGCGGCGGACGGTAGCACTACGGGATCGGCACGCCCGCCGCGACCTGGTCAAGGCCACCCGCGAGGATCTGGTCTCGGCCGTCCGAAGGATCGAGTTCGGCGACTCGCGCGCTCAAGGTGACGTGCACGCCACCACAGCGGAGCGGCTCGCGACACGGCCCCTTGGGTCAGACGCTATCGCCCCCAGAACTGCCGGCAGTGCGAGCGAACCCTATAGGGGCGCCAGCCGCCGGCGCAACGAGACGTTTGAGCACGAGGCCGGCGCTGAACGTGCATGGATCGGCGGCTTCGGTCGATGAATTGGGGCCCTATCCGCTGCCTTCGCGCTCTGCACAATTCTCTGCCCGATATTGAAGGCGCCATGGCGGCCTGGACCACGCTCGAGTGGATCAGATTGCTACGAGGCCGCCGATTGCGTCACGGCCAGCTTCACCCGTGACTCGTGCCCCTCACGCGATGCGCCGGGCTCGACCCGAGTTGCAACGATCACCACACGGACCGTCTCCTGCCGCGACCAGACGACGACGGTCTGCAACGACAGATTGATCAACGTGTCGAGCCGAAACACGAGGCCGGCGCTGCCGATTGTCGGGGCGCTGATCTCGATGTTCTCGGTCTTGGTGCTGGCTCGGGCGCCGGATTCGTAGAACTCCTGGATCCACCGCGCATCGAGCGCCGGCTGCTGGTCCAGGGTCACGAAGACGGCGCTCACCGTTGCCGAGCCACCCCCTTCGTCCCACGTCGCACCTGCAAAACGAACCTCACCAACGCCTCGGGAAGCAAGCGTGCCCAACGCAGCGGGCGTGCAGTGGCGGCCCGAATCAACAGTCGTCGGAGGTCGACGAATGAGGACGGCGGGGTCAGGGGCGGGCAGCTCCTTCGGGAGAAGCTTTTCGAGGTCCGGATACGCACCGGGCGCGCGACCATCCACCGTGCACGGACCCGTTGGCGAGAACGACGCTTGTGTCGTGCCGCATGCAGTGACCACAAGGAGCAACACTGCGACGCCGAGCCGGACGCCGAAATCGCGAATGATCGACTTCAAGGCGTCACGAGCCGGCCGGGCGCGGCTCGCGATCGAACAGCCTGGCGTCGAGGTCGTCCTGGATCACCCGCGCCGCGGCGACGAGGTCCGGGTCGCGGGAGATCGTCCGGGCGAGCCAGTCGATATACGTCGGCTCGAAGTCCGCCACCTCGCCGAGCGTGTGGCCATGGAACTTGCCGAACACGATCTCGAGGGCGCGCGCCGCTTCGAGCGTCGGCGGCGGGGGTGGGCGGAAGTTGCGCTGGCGACGGCGGTCGAGCGGGCCGGTGGGCTGCGAGGCGCGCAGGGGCTCGCGCCGAAGCCGGTCCGCGCGGAGCGGGGGCTGGCCTTCGGGCCTGGCGCGCGGGCCGGTGGTCGTGTTCCTCGGCCGGAAGGTCGCCGTCGTGTCGACTCGGCCGGTCACGGGCCTGGTCGGTCGATCCTTCGGCGGCCAGTGGGTGCGGCCGTTTCCGCGGCCATCGCCCTCGACCGCGTCGAAGCCCGCTCGGAGCGCCGCGTAGGCCTGGTTGATCTCGGCCATGCGCCGGGTGGCCCGCTGCGCGGCCACGGGATCGCCGGGCGTGAGGTCGGGGTGATGCTCCCGCGCGAGGCGGCGCCAGGCGGCCTTGATCGTCGACTGCCCCGCGTCGCGAGGAACTCCGAGGACCTCGTGCGGGTCGCGTTTGGCCATCCGATCAGTGTACCGACGCTCTCCCGAGGCCCTCGACCTACCATCGGGCGACGATGACGACCCGCCGATGACCAGCCGCAGGCTCGGCCTGACCGCGGCCCTCACCGTCGCGCCGATCGCCGCCTGGCGATTCGCGCAGGCGTACCGCGCCCGCGCGGGCTACCCGCACCGCCATCCGCCCGAGCATGACCCGAGCTTCCTCGGGCTCGCCTTCGAGGACGTGGATGTGCCGTCCGCGGGGGTCCGGCTGCCTGCCTGGTGGATCCCTGCCCGCGACGGCGCCGCCGGGCCCGCGGTCCTGCTCGTCCACGGCTGGGAGTCCTCGCGCGACCGAACGCTTCCGAACGCGCTCGTGCTGCACGCGGCGGGCTTCCACGTGCTCACGCTCGACGTCCGCGGGCACGGCACCAACCCGGCCGAGGAGCTGCCGCTCACGTCGGGCGAGTTCGGGGCCGACGCGCTGGCCGGCGTGGACGCGCTGCTCGCGCGTCCCGACGTGACGTCGGTCGGGATCCTGGGCCACTCGATGGGCGGGATCGGGGCACTCCTGGCCGCGGCCGCAGAGCCTCGCGTCGCGGCCGTTGTCGCCGCGTCGACGCCCGCGGACCCGTACCGGCTGACGCGGCAGACGTTCCGCCTCGCGCGCCTGCCGATTCCGGGTCTCCTCGCCTACCCGCTCGCCTGGCTGACCACGCACGTCTTCCTCCAGCCACGCGGCCACACCGTCCGCTCCGTCTCGGCGGCACGGGCGATCGCGGCGTTCCGCGGCCCGGTGCTGCTCGTCCACGGCGATTCCGATCGAGTCGTCCCGATCAGCCACCTTCGGCGGCTCGAGCGCGCGGCCCGCAAGGCTCTCGAGGCCGACCGGATGCGGAGCCCGCTGGAGGTCCTCGTCATCCCGGGCGGCGAGCACAGCTGGCTGTACGAGTTCGCGGCCTACCGGGGCGCGATGGCGCGGTTCTTCGCACAAGCGCTCGGCGGGCCACTCGACCCACAGGAAGCAGAAGCCATCGCTCGTGCGACGCCCGCGGCCGGCTGCCGCAGCGGGAGCACCCGTTCTCGGCGATCGATGCCGAGCCGGGCGGCGTTCGCACGCTCGTTCGCGCGATCCGCCACGCCGGTGCAAGGGGGGAACAGGCCTGATGGACGTCTGGTCGGCGATCCGGACCAAGCGCATGGTCCGGAAATTCGAGGAGCGGCCGCTCGCGAAGGATCACCTGCTGCAAATCGTCGATGCCGGGCGCCACGCCGGCAGCTCGAAGAACCAGCAGCTCTGGGACTTCGTCGTCGTCGAGGACCGGGGCATGCTCAAGCGCCTCGCCGACGTCGGGAAGTACGGCGGCCACCTCGCGGGCGCCGCTGCGGGCGTGGGACTGGTCACGCCGGATCCGCGCAAGCCCGGGGCGTCGCTCTCGCTGGTGTGGGATGTCGGGCTCGCCGCGCAGAACATGATGCTCGCGGCGTGGGAGCTCGGGGTCGGCAGCTGCCCGGTCACGGTCTACGACCAGGCGATCGCGCGCGAGGTGCTCGACTTTCCGGAGGATCGGTTCTGCGGCTACGTCCTGTCGTTCGGCTATCCGGCGGACGTCGACGACCTCACGCGAGCCCCGAAGGCAGGCGGACGGAAGCCGATCGAGGACGTTCTGCACCGGGAGCGCTGGTAGCCCGACCCGTCAGTCGATCGCCGGCTCGTCGGACTGAGGCTCCTCCGGCGGAGGCTCCTTGGCCGTCTTCGATTCGGGCGCCGGCGCGCCTTCGGCGAGGTAGGCGTCGATGGCCGCCTTGAGGCCGACATCCCGCCCGGCGCGCTCGGACAGCAGCCACTTGTGCTCGAGCACGTCGCTGTAGGCCTGGATCAGGTCGCGATCGCCGACGGCCGGCCGCAGCAGCCGCAGCGAGGGATCGAGGACGTGGCGGCGCCAGCGGCGAGCGCCGACCTCCTCCGTGGTCGGGCGTCCCGAGCGCTGCCGTAGCCAGGCGATGTGCTCGCGCATGTCGTTGAGGAGCAGCCGTGCCTGGCCCTCGAGGGCGCGGATCCCGGTCAGCCGCTCCAGCTCGTGCGCGTGGAAGGCACGGTTCGTCGTCGTCGCTCGGAGGCGAACGGACGACCCGCCCTCGGCAGGCACGATCTCGATCTCGTCGACCGCGAAGCCGAGGTCGTTGAGCCGGCGCAGCTGGCCGCGGATGGCGTGTCGATCGCCGGCGGGCAGCTTCGGCTCGAGATGCAGCTCGCGCCAGATCGCGTCGTATCGCTCGCGGACGTTCTCGGACGCCTCGATCGCGCCGTCGACGTCGTCCGGTCGATCCTGGAGGAGCGCCACGTCGGCGAGCCCGTAGCCGACGTTCTCGACGAGGATCTCGAGGTCGTAGGCCCGCTGCCCATCGGACAGCGCCGGGTGCACCTCGCTCGTCTCGGCGTCCACGAGGAACGCCTGGATCCGGTCTCCATCCCGGCGGAACAGCGTATTCGCGAGCGAGCAGTCGCCCCAGAACACGCCGCCCCGGTGGAGGTCGACGAGCAGCCACGCCATCGCGTCGAGCAGTCGATCGCGGTATGGCCCGGGCCCCAGCGGGAACCTCGACAGCAGACGTCGGAACTGGAGCGAGCTGCCCGAGGTACTCGGTCACGAGGATGGCGGTATCCGCGAACGTTGCGCGATGCCGATCGGCGTCACCGCCGGGAGCCCCACCCGCTCGAGGTGGCCGAGCACGGCGTACTCGCGCTCGGCGACGTCGCTCGGCTCCTCCTTGAGGGCGAAGAGCGCGCCATCGACGACGAGGAACCGGACGAGATGGCGCGAGGGCCCCACCGGCAGGCTGCGGAACTGGAGGCTCGCCGGCCAGTCTTCGAGCGCGAGCTCCCACGGCAGGTCGAGCAGCCCACCGGTGCGCCGGAGCCTGAGCGCTGGAAACGTCATCACGTCGATGGACGGTCCAGCACGAGGATGTTCGGGCCCCAGAGTGGCGACCCGAGCAGGAGTCGCGCTGGGCCGAGCGGCCCAGGTTCCGGACGGCTCAATCGAGGCGGCGCGGAGGCGAGATCCGCCTCACCGTCGCCGTCGGCGCCAGCATCGAGGTAGATCGCGACGACGCCCTCGCCGAATCTCGCCAGCGAGGCGGCAAGTCGACCTTCCGTATCCGGCTCGAGGAGCAGAACCTTGCCGCCGTCACCGCAGCGGAGGACCTTCGCACCGAGCAGCGCGTCGCGCGGTGCGTCGATCCAGTCGGTACAGACGCCGGCGAGCTCAACGGATGCGCGCTCCAGCTCGACCGTGCGCCCAGCCGACGCCGACGACCTCCCGGCCGCGGAGCCATTGATGCGACCCGATTGCGGCATCCCGGATCGCCTCGGCATCCTGCCGACGAGCTGCTCGATCATCACCGCAACAGCAGGTCGGGCGCCGGCTCGCCGACGACGGCGAACCCGAGACCCTCGTACAGGCCGAGGGCGGCCTTGTTGTCGATCTCGACGGCAAGATGGACGATCGGGGCTCCCCTCCTCGAGCGCGTCGCGGACGGCCAGCATGGTCGCCATCGCGGCGAGGCCCTGCCGGCGGAAGTGCGGGCGCGTGCCGATCGACGACAGGTATGTGCCGTCCTCCGTCGTGGCTCGTCGAGCGATCGCCGCCGGCTCGCCGTCCACCCTCAGGAGCAGCATCGAGCAGCCGGGGCGCGTAACGCACGCCAGGGCGTCGTTCTCGAGCGCGACGCGCCGGCTCTCGCCGACACCGAACGCGTCGCCGAGGACGATGGCGGCCTCGCTCGCCCACCGCCGTCGATCGGACCAGCGTCGACCCGCCGGACCTCGGACGAGCGTGGTGGAGTGCCGGGTCGCGCTCACGACGCCCGCGCCGAAGCTCGAGGCGACCCGTGCCTGCGCGGCGTCCACGCGCCGATCGACGTCGTTGTGTTCGACGAGCACCAGCCTGCGGTCGGCGCCCAGCAATTCGAAGCCCGCAGCCTCGAGTCGCGCCGCCAGGTCGGGCGGCTCGCTGCCAAGCGGGAGTGGCCGAACGTGCGGCAGTCGGGCGAGGGTGGCGAAGAGCGTGATCACTTCGTCGAGCCGTCGGTCGAACGCGGCGGGATCGACCGGCCAGCGCGGGGCGATCAATCGGTTCCAGAACGGCTCGGCGTCGCTGGGGTCGTGGAGCAGCCAGCCATCGCCCAGATCGCGCAGCTCGCGGACGGGCGTCTGCTGGGCGCGGGCCTCGTGGACGACGAGGCGGCGGGCGAGGTCGGGATCGAGGACCCGGACGGCGCCCACCGGTCAACCATAGGAGGTCGACGTGCGCGCCGCGCTATCGTGGCGCCAACGATCCGCCCAGCTGGAGGAGTGCCATGCGCCGCTTGCACCGAGGCGCCGCAACGATCGGCATCGCGATCATCCTCGCCGCCTGCTCGGGTGGCACCGCCAGCACGTCGGGACCCGGCGGCGGCCCATGCTCCGACTCAACCGCCGCGACAACCGCCAACGCCACGGTCGAGGGCAACACCTGGGGCCCGGTCAGCGCCAAGGTCAACGACGTCATCACCTGGGCGAACGCCGACGGCGTCCCGCATCGAGTTGCGCTCGATGACGGCTCGTGCGGCATGTCCGGCAACATCCCCGCCGGCGGCACAGCCAGCCTCGTCTTCACCGCGGCCGGAACGTACCCGTTCCACTGCGGCGTCCACTCGAGCATGAAGGGCTCCATCACCATCACGTAGGGTCGCCGCGCCGGGCCCGCGACTCCACGTGTCATCACGCCCACTGAGCAAGGAGCGCACGCGGCCGCGGATGAGTTTGAGCAGCGTCGAGGCTCGTAGTCGACTACCTGGGCGCGATGAAGGCGTTCGAGTTGTGGGCGTCGGCGCGCTCTCAAGGGGGCAAAGGAGGGCGATGGAGTTCGCGGCCGCTCTCGATGAGATCCAACAGCGCTATCAGATGCGTTGCTTGAGAGCTACTGCGGGCCGAGCATCCTCAACGTAGCGGCCTACGTTCGCACTTCGGGGATCCACCTACGGCAGACCCAGCGAAAACGCGGGTGGATGTCTCACGATACGGCAAGCGAGTCATAGTGATGAGCTTGGAGGACCTCGGACCCGCTGCCTCCCCTCGGACCGCGCGGGACGAATACTTGCCTTGAACACGTCGGAGGTGAGCTCCGGGATCGGCGCATCGCCGGACGCGCGGCGAACATGGGCGATGGAACCGGTACGCCGTCTGATGACGCGTGACATTGGGCGACACTCGAGTGAGGCTCAAAGCCATCGAGTCGCCAGCAGATCCAGGGCGAGCTCGGCCTCGCCCGTCAGCATGACCGAGGTGACGCGACGAGTTCTCGCTGGGGAGCGTGCCTACGACGAAGCGATGCGTGCAGTGGGCGCAACTCATGACTGAGCCAATACTCCGCGACGCCCAACATGGCGGCGCAGCGTACGTCGCTCTGGGCGGAGATCTGGACCTATCGATGGCAGCCCGCGCGGCACCTAGACCGCGGAGGCGTGCAATGCAGTCGCGTGGGCGGCCGCCGAGTCGAGGCAGGCCGTCGACCCCGAGCTCGCCGGAGGCGAGCGCCAGCTATTTAGGCACTTGGATCGTGGCACGGGGGCCCGCATTAGGGCTTCCGCAGACCGTTCGCCTAACCGGCCAAGTGGCGAGCCGACGCGTGACATTCAGCCGACGCTGACTGAGGGAGCGAGGATTGAGCCGGTGACCGTGGAGGAGGAAGTCCGCGCGTTCAATCGGGCCTTCGAACACGCGTTGTCGGCCCAGGATGCCGAGGCGCTGGTTGATCTGTACCGGGAGGATGCTCGGATCCTCGTCCCCGGGCAGCCGGCAATCCAGGGTCGGGCCGCCATCGAGGCGGTCCTGCGAGAGTGGGTCGAGAACGGGCCCGTGTCCATGCGGTTCGAGTCGGAGGAGGTCCTCTCGGGCGGCGAGCTCGTGATCGACATCGGGTCGACGATCCAAGGCAGCGGTCGCCGTGGCAAGTACGTCGTCGTCCATCGGCGAGGGCCCGACGGCAGGCTGCGAATCGCGATCGACTCGGCCTCCGGCAACGAATGACGCCGTTTCGGTGCCGTGTCCCGGACGTCGCGGTGCGCTGACCTCAACGCTCATCGTTGTTCTGGTCGGTGACCAGGAGCTGAGCACCAATTCATCCAGCACACGCGTCACACCAGCGCTCATGAACACGCTGCGTCGCCTCGGGTGGATCATTCCGTTGGTCGTGGGCGCATGCTCACCCGTGCCGAGCATCGCGCCTTCCCCGTCTCCGCTGCCGTCACCCACCTCGATCGCGGCGGCTTCGCCGTCTCCGGTGCCATCACCGACGGCAATCGCATCGACATCAGCGTCTCCGACGCCGTCGGCGGCCCCGAGTCAACCGAGCACGGCCTGGGAGGAGGTCTTCGCGAGCGACACGGTCAGCCTCGGCAATGTCGTCCTCGGCCCGGAAGGGTTCATCGCAGCGGGCTGTCGAACGGACGAAAGCCTGAACTGCGTGCAGAGAATCGTCGTGACGTCGCCGGATGGGCGAGCCTGGACGCTGAGCGAACTGGAGATGGCGAACGAGCTTGGGGCCTCGCGGCTGCGGGTGGTGGGCGATCGACTCTTTGCGATCGGCTACGCGGACACGGAGAGCCACGGCGGAGCGGTCGTCTGGACGTCGCTCGACGGGCGGTCCTGGTCCAGGGTGAAATCAGCCTCCCTGCGTGGCCGAGCGGTTCGCGACGTCATCGAAACACCGAAAGGCACCTTCGCCGTGGGCTACATCGCTCCGCCGAGCAGCGACAACACGTCGGGCTTCGTGATGTGGCCCGTCCGAGCCGACGGCTCCTTCGGACCCGTGCAGGACATCGACATTGGCGATCCGCGTCTCGTGAGCGGTGCGCTTTGGGCCGGCGAGGAGTTCGTCGCGTGGGGACTTCGTGGCGGCCCGTGGACGGGCCCCACGATCGTGCTGGCGTCGCCCGATGGCCGGGTGTGGACCACGCGAGCCAGGATCCCGGGTCCGAGGGCGACCGTCGTCGAAGACATCGTCGCGGCCGGCGACCGACTCATTGCCGTCGGCTATGAGGGCCGCCGCTTCCCGCTGACGCCGCGTGCATGGATCTCCGATGACGCAGGCCGATCCTGGACACGGGCCATCGTCGAAGGCACCGACGTCGCGATGGGCGCGTTGGAGCTCGCGGGGGACCGCCTGATCGCTCGCGGTCGGGAATCATGGGGATCGAACCAGCGGGCCGTCAGCTGGGAGTCGGCCAACGGCAAGAAGTGGACCCTGCTGCCTCGGGACGAGGACATGCCGGCGGTATTCGGTTTCAGCGCGCTCACGCGAGCCACGATCGATGAACGCACCTGTGTCGCTGGCTCGTTCTACGACGACCCCGTCCGTCGCGGAGCGATCTACTGCCGTTGAGATGGCGTCGACGTTACGCCCGGTGGCCCTCGAGGCACGTGCAGCCCGACTGTCCGACGATGGCGGCATGGGACGTTCCTTCGGGGAGGATGAAACCATCGCCTGGTAGGAGCTCGACCGGCTGCTCGTCCTGGCCGACGAGGAAGGTAATCGAGCCGCTCGCGCACATGAGCAACTTCTCGTAGCCGTGCGCATGGGTGGCGTATCGATCGCCGGGACCGTTCGACCAGGCGTACGGCTCGACGCCCTCGCGACGCAGCCGGCGTTCTACCGACTCAACCATCGGCGCGCCGTCGGCCGGATCCCAGGTGAGCCGCATCATCGACCGATCGAGGCCGGCAGCTCGACCGCGAAGCCCTCGCGACCAGCTGCGTCGGCGAGGCGCGCGTCCAGCGTCACGATGTCAAGCGTGGCGGGACGTTCCTCGGCGGCGACGATCGCCGCGGCCAGCTGCAGGGAATCGGCTGCCCGGAGCGCGTGCGTGCGCAGCAGCCGCATCGCCAGCTCGCGAACGCGCGGACCAGCCTCGATCTCCAGCCACGCAGCCGACAGTGCGTCGAGCCGGGCGATGGCGTCCCGCAGCCCGTTGGTGCTGAGCGCCCCATCGCGCTCGAGACGGCACAGCGCCGAAAGGCATTCGACAGGGGTCGCCCACCAGACCGCCATCGACGGGGCGCGCAGCCAGGCGGCCCGGACCGCCTTCGTGCTCGCCTCGGTCACCAGCAAGGGCACGATCGCCGACGAGTCCCAGAACCTCATCGGCCCTGGCGTCGCTCGTCCAGCAGCCTGGCGACGCCGCTTGCTCCCCGGGCGAGCCGAGGTCCGTTGCGAGAGATCAGGTCGATCGGCGGGGCGCCGACGCCGGGTCGAGCGTGACCGGCCCTGGCCAGCCGTGCCAGCCGCCCGTCCGGGTCGTCGCCAAGCATGGCGGGACCAAGGACGGCAACCGGCGTGCCTCGGTCGAGGATCACGACCGACTCCCCCGCCCGGACCTCGTCGATCAGGGCGCTGAGGCCGTTCTTCGCGTCGGTGATCGTCGCCCGCTTCATCTGGCTATTCTAGCGCGTTCATACAGGCGTCAATAGGCCTGTCACTGCGCAGATCGGGCGACTCGCGCGCCCGGCGCGCACACTGCAACCGATGGGCCGATGGTCGTGTTGTATGACGTGATGGACACCGACGAAGTGCTCGCGGGCCGGCTGGCGCGCGATGTTGACGCCGCCTTTCCACGACTCGTGGCCGACCACCAGGACCGGCTGTACACGATCGCGCTCCGACTGCTCGGCGACGGGCGCGATGCGGAGGAAGTGGCGCAGGACGCCCTGGTTCGTGCGTTCCGCGCGATGCACGGCTATCCCTCGGAGCGAGTCGCGGCTCTCCGGCTACGGCCCTGGCTCGCATCGATCACCGTCAATCTCGCCCGCAACCGCCGGCGCCGGCTCGACGATCGACAGCCGCCGGGCCAGCTCGAGCCGATGATGGACGCGGGGTTCGATCTCCCGGCCGACGGCCGGAGCGGCCCGGAGCCGAGCGCGGCGCGGCGGGAGACGAAGTACGAGCTCGCCAGGGCGCTGCTCCAGCTGAATCCCTCCGTTCGAGCCGCGATCGTGCTCCGCCACGTCGACGGCCTCAGTGTCGCCGAAACCGCGGAAGCGCTCGGCAAGCCGGTCGGCACGGTCAAGGCCCAGGTCCACCGCGGGCTCCTCGAGCTCCGGACGTTGCTCGGGGCGACGATCGACCAACCCAATCCCATTACCCCGCACGAGCGGGCCGCTCGACTGATGCCGGCCCTGGAGGCCATCCGATGACGACCATCTACCCGAACGACACCGATCTCGAGACCGCGCTTTCGGGCCTTCGCGCGACGGCGCCGCGTTCGGTCGGGTTCGGCGCACTGGTCGAGGCCGGGCTCGCAGATCTGTTCGCGCCGATCGACTCGCCGCTCGGCCGGGCGTACGTCGCCTGGAACGGGCGCGGCGTCTCGTGGGTCGGGATGGCGGACGAGCCCGATGGGTTCGCGGAACGCTTCAGCGAGGAAATCGGGCGACCGATCGAGGCCGCGCCGGCGGTCCCGGAGCGCCTCGCTCGGGCGATCGAGCGGCGGCTCGCCGGCGACCGGCGGGCGCACATCCCGCTCGACCTGCGCGGCCACACCCCGTTCGAGGTCATGGTCTGGATGAAGGCGCTGGAGATCCCGCGGGGCGAGGTCCGACCGTACGGCTGGATCGCGGCCGAGATCGGGAAGCCGAAGGCCGTTCGGGCCGTGGGGACGGCGCTCGCGCACAACCCGGTCCCGCTCGTCGTGCCGTGCCATCGCGTGGTGCGGAGCGACGGGATGATCGGGCAGTACTCGATGGGCGGCCCCGAAGCGAAGCGCCGGGTGCTCGCCGCCGAGGGGCTCGACACGCGCGCCCTCGAGGCCGAGGCGGCGGCCGGGCGGCGCTACACGGGCTCCGACACGACGCACATCGTCTGCCACCCGACCTGTCGCGACGCGCGGCGCGTCACGGATCGACACCGCGTGACCTTCCCGAGTCTCGCCGCTGCCGCCGTCGCGGGCTACCGGCCGTGCAAGCACTGTCGCCCGGTCTCGGTCGCGGGCGCCGCGTAGTCGGCCTCGGGCGCCCCGGTGTCGGTCGCAGGCGCCGCATAGTGGTCGCGGGCGCGGCGTCGTCGGTCGCCGCTCAGGTCGCGGCGAGGGCCTGGAACATCGGGTTCGGGAAGCGCGGGAAGATCCGGTCAGATCCCAGCCAGTTCGTGAGGCGATCCGCCTCAGTGTCGAGCGCCAGCCGGGCTTCGTGGCCGACATCCTCGAGGAGCCGGTAGCCGACCTCGAGGTTCGCGCGCTGCGCCCAGAGCCCGACGACCCGTCCGTCGACCCACGCCGTCGGACCGGCGTTGCCGGCAGAGTCGAAGAGGTCGCCGTAGTGCCCATCGAGGTACCACTCGCGCACCTTCCAGGCCATGATCGTCGAGTCGAGCGCGGGCAGGAGCGCGACCCATGGCTCGGGCTCCGACGTAGCGTCGAGATCGTCGGGCAGGACGAAGCCGACGCCGTCGTCGAGCGCAACCTCGACCGCGTCGTTCGCCCGCAGTGCGGCCTTCGTCCGAGCGACCGTCCAGCCCGTCCACCACTGGATGTCGCGGACCGTGCCCGGGCCGAACGCCCGCAGCCAGCGCCCGACCAGCTCGGCCTGCGCGCGCTCGGGCGGCCAGGGCTCCAGCCCGCCCTCGACCCAGCGGTCCATCGGCACCCAGCGGTACATGCTGCTCAGCCAGGTTCCTCTCGGCCGGCCGCGGATGATCCTCCCTTCGGTCGCGAGGAGGAACAGCAACCGGGTGGATACGCCGACCTTGCCGGCCCACTTCTTGCCTTCGCCGAAGGAGATCTGCTCGCGCAGCCCCGGCACGCGCTTCGACAGGTCGGCCGCGGTGCCCTCCCCGAGCTCGTCGAGGACCTCGAGCGTCTCCCGCTCGACCTTCGCCACCCACGCGGCAGGGTCCTTCGTGATCCCCGCGTCCTCGAGCATCTTGTAGGTGCGCTTCCGCTCGCGGACCGCGATATCGGGGGCCGCCGCGGCGTGGATGATCCCGGCGAGGGGAACCGGCGCCGCGAACATCGTCCGGCGCATCCCGACGACCTTGATCAGGCTCCGATCCTCGTACAGGACGCGAGCGACGTCGTCGTGGCCTAGGTTCGGCACGCGCGCCCGCAGCTCGAGGTAGACCGACGCCGGATCCGTCGCGTGAATCCCGACGAGATCGTTGGCGACCGTGACCGCGTCGGCCTGGGTCTCGGGGGCCAGGTGGTGGCGCGCGCCGATCCTTCTTCGGCGCTCCGCGGTGTCGATCCGATGCATGTCGACCGAGGATATCCAGCCGCGTCGCTTGTGCGGTAGACTCGGCTGCTTGGACCATCCGACTATGCCAAGCGCCACGCCACGCCGGGGCCCGAGCGCGGCCGCGCTCTGGGCGAACATGGGCATCCTGTACGTCGTCTGGGGCTCGACGTACTTCGCGATTGCGATCGCGGTCGAGACCATGCCGCCGTTCCTGATGGCGGCGATCCGGTTCGGAATCGCCGGGGCGCTGCTCATCGCCTGGGACCTGCTCCGGCATCCGGAAGCCCGGCGCATGCCAACGCGCCGCCAGCTCGTGGACTCGGTGATCGTCGGCGGCCTGCTGCTCGGCGTCGGGAACGGATTCGTCGTCTTCGCGCAGTCCCTTGGGATGCCGTCCGGGATCGCCGCGATCCTCATCGCGATGATGCCGCTGTGGTTCGCGCTCCTCGGCTGGCTGTACCTGCGCCAGCGGCTCCCGCGGATCGTCCTCTTCGCGATCGCGGTCGGATTTGCCGGCACGGCGCTCCTGATCTGGCCCGCCGGCGAAGGGGCGAACCAGTTCTCGGTCCTCGGCATCGTGATCCTGCTGCTCGCCCCGCTCGGCTGGGGCCACGGCTCGATCTACTCGATCAAGCGCGCGAAGCTGCCGCCGAGCCCGCTCACGGCGTCGGGCATCCAGATGCTCGCGGGCGGGGCGGTGACGTTCACGGAGGCGCTCGTCGTCGGTGAGCCGGCGCGCTTCCGACCGGAGCTGATCTCGACCGACTCCCTGCTCGGGGTCATCTACCTCATCTTCTTCGGGAGCATGCTCGCGTTCACGTCCTACGGCTGGCTGCTCAAGAACGCGCCGCTACCGCTGCTCAGCACCTACGCCTACGTCAACCCGATCGTGGCGGTCGCGCTCGGGACGGTGTTCCTGGGCGAGCAGCTGAGCGCACGAACGATCGTCGCGTCGATCATCATCCTCGCCGCCGTGGCGATCATCGTCACCTTCCGCGGCCGCATGCCGACCGAGCCCGCGACGAACCGGGACGCCGAGTCGGAGCCTCCGAGGAACCTCGAATCACGCCTGCCCGGTGCTGCCGCCGTCAGCCGGCTCGTCGCTCCGAAAGCACCATCCGGCTGACGCGGCGCGCAACCAGCGGCGCCGCGAGCACGGCCGCTACGCCCGCCCGGCGGCGACCGCGACCGACGCCGGCAGCCGCTCGAAGCCCTCGGCGGGCAGCGGCTCGCACCGAAGCGGCCGGTCCTCGCGGTAGCCGAGGGCGTAGTCGGCCTGGATGAGCGTGTGCAGCTGGCTCGTGCCCTCGTAGATCACCGCGGCCTTGGAGTTGCGCAGGTAGCGCTCCACGGGGAACTCGTTGGAGTAGCCGTTCGCGCCGTGGATCTGGATCGCGTCGAGGGCGCTGGCGACCGCGTGGTCGGTCGCGTGCCACTTCGCGAGCGAAGTCTCGCGCGTGTTCCGGACGCCGTGGTTCTTCAGGAAGCCGGCGCGCCAGACGAGGAGCCGCCCCGCCTCGATGCCCGCGAGCATCTTGGCCAGCATCTGCTTCACGAGCTGGTGTCGCCCGATCTCGTCACCGAACGTCTTCCGCTCGTGGGCGTAACGGAGGGACGCGTCGAGGCACGCCTGCGCGAGGCCAACGTTGCCAGCGGCCACGGTGTACCGACCCTGGTCGATCGCGCTCATGGCGATCAGGAATCCCTCGCCCTCCTCGCCGATCCGGTGCTCCGCCCCGACTCGAACCTCGTCCATATTGATGATCCCGGTGTTGCCGGCCCGAATTCCGAGCTTCCCGTGGAGCGTGCCGGTCGACAGCCCCTGCATCCCTCGCTCGAGCACGAACGCGGTGATGCCCCGGTGGCCCTTCGATCGATCGACCGAGGCGAAGACCAGGAACTGGTCCGCGATGTCGGCGAGGCTGATCCAGATCTTCTGGCCGTTCAGGACATATGACTCACCGTCGCGCCGGGCGGTCGACTGGAGGTTGCCCGCGTCCGTCCCGACACCAGGCTCCGTGAGCCCGAACGTCGCCAGCTTCTCGCCCTTCGCCTGGGGCACGAGCCAGCGCGCCTTCTGCTCGTCGGTCCCCCACTGCAGCAGCGTCAGCGAGTTGAGCCCGACGTGGACGCTCTGCACGACGCGGAACGCCGTGTCTGCGCGCTCCAGCTCCTCACAGATGAGCGCGAACGAGATGTAGTCCATCCCCGAGCCGCCCCACTGCGGGTGGATCGGCGCGCCGAGGAGCCCGAGCTCGCCCATGCGCGCGAAGATCTCGCGGTGGACCTCGCCCTTCTCGTCCCACTCACGGATGTGCGGAATGATCTCGGCCTCGGTGAAGTCCCGGACCGATTGCTGGACCAGCCGGTTCTCGTCGGTCGGGCGGAGGTCGATCACCCCGCCATTCTAGGAACGCGTCCAGCCCGGGACGGGCTCCGGCCGCCGGCCGAGAATCACGAAACGCCGGGTGGAGGCCCGGCGCTTCGAGATCGCCCGGTGCGTGACCCGATCGGCGGGGGTCAGCCCGGGTGTGGGGAAATTCAGGAAATCAGCGGTTGTTGTCGAGGAAGCGCCGCACGTCCTCCAGGAGGAAGCGGCGGTCACCGCGCTTGCACACGCGGTAGTACTTGAGCTCGCCCCGGTCGCCCAGGCGCTTCACGGTGTTGACGTGGAGATGCAGCATCTCCGCGACTTCCGCGGCGGTGAGCATCTTGCCAAGCTCGTTCAATGCCATCGAGCCCATCCGGTCGTTGCCTCTCGAAACAGTGGACACTGGAGTCGGCGCATCGAGGTTCTCGTGACGAAGCCTGCGCCGATACACCTCGTCGGATCGGACACTAGGGACGCGCGAAAGGGACGCCAAGCCGTACTTCGGTCCGGTTCGGGGCAGTACCCTCCGGCACGCGGCGGTGCTGCCCAGCAACGACCGGGCCGGGTGAGTGCAGTGCCTTTAGTGGAGGGTCGGAGCTCAGAGCAGGTAACGGATCCAGACATAGACCGTCGCGATGAGCATCGATCCGAGCGTCACCGGCAACCCGAAGCGCAGGAACGCGCCGAACGAGATCTTGTGGCCCTCCCGCTCGGCCATCGCGGCGAGGATGACATTCGCGCTGGCGCCGATGATCGTCGCGTTCCCGCCGAGGTCGGCCCCGATCGCCAGGCCCCACCACAGGGCGTCCGACTCGTGCCCTGTCGCCAGCTGGGAGACGACCGGGATCATCGTGGCGGTGTATGGAATGTTGTCGATCACCCCTGACAGGATCGCAGAGGCCCACATCACGAGAACGGTCGTCGGCGCGAGCACTCCGCCGGTCAGGGTCTCGATTGCGCCAGCCACTGCTCCGATCAGCCCGATCTCGATAACGCCCGCGACCAGCATGAAGAGTCCGATGAAGAAGAACAGGGTCGGCCACTCGACCTCGCGCAGGACGTCGTGCGGATCCTCCCGGGCAACGATCATGAGCGCGATCGCACCGGCCAACGCGACGGTCGCGGGCTCGAGGTGCAGGACGCCGTGCAGGACGAAGCCGACGAGGGTCAGCCCGAGCACGGCAATGGACTTCTTCAGGAGCCGTGCGTCAGTGATCATCCGCCGCTCATCGAGAGCAAGGAGGGCATCCCGCTGACCGGGATCGACGCCGAGCTGGCCTCGGAAGAGCCAGCGCGCCGCGATCAGGTAGACGACCAGCAGGACGGCGGCCAAGGGCGTCAGGTGAATGATGAAGTCGGCAAAGTCGAGCCCGGCGGCGCTCCCGATCAGGATGTTCGGTGGGTCGCCGATCGAGCGTGGCCATGCCACCGATGTTGCTCGCAAGAATCTCGCTGACGATGAACGGAAATGGATTGAGCCCCATCCGAGCCGCGAGGAACAGCGTGATGGGTCCGACGAGGACGACCGTGGTGACGTTGTCGAGGAAGGCGCTGGCAACCGCCGTGATGACGCTCAAGACGACGAGGACGCGATACGGGTCGCCACGCGCGACGCGCGCCGCCCGGACCGCCAACCAACCGAAGACTCCCGTCTTCCGGATGATCGCGGCGAGGATCATCATCCCCGCGAGCAGGAAGATCACGTTGAAGTCGATCTCTTCGAAGGCTCGCTCCTGGGTCACGATGCCCAGCAGGACCATCGCGACCCCGCCGGCCATGGCGGCGATCGTCTTGTGAATTCGTTCCGTCGCAATCAGCGCGTAGGTCGCGACGAAGATCGCGAGGCCGACGAGGACGGTCGGTGTCATCGGTCCGGTTCGTGGTCGTGGGGCTGCAGGAGACCCTCCCGCCCGCTCGTCCGCACCCACACGAGGAGCATCTCGAGCTGATCGACGTACCCGACGACCCGGCGCTCACCGTCGACGATCGGGAGGCCGTTCAGCTTGGCATCGTGCATGATCCGAAATGCATCGCGGATCGAATCCTCGATGGCGACCGAGACGGGCGGCAGCTGGATGTCGGAGGCGGTCCGCGCGCCGAGATGCGCGGCGTACTTCATGGCGCCGTCGAGATCCAGGATCTCGCCGAGGAACTCCTCCGGGACGATCTTCAGGAAGATGTCGTTCACGAGCACGCGGACAGGGACCACGCCCGTCAGCTGATCATCGGCGTCGACGACCGCGATGACGCGGCAGCCAGGGTTGAGGACGGCCTGCTCCGCGATCTCGTGGAGGCTCGCGTCCTGTCGGACGACCACCGGTCCGATGCTCAGGAGCTGATCGGCCTCGCCGATCCTTGTGGCCTGGGTGATCGATTCGGGAGTCGGGCGATCCATCGACGTCCCCCACGCAAAAGGAGACTGCGGCTGCAGTCTCCACCTTTGGCGTCTGGATACGGGCTCGACGCCTGCCCGGGCTCGCGCAAGCGCGAGCCGCCCGCGAAGTCTACGTCAAAGCCACCACGTCGCGAGGTCGGCGATCGAATGGGCTGCTGCCGGCGCGACGAGGCTGCGCGTGGCGATCCTGAGCCCTGCGAGCCCAAGACCGACGGCGAAGTCCAGTGGGACGACGTGCCAGCCATACAGCGGGACGTGCATGAGCGCGAAGGCCGCACTCGTGACCAGGATCGCGGGCACGACTCCTGCTGCTCGCCCAAGCTGATCGAGGAGGACGCCGCGGAGCAGGACCTCCTGTGTGCCGACGACGAACATCGTGATCACCGCCCACTCGGCAAAGGGTCCGGCTTGCCGGCCGAGGCCCGGAACGTGCGGCATCCCGGCCAGTGCCGGGCCCGCGACCGTCAGTGCCACGAGGCCGAGTCCGAAGGCCACGCCCACGATCAGCCCTGCTCCGTTGCGCCGTGCGTCCCGCCACGCAAGCGGCAGCGCTGATCCGGTGCGAGACCCGCCGTTCGAGGGCGTTGCCGCGCCATCGACGATCACGCCTCCACCAACGAGTGCGAGCAGGAGGATGCCGAACGCGGCGCCCACCACGAGCGGACCGACACCCGCGCGTACCAGTAGGACGCGCGTTGCAATGACGAGCACCAGTCCCACCAAGAGCAGGACGGGACCGATCCAAGTACGCCATTCAGCCCGGCCAGCGATCCGCGCTCGGCCAGGAGTCATCCATGGCAGGGAGCTTCGGGAGCGCGCTGTCATCGCTCGAGGGGCACGAATGCGACCTCGCCCGTCGCGTAGTTGGGCGGCCAGACGAACGAATAGGTGCGGACCGCGGTCCATTGCCAGATGACGGCGGCGGCACGCTCGTTCTGCCCGAGCCGATCGGCGTCGAGTGAGAAGCGGAGGCCCGCGCCGTTGGGGAGCGAACCGTCGGGCAGGTCCAGCGAGCGAGCCGCCTCGGCGACCTGGTGCGGATCGGGCTGACCGGACGACGGCCCCACCGTGCTGGACGACGCCTCGAGCGCGCCCGGCAGGGCGTGTCGGAACAGCGCCCATGCGGCAGAGAAGCCGGCGAGCGCCTCCTCGGATTCCTCGGCGGTCGCGTCCTCCGACGGGCCCGTGGATGCGGCTGGAGCCGCCTCCGTAGCGGCCATCACCACTCGAGCCGCCGTCCTCGCCGTCGGCCGCGGAGTCCCCCACCCCGCCCGCGCTCGCGGCTCGCCACGCCGTTTCGAATCTCGCGTAGGCGTCCGCGGCATCGGCGCCCAGGGCCGTCGGCTTGAATCCGGCCGTCGGCCGATCGGACGCGAAGATTCCCACCGCGTCCTGGCCCAGGACGCCCGCGAAGTCCGGATCGCACTCGGCCATCGTCGAGCCGATGAGCGCCCCGACCCGGAGGCCCGCGGCGAGCATTGCCTGGCGGAACGCGATCCCGTCGGGGATGTGCGACGCGAGGATGATCACGTCGGGAGCGACCGCCGCGAGGTCGGCCATGACCGCCGGCCAGTCGGGCACGTACAGGTTGTAGCCACGGCGGAGGACGACCGGCATGCCGAGCTCGCCCGCGGTCGATTCGGCGGCGTCAGCGACCGCGTTGGCGTAGTCGTCGTCGGCGACGGCGATCGCGACACGAAGCTCGGAGGCCGATTTCCCAAGGCGGCCCGCCAGCTCCCGTGCCGCGAATGTCGAGGAATTCGACCCGAGCGTGCTTCCGCTCGTGCCCACTCGAAAGACCATCGGCAGGCCGCGGCCCGTCAGTTGGTCGGCGACCGCCCCTGCCTCCCAGTACAGCAGTCCGGCCTTGCTCGCCGCCTCGCTCGCCGCGATCGACAGCTCCGACGAGTACGCGCCGATGACGATCCTGATCCCGAGGTCGCGCAGCTCGCCCATCACGGTCTCGGCCTCGGCTCGAGACCGGAGATCGCGCACCTCGAGCTCGATCCGCCGGCCGGCGATCCCCCCATCGGCATTGACGATATCGGCGGCGATCCGCACGCCGGTCAGCTCCGGGCCGGCGAGCGCGGCGGCGCTGCCGGACATCGGGAACACCGCGCCGATCCGGATGGGTGCGTCGCCGCGAGACTCCCCCGGCTGGCAACCGGACAAGGCCAGCGCGAGCGCGAGCGTGAGCGCGACAAGGAGGACGGCGGGACGACGCAGGCTCATGGACCGGGCCTCCGGGTCGGCGGCCGGCGGCCGCCCTTGCGTTTCGATGGGATGCGACTCGGAACGGCGGGTCGTGCCGGGACGCCGTCGCGGCCTCGTCCCGCCGGGTACGCCGGCGAGGGTCGCTGGCGAACCACGACGAGCCCGACGAAGACGAGGAAGAGGATGAAGATGGCCCCGCCGACGAGGATCAGCGTCGAGTCGATCTGGCCCGGGGCGGCCCCTCCGGTCACGATCACGGCATACGTGCCGGCTCCGGCAACGTTCGCCTGGTACATCGCGACGACGCCGGCATGGATGGTCTCGACGTCGGTCCAGGTTCCTTGCGCGAACCGCCGGATGACCCCGGTGGACGCGCCCTCGGGCGCCCGCAGCACGAGCGACCGGCAGCTCTCGCACGACCTGGGTCGAAGCGCGTTGCCCGATTGGTCGGTGACCGTGAACTGATAGACGTTGCCGACGATCGTCCCGTCGGGCGGATTCGGCGGGGCTTCGATCGGGGTGATCGATACCTGGAGCGACGTCGCCCCGGGTGATATCTCGAACGCGCCGTTCTGGGCGATGAGCTGCGCCTGTGGCGGGCTCTCGCTGGTCGCGGCGACGATGTCCTGGAGGATGTCGCCCTCGATCGGCGATGTCGACGACCAGGAGGTCGGGTTGCCGACCTGGCCCCCGCTCGGATGCAGGTACCGATACGGCTCCTGGACGACGACGCCGTCGTACAGCGGCACGCCGACCGGCGCGACGACCTGGACCGCCAGCGCAATCCCAGCGCCGGCGAGGATCGCCAGCCAGCCGATCCGAGCGGTCGATCGGGTCTCGAGCGGCATCTACTCGACCGTGAACACGATCTCGGGCGACCAGATCCGCGGGCTGAACGGCGCGTGGTCCGCGGCGACGAACTCGGCCTTGAGGGCCATCGTGCCCGGCTGGACCGGGATGTCCTGCTCCAGCCCGTAGTTCATCGACACGAGCAGGTTGTTGACGTACAGGTGGAGGTGGCCCTCGTCCGGTCGGATGTTCGTGCTCGTCTCCGGGACGACCGTCGCGCCGGTGAGCTCGAGCACGATGTGCACCGATTCTCCCTGGAGTGTCGCTCCCCCGGCGGGCTCGACGATGCGCACGGTGGCCGGGGACGATGGGCGCGGGCCGAGGGTCGGCGAGGCGGCGGGGTTGGGGCCGCAGGCACCCAGGAGCAGGGCGATCAGGATGGCCGCGCCGCGGCGGAGGACGGTGGCGCGCAAGGACTCGTTCACGGTTCGACCTCGATGGTGACATGCAGGTGGACCTGGCCCGCGCCGCCGGGCAGCGGGCCGATGGCATCGACGACGAGCGGGCCCGCGGTGGCCTCGATCGACGCCACGAAATGGCCCGGCTGGAGGAGCCGGGGTTCGAGAATCGCCGCTCCCCCACCCTCCGAGCTCGTCACGATGGTCGCCGTTTCCACCATCAGCTCGGAGCCCACGGGAGTCGAAGAACGTGACGTGCAGCTCGTTGGCACCGGGGCCACCCGGGTCGAGGTAGACCTGCCCCGAGCCGACCGTGCCGAGCCTGACCGTATAGATGGTCGGAACGTCCGGCGTGACCTGCTGCTCGACGGGCTGTGGCTCGACGGAGGTTACGGCGAGCATGGGAATCTCGACCGCGCCACCCTCGAGGGTCACGGTTGCCGTGAGATTCCAGACGCCGTCGATCGCGAGGTTCGCGCCGGTGCCCCTGAACTTGCCGACATCGATGGCATCGAGCACGAGCGTCGAAGCCTCGACGCCGGCCTGCGACGCGAGCTCGAACCGGAGCTCGACTCGGGTCGCATCGACAGCCTCGCCCGTGTCGTAGTCCGCCAGCGTGACGTCGAACACGTTGCTGCCTGGGAGCCCGGGTGAGCCGATGAGCCGCGCGCGGACGCTCGTCCCGAAGTCGTTGCCGGTGGCGATGATGGGTGGAGTGGCGGTCGCGATCGGGCCGCCCGCCGATGTCGGTGGCGTCAGGTTCACGAGCCACGCCGAGAGGCCCAGGACGGCGATGGCGAGCACGATCTCGAGCCCGCCGATCCGGCGCAGCCCGCCGAGGACCCGCGCGGCATCTCGCAGGTTGATGAACCGATTCACCGCGCCCAGGCCGGCAAGGCCCACGAGCAGGGCGGTCTTGGCGATCACGACCCGCCCGAAGTCGGTCCCGACGAGGGCTTCGAGGGTTCCCACCTCGGCGATCGCGCGGACGGCGCCCGTCAGCGCGACGAGCACGAGCGCGACGCCGGCCCAGGTCGAGAATCGCTTGGCGGTCGCGAGCCGCTCGCCGGCGGGCGTGGTCCGCAGCAGGATGAGCAGGCCTGCCAGGCCGCCGACCCATGCCGCCGCGGCGACCGCGTGGAGACCCTGGACGGCGATCTGCGCGAGCCAGCCGCTGCCGGCCGCGGCGTGTCCAAACGCGACGTCGATGACGAGCGCCGCGCTTGCGGCCAGCCCAACGCCGAGCCAACCTCGGCGTCCGCCGAGCCGGGGCACCGCGGCGAGCACGACGAGGGCCCCGCCGACGAGCACCAATCCGAGCGTCCGCACCAGCGCGCCGAAGCCGATCGACGTCGACGGCAGCTGCTCGAGCGGCGCCCCAGTCGCGGCCCACTGGACCGCGACGACGCCGACCGTCCCAAGGGCCGCGAGGACCCAGCCCGCGGCGGCGACGGCGAGCAGGTCGGGCGCGGGTCGGCGAGCAACCGCGAACGCGACGAACGCCGCGCCAAGGAGCCCGACGAGTCCGAGATAGAGCAGCCACCTGGCAGCGATCGCAAGTGGCGAGCCTTCCTCGCCCTCGCCGACGGGCGGCGTTCCGGGTGGCTCGGTCGGCGGTGCGACGCCGACGCCGAACGCGAACGAACCCGCCGAGATGTGGCCGTCGACCGACGAGACCGTTCGCCACGAGACGATGTACACGCCGTCGCCGAGCACGCCGATCGGTGCCGTCACCGAATCCGGTGGGTCGGCGAGCGCCGAGAGCGCCCCGTCGACGTAGTCCCTGCCGGCGCTGTCCAGCACCTTCACCGACGTGAGGCGCAGGTCCGGCGTCTCGCTGAACGTCAGCGAGATCGCCTCCGGGGCGCTGCCCAGGGTCGCGCCCGCCGCGGGCTGTGACGAGCGCAGCAGGGCGTGCGCGGACACCGCGCCGGGCCATGCGACGACTCCCGCCAGGGCGACGAGCGCGAGGAGCAGGGCGGGGAGCCGGCGCGTGCCGGCTCCCCAGCGGCCAAATGTCACGCCGAGCCGGTGCCCCTCCTGCCCGCACGCATGGCGAACCACAGCGCGCCGATTGCGACGACGAGGCCGGCCCCACCGACGAGCAGGCCCATCGTCGAAGCTCGATCCGCGGCGGCCTTCGCGTCCGCGACCGCAGTCTGGAGGGCCGCGATGTCCTGCGGATCCACCGCGGCGGTCTGCAGCTCCTCGATCCGGCCATCGATCCGCTCGAGCCGTGTCGCCACGTCGGCAAGGGTCGGGACCTGGACCGGGAACTCGACGTCGGTCGACGCACGAACGGAGCTGAACGTGTCGTCACCTGACGTGACGGACAGATCGACGGCCTGGTCATTGATCGTCCCGACGAAATGGAACGTGTACTCACCCGGCACGGTCGGCAGCAGGCTTGCCTCGTAGACGCCGGGTGAGCCGAAGGCGGCCTCCAACGGCAGGGCGGCTGTGTCCTGCCCGGCCGTCGTCACGACGACGGTCAGGGCGCCGTCAGCGAGGTCTTCGACCGGCGCTTCCGTGTCGTGCAGCTCGATCGTCAGCTCGACGGCGTTCGGTTGGCCCACGAACGTGGGCTCGTCGGCCCAGCCGACGGTGAGGCCGTACTCGCCGACCTCGTGATGGGAATGGGCGGCGGCCGCGGGCGCGAGCGCCAGTGACAGGACGAGGACGCCCGCCGAGAGGCAGACGCGGGCGAGGCGCGAAGGAGAGTGCATGGCTTCCTCCCTGAAGCTCTGATCAAGGCAGTGACGCCCGACCGGAGCTCGGCGGAAGCCGTTGGCCGGTCGGGGCTAGGTGAGGCCCACGAGCGGCGGTGCCCGGAGGGCGGACATCCGCCCCAGGATCGATCGGGCCGGAAGGCGGTCGAGCACGCCGGTTCGACGAACGGGCGTCCGCGCGGCTCGGGGCGTCGCGGCTCTCGCGGCGCGGAGTCGGGCGAGAAGCGCTCGGCGGCGCCAGTCGAACAGCGCGGCGACGAGGCCCACCGCCAGCGAGGTGACTGTCGTGATCAGGAGGCCGTCGGGGTACTCCGGCGAGAGCAGGACGCCTGGGCCCGGGATCGCTTGCCCGATCGACGCGCGCTCGAGGTTCTCCTGAATCGAGAGGAGGACGACGGCGATCGCGGCGACACGCGGGCCGACGCGGAGCCATGCGCGAAGGAGGGCCCGAAGGTCGAGCGATCCGCGCGCGGGTGTCGCGAGCTCGCGACGGCGGACGAGGACGCCGAGATACGCGAGCCGAGCCGCGCCGGCCAGCGCGAGAACGCCTGCGAGAACCACGATCGAGGTGACCGCAGCCGTCCACGTGTCGCCGTGCCCGGCATGGACCAGCGCCTCGCCGTAGCGGGAGTTATACCGAGCGAGGAACACGAGCTCGTGGGCGAGCACGAGCGCGATCAGCTGCAGCGCAGCCGTTCCGAACCACCCAGCGAATCGCCGAGGCATGGCCGTCACTCTAGCGCACGTTCCCGAAGGGCTCGACGGTCCGGATGGCCCATCGTCCTGGGCCAGTCGACTTCCTGGCCCCTGTCGGCGTCCACGCTACGCTCGGGGGGTGACTCGCCCCCATGGCTAAGCGCCGTCGCGGCCAGGTTCCGACACCGGGGCGCGCTGGCGCGCGCGCGGAGGGCCGCCCGCGTCCAATCGGCTCGATCCCAGCGGGTGGTCGGACCGGCGGGCCATCGCGTGGCGTCGTGCTCGTTGGCGCGCTCGTCGTCCTGGCCGTGGGCGTCGTCTCGTTCGCGCTCTTCAGCGGTGGCGGCTCGAACCGCACCAAATACGAGTGCGCCGAGCAGATGCAGCCCGATCCATCGGCGACCGTTGCGAACCCGATTGTCACGCCGGACTTCGGCAACAGCCACCAGGCCGCAGGATCGACCGTCGAGCTCGCCCTCTGCCCGCCGGCTTCCGGCCCGCACTACCAGGTCACGTCCGGCGTCGCCCCCGCGCGGCCGGCCTTCTACGGCCCCGATGCGGGGATCGGCCCAGGGAGCTGGGTCCACAACCTCGAGCACGGCTTCGTCGTCGCCCTCTACCGCTGCGTGGACGATGTCTGTCCTTCGGAGGACGACCTCAGTCGATTGCGCCAGTTCGTGCTCCAGGGTCCCTCGACGGCGTCGTCGACGCGGTGCGGCTACCAGTCGAAGGTGCTCGCCGCCAGGTTCGACAGCATGGCCACGCCCTTCGCGCTCATGTCATGGCGACGCGTCCTGCTCCTCGATTCATTCGATCCCGCAGTTGCGAAGCACGTTCGCTCGAACGCTGGATGGCATATCGACGGGCCTCGAGCGCGGCTGCTAGCTGGCGTCCTCGGAACCGCAGCGGATGCGCCCAGGATTCGAGCCCGCGACCCGCTGCTTAGAGGATGGCTCCCTGAAACCGTCCAACGGCGAGCGTGGGGACGATCTAGGAACGTGCCCGATATGTCGCGGCGCCGTGCGGGAGTGCGCGCTGCGACGTGATTGTGTCGCCGGCCCGGCGGATGAACCGAACGATGGCGTCGTTCGGTTATGCCGAGCCTCCCGCCGTGTCCGGTCCATCAACATCGACGCGCTCCGGCGCGGTGCCGATGCGCAGCACAAATCCGTCGAAGTCGACATCAGTGCCGATCGTCTCGCGGTGGATCGTCCCAGGCGGAACGTGGAAGAAGTCGCCCGCGCCGGCCACGACGCTCTCAGCGCCGCCCGGACCGAATTCGATCGTCGCCGACCCACGGCTGACGTAAACGTAGGTGTCGTTTGCAGCGTGGTGATGCCAACTCGTCACGTTGCCCGATTCGATTCGGATCCAGCTGGCCCATCGGCCCTCGCGCTCGAATTGCTGACGTCGTTCCGTCCCGGGCACCTCCTGCCCCGGCGTCCCCTCAGGATGGTGGACGACGACTGGTCGGGATGCGCTCATCTCTGCCTCATGTCTTGCGGTTGGCCAGCATTCCACCGCTCGGGCGCTTTCGTATCCCCTTCTAGCCCAACCGCGATGCCCGCCTTTGGGACGAATTCCCGAAGCGGGGCATTGTCATGGTGGCGGCTGTGGCGGCGTCGGGGTCGGGCCGCCCGGCCGTGGGCACGTCCAGTGGGTCGGATTGGCAGTGCAGTCCACGAAATCAAACGGCCAACCGTAGCTCCACCCGCACTCCTGGCATTGCTTCACTTCGCCGATCACCCATGCGCCGCCATTTGACCGTGCGACGGAGCTCGAACCTAAGTCGTGCACTGCCGGACACATCCGATATCTCAGGCCTGTCATGAGCACAACGTTTCCCGCGGCGTCGAGAACCTCGACCTCGGTCCCGGCGCGCCGGGCGGTGAAGCCCTTCGGCCACGCAAACGACTCGCCGGTGGCCGCGTCGGTCGGGGCGCCGGATGTTGGGTCCGCGATCACGTCCCCGACGTAATAGAGGTCCAGGACGCACGACCCGAACGATGCCGTCTCGACGGTCACCAGCGGCACGAGTCCGCTCGGGGAGGCGCTCGGCGACGCCAAGCCATCAAGGGACTCGCCCGGGGACGCGCCCGCCCCTCCGGCGTAGCAGCCGACCAACGACAGCGCCAACGCGACGGTGCCGACAACCCGACGCACGTGACCCCCTGTAGTGACCTGTTGGCGGACGCTAGCATCGACGGTCGGCGTGTCGATGGGTCGTTTGTCGGCGCCCGCTACTCCGTGGAGAGCCTTATGGCCGGGCTGGCGGACGTCCGACAGCCCATTTCAACCGCCTGCGGTCCGTCATTCCGGCTGCGCCCGACGGCAGCGGACGCCATTGACACTGGGGCCAGAATCACGCTCGTGTTTGGACCCGGGCCGAGTCGAGCAGCCGTGGTGGCGGTCTGCGGACTACTCGCGTTGGCGGGGCTCGCGATGGTCGCTGTAGGGCTCGAGAACCGTTTCCCGGTCGACGGTGTCGAGCTGTTCCTGCGCCGCTCCTTCTACGAGCAATGCAGGAGTGGGGGCGACATGCTTTCGGTTCAGGTCTGTGAGGCGAATCATAGACGTGTGGTCTTCGCGATCCTGGGTGTGGTCGGACTGGTTGTTGCTGGCGTAGGCTCAATGCTCGCGGTGATGAGCTGGCGACGGGCGCGGCGGCGAACTTAGCCCTCGGGGAGCGTCACGCAGAGAGGTACCCGTCAACGTCCACGTACGCGAAGGGCGAGCCAGCCGACGAGCGCTTTCCCGGTCCTGCTCGGGCTAGCGGCGGTAGCCGCTCTCTCCTCCGTTCATGGGGAAGGGTTGGCGTCCCCGGCAGGATTTGAACCTGCGACCCGCTGCTTAGAAGGCAGCCGCTCTGTCCACTGAGCTACGGGGACGTGCGCGGCGCACAGTCTACGCAGAGGCGTTCGAACCGGGCATCTCATGAGGTACGGCCTGGGGCACGCCGCGAAGCCGTACACCTGACCTGGTGTGCTTCCTGGCAAGCCGCGTCCCGCAGGTTCTGGCGGTGGTCGGCATGCTCGTGTTTGCTGCGAGCCTTGCGGTGCTCGTCGCCGTGCCTGGAGATAGAGAGCTCCCAACGTACAGTGCAATTGCGGGCCTCGTCACGTTCGGAATCGCCGTGAGACTGGTCGGCAGGCGAGGTCGCGCGCCCAAGTCCTGAGCCATCGCTCGACCGGTGGGCAGGGCGAGGCGAAATGCGGTGTGCCCGAAGAGGCAGGCAAATCGCCTCGGATCAGGTGCCCGTTAAGCCGTGGTTCAGCGGGCGGAAAGGGTCGCCGTCTAGCGTCCGATCCGCGACGGCCAAGGTGCGCGAACCGGGCAAACAGACGCGGCCGTCCGGTCAGGGGAGGGATGGCCATGGTGGCCGAGCCGGTTGCCTTCAATCCCGCGATCGGGGTCCATGTGTCCGCGGCCGATCCGTTGACGCGGGCGGGAATCGTGAGCCAGCTGCGCAGCGCGCAGGGCTTCTCGATCAGCTCCGGCGACCTGCCGACCGGTGACGCGGTCGCGCTCGTCGTGGCCGACGACATCACCGACACCATCACGACCGAGATCCGATCGCTCCGGGCCCGCGGCATGTCGCGCGTGGTGCTGCTCGTGACCTGGGTCAATGACAAGGGCCTGCTCGCCGCCGCGGAGGCGGGCGTCTCGGGCGTGATTCGACGGAGCGAGGCGACGGCGCACAACCTGTCGGTCGCGATCCGTTCCGCCGCCGCCGGCGAGGGCACGTTGCCCCCGGACCTGCTCGGACGGTTGCTCCGCCAGGTCGGCGAGCTCCAGCGCCAGGTCCTCTCGCCGCGCGGGCTCACGTTCTCGGGTCTCACGGAGCGCGAGACGGCGGTCCTGCGGCTGCTCGCGGAGGGCTGCGACACGGCGGAGGTGGGTCGCCGCCTCTTCTACTCCGAGCGCACCGTCAAGAACATCATCCACGACGTGACGTCGCGACTCGACCTGCGCAACCGCGCCCACGCTGTCGCATACGCCATCCGTGAAGGGCTCATCTGAGGCCGACTGAACGCCTCACGGCGTGATCCCGGTCCCGACTGCGAGGACTACGTCCGCGGCGGTCCGAAACGTCCACCGGAGCAGCGCTGGGTTCATGTCCTTGTCCCTGATCGCCAGGACGTAGAGGCCGTCGACGACCTGCCCACCGAGAGTCTCGAAGCCCGCAAGCTCGACCGTTGCCGCTCCGGCGGGCGCCTCGCCGTAAACGAACGAGTTGTAGGCGGCCTCCGTCATTCCGCCCGCCGTCAGGAGATGCACGGTGGGCGGCTCACCAAACGGCGTGGAGCTTCCCCCGCCGAATTCCCCCAGCACGAGGTGGACCCGGAATGCCTCGCGGTACAGACCGACGAAGCCATCGGGCGTCGGGACCCGAACGGTCAGCGGCGGCAGCGGTTCGGGCGTCGGAGGCACCGGGGTCGGAGCGAGGACGCAACCGCCGATGACGGCGAGGATCGCCACGCTCGCGAGCAATCTATGCCACGTCGACGTCAACCGGGGGCCTCCCGGCGCCAGCCTACGTCGGCTTGGCGGAGGCTGACCAGAGGGTCGTCGCGGGCAGGAGCGCGGCCTCGCGCTGGACCTCGCTCTCGATGCGTGCGTCGCGGGCGCTCTTCTCGGCCTCGAGCCGACGAAGCGCCCGCAGCTTGCGGAAGTAGCGCAGCCGCGCGTCGGAGTAGCTCCGCAGCGCGATCACGAGCTTGGAAGGCGTCGCGAACGGCCCGAGATAGCGCTGCACGGTGCCGTCGGCAGCGACCTCCCACTGGCTCCGCGGCGCGATCTCGTAACCGGCGCCTGCCGCGAGCCGGCCCGCGACCGCCGCGGACGCGCGAATCGCGTCGTCGATCATCCACGGCAGGTCGGCGCCGCCGTGGAACAGCGGGCTCCGGTCGCCGTCGCCGATCCAGGCCGCCTCCTGCGGAAACGTCCACGAGAACGCCGAGACAAGGCGCTTGGCGCTCTCGCCGGGCAGCTTGGCGATCGCGGCAGTCATGTCGGCGCGGAGGCGGTCGATCCCGCTCTTGCCCAGCTTCTGCGTTCGGTCGGGCTGGCCGAGGACGAACCCATCCATACGCTCCTCGACGGCTCGGGCAACGACGGCCGCGGTGGCGCGAAACACGTCGTTCGCTCGGTCGGTCAGCTGGCGGCTGGCGCCGACCACCTCGGCGCGGGCCTCGTCGATGGAAGCCGCGAGGTCGGGGGTGGATGGCACGGGATCGCGCATCTACGCCGTCGCCGCCTCTTCGTCGTCCTCTTCCGGGGTCTGGCGCTGGACCGGCACCTCGGCCTCGTCCTCCGGCTCCATCTGCACGGTGGGCGCGGCGGTCGGCGCGGCGGTCGCCGCGATCGCCGAGCTCGAGCCGCTCATGACGTGGTCGGCGGTGGAATCGGCGGCACGCTCGAAGCGGTCGCCCGGGTCGCTCACGCGGATCCCGCCGGGCGCATCCTCGCCGTCGACCGGCCCGGAGCGCTGCTGGACCACGTGGCTCAGCTCGTGCGCGAGGGTCCGCTGGCCACTCTCGCTGCCGGCGTCGTAGCTGCCGCTCTTGAAGACGACGTCGTTGCCGACCGTGTACGCGTTGGCCCCGACCGACTCGGCCGAGGCCGAGGCGCGCGCGTCCGTGTGGATCCGCACATCGCCGAAGTCCTGGCCGAAGCTCGATTCCATGGGGCCTCGGACCAATTCGTCGAGCGGCTGGCCGCCACCGCTCCCGATCACGTCGTGCACCGGCGAGGCGTCCTGGCCCTCCTGGTCGGCCGCTTCGTCGGCGAGCATCTGGACCACGCTCGCATTGCCCGCGGTCCGCTGCAGGTGGAGCAGCGATGCCTCGCTGTGGACTGCGCGCGGCGCGCGAACGGCCGTCGGCGCGGCCGCGGCAGTGGCCTCGGTCGGTTCGCCGGGCGCGACCGTCCGGCGCTGGATCGTCTGGGGATCAGGCTCGAAGTCGTGCATGGCGCCCTCCGTTGCTGGCCCGAGCATCGGCCACCGGGGTGGCTACGACAAGGTGTTCCGGGCGTGCGGAGGCCGGTTTTGCCCGATCGGGCAACCCGGCGCCGCCTGCCCGCATCGAACCCTCAGGCCCCCGCCCGAGTGAGCCCGAGGTACTGCCCGAACTCGGCCTCGACCGTGAGCCGGCCGAGCTTCTGGTACTCGCGCTCCGTGGCGCGGATGAGGTCGCCCATGGACGACGAATCGGGCCTCGGCGGCGGCGAGGTAGGCCGCGGCGACGCAGATGTTCCGGATGTCGCCACCGGACAGCTTGAACCGGAGGGCGAGGAAGTCGAGATCGATGTCGTCGGCCTGGGGCAGCGTGGCCGGCAGGTTGCGCTGCCACAGCAGGCGGCGATGCTCCTGTTCGGGCAACGCGAAGTCGACGATCGCATCGAGCCGGCGAATGAACGCCTCGTCGACGTTCGCCCGAAGGTTGGTGGTGAGGATCGCGAGGCCGTCGAACATTTCCATCCGCTGGAGCAGGTAGGCGACTTCGACGTTCGCGTACCGGTCACGCGCGTCCTTGACCTCGGAGCGCTTGCCGAAGAGGGCGTCCGCCTCGTCGAACAGCAGGATCGCCGTTGATCCGGTCGGCTTCCGTGAAGATCCGGTCGAGGTTCTTCTCGGTCTCGCCGATGTACTTGTCGACGACGGTCGAGAGGTCGATGACGTACAGGTCGAAGCCCAGGTCGCCCGCGACGACCTCGGCGGACATCGTCTTGCCCGTCCCGGAATCGCCGGCGAACAGCGCCGTCACGCCCTGGCGCTTGGTGCTGCTGCCGCCCATCCGCCACTCGCCGATGACCTTGTCGCGGTGACGGGCGCGAGCGGTGAGCTCGCGGATCTGCGATTCGGTGCCCTCGGGCAGCACGAGGTCGTCCCAGGTTGCTTCGGGCTCGATCCGGCGCGCGAGGCGCTCGAGACCCGCCGCGTTCTGGGCGCGCGCCCCGCCGGCCACGTCGGCGACGGTCATCGGCCGGTTGGCGGCGAGGGTCGCCCGTCGCGCCGCCTGCGCGGCGCGAGCGATCTGGTCCGGGTCGAGGCGGAAGGCGAGGGTCACGACTGCCGGGTCGAACCCGATCGGCGTGTCGCCGTTGAGCGAGCCGACCCACAGCTCGTGCCGCTCCGGCACGGATGGCACCGGTGCGTCCAGCAGGAGCGCCGCCTCGCGCGCCCACGCGGGATCCCATGCCCGGCTCCCGACGAGCACGACCGGCGGCCGGCTCTCGGCGAAGGCGCGAACAGCGCTCGCGCCACGCTCGGCGAGCGTCTCCACGGGGCCGGCGACGATGCCCGCGCCGCGCAGGCCCGCCTCCCGGGCCGCGGCCGCGGCCACGTCGCGCGGATCCTCGTTCGGCCCCGAGGCGCGCGAGGTCCAGCTGGATCACGGGCCGGCCGAGCTCGGCAAGCGCCGCTGCGGCGAGCGAGCGACCCGACGAGCCGGGCTTCTCCCGGATGTAGACGAGGGGTACGCCCGCGCCGATCGCGCGCGCGACCAGCTCCACGTCACCGATGAGCGCGGGCAGCGCGTCGACGAGCAGATCCGAGATTGCCGCGTCCGGTCGGTCGTCGCCGAGCAGATGGGCGGCCACGCGGTCGGCGACGCGGAGCGACCGTGTCAGGAACGGCCGGTCCGGCTCCTCGACGAGCAGGATGCCGGTCGCGACGAGCGTGCCGTGCGGCCCGAGCCGGACGCGATCCACTGCGCCGTTGAGCCCGGGCCCACCGCCGCTCGCAGCGAGCTCGAGGGCCAGTCCGGTGCTCGCGCGCCGGCGCGAGACGTCGTCGTGGAGATAGCCGTACAGGCGCTCGAAGCGCGGATCGAGGTCGGGCGCGAGCGCGACCAGCAGCAGCTCGACCTCGTCGGGTTGGAGCTCGAATGCGCGCGCGAGGCGCCGCAAGCGGATGTCGGCGCCGCCGGCCTCGGCGTCGTCCGCCTGGCCGTCGAGCACGGCAAGGGCCTGGATCGCCGCCGAGGTCCAAGCCTCGGGCACGAGGCCGCTAGACGGGCCGGTGAGCAGACCGTCGACCTGCGCGTCCGAGATGTACAGCCCACGGAACCGATCCGCCGGGTCCGGATCGTCGGCCCGTCGGCGGTCTACGGCGGCACGAACGCGGGCTTCGATGATCGCGATGCGGCCGAAGAGGTACGCGAGCGACGGATCCGCCGATCCCGAAACGCCGGGCAGGGCCGGGACCTCGGGATCCGCGGCTCGAGCCGCCGCTGCGGCGCGGGTCATCGGGTTCGGAGGCCGCGCACCCGGATGGCGAGACCCGGCTGTGGCTTGTCGCCGGCACCGGCTGGCACGAGCTCTTCGGGCTGGACGGCCTCCTCGGCGGCAGGCGCCCGCTTCCGACCGCGCCCCGACACCACCTCGACCGCGCCGCTCCCGGCCGCGAGCCCGATCGACGGCCCGGCGAGCACCGGCGGCCCGACCGCCAGCTCGCGCTTGACGATGATCGGGGCCGTGACGACGACGTCGAGCGACGGCTTGAGCTCGCCCCCGAGCGCCGACCAGACGTCCGCCAGGGATCGATCCTGCGACGGCGGCTGCCCGACGTCGATGTACACGGGCAGGTCCGGCTCGGCAAGCGTGCCCGAGAGCTGGTCGACCTTGATCATCGCGTTCCGGATGAAGCACGACAGGAGCGCCGAGAGGAGGCGGTGCTCGTCCTCCGGTCGCTGAGTCCACGCGGTCACGAGGTACGACAGCTTGTACCGGCGCGGTGGGAGGTTGCGGCCCTGGACCCGGCCGTCGGCGTCGCGCGTGTCCTCCCAGGCCGGCACCCGGCGCTGGAGGTCCTCGCGGATGTCGTATAGGTACAGGTCGACCGTCGGTGCGTTGCGCCGGGCAACCCAGTCCTTCGTGGGCGCGTCGAACACGAGCTCGACCGACGAGCCGTTCAGGGCATCCTTCTTCACGAGCTTCTCGAGGAGCTCGTCGACCTCATGGATCATCGTCGCCTGATCGTCGGCCAGGCGGGCTCAGGAGCGGAGCCGCCCTGGGGCATCGATCAGGGCAGCCCGCCCGCCCGTTCGGGCAATCCGACTCGCCCCCGCGCGTGTCCACTCGGGCCTTGTCGCCCTCCCCGTGCGCTGCGAGCGTCGGCGTGACCGGATTCCCGTACGAAGAGGGGCCACCGCATGCCGCAATACCTGTCGCCCGGCGTCTACGTCGAGGAAGTCGAGGCCGGCTCTCGCCCGATCGAGGGCGTGGGTACGGCGGTCGCCGCCTTCGTCGGCCTCGCAGCTCGAGGTCCGGCCAACGCGCCGACGCTCGTCACCAACTGGAGCCAGTTCACCCAGACGTTCGGCGAGTTCATCGAGAACTCGTACCTCGCGCACGCCGTGTACGGCTACTTCCTCAACGGCGGTGGCGCGGCCTATGTCGTCCGAGTCGGCGCCGACGGCGCGATGCCGGCCGCGCAGGCGGAGCTCGCCAGCGGCAAGGACAAGGCCGTCGGGGCGTATCGCGTGACCGCCCTCGAGGCGGGGCCGGGCGGGAACGACATCACGGTCGACATCCAGCCGTCCTCGGAGACCTCCGAGAGCTCGTTCAAGCTGGTCGTCAACCAGGGTGGCAAGGCCGTCGAGGTCTTCGACAACGTGACGACCGCCAAGGGCAAGAACAACGTCGTCACCCAGGTCAAGACGACCTCGAAGCTCATCCGGCTCGAGGAGGTCGGGTCGGCCAGCGCCGTCGAGCGCGTGCCCGCCCAGGGCTCGATGAGCCTCTCCGGCGGCGGCACGAGCGTGCCCGTCCGCGTCACCCCCGACGACTACGTCGGCAACTCGGCCGATCGGACCGGCTTCGCCGGGCTCGAGGCGATCGACGAGGTGACGATGCTCAGCGTGCCCGACCTGATGGCCGTGTACCAGCAGGGCGTCATCGACCTCGAGGGCGTACAGGCCGTACAGCTGGCGATGATCGCCCACGCCGAGCTGATGGGCGACCGCGTCGCCATCCTCGACGCCCCGCCGTCGCTCAACGCGCAGCAGATCAAGGAGTGGCGGGTCGACAAGGCCGGCTACGACTCCAAGTACGCGACCCTCTACTGGCCGTGGGTCAAGGTCTTCGACCCTCTTTCCGGCCAGGCGCAGCACGTTCCCCCGAGCGGCCACGTGGCCGGCGTGTGGGCGCGCAGCGACGACACCCGCGGCGTCCACAAGGCGCCGGGCAACGAGGTCGTCCGGGGCGCGATCTCGCTCGAGCTCAACCTGACCAAGGGCGAGCACGACCAGCTCAACCCCGTCGGCATCAACTGCGTCCGCGCCTTCCCGGGCCGGGGCATCCGCGTCTGGGGCGCCCGCACCCTGTCGAGCGACCCGGCCTGGCGCTACCTCAACGTCCGGCGGCTCTTCAACTTCGTCGAGGAGTCGATCTTCGAGGGCACCCAGTGGGTCGTCTTCGAGCCGAACGACATGCGCCTGTGGGGCCGGGTCAAGCGGACGATCAACTCGTTCCTTCTCCGGGTCTGGCGCGACGGCGCGCTCTTCGGCGCGACGCCCGATCAGGCGTTCTTCGTCAAGTGCGACGAGGAGAACAACCCGGCCGAGGTCCGCGACGCCGGCCAGCTCATCGTCGACATCGGGATCGCGCCGGTGAAGCCGGCCGAGTTCGTCGTCTTCCGCATCGCCCAGTACTCGGGCGGGGCGGCGGTCTCCGAGTAGGCCGGCCGCAGGATCCGAGTGCATCGAAACGCCAAGACTGAGCAGACGAGCCTGAAAGGGAGCACCTGATGCCCACGACCGATCCCCTGCTGCAAGGCAACGTCCTGCTCGACATCGATGGTGTCGGCGTCGTCGCCAACTTCACCTCGGTGTCGGGCGTCTCGAGCGAGATCGAGATCGTCGACAACCCGTACGTCAACGAGCAGGGCAAGATCACGATCGCCAAGCTGCCAGGCAAGCCCAAGACGCCGACGGTCACCCTCAAGCGAGGCCTCACCGGCGCGACCGAGATCTGGGACTGGCACACCACCGTCATGCAGGGCACGCCGGACCGCCGCAACGGCTCGGTGATCCTCATGAACACGATGGGTGAAGAGGTCCTTCGCTACAACTTCACCAACGCCATGGTCAGCAAGATCAGCCTGTCCGAGGGCGGCGCGACCGCCTCCGGCGTGCAGATCGAGGAAGCGACGCTGTCCTGCGAGACGCTGATCAAGGGCTAGGACGATGACCACCGCGACCATGCCCGAGCTCCACCGGGAGCCCGGGAGTCTCCCCCAGCCCAACGGCCACTCCGGCGCGAGTGGCGCCGGGGCCGCCGGCTTCGGCGGAGCGCCGCAGGGCCTCCAGACCGAGTACGCCTTCGTGCTCCCACGCGGCTTCGTCGATGGGAGCGGCACGGTCCATCGCGACGGCGTCATGCGGCTCGCCACGGCGCGCGACGAGATCACGCCCCAGCGTGATCCACGCGTCCGCGAGAACGAGTCGTACCTGACGGTGCTGCTCCTGTCCCGGGTCGTCACGAAGCTCGGCACGCTGACCCAGGTCCACACCGGGGTCATCGAGGGCCTGTTCGCGTCCGACCTGGCGTTCCTCCAGGACCTGTACCGGCGCATCAACCAGGAGGGCCACACGGCAGCCGCCGTGACCTGCCCGTCGTGCAGCCACGCCTTCACCGTGGACGTGGCGGGTGAGCAGCGCCTGGGGAAATCGTGACGTACGCGACCGATCGACTGTTCGAGGAAGTCGCGTACGTGGCCTATCACTTCCACTGGCCGATGGACACGATCCTCGACCTCGAGCACCCGCTCCGGCAGCGGTTCGTCGAGGAGATCGGGAAGATCAACCGCCGGGTCGCCGAGGAGGGCTGAGTCACCGTGCGCCTGCCGTTCGGGCTCGGGCGCCGCTCGAGCTCCGGGAGCGGGGCCGGGAGCGGTGGCTCGAGCACGGGATCCGGGTCCACCGTCGCCTCGGCGCCGGCCGGTGGTGCTGCCGCGCGGCCGTCGCGAGCCTGGGCCAGCCTGCCGCCGATCCAGCGCACGACGGGCGAGATGCCCCTCGTCGCCTCGCCCGGTTCGTTCGTGGACGGGCTCCCTGGCTCGACCGGGCTGCCACCGATCGTCCAGCCGCTCGGCCACGAGGTGAGCCCGCTGGCGACTCCCGGTCTGGTCGTGGCCCACGCGCGGCCCGTCGCGGCGCCCACGAGTGGCCGGCTGCCTGCACCCGTCCAGCGCCGGGCGAGCCGCGGCGCGCGGGCCGAGGCGGTCCAGCCGGTCGCCGCGACCAGCACGATCGACGATGCCGATTCCGGCTGGTCCCCCGCGGCCGCCGAGGCTCCAGCGAGGGCCGCTGACGCGGCGCCCATCCGCAGCCTGCCGACCGTCTCGCGGATGACGATCCGGATGCCCGACCGGCCACTCACCTCCGCGGAGATCGCGGCGCGACCGGCGAGCGTGCAGCGCGCCGCGTCCGGCGCCCGAGCCACGACCCCAATCCCGGCACCGGGTGGGATGCGCCGCTCCCCGAGCCCGATCACCCGCGCCACGCCCACGGTGAGCCGTCAGCAAGCCGCCACGGTGACCCCGCCCACGGCCGCTCCTTTGCCGACCAGGCCATCGCCCTCGAGCCGCTCCGGCCTGGGGGCGCCGCTCGACGAGCTGCCGAGCTCGGCGCGGCCCATCCCCGCGGCGCCCGCTGCCGCGCCGGTGGTCCTCCCGGTCAGCCGCTCGATCGCGGCGCCGATGCCGCTCGTGACATCCGGCCACAGGACGTCCGTCCAGCGCGCTGCCGCCGGCGAGCGGGCGACGATCGACCCCGGAGCCAGCGCGCCTCCTGCAACCGCCGCCGACCCGCTGCGAGCAACCGGGCTGCAGCTGCCCGAGCTCCCCGTCCTTTCGGTCTCCCGCTCGACGAGCGCGTCGCCTGCCGCGTCACCAGCCGTGCGCCCCGCACCACGTGCGAGCAGCCCCGAGGTCCGGCCGACGCTCGGCGCCCGGCCGCTCGAACCGACTGTCCGGGTCCAGCGATCCACCAGCGCGACCGATCCCGACGACGACGACGGCGAAGATGACGGCGACGCGCTCCCGAGCCCGTGGTGGGCACCGGCGACCGCGTCGAACGGGCCCTCGGGCTTCGATGGCGCATCGGGGATGGACGCCAACCCGGTCGTCGTCAGTCGATCCGTCTCCGGTCAGGCGCTCGGGCTTGGGTCCAACGCAGACTATCGCGGGGGCGCCGATGCCCGGCGTGCCGCCGCGAGCCGGACCATCGGCCGCGCCGTCCAGCGCGCGACCACGCCGGTGACCGCGCTCCCGGGGGTGCGGCCCGCGGTTACCGCGAGCCTCGCGAGCGCCGCGCGCCGGACGTCCACGGCGGCGGCTGCCGAGACCGCCCTCGCCCCCGTCGCACAGCGTCAGCTCGTCGCCTCGCCGGCCAACGTCGTGGTCCAGACAACCCCCGCACCAGCGAGCGCGGCGCGATCGAGCGGGCTGCCCTCGCACGCGCCACCCGTCGTCCAGCGCGCCGAGGCTGACGTGGCCACCCCGGCCAGGCCGCCGTCCACGACCCAGCGCTCGGAGACCGACCTCGAGGAGCTGGCCCAGGCGCTGTTCAGCCGCATCCGCGGCCGGCTCCGAAGCGAGCTGATCCACGACCGTGAGGCCAAGGGCCTCAGCTTCGACAACATCTGAGGAGCGACATGGGCGAGCCAGCGCTGACCCTGACCTACCAGTGCACGATCGACGGGATCATCCCGCTCGGGACGTGGACCAAGATCGAGGGCCTCGGATTCGCGTTCGAGGTCCAGGACTACCGCGAGGGAGGGCTCAACACCCACACGCGGAAGATCATCGGGCCGGTCAAGTACGAGAACGTGCGCCTGTCGCGACCGGTCGATTCCGACTCGCTGATGATCTCGATCTGGCTCACGGCGAATCTCGTCAAGATCGTGCCCCAGACCATGTCGATCACGGCGCTCGACTCGGCGGGCAACGAGGTGACCCAGTGGAACCTCGCCGGGGTCGTGCCGGTGAAGTGGAACGGGCCGACCCTCGACGTCAACGGCAACCAGGTCGCGATGGAGACGCTCGAGCTCGCCTACGACGAGATGATCGGGCTCGGCGGCGTGGGCGCCGCACTGGCGGGGGCGATGACCGTGTCCGGCAACCTCAGCGCAGGGTTCTGAGGCAACCGTGGACCTCGCAGCGGGAGCGGTCGGGGCGGTTGCCGGGCTGCTGAAGCACGGCAAGGCGAAGCTCGTCCAGGTCGATCCCAAGGGAGGCGGCGGCGACGCCGGCGGCGGCGGCATGGGCGGGGCGCTGTCCGCGGTCGCGGCTGCTCTGCCGATTCCCGGGCTCGGGGCGGAGGACAAGGACACCGAGATCACCTTCATGTTCAACCCGACCGAGTACCGCATCTCCCAGTCGGTCGACGTCAAGCCCAGCCCGAGCAAGTGGGAGGCAGGGGGCACCCTCGAGTACCTCAACACGGGCCCGATGACCCTGACCATGCAGCTCTTCTTCGACGACTTCGCCTCGGCGAAAGGTGACGTCACCCCCAAGATCAGCAAGCTCCTCTCGTGGCAGCTCCCGTCCGGCGAGAAGGGCGCTCGCAAGCCGCCGCCGTTCGTGAAGTTCCAGTGGGGCAACACGCAGCTCGAGACCTTCACCGGGATCATCACCTCGATCAACGTCAGCTACACCGTCTTTCGCAAGGACGGCACGCCGCTCCAGGCGAAGGTCGATCTCGTCATCCAGGGCACGCGCAAGATCGAGCCGGGCAAGAACCCGACCTCGCACGCCGTGGACATGCGCCGCGTCCACACCGTGGTCGAGGGCGAGACGCTCCAGACGGTCTCGTACGCGGAGCTCGGCGACCCCGGCTTGTGGCGGGCCATCGCCGACGCGAACGGCATCGACGACCCGATCCGGATCACGCCCGGACGGGCGCTGCTCATCCCCGGCGCCGCCGACGCGGCGCGGGGCGCCTGAAGGACCGGCGATGGGCATCGGCGGGCTGTCCGACCTTCTCGGCGGCGGTGGCGGCGCGGACAGCGGCGTCCTCGCCGCGACGCAGCGCGTCATCGAGGTCGACGGCTCGGAGCTGGCGGACGACGTCGACGGCCTCGTCGAGAGCGTGATCGTGGTCGATCGGCTGCGGATGCCCGGCTCGTTCGTCCTCGTGTTCCGTGACTACAAGCACAACGTGCTCGAGAAGGCAGGTATCGAGATCGCGGCGAAGATCAAGATCTCGACGACCGAGCCCGGGGGCAAGGAGCCGAAGCCGCTCTTCGATGGCGAGGTCACGGCCATCGAGGCCGAGTACGACCTCCTGGGCATGCGTGCCGTGGTCCGCGGCTACGACCTGCTCCACCGGCTCGCCGCCGGCCGCAAGACCAAGGTGTTCAAGAACGTCACCTACGCCGATGTTGCCGAGGAGATCGCGGACGGGGCCGGCCTGGAGGCGAACGTCGAATTCGACGAGCGAGACGCTCGACCACGTCATCCAGGCCAACGTCTCCGACCTCGACTTCCTCTACCAGCTCGCGGGCCGCGTCGGCTATGACGTCGGGATCGAGGAGGGAGCGCTCACGTTCAAGGAGCCGGGCGACTCGAGCGACGCACCCGACGTGGGTGACACCGAGAGCCCGAAGCCGACCCAGCTCGTCTGGAGCAAGAACCTCGTCGAGTTCCGAGCCCGGATGAGCGCCGTCGGCCAGGTCACCAAGGTCAACGTCCGGGGCTGGGACGTCACCTCCGCCGAGGCAGTGATCGGCGAGGCCGACGCCGAGACGACCAGCGTCGAGGTGTCGATGACGCCGGTCGAGCTCGCGGAGGCAATCGGCGGCGAGGCCATGGTCGTCGTCGACCGGCCCGTGGGCGACCAGGGCGCAGCGGACGACCTCGCGAAGGCGATCGCCGAGCAGGTCGCGAGCTCGGCGTTCGAGGCGACCGGGGTCGCCGTCGGGTCGCCGGAGCTCAAGGCGGGTCAGGCGGTCAGCATCTCCGAGGTGGACGCTGCGCTCGCGGGCAAGTGGGTCATCAGCACCGCCCGACACGAGTTCGGCAGCCACGGCCCGTACCGGACCCACCTCGAGTTCAGCGGTAGACAGGACCGCTCGCTCCACGGCCTGGTCGCGGGTGGCTCGGCCGCGCCGGCCAACAGGTCCACGATCCCCGGCATCGTCATCGGCGTGGTCACCGGCAATGACGACCCGGACAAGCTCGGCAGGATCAAGGTCAAGTTCCCGTGGCTCGCGGACGACGCCGAGTCATGGTGGGCGCGCGTCGCGACGATCGGAGCCGGGAAGCGCAAAGGCGGCGACGGACACGGCATCGTCTGGGTCCCGGAGGTGGACGAGGAGGTCGTCGTCGCCTTCGAGCACGGCGATGTGTCCCATCCCATCGTCATCGGCTCGGTCTGGAACGGGAAGGCCAGTCCACCGATGCAGGGCGGCTTGTTCGACGACGGCGCGGTCAAGAAGGCCGGGATCATCTCGCGCAAGGGCCACGGCCTCATCTTCCACGACAACGACGAGAACAGCGGGCTCGTCCTGGGTACCGAATCGGTGTTCATCGGCATGGACGAAGCCGGGAAGACGATGACGATCAAGGTCGACGGCAAGCAGATCGAGATCGAGAGCACGGGCGACCTGAAGCTGAAGGCCGGCAAGTCGGTCACGATCGAGGCCGGCACCACGCTGGAGATGAAGTCGAGTGCGAGCATGACCATCAAGGGCGCCAAGGTGGCGATCAACTGATGGCAACACCGGCCGTGAAGGGCGACCTGGTCCAGGGCACGCCACCCCAGGGCGGCTGCCTGCCCGGGACGCACCAGCTGATCGGGCCGCTGGGCGCGCCAATTCCGTCGCCGGCGCCGCTGCCGTTCGTCGGCATGCTCAACCAGAACTTCGTCGAGACCGTGACGATCATGGGCAAGCCCGTCGCGGTGCTCGGCTCGAAGGGCGACGCGACGGTGCCCCACATCGGCCTGCACGCCTCCGACCCATTCCAGGTCAACCCCAAGCTCCAGGTCGGCGAGGTGATGACCGGTAGCCCGACCGTGACGTTCGGGGGCAAGCCGGCGGCGACGTCGGATTCGATGGTCAAGACGTGCGGCGGCACGGCGAAGCTCGTGTGCACGAGCGTCACCGTGTCGGTCGCGTGAGGACGTGAGGGCCGTGGCATGACCGACTTCATCGGGCGCGGCTGGGCCTTCCCGCTGGCGATCGGGACGAACGGCGGCGTCGCCCTCGTCTCCCGCGAGCGCGAGATCCAGGAGGCGATCCGGCTGATCCTGTCGACATCGCCCGGCGAGCGGCCGATGCGGCCCGACTTCGGATGCCGAATCCAGGACTTCATCTTCAGCCCCGCCGACGGCTCGACCGCCACCGCGATCTCGTCCGAGGTCGCCATGGCGCTGACCCGCTGGGAGCACCGCATCGACGTCGAGAACGTCGAGGTCCTGTTCACCGCCGAGGACCCGACCGTCCTGTACATCGACATCGACTACCAAATCAAGCGGACGAACAGCCGCAACAACCTCGTGTTCCCGTTCTACGTGATCCCCGGCGAGTGAGGAGCTGACGATGGCGCTTCCCGTGCCCAACCTCGACGACCGCCGCTTCCAGGACCTCGTCGACGAGGCCAAGCGGCTCGTTCAACAGCGCTGCCCGGAGTGGACCGACCACAACGTCTCGGACCCGGGCGTCACGCTCATCGAGACGTTTGCGTGGATGACCGACCAGCTCATCTACCGCCTCAACCGCGTGCCCGATCGGAACTACGTCAAGTTCCTGGACCTGATCGGCGTCACCCTGTTCCCGCCGACCGCGGCGCGCACGGACGTCACGTTCTGGCTCACCGGGCCGCAGGCCGACGTCGTGAAGATCCCGCCGGCGACCCAGGTCGCCACCGTCCGGACGGAGTCGGACGAGGCGATCGTCTTCGCCACGATCGAGGAGCTCCCGGTGATCCCGGCGAAGCTGACCGAGATCGGCTCGATGTCGAAGGGAAAGGCGGCGTACCGCGACCTGCTGCCCTCGGTCGAGCTGGGCAAGGACGCGTTCTGCTTCCAGGAGCGCCCCGCGCTCGGCGACTCGCTCGTGATCGGACTTTCGCAGGCCGTTCCATCGAACGCCGTGCGCCTGCAATTCAAGTGCGACATCGAGGGCGTCGGGGTGAACCCGGACCACCCTCCACTCCAGTGGGAGGCCTGGGACGGCGAGGACTGGGTCGCGTGCGAGCTGGACTCGGACACGACCGGGGGCCTCAACCGCGACGGCGACGTCGTGATCCACGTGCCCCGCGGCCATGCCGCGCACACGATCGACAAGCGCCACGCCGCCTGGATCCGGGCGCGTGTCGTCGAGCCCGAGCCGGGCATGTCCTCGTACGAGGCGTCGCCGACCCTCAGCTTTGCGACCTCCATCACCGTCGGCGGGACCGTGACGACGGTCAACGCCTCGGTGGTTCGCGACGAGAACCTGGGCATCGCCGAGGGGACCGCAGGCCAGCGGTTCGGGCTTCGCCGGAAGCCCGTCCTGTCGACCGATGAGCCTGCGGTGCTCGCGGTCTCGGCCGGCACGGATGCCGACGGCGCGCCGATCTGGACGACCTGGATGCAGGTCGAGGACTTCGCGGCGAGCGGCGCGAGCGACCGCCACTTCGTGCTGGACGCCTCGATGGGCGAGGTCACCTTCGGCCCGGTCATCCGCCAGCCGGACGGGACGCTGCGCCAGTACGGCGCGACGCCCGAGAAGGACCGCTTCGTCCGGATGGTCGAGTACCGAACCGGGGGCGGGGTCCGCGGCAACGTTGCGGTCGGTGCACTCCGGGTCATGAAGTCGTCGATCCCCTTTGTCGCCCGGGTCGAGAACCGGCGCGAGGCGCGGGGTGGCGTCGATGGCGAGGACATCGACAACGCGAAGGTGCGTGGCCCAATTCGCCTGCGAACCCGGGGTCGTGCCGTCACGACCGAGGACTTCGAGCACCTCGCCCGCGAGGCGGCCCCGAACGTGGGTCGCGTGCGCGCGGTCGCCGCGGGCGACGGCGCCCAGGCGGGCGCCGTGCGGCTGCTCGTCGTCCCGTCGCTGCCCAGCACCGATGGTCGCTTCCGCTTCGACCAGCTCGTCCCCAAATCGACGCTGCTCGAGGCGATCACGGCTCGCCTGGAGGAGTGCCGGGTCATCGGCACGCGGATCAGCGTCGAGCCGCCGGGCTACCGCGGCGTGACGGTCGAGGCGACGGTCAAGCCGGGGTCGGGCGCGAACCCGAACCGGCTCAAGGCCGACGCGGAGCGTGCTCTGTACGAGTACCTCCACCCGATCACGGGCGGCCCCGACGGGAGCGGCTGGCCGTTCGGCCGACCGGTGACGATCGGCGAGATCTATTCCGTGCTCCAGCGCGTGCCCGGGGCCGAGGTCGTCGAGACGGTGGGCCTGTTCGGCGCGAACGCCGAGACCGGCGAGAACCGCGAGGCGACGCAGCGGCTCGAGCTCAAGCCGAACGTCCTCGTCTTCAGCGTGGGCCACGCGGTGACCGTGCCCGGCGTTGCCGGCGGCAGTCGCGTGACGGGCGAACCCGCCTGATGCGCGCCGGCGCGACGATCCTCAATCCCCACCCGCTCGCGGAGACGCTGCCCGGCGTCTATCGCGACTCGTGGATCGACGAGCGTCGCCGGACGGCGCGCGAGCCGTTCGGGACGCGTTTCATCGCGGCGCTCGACGACGTCCTCTCGCCGGTCCTCGCTACGCTCGACAACCTCGAGGCGTACCTCGACGCCGACACCACGCCGGAGGACTTCCTGGCGTGGCTCGGTGAGTGGGTCGCGGCATCGGTCGACGCGAGCTGGAGCGAGGATCGCCGGCGCGCGTTCGTCGGCCAGGCGGCGGAGCTCTACCGGCGGCGCGGGACGGCCGCCGGCCTGCACGACCACGTCCAGATCCACACCGGCGGCGTCGTCGAGATCGTCGAGAACGGGGCGAGCGCCTGGTCGGCCAAGCCCGACGGCAAGCTGCCCGGTAGCCCGGAGCCGGTGGTCGTCGTCCGGGTGACCGTCGACGACCCGGCCTCGATCGACAAGTCGAAGCTCGAGGCGCTCGTCCACGCATCGAAGCCGGCACACGTCGTGCATCGGGTCGAGATCCTGGGCACGGCCCAGCGCGCCAGCCGTCGCGCGAAGACCACGGGCGAGCCTGGCGCCGAGCCCGGAGCGGACGCCGGCGGCGAACCTTCCGGAGGAGCCGGCACGGGGTCCTGACGCGACAGGGCCGACCCGGGCGCGACCTGCCGGTAGGATGGCGCCCGGCGAGCGCCCTCGATCGGGCGAGCGCGGGGAGGGACACGGGTGATCCGCTGTACGGTCTGCGGGGCGATCAGCGACGCGTCGGTCGTGTTCTGCGGCACGTGCGGCAACTTCCTTCCGGACGTCGGCGAGCCTTACGACCCGACCGCCGCGAAGCCGACAGCCGCACCCTCGGCCGACGAAGGAGCGGAGAAGGCCGCTGCCGAGAAGGCCGAGGCGGAGCGGGTCGCCGCGGAGAAGGCAGCTGCGGACAAGGCCGAGGCGGAGCGAGTCGCGGCGGACAAGGCCGAGGCGGAGCGGGTCGCCGCGGAGAAGGCAGCTGCGGACAAGGCCGAGGCGGAGCGAGTCGCGGCGGACAAGGCCGAGGCGGAGCGGGTCGCCGCGGAGAAGGCAGCTGCGGACAAGGCCGAGGCGGAGCGGGTCGCGGCGGAGAAGGCCGAGGCGGAGCGGGTCGCCGCGGAGAGGCCAAGGCGAGCGGTGCGCGGAGGCAGAGGCAGCTGCGGACAAGGCCGAGGCGGAGCGGGTCGCCGCGGAGAAGGCAGCGGCGGACAAGGCCGAGGCGGAGCGGGTCGCGGCCGAGCGAGCCGCCGCGGAGAAGGCCGAGGCGGAGCGGGTCGCCGCGGAGAAGGCAGCTGCCGAGAAGGCCGCTGCGGACAAGGCCGAGGCGGAGCGGGTCGCCGCGGAGAAGGCCGAGGCGGAGAAGGCCGCAGCCGAGAAGGCAGCAGCCGACAAGGCGGAAGCTGAAAAGGCGGAAGCTGATCGGGCTGCCGCGGTGAAGGCCGAGGCGGAGCAAATCGCCGCCGAGAAGGCCGCCGTGAGAACGGCGGCAGCCGATGCCGAAGCACAACGCTTGCCGCTGAGCAAGCCGAGGCGGACCGCATCGAAGCCGAGGAAGCGGCCGCGAGGAAAGCGGAGGTCGAGCGGGTCGAGGCGGAGAAGACCGCGGCAAAGCGCCTGGCAGCCGAGAAGGCCGCCGAAACGGCCGAGCAGGTCGCGGCTGAGAAGGCGGCCGCCGAGGAGGCCGACGAGAGAACGGCAGCCGAGGAGGCTGAGGCCGAGCGAGTCGCAGTCCGAAAGGCTGAAGCCGAGCTACTCGAAGCCGAGCTACTCGAAGCCGAGCGGGTCGCGTCAAGGAAGGCAGCGGAGACTGCCCAGGAGGAGCGTCTCGCCGCCGAGCAGGCTGAAGCAGAACGGCTCGAGGCGGAGCAAATCGCGATGGAGCGGGCGGCGGCCGAGCAAGCCGAAGCCGAACGGATCGAGGAAGAGCGTGTCGCCGCGGCGGAGGCAGAGGCGGCGCGACTCGCGGCCGAGCAAGCCGAAGTAGAACGGGTCGAGGCCGAGCGAGTGGCCGAGGAGAAAGCTGCGGCCGAGCAAGCTGAATTGGAACGGCTCGAGGCGGAGCGCGTTGCCGCGGCGGAGGCCGAGGCAAAGCGGGCGGCCGAGCAGGCTGAAGCTGAACGACTCGAGGCCGAGCGGGTCGCGGCGGAGAAGGCTGAATCGGAACGCGTCGCGGCAGCGGAGGCGGAGCGAGTCGCCGCAGAGCAGGCTGAAGCCGAGCGGCTCGAGGCAGCGGAGGCTGCCGAAGCGGAACAAATCGCGGCGGAGAAGGCCGCCGCCGAGGAAGCGGAGGCGCACCGGATCGAGGCTGAACGGATCGAGGCCGAGCGTGCGGCGGAAGCGGCCGCGGAAGAAGCCAGGATCGCTGCGGAGCTGGCGGCGATCGAGCAAGCCGAGCGCGAACGCGTGGAGGCCGAGCGACTCGCGGCGGAGGAAGCCGAGCGTGCTCGGCTGGAGGAGGAGCGACTCGCCGCCGAGCAGGCGGAGCTCGACAGGATCGAGGCGGAGCGAGCGGCCGCCGAGAAGGCCGAAGCGCTACGCCTCGCCGCCGAGCAGGTGGAGACGGATCGGCTTGCGGCCGAGCAGGCCGAGAACGAGCGCATCGAGGGGGAGCGAGTCGCCGCGGAGCAAGCCGAAGGCGATCGCATCGCCGCCGAGCAAGGCGGCTGCGGACGAAGCGTCGCTTCGTCTCGCGAGGGTCGAGGCGCGGCGGGCCGAGCGCGAGGCGGAGCGTGCAGCCGCGGTCAAGGCCGCCCGGGAGGCCTACCGTGCCGCCCGTCGAGAATCGACATCCCGCGGCGGTCCAGGAACCGCCGACCCAGACGGGGGCGAGGCCGCGGATACGGGCGCCGGGAAGGAAGCGCAAGGCGATACCGACGTCGTGCCCACGTCCAAGCCCGAGGCGGCCGTGCCGGCCGGTCCCGAGATGCAAATCTGCCTCAACTGCGGAACGCAGAACAATCCGGCGCGGCGGTTCTGCATGAAGTGCGGTCAGCAGCTCCCGGAGGGCGAGGTGATCCCGCCGAGGATCTGTCCGAACTGCAGCACCCCGAACAACCCGGCGCGCCGGTTCTGCATGAAATGCGGGACCAGCCTCGTCGAGGCCGCCCCGCCGCCCGCGGACAAGGGGCCCTGGTGGCGCCGATCGTGAGCTCGACCCGCTGCCGAGGTCACGCGATCCTCAGGCCGAGGGTGCCGCGACCTCCGGGCTGAGGCCAAGTCCTTCGAGGATCGATGCGTACTCGCGACGGTCCCGACCGGCAGCCCCGGAATCGCCAGCCTGGTCCCGCGCCGCGATCAGTACCCGCCACAACGGGTCGTGGAATCGGTCGAGCTCGAGCCCACGTCGACAGACCTTGATCGCCTCGTCGAGGTCGCCCGCGGAATAGGCAGCCTCCGCGACCGTCGTCGCTGCCTCAACAGCCTCGCGCCGGAAGTGCTCCCGCCGCTCGACGGCCCACTCGGCCGGCCCATCCTGCGGCAGCAGGTCGGCGCGATAGATCGCGAGCGCCTCGGCATAGTCGGCCGTGCCGGCGGGTCGGGCGTGCCCGTTCCTGGTCGAGCGCGCACGAGCCATCGCCGCCTCGAATCGCCCGACATCGACCTGTCCGGGCTCGACCGCCAGTCGATATGCGTCGCCCTCCCGGGCGATCAGCCGCGTCGAGTCTGTCGACAGGGTCTCCGCGAAGAGGCCGCGAAGCGCCGAAACCGCGACGTGCAGGCTGCGCGCGGCGGTCTGCGCATCGGCGTCGGGCCACAGTGCCTCACAGATGACCTCACGATGGATGGCCACGCCCGGGCGAATGGCAAGGAAGCGAAGCACGGCTCGTGCCCTCGGCTTGACGTTGTCGAGCGCAACGGTCTTCCCGTCGAGCTCGAGCACGAAGGCACCAAACGCGCGGACCTGCAGGTCACCGGTCGCTGGATCGCCGTGGCCGGATGCCACTCCTCGTGGCAGGGGTGCGAACACGACAGGGCCGTGGATCGGGGCTCCCTCGTCGATCGGCGTCGGTGGGGTCGCGGGCCTCGCCAACAACGCGCCGGCCGGACGACCGGACGGGGGCAGTCGAAGGCCAGTCTCGCGTTGGACGTTCTCGGTGAGGAGCTCGTACTCGGCCGCACGTCCCGGGCTGACCTTGGCGAGGGCCGCATAGGCGAGCAGTCGGGGGCCCGCGGTGCCGGTCGCGCGGGCCAGGCTCTCGACTGCCAGCGCGGCATCGCGGGCCTCGGGCGCCCCGGTCTCGGCGAGCCCGTACGCGCCGAGGCTGCGTGCGAATGCCTCGATGACACCCACGCCGAGCCGGCGCGCCAGGGCGGCGGCACGCTCCGCGGCGGCGATTCGAATCTCGCCCACCGCCTCCGCACTCGCCGGAGCGGAGACCGTGCCACTGGGGGGCCGGGTCGTCCAGGCCTCGACGAGCGCGCCGAGGAGGGCTCCCCATGCGTCGTCGGCACTCGCCGTCGCCTCGGCCTCGTGGGCAGCGTCGCTCTCCTGACCGGAGATCCGGCCGGCCATCCGGCCGATCCGCGCAAGCCATGGGAGACCGCTGCGCTCGGCGATGTCAACCGAGTCCGCAAGCTGGCGCGCGGCACCGGGCTCGCCGGCCAACAGTGCGGCGACCGCAGCGCCGACCGACGCCGCGGCCCCGAGCGACGGATCCAGGTCCTCCGCCTGGCTCGCGTCGGCGAGCACGCGGCGGGCCTCGGCGACCTCGCCCGCAGCGAGGAGGAGCAACCCGCGGACGAGCGCTCGGTGCTCCGCGTCGAGACGCGGGTCACGAGCGGCAGAAATCGGCTCGCGGACGAGGCCGCCGCGAAGCACGCCCGCCCAGTCGTTCGGAGGGATCGCGACCGGGTCCAGCCAGGCGGCGAGCGCGAGTCGCTCGCGGCGACAGGTCGCGCCCGCGGACGAGGCACCAAACGCCGCCTCGGCGCGCGCGTAGGCCTCCATCGCCGCCGCCCAGCGACCCTCCGCTCGAGCGCGACGCGCGGACGCGAGCGCGAGCCACGGACTGTCGCGCACGACGGCCGGCGGGAGCAGCTCCAGCCGAAGCCCGGGACCGCCGACTACCTGCTCGCCGCGATCGCCGACGAGGGTCGAGACGGCGGCCCAGTCCTCCGCCCGGCAGTAGCCGACGAGCGCTTCGGGCAACGCGCCGCTTCGTTCGAGGAGGCTGGCCGCGTGCCGGTGCCGGCGCCGCGCCTCGGCCTCGCCGACCTCCTCCACGAGCATCCGGTCGAGATGCGATCGAAGGACCTCGTGGTAGCGGTACGAGCCCTCGACCTCGTCGACCGCGACGGTGAACAGCTGGCGGCGCGCGAGCTCCTCGAGGAGCAGCGCGCTCCCCCGCCGCTCGAGCAGCTGGTCGCACAGGTCGCCGGTCAGACGGACCAGCACGCACGTGTCGACGAGGAACCGGCGCAGCTCGTCGGGCAGCTCGGCGAGCACGTTCCGGGCGAGGTACTCGCGCAGGAGGCGCGTGCTCGAGCCGACACCACCCAGGATTCGCCGGCGCTCGTCGGCCGACTTGCCGCGCGTGGCGAGGTGGAAGAGCTGCAGGCCGGCGGCCCAGCCCTCGGTCCGGCGCGCGAGGACGGCGAGCTCGCCCGGCGGGACCGGGTCCCGATAGAAGTCCCGGAACAGGCGCTCGACCTCCCACGACCGGAAGCGGAGGTCGTCTCCCTCGATCTCGAGCAGGTCGCCCGGAGACGCGGAGCCGAGGCAGGTTGAAGTCCGGCCGCGCGCGCGACGCCGCGAGGATCCGGAGCCACGGCGGCGCGTAGTCGACGAGCCGGCTGAGGACGGTCTCGGCCGCGGTCCCCTCGAGCGCATGCAGGTCGTCGACGATCAGGACCGCGGGGCCACCCACCCACGCCTCGAGCGCCGCGGCCGCGGCCTCGACGTCACTCCAGCCGGCCGGCAGCCCGGGCGCCGCCGCGCCGATCGCGGCCTCGATATGCCGGAGCATCCGGGCAGGATCGTCGTCCCACGGCTCCGCGCGGTACCAGGCCACAGGCAGCTGCGTCGACGCCGCGAACCGCGACAGCAGCGTGGTCTTCCCCGACCCCGCGGGGGCGATGACGAGGGTCAGTCGGTGGTGCTCGACCGCGGCGCCGAGCTGGGCTTCGAGGCGCTCTCGCGGGAGTGCCTCGGTGGTCGGGACGCGCACTTTCGCGGGCACCACCGAGGGCGATTCGGGCGCGGGAGGCATGGGACGTGGGGCACGGGCGACGTGCCGGTCCTCGGGCAATACACGGCTCCGTGGAGCGCCAAAAGGGCGGGAACGAGAAGGGTTCGTATGGTGCCACCGTCGGCGGAGGAGGGTCCAGCCAATTCGCCCGTCCGAAGGTCCTAGGGCCCCCAGGTCGGAGCGCCGTCGTCCTCACCGGTCGACGTCAGGTGGAGAAATGGCCGGCTCGGGTCGTCCACGTCGAGCGACGAACAGGTCCCTGCCGCCGCCGTCGCCCGGCCCCGAGAACACGAGGAACCGGCCGTCGGGCGACCACGCCGGATCGTGCTGGTCCCCGGGGAGGCTCAGCAGCGGCGTGATCTCCTGCGAGTCGAGGTCCATCAGGAACAGGTCGAAGCCGTCGCTCGAGTCGCGAGTGCTCGCGAAGGCGATCTGGCGTCGGTCTGGTCGTGCGGCGGGATCCGCGTCGGGCACCCCGTCGTCGGTCAGGTTCGTGATGTCGCGCGAGCCAAGATCGATGAGCTTGAGGTCGAGGTTGTCGCCCTCGCCCTGGGCCCAGACGATCGACTGGTCGTCGAAGGTGAAGACCGGATCGTGGTCGTCCGTCTTGTTGGCGGTCAGCGGCTCGGATGGACCGGGGTCGCTGACGCCGTCCAGGCGAATCTCCCGGTCGCCGGTCGGAGGAACGGGATCTCGCTCGCGCTGCGCAGCGAACGTGAGATTCGAATCATCCGTCGACCACGACGGGCTGATGTCGTCGCGACCCGTCGAATGCTGCGTCCACTCGCGTGAACCGACGTCGATGATCCGAAGGCCGTCGCGCACCGCGTACGCGACCCGCTGCCCGTCGTGGGTCATGGCCGGATCGATCGCCGAGCCGTCGTCGAGCGACGTCAGGTCCTCGGGCGCCGTCCCGGCGCTCGGGTCGAGGATGACGATGACGCAGTCGTTCCCGGTGCAACGGGCGAATGCGATGCGGCCCGCCAGCTCGGTCGCGGTGACGGGGTTCGCCTCCGTCGTTGGCTGCGGGCCATCGGTCGCCCCCGGCGTGTCCTCGGGACCGGTCGTGGCAGGGTCGCCGGTCGGCAGGGTCGCCGTCGTCGGAGATGCGCTCGCGACGGGGCCGTTGCCACTCAGGGCGAGGATGACCACGAGGCCGATCGCGACGACGACGCCCGCGGCGCCGAGCCCGATGATCGTCGGCGAGAGCCCCTTCCGGGGAGCAGACGTGGGGGGCGGCGGGGGCGGGCCGGCGGCCGCCTTGAGCTCGTTGGCGCACTTTCGGCAGTAGGTCCGCGTCGCGTCGTTGACGGTCGCACAGACGCTGCACACGACCGTCGGGCCCGGGAATCCCGACGTCTCCGTGCCGACCGGCTCGGTGTCGGTCCCCGCCTTGACGTCGGTGATGACGGGCTTGGTCGCCTCGCCACCCGTCCCGAGATCGCGCCTCGCGCCGCCCTTGCCCGGGACGACCGACTCGTCCGGGGTCGCCGGGGGCGCCGGCTTGGCCTCCTCGACGACCGGCTTGGCGTCGGCCGGCGACAACGGGCTGCCGCAAGTCCCGCAGAACAGGGCCTGCGCCTCGTTCTCCGATCCGCAGACGCCACACTTGATCACGACTCGGGCTCCTCCGCCACGCTCGCCGACGCGCCGATCGGGGCAGTGTAGGACCGGCGCTGCCCCGTTGTAGACTTCCCGCCCTATGAGCGTCCTCGCGACGATCGAGCCCACGCAGCTCGCGGTCGAACCAGGGGCCGAAGCCTCCCTCGTTGTCCGGGTCCGCAACCGCGGCTCGATCGTCGAGCGGTTCGACATCGCCGTCGTGGGCCCGACCGCGGCCTGGGCGTCCGTCGACCAGCCCTCGCTTCGGCTCTTCCCGGACAAGGAGGGCGAGGCGCGCGTCAGCTTCCGACCCCCTCGCGCGCCGAATCCCGCGGCCGACACCTATCCCTTCGGGGTGTCCGTGCGTGCCGCATCGGACTTGAGCGCATCGACGGTCGAGGAGGGGCGGATCACCGTCGCGCCGTTCGTCCAGCTGACGACCGAGATCGTGCCCCAGACATCCCGCGGCAGCCGCTCGGGCAGCCACGACATCACCGTCCACAACATCGGCAATGCGGTCGCCGAGGTCGCCGCGAGGGCGAGCGACCCGGACCGCCTCCTGGACTTCGACGTCTCGCCCCAGCGGGCGGGGCTGCGGCCCGACGGTACGGCCGTGATCCGTGCCCGTGCGAAGCCCAAGCAGACGTTCTTCTTCGGCACCCCGAAGCGGACCCCGTTCACGGTCCAGGTGGACGAGCCAACCGCCGGCTCGTACCAGGTCCCGGCCACATTCGAGCAGCGCGCGATCATTCCCGGCTGGGTGAAGCCCGCCGCCGGGCTCGCGGTCGCGGCGATCGCGGCCCTCTTGTTCCTGCCGTCCATCCTGTTCCCACCAGAGCCGTCGCCATCGGCCGCGGCGGTTGCGACCGCCACGCCGATCCCGGCGACGCCCACCCCGGCACCGGTCACCGAGCCGCCACCGCCACCCACCGATGCGCCGTCGCCGTCACCGGCAATCAACGCCCCACCGAGCCGGTTCGTGGTGTCGGACGTCAACCCCGATGCCAGCCTCCAGCTCGTCTGCGAGCAGGGCCAGCCGTGCCGGCAGACGGCTCGGACGCTGCTCGGCCAGATCCTGACGAACCTCCAGGGCCGCGCCGACGGGACGAAGCTCCTCGACTTCGAGAGCAACCCGGACGGCACCCTGCCCCTGCTCGTCGAATGGGAGGACGCCATCTGGCAGTACACCGCTGCCGACGGCGGCGGCGAGACCGACCGCGTCCGACTCGACCTCGCGCCGTTCATCGCGGGCGTGTCCGGCTACGTGCTCGTCGACGACACGGTCAAGAACCAGGTCGTGAAGTACGTGCTCCCGCCCGGGGACGGTCGGGCGCTGTACGACCTCCTGTACGTGTACACCCCCGAGGTCGTGCCGACGCCTCCCCCGCTCCCGGATGAAATCATCGACTACGGGATCTACGTGCCGCTCGATCGCACCTGGGTCATCGACTTCGACTGGACCTGAGCGCGAGCTTCAACTGACCTCTGGCGCGGGGTCGAATCTGCCGCTATCGTTCGCCGCCCGGTGGCCCGGCTGGGCCCGACGTGGAGTGCACATCGGCGGATGACCGCGGGCCCAACCAGCGGCGCTACGAACCGACAGCTCGAGCTGGGCCTCGGCGTCCCGCGCCTTCCGATCGAGCCCGAGTGGAAGTCCCAGCCGCGCCTGTGGGGCCACTCGCTGCACCCGATGTGCTCGTACCTCGCGAGCTTCCCGGCGGCCCTCGCGCATTCGTTCATCGCCCGCTACAGCCGGCCGGGCGACGTGGTCCTCGACCCGTTCTCCGGCCGCGGCACGACGCCGCTCCAGGCAATCGCCGAGGGCAGGATCGGGGTTGGCAACGACCTGAACCCGTTCGCCCACATCCTCACGGCCGCAAAAGTCGACCCGCCGAGCTCGGCTGAAGCGCGGACTCGGGCGACGGCGCTTCGGCTGGCGTGGGCCTCGGGCGCGGCGGCGTGGCTGGAGCTCGCCTCGGCCATCCAGGCCGATCCGAACGGCGGCGGCCCCGAGCCCGTGCCCGAGGAGGTCGCGCTCGCCTTCCACCCGCGGACGTTCGCGCAGCTGCTGTTCCTGCGCGACGCACTCGACCACCAGGAACGGGTGGACCGGTTCCTCGCGGCCGCGATGTCCGGGATCCTCCACGGCAAGACCGCGTCGTACCTGTCCACGCTCATGCCGAACACGTTCAGCATGGCGCCGCGGTACGTCCGCGAATTCGCCGCGCGCACGGAGTTCCGGTCGCCCGAGCGCGACGCGTTCGATCGGCTCGAGGCGAAGCTCAACCGGCTCTATCGGGATCCACTCCCGCGCACGTCCGGGCTCGCGCTCCTGGGCGACGCCCGTGACGCGGGGTCGCGGGCGGCGAGCGCGTTGCGCGCCCGGGGCCTGCCCGATCGGGCGCGCCTCGTCGTCACCTCGCCGCCGTACCTGCGTGTCGTGAAGTACGGCTACTACAACTGGCTGCGGACCTGGTTCCTCGGCTTCGATTCGCGCGCGATCGATGCCTCGCTGGACGACGCGCATCGCCGCGCGCCCTACCTCGAATTCCTGCGCTCGGTGCTCGCGAACCTCCGCCCGATGCTCACCGACGACGGCGTGGCGGTGCTCGTGATCGGCGACGTGGCGATGGATCGCGGCAAGCCCGTCCGGGACGGCCACGACCTCGCCGAGCGCGCCTGGGAGCACGCCGCGGCGCCCGAGGGCTACCACCTCGCCGGCATCGCGGACGACGACGTCCACGCCCATCGCAAGATGACCAGGCTGTGGGGTCGCGAGGCCGGGCGGGCGACGCAGGTCGATCGGATCCTCGTGCTGGGCGCAACGGAAGCAGGACGGCGCCGGGCCATCGCCTCCGCGCGGAATCCGGTCGACTGGTCGTGGCCGGTCCGAGGCCTGCGGGCGCTCTAGCGAGCCGGCGCGCCTGACCGGGACCCGCCGGTGCCTTCTGCTGTCCTCCCGGGCCCGCCCGCCTACGATGGCGACACCGCGTCACCAGACCCGTGGAGGCCTCCCATCTCTCGCCGCGTCGCCCTCGCCCCTCGGATCGCAGCCGCGGTCGCCGGCGTCCTGCTGCTCTCGGCGCTGGTCGCGCCGGTCCTCGCCGCCGACCCGCCTCGGCTCGAGGGCTCGATCACGGATAGCGTCGAGGCCATTGGCGACCGCGAGGCCGTCCAGGACGCGCTCGACGAGCTCCTCAAGGTGCAGGGCATCCAGCTGTTCGTGGTGTTCACGGACACGACCGTCCCCCTGACGGCGACCGAGTTCGTCGACGAGACCGCCCGGCTCAACTCGCTCGGCGCCGACGACGCGCTGCTCATGGTCGCGCTCGACGATCGGACCGACGCCATCTGGGTCTCGGATTCGCTGCCGATCTCGGACGACGAGCTCAACTCGATCATCGCCGACACCCTCGAGCCGGCGCTCCGCGACGGCGACTTCGGCGCGGCCGTGATCGTGACCGCCGAGGCTCTCGGCGCCGCGGTCGCTCCCGAGCCCGAGCCCGAGCCCGAGCCCGAGCCCACGGTGATCGTCAACCCGGAGGAGACGCCCCCGCCGCTCCCGGGTGGCCCGACAGGTGGGTTCAGCATCGCCACGTTCGTCGGCCTCGTCCTCCTGGCCCTCGGCATCGTGATCGTCTTCGTGTGGATCGTCGGCAGGGTGGCGGCGTGGCGCGAGACGGGTGAGCGGAGCCGGCGCCTCGCGAATCTCGCCCGCGACGCGAACGCGAAGCTGATCGCCGCCGATGAGCGGATCCGGGCCGCGGACCAGGAGACGGGCTTCGTCGAGGCCGAGTACGGCGAGTCGGAGGCGATCCCGTTCCGCGCCGCGGTCGAGGAGGCGAAGCGCGAGCTCCGGGCGGGCTTCGCGCTCCGCCAGCGTCTCGACGACGGCGACCCGGAGGACCCGCCGACGCGCGAGGCCATGCTCACCCAGATCGTCGAGTGCTGCGCTCGCGCCGACGCGGCCCTCGATGCACAGGTCCAGCGGATCGAGGAGCTCCGGAGCCTCGAGCGCGACGCCCCCACGATCCTCGCTGCGCTGCCGATGCAGCTCGAAGCCGTGGAGCGCCGGCTCCCGGGTGCCGACCGGATGCTCGACGAGCTGGGCGCCTACGCCGATGCGGCGTGGGCGTCCGTGCGAGGCAACGCCGTGGAGGCTCGGAAGGGCCTCGCGGGAGCGCGCGCCGCGATCGACCGCGGCCTGACCGCCGTCTCGACGAACCGATCCGCGGCCGTGCGCGAGATCGTGCTCGCCCAGCGCGGCGTCGCCGGCGCGGCGGCGATGCTCGACGCGATCGAGAAGGTCCACGCCGCACTCGCCGCCGCGGCCGCGGGCATCCCCGCGGAGCTCGAGGCGGCGGCCCGCGATCTCGCCGACGCCGAGGCAGCGACCGACGCGTCGACGTCCGGCGAGCCGGACCCCTACGCCGTCCGGCGCGATCAGGCGGAGCGAGACCTCGCGACGGCCAGACGCGTCGCGGTCGCCGCACCATTCGATCCGCTGGCCGCGGCTCGCCACGCGGCGACGGCTCAGGCGACGGCCGCGGACCTGCTCGCCTCGGTGCGACGCGACGTCGAGCAGGCGGCGCGATTTGCTGCGGCCCTGGACGCGACGATCACGGCGGCTCGCGCGGAGATCGACCGTGCCTCGGGGTTCATCGCCACGCGGCACGGGGGCGTGCGCCGGCGCGCCCGCACCCGCCTCGCGGAGGCCGAGCGCCGCTACGAGCGGCGCGCTCGCCGAGCGGGAGTCAGACCCCAAGGCGGCACTCGCCCTCGCGCAGCAGGCCGATCGCCTCGCGGGCGAGGCGTACACCCTCGCGACGATGGACTTCGCGCGCTGGGACGCGGGGCGTGGCGGCGCCTCGAGCTCCGGCGCGGACGTCGCTGGCTCGATCCTCGGCGGGATCATCGGCGGCATCCTCGGCGGCGGCGGACGGGGCGGCGGCTGGGACGGATCGCCGTGGGGCGTCGTCACCGTCGAGTCCCTCGAGCGGACCGTTCGGCGGTGGTGGCGGCGGGGGTGGCGGAGGCTGGGGCGGCGGTGGCCACAGTGCCGGCGGCGGCTTCGGTGGCTTCGGCGGCGGAGGTGGCAGCAGCGGCGGTGGCAGCGGTGGTGGCGGTGGCCACTCCAGTGGCGGGCGCTGGTGACGAACCGCGCAATCGGCCGCGCATCGATACGGCTTGTGACAGGCAGCACCTGAAGGAGGGCCGATCACCATGGCGCAGACCACGATCCTCGGTCGGATCGGACAGCTCGTCCGGGCGAACATCAACGCCATGCTCGACGCTGCCGAGGATCCCGAGAAGATGCTCGATCAGCTGGTCCGCGACTTCACGAACAACATCAGCGAGGCCGAGGAGGCCGTCGCCCAGACGATCGGCAACCTCCGGCTCATCGAGGACGATGCGCGGGAGGCCCGCGAGGCCGTCGGCGAGTGGGGCGGCAAGGCGTCTGCCGCGTCGCGTCGCGCAGACGAGCTTCGCTCGAGCGGCAATACCGCGGAGGCCGACCGATTTGACGGGCTGGCCAAGATCGCCCTCCGCCGCCAGATCGGATTCGAGAGCCAGGCCGGCACGCTCGAGATCGCAGGTGGCCCAGCAATCGGAGCTGGCCGAAAAGCTCAAGGACGGGCTGAACAAGCTTCGGGCTCGCCGCGAGGAGCTCGTGCAGAAGCGCGACGAGCTGGTGAGCCGGGCGAAGATGGCGCAGGCGCAGGGCCAGGTCCAGGAGGCGCTCAAGAGCGCGTCGATCCTCGATCCGACGAGCGAGCTGTCCCGGTTCGAGGAGCGGATCCGGCGCCAGGAGGCGCAGGTCCGGGGCATGGAGGAGGTCGCCGCCTCGTCGCTGGACGAGCAGTTCGCCTCGCTCGAGGGCGACGAGGACGAGCTGGAGGTCGAAGCGCGGCTCGCGGCGCTCAAGACCGGAGGCTGATCGCGGGGTCGCGCCAGGCCCGCGATGCCTTCGGCCGTCATCGTCCGAGCGCGGCTGTTACCCTTCCCCGGCGCTGCTCGACAAGCTCGCCGCATCTGCTCGGGCCGAAGGGCTTCACCCGCGACTCCGGCGACGCTCGCGCCCTGGCTGACCGACTGGCGCGGCCGCTATCACGGCGCCGCGGCCGCCCTGCTGTCGCCGGCGAGCCGCGAGGAGGCGGCGGCGATCGTCCGCGCTCTGCGCCGAGGCCGGGGTGCCGCTCGTGCCGCAGGGCGGCAACACCTCGATGGTCGGCGGCGCGACCCCGGACGCGCTCGGGCGAGGCGCTATGCTGTCGACTGCGGCGGATGAACCGGATCCGCGCGCTCGACGCCGGCGGCCGGGCATCGCGGTCTGCGAGGCGGGCGTGATCCTCGCCGATCTGCACGAGGCGGCGCTGGCCGCGGGCCGGCGCTTTCCGCTGACGCTCGGCGCGCAAGGGCTCGGCGACGATCGGCGGCCTCGTCTCGACCAATGCCGGCGGCACCCAGGTGCTGCGCTTCGGCACGATGCGCGCGCTGGTGCTCGGGATCGAGGCGGTGCTGCCCGACGGCAGCCTGTTCGAGGGGCTGGCCGCGCTCAGGAAGGACAATCGCGGCTACGATCTCAGGCAGTTGCTGATCGGCGCCGAAGGGACGCTCGGCATCGTCACCGCGGCGAGCCTGCAAGCTGGTGCCCGCGGTCGGCGAGCGCGCCGTCGCCTGGGTCGGGCTCGAGTCGCCCGCAGGCGGCGATGGCGCTGCTGCGCCAGCTCGAGGCGGCGCATCGGCGAGGCGATCGAGAGCTTCGAGCTGGTGCCGAAGAGCGCGCTCGACCTGGTGCTCGCGCATGTTCCGGGCACGCGCGCGCCGCTCGCCGGCGCCGGCGCCGTGGAACGTGCTGGTCGAGGCGGTCGCGCCGATGGCGGCGCCGGGCCCGGAGCGCATGCTCTACGAAGGCGCTGCGCTCGGCGCTCGAGACCGGCCTGGTCGCGCGACGCGGCGATCGCCGCGAGCGAGGCGCAGGCCGAGGCCTTCTGGCGGCTGCGCGATTCGATCTCGGAGGCCGAGAAGAAGGACGGCCCGGCCGCCAAGCACGACATCTCGGTCCCGGTCGAGCGACATGGCCGGCTTCATGACCGAGGCGGCGGCGGCGGTCGAGGCGCGCTTCCCCGGCACGCGGGTCATCGCCTTCGGCCATCTCGGCGACGGCAACGTCCATTTCAACGTCCGCGCGCCCGCGGGCGCCGGCGCGGACTGGGTCGAAGCCGAAGGCGCAGGCGGTCACCGCCTTCGTCCACGATCTCGTCACCGCCGCGGGCGGCTCGATCTCGGCCGAGCACGGCATCGGCCAGATGAAGCTCGCCGAGCTGGCCCGGCTCGGCGATCCGGCCCGGCTCGGCGCGCTGCGCGCGATCAAGCGCGGCGCTCGATCCCGCAGGGCATCATGAATCCCGGCAAGCTGGTGCCGCCCTCGACATGCTCAGGAGAGCCTTGCGCAAAGCCGTTCGCCCATAGAGCGGTGCGCTGAAATTCCGCGGCCGCGCCGGCGCCGCTCCCAACCTCATGGAGATTCGATCATGGCGACCAGCCGCCGCCGCCCAATTTGCCGCTTTTCTACAACAACCTGCAGCCGCTCTCGAGCAGCCGTCCACGCCAATTACAAGGCGCGGCCGACCGACAAGGCGCCCTATCTCGCCAACGCCCATGCCATTCCGCTGACGGTCGACGAGTTCATCATCGCCCAGCGCTATTACCCGATCGTCTTCTCGGCCGGCGAGAATCCGGTGCCGCTGGCGCTGATGGGCCTCAACGAGGGCGTCAACGTCTTCATCGACGACGAGGGCAAGCCGCACAATCCGGTCTACATCCCGGCCTATGTCCGCCGCTATCCCTTCATGCTCGCCCGGCTCGACCCGACGCCGAGGAGCTGTCGCTCTGCTTCGATCCCGACGAGCGACCTGGTCGGCGAGTTCGAGGACGGCAAGCCGCTGTTCGACGGCGACAAGCCGAGCGAGACGCTCAACGGCGATCCTCAAATTCTGCGAGGAGTTCGAGATCGCCGGCCCAGCGCACCAACGCCTTCATGAAGGAGCTGAAGGAGCTCGACCTGCTGATCGACGGCGAGGTCACGATCCAGCCCGAGCGGCGCCGAGCAGCCCTTCATCTATCGCGGCTTCCAGATGGTCGACGAGGAGAAGCTGCGCGAGATGAGCGGCGACCAGCTGCGCAAGATCAACCAGAACGGCATCCTGCCGCTGGTCATCGCCCATCTCTTCTCGCTGTCGCTGATCCGCGAGATCTTCGGCCGCCAGATGCAGCAGGGCAAGGTGCCCGAGCAGGCTCGCCGGCGCCGGCGCCCGGCCGACGCCTGAGCGCGGTCGATACCGTACGGCATTGAAACCGGAAAGCGCGTTCCTATCTAGGGATCAGCGCCGCCGTGATCCCCCCTTTACGCCGGCGCGTCGCGCCCCTTCGCAAGCGAGGGCGCATCCTCCTTGAACCTGGGCCGCTTCACTATCTTCGTGAGCGCGGTCGTTTCCCCCTTTACGGCGGCGCTATCGCGCCCCTTCGCAAGCGGGGGCGCTCCTCCCTGAACCTGGCCGCCTCACGGAACCGTGAGGCGGTCTTTTTCGCTGCTCATTCCGCCGCGATCGCCGTGCCGGCCGAGCAGCCGCTGCTCGAGCGCCTGCGACGACGCCGGCGATCAGCCGGCAGGCGCCTTCGAAGCCCGGGCCCGGGCGTGCGCAGGTCCGCGTCGAGATAGGCGAGCGGTCGATCTCGATCTGGAGCGCGTGGACGCCGCGCTGCGGGCGGCCGTGGCGCGCGACGATATAGCCGCCGGCATAAGGCGCGTTGCAGGCGGTCCGGTAGCCGAGCGCCGCGCGCGGCCGCGACCGCGGCGTCGAGCAGGTCGGCGGCTGATCGTGCGTGCCGTGGCGGTCGCCGAAGATCACGCGTCGCGCGCGCTGCTCGCCGTCGGCGTCGCGCGGCCGCGGCGGCATCGAATGGCAATCGAGCAGGATCGCCGTCGCCGAACCGGTCGCGGGCGTGCGCCGAGCGCCGCCGTCGAGCGCGGCATGATAGGGCCGGTGGATCGTCGTCGATCCGCCGGTCGAGCTCGGCGCGCGGGATGCGCTCGCGCCAGATCGGGCCGGCGCCGGTGATCCGCGACGGGATCAGGCCGAGGCCGCCGCGGGTCCGCGCCGACTGGACCAGGCTGCCGGACGGCAGCGGCGGCGCGATCAGCGCCGGATCGATCTCGCGCTCGTCGCGGTTGAGGTCGATCTCGGCGCGCGGCGCGCGGGCGACGAAGGCGGTCGCGCCGGCCGCGGTGGCGCGCCAGACCAGCCGGTCGACCAGCCGGTCCTCGAGCGTCTCCAGCGCCGCCTTGCGGCAGCCGCGCGGCGCTCGAGCAGATGCGGGCCGATAGTCGCGCCCGGCATGGGGCACCGACAGCACGACCGGCGAGGCCGGCCGCTCGGGGCCGATGCGGAAGAAGGGGGGGGCCGGGGCGTCGGTCATGTCTCGCCCACAACTAGGCCCGGTCTGGGACGGGTGCAATCGCAGCGCACGCGTGCGGCTGGAAAATCGCGGCGCCTTCGCGCATAAACGGCAGGGAGCGCGATGCTGAGGATCCTGCTCGCCGAAGACGACGAATCGATGCGGGTCTATCTGGCCCGCGCGCTCGAGCGGGTCGGCTATCAGGTCGTCGCGGTCGACAACGGCACTCGCCGCCTGCCGCTGCTCGAGAGCGAGCCGTTCGACCTGCTCCTGACCGACATCGTCATGCCCGAGATGGACGGCATCGAGCTCGCCCAGAAGGCGGCCGAGATCGCGCCCGACATCCGCGTCATGTTCATCACCGGCTTCGCCGCGGTGGCGCTGAAGGCCGGCCGCAAGACGCCCGACGCCAAGGTCCTCTCCAAGCCCTTCCACCTGAGGGACCTGGTCGCCGAGGTCGAGCGCATGTTCATGACCGAGGACCAGCACGGCCGGCTCTGAGGGTGGTCAAGGGGACAGTCACTTTCAGGCTGGCGGCGCGAGTGTCGTCGCAGGCGCCTGAAGGTGACTGTCCCGTTCAGCGTGAAAGTGACTGGTCCCCATTCGCCGCGGCGTCCGGCGCTAAGATGCGCCGTCCGCAACTCCGTCTGGAGGAAGGGATGAGGACAGGTCTTGTCGCCGCCGCGATCGCCGCTCTGGCGCTCGCCACCCCGTCGGCCGCCCACCATGGCTGGGTGGGCTATCTGGATGCGGATTTCTCGCTGACCGGCATGGTCGAGAGCGCCAATCTCGGCGGCCCGCACGGCCTGCTGCGCGTGCGCTCCGGCCGGCAGGTCTGGGACGTCGTGCTGGCGCCGCCGACCCGGAACCAGCGCGCCGGCCTTAGCGCCGCGGCGGTGCCGCGCGGGACGCGGGTGACGGCGCGCGGCCACCGCCATCGCGATCCGCGGCGGCTGGAGATGAAGACCGAGCGACTCGTCGTCGGCAACCGCACCTTCGATCTCTATCCGGAACGCAGCTGAGCGCGATCGAGGCCTTCGCCGCCTGGCTCGAAGGCACGCCGCCCGCGCTCCTCCTGCAGGAGAGCGGGTGGCTCTATGCGGGCGTCAACACGCTGCACGTCCTCGGCATCGCCCTGCTGGTCGGAGCGATCGTCCTTCTCGACCTGCGCCTGCTCGGGGCCTGGCGCGCCGTGCCGGTGGCAATGCTCGGCCCGCCCGCGGTCTCTGTCGCCGCGGCCGGGCTCGCGCTCGCCGTCGCGAGCGGCGCGGCCTTGTTCGTCGTGCAGGCGACCGAATATGTCGCCAACCCGTTCCTCTACATCAAGTTCGCGGCGATCCTGGTCGGCCTCGTCAACATCGCGTCGCTTCGCCTCGCCGGCGACTGGACCGACGAGCGCTCGCGCGGCGCCGCCGCTGGGCGGGCCTCGTCTCGCTCCTCGCCTGGCTGGTCGCGCTCGCCGCCGGGCGGCTGATCGCTTATTGGTGAGGGCCGGGCGCGGGTAAACCCTGCGCTACATCGCGGCCCGCGGACCCCTCGCTACATCGCGGGTCCCGCGTGGGCGTGTAGCTCAGTGGTAGAGCACTGTGTTGACATCGCAGGGGTCGCAAGTTCAATCCTTGCCACGCCCACCATTTTCCCTCTTCGGCCGGCTCGCCGCCGCTCGCGGCGGGAGGGCTGCGCAGCAGGCCGAGCACGATCGCAGCAGGCCGAGCGCGACGAGCAGCAGGCCGAGGCACCGAGACCAGAGCAAGGCGGCGCGCGCCGGCGCGTCCAGCCCGGCCACAGCAGCGCCGCGCTCGACGGCGGCCCAGAGCATGGCGAGCAACGGCAGCCAGATCCCATAGTCGCGGACCCGGAACGGGTGGACGAAATGGACCGGCGCGAAGCTCAGCGCCACGAGCAGGGCGACGATCGCGGCGCTGGCTGTGCGGGCTGGGCCGGCCGCGAAGAGGTAGAGCGCGACGACATTCCAAAGGGCCGGAAAGCCGCGGAAATAATCGTCCTCGGTCTTCATGTCGGCGCGCGCGAAGACATAGAGCGCGGAGATCTGGATCGCGGCGGCGAGCGGCGAGGCGCGAGCGGCGCGCGGCAGCAGACCGGCGCGCCAGATGAACAAGGTCGGAACGAAGACATAGTTCAGATAGTCGATGACGAGATCGAGCATGGCGCCGTCGATCCGCGGCAGCCGCTCGCTTGACCCGCGCCCGCCGCGCCAGCGTGCCGTCGACGCCGTCGACGGCGAGCGCCGCGCAGCAGCCAGAGCGAAGGCGAGACGCCATTCTCGCGCCTCGATCGCCGCGAGCGCCAGCAAGGCGAGGACCGCGCCGCTGGCGGTGAACAGGTGGACCAGCCAGGCGAGCAGCGCCGCCGGCCTGCGCTCGGATGGCTCGCCGTGCATCATGCCGGCGCTCCATACGCGGCCATTGAACGCAGCCGGTTCCGCGCCATGCCGTTTCGACCGCCGAAACCCGATGGCCACGCGTTCAGGTCGCTGACGAGCAGGATGGCGAATGTCGAAGGCCGACGCGCTGCTCGAGCCCGGCCGCAATTGCTGGCGGGTCGAGCGCGCCGACCGCGCCGCGTTGATCGTCGATGCCGCCGACTATTTCCGGCTGCGCCCGCGCAGGCGATGCTGCGGGCCGAGCGCAGATCCTGCTGATCGGCTGGGATTTCGACACCCGCATCCTGCTCGACCGAGACGCCGGGACGACGGCGCCCCGGCCAAGCTCGGCCCGTTCATCTCCTGGCTCGCCAAGAACCGGCCGGGGCTCTCCATCCACATCCTGAAATGGGATCTCGGCGCGGTCAAGCTGCTCGGCCGCGGCACCACCATCTTCCGGCTGGCGCGCTGGGCGTGGAACAAGCAGATCTTCTTCAAGCTCGACGGCGCCCATCCGTTCGGCGGCAGCCACCACCAGAAGATCGTCGTGATCGACGACAGCGCTCGCCTTTTGCGGCGGCATCGACATGACCGCGGCCGCTGGGACACGCGCGACGCATCGCGACGGCGACCAGCGGCGCCGGCGGCCGACCACCGGCCGCCGCTACGGCCCCTGGCACGACGCCACCATGGCGGTCGACGGCGACGCGGCGCGCGCGCTGGGCGAGCTCGCGCGCGAGCGCTGGAGGCGCGCCGGCGGCGAGCCGATCGCGCCGCCGCGATGCGACGGCGATCCCTGGCCCGAGGCGCTCGAGCCGCACTTCCGCGACGTCGAGGTGGCGATCGCGCGCACCCGCGGCGCCTGCGATGGCGATCGCCGGCGGTGCGCGAGATCGAGGCCCTGTTCGTCGACATGATCGCCCGCGCCCGCCGCTTCGTCTATGCCGAGAACCAATATTTCGCCTCGCGCGCGATCGCCGAGGCGATCGCCGAGCGGCTCGCCGAGCCGGACGGGCCGGAATTCGTGCATCGTCAATCCCGAAGCGGCTCGACGGCTGGCTCGAGGAGGAGGTGATGGGCGCCGGCCCGCGCGCGGCTGATGCGAGCTGCTCGGCAAGATCGACCGCCACGGCCGCTTCCGGATCTACACGCCGGTCACCGAGGCGGCGAGGACATCTACGTCCACGCCAAGATCATGATCGTCGACGACGAGGTGCTGCGCGTCGGCTCGGCCAACATGAACAACCGCTCGATGGGCCTCGACACCGAATGCGACCTGCTGATCGACGGCGCGGCTCGAGGCGGACGGGCGCGCGACGGCGATCGCGGCGATCCGCGCCGATCTGCTCGCCGAGCATCTCGGCGTCGACGCCGGAGCGAGGTCGAGGCGACGCTCGCCGAGACCGGCTCGCTGATCGCGACGATCGAGGCGCTGCGCGGCGCCGGCCGCACCCTGCGTCCCGTTCGAGCCGCCGGAGCCCAACGCCGCTCGAGGAGGCGATCGCCGACAGCGAGGCGCTCGACCCGGAGAGCGCCGGCGAGGAGTTCGAGCCGCTCGCCCGGCCCGGCCTGTTCGCCGGCCTGCGCGCCTCGGTCCGGCGCGCGGCGGCCGAGCGGCCTGAGCGCGGGCCTTTCCTTTCCACGCAAATCGCCCGCACAATCCGGCGATGACCGATTTCCCCGAACCCGCCTTCATGGCCGACGAGGAGATCCGCATGTTCGCGGATTGGTCGGCAAGTTCCTCGACCGCAACGCGCCGCCCGAGCGGGTCGCGAAATGGCGCGAGGCGGGGATGGTCGAGCGCGAATTCTGGCGCGAGGCGGGCGAGGCGGGGCTGCTCGGGGTCAGCGTGCCGGAGGCCTATGGCGGCCCGGGCGGCGATTTCCGCCACGACGTGGTCGTCGCCGAGACGATCATCCGCAAGGGCGTCGAGGGCTTCGCCGCCGGCCTGCACAACGTCATCATCACCCCCTACATCCAGGCCCACGGCACCGAGGGGCAGAAGCAGCGCTGGCTGCCGAAATTGGCTCGCGGCGAGCGGGTCGCGGCGATCGCGATGAGCGAGCCGGGGGCGGGCCTGGATGTAGGGGGTGATGATGACGTTGTGGAGGCCGGCGGCGAAGCCCTCGGCACCCTTGCGGATGACCGCTTCCGCGACCACGACGTCGTGGCGGAAATCGCCGCCGCCGCCGCCATAGGCTTCCGGCACGCTGACCCCGAGCAGCCCCGCCTGCCCCGCCTCGCGCCAGAATAAGCGCTCGACCATGCCGTCTTCGCGCCATTTGGCGACCCGCTCGGGCGGCGCGTTGCGATCGAGGAAGCGGCCGACCAATCCGCGAACATGCGGATCTCCTCGTCGGCCATGAAGGCGGGCTGGGGAAAGTCGGTCACGCCCGGATAGTGCGGGCGATCGCGCGGAATTGAAAGGGGCTCAGCGGCGGGGGCCGGCGCGGAGCGAGGAGCGCAGGCCGGCGAGCAGGCCGGGCCGCGCCAGCGGCTCGAAGTCCTCGCCGGCGCTCTCGGGGTCGAGCGCCTCGTTGTCGGCGATCGCCTGCTTCGAGCGCGTTGAGCTCGGGCGGCGCGAAGGGCACCAGCGTGCGGCCCTCGCCGCGCAGCGCCTCGATCGTCGGCGATCAGCGAGCCGGTCGCCGCGAGCTTCGCCTCGACCTCCGCCGGCGTCGACGCCGAGATGCTCGGCGAGCAGGTCGGCGCGGATCGCGCGCGATCGCGCGCCGGCGCCGCGTTGCCGGCGCCGGCCGCGTCGATCAGCAGGTCGCATTCGCTGTCGAGGCCCATCGAGCGGTTGTTGATGTTGGCCGAGCCGACGCGGAGCACGTCGTCGTCGACGATCATGATCTTGGCATGGACGTAGATGTCCTCGCCGCCCTCGCGTGACCGGCGTGTAGATCCGGAAGCGGCCGTGGCGGTCGGCCTTGCCGAGCGCCTGCATCAGCCGCGCGCGGGCCGGCGCCCATCACCTCCTCCTCGAGCCAGCCGTCGGCCGCGCTTGGGATTGACGAGGACGAATTCCGGCCCGTCCGGCTCGGCGAGCCGCTCGGCGATCGCCTCGGCGATCGCGCGCGAGGCGAAATACTGGTTCTCGACGTAGACGAAGCGGCGGGCGCGGCCGATCAGGTCGACGAACAGCGCCTCGATCTCGCGCACCGCCGCCGATCGCCATACGCGCGCCGCGGGTGCGCGCGATGGCGACGTCGACGTCGCGGAAATGCGGCTCGAGCGCCTCCGGCCAGGGGTCGCTCGTCGCCGCCGGCGGCTCGATCGGCTCGCCGCCGGCCGCGCTGCCAGCGCTCGCGCGCGAGCTCGCCGAGCGCGCGCGCCGCGTCGCCGTCCACCGCCATGGTGGCGTCGTGCCAGGGGCCGTAGCGGCGGCCGGTGGTCGGCCGCCGCGCCGCTCGTCGTCGTCGCGATGGTCGCGCGTGTCCCAGCGCGCGCGGTCATGTCGATGCCGCCGCAAAAGGCGAGCCATCGTCGATCACGACGATCTTCTGATGGTGGCTGCCGCCGGCGGGATGGGCGCCGTCGAGCTTGAAGTGGATCTGGCTTGCTCCACGCCCAGCGCGCCAGCCGGAAGAGGGTCGTGCCGCGGCCGAGCAGCTTGATCGCGCCGATGTCCCATTTGAGGATGTGGATGCGCAGGCCCGGCCGGTGCTTCGGCCAGCCAGGAGATGAACGGCGCCGAGCGTCGCCGGGCGCGTCGTCCTCGCGGCCTCGGGTCGAGCAGGATCCGGGTGTCGAAATCCCAGCCGATCAGCAGGATCTGCGCTTCGCGCCCGCAGCATCGCCTGCGCGGGCGAGCGCGGAAATAATCGGCGGCGTCGACGATCAGCGCGGCGCGGTGGGCGCGCGCGATCCGCCAGCAATTGCGGCCCGGCTCGAGCGAGACGGATGCATCCGACACCACTGCCGCCCTAGCTCGGTCGCAGCGCCTGCCAACGCATGGCCTCAGGTTGCGGCGCGTGAACGGCGCGCCGGCAACCGCGCGTTCGGAACGACGCGTTCGCTGGAGAGGGCCGGCATGATGCACGTCGAGCGGACCGAGCGTCCGGCCGCCGGCCGTCCTCGCCTGGCTCGTCCATCTGCTGACGGCGAGCGGCGCGGTGCTCGCCTTGCTCGCGCTGGCGGCGATCGAGGCGCGGGACTGGCGCATCGCCTTGCTCTGGCTGCTCGCGGCGCTGGCGGTCGACGGGGTCGACGGCACGCTGGCGCGCTGGCGCGGGTCAAGGAGCGGCTGCCGCGAATCGACGGCGCCGCCCTCGATCTGGTGTCGACTATCTGAACTATGTCTTCGTCCCGGCAGTCTTCATCTGGCATGCCGGGCTGCTGCCCGGCCGCTGGCCCTGCCGCTGGCGGCGGCGATCCTGCTCTCCTCGCTCTACGTCTTCGCCCGCGCGCGACATGAAGACGGAGGACGGTTATTTCCGCGGCTTCCCGGCCTTGTGGAACATCGTCGCTTTCTACCTCTTCGCGACCGGCCCGGCCCGGCGGCAGGCGCGGCCATCGTCTCCTGCTCGTCCTGCTGACCTTCGCCCCGATCCATTTCGTCCACCCGTTCCGGGTGCGCGACTATGGCGTCTGGCTGCCCTGGCCGCCCTCCTCTGGGCCGCGTCGAGCGCGCCTTGCTGTGGCCCGGCTGGAGCCCGGCGGCGCGCGCGGCCTTGATCTGGTGCTCGGCGGCGTCCGGGCTGCTGCTGATCGCATTGGGCCTGCTGCGCAGCTTGCGCGGGCCGCGCCCCCGCCGCATCTGCCGCCCGCCGAAGCGGCGATGGAAGCGGATCGCCGCGGCTGAGGGGAGAAATCGGGTGGCGAGAATGGTCATGCGGCTGGGCATTGCATTGCTCGCTTGCTCGGCGGCGGGCGCCGCCGCTCAGGACGGCCTCGCCGGCGAATGGGAGGTGACGGCCAGGTTCGCGAACGGCAGCGCATCGGGGACGATGACGATCGCGACCGAGCGCGGCGGGATTTGGGCACGTCCGAACCGCTGGATGAAAATCAGTTCTTCCCGCTTACGGTGAGCGGGCGGCAGCGGCCGAACGGCGCCG
>CAVRJP010000002.1:0-187838 GCA_963721765.1 uncultured Chloroflexia bacterium
AGTCGTCCCGGGCCATCGCCTGCATCTGCTCGAACACCGTGGCGCCGGGCGGCGCATCGACCCCGGCCACGATGACGTTCCCGATCTCACCGCCCGCGTGGCACCCGACGACCGTCATGACCGGCCGCGCCGACTTCCAGCCAATTGCCGCCAGGGGATCGGAACTTCGAGTCATGACGGACAGATGATGGCTGTCTGAACCCGCCCCCGCCATACCAGACCACGAGACGAGCCGAGCCGATCCGTGTCGGCAAGCGACTGCAGAACCATCGACATCGGCACGACGCCGGGGCGCACAATGCCGCAACCGTGGGCGTGGGTCGCGCCGCCCGGACGAGGACTGCATCGGTTCGAGGAGGGAACGATGTCGAGCCGCGGGCGCGCGCCGCTGTGGCTGGTTGCCCTCTGGAGCACGACGCTCGCCGCGACGTTGGTCCTGACCGTCACGCCTGCTCTGAGCCCGGTGCATGCTGCGCCGCCACCGCAGTACTACGCGATCGCCGCTGGGTTGACGGACGGCGTCGCCGGCATTGCCATGAATGAGGCCGGCGTGGTCGGAGGGCAATTCCCGACCTCGGGCAGCCAAGGGCTCGCACGCGTCACCGGGCCGGTCGTCGAGAAGGTTCCGCTTGTGGGCGGCTTCCCGATGGCGATCAATGCAATCGGGTCGATGGTCGGCCTCGTCAGTGACGGCCCGCAGTCCGCGATCCGGGTCGACGGCACGGCGGTTACCGTCATTCCCGGGCTCGCTGGTTCGGCCGGCGACGTCGCCTATGACATCGATGACACGGGGACGACAGTCGTCGGCGCCTCGTTCCTGCCGAGTGAAAGTCGATCCTGGACGAACGACGGAATCGCAACGACGCTTCTCTCGAGCTTCGGAAGCGACTACGAGCTCGCCAACAGGATCAACAATGCCGGACTGATCGCAGGCAGCGCGAGAGGCACCGACGGGAACATGCATCTCGTTGCCTGGCAGAACGGGGTGATCCAGGACGTCGGCGGCGGAGGCTACTCATCGGCCAACGTCGCCGACATGAACGAGGCGGGCGACGTCCTCGGCTCGGTCACGATCCCTCCCAACACGAACCGAGCGATCCTCTGGGACGGGACGACGGCGACGGACCTCGGCACCTTGCCGGGCGGGGACTGGACCAGCGGAGTTGCCTTGAACAATTCCGGCGGCGTGCTGGTGTCGGCCCACAACGCAGCCGGCAGGTTCCGGGCCGCCCGCTGGGACGGAACCGGCCTGATCGATCTCGGCACGTTGCCTGGCGACGACCAATCGTTCGGCTCCGGGATCAACGAGCAGGGACAGATCGTGGGCTTGTCGATCGATGCGACCCAAACGCAAGTCCACGGATTTCTCATCGACGACGGCGTCATGTACGACATCAATGATCTGCTGCCACCGGATTCCGTCGAGGTCCGGGGCGCCAACGCAATCGCAGATTCCGGGCACATCCTCGCCTCTGGTCCGAACGGCGACCTGATCCTGCTCGTGCCCGGACCGCGCCCGCTCGCGGCCTACGACGTGATCGATCTCGGCGCCGGCCTCGCCGACGAGATCTTCGAGGCATTTCCCGCTGACATGAATGATTCCCATCAGACGACTGGGGCGATCAATCGCCAAGCGTTCCGGTACGACGGCAGCAGCAGCACCTTCATCTCCGAGGCGCCTCATCAGTCCGCCGGCCGCGCGATCAACAGCGCCGGGGTCGTGGTCGGCAATGACAGCGCTGGATCGGGCAGCCAGGCGTTCCGATACGACGGATCGGCGATGCTCCTGGGGACGCTCGGGGGACCGAGCAGCTTCGCATGGGACATCAACGATGCCGGGGACATTGTCGGATGGTCCGATTCGACCGCGGGACAGCATGCGTTCCTGTACCGGAACGGCACGATGACCGACATCCACACGTTCCCCAGCGGCACGTCCGAGGCCCGTCGCGTCAACCAGCTGGGCGATGTGATCGGCTTCCATACCTTCGGCGGCTCGTCCCGGGGATTCGTCTTTGACGGCTTGTCGATGACCGACCTCGGGACCCTTGGTGGCACTGCCACCGCGCCCAACGCCATCAACGACTCAGGCGTGATCGTTGGCACGTCATCGACGACGAGTGACCCCAATCAGGCCTTCCGTTACTCCGGCGGGACAATGACCAACATTACGCCGCCAGGTTTCACCTCAAGCGAGGCGATCGACATCAACGAGAACGGTGTCATCGCCGGCACCTATCAGGAGCCCGATGGCGACCGGCGTGCCTTCCGGCTCGATGGCGGGACCTTCGACCTCATCCCCGGGTTGGGCGGCTCCTTCGCCACGGCAATCGACATCAATGAGGCGGGTCAGGTCGTCGGCTACTCGACGACAGAGGGCGGCGCCGGCATCCGCGGATACCTCTTCTACGACGGCGAGCTCATCGACCTGACCAAGCATCTGCCGCTGGGATACGAGGCGGTGGTCGAGGTCGCCATCCAGGTCGCCGACGATGGCACGATCCTCGCCAAGGGCCGGACGGCGAACGCCCGTGATCGAGCGATGCTCCTTGTCCCGACGGACGCGCCGCCCGTTTCGCCTCTGACCATCGATACGAGCCGACCGGCTGCCTCGAGCGTCGCCAAGTTCGGCCGGTTCGAGAAGGAGTTCACCCTCAATCGCGCATACGCGCCGGACGAGATCCACGATCCGGCGGTCATCGACGTCACCGCCACCTTCAGGGCGCCGAGTGGCGCGACCTATACCGTGCCGGCGTTCTTCGGCTCGGACTACACGGTCAGGCCCGGGACGGACAACTTCGAGCTCTACGACCCGGTGCCTGGGACCGAGGTCGGTGTCTGGCACGCCCGGTTTTCGCCGGACGAGACCGGCACATGGCGATACACGCTCCGTGCCCAGGACAAGCGACCCGGCGAAACCTCGACCGAGGTCTCGGCACAGCTGACGTTCTCCGTGACGGAGTCGTCGGCGAGGGGGCAGGTCGAGCGCGACCCGCGCGACAGTCGCTTCCTGCGATACAGCGATGGCACGCCCTACTACCCGATGGGCCATAACGTGGCATTCCAGCAAGGCGAGCCGCTGGGTCTCGACGGGGAGCACTACGTCGAGCCGCTGTTCGCCTCGATGGAGGCAGCGGGCCAGAACTGGACGCGGATCTGGATGACCGACTTCAACCGAAATGCGATCGAGTGGTCGACCGGTCATTGGGCCGACTGGTATACCGGCGTCGGGCAATACGCCGGGCAGTCGGCCTTCCGGATCGAGCGCCAGCTCGACGTCGCCGAGACGCACGGCCTCCAGGTCCAGCTCGTCATCAACGACCATGGCCAGGTCAGCAGCCGCGGTCTCGATCGATGGCACGAGAATCCTTACAACGCGGCCAACGGCTGGCCCGGTCCCCGCGGGCAATCCGGAGTTGTTCTTCACCGACCCGGCGGCCCGAGGCAGCTGTTCAAGCAGCGCCTCCGCTACCTCGTCGCCCGCTACGGGGCGTACCGCAACCTGCTCACCTGGGAGCTGTTCAACGAGGCCCAGTTCGTCGGGTCCGACGCGGCCAATCCGTCCAACAGCGAGCAGGTCCGCGACGACATCGTTGCCTGGCACGCCGAGATGGCTGCCTACCTCCGCTCGATCGACCCGTATGACCATCTGATCACGACGAGCTCCGACATCGAATCGAGCCTCGCGGACATCTGGGCCGACCCGAACATCGACCTCGTCCAGGTGCACGACTACGAACCTAACTTGGTCAATCGGGACGTGCGGTTCCGTGGCTACGCCGAGAACCTCAACGCCGCCTACGGCAAACCCGTGATCATCGGCGAGTTCGGGCTACCGGGGAACCCGAGCCCCGAGATCAACTTCGATCCGGTCGATGCCGCCCCGCTCGACGACCGGGAGGCGCACCTCCTGCAGGCCACGCACCTGCACAACGCCGCGTGGGCGTCCGCGATGTCGGGGTCCGGGGCGATGTCGTGGTGGTGGGGCGCGTACATCCACTCCTCGCCCAGCGAGCACCGGGCGCCGCCAGACTTCCCAGCCAACGAGCGGATCAATCCACCGTTGCGCGACTTCTTCGCAGGCGAGGATCTTGCCGGGATGGGCCTTGACGTCTCGAGCGTCACGGCACCCGGCAACGTCGTCGTGCTGGGGCTCGACAACGGCTCCGAGGGCTTCGCCTGGATCCGCGACGCGCAGAACGAATACGGTACCGGCGCGGGGCCGGGCGACATCGACGGCCGAACGATCAGCGGCGTCTCGGTCGCGTTCGCCGGCTTTGCCGACGGCACGTACCGGATCGAGGTCCACGACCCGTGGGGCGTCGTCCCATTGGATGACTCGCGCCTCGCCGTTGTGAATGGAGGCACGCTGAGCGTCGCGCTTCCGGACTTCACTCGCGACCTCGCTATCAAGATCCGTCCTGCCGGGTCAGCCACGTCGGAGCAGCCGGTGACCGCGGCGGTCATCAGCCCAGTCGCCGGTCCCATCACCATCACCGAGGTCTCGCCGCCCGGTCCGCCACCGGTCGGTTCCGGCTACACCTTCGTCGGCACGCAGCTCGACATCGCCGCACCGGCGGCAACCACCGCGAACCCCCTCACCCTCGTCTTCACGATCGACCAGGCGACGCTGGCTTCAGTCGACCCCGACCTGACCGCGACGACCGTCTCGATCTTCAGGAACGGAATCCTTGTGAGCCCGTGCACCACGAGCGGTGCCGATGACCCGGCCACCCCGGACCCGTGCGTCGCCCTGCGCGAGACGCTCTCCGGCGGCGCCGATCAAGGCGATGCCCGAGTGACCGTGTTCAGCAGCGCGGCGAGCAGCTGGACGGTTGGCGTCGGAATCACCGTGCCCGGCGCCCCGACGGGCGTCACGGCGATCCGCGGCAACGCCCAGGCAGGCGTCTCCTGGACCGCCCCGGCCGACAACGGCGGCAGCCCGATCACCGGGTACACGGTCACCGCCAGCCCCGGCGGCCAGACTGCCACCGTCGGTGGCGCGACGACGAACGCGGTCGTCACGGGCCTGACAAACGGCACCTCGTACACGTTCATCGTCCGCGCGACGAACGCCACCGGCACCGGGCCTGCATCGGCGCCATCCAATGCCGTTACCCCGGGACCGCAGTTGAATCAGACGATCACGTTCCCCAACCCCGGGTCCAAGAACCTGACCCAGTCACCCGTGACTGTTGCGCCGACGGCGAGCTCCGGCCTGCCCGTGACCCTCACTTCGACGACGACCACGGTGTGCACTGTCAACGGCTACGTCATCACGCTCCTCATCGCCGGCAGCTGCTCGATTACCGCGACCCAGCCCGGCAACCTGACCTATCGGCCGGCGAACCCGGTCACGCGCACGTTCACCGTGACCCAGGTCGCCCAGACGATCACGTTCGCGAACCCGGGGTCCAAGACCATGGCCCAGTCGCCATTCACGGTCACGCCGACGGCCAGCTCCGGACTGCCCGTCACGCTCACCTCGACGACGACGGCGATCTGCACGGTCAGCGGCTTCACGGTCACCCTGCTCGGGCCCGGGACGTGCACGCTCACGGCGACGCAGCCCGGCAACACCGTGTACCGCCCGGCGAACGCCGTGACCCGGTCGTTCACGGTCTCCAAGGTCGCCCAGTCGATCACGTTCGTGAAGCCGCCGAACTCGACGCTCATCCAGTCGCCGCTCACGGTGGCGCCGACCTCCAGCTCCGGCCTGACGGTCACGCTGGCATCGACGACGCCGGCGGTTTGCTTGGTCAGCGGCTTCGACATCAGCCTGCTCGCCACGGGCACCTGCACGATCCGGGCGACGCAAGCCGGCGACGTCATCTACGCTGCCGCGCCGGCCGTCAACCGCTCGTTCACGGTCTCCAAGGCCTCACAGACCATCACGATCCCCGACCCAGGGCCGCAGTCGATGCTCGTCCGGACGGTCGTCCTCAGCCCGTATGCCTCGTCCGGCCTGCCGGTCACGCTGTCGTCGTTGACGACCGCTGTCTGCACGGTCAGTGGCGACATCGTGACCCTGAACCGGGCCGGAACGTGCCGGATCAGGGGCAACCAGGCTGGCAATGCCGTGTACGCGGCAGCACCTGCCGTGACACGGACGATCACGGTCACCGCGGCGACGGCCATGCCCTTCGTCGTCGCTTCAGGCGACGCGTTGACGGTCGGTGGCCAGCCCTTCCGATTCCACGGCGCTGCCATCTACAACACCTCGAATCCCGGCGCCCCGAACACGCCCGCCCAGACCATTGCTCTCACCACACAGGCCGGCCTCAACTCGCTCCGAATCGTCAACCCGTTCGTCGAAGACGGCACGGATGGCGGCGCGCCCTTCGCCACCGCGGACTGGCAGCGGGTCGACCAGCTGCTGGCCCGGGCGCGGGGGGCAGGGATGCGCGTGGTGCTCGATCTCTCGGGGTTCCGCAACCACCTCGTCAACCGGGACATCGCGGCGAGTCCGTGGGCAGATGAGTGTGAAGAGGAGGAACCCGCCGGGGTCGATTACGCGGCGATCGATCCCTACCGGCCGGGCCTCGAAGCGGAATGGGAAGCCTTCCTCGACTTCGTCGTTGGCCCGGATCAACTCGGTGAACGGCGTCCGCTATCGGGACGATGCGACGATCGCCGTCATCTCGATTGCCGGCGAGCCCCTGGCGCCCGCGTCCGATGATTGTGGCAAGGCGACGGCGAGCGCCGGCCTGACCGAGTTCTACGAGCGAACGCTCGGCCATCTCGCCTCGATCGACCCGAACCACCTTCGCTCGACCGGCGGGCTCATCCAGCTCGATTGGTCGTCGGGCGTCGATGGCGAGGCGATCTTCGCCCTCGCCGACAACACCTTGCCGTCGCTCCACACGTACCCGTCCCAGTACGCCCCTGATGGGACGCCGATCGACAACGTGACGCCGGTCTACGGCCCCCTCGCCGGGAGCATGGGCAAACCATGGTTCACCGAGGAATTCGGCTGGGATCAATCGGTCGGCGACGCGACACGCGCCGGCTACTACACGTGGCTGTACGACGAGCAGGTCACGTACGAGTCGGCCGGCGCGCTGTTCTGGAATCTCGGGTTCGAGCAGACCGGCGGCAGTCACGACGTGAACCCGTCGACGCCGCAGACATGGGCGGTGGTTCAGGCGCACTGAGGCCGCCAAGAACCCGCGACGCCTTCGAGGGATACGTTGACCTGCCGTCAGCCGCCGGCGTAGGTCCCCGTAACCGAGCGGTTGCCGTCGGCATCGCGGCGGTAGACGAGGTCGAGCCCCGCTGGCCCCGTGACGTCCAGCTTGAACGTTCCTCGCTCGTCGTTGATCGAGGCGGTGCCGGTCAAGGGCAACCCACGCGTGAACCGGCAATCGTGCAGGGTGATGCGGTACCCGACCACGTTCGGTCGATACCGGATCCAGCCGCCGAAGAGGCAGCCATAGCGGAGCCGGCCCTCGCCGGACCAGTTGAGGAAGTCCGTCGAGCCGTTGATCTCGCGGTCGATCGCCGTCATCGCCGCGAGCGGTCCAGCGTAGTCACCGCGGCGGTGCGCTGGGATTCGGACATACGGGTCGACACCGGTGAAGGTGCACCAGAGCTTGCGCTTCGTCGGGCGCTGGTCCTTGAACAGGAATTGATAGATCGGGCCGTCCACGCATGGCACCCCGTAGCCGAAGATCACGTGGCCGCCGCCGGGCTGGGTGACGAGGTAGGCGTCGTCGGCGTGCTCGAAGATCCGCAGGGAGTTGGGATACGCCGTCGCCGGGTCCCAGGTCGAGGCGAGGATGAAGATCGGGAAGGGCGTGTCGGTCAGGTAGTCGGGACGGCTAGCCGTGCCGTGGACGGGCCAGTGGGGGCAGGGGAGGTCGCCATAGAAGATCGACCCGAGCCGGACATCCGCGACGTCGGCCTGGCGACCGCGCCGGAGGTAGGTCTGGGCGCGCTCCTCGGCGGTGCCCGAGCCGAACCTGTAGTCGAGGCACTCGGTCGCGTAGTACATGGCGTCGGACCAGGAGGGATCGATGATCGCCTCGAGGGTCTCCGCATCCTGGCCCAGCCCGATGTAGGCGAGCTTCGCGAGCGGCAGATAGACGCCCCGGCTCGCCCAGGCCATCGCCCGCTCCAGCTGCATGCGGTCGAACTCTCCGCCGACGTAGCCCGCGGCGGCCGTCTCGAGGTCGCCCAGCCCGAACTGGCGTCGCTCGATCGAGCCGTCCTTCCGGACGTAGTCGTAGCCCACAGGGCCTGCCGTCAGGCGCGCCGCGAGCCGGTCGTAGACCTTCAGCGCGTCCGTGCCGACGAGGTCGCGCCGGCAGGCGCGTGTCCTGGAGCAGGTGTTCAGCGTCCCGACGAGCGCGTGCTCGTAGGCGCGGGCCCCCTCGGCGTAGTACTCGAAGACCGACATCGTCAGGTCGACCGCGCCGTCGAGGATGATCGAGTGCGTCCGGTCCGGGTGCGCGGCCCCGTACGCCTGCGCGAACTGCGTCCCGTAGCTCTCGCCGTAGACGTCCATCTGCTCGGCTCCCAGCCACTCGCGGAACGCCTCGAGGTCCTCGACCGCCTGGTCCGTCGAGAAATACGGCAGGTCAGCTGGATCGACCCCGGTCTCGGCGATGCAGTCGGTCGCGAACGTGGCCGAGTCGTCCGAATACGCCCGAGCCTCCGCGCCGCTGACGGTCGGGACGTGCGGCGAGCTGTAGAAGGCGAGGGAGGCGTCCGGGCACTGGAGCTCCTCGGACATCCCGACCCCGCGCTTGTCGAAGAACACGAGGTCGTAGCGCCGGACCAGCCGCCGGTCGAAGTACGGCTCGTAGCTGTCGGCGAGCGCGACGCCGGCGAGGCCCGGGCCGCCGTTGACGGTGACGAACACGCCCTTCCGATTTCCCGTCGCACGATGCAGGGCGAAGACGACGTCGAATGTCTCGGGCGAGGCCGAGAAATGGTCGCGCGGCACGCGCAGGGTGATGCACGTGAAGATCGAGTCGTTCGGACAGGGCTCCTCGCTGACGAACGTGGCCGCCGAGGGTGCCGGGCTGGATGCCGCGGGCTGACGTGACGCCGCCTGCAGGATCTGGGCCCCTGCCGCTGCGAGCGGCGGGAAGCCCGACTCGTCGCTGGGCGATGCACCGGCGACCGGGGTGGGCAGGGCGACGAGCCCGACCAACACCACGGAGCGCAGGACGGCGGCGATCCGGCGGCGAGCCACCATGTGACCGGATGCTAACCGATGGTCGTCAGCGTCCCCCGGCCATGGCGGGGAGGAGCACGAGTGCGTCCCGCTCGCCGACCGGCGTGTCGAGGCCGCCGAGGTGGCGCACGTCGGTGTCGTTGACGAAGACGTTGACGAACCGGTTGATCTCGCCTTCGCCGTCGAGCAGCTGCGAGGCGATGGCCGGGTACGTCGCGACGAGCCGGTCCACGATCTCTCGAACCGTCACGCCGGCAACCTCCACGACCTTCGCCCCTGATGTGGCGGGTCGCATCGTCGGTGGAATTCGAACCGCGCTCATGCCGCACCCTCCAGCCATGTCTCGAACGCCGTGAGATTCGGGGCGATCACCGGTGCGAGCCCAGGTCGATCGCGACTCGCCGGTCGGTCCTCCAGCCCGAGGAGGCGCGCGTCCGGCGTCTTCAGCCCGTTGCCGGTCACGAGCGCGACGACTTCGTCGCCATCCCGGATCACGCCGCGGCGCCGCGCGGCGGCCGCCGCCGCCACCGTCACGCCGCCCGCAGTCTCCGTGAAGATGCCCTCGAGGGCCGCGATCTGGCGGATCGCGTCGGCGGTGTCCTCGTCCGGGATGGCCTCGATCGAGCCGCCGCTGGCCCGCGCCAGCTCGACGGAGTAGCCGCCGTCAGCAGGGTTGCCGATCGCGAGCGAGCGCACGAACGTGTCGGGCGTCCGGACCGGGATGACCTCGCCGCCGTCGGCCCAGGCGGTCGCGACGGGTGCGCAGCCCGCGGCCTGCCCGCCGACGAAGCGGATCGGCCGGCGCTCGATGAGGCCGGCGTCGGCGAGCTGGTCGAAGCCGCGGGCGAGCTTGGTGTACATCGCGCCCGAGGCGATTGGCGCGACGACCACGTCCGGCGAGCGCCAGCCGAGCCCCTCGGCGATCTCGAACGCGAGCGTCTTGCTGCCCTCGGCGTAGAACGGCCGGAGGTTGACGTTGACGAACCCCCAGCCGAGCTCGTCCGCAATCTGGAGGCAGAGCCGGTTGACGTCGTCGTACGTGCCGGCGATGGGCACCACGGTTGCGCCGTATGCCAGGGCGTGGTCGATCTTCGCCTGCTCGAGGTCCGCCGGAACGAAGACATACGCCGGGATGCCGAGGGCGGCCGCGGCGCCGGCAGTGGCGCCCGCGAGGTTCCCGGTCGAGGCGCAGGCGAGCGTCTCGATGCCCAGCGTCGGGGCCACCGCAGCGGCGATCGCGACGGCCCGATCCTTGAACGACAGGGTGGGGTTCCGAGTGTCGTCCTTGAGCCGGAGGTCGTCGATCCCGATGGCGCGCCCGAGCCGCTCGGCGCGGATCAGGGGCGTCGAGCCGACCGCCAGGCCTCGCGCCGGGGGAGCGTCGACCGGCAGGAGCTCGAGGTACCGCCAGATGCCCGGCGGTCTCGCCTCGATCGTTGCCCGGCTCACGGACTCGGCGACGATGCGGGCGTCATAGGAGACCTGGAGCGGCCCGACGCACGCCGGGCAGACGTACGCGAGACCGACCGGCTCGAGCCGACCGCAGTTTCGACACGACAGCCCGAGGACGCGCTGCTCGAGCCTGGCGGCGCGCTGCGGCGCTTCGGCGTGTGCGGTCTTCGGTACGGGTGCGGTCGCAAGCGTCATTCGTCGGCTCCGAGTTCGTGGGGCGGCTCGGCGGCGACGGGACCGACTCCGGGAATCGAAAGACCCTTCTGCAGGAAGGGTCTCAAGGGAGCTCCCTTATCTCGCAGGTGGACCTGCCCGGATTTGGCACCTTGCCGGCTCGACGCCGGTAGGTTGTCGTGGCTTCAACGGGCCGGTCCCTCCACCACTCTTGATAAGCACTCTTCAGTTGTCCAACCAGCATAGGGCCGCCCAGCGGCGCCCGTCAAAGGCCCGGGCCGGTTCCGAGCTAGCGGATCGAGTCGAGGGTTCGAGCGAAGACCTGGAGTCCCTCGTCGATCTCATCACCGGAGACGTCGAGCGGGGCCAGCCAGCGGATGATGTTGTGGACGGTGCCGCATGTGAGCACGAGCAGGCCCAGGTCGGCGCTGCCGTGCATCACCTGCTCGGCGGTGGCGCCGTCAGGCGCCCGACTCTGCTGATCGTCGACGAACTCGACGCCAAGCATCAGCCCGAGACCCCGGACGTCACCGATCCGCGGCTCCTCCGCCGCGATCGTCCGTAGCCCGGCGAGCAGCTGCGCACCACGCCGCGCCGCGTTCTCGACGAGGCCCTCGCGCTGGATCGTCTCGAGCACGGCGATCCCCGCCGCGCAGGACACGGGATTACCGCCGAACGTGGAGCCGTGGGCGCCCTTGCCCCAGCGCTCCTGGAGCTCCCGTCGGGAGACGATGGCGCCGAGGGGCAGGCCGTTCGCGATGCCCTTCGCGGCGCACACGACGTCGGGCACGATCCCGGCGTGCTCGAAGGCCCACATCCGACCGGTCCGGCCGTAGCCCGTCTGGACCTCGTCGCAGATGAGCAGGATGCCGTGCCGGTCGCACAGCTCGCGGAGCCGACGCAGGAACTCCGGCGGGGCGGGCACGTAGCCGCCCTCGCCGAGCACCGGCTCGATCAGGATCGCGGCGACCTCGCCCGGCGCGATGTCTTCCGCGAGGATCCGCTCCAGGGCGGCGTAGGCCGCCTCGGTCGCCGCGGCCTCGTCGCCGCCGTGGTCGCGATAGGCCTGCGGATAGGGCGCGATGTGCACGTCCGGGAGGAGCGGGCCGTGGCCGGCCTGGTAGTTGGGACTGGACGTGGTCACGCTCAGCGCCCCGTACGTTCGACCGTGGAACGCGCCCTGGAAGGCGATGATCCCGGGCCGCCCGGTGGATCGGCGGGCGAGCTTCAGCGCGCCCTCGATCGCCTCGGCGCCGGAGTTGCCGAGAAAGACCGTGTCGAGCGGGTCGGGCAGGGTCGAAGCGAGCAGCTCGGCGAACCGTGAGACCGGCTCGGCATAGCCGAGGCCGTTCATGACGTGGAGTGTCCGATCGACCTGGGCGTGGATCGCGGCCGTCACCGCCGGATGGCGGTGGCCCAGGATCGAGGTCGCGATCCCCGTGGCGAAGTCGAGGTACGCCTTGCCCTCGGCGTCGTACAGCCGGTGGCCCTCGCCGTGGCTCCAGACCCGCTCGAAGTAGCGGGCCATCGCCGGCGACAGGGAACGCTGCCCGACCTCGCGCGCATCCACGGCGACCTCCGTCATCGGCTCAGAACCTCCGCCCACGCTGTCGCTCGATCGAGAACCGCGCCGTATCGGCGATGGCCATGACGGCCATCGTCCCGGCCTGGACCGGATCGGAGACGACGAGGTCCGCCGCGGTCGGGACCGAGCCCGCCATGTTCAGCGCCACGACCGGGATCCCCACCGCCTGGATCTCGCGCACTGCATTCGTGATGTCGCCGCCCATGATCGACCCGGCGAGCACGAGGATGTGCGCCCGAGGCAGGTCCGCGACCGCCCTGACCGCCGCGGCGATCTCCTTCTCGCCGACGAGCGCGATCGTGTCGACGCTGATGCGCTCGCCGCGCAGGTTGTGCCGGTCGGCCTCGGTGACGGCGCCGAGATTCACCTGTGCGACCTGCGCCCCGCCGCCGATCACGATGACGCGCTTGCCGAAGATCTGGCCGAGCGTGGCGCGTGCCTCTGCCCGGACGACGCCGGGCAGCTTGCGAAGCAGGCCCGCGACCTTCGCGCTGCCGAGGCCGCGCGTCTCGAAGTCGAACACCCGCGTGACGTCGGGCTCGTGGCGCGTCGCCGGGAACGTGTTGATCGCGACGATCTCCGCGCCGGCCTCCTGGAGCGCCGTGATGAGCTCGCCGAGGTTGGCTTCCTTGCGGACGCGGACGCTCACCGCTCCCAGGAGCGCGCCGCGTTCGGGGAGCTGGAAGTCGGGCAGATCGGGCGCCGATGGAGACTCGCCGCTCATTGGCACACACTATAGGTACCCCTTGGTGGACGCCCGAGGGCCGGTGGAAGCCCAGGTTCTGTGAGGCCCGGGACCAGCGAAGGAGGCGTTGTGGGCGAGTCCGTCCTGAGGGTCGGCGTCATCGGCGCGACGGGGTACGCGGGCGGCGAGCTCGTTCGACTGCTCGCCCGCCATCCGGTCGCGCGCCTCGTCGGCCTCCAGGCGCGCGGGCGCGAGGACGAGCCGGTCGGCAAGAGCCACCCGCATCTCGCGACGACGGGCCTTCGCGTGGGCGATGCGCGTGCCCCGAGATCTCGACGCTGCGTTCGTCAGCCTGCCCCACGGCGCCGCGTCGGAGACCGTCGCGGAGCTCGCCGAGCGCATGGTCGTCATCGACCTCGGGCCCGACTTCCGCCTCCGCAGCGCGACCGACTACCCGCGTTGGTATGCGTTCGACCACCCACGGGCGGACCTCCTCGAGCGTGCCATCTACGGCCTCACCGAGCTGCATCGCGACGAGCTCGCCGCGCTCGGCCGGCGGGGGATCGTGGCCTCGCCCGGCTGCTACGCGACGGCCTCGATCCTCGCCCTCGCGCCGCTCGCGCGCGCTGGCCTGCTCGGGGATGTCGTCGTGGATGCCAAGAGCGGCATCTCCGGGGCGGGCCGCGAGGCTCGAGCCGACTACCTGTTCAGCGAGCTCAACGAGAGCGTTCGCGCGTATGGCGTGACCGGCCACCGGCACGTCGCCGAGATCGAGCAGGAGCTGGCCCGCCTCGCACCGGAGCGACCGAAGCCGATCGACTTCTTGCCGCACCTGATCCCCATGACCCGCGGGATCCTCGCGGCGTGCCACGTGCGACCGTCCAGGCCCATCGACCAGGCCGAGCTCGACGAGCTGTACCGCGCGTTCTTCGAGGGCGAGCCGTTCGTCTCGGTCGTGCTCGAGCCGCCGTCGACCAAGAACGTCCTCGCCAGCAACCACGTTCGCGTCTCCGTCCACGCGGACGAGCGAACCGGGCGCGTGCTCGTGCTGTCGGTCATCGACAATCTCGTGAAGGGCGCCGCCGGCCAGGCTGTGCAGTCGTTCAACGTCGTCTTCGGGCTGCCGGAGGAGGCCGGGCTCGAGCAGCTCCCGATCTCCCCATGAGCCGGCTGGATCCGTTTCCCGCGGCCGGCCCGACGGTCGAGGAGCGCGCCCGGATGCCGGCGGGCTTTCGCGCCGGCGCCATGGCCGCGGGCATCAAGCCGTCCGGCAAGCCAGACCTGGGCGTGCTGGCGACGACCGGCGAGCCCGCGAGCGTCGCCGCGGTCTACACGACCAACACGCTCCCCGCGGCGCCGATCCGGCTGAGTCAATCGCACCTGGCGACGACGGGTGGCCAGGCATCCGCGATCCTCGCCACCAGCGGCTGCGCGAACGCGGCGACGGGACCGGAGGGCGACGAGGACCAGGCCGCGCTCGCGTCGATGCTCGGGACCGCGCTGGGCATTCCGAGCGAGCTGACCCTCGCGCTGTCGACCGGCATGATCGGCACCCGCCTGCCGGTCGCCAGCCTGGACGGGCCGATCAGCGAGCTCGTCGGCGGCCTCGCCACCACCGATGCGGCCCTCGCTGCGCTGGCAGAGCAGATCTGCACGACCGACCATCGACCGAAGGTCGCGAGCGTTCGACTCGAGCGCCCGGATGGCGCCGGCGGGTCGCGTTCGATCACGGTCTCGGGCATCGCGAAGGGTGTCGGCATGATCCACCCGCGGATGGCGACGATGCTCGCCGTCCTGCTCACCGATGCGCGTGTCGAGCCGTCGACGTTGCAGGGCATCCTCGGGCCCGTCGTCGAGCGGACGTGGAACCAGCTCACGGTCGACGGCGACACGAGCACGAACGACACGGTCTTCCTGCTCGCCTCGGGCGCCGCCGCTGCGGACGCGATCGAGCCAGATTCGGACGGGGCCGCGCGCCTCTCGGAGGCCATCGAGGCCGTTGCCCGCTCGCTCGCCCGTCAGCAGGCGGCCGACGGCGAGGGCGCGACCACCCTGATCACCTGCCAGGTCTCGGGCGGCCACGACGACCGCGAGGCTCGCGCCGTCGCCCGTTCGATCGTGGCCAGCAGCCTTGTCAAGGCGGCCGTCCACGGCCGGGATCCGAACTGGGGCCGCGTGGCCGCGGCGATCGGCAACGCGCACGTCGACGGCCAACCGGCGCGCGTCGCGGAGGAATCACTGGCGATCGCCATCGGTGGCGTCACGGTGTTCGACGGGCGCCCGCTCCCCTTCGATCGAGCATCCGTGGCCGGGCTGATGTCCGCACCGGAGGTGCTGATCCGTGTGGATCTCGGCCAGGGTTCCGGCGTCGGCGAGGCGTTCGGGTGCGACCTGAGCGCGGAGTACGTCATCGAGAACTCGGCGTACAGCACGTGATCGACACGAGCGGCCGCCGGCCGTGAGCGAGCAATTGGCCGAGCAGGCGCCAGCGGTCATCAAGCTCGGCGGCGAGACGCTGGCCGAGCAGCACGCCACGCTCGAAGGGCTCGCGGCGGGCTCGAAGCGACGCCGGCTCGTCGTCGTCCACGGTGGCGGTAAGCGGCTGTCGGCCTGGCTGGACCGCCTCGGCATCGAGAGCCGGTTCGAGGACGGTCGCCGCGTCACCGACGACGAGACGCTTTCGGTCGCGATCGCGGTGCTCCGCGGCCTCGTCAACGCGGAGCTGGTCGCGTCGTTGCAGCGCCTCGGCGCGAATGCCGTGGGGATCAGCGGCGTCGACGGGGGACTGCTCACCGCCGAGCGAGTGCCCGAGCTGGGCCGCGTGGGCCGGGCGCCCAGGGCACGGCCCGCGATCCTCGAGGACCTGTTGCGCGCCGGCTTCCTGCCCGTCGTGGCTCCGATCGCCCTCGACGAGCAGGGCGAGATCTGCAACGTCAACGCGGACGAGGTGGCCGCCGGCCTGGCAGCAGCCCTCCGCGGCCGCCTCATCCTCCTCAGCGACATCGAGGGCGTCCGGGACGGCGACGGCCGGACGATCACCGAGCTGCACCCTGCCGCGGCCGAGGACCTGATCGCCGCCGGCGTGATCTCGGGCGGCATGATCCCGAAGGTTCGAGGCGCCATCGCGGTGCTCGAAGCCGGCGGCCAGGACGTGGTGATCGCCGACGGTCGAGGACCCGGGGCCATCACCCGGGCCCTCGACGACCGGACTTACGGGACCCGCATCACCCTGGAGGCGGGATCCGCAACGATGGGAGAGGTAGCAGACTCGACCTCAGGGTCGGGGTAGGGCAGCCGCGAGCCGGCTCGGCACCAGGCCACCGACCCGTCGGATCGGCACCGGTGCCCGCCGTGCGTTGAGCAGGTGGACGAGGATGGCCTGCTGGACGTGGAGCCGGTTCTCGGCCTGGTCGAAGGCGACGCTCCGCGGCCCGTCGATGACCTCGGCGTCGATCTCGTGGCCGCGATGCGCCGGCAGGCAGTGCATGACCAGGGCGTGGGGCGATTCCTCGATCAGCTCGGACGTCACCTTGAATGGCGCGAATACGCGCTCCCGTTCCGCCGCCAGGTGCTCCGAGCCCATCGACGCCCACACATCCGTGTAGATGGCGTCCGCGCCCCGGACCGCAGTGGGTGCGTCGTGCCCGACCTCGATCTGGGCGCCCGTGCGGCGGCCGAGTCGCGTCGCCTGATCGACGATCGAGGCGTCGGGCTCGTAGCCGGCGGGCGCGGCCACGCGCACGTTCAGCCCAACCGAGGCGCCCGCGAGCAGCAGCGAGTGGCACACGTTGTTGCCGTCGCCGAGGTAGGCGAGGGTCCGGCCGCGCAGCGACCCGAGGTGCTCGCGCATCGTGACCAGGTCCGCGAGCGCCTGGCAGGGATGCTCGTGCTCCGTGAGCGCGTTGACGACCGGTACGGTCGCTGCCTCGGCGAGCTCGGTGAGCCCCTCGTGGCTCAGCATGCGGACGACGATCGCGTCGACATACCGCGACAGCGTTCGGGCGATGTCCGAGAGCGGCTCGCGACTGCCGAGCCCGATGTCCGCGCCGGTCAATGTGGTCGTCCCGCCGCCGAGGCGCTGGATCCCGACCTCGAACGAGACGCGGGTCCGCAGGCTCGGCTTGTCGAACACGAGCGCGACCCACTTGCCCGCGAGGAGCGAAGCCCGGCCGTCGCTCGGGTTGAGCGTCTTGAGCACGATCGCATGCTCGACGATGTCCGTGATCGCCCCGGCGTCGAGGTCGGCGATGGACAGGAGATGGGCGCGATCGGTGCGAAGCGCGGGCGCGATTTGAGCCGTCATCTGCGGAACGATAGACAAGTCTGCATGTTCATGCAATAGTAGCGGCTGCGACGCATGTTAATGCAGGACCGCGAGCCGCCACATGCGCGCATCACGGCCGGGCGCGCCCGACGATCCCGCCGGTACCCTGTCGCCGTTCGGTGACCCCACCAGCCGCAGGAGCCCTCCCTTGAAGAAGATCGTGCTTGCGTACTCCGGTGGCCTCGACACCTCGGTCGCCGTCGCCTGGCTCCGCGAGCAGTACCACGCCGAGGTGGTGACCCTGACGGTCGATGTCGGGGGCGGCTCCCTTCGACCGGGCGTTGGCGAACGGGCCCTGAGCGCCGGTGCGACGCGCGCCTACGTCGTCGACGCGAGGCAGACGTTCGTCGAGGACTTCGTCTGGCCCGCGGTCCAGGCAGGCGCCGTCTACCAGGGTGCGTATCCGCTCGCGACCGCGCTGGCCCGTCCGCTCATCGCCCAGCTCCTCGTCGAGGTGGCCCAGAAGGAAGCGGCGGGCGCGGTTGCCCATGGCTGCACCGGCAAGGGCAACGACCAGGTCCGGTTCGACCTCGCGGTGAAGGCCCTCGACGGCCGTCTCGAGGTCATCGCCCCGATGCGCGTCGGCATGGGGCTGACGCGCGACCAGGAGATCGACTACGCCATCGAGCGCGGGATCGACATCCCGGTGACGCACGCCTCGCCGTACTCGATCGACGTCAACCTGTGGGGTCGATCCATCGAGACCGGCGTCCTCGAGGACCCGTGGGTGCAGCCGCCGGCCGACGTCTACGCCTGGACCGCCGATCCTGCCGACGCACCGGCCCCGGTCGAGCTCGTCCTCGGGTTCCGCGCCGGCGTGCCCGTGAGCATCGATGGCTCGGACGTCGGGCCGGTCGCGCTCGTCGAGCAGCTCAACGAGCTCGGCGGCGAACACGGCGTGGGCCGCATCGACCACGTCGAGGATCGTCTCGTCGGCATCAAGAGCCGCGAGATCTATGAGGCGCCGGCCGCGGTGATCATCCACGCCGCGCATCGCGCCCTCGAGGGCCTCGCACTGTCGAAGGACCAGCTGCGGTTCAACCGCAGCGTGGGCGCCGAGGTGGCGCAGGCGACGTACGACGGCCTGTGGTTCACGGCGCTCCAATCGGACCTGCGCGACTACGTCGCTGCCGCCCAGCGCCTCGTCACCGGCGAGGTCCGGATTCGCCTCGATCGCGGCAACGCGGTGATCGTCGGCCGCCGAAGCCCGCACTCCTTGTACGACAAGGCGCTCGCCACGTACGACGTCGGCGACGCGTTCGACCACCAGAGCGCCGTCGGGTTCATCTCGATCTACGGGCTGCCGCTCCGAACCGAGGCCAAGCGCGACGCGCTCGCCGGCGCACCGGTCAAGCCGATCCTGCCGACCCTCGACGTCGAGGTCACCGACCCGACGCGAACCCCGGAGGGCGTGGCAGGCTAGCCCCGTGAAGACCTGGGGCGCGCGCCTCGCGGGCGAGGCGGACGCTGCCGCGCTCGCGTTCGGCCAGTCGACCGACATCGACGTCGAGCTCGCCGTCGACGACGTCATGGGCTCGATCGCGTACGCCCGCGCCCTTGCCGAGGCAGGCCTGCTGTCCGAGCCCGAGCTCGAAACGATCGTCGCGGGGCTCACCGCCATCCGCGACGACATCGCCGCGGGCACGATGGCCTGGGACCCGACGCTCGAGGACGTGCACATGAACGTGGAGTTCGAGCTGGCGCGGCGGATCGGGCCGGTGGCGGGCAAGCTCCACGCCGGTCGTTCGCGGAACGACCAGGTCTCGACCGACCTCCGGCTGTGGCTCCGCCGGTCGATCGACGAGATCGACAGCGCGGTGCTCGATCTCGAACGGGCGTTGGTCGTGCTCGCGCGACGACACGCCGCGGCCGTGATGCCGGCACACACCCACACCCAGCCCGCGCAGCCGGTGCTCTTTGCCCACCACCTGCTCGCGTACGTGGAGATGCTGGAGCGCGACCGCGCCCGGTTCGCGGATGCTCGGAAGCGCGCGAACGTCTCGCCGCTGGGCTCGGGGGCGATCGCGGGCAGCGGGTTCCGCATCGATCGCGAGCGGCTCGCCGCCGAGCTCGGGTTCGAGGGCGTGACCCGCAACTCCCTCGACGCGTCGGGCGACCGCGACTTCGTCGTCGAGGCGCTCGCCGCGGTGAGCCTGGCCATGGTCCACCTGTCGCGGCTCGCCGAGGAGCTCGTCTGGTGGTCCAGCCCCGGCTTCGGGTTCGTCCGGCTCTCGGACGCGTTCGTGACCGGATCCTCGATGCTGCCCAACAAGCGCAACCCGGACCCGGCCGAGCTGGTCCGCGCCCGGGCGGGTCGGGTCATCGGCAACCTGACCGGGATCCTGGTCGTCCTCAAGGGCCTGCCGCTCGGCTACCAGCGCGACCTCCAGGAGGACAAGCCGCCCCTCTTCGAGAGCGTGCGGATCCTGCGCGCCTCGCTGGCGGTCCTCGCCGGCGTCATATCCGGGCTCGAGGTCGACGAGGACCGGATGGCGAAGGCCGTCCGGGGCGGCTACCTCACCGCGGTCTCGGCCGCGGACGCGTTGACCGAGCTCGGCGTCACCTTCCGCGACGCGCACCACGTGCTCGGGCGCCTCGTGCGGCTCGCCGAGGAACGCGGCGTCGGACTCGAGACCCTCGAGGATGCCGAGATCCTGCAGTTCCTCGCTGAGAGCGACGACCAGGTCGCAAAGGACCTCGCGGGGCGCCACGACGTCGCGGTCAGCATGCGAGCCGCGATGTCGATCGAAGCGGCAGTGGCGCGACCGGACGTGATCGGGGGCACCGCGCCGGGTCGGGTCGAGACGGAGCTCGCCGCCGCCGAGCGGCGCCTCGGCATCGCCTGAACCGCCGGGAGCCACCCGCGCCGGTCCCGTCGAGGCAGGGGCGGGCTGCTAGAGTCGCGACCGTGGCGCCGACCGCCGGAGCAAGCCCCACCGCCAGCGCAGGCCGCGCCGAGCGCGCCGCGAGGCACCAGCTGATTCGCGAGCTCGTAGCGCGGGGCGACATCGAGGGCCAGCAGCAGCTCGCGGACCTGCTGACGGCCCGCGGCTACACGCGTCACGCAGGCGACCATCAGCCGCGACATCGCGTCACTTGGCCTCGTCAAGATGTTCCGCGGCGACCTCCACGTGTACGCGACGCCGGACGACGTCGCCACGCCTCGGAACGACGACGCGATGCTCCGGCGGGTCCTCCGGGACGTCCAGGTCGAGGTTCGGCGGTCCGGCCTGATCCTCCTGCTCGTGGCCACGCCCGGGACGGCGTCGATCATCGCCGAGGCGATCGACCGATCGACGATGGATGGCCCCGAGGGCACCGTCGCTGGCGACAACACCGTGCTCGTGCTCTTCGCCGACGAGCGGCGGCTCGAGCGCTGGCGCGACCGGCTCGCCGAGCTCCAGGCGGAGGCGACTCGCTAGCTGCGGCTTGTACTCGCGGCTCGCAGCCGCGGCTCGTCAGCCGCGGACGGTGTGTGCCCCGACCTCGGCATCGACCCGGGCGGTCGTCCGGGTGCCGCGCTCTCGAAGCACGTCGATCACGTGCGCGGGGTCGGTCGACCGTTCCGCGAGGAGGACGAGGGCGTGGTACAGCAGGTCCGCGACCTCGCCTGCGAGGGCCGCTCCTGTTCCCGATCGGTCCCGGCCCGCGGACTCCGCGGCGGCGTCGTCCTTCGCCGCCAGCACGACCTCGGTTGCCTCCTCGACGACTTTCCGCGATGTCGCATCCACGCCGCCGTCCAGGAGGCTCGTCGTGTACGAGCCGGCGGGTCGCTCCGCTGCCCGCGACGCGATCGTCCGCGACAGCTCGTCGAGCCAGCCGAATCCCGGGCTCGTTCGCTCGGCCGCGGCGCCGTCGGGATCGAAGCACGACCGCGTGTCCCGGTGGCAGGTCGGCCCGAAAGGATCGGCCTGGATCAGAATCGCGTCCCGGTCGCAGTCGATCGCCAGGGAGCGGAGCCGCAGCACGTTGCCGGACGTGTCGCCCTTCCGCCAGAGCCGATCACGGGAGCGCGAATGGAAGTGGACCTCGCCGGTCGCGAGCGTCGTCTCGTAGGCTTCCCGGTCCATCCAGGCGAGCATCAGGACACGTCCATCGGCGGCGTCCTGGACCACGGCCGGCAGGAGCCCGGCCTCCGGCCACGCCGGGTCGGCCGGCTCGGGACCGACGTTCGCGCCGTTGCCGATCATGCGGCCACCTCAGTGAGCCGCACTGGGAGCCCTGCCGCCGCCATCGCCCGCTTGACCTCGGCGATCGAGACGAGCCCACGGTGGAAGATCGACGCGGCCAGGACGGCATCGGCGCCGCCCTCGACCACCGCGGCGACGAGGTCCGCCGGCGACGCTGCACCGCCCGAGGCGATGACCGGCACCGGCACCCGATCGACGATGGCCCGGAGCAGCTTGGTGTCGTAGCCGGTCCCGGTGCCGTCACGGTCGATCGAGGTCACGAGCAGCTCGCCGGCACCGAGCTCGACGGCGCGTTCGGCCCACGCGATCGCGTCCAGGCCGGTCGTGTCGCGGCCGCCGCGGACGAGCACCTCCCAGGCGGGCGCGTCCTCGGTGGCGCGCGTCCCTTCCGGTGCGAGCCTCCGGGCGTCGATCGCGACGACGACCGCCTGGCTCCCGAACCGGCGCGAGCACGCGGTGACGAGGTTCGGGTCCATCACGGCCGCGGTGTTGAGCGAAACCTTGTCCGCGCCGGCTCGGAGGACGGCCTTCATCTCGTCGCTCGATCGGACGCCACCGCCCACCGTGAGCGGGATGAACACGCGTCGGGCCGTGCGCTCGACGATGTCGAGGAGCGTCCCGCGGCCTTCCGGTGCGGCCGAGATGTCGAGGAACACGAGCTCGTCGGCACCCTCGCGCGCGTAGCGTTCGGCCAGCTCAGGCGGGTCGCCTTCGTCCACGAGGTCGACGAAGCGCGTGCCCTTGACGACCCGGCCGTCCGCGACGTCGAGGCACGGGATCACGCGGCGACGAAGCATCAGGCGGGCACCGCGGCGGTGGAGGCGGCCGCGGGGCCCGTGGCGCCCTCCGCGTGGGCGCGCACCAGCGCGAGGAAGTTGTCGAGGAACCTCAGGCCGTCGTCCCCGCTGCGCTCCGGGTGGAACTGCACGCCGGCGAGTGCGCCCATGGCGACGGCGGACACGAAGGATCGGCCGTGCTCGGTCGTGGCGATCACCGCCTCCGAACCCGGCGCGCCGGACTGACCCGCGGGCTCGCCCGCGTAGGAGTGGACGAAGTAGAAGTCGGCGTCGGGCTCGATGCCCTCGAACAATGGGTGCTCGCGGACTCGGGAGACCTGGTTCCAGCCGATGTGGGGCAGCGTCGGGGCATTTGCGAGTCGTCGCACGCGGCCGGGCAGCACACCGAGCGTCGCGGTGCCGTCCTCGTCGCTCGCCTCGAACAGGAGCTGCATGCCCAGGCAGACGCCGAGGCAAGGCCGACCCGCAGCGATCCACGCCCGGATCGGTTCTACCAATCCCTGGTCGTGCAGGCGGGCCATGGCCGGCGCGGCGGCGCCCACACCCGGGATGACGAGGCCGTCGGCGCCCTCGAGCCCGCCGGGCCCGTCGAGGACGGTCATGACGGCTCCGACCCGCGTGAGCGCGTGCTCGATGCTCACGAGGTTGCCCGCGCCGTAGTCGACGAGCGCGATCCGGCTCACCCGAGCGCCCCCTTCGTCGACGCCACGCCCGTGCGGCGGGGGTCTGGCTCGCTCGCCTGGCGCAGGGCACGGGCGAGGGCCTTGAATGCCGCCTCGGCGAGGTGATGGTCGTTCCTGCCCGAGGCTCGGAGGTGGAGCGTGACCCCGGCCGTCCGGGCGAACGCCTCGAGCGCGTGCTCGACGAGCTGCAGCGGAAGCGCACCGACCCGCTCCCCGCGGAACGGCAGGTCCAGGACGGCATACGGCCGGCCGCCCGCGTCGACGACGGCCGTCGCGAGCGACTCGTCCATCGGGATGCTTGCTTCGCCGAACCGAGCGATTCCGGCTCGTTCCCCGAGCGCCGCTGCGAACGCGGTTCCGAGCACGAGCGCGACGTCCTCGACCGTGTGGTGCTCGTCGATCTCGACGTCGCCCGTGGCCTTGATCCGGATGTCGATCAGGCCGTGGTGCCCGAGCGACGACAGCAGGTGGTCGTAGAAGCCGACACCGGTCGAGACGTCGGTCTCGCCAGTCCCATCGAGATCGAGGGTGATCTCGATGTCGGTTTCGCGGGTGCGCCGGGCCACGGTGACCCGCCGGCCCGCCTGGGCCGTGACGTCGTAGGTGCCCAGGGGCTTGGTCATCGGCCGACCTCCAGTGCGGCGGCGATCAACCTGGCGTTGCCCGGCTCGTCGCGCACCGTCAGTCGAAGCGAATTCGCCAGCTGGTGGCCGTCGCCGAACGTGCGCGGCACGAGCCCTCTCCGCAACAGCGCCTCGGCGACCTCGGCCGCTCGCTCCACCGACCCGAAGTCCACGAGCAGGAAGTTCGTGATCGAGGGGCCGACGATCCAGCCCGACTCCCGGAGCGCCTCCGCGAGCCGCTCTCGCTCACGCTCGACGCGAGCCACGTTCGCGCGCATCGGCGCGCCGTCCCGCAGGGCCTCGGTGACCACTGCCACGCTCACCGTCGAGACCGAGCCGGGCGGGCGATACGGCGCGAGCTCGGCGATCGTCGCCCGATCGGCGATCGCAAAGCCAACGCGGAAGCCGGCGAGGGCATACGCCTTCGAGGCAGTGCGAACCAGCACGAGGTTGCGGTGCCGCTCGCGCAGGTGGACGAGCGACCGCCCGACGAACTCGGCGTAGGCCTCGTCGAGGACGACGATCGGTGGCCGGGCGCCGGCGGGCTTGGCTCGGTTGTCGAGAGCCTCGAGGAAGGCCTCGATGGTTCCCTTGGGCTCGGCCAGCGCTGTCGGGTTGTTCGGGCTGCACAGCCAGACGAGGTCGGCGGTCACCGCCGCAGCACTGGTGGCCTCGAGGTCCAGCGCCCAACCCTCGCGCGCGGGCCGGCGCGGCACGCCGACGACCCGCGCGCCGCGCTGCTCCGTGATCACGCGGTACATCGCGTACGACGGCACCGGGACGATCGCGGTCCCCCCGGCCGGCAGGAAGGCCTTCCCGACGATGTCCAGGATCTCGTCCGCCCCGGCCCCGACGAGGATCTGATCGGGATCGACGCCGTAGGCGACTGCAGCCGCGGCGACCAGTCGCCGGTAATCCGACGGCGGGTACTCGGACAGGGGAGTCTCAAAGCTGCCACGAGCCATGACCTCCGCCGCGAGCGCGGGCGGCTCGGGGGAAGTGTTCAGGTCGAATCTGAGGACCTGCTCGGGCGTCACGCCGTAGCGGGCGACGATGTTCTCGTCCGTCGCCTCCCAGGCGTAGCTGGCGGGCCGGGTTGTCGAGTAGAGCATCGCGGGGCTCGGGCTCACGGCTTGTCGCCTCGCAGCCCGGACGCGTGGCCGGCCGGCGGCGAGTCATCCCGAAACCGCGCCTCGATCGCGTGGCGGTGCGCCGTCAGGCCTTCTGCCGTCGCGAGGGTCGCAACCGATTGCCTGATCCCGCGCAGCCCGTCCCGCGTGAGCCGCTGGACCTGCACGAAGTGGCCGTACGTATCCACCGCAAGCGGGCTGCAGGCGCGCGCCAGCCCGCCGGTGGGCAGCACGTGATTGGCCCCCGTCGCGTAGTCGCCGGCCGACTCCGGTGCCCAACGCCCCACGAAGACCGACCCCGCATGGCGGATAGCGGCGACGGTGGGTTCGAGGTCGGCGACGTCGATCGACAGATGCTCCGGGGCATACCCGTTGGCGACCTCGATCGCGCGCTCCAGGTCCGGCGCCAGCACGATCGCAGCGTGCTCGGCGAGCGAGCGGGCGAGGATCTCCCGCCGCTCGAGCGTCGGCAACAGCGCGTCGATCTCGGCTTCCACGCGGTCGGCGAGGTCGCGACTCGTCGTCACGAGGATCGCCGGCGAGTCCGGCCCGTGCTCGGCCTGGGTGACGAGGTCAGCCGCGACGAGTGAAGGGTCGGCGGTCGCGTCGGCGAGGACCATGCCCTCGGACGGGCCGGCCGGCAGGTCGATCGCGACCTCGGCGCTGATCTCGACCTTCGCGGCGGTCACCCATGCGTTGCCGGGCCCCACGATCTTGTCGACGCTCGCCAGCCCCGAGCCCGGCAGGCCGAACGCGAGCGCCCCGACGGCCTGGGCGCCACCGGCAACCACGACCTCGTCGACGCCGAGCAGCCCCGCTGCGCCGAGGACGATCGGGTCTGCCCTGCCATCGGCGCCGGCCGGGGTGGCGACGACGATCGACCCGACGCCGGCGACCCGCGCCGGGACGACGGTCATGACCAACGACGATGGATACGGCGCCGACCCGCCGGGCACGTAGCACCCGACCCGATCGAGCGGGACCCACCGCCGTTCGATCTCGATCCCTTCGATGACGCTCGTTCGCGTCGTCACCGGGCGCTGGGTCTCCGCGAACCTCCGGACGTGCTCGATCGCCTGGCGGAGCGCCGCGACGACATCCGACGGCAGCGCGTCGCGAGCCTCGTCGAGCTCGGGCCGTCGGAGCACGAGCCGCCCATCGGCAAGGCCGCCGCCGTGGCGCTCGTTCGCGGCTCGGACGGCAGCGTCTCCTCCCTCGCGCACCCCGGCGAGGATCCGCGCCGCGCCCGCTCTGATCCTTGGGTCGGGGGCAGTGCCTCGGCGCGCCAACGCGCGGATGGCCTCGTCCCCGGTGCCTGCGCCGATATCGATCCGCCGGAGCCGGAGCACCGGTGCAGCCTGTGTGGACCGCGCGTCGACCGAGCGCGGGGCGCCGACGTCCGCGTGGTGTTCAAGCCGGTTCACGGCACGATCTTCTCGATCGGGAGCGCGAGGATGCCCGACGCGCCGGCGGCCTTCAGGCGCGGCAGCAGGCCCCAGACGTCGTCCGCCTCGACGACGGCGTGGATGGCGATCATCCCGGCGTGGGCGAGCGGGATCACCGATGGCGACTCGAGGCCGGGCAGGAGCGCCTCGAGTTCGGTCAGCTTGACCGCGGGCGCGTTCATCATCAGGTACTTGCGACCGCGCGCCGCGATGACCGCGCTGAGCATCGTGTCGATCGCCGCGAGATCGGCAGGGCGCTCCCGCTGCGCTGTCGGGTTGGCGACGAGCACGGCCTCGGAGTCGAGCACGTCGCCGATCGGCCGGAGCCCGTTCATGACCAATGTCGACCCCGTCGACACCAGGTCGACGATCGCCTCTGCGAGGCCGAGTCTCGGAGCGACCTCGACCGCACCGGAGATCGGGATGACCTCGATCGAGATGCCCCGTTCCGCGAAGTACCGGCGCGTCACGTTCGGGTGGGCGGTCGCGACACGCAGGCCGGCAAGCTCTTCAACGCTCTTCGACACGGCGTCGTTCGGGACAGCGGCGGTCAAGCGGCACCGGCCGTACCCCAGCGCCCTGATTCGGGGCAGGTCGGCGCCAGTCTCGGCGAGCAGGTCCACGCCGGTCACGCCGAGGTCGGCGACATCGTCGCGAACGAACTCGATCACATCGTTCGTGCGCACGAACAGGACGTCGAGGTCGTAGTTCTGGACGCGCGCCACGAGGCTCCGATCGTGCTCCTCGAACACGAGCCCGGCGTCGTGCAGCAGCTGGATGGTCGGCTCGACGAGGCGGCCCTTGTTCGGGACCGCCAGCCTGAGGCGATCTCTCACGCCTCGACTCTGGTCGGGTAGGGGACGCCGGCCTCGCGTGCGTCCTTCCGTCGGTCCAGCGCCCGCTGGTAGCCACCTTCGCCGTGCCGCAGCCAGCCCGCGATCCGCGTGATCGTCGCCGTGCTTGCCCCGGTCTCGCGGGAGATCTCGCCGTAGTGCATCCCGGCGTCCAGGCGCCGCACGACGGCCCAGCGCTGGGCCATGTCGTGGATCTCGCCGAGCGTGCACAGGTCGCGCAGGAACTTCGCCGCCTCGTCGGAGTCCTCCAACCGAAGCAGCGCGTCGATCAGCTCGTCCGTGTCCGCCGTCTGCCAGGCCTCAGCCACGCGCCCTCTCCGTAGTAGCGTATTAGCGTGCTAACATGCTAGCGTGGTCGAGACAGAAACGTCAACGTTCGAGATCCTGCCGGCGATCGACCTGGTGGACGGCCACGTCGTCCGACTTCGACAGGGCGATTTCGATCGAACTGACGTGTTCAGCGACGATCCCGTCTCCGTCGCCAGGGCCTTCGCAACCGCTGGTGCCCGGTGGCTCCACATCGTGGATCTCGATGGTGCTCGCGCGGGGCACCCACGCCACGTCGACGTCATCGAGCAGGATCCTCGATGCCGTCGGATCGACGGTCGAGTGCGAGGTCGCCGGGGGACTTCGTACGGACGACGCCGTGGCAGCGATCCTCGCGGCCGGAGCCAGTCGCGCGGTTCTGGGCACGGCCGCGATCCGCAACCCTCGCATGGCGGCGCGGCTCGTCGGTCGGCATGGCCCGCAACGAATCGCCGTCGCCATCGACGTCCGGGACGGCCACGCGCTCGGCGATGCCTGGCGAGCCGATGCGAACGATCCGTCCGCAACCTCCGCGGTCAAGCGACTCGCCGATGCAGGGATCACGATGTTCGAGACGACGGCAATCGATCGCGACGGCCTGCTCGGCGGCCCGGACCTCCAGCTGCTCGCATCTGTCGTCGACCTCGGCGTCGAGGTCATCGCATCGGCCGGGATCCGGTCCGTCGACGACCTGCACGCGGTGCGCGCCACCGGCTGCACCGGGGCGATCGTCGGGCGGGCGCTGTACGACGGCTCGCTCGACCTCGGTCGAGCACTCGCCGCCTTCGCCTGATCGCTCGAGCATCGCGGCGCGCGACCGGGTCGTTGTAGGAGCGGGCATGGACCCGGGGCGCAACACAGGTGTGACCGAAGCGCACCCGTAGCGCTCCCGCCACGGGGGCGAACTCGCCCGGACCCTCGCTTAGCCTCCGAAGCCGGGAGTCGCAAACGTGGCGACTCGGACCTCCTCCCGGCGGTCGGCGAGCCGAGCTGGTCGACCGCCGCCTCCCACAGGAGTCGGCGCGATGCCCATCCGGCGCACCGGCACACCGCAGTCAGGCATACGGCAGTCCGGCACGCAGCCCGGGCGCAACCGCCGCGCGGCCATCCGCCCATCCCTCGACGACCCGCGCTTCGAGCACGATTCGTGCGGCGTCGGGTTCGTCGCGAATACCGGTGGTCGAGCGCGCGACCGGGTCCTGCCCCTCGCCCTCGCCGGGCTGGCCGCGCTCGGGCACCGCGGGGCATTCGCCGCGGACGGCGAATCGAGCGACGGTGCCGGCGTATCGTTGCCGCTGGACCCGGACGTCGCCGAGCACCTCGCTCCCGGCCTCGGTCGGAATCGACCGGCGATCGTCCAGCTGTTCCTGCCCCGCGGTCGGACGCGACTCGGACGGGCCCGCGCGCTCGTTGCGTCCACGTTCGCCGCCGCGGGCCTGCCGATCACGAGATGGCGCGCGGTCCCGGTGGACGACCGAGCCCTCGGCGCCGAGGCATCCGCGAGCCGGCCCCACGTCGCCCAGGCGATCATCCGCCGGCCCGCGGGCGTCGGCCCCGCCGCCTTCGAGCGCCGCCTTGTCCTCGCTCGACGCCGGCTCGAATCCTCTGCCCGGGAGCTGGGCTTCCACGAGCTGAGCGTCCCTTCGGCTTCCGCCCGAACGATCGTGTACAAGGGCCTCGTAGCCGGCGATCGGCTCGCGCAGCTCTTCCCCGACCTCGCCGCCGGCTGGCGCGTTCGATACGCGACGTTCCACCAGCGCTACGCGACGAACACGACGCCCGTGTGGCGTCTCGCCCAGCCATTCCGGCACATCGCCCACAACGGCGAGATCAACACGGTCCGGGGCAATCGGCTCCAGCTCGCCGGCCGACGCGGCGACCGCGCGACGAGGCCGATGCGCGAGCTCCTCGATGCCGCCCCGCTCGCGAGCCCGGACGGATCCGACTCGCTCTCGCTCGACGAGGCGCTCGAGCTCCTGCTCGCCATGGGCTGGGACCTGCCGTCGGCGCTCCTCGCCACGGTGCCCGAGGCCCTGCCGCTGCGCCTCACGCCCCACCCCCAGGTCGCCGCGCTCCAGCGCCGCACGGCCGGATTCCTGGCGCCGTGGGACGGACCCGCGGCGCTCGTTTTCGGCGACGGCCGGCGCGTCGGAGCGCTACTCGACCGAAATGGGCTCCGACCGCTCGCCTGGGCGTCGACCTCGGACGGCATCGTCGCGGCGGCCTCCGAGGCGGGTTCGATCCCGATCCCGGCCGACGCCATCGTGCGTCGAGGGCGCCTCGGGCCGGGCCAGCTCCTGCTGGTCGATACCCGACGCGGCGTGATCCTGGAGGACGCGGCGGCGAAGGCGCACGTGCTCGCGGCGCTGCCGATCCACGACGAGCCGCACCCGACGCACGAGGATCGGCCCGGCGCGGCCCCTGACGGAGCCGCGACCCCGCACGCAGCTGCGCTATCTGGCGGGGCTCGACGCCGAGCGCGGCCGGCTCGACATCCGGACCATGGCGGTCGAGGGTCACGAGCCGCTCTGGAGCATGGGCGACGACACCCCCACGCCGGGTCGGGGACAGGTCGACCGGCGGGTCGTCGACCACCTCCGCCAGGCCTTCGCGCAGGTCACCAATCCGGCGATCGACCCGGAGCGCGAGCGGGTCGTCATGGATCTGCGGGTCGAATTGGGCAGGCGGCCCTCGCTGTTCGGCGGGCTGCCGAACGCGCCGACCACACTCCGCCTCGAGCACCCGCTCGTGTCCGACCTGCCAGCCCTCTTCGCGACGTTCGGCACCCATGTGGTGCGCCTCGATGCAACGTGGGACCCCACGTTGGGACCCTCCGGCCTGCAGGCCGCCCTCGACCGGCTGGCAGACCAGGCGGTCGCCGCCGCTCGCGGGCGGACGACGCTCCTCGTGGTGTCCGACGCGCGGTTCGGGCTCGGGCGATTGCCCGTGCCGTCCGTCCTCGCGATCGGCGCGGTGCACACGGCGCTGACATCGGCGGGATTGCGGGGCAGGACGGACATCCTCGCCGACGCCGCCGACATCCTCGATGTCCACGCCTTCGCGATGGCACTCGCGTGTGGCGCGACCGCGATCCACCCGCGCCTCGCGATCGAGCTCGCGGCGGAGCTCGCCGGTTCCCGCGGCGCCGAGGAGCTGACCAGCGCGGACGCGATCGGCCGGCTCGTCGCGGCGTTCGATGCCGGGCTCCGCAAGACGCTCGCACGCATGGGCATCTCGACGGCGGCCTCGTACATCGGCGGCTCGCTGTTCGACACGCTCGAGCTCGCGCCCGAGGTCATCGACCGCTGCTTCCCGGCCGCCGCGGCATGGCCGGGGCGCGTGGGCTTCGAGGACCTCGCACGCCGCCAGCTCGCTCGGGTCGACGCCGCACGGGCCCTGCCCGAGCCACTCCCGGGCCGCGAACCTCGGCTTCCCGATCCGGGATTCGCACGCTTCCGGCAGGACGGCGAGGCGCACCTGTACGCCCCGCGGGTCGTCACGACGATGCAGGCGGTTGCCACGACGCCGGCCGAGACCGTCGAGGTCGCGCTCGCCGCGCACCGCGCGCTCCTCGACTCGCGGCGTCCCGCGCTCGTGCGAGACGATTTCAGTGTCGTCCCGGGACCCCGCGTGGCGCTCGCGACCGTCGAGCCGGCGCCGGCGATCGCGAAGCAATTCGTCGTCTCGGCGATGAGCGTCGGCGCACTCTCGCCCGAGGCCCACCAGGCGCTCACGATCGGAATCCAGCGCGCCGGTGGTGCGGCGAACACGGGCGAGGGCGGCGAGGATCCCTCGTGGTACGCACCCGGGGCAGACGGCGAGCGGCGCGACGCCCGCATCAAGCAGGTCGCATCGGCGCGCTTCGGGGTTACGGCGACGTACCTCGCCCGGGCCGACCAGCTCGAGATCAAGATCGCCCAGGGCTCGAAGCCCGGCGAGGGTGGCCAGCTGCCCGGGCGGAAGGCGACGGCGTTCATCGCCGCGCTGCGGCGCGGCCAGGTCGGCCAGTCGTACATCAGCCCGCCGCCCCACCACGACATCTACTCGATCGAGGACCTCGCCCAGCTGATCGCCGACCTCCGGGCGATCAACCCGAGGGCCAGGATCGGCGTGAAGCTCGTTGCCGGCCGCGGTGTCGGGACCATCGCCGCGGGGGTCGTGAAGGCGGGCGCCGCCTACGTGCACCTGAGCGGCCACTCCGGCGGGACCGGCGCGTCGCCGCTCAGCTCGATCAAGCACGCCGGGGCGCCGTGGGAGCTCGGGCTCGCGGAGGTCCACCAGGTCCTCCTTCGCAACGGGCTCCGCGATCGCGTCGCGCTGCGGGTGGACGGCGGCCTCCAGACCGGCCGAGACCTCCTGGTGGCGGCGCTCCTCGGGGCGGAGGAGTTCGCGTTCGGGACGGCGATGCTCGTCGCGATCGGCTGCGACATGGCTCGCCAGTGCCACCTCGACACGTGCCCAACGGGCATCGCCACGCAGCGCGAGGACCTGCGCGCGAAGTTCACGGGAACGCCCGAGCACGTCGAGCGGTTCGCGCTTGCCCTCGCCGACGACCTGCGGACCGAGCTCGCGGCGATCGGCGCCCGGTCCGTGGGCGAGATCATCGGCGAAGGCAGGTCGCGCCTCCGAGTCGCGCGTCGTGACTCCACCCACGACCTCGCGCCCGTCCTCGCCGCGCCACCGTGGCCGGCGGACGCCAGGCGGCGCGCCGATCCCTCGTCCGCGGGCCGCCTCGTCCGCCATCGACCCGCCTCGGCGCTGGAACAGGCACTCGTGGCCGCTCTCCGTGACCAGGGCGCGATCGAGGCCGTGGGTCTTCGCCTGACGACCGCCGACCGGTCGTTCGGGGCGGGGCTCGCGGGTGCCGTCGAGCGCGGCGAGCTGCGGCCGCCGGTCGCGATCCGCCTCCGGGGTTCCGCAGGCCAGTCGTTCGGGGCGTTCCTGCCGCACGGAATTCGACATCCGCCTCGCCGGCCAGGCGAACGACTACGTCGGCAAGGGCCTCTCCGGCGGGACGGTGGTCGTCGCGCCGGAGCCCGCGCTCCTCGGCCGAGCGGAGGTCGCCCACGTCGCCGGCAACACGTGCCTCTACGGCGCGACCGGCGGACGCCTGCACCTGGTCGGACGGGCAGGAATGCGGTTCGCGATCCGGAACAGCGGCGCGATGGCGGTGGTCGAGGGCATCGGGCCGCACGGCTGCGAATACATGACGGGCGGCGTCGTGGCCGTGCTCGGGCCTGTCGGCGCCAACTTCGGTGCCGGCATGACCGGTGGTCGAGCCTACCTGTACGACCCGGCGGGCCGGCACGTCGCCGCCCTGAACGGCGCGAGCGTGGTCGCGGTTCGGCTCGCCGAGGTGCTGCACGGGCGCGACGACGGCCTCGAGCGGCTGACCGAGCTCCGCGGGCTCCTCGAACTGCATGCGCAGGCCGGCTCGCCCAAGGCGACGGCGCTCCTCGAGGTGGACCGCCTTGCCGACGACGTCTGGCTGGTCGAACCCCTGCCGACGATGGTTGCGCCCGACCCGGCGCGGCCTACCCTGACCGGCGTGCACGCCGTGCGCCAAGTGAGCGAATCCACCGCGGTCCGGTGACGCCGCGCGCGCGGCCGCAGAATGCCGCGATCGCGGCAGAGCCGACCGGGATCGGCAGCGCGCGCGCCAGGGACCCGCTCGCCCACGAGGTCCGCCTGCTGGGTGCCCTGCTCGGGCAGGTGATCGTCGAGCAGGCGGGACCCGACGCGTTCGAGCTCGTCGAGCAGGTGCGCAAGGCGGCGATCGCCGCGCGCCGGGGTGAGGACGTCGCCGCCGAGGAGCGCCTCCTGCGCCTCATCGACGGCCTCGATCAAGACGGCGCGGAGCTGATCGGCCGGGCGTTCACTCGCTACTTCCAGCTCGTCAATCTCGCCGAAGAGCGTCACCGGGTCCGCACGCTGCGCCGCCGGCGTCGATCGGCGAGGAATGGGGTCCTGCCGGATTCGGTTGCCGCCGCGGTCGCCAGGGTCCAGCGTTCCGCAGGCGCGGAGGCGCTCGAGGAGCTCATCGGGCGCCTGTCCATCCGCCTCGTCGTCACGGCCCATCCCACGGAGGCGCGCCGGCGCACGCTCCTGCTCGCCCTCCGGCGGGTCGCGCGTGAGCTGGGGCGCCTCGACGACGTCCGCCTCACGCCCGACGAGGACGGCGAGATCCGGCGCCACCTCCGGGAGGAGATCGCGCTCCTGTGGCGAACCGCGGACGTCAGACCCACGGGCCTCTCGCCGCTCGACGAGGTCCGGACCGCACTCGCGTTCTTCGACGAGACGATCTTCTCGCTCGTCCCGCGCGTGCTGCGCGCCCTCGATGCCGCGCTCGATGTCCCAACCCGGCGCGACGCGGAGGGCGCCGCGCGTGACACGGGGCGGAGCGGCACGCGGCCGCCCCAGGTGCAGCCCTACCTCGAGTGGGGGACGTGGGTGGGCGGCGATCGCGACGGCAATCCGACGATCACCGCCGAGCTCACGGAGCAGACGCTCCGGATCCAGGCGGATCACGTCCTCCGCGGCCTGGAAGCCGTGGCGCTCCGGATGATGCAGACCCTCGCGGTATCGGTCCCGCCCCGGACCGTCGTGCGCTCGATCGAGGCGCGACTCGCCCGCGATGCCGAGGCGATGCCCGACCTCGACCGCCAGCTCCGACGGCGCTTCCCGGACGAGCCCTATCGCCAGCGGCTCGCCTTCGTCGCGGAGCGACTTCGCAGGACCCGCAACTGGCTGACCGAGTCACCGGGCGTTCAGGCGGGCCGCTACGAGCACCCGGAAGAGCTGGATGCCGAGCTCATGGAGCTCCAGGAGGCGCTCGCCGCCGACGGCCTCGCGCGGGTCGCGTGGGGCGACGTCCAGGACGTTCGATGGCAGGTCGCGACGTTCGGGTTCCACGTCGCGTCGCTCGAGGTTCGGCAGCACGCCCGCGTCCACCGCACCGCGCTCGAGGCGCTCGGAAGCGGGGCGACCGGTGATGTAGCGGTGTCCCCGGGCGTGACCCTCGACGAAGCGCTCGGAACATTCGGGGCCGTCGCCCGGATCCAGGCGAGGTTCGGTGCCGCGGCGGCGCACCGCTACGTCATCAGCTTTACGCTCGCCGCCTCTGATGCGACGGACGTGCTGGAGCTGGCGCGGCATGCGGCGGAGCGCCAGGGGATCGGCCCACCCGAGCTGGACGTGGTGCCGCTGTTCGAGTCCGCGGATGCGCTCGAATCGGCCGGCGCGATCCTCGATGCGCTGCTCACGGACGGGGCCTACCGGGAGCACCTGACGGCGCGCGGCAACCGCCAGGAGGTGATGCTCGGCTACTCCGACTCGAACAAGGAATCGGGCTTCCTCGCGGCCAACTGGCTGCTCCACGGGGCCCAGGCGTCGCTCGTCGAGGCCGCGCGGCGGCACGGTGTGGAGCTGACGCTCTTCCATGGTCGCGGCGGCGCGATCGGGCGGGGTGGGGGACCGAGCCATCGGGCGATCCGGGCGCAGGCACCGGGGTCGATCGACGGGCGGCTCAAGGTGACCGAGCAGGGCGAGGTCATCGCGGCGCGATATGGCGATCCCGAGATCGCCCGCCGCGAGCTCGAGCTCATGACCGCCGCGGTCCTCCTCGCCTCCCAGCCGGAGCACGATGCTTCGTTGGACGCAGCGATCGCCGAGGGCGGGCCGTTGCTCGACGAGCTGGCGGCGGATGCGCGCACGGCGTATCGCGCGCTCGTCTACGAGGACCCGGGCTTCGCCGCGTTCTTCCGAGCCGCCACGCCGATCGCGGAGATCTCGGCGCTCCGACTCGGATCCCGGCCGGCAGCCCGCGGTCGCGCCGTCGAGGAGGGCCCACCGCCCATCGAGGAGCTTCGCGCGATCCCGTGGGTGTTCAGCTGGACCCAGGCGCGGATGGAGATCCCGGGCTGGTACGGCCTGGGGTCGGCGCTCGAGGCCTGGCGGGCCCGCTACGGCGAGGCTGGTCTCGATCGACTGGGACGGCTCTATCGCGAGTGGCCGTTCCTCGCCACCGTGATCGACAACGCCGAGCTGAGCCTCGCCCGGGTCGACCTCGGTGTCGCCCGCCGCTATGCCGCCCTCGCGACGGCGCCGGGCGACGATGCGCGCTGGCGGGCCATCGAGGCCGAGCACCGTCGAACGGTCGACCTGCTCCTGCGCGTCGTCGGGCGCGATCGCCTGCTCGACGGGGCGCCCGTCCTCCAGCGTTCGGTCGGGACTGCGCACGCCGTACGTCGACACGCTGTCCGCGCTCCAGGTGCGCCTTCTCGCCGAGCTTCGTTCGCGCGCCCGGGACGATCCGGACCGCCCACGGCTCGAGCGGCTCGTGCAGCTCACGATCAACGGCGTCGCCGCCGGCCTGCAGTCGACGGGGTAGGAGGGCGGGCGGGCGGACGCGGCGCCCGTCCGCAATTGTCATGGGTTCGGCCAACACGGTGGCACGGATCGTCCGTAGCGACGCGCCCAAGGATCGATCGCCCGGGAGCGACGACGGCGGCCATGGATACGAACGTGCTCAAGTGGTGCACCTCGCCGCCCCGCGCACCGGACCACCGGTTGGGAGACGAGCGCGGGCGCGAAGGCGACAGTGGCACTAACGGGCTCCTGCCGATCGACTGCGTGTGCGCTGAATTCCTGTGCATGACGATCGAGTCGATCAGGGTCGAAATGCGTCATAAGCTGTCCCCGTTCGTTGCGGGGCTGTTCGGCCTCGCCATCCTCGCGGCCACCCCATATGCAGTCACTCCAGTCGCCGCTGCCACACTCGCTGCGACGACCACCTGCTCGAACGGCGTGAACAATGCCGGCGGCGAGGGCCTCATCTGCGAGGTCACGATCGAGAACACCCTCACCGCCGTGGGCGGCTCGGCGACCGTAACCGTCCGCGAATGTCATGGTGCGGCCGGCGATCCCGAGGCCCTGTGCACCACCCAGGTGTCGGTCCTGACGGAACCCGTCACCTCGGTTGATCAATGCAACGGCTCGATCAACGGCGGTGGCGGCACCCTCCGGTGCAGCGTTCAGGTCAGGAACACCTATGTTGCGGAGGACCCGAGCCCCGTCGGCGTGTCCGTCAACCAGTGCGTCGGATCGGGCGACGGCTTCACCGTCGGCTGCGATCCATTCCCCGCGACGGCAACGGGCGCGACGATCACGCAATGCAACGGATCCGCGAACGGCGGGACGTTGGTGGAGCTCACCTGCGATGCGACGGGCACGCAGTCCGACGCGTTCAACGTCACGATCAACCAGTGCAACGGCTCCGGCAACGGCGGCGGCGGCCTGGTGATCTGCTCCTCGAACATCGACAGCGTGGACGCGGTCCCTGTTCCGACAGCGGCGCCCACAGCCGTTCCGACTGCCGTTCCGACAGCCGTACCGACGGCAGGCCCGACCGCGGCACCGACCAGTGGTGCCGGCGGACTTCCGACCGCGGCACCGACCAGTGGTGGCGGCGGACTTCCGACCGCGGCTCCAACGAGCGGTGCCGGCGGCCTTCCGACGGCTGGTCCCGGGGGCGTCCCATCGACGGGTCCAGGTGAAACGCCCGCACCGTCCCTGCCGCTGACGGACACGGCACGAGCACCGATCATCCCAACTGTTGGGAACGGTGGCCTGCTCGCGCTCATCGTCGTCGCAGCCTCGATGCTCCTCGGGATGTCAGTGCTCCTGCGCAAGGAACGAGACTGATCGCAGCAACCACGAGCGTCAGGTGAAGACCACCTCCGCCCCTGCCGGCGGCAACCGGCGACCATCGACCCGGCCCGGGTCGGTGGTCGCGATCCTCGAACGCGATCGCCTGCGGCACTTCTATCCGGGACTTCTCGGACTCACGCTGGTGTTCGGATTCATCGAGGCGGCCTTCGCCGTGATCGCGCGGCAACCGACCCTGGCCGCGGCGTCCGTTTCGACGTTCCTGTTCGCGATTGGGGTCGGGGTCGCGGGCCGCGAGCTTCGCCGCGGTCGTGCGGACCGCGCCCGCGCGATCATCGCCATCAGTCTCACGCTGTCAGCGGCGGTCGGCACCTTCCTGATCCCGGGACTCGGGCTCGTCCACGCGCTCCTCCCAGTCCTATCAGTGATCCTCGTCGTGCCGTACGTCCGTCGCCCGCAGCTTCTCCCGGTGTCCGTTGCGGCGCTGTCGTGCTCCGCGATCATCCTCGTGCTCGACGCGGCTCCGCATCTGTATCCGGAGATTGGTGGCGCGCTCGGTGTCATCTTTCGGGATATCCAATTCATGGGGCTGACGGTGATGATCGTCGCTGCGGTGGCGGATTTCGCCATCGAAGCCCGTGAATCGCTCCAGCACCTGGGTGAGTCGATGAGCCGGGGCACCCGCCAAACCGCGGCACGATTTGCGATCGTCGCCTCACTCCGGGAGCTGGAGGTCCAGTCCACGCCAGAGGCGACGGCCGCGCTGATCACCGGGTCGCTGAGCGATCAGGCCTGGTCGATGTCGCGATGATCCTCGAGGATTCAGACACGGGTCTGACCGTGATCGCAGCGGCTGGTCCTCCACTCCACCCCATCCTCGTCGGCGAGGTTGTGTCGCGCCGCTCGGGCGCAGTATCTCCTCGAGCGGTCCGCCTCAGGTGCGTGGGCCGAGATGTGGTCGGATCGCCCGGGTCCAGGTCTCGAGGATGAGCGCATGACGCAAGCCGGAGTCAAGGGGCAGGCGTTTGCGCCGATCAGCGTCGCCGGCGACGTGGTCGGGTTGATCTCCATCGCCACGACGGACGCCAGCCAGGCACTCCACCTGATGGCCCGATGGTGCGGGGCCAGCCATGAGGGTGCCGGCGTAGCCAACTTTCGACACCTCATGGATCTGCGACCGAGCATCGTCAAGGTCGACGTCGGCCTGGTGCGAGGCTCAACTTCGACTGTCGAGGCAGGCCGTGATCGCGGGGCTCGTGCGGTTTGCCGAGGTGACCGGCGCCCTCGTCGTCGCCGAGGGCATCGAGACGGAGGCCGAAGCGGAAACCGTAAAGCGCCTGGGCGTCGGTCTCGGGCAGGGCTACCACCTGGGTCGCCCCGCCCCTGTCGAGGAGTGGAAGCAGGCGTCGACGGACCGTTGGGGCGCGACAGGCATCCGCCGCGCCGAGGCGCGCGGAGCCCGCCGCGCCGGCAAGCGGCACCAGCAATGGGGCGGTGACCGCACGGCAGGAAGCGCGTCGCGGAGTGGCCACCGGCGTGTGACATGCTCCGGGCCATGCGTGTGTTGCAGTGCCCACGCGCCGCTGCTCGGCGAGCCGCTCTGGCGCTCGCGATCGCACGTTGTTGCCGCTGTGCGACGCGACGAAGTCCACCGACGCGCCGACCGCGACCGGTGGCGGGACCCAGACCGGCAGTGCCGGCGGCGGGGCCGGTGGGGGCGGCGGCGGTGGCGCGACGTCGGCGCCGGTTGATGAGGTCGCGCTGCGGTTCTTCCCGCTGGCCATCGTCGATCCGGCGGCGGAGAACCGGGTCGCGTTCACCTTCCTCGCGCCCGACGGCTGGAATTACGAGGCCGGCGTCCAGTGGCTGCCCGAGTGGGTCCGTACCGCGTTCCTCCAGACGCGCGTCAGCGACCCGACGACGGGCGTCACGGTCGAGTGGCTCCCGATCCAGGACTTCATCTGGTTCACGGCGCCGCCGGGCTTCGAGGCGCCGATCGGCGGCAACTACCAGGGCAAGATGTACGTGCCGCCCGTCACTGATCCCGGCCAGTTCGTGACCGACTTCTGGATGCCCGGGATCCTCGCGCACCTCCAGGGCGCCACGCTCGTGAGCGTCACCGACGTGCCGCGAATCGCGGAGGAGTTCAAGACGGGCTTCGGTGGTCCCGCGGACGCGGCGGCATATCGGATGCGCTACGAGTACGACCTGGACGGCCAGCGCTGGGAGGAGGACGTCTCGTTCGCGCTCCTGTACTCGGGCACGGCGGAGATCACCAACTGGTACGTCAACTTCGCGCACACCGTCCGAGCGCCGAAGGGCGAGCTCGATCCGGCTGCCGGCATTACCTCGACCGTGATCTCGAGCCGGATCACGACGCCTGAATGGGAGTCGATCTACCGGCTCGTCCAGCAGCTCTTCAACCAGGGCGTCCAGCAGCAGATGAACGACACCGCGGCGTTCGGCAGGACGCTGGCCGAGCACCGCGCGGAAACTGCCGCGCTCCAGCAGCAGGTCGCCGCCGAGCGCCAGGCGTCACAGGACCGGATCGCCGAGCTGCGGCGCGAGACGCTCGGCGGCGTCGAGACGTACAGCGACCCGTTCACACAGGCACCCGTCCAGCTCCCCGTCGGGTACAGCACCTACTGGGTCAGCGACCGCGGTGGGTTCATCACCTCGGACGTGTCGGGCTTCGACCCGAACACCCTCAACGACGGCTTCTGGCAGCAGCTCCAGCGCCGGAGCTGACGCGGGTCCGGCCCGCGCGCCATTGACAGTCGCGCTAGAGTCACGTTGCGCAGCAGTACTGTATAGAGTCTGGTTCTCTTTGGAGGAGGAACTGAATGGCGCGGACACTCTATTTGCGCACGATCGTTGCTTTGTGCCTCTCTCTCGTGCTGGCTGCCTGTACCGGCGGAACACCGTCGTCGGCTCCCAGCGCGCCCGCGGCAACGACGAGCGGCACAGCAGGGCCGAACCCGACGACGCCAGCGGCTGAACCTGTCTCGTTGCGTGTCGCGAGCGACAACCTCCCGACGGCGCCCGTGCTGCAGTGCGGGATGGAGCTCATGAAGAGCGAGCTCGCCGGCATCATCAACATCGACGTCTTCGACTCCGGTCAGCTCGGCCAGGCCAACGCGGTGCTGCGCCTGGTCCAGGAAGGCGAGTTCGAGGCCGCCATGGTTGGCGCAGGTCAGCTGCAGGCCTTCTATGCACCGATCGGCATCTTCTCCGCCATCTACGTCATCGACGGGCACGAGCACGCCAACGCTGTCTGGGACAGCGACGTTGGCGACGACCTTCGCGCCGGCCTGGCCGAGGTCAACCTGGTCCCCCAGGCCTTCTACTGGTACGGGACTCGCCAGCTGACGTCGAACAAGCCGATCCGATCGCCTGCGGACATGGCCGGCGTGAAGCTCCGCGTGTCGCCCGGCTCGCAGGTCGCCTTCGTGAACGGAACCGCCATGGGTGGGAGCCCGACGACGCTCGCGTTCGCCGAGCTCTACCTGGCCCTGTCGTCCGGCCTCGTCGACGCGCAGGAGAACCCGCTGCCGACGATCAACGACGCGAAGTTCTTCGAGGTCCAAGACTACCTCAACCTCACCAACCATGAGCCGAGCCCGCAGTTCCTGGTCCTGAGCAAGGAGTTCATCGATTCGCTTTCGGCGGATCAGAAGACTGCGCTCGATGCGGCCACCGAGAAGGCCGAGGCAGCCGTCCAGGACTGCACGCTCAAGGCAGAGACCGACCTCCTCGCCACGTGGAAGGCCGAAGGCACCTGGAAGGGTGGGATCGTCGAGGACGTCGACCTCGCCGCGTTCCGGGCAGCCGCCGAGCCCGTCCTCCTCGCCGAGTACTCAGAGGTTTGGGGCGAGCTGAACCTGTACGAAAGGATCCGTGATCTCGCCGGAACCTAGCCAGGACAGCGTGTCAGCGCTCACGCAAGAGAGACCGCGTCGGACCGACTATCGGCTGACGCGGTTTCTCATTGCCCTCGAGGAGTTGGCGGTCGTCCTGCTCCTGGCCGCGCTCCTCGTGATCTCGGCCATCCAGGTCGTCAGCCGGTACGTGCTGAACATCTCGGTGCAGTGGACCGAGGAAGTCAGCCAGATCGGCATCGTCTGGCTTGCCTTCCTGGGCGCGGCGCTCGTCTCCGGCCGAAGCGATCACATCACCATGCGCGTGCTCGGGCGTCTGCTCCGCAGGCGAGGGCGGGTCGTGCTCTCCGGCCTCGCGTACATCATCGTGATCGCGAGCAGCATCGCGATCGTCGCCCTCGGCATCGGGCCCACCCGGTCGAGCATGAGAATTCCGCTACCCGCCACCCACTGGCCCGCGGGGCTGACCTATCTCGGCGCCATGGTCGGCTTCGTGCTCATCGCCGTCCATTCGGCGATCAATCTCCTCGTCGTGCTCCGGGGCGGCTACGACGAGGCGCGGGACGACGTGGAAGAAGGGGTGCTCTGAGTTGAGCCTCGTCCTGTACGCGGGAGCGATCGTCCTCCTGCTGCTCCTGCGTGTGCCGATCGCGTACTCGTTCCTTGCTCCCTCGATCGCCTACATCCTTCTTTCGGACACGCTGCCCCACGGGTCGGCGATCCAGCAGCTCTCGCTGGGCCTGGAGAGCTTCGTGCTCCTCGCCGTCCCGATGTTCATCCTGATGGGCAACCTGGCGAACTGGGCGGGTGTTGCGGAGCGACTGTTCACGTTCATCCTCTCGCTCGTCGGACACCTGCGCGGAAGCCTCGCCTACACGAACGTCATCTGGAACGTGATCTTCTCCTCGATGAGCGGTGTCGCCGTCGCCGATGCGGCGACGACGGCCAAGGTCGTCGTGCCGGTGATGGAACGCCAGGGCTATCCGTACCGGTTCGCCGCCGGTCTCACCGCGGCATCGTCGCTGATCGGGCCGACGATCCCACCCAGCCTGCCGGCGGTGATCTACGCTGTCTCGGCGGGCGTGTCGCTCGGCGCCATGCTGCTCGCCGGCATCGTGCCGGGGCTGCTGGTCGTTGCCGCGCTGTTCACCTATATCTGGCTGTGGGCTCGGAACCGTAGCGAGCTCGTCAGCCCGCGAGCGACTCGCTCGGAGATCCTGCGTGCCACGCGCGGCGCGTTGCCCGCGCTCCTGACGCCGGTCATCCTGATCGTGGGCATCCTGGGCGGGATCGTGACGCCGACGGAGGCGTCCGTCCTCGCCGTCACCTACCTGCTTCTCCTCGGCATTCCGTATCGGGCGCTCCGGCTTCCGTGGCGCACGTCCGTCGGCGAGGTCCGCCAGATGTTCCGCGACGCGGCCGAGACGACGGGCACGGTGCTGCTGATCGTGGCGGCCTCGGGGCTCTGCGGCTTCATCCTGGCGCTCGAGGGCGCCCCGACGCTGCTCGCCGCGTTCTTCCGCAGTCTCACCACCGACATGTACGTGTTCCTCGTGATCCTGAACATCGTCCTGCTGCTGCTCGGGATCTTCTTCGAGGTCTCCGCGATGCTGGTCGTGCTCGTCGCGCTGCTGTTGCCGGTCGCGACGAGCTACGGGGTCGACCCGATCCAGCTCGGCGTGATCCTGATCTTCAACTTCATCCTGGGCAGCATCTCGCCGCCCGTGGGGCTGATCCTCTCGGTCATCAGCGCCGCCCTCAACCGGCCATTGACCGAGGTCAATCGCGGCGTCATCCCGTTCTTCGTGCCGCTCGGGCTCGTGCTGCTCGCCATCACCTTCATCCCCGCCCTCAGCCTGTGGCTGCCCGGAATGCTCGGTCTGGGCGGACGGTGAAGCGCTCGGGACCGAGCTAGGGGAACAGGCCCTGACGAACCCGCAGGATCCAGGCGCCACTGACGACGATCATCGCGATCGCCAGCGCGGCGAGCGCCGCCAGGACCAGCCACGCCAGCGAGAAGCTGAGGTTGTCGGCGATCAGGCCGAAGGCAGCCGGGCCGGCAACGGCACCACCGAGACCGCCGAGCGTCACGAGCCCCATCGCGGGCCCCGGTGCGCCCCAATTCGATCGTGACACCGCGAGGAGCATGAGGCCCGGCCACCCCCAGCCACCACCGAACGCCATGGCTGCGGCGGCCACGATCACGGCGAGGTCCATCCCGATCGCCAACCCGACGAAGCCGATCGCGCCGACCGCCAGGAGGATGCCCATCAGGGCGAGCGAGCCGCGCTCCAGGTGGTCGCCGAGCCAGCCGACGAGGATTCGGACGGTCAGGCCGACGAGGCTCGCGATGGCCAGCACGAGTCCCGCGTCGGCCGGTGTCAGGCCCCGATCGACGGACGAGGAAACGAGGAACACGACGCTCGAGTTCCCGCCCGCGGAGGCGAGCGCCATGCCGATGGCGAGCGGGATCAGCGTTCGGGTGGGGGCGTCCCGATGGTTCTCGGCAACGGCCGCGCGAGGCCGCGAGATCACCGGCGGCATGACCAGCGCCGCGACGACCCCGACGCCGGCGGCGAGCACGAAGGCGGCGCGCCAGCCGAACGTGAGCCCGATCGTCGGCAGGGACAGGCCGGCGAGGAGCGCAGCCAACGGGGCGGCCGCCTGGGACACGCCGAACGCGAGGCCGAGTCGGCGCTCGGTCACGGACCGTGTCAGGAGCACGCCGACGGCGATCAGCGTCAGGGCGTGTCCCACGCCGGCGAGCGCCATGAAGCCGGCAAGCCATGGCCATGATGTCGCCAGCAGGACCACGCCGAGCATGGCTGTCGTGATGCATCCGAGTCCGAGCCAGGCGGTCCGTCGCGGCCCGAAGACCTCAGACAGTCGTCCCGCCACCGGGGCGGTCACGGCCGCGCTGGCGAAGAAGCTCGCCATCGCGACGCCGAGCTCGGACTCGCCGAACCGCATCTCCCCCTGGAGGAGCACGGCGAATCCCCCGACGAGTGGGACGGGCAGGACGGCCGTAGCGGACGCTGCGATTGCCGGGCCGAGCGTTCGGACGATCCCGGGGATCACGCCCGGCGCGGGAAGCGGAAAGGCGAAGACAGTCTGGACACTAGTCATACAGTATCGGCGCGGACCGGGACATGCGGCGTCCGGCGGCCGACGACCCGTCGCGCAGAGCCTGGCTAGCCGGTCCGGGCCGCGCTCCTCGCCCTTGACCGGTCCGGACGTGCACGTGCGGCGGCCCTGGGCGCCCTGGCTGGGCGCGACGTGGCCAAACCTTCGGTGTGCTCGTTCGCGCTGCCTGTCGGATGGCGCGCGAACTGGACGAACGCGCGGACCGATGGCGAGAGCTTCGCGTGCGCCCGCCAGACGAGGCTCACCGTCTCGCTGATCGAACGCCCGTGTTCGACGAGCCGAGGCCACGGACGCTCCGCCTCGGGCGAGACGGCATCGTCCACGACGAGCGGGACCCCGAGGCCTGCGCGACCGAGGGCGACCTCGCTGAGGGGGCTGTTGACCGTGAACGCGACGTTCGGTTCGAAGCCGGCCCGTCGGCAGGCCGCCTCGATCACGTTCCGTGAGTACGTCCCGCGTTGGCTCACGATCAGCGGGCTGCCGCGGAGCGTCCGTACCTCGATGGTGGGTCGATCACGCCACTCGTGGTCGTCCGGGACGGCGACGACGATGCGCACCTCGTAGATCGGGAAGCCCTCGACCTCGGGATCGCCGCGAGTGCCGACCATCGTGGCGACGTCGACCACGCCGTCCAGGAGGTCCTCCCTGATTCCACGCCCCGGCGATGTCGCGCCGCTGTACTCGCGGATGACGAGCGACACGCCGGGATGGGCTTCGCGGAAGGCGCCGATCGTCGTCGCCAGGAAGCGCTGAAGATGGGGCGAAGCGCAGGCGATACCGACGACGCCGGCGCGCACCGAGCGGAGGTCGGCGGCGGTTGCGGAAAAGCGATCGAGGGTTGCCAGCACCGCCGTCGCCTCCTCGAGAAGGCGCAGGCCGTCAGCGGTCGGCCGGACGCGTCGACCGTATCGCTCGAACAGCGCCAGACCGAGCTCCGTCTCGAGCTCCCGGACCTGGCGCCAAACGGCGGGTTGGGTCATCGACAGCGACAGGGCGGCGGCCGCGTAGCCGCCCTCGCTCGCGACTGCGCTGAACGATCGCAGCTGGCGGAGGTCCATGGACGATCACCAATACCCAGTGCGCATCGAATCCGGTGCCACGATAGCAGGACCGGCAAGTCTCACCGTGTCTCTTGCCCATCGGCGCCGGAGAGTGTGTCAATTTCTGGCCGGAGGACAGAGTCTCGAGGCAATCCCGTCGCGGTGACTGATACGCTTTCGGTATCGTCGGGTTTGGCGATCGCCCTCGAATGTTGCGATTGCTCGAGGGCGCGGATCCGAGATGATGGAGACAGGGTCGTGCTCCGTGTTGCGCTGATCGGCGTCGCCCACTGGCACCTGCCGAACTACCTGCAGCCACTGACCCAGCGGGCCGACGTCCGTGTCGTGGCGGTCAGCGATCCCGACGAGGGAGTTGCCCGCCGCATCGGCGAGCGCCTGGGCTGTCGCTGGTCTGCGGACCTCCGCGTCGCGGCGGACCCGAAGGAGGTCGACTTCGTCTTCGCCCTCGGGCGCCACTGCGACATGGCGGAGCAGGGCGATCACCTGGTCGACAGCGGCATCCCCTTCGCCATGGAGAAGCCGTGCGGCCTGGACGAGGCACAGGTGACCGCGCTGGCCGCGCGGGCAGCGGCTCGCGGCTCGTTCGCCGCCGTGCCGTTCGTGTGGCGGCAGACCGAGTTCATGGACGCCGTGCGCGAGCACCTCGCCGACGATGCCTTCGAGTACCTGTCGCTGCGGATCGTGTCCGGTCATCCGGACCGGTACATCGCGTCCGGGAACGCATGGATGCTCGATCCGGCACTCGCGGGCGGTGGCAGCACGCTCAACCTCGGCGTGCACTTGGTGGACCTGTACCGGGTCCTGGCCGGCGCGCCCGACGTCGGGGTCGATGCGGCGCGCATGAGCAACGCCGCCTTCGGCCTGCCGATCGAGGACTGGTCCGCGCTGCTGCTCAGCGTCCCGGGGAGCGAATGCGTCGTGGAGACGGGCTTCCTGTATCCGGCGCCGACGGGCACCTACGACGCGCGGTTCACGATCAAGACCGACCGTCACTACGTCATGACCGACCCGACTACCACGACGATCCTCGACACCCGAGGGGGCCGCGTCAGCATCCCCACGGCGGCCGCCAACGAACCGACCTACGCGCGTTTCGTGAACGACGTCCTCGATCGCCATGCACGCGGCGACGAGCCCTTGGCCGGACTGGGCGACATGCGCGTCGTCATGAGCGCACTCGATCGCGCATACCGCCTCGCGGGGCCGTTGCCGGCTCGTTCGGCCGCCGGCGCGGCTGGCCCGCCCGGCCCGAACGTTCTCTGAAGGTTGGAGTCAGTCCGCCTCGACGAGGATCGCACCGTGTTCGACCCGGACGGGAAATGTGCGCACCGGGATTTGGGCGGGGAGTCCCGTGACCTCGCCGGTCGCGAGATCGAACAGCGACCCGTGCTGGGGACACGCGACGGAACCGTCCCAGATCTCGCCCTCGCTGAGCGATGCCTCCTCGTGGGTACAGGTGTCGCTGACCGCGTAGACCGTCCCGTCGGGCAGCCGGGCAAGACAGACGCGGTCGCCACCCACGTCCACGGCCCGCAGCTGCCCAGGGGCAAGATCTGCCTGGTCCGCGACCCTGTAGCTCGTCACGCCGTCACCTCACGTGTGGCCGGGCGTGGGACGCCCGAATCTGCGTGGAAAAGTCTGCGCACAAGGATACAGTAGTATCTCGACACTCCTGAACGAAAGCGCGACCCGCTCCGCAGCCGGACGATGCCGTGACCACGACCGAACGCCCAACCGACGCCCCGCAGCCCCGCCTCCCGGCGTTCATGCCGCGCGACGCGCTGATCGTCACCCGGTACGACGAGATGCTCGAGGTCCTGCGGTCATCCAAGATGCGGCCGGAGCCGCCGACGGGCAACGCCGAGGTGAGCGGCGGATCGCTCACCACGCTGTTCGGCTCAGATCACACCTTGCGTCGCCGGGTCATGAACCGGCTCGTGCGCTCGGATGCGCTCGACCACTATCGGGACAACCTGCTCATCCCGACCATGCAGGGCGCCCTGCGCGAGCTCCGGGCGACGCCGGATCCGGACGGCGAGTATCGAGCGGAGCTGGTGCAGTTCACCCGCTATCCCTTCGTCCAGTTCTCTGCGGCGCTCGCCGGCTTCGAGACGGACGACCCGGCGAGGATGCGTGAGCTCCTCGGCCTGATCAACGCCATGGGTGATCACCACAGAGTCAAGTTCTACTACGGCGATCACGCGCCGATCATCGAGCGCGGGCTGGCCGCGAAGGAGACGTTCCGCGAGGAGTTCTACGAGCCTGCCTACGACAAGTGCCCCTACCGTCCAGGCGACGAGGTCCCGCCCACCGAGCACGACCTGCTCTCGCTGCTTGGCGCACAGCTCGACCCGACCTGGGCCGACCAGGACCTGTGCGTCAAGGAGACGTTCACGAGCATCTTCGCGGCGGGGGTCGGGACGAGCTCGACCATGATGACCAACTCCATCGACGAGCTGTCCTCGTGGCTTCCCCTCCATCCGGACCAGGAGGATCGCATCGACGATCTGGACTTCCTCGGCCGGGTGCTCCAGGAGACGCTGCGCCTGCATCCGATCTTCCCGGCATTCGGGCGCGTCGCCAACGAGGACCTGACGCTCCCTTCGGGCCGCGAGGTCAAGGCCGGTCAGTGGGTCGCCGCGTTCCCGGGTCCATCGAACCGCGATCGGAGCGTCTTCGGCGAGGACGCCGACGAGTTCAACCCGGATCGGCCGCTCCCGCCGAGCACGCAGCGCTATGCGACCGGGTTCGGGGCGGGGACGCACCAGTGCCTCGGCCTCCGGGTCGTCCTCGGCAACGACGGCGTCGGGAGCCATGCCCACGTGCTGCGCCTGCTCCTGCGGGCCGGCGTCCGCCGTGATCCGGATCGGGCGCCGCGCAAGGAGCCGACCGAGCGGGATACCTGGGAGCTCTACCCGGTCGTCTTCACGAAGCTCCGCGACCTCGACCTCGACGCCGCTCCCTGACCGCGCGGCGCGCGCCGCGGCGTCAGGACGAGAAACCGTGCTTTCGCAGCAGTTCGTCCATCTTCGCCCGATTGGAGCGGGTGACCTCCTCGGCCCGGTCCTCGAAGCCGTTGACCGCGCTGGTCATGATCCCGTCGAACCCGATCTCCCGAAGCCCCTCGAAGACGTCGTCGAAATCGATCTCGCCCTTGCCGATCTCGAGGTGCTGGTGGACGCGGACCGGCGTCGTGGGCGGGTTGATCAGGTAGCGCAGGCCCGACGAGGCGCGCTGGTCCCACGTGTCGGCGACATGGACGATGCTGATAAGGTCGGCCGCATCCCGCAACAGCCCGCGCGCCCCGCCGCCCATCGAGAAGATGTGGGGGATGCAGAAGACGTACGAGACGACCGGTGAGCCGATGGCCCGAGCCAGCTTCGTCGCCTGGTATCCGTCTTCGACGAAGTCGTCCGGGTGGGCCTCGAGGGCGAGGCCGACTCCCGCGCTCTCGAACCGCGGCAGGAGCTCCTCGATGGACTTCCAGAACTGGGCCTCGCTCGCCTCGGCCCGCTCCGGCCGGCCGTAGAAGTCGGTGCTGATGAGCTTGCAGCCGAGCTCGGCCACGACGTCGATGGCACGGGTCCAGTAGCGCACGGCCGCCGCCCGTTCGGCCTCGTCTGGGCTCGACCAGCGGTACAGCACCAGGCACGAGACCACCTCGACCCCCGCGGCATCGAGCGCCTGTCTGAAGGCCCGAATGCCGGGCGAGGCCACCCGCGGCGAGACGTGCTGCAGCAGGAAGTCGGGGCGGGGTGTGAGCTCGATCGCATCGAACCCGAGGTCGACGGCCAGCGCCGGCAGGTCCGCCAGCGGGACGGTCTTCCGGAACATGAACGGGTCGAACGCTATGCGCACGCTGTCTCCTGTGGTCCGCGTCGTCTCGCCGGTCCTGCGGATCAGCCGGCGACGACGCTGGCCGAGTCGGCCGTCATCCGGCAGCCGGAGTATCCGCCTCCCGGAGCGCCCGATCCAGGGTCGTGAACACGACGGGGTACGTCTCCCAGTGGCCCCGCTCGCTCGGCTCGCGTGTGGCCGGGCGCTCCAGGTCGCGTTGGACGCCGGCCCGGAGCATGATCCGCAGCACGTGGGCGTGGCTGCCGACGCCGTCGTTGCCGAGGACGACACGGAGGCCGAGGCACTGATGCGAGCCGCCGCCAAAGCTCGTGCCGTAGCGGGCCACCGTGGGCGGCAGGACGCGGTCCGGGTCGAACTCGTCTGGGTTCGGACCGAACACGCGCGGGTCGCGATTGGCGGCCATCGGCAGGAGCGAGATCCACTGGCCCTCCGGGATCACCCGGCCATCCGACAACGTCACGTCCTCGAGGGCGATCCGCCCGAACGCAGGTGGCGTCGGATGCAGGCGCAGCGTCTCCTGGATGACGCGGGCCAGGAACTCTAGGTCGTCGAGCTGCGCGGCCTGATCGGGGTGATTCGGGAGCCACTCGGCGATCTCGTCCAGGGAGTTGGTCATCATCGTCGAGCTGCTGTTCACGCCGGCCGCGAACACGCTCGTGAATGCCTCCCGTGCGGCGAGATCGAGATCGCTCCAGTGGGGGTCGACCTGGGCGGCCAGCAGCGAGATCAGGTCGTGCTCTTCGGGCGGCACCTCGGCCCCGGGACGGTATGGGCAGCCCGCGATCGCAGGCCCGAAGTAGGCGTCCTTGAAGCGCGCCTTGGCCGCCAAGCCTTGCTGCACGATCGGCGCGTGGTCGCCGGTGAACCACTTGACGCGGTGAAGGTCGCCCATGGCGTTCACGAGGGCGAGCAGCTCGTGGACCCGCCACGGTTGGGACAGGTCGAAGCCGGCGAGCGCCGCGGCGAAGTGGACGAACGGCAGCCGCGTGAACTCGACGAGGTTGGCCCGGTAGGCGCCATCCGGGTCCGGGTTCGCCCGGAGCTCCCGGAGCTGTCGGAGCAGCGCGGGGACCAGAAGCTCGTCTCGGTAGTGCTCGAGGGAGGCGGGCCGGACGAGGCGGTTCATGATCCGCCGGCGGGTCGTGTGCTCCGAGCCGTAGATGGTCGTCAGGACGTCGCCGCTGATGTCCTCGTTCTCGATCGACGGCTCCGGGCGCAGCTTCGACGACCGGAGGACCTCCATGACCTCGTCGTAGCCGCTCATCACCATGGCGTCGGCGGGGACGTATCGTGGAAGCTTGACCCCGGGTGGCAGTGTTCCTGGCTGGGCTGTCAAGTGATTCCGAGTCCCCATCTCTCGCGCTGCGGACCAACTAGACAGTATTTTACCTTCTCAGACACTTTAGCCGATGAAAGTGTCGTGCCTCGCACGACGGGAGGAAGAGCAGTGCGCCTCAATGGGAAGACGGCCCTGGTCACGGGCGGCGCCGGGGGGATGGGAGCGGCGATCGCTGCACGCTTCGGGGAGGAAGGCGCGGCGGTCGCCGTCGTCGACCTCGACCTTGCGGGAGCTTCGACGGTCGCAGCGGGCCTGGAGCGTGGCCTGGCACTGCAGGCGGACATCGGCAGCTCGCCCGACGTCGATGCGGCGTTCGCCGCCGCGACGTCCGCGCTCGGCCCGATCGACGTCGTCGTGCATGCCGCCGGGCTCGATGATCGCCGGACGAAGCAGCAGCTCGCCGAGCCCCGCGAGGGCCCCCTGAACGTCACGCTGAACATGTCAGACGAACAGTGGCACGACCAGATCCGGGTGAACCTGGACGGCACCTTCTATGTCGTTCGCGCGGCGCTGCGCGGCATGATCCCGCGCCGGCAGGGATCGATCGTGACGATCGCATCGATCGGCGGGATCACCGGTTGCTTCATGGTCAACTACTGCGCGGCGAAGGGCGGCGTCCTGGCCCTGACGCGCTCCGTGGCCCAGGAGGTGTGGAGTCAGGGCATCCGCGTGAACGCCCTCGCGCCCGGCCAGATCGACACCCCGATGCTGCGTCGGAATCCCCAGGCGACGTCCCCGTCACCGGTCGTGGGCCGATTTCGGGCAGCCGACCGAGGTCGCCGCGGCCGCCCTGTTCCTGGCCAGCGACGACTCGAGCTTCATCACGGGCGAGACGATCATCGTGAGCGGGCCCCTGCTCACGATCTGAATGTCGGCTTCAGTGCCATCGCCGGTCAGGCGCGGGCGGTGAACGTCTGGAAGTACGCCCCGAGCAGCCGTCCCGCGTCCTGCGTCGCCTCCGGTTCGCCGACGTCGGCGACGCCGCCCTTGTCGAGAAGCAGGATCTGATCAGACACCGCATGCACGAAGGGCAGGTTGTGCTCAATGAGAAGCACCGCCCGACCTGAGGCGGCAAGGGCGCGGAAGACGGCGGCCGCCTGGGCACGCTCCGCGTCGTTGAGTCCCGCAACCGGCTCGTCGAGGCAGATGACCCGCGCATCCGCGGCGATCGTCCTTGCGATCTCGACAAGTCGCTTGAGCCCCAGGGGAAGCTCGCCGACCTTGATCTGCGCCTCCTCGTCGCCGAACCCGAGGGCGGCGCATGCCCGCAGGGCCTTGTCGCGGGCGATCCGTTGCTGCCCGCTGAACCCTGGGAGTCGAAACAGAGCCTGCAGGATCCCTGGCGGGCGGAGGCCATAGACACCCAGCTCGACGTTCTGCAGGACCGTGAAGGAGTCGATCAGACGCGGGATCTGGAAGGTTCGACCCAACCCGAGCTGTGCTCGTTCGTGGACTGCGAGTCGGTCCAGGGCACGACCGTCGATGACGACGCCCCCGCTATCCCTGGTCACGAAGCCGTTGATGCAGTTGAGCAGCGTCGTCTTGCCGCTGCCGTTCGCGCCGACCACGGTCGTGACCGCGCCACCCGTGACGGTCATGCTCACGCCGCTCAGGACCACGTTGCCGCCGAACCGCTTGTGGAGGTCCGAGACTTCGAGGATCGGAGGCGGGCCGACCGGTGGGATCGCGTGCTCGAAGTCCGCCATGCTCCGGAGTCGTACCTGCCCCTTCTTCGCCTTCGTCAGACGGCGCCAGGCCTTCGACGCCGTCTGGGTGATGCCATCGCGGAACAGCAGCGCAGACGCCAGGACGCCGAGCCCCAGGACGAGCGGGTTCAGCGGGCTGAACTGCCCCACGAAGAGGCTGAGCCCCTGGAAGACGACCACGCCGACGAACGGTCCCCAGAGGGTCCCGGGGCCCCCCAGGAAGACCGACCCGATGAGCAGGAAGACCGTGTGGAGGCTGAAGTTGGTCGGCGAGATGTACTGCAGGCTGTGGGCGTACAGGGCGCCGGCGATGCCGACAGGAATGCCCGACAGGACGTACACGGCTGCTCGTAGCCGCAGCTGGTCCACGCCGGCGGCGACGGCTGCGACGGGGTGGTCTCGATATGCGACGAGCGTTGTCCCCCAACCCGAGGTCACGAGATTGCGGATCGCAATCGCCACCGCCACCGTTACCACGAGGACCAGCTCATAGACCACCCATGGCGGTGCAGCCTTGCCCGGACCAAAGCCGATGGGCCGGATGCCCGCGATCCCCTCGGTATCGCCTGTCACGGCCCGGAGCGATTCGAGCAGGTCGGGAACGATCGCCACGCCCACGAACGAGACGACGCCCAGGTACCAGCCACGAACACGAAGGCTCGGGAGTCCCATCAGGATGCTGACCAGCACGGACGCCACGACGGCACACGGGACCGTCCACCACCAGTCCAGGCCGGCGTGCTTGCTCAGCAACCCGGCCGTATAGCCGGCGATCGTCATCATCGCCGGCTGGCCGACGGCGAGCATGCCGCCATAGCCAAAGGCGAAGTTGAGGCACATCGCGGCAATCAGCAGCACGAGCGCGAGGATCCCGCGCGCCATCGCAGACGAGGAGGAATCGGCGACGGGGTAGACGATCGCCGCGGCCACGAGGATCAAGGGCAGCAGACGGCGGACGGTGGCCTCGCGACCCGTCATCGCGTCAGACCTGCCTTCCCTCGGCCGCGCCGAACAGACCCGACCGACCAAAGATCCCCGCTGGCTTGATCAGCAGGACGGTCAACAGCAGCAGGTAGACCAGCGGCGTCGCCCACGTCGCCTCGAAGAACAGTGGCGTAACGCCGTGGATCAGACCGACGAGCAGGCCACCCACGAAGGCACCGCGGAAGCTGGCGAACCCTCCGATCGCTACCGCGGCGATCCCGTAGATCTGGATCTGATCGCCGACAAACGCCGAGGCCTGCAGCAGCGGCGCGATGAGGAACGCGGCAACCCCGACGAGCGCTCCCGAGGCGATGAACGCGCCCTGGACCACGCGAGCGACGTTGATCCCGAAGAGTTCGGCCCCTTCCTTGTCTGCGACCACGGCTCGCATGACGAGGCCCATCTCGGTGTGTCGGAGCACGAGCTCGAGCAGGACCGCGACCGTGGCGGTCGTGGCGAAGATCACGAGGAACAGGGGGCGGACGTTGAGCCCCAGCAGATCGACCGGGTCCGACGACACGAACGACGCCGTTGGGTATTGCTCGCCGCCGAACACGAGCGCGACCAGCGATGTGAGCGCGAGCGAGCTGGCGAGGGTGCTCACGAACGTCTCGTGCGACAGCGATCGGGCGTCGCGGAGGAAACGTCGCACGGCGATGAGCTCGACCGCAGCGTTGATGGCCGCTCCGCCCAAGATGAGGCCGACGAGGACCACGAGGTACGGCACCCCGGCCTGTTGGCCAAAAACGAAATACGCGACGACGCCGCCGCTGATGATGGCTGACTGCGCGAGGCTGAAGACCCCGCAGGCGGCGACGACGAGGTTGAAACCGAGGGCGAGCAGCGCGTAGACGCAACCGAAGGCGAGGCCGCTGACGATTGCGACCTCGAGCGACGCCAGGTCAATTGACATGGCGTGCCTCCTCCGGGCTTGCGTCGGATTCGCGTGCCTTGAGCACGGACGAGGGAGTCCCGTTCGCGATGATCCTGCCGAGCTCGAGGAGGTAGGCGCGATCAGCGAGACTCGCCAGCCAGGTCGGATTCTGCTCAGTCACGAGCAGCGGGATTCCGCGGTCCGAGAAGGCCCGCAGCGTGTTGAACACGGCGTCGAGCGCCTGTGGGGCAAGGCCGGTCGACGGCTCGTCGAGGAGGAGGCACGCAGGATTGGCGGAGAACGCGGCGCCCAGGGCAAGCAGCTGCCGCTGCCCTCCGCTCAGCTCGGACCCGAGCCGCCTCCGGAACTGGCCGAGCATGGGAATGCTGGCGTAGATCTCGTCCGCGGCGACCCCGCCTCGTCCGGACATCCGGCCGAGTCGCGATCCGAGTGTGAGGTGTTCCTCGACGGTCAGGCCCTGGAATACCTGGGCCCCCTCCCGCACGAGGACCAGACCATGCCGCGCCACGCTGTCGGGCCCGAGGCCGGCGAGCTCGCGATCACCGAGCGACGCTTGCAGGGTGGCGTGATGGTGGACGCCCGCGAGGACCCGAAGCAGCGTTGACTTGCCGGCGCCGTTGTGACCGAACACGCCGACGATCTCGCTGTCGCCGACCTCGAGGTCGACATCGAAGAGCACGCGGTTCTGCCCGTACCAGGCCGACAGGCTGCGCACGACGACAGGCACGCCCTCTCAACCCTCCTAGCCCGGCATCCCCCGCGAAGGTGCCTCGTCCGTCGTCGCTTCCGTGTCCTCCCCGGGCGCGGGACTCGTCACCGCTGGATCGTCACCTCGAAGACCTCCCCGAGGTAGGTGCCGCCGATCACCTTGCTCGGCCGCACCAGCGCCCACGACGGCTGGGCATTGTTCACGCCATGCATGCCCTGCGCGAACAGCGGGTTCGGGGTGAGGAGCAGGCCGTCCGGAGCCTCAGCCTCGGGCACGGTCGCCAGCTTGTACAGCTCCGCCTTCACGGCATCGGATTCTGTCGTTCCGGCGCGTTCGACCGCCCACTTCCAAACCTCGAGCGAGTCGTGGGTTGCAACCGGCACTCCCATCTGGGTGACGGTGCCGTACTTCTGGATTGCGACAGCGTACGGCGGGAGCTGGTCGTCCGCGGCCCGCGCCGTCAGCCCCACCCCGAGCGCGCGGAAGCGCTCCTGGATGTCCTCGGGGATATCCGGCACCGGCTCAGTGATCCCGCCAGTGTTCGAGACCACGAAGACTCCGTCCCAAGCGAGGTCGCGAACGGCACGCATGACGTACGTCGTATCGCCCGGGAAGGAGGTGTGCAGCACGACCGTTGCGCCGGCGGCGCGAAGCGACGAGAGCTGAACAGTGAAGTCCGTGGCGCCAGGCACGTAGCTTTCGGACCCGACGTATTCGAGGTCGTTCGCTTCCAGGAGCCGCTGCTGCTCTTCGTTGGCTGCAACGCCCGCGGACTCGGTCGGGTGGAGGATGCCGTACTTCGCGTCCGATCCGCCGACGATGGTGCCCGCAGTGACCACCGCCGCGAATTGCTGGGCGATGGTCGGGAACACGCAGAACGTATATGGATGCGTGTCGGGCACGATCAGGGTGGGCGTGTTGCTGAGCGTGAAATGCAGCACCTTTCGGGCGTTCGTGATCGGGGCCACGGCCAACGACGGGCTGCTGCGCACCGTGATCAGCACGTCCGGTGACGCGTTGTCGATGAGATCCTCCGCGGCGAGCGTCGTCCGGGCCGAGTCGCTCTGGTCGTCCCGGGTTTCGAGGCGGACCCGCTTGCCGTTGATTCCTCCGGCCTCATTGACCCGGCCGACGAACTCCTGCATGGCGACGAGAGCCGGCGCATCGGTCCTCGAGAAGTCGCCGGTGAGCGCCAGCACGGCCCCGATCACATAGTCGTCACTGTTCGTCGAACCAGTGTTGCAGCCGGTGAGCGAGGCCACGAGCAGGGCTACGGCCAGGATCGATCGTGTCGGACGCACCGCAACCTCCAAGCTCGTGACTGGCTTTACAGTCTCTTGATAAGGCAACAATCAAGCCTTAACAGAGAGTATACGGCCGCAATCTAACGGTGGACAGGTAGCAACTACGCCAAAGTCTGATGACTTTGACCGCGTGCGCCGGGCGTCGCGTGGGGTCCGCGGATCGGCGACACGACCGCACCAGCGCCCGCCAGGCGACCGGAGGTCATCGCCCACGCAATGTGGAATCCGTGTCCAGCGAGGACCAAGCCCCCTTGGCCGACGCTGCCGGCGGCGAAGAGGCCGTCGATCGGTGTGCCATCTCGTCGGAGCACCCGGAACCGCTGGTCGATCGAAAGCCCGCCCTCGGTCGTTACGAGCATTCCCAACACCGGCGCGAGGGCAACGTACGGCGATGACAGGCGTGTTGTCGATGCGACGGACCGGGCGATCGCTTCCGCAGGCATGTCCAGCGACGCGGCCAGACCCGCCGTGTCCTGCGCCATGTGGACGAGGTCGGGGCGAGCTCGGACGTAGTCGCGGAAATAGGCGAACGCGATGCCCGGGGCCGTCGAGATGTGATGCGGCGGCTCGTTGAAGCGGCGTGCGATGCGCTCGTCGAAGATGATCGCGCCCCGTGCTTCCGGCTGGAGGGCCAGCGACGCGACGCCTGATGCCTCATCCGTGAAGCGCTCGCCGTCCCGGTTGACGATGATCGCCCCTTCGCTGAAGAGAGCGGATGACGGAGCGACGTTGGAGACGATCAACGTCTTGGCAAAGGGCCCGATCACTGCAGCGGGCAGTCGCGAGATTGCCCAGGCCGCTGCCCGTGCGAGGGGGACCGCCGTTGGGAAGAGATCAACGATCCCTCGCGATGCCCGGCGCCGGAATCGCAAGCCATGGGCGACCGAGACATCCATCGACTTCAGCTCCGCGCCGAGCGATGCCCCGAGTCGGTGACCGTCGCCAGTTGCCTGAAGATTGACCGGCAGTGCCGCTCGGGCCTCGGGTTCGAGAAGGTGTGCCCGGAGCGTCGGATCGGCGCTGTAGTCTCCGGTCGCAAGCACGGTCGCGTCGGCTTGGATTTCCATGTTCGGTGTGCCCGACCAGCGCGCTCCCCGTACGGAACCGTCGTCATCGACGAGAAGGCCGTCGACGCGAGCCCCAGTGACGATTCGGACCCCAAGGCGACGCGCGTGCGCACCGAGTCGTGCGATGTACATGCGCGAGCCCGGGACGACGTTGTGCATCCGTGGAACTCTGTGGGGTGGCTCGGGGTATGGGCCGCTGAACGCCACCCCGAGGCGCTCGAGCCACGTCAACGTGGGCTCGCTCTCACGAGCGAGCAAGGCTCGAAGCTCGGGATCGTCGCGTTCGGCGACCAGCGGCGAGAAGCGATACATGTCTTCGAGGAGGGCGTCCCACGAGTCCCGGATGCCAACCCTTCGTTGATGGCGCGTGCCGGCGGCGGTCAGGGAGCCGACGCTGAGTCCCGTCGAGCCTCCCAGTCGATCGCCCTTCTCGAGGAGCGTCACACGCGAGCCTTCGGTGGCGGCCGAGACGGCGGCGGCCAGGCCGGAGCCGCCGCCACCGATAACGAGGACGTGTCGGGTGGCCATCAGATGTCGGTCAGCCCCGGGTCACGATCGCGGTCGTCGACGCTCACGACGGGCCCCAGGGCGTGGCGCGAGCTACCCGTAGTGGTGATATGCGGTCTTGATCTGCGTATAGCGCAGGAGGCCCCACTTGCCGTCCTCGCCCCCGATGCCGGACTCCTTGAATCCGGCGTGGTGCGCGTGGATGGACTCGCCGAGCGACCGGTTGATGTAGATCTCGCCGAACTCGAGCTCGTTCACGGAGCGCATGATCGTCCCGTAGTCGCGGCTGAAGAGGTAGGCCGACAGCCCGTAGCGCGAATCGTTCGCCAGCTCCAAGGCTCCTTCCAGGGTTTCGATGCCGACGATCGGCGTCACCGGCCCGAACGTCTCCTCGATCATGATTCGCGTGTCCGGGCGGACGTCCCGCAGAACCGTCGGGCTGAACCAGTAGCCGGTCTCGAACGAGGCGCCCTTCGGTCGTCCCCCGCCCGTCGCCACGACGGCGCCGTCCTCCAGCGCTCGCGCGACGGCGGCCGTCGTCTTCTCGAGCTGGGCTGCGCTGACCATGGGCCCCACGTCCACCGGTCCGGTCGGATCGCCGACGGTCAGCGCCTCGACCGCGGCGATGTAGCGGTCGGTGAACGACTCGACGAGGTCGCTGTGGACCAGCACGCGCTCCGCGGACGTGCACACCTGGCCGGCGTTCGTGTGCCGTGCCATGACGATCGCCGGCACCGCCACGTCCAGGTCGGCGTCCTTCCAGACGATCGCCGGAGCCTTGCCGCCGAGCTCGAGCGAGACGCGGGTGAGGTTCTGGGCGGCGCTCGCCATGATCTTCTTCCCGGTATCGCGATGGCCGGTGAACGAAACGAGCGATGTCAGCCTGGAGGCCACGAGCGCCGCTCCGGTCACCGGGCCGCCCGTGACGAGGTTGAGCACCCCGGGCGGCAGGTCTGCCGACGTGTCGATCAGCCGGAAGGCCTCGAGCGTGGAGAGCGGCGTCACCTCGCTCGGCTTGGCGACGACCGTGTTGCCGGTGAGCAGGGCCGGCGCGACCTTTCGAAACAGCACTGCGAGCGGGAAGTTCCACGGGCAGATCGCGGCGACGACTCCGACGGGTGATCTGAGGAGGTGGATCACCTCGCCGGAGACGTCGCCCGGGAGAATTTCGCCTTCGAGCCGGCGGTCCCAGTCTGCGTTGTAGCGGAGGAAGCCCTCGGCGAAGTCGACCTCGCCCAGCGCCTGGGCGAGCGGCTTGCCGACCTCGGCGACGATGATCGATGCGAGGGCGTCGCGGTTGGCGGCGACGATGTCCGCGATCCGGCGGAGATGGTCACCGCGCTCCATCACCGGAACGCGGCTCCAGGCCCGTTGCGCCCTGCGAGCGGCCTCGAGCGCCGCGTCGACCTCGTCGTCGGTCGAGCTGGGGATCGACGCCAAAACCCGCTCGTTCGTCGGATCAATGACGTCGATCGCGGGTCCCGTCGCCGGCCGCCAGCGGCCATCGATGTACAGGGGCGTTTCGACCTGGGATGCGAGCGTCGGCGACAGCATGAGAGAGCCTCCCAATGCCCCAAGAAGGATCAGAAGTGTACCAACTTCTATCAGGCGCCCGGACCTCGGGCTCGGGTCGCGCTCAGGCGGTGCGTCGCCTGCCGGCGGTATCGGCGCGGACGGCCGGCAGGAGGTGCTCGGCAAGTCGCTCGATGATCGCGATCTGTTCGTCAGGCTCGGAGGTTCGGAAGTCGTAGGTGAGCTGATTGATGCCGAGCTCGCGGCACCGATGGGCGTCGGCGATGACCTGGTCGATCGTTCCCACGATCTCGTCGGGCGTGAACGGCGCGGGGCCGGGGTCGATGCCCACGTCTGTCAGGTGGAGCCGCCGCTTGAGCGACACCATCACATCGCCAGGAACGCGCCCGAACTCGCCCAGGAGGTCGTGAAACTCCGGGAGCAGGCCCGCGATGTGCTCCGGCGTCGCCCTCGTGGCGTGCCAGCACTGCGCGTACCGGGCCGCACGGCGCGCCGCGACGCGACTCTGGCCACCGATCCAGATCGGCAGGGGATCCTGAATTGGCTTGGGCAGGAAGCCGATGCCGTCGAACCGGGAGAAGCGTCCCTTGAACTCGGGAGCGGGCTGGGTCCACAACGTGCGCATGACCTCGATCGCCTCGTCGGTCATCGCGCCCCGTTCCTCGAACGAGATTCCGAGCGCATCGAACGCCCAGCGCGACCAGCCGACGCCGATCCCGCAGATGGCCCGTCCGTTGCTCATGACGTCGAGCCCGGCCCAGCCCTTCGCGGCGATGATCGGATTTCGATACGGCAGCACCATGACCGACGTGCCGAGGGCGATTCGCTCCGTGATCCCAGCCAGGTAGCCCAGGAGGGTCATCGACTCATTGAGGTGACCTTGCGGCTGGTGCGTATCGATCCCGAAGCGCCCGTCAGGCGAGTACGGGTGGTCGTACTGCTCCTCGAACGGCAGGACGATGTGGTCGCCGCTCAGGAGCGCGTCGAACCCGAGCTGGTCTGCGCGCCGGGCGAATTCGAGCAAGGTCCCTGATCGGGACCTGCTGGCCCGCGTGGTTGACCGCAACTGCGATATGCAACGTCAATCCTCAACCTGACGCGGCCCAGCGGGCCGACTCGGCGGCGCGGGGATCGAGCATTCGTCGGGGGTCCGGTGGCCGAAGGCGAACTGAAGGCGCCGAACTGTATCAGTATCGCAGGAGTAGCCAGTCTTTTAGCAAGAGATCTGGCCTCAGGTCGACACCAGCACGCCCGTCAGGTACATCAGCGCCGAGCCCGCGGCGAAGCCGGCGAGCACGAGCGGGTCGCGGAAGCTGCCGCGCCGGGCGATGAGGCGCACGACCTCCCAGATCACCTGCGCGATCGCTCCGACGCCCAGGCCGAGGAACACCACGGCCAGCGCCGGGCTGTAGGTGATCGCCCCGATCCACGTACCGACGATGGTCGGCGCGCCGGCGACGAGGCCCAGGGAAAGGAGGCGCCGAAGCGACGGCCGCTGGTCCGCGAGCGGCGCCACGATGGCAACGCCCTCGGTCGAGTTGTGAATGGCGAACCCGACGATCAGCATCGTGGTGAGGGCGAGATGCCCGGTCGACCATGCCGCCGCAACTGCCAGGCCCTCGCCGAGGTTGTGCATCCCGATGCCGACGGCGATGAACATCGCCAATGCCATGTCCTCCGACGCCCGGCCGCGCGTCAGGGCGCCGGCCCCCATGAGCAACGTGAACGCCACGATCACGGACAGCGCCAGCGCACCCGTGCCGTCGAACGCGGGGGGGACGAGGGCGGCGAGGTCGAGCGCTTCGCTGGTCGCCTCGACGCCGAGTACGAGGAGCACACCAACCGTGAAGGCCAGGATTGCGTTCAATCTGGCCGCTCGCAGCCGGCGAACGAAGGGGTACCAGAGCAGGCCGATCACGATCGGCACGAGCCCGACCAGCGCGCCGACGAGCGCGAGGCGGACCAGGGCGTCCGCGTCGAGCACCGGCGTCGGCAGTGCGACGTCGACGGTGTGCTCGAACGTGAGGCCGGTCGACGTCAGGATCACGAGGTGGTGCGGCTCGCCGTAGACAATCGGGTACGGGACGGTCATGCGTGCCGTGGCCAGTGGCTCGAGCCGCGGACCCGGTGTGATCTCGTGGGGCCAGAAGGCCTCGTCGACCAGCACCTGCGCGATCGTCACGGGCTCCCGGCCGCCGTTGACCACGGTCACCACGAAGCTGGGCGGCTCCGCCGTGACCACGACCCGCTCGATCGTCAGGCTCTCCGACGGTGGTGCACCGGTGCGCAGTGTCGCCAGCGGATCGAGGGCCAGCAGCAAGGCCACGAGGGCGACCAGGGCGAGGAGGGGCGCCACGGCCAACAGGCCAAGCGGCCGCCGCCCGCCTGGCGAGCCGCGGTTCTCCGCTGGAGTGGGCTCGTCCGAGCGCGTCACCGGCTCCATCTCCGCCGGCGTTGGTCGGTCATGCAGTCCGGCCGGGCACGACGTCGAACAGGCTCATCCAGCCCAGCTCCACGAACTCGCTCTGGTGGGCGTGGAACATGTACTGCCCGGGCTCGTAGCCGCGATACCCGAACTCGAGGATCCCGCGCTGCGCCTGGCACTGCATGACGGTGTCGATCGTGCGCAGGGTCGGCTCGAGCGTCGTGCCATGGTCGAAATAGTCGAAGAAGTTGGCGTGCAGGTGCAGCGAGTTGATCGGATCGAACTCGGTGATGTTGATCAGGTAGAGCCGGAGCCGATCGTCGGTGCCGACCCGGATCGGGTGCTTGGCGTAGTGGAACGCGACCGTGTTGGCGGCGTAGACCTCGTTCTCACCGTCGAGGTTCGTGTCGAACGCATTCATGACGAGGAGCATCTCGCGGATGCCGGCCGCGCGAGCACCGTCGAGCGACCGTGCTTCGGCAAGCGCGCGCTGCTCTCGATGACGATCGGGATCCGGGTCGATGATGAAACCGCCGTACAGGCCCTTGTGGATGTGCCGCTTGAGCGGCGACGTGTGGCAGTGATAGAGGTGGCAGCCGAAGGGGAAGGCGTCGAACTCGTAGACCGTCGATTGCCCCGGCAGGATGTTCCCGGCGCCCTGACCCGGCACGCCGTCCATCGCCGCGGAGTGGATGCCGTGGAAGTGGATCGTGTGCGGATGGCTGCTGGCGTTGATGAACTCGACGCGGATTCGATCGCCCTCGGTGGCCCTGATGGTCGGGCCCGGCACGCGCCCGTTGTACGTCCACGCCTCGAAGAAGACGCCCGGGGCGACCTCGATCGTTCGGTTCTGGGCGATGATCTGGTACTCGCGGAGCGTCTGGCCGTTGGGCATCGTCGAGACCGATCCGCGGTCCCAGTCCTCGAGGATCGCCGTCGGGTCGAAGCCGTTCCGGACATGGTCGACCTCACCGACGGTCTGCCCGCCGTGGCCCCCCGGATCGTCCGTGCCGTGCGATCCGTGGCTGTCTCCCAGACCGGGCAGTCCAGTCCCGCCTCGGGCCGTCTCGAGCGTGCCCGTGGCGGCCACCAGCCGAGCCACGCTCCCGGCGGTGAGCGCGCCGATGAGCCCGGCCGAACCGGCAACGACGAGCCGTCGGCGCGCGGCGTCAGGCTCGATCTGGTGTCCGCCACCGACCGGGACCGGTGACCGGACTGCCGCGAGACCCAGGATGCCGGCGATCACCGTCGCGACGGCCACGATCGGCAGGCCGGCGCCGTCCCCGAATCCAGCGGTGAGGCCGGCAGCCAATCCGATGACTGCGACGGCGGAGGCGCTCACCGCGAGCGCCACCCGACGCGCGGGCGTGTCGCGCGCAGCGCCTGCCGCAGGGCGGCTCCTGTCGCGCTGGAGCCTCCGGATCGCCGCGCGCGCGATCGTTCGGGGTGACGGGGCCACGTCCACCTCCTCGGGCTCGGGCAGCCCGCGCGACTCTTCGAGACCCGACGAGCGTCGTGGCCGGGAGCCGGGACGGGGGCGGAGCCTGGTCGGAATTGTCGCACCCTGTGTCCGTGTCTGATCCCGAAACCTGCCTAGAATAGAGTCGAGAGTCCCCAATTCAGCCCTGATTCAGGCTTCATCTCACGTCGTGCACCAGCACCGAAGGAGCGCCATGACCGGACCGAGAACGGTGGTGATCACCGGCGGAGGAACGGGCATCGGAAAGGCGATCGCAAGCGGCTTCGCCCGGCTTGGTGACGACGTGATCATCCTCGGGCGACGGGGTCACCTGCTCGAGGCTGCCGTGGGCGAGATCGCTGCATCGACGGGCGGTTCCGTCCGCCACCGTGTGTGCGATGTCACGAATCCCGAGCAGCTGGACGCCTTCGTCGGCTGGCTGGACGCGATCGGTGTCGACGCGGTCGATGTGTTGATCGGCAACGCCGGTGCTGCGGACCTCGGAGCGATCGAGACGACGGCCGACGCGGCCGCGCAGGCGATGCGCGTGCTCGACTCGAACCTGATGAGCCTCATCCTCAGCGTCCACGTTCTGCGCCCGCGCCTGCGGCGCCCGGGTGGTCGCGTCGTCAGCATCAGCTCCATCGCCGCGTACCGGGGCGGCAATCTCCGCTACTCGGCGGCGAAGGCCGGAATGATCGGGTTCTCGTACGCGCTGGCCCAGGAGCTCGGACCCGAGGGCATCACGGTCAACGTCATCTGCCCGGGGCTCATCGTCGGGACTGACTACTTCGGGCCGACCCGCGAGCGCCTCACCCCTGAGCGGGAGGAGAGCCTTGTCGCGCGGAACCTCGTCGGGCGAGCGGGCCAGCCGGAGGACGTCGCAGCCGCCGCCCTCTACCTCGCCTCGCCCGATGCCGGCTACGTGACGGGCGAGGTCCTGCACCTCAACGGCGGCTCCCTGTTTGGTCGGTGAAGCTGGGGAGGCGGCGCTTGGTGCGACGAGGCGAACGCTCCCGCGGTCCTTTCGGGCGCTCACCTCCTGGAACTTCCGCCTGATCTTCGTCGGGCAGCTTGCCCGCGGATCCACCCAATGGATCCAGGTAACCGTCCTGCCGCTGCTCGTGCTGGACCTCGGCGGGTCGGCGATCGATCTGGGTGCCCTCGCTGCACTCCAGTTCGGTCCCCCGATGCTCATCGCACCCCTGGGCGGAGCCCTGGCCGACCGGATCAGCAAGCGCCGGCTCCTCACCGCGCTCCAGATGACGCTCGCGGCCCAGGCCATCGTCCTCGCCGCCCTCTCCCTGCTCGGCTGGACCACCATCCCCTACGTCCTGGCACTTGCCGCCGTGTTCGGGCTCGCCAGCGCTGCCGAGATGCCGATCCGGCTCTCGCTCCTCTCCGAGCTCGTGCCCCGGAGCGATCTGCCCAACGCGATCGTGCTGCATCAGGCCGCCTTCAGCACGACCCGCCTCCTGGCGCCGGCCGTCGCCGGTGTGCTGGTGGTCGTCGTCGGCTTCGGTCCCACGCTGTCCCTGGCCGCGGCACTGGCGGTGCTCGCCGTCGGCGCCCTCCTGGTGCTCGACGCTCGATTGATCACCCGACAGGCGGGCGCGACGACGGCGGCCTTCGGCAAGGCACTCCGCGAGGGCGTCGCCTACGCGTGGACCCACGTCGCGGTTCGGAACATGCTGATCGTCGTGCTGGGCCTCGGCGCATGCGGCGCCAGCATCCAATCGATCCTGCCTCTCGTCGCGGTCGATCTCCTCCGCCTGGATGACTGGTCGTACGGCATCCTCCTGTCGGCCGTCGGGACGGGTGCGCTCGCCGCCGCGGCGCCGATGAGCGTGATCGGACCGAGGAGTGTTCGACGGGTCGTCTGGCTGGCGCTGCTGTGCTTCGCGGGCGCGCTTGCGGGGCTCGCCCTCGCGGGCTCGCTCTGGGTTGCCGCGGGGCTCCTCGTCGTTGTCGGCTTCAGCCAGATGGCCCTCAACGGCAGCTCGAACATGGCTCTGCAGTATCTCGTCAGCGACGCGATGCGCGGGCGCGTGTTGGGCCTGTACATCGCGGTCTGGAGCCTCGGCCTGGCGGGCGGCAGCCTGCTCGTGTCGATCGTCGCGCACTACACCGACACCCGCACGGGCCTGGTCGTGTGCGCCCTCGGTACACTCTGTGTCGCACTGTGGGCTTTCGCTCGGGTCAGGATCCCGAGTGCCATTCCCGGCGAAGGGGCGACTTGACCTCGGCGAGCCAGAATCGCCATTTCGGCGGGGCCACGACCTCGCGGACTTGATCCGTGAGATAGAGTCGAATCAGCATCAGACTCTTCGATGGAGATGGCTATCTGTGGCACGGCACATCGTGGGACGCGTCGCCGACCTCCCATCGGGGTCGCGCACGATCGTCCACGTGGATGGCGCCGGCGCCCAGGGGATCGGCGTGTTCAACGTCGGCGGCAGGTTCTACGCGCTGAAAAACGTCTGTCCGCACCAGGGCGCGCAGATATGCCTCGGGGAGGTCACGGGCACGACGGCGCCGCACTGGCCGGACAGTGGTCCGCCGACGCTCGAGTGGGTGCGCGAGGGCGAGATTCTCACCTGTCCGTGGCATCGCTGGGAGATCGAGCTTGCGACGGGCAAGAGCGTCTTTCCGTCGCGCTTCCGGATCCGGACGTATGACGTCACGACGGCGAAGCTGCGAGACCTGACCCCGGATGAGCTGCCGCGGGTTGATACCTACCACGTCTACGTCGAGGACGACCTCGTGATCCTCGACACCGGAGCTCGCGCATGAGCCAAGCTCGGAGGAGGCATCCGTGACCCTGCCCGCAGGCGACCAGGTGATCGATCAAGCGACCGTGCCGGTGACGTTGATCGACTGTGACACGCACGTGATCATGCGATCGCCCGACGAGATCGCCGACTACCTCGACGAACCGTGGCGCAGCCGGCTGTTCGACCCGCAGGCCCGCGCTGCCGCGGCCACGAAGCGAACGAAGCCGTCGATCGTCGAGACCACGCCCGCTCAGGACGGTCAGCCTGCGCGGCGCTACGTTCACGCCGCGCCGTTCGAGCATGCTGCGTTCGGCGCGCACGCCGCAAAGGGCGTCAAGGCGGGCTACCTCCCGTTCGGGAATGGGAGCCGGGCCGGCTATTTTCCGTACGGCGACGGCCAGCGGCTCGACGCCTACCCGGAGTCGGGCGGGCCGGCGGGCTCCGATCCCGACACGGCGCGGAAGCACTTGTTCGTCGAGATGGGCGTGGACTATCCGCTCCTGCTTCCGACCGTGTTCGAGTACGGTGTCGATCCGGACCTGAACGCTGCGTTCTGCGCCGCCACGAACCGCTGGCTTGCCGACACGTGGCTCACGAAGCACAACGCTGAGGGCCGGTTCCTCGGGGCGATCTTCGTGTCGTTTGACGATCCCGCTCGGGCGGCACGCGAGATCGAGACGTGGGCGGGTCATCCCGGCTTCCGGCAGGTCCTGATCCACCATCTCAGCGATCGACCGCTCGGCCACCCGATCTACGACCCTATCTGGGAGGCCGCGTCACGCCATGGGTTGCCCGTGGCGATGCACTTCGGCTCGATGGGCGGCGCACAGTCAGGCGTGACCCCTGCCGGCCCCTTCCCGACCTACGTCGACTATCACTCGGTCTCGACGCCGCTCACGTATTCAGCCCACATCGTCAGCTGGATCTGCAACGGCACGTTCGACCGGTTCCCGGAGCTCCGGTTCGTAATGGTCGAGGGCGGGTTCCTGTGGCACCGACCGATCCTGGCACGCCTCGCCAACCACTGGTCGCGGACCTCCGCCGAGCTTCCGGCCAAGGCAAAGGACCCGTTCGTGTACGTCCTCGAACACATCCGCTTCTGCACCCAGCCGATCGAGGAGTCGCCGCAGCCCAAGGACGCCGCGGTCATGTTCGAGATGTCCGGAGCCGACCGGGTCCTGCTGTTCTCGAGCGACTACCCGCACTACGACTTCGACGATCCGCTGCGGGCGATCCCGCCGCACGTCAGCGACGCGACGCGCAGGCGGGTCATGTCCGAGAACGCCCGGGAGCTCTACAACCTCCCGACGGAGCGACCTCGCGACCGGTTCGACGACGCTCGCGCCGCCCGATGATCATCGATACGGCCGTCCACCCGCCGCTCGTCGACGGCGAGCTCGGACCCCGTCTGGGGCCGCCGTGGAATTCTGCGCCTCCCGCCGCTGCTTGGCCGGCGGGCGGAGACCCCGTTCCCGCTGCTGGAGCGACCGGCGGACGAGCTGGCGGACCCGGCCGTCGTCCTGGGGCGGCTAGTCGAGAACGGGACGACCGCGGCGGTCCTCAGCCCGCTCACGAGGGGGCTCCTGCCACACCGGCTCAACTACGCGGCAATCGCGACCGTGACCAACGAGTGGCTCCACGATCGCTGGCTGGGCCTGAGTGATCCGCAGGTGCGCCTCTTCGGGTCGATCCGAGTGCCGGTCACCGTCCCGGACCTCGCGGTCACGGAGATCGAGCGGTGGGCGACTGATGATCGGTTCGTGCAGCTCGCCGTGCCCCTGCGGACGCCGGCCCCGTACGGGGACGAGCGCTATTTCCCGATCTGGCAGGCGGCCGCGGCCAACGGCCTGCCGGTCTTCGTCCGAGACGATGGCTCGCGCGCCAACATGGAGCCGCCTCCGACGCCGGTCGGCGCGCCGATCCACTTCGCCGAGTACCACGCCCTGGCGCCGCTGGCGACGATCGTGCACGCGTCCAGCCTGATCACGTCCGGGGTATTCGATCGCTTGCCGAACCTGGTGTTCGTCTTCGGCGACGGGGGGATCGACCTGGCCACGTGGATGCTCTGGCGGGTCGACAAGGACTGGCGCTCCGGCCGGCTCGAGATCCCCTGGGTGACCGAGCTGCCGAGCTCCTACCTCCGACGGCACGTCCGGTTCGTGAGCCGGGCGGAGGATGGGCGTCCGGATGGGCTCAAGGTCGATCACGAGCAGCTTCGGATCACCGAAGCGGCCGACCTCGCGGTGTTCGGAAGCAACTACCCGTTCTGGGACCAGGTCGATCCGCGGGAAAGCTTCCGAGAGTGGCCCGATGGGAGCGCGGAGCGGGTCCTCGCGGGCAACGCGTTGGACGTCTATCCACGCCTTGCGGCGGCTCTCGGCGCGCAGGCGGCAACGACGGCCTGACGCGCCCTAACCACACGACCTCCCCGGAGCCTGCTCGGCGGGTCGCTGCGTACGGGTCAGCGCAGGGAGACCGAGACGCGCTTCACCTCGGTGTACAGGGACCAGCGCGTGTGCGCCCAGCTCACGCCCATAGCCACTCGCCACAAAGCCGCCCCAAGGGAGCGCATGTCCGTCAGGCCGTAGGTGTTGACCCAGGCACGATCGTCATACCCGCCCACGGCAGATCGACACAGTCATCTCGCTTTTGTTCAACAGTATCCCTCACGCTCAGGCGGACCGCAGCAGGTCCCTGGATCACGTCCCGGCGGTTTGCGATCTGCTTCGCCGAGCGCCTACGATGGGCACGATGCATCAAGGGGACTGTCAAAGACTGTGACGACAACTGGCTCTCGGCTCCTCGCCGAGTCTCTGGCGAGCTGTGATGTCAGAGACTTTTTCTACCTGATCGGCGGGCCGATGGTCGAAGCCATGGAGGCCTCGATCGAAGCCGGTATCCGCGGAATCGACGTGCGGGACGAGCGCGCAGGAACGTTCGCTGCCATCGCCTACAGCCGCCTTCGTCAGGAGCCCGCGGTCGTCATGACGTGCTCCGGCCCGGGGACGGCGAACACGCTGCCGGGCGTCAACCACGCGTTTGTCGACGGTGCGCCGATCGTGGTCCTGGGTGGGTCGACCGCGCTGTTCCAGCGCGGTCGTGGCGCGTTCCAGGACACAGATCAGATCGGCCTGATGCGACCGATCACCAAGTGGTCGCACCAGGTGCACGCCCCCGAGCACATCCCCGACGCGATTCGCCGAGCGCTGCAGGTCGCCCGAAGTGGCGCGCCGGGTCCGGTGTACGTCGACCTGCCCTCCGACGTTCTGCACGGCGAGGTCGCCCCGCCGGACGAGCCGGCGACCCGGGACGATGAACCCCGAGCGGCCGCTGATCCGGCGCGAATCGCCGAAGCGGTGAAGCTGATCGCCCGCGCGAGTCGGCCGATCGTCGTCGTGGGCAGCGGCATCGTGTGGTCGCGAGCATGGGACGAGCTGCGAACGTTCGTCGAGCAGGCGGGCATCCCCGTGTACACGACCCCGATGGCCCGCGGCGTCGTCGCAGAAGACCATCCCCTCGCGTTCCCGGCCGCCCGCTCGACGGCGCTCCGGGAGGCCGACTGCCTGGTTGTCATCGGCACGCGGTCGAACTACATCGTCAACTGGCTCAGGGCACCGGTCGTCAACCAGGACAGCGCGCTGATCGAGATCAACAACGATCCCACGGCGCTCTCCACGTTCCGCCGGGCGGATGTGGCGATCGTGGCGGACGCGCGGGTCGCCCTCGGCCAGCTCAGCCAGGAGGTGCTGGCCGGCGAAGGGCTGCCGGATTTCGAACCATGGCGGCAGCGACTCGCCGAGGTCAACCAGGCGGCGCGGGAGAAGGTCCTGACCGCTGCGGGGTCGGACGAGACGCCGATGCACCCGCTCAGCCTGTGCGGCGCGCTGGATCGCTGGCTGCCGCGCGACAGCGTGCTGGCCGTCGACGGGCACGAGATCCTCGGGTTCTCGCGCCGGAGCATCGCTGCCTACCACCCCGGCAACGTCCTGAGCCCCGGTCCGTACGGGACGATGGGGGTCGGGATCCCGTTCGGGCTCGGCGCCAAGGTCGCGCGACCGGACTGGCCCGTGGTCGTGTTGACGGGGGACGGAGCCTTCGGCTTTCAGGCGATGGAGCTCGATACCGCGGTCCGTCATGGGCTCGGCTTCGTCATCGTGATCGCCAACAACGGTGGCTGGGCCGGAGGAGATCGGCTCGGGCGGCCCGGGCGAGCCCTGCCCACGACGGAATATCACCGGCTTGCCGAGGCGTTCGGCTGCCTCGGGACGAGGGTCGTCGAGCAGGCGGAGCTCGTCCCTGCTCTCGACAAGGCGATGGCGTTCGTCGACCGCGAACGACGTCCGGCGATCGTCGAGGTCATGGTGTCGTCGGCCGTCGCCGGGGGGCGGAGCTTCACCGCGTCACGCCCCGGCCAGGCCGACTCGTACAGCCCGGTCTAGGAGAAGGAGCGCACCTTGCCCGCACTGGAAGGCGTCCGGGTCATCGATCTGACCCAGTTCGAGGCTGGCACGTCGTGCACCGAGACGCTGGCCTGGCTCGGCGCCGACGTCCTCAAGATCGAGCCGCCCCGAGCGGGGGAGCAGGGACGTTCCGCGTCCCGCGACATCCCCGACATCGACTCCTTCTACTTCCTCGTCCTCAACGCCAACAAGCGCAGCGTCGCGATCGACCTGAAGGCGCCTGCAGGTCGCGACCTCCTGTTCCGGCTCATCGCCGAGGCCGACGTCTTCATCGAGAACTTCGCGCCCGGCGCCATCGAGCGCCTCGGCCTCGACTACGACACGGTCAGGGGCATCAACGACCGGATCATCTACGCCCAGATCAAGGGCTTCGATCCGGCCGGGCCGTACGGTACCTACCTCAGCCTCGACCCGATCGGCCAGGCGGCGGGTGGCTCCGTATCGATCACGGGCTACCCCGACAAGCCGGTCCGGCCGGGCGCCCTGGTCGCGGACACGGGCACTGGCCTTCACACGGCGATCGGGATCATCGCCGCGCTGTACCAGCGCCAGTCAACCGGCAAGGGCCAGCGGATCGGTGTGTCCATGCAGGAGGCGGTCATCAACTACTGCCGCGTCGCGTACACGCGGACGTTGATGACCGGCAAAGCGTCCGCGCGCTATGGCAACGCGATGCCCGTGCCGAACGCCCCCGCCGACATGTACCCGACCAAGCCCGGCGGTCCGAACGACTACCTGATGATCTATACGTCACGCAGCCCGGACAGCGACCACTGGCCGAAGCTGCTGGACATCATCGGCCGGCCGGACCTGAAGGGCGAGACACGATTCGCGACGGCCGAGTCCCGGGCCGAGCACGCGGAAGAGGTCGATGCCCTCATCGCGGCCTGGACGATCACCTACACGAAGCGGGAGGCCATGGACATCCTGGCTCGAGCCGGCGTGCCGGCCTCGGCCGTCTTCGACACCCTCGACCTGATCAGCGACCCGCATCTCCGCCAGAACGGCACGTTCGTGCCCGTCGACCACCCCGACCGCGGGACCTTCTACATGCCGGGCTGGCCGGTCCGCATGTCCGACTCGCACGTCACCGTCACGGCCGCCCCGTTGCTCGGGGCGCACACCGACGAGGTGCTCACCGAGGTCCTCGGCCTCAGCGCTGGCGAGCTGGATGAGCTCCGCAGCCAGAAGGTCATCAGGTCGGCGCCACAGCCCGCTCCGGAGGCGCCGGCGCGGCCCTGAGGCGCCCGCGAGAACTCGCTGCAATCTGTCACGGAATAGGTCATTCTTGGACTGTTCTCGCGCTTGGCTCTTGACCACAGTCAAGCGGGAGAAAATACTGTTTCCAGGCCATCTGTGAGGAGGAGCACAGTGATGTCGAGGCGTTCATCTCTCGTCGCCCTGTTGCGCCACCGGCTCGGGCGAGTCGTCGTGACGCTCGTCGCGATCCTGACGGTCGCGGCTGCCTGTTCGGGTACCCCGCAGGCGTCACCCACCGCCCCGGCGAGTACCGGCGCTCCCGGGACCGCCGCTCCAACCACGGGCGCTGCCGCCTGTACCGAGGAAGCGATCACCGCGGCCGAGGCCGCCCTGCAGGAGCAGGCCAAGGGGGAGCCTGACCTCCACTATCTGACCGTTACCTTCCCGGAGACGGCCGACAAGCTTCACGCAGCGTTCAAGGCCAAGTACGACCTCACCGTGACCAGCACCCGGATCACGGGCGCACAGGCGATCGCACGGCTCGCCGGCGACAACATCGCCGGCAACTTCACGAACGCGGCAGCCATCGGCGGCGCGAACCCGAGCATGGATGCGCTCGTCGCGTCGGGCGATCTGCTCGCCATCACGAAGGACAACGCGGCGGAGCTGATCCCACGGTCCTGCCAGATCGATCAGCGCTTCGTGGGCACGCGAGGCCTGGCCACCGTGTTCTACGCGTACCCCGCGTCCCAGTTCGTCGTCAACACGGACCTGGTCCCCGCGGAGATGATCCCCAATTCGTGGGACGACCTCCTGAACGAGTTCTGGCTGGGCAAGATCCCGACCCAGGATCCGCGGCTGATCACTCCGACGCTCGGCATCTTCGAGGCCCTGCTGGAGACGTATGGCCCAGACTTCCTCACCACGTACAAGGACAACGTCGTCGGCTGGCACCAGAGCGGCGCCACGATGATGCCGCTCGTCGGCTCCGGCGAGAACCCGGCCTGCTGGTGCAATGCCGCGACCTTCGGACCGTTCATCGCGGCGAATCCCGACGCTCCGGTCCAGCTGGTCGACATGACGGGCCCCGTCCTGTACAGCAGTACCGACGTCGTTATCAACGCCAAGTCCACCTCGCAGGCGGCGATGCGTCTGTTCCTCAGCTGGATCTACTCCCAGGAGGGCCAGAAGCTCTTGAACCCGGACTTCCGGGCGCCGTCGATCCGCGCTGACTTGACGCTCCCCGACACGGAACCGATCCCGGCCGATGCGACGCTCCTCGACAGCCAGAAGGCGTACACGAACCGGAACACGATCCTCACCCTCCTCGGCATCCCCGACTGAGTTGGCGATCGCACCGCCCTCGTCGCCGCCGTCGGCGGAGTCGCGTCAAGGTGGCGCGACCGGCCAGACGACGATCTCGATCAGGGGGCTGACGAAGTCCTTCACCAAGCGTGGTTCGCGAGAGTCTGGACCCCAGGCTCTCGCGGACGTCGACCTCGACGTCAGGACGTCGGAGTTCCTCGTCCTGCTCGGCCCGAGCGGCTGTGGCAAGACGACCCTCCTGCGCTCCATCGCCGGGCTGGAAACGCCCGACCGCGGGTCGATCACGATCGACGGTGGGGCGGTCTTCGATTCGGAGGCCGGCCTCGACATCGAGCCCCGCAGCCGGCCGGTCAGCATGATCTTCCAGTCATACGCGCTCTGGCCGCACATGACCGCGGGCAAGAACGTGGCCTTCCCCCTCGAGTGCCACCGGGTTGGCAAGCGCGAGATCCCGGATCGCGTCAAGGACATCCTCGACCGGGTCGGGATCGGCCATCTGATCGACCGCTATCCCGGGGAGATGAGCGGCGGCCAGCAGCAGCGTCTCGCCCTGGCGCGCGCCCTCGTGATCGGCCAGCGCATCGTGCTCTTCGACGAGCCGCTGTCGAACGTCGACGCCCAGGTGCGGGAGCGGCTGCGGCTCGAGCTGCTCCGGATGCAGCGCACCATCGGCTTCACCGCGATCTACGTCACCCACGACCAGTCGGAGGCCATGGAGCTGGCCGACCGCGTGGCGGTCATGGACCATGGCCGCGTGGCCCAGCTCGGCGAGCCACGGGAGATGTACCGGCGGCCACGCGACATCCATGTCGCGCGGTTCCTCGGCCAGAGCAACGAGATCCAGGTCACCGTCGAGCGAGCCGACGTCGACTCGCACCACGTCGTCGGCAGTGGGCCGATCGGGCCGGTCACCGCCTCGTGGCAAGCCAATTCGTGGACGGGCGACCCGCCGACGCCCGGCGAGCACCTGATCGCGTTCAGCCGCCTCGGCGATGTCGTCGTACGGAACGCCGGGGCCGACGCGGCTTCGGGTGCCCCGGCCGACGGGATGAACCGATGGTCGGGCACCGTCGAGGCGGTGCGGTTCATGGGCACGCACACCCAGTATCAGGTCAAGATCGGGCAGATCCGGCTGCGGGCGTGGGCGACCTCGGACGGCCAGCCCGAGCTCGACGAGGGCAGCCCGGTCGTCGTCACGATCAACCCCCGTGACCTGCGGGTCATGCGCGAACCGAGCGCGTGACGAGCGTGACCGGAGCAGCGGCGCGCACATCGCCCGCCGAATGACGTCGCTGCGGGTCATCGCCGGCCGAGTGCGACACGCCGGCGTGTTCGGCGTGGCCTCGATCGTGCTCGGCCTCATCGTCGCCGGGACGATCGTCGCGGTGATGGGCCGTCTGGCCTTCCTTGCGTGGGACCGATTTGGCCTCGGGGTCGTGTCGTTCTACGTGGACGATGTGCTCAACAATCCACCGGCTCGGGAGATCGTCCTCAACACCGTGCTCGTCGTGGGCGTGTCGTGCACGCTCGCCACGCTGCTCGCGGCGATCCTCGCCTGGCTCAACGAGCGGACGGACGCTGGGATCGGCACGGTCGGCAGGTTCCTGCCGCTGATCCCGTTCCTGATGCCAGGGCTGGCGTTCCCGCTCGGCTGGCTGTTCCTCGCGGCGCCGAAAGTCGGTTTCCTGAATCTCATCCTGCGCGGCCTGCTCGACATGGTGGGCGTCCATCTCGAGAGCGGGCCGATCGACCTGTTCTCGTGGCCGGGGCTCATCGCCCTCTACACCGTTCCGCTGACGGCCTACGCCTACCTCGTCATCTCGAGCGCGATGCGCAACCTCGACCCGGGCCTGGAGGAAGCGGCAAAGATGGCGGGCGCCAATCCCGTGCGGATCCTCGTGCGGATCGTCCTGCCGGCGCTCCGGCCGGCCATGATCAGCTCGTTCCTCATCTGCATGATCCCGGCGCTCGCCATGCTGTCGATCCCACTGGTGGTCGGCTATGGCACGGACATCTCCGTCGTGTCGGTGTACATCCTCCGGCGCATCACCGACAGCTTCCCTGTCGGGTATGCCGAGGCGTTCCTGGTCGGCCTGCTGCTCATCCTGCCGATCATCGTGGTGTGGCTGATCCAGCGGCGATCCGCGGCGAGTGGGCATATCGCCGTGATCGGCGGGCGGGTCGCGATCGCGTCGCGACTCCGGCTCGGCCGGAGGTGGAAGATCGTCGGTCGGTCGGTCGTGATCACGTACGCGCTGGTCGGCGTCGGCCTGCCCCTGTTCGGGCTCCTGTATGTCTCGGGGTCGCCGAGCTGGACGGCCAAGCTGCCGACGGAGTGGAACCCGATCGCGATCGCCCTCGAGACGCTGCAGACGCCCCGGATCATCGGAGCCGTCGGGAACAGCCTGACCCTGGGCCTGGTCAGTGCCGTCGTGCTCATCGTCATCGCCCAGCTCCTGACGTTCGGCCAGCAGACCAATCCGCGGCTCGCGCGGTACGTCGATGCGCTCGCCAAGAGCCCGGCGGCGATCGCGCACATCCTCATCGCGATCGGCGTGCTGCTGACCCTCGGCGGACCCCCGTTCCGGCTCCCGCCGAGCGTCCTGCTCGTCGTCGCCTACGTGATCTGCTACATCCCATACGCATCGGTCGTCACGACGGCCGCCCAGCAGCAGGTCGGCCGGGACCTCCTCGAGGCGGCGCGCATGGCCGGAGCGTCGGACTCCCGCATGCTGCGCAGCATCATGACGCCGCTGACGCGGAATGCGCTGATCGCGGGGCTCATTCTCGTCTTCGTCCTGATCAGCGGTGACATCAACGTTGCGCTCATCCTCGCGAGCGGCCCGACGCCGGTCGTGGGCTCGGCCATGTGGGAGATCTTCGAGTTCGGAGGCTTCGCGCCCGTCGCAAATTTCGCCCTCGTCGTGACGCTCGTTTCGATGACCGCGGTGTTCGGCATCGCGTTCCTGATCGGTCGCTCGGCGCCGAGGACAGGGCGCTAGCTCGACGCCCTCGGGCGACCGCCTCGGGGACGCACACAAGCGCCGGGGACGTACCGGTGTCGATGTGCTGGGCGCACCACGCATGCGCTGGCGCGCCACCCGCGTGCCGGACCACGGGCTGAGGGCGAAGCCAGATCTCTGCGTAACTCTGTCAGTTAGTCGGGCGCCATCGCCGGCAAACCCCGCGAAAAATGGCGTCGGCGGGGTGAAGCGTGCGAGATACTTGCGAAACCGACAGTAGTTCAATACGCTGTTGGCATTGGCGACAGTGACAGGGAGAAGTCGATGGCGGCCTATACACTCACACTTTCGATCTCATCGGACTCGCCGAATGAGATGGCGAACACGGTTTCTGCGCTGGAGAAGTCCCTCGCCACGCTGACCCAGCACCGAAGTGGTTCCGTGCTCTCCCTGCCCCGAGCGCCGTTTCCGGACGCCGCGGCGGCTGCCTGGTACCAGGAGCATGCCGGGGCGTTCCTCGACGAGCTGACCCCGGACGCGATGCGCGCAGTCCAGTTCGTCGCCAGCCGCGCGCCGACGGTGTCCATCGAGACGCTCTCGCGCGAGCTCAAGATGGGAACCGGCCCCGCGCTCGCCGGCAAGCTGGCGTCGATCGGCTGGGCCGTCCGTCGGCTTGGCGCACCGGCACCCTTCCGCCGTGTTCGTGAGCGCTACGAGATCGAGGCGTCGGTCGCGGAGGCGATCCTTGCGGCTCGACCCCAGGCAAGGCGGCCGACCCCACTTCGCCCGAAGGCCGCGCCGCGCCCCGTTGCGCAAAGCCGAGTCGCGAGCGGCGCCCGAGTCGCGATCCGGCCATAGCCGGGGGCCGTCGCCTGCCCACCTGACGAGGCGCTGAGGGACCATGCCCGCGGCTTCTGGCCGCGGGCATCCTTTTGTTGGCCGATCGCGGCAAGCGCCCACGTTGTCGGTCGTGTGCCGGCCTCGATCGAACGTGGGCCGCTATTCTGTCCGAGTAACAGAATCAATCTGTTTCCAGTCCTGAATCGGGTCCCGTAGCAGAGGTGTCGCGATGGCCGAGCATCTTGTCGTCGAGGTCCGGGACCGCGCGCTGTGGGTGGGCATCAATCGACCGGCCATCCGGAACGCGTTCAACCTCCAGACGCTCGACGAGATGATCGAGGCCTTCACGCGGCTGGACGAGGACCCAACGCTTGGTGCGGGCGTCCTGTACGGCGTCGGCGACCACTTCTGCGCCGGCGGCGAGATGCAGGCAATGCAGGCGCTCGACCAGACCACGGGTCACATCTGGAACAACAAGATGCGCGACCTGTGCATGCTCCTGCGCAACTGCGGGAAGCCCACGATCGCCATGGTCCGGGGCTACTGCATCGGCGGCGGCAACGAGTGGCAGCTGTACTGCGACCTGGTCATCGCGAGCGAGACCGCGATCTTCGGCCAGAGCGGCGCCAGGGTCGGGGCGCTGCCGGTCGTCGGCGCGACGCAGTACCTGCCGCTCCTCATCGGTGATCGGCGAGCGCGGGAGATGCTGTTCCTCGCGAAGACCATGAACGCCGAGGAAGCGAAGGCGTCCGGGCTGATCAATACCGTCGTGCCCGATTCGGAGCTGGAGGCGACGACCGCGGAGTGGTGCGAGCGCATCAACGGTCTTGCGCCCGCGACCCTGCGCTACATGAAGACGAGCCTCAACTACCTGGGCGACCTCCACTACCCATCGTGGATCCACGGCAGCGAGCTGCTGAACGCCGTCTGGAACAACGAGCAGTCGGACGAGGGCATGACGGCGTTCCTCGAGAAGCGACCACCCGACTTCAGCAAATTCCCGCGCTGAGCTGGCGCGACCCGTGAGCCCGAAGGCGACCGGTCCGGTCATTCCTGCGCTGCGGGGCATCCGCGTCCTCGACCTGTCGCGGGTGCTCGCGGGCCCGCTCGGAACCATGGTCCTCGGCGACCTCGGAGCGGACGTCATCAAGGTGGAGCGCCCGGGAACGGGGGACGAGCTCCGCGCATGGGGGCCGCCGTGGACCGCCGAGGGCGAGAGCGCCTACTTCCTCGCGGTGAACCGGAACAAGCGGAGCATCACCCTCGACCTGAAGCATCCCCGCGGCAAGGAGCTCTTCCGGGACCTCGCCCGACGGTCGGACGTGATCGTCGAGAACTTCCGGGTCGGGACGATGGACGACCTCGGGCTCGGCTACGAGGCCCTGCGCGAGGACAACGTGGGGTTGGTCTACTGCGGCCTGTCGGCCTACGGAACCACCGGCCCGTACCGCGACCTCCCGGGCTACGACATCATCATCCAGGCGATGGGTGGCCTCATGAGCGTCACCGGCGAGCCTGACGGCCAGCCCATGCGTGCCGGTGTCGCGATCGTGGACATCCTCGCCGGGCTGTACATCGCGATCGGCGTGATGGCGGCGCTGACGGAGCGCGGGACCACCAGTGTTGGCCGGCGCGTGGACCTCTCGCTGCTCGAGGTCGAGCTCGCCTCCCTGGTCAACCTCGCCAACAACTACCTCCTCACCGGGACGCGCCCAACTCGCCTCGGGAACGCCCATCCGAGCATCTCGCCGTACGAGGTCTTTCGGTCCGCGGACGGGTACCTCGCCGTCGCGGTCGCGACGGAGGACCAGTGGACGCGCTTCGCTGCGGCGATCGACCGGAAGGACCTCGCCCAGGACCCTCGGGCGCGAACGAATGGCGATCGCGTGGCCAACCGGCAATGGCTCACCGAGGAGCTTGCTGGCGTCCTCGCGGGCCGATCGACGGCGTCGTGGATCGAGACCCTGCGCGCCGCCGACATCCCGTGTGGCCCGGTCAACACGATCGACGCTGCGCTCGACGACCCCCACACCCGTGGCCTCGACCTGATCACGGCGTTCGAGCGAGACGGCCGGTCGATGTCGGTGGTCGGGAGCCCGCTGCGGTTCTCCGACCAGCCTCGCCGGTCGCCGCTGGCGCCGCCACGCCTCGGCGAGCACACCGACGCGGTCCTTGGCGAGCTCCTGGAGATGACGCCCGAACAGATTCTTGACCTGCGGGAGGCGGCGGTCGTCTAGCGCTCGGCGACTGCCGGGCCCCTCAGTCGGTGGACGGTCGATCCAGCCGGCGGAGCGTCTCGAGCTCCTCGGGGGTGGGCTCGGGAGTGGCCTTCGGCGATGCGGCCGCGGCAAGGTCCCAGCCGGTTGCGGCCCGCACCTGGTCGACCGTCACGCCCGGATGGACCTCGACGAGGGTGAGCTCGAGTGTCTCCGGGTTCGGCGCAAGCACGCCGAGGTCGGTGACCACCGCGCTCGGCCCTCGACCGGGGAAGCCGAGCTTCTCCCTGGAGCCCGGCCCGGTCCCATACCCAACGGTGGTCAGGAAGTCCAGGTCGCGGACGAGCGACCGCGGATCGTGTCGAACCAGGATCATGGTCGTCCGGCACGCCGCCGCGATCTCCGGCGCACCCCCCGCTCCGGGCAGCCGGACGCGCGGCGATCCGTAGCTGCCGATGACGGTGCTGTTGATGTTCCCGAACCTGTCGACCTGCGCGGCGCCGAGCAGCCCGACATCGATCCGGCCAGGCTGGAGCCAGTACGCGAACGCCTCGGGAACAGGCACCACCACCTGGGCTGTCCGGGCGAGGCCCTCGTCGGCGACCGACAGCGGAAGGCGCGTCGGCCGGCTCCCGAGCGCACCGGACTCGAACACGAGGTAGAGGCCGGGTGACGTCGTGTGGGTGGCGAGGATGGCCGCGGCGCTGGGCAGCCCGATGCCGGCGAAGCACACGTCGTGCCCGGCGAGCCGCCTCGCCGCCGCGACGATGATCATCTCCTCCGGAGTCCAGCGCGGCTCAGGCATCGGCCACCGTCGGCAGGTCGTGCTCCGCCATCCATGCGAGGAAGGACTCGCGCTCCCGGCTGATCGCGTCCCACGACGCGTAGAACGCGTCGTCGCGCGTGGTGTACCCCTGCGCGTAGGACGGATACGCGCCGCCCGGGACGCACGCGACGAGTGTCACGAGCCAGCCCGGCAGCACGACGGCGCCCGGAACCGGCTCGAGCGCATCGACGATCTCTTCGACCGTGACCAGCGAGGCCGCTGCCGAGAGGACCGCCTCCTTCTGGACGCCCGTGATGCCCCAGAGCTGGACGTTGCCTGCCTGGTCGGCCCGCTGCGCGTGGATGACCGAGACGTCCGGCCGGACGGCCGCCACGGCCGCGAGCCGCTGCCCGGTGAACGGATCGTCGATGAACCGGACATCGTGCGCGTGGTCGGCCAGGCTCGTGCCCGCGTACGCCCGGAGGATGGCCATCGGCATCCCGGATGCCCCGGCGACATACCGCGCGGCAAGGCCCGCGTGGGTGTGCTCCTCGATCGCGAGGGGCCGGGGCCAACCGTGCTCGACCGCGTCGCGGAACCGGTGGAGGCTCCCGACGCCCGGGTTGCCCGCCCACGAGAACACGAGTCGGGCTAGGACGCCGGCGCCGATCATCTGGTCGGCGAGGATGTCCGGCACCATCCGGACGAGGGTCAGCTCGGCGATCCGCCGGCGGATGATCTCGTGCGCTGCCGCGAACGGAACGAGATGGCTGAAGCCTTCCAGGGCGATCGTTCCGCCCGCGCGCACGAGGCGCTCGATGCCTTCGGCGAGGGACACAATCTCAGCCATTCAGGCGACATAGTATGTGACCCAATCCTGATCGTGGGCGGTCAGTGATGAAGGCCGATCTCTCTGGCAATAGCCAGCAGGTAAGTGATAGTGTGGCCATGGATCGACGCGAGCGACGAGCCGCGCGAAGCCTTCCCCCGGAGTCGAATGGAGGCGGCATCTTGAGCCTCGAGGCGCTGACGAACCTGCTCGGTCTGGGCGAACCCGAGCTCCTCGACGATCGAGGTGGCCAGATCACCGAGGGTCCGCTGTGGCACCCCGGCGGCTTCCTGACCTACGTGCGCCTGCGCGAGAGCCAGCTCGTGCGCTGGGACGCCCGGGATGGCGTGTCGATCGCGCGCGAGAACACCGGCAACGGCAACGGCTGCACGCTCGATGCACAGGGCCGGCTGATCATGTGCCACTTCGGCCATCGAACCGTCACCCGGACGGAGGCCGACGGCTCGGTCACGGTCATCGCCGACAAGTACAACGGCGTGCCGCTGAACCAGCCGAATGACGTCGTGCGGGACCGGAACGGCGACCTCATCTTCACCGACCCGCAGTGGAGCCTGCCCGTCGAGGCTCGCGAGCTCGGGTTCAATGGGGTCTTCCGCCTGAAGCCCGATGGCGAGCTCCAGCTGCTGACCGACGAGTGCGAGTTCCCGAACGGCCTCGCGCTCTCGCCGGACGAATCGATCCTGTACGTGGCGATCACCCGGCGTGACCAGGACTGCGTCAAGGAGGTCGAGAACGGCGGGCTCTGCCCCCATCGCTACGTCCGCGCGTTCGACGTCGCGGCCGACGGGTCGCTGTCGAACAACCGGATCTTCTTCGACATGTCGTCGTCGAACGGCGAGGGCTGGCCGGACGGGCTCAAGGTCGATACCGAGGGTCGCCTGTACATCACCGGTCCGGGCGGGTTGTGGATCGCGGATGCGGAGGGCAAGTTCCTCGGCCTGCTGCCATTCCCCGAGGTCGCGCGCAACCTCGCCTTCGACGATGGCGATTTCAGCACCATGTACGTCACCGCCGGCGGTAGCCTGTACCGCGTGACCACCAAGGTCCGAGGCATCGGCGCGTTCTGAGCTCGGCTCGCCCGTGACTCCGCCGATTCGGCTGCTCGCGGCCGGCGACGCGATTCTCAACCGGCGGGTGGCGGCGCTCGCGGATGCCGACTTCCTGGAGCTGCGCCAGCTGATCTCCTCCGGGGACGCGGCTCTCGTCAACTTCGAGGCGACCACGCCGCGACCGCCGCTCGTTCCGGCTCCTGCGCACGGCCTCGCGGTCTCGGCGCCGGCCTACGTCCTCGATGAGCTGCGATGGCTGGGGTTCAGCCTGTTCAGCATCGCCAACAACCACGCGACGGCATTCGGGTGGCAGGCGTTCGCGGACACCATCGCCGAGCTCGAGGCTCGCGGCCTGGCGTATGCGGGCGGTGGGCGGACGCTCGCCGAGGCGCGGGCCCCGGGCTACGTCGACACCGCGGGCGGACGCATCGGCCTGGTCGGCGTCACGATCACCAACGCGGCCGGGGCTCTCGCCGCCGATCCCGGGCGGGGGACGGCCGGGCGCCCGGGCGCGAACCCGCTTCGCGCGTCCGTCGAGTACGTCCTCGACCAGGACCGCTACGGTCGGCTGCTCGACATCGACGAGGCGATCGGCACGGGCCATGCCCGCCGCGTCCGGGAGGGATTTCGGGCCGCTGACCAGCGACTCGGCGGGGGAGTCGGCGGGCATCAGCTTCCTGGGCACCCGATTCGATTCAGGCTCGGAGGTTGCCGTCCGCGGGCGCCTCGACGAGCGGGACATGACCGCGCTGGAGCGATCCGTCCACGAGGCGCGCCGGCAGGCGGACGTCGTCGTCGTGAGCATCCACTGCCACGAAGGGCCCCGGGGCGAATGGAACGCCGAGGCGCCACCCGACTTCCTGGTCGAGGCGGCGCACCGCGCCATCGACGCGGGTGCGGACGTCATCGCCGGTCATGGACCCCATCGCCTGCGCGGGCTCGAGGTGTATGCGGGCAAGCCGATCCTGTACTCGCTCGGCAACCTGTTCCTCCAGCTCGAGACGGTCGAGCCCGTGGCGCGCGAGGCGATGGAGGCGCAGGGGCTCCCGTGGGACGCCGTGCCCGCGGACTTCCACGACCACGGCTGGAAGACCGCCGACGGTCGGCCAGTCGGCTTTGCCGCCGATCCGATGTGGTTCGAGTCCGTCGTCGCCGAGATCGAGCTCGAGGGCGGGAAGCCGACCGGCGTTCGGCTCCATCCGATCGAGCTGGGCCACGAGCTCCCGAGGTCTCGGCGGGGGGTGCCCCGCCTCGTCGACGCCGCACGGGGATCGGGGATCCTCGAGCGGCTCTCGGAGCGCTCGAGCGCCCTCGGTGCCGAGCTTGTCATCGACCGGGGATCCGTCCGGGCGATCGGCCGCCTGTCGCTCGGCGGCTAGCCCGGCCCCAATTCTTCCTCGGCTCAGGCTCCCTCGGAGCGGGCACGAGCGCGCCCGACGAGGCGCAGCGTCCGTCCCACATCGTCGTCCGAGCCGGGCAGCAGGGACACGATGAGCTCGTCGCAGCCGGCGTCGAAGTAGCGGGCCAGGCCGCTGGTCACCTCGCCCTCGTCGCCCACGACCACGAGCTCGTCCAGGAGGGCATCGGGAACGTTGCCGTCAGTCGCTTCGGGGAATCCCGCATCCGCGAACAGGCGCCGGTAGAAGACCTGCCGCGTGTTCGCCGCGACGCGCTCCCGCGCCACTTCGCGCGTCGCCGCGCGATCGTCCGTGACGAGCGCGAGCACCGCACCGACCAGTCGGGGCGTGGCGCGCCCCGCCGAGAGGGCGCCCTCGACGAGCGCCGGCCGAGCGACGTCGCGCAGGAAGGCCGGCGGCGTCGCCCAGCTGATCGCCCCGTCGGCGATCTCGCCGGCCTGCCGGTACCCGGCGTACCGCAGGGCGCCGACGTAGATCGGCACCCGATGTGGGCGGGCGAGGGTCGCCCGAACCCGGAAGTGCACGCCCGAGTGGTCGACCGCACCGGCCATGGCGGCCCGGACGACCGCGACATACTCCCGGAGGTGCTCCAGCGGCGCGTCGAAGTCCAGGCCGAACGCGTCGTCGACGGTGGACCGATGACCCGAGCCGAGCCCGAGCCGGAACCGTCCTGGGGCGAGGTCGTCGAGCGCGAGGGACTGCTGCGCCGTGATGAGCGGGTGGCGGAAGTAGGTGACCACCACCGAGCTCCCGAGGAGCATGCGGCTCGTCCCCGCCGCGACGGCGGCGAGCGTCGTGAGCGGCTCCGGTCCATAGCCACCGCTCGTCAGCCACGCCGCCTCGACCCCGAGCTCCTCAGCCTCGCGGAGGAGGGCGACCGTCCTCGGCACGGGGCCGAGGATCGGGACGTGGATGGCGCAGATCCGGTCGCCCATCGTTGCCGCGCCCCGCTCGTGCTCCTGGCGTCCTGGGACGTCAGGCGAGGAGGCCGACCTCCTGCATCCCGGCCCGGAGCTGGGCCGCCTGGTCCGCCGGGAACGCAGGGAGCGGCGCGCGCACCGGACCGCCGGTCAGCCCGAGCTCGCTGCCCCAGTACTTGATCGTCGAGACGGGGCAGAGCGAGTGCCGTCGCCACGGCTGGAGCACCCATTGCTCGTGGAGGTCGCGGATCGGCTGCATCGCGTGATAGCGCTCGGCGGCGAGGCGGAAGTCGCCCCCCAGTGCTGCCTCGACGTAGTCCCGCATCGGCGTCGCCCGGGCCGAGTCGTACATGTAGTTCGTGCCCGTGTAGATCACCTGCTGGCCGTGCTCCGTCAGACTCGCCAGGAAGTTCTCCTCGTACGGGTCGACCACCACGATCCGGTCGCCCGCCAGTCGTCGCACTTCGTCCGTGTGCCCGGGCTCGCGCACACCGTTCTTGAGGGCGCAGATGTTCGGGATATCGGCGAGACGGGCCATCAGCTGGGGGCTGATGACATACCCGGCCTGGGGCGTGTTGAACACGGAGATCCCGAGGTTGGTGGAGGCGGCGACCGTCTCGAAGTACTCGTAGACCATCGACTCCGTCCCGCCCCCGAACGCCGGCCCGATGAGCGACACGAAGTCGGCGCCGGTCGCCTCGGCATGCTGGATCAGGTCCAGCGTGTCCCGGAGCGACTGGTGGGCGCACCGGCAGACAATGGGCAGGGCGCCACCGGCCTCGTCGGCGACGATCTCCATGACCCGCTTCCGCTCCGGCACGGTCAGCAACCAGAAGTTGCCGTAGAAGCCGTGGATGTACAGGCCGGCGGCCTTGATGACGTCGACGTAGTGGCGGACGTCGTGCCGCAGGCCCGCCTCGTCGATCGCTCCGTCGGCCGTCTCGGGCAGGCAGAACGCCGAGAACACGCCTCGAAGGTGCTCCCTGGCGTACTCCTTGGCCTCCGACTTCGCGTACTTCGCCACGTGTCCCTCCTGGATGATGATCGGCGACGGCCTGGTCAGGCCGCCGCGGGTGCCGTTCGCCGCAGCCGAGGCAGGACGTCGCGGCCGATGCGCGCCGTGTTCTCCTCGAGGACGTCCGTGCCCATGAACCTCGAGCCGATGAGGATTCGCGAGATGCCCAGGTCGACGAGCGCCTGGAGCCGTGCGGCGCAGTGCTCGGGCGACCCGATGATCGCGAACCGATCGATGAACTCGTCGTCCACGGCCGTCTTGTCGCGGAAGAACTCGAGCTCGCCCGGCGGCCCGCCGGGCAGTGCGGTCAGCGCGCCCGACGACCTGAACTTGGCGTCGAGCGCCTCTGCGGCGCGCTGGATCTGGACCTTGTCCGCATCGCCCACGTCGTCGAGGGGCTTGCCCTCGAACGCGGAGAACCGCGCGAACGTCATGGCGAGCGGCCGGATCCGCGTCCTGGCCTCCTCATCGTTCTCGCCGTCGGTGACCGCGACCTGGACGTAGCACCCGAGGCTGAAGTCGGCGAGATCACGGTCGATGCCCGCGGCGATGGTGCGAACGAGCTCGATGCATCGACCGACGCGCTCCGGATCGGCGCCCACGGCGAAGCTGACGCTGTCGGCGCAGCGGACGGCCAGCTCGATGACCTTCGGCCCCGTCGCTGCCACATCGATGGCGGGCTTGGGCGACGTCAGTGACGGATCCACCGTGGTCAGGCCGGCGATCGTCGAGGTCGTGCCCTCGATCTCGACCTCCTCTCGCCGGAGGTACGCCTGGAGGCGGAGGAGGAAGGCCTCGAAGTCGGCGACGGACATCGGCTTCTGCTGGAGCGCCTTTACGGCGCTGTCGCCGCGACCGATCGAGTAGCGCGCCCGCCCACCCGACAGGCCCTGGATGGTGGCCATCGACAGGGCCATCAGCATCGGGTGACGTGTCGGGACCGCCGTCGCCGTGCCGACGCGGAGCGTCGTGGTCGCGGCGGAGACGATCGCCAGGACGGCGTACGGGTCGGGCTGCTTGTTGTTCTCGCCGACAGCCAGGCCGTCCCAGCCGGTGGCCTCCATGTTCGCGGCGAAGCGACCCACGTCCGCCATCGGCAGTGGGGTCGGACCGTAGCGCCAGAACTCGACCATCAGGCAGCCCTCGACGGCTTGCGCTGGGGGAGGGGCGCGATCGGGCGCCCTACCACGCCGCGACCGCCCGGGGTACGGATTCGACGCGCTCGAGCCCGTCGACGAAATCGATGATGTGCTCGATCCGTTCGGGACTGGCGATCGGGGCCGACAGCTGCCTGAATTTTGCCTCGACCTCGGCGGCCGTGAGCCGGTGCTCCGGGTCGCCCGACGGAGCCCGCTGGGTGTGGCGGAGGACCTCGCCGTTCGCCATCGTCACGGTCACCGTCGCCGGGATGTGTCGCTCCTCGGCGAAGATCCGGTCGGCGTCCGGGTCGTGGCCGACCTCCACCTTCGAGATGAGCTGCCGAACGAGCGGATCCGCCAGCCGGTCCATCGCGATTCCGTTGGCGGGCGAGTGACCCGCGAGGGTGAGGGCCACGAGCGGTGGGATCGAGAACTGAGCGTCGACCACGCTCGCGGGAGATCGGACGTCGAAGTTCTTGTGGATCCCGCGGGTGCTCGCGACGAGGATGCTCTCGACCTGGGTAGGGTCGATGTCGTGGCGGGCGATCAGCTCCGTGACGGCGTCGAGGGTGCTGTGTGTCTGGCGGCAGGCGCCGTAGCGCTTGAGCCCCGTGATCGGCATGAGGAACTCCGACCCCAGGCCCGCTGTGAAGCGAGCGTGATCGCAGCGGTCCGAGCCGGCCATGACGGCAAAGTTCTCATCGGTGTCGAACATCGTCAGGTTGCCCGGGAGGCCGCGCGACGCCAGCAGGGCGGCGACGATGCCGCCCATCGTCGCCCAGCCGAAGTTGTTCTTGATCTGACTGAACGGCCGCGCCTCCGGATAGAGCCCGTTCTTGAGGCGGCTCGGGACTGGAGCGCTGACCCCCGCGTGGCCGAATGTCCACATCACCTGGCGCTCGTCCAGCCCGAGGAGCTTCGCGGCGGCGACGGCCGCGCCGAAGATCTGCCATGTCGCCATGGTCGGTCCGATCCGGTGCCGCTCGCGCGAGGGCCGGATGGCGTCGCAGATGCGGAGTGAGACCTCGTAGCCCACGACGACCGCGTTGAGGAGCTCCTTGCCGCTTGCGTTCACCCGCTCCGCGATGGCGAGCGCGGCGGGCACGATCGTCGCGGCCGGGTGCGCGATGTCCAGGTAGCAATCGTCGAAATCGAGCGCGTTGGCGAGCGCCCCGTTGACGTAGCCGGCGAGCGGAGCGGCGGTCCGCTGGCCCGTCGCGAGCATGGTTGACTCCGGTGTCCCGCCCATCTCCGTGAACAGGCCGAGGGCGATCTGCGCATGGGGCATCGTCGCCCCGCCGATCTGGCACCCGAACGAGTCCAGGATGTACTGCCGAGCCGCGGACACGATGTCCCCCGGCAGGTCCTCGTAGCGGGCATTGGCGACGAAGCGCGCAAGCGCGCGCGTGGTCGTAAGCTCGGGGCCGCGGGGCGGTTCGCCCGCCGAGCTGCTCGGCGGTGCCTCGAATGCCGACGGCTTGGTCACGGTGTCGGCGGAACCTTGATGATGATGACCTGGAGGGGCTCCGAGTTCGGGTTGTGGTTTCCGTGATACGAGTCCGCCGGGACGTAGACCACGTCGCCCGGACCGATCGGCACGCGGGCGTGATCGTCGCGCTCGTGCTCGCCGTGACCCGACAGCACGTAGATGACCTCGAGCTGGCCCTTGTGCACGTGACCCCCGTGTGAGTACCCGGGGGAGTATTCAGTCACGCTCACCTGGACCGCGGGCTCGACAGCCCCACCCGCGGTCGGCCGGGGCGAGACGAGGTGCTTCGTTCGTCCCCAGGCGACGTCCTCGAAAGGCAGATCCGCCGCCTTGAATACCTTGTTGTTCGCCAATGAGTGCAGCTCCCGATGATGAATCTGACAGAGATTGTACTTAGTTCTCGAAATTGGACGGCTCCGTGGGTCAGAGAACGCCGCTGTTTCCGGCGTCGGAGGGCCGAAGCTTGCGGACCGCTGGGCGATCTGCCGGGCCGAGATGCGGGTACGTTCGCAGGATCGACTCGGCACACTCCGTGACATAGATGTTGCCGGAGCCGTCGAGCGCGATGCTGTGGGCGCCGATGAACAGTGCCGCGCCATCCCGGGGATCGACCCTGGATCGCTCCAGGACCTTGCCGGCCCCATCGAGCACCGCGATGCCGGACTGGTCGGGGCCGGGACCGCCTTCGGCGCTCGATTCCCGGGGCCGGATGCCCTCCGCGACGATGTACCTGCCGCCGCCGGCATCGGCAACCGCCTGCGGACGCTGGATGCCGGCCCACAGCTCGAGGAACGCGCCGTCGGGCGTGAAGACCTGGATCCGATCGTTCTCGCGATCGCACACGAGGACCCGCCCCCGTCGATCGACCGAGACGGCGTGGGGGACACGAAACTGGCCAGGCCCCGTCCCGGCCTCGCCCCACGACCCCAGCAGTGTTCCATCCGCGCTGAACCGGTGGATGCGGCAGTTCCCGTAGCCGTCGGACACGAACACGTCGCCCGACGCTGCCCACGCCAGACGCGTTGGCCGCGTGAACGGTGGGAGCGGCGCCCCGATGCGGTCGACGTGGAGGCCCAGTGGTGGAAAGGACGGGTCGGATGGGCCGCTGCCGATCGTGGACTCGAGGGCGCCGTCGAGCCCGAAGACGTAGACGCAGTGGTCGCTCTCATCGACGACGAAGATGTGGTCGTGACTCACCGTCACGCCGTGAGGTCGGTTCAGCTTGCCCTCGCCGACGATGCGGACCAGGCTCCCGTCCGGATCGCAGACCGCGACGAACGACGGCTGTCGGTACAGGACGCAGACCTCGCCGCCGGGCCCGACCGCGACATCCGGCAGGTCGCGCCCGCGCGCGTCCGGCAGGCGGGACCCCCAATCCCGAACTGGAACGTACATGGCCCGCCTGCTCGCCTCCATCGATGGCCGTTGAACTGTGTCCGAACTATCCCAGAATCAGCAGGCAATTATGTGGAGCTCGCACACCGTCGACGTATGCTTGGACCCATGGACGCGGATGCCGATCTGCAAGCACGACGCCATCGCACGATGACAATCCAGCTCTGTCCCCGAGACTGAGGAACGACATGCGGCCAATCGAACGCGGCGGCGGGCACGGCACGTCGACGGTGAACCTCGCCTACGGCTCGACCGGGTTGACGGTCCAGCTGCCCGCGGACAGGACCACGGTCGTCGTCCCGCGGCCACGACGCGCGGCCCGAGATCCAAGCGCAGAGATCGCCCGGGCGCTTCGCGAGCCGGTTCATGGCCCGCCGCTGCGCGAGCTCGTGCGGCCAGGCCAGTCGATCGCGATCTCGGTGTGCGACATCACCCGGCCGCAGCCTCGACAGCTGATGGTGGAGGCAATCCTGAACGAGCTGCACGGCATCACGCGGGCGGCCGATGTCGTCGTGCTCATCGCCACGGGGACGCACCGGGCGAATACGGCCGCGGAACATGCATTCATGCTCGGACAGGAGGTGGCCGCGTCGTGCCAGGTCGTGAACCATGACGCCCGGGATCGATCCGCCCTCGTCGACCTGGGAATGTTCCACGACGTGCCCGTCCACCTCAACCGTGCCTGGGTGGAGGCAGACGTCAGGATCACGACGGGGTTCGTCGAGCCCCATTTCTTTGCGGGGTTCAGCGGCGGCCCGAAGATGATCGCGCCGGGACTGGCCGGACTCGACACGGTCCTGGCCCTGCACAACGCCCGGCGCATCGCCGACGCGAGGGCGACCTGGGGCATCTGCGAAGGGAACCCAGTTCATGACGCCATCCGGGGGGTCGCGGCGATGTCGCCGGCAACGTTCGCGGTCGACGTGCTCCTGAACGATCGCCAGGAGGTGACACGCGCCTTCGGCGGCTCGCTGCCCGAGATGCACCTGGCGGCGCGGGAGGTCGCGCGAAGGGATGCGATGCGCCGTGTCAGGGGGCGGTTCGAGCTCGTGATCACGACGAACAGCGGGTACCCGCTCGATCAGAACCTGTACCAGTCGGTCAAGGGCATGTCGGCGGCGGCGGAGGTCGTGACCGATGGCGGGACGATCGTGTGCGCCGCCGAATGTCGAGATGGATTCCCCGACCATGGGGCGTACCGGCAGCTCCTCGGAAGCGCGACGACGATCGGAGAGGTGGCGGCGGGAATCGAGGCTTCGCCCGAGACGGTTCCCGATCAATGGCAGGTCCAGATCCAGGCACGAGTCCAGGACCGAGCTCGCGTGATCGTGCGCTCCGACGGCCTGACCGCCGCCGAGCTCGCCAGCGCGCATCTGGAATGGACGGATTCGGTCGAGGACGCGGTCGATCGCGTGCTTCACCACCAGCCCGAAGCGTGGATCTGCGTCCTGCCGCAGGGGCCCCGAACGATTCCCTATCTCGCGTGACCGGAAGATCCCTCGAGCTCACTCCCTCGATCCGGTACGCCATCGAGCAGGCACTCGGCGAGACGATCAAACGGTCCAACGGGCTCAGATGGGGAACTGGCACGCCTACGACCGTCCTCGACCTCGCATCTGGTCGTCGGCTGGTCGTCCAGGCCCTCGGCCATCTGGAGGCGGCACGGATTCAGCGGGTCGCTGCCGTGTTGCGCGACGGAGGCCTGCCCAGCCCCCGAATTCGAGCTGGTCGTGCCAGCCCGCGGGCGCACGTTCGTCGTGTTCGAGGCCCTTGTTGGCGTGCCCGGGCCGGAGCAGCTCGCTACGCATGCCGCGACCGGGATGGCTGCGGCCATGGGCGGGGCCCTGGGCACGTTGCGACGGGTCCGGGGGCCAGCGCTACCAATAGATCACGCCTGGATGACGCCGCGCGCACTTCGAACTGCGGCCGATCGATGGCTGGCTGCGATCGATCACGACCGGGCGGCCGCGGCGGCAGTCGCTCCGCACGTCGCACGCCTCGTGTCCGGCTCCTGGCTGCCGGTCCTGTCTCATGGGGACTACGTCCCCGCGAACGCCTTGTTGGAGGGCGGCAGGCTGGTGGCGCTGGTCGATCTGGCTGATCTTGCCTTCCGCCATCCACTCGTCGATCCGGCGTGGTGGCTCCTGATCGTCCGGCACCACCACATCCGTGCCCTACCCACCGTCGAGGAGGCGTTCCTCGCCGGTGGCCTGGATGGGCTGACCGGGTCCGATCGGCGAGACCTGGCATCTGTCGCGGTCGTGCGGGCGCTGCAACGCCTCGCCAGGGCTTCGGCGGAGTCCCGATCGCACCATCGCGACCTCCTGAAGACGGCTCTGGTCTGGGCGCGGGATCAGCCGACTTGACCTTGGCGCCGCCTGCTGATGAGCGGCTGATAAGGGCCGCTCGCTAGGATCGGCGAGACGCGCGATGAGGAGTCATTGGTGGTCGCGTGCGTGACGGATGTCCTCGTCCACACGTGCTACCGCGACCCGGCGATCGATGCACTGGTCACGAGCTTCCTGGGCGGTGGAGCGGCGTCAACCTCGGACGCATGCGAGCCTGGCCGACTTTTGGCGGCCTGGTCATCTGCTCGGCGAACATCGACTGCATGGACGCGGTCCCTGTCCCGACAGCGGCGCCCACAGCCGTGCCGACGGCGGTTCCGACCGCGGTTCCCACGGCCGTACCGACCGCGGCCCCAACCAATGCCTGGGGCGGCCTTGCCACCGCTGGCCCAGGCGCATCCGCGTCGATGGCCCAGGTGAATTGCCGGGACCGTCTCTGCCGCCGACCGACATGGCACAGGCAACGATCCTCCCAACTGTTGGGAACGGCGGCCTGCTCGTGCATCGTCGTCGCAGGCTCGATGCTCGTCGGGCTGTCAGTGCTCCTGCGCAAGCAGCGAGACTGACGGTCGCCAGCATCAGCCACAGGCTGAAGCGGAAACCGTCAAGCGCCTGGGCGTCGATCTCGGGCAGGGGCTACGACTTCTGTCGCTTCGCCCCTGTGGAGGAGTGGAAGCGCGTGTCGACGACGGTCGGGGCGCCACAGGCGTCCGGTGCACCGAGGCGCACAGAGGCGCAGTCCCAGCAAGCCCGCCCACGAACGCATCGGTCGCCGCACGGCAGGAAGCGCGTCGCGGAGTGGCCACCGGCGTGTGACATGCTCCGGGCCATGCGTGTGTTGCAGTGCCCACGCTCCTGCTTTGCACGGCGAGCCGCTCTGGCCCTCGTAATCGTCATCGTGGTTGCCGCGTGCGACTCGACGAAGTCCACGGCGGCGCCGGCCGCCACCGACGGCGCGACCCAGACCGGCAGTGCCGGTGGCGGAGACGGCGGCGGTGGCGCCACGTCGGCGCCGGTTGATGAGGTCGCGCTGCGGTTCTTCCCGCTGGCCATCATCGATCCGGCGGCGGAGAACCGGGTCGCGTTCACCTTCCTCGCGCCCGACGGCTGGAATTACGAGGCCGGCGTCCAGTGGCTGCCCGAGTGGGTCCGTACCGCGTTCCTCCAGACGCGCGTCAGCGACCCGACGACGGGCGTCACGGTCGAGTGGCTCCCGATCCAGGACTTCATCTGGTTCACGGCGCCACCGGGCTTCGAGGCGCCGATCGGCGGCAACTACCAGGGCAAGATGTACGTGCCGCCCGTCACTGATCCCCGCCAGTTCGTGACCGACTTCTGGATGCCCGGGATCCTCGCGCACCTCCAGGGCGCCACGCTCGTGAGCGTCACCGACGTGCCGCGAATCGCGGAGGAGTTCAAGACGGGCTTCGGTGGTCCCGCGGACGCGGCGGCATATCGGATGCGCTACGAGTACGACCTGGACGGCCAGCGCTGGGAGGAGGACGTCTCGTTCGCGCTCCTGTACTCGGGCACGGCGGAGATCACCAACTGGTACGTCAACTTCGCGCACACCGTGCGCGCGCCGAAGGGCGAGCTCGATCCCGCTGCCGGCATTACCTCGACGGTGATCTCGAGCCGGATCACGACGCCAGAGTGGGAGTCGATCTACCGGCTTGTCCAGCAGCTCTTCAACCAGGGCGTCCAGCAGCAGATGAACGACACCGCGGCGTTCGGCAGGACGCTGGCCGAGCACCGCGCGGAAACCGACGCGCTCCAGCAGCAGGTCGTCGCCGAGCGCCAGGCGTCACAGGACCGGATCGCCGAGCTGCGGCGCGAGACGCTCGGCGGCGTCGAGACGTACAGCGACCCGTTCACCCAGGCACCCGTCCAGCTCCCCGTCGGGTACAGCACCTACTGGGTCAGCGACCGCGGTGGGTTCATCACCTCGGACGTCGTCGGGCTTCGACCCGAACACCCTCAACGACGGGTTCTGGCAGCAGCTCCAGCGCCGGACCTGATCCAGCCCCATGGCACGCGACCATTCGATCCTCGTCGCGCAGGGTGGCGGCGACATGCATGCGCCGGATGGCAGCATCCACCTCGTGCGATTGCTCGAGCGCGAGCTCGGGAGCGAGATTCCGGTCATCGCGCCCGAGCTGCCCGACGCGGACAACCCCCGGTACGACCCGTGGCGGGAGGCTCTCGAGCGCAAGCTCGATGGCCTCGATGGCAAAGTTTTCCTCGTCGGCCATTCCCTCGGTGGGTCGATCCTGTTGAAGCTCCTCGCCGAAGGGCGAACGAGGCGCTCGATCGGCGGGGTGTTCCTCGTCTCGGTGCCGTGGTGGGGTCCGGACGGATGGGACTATGAGGAGTTCGCGGTGGGGGATGACTTCGCGTCGAAGCTGCCCGACGCCCCCGTGTTCCTCTACCAGAGCGTCGACGACCCGGAGGTCCCGTTCGCCCACCTCGCGCTGTACGAGGCGCGCATGCCGGCGGCGACCGTGCGCGCGATTCCCGGTGCCGAGCACTCGTTCATCCACGGCCTGCCGGAGCTCGTCGACGACATCAGGAGCGTCGTGACCGCATCTGGTCCTCGCAGCCGGTCGGGATAACCCGCAGGTGAGCGCCGATTCGTAGGATCGGCCGCGTGCGCCTTCGATCGATCCTGCTGGCCTGCCTCGCCGTGCTCGGCGCAGCTTCGTGCGCGCCGGAGCAGCGATCGCCGGAGCCCGGCGACGCCCTCGCCTTCGTGCGCTGCGGGCAGGTCGAGGCTCCACCGTCGACTGGGCAGGGCCCGCGCAACAAGTTCTGCGCGCAGGTGACCGTCCGCGACTCGATGGGATTCGAGCGGATCCTGCAGCTCCTCCTCGTCTCCGACCAGGAACGCGACCCGCTTGCCGATCGGCGGGTGCTCGTCTACCACCCCGGCGGCCCCGGCGTGTCGGCGGTCGAGCTGACGGGCCAGGATCCACCGGCGGTCGACCTCGCGACGTTCGTCGTGCTGGCCTGGGACGGGACCACGGCATCGACGACGCCAGGGACGTGCGGGCCCGCGTCCATGGCGTTCGGGATGAACCGCAGCGTCGAGCACCTCGCCGCCGACGCGAAGGCTATTGGCGAGGAGTGCCTTGGCGGGTTCGGGGGTCTGGAGGACATCGGCGCGGCCGCCGCCGCAGAAGAGCTCGAATCGATCCGCGTTGCGGTCGGCGTCGAGACGTTCGACCTGCTGGCGATCTCCTACGGGACCGCGATCGCCGAGCACTACCTCCGAATGCACGGCGGCTCGGTTCGCCGGGCGGTCCTCGATGCGCCGCTGGCCCTGGAGGCCGGATGGCCGCAGCGGCTGGAGGCGGTTGGACGGGCGCTCGCGGACGGAGCCGACGCGCTCGCCAGATCCTGCGCGACCGAGCGCTGCTCGGCACTGGCGGTCCCGGGAGGAACGCTCGGCTACGCCGCGGTTCGGCGTGCCGTCCTCGCGGCTGCGCCGACGGTCGGCGGCGGTCAGGCGACGTTCAGCGCGACGATCTTCGACCAGGCCGCCCAGCTGGCCCTCCGAAGCGACGCGTCCTGGCCCGCGTGGAGCGACGCAGTCGATGCCGCGCTCGGCGGCGATGGGACCGCGCTGTGGGCCATTGGCGAGAAGGAGTACTTCGACCTCGACCGGGCAGTCTTCTACCGCTCGCTCTGCGCCGACATCGACCGGCCTGCCGACCCCGCCGCGTACGGCTCACCGGCCGACGACCTCCTCCGCGCCTGGACGACCGCGCTCGCGCCCTGCACCGCGTTCCCGCATCGCGACCTGCCGGCGATGTCAACCGGTCGCGATGCGGATGTCCTGATCCTCGCGTCGGACCATGACGTCCTGGCCCCCGCGTCGCTCCTCGACGCCGCTCCGGACCTGCGGAGCCTCGGACGCGTGTGCCACACCGGCGTCGTCGGGCACACGAGCTCCCGAGACCCCAGCTTCAGAACGGTCGTGTCGGGCTTCCTGACCGGTGGCACCGACCAGGGTCTGTGCGTCACCCCGTGAAGCTCGCAACGTCGATGTCCCGGCCGCCAAGACCTCGAATGTAACCGCGGTTGCAGTGCCTTGGTATTGTTCAGGTTGCCTCGATGCCTGTTCGCGAGCGCCAAACGGTCCTTTTCGTCTGCCGCCACGGTGCGGCCAAGAGCGTCCTGGCTGCTGCCGACCTCCGGAGGCTGGCGGCTGAGCGGCAGGTCGGGATCCTGGCCGAGTCCGCGGGGATCGATCCTGATCTGGAGGTTTCGCCGGCGGTGATTCGCGCGCTCGAGCTGAGCGACGACGTTGTCGCCCAGTCGATGCCACGTCGGGTCACGCGAAGCCAGCTCGCGTCGGCGTGGCGGGTGATCACCTTCAACCTCGACCCGATCGATCTGCCGATCGTCATGACGGACGCCGAGCCCTGGGACGACATTCCTCCGATCAGCGAGGACCTTGACGGTGCACGTGCGGCCATCGGCCGCCACCTCGAGCACCTCATCGCGGACTGGTGGGCCGACCACGCCCATTCGAACAGCTCATGAGAACGATCGTAGAGACCGCACCGGGACGCTCCTAGGCTTCGGATCGGGCGACAACCTGATCGAGGCTCCGGATCTTGCGGACCCGAATCAGTGCATACGGGACGCTCCCGAGCAGGAGCCCAGCCCCGCTCGCGAACAACGCGGCTCGAAGCCCAAGGACCTCGCCCAGGAGGCCGCCGAGCATCGTCCCGAGCGGGATCGCGCCAAAGATCACGAGTCGGAAGACCCCGGCAACACGCGCGCGGAGCACATCCGGCGTCAGGAGCTGTCGAAGGGTTACCTGGTTGACGTTGTGGACCGCGATCCCGAACCCATGGGCGAACGACATCGCCGTGAACGACACGCCGGCGAGCTCGGCTGGGGCGAGCGCGAACAGCAACATCGAAGGACCGAACAGGCCAACGCCCAGCTGCATCGTCGGGCCCATGCCGATCCGTCGCGTCAGCGGGCGGCTTGCCAGTGCCCCGATGACGAAGCCGGTGCTGCCGAGTGCGAACGCAAGCCCGATCTGGGGAGCCGACAGGCCCCCGACGTCGACCAGGTACAGGATCGCGATCGACATCGCGATCGCCCGCGTCATGTTGTTGATACCGGCCGTCGCGGTGATCGCGCGCACGATCGGCTCGCCGGCGATGAACCGAATCCCCGCCAGCACCGGGTATCGCCCAGCCGTTGCCGTTGACCTCGAGGTTGCGGGTTCTCCGCGACGGACACTGGCGACGATGACGGCCGACGCCACGAACGACAGCGCGTCGCCGATGAGCGCCAGGGGCGCGGAGAGCAGGCCCACGAGGTAGCCGCCGAGCACGGGGCCGGTCGCGGCAGCCGAGGAGCGGGCGAGCTCGATTCGCGCGTTCGCGCGGTGCAATGCGTCGCCCGACACGAGCCGGGGGATCCAGCTCGCAAAGGCGAGATCGAAGAACGTCCCGCAGGCGCTTGCCAGGAGCGCGACGAGCGCGAGGACCGGGATGGACAGGATCCCGAGGCTCGCCGTGATCGGGATCGTCAGGATCAGGAGCGCCCTGGCAAGGTCTGCTGCGACGATGATCGGCCAGCGGCGCGATCGTCCATCGACCCACGCCCCGGCCGGGAGCGTGAGCAGGAGGATCGGGATCGCCTGGGCGGCGCCGATGAGCGCGAGCTGGACCGGCGACGCGTCGAGGACGAGGACGGCGGTCAGGGGCAGGGCGACGAGGGTGATCGCATCGCCGACCCTCGTCACGCCCTCGGCGGCGACGAGCCGGAGGACGAGCCGCCCGGCCGGATCCGCAGCATCATCGCTTGGTGTAACCACGGTTGCACTATAGCCACAGCTGGGTCACAGGCTCTTGCAACCACGGTTGCAACTCACGAGTAGACTGCGCCCGTGGTGCAGTGGGTCCTCCTCGCCTATCGACTGCCTCGCGAGCCGTCCACCCCGCGGATCTCCGTGTGGCGACAGCTGCGCCGGCTCGGGGTCGCCCAGATCTCCGACGGCCTCGTCGCGGTTCCGCTCGACGCGCGAACCCGCGAGCAGCTGGAGTGGCTTGCGGGCGAGATCGTGGACCACGGCGGCGAGGCGACGGTCTGGCTGGGGCAGCCCAGCACCGGCGCCCACGCGCGCGCACTCATCGCCCGGATGAAGGTGGTCGTCGCCCGCGAGTACGAGGCGATCGCCCAGGAGGCGAAGGCGGCCAGGTTCGACAGCGCGTCGAGGCGGCGAACGCTCGCCCGCCTGCGGCGTGAGATTCGCCGGATCACCTTGCGCGACTACTTCCCTGGCAACGCTCGCAAGAAGGCTGAGGCCGCGGTCGAGGCACTCGGTCGCCGACTCGAGGCGGCGTCATGAAGTGGGCCACCCGCCGCGGTTGCCACGTCGACAGGGCGGCCTGCGCGTGGTTGATCTGGAGGTTCATCGACCCCGAAGCCGAGTTCCTGTTCGTCGATGACGCGGACGAGGTTCCCTCCGGCGCGGTGGCGTTCGACATCCCCGGCGCCGAGCTGTCCCATCATGCGGGGAGCTGCAGCTACGAAGCCTTCATTCACCGGTACCGGCTCGAGGATCCGGCGCTCCACGCGATCGCCGAGGTCGTGCATGACGCCGATCTCGAAGACGAGCGCTTCGGAGCCCACGAGGCTTCCGGCCTGGACGTCCTGATCCGCGGGCTCTCGATGACACTCACGGACGCGGAAGTCCTCGTCGTCAGCCGGCCGCTGTTCGACGGCCTGTACGCCTTCAAGCAACGCGAGCTGACGCTCGGCCGAGAACCAGCTTGAGACGCGTCTGCGAGGATCCAGCCGCATGAAGCGGTTGAGAGTGGCGAGCCACCTGGCGCCGGGCGTCGAGCCGCTTTACGCGTACCTCGCCGACCGCATCGCCGACCGCCTCGATCGCCGGGCGGAGTTCATCGTGGCGGAGTCATACGAGCGCTGCGCCCAGGACATCGACGACGTCTGCTTCGTATGCAGCATCCCGTACCTCCTCCTCGCCGAGGAGGGGCGCGCGGACATGGAGGTCATCGCCGCGCCGGTCCTGCGCGGCGATCGGTATAACGCGACGCCCGTCTACTTCTCGGACGTCATCGTGGCGACCGACAGCCCGCATCACGAGTTTCGCGACCTGCGCGGCGGCACTTGGGCCTACAACGAGCCGTTCTCGCACTCGGGCTACATCACCGTCCTGCACCACCTGGCTACGCTTGGCGAGGGCCGCGGGTTCTTCCGCCGGATGGTGGAGGCTGGGTTCCACCAGACCGCGATCAGGATGGTGGCGGAGGGCAAGGTCGACGTGTCGGCGATCGATTCCCAGGTGCTCGACATCGAGCTGCGCGAGCACCCAGACCTGGCCGGCGCGGTGCGGGTGATCGGCACGATCGGCCCATCGACGATCCAGCCGGTCGTGGCCTCGCGGACCCGACTGAGCGATGCGGAACGGGACGCGATCAGGAGCACGTTGCTCGAGATCCACGAGGAGCCCGACGCCATCTCACGGCTCGACGCCGCGCTGGTCGATCGCTTCGTCGCCGCGGACGATCACATGTACGAAGACATCCGCCGCATGCTGGCGCGCGTTCGCAGCGCAGGCCTCGTCGACGCCGCGTGGGCAGCCCGGTGGCGCGCCGTCACCGGTCGGCCATCTGCCGGGAGGTTGGCTGGCGAGGAAGGATTTCGAACCTTCAATCCCCTGATCCAGAATCAGGTGCCTTACCGTTTGGCCACTCGCCAGCGGCGCGAGCCGGCGACCATCTTAGCCGCCTGCTTCCGAGCGTCCGCGGACCTTCGCCCAGGTGTCCCTGAGCGTCAATGTCCGATTGAAGACGAGCGCGCCCGGTCGTGAGTCCGCATCAGGTGTGAAGTAGCCGATGCGCTCGAACTGAACCGTTTCGCCGGGGACGGCCGTCGCCAGCGAGGCTTCGAGCATCGCGCCACGAACGATCGTCTCGGACGCCGGGTTCAGGTCGTCGAACAGGTCGCCACCGGCGCCGGGATCGGGACGGCTGAAGAGGTGGTCATACAGCCGCACCTCGGCGGGAACGGCGTGCGCCGCCGACACCCAGTGGAGCGTCGCCTTCGGCCGCCGCCCGTCCGGGCGAATCGCCGCCTCGCGTCGCTGGATCGTAGGTGCAGCGCAGCTCGACGACCCGTCCGTCGGCGTCCTTGACGACCTCCTGGCAGGTGACGAAGTAGGCGTTCCGTAGCCGGACCTCGCGCCCCGGCGCGAGCCGGAAGAACTTCGGCGGAGGCTCCTCGGCGAAGTCTTCGCGTTCGATCCACAGCTCTCGTCCGAAGGCGACCGGCCTCGTGCCGGCTGAAGGGTCCTCGGGGTTGTTGACGACGTCGAGCGCCTCGGTACGGTCTTCCGGATAGTCGGTCAGGACGACCTTCAGCGGATCGAGCACGCCGAACCGTCGGGCGGCGGTCCGATTCAGCACCGATCGCACGGAGTGCTCGAGCTGGCCGTATTCGGCGACCGAATCGGCCTTCGTCACGCCGACGGACGCTGCGAAATCGCGGATGCCCTCGGCCGGGAAGCCGCGCCGCCGGAGGCGCGGAGATGGTCGGCATCCGAGGGTCGTCCCAGCCGCGCACATGACCCTCGGTGACGAGTCGGAGGAGGAACCGCTTGGACAGGACGGTGTATTCGAGGTTGAGGCGCGCGAACTCGATCTGGCGCGGCCGCGACGGGACCGGAAGGTGATCGATCAGCCAGTCGTACAGCGGCCGGTGGATCTCGAACTCGAGGGTGCACAGCGAGTGGGTCACGCCCTCGATCGCGTCGGACTGCCCGTGCGCGAAGTCGTACGTCGGGTAGATGCTCCATGCATCGCCGGTGCGCGGGTGGCTCGCGTGGACGATCCGATACAGCACCGGGTCGCGCAGGTTGACGTTCGGGCTCGCCATATCGATCTTCGCCCGCAGCACCCGCGCCCCGTTCGGGAACTCGCCGGCCCGCATCCGGGCGAACAGGTCGAGGTTCTCCTCCGGGCTCCGGTCCCGATTCGGCGAACCGGTCCCCGCCTCGGTCAGCGTGCCGCGCGTCGCCCGGATCTCCTCGGCCGACTGGTCGTCGACGAACGCATCGCCAGCACGGATCAGGTGCACGGCCCAGTCGTAGAGCTGCTCGAAGTAGTCGGAGGCGAACAGGGCCCGGCCGCCCCAGTCGAAGCCGAGCCAGCGGACGTCTCGCTCGATGGCGTCGATGTACTCCTGCTCTTCCTTGACCGGATTCGTGTCGTCGAACCGCAGGTTGCAGCGTCCGCCGAACTCGGCCGCGACCCCGAAGTTGAGGCAGATCGACTTGGCGTGGCCGATGTGGAGGTAGCCGTTGGGCTCGGGCGGGAACCGGGTGACCGGCGCCCCGATCCGGCCGGCGTCGACGTCCGCGACAACGATCTCGCGGATGAAGTCGCGCCGCTCGGGGGCGGCCGTCGACTCGGGCGTGTCGAGGGTGGGGTCGGTGGGCTCCGTCACGGGCGCGGCTCCTGCAACCTTGATCGGGAGGAGTCGCCGCTCGCGCGGATGGCACGCCACACTCCTCGGGGAGTTGGCTGGCGCGCCAGGATTCGAACCTGGAACCCCCTGATCCAGAGTCAGGTGCTCTACCGTTGAGCCACGCGCCAGCGACCGCCGCCGATTCTAGCGCGTGCTGCGGCGCGACCCGGGCGCCGCTGAGAGACCGGGAGCCCCGCTTCCGACCCCGTGAAGGGCGTGGGAAGCGGGCCCCCCGACTATCCGAGAACTAGACGGAGTTCCCGACCGTGCTGAGAATGCCCGACACCTGCGTGCCGAGGAAGATCAGCGCGACGATCGCGACGATCGCGATGAGTGAAAGGATCAGCGCGTACTCCGCGAGACCCTGGCCTTCGTCCCGACGAAGCGGAGCGAGAAGAGCGGAAAGAAACGACATTTGAGCGGTACCTCCTTCCCTCATTGATCCCCGCCCCGTAGTGCGGAACCCCCCGCGCGAGACGAGCCGGTGCGGAACCTACAGCCGCGGGAGGCGCCCGGAAAAGGGCGTCGATGACTGGATGCAACACAAAGGCCGTTCGATTCGGGTCCGGATTTCTTGCACAAGCGACCGTTTCGAACACGACCGTCCGCGACCGTTGATACAAGGCACCACAACTTCGGGGGCAATATCCGGAAGTACTAGTGACGGGTAGTACCGGTGGTTTTCGGGGCCCTGGCGGCACCGTCAGCGGCCGGCATCGGACTAGGTAACCCATGTGTTACCGTAACCTCTCGGTTACCCATCTGGAGTGCTGGAGGAGGAGACCCGGTGAAGTTCTACGAGGCGAAGGCGTCGATCGCCGCGAGCCCGGCGGACGTGTGGGCCGTCCTGACGAACGGTGCCGGCTGGTCGACCTGGGACTCGGGCGTGGATCGAGTCGAGGGACGCATCGCATCCGGCGAGACGATCACGATCCGATCGAAGGTCGCGCCGGGGCGCGCATTTCCGGTGAAGGTCACGACCTTCGAGCCCAACCGCCGGCTCGTGTTCAGCGGCGGCATGCCGCTGGGGCTGTTCAAGGGCGTGCGCACCTACACGCTGACGCCCGACGACAGCGACACGGCGTTCCACATGCGAGAGGAGTACACGGGCCCGCTCCTCGGCATGATGTGGCGATCGATGCCGGACCTTGGCCCGTCCTTCACCCAGTTCGTCAACGGCCTCAAGCAGCGTGCCGAGGCCGGCGCTTGAGTGCACGCGGCGCGTCTCGAGGGGCGGCGCGGGCGGGCGACACCCGGAGGACCGATATCCATCTTCCCGCCGCCGATCCGAGCTCCATGGCCGGCGACCCGTTCGAGGCGCTCGGCGATCCGAACCGGCGGGCGATCCTGGCGATCCTCGGCGAGGGCGGTCGTTCGGTGGGCCAGATCGCCGCAGCCCTGCCCATCAGTCGACCGGCAGTCTCGCGCCACCTGCGCCTGCTGAAGGAGGCGGAGCTCGTCACCGAGCAGGCCGAGGGAACCCGGCGCATCTACCGCCTCCACGAGGATGGCATCGATGCGGTGCGCGGCTACCTCGAAACGGTCTGGGGCGACGCAGCGGCGCGCTTTCGACTGATGGCGGCGAACACGAAACGGACGGGCGGCACGAACCGCCGCGGCAGCGGCACTAACCGCCGTGGCGTCAAGCGCACAACGACATCGAAGGGCGAGCGGTGATCGAGCCGCTGCGCTTCTCGTTCGAGGTGGACTGCCGGCAGGAGCACGCCTTCGATACCTGGACGAGTCGGATCGGGACCTGGTGGCCGGTGAGCCATTCGGTGACGGTCGAGGACGGGCTCGAGATCGTCCTGCGAGTGCCGCCTCGGGGGCCGGATCTTCGAACGAACGCCGGGCGGGGTCGAGCACGACTGGGGCGAGGTCACGATCTGGGAGCCACCAGCCGGCTCGGCTACCTGTGGCACCTTCGCCGGGATCGAGCTGACGCGACGGACGTCGAGATCCGGTTCGTCGCCCACGGCGTCGACTCGACCCGCGTCGAGATCGAGCATCGCTCCTGGGAACGGCTCGGCGCGGAGGGCCCGGAGTGGCGCGACCGCAACCGTGGCGGCTGGGAATCGCTCCTCCCGCACTACCGCGCGAGCGGCCGCCCGGAGCATGGAATCCATGGGCTGGACTGACGAACGGGAGGCGACCTAGGATGGCGCCCTGCGCCGCGGCCCTGCCGCAAATCGGCCGACGTGCGCGTGACTGAGGAGAGATCAGGGTGGTCTCGGAGAATTCCGCGGCTTCCTGCTCAAGACCAACGCGCTCGCACTGGCCATCGGCGTGATGATCGGCACGGCGCTGGGCACGGTCGTCAACTCGCTGGTCAACGACATCATCATGCCGCCGATCGGCATGGCCCTCGGCGGGATCGACTTCTCGGAGCTGAAGATCGTCCTCAAGGCCGCGATCGGCGGCGACCCCGCGACCGAGGTCGCGATCCGCTACGGCGCGTTCCTGAACGCGATCATCGCCTTCATGATCATCGCCTTCGTCGTCTGGCGGATCTCGAAGATGTTCATCAAGGAAGAGGCGCCGGCCGAGGTCAAGACCTGCCCCTTCTGCAAGGAGGCGAACGCGCCCGACGCGAGCAAGTGCCGCGCCTGCGCGAGCTCCATCTGACCGATCCGGCAACGCAGAACGCGGCGGACGCCATCGAGTCCATCGACATCGCCGAGATGCGTCGAAGAGATGCCGCGACACCCGACCGAAACGTTGCCGAGCCCGTCGGCGGTCTACACCTGAGGCTGGGTCGCGGCCGCGGCCCTCGTTTTGTTCGGGAAGGCGGCCATGTCAGTGGCGAGGAACACCCGGGTCGGGTCGCATCGCCCTGTTCGAGAGCTCCTGGCGGAGCTCGCCGAGCTCCGTGAGCTGGATCGACGGCGCAACGCGCATCCTCCGGGGTCCGCGTCGCGAGAAGCCGCGTCGCTCGAGCTCGACCTCGGCGAAACCGGCGCCTGATGGACCGCTTCCGCGACCTGGAGCGAGGAGCCGACCGTGGGAGGAGCCCAGGTACGCGAGCGGGTGCGGCCGGACATCGATGGGACCCGCCAGTCGATCGCAGCAGACTCATCGGGCAGAGCGGGGCTCCGCGGATGCTACGATCCGGCTGACCCGGGACCGATGACACGTACGGGGCCCGTCGACGGCGCGATCCGGTCGCGACGAGATGCAAGGGCCCGCGATGGCATCACCACCGGGAGGAGACGGCCATGGCCACCGTGACGTTCGACCACGTCTGGAAGCGCTTCGGCGACTTCGCCGCCGTCAAGGACCTCAACCTCGAGATCACCGACGGGGAGTTCATGGTCCTCGTCGGTCCTTCGGGTTGCGGCAAGACGACGAGCCTGCGGATGATCGCCGGCCTGGAAGAGGTCACCGAGGGCGCCCTGAAGATCGGCGAGCGCGTCGTCAACGATGTCGCCCCCAAGGATCGCGACATCGCGATGGTCTTCCAGAGCTACGCCCTGTATCCGCACATGTCGGTATACGACAACATGGCGTTCGGGCTGAAGCTCCGGAAGGTCCCGAAGGCCCAGATCGACGAGCGCGTGAAGGACGCCGCTCGAATCCTCGGCCTTGAGAACCTTCAGAAGAAGCCGCGCGAGCTGTCCGGCGGCCAGCGCCAGCGCGTTGCGCTCGGCCGGGCGATCGTCCGCGAGCCCGCAGTGTTCCTCATGGACGAGCCGCTGTCGAACCTCGACGCAAAGCTCCGCGTCCAGACCCGCGCCGAGATCGCCCGCCTCCACCAGCGCCTCGGCACCACGACCGTCTATGTCACGCACGACCAGGTCGAGGCGATGACGATGGGCACGCGGATCGCGGTCATGGACAAGGGCGAGCTGCATGCAGGTCGGGCCCCCCGCAGGAGCTGTACGACAACCCGAAGAAGCTGTTCGTCGCCGGGTTCATCGGCAGCCCCGCCATGAACTTCGTCAACGTGACGCGGAATGGCACGGAGGTCTCCGGCGACGGGATCACCCTGCCGATCCCGACGCGCTACCGGGCAGGCCTGAATGGGACGACCGAGCTCGTCGCGGGCTTCCGGCCGGAGCACCTCGAGCTCGGCGAGTTCCCCAACTCGGCGACGATCCGGGCGAAGGCCGACGTGGTCGAGTTCCTCGGCGACGAGGAGCTGCTCCACGTGACGGTGCAGGGCCACGAGGGCGACGTCGTCGCGGTCGTGAGCTCCGAGAACCGCGTGAAGCCGGGCGACGTGATCGACCTCAAGCTCCCGCTGGAGAAGCTGCACCTGTTCGACGCCGCATCGGGCGAGTCCCTCGCCTGGGCGCCGAAGGAAGCCGCCGCGTAGGGGTCAGCCGAGCTCGCCCCTGAGCTGCGCGAGCGCGCGTTCGAGCGCGTCGGGCGGCGTCTTCGGCCCGAACGGCGACGCAGCGAGGGCGCCGGCGAGATCAAGCGTACCGGCGTGCACGGCTCGAGCCAGCTCGGCGAGGCCGCGGAATGCCGCGAGCTGGTCGTCGACGAACGTCCGGTCGCCGATGGCGCCGTGGCCGGGGACGACCGCGCCGGTCGCGAGTGGGATGAGCCGATCCACGGCCTCCGGCCAGTCGAGCGGGTAGCTGTCGCCGAAGCTCGGCGGCGAGCCCTCCTCGAGGAGGTCGCCGGCGAACAGCACGTTCGCGTCGGGCACGTGCGCCGAGATGTCGGTGTCCGTGTGTCCCCGGCCGTGGAAGCGCAGCTCGACGATGCGATCGCCCACCTCGATCGTGGCGCGCTCGGTGAAGGTTCGATCCGGCGGGTCGATCACGACCTCGGCGAGGTCCGCGGCGATCTCGGGGATCCCGGCGGCGATCCGCTTGATCGTCGCTGGCCCCTGCGCTCGCAGGCGGTCGACGACGAGCGCGTGACCCCAGATCGGGGCGGGCCGGAAGGACGAATTGCCGAACGTGTGATCCCAGTGCCAGTGCGTGTCCACGACGATCGACACCGGGTCGCGCGTCAGCTCCCGCAGGTTCGAGGCCACCTCCCGGGCGTGCGCCGGCGCGGAGCGGGTGTCGACGACCAGGACGTCACGCCCGCCGAGCACCACGCCGATCTGCTGGTCGAGGAACGGGAAGCGCCAGGTGAAGACGCGATCGCCGACCTCCAACCAGCCCACGATGCCATGGTATCGACCGGATTCGGCCTCCCGCGGCTGGCGTAGGCTGCGCCAGATGGACGTCGCCGCACGGATCGATCACGTTGGCACCCGGGACGGCACGTCGCTGCTCATCCGAAGCTGGCCGGTCCGGAGCGGCGAGCCGTGGGCGGCGCTGCTCCTCGTCCACGGCCTCGCGGAGCACTGCGGCCGGTACGAGCACGTCGGAGCGCAGCTCGCGTCGGCGGGGATTGACACGTACGCCTTCGACCAGCGCGGCTTCGGCGGGTCGGGCGGACCTCGGGCTTCGGTCGATCGCTGGTCGCAGCTCCACGACGACCTCGAAGAGCGGCTTGTCGCGGTGCGGTCGATCGTGCCGTCGCGGCCGCTGGTGCTGTTCGGGCATTCGCTCGGTGGCCTGATCGCGCTCGGCTACGTGCTCGACGGGCGCGCCCGGCCGGACCTCCTCGTGCTGTCTGCGCCGGCCATCGGCGCGCGGATCCCGCTGTGGCAAAAGGCCCTCGTGGGGACGCTCCGGCGCGTGTCCCCGGGCCTCCTGCTCTCCAACCGCCTCGACACCGCTGTCCTGTCGAGCGACCCCGCCGTCCGAGCCGCCTACGTCGCGGATCCTCTCAACCAGCACAAGTCGACGGTCCGGTTCGCCCATGCCGCGTTCGCCGAGCAACAACGCGTCGCCGCCGCGCTCGACCGCCTGTCCATCCCGACGCTCGTCGTCCACGGGGGCGACGACCGGCTCGTCCCGACCGAAGCCAGCGCGGTGTTGGAGGGCCGGCCCGGTGTCACGCGTCGCGTCTACCCGGGGGTGCTTCACGAGCTCCACAACGAACCCGTTGGACGCCAGGTGATCGGCGAGGAGATCGACTGGATTCGCGATCGGGTCAGCCGTATCCGTTCGTCGGTCGCCGGCTGAACGTCGCCGGCTGATCGGTACCGGGCGGCCCGCGGGCGGGCCCGCGCAGCGCTGGCGCTTCGCCGGCTACTGCGTCGCCGAGGGCTGCACGATCAGGATACCGGCCATGTCGCCGGCGAACACGTGGTGGATCGTGCACACGAACTGGTACGACCCGGGCGGAAGCGGGCTGATCGCCAGCTCGTCTCCCTCACCAGGCTGGACGATCGTCCGGGTCTCGATCCCGAGGCCGCCCGTGAAGGTCAGGTTGTGCTCGACATCGGACCGGTTCTGGAACGAGAGCGCGACCGGCCCCGCCTCGACGACCACCTCACTCGGGGAGTAGCCGAGGGTGTCGCCTGGCAACGTTGAGATCACCACGACCGTCGCGTCCTCGCGGCCGCCGGTCAGCGTGTCGGACGCGAGGCAGGCGAGGCACGTCGCGAGCAGCGGGACGGCGAGCAGGAGGCGCATCGGGTGACCTTCGACCAAACCTGGGCTAGCCGATGTCCACGCACGCGGTGTACGTGCCGAGGTCCTCGTTCGACTTGTGGAGGTTCAGCGCGAGGGCGCCCGCGAAGAGCTCGGCGAACGGCGCCGGGACCTCGGTGACCGAGACGCCGTCGCGGACGTTCTCGAGCGGGTACTTCGGCTGTGGCACGAGCGTGGCGCAGCTGCCGGGATGGATGTGCGCGGGCATGTCCAGGTTGCCGGCGGGGTCGACCCGGACCTCCACCTCCGTCCGGCTGCCCATGTCCCGGAACGCCACCGTGCCGCTCACGCCCGAGTCGTTCAGGGTGACGAGCGTCAGGCTGCGCGCCTCCGCGGGCGCCGACTGGCAGGCGGCGACGAGCGACGCGACCAGGAAGAGCGCCATGCCGCGACGCTTGTGGCGCGCGAAACTTGTCGAAGTGTCCATGGTCGAGGCTCCTTGGTGGTTGCGGATCGAGGTGGCGTTCGTCAAGGTCGAGTGGCTCGCGGTTGCACGGCGGTGCGTGGGGCGCGGTTCGAACGGCGGCGGGCGGCCCCGTTGGCGCGCGGGCGGTGCTCGGCGACGGCGGCGAGACCGCGCTCGAGCAGGGCCGGAAACGCCGCTGGGGACATCGGGCGGGCGAAGAGGTAGCCCTGGCCGCGCCGGGCACCGAGCCGGTGCAGGATCCAGCGCTGCTCCTCGGTCTCGATGCCCTCCGCGACGGCATCGAGCTGCAGGGTGGAGCAGAGGTTCAGGATCGATCGGACGAGAACGACCGAATCGCTGCCGCCATCGAGCCCGGCAACGAACGAGCGGTCGACCTTGAGGATGTCGATCGGGAACTGGCGGAGGTAGCTGAGCGACGAAAAGCCGGTCCCGAAGTCGTCGATCGCCAGGCTGATCCCGAGTGCCTTGAGCGCTCGCATGACCGCGACGGTCTGGCCGACGTCCTCGACGAGGACGCTCTCGGTGATCTCGAGGGTGAGGGCTCGGGCATCCAGGCGCGAGCTCGCGAGCACCTCGGCGACGGACACGACCAGATTGGGGTCCGCGATCTGGCGACCGGACAGGTTGACGCTGATCGAAAGGTCGTCGCGACCCGACGCCACCTGCCACGCGCGCGTCTGCCGGCAGGCCGTGTCGAGGACGAACCGGCCCATCTCGAGGATCAGGCCGCCGTCCTCGGCGAGCGAGATGAAGTCGAGCGGCGCGATCGGCCCGCGAGTCGGGTGCTCCCAGCGGAGGAGCGCCTCGGTCCCGAGGATGGCGGCGGTCTCGATGTCGACGATGGGCTGGTACTCGACGTGGAGCTCGCCCCGGGCGAGGGCGCCGCGCAGGTCTGCCTTGAGCTCCATGCGCGAGATGGTCGAGTCGTACAGCTCGGCCTCGTACGTCACGTGGCAGTCGCCGCCGCGGGCCTTCGCCGCGTACATCGCGATGTCCGCGCGGCGCAGGAGCTCGTCACCGTCCTCGACGGCCGAGCCGATCCCGATCCCGATGCTGCCACGGACGGCGATCTCGACGCCGTCCACGTGGAACGGCGCGGCGAGCGAGCCCAGGATTCGCCCCGCGGCGACGCCCGCCTCCGCCGTCTCGTGCTCCTCGACGATGATCGCGAACTCGTCGCCGCCCAGGCGCGCGACCGTGTCCTCGGCGCGGGTTGCCTGGCGGAGGCGCTGTCCGACCGCGACCAGCAGGCGGTCGCCCGCGACGTGGCCGTAGCGGTCGTTGACCTCCTTGAACTCGTCGAGGTCGAGGTACAGGACAGCAGTGGGCCGGGCCGCGCGCGAGGCGCGCGCCAGCGCGTGCCCGAGGCGATCCCGGAAGAGCGAGCGGTTCGCGAGCCCGGTGAGGACGTCGTGAAACGCCTGGTGGCGCAGCTCCTGTTCCAGCGCGGTCCGCTCGGTGACATCGCGGTAGTTCACGACGACGCCGTTGACGGCGGGATCGTCGAGGAGGTTCTTGGCGATCGCCTGCAGGTTCCGCCACGAGCCGTCGGCATGGCGGGCCCGGAACTCCAGCGCCACCTCACTCCCGTCGGTCGCGGCGGCCTCCATCAGCCGCCGCTCGACGATCTTGCGATCACCCGGATGGACGTACTCGGTCGGGGACTGATTGAGCGCCGACTCCGCGGGCCGACCGAGGACCCGTTCCAGCGCCGGGCTGGCGTAGCGCACGAGCCCGCTCTCGTCGAGGACCAGCACGCCATCCGAGGCGTTCTGCACCAGCGACCGGAACCGCTCCTCGCTCCGCTGGACGTCGACGACGAGCAGGCGCTCGGTGGTGGCCTGTTCCTCGAGCAGCCGGTTCTGGCGCGCCAGGACGCGCGATGCGCCACCGAACGCGAGCCAGATGAGCAGCGACAGCAGGCTCGACGCGATCAGCGCGACGACGAACACGGACGCCCGAGTGCCGCCGATGCGCTCCTCGATCGGACCCGCGTCCTGGAAGACGTGGTAGACGCCGATCGGATTGCCGTCGACCGCGCCCCGGATCGGGACGAACAGCTCCAGGTAGGTCACGGGGAGGCCCGCGGTGCCGTCGGCGCTCGCGGGTGCGGCGGCCGGGCCCGCAACGCCATCGGCATAGCTCGCGACGCCGTCGCCGGCGAACGCGTCCGAGAGCTGCGTCCCGATCGAGAACCTGCGCCCGCGCAGGTCTGGCAGGCTGGAGTAGACGATGCGGCCGTCGCGCGTCCAGATGTTGATCCGCCGGATCTCACCCGATTGCGTCAGCCGCTCGAGCTGGCCGTCGATGGCGGGATCGCGCGCCGCGTCGAGATCGAGGCTGGTCTCCGACAAGCCCGGGTCGACGTAACCGCGCACGATCGCCTCGACCCCGTGCACCGCGGATTCGGTCGCGCTGCGACGCAGCTCGTCCGCGACGGCGTTCGAGACGACGATCGCCATCGCCACCATGACCGCCACGGCGGGGCCGATGACGACCATGCGCAGGCCCGGACGGCGCCCCCGGGGGAGGGCCGATCGGGCCACTCGGGACACGGCAGCTCGAATGGGCATGGTGCTGAGCGGCAACGTTGGGAGAATCGGGGCCCGGGTGCCATGACGCATTCGTACCCCGCGTCCGACCAAAGGGCGGCCGTGGAGTACGATGCCGCGGAACTCGAATACCGCCTCCGGGGAGCGCTCGCGCGCTGAGAGTGTGGCCAGTCCACAGACCCGCGGAACCTGATCCGGCTCGTACCGGCGAAGGAAGCAGGCTCAGGCTCGGCGTGCGCCGTTTTCCCGAGGGCTCCGTCCCAGCACAAGGAAGGAACCGTCGTGACCATCGTCGAACGAGCGCATCCGGCGCCCGCCGCTCCCGCGAGCGAGACGTGGCGCACCCGGGACATCCTGGTCGCAGCCGTGATCGGGGTGGTCTTCGGCGTCGTCTTCTGGACGTGGAATCTCGTCTGGAGCGCGGTCGCACCCGCCAGCGCGGTGGCGCCGCTCCAGGCGTTCCTGCTGTACGGCGTCTGGCTGGTGCCCGCCGTCCTCGCCCCGCTGATCGTCCGCAAGCCGGGCGCGGCCGTGTTCGCCGAGATGGTCGCGGCCGGCGTCTCGGCCTTGCTGGGCAGCCCGTGGGGCCCGGACGTGCTGCTGTCGGGCTTCGTCCAGGGCGCCGCAGCCGAGCTCGTCTTCGCGATGACCCTGTACCGGCGCTGGTCCCTGCCGGTCCTTGCGATCGCAGCGACTGCGAGCGCTACCGCAGCCTGGGTCCACGACTGGGTCCTGTACTACGCGGATGCCGACCTGACGCTCCAGGTCCTGCGCGGCGTCGCGATGGCGATCTCGGCGCTGGTGATCGTCGCCGGCGGCTCGTGGTCTCTCGCGCGGTCACTGCGGAAGGCCGGCGTGCTGGAGGGGTTCGCAGACTGAGCGCCATCCCCAAGGCCTCGCCGCCCAGGGCGATCCGAGCGGCGGGCGCGGCCTTCACCTACGCCGGGAGCCCGCGGCCGGCGTTCCGCGACCTCGAGCTCGATGTCGAGCCGGGCGCGGTCGTGCTGGTCGTCGGGCCGTCGGGGTCGGGCAAGAGCACGCTGGCGAAGGCCGTTGCGGGCCTGCTGAACGACGACGTCCCGGGGACATGGCAGGGCTCGTTGCGGATCGACGACGTCGATGTCGCACGAGGCGGTGCGCCAGAGCCGCCGAACCCGGCCGAGGCGCCGCCGAACGTGTCCGAGGCGTCGCTGATCTCGAGTGCGGGCCTCGGCGCCGGGATCGTGCTCCAGGATCCGGCGAGCCAGCTCGTGATGGAGCGGGTCGGCGACGACGCGGCGTTCGGGCTGGAGAACGCGGCGTGGCCGCTCCAGGCGATGCGCGAGCGGGTCGCGGAGGCGCTCGGCGGCGTCGGCCTGACGGGGTACGAGGGTCGACGCTCCAACCGCCTCTCCGGCGGCGAGCAGCAGCGGGTCGCCATCGCCGGCGTGCTCGCTCCCGGTCCCGGCCTGCTCGTGCTCGACGAGCCGACGGCGCACCTGGATCCGCAGGGTGCCGCGGCGGTCTTCCGCATCATCGCCTCGATTCGCGAGCGACGTGCCGCGACGATCGTGCTCATCGAGCATCGGGTCGCACTCGCGTGGCCGGTCGCCGACCTCGTCCTCGCGCTCGACGACGAGGGCCGCCCGATCGACGTCGGACCCCCCGACGACGTCCTCGCCCGATCGGCCGGGAAGCTCGAGGCGGCCGGGATCTGGTTGCCCGATTCGCCGATGTCCGGCGCCGCCGCTCGTGCTTCAGGGGACGTGGCTCCGGATGGCGTGGCCGCGATGCCCACCTTGTCGATCGACGAGGTGCGATTCGGGTTCGAGCCCGGACGGCCGATCCTGCGGGCCGTGAGCCTGAGCGTTGCGCCGGGCGATCGGGTCGCCCTCGTGGGCCCGAATGGGAGCGGCAAGACGACGCTCCTGCGGCTCGCGCTCGGGCTGCTCCGGCCGATCGCCGGCCTCGTGCGCCTGGGCGGGCACGATCCGGCGCGCCTGTCCGCGGCGCAGGTGGCGCGGCTCGCGGGCTACGTCGTGCAGGACCCGGAGCTCGGATTCCTGGGGCAGACGGTGCGCGAGGAGGTGGACCTGGGGCTCCGCGGAGACCAGCTGCCGTACGCCCGGGAGCTGTGCGAGCGCCTGCGACTCCCGCTGGAGGTGTTCGGCGACCGAAGCCCGTACCGGCTCTCCGGCGGCGAGCAGCGCCGCCTCTCGCTCGTGGTCGGGCTCGCCCGTCGGCCGCTCCTGCTGGCGCTCGACGAGCCGACCTTCGGGCAGGATCGGCGAGGTCACGACGCTCTCGTCGGGGCACTCGACGAGCTGCGTCGAGCAGGGGAGCGCCGTGCTCGCCGCCTCCCACGACGAGCGATTCGTGACCGCGGCGGCCGATCGGCGCATCGAGCTGGCTGACGGCTGGATCGTCGCCGAGGAACCGGTCGACCCGACCGACATCACGAAGCCGAGACAACGCGGCTCCAGCCGCCGAGGCCGGGGCGCCCACGCGCGCGCGATCGCAAACGTCGACCCGATCCCGGACCCGCCGTGGGACCCGGAAGTGACGGCCGCGCTCCTCACGCCCGAGATCGGCGAGGCGCAGCGCGAGAGCCTGCTCGGCCGCACGAACCCGCTGGTCAAGCTCGGCATCGCGCTCCTGTGGCTGGTCGGCCTCGGGCTGACGCTCGACGTCCGGCCACCGCTGATCCTCGCGCTCGTGGCGCTCGTCGCGGGCCTGCAACTCGGGGCAATCGAGCCCGGCGTGCTTGCACGGCGCCTCGCGCCACTGACCTTCGCGGCGCTCGGGATCGCGACCACGAACCTCCTGTTCTCCGGCCACAACCCGGATCCGGCCGCGACCGAGCTCCTGCGGGTCGGGCCGTTGCGCCTCACGGTCGAGGCGGTCGAGGCCGCCGCGGGAATCGGGGCGAGGGTCTTCTCGATCGTCAGCGTCGGCGCGGTCTTCGCGCTCACCACCGAGGCGACGCGGATCGTCGATTCCCTCGTCCAGCTTGCCCACGTCTCGCCGCGGTTCGCGTACGGCGCGCTCGCGGCGTACCAGGCCGTGCCTCGCCTCGCCGCCGACTTCGCGACGCTCCGAAGCGCGCGCCGCCTGCGCGGCCTGCGGGAGTGGCACCCCAGCCTGCTCGTCGGCCTGCTCGTCCGGGCAATCCGCCACGCCGACCAGCTCGCCATCGCGATGGACGCTCGCGGCTTCGGAAGCGGCCCGCGATCCGACTACCGCCCGATTCGCTGGGCGCTCCTCGACGTCGTCGTCCTGGCGGCGGCCATCGCGATCCTGGTCGCCGCGCTCCTCGCGTCGAGCTAGGAGGCCGCGCGCAGCACCTCGGCCAGCTCGATCAGGCTCTCGACCACGAGCGCAGCACCCGCCTCGCGCAACGCCTCCGCGCCCACCGCCGAACCGGCGGTCACGCCCGCGCCGGGCATCTCGGCCGCCCGTGCGGCTCGCACGTCCCAGATCGAGTCGCCCACCGCCCAGCACCGACCCGGAGGCAGCGAGAGGTTCTCGGCCGCGAGCAGCAACAGGTCCGGCGCCGGCTTGGCCCGTTCGACGCGCGAGCCGTCGACGATCCGGGGCTCATGCTCCAGGGCGAGGGACGCAACCGACCGCCGCACCTGCTCGGCGCGGCTCGACGTGGCGATCAGCCACGGCATGCCGCGCTCGTCGAGCTCCGCGAGGAGCTCGCGCGCGCCCGGCAGCGGCCTCGGCGACGTGTTCCGGCGATCGAACGCCGCGCCGGCGTCGCGGTCGATCGTCTCGGCATCGTCGTCGGTCATCCGACCGCCGGCCTCCTCCGCCACCGTTCGCGCGAGCCGCTTGCCGTCCATCCCGATCATCGGCCCGACCTGCTCCCGCGTGACCGCGAAGCCTGCCGCGACGAGTACCTCGACCCAACCGTCGATCCGCGCGTCGACCGTGTCCACGAGCGTCCCGTCGAGATCGAAGATCAGCCCGTCGGGGCGCGGCAGGTCGGGCTCGATCACGTGGCCTCCAGTAGCATCGTCCGATGTCCTTCCAAGCCTATCTGGACAAGGTCCAGGAGAGGACCGGAGCGGCTTCGGGCTGGCCCGAAACGACGCGGTGCGCGAGAATGGCGTCCACACCCTGCGATTCGCGCGCCACGACGGCGCCCTGCGTTCGAAATCCGGCGACGGCCGGCTCGAGACCCTGGAGGAGACCCCGGTGACCGACGTGATGGAGCGAGTCAAGACGTACCGCCAGCACATCGGCGGTGCATCGGTCGAGAGCGCGAGCGGCGAGACGCTCGAGGTCGAGAATCCCGCAAACGGCCAGGTCATCGCCAACGTTCCGGCGAGCGGCGCGGAGGACGTCGATCGGGCGGTCGACGCGGCGGCAGACGCCTTCGAGTCCTGGAAGAAGACCACGCCGCAGGACCGTTCGCTGCTCCTGCTCAAGATCGCGGACTCCCTCGAGGCGCGGGCGGACGAGCTCGGCCGTCTCGAGAGCCAGAACGCGGGCAAGCCGGTGGGCGCGGCGATCGACGAGATGACTGTGTGCGTCGACCTGTTCCGGTTCTTCGCCGGCGCGGCGCGCGTCCCCGAAGGGACAGCGACCACCGAGTACCTCGCCGGCCACACCTCGATGATCCGCCGCGACCCCATCGGCGTGGTCGCCTCGATCGCACCGTGGAACTACCCGCTGTACATGGCGACGTGGAAGCTCGCGCCCGCGCTCGCCGCGGGCAACACCGTCGTGCTCAAGCCGTCGATCCGGACGCCGCTCACGGCGCTCGCTTTTGCGGACACGCTCGCGGAGCACCTGCCGCCGGGCGTCGTGAACGTGCTCTCGGGCTCGGGCAACGCCATCGGCGACCACCTCGTCGGCCACCCCAAGGTCCGGATGGTCGCGATCACCGGCGACACGGCGACCGGCAAGCGGGTCGCGAAGATCGCCGCGGAGACGGTCAAGCGGCTCCACCTGGAGCTTGGCGGCAAGGCGCCCGTGATCATCTTCGACGACGCCGATCTCGATCTCGCGGCCGAGACGCTGAAGGCCGCCGGCTACTGGAATGCCGGCCAGGACTGCACCGCGGCGACCCGCGTCCTCGCCGGCTCAGCCGTCTACGACGGCTTCCTCGACAAGCTCGCCGAGCAGGTCCGGTCCATCAAGTGGGGCGATCCCGCGGAGGCGGACGACATCGACATGGGCTCGCTCATCGCCAAGGCCCAGGCCGACAAGGTCGAGGGCATGGTCGATCGGGCGCGTGGCTCGGCGGACGTCGTCGTGGGCGGCAACCGGCCGGATCGGCCGGGCGCGTACTACGAGCCGACGATCATCGCCGGCGCCGACCAGAAGTCGGAGATCATCCAGGACGAGGTCTTCGGGCCTGTCGTCACGGTCCAGCGCTTCAGCGACGAGGCACAGGCCATCGCCTGGGCGAACGACACCCCCTACGGGCTCGCTTCCTCGCTGTTCACCTCGGACATCGGGCGGGCGATGCGCGTCGCCAAGGCGCTCGAGTTCGGCCACGTCTGGATCAACGAGCACTTCACCCTGGCCTCGGAGACGCCCCATGGCGGCGTCAAGCAATCGGGCTGGGGCAAGGACGGCTCCAAGTACGCGCTCGAGGACTACACCTTCGTCAAGCACGTGATGATCAACACCGGGACCTGACCCAGGAATATCGGGGCGGGCCGGTGGGGGTCGGCCCCGCGAAATTGATGTTCACTGCTGCACAACTCGCCATGTTCGCGTGGGCGCCGAGTCACGGGTTTCCTTCGCCTGGCAGTTCCCGCCTACAAGGTCCCTCTCGCGAGCTTGCATGACGTCGTATCGCTCGCAGAATTGTCCCGAGCGTGAACGGGAATGATTGCGCCGTCGTTGAAGGCCTTGACGAGCGCCGTATCGCCCGCAGAACTACACGCGAGCGTGGTCCTCGAACAGCGACGGCTCGGCGGCGGTCTTCTTCTCCTGGCTCCTGCTTACGACAGTTCTGTGGGCGATACCGAAAGGGATAGCGGCTGGGTGTGCCTGCTCACGCCCCAGGTGTGGTCTCGAGCGCCACACGAACCTCCCTGAGGCGTGACATGGTCTCGAGGTCGAACGGGTTGCGGAAGATCCAGATGACCTCGTCGATGCCGAGGTCCGCGAACCGGCGCACATAGTCGGCGACCAGGTCGGGTGGGCCGCCCGCGCCGAGCGTGCGGGGCGTGCCGTCCGAGCCGACGCGGCCGCGGATCCCGTGCCGCTCCTCGATCTCGGTCCAGACGTCGCGCGCCGCCAATTCGGAGGCGCGAATCACCACTTCCATGTACACCGTCTTCGCGATCGACTCGAACGGCCGGCCGACCTCGGCGCAGCGCTCGCGCAGGATCGCCAACGACTCGGCGACGCGATCGGGTGCGGCGTAGGCATTCCAGAGATCCGCGTGGCGGGCGACGGTGCGGAGCGTCTTCTCGCGGCCCGAGCCGCCGATCATGATCGGGAGGCGCGCCTGGAGCGGACGAGGCTCGCACACCGCGTCGACGAACTGGTAGAACCGGCCAGCGTGGCTCACGCGCTCGCCGGCGAGCAGCCGTTCGATCAGGCCGACGGATTCCTCGAGCCGGTCGAGGCGCTCGCCGAAGCCCGACCCGAAATCGAGCCCGAACGCCTCGTGCTCGCGCCCGAACCACCCGCCGCCGATGCCGAGGATGAACCGGCCGCCCGATACGTGGTCGAGCGTCGTCGCGAGCTTGGACGTCAGGCCCGGGTTGCGGAACGTGTTCGCCGCCACGAGCAGCCCGAGTCGCGCCGTCGACGTCAGGGGCGCGAGGGCGGCGAGGCTCGCCCAGCCCTCCAGCTTCGCGTCGTGCCAGTCACCCTCGTCGGCGAGGAGGTGGTCGTCGAACCACAGGCTGTCGAAGCCAGCCTGCTCGGCGGCCAGGGCAGCGTCCCGGAGTGCCGGCCAGCCGGTTCGCTGGATCCAGTAGGCAGCGCCGAATCTCACGGCCGTATCGTACGAATGTGAGGGTCCATGCGATTCAGTCGGCGGTCCTCGATTGGTACGAGGCGAACGGCCGCGACCTCGCGTTCCGCCGGACCACCGACCCGTGGGCGATCCTCGTCTCCGAAGTCATCGCTCAGCAGACCCAGGCGGCTCGTGCCGCGGAGGCCTGGACGCGGTTCATGGCCCAGTTCCCGACGCCGGCCGACCTTGCGGGCGCGTCGCCCGCCACGGTCATTCGAGCCTGGCGCGGGCTCGGCTACAACCGCCGCGCCGTGGCGCTCCGTAGCGCCGCAATCAGGATCGTCGAGGACCATGGTGGACGAGTGCCGGACGACCTCGACGCGCTTCAGGCCTTACCTGGCATCGGTCCGTACACCGCTCGAGCCGTGCTCACCTTTGCGTTCGATCGCCCGGTCGCCCCGCTCGACACGAACATCCGGCGCGTGCTCGATCGCGCCCTCGGCCCGAATCCAACCGCGCCGCGCGCCCTCCAATCGGCCGCTGATGGCTTCGTGCCGTCGCGCGCTTCGGCCGCCTGGTCGCATGCGCTCATGGACATCGGCGCGACGTTGTGCGGTCCTCGCGAGATCCGCTGCGACGCCTGCCCGATCCAGCGCTGGTGTCGAACCGCGAGCGGCGAATCGATGTCGGCCCGAGGCGCCCGCGGCGCCCGCGGCGACCAATGTGTCGGGTCCGCCCGCCGATCGAGCCCACCGTTCGCGTCGACGACGCGATGGCTGCGCGGCCGGATCCTCGATCGCCTTCGGGACGCGCCGGATGGAGCGTGGGTCCCGTTCGAGGAGCCGCTGGGCGAGCATGCCCTTGACGCAATCGTGGTCGAGATCGCGCGTATGGCTCAAGACGGGCTCCTGGAGCCCGACCCGGGGCACGTGGCCAGCGCTCGATTGATGAGCTGACGGGCGTCAGGCGGGCTCTCGAGACCGTGCCGGCAGCGGGCATTCCGCAGGCAGCCCGAGCAGGCGCCCGATCCGGCGGCGATGCGAGGCGACCTCGCGGTAGAGCGGTTCGAGCAGAGCGTGGCCGAGCGGTTGATCGAGCAGCGAGACCAGGAGGCACCAGCGGGCCACGAGCCTGCCGGCCGCAAGCACGGCGCGGGCTCCCGTGAGGATGGCCCCATCCGAGCGGACGAAGTGGATGCTCGCGCCGAGCGCGCGGCCCCTGACCTGCGCCGCGATCGTGGCATCTCGCTCGACATGCTGCAGCGCAAGGAGGCCGAGCCGGCGGGCAGGAACGCGCGCCTCGAGCCATGACGCCGATGCGACGCAGAATTCCGCAGTCGGCGTCATAAAGGAGTGTTCCCGATCTGTCCATGGGGCGCTCAATGCAGAACATGTTACTGATCAGTATCATGTTAATCGTCGCCTCGGGACGTCGTCAAACGGTGCAGCGCCCGATGGCCGTCATCCCGCACGGAACTGCAGTTTGGCTGCAAGGACGTACGAGGCGGATGGAGGCGCTGGGGCATGTCTCCGCCCGTATGGTCGGCGTGTCGTCTCCGGGAACCCCGAAATCCAACTGGTCGGACCGGGTACGCCTGCCTGAAAGCGAGGAGAACCATGAACGACGCCCAGGTCAAGGAGCTGCTCTACCAGTCGCTCGAGGTCGAGATCGGCGGCCAGAGCGTGTACGAGAAGGCCATCAGCTGCGCCGCCAACCCGGAGCTCAAGGAGGAGTGGCAGAAGTACCTCGACGAGACGCGGACGCACGAGGAGATCCTTCGGTCGGTCTTCGGACGGATCGGCCTCGATCCCGAGCAGGAGACGCCCGGTCGCGAGGTCGTTCGGTTCAAGGCCAGGTCGCTCGTCAAGTCCATGGACATGGCGCTCGCCGAGGGCGGTCGCGCTGCGGCCCAGCTCGTCGCTGCCGAGTGCGTGGTCGAGGCGGAAACGAAGGACCACCAGGACTGGGAGCTCATCGGCCGCGTCGCCGAGAAGTCGACGGGCGAGATGAAGAAGGCCCTCCAGGAGGCCCACGAGCAGGTCGAGGAGCAGGAGGACCAGCACCTCTACCACACGATGGGCTGGGCTCGCGAGCTCTGGATCGAGTCGCTCGGCATGCCGGCGGTCCTGCCGCCGCCCGAGGAGGAGAAGAAGGTGGTGACCGCGATCGGTGCCGCCCGCGCCGAGCAGTCGCGCGAGGACATGCTCTAGCCGGAGCCGTTATCCGCGGCCGCCTACTCGCTGTCCTACGACGGCGTGCGATGTCGGTAAGCACCGCGAAGGCCGAGGAAGGAGGTCCCTCCGCTACGCTTCGAGCGTGAGCACGTCCACGCTGCCGCCCGCGACGGATGTTGCGTTTCTGCTGCCCGGGGATGACCCCGAGGTGATCGGGCTTGACCTGCGCGGGCTGCGCCGGCGATGGGCCCAGGCGGCTTCGCGAGCCCCGATCGGGGCGTCGGCGATGACCGGCGCGGACCTGCGCGCCCAGAAGCTCGGCGTGCCCGGCCAGCGCCTGATGGAGCACGCGGGCGTGGCTGTGGCCGCGGCCGTGCGGGCCATCGCGGACGCGACGGACCGGTGGCGAAAGGGTCCGATCCTCCTCCTGTGCGGCCCGGGCAACAACGGCGGCGACGGGTTCGTCGCCGCACGTCACCTCGCTCGTGCCGGGGCGGACATCATCGCCGTGCTCGTCTCGTCGCGCGCGCAGCCGTCGACCGCCGATGCGGCCCGGAACTGGAACCGCCTCGATCGAGCCGAGCGAGTTCGCCGCATCCACGCCTCGAGCGCGCTCGAGCTGCGGGTCCTCGGCAAGGACGTCGATCGAGCGTCGATCGTGGTCGACGCCCTCCTCGGCACCGGCGTCGAGGGCGAGCTGCGCGACCCGATCCGATCGGCCGTCGAGCTCATCCTTCGAGCACGTGCGGCGAAGGTTCCGATCGTCGCCGTCGATACGCCGACCGCGGTCGACCTGACGTCGGGCGACCCGAGCCAACCCGTCGTGCGCGCGGATCTCACCGTGACGTTCCATCGACCCAAGACCGGCCTGCTCACGAGGCGCGGCGCGGCGCTCGCGGGCAAGGTGCTCGTGGCCCCGATCGGCATCCCGCCCGAGGCCGACCGTGGCTGACGTGCCAGGGAGCGGCGATCGCCGGTCGATCGGCTGGCGCGAGGTAGCAATCGTCGGCGCGGTCGCCGTCGGAGGCGTGCTGGGAGCGGCGATTCTCACTTCCGTGCTGCCGGCAGATGTCCAGCGCGTCATCTTCCATACGCCCGTGCTGATCGGCGTCCTGGTCCTGGGCACCGGGCTCGTGCTCTGGCGGATCGCCGCTCGCAAGCCGCCCGAGCTCTGACCGTGGCCGCCGAGGGGGAGCTCGCGCCCGACCCGGCGTGGCGCCGCGCGGCGCTGCAGGCGCTTGCCGACGAGAAGTTCGACGTCCTCGTCGTCGGCGGCGGGATCGTCGGGGTCGGGGCCTTGCTGGATGCGACGAGCCGCGGGCTTCGGGCGGCCCTCGTCGAGCAGCGGGACATTGCGTCCGGGACTTCGGGCAGGTCGTCCCGGCTCATCCACGGCGGGCTCCGCTACCTGGAGCAGCTCCACTTCGGCCTCGTCCACGAGGCGCTCGCCGAGCGGGCCCGGCTGCTGCGACTCGCGCCCCACCTCGTGCGCCTGGAGCCGTTTCTCTTCCCGATCTACGGCATCCCGCTCGTCCACCAGGCGTTCTACGGCAGCGGCATCTTCCTGTACGACCTGCTCGGCGCGCGGCGGGATGGTGGATTCTCGCGGCACCTCCGGCCGTCGAGCGCGCTCGACTACGCGCCCGACCTGCGGCGCAAGGGCCTGACCGGCGCGATCCTCTATCACGACGGGGTCGAGGACGATGCGCGACTGGCGCTGGCCGTCCTCCGGACGGCGATCGCGGGGGGCGCCGTCGCGGCGACCCGCGTCTTCGCCGAGAAGCCGCTGCTCGACGGCGAGCGGCTGATCGGGGCGTCCGTTCGCGACCTCGTGACGCAGACCGATTTCGAGATCCGCGCCGAGCGGGTCATCGATGCAACGGGCGTGTGGGCGGCCGACACGGAGGCGAGATTCGCCGCGCTCGAGGGCGCCGAACAATTCGTCCCGAGCCGCGGCTCGCACATCATCATCCGGCGCGATCGGCTACCCGTGGAGGGCGGGCTCACGCTGCGCACGAGGGGGCGCGTCGTGTTCATCATCCCGTGGCCGGGCCACTGGATCATCGGCACGACCGACCACCCCGACTCACGCCCACCCGAGCGCGTCGCGGCGCCGATGCAGGACATCGACGAGCTCCTCGAGACGGTGAATCGGCGGATCGACATCGGCCTGACGCGGGGCGACATCGTCGGCACGTACGCCGGGATGCGGCCGCTCGTCGGCGACCCGGGTGGGTCGACGGTCAAGGCGTCGCGCGAGCATCGGGTCGCTGCGGACGCGAGCGGCCTCGTCCGCATCTCCGGCGGCAAGTACACGACCTACCGGGTGATGGCGAAGGACGTCGTCGACGCGTCGCTCGGCCGGACCGAGGCACGGAAGCGCCGGTCGCGAACGGCGAACCTGCCGCTCGTCGGCGCCGCCCCGCAGTCGGAGCTCGACCAGGTCGCGGGCAGCCTCGAGCGGCCACTTCGGGATGCGGCCGCGGCCCGTGGCCAGACGCGGGTGACCTGGCCCGCCCGCGTCGCGCGCCGGCTCGCCGATCGGTTCGGGCGCGAGGCGACCGAGGTGATGCGCCTCGCGCGGGAGCTGGACCTCGCGATCCCGCTGGGCGAGCGCGTCGACCACCTCCAGGCCGAGGTCGCGTGGGCGGCGCGGCACGAGCTCGCGCTCTCGCTCGATGACGTCCTCGCGCGCCGCATGCGCCTCGCGCAGGAGCTGCCCGATCGCGGTGCGGGGATCGCGCCTCGAGTCGCCGCGGTGCTCGGAGCGGAGCTCGGCTGGGACGAAACGCGCCAGGCCGCCGAGGTGGAGCTTTATCTCGACACGGCGCGGCGCGAGTACGGCCTGCCATGGGCGACGAACGGCTGATCCTCGCCCTCGACCAGGGCACGACGTCGTCGCGCGCGATCGTCTTCGGGCGCGACGGTCGACCCGTCGCGAGCGCCCAGCAGGCCTTCGAGCAGCTGTTCCCGTCGCCGGGGCACGTCACCCACGATCCCGAGACGATCTGGCGAAGCCAGCTCGAGGTCGCGCAGCGCGTCGTCCAGGAGGTCGGCGGTGCGGATCGGATTGCCGCGATCGGGATCACGAATCAGCGCGAGACCACGATCGTCTGGGACCGCTCGACCGGCGAGCCCATCGCCGATGCCATCGTCTGGCAGAGCCGGATCACGGCCCCTGCCTGCGAGCGCCTCAGGATGGCCGGGCACGAGGCCATGTTCCGGGAGCGCACGGGCCTGCCCCTCGACGCGTACTTCAGCGGGCCGAAGATCGCGCATCTCCTCGATCTCGTGCCGGGCGCTCGCTCCCGTGCCGAACGGGGCGACCTCGCCTTCGGCACCGTGGACACGTTCCTGCTCTGGCGCCTGACGGGCGGCGCCGCAGGCGCGGGCGCGGTCCACGCGACCGACGTCTCGAACGCCAGCCGGACCCTCCTGTTCGACATCCACCGCCTCGCTTGGGACGACGAGCTGCTGGAGATCGTCGGCGTGCCCGCGGGCCTGCTGCCCGAGGTCCGCCCAACCTCGGGTGACTTTGCACAAAGCCATCCGGACGTCTTCGGCCGGCCGATCCCGATCGCTGCCCTCGCGGGGGATCAGCAAGCGGCGACGTTCGGCCAGGCGTGCTTCCAGCCCGGCGAGGCCAAGAACACGTACGGGACCGGAGCGTTCCTGCTGCTCAACACCGGCGCCTCGCCGACCGCGTCCGCGCACGGTCTCCTCTCGACGGTCGGCTGGCAGCTCGCGCCTTCGGCTCCCGCTACCTACGCGCTCGAAGGCTCCGTGTTCTCGGCCGGATCCGCCGTCCAATGGCTCCGCGATGGTCTTCGAGCGATCGCCGCGGCGCCCGACGTCGAAGCGCTCGCCGCGTCGGTCGACGACACCGGCGGCGTCTACCTCGTGCCCGCGTTCACCGGGCTCGGGGCACCGTACTGGGATCCCGACGCGCGCGGCACGATCGTGGGCATCACCCGCGGCACCGGGCTCGCCGAGCTCGCCCGCGCGACCCTCGAATCGATCGCGTTCCAGGTCGCCGACGTCCTCGAGGCCATGGCCGCGGATTCCGGCGAGCAGATCCGAGCGCTGCGGGTCGACGGCGGGGCAGCGGCGAACGACCTGCTCCTCCAGCTGCAGGCGGACCTGCTCGGCGTGCCAGTCGAGCGTCCGGTCGTCGCCGAGACGACGGCGCTCGGCGCGGCGTACCTCGCCGGGCTCGCCGTCGGGTACTGGTCAGGGCTCGACGACGTGGCGTCGAACTGGGCGCTCCATCGCCGGTTCGAGCCCTCGATGTCCGACGACCGACGCCGTTCGATGCAGCGCGGCTGGCATCGGGCCGTGGAACGCTCGAGGGGTTGGATCGAAGGTGGTCAGGTGGCGAGCACGGCCGGCCGCGCCTGACCGCGAACATCTGCTCGACCATGCATGCCGATACGTGTACAGTCGTCGTCCGCCCGGTCGCTCCGTGATCGTCGTCCACACTCGCGAGCCTTCCCCCCGCGAGGCCCACATGCGCTCCTCACCCGCATTCCGACAACGGCGCGTCGCACGTCGATGGTTCGGGCTGGTCGTTGCCCTCGCCCTTGTCGGGAATGTCGTCGGGATCGCCGACGCAGCTGACGGCGGCCAGACCCCCGCCCAGGCCGAACGCCTTCGGCCTGGCACTGGCGAATGCGCCGGCTTTCTGGAGTCTATCGACGAGGTCCAGGGCGAGACCTACTGCACGCACGGGCCGGACAGCCTGACCCCGGCCGACGCCTTGCGTGGAGCGTCCCCAGCATCGGTCGTGGCCGCCGCTGCGGCAGTCGGCGACCTGCCGGGTATCCCGTGCTACTCGTCTGGCTCGGTGGTCAAGGTCTTCTACCTCTATCAGAAAGGCACGTTGAACCGGTTCGCTCAGCGACTCCCGTACATCCGCGAGATCGTGGCCATCGCCGATGCGATCTACCAGGAGTCGGCGGCGCAGAAGAGCGCGATCCGCCATGTCCGCTGGAAGATGGGGCCCGGCTGCAAGCTTGCCGTGGTTCCTGTCGCCATCAAGATGAGCGTCTCGCTTGGTAAAGCAGAGTCGACGCTCCGCAGTCGCGGTCTGCTGGGCTCGACCGAGAATGGCATCGCATTCCGCGAGACGGGCTCCTCCTGCTATGGGCTCGGCGAGCTGCGCCGCGATGACCGCCCAAGCACCCGTCGCAACCTCAACAACAGGGGCGGCATGTTCTCCTGGATGCAGCTCGGACCGTGTCTGGCCCTGGATGCCGGCAGCCTTCGCATGGGCGAGATGGCCGCCCACGAGATCGCTCACACGCTCGGCGCTGTGCAATGGACCTCGCCGAACTCCTCGCGTCACGGCCACTGCGAGGATGCTTACGACGTCATGTGCTACAAGGACGCCCCGAGCACACGCATTCGGATCGTGTGTTCCGAGATGCGGCCGCTGTTGCTCGATTGCGGCAAGAACGACTACTTCAACCCGCGCCCGGCCGCTGGGTCGTACATCGCGAAGCACTGGAACATCGCCCGAAGCAAGTTCCTGGCGACGGCGGCGCCTGCCGCGTGGGACCGCCTCGCCCGACCCACGGTCGCGATCACGTCCCCGCCGAATGGATCGACGATCGCCGGCGACCTCACGATCAAGGCATCCGCGGCCGCACCGGCCGACGCGATTCTGCAGGCGGTCGCGTTCTTCGTGAACGAAGACCAGGTGGAAGTGGACAGCACGAAGCCCTACGAGGCGACGATCTCGACCATCGGGCAGTTTGCGAATGGCACGATCCTGGAGCTGACCGCCGCTGCGGTCGACACCTACGACCGCGTTGCCTTCTCCAGTCCGCTGTCCGTCACCGTGAACAACCCGGCGACGACGCTGGCGATCACCACGCCTGCCCAGGGGGCAACCGTGAGCGGGACGATTCCCGTCAGCGCGCAGGTCACGGCAGCGCCGGGCACAGTCATCGAATTCGTCGAATTCCTGGCCGATGGCGAGTCGTTCGGCGGCACCTCGACCGCGCCCTATTCCGCGGACTACGACACGATGTTCGCCCTCGACGGAGCGACGATCGAGCTCGTGGCGGTGGCATACGACAACTTTGGCCGGTCGTTCCCGTCCGCGGCAGTCTCGGTCCACATCAGCAACCCGCAGCCGACGATCGCGATCACCTCGCCATGGGACGACGCCGTCGTCGATGGTCCGTTCACGATCCAGGCCAATCCCCTGGCGCCGGGCTCGACCATCCTGCAGGTCTCGTTCTACGCGGATGGCTCGTGGATCGATTCGGCGTCGAGCAGCCCCTGGTCCGCGAGTGTCGATCCAGGCCAGCTCGGCTACGCGGCCGGTGACCCGATTGTCCTGACCGCGTGGCTCGAGGACAGCCTCGGTCGATTTGCAGAATCCCTGCCTGTCACGGTCACGTATCAGCCCTGATCGAGGCCCTGCCGAATCGAGGGGCTAGCCAAGGTTCTGAGAGTGGTTTATGCTCCGGCCGCCCAATGTCACGACACGGTCGTGACGGCAAATATTCGACGACCACCTCGAACCGGACTCCTCTCACGGCTGACGCGAGACCCGAGCGGGGATCGCGGGCGGTCGAACCGAGAGGAGTTCTTTTGTACAGCGACAAGACACTGACCTGCGCGGACTGTGGCCAGCAGTTCGTTTTCACGGCATCCGAGCAGGACTTTTACGCACAGCGTGGCTTCACCGAGCCACGCCGCTGCCCGACTGACCGAGCCGCCCGCAAGGCCGCCCGACAGTCGAGTGGCGCCGGCTACTCGTCGGGCTACGGCGATGCCGGCAGCTACGGCGGCAGCGGTGGCTACAGCTCCGGTGGTGGCTACAGCTCCGGTGGCGGCGGTGGTGGATACGACCGCGGCCCCCGTGAGATGTTCAGCGCCACCTGCTCCAACTGCGGCAACGAGGCCAAGGTCCCGTTCCGCCCGACGAGCGGCAAGCCCGTCTACTGCTCCGACTGCTTCCGCACGATGCGGGGCTAGGCGACACACCCCCAGAAACTCTCAGCACTCCTCTCGGCACGCGGACCGCACGAAGGTCCGCGGAACCAGAGCCAGTAAACCCAGGACCCGGGTCGTCAGCCGATCCGGGTTCTTCGATTCTTCAGGCCTTGACCAGCGCGAGCGCCTGGTCGAGGTCGCGCCAGAGATCCTCGACGTGCTCGAGGCCGACGCTCAATCGGATCAGCGTCTCCGGCGTGCCGGCGTCGCGCTCGGAGGCGTACCGCGCGCGCCGCTCCATCGACGACTCGACGGCGCCGAGGCTCGTCGCATGGACGATCAGCCGGCACCCCAGGCAGACGGCTTCCGCGTCCTCGCCGGAACCTTTCGTTTCGAACGAGATCATCGTCCCGGACCCGGGATAGCGAACACGGCTGACGCGCGGGTGATCGGCCAGCCTCGCGACCAGCTCGCGGGCCGTTGCCGCGGCGCGTGCGTAGCGAGCCGGTAGCGTCCGCAGCCCGCGGAGGGCGAGGAAGGCCTCCAGGACGCCGGGGATCGCCCCTGTGTCGTGCCGACGCTTGACGAGCCGCTGGTGGAAGGTGGGATCGGCCGCGACGACGGCGCCGAGCACGAGGTCGGAGTGGCCGCCGATCAGCTTCGTGCCGGAGTGGAGGACGAGGTCGGCGCCGAGCGTGAGTGGCGTCTGTCCGAATGGGGTCGCGAACGTGTTGTCGACGACGACCATCGCGTCGGCCTGTTTCGCGAGCGCGATCACGGCGGGGAGATCAACCACGTCGAGCATCGGGTTGGTCGGCGACTCCATCCAGACCAGCGCGGCGCCCGCGATCGTCCCGGCGAGCCCGTCGACGGTCAGCGCGGCGTGCGTCTCGAGCTCGATCTGGCCGCGTCGGACGCGCTCCCGGAGCAGCCCGGTGACGCCGAAGTACGGGTGCGCCCTGGGCGATCACTCGAGCGCCGATCGGCAGCTCGTCGAGGATGGCCACGGTGGCTGCGAGGCCGGAGGCGAACGTGACGCAGTGGCCGTGCTCGAGCTCCCCCAGCGCCATCTCGAGCGCCTCCCAACCCGGGTTCCCATCGCGCCCGTACTCGATCCCGCCGCCCTGGTGGAACGTGGACGCGGGCACGATCGGCGCGTTCAGGGGGTTTCCCGGTGCGCGGGCCGGCCGCCCGGCGACGACCGCGATCGTCTCGGGATGCAGTGATTGGTCGCCCGCGATTGGCTCCTTCGCCGTAGGGGATGTCACGTGCGCCCCTGGGTGCGGCCTCCGCCGAGGAGTCCCAGGTCGAACTTGCGCTCCTTGCCGTGGAGCAGGCGGTCGATGTTGTCGGCGTGGGCGAGCCAGATCAGGATCGGCCCGACGAACGCCCACACGAGATAGGCCGGTTGCACCCAGCCCGATGCGACCGCCCAGATGAGGAGCGTCGCGGGGAACATCGCCGCCGACCCGAGCAGCGAGCCGAGGGACACATAGCGCGTCGCGAGGATCGCGATGAAGAACACCGGCGCGGCGAGGACCACGGCCAGCGGTTGGATCACGAGCATCGTGCCGACGCCCGTGCCGACGCCACGCCCGCCGGAGAAGCCAAGGAAGATCGAGCGGACGGAGCCGGCGACAGCAGCGGCGGCGACGATCACCTCGGCGAGCAAATCACCGTTGGTGAGGACGCGAGCCAGGAACACCGGCAGCGCGCCCTTGGCGAGATCGCCGGCGACGACGAGCGCCGCCCACTTCCGGCCGAGCGCGCGCAACGCGTTGGTTCCGCCAGTCCGACCCGAGCCGATCGTGCGCGGATCCGGCCCGCCGCTCAGCCGCGCGACGATGACGCCGACCGGGATCGAGCCCGCAAGGTACGCGACGACGACGAGGAACGCTCGAAGCAGCAGCGCCTGGTCCACGCATACCTCCCGACCACGGACGGGACGGGCACCGATGCGGGCGAGGATAGCATCGGTCGACGGCGTCCCGGCCCCTGCAGCGACGGTCGGTTGTGGCCGTCGCGCCGTATCCTCGGCGGGACATGTCCCTGATCGCGTGCCTCGCCTGCGGGACCCAGAACGATGCCGACCGGAGATTCTGCGTCGAGTGCGGCAATCGGCTTTCGAGCGGCTGCGCGGTGTGCGGCACGGTCAACCCGCCGGACGCGAAGTTCTGCGGGCAGTGCGGCAACAACCTTGCCGCGCCGGGCGGCCTTGCCGCGCCGGGTGAACGCGGAGCGCCGGGCGGCCTCGGTCTGCCGGGCGGCGTCGGTGCGCCGGCCCCGGTCGTCCCGGCGGCTCTCGCGGCCCCGATCGCGGAACGCCGGCTCGTGTCCGTCGTGTTCGTCGACCTCGTCGGCTTCACGACGGCGTCGGAAGGCAGGGACGCCGAGGACACTCGCGACCTGCTGACACGCTACTACGACAGTGCGCGCGAGATCGTGAGCCGCTACGGCGGCACGATCGAGAAGTTCATCGGCGACGCCGTGATGGCCGTGTGGGGGACGCCGTCCGCCCACGAGGACGATGCGGAGCGGGCGGTCCGGGCGGCGCTCGAGCTCGTCAACGCCGTGCCCCGCATCGAGGGCGCGGGGCCGCTCCTCCAGGCTCGCGCGGGCGTGCTGACCGGCGAGGCTGCCGTGTCGATCGGCCTGGTCGGGCAGGGGATGATCGCCGGGGACCTCGTCAACACCGCGTCGCGGCTCCAGTCCGCGGCGAGGCCCGGGACGGTGCTCGTCGGCGAGGCGACCTACCGCGCCGCGTCGCGCGCCATCGCGTTCGAGCACGTCGGCGAAAAGGAGCTGAAGGGCAAGGAGCACACCGTCGAGGTCTGGGAGGCGGTGGGCGTCGTGGCCCGGCGTGGTGGCGAGGGCCGGTCCGCGATGCTCGAGCCGCCGTTCGTCGGCCGGGACGACGAGCTCCAGCTGCTGAAGGACCTCTTCCACGCGACCGCTCGCGAGGGCAAGCCCCGCCTCGTGACCCTCGCGGGAGTCGCGGGCATCGGCAAGAGCCGGGTGCTGTGGGAGTTCGAGAAGTACCTCGACGGCGTCGTGGAGAACGTCTTCTGGCACGCGGGGCGGTCCCCGTCCTACGGCGAGGGCATCAGCTACTGGGCATTGGCGGAGATGGTCCGTGGTCGCGCCGGCATCGCCAAATCCGATGACCAGGCGACCGCGCGGGAGCGGGTCCGGGAGACGGTCGGCGGGTTCGTCGCCGACGAGGCGGAGCGGCGCTGGATCGAGCCCCGCCTCCTCGGCCTGCTCGGACTCGAGCCGCTGCCGGGTGAGAGCCGCGAGGAGCTCTTCGCCGCGTGGCGTACGTTCTTCGAGCGGATCGCCGACCAGTCACCGGTGATCCTCGGCTTCTGGGACCTTCAGTGGGCCGATCAGGGCATGCTCGACTTCGTCGAGCACCTCCTCGCGTGGGCCCGCTCGTCGCCGATCCTGGTGTTCGCCGAGGCCCGCCCGGAGCTCTTCGATCGACGGCCCGATTGGGGTCGGGCGCAGCGCAGCGCCACGCTCATGCACCTCGGACCCCTGGCGGAGACGGACATGCGGGGGCTGCTGGCCGGCCTCGTGCCGGACCTCCCGCCGGAGCCCATGCGGCGGATCGTCGATCGCGCCGAGGGCGTGCCCCTGTATGCGGTCGAGACGTTGCGGATGCTGCTCGATCGAGGCGTCATCGAGGCCCGGGGCAGCCACTTCACGCTCAACGGCGAGCTGCCCGAGCTCGTCGTTCCCGAAACGCTGCACGCGCTCATCGCCGCGCGCCTCGATTCGCTCCCGCCGGAGGAGCGAGGCCTCCTCGCGGACGGCTCGGTGCTCGGCCTCAGCTTCACCCTGCCGGCGCTGGTCGCCGTGGCGCATCTCCCGCCGGACACCGTCAACGACCTCGTGGACGCGCTGATCCGACGCGAGCTGCTGATCCACGACGTCGACCCGCGCTCGTCCGAGCGAGGCCAGCACCGCTTCCTCCAGGGCGTCGTCCGCGAGATCGCCTACCAGTCGCTCGCGAAGAAGAGCCGCCAGGCGAAGCACCTCGCCGCCGCGCGCCACTTCGAATCACTCGCCGAGGAGGACCTCGCCGTCGTACGGGCGTCGCACTACCTCGCCGCGTTCCAGGCAACGTCCCCCGGCCCGGAGGCGGATGCCCTCGCCGCCCAGGCGCGTGTCGCGCTCCGGGCGGCCGCGGATCGGGCCAGCGCGCTGCATGACCTCGTCGGGGCGCTCGCGTCCCTGGAACAGGCGCTGCTCGTGACGCCGGATCCGGTGGAGCGGGCGTCGCTGCACGAGCGCGCGCTGGTCGTCGGCGGCGACGCTGCCGAGTTCGGGCGTGCCCTCGACCATGGCGAGCAGGCGGTCTCGCTGTACCAGGAGCGCGGCGATCGGCTGGGCGTCGTCCGGACGCGGGCCAGGCAGGCAACGGTCCATCACATGGAGCATCACGACCAGCTCGCCATCACGATGCTCAGAGAGCTCATCGCCGACGCCGCCGACCTCGGCCCGACGCCCGAGATCGCTCTCGCCCAGACCGAGCTCGCCCGGGCGCTGATGCTCTCGGGCTCGAGCGTGGAGGCCGTCGCGTGGTGCGACCGCGTGCTGGCACATCCTGACGTCGCCGCGCCCGACGTGCTCCTCGAGGCGCTGATCACCAAGGGCACGGCCCTGCAGAATGACGGTCGGGTGGTGGAGGCCGAGGCGCTCCTCCGCGGCGCGATCGCGATCGCCGACGCGGGCACCAACCTCGCGGCCGGGCTGCGGGCTCGGAACAACCTCCGCGTCCTGGTCCAATGGACGGACCTGCGCCAGGCGCTCGCGCTGAGCCACGAGGTCCGTGACATCGCGCTCAAGTTCGGGGTGCGCTCGTGGGTGCTCCATGGGATCGCGTCGTCGATGGACGTGACCTACCGGCTCGGAGATTGGGAGCCCTTCGACGAGGCGACGAAGGCCGAGATCGCCAACGGCGGCGAGTTCTACGATGGCTGGTTCGAGCTCGAGTCGCACCGCCGGCAGACGTACCTCGGCGACCCGCGCGCGGAGGAGCGCGAGTTCGACCTCGCCCTCACCCGGCCGGTGATCGCGAACAGCGCGCAGGCGACGACCTGGAACCTCGCGGCGAAAGCCGACGCGCTCATCGCCCAGGGCAGGTTCGACGAAGCGTTCGACGAGGCCGAGAGGGGTCGCGCCGCGTCCGCCGAGAACGAGCTCGGCCTGCTCGCGGGCCTCTTTGCCGCGGCCGGCGCGGGCGACCCGGAGCGAATCGGGAAGATCCGCGAGCTGATCGTCGCGTTCGGAGGCGAACGAGTTCCCGCCGGGCGGGGCTACATCGCCGCTGCGGACAGCCTCGTCGCGGCGCTGGGCGGCCGCTGGACCGAGGCCCGTTCCCACCTGCTCGCCGCGCGCCAGCTGCTCGAGGAGGTCGGGGAGGGCCTCGCGCTCGGCCGGTTCCACCTGGCGATCGGCCATCTCGCCGAGAATCGCTTCGCGGAGGCGGACGAATCCCTGGCGAGGGCGACGGCCTGGTTCGCCGAGCTCGGTGCCGCCGGTTACGTCGATGCGTACCGTGCGGCCGCCGCGCGCCCGGTCGCCGGCATCCGCGCCGCGCCCGAACCCGTGCCCGGCCTCGTGCCGGACGTTGCGGTGGCGGAGCCGGTCGAATCGGTGCGCACGGCCGGGTAGCGCTCTACCATCCGGATCGATGGCCGTCGGCTCTTCCAACGACTTCGATCTCGTCGTCCTCGGCGCCGGCACAGGCGGCTATTCGGCGGCCTTCCGAGCAGCGCAGCTCGGCCTGAAGGTCGCCCTCGTCGATCAGGCGAAGATCGGCGGCACCTGCCTCCACATCGGCTGCATTCCGACCAAGGCCCTTCTCGAGTCCGCGGCGTTCGCCGAGAAGGTCCGGCACGCGAAGGAATACGGTGTCGGGGTCGACGATCCCGTCATCGACTACGTCCGAATGGCCGAGCGGCGCGACCAGGTCGTGAAACGGCTCTGGACCGGCCTCAAGAGCCTCGTCGACAAGAACAAGGTCACTTGGATCCAGGGTCGTGGGCGGTTGGATGGCGCGACGACCGTGCGGGTCGCGATGGCTGCCGACGGCGACAACCCCGGCGGTGAGCGCGTCCTCAAGGGCACCGACGTGATCCTCGCCACCGGCTCCCGCGTGAAGTCGCTGCCCGGTCTCGAGCCGGACGGCAAGCGGATCATCACCTCCGACGACGTCCTGACCACCAACACGCTGCCGAAGGACGTGATCGTGGTCGGGGCAGGAGCGGTCGGAGTCGAGTTCGCCTCGATGTACCAGGACCTCGGCGTGAAGACGACGCTGCTCGAATACCTGCCCGGGCTCGTGCCGCTCGAGGATCGCGAGGTCAGCCAGGCGCTGGAGCGGTCGTTCACGCGCCGCGGCATGACGGTCATGACGTCCGCTCGATTCGACGCGAAGGCCGTCAAGGTCACGAAGACCGGCGTCTCGATGCTGGTCGGGCCCGAGGGCAAGGAACCCGCCGAGCTCAAGGCCGAGCAGCTGCTCGTCGCCACGGGTCGGGCGCCGAACGTCGAGGACGTCGGGCTCGAGACGACGCGAGCCGAGCTCGACCGCGGGTTCGTCAAGGTGGACCTGAAGACGATGCGGACGCGGGAACCGCACCTGTACGCGATCGGCGACGCGATCGGCGGGCTGATGCTCGCGCACACTGCCGGTCACGAGGGCATCCTGGCCGCCCACACCATCGCGGGCGACAAGGACACGCACCCGATCGACTACGTCGAGCAGCCCCGCGCGACCTATTGCCGGCCCGAGATCGCGTCCGTCGGGCTCACGGAGCAGCAGGCGCAGGAGCAGGGGCTGCCGTTCAAGGTCGGCAAGGTCCCGTTCCAGGCGATCGCCAAGGCGATCATCGGCGGCGACTACGAGGGCTTCGCCAAGGTCATCGGCAACACTGAGACGGGCGACACGATCGGCGTGCACATCATCGGGCCGCACGCGACGGATCTCATCGCCGAGGCGTCGCTCGCGTTCACGCTCGAGGCCACGCCATGGGAGATCGGCGCGACGACCCACCCGCACCCGACGCTCAGCGAGATCGTCGGCGAGGCGGCGCTCGCCGTCGATGCCCGCTCCATCAACTTCTGATGGCGGATGCGCTGATCCGGCCCCGGCGCGGCGTTGGTCGCTGCGCGCGCCCGCTTACGCACGTTCAAGTGCGCGCGCGGGCGTGCTCGCGACCGCCTTGCGCCGCGACCGGCTGAGCGCATCCAGGATGGCTTGATGGCGGCGACGAAGCCGAAGGCGGGCCCGAAGGCATCGTCGAAGCGCGTGGAGGGCGAGTCGGACCTCGCCGCATCGGTCGGGCTCACCGACGACGACCTCATCGGCATGTACCGGGTGATCGCGACGGCGCGCGCGGTCGACGAGCGCATGTGGATCCTCAATCGCGCCGGCCGCATCCCGTTCGTGATCAGCGGGCAGGGCCACGAGGGCGCGCAGGCGGCGATTGCCTGGCCGCTCGAGCGCAAGAAGGACTGGATCGCGCCGTTCTACCGCTCGATCGCCACGTGCCTGGCCTTCGGGATGCGAGCCCAGGACATCCTGACCGCGCAGTACGCGAAAGCGATCGACCTGTCCTCGGGTGGGCGGCAGATGCCCGGCCACTACGGCAACGTGGCGAACAATCTCGTCTCGCTGTCCTCGCCGGTCGCGACCCAGATGCTCCACGCGGTCGGGATCGCGCTCGCCGCGAAGATCCGCAAGACCGGTCAGGTCGCGATGACGTCGATGGGCGAGGGTTCGTCCAACCAGGGGGACGTCCACGAAGGCCTCAACTTCGCCGCGATCCACAAGCTGCCGTTCATCCTCTGCGTCGAGAACAACGGCTACGCGATCAGCGTGCCGGTGTCGCGCCAGCTCGCCGTCCCGGACGTGGCGGCTCGCGCGTCGGGCTACGGCATTCCGGGCGTGATCGTCAACGGCGCGGACGTGCTGGAGTGCTATCGAGCGGCGAAAGAGGCCGTTGACCGGGCTCGGCGCGGCGACGGGCCCACGCTGATCGAGGCGAAGGTCATCCGCCTCACCGCCCACTCGTCGGACGACCAGCAGACGAAGTACCGCTCTGCCGAGGAGCTGGCGGGCCTCACGGAGGAGGACCCGCTGCCGCGCTTCCGTGGCGAGCTTCGGGACGCCGGCGTGCTGACGGAGGATGGGGAAGCGCGAATCGTCGCGGAGGTGAAGGCCGAGATCGACGAGGCCACGGACTACGCGGAGAACGCCGACGACCCGACCCCCGACACCGCGATGCGATGGGTCTTCGCCGAGGACTGGCCGGGCGAGTCGCCGCCGCCGTGGGGCTTCGGCGGCGGGCACGGCATGGAGGGCCACGAAGGGGACAAGTCGGCGGCCGAGGACGCGGTCGACTGATGCTCGCCGTGGCGCCTCCCGGCGCGGTTCGCCGATGGCCCTGAAGACATTCATCGAGGCGATTCGCGAGACGCTCGCCTCCGAGATGCGCCGCGACGATTCCGTGATCCTCCTCGGCGAGGACGTCGGGTTGAAGGGCGGCGTGTTCCTGGCCACCGACGGCCTGTTCGGCGAGTTCGGCGCGGACCGCGTGATCGACACGCCCCTCTCGGAGTCCCTGATCATCGGGGCGTCAATCGGCGCGGCGATGAACGGTCTTCGCCCGATCGCCGAGATCCAGTTCGCGGACTTCATCTTCCCGGCGTTCAACCAGCTCGTGTCCGAGGCGGCGCGGATGCGCTACCGCTCGAACAACGGGTTCGGCGTCCCGATGACCGTTCGTGCCCCGTACGGCGGCGGGGTCCACGGCGCGCTCTACCACTCGCAATCGGTCGAGGCGTACTTCTCCCACGTGCCCGGCCTGAAGGTCGTGATCCCATCGACCCCGTACGACGCCGCGGGCCTGCTCCGATCGTCGATCCGCGACGACGACCCGGTGCTGTTCTTCGAGCACAAGAAGATGTATCGCTCCGTCCGGGGCGACGTGCCCGCGAACGAATACGTCGTGCCCCTGGGCAAGGCCGCGATCACCCATACCGGCACCCAGATGACGGTCATCGCCTACGGTCTCATGGCCCACTACGCGCTCGAGGCGGCCGACGTCGTGGCGGAAGAGGGGATCAGCGTCGAGGTCGTCGACCTGCGCACGCTCCGCCCCCTCGACAAGGAGACCGTGCTGTCGTCAGTGAAGAAGACGGGCAAGTGCCTCGTCGTCTACGAGGACAATCGCTTCCTCGGTTACGGCGCGGAGATCTGCTCGATCGTCGCCGAGGAGGCCTTCGATTACCTCGACGGCCCCGTCTCGCGCATCGCCGGCCCGGACGTCCCCGGCGTCCCCTACAACCACGTCCTCGAGGACTGGTTCATGGTCAACCCCGAGAAGATCGCCAACGGCATCCGCAAGCTCGCCGCCTATTAGCCGCTGACTCGCGACTGGCGGGCGTTGCCGGCGCTGCGCCTCCAGTCCGGGCCTCCGGAAGCCCTGCCGGCGCTGCATCGCCGCTCCGCGTCGCCTAGCAATCCGCCTGCTGTTATCCGGACGCTCCGGCTCTTCTCGTGTCAGCTACGAAACACCGTCGTGGTAGCCACCTTCACCACGAAATCGCGGTGCACCTACGAAGGACGCTCGTGCTATCCACCTCTCGCTGGGCGAAATGGCCCCACGGCCAGCCAACCTGAACGTCGGGCGCGACGCCGGCACGGGCGCGGAGGCGGTCTACGTGACAATCGTTGGATACAACGAGCCTCATTGCTAGGTGATCGGCGGGTAAGCGACAGCGGCGATGATCACCGAATGCCTGATACCGGAACCGGCGCTCGCTTCCGAGCCATCCGTCATCGCCGTGGCTGGAGACAAGCCGACCTCGCCGAACGGGCAGGCGTCTCACAGGGCGTGATCTCGCTGATCGAGCGGGGCCGAATTCGAGGACGTCACGATCCGAAAGCTGCGCCGGATCGCGCGCGAGCTTGATTCCGAGTTCACCACGCAGCTTCGGTGGCGGGGAGGCGACCTCGATCGGCTCGTGGATGAGGCGCACGCGACCATCGTGGGCCGAGTCGTCGCGATGCTTCGTAGCGACGGCTGGGACGTGCGGCTGGAGGTGTCCTATTCGATCTACGGCGAGCGCGGCTCGATCGACGTCCTTGCATGGCATCCGCAGGGGCGGTTGCTGCTCGTCGTCGAGGTGAAGAGCGACCTAGTCGTGGTCGAGGAGACACTCCGCAAGCACGACGAGAAGGTGCGACTGGCACCAAGGATCGCCGGCGATCAGTTCGGATGGCGGCCAACGAGCGTCGGCCGACTCCTGGTTCTGCCGTCGGTTTCGACGCAGCGCCGTCGCGTCGAACGCCATGCGACGGTGCTGGACGCCGCATACCCGCTGCGCGGCTTGAGCCTTCGTCGGTGGCTGGGCCGGCCGACGGACGCTGTGTCGGGGCTCCTGTTCATCGACGTCGAGGGCAGGTCATCATCTGGCCGCGAGGCGATCAGTCGCAGGCGGATCAGGCCGCCACACATCGAGGCGGCTGACGCCGAGACCTACAATCGGGGCCGTGAGCGAGACGGCAAATCCCGCCTTCGACGCGGCATTCGCGCGCCTGAAAGGCATCCTCGAGCCATACGGCCGGAGGATGCACATTTCCAGCGAAGGCCCGGATGGCTATGGCGTCGACATGGCGCCGGAAGCCGAGCGCAATCCGACGACCTGGTTCGGCGCGGTGCGTCGGGGGAAGGCGTACGTCTCGTTCTACCTGATGCCGATCTACGTCGACCCCGCGATGCTCGACGATGCCTCTCCCGAGCTCAAGAAGCGGATGCAGGGCAAGTCGTGCTTCAACTTCAGGGCTGTCGACGAGAAGCTCTTCGAGGAGCTCGAGGACCTCACTCGACGAGGCTACGAGCAGACGGCCGGCGATCCGGCGTGGGGCGTCTCGCAGCGCGAGAAGCACGACATGGCCTACCGCAAGGCGATGTCCGACCGCCGGCTCGCGCGCACGAAGTCGTAGTCGGGCGGTGGCGGATCTCAACAAGGTCGAGGCAGAGCTCCGCGCGATCCTCGTGACCTATGAGGACGTGCTCGAAGCGGCCGAGATCTACGGCATGGAAGTGCTCCGTCGACCCGGCGGCAAAGCGCACGACTGGTTCGCGGGGGTCCAGCAGGTCAACGGCACGGTCAAGCTCAATCTCCTGCCGATGCACACCTACCCCCAGATCATGGACGGCGTGTCGCAGGAGCTCCAACGCCACCGCACCGGCGCATCAGTCATGAAGTTCGCCGAGTACGTCGAACCGCTGTTCGAAGAGCTCGAAACCCTCGTGAGCCGCGCGTTCGATGCCTACATGGGAAAGCCTGCGGCACCCTCGTCATCGAGCGCGTGACCTCGCGCGCCGCGAGTGACCGATCCCTGACGGACAGGCAGGAAGGGACGCTCGTTCGGCTGCGTGACGTGACGCTCGCGGAAGCCGACCTGTACGACCGCCTGCAGGGGGTCGAGAAGGCGGACGGCGGGTTCAACGACTTCGGCGTTCCGTACGCGCCGGTCGACCGCGAGGTCCTCGCCAACGGGCCGCTTCGGAACGAGCGCAACGGGGTCATGTTCATTGAGCGTGTCGATGACGGCGAGGTCGTCGGTTCCGTGGGCTGGCGCAGGGTGACCTATGGGCCGAACGACGAGTCGGCCGCCTGGATGTTCGGGATCGACATCGTCGCCGACGCGCGCGGGCGCGGCTATGGCACGGAGGCGCAGCGACTCATCGCCGACTACCTGTTTCGCACGACACCCGTCAACCGCGTCGAGGCCTCGACCGATGTCGAGAACGTGGCCGAACGACGCTCCCTGGAGAAGGCCGGCTACACGCCCGAGGGCGTCAACAGGGGGGCGCAGTATCGGGCCGGCGCATACCACGACCTCATCCTGTACGCGAAGCTCCGCGACGATCCGCGCTGATGCGTCACACGAGCGCCATGCCCACGACGGCGATATGGGCGAAACTAGGCCGAAGCATCGGCGCAGCAGCCTGCGAGGACTCGACCGTCAAAGGAGCCTGATCCAGTGGCCAAGGTGACGATGCCGCAGCTCGGCGAGAGCGTGGCCGAGGGGACGATCGGCAAGTGGCTGAAGAAGCCCGGCGATCACGTGGCCAAGTACGAGCCGCTCCTCGAGGTCATCACCGACAAGGTCAACGCCGAGGTGCCGTCGCCGTTCGAGGGCGTCCTGAAGGAGATCCTCGTCGAGGAAGGCGCGACGGTCCCGAACAACGCCGAGATCGCGGTGATCGAAGAAGCGGGCGCCGCGGCTGAGTGCCTCGACGAACGGCTCGGGCGCTCCCGCCGCGAAGGCCGATGCGCCAAGTGCGGCATCGAAACAAGCCGAAGCGCCGCCCGTCGAGGACCCTGCGCCAGAACCCTCCACGGAGGCGAAAGCCGAGTCGACGAACGCCGCGGCCGACGTCGGCGATGGCCAGCAAGCGCGCCCGCGCACGGCCGCGCCCGACCACAGCAGCGCCTGCCAACGGGCCCGCGGGCTCCGACGAGCGTGCCACCCAGGACATGCCAGGCAGCGCGGATGCCCGGATGACCCCGGCGGTCCGGCGCCTCCTTCGCGAGCACGGCCTCACGGCGGCCATGATCGTGGGGACCGGCGGAGGCGGACGGATCACCCGCGAGGACGTGACCGACTTCGTGGAGAGCCAGCGAACCGGCAAGGCCGTTGGAAGGCAGGACGCGTCGCACGGGGCCCGCAACGACGCCCGCGGGAGCGGGCCAGCCGCCGCTGCCCCGGTCGGGCCGGGCAGGGGAGGAGAGCCGGCAACCGCGGCGCCCGCGCCGCGCGCGCCTGCCAGCGCCTCCGCGCCCGCCACGCAGGCGAGTTCGTCGATCGCGTTCCCCGAGGGCGCCGACGAGGTCCTCGTCCCCATGACCCAGATGCGCAAGGGCATCGCCGCGCAGATGACCCGCGCCCTCCAGGTACCTCACGCGTACGTGCAGATGGAGGTCGACGTCTCGAACCTCGTCAAGCTGCGAGAGCGCGAGAAGAAGGGCTACCAGGCCCGCGAGGGCATCTCGCTGAGCTTCGTGCCGTTCGTCGTCAAGGCGTCGGCCGAGGCGCTCAAGCGCAACCCGACGTTCAACGCCCACTGGACCGAGAACGGGCTGCTCGCCAAGCGGCGGATCAACATCGGCATCGCCGTGGCGGTCGATGACGGCCTGATCGTTCCGGTGATCCGCGACGTCGACAACCTGTCGATCAGCGGTCTGAACAAGTCGATCGCCGAGGTCTCCGAACGGGCGCGCGCAGGCAAGTTCAAGGTCGATGACTTCGGTGGCGGCACGTTCACGGTCGACAACACCGGCTGGCTCGGCACGAACATGGTCATGCCGATCATCAACGTGCCCGAGGTCGGGATCGTGACCATGGACCGGATCACGAAGCGGCCGGTGGTCGTCGAGACGCCCGACGGCGACGTGATCGGCATCCGATCGATCATGAACATGGTCCTCGGGGTCGACCACCGGGCGAACGACGGCGCCGGTGGGGCCGCCCTGCTGCGTGACATCAAGAGCTGGCTCGAGGCGGTCGGGCCGGACACGGCGATCTACTGAGCGAGCCGGCGAAGCCGAGGCGCCGACCGGCGGGGGCCGCGAAGCCGCTGCCGCAATCGAAGGCGGCCCCGGAGTCGCCGAGGGTTCCGGCGATCACGAAGCGCTCCCCCGGAGCCGGGTCCAACGGGGCCCCTGAGTCGACGGCACCGATCCCGACGCCGGCTTCGACGCCAAAGCCCGCGGCGAAGCCGAAGGCCGCAGCGAAGCCGAAGCCCGCAGCGAAGCCGAAGCCCGCGGTCGGCCCAGCCAAGCCGCTCGCGGCCGAGGCGTCGAAGCCGCGACGCAAACCCCGCTATCCCGCCACGCCCGCCAAAGCCGTAGCGCGCGCGAAGGGCGTCCGGATCGAGAACGCCGGCGGGCCGGGCCGAATCTGGATCTCGGGCGCCACCGGGTTCGTCGGCATGGCGGTGGTACGCGTGCTGCGGACGCGCGGCGACGAAGTGATCGCGCCGGTTCGGGACCGCCGGCGCGCGATGGAGCTGCTCGACATGGGCGTCATCGTGCTCGAGGACGACCTCACGGACGTCAACCAAATCGCCGAGTCGATGCGCGATGTGGATGGCGTGATTCACGCCGCCGGCAGCTATCGAGTGGGCATGTCGCGGGCCGAGCGCGGCGCGATGTGGGACGCGAACATCGGGACAGCCACCCGCGCGCTCGACGCCGCCGAGGCGGCCAATGTCCCGCGAATTGTTTACGTCTCCACCGTGGGAATCTTCGGCAACACTCACGGGCAGGTCGTCGACGAGACCTATCGACGCAACATCCGCGACGGATTCGTGAGCTGGTACGACGAGACGAAGTTCGGCGCTCATGAGGTCGTGCTGCAGCGTTCTCGCGCCGGAGCGCCGATCGTCGCGGTGCTCCCAAGCCAGGTGTATGGTCCTGGCGACCACTCGACCGTCGGTGAACAGCTCGCCCTCGCGCATTCCGGCAAGCTGCCTTACCGCGCGCTCGAGGACGTTGGGCTTGGGTTCGTGCACGTCGATGACCTTGCCGTCGGGATCGTCGCGGCCTTCGATCGCGGAACGGTGCCCGGCATATACATCCTGACGGGCCCGCGCCACCGCCTCGGAGAGGCGCTCGCGGTCGCCGCTCGACTCGGAGGAAAGGGACTGCCGCGACTCGCGCTCCCGAACAGCCTGCTTCGGCTGCTTGTGCCCGTCGGCCGGCTGATCGGTCAGCCGAACCTGCGGGAGATCGTCAGCGCGTCGGCAGGTATCACGTACTGGGCGTCCAACGAGCGCGCGAGGGAAGAGCTCGACTTCCGGCCCCGCGAGCTCGAGGACGGCCTCCGCGACACGTTCGAGGCGCTCGCCGACCGCGCTTACACTCGATCCTGATGCAACGCGAGCTCCCGATCTTCGAGCCAGCCTCCGGCGCGGGCCATCACCCGCCCGCGGAGCCGATCACGATCGCGATGGGCGGCGGCGCGTTCGGGGCCGCGGCCGACGGATCGATGGCGCTGCGCCGCCACCCGGAGTGGATCAAGGCAAAGCTGCCGTCGGGCGAGAACTACCACGACCTCAAGCGGTTGCTCCGCGGCCTGAACCTCAACACGGTCTGCGAGGAGGCCCATTGCCCGAACATCGGGGAGTGCTGGGATCAGCGCACCGCCACGATCATGATCCTCGGCGACACATGCACCCGCGCGTGCGGCTTCTGCAACGTGAAGACTGGTCGACCGACCTGGTTCGACGACGACGAGCCCCGCCGCGTCGCCGAGGCGATCGGCCAGCTTGGGCTGGAGCATGTCGTCGTAACGTCCGTCGCGCGCGACGACCTGCCGGATGGCGGCGCCCACGTCTTCGCCGACACGATCCGGCTCCTACGGGAGCGCGTGCCGGGCATGGGCGTCGAGGTGCTCATCCCCGATTTCAACGGTGAAGAGGCGCCGCTGCGCGACGTCATGGCCGCTCGGCCGGACATCCTGAACCACAACCTCGAGACGGTTCGAAGGCTCCAGAAGCCTGTCCGCAAGCGCGCGCGCTGGGATCGTTCGCTGGGTGTCCTGTCGCGGGCCAAGGAGTACGCCGCCGAGACGCCGTACGCGGTGCACACCAAGAGCTCGCTGATGGTGGGCTTGGGCGAGACCCGAGACGAGCTGCGAGAAGCGTTCGATGCGCTCCGCGAGGTCGATACCGACATCCTCACGATCGGTCAGTACCTGCGGCCATCGCTCAACCACCTCGCGGTCGAGCGCTACTACCACCCCGACGAGTTCGCCGAGATGAAGGCCGAGGCGGTCGGGCTCGGCTTCAAGCACGTCGAATCGGGCCCGCTCGTCCGATCCAGCTACCACGCCCGCGATCAAGTGCCCGGCGCCGAGCTCAAGGCCATGCGCCGCCGGCAGGCGACCATCGATGCCGAGGGCAGGATCGTCCCGCTCGCCGGCTGAGGTCTGGCTCCCGTCGTCAGGCGGTGCGTGTCGATCAACTACGAGCCTATTTGCTGGTAAGCGTCACCCGGCCTGGAATCGATGTCACCCACGAACGACGCTCGTGCTATCCAGCTTCCGCGCACCTTTGGCCGCATTCCCGGCCCGAGTCGAGCATGGGACCCGGGCGGACGGGGCTGAAAATCGAGCTGCGGCCTGACAATCCGTGGATACCACGAGTGTGGTTGCTGGTTGACGCGCGGAGCGTGGAGCATCCAGCAGCTCCTCGATCGCACGATCGGGGTTTGCGGGACTCCGTCCACCCGTGTGGTCTCCAAGCGGGTTGTCTCAATAGAACGGATGTTCTATTCTTGCCGCATGCGACCGGAGTATCGAGAGGAGCCCTGCCGGTCGGCGCTGAACCGGGTCAAGGGAATGATGTTCGGGTGGTCGCTGAACCCATACATGGGCTGCGCCCACCAGTGCACGTTCTGCTACGTCCGGGCCTTCGAGAAGCGCGCGGATCGGCCGTCGGATGACCGATATGGGGCGTCAATTCGGGTGAAGACGAACGTCGTCGAGGTACTTCGGCGCGAGCTGGCACGGCGATCCTGGAAGGGCGAGGTCGTCGCCATCGGTGCGGCGACCGATCCATACCAGCCAGCCGAGGGTCGATATCGGTTGACCCGGGGCTGCATCGGCGAACTCGCCGAAGCCCGCAACCCGTTCGCGATCATCACCCGCGGCCCGATGATCGTTCGTGACGTCGACCTCCTGGTCGAGGCGACGCGCTGGGCGAAGGTGTCCGTCACCTTCTCCGTGCCGACACTGGATCCCGAGATCTGGCGGACGACAGAGCCGAACACGCCGCCGCCTGCGCAGCGATTGGGCGCACTGCGCGTCCTTCGCGACGCCGGGATCGAAGCTGGCGTCGGCATGGCCCCGATCCTGCCCGGCCTTTCGGACAATCCCGAGCTGATGGCGGATGTCGTGAAGGCCGCGCGGGACGCCGGTGCGACGTCGATCTGGACGAATGTGCTCTACCTGCGCCCGGGAACTCGCGAGCACTTCATGAACAGCCTCGCCCGCGATTGGCCCGAGCTCGTGCCGCGCTACGAGCGCATGTACGCGGGTCGAGCGTACCTGCCGAAGGACCAGGTCGAGCCGGTTCGACGCGAGGTCGCAGAGCTGCGTGATCGGTTCGCCATCAGCGATCCCGAACCCGTTGCTCGGTTGGTGGGGACGGTCGCACGATCGAGACCGGTTCGTCGGACGCCGCCGCCTCGCCGCTCGACCACCGATCGAGCAAGGTCGATCGTCCGTCCCGTCCAGCTCGCGTTGGAGGGCCTCGAGCTCAATCCGGCCGGTAAATCAGGCGCGGTGCGGAACCTGGAGCGAGCCTCGACCGTCCGGGCGGCGTGACCAGCGCACAACTGAGTTCGGCGCGGCCAATTCGTCGCGCGTCACGAACGCTCCTGTCGCTCGTCGCGATCGCGGTGCTCTGGGGCTGCGCGACCGCTCCATCGCCGACCCAACCTGCGGCCACGTCGCCGGCAGCCTCGCCTGGACCGACATCGGCAGGCGCAACGACGCCTCCTTCTGGGTCACCAAGCGCCGTCCCAGGCGACGCCGTCCTCGGAAGGCCGTCCGGCGGTCGCCTGCATCGATGTCGACGAAGCCGATTGTCGGAGCTACACGGACAGCATCGTTGCCGCCGTCATTCAGGCCCGCGGCGCCCCGTTCGCGCTCCAGATCAGGCCGGAATCGGCCGTCGCGGACTTCGTGGACGGCGGCGAGCCGCTGCGGATCACCCTCACCGGTCCGAACGATCCACCGATCCCGGATGGCGGCTCATCGTGGCTTGGACCATACGAGCCGAGCTCGCCGCGGGTGCTCGGTCCCGGACCGTTCCCGTTCGAGGTCGGGCACTGCGGGCTCTTCTGGCAGGTCGACTTCGATGGATCGTTCTGGGTGCCGTTCGGGCCGTTCGCCGGCGAGGCGCCCGCCGTCCTCGGATCGGAGAGCGGCCAGATCCGGCTGCTTGGACCGAACCTCGCCGAGTACGCGGGCGCCGACGGATTTATCGCCAACCTCGTGCGGTTTCCAGGTCCGAAGCACACCTTCGGGTGCCGTTGAGACCCCGGCTCGCGCTGTTCATGGTCCTCGGCGTCGCTCTCGCCGCATGCTCGCCGACCACGTCGCCGGCGCCGAGCGCGCCGACGGTGACGGATGAAGCAGTCCTGCAGGGCCTCGTCCTTGGTTGCATCAGCATCGAGGAGGGCGAGTGCCTGCTCGTGGCGGAGCATGCCGCCGCCGCACTTCCCGCCGCTCGAGGCCCGGCATTCTCCATCCAGGTTCAGCTCTTCGGGTGCGCGAATGCCGCGCCCTGCCCGCGCACGCTCGCGGCTCGTGAGGGACGGGCAACGGTCGAGTACGCGGGCGGCGGCGACCCGATCCCGCTGTCTGTCGCCGGGCCGCCGCAGAGCCCCAACGTCCAGCTTGGCGAGGGGACGTGGAGCGAGCCGGTGCAGGCGTCATCGCCACGGGTCGGCGGAATCGGACCGTTCCCGTTCGAGCTCGGGCACTGCGGGTTGAGCCACGTCGTGGACTTCGACGGCTCGTTCTGGTTGCCGCTCGGCCAGGTCGATGGCGACGCGTCCGGCATGATCAATGCGGAGCGCGGCCAGATGCTCCTCCTCGGCCCGAACGTCGCCCAGTTCCAGGGCGAGTCCGGCTTCATCGCCCAGCTCGCCCGCTTCCCCGGCGCCAAGCGCTTCTGGCTCTGCGACTGACGGGACCTAGGTCCGGTATTCTCGGGAGCAGATGGCACGCACGCTCCCACGAACGACGCCGCTCGCCGAGTTGCATTGCCATCTGGGCGCGGCGGTGACGCCGGCGATCATGTGGGGGATCGCCCACGCCCAGGGCATCAAGCTCCCGACGAAGGACTACTGGGAGTTTCGCGACCTGATCACGGTCGGGCCGAAGGGCTCCAAGAGCTTTGACGGCTACCTTCAGCTCTTCCACTGGACGGAGCTGATCCAGAGCTCGCCGTTCGCGGTGGAGCGGTCGGTGTACGAGGTCATCGGCGGCGCGTACCGCAAGAACAACATCACGACCATGGAGCTCCGCTTCAACCCCATGAAGCGGAACCGGGGCGGCGAGCAGGACCTCGACCACATCATCGCGGCGGCCGTGCGAGGCATGGACAAGGCGACGCTCGAGTATCCCGTCAAGCCCGGGCTGATCTTCTGCCTGGACCGGGCGTTTCCCTTCGAGCTCAATGAGATCATCGCCGAGAAGGCCGTCGCGTGGCGGGATCGCGGCGTCGTCGGGATCGACATCGCCGGCCCGGAGTCGGCCACGTTCCGCGTCGCGGACTATCGCAAGCTCGTCCGCCGCGTTCGTCAATTCGGCCTCGGGATCACGGTCCACTCCGGCGAGTCGGGGCCGGTGGAGGAAGTCGCGCGAGTCATCGAGCTGCTGGAGCCGGACCGCATCGGGCACGGCGTGAAGGCCGCCTACGACCCCCGGGCGATGGCGATGCTCAGCGAGCGCGGCATCGTCCTGGAGATCTGCCCGACGTCGAACCTCAACACGCGCGTCGTCTCGGGCTGGGACGAGGTTCGCTGGATCCTCGACACGTTCCGGCGGAACGGCGTGCGCTTCACGATCAGCACCGACGGCCCGGAGATGCTCCAGACGTACATCCGCGACGAGCTGGCGACATTGGGCCGTCTCGGCATCCTGTCGGTCGAGGAGCAGCAGCAGGCGATGGCGACCGCGATGGCCGCCTCGTTCGTCCCAAACGTCTCGGACGTCCCCCTAACGCAACGCCGGCCCGCCACCCGCGAGGTCGTCGAGCGCGAAGAGGCCTGATCGAACGGTGCACCACATCTCTCAAATGAAAACCGCAGGCGATGAGCCTGCGGTCTTGATCATGGATATCCCTGAATGTCCTGATCCCTGAGACTACTCCAACACCATCTGAACGTTCGCCCCATGCCGTCGGCTGTACGGACCGACGTCTTCAGATTGAGGAGGCATCATCCGCCGGGCTCGTGATACAGCTCGAACGAGCCCTTTTCCGTAGTAGGTATGCCCGACACGGCGCCAACCTTGTCCCATTCCCTTGTCGCATACAGACTGCCGTACTCCATCTCCCAGTCCTCAAGGGCCCAATTCGGTTCGAGCTCTTCAACATGAGAATTGTAGTAGGCCAGGCTCCAAATCGCGCCAGGCCCGGGGCCAACCTCATCATTCAACCCACAACAATAGTGGTTGGTAACGGTCCCCCGTTCACCCGAAGGGCCCACTGCATAAGAAAGCCTCAAGTCCGCGATTCTTGCGTCCGGGTAGTCGCCGTCAACGAGCGGGCCCAGCTCAATGACGGGCAGAATCGTGAGGACTACGATGGTCCCCCCACCGGGGGTCATCTCGATGCTGGTGTCTTCGAGGTTCTCAGTGACCTCGATACTCGTGTTGATGTATTCACCGTTGCCGCCAATGAAGCCTGTGCCCGGGTTGTAGCGCAGGATGACCTCCGCTTCCACAGAGGATTCAAAGATGGCAAGCCCTGCATAGTCGGCAGTTGCCGTAGATTCAAGTACCAGTTTGAACGTTATGCACTTGATGGTCAGATCGCGGGCCTCAGCCAGCGTTCCCGCGCTGTAAAGCGAACTTTGCGCAACGATGCCGTCGTAGAGTACCCACAGGTCTACCCAGGCATGCTGTTCAACGCATTGTTCAAACGCCTCAATGACGCAAACCCGAGCGACCGTATCGTATAAACCCGGATATTGATTTGGCTCATCGCCGGTCCTGTAGCCCAACAACTGACTTTGGCGGTCATGGCCCAGCACGGTCTCAATCGCCAGCCTGCCAGCCTCACAACTTTCTCCTGCGCCCGCCACGCGCGGCTGGACCACCTGCTCTTCGTACTCCCTGAATGCCCGCTCGTATTCTCTGATTTGTTCGGGATCTTCACCCTGACTTGCGCCCTGGAGTTGACGTTCACGTTCAAGCCACAAACTCTCAGCGATCGCACTGCTGAGTCGCCGTCCTGCATCACCACCCAGGTGCCCAGCATCTGTGCCATTCGAGGCGCCATATCCGCTGAAATGCAGCACATTGATCTTGATCTCGCTTGAATCAACCACCGGCATAGCCAGGATCACATCTTCGCCCATGGCGAGATAGTCGAAGAAGATCTGTTGATCGACCGGGAGTTCTTCGGCTGGGGTGATGGTCAAGATCGCATAGTTCTGCAGGAACAATCCGTTCGGGCTCAACTGAACCGCGTAGGTTTGGTTGCCACCGAAGGGCATCCCCGAAATGCTTGTAACTGGGCTTAACCCAATCGTGGTGTCGACGAGCAGGGCATCCGCTGGGACGTCCAGCGTATAGACGCTGCCATCCGCGCCGGTGGCGGTGATGCTGCCGCCTTCTACTGGGATGAGCGCTTCGACCGTTTTGCCGGCTTCCAGTGCGACGGTTACGTTGACGGGCTCTCCGGCTTCGAATACCCAGCTCAGATCTCCCAGGTCAGTACTCTGCGCAGCAGTTGAGGCAGCAGTTGGAACCGTCGAAGCGGCTGGGTCACTTGTCTGGGGGGTGGCGGTTGCACTACCGCAGCTGGCAATTGATGAAGCCAGCGCAATCAGAAGGATCGCCTTGACATATCTCTTCACACCAACGCTCGTGGATCATTTGTGTTCATCGAACGGATCTCCAATCTTTCACGATTGGAGGACCATACACCCGATCAGTCGGCTGTCGATCCGACCCGGTACGTGCAACACCGATCGCCCGATGCGATATGCGACTCGCGCACGACCCCGGATCCGAGGAGCTCCTGGAAGAGGGCGAGCTCGGCCTCGCACGGTGCCTGCGTGCGGCGGGCGATCTTGTCGATCGCGCAGTTGTGCTCGCGGAGTCGGAGCGATCCGTCGTCGTCGACCAACGCCTCGGCGAGGTAGCCCGCCTCGTCTTGCAGGCCCGCGAGGACGCGCACCCGATCCTCGAGGGACGCATCCTCCGGTAGGCGCTCGGCCATCCGGCGGCGGGCCCGGTCACCGATCTGGATCCGCCGGGCTGCGAACACCTGCTCGACGAGGTCGTCGCCACCGACCGCCTCGATCGCCTTGACCAGCCCCGAGGCGAAGCCCCCGTAGTCGGTCGGGAAGAGGCCCTGCGCGTCCGGTGTGACGTCGTACACGTGTCGGGGCCGGCCGACGCCGTGCTTCTCGGCGGCATGGCTGACGAGCGCGGCGGCCTCGAGCGCGTGGAGCTGCTGCAGGATGCCCGTCCGGCTGGCGCCGAGCGCGGCGGCGAGGGAATTGGGGGAGCTCGGCCCGGATTGCCGGAGGTGGATCAGGATCGCCCGGCGCAGGGACGACGGGGAAGTCCCGTTGCCGTTCCGTCGCTCGTCGAGGGGCGGAGTGGAGCCGCCGCCGGTTTCGAGACCGGCCATCGCTGGCTCGGACATGCGGGCGACGCTAGCAGAAATCCATCGCGCCGACGCCGCCGGCCGGCCATCGGCGACAAGGTCCGCGAGAGACCCCGACTGGTACGCTCGGGCCGATGGACCTGGACCTCCCGGCGGAGCACCAGCTGCTCCGATCGACCATCCGCGACTTCATGGTCAAGGAGGTCGCGCCGGTCGTCGAGGAGCACGAGCGGGAGCACCGGTTCCCGGCCGATGTCGTCCGGCGGCTCGGCGACATGGGCTGGCTCGGCATCCCGATCCCCGCGGACGAGGGCGGCGCGGGCATGGACACCCTCGCCTACGCGATCGCGATCGAGGAGATCAGTCGAGTCTGGGGATCGCTCGGCCTGATCGTTGCCGCGCACACGTCGCTCGGCTGCGGCCCGCTGCACCTGGCGGGGACCCAGGAGCAGAAGGACCGCTACCTCGTCCCGATGGCGAGCGGCAAGGTCATCGGCGCGTACGGGCTCACGGAGCCGGGCGCCGGCTCCGACGCCGGTGGGACGCGCACGACCGCCCGCTGGGAAGGGCGACGGCGGAAGCGAGTGGGAATCGGGCGCCGCGGGCGAGTGGGTCGTCGACGGCAGCAAGCGGTTCATCACGAACGCCGGCCAGGCGGGCACCTACATCATCACCGCCCGAACCGGCGAGCGCGAGGACGGCGCCGCGGAGATCTCCGCGTTCATCCTGCCCGCCGACACGCCCGGCTTCCGCGTCGCCCGGATCGAGGACAAGCTCGGGCTGCACGCATCGGCAACGGGCGAGCTGGCGTTCGACCGCTGCCGGATCCCCGCCGACAACCTGCTCGGCGAGCGCGGCGATGGATTCCGGACGTTCCTCAAGATCCTCGACGGCGGCCGGATCAGCATCGCGGCGCTCGCCGTGGGCCTCGCCCAGGCGGCGTTCGACGCGGCCGTCCCGTACGCACAGACCCGTCAGCAGTTCGGCAAGCCGATCGGCAGCTTCCAGGGAGTCGCGTTCATGATCGCGGACATGGCGACCGAGATCGAGGCCGCCCGCTCGCTGGTCTGGAAGTCCGCCTGGCTCAAGGACCAGGGCCGGGACTACTCGCTCGTCGCGGCGGAGGCGAAGCTGTTCGCGTCCGAGGTCAGCTCACGCGTGACGAACGCCGCGATCCAGGTCCACGGCGGGTACGGCTACGTGACCGAGTACCCGGTGGAGCGATTCATGCGCGATGCGAAGCTGACCGAGATCGGGGAGGGCACGAGCCAGGTCCAGCGGCTCGTGATCGCGCGGAAGATCCTCGGGCTTCGGATCGGCTAGGCGGTTCGATCCGTTCGGTCGGCCCGACGGCGGGGTCGATCAGTCGACCGCGACGAGGCGAACGTTCAGCCGGAGTCGGCCGTCCTTCCCGACGCACGTCTGGAGGGTCATGCTCGGGACAGGCTGGTCGGCGATCGCCCAGTGCGAATCGACCGGATCGACCACGCGCCACTCGGTCACCCGATAGCGGGTGAGCTTGCCGTTGCCGTTCGCGTAGATCGCGACCATCCCGACCCGCAGCCGGTCCCGAACGTACGCCCGGTGGAGCGGCGCCATCACGCTCGAGGCGTGACCCATGATGTAGGTGTTGTTCACGCCCGCGCAGCCCCAGCGGTACATGTAATGGTCCGGCGGGCGCTGCCGTGAGCATTCGAACAGGTGGACGCGGTTGCTGATCCCGAGCGAGGGGATCCAGAACCGGTTCTCGCCTGCGTAAATCGGCGGCGAATCAGACCTGGCAGGCTTCGAGGCCTTGTCCCGCTTCGCGGTCTTGTCAGGCTTCTCGGCCTTGGACTTCTGTGCCTTAGGTGCCTTCGCGGGCTCCGGCTTCTCCCGCGGGCCGACGACTAGCTCCGGCGCGCGCTCCTGGTGGTGGATGACGAAGCTGACGCCCGGAGGCGTCGCCTCGACCGAGCTGTCCGCGAAGGCAAGCGGAGCGGCGGCGATCCGTGCCGCCGAGGCATCGCGTCGGTCGAAGCCGGCCGATCCGTCGACCCATCCGGTGGTGATCGCGAGTGCGAAGAGGAGGACGGCCGCGCGCGGGAACGAGCGGCGGGGCGCGGCTGATGCGTGCATGCACCAGAGCCTCCACCAGGAACCGCCGCCCGACCGCTACCCGCTGGTCCCGGATGGGCATGGCGCAGAGTTCCCGTCCCGGGTACCGGTCCGAGCGTGGGACCGGGACGTTCGTACGCCCATCCCTTCGCCGCCTCGGCGGCGAGGCGCGCCGTCAGTCGACGGCGATGAGACGAACGAGGAGGCGGTACCGCCAGCCCTTCCCGACGCAGGTCTGGATGGTCATGCTCTGGACGGGCTGATCGGCGATCGCCCACGATGCGTCCGCGGGGTCGACCACCCGCCACTCGCTGACGCGATACCGCGTCACGTCACCGTTCGAGTTCGCGTACGCCGCGAGCATGCCCACGCGAAGCTTGCCGCGGACGTAGGCATCGTGGAGCGGCTTCATCACGCTGTCGGCGTGGCCCATGACATACACGTTGTTGGTTCCGGCGCAGCCCCAGCGATAGATGCGGTCGCCCGGCGCCCGTTGTCGAGAGCAGGCGAACGGGCGCACCTTTCGATTGATGTCGAGCGACGGCATCCAGAACCGGTTCCTACCCGAGAACACCGGTTGCGCCGCCGCGATCTCCGAGCGCTCCGGTTCGGTCGCGGTGTTGACGTCGACGAGCCCCGGCGAAACGGGCGGGGCGGGGGTACCTGCCTCGAGCTCCTGGCGAGCAACGACTGCGCTGGATCCCGTCGAACCGGAGTCCGAGCTTGCCGGGCCGGCCGCTGACTCGAGAGCGCTCGCGCCGGCCGCCGGCGCGTTGGGGACGCGACCCTGTGCGGCGGCGACGCCCGTCCAGCCAGTCGTGATCGCGAGCACGAGCAGCAGGAGCGGCGCTCGGATGGCGCTGGGGAGCGAGCGGGCAGGCATGGTCGATGCACCCATGCGCAGGAGTTGCCGCCACGAATCGGGATCCGACCGCTACCCCCGCGTCCCGGCTCGGTCTTCGCAGGTTACCCGTTTGCCGCTGGCCTGACGGGCCGAACCTGCACTGTCACCGAGTGCGAGATCCGACGGCGTCGAGGGGTATCAGCCGCCGTTGCCGGCCGACTCCTGGAGCGCCTCGCGGATCGCGCCCTTGAAGCCGGGCGGCCACGGGCCCTGCCCGGCGAGCACGTACGGTGAGATGCTGAGCAGCTCGAACGTCGCCGTGTCCGTCGCCCACGCCTCGACGCACACCTCCACGTCGCGCTCCCGCCGCTCGAAGGCCTCGCGGTTCCTGAAGATGTAGATCCGCAGCGGGACGGGCGTGCTCTGGTCGAGCCCGGCGGCGTCGAACCGGATCGCTGTCGCGCTGAGGGTCGGGTCGTCGCAGCCCGGGTCGCCTGCCGTCCAGCTCTCGACGTCCACCCCGACCCGGCCGAGCTGGCCCGCGATCTCTGGAAACGGCGCCGGATTCGCAGTCGGCGGTGTGACCAGCACCCCCTGGCAGCCGCCGAGCACGAGGGCCGCGAGCACGAGTGCCGCGAGCACGGGTGCCGCGAGCAGCGGGTGAGCCGTGGCGGCTCAACGCCTCGCCACGGACACACCGGTCATCGTTGGGAACCCGCGAGCCGCGCCCGGGCGAGCGCCTCGAACGGCGCGAGGGACCCGGGATCGGCGAGGGCATCGGCGGACGCTGCCGCTTCCGGCCGCGCTCCGAGCAGGATCCGCTTGACCGGCACCTCGAGCTTCTTGCCGGACAGCGTTCGAGGGATGGATGGCACGGCGGCGATCGAGTCGGGCGCGTGGCGCGGCGAGAGCTGCTCGCGCAGCGACGCAGCGATCCTCAGGCGCAGGGCGTCGTTGAGCTCGACCCCGTCGCGCGTCACCACGAACAGCAGCAGCTCACCCGCCGAGCCGCCGGCATCCTCGAGGTGCACCACGAGGCTGTCGACGACCTCGGGCAGGGTCTCGACGATGCCGTAGAACTCCGCGGTGCCAATCCGCACCCCGCCGCGGTTCAGCGTCGCGTCGCTCCGCCCGCTGACGATGCACGAGCCGCGCTCGGTGATCGTCAGCCAGTCGCCATGCCGCCAGATCCCCGGATAGGTCGAGAAGTACGCCTCGCGCAGCCGCGATCCATCGGCATCGCCCCACAGGCCGACCGGCATCGACGGCATCGGCACGGTGATCACGAGCTCACCCTCGCGCCCCACGACGGATCGGCCCGCGTCGTCGAAGGCCTCGACCTTTGCGCCGAGCAGCCGGCAGCTGATCTCGCCCGACCACACCGGCACGAGCGGCGACTGGCCAACGATGCCGGCGCAAACGTCCGTCCCGCCGCTCAGCGACCCGAGCTGGACCGTTTCGGACACGGCCTCGTACACCCACTCGAACCCCGCCGCCGGCAAGGGCGAGCCCGTCGACCCGAGTCCGCGCAGGGCGCCCAGGTCGTTCGTCCGACCCGGCGTCAGGCCCGCCTTGCGGCAGGCCATGAGGTACGGCGCGCTGGTGCCGAGATACGTCATCCGCGTCTCCGCGGCCAACTCCCACAGGCCGCCGAGGGTCGGGTGGGCCGGATTCCCGTCGAACGTGACGACGGCGCTGCCGACGAGGAGGCCGGACACGAGGTAGTTCCACATCATCCAGCCGGTCGTGGTGAACCAGCAGAACCGATCGGTCGGCCCGAGGTCCGTATGCAGGCCGAGCGACTTGAAGTGCTCGAGCAGGATGCCGCCGTGGCCGTGGACGATCGGCTTCGGCAGGCCCGTCGTGCCCGACGAGAAGAGGATGTACAGCGGGTGGTCGAACGGGACGGCCTCGAACGCGAGCGGCGCGGTCTCGGCGAGCAGGTCGTCCCAGCCGATCGAGGAGGGGACCGCGGTGGCCGACTCGGGAACGAGGTACGGCAGGACGACGGTGGCCTCGACCGACGGCAGCGCCGCTCGGATCTCGGCGAGCTCGGCCCGGCGGTCGATCGACTTGTCGCCGTAGCGGTAGCCGTCGATCGACAGCAGGACCCGCGGCTCGATCTGCCCGAAGCGGTCGATGACTGCTCGAACCCCGAACTCGGGCGCGCACGAGGACCAGATGGCGCCGAGGCTCGCGGTCGCGAGGAACGCGACGATCGTCTCGGGCACGTTCGGGAGGAACGCGGCGACGCGATCACCGCGGCCGACGCCGAGGCCGAGCAGGCCCGCCCGGCAGCGCGCCACCTGGTCGCGCAGCTCTGCGGCCGTGAGTGTCGTCGGGCCGCGCGTCTGCGACCGACCGATGACGACGACGTCGTCCGGCCCTCGGCCCGGCATTCGCAGCGCGTGCTCGGCGTAGCTCAGGGTCGCGCCTGGAAACCACCTCGCGCCGGGCATCCGGGCGTCGACGAGATCGGCCGATGGCTGGTCGTGGGCGATGACCTCGAACGAGTCCCAGATCGATCGCCAGAACGCCCCAGGCTCGTCGACGGACCAGTGCCACGCTGCGTCGTACGACTCGAAGCGCAGGCCGTGCCGTCGCTCCACCTCGTCGAGGAACCGGCCCATGCGCGTCGTAGCGCGGGCGTCGGCGGGCGGCGACCAGAGGACGTCGGGGACGGCGGGGCCCGCGGCGGCGCTCACCTCCGTGCTCGTCACGCGAGCACGGTAGCGCAAGCGTGCGTCTGTCCCGGCACCGGGCTCAAGCGCCGCAACGGCGCTCAGACGTCAGGCGGGGACGCCGGGCCAGCGCTCGTAGAGGACCGCGACCGCGACCTTCGTCAAGTAGCCACTGCCGTCGTTGCCGAACGCCGTGCCCGCGTGACGAAGCGGGAAGCTCGACATCGACAGCATCCGCAGCCCCGACGAGGCACGCGCCCGCGCGTCGGCCGCGATCCAGCCCATGAGGTTGGCGGGTTCGACCTCCGTGCCGAGATCCGGCGGCTGGTAGACCACGAGCACATGGTCGGGTCCCGCTGCGTACTCGGTCTGCGCGATCTCGTAGCCCGATTCGTCGACGCCAGCCACGACCCCTCCTCGCCGATCAGCCGCCGCGCGCTCGCCTCTTTGCCTCGCGCAGCCGCGCCAGCGTATCCATCGGCTCGGCCTCGGTCGAGGCCGTCGGGCCCGCAGGGGCGCGCGTCGCAACTCCTGGCGTGCCGGCGGGTGAGCGAATCTCGGAGACCTCGGCCGCGGCCACCGTCGACGGTCCGGCGACGGGCTCGTCGGCGCGACGGAGCAGCGCCGCGCGCGCTGACGCGCCACCCGCTCGCTCCCGTGACGCGAGCATCCCTTCCGCCGCTGCAGTGCGAGGCGCCGCCGCTCTCCGGAGCCGCCAGCGTCGTCCGACCCAGCCCCGAGCGTCGACCAGCTCGCGCCGCCCGATGGAAACTCGGCGCAGCGCGATGTCGAGCGGCCACAGGAGCAGCGCCAGGATGAGCAGCCAGGGCCACAGCTCCGTGAACGAGGACGTCGTGCGCAGGTCGTGGCGCCACGGATCGAGAGGAAGCACGACCTCGCGGCCACCCGTCGCCGAGCGCAGTGCCGCGAGGAACGGCGTGTTCACGCCCAGGAGCCGGTACTCGGCCGCGACCGGCTCGACGAGGCCCACCGTTCGGCCGAGCGCCGGCGCGCCGGGTCGCGTCTGGTTGATCCGGACGGCATACGCGCCCGAGTCGATCTCGCCGAGGTCCGACTCGTAGACGCCCGGCGCCACCTGGTCCAGGAGCACCTCGCGCGGCGTCAGGTCGGGCCCGACGATGACCGCCATCGTGCGGTAGAAGTCACGCGGCGAGCCGTCGCTCTCGACGCTCTCGACGTGGAGTCGTGTCTTGCCGCCGAGCGTCTCGAACGCCGCCTCGATGCCGCCGGTCTCCTCGCCCGGGAACGTCCAGCCGACGAGCTGGCTGAAGAACCGGTTGAAGCCAGTCCAGCCGACCCAGTTCTTGGCCCACCGACCCGTCGAGTCGGACGTCCAGGCCACCGACCGGCCGAGCCCGTACTGCCACTGGGCAAGAAGTGGGTCGTCGCGCGCCGAGACCAGCACGAGCTGGGCCGCGGACTTGATCGTCGTGCCGTTGTAGCCCAGGAGCTTCGGCAGCCCATCCTCGAGGCCACGCAGGATCGGCGACGAGCTGGTCTGGATCGGGAAGAACTCCTCCTCGATGATCTGCTGGCCGGCGACCTGCTGGGTCTCCTTGAGGAAGATGTCCGGGATCGAGGCGACGTTGTTGGCCGCGTAGAACCGGCCGCCGCCCTGCTTCGCGAGCGCCTCGAGGAACGGGTTGGAGCCGCCGCCGGCGCCGACGGTCGAAAGCGTGATCCCGGCGGCCTTCATGCGGTCGATGATCGCGTCGTACTGGCCGGAGCTCGACCAGCCGTCGGTCAGCAGGATCACGTGGCGACGCTGCGCGGTGGCCTTCTCGAGCGACCCGACCGCCTGCTCGAGGCCCACGAAGATGTTCGTCTGGCCGAGCGGCTGGATGCCCGAGATCTGGCTGCCGACGTCGCCGACGTTGCCCAGCGGCTTCGTCTGGATCACCCAATGGGCGGACTCGTTGAACGCCACCACCCCGAACTCGTCGCGCGCCGTGAGAGCCGCGGCGGCGCGCAGGATCGCCTCCTTGCCGATATCCACCTTGCGCACGCCGGACATCTGGCCGCCGCCGCCACCGCCGTCGAACGTGTTGCAGTGGCAGGCGTCCATCGAGCCCGACTTGTCGATGACGATCACGAGCGCGATGTCCGGCTCGCGCTGTCGGTTGCGCACGCCCATGTCGACCGGGAGGGTCTCCTCCATCGGCGTCTTCGTGTACCCGCCCGCGCCGTAGGCACGTGGGCCGCCGACCATCACGAGCCCTCGGCCGAGGTCGCGAACGTAGACCTGGAGCGCGGCGAGCTGGCGATCGTTGAAGCGCAGTCGCGGCACGTCGACGACGACGACGCTGTCGTACGTCGCGAGCCCGGCGAAGTCGGTCGGGAGCGCCTCGGGGATGATCGAGTCGACGTCGTGGCCCTCCGCGGTCAGGGAGGCGACGAGCTCGGCCGCGACCTTCTCGTCGCCGGCGAGCACGAGGATCCGCGGCTCGCCCTTGACGATCGTGTTCGAGTCGGCCCGGTCGTTCTGGCTGAACGTGTCGCCGGCGGCCTCGACGACGGCACGGAACGTGTGGAATCCCGCCTCCGTCGGCTTGACCCGGAAGACGACGCGGTTCGCGCCCGCCTTGAGCTCCACGCGCTCGGTCGCGACCAGGGCGCCGTCGGCGAAGAGGCGAACGGTGGCCGCCTGGGCGATGCTCGAGCTGATCTCGGCGATCGCCTCGATCTCTTCGCCAAGACGGGCGGTCGACGGCGTGGTGAGGCGGTCGACGAGCACCTCCTCGCGGTCCACGAGGCCGATGACGCGCGTCTCGACCTGGATGCCGCGGGCCGCCGCGAGCGCGGCTTCGCGCTGGCCGCGACCCGTCGTGTCGTTGCCGTCGGAGATGAGGACGATCCGCTTCTGGGCCGCGTCGGGGAAGAGCGCGGCCGCGAGGCGCAGGGCGCCGCCGATGTCCGTGGCGGCCTTCACCGGCGTGCTGCGCAGGCTGTCGATCGCCCGGAGCTCCTCCGGCAGCCGCTCGACGAGCGCGTCCTTGCCGAACGCCACGATTCCGGCCTGGTCGTCCTCGGGCATCACCTCGAGGGTCTCGCGCAGGAACGCGAGCGCGTCCTCGCGTCCGGCCGCGCCGACGCTGTCCGAGAGGTCGACGACGAACACGGTGGCGAGGCGATCGACCGGGAGCACGAGCTGGAAGCCGGCAAGCGCGAGGACGAGCGCGGACAGCAGCACCGAGCGCAGGGCGACCGCTGCGCGGCGCCGGCGCGCGCCGATCCGCCGGCGCGCGGCGAGATGGGGCACGAACGTGAGGATCAATGCCGGGATGAGGAGGACGAGCCAGATCGGGGCGTCGAACCGGATGCCCATCAGCGATTCCGCCCGGGCTTGGCGGTGCCGCTCGCTGCCGCGGCCGCGCGCGCGGCGGCCTCGGTCGCCGCGGAAGCCGTCGTGACGCCCGTCGCGGGCGGTGACCTGCGGATTCCGCGCCAGAGTCGCGTGACCGCGTCGCGGTGGTAGACGAGCCACTCGGCGAGAAGGACGAGGAGCACGATGAGCACGATCGCGACCCACAGCTCGTCACGCGCGGCAGGCCGCTCAGCCACGGTGCCCGCGCCGGGTACGCCCGAGGCGCCGGGCTCGAGCGTGGGAGCGGGGGTCGCGACGGCCGATGCCCCCGGGCTTGCACCTGCGCTGGCTGCTCGCCGCGCGCCCGAGTCCCTCGATCGAGGACGGCGAGCCGGGCGCGATATCGCTCTCGCCCGGGTCGAACAGGTCCACGGCGAATTGCACGGGAGCGTTGGGGTCCACGGGCGGCGCGGTCGGGATGGGGCTGGCGGTCGCACCCGGCGCGAGCGTCGAAGGCGGAGAGGAGGCGCCAGGCGAAGGCGTCGCGATGGGCGCCGGGGTTGCTCCGGACGGACCTGCCGTCGGCGCGGGGTAGATCGCCACGGCGGTGTAGATGCCGAGGAGGTCGGTCTGGCTGAACGCGACGGACGCCGCGCCCGCCGTCGCCGGAGCGAGATCGACCGTCCCACCGTCCGGCCGGGTCACGATCATCGACGTGGCGCCCGGCGGGACCGGGATCGTCACCGGGTCGCCCGGCGCGAGGGCCTCGGCTGGTGCAGCCGAGCCGCCGAGGAGCTCGCCGGTGAGGTTGGCCATGAGCAGCGGGAACGCCACCTGGAGGGGCAGATCCGAGTTGCGTGGCAGGAAGGCGAGCACGCCCGCGCGCTGGCCTTCCAGCTCGCCGACGTAGAGCAGCGGTGATCCGGAAGGGCCCGGGATGACGGCTCGCGCCCACGCCGGCAGGACGAGCTTCGACGCTTTCCCGACATGCACGCTGGACAAGTCGACGAACTTGAGGATCGGCTCGTCCGGCGAGATCGTCGCGATGCCCGGGTCGGTCAGCGTTCCGACCACCTCGCCCAGATCGCTCGATTTCGTCGGCGCGATCGAGAGGATCGCGGTGCGCGGCAGCGTCGCGGGCAGGAAGCCCTCGAAGATGATCAGGTCGAACAGCTCCGGATGCGTGTCCGGCCCGTATTTCGCGGGCGTGATTCCGTACAGCTCCGTGTTGGGCAGGTACGAGAGGGCGGTCTCGAGGTACGGGTCCCCCTCGCCGACCAGCAGGATCCGGCGCAGCCGGTCGGGCGGCACGACCGCCCAGGCCCGGTCGTCGAGGGTGAGCGCATCGGGGTTCCCCGATCCCTGGGAACCGGTCAGGTGGACGAGCCGGACCTCGATGACCGAGGCGTTCCGGGGGACGTCATCGATGAGCACCTCGGTCCGCGTCTGCGGCTCGAGGTTCGGCAGGTCCTTCGCCTCGATCATGATGCCGTCGGCGAAGAGCTGGAGCGTGCGTCCGGCACTCTCGATGTCGAGGTTCGCGACGCTGATGAAGACGGACCTCGTCACACCGGACGACGCCGGTCGCACGGCGAGCGCGACGATCGCCTGGTTCTTCCGTTCGCGACCAACCTGGAGGACGCTGACCTTGTGGTCGAGGCGGTTCACGGGCTTGATCGCGAGGGCAGCATCGGTCGCGACGAGGATCTCCGCGTCACCCGCCCGGGCAGCCAGCGCGTCAGCGAGGTTCAAGGCGTCGCCAAGGTCGCCGGTCGATGGCGAGACGGTGATGCCCTCGATCGCGGCGCGGACGCGGCCGAGGTCGTTCGTGCCGTTGACGACCACGCGCGCGGTATTGCCCGCCGCGATGACGCTCACCGTGCCGCCGGCAGGCAGGTCGCGGAGCTTCTCGAGGACCTTGGCCTTGGCCTCGGTGAGCCGGTCCGGCGGGATGTCCGAGGCGCCCATGCTGGCCGACGTGTCGATGACGATGACCACGTCGCCCGCGAGTCCCGCCGGGCGCTCGAGGAACGGCCGCGCAGCGAGGATCGCCAGGAGCAGGACGAGCAGCAGCTGGAGCAGGAGCAACAGGCTTCGCCGCAGCTTCTGCCACGGCGCGTTGGCCTCGATGTCCGTGAGCAGCTTCTGCCACAGCAGGGTCGAGGGCACGACCTGCTCGTCGCGCCGGAGCTTGAGCAGGTACATCGCCACGACGACCGGGATGAACAGCAGCCCGAGCAGCGCGAGCGGGGAGAGGAAGCTCACGTCCGCGGCCTAGCCCAGGACCCTGCGGCGTCGCAGTTCTGCGAACACGAGGTCGGCGAGCGGTAGGTCGGTCGAGATCGGGACGTACGTGGCGCCGCGCTTGGAGGCCAGGTCGGCGAAGCTCTCCTGCCACGTGGCGAGACGCGCCTTGTAATCGTCGAGCGTCGCCAGGTCGATCGTCACGTCGAGCCCGTCGCGCGTCTCGATGTCGACGAGCCGAACGTCGCCCTCCATGGACGGATCAAGCTCCTCCGGCGAGAGGACGTGGATGACGATCAGCTCCGAGCCCGTCGCGGCGAGCTCGCGGATGACCTTGTCCGCCGCGGGATCCAGGAGGTCCGAGAGGAGCACGATCACGCCCCGGCCGCTGAGCTGGGCGCCGGCGTGACGGGCCGAGGCGAGCAGGTCCGTCGGGCCGTCCGCCGGGGCGATGGCCGACAGCGCGGCGAGCAGCCGGAACACGCGCCCGGAGCCGCGCAGGGCGACCTGCCGCCGGCCCGCCCGCGCGGCGAGCGCCGTGACCGCCACCCGGTCCTCGGACGCGAGCCCGATGTAGCCGAGCGCCGCCGCGGCCCGCTTGGCGAACAGGAGCTTTGCCGGCGCGCCGGCGGCCATCGACGCAGACGCGTCGAGGAGGAAGTGGATCGTGACGTCCTCCTCCTCGACGTAGAGCTTGACGAACAGCTTTTCGAGACGCGCCAGGACGTTCCAGTCGAGCTGCCGGAGGTCGTCGCCGAGGGAGTAGTCGCGGAAGTCGGCGAACTCGACGGATTGGCCGCGCTTGACCGATCGACGGCCGCCCTTCAAGCCGCCACGGACCGGCCGCTTCATGATCAGGAGCAGCCGCTCAAGCTGACGAAGGAATCCCTCGTCGAATACCGTCGGGTCGATGTCGGACGGCAGGAACGCTGGTCGCGTCCCGGTCGCGGCGGCGGCGCGCTCGTCCCCGAGCGGCACGCGCTCTTCGGCGGTCACTGGCGTGGCCGCGCGCTACTCGACGCTGGGCGGCGGTACGGCGTCCAGGATCGAGCGGACGATCGCCTCGGGCGTGATGCCCTCGGCCTCTCCCTCGAAGTTCAGGATGACGCGGTGCCGCAGCGCGGGCAGGCAAACCGCGCGAATGTCGTCGATGGACACGTTGAACCTGCCGTCGAGCAGGGCGTAGATCTTGCCGGCCGTCACGAGCGCCTGCGCGCCGCGGGGCGACCCGCCGTAGCGGACGTACTCGCGCACCAGCTGCGGGGCGCGCGGCTGGTCCGGATGGCTCGCCGCGAGCAGCCCGACGGCGAAGGCGGTGACGTGCGGCGCGATCGGGACGGCGCGGGCCAGCCGCTGCATCTCGACGATCTCGGCCGCGTTGGCGATCTTGCCGGCGGTGGGTGCCTCGGCGCCCGTGGTCCGCTCCATGATCGCGATGAGGTCCTCCTCGGACGGGAAGGGGACCATGACCTTGAAGATGAACCGATCGAGCTGCGCCTCGGGGAGGGGATAGGTGCCCTCCATCTCGAGGGGGTTCTGCGTCGCGAGGACGAAGAACGGCGGGTCGAGCTTGTACCGATTCCGGGCCACCGTGACCTGGTGCTCCTGCATCGCCTCGAGCAGGCTCGACTGGGTCTTCGGCGTGGCCCGGTTGATCTCGTCGGCGAGGATGAGGTTCGCGAAGATTGGCCCGGACTGGAACTTGAAGACGCGTTGTCCGCCTTCCTCGACCAGGATGTTCGTGCCGGTGATGTCGGCGGGCATCAGGTCCGGCGTGAACTGGACGCGGCTGAATGTGCAGTCGATCACATCCGCGATCGTCCGGACGAGCATCGTCTTGCCCAGACCGGGCACGCCCTCGAGGAGGACGTGGCTGTTGGCGAGCAGTCCGGTGAGCGTCTGTCGAACCAGCTCGCGCTGGCCGACGATGACCTTTCCGACCTCGCGCTCGATGGCCGCGGCTCGCTCCGCGAACGCCTCGGGAGCGAGATGCGGTACGGCCACGCCGCCAGTGGCCGCCTCGGCCACCGCGTTGGTCGTCGATTCCATGGCTGCCTCCGTCGACCGTGACTCGGTCACTGGTTCGGGTCGAGCGAGCTGAAGTAGTCGCGCACGAAGTCGCGCACGGACAGCGGCAGGTAGCCGCGATCGAGCGTCGTCAGTGCGAACTGCTGGAAGTCGGCGTAGACCTGCTGGTAGCCGACGTACGAACCCGGGTCCACGCCGGCGCCCTGCTGGTTGCCCTGCGTGACCTGCCCGTTGCCGCCGTTGCCGGAGATGTACGACGGGTCACCCGGGCGACCGAGCCGGTCGAACGGCGCGAAGATGTTGCCGAGGTCGCCCCCGAGCTCTGACGGTCGATTCGGGTTCACCGGACCGCCGAGGTTCGCGTTGCCGCCGACGCCGGAACCGAGGTAGCTGGCGTTCGAGCCGCCGCCACCGATCGAGCCCTGACCCTGGCCCTGGCCCTGCCCCTGGCCCTGACCTTGACCCTGGCCCTGGCCTTGACCCTGGCCCTGGCCTTGCCCCTGGCCCTGGCCCTGGCCCTGGCCCTGGCCCTGGCCCTGGCCCTGGCCCTGGCCTTGGCCCTGGCCCTGACCCTGACCTTGACCTTGACCCTGACCCTGACCTTGACCTTGCCCCTGGCCCTGCTGACCCTGACCTTGCTGACCCTGACCCTGCTGCCCTTGCCCCTGCTGACCCTGGCCTTGCTGACCCTGACCCTGCTGCCCTTGCCCCTGCTGCCCCTGGCCTTGCTGGCCCTGCTGGCCGGCATTCGCGAGGTTCCGGCGGGCGTCCTGGAGCTGGTTTGCCGCGGAGGTGAGATCGCGGTTCGTAGCGACTCGGTCCGAAGCGTCACCAAGCGCGTCGGCGAGCCGATCGAGGGCAGCCTGCGCGTTGGCCGCGTCGCCCTGGGCGAGGCTCTGGGCCGCATCGCGGAGCGCCTGGCTGGCAGCACCGCCGGCCTGGCTCGCTGCGCCCTCGAGCTCCGTGAGCCGGCGAGCCAGCTCCTTCTGCTCCTCGGGCGTCAGCTTGTCCACGTCCTTCGCCGCGTCCTTGAGATCGTCCGACGCCTTCTTCGGGTCGCCGTCAGGGTTGGCGTTCGCATTGCCCGTCGCGGCGCGCGAGAGGCCGCGGCTCAGGGCTGAGAGGGCGGCGGCGCGCTGCTCGTTCGCGGGGTCGAGCTGCGATCGCAGCGCGGCCTCGATCGATCCGAGCTTGGCGAGGTTGGCATTGAGCTCACCCGGGTTCTGGCGCAGCTGCTTCGCGAGCTCCCGCAGCTCCCTGGCGAGAAGGGTGCGGGGATCGTCGGTCGTGGCGCCCTTGTCCTCGAGCTCCTCGGCGACCCGATCGAGACGGTCGGCCTGGGCCTTCGCCTCCTCGCGGACGTCGCGGGCCTGGGCGATCAGGATGTCCTGCGGGTTCGGAAGCAACACGACAGGCGCGAGCACGAGCATCGCGACCAGGGCGACGGCGGCGGGCCGGCGCGAGAAGCGCGGCTTGAACAGGTTCGATCGTGTCGTTCTGAGCGCGGTCAGCGTGTCCCGACGCTGCCGACGGACGAAGTCGCGCCGCTCGGCCTCGGGATCGAGGGCGTTGGTCGCATCGGCGTCCGAGGGAGCCTCGGCGGCCGGAGCCGCACCCGCGGTGTCGGGGAACGCGATCGCGAGCGCGAGCGCGCTGGCAGCTCGATCGCCGAGCCCGCCCTCTCGGTCGACGGCGATCGCCGTCTCCCCGAGGGATGGCCGGGACCCGACGGCGAGGACGAGGAGCACGAAACCCGCGAGCACCGGGATCGCCGCCGCGATGGTGGGCGCGATCTCGAGCGGGAACAGCCGGGCGAGCGTCCACAGGACGAGCTCGGCGATGACCGCGCCCGCGAGGACCAGCCACGTGCGCCGGACGATCCGGCGGAACCACAGCCGGCGGCCATGCGGCAGGAGGAGCCGACGCACGGCAGTGAGGTCCGGGTCGAGCTGACCCGAGAGCACGCGTCGCGGATCCATCGGGACGAACTGGTCGGACTGCGTCATCCCGTCCTCGGTCGCGCCCCGCCGCCAGCGCGGCACCAGCCGACGGAGGCTCGGGAATCGGGATCGTCGAGTCGCGGGTTGCTGCGTGGCCATCAGGCGCTCCTCCTCCGGATGAGACGGCGCACGGGACCCGGCAGGCTGGGACGCCAGCGACGCGTTGGGGTGACGAACTGGACCGAGGCGAGGGTCATGACGGCGGCAAGGACCAGGAAGCTCACGGCGCTCTTGGGCCAGAACCGATCCCGCCAGGGATCCGCCACGGCCGCCTGGATCACGTCGGGCTGATTCGGGTCAACGCCGCCGCCCTGGATGATGACCGGGCCACCGACACCGATGGGCACGCGGAGGACGCCGCCATCCTTGATCCCGCCGCCGAAGTCGACGGCCGGCTCCGGGATCCCGATGCCGGGCATCGGAGCAGGCACGGGGCGGATGGGGAAGTCAGGATTGACGAGCTGGAGCGAGGATCCGACGACGCCGGACATCACCCCGCATGCGGTGCCGAAGCCGCCGTCCTCCGTGCCGCAAGCGACGTCAGCCTGGGCAACGAACGGGTTGAAGTACAGGAGCGCCTCGGCCGGCTGCTTGCGCAGGCCGTTGGAGCCGATCTCGGCGGTGTCGTTCAGGTAGACCCAGAAGAACCACGACCCGACGAGCATGCCCAGTGTCACGACGAACGTCAGGCCGGTCGCCGCGCCCGTTCGACGGGTGAGCGTTGAGAAGAAGATCCCGACGGAGCCGAGACCGATGGCCGTCGCGAAGAGGACGACGTATCCCCTGAGCATGTCGTCGGGGGCGACGCCGCCGAAGAGGAACACGAGGGCGGTCACCGGGATCGAGGCCAGGATCAGCACGAACACCCAGGCGAGCGCGCTGAACAGCTTGCCGACGATGATCGCGAGTGACGAGATCGGCGTGACCGCGAGGAGGTCGAGGGTCTGGTGCTCTCGCTCGCTGCTGATCGCGCCCGCGGTCGCGGCCGGCGCCAGCACGGCGACCATCAGCGTCTGCAGCAGCAACAGGCCGATGAAGATGTCGCGCCCGATTGCCGCGGAGGCGTAGGTTGCCTGGCCCCCGAACGACCCCAGGCTCGAGATCCGCTCCTCGCTGAGCTGGAGGAGCATCCACGAGAAGAGGCTCAGGAGCAGGACGTGGATCGTGATGATCGTGAACGCCCGCCGGCCGCGCATCCGGCCGCGAAGCTCCTTCACGATGATCGCGCTGATCCCGGAGCTGAGGCGAATGGCGGGGAGCCGGCCCCGGAGGGTCAGCCGGCTCGCGATCGTGCTCATGCCTGGACGCTCCCGTCTCCGGCGAGATCGCGCTCCGTGACCTGGAGGAACAGCTCCTGGAGATCCGTGGCCGCGGGCGAGTAGCTCGCGACGCGGATCCTGGCGCGGACCGCCGCGGCGAGGAGCTCCGCAGCCCCCGTCTCGTCACCGCCGAATCCGATCGTGATCTCGCCGGCATTCTCGACCTCGGCCGAGGCGACGTCGGGGCGGCCCTCGAACCATGCCAAGGCGGCCTGGACGGTCTCCTGATCGCCGAGGACGCGCACGCGCAGGACCTCGCCGATCCGCAGACGCTGGCCGATCTCGGCGATCGTGCCCGAGGCGAGCACGCGCCCCCGGTCGACGATCGCCACGGAGGTGCACAGCTCCTCGAGCTCGGGGAGGATGTGGCTGCTGATCAGGATCGTCTTGCCCAGGTTGCGCAGCTCCCGGAGCAGCTCCCGCAGCTCGACCCGAGCGCGAGGGTCCAGGCCCGAGGCGGGCTCGTCGAGGAGCAGGACCTGCGGATCGTGCACGAGCGCGTGCGCGAGGCATAGCCGCTGCTGCATGCCGCGCGACAGGCTGAGGACGTACGCATCTCGCTTCGCGGCGAGGTCGACGAGCTCGAGCAGGTCGCCGATCATCCGCCGTCGCTGTGCGGGGCCGAGCCCATAGCACCGACCGAAGAAGTCCAGGTACTCCCAGACTTTCATGTCGTCGTAGACCCCAAAGGCGTCGGGCATGTAGCCGAGGACGCGACGAACGGCCTGCGGGTTCCGACGAATCGAAACGCCCGCGATCTCGGCATCGCCAGAGGTCGGTTCGAGGAGCGTCGCGAGCATCCGCAGCATCGTGGTCTTGCCCGCGCCGTTAGGGCCCACGAGCCCGAAGATCTCGCCCTGCTCGACCGACAAGTCGACGCTCGCGACTGCGAGCGTGCCGTTGTATCGCTTGACCAGGCCGCGGGCTTCGACGATGGCGCTCATTCGACCGTTCCGTCGAGGACGAGCTGGAAGCCGAAGCCGACGCTCGACTCGGGATTGTCGTTGATGAACCGCACGAGCAGCTGGCCCGTGCCCGGGTCGACATACCGGGTCGGGTCGGTCAGGGAGTAGCCGACATCGCCGTCGAGCCGGGGCAGTCTCGCCCACGCCCCGGCAACGAGGTCGAACACCTCCAGCTCGGGCAGGAAGTCGTCGCGCCTCGGCTGGCAGCCATCGGGCTCGGAGTTGAGGACGTCGATGCACGGCGTCGGGATCTCCGCGAGCGGCTCGATCGGCTTGCCGCCCAGCGGGACCTGGTTCCCGCCCGTCCCGAGCGCGAGGCGGATCCCGGAGATCGTGAACTGCCCCTGATACGGGATCGGGCGGTATGCGAGGGTCGCCGTGCCCGTGCCCATGTTCAGGAAGAGCCGGTCCTTCGAGAAGAACTGGGCATCGGCGTCGATGACCGTCGACTTCAGGAGGTCGCCCGAGAAGGTGGTCTTGCCCTCGATCCCGATGCCGATCGGCACGTAGTACAGGATGTTGCCGTTGCGTCGCGGGGCGATCGTGCCGACCCGGAGGTCCAGCAGCTCGCTCCGTGCGAAGGCGAGGATTACGGCCTGGTCGGCGGGCAGCCCGCCGCTCGTCATGCCCGTCGGATCGAAGGCGAGCTGGTTGACCATCGCGTACCGCGTCGATCGGCGGACGCCGGCCTCGGACGTCGAGTCGAACGATGAGCCCACGACCTGCTCCGCGAGGGATGCACCGAACGGGTTGTCGCGGATCGGCAGCCGCACGTTGACCTTCTCGCCCGCGCCGACGTCGCCGAGCACGACGACCGACGTTCCGAGCACGACGGCGACGTTCTCGAGGGCGGCCTCGGAGGCGTTCTCGAACGACCCTGTGAGCACGCCATCCTTCAGCGTGAGCGCCGAGCGCATCCGGGGCCCGTTCACGGGCAGCTCCGCCCGGACGACCCGCAGCGAGCCCGTCCCGACCGAGAGGTTCCGGACCGCGGACGGCTGCGCCGAGCCCGTGCCCTGGACGATGTCCAGTGTTCCCGAGCCGAGACCGAACGACTCGGCGTTGATCGGGGGCGCGAGCAACGCGCCCTGCGGGAGCTCGACCCGGTACGTGGAGCGCGTCGGCGAGAAGACGCCGAAGTAGACCTGGGCTGTCGCCTCGGTCGCGTCCGGTGCGCCACGGACGATGGCCACCTCGTTGACGACGACGTCGGTCCCGCGCAGGACCGCGCCGTAGCCGAACGACGCCGCGGCGAACGCGAGCACGAGCACGGGCATCGTGATCCACGCCAGCTCGCGCCGGTCCAGGCGCTTGAGAACGAGGTAGTTGATCGGGCCGATGATCAGGATGTAGGCCGCGAGGATCACGAGGAGGCCGTTCGTCGGGGGCAGGGCCAGCATCGGGAGCTGGTAGACGGCCTGCACGAGCTGGCTGTCGTCGAGGATGATCGAGCCGTCCCCCGAACGCGCCGGCAGGGCGCCGCTCCACAGCGCGTCGACGCTCTTGCTCTCGCCGAGCCAGCGCGTGGTCGGATCAAAGCCGAAGATCGTGACCAGCCCGCTCCCGTAGGCGAGCTCGGCGGCGACGGTGCGATCGCCGGAGATCGCCAGCGGGCGACCCCGGCTCAGCTCGCCGGCCATCGCCGGCAGCTCGGTCGCGCCCTCGGGCAACGGGCCGATGAGCGCCGTCAGGCTGCTCGGATCGAGGTCGACGGTCGCCGTCGGGCGGTAGGGCAGGATGTCGTCGGGGAACCCGGAGAGCGTGCCGATCCCGGCGCTGCCGCCGGCAATGACCAGATGGCCGCCCGCCGCGAGCCAGCGCTTGAGCGCGTCCAGCTGCTCTGCCGACAGCTGGTTGCTGTCGACGTCCTGCCAGACCAGGCGATCGAGCACGCTCCAGCCCTCGGCTCGAACGGGCAGGTCCGCCAGCGCGAGCGTGATGACCGAGGGGGCCGCACCCATCGGGTTCGGCGGCAGGTTGATCTGGGAGACGAGCGCCTGGGGCCGCTCGGCGAGGACCCCGACGACGAGCTGCGTCGCATCGTGCATCAGGTAGGCGACCGTCACGCTGTCGATGACCTGGTCGTTCGCGAAGAGGTCAACCTTGACGGTCCGCCCGAAGGCCGGCGGCTGGGCGTGGAGGACGTACGTCTTGTGCGAGCCGGTCGGCAGGTCGACGGCCATCGCGAACCGGGCATTGGCCTGCTCGCCACCGTCCATCCGCAGCTCGCCCTGGATCGATGGGCCGTCGTTCTGGAGGTCGACCTCGATCGCAGCCCACGAGCCACTACGGACGTGGCCCTGGAGCATGATCCGGGCATTGATCGTCAACTCGCCCGCACTGGACCCGGTGAGGGCGAGCGGCCCGAGCGAGAGCAGCGTGATGCCGAGCGCCACGGCCAGCCGCGCGGCAACGCGCGGGACCCGGAACCGATGCGCCGGCTGCGCCACGCAACCTCCCTTGTATCGCTCGATCATTGCCCTACATGGCGGCCGCGCGGGCCCGAAAGCGCCGGCGGCCGACCCCAACGACGCCGCGGGTCGCCCGATAGTTGCGCGGAGCCCGCAGGTTGCGTCGACTTTTGTTGCCGGTTTGTTGCCCGGCCGGACGCCATCGTACGATTCCCACCCGTGCCGTCCATCCGTCCGTTCCGTGCGCTTCGCTACTCACCGGAGCAGGCCCCCGACCTCTCGACGGTGGTCGCGCCGCCATATGACGTGATCTCGCCGGAGACGCGCCGGCTGCTCCTCGCGCGAGATCCGCGCAATATCGTCGCGCTCGACCTGCCCGGAGACCGGCCGGGCGATCCGCCCGACGAGCGCTACCGTCGCGCCGCCCGGATCCTGTCGGCTTGGCGGAGCGACGGCACGCTTCGGCGAGATTCCCGGCCCGCGCTCTATGCCTACGAGCAGACGTACCGCGTGCCGGGCACCGAGCGCACCGCCACCCGGCGCGGGGTGTTCGCCCGCGTCCGGCTGGAGCCCTTCGGGCCGGACTCGGGTGTTCGCGCGCACGAGCGCACGCTCGCGGGGCCGCGCGAGGACCGCTACCGGCTCCTGCGGGCGACGGGCGTGAACACGAGCCCCGTCGTCGGCATCGGCGAGGACGGCTCCGGCTTCGTCGCCGGCTGGTTGCGCGGCGTCACGGCCACGAAGCCGACGATCGAGCTCGTCGACGGCGATGGGGTTGAGCACCGGCTCTGGGTCGTCACCGTCGGCGAGGATCCGGAGCGCGATTCGGCCATCCAGGCGGTCTGCGACGCGCTCGGCGAGTCGCCCATCACGCTCGCCGATGGCCACCACCGCTATGAGACCGCGCTGCGCTACAGCCAGGAGCGCGAGCGTGGCCCCCAGGTCGAGGCCGAGCGCGCCTGGTCGGAGATCCTGATGCTCATCCTCGAGCCGCGTGAGGGCGCGCTGACGGTGCTGCCGACGCACCGGGTGCTCCTCGGGCTCGACGACGCGGGCGTGGATGGGACGCTCGCGCGACTCCCGGAGCTGTTCGACGTCGAGGCGGCCGCCGAGCAGGCGAAGGTGGTCGCGGCCTTCGACGGCTCGGGAGCGCCGCACGGTGGCGAGGGGCGCTTCGGGCTGTGGACGGGTCGCGGCGGGGCGATCCTTCGAGCCCGGCGCGAGGCGTTCGAGCCGTTTCTGCCCCAGGGCGGCGCCGCGGTGCGGCGTCTTGACGTGACGCTCGCGTCCGTGGCGATCGAGCGCCTCGCGGGCATCGACCCTGCTGCCGTGGCGGAAGGGCGGATCGCGTTTACGATGGACGCTCGCCAAGCCGTCACGTGGGTGGACGAGGGCCACGCGCCGAGCGGCGCAGGCACGGCCGCCGTCGCGCTGCTGCTGGACCCGACGCCCGCGTCCGAGATCGTCGCCGTGGCGGCCGACGGCGACGTCATGCCCCAGAAGAGCACGTACATCTATCCGAAGGCCCTGACCGGCCTCGTCATCAACCCGCTCGAATAGCCCGCGCCTCGAGCACCAGGTCCAAACGGAGGCCCGATTGTCCGCGAGCCCAGACGCCACGCTGCCGCCCCCGCCCAGCCGGCCGGTCCGCAAGGACGAGATCGAGCTGCATGATCGCGGCCTGTACATCGAGTCGTGGCTGCCCGAGCGCCGGTCGCGGCGGAAGCCGTTGCTCTTCGTCCACGGCGAGCTCGGCGGGTCCTGGGCGTGGGAGCGCTACCTCGGCTATTTCGCCGGCCGCGGGTGGGAGGGCCACGCGCTCAACCTGCGCAACCACCACTGGTCCCAGACCGCGGACCCCGCGGAGCTGTCGTTCGAATCGTTCGTCGACGACGTCGGCGCGGCGATGGACCGGCTGGGCCCATCGGTCGTGGCGATCGGGCACGGGATGGGTGGCCTGCTCGTGCTCAAGGCGGCCGAGCGGCACCCGGCCGGCGGCCTCGTCCTGATCGCGTCGGAGCTGCCGGGCGACGTCCGCAACCCGACCGAGCCGCATCGCATCCGCGAGGTGCCGGAGCTGTTCGGGCCGTCGCTCCTCGGTTGGGCCACGCTGCCGGAGAAGCTCCAGCGCGACCATCGCGACCTGACCCTCGCCGACGTGCTCCGGGTCCAGCACCTCATGGGCCAGAAGCCCCACGAATCCGGCCGAGCGCGACGGACGATGCTGCGCGGCGTGCGGGTCGACGCCTCGAAGCTCGAGGAGGTGCCTCGCCTCGTGATCGGCGGCGGCCTCGACCGCGTCATCTCGCTCGACGAGAGCGAGCGGCTGGCGAATTGGCTCGACGCCGAGTACGAGCCATTCGGGGCGCATTCGCACTACGGCCTCATCCTGGGCGAGGACGGCTTCAGCCAGGTCGCGGACTCGATCCGGGGGTTCCTGGAGGCCCATCGACTCTGAGTCCTCGGGCGCCGACGGCGGCCGTCGGCGCTGGGTTGGTAGAATGCCGGCCGACCCGGCGGAACTCGCCGGTCGTCCGTGCCGCATTCGTCTAGAGGCCCAGGACACCGCCCTCTCAAGGCGGAGATCATCGGTTCGAATCCGATATGCGGTACCACCCAATCACCAGGCCGGCGGGCGCCGCCATTGATCACGTTTGTCGCCCACCGACGAGACCGGACACGAATGCCGAATGATGTTGTCGCATGACTAGCGCACGATCGGTTTGGCCGGCCGGCACCGAGGTGGCCTATCGGGCACGAGCAGGTCGGCCTGCCATCGTCGACGTCCCGGAGCTCTCCTACCTGATGATCGACGGCGAAGGTGATCCGGCTTCGGCGGCGGCGTATGTCGATGCGGTCGAGACGCTCTACGCGGTTGCATTCGCCGTGCGCTTCGACTTGAAGCGCCGCGCGGGTATCGATGCCAAGGTCATGCCGTTGGAAGGCATCTGGTGGTCGGATACGGCCGGCGACGTCTGGGCGTCGCGCGATGCGTGGCGCTGGACCATGCTGATCGCGGAGCCTGACGCGGTAACGGAACACGTGCTGGCTCGGGCGCTGTCCGTCGCGGCCCGCACGCGGCCACGCGCGCGCCTCCAGCGGCTGCGGCACGGCCGACTATCCGAGGGTCGCGTCGCGCAGGTGCTGCACATCGGTCCGTATGGCGAAGCAGAACGTCCGACGATCGAGCTCCTCCACGCGCATATTGCCGACCAGGGTCTCCGCGGGCGCGGCAAACACCACGAGATCTACCTGAACGACGCGCGGCGGACTGATCCGTCACGCCTGCGAACGATCATCCGCCAGCCGGTCGCAGGCTAGCGCGGTCCCGCCACAGGATCCGGCCTCAGTAGATGCTGGGGAACCAGCGCCCGACGATGTTTCCGAGGTCCTTGCTGGTATGGGCATCGAGGGTTTCGAGCAGCGATCGCGTCGAGCCGATGCCGAAATCGATGGTCCGCCACGTAGTCACGGATGCCGTCCCAGAACGCGGCGGAGCCCATCGCTCGTCGGACGTCGCGGAGCGTGCGCGCGCCGTGGACGTAGATCTGGCCGAAGTAGCAGCTGCTGCTGTAGCGATAGATCGAGAGGTCCAGGCGCCGCTTCTTGCAACCGGTGCTCCGCCACGTGTCCGAGACGTGCTGGCCGAGGAACGTCGCAGCGGACTCGTCGGCGAATGGCTGCATGGCCCCGTCCGAGCCAACGATCCCATAGAACCACTGGTGCGCCGTCTCGTGGTAGACGTTCCAGCGCAGCTGGAACCCGGTCATCCCGGTCGGGATCCAGATCATGCCCGGACCTTCGAGCGCGTAGCCGCCCGCCGTCTGGGCGATCTTGAACGTGTCGTACGGGTAAGCGCCCGCGAGCGCGCTCATCTGCTTGAGCCCGTCCGCGGCCTGGTCGAGCACCTTCGCGGTGGGGAAGCTCGGTCGCACGTAGGCGAGCAGCCGCACGCCCCCGACCTGGCGCTCGCGGAGCGAGAAATGCGGGCTCGCGACGATCGTGAAGTCGCGGACGTTCTCGGCCTCGAACGTTTGCGTCAGCCCGTTCACCGCGGTGCGTCGACCGGGCGCGACGATCACGAGGCTGCGATCCGTCGTGATCCGGACCCGGATGAACGGGCTCAGGGCGCTGAAGAACGGGTCGCCGTGGTTCGGGCGGTCGAACGGCCTGTGCAGCCCGACCCAGGGGAGCAGGCGGTTGGCCTGGAGGATGCCGTCGGTGCGGGTGAACATCCAGCTCGAGCCGCCGAGGCTCGAACGGAAGGTGGCGCGGAACCGGACGCGGATGGTCGTGGACGCGCTTTCGGGCAGGACGCCGCCGAGGGGGACGACGATTGTCTGATCCTTGAGCTTCGCCGCGACGTCGCCGCCATCGACCTGCACGCGCAGGAGGCGGAGGTTGCCGAGCGGCCCGGCGATCGTGTTCAGCTCGACGCGATCGATCCCACCGCCGGATTGGTTCTCGAGAGTCACCGTGGCATCGACCCGCACGCTCCGATCATTGAAGCCGAGGTCCAAGTCGACGTCGTAGGTCGCCTCGAGCCTGATGCTCGTGCGGTTGACGCTCCCGGGGACGATCGCTGACGGGCCCGACTGCGCGACCGCCGATGTTGGTTCCGGCTCGACGGCCGCCGTCGCAGCCAGCCCGACGGGCTGCGTGGCAGCCGGTTCCTTGCTGCCGATCGCCCCTGCGGCGGGATTGCCCTGGGCGGGATCGATGGCCGCCGGCGAGCGGCCAGGCACCATCGTGCTGATCGCCGAGGCGCCGCCGATGACCACGACGAGGAGCAGCGTGGTCAGGAGGATGGCCTGCCCGCGCCGGGCTCCTCCGCGAAGCGAACCCGAATCACGCAGGCTCCGATCGAGCTGCACGTGTCCATCTTGGACCCGCATGCCGAATCGGGCGAGCGAGACGATCGTTCCCGCCCTGCTGCAGTTTGGTTGCAGCCTGAGGGTCGATATATGACAGGTTCTGTCACCTATGGCCCGTAGTCTATCGGCAAGCCGATAGCCGAGGTGCAAGAGCCATGTTCTCGTACGAATTCGCCAGGTTGATCGCAGACGAGCGGGAGCGCGAGGTCCAGGAGCTCATCAGGATCCAGCGCCTGCTGGACCTGCACGACATGTGGACCGAGCCGGCTTCCGCCGCGCCCGACGAAGGCGAGCGCCGCTACGCGGAACCGTGGCGCGCGAGGGCCCCGCGAGCAAGCGCGACGACGCGCTGACGGACCTCCGGCGGGCTGATCACCTCGAGATGCGACCCCATGCCCAGCAGGCGTGCGGGTGCGTCGCGCGGGTAGGTCATGCGGAGCCGTAGGCGCGTCCAGCCGTCGGGATCCGGATCGGAGAGGGGCTCGGCGCCCGCAACGGCGCTTTCGCCGACGTGGTCCGGCAGCTCGGCGAGATGGAGCGGGTCGACGCGGACGTCGACGGTGAGGCGCGGCACCTCGCGCTCATAGGCGGCGCTCGACTCTGCCCAATACGACGGCAGGTCGAAGCTCGCCGGCCGCTCGAAGCGCTCCGTCGAGAGCGACGCCGCCTCGATCCGGGCGACGCGGTACGTTCGAATCTCGCCCTCGCGTCGCGCGACCAGGTACCACGTGCCGGCCTTCAGCACGAGGCCCAGCGGCTCGAGGACGCGCTCAACGACGAGATCCCCGCGGTCGTACTGCACCTGCGCGACGCGGCATTCCCAGACGGCCTCCGCGAGGGTTGCGAGATGGGGCACCGCCTCGTCCATCCGGAACCAGCCGGCGGCGTCGAGGTGGAATCGCTCGACGAGCCGCGAGGCCCGGGCGCGCAGCTCGGCCGGGAGCGCGGCAAGGACCTTGAGCCGCGCCGCCGTCATGACCGTCCCGAGCCCGAGCTCGGCCGCCGGCCCGGGGATGCCCGACAGGAAGATCGCCTCGGCCTCGTCGGCGGTCATGCCCGTCAGCCGCGTCCGATAGCCGTCGACCAGCCGGACGCCGCCGTGCGGGCCCCGATCGGCGTAGATCGGGACGCCCGCCGCGGAGAGGGCGTCAATGTCGCGGAAGATGGTCCGCTCCGATACCTCCAGCTCGCGAGCCAGCTCGGCGGCGGTCATCAGGCCCCGGTTCTGGAGCAGGAGGATCAGGGTGACGAGCCGGGACGCACGCATCCAGTGGAGGATACGTCAATACCGGACAGCAGTTGTCAGGTATTCCTAGCCGTGCGCGAGGACGATCACCTTGTCGGCCGCGTCGAATGTCACCTGCGTGCTCTTGCGCGGGTTGACATGGACGCCGTACGCCTTCGTCGCGTCACCCGATTCCGAACGGATCCGGTAGCCCACCGCGACCTCGTCCAGCCGGCGCGCGGCCTCGACGAGCGTGGCCACGCTCACGGGTCGCCCGACGGCAACGTAGTCGCTCGCCGGTCGCAGGTAAACCTCGGAGCCCTCGGCGTCGAACAGGTCGGAGAACACGGCGTTGAGCTGTTTGTTCTCGGCGACCTGGGTGATCAGGAGGCTGATGAGGCGATCCGACACGATGAAGTCGTCGGCGCGAGTCACCTCGGCCAGCGCCCGGTTGCGAACATCGGCCATCTCCGAGGTGATCGAGAATGGGTGGCCCACGATCGATGCGATGTCGCGCAGGTGGAGCAGCGTCACGAGCGTCCGCGCGTCGGCCCGCTGCGCGTCGTACCGGTCGATGGGGCTGACGACGAGGACGTGCTGGTAGCTCGCGACGTCGAGTGCGTCGAGCACCTCCCGGCTCGTCGAGGACTTCGGGACGAACTGCAGGGTCTGGTTGGTGAGGCCGGCCCGCAGCGCATCGAGCGCGCCGGTTGCGACGGGATCGTCGGTCACGACCGTGATGCCGGAGCCCGGCGCGACGTAGGCGTCGAGCTCGCGCGCGATCTGCAGCACCCGGTGGTTCCAGCCCAGGATCAGGGTCGTCTCGCGGGCGACCGGCGTGGGGACGCAGACGACGATGCCTTCCGGGTCGACGGTTGCCGGAGGATCGCTGATCCGGATGGCGTCGTCATCCGCGGCGATGAGGATCAGGCGATCGCCCGGTTCGATCACCGTGGCCGACCCGGGATTGAGGTGCACGCCCCGGCTCTCGCTGGCGATGCCGATCAGGGTGGAATCCTCGAAAGCGAGCTGGGCGTCACCGAACGTCCGACCATCGAGGGCCGGCTGGTGGCTGAAGTAGATCTCGTCGCCATCGAAGTCCAGGAGCTCGCCGTACACGACCGACAGGCCCGCCTGTCGGGACGTCTGCGCGATGATCCGCGAGATCACGTCGCCGACGACGACGAGCTCCACCTCGTCCTTGCCGACCAGCTTCGTCGCCTCGAGGTTCCGAGGGTCGTGGATCTCCGCAACGACGTGGTACGGCTCGGGCCGGCGGTTCGGGTCGTTGGTGATCGCGAGGATCGTCTTGATGACCTCGATGTCCGGCTCCTCGACCTCGGGCGCGAGCACGATGATCGAGCGGGAACGCTGGATGGCCGCGATGTCGATCTCGTCGAGGTCCACGGGGCTGCCAGATCGGCACACGATCTTGGTGCCCCGGGTGTCGCCGATCCTTGAGCGGATCTCGTCGTCCATCTGGATCTTGTCGCGGTCGGCGAGGACGACGACGTTGCCGCCACGCTGGCTGGCGTTGGCCCCGATCAGCTCCGACAGGATCGTGAACACCTGCTGGTTCCAGCCGAGGATCACGGTGTGGCCGCTCTCGATCACCCGCGACCTGCCCTTGCGCAGCTCGGCGAGCCGGTCCTGGATGCCCGTGTTGATGATGCCGATCAGGGCACTGATCACGAAGATCCCGCCCAGGGTCACGGCGAGCATCGCCGCGAGGAACTCCGGCCTGCCGGCGTCGCCGCCCATCGTCCCGGGGTCGAGCGTCCTGAGCAGGCCCATCCAGATCAGCTCGGGGAACGAGCGATTCTCGGGGCCGACGCCGGCCGCCGCCACCAACGTCGCGATGATCGCGATGATCAGGACGGAGATCGCGAAGAGTCCGAGGATCAGCGCGATCGTGCCGCGCCCGAAGAACTCGTCGATGCGGTAGCGCAGACGGTCGCGCCAGCTCGTTTCCATGCGGTCCGGCTCTCCCGTGGCGGTTGGCGCGCTCAGGGTAGCCGGTGCGGGAGGCCCGCTATGCCAGGCCGCGAGCGGCCCAGGCGATCGACTCGAGCGCGAATGGCGGCGTGGGCAGGAGCTCACGGCAGCGCTGCCGCAGCCGTTCGCGAGCAATGGGATCGAGGCGCGCCACGTAGACGCCAGCGGGTCCAACGCCGGCGGTGTACGGCTCCCACCAGTCGTCGAAGCTCGCATGCTCCCGCACGGCGGTAACGGTGGACAGCTTGATGTCGCGAGCTCCCGCCGCTTCGAACAGGATGCCGAGATGGCCTTCACGAGCACCGGCGAGCTTCGATTCGTCGACCGCGCCGGGGTCGAGCTCGTTGGCGGCGGTCCAGAAGGTCCCCAGCGGGCCGCGGCCACCCGCGTGGTCCCAGACGCACGCGGCGATGACGCCATGCCGCCGGGTGACACGGCGCATCTCGGTCAGCCCCGCGACGGGGTCGTCCATGAAGTGGACCACGAGCTGAGCGATCGAGACGTCGAAAGCATCGTGATCGAACGGCAGGCTCTCGGCCGATGCCTGCCGCACATCGACGCCCGGGTATCGTGATCGCGTCGCCGCGACGAACGGTGGCGAAGGGTCCACGGCGGCGACGTTTTCCGGCCCGGCCCGGCCAACCAACTCGGCGACGAGGGCGCCCGGACCACACCCGACATCAAGGACGCGCAGGCCGTGCTTGACCCCTGCGAGGTCGGCCATCTGTGGGGAGAGCAGCGTGGAATAGCGCCCCATGAACCGGTCGTACGACTCCGCGGCGACGTCGAAGCCCATGTTCGGATTGTCGGCTCCGCTCCCGAAATTGGCTAGCATCGGACGATGACCGTCGCCTCCCGCCCTGGGCTCCTGGGTTTCCGCGTCGCGCCCATCGCATCACAGGGGATCGACTTCCCGATGCTCGACTCGATCTGGCAGGTTGCCGGGTCGTTGGACGTCTTCTCCGCCGGCTGGATGAGTGATCACCTCACGGATGCAAGCGTCGACCGGGGTGGTGGGGCGTTCGAATCGCTCACGACCGCTGCTGCGCTCGCGCATCGGGTCCCCGGCAGGTGGATTGGGATCGCCGTGCTCGCCAATACCTTTCGCCACCCGGCCGTCGTGGCCAAGGCGGCGACGGTCATCGACAACGCGACGGGTGGCCGGTTCGTCCTCGGCATTGGCGCCGGCTGGCACGAAGGCGAGCACGAGACGTTCGGGATCCCGCTGCCACCCATGCCGGAGCGATTCGCCCGCTACGAGAGCGCGGTCGCGACGCTGGCCGCCCTGTTCTCGGAGGACGGGCGAGCGGCGCCCGGCGTGACTCGGGACGACCCCTACTACCCGCTTCGCGGGGCAACCATGGAGCCGGCCACGATCCGCGTCGGCGGGCCGATGCTCTGGCTCGGCGGCCAGCGTCGGCGGGGCATCGCGCTCGCGGTTCGCCACGCCGAGGGCTGGATCATGCCCGGCAATCGAGCCGGCGACGTGGCGTACTTCCTCGACCGACGCGATGCCCTGCGCGACGCTCTGGACGAGGCCCATCGCGACACCGGCTCCTTCAGCTTCGCCGCCCAGCTGAATGTCGTCGGGACGCCCGCGGGCCTGGCGGAGGCCCGTGCAGTCGGCCTCCAGTTCGTCGATGCGGGTGCGGACCACATCACGCTCGGGATCCCCGGGCGCGAGGGTCCCGCGGCCATCGAGCGCATGGCGAGCGAGGTGGCCGAGCCGCTCCGGGAGGCCGCCGGCCGGGCCTGAGAATCAGGATCCCGCCACGTACACTCCCGCGATGACCCGTCGCCTCGTCATCCTCACCGAGGGCCAGTTCGGCGCCCACCACGCCAAGACTGCCACCGGCGTGATCCGGTATGCCACGGATCGCACCATCGCGATCCTGGATTCCTCGATCGCGGGTCGGAACGTGAGCGAGTGGATGCCGGGGCACGACATTCCGGCCGTCGCGACCCTCGCGGAGGCGCTCGCGATGCCCGAGCGGCCGGACACGCTGCTGATCGGGATCGCACCGACCGGCGGCCGGCTGCCCGACGACTGGCGAGCGACGATCCTGGACGCCATCGACGCCGGGCTCGAGGTCCACTCCGGCCTGCACACGTTCCTTGGCGACGACCGGGAGTTCGCGGCCGCCGCGGCGGCCAAGGGCGTTCGGATCGTCGACTATCGGCGGCCGCCGGCGCGCATGGAGACGGCGATCGGCCGGCCGCACTCGCCGGGCAAGCGCGTGATCCTGATGGTCGGCACGGACTGCGCCGTCGGCAAGATGTCCGTCGCGCTCGAGCTCCGGAAGTCCGCCCTGAAGGCGGGCGACAAGGGCGTGTTCGTCCCGACGGGCCAGACGGGCATCATGATCGACGGCTGGGGCGTCGCGGTCGATCGGGTCATCAGCGACTTCGTCCAGGGCACGGTCGAGTGGATGCTCGAAGAGGCCGAGCGGAAGGGCGACTGGATCCTCGTCGAGGGCCAGGGCTCGCTGGACCACCCGGCGTACTCGTCGGTGACACTCGGGCTGATCCACGGCGCCACGCCGCACGCCATGGTCATGGTCGCGAAGCCGGGCCTCGCCAGCCATGACTTCGACCACCGACCCGACGTCTCGTTCCCGATCGCGAAGCTGCCCGGGTTCATCGCGATGCACGAGCAGGTCGCGGGCCTCGTCGCGCCCTCGAAGGTCGTCGCCGTCGCCGTGAACTCGATGCTCATCCCGGACCCCGACGATGCCCGCCGCGCGATCGCCGAGATCGCGGCCGAGACCGGGCTGCCCGCCGACGACCCGGTGCGCTTCGGCGGCGATCGGCTGTGGGGCTCCGTCCGCGAGGCGGTCAATGCCTTGCCGTGGGTATCCGGGGCGCTGCCCGTCCTCGCGACCGGCTCGTGACCCTCAGCCTCGCCCACGAGGTCCTCCACCTCTCCCTGCGCGACCCATTCCTCATCGCGCGCTCCGACCACGATGCCGGGCTCGCGGTCACGACCGTCGTCGTCGAGCTCCACGACGATCGGTTTCCGGGCGTGGTCGGCCTGGGCGAGGGCTACCCGGATCGGTTCTACGGCGATTCGGTCGAGACGATGGCGGCGGTCTTCCCGCTCCTGCTGGCCGCCGTCGGTGAGCTCGAGCCGACAGCGGATGGGCTGCGCGGGGCGGGGGAGCGGATGGCCGCCGCGATTCGCTGGAACGGGGGCGCGAAGTGCGCGGTCGACACCGCGCTCCACGACCTGGTCGGCAAGGTGACCGGCGAGCCGGTCCATCGGCTCCTCGGGCTCTCGACCGCCATCCCGCCGACCGACTTCACGCTCGGGCTCGACGAGCCGGCCGTCGTCGCCGGGCGAGCGCGGCGGGCCGGTGGCTTCCCGGCGCTGAAGATCAAGTGCGGCGGGCCCGCCGACCTGGCGACGCTCGAGGCGGTTCGCGAGGTCTACGACAAGCCGATCCGGGTCGACGCGAACACCGGCTGGACGCCGGACGTTGCCCGGGCCCTCATGCCCGCGATGGTCGACCTCGGGGTCGAGCTCATCGAGCAGCCCTTCCCGGCGGGGCGCCTCGACTGGCTGGCCGACCTGCAGGCCGGCTCGCCCCTGCCGATCGTCGCGGACGAGTCGTGCGTGACCGACGAGGATCTCGACGCCCTGGTCGGGGTCACCGCCGGGGTCAACGTCAAGCTCGCCAAGTGCGGCGGCCCGGGACCGGCCGCCCGGATGCTCGCCCGCGCGCGCGAGCTCGGGTTCCGGACCTTCCTCGGGTGCATGGAAGAGACATCGGTCGCGATTGCCGCGTCGGCCGCGGTCGCATCGCTGGCCGACTGGGTCGATCTCGACGGCAACCTGCTCCTCGCCGACGACCCGTTCACCGGGTTCGAGCTCGGTCCCGACTACCGCTGGCAGCTCACCGATGCCCCCGGGCTGGGAGTCGTCCGCCGGGCGTGAGGGGCGGTCCGGGGCGGTGTGGATAAGTTGGTGGACGAAAAGGTGGAGAACCCTCCTACTCCGAATCGGGCTGCAGCCGTACCATCTCTGGGCACTCATCCGACCCTCCGGGACGGGTCGTCGGTCGCCTCGAGAGCCCGTCACGGGGCAGCGGTCCTCTACACCGCAAAGCCCCGTTGCGTCCTGCTGTGCCCCAGCCTGGATGAGGAGGAAGGATTGATGGTCGCGCGCTCCGCGATTGCGCACGCCGTGACGGCCGATGCCGTCGAGTTCATCCGCTTCTGCTACGCCCGCCGTCGCGTGGGCTGGCCGGAGCTGTACGACGAGATGTGCGCCGTCGCGAGTCGCGGGCTCTTCCGAGGCTGGGGCCCGGACGAGCTCGCAGGCCAGGGCATCGGGTTCGGCCTGTTCGAGATGCGCCGCCTGGCATTCACCGTCGGCGAGATCGTCGCCGAGGACCGGGCGCGAGCCAAGGCTGCCGTGAGCCCCGCACCGCCGGAGCCCGCGACCGCCCTCGCCTGACCCTCCCGCCTGACCCTCCCCGCCTGACCCTCCCCGCCTGACCCTTCAGGCTCGGATCTGGCGCCTCGCCATCTCACCCTCGATCTGGCGCTCCGCCTCGACGTAGCCGTCGATCTCCTCGCGCAGCTGGTTCGCCTCGGGGGTGTACAGGTGCACCTGCTGCTGCAGGATGTAGCTGAGGCGCCGGCTGGTCATGCGGACGTGGTCGAGGTTCTTCATCAGGACCAGCGGGTCCATCGCCGCCAGGTCTGACGGGTGGTACATCTGCTTCACGCTGGCATTCTACCGACGGGCTCCCGGGCCGAACGCCCGAGCCGGAGTCGCCAGACGAGTCGCCAGCGGCGATCCGCCCCGGCCGCGATAACCTCGAGTGAGGTTGCTCTGGCGGACCTCGGCAGGTCACCCCAGGCGGGATGCCGCAGCACGGCCGCGTCGCGCACGGCGTCACCCTCGGCGATGCTGACGTGCGGGTCGAACACGAAGCTCGGGTCCTCGCCGTAGATCGGGAAGTCCGGAAACGCGGCCTGGAGCTCCCGCTGGAGGCCGGTGAATGGCCTGGCCGGCTGCACCGCGACGTACAACGTGTCGGGCCAGCATGCCGAGCCCGCCTAGCCGGTACTCGAAAGCCTCGTGGTGCGAGGCGATCGCCGCAAGCCGCCGGCGGACGCTCCTGTCGAGATCGGTGGGTTCGACGAACGGGTAGAGCAGCGTCAGGTGAGCGGGCACACCGTCGGTGGCGTTGGGATGGACGTCCGACGCAGGCGCTCGAGACCCGAAGGCAGCCGCGCTCGGACGATGACGGCCGAAGGCATCGCGGGCCTGGCGCGACCCCGCGATCAGCCTCCGGTCTTGAGCGCCGCGAGCCGCGCTTCGACCTCCAGCTCGTCCTCGTCGCCCTCGAGCGAGGCGAACTGCTCGTCCAGCGACGAGGCGGCGACCTCCTCCATGCCCCGGACCTGCGCCTCCTGGCGCCGGATCCGCTCCTCGAACCGGGACAGCTCGCTCGTCGGATCGAGGATGGACGCGCTCTTGAGCGCCTCCTGGACCTGGCCCTGCGCCTGCGCCATCTTCGCCCGGCTCACCAGCTCGTCGCGCTTCTGCACGAGCTCCTCGCGGCGAGCCCGAAGCTTGTTCAGCCCGTCCTTGAGCTTTTCGGCCAGCTCCGATTGCTGGGCCACCTGCGATCTCGAGCGTGCCGGCCTGGCTCTCGAATCCGATCTGGCGGCGGAGGGCGATCTTGGCCAGCCCGTCAAATCGGTCGGCCTCCGCGGTATTGCCGCTCGAGCGAAGCTCGTCTGCGCGACGCGACGCGGCAGACGCCTTGCCGCCCCACTCGCCGACGGCCTCGCGGGCCTCCCGCGCATCGTCCTCGATGAGCCGGAGGTTGCCGATCGTCTGGGCGACGGCCTCCTCGGCCTCGCTGATGTTGTTCGTGAAGTCGCGGACCAGCTGATCGAGCATCTTCTCGGGATCCTCGGCAGCGTCGAGCAGGGCGTTGATGTTCGCCCGGACGAGCTGTCCGATCCGACCGAGGATCGTGGTCTGCGCCATGGTGATCGCCCTCCTTCAGGTGCTGCCTGTCACAAGCCTATCGATGCGCGGCCGATTGCGCGGTTCGTCACCAGCGCCCGCCACTGGAGTGGCCACCGCCCCACCGCTGCCACCGCCGCTGCTGCCACCCCCGCCGCCGAAGCCACCGAAGCCGCCGCCGGCACGTGGCCACCGCCGCCCCAGCCTCCGCCACCCCCGCCGCCACCACCGCCGAACGGTCCGGCTCGAGGAATCGACGGTGACGAGCCCCACGGCGATCCGTCCCAGCCGCCGCCCCGTCCGCCGCCGCCGAGGATGCCGCCGATGATCCCGCCGAGGATCGAGCCAGCGACGTCCGCGCCGGAGCTCGAGGCGCCGCCACGCCCCGCGTCCCAGCGCGCGAAGTCGATCGTCGCGAGGGTGTACGCCTCGCCCGCGAGGCGATCGGCCTGCTGGGCGCGCGCGAGTGCCGCCTTCGGGTCTGACTCGCTCGGCGAACTGCCTCTCGTAGCGGCGCTCGGCCTCCGCGAGGCGGGTGCGGGCGCGCCGGCGCACGCCCCCGTGCCGCGTGGCGATGAACTCCGAGGCACGGTCGATCTCCGCGCGAGCCGCGGTGATCAGCTCGTCCAGCTCCGACTTCAGCCGGTCGAAGGCCTCCTGGGTCAGCCAGGTCGCCTGGGTGTCGGTCACCGTCATCACTCCTCCGAAGGACAGGGCACCTCGTACGGTCGCCTGCGCGCAGCGGGGCACACGGGGGTGCGTCTCGCTCGAGCGGCGTGGCCCCGAGTAAGGAAAAACACGACCCGCCTGCGGGCCGTGTGCGACACACATAGCACGGGGCGTGCCGCTCGTCGCAGTTTTCGTCGAACGGCGGGACCACCGCGGAAGTTCCCGGGAACCTGTCGATGCAGGTGAGGGGCTTGCGAACGGCGACTGCATCTGCCCGCGGCGTGTGCGTCATGCACCCGTACGCCGCTCGTCGCGACCGCGCTACCGATCTCGTGTCCCACCTCGGGAAGAGGCACCCGGCCGGTGGCGTTGGACCCTCGGTGGGACTGCCCGCCGGAACTGTCGGACCGTTCTGCAAGTATTCGGATCCGGACGATCGGCCGACCACCGGTCGTGATCTCCAGGAGGGAACCGCGCCTGATGAGCCCGAGAGACGCCGTGCTGGCCCCGGGGGAACGACCGCGGCTGATGACCGTGCACGCCCACCCGGACGACGAGTCGAGCAAGGGTGCGGCCAGCAGCGCCCGCTACGTCGCCGAGGGGCACGACGTGATGGTCGTGACCTGCACCGGCGGCGAGCGCGGCAGCATCCTGAACCCGGCGATGGACCGGCCCGACGTGCTGGCCGACATGTCCGACCATCCGCCGTGCCGAGATGGCCCGTGCCGCCGAGATCCTCGGCGTACAGCACCGCTGGCTCGGTTTCGTCGACTCCGGGCTGCCCGAGGGGGACCCGAAGCCGCCGCTGCCCGAGGGCTGCTTCGCGCTCGGTGACCTGGAGGAGCAGGCCGAGGCGCTGGTGCGGGTGATCCGCGAGTTCCGCCCGCACGTGATCGTCACCTACGACGAGAACGGCGGCTACCCGCACCCGGACCACATCCGCACCCACGAGGTGTCGATGGCCGCGTTGGAGGCCGCCGGCGACCCGGAGCGCTTCCCGGACGCCGGGGCGCCGTGGCAGCCGCTGAAGCTCTACTACGGCCACGGGTTCTCCCAGCGCGCGGATCACCGCGTTCCACGAGGCGATCCTGGCCACCGGCGAGGAGTCGCCGTACGAGGAGTGGCTGAAGAACTGGTAGCGACCGACCCCGGACCCGGGCGAGCGGGTCACCACGAAGGTGCCGTGCGGCGAGTTCTTCCCGACGCGGGACGACGCGCTGCTCGCGCACGCCACCCAGGTGGACCCGACCAGCCGCTGGTTCCACACCCCGCTGGAGGTCCAGACGCGGGTGTGGCCGACCGAGGACTACGAGCTGGTCCAGTCCCTGGTCGAGACGACGGTGCCGGAGAACGACCTGTTCGCCGGGCATCGAGGAGGCGGCCGAGCAGCGCCGCGCCGGCTGAGCCGGGCGGCGGGTACGCTGATCGCCCGGTGTCGGCGCGGCACCGGAGCGACGGAGGGGACGACGACGGTGCTGGTGGTGGGCGCGGTCCGGCCGGTGCGTGTCTCGGCGACGGGCTGGTCCCCGCGCAGGACCCGGCGCCCCCGCCCGGCAAGGGCCCGGAGTTCGGCAACGCGTCGCCGATCGGTCTCGTCGTCGTGCTGCTGCTGCTGATCGCGACCGTCGTGCTGATCCGCTCGATGAGCCGGCGGATCCGGCGGCTCCCGGCGTCGTTCGACCGACGGAGCCGGACGGCAGCCGAGGGCGGATCCGGGCCGAGCGGGTCCGACGGGTCCGACGCGCCGGCGTCGACTCGGCCGGGATCGCGAGCTCGGGCCGAGGCGGAGCGCCGCGCCCGGCCGGGCCCCGTCTGCGAGGGTGGCCGGATGCCGAACCGGCTCGCCGGCGCCACGAGCCCGTACCTGCTGCAGCACGCCGACAACCCGGTCGACTGGTGGGAGTGGTCGCCGGAGGCGTTCGCCGAGGCCCGCCGCCGCGACGTCCCGGTGCTGCTCTCGGTCGGCTACGCGGCCTGCCACTGGTGCCACGTCATGGCGCACGAGTCGTTCGAGGACCCGGCCACCGCGGAGCAGATGAACGCGGAGTTCGTCCCGGTCAAGGTCGACCGCGAGGAACGCCCGGACGTCGACGCCGTCTACATGGCGGCCACCCAGGCGATGACCGGCCAGGGCGGCTGGCCGATGACCTGCTTCCTGACCCCGGCCGGCGAGCCGTTCTACTGCGGCACCTACTTCCCGCCGCAGCCCCGGCACGGGATGCCGTCGTTCCGGCAGCTGCTGGACGCGGTCACCGCAGGCGTGGACCGACGACCCCGACGCGTCTCCGCGAGGGCGCCGCCGAGATCGCCGCGCCGGCTCGGCCGAGCAGGCGGCCGCGAACCCGGAGCCGGGCGCCGTCGACGCCGCCCGCCTGGACGAGGCCGTCGCAGGTGCTCGCCGGAGGAGTTCGACCCGGAGCACGGCGGGTTCGGCGGCGCGCCGAAGTTCCCGCCGTCGATGGTGCTGGAGTTCCTGCTGCGCCACCACGAGCGCACCGGCTCGGCCCGCGCGCTGCGAGATGGTCGGAGGTCGACCTGCGAGGCGATGGCCCGCGGCGGCATCTACGACCAGCTGGCCGGCGGGTTCGCCCGCTACGGCGTGGACGCCGGCCTGGGTGGTCCCGCACTTCGAGAAGATGCTCTACGACAACGCGCTGCTGCTGCGGGTCTACGCGCACCTGGCGCGACGCACCGGGTCGCCGCTCGCGCGGCGCGTCGCGGAGGCGACGGCCGGGTTCCTGCTGCGCGACCTGCGCACGCCGGAGGGCGGGTTCGCCTCGGCGCTGGACGCGGACACCGACGGCGTCGAGGGACTGACGTACGTCTGGACACCGGAGCAGCTGGTCGAGGTGCTCGGCCCGGACGACGGCGCGCTGGGCGGCCGAGCTGCTGCGGGTGACCGACGCAGGGCACGTTCGAGCACGGCGCCTCGACGCTGCAGCTGCCCGCGCGACCCGGACGACCCGGCCCGCTGGGAGCGCGTCCGCGCGGCACTGCTGGACGCGCGCGCCGCGCGCCCGCAGCCGGCCCGCGACGACAAGGTGGTCACCGCGTGGAACGGGCTGGCCGTCGTCGCGCTGGCCGAGGCCGGGCCGGTGCTCGGGCACCCGGAGTGGACCGCCGCGGCCGAGGAGACGGCGCGGCTGCTGCTGGACCGGCACGTCGTGGACGGGCGGCTGCGGCGCTCGTCGCGCGACGGCGTCGTCGGGACCGCCGGACGGCGTGCTCGACGACCACGCGCTGCTCGCCGAGGCGCTGCTCGCGCTGCACCAGGCGACCGGGTCGCCGGAGTGGCTCGAGCGGGCCCGCCCGCTGCTGGACACCACGTGGAGCGGTTCGCCGACCCCGGACGGCCCGGCATCTACCGGGACACCCCGGACGACGCGCGAGCCGACCTGCTGCACCGCCCCCGCGAGCTCACCGACAACGCGAGCCCGGCCGGCTCGTCGTCGCTGGTGAACGCGCTGCTCACGGCGTCGGTGCTGGTGGCGCCGGAGGACTCGGCCCGGTACCGGGAGGCGGCCGAGGCAGGCGCTGGCGGCGATCGGCGCGCTCGTGCCGCGCGCGCCGCGGTTCCTCGGGCACTGGCTCTCCGCGGCCGAGGCGATGGCGGCCGGACCGGTGCAGGTGGCCGTCGTCGGCGACGGCGCCGGAGGCGGACGCGCTGGTCGCGCGGGCGCGGGCAGGAGGCGCCGGGCGGGACGGTCGTCGTCGCCGGACCGCCGTCCCGCGCGCCGAGGTGCCGCTGCTGGCCGGGCGGACCTCGTCGACGGGCACGCCGCCGCCTACGTCTGCCACGGCTTCGTCTGCGACCGGCCGGTCACCTCCGGCGACGAGGTCGCCGCGCTGCTGCGCCGCTGAGCCCGGCGCTGACCCGGCCCACTCCGGAGATGTTCGTGCTCGGCGAACACGCGTCCTCACGAAAGTGTGTAAGCATGTAAGTACTGCAACACACTCTCGAGGGGAGCACGACGATGAGGGGACGGATGCACCGGGGACGGCCCGGGCGGCGGACGCGGCGGCTGGCAGCAGGCCGACCTGCCGTCGACCGACGACGTGACGGCGTGGTTCGCCGGGCGGCTGCCGGACGGCTGGTTCACCGGCACGCCGGACGTGACGGCGGACAAGGACGAGATCGTCGTCGTCGGCGACCTGCCGGCGCTGGCCGAGGAGTACCCGGACACCGACGCCGGTCGTGCCGACGCGGCCGCTGCGGAGGCCGGGCGGATCTCCCGGTTCCGGGAGCAGACCCGCGACGAGCGGATCGAGATCGCCCAGCAGGCCGAGGCACCGCTATCAGCCGGAAGGTCGCCTGGGGCGCCCGGATCGGCGGGACCGACGGAGCTGTTCACGACGGCGTCGGTGCCGGTGATGACCCGGCTGCGGCAGCCGGAGCGGATCGTGCTGGACACGCTCGTCGACGCCGGGGTGGCGCGCTCGCGCTCGGACGCGCTGGCCTGGGCGGTGCGGCTGGTCGGCAGGCACGCCGACGACTGGCTGTCCGAGCTGCGTGCGGCGATGGCCCACGTCGACGACCTGCGGGCGGGCGGGCCGGACGCCGAGAAGACCGACTA
>CAVRJP010000003.1:0-60396 GCA_963721765.1 uncultured Chloroflexia bacterium
CGTCGGTCCGCCGGCTGCTTCTTCACGAGCCGCGCGGGAGCGTCGCCGTCCACTCGAACCTGGTCGTGCCCGCCACGCGCTCGGACTGCGTGTTCGGCTACATCATCATGGAACCGACCGAGTACCCGGGCATGTCCGGGTCGAACACGATCTGCGTCGCCACCGTCCTGCTCGAGACGGGCATGGTCGAGGCAACCGAGCCGATCACGTCGTTCCGCCTCGAGGCGCCAGCCGGCCCGATCGACATCACCGCCGGGGTGCGCGGCGGCAAGGTCGAGTGGGTCGAGCTCGAGAACGTGCCCTGCTACGCCGACCGGCTCGATGCGCCGCTCGAGGTCGCCGGCCTGGGGACGCTGATGGTCGACGTCGCGTACGGCGGCATGTTCTACGTCATCGCCGACGGCGCGGCGCTGGGCTTCGCGTTCGAGCCATCGGAGGCCCGCGACCTGTCCCGCGTCGGCGAGCTGATCCGGATCGCTGCTCGCGAGCAGCTGCCCTGTGTCCACCCCGAGAATCCGGGACTCGCAAGCGTCAGCATCTGCCAGATCGCGGCGCCGTGGCAGGGCATCGGGAAGGTTTCGCGGAACGCGGTGGTCTGCCCACCGGGCCGGCTCGATCGGTCGGCCACCGGCACCGGGCTGTCGGCACGGATCGCGACGCTCCATGCGCGCGGGCTGATGGGTGTCGGCGACTCGATGACCCACGCCTCGGTGATCGACTCGATGTTCGACGGCCGAATCGTTCGCGAGGTGGATCTCGCGGGCAGGGTCGCGATCGTGCCGGCGATCCGGGGCAGCGCCTGGATCACGGGCGTCAACCGCGTCCTCGTCGACCCGACCGACCCGTACCCCGAGGGCTACCTGCTCACCGATACCTGGCCCGGGCCCGACACGCAGACCTGACGCGCGGGGCGGGGGCGCCTCGCTGAGTGAAGTTCCCTGGTGAGATTGAGACGTACCTCCTTGCCCGCAGGGTGGCTTCGGCCCGACCGTATCGTGCACAGAATTGCCGCGAGCACACGGCGTGGCGATAGTTCGGCCGTTTGGGCTCTCGAGGGGTCCGCGCAGCGAGCGAGGGCGGGTCGTCGAGCGTGCGGAATTGGCTCGAGGCGGTTTCTCGCGATGCCTCGTGCGTCCGGCAGTTCTGCAGGCGATACGAGGTCGCTCAAGGGTGGCAGACCTCCTCGCTCGATCCTCGGAGCCTGACCAGGCTCTCAGTTCGATCGAGGAGGATCAGTCAGCGCTCCTTGCCGGTCTCGTTGCCTTCCTTGAGCTTCGAGGCGACGTTGATCCGGCCCGGGGACCACTTCGCGCGCATCTCGGCCAGGAAGTCCTCGGTGGTCGGCTTCTTCACGTTGAACTCCGAGTGCGGGGCGATGCCGTTCACGACCGCGTTCTTCGGCGGATCCCTGGGATCCTTCGCCGGCATCGTCTTCGTGGTGTGGTACTCCCGCGAGTCGCGCGAGACCGTGGCCTCCCACATCCAGGCGAAGAACGTGCCCGGTCGGACGGCGAGGACGTCGCGTTGCTTCGCGTCGTCCGGCTGCTCGCCCGCAGGCCGGAGGTCCTTCGGCAGCGCCGCGACGTACGTCTTCCAGAGGGCCCTTGTCGCGGCCTCGGGCGTCGCCGCTGGTGGTTGCGGCTTGTCCGCGAAGCGATTGATGGTGTCCTGGACCGTCTTCCAGGTCAGCTCCCACGAGCGCTTCGCGTCGGCGCCGTGCTGGTCCTCGCCGTCGCGCAGCCGCTCCTCCCAGTCGCGGTCGACGTCGAGGTAGGAGTTCCCCGGGAGCTTGTGTCGACCCTCCTTCGGCCACCACTCGTGGACGATCGGCTCTTCGATCGACCCGAGCCGCTGCGTCCTGGCCGCGTACCCGCCCTTGACCGGCTCCGGTGGGAGCACCCGCATCATCGGCGGCTCATTGCGGATACCGCGCTGGGTGAGGGCGAGCGTCAGCTTGTTGGCCGTGTTCTCGCGGATCTTCTCGATGCCCGAAGGTGGCGCCGTGCCGTCACGCGTGAGCTCCATCGTGTCGACGCTCGTGACCCTCCCCGAGGACCGGCCGTCGGCCAGTGCCCGCACAACGGCGGCGTTGCCGGCGTGGCGCTGGATCTCGAGGATCGCCTCCTGCTCGGCCGACAGGCCTCGCCCGTGCGGGCGGTGACGCGGCGTCGGGTCGGCGGCGTGATCCCATCGGGGGGCACGGCCCGCGTGCGCCCGCGTCGCGCGACTCGGCCTGGGTGCCCATCTGGATTCGATCGGCTGACGCATCGGCTGCCCTCCGCGCCACCGATTCTAGCCCGAACGTCTGCCCCTTCGGGCATCGCGGGCCGTTCGGTTCTTGCGCCCTAGACTGCCGTCGATGCGCGGGCGGTTGTTCTACGGCTGGGTCATGGTCGCGATCGCCTTCGCGGTCATCCTCCTCGGCGCCGGCACGCGAGCGGCGCCGGGAGCGCTGCTCCGGCCGATCCAGGACGACACGGGCTGGACGACGAGCCAGATCACGATCGCCGGTGCGCTCGGCCTGTTGCTCCTGGGGCTGGGCGGACCGGTCTCGGGGATCCTCATCGACCGGTTCGGGGTGCGCCGGCTCACGATCGGGGCGCTCGGCCTCACGGCGGCGGGCATGGGCCTGTCGGCGCTCTCGACCGAGGTGTGGCAGCTCGTCCTGCTGTTCGGCGTCGTGAGCGGCTTCGGCGCGGGCCTGCTCGCGAGCTCGCTCGGGCCCATCGTGGCGAATCGCTGGTTCATCACCCATCGCGGCCTCGTGGTCGGCGTGTTCGGGGCGGCCGCGAGCGCGGGGCAGCTGATCTTCTTCCCGGTGCTGACCCAGCTCGCGATCTCCGACAGCTGGCGATACGCGGTCGTCGTCCTCGCGGCCATGGTGGCGCTGAGCGCCATCCCCGCCGCCATCCTGCTGCGCGAGAGCCCGACGGCGGTCGGCGGCCGCCCGCTGGGCCTGCCCGAAGGTGCGCCCCCGATCGCGACCCGGGCCGACCCGGGGATCCTGCGTCGCGCATTCCGAACACCCGAGTTCTGGCTGCTCGCCGGCACGTTCTTCGTCTGCGGCGCGACCTCGAACGGGGTGGTGGGCCAGCACTTCATCGCGCACGCCGTTGACCACGGCTTCACGCCCGTCATCGCCGCCGGCGCACTCGCCCTCATGGGCGTCTTCAACTTCGTGGGCACGATCGCATCCGGCTTGATGACGGACCGATTCGACCCTCGGCGCCTCCTGCTCGTCTACTACAGCTTCCGGGGCGTGAGCCTCCTCTTCCTGCCCGCGATCCACGACTCGACCGACATCCTGCTGTTCAGCGTGCTCTTCGGGCTCGACTACATCGCCACGGTGCCGCCGACCGTCGCCCTGACCGCGGACGTGTTCGGGCGCCACAACGTCGGCATCGTCTACGGCTGGATCTACTTCGCCCACATGCTCGGCGCGGCCATCCTCGCCCAGGTTGCCGCGATCATCCGCGACTCGGCCGGGGACTACACGCTCGCCTACCTCACCGCGGGCTGGATGGCGATCGCCGCCGGGGTCGTGGCGTTGATGCTCCGGCGCACAAGGCGTTCGACCACGGGGCTGTCGCCTGCCTGACCGACTGAGGCCCTCGCGCAATCGCGGTCGACCCGGGCGCGTTCGATTCCGGAGACCGTCGATCCGATGACCGGGTCGCATCGTAGGAATTGATGAGCCCTGCCGTCGTGCCGGCAGGGCTCCGTTGTACGGCTCGGGGCAGTGGTGCCCCGATCAGCGGGGCGACCGGCGTGTGCGCGCGAGGAGGAGCGTCGCGGCCGCGGCTGCGCCTGCCAGGACGGCGAGGCGACCGCTCGATGTCGAGCTCGACGAAGCTGCAGGCTCGGGGTCGCGGGCGACGGCATCGAATTGGCCGTGCGCGCCGAGGTCCTGGGCAATCGGCCCGAACAGGTTGTCCGGGCGGGCCGGGTCCTCGGGCTCGGGCGTCTGCTGGCCGTCGTAGGCGGTCGTAGCGAGGAATCGGTCGAGCAGCCCGGGCGCGAGCTTGTGCCCCTGGATCGCGGCGACAGTCGAGCCTCCGACGAACATCTCGCGCCGCGGATCCTCGATCGCCTGGAGGATCGCCCGGGCAGCGACCTCCGGCTGGTAGATCGGCGGCACCGGCTGGGCTCGATTCGGGAGGCGGCTGCGGACCCAGTCGAACTGGGGCGTGTTGAGCGCCGGCAGCTGGACCATCGTCACGCGCACGCCGCTTCTATCGTGGAGGAGCTCGCTCCGGAGCGAATCGGTGAACCCGACGACGGCGTGCTTGGCGGCGCAGTACGCCGCCTGGAGCGGGATGCTCCGGTAGGCGAGCGCCGAGCCGACCTGCACGATCACGCCCGAATCGCGCGGGAGCATCCGGCCCAGCGCCGCGAGCGTGCCGTGGACCGTGCCGAGGTAGGTCACCTCGGTCACGCGCCGGATCTCGGCCGCGGTCAGCGTCCGGACGGGCGCGAAGACCGACGCCATCGCGTTGTTGACCCACGCGTCGATCGGCCCGAGCTCGCTCTCGACCCACTCGGCCGCGGATTCCACCGCGTCGGGATCGGCCACGTCGGTTGGCACGGCGAGCGCCTTGCCGCCGAGCTGCTCGACCTCGCGGCTTGCCGCGTCGAGACCCGTGACGCCCCGGGCGAGGAGCCCGATCGACGCCCCGCGACGAGCCAGCTCGCGCACGGTCGCGCGGCCGACGCCCGCCGACGCGCCGGTGACGACCACGACCCGCGGAACCGCGTTGCGCATCCCGTCAAGGGTGCCGCGTGCTCCCACATGCGCGCGACCGCCGTCCGCGCGGGTCCGTTGCATGGCGCTTGCGGCTTCCGTGCGATCGGCGCCGCCGCGCTCGAGCGAAGCACGGAAGCGGTGACCTCGTGCACCACCCTCGACGGGCAGCGCCGGTACGCTAGGCGCCCCCTTTTCCGCGCCGATCCGGCGTCCCCCGAGGGCGCGCGAGACATGCAGCAGAACCCGACGATGATCCTCCACGCCGGCTACACCGTCCTGTGCAGCGCACCGGATGGCTCGATCGATGCCGACCCGACGGGCCTGTTCGACTACGACACGCGCATCCTGTCGCGATATCGGCTGACGATCGACGGGCACGAGCCCGAGCTCATCGGCCACGACCGGCCCGAAGCCGAGGCGTTCGTCGCCCGATACCGGATCAAGCGGGGCAACGGCCGGGCGCAGGGGCCGGTGCTCCCCCAGGACGCGCTCGAGGTCGAGCTGGAGCGGAGCGTCGGCGCCGGCATGCGCGACCGCTGGACGATCTGGAACCACTCAGGTGTCGAGTGGGCCGGTGCGGTGTTCCTCGAGGTGGACGCGGATTTCGCCGACATCGCCGAGGTCGGCCGGGAGCGCCGACAGAAGGGCGACATCGCCGCCGCGGTCCGCGGGCGAGGCCTGGAGCTCCGGTATCGAGCACGGCGCGATGGCCATCGCTTCGAGCGCGGCGTGCGGGTTCGGGTCGTGGCTGCACCGGCTCCCGTGGAGGTATCGGAGGAGGGCCTCCGCATGCACCTCCGGATCCGCGCCCGGAGCGCCGTGATCTTCGAGGTCCGGATCAGCTCCCAGGTCGAGGGCCGCTGGCGCGCGCCGGCGGCGAACGGCTCAGCCGTGTCGGCCGATCGGGCCCGGGCGCTGTGGCGCCACCGGCGGCTTCGCATCGAGGGGCCCGACCGGTTGCGCGTCCCGTTCGAGCGGGCCCAGGACGACCTGTTCGCCCTCCGCAACGCCGACCTCGAGCACGACCTGCTCGATGGACAGGGGCCGCTCCCGCCCCTCCGGCGACGCGGCTGGGTCGTGAACGCGGGGGTGCCCTCGTTCACCGGGTACTTCGGGCGCGACAGCCTGACCTCGGGCTGGCAGTCGGCCATGGCCGGCACCGACGCACTTCGCGGCGCCCTCGAGGTGGCCGCCTCGACCCAGGCGACGAGTGACGACCCGTGGCGCGACGCCGAGCCCGGGAAGATGCTCCATGAGCTCCGCCGCGGCCCGCTGGCGATGCTCGGGCTCAACCCGCGGGACGCGTACTACGGCAGCCAGACGACGCCGGCGATCTTCGTCATCGCGCTGAGCGAGCTATGGCACTGGACCGGCAGCGACAGCGTGCTGCGGCGCTTCCGGGACGCGGCGTTGCGGGCGACCCATTGGGCGGAGGGGTCACGCGACGCCCGCGGCTTCGTCACCTACCAGCGGCGCTCGCGGGCGGGTCTCCGGAACCAGGGCTGGAAGGACTCCGACGAGGCGATCCGCCACGCCGACGGCCGGCTCGCGGAGCCGCCGATCGCGACCGTCGAGGAGCAGGCCTTCCACTTCCTCGCGTTGCAGCGGCTCGCGGAGATCCTCGTCGCGCTCGACGAGCCGGAGAGCGCGGACGACTACCTCGAGCGAGCGGCGGAGCTCAAGCGCCGCTTCCACGACGCCTTCTGGATGCCGGACGAGGGCTTCTACGCGCTGGCCATCGACGGGGCCGGTGAGCCGGTGCGATCGATCACCTCGAACCCGGGCCACGCGCTCGCGACGGGCATTGTCCCGCGCGAGGCGGCACGCCGTGTCGCCGACCGCCTCCTCTCGCCCGCGCTCTTCAACGGCTGGGGCGTGCGCACGCTCGCCGACGATCACCCGTCGTACAACCCGCTCGCCTACCACCTTGGGACGGTGTGGCCTGTCGAGAACGCGACATTCGCGCTTGGCTTCAAGCGCTACGGCCTCGATCGGCACGTCGAGCGGCTGATCGATGCCCAGCTCGAGGCCGCCTCGCTCATGGAGGGTGCCCGCCTTCCGGAGGCGCTCACCGGCCATCCCCGCGTCCCCAAGGTGGGACCCGCCCCGTACCCGAACGCGTGCGCGCCCCAGGCGTGGTCGGCGAGCGCGGTGATCCAGATGGTGCAGCTGATGCTCGGGCTCTACCCGTTCGCGCCGCTCCGGATGCTGTCGGTGATCCACCCGCGACTCCCGGCATGGCTGCCCGAGCTGACGCTCCGGAATCTCCGGGTCGGGCGAGCGACGGTGGACATCCGGTTCACGCGCCGGAAGGACGGGAGCGCGAGCCACAAGGTTGTCAAGCGGGACGGAACCCTCCTCGTGGTGCCAGCGGGACCGCCGGTCGACCTGAGTGGGAAGCCACGGCCATGGCTGGAAACGGTCGGCCACGCTGCCCTGGAGCGCGCGCCCGGCCGCCTCGTGCGGGCGGCGCGGATCGCCATCGGAATCGAGTAGCCCGGCAGCGCTCGGGCACTACCCGCCGAGGAGCTGGATGCCCGTCTCCGTCGCCACGCCAAGCGTCGCGTGGCCGGCGAGCCCGCGGAAGTGGCTCTCCACTGGATAGGCCTCGATCGGCCCGGCCAGGCCGAGCTTCGTGTTGGCGAACTCGTCGTTGGCGGCGAACAGGGTCAGGCCGTACGCGAGTCCGCGGCCGAGGCGCGCGACCGGAACGTGCCGGCGCACGACGCCGTAGATCGCGCCGGGGACGATCCCGAGCCCATAGTGGATCGCGGATTCGATCAGGGGTCGACGCCGATTCGGAACGGCCAATCCCGTCCGACGCTCGACCTGGTCGACGAGGTTCGCCACCGAGCTCTTGCCGTTCGGGCGGGCGGCTTCCTCGCGCGCCGTGACGTCCCGGGGCTGCGCTTCGAACATGCCCGTCGTCACCAGGTCCATCAGCCAGGTGGCGGCGGCGCCCGCGACGGCTCCGCGCAACGCGTCACGGATCACGCTCGGCATGGTGTGCTACCGGCGCGAGCGCGCAGGATGAGCGACGTTCGAGTCCTCGGAAACCTCGATCCCGTGGCGCTTCGCCGCGGCGAGGATCCTGCGCCGCGCGCCCTCCTTCGCGGTCGGGCTCTGGAACTCGGTCTGGTTGAACCGGGCGATCGCGTTCCGAACGTGCGCCTCGTCGTGGATCGGCAGGTGCTCGCCACCATCGCGATCGACGTAGGCGAACTGGTTCGATCGAAGACTGTCGCGTTTCCGTGCGGTGAGCGTGGTCATCGGGTCACCTCCAGCATCAGTGGCTGCCCCGGATCGTGCCATCCGGCGCCTGCTCGCCGGTTTTCAGGGGCGCCGGTCGAGTTGCGCGCTCGTGTCGGAAAACTTTCGAGCGCATTGCAGACACGGAACCGACACCGCCGCGCTGCGACAATCGGACGCCTGGAGGTGACATGGGCGAGCGGTTCGTGACGCGCGGCTTCGTCGGGCGACGTGAGCCGGACGACCTCGGTGGTGGCTCGGGCGAGGACCGCCGGAAGCGGACGCCGCCGGGCCAGTACCTCACGACCGACTTCCCCGTCCTCTCGGCCGGGCCGACACCGCGCACCCCGCTGGACCGCTGGTCGTTCCGGGTCGAAGGCCTCGTCCGACAGCCCATGGAGTGGTCCTGGGAGGCGATCCGTGCGCTCCCGTCGCGCGACTGGGTCGTCGACATCAGCTGCGTCACGAAATGGACGCACCTGGACATGCGCTGGCACGGCGTGAGCATCGACACGTTGCTCGAGGGCGTGGAGCTCGACCCACGTGCCGCGTTCGCGATCGCGTACTCGGACGGTGGGTACACGACGAACCTGCCACTCGGCGACGTGCTCAACAACCAGGCCTTCCTCGCCTGGGAGTACGACGGCAAGTCGCTCGCGCCCGAGCATGGCGGACCGGCGCGGCTCGTCGTCCCCGCCCGGTACTTCTGGAAGAGCGCCAAGTGGGTGCGCGGCCTGCGAATCCAGGCGGAGGACGAGCCCGGCTTCTGGGAGTCGCTCGGCTACCACAACCGCGGCGATCAATGGCGCGAAGAGCGCTACTCGGGCGACTGACGTGGCCTCGGCGATCGCATGGCAGCTGGCGACCGTCACGGCGGTGCACGACGAGACGCCCACCGTTCGAACCTTCACGCTCGGCCTGCCCGGCTGGCCGGGCCATCGACCGGGACAGCACGTCGACCTGCGGCTCACCGCCCAGGATGGCTACAGCGTGGAGCGCTCGTACTCGATCGCGTCCGAGCCCGAGCGGGCGGGCGAGCTCGACATCACGGTCGAGCGGATCGAGGGCGGTGAGGTCTCGCCGTTCCTGCACGATGTCGTCGTGCCCGGCGACCGGGTGGAGGTCCGCGGCCCGATCGGCGGGTACTTCGTGTGGGAGGCGACGCTCGGCGGACCGTTGCTGCTCGTCGCCGGCGGCTCCGGCGTCGTACCCCTGATGGCGATGGCCCGCCACCGGGCGCGGGCCGGCTCGCGGGTCCCGACGCGGCTGCTGTTCAGCTCGCGGGCCGCCAGCGAGATCATCTATCGCGATGAGCTCGATCGGCTGGCGGCGGCGGGTGATGGCTTCGAGGTCGTGCACACGCTGACGCGGCAGCAGCCACCAGGCTGGATGGAGTTCGCCCGCCGGATCGACGAGGCGATGCTCACCGAGGTGCTGGAGCCGCTCGGGTTGGCGACACGCGCCTACACCTGTGGGCCCACGGCGCTCGTCGAGGTCGTGGCCAACGGCCTCGTGAGGCTCGGGCTCCCGCCGGATCGCATCCGCACCGAGCGCTTCGGGCCGACCGGCACCTGAGGGGGAGGATCGATGGAAGAGCGAATCGCTGCGATGCGCGACGACCCGGCAGTCGAGCTGACGGTCGACGGCAATGCCGTGGGCGGCCTCCTCGCCAGCGTCTTCGCTGCGGAGATGACCGCGGTCCCCGGCGAGTGCGCCCACTGCCACACGGTCAGCGTCGTCGGGTCGATGCGCGTCTATATGCGCGGCCCCGGCGTGGTCCTTCGATGCCCGGCGTGCGCGGAGGTCGTCCTGCGGATCGTCGAGACCCCGTCCGCGACGCTCGTGGACGTCAGCGGCGTGACCCGCCTCCGAATCGCGCGGTCACCAGCCGAATGAGCCGGGCTCTCCCTTGAACGGCCCGACGATCCGCGACGTGATCCAGCCGCCGTAGAAGCGACCCGGCTGCGGGCTGGCCCGCTCGTCGCCCACCCACGCCTCGTCGACCGCCCAGGCGTAGAACGCGAGGTGGCCGGCGATCGATTCGAAGCCGGGCTTGGGTTCCGCATACGACCACGCGGCGTTGGGAATCACCCGCCCGCCCGGCAGGACGATCGACCAGTAACGGGCGTCGCCCTTCCACTCGCACGTCGTCGCGCGATCCGACGCGACCACCAGGTCGAGCCGGACGTCCTCCGAGGGCAGGTAGTACACGGGCGCGCCCGCGGTCTCGAGCACGCGCTTCGCCCGGGTCGAGGCCACGACCTCGATCCCGTCGACGACGACCCGGACGCGCTCGGCGACAACGTCGACGCGCGGCGGTCGCGGGTAGTCCCAGACCGACTCCTGGTCGGGTCCGGGCTCGATCCTGGGCGGGGGCGCCGACGTCCCGGCCACGGATCCCGGGCCTAGCGCCGGAACAGCCGACCCAGTGCGCCGAGGACCAGGACCACCGTCACGCCGATGGCGACCAGGAGGGCGGGGCTCGGCATCGGCGTGGTGATCGGGCGGAACGTTGCGCCCTCGACGCCGATCTCGAGATAGCCGATCGGGTCCGCCGCCACGCCACCGCCGCCGCCGGTCCCGGAGCCGGGCGCGCGCTGGTCCGTCGCCTCGTCGGCAGGCGCGCCCTGCCCGTCGATGCCGGGTCCAACGGCGATCGGGCCGCGACCCGCTCCGCCACCGAAGCCCCAGCGGACGCGCGCGACGGGGATGATCGTCAGGCCGTCGCGCTCGATCGGGTCGCCGAACACCGCCCGCACGCTCGCCTTCGCGCCGACACGCTCCGCCATCCGCTCCACGAAGCCGTCGATCGGGCTGCCCTCGCCCGTCCTGCGCGCGGCCGCCATCGCGGATTCGAAATCGATCCCGGTCCTGAACTCGGTTGCCATCGGAACTCCTCCAGAGGTCACCCGACCCCACCTATCGGTGTCGGGTGCACCCTACCCCGGAATGGCTTCCTGCGCGCGGTCCGGTTTACGGAACAGCTCCACGATCCGGGCCGCCGTCCAGGCGCCGATGAGCGTCACCAGCGCCGAGGCGACGCTGGTGACCCAGAACGGGAGCTCGGCCTGCTTGGGGACGAACAGGATCGTGTACGGCGAGGTGACGGCGACATACGCGACCGTGACGAAGACGGCGAAGCTGACGGCCACGAACGGCCACTTCAGGCGGGGCTCGAGCACCGCGAGGGGGGTCAGGAACGCGAGGGCGCCGAAGAGGTAGCGCTCGTGCACGCGCGTCGGCAGGAAGTAGATGACGAGCCCGATCAGGACGCCGACGCCGAGCAGGCCCACGAGATCGCGCCGCAGCCGGAGCAGCCACAGGCTAAGGGCGATCCCGCCCACGGCGAGGGCAGTGCCGATCCCGGACCACGTGGCGTCATCGTCGCCGAACCCGAAGACCATGCCCCACGGGTTGAACCCGAACTGCGAGATGTACGGGTAGCGGGTGAACGTGTCGGCCATCAGCGACGCGTAGCCGAATGGGCCCATGCCCAGCGGGAGGAGCACCACGAGGAACGTGGCAACCACGGACGCGGCGAGGACGAGGACACGCCGGAGCCCGTCGGGAGAGCGCAGCCAGAAGAGGGCGAGCCCGGCGAGGACGAACCCGGCGATCCCGAACTGGGGCTTGACCAGGCCCGCCAGCACCGCGAGGACGCCCGCGGTCGCGACGTGCCCGCGCGCCACGGCGACGATCGCACCGACCATCGGCAGGGCGCCCATGCCGTCGACCTGCCCCCAGATCGGGCCCGAGAGCAGCACCGCCGGATTGAGGAGGTAGAAGGCCGCGGCGACGAGCCCATCGCGCGCGCGTCCGCTCGCGCGCGCGACGACGTCGTAGAAGACGACGCCGAGCGCCAGGTCGAACGGGATCGAGAGGAGGCGGATGGCCACGGCCAGCTCCCGCCCGTCCAGCCACGCCCCGAGCGGCCAGAGCAGGTACAGCATCGGTGGGTAGTTCGAGTCTCCGCCGCTCGTGTAGTACGCGCCGAGGCCGTTGCTCGCCGCGTCCTCGGCCCAGGTGATGAACGCGAAGATGTCGCCGTAGTGCCCTGGACCGAGGAGCCCGGCGAGCCGCACCAGCGCCCCGACTACGACCAGGGCGACGAGGCCGCGCGGCAGCCGCGACATCACGCCGACGGTGTTGGCTCGTTTGGCGGGGCCGGCTGGCCAGGTGCCGGCGGCTCGTCGGCGGCTCGCTCGTGGCCGATCCGGCTGCTCGATGACGTCGCCCGTCTCGCGGCGGTAGGGCACGTTGACGACGACGGTATGCGGCCGGCCAAGGAGCGCGGCCCGGAGCCGCTTCGCGGACTGGTTGTACAGGATCCGCTCCCACCAGCTCCGGGCGACGTACTCGGGGATCACGACGAACGTGATCGGTGCCTCCTTCTCGGACGGCCAGGCGCGATCGAGGACGTCGAGGTAGGAGATGAGCGGCGCGACGAGCGCGCGGTAGGGCGACTCGACGATGACCAACGGCACCTCGGGCAGCTGGTGCTCCCAGCGCGCGCGCACCCTGGCAGCATCCTCGGGGTCGTCCGAGATCAGCACCGCCTGCACATTCGGGTCGATGGACAGGCCGACGTTCACCGCCTGGACGACCGCCCGGTTGATGCCCGGCACCGGGACGACGACCCGCTCCTCGCGGTGGGGGCCCCGGATCACGGCACCGGGCCGGACGGCGAGCTCGGCCGTTGACGCCCGGTACTGGCGGTTGATGAACAGCATGATCGCGATCAGGACGGGGATCACGAGCACGACGAGCAGCGACGTCGGTGCCTTGGCGATCATCACGACGACGGCGACGAGGGCCGTGAGGGCGCACCCGAACGAGTTGATGGCGAGGCGCCAGCGCCAGCCCGGCGGCCGCTCGCGCAGCCAGTGCACGATCATCCCGGACTGGCCGACGGTGAACGCGATGAACACGCCGACCGAGTACAGCGGGATCAGGGCGTGCGTCTCGCCGTTGAACACGAGCAGCAGCGTCACGGCGACCACGCTCAGGATCAGGACCCCCGAGGTGAACGCGAGCCGGTCGCCGCGGAAGCTGAACTGGCGAGGCATATAGCCGTCGTTCGCGAGGATCGCCGCGAGGCGCGGGAAGGCGTTGTACGACGTGTTCGCGGCGAGGAAGAGGATCAGCGCCGTGAACGTCTGGAACAGGTAGAACAGGAGCGTGCCCTCGCCGTAGATCACGGCGGCGACCTGGCTGATGACCGTCTTCGGGGTCTCACCCTCCCCTGTCGGCAGCACGCCGAACGAGGACGCGACGAAGGTGATGCCGAGGAAGAGGAAGGCGAGCAGGATCGCCACGGCGCCCAGGGTCGTCGCCGCGTTCTTCGATTCGGGGGGCTTGAACGCCGGAACCCCGTTGGCGATCGCCTCGGTACCCGTGAGGGCGACCGAGCCCGACGCGAACGCCTTGATCAGCAGGAAGATGCCCACCCCGGAGAGGAGGTCCGGCGCGCCCTGGTCTTCCAGGACACGGCTGCGCTCCCTCGCCGTTGACGACGACCCGGTAGACGCCGACCGCGATCATCGCCAGCGCCGAGACGACGAACAGGTATGTCGGGATGGCGAAGATGTTTCCCGACTCGCGCAGGCCCCGGAGGTTGCCGATCGTGATCAGGATGATCGCGAGGACGCCGATGACGAGCTTCCAGTCGTGCAGCTCGGGCACCGCCGAGATGACCTGCTCGGCGGCCGACGCCGTCGACACGGAAACGGTCATCACGTAGTCGACGAGCAGGGCGCCGGCGACGACGAGCGACCCGAGCATCGGCAGGTTCCGGCGCGCCACCGCGTAGTCGCCCCCGCCGGACGGATAGGCATGGACGATCTGCCGGTAGCTGATCGCGACCGCTGCGAGCAGGAACGCGACGCCTGCGGCAACGGGCAGGCTCAGGAACAGCGCGCCGGCGCCCGCGAGCACGAGGACGCGCAGGATCTCCTCGGTCGCGTACGCGGACGAGCTGATCGGGTCGGAGCTGAAGATCGCGAGCGCCTTGGTCTTCGACAGGCGCTCGGTGATCTCCTCGTGGATCGACAGCGGCCGGCCGAAGAGGACGCCCCGGAATCCGCGCGAAGGCCCGGCCGGCCGTCGTCCGAGGAACGGATGCCGACTCCTTGGCGACGAGCGTGCCCTCGGCTCCGTACCGGAAGTACGCCGCGTGCGGCCGCTCGATCTTGACCCGCCGGTCGCCGAGCTTCCGACCCTTGAGCTGCTTGGGTCCCTCGTTCACGTCCGGCGCGGGAGGATGTGCATTCGCAGAGGATCGCACGCGTCGGGAGCGATCGTTGCGCTACCGGACCTCGGCACGGCAGGCCGCGCAGCGACCCGAGCGGGTCACCGGTGTGTGATGACTAGGCTCGCGCGACACGAGGAGCGGCCTGGGCATCGCCGTTCGTACGCCGGTATGGCATGTCGACGACGACGGTGTGCGGGCGCCCGATCAGGGCGGCGCGGAGCCGCCTCGCCGATTGGTTGTAGAGACCTCGCTCCCACCAGTGGCGGGCGACGAACTCAGAGACGATCACGAAGGTGACCGGTGCGTCGGTGTCGGCAGGCCGCTCCCGATCGAGGAGGTCGAGGTACTCGAGCAGCGGCCCCACCAGTGTCCTGGTCGAGGTCTCGATGATGTCGAGCGGGACGTCCTCGAACCGGCGGTCCCAGTCCTCGCGGGTTGCCAGCGCCTCCGGGCCATCGTCGGACACGAGCACCGCGCGGACGTCCTGGCCGATGGACCTGCCGAGGTTGACGGCCTGGACGACCGCCCGATCGATGCCCGGCACCGGCACGATGATTCGATCCTCGCGGCGGGGCGGCGGGAAGACGACCTGGGGATCGACGGCCAGCTGCGCCGCGGACGCGCGGTACTGGCGGTTGATGAACAGCATCATGAATACGAGCATGGGGATGACGACGGCGACGAGGAGCGACGTCGGCGCCTTGGCAACGAGGACCACGATCGCGACTGCGCCCGTGAGGAGGGCGCCAGAGCCATTGACGCCGAGCTTCCACGTCCAGCCCGACGCACGCTCGCGAAGCCAATGGACGACCATGCCCGACTGGCTGATCGTGAACGAGACGAAGACTCCGACGGAGTACAGCGGGATGAGGGCGGTCGTGTTGCCCTCGAAGATGATCAGCAGGGCGATCGAGACGAGGCTGAGGATGACGACGCCGGACGTGAACGCCAGCCGGTCGCCGCGGAAGCTGAACTGCCGCGGCATATAGCCGTCTTTCGCGAGGATGGCGGCGAGGCGGGGGAAGGCGTTGTAGGACGTGTTGGCGGCCAGGAACAGGATGAGGGCCGTGAACGCCTGGAACAGGTAAAACCCGATGGATCCGTCGCCATAGATCGTTGCGGCAACCTGGCTGATGACGGTCCGCGGCGCGGGCTCATCGATCGGGACGATTCCGAACGAGTCGGCCACGAACGTGATTCCGACGAAAAGGACGGCGAGGATGACCGCGACGACGGTCAGCGTCGTTGCGGCATTGCGAGGCTCGTGAGGCTTGAACGCCGGCACGCCGTTCGCGATGGCCTCGGTTCCTGTCAACGCGACGGACCCGGAGGCGAACGCACGAATGATGAGCAGCAGGCCGATCGGCTGCAGCGGGTCCGGTGCGTCGGGAAGCGGCGCCGGTGCGGCCGCGCCTTCGCCGTTGACGACGATCCGGAACAAGCCGACGCCGATCATGAGCAGCGCGGCACCGACGAACAGGTACGTCGGGACAGCGAAGATGTTCCCCGACTCGCGGAGGCCGCGCAGGTTGCCGATGGTCAGGAGGACGACGGCGGAGACGGCGATGACCAGCTTCCAGTCGTGGGCCTCGGGTACGGCGGAGACCACCTGCTCGACGGCGCTGGCAGTGGACACGGCCACGGTCATCACGTAGTCGACCAGGAGCGCCCCCGCGGCGACGAGCGACGCCAGCGCCGGCAGGTTGGCACGGGCCACCGCGTAGGCGCCGCCGCCCGAGGGATAGGCGTAGCCGATCTGCCGGTAGCTGGTCGAGACAATCGCCAGAAGGAGCGCGATGGCCGCGGCGATCGGCAGGCTGAGGAGCAGCGCCCCCGTGCCTGCCAGGACCAGGACTCGCAGGATCTCCTCGGTGGCGTACGCGGACGAGCTGATCGGATCGGAGCTGAAGATCGCGAGCGCCTTGACCTTCGACAATCGCTCCGTGATCTCCTCGTGGATCGACAGCGGCCGGCCGAACAGGACCGCCCGGACCCGCGCCGACAGCCGACCGATCGGCGTTCGCGGCACGGACGCGGCCTCTCGTGCGACGAGCTGCCCCTCGTCGGCATAGCGGAAGTACGGCGCGTGCGGGCGGTCAACGCGGACGCGTCGGTCGCCGGGCATCCGGCCGGGCAGCGCGACGGCGCGGCGCCGGGCAGCTGGCTTGTCGGTTCGTGTCTCCACGCTCCGAGCCTGCGCTGCGGGTCCAAGTAGCAGCGGGGCTCGGCACGGCGCGGCGCCTTAAGTTCCTCTCAGGTTTCGGTTCCGGTTCCGGCCTCGGGCTCCCGCACGCGATAACCGACCCCCGGCTCGGTGACGATGAGGTCACGCAACGCCCCGCTCGGATCTGCCGCGGCGAGCTTGTGGCGAAGCTGGCTGACGTGGACGTACACGTAGCTGTCCTCGCCCTGGTACGCCTGGCCCCAGACGGCGCGCAGCAGCTTGCCCTTCGTCACGATCCGGCCCTGCTCGCCGAGGAGCACCCGAAGGATCTCGAACTCGCGCGGGGTGAGGTCGATCGGCTGATCGCCCACGCGCACATGGTGGCTGGCAGCGTCGAACACCAGCGGACCCACGTGTATCCGGCCGGCGGCGTCGCCACTCGGCCCGGCGCCGCGGCGGAGCGCGACACGGATGCGGGCGTGCAGCTCGTCGAGCCCGAATGGCTTCGTCACGAAGTCGTCGGCGCCGCGATCAAGCGCCTCCACCTTCTCGCGCTCGGCGTAGCGCCCCGACAGGATCACGATCGGCGTCATTGCGTCGCGCCGGATGCGCCGGATCACCTCGAGCCCGTCCATGTCCGGGAGCCCGAGGTCGAGCAGGACCACGTCCGGTCGGCCGGCCTGCCAGCGCTCGAGCGCGGACCGGCCATCCGGCGCCTCCTGGGTGCGATAGCCGCGCGATCCCAGCTCGCGAACGAGCACCGCGCGAGTCTCGACGTCGTCCTCGACGACCAGGACGAGGGCGCCGCCGGCGGTCACGGGGTCGAGGTCGGGACGAGCTCGGCGGGCAGGCTCGCGCGGGGCAGGTCCAGCGTGACGGCCAGCCCCCCGAGCTCGCTTCGCCCGGCCCGGACGCTGCCGCCCATCGCCTCGACGAGGCCGCGCACCACGGCGAGCCCGATCCCGGTTCCCGCGCGAATGTCGCGCCCGGTCGCCGGACCGCGGAAGAACGGTTCAAAGACGCGATCGAGGAGCTCATCGGGGACGCCCGGCCCGCCATCCTCGACGACCAACCGCACGCGCTCGCCTGCCCGCTCTGCTTCGGGCTCACTCGAGACGACCCGGATCGTCGACCCCGGGCCTGCGAACTTGAGGGCGTTGTCGAGGAGGTTCGTCAGGGCCTCGTCGAGGAAGACGGGATCGACGAGCACCGGCGACGAGTCGATCTCGATCTCGACGGTGTGATTCGCGAACCGGCTCGCCATTCGATCGACGATGCGGCCGGCGAGGTCGTCGAGCTCGAAGACGTCGACCTCGGCGCGCAGCGCCCCGGCTTCGATGCGCCCGAGGTCGAGGAGATTCGCCACCAGTCGATCGAGTCGCCTGACCTCCCGTTCGATCGCGTCGGCACTGGCCAGCCTACCCTCCGCGTCGAGGTCGGTGTCCGGTCGGAGCGACCCCGCGGCGGCGCGAATGGTCGCGAGCGGGGTCCGGAGATCGTGCGAGACGGACTGCAGGAGCGCCGACTTCAACGCGTCGCTCTGGCGCGCCACCTCCGCCGCCCGCACATCGCTCGCGAGCTCGTCCTGCGCCAGCGCCTGGCCGACTTGGTCCGCCGCGGCAGAGACAAGACGCGTCGCGGATCGATCCGGATGACCGCTTCGCGGCGGGCGCGTCGACCAGACGGAGCCCAAACCTCGAGCGCCAGCCTCGATGCGCACTCGATAGGTGGCAACCCGGTCGACGGGTGCTGCCGCTGGGTCGAACGCGCGCGGGCGTGTCCCGGGCCCGCTCCCCGCGTGGATCCTGATCCACGTTGCCGGCTCGTCGCCGGGCATCCGTCGCAGGACCCAATGCAGCGCGGGCGTGCGAGGCGGCGGCGGCTCACCGGCGAGGGCCGCGATCCGCTCGGCGCCATCATGGGGCCCGAGCGACATCCACACCGACGTCATGCCGGCTGCCCGCCGGACGTGCTCGGCGATCTCCTGGAGCACGGCCGTTGTCGATGCCCGCGTGGCAAGCGACCGGCTGACGAGAAAGAGCTCTCGAGCCTCCTGCTCGCGCGCCTCGGCGGTGAGCGCTCTCGCGCGCTCGAGCGCCGTGAGCTGCCCGACGACGAGCCCGACGAACAGCAGCAGGACCAGGTTCAGCCACTCGCCGGGATCATTGATGGTCAGGGTGTGGATCGGGTCGACGAACAGGTAGTCGTACAGCAGGGTCCCCGTGACGGCCGCCAGCAGGGCGCCGGCGGTCCCCGATAGCAGCGCGGTCACGACCACCGCGAGCAGGTACACCGGTGAGGCGTTCAGTACTCCGAAGCGACTCTCGAGCAGCCCGACGAGGAACGTCGCCGCGAGGAGTGCGGGCACTGCGACGCCGAGCAGGCGCGCAAAGCCGCGGCTTGTCGGGCGCTGTCGGAGGCGATCGCGCAACGTCGAGCTGCTCTCCTGCATCCGTGGATCGTAGGCTCGCGTTGCGCGAGTGTGGCCCGTCCCGATCCGATTCAGCCGACGGTGCGCACATCAAGGACGCGACCCCAGCGGAAGGCGCGGACCGCGAGGAGCACGCCGAGCGCGGCGAGCACGAGGATGGCCGACGCCGCGATCGACGCGTCGAGGTTCCCGGCCTGGAACTCCGTGTAGACGACGAGTGGCAGCGTCTGGGTGCGGCCCTCGAAGTTGCCGGCGAACATGATCGTCGCGCCGAACTCGCCGAGCGCCCGTGCCCAGGCCATGACGAGGCCCGCGGCGAGCGTCGCCCCAGCCAGCGGAACGGTGACGCGAAGGAAGACCTGCCGCTCCGTCGCGCCGTCGACACGCGCGGCGTCCTCGAGGTCGCGATCGATGCCGGCGATCCCGGCGCGCGCGGACCGGACGAAGAACGGCGCCGAGACGAACGTCTGCGCGAGGATCACCGCGGCCGTCGTGAACGCGATGTCGATCCCTGCGGCTTCGAGCGGCGCGCCGAGCGTCCCGCGGCGCCCGAGGACGAGGAGCAGCGCCAGGCCGGCGACCGATGGTGGGAGCACGATCGGCAGGTCGACGATCGCCTCGACGAGCCACTTGCCCCGGAACGAGCGCCGCGCGAGCACGATCGCGAGGGGCAGCCCGATCGCAACCGTCAGTCCGAGGCTGAGGGCGGTCGTCGTCAGGCTGAGGGACAGCGCGGACAGGACGACCCTGGCGCCGGCGACGTTCGACAGGGAGCCATCGACGATCGAACGAACGACGAGCGTCGCCACCGGCAGTCCCAGGAACAGGGCGAAGAGGCCGGCGGGCAGCACCAGCGGCCCGCCCCACCTCGAGGTGCGCATCAATCCGGAGGCAGGAACCCGAACGAGGCGAGAATCGCCTGCCCGTCGGGTCCCGCGAGCCAGTCGAGGAACGCCCGCGCCGCCTCGACGTTGGAGGACGCCTTCACGACGACCCCGGCATAGCTCGCCGGCACGTTGACCGAATCGTCCACGTCGATCGTCGCAACGAGGTCGGACGCGGTGGCATCGGTCACGTAGACGATCGCGGCGTCACCCTCGCCGAGCTCGATCTTCGCACGAACGGCGCTGACGTTGTCCTCCTTCGACACGACGTTCGCGGCGAAGGCAGCCGCGAAGCCGGCCGGAGAACCTGGCGCCGCCGCCAGATTCTCGACCAGCTGCGCCGCGTACTTCGTGATCGGCACCTCGTCGCCGGCGGCGACGACGCGGATCCCGGCCTTCGCCAGGTCGAACGGCCCGGTGAGGCCGCCCGGGTTGTCGGTCGGGGTGATGATCGTGAGCTCGTTGGCGGCGAAGTTGACGGCTGCTCCGTCAGCGAAGCCGCCGTCGACGAGCTTCTTCGCGTTCGTCGTGTCGGCCGACAGGAACACGTCGGCTGGCGCACCCTGCTCGATCTGGGTCGCGAGCGCCGATGACGAGTCCGGCGAGACGCTCAGCTGCGTGCCCGGGTTCGCGCCTTCATACGCAGCCTCGACCTGCTCCAGGGCGTTCCCGAGCGACGCAGCGGCGAAGATCGTCAGCTCGACGGCTGCGGCAGTCGGCGCGAGCGTGGCGGGAGCGGCCGTCACCGGGGGGGTCGATGGCGATTCGGATGGCGCGCCGGGACCGCACGCCGCGGCAAAGAGGAGTGCGCCGAGGGCGACGATGGGTGCGCGAACGAGCCTGTGCACGATGGAACTCCTCCTGTCGCCCGGGTGCTCAGCGTCCAGGCAGCTCCACGACGACGTTCGTGGCCTTGACCACCCCTGTGGCCGCATCGCCGACCCTGAGCCCCAGCTCGTCGACCGCCTCCGCGGTCATGAGGCTCACGAGTCGATGCGGCCCGGCCTGGATCTCGACGACGGCGGCGACGCGATCCTTGACGATGCGGGTGACGACGCCCGGGAATCGATTGCGCGCGGAGCTCCCGATGGACACACCGGACCCGCGTGGGCTGGCGTCAGGCGCGTCGCGCCGTCGCTCGGCAGCGAGCCGCGAGACGTCGGCGAGGGCGACCTCGCGCTGGCCTCGGGTGGATCGACGGGCTGGGATGCGACCCGCGTCGACCCACCGGCGCAGGGTGTCCACGGACGTGCCGAGCATCTCCGCTGCGGCACCGAGCCGGATCCATGATTCCGTCGATCTGCCAGCCATGACCTATGCATGGTGGCCGATCACGGCTTCAGTGTCTAGGTATGTCCTTGCAGGCGTCCGTGCCGGCGCATCACCTCGACCAGCCGGTCGTGGGGCAGTCGATGGGCAGTGATCCCGTCGCGACCGGTCATCGTCTCGGCCGCGACCAGCGCGTTGACGATCGCCTCCTCCGTGGCCTCGACCGTCGCCTCGAACAGTGGGTCGAGCGCCCGGTCGAGCAGGCCCTGGAGCGGGATCGCACCACCGCGCGTCGGCTCCTGCTCCGTCGGCGGCATGCCCCGGTTGCCCGTCGCGAAGGCCAGGAACAGGTCGCCCGAGGTCGTCGAGCCGAGGCCGCCCATGCGGGCCACGCCGAGCGGCGCCCGCCTTGCGAGCCGGGCGCACTGGTGCGGCAGCAGCGGCGCGTCGGTCGCGACGATGCCGATGATCGAGCCCGAGCCGGGCGCGCGGTCCGCCGAGGCGATCCCGCGGCGCTCCTCGGTCCACGGCGACGAGACCTCGGACAGCGGGATGTCCTCGCCCACGGGCACGCCGTCGATGCGCAGCAGGCCGCGCCGGCCGTAGTTCGCCTGGACGAGCACGCCCACCGTCCAGCCGCCGTCCTCCTCGGAGAGCCGGCGTGACGATGTGCCGATCCCGCCCTTGAACTCGTGGCAGATCATGCCCGTCCCGCCGCCGACGTTGCCCTCCGGGACGGCGCCGCCGGTCGCCGCCGCCAGTGCCGCGGCGACGTGCGATGCGTGAACGTGGCCGCCGGCGATGTCGTGGAGCTGACCGTCATACGTCTCGCCCGCGACGGGCAGGCTCCAGTACACCGCGCCGGGGTCGTGCGACGCGGACGCCGACGAGACGAGCGCGTCCCGCACCACGCCGACATCGCTCGTGTTCGTGATGCCGATCGGCCCCGTGAGGAGCCCCGATTCGCGAATCCACTCGAGGCCGGTCAGCTCGCCGTTCCCGTTGAGGGTCGCGGATCCCGCGAACAACGGCTCCGTCCACACATCGCCGTCGTGGGTCACGATGACGGTCACGCCGGTTCGGATCGGGCCCCGGCCAACCGTCAGCGGGCCCTCGCCGGAGATGAGCGTCGTGTGGCCGACACGAACCCCGGCGACGTCGGTGATCGCGTTCCGAGGGCCCGGCGACCCTTCTCCGATCACGATCCCGAGGTCCCGGGCGCGGCGTGCGGCTGTCATCGACGGCGGCTCCTCATGCTGTCACGTGGGGTCAGTCGGCCTGGCTGGTGGTGATGATGTCGACGCCATCGATCTCGTCGATCGCCGTGATCGCGCTGGTGATGACCGATGGCGTCCGGCCGCGCACGGCGAGGTCCGCGCGATAGCTGTTCTTGCCGAGGCGCTGCGTCGAGATCTGGCCGATCTCCAGGCGATGGCCGACGAGGATGCCCGTGACCTGCCCGAGGCTCTCCAACCGCTCCATCGAGAGTCGCAGCTGGAACTCGGGGATGGCGGTCCCGCGGAGGCGCTCGGCGAGCGCGTTGATCGGCCACAGGCTGACGAGGATGGTCGCCGTCGCCACCGCGGCGATGACGTACTCCCCCGCCCCGGCGGCCATCCCGACCGCGGAGGTCGCCCACAGGCTGGCCGCGGTCGTCAGGCCGCGGATGACGATGCCGTCCTTGAGGATCGCGCCGGCGCCGAGGAAGCCGATACCCGACACGATCTGGGCGGCGATCCGGGTCGGGTCGATCGGGACGGCCGGGTTGCCATTGCCGAAGCCGTAAGCGGACAGCACCGTGAACAGGCCCGACCCGACGGCCACGAGCATGTGCGTCCTGAGCCCGGCCGGATGGCCGTGGATCTCGCGCTCGAAGCCGACCGCGAGCCCGAGCAGCGCCGCGACCACCAGCCGGACCGAGAGGTCCACCTGGAGCGACAGGTCGAACACGCCGGACAGCGTACCCGCGTGACGTGGAGCGCATCATGCGTGCCGTCGAGCGCAGGCACATCGATCGAGGGCCGGCAGATGAGCGATTCGAGCGTCAATCCCGAGCACCCGACGAAGGCCCGGAGGCAGCGAGCGGGCTACCGGCACGCGGTCAACCGGGCCCTCGCCGACGAGGCGCCATTCGGCGCTCGCGTCGCGGATCGCGTCACCACCTTCCTGGGCAGCTGGACGTTCATCGCGATCCAGACCGTCATCGTCGCGATCTGGGTCGCGGGCAACGTGATCCTGCTGTTCAAATTCGACCCGTTCCCGTTCATCCTCCTCAACCTGGCGTTCTCGACGCAGGCGGCATACGCGGCGCCGCTGATCCTGCTCGCCGGCAATCGACAGGCACTTCGAGACCGGATGACGCTCGAGCACGCGGCCGACGAGGCGGACATCGAGGAGGAGCAGAACAAGGAGCTCCTGAAGGGCAGGACCGAGCTCGTGGCAGGGAATCGCGAGATCCTCGAGCGGATCGAGCGGCTCGAGCAGCACATCCTCCAGCTCGAGACGAGCATCCTCGGCCGCCTCGGCAACCCCGGGCCGACCGGCCGCTGACGCGGCGCCGGGGATCGCCGGCGCGGCGCTCGCAATCGGCGGCGAGCGCTCGCGATCGCCGGGCGGGTCGGAGTCAGCGTCCCGTCACGGAGCGTGACGTAGTCTCTCGAGCGTGAGAGCAACTGGCCCAGGCGCGAGGTTGGCGTTCGCGGGCGCCGTGTCGGTCGGCGCCGCGCTCGCGATCGGGGAGCTCCTCGCCGGGTTCCTGACCGCGCCGTCGCCGCTTCTCGCCGTAGCGCGGTTCATCGTGGACGTCCAGCCGCCGGGCGCCAAGGAGCTCATGGTCGCGCTGTTCGGCGAGGCGGACAAGGCCGTGTTCCAGGTGTTCATGGTGCTCGTCGCCCTGGCCATCGGAGCCATCCTCGGCCGAATCGCACCCACCCGTCCCGACGTCGCCACGGCCGTGATCGCGCTCTTCGCCGGCGCCGGCTTTGCCGCGTCGCTGCGCGATGTCGCCAGCGCCCCCGTCGTGAGCGCTGGGATCGCCGAAATCGAGGCATTCGCGGGCATCCTCGTGCTCCGGCGCCTGGTCGGGCTGGCTTCGAAGCCCGCCGACCACGGCGCCGGCATGCCGGACTGGCGTCGCCGCTCGCTGCTCCAGGCCGGCGGAGCCATCGCCGTCGGCTCGGTCCTGGCGGGTGGGGTCGGGCGGCTGCTGCTGGAGCGGCCACGGACCCCGGCAGTCCCCGGCGACATCCCGGCTGCGCCAATTCCCGCGACCCTCCCGCCCGGCGCAGATCTCGCGACGACGGACCTCACGTCTGGCGGGCTCGCCCCGATCGTCGTGCCCAACGACAAGTTCTACCGGATCGACACCGCATTGATCGTGCCCACCGTCGACCGGGCGAGCTGGCGGCTCAAGGTCACCGGCCTCGTCGATCGGGAGGTCGAGCTGACGTACGACGAGCTGGTCGCGCTCCCGATCGTCGAGCAGTACGTGACGATCGCCTGCGTCTCGAACGAGGTCGGCGGGGGCCTCGTCGGCAACGCGAAGTGGACGGGAGTGCCGCTTCGCACGGTCCTCGAAATGGCGGGGGTGCAGCCGAGCGCAGACCAGCTCGTCGGCCGGTCAGCCGACGACTTCACGGCGGGCATGCCCCTGGAGTGGGTCATGGACGAGTCGCGGCTGCCGATGATCGCGGTGGGCATGAACGGCGAGCCGCTGCCGCCGCTCCACGGCTACCCGGCTCGGCTGATCATCCCCGGGCTGTACGGCTACGTCTCGGCGACGAAGTGGCTGACCGAGCTGCAGCTCACCCGGTTCGACCAGTTCCAGGGGTTCTGGATCCCCCGCGGCTGGGCGGCACGCGCGCCGATCCTGACCCAATCGCGGATCGACGTGCCGCGGCGGGGGGCGAACCTGGCCGCGGGTCGCGTGGCGGTCGCCGGCGTCGCGTGGGCGCCAGACCGGGGCGTGCGAGGCGTCGAGGTGAAGGTCGATGACGGGCCATGGGCGGCGGCGTCGATCTCGAGCCCGATCTCGGCGGCGACGTGGGTTCAGTGGCTCTACCAGTGGGACGCGACGCCCGGCCAGCACCTCCTCGAGGTCAGGGCCATCGACGGCACCGGCGATGTCCAGACCGACCAACGCTCCAGCCCGGCGCCCGACGGGGCGCGAGGGCATCACTCGATCCCGGTGAACGTGGGCTGATGCGGCCGGGCTGATGAGGCCGGGCCGGCGAACGTGCCGGCAGCCCCTTCGCGGTACTCTCGAACCATGCCACGACGCCTCTTCGTCTTCGACCTGCCAGACCGATTCGCCACCGGAACCGTCGGCGAGCCCGGCCAACGATCGTTCTTCCTCCAGGCGAAGGACGGGCGGCGCGTGGTGAGCGTCGCGCTGGAGAAGGCCCAGGTCGCGGTGCTCGCGGAACGCCTCGGCAAGCTCCTGGTCGAGCTGGATCGACGCGGCATCGTCGAGGACGTGCCGGCGCCCATCAAGCCCGACGAGCGGCCGCTGGATGAGCCGCTCAACGAGGCGTTCCGCGCCACCACGCTGACCCTGGGCTGGGACGGTGAGGCGGAGCGAATCATGATCGAGGCGCGGGCGCCGAGCGAAGACGACGAGGCCGCCGAGGGCGAGACCCTCGTGGATATCGACGACGACGCCGAGGACGGGCCCGACCTCCTGCGCGTCCGGCTCACCGCCGATGCCGCGCGAACCTTCGTGGAGCGCGCGTTCAGAGTCATCCGCGCGGGCCGCCCTCCGTGCCCGCTGTGCGGCAATCCGCTCGATCCCACCGGCCACATCTGCCCCCGCCGGAACGGCAACTACGTCAACTGACCTGACGGAGGCTGGCTCGCAGCCGGCGGGCGCGGGGCGACCGGCGATCCTCGACCTGCTCCGGACGGGCGAGCTCGAGATTCTCGGCAGGCTTCCCGGATCCTCGAACAACGCGATGGTGGTCCGCGTGTGGCCCGGGGGCGCGACCATCCCTGATCGCGATGGGCAGGTCGACGCGATCACGATCGGGCCCGGGGACCTGCTCGCCGTCTGGAAGCCGACGCTCGGCGAGCGCCCGCTGTTCGACTTCCCGGACGGCACGCTCACGCGTCGCGAGGTCGCCGCGTACCAGGTGTCCGAGGCGCTCGGCTGGGGCATCGTGCCGCCGACGCTCCTCCGCGACGGGCCGTTCGGCGAGGGGATGCTCCAGCTATGGATCCACGCCGATCCCGAGGCCGATGTCGTCGCGATGGTCAACGGCGACGACCCCCGACTGCGTCGAGTCGCGCTGTTCGACGCGATCGTCAACAACACGGACCGCAAGGCAGGCCACCTCCTGCCTGTGCCCGGCGGTCATCTCCACGCAGTGGACCATGGCGTGACGTTCTCCGAGGAGTCGAAGCTCCGAACCGTGCTCTGGGCTTGGCGAGGGGTTTCGTTCGATGGCGAGGAGCTGGCTGGTCTCGCGAACGTCCGGGCCGGGCTGGGAACGCGCAGGGCGCCGGGCTCGCTGGCCGCGTCGCTCGCGGCGCTGCTGGCCGCCGGCGAGGTCGCGGCCACGCGCGCGAGGGTGGCGGCGCTCCTGACCGGTGGACGGTTCCCCGAGCCGAGGCCCGACTGGCCCGCCATTCCCTGGCCGCCGTACTAGGCGTCATCGAGGACTCGCGCTGAGGCACCATTGGTCCGAGGAGGGGCCGGTGGCTGTCGGCGCTTCGGCGGACCACGCGCTGGCGATCGACGTCGGGACGCAGAGCGTCCGGGCGATCCTCTTCGACCCCGCCGGAAATCTCGTCGCGATGGGCCGCGTGCCGATCGAGCCGTACGTCTCGCCCCGACCCGGCTGGGCCGAACAGGATCCCGAGGCGTGGTGGGTCGCGATCGGCGAGGCATGCCGCCGGCTCTGGACCGCGGCGCGCGAACGACCCGGGGCGCCGCGGACCGCCCCCGGGGCGCCGCGGACCGCCCTCGGGGCTGCGGTCGGTCCGGACGCCGTGGCAGGCATCGCCCTGACCACGCAGCGCCAGACCATCGTGGTTGCCGACGACGGCGGCACTCCCCTGCGGCCGGCGATCGTCTGGCTCGACCAGCGCCGAACCGAGGGCCTCGAGCCGCTCGGCGGGCTCTGGGGCATGGCGTTCCGCGCCCTCGGCGTCCGCGAGACCGTCGCCCGCTTCCAGGCCGATGCCGAGGCGAACTGGATCGAGCGCCACGAGCCCGCTGTGTGGAAGCGGATCCGGCGCTACGGCGTGCTGTCGTCGTGGCTCACCGCGAGGCTGACCGGCGAGTGGGTCGACTCCGCGGCGAGCCAGGTCGGCTACTTGCCGTTCGACTTCAAGCGCGGCGAGTGGGCCGGCCGGCTCGACTGGAAGTGGCAGGTCGCGCGGTTCGACCGCTCGTGGCTGCCGCGGCTCGTGCCGCCGACGGGCCGCCTCGGCGAGCTGACCGCGGGTGCCGCCGAGCACCTCGGCGTTCGCGCCGGCGTGCCGCTCATCGCGGCAGCCGGCGACAAGCAGTGCGAGGCGCTCGGGTCCGGCGCCGTCCAGCCGGACGTGGCCGCGCTGTCGTTCGGCACCACTGCGACGATCGGGACGACGCACCGCCGGTACCTCGAGGCGATCCCGCTGGTGCCGCCCTACCCCGCGGCGATCCCGGGAGCGTGGCTCGTCGAGCTCCAGGTGCTGCGCGGGTTCTGGATGGTCGAGTGGTTCAAGCGCGAGTTCGGGGCGACCGAGGTCGCCCGCGCGGCGGCGCTCGACATCCCTCCGGAGGGCCTGTTCGAGGAGCTCCTGACGGCATCCCAGCCGGGCTCGATGGGCCTCGTCCTCCAGCCGTACTGGATGCCCGGCGTCAGGTTCCCGGGACCGGAGGCCAAGGGTGCGCTCCTCGGATTCGGGGACATCCACGGCCGGGCGCACGTCTATCGCGCCATCCTCGAGGGGCTCGCCTACGCGCTTCGCGAAGGCTCGGAGCGGACGGTTCGCAGGAGCAAGGTGCCGATCCGGGAGCTGCGCATCTCGGGTGGCGGGTCGCAGTCACGAGCCGCCGTGCAGCTCTTCGCGGACGTCTTCGGGCTGCCCGCCTCGCGGCCGCACACGCACGAAGCGGCGGGGCTCGGCGCGGCGATCGACGTCATGCTCGGCCTCGGCATCCACGCCGATCCGGTCGACGCCGTGGCGGCGATGGTCCGACATCACCGATCGGTTCGAGCCCGACCCAGCAGCCAATCGCACCTACGAGGACCTCTACCGATCGGTCTACCTGCCGATGTACGACCGGCTGAAGCCCCTCTACCGCGAGATCCGCCGCATCACGGGCTATCCGCCGACCTAGGCGCGTACCTCTTGGCGCATGAATTTCGCGTAGGCGAGCGCGAAGCAGCCCACGGTCAGCGCGAACAGGATCACGATGTGCGGCCAGATGAGGAGCAGGCTCTGGTCGAGCGACAGGAGCGAGCCGATCTGCTGCCGGTACTGCTGCAGCTGGTCGATCGTCGCCGGCGTCGTGACCGCCGTCACCGACGGGTTGAGCAGGACGAGGGACGCCTCGCTGTAGAGCGTGCTCGGCAGGACCCGGAGCAGGTTCTGCTGCATCGCCACGGCGTCGAGCTGCGACTGCGCCGTGGTCCCGCCGGGCGCGATGATCGCACCGAGGAGCGAGACCAGGAACTGGCCGAACTGCGGGACGGCGACGAAGAACCATACGCCGAGGCCCACGAGCGCGGAGGTCGCCGCGCGTCGCGTGATGACCGACAGCAGCGTCCCGAACGCCAGCCACAACGCGACGTACAGGATCGTGAGCAGGAGCCACGCCACCAGCCGGATGATCTCGCCCTCGGCCGGGACGATGCCGAGCCGCAACAGGCCGAAGCCCGAGATCACGGCGAGCGCGGCGATCAGGACGATTCCGATCACGGCGAGACCCGCCGCGAACTTGCCGTTGATCACGTCGTCGCGATGGATCGGCTGCGAGAGGAGGCGCGGGAGGGTGCCCTCGTGCCGCTCGCCGTTGACCGCGTCGAACGCGAAGCCCACGCCGATGAGCGGCGCGGCGATGGCGATGAAATAGTCCACGCGGAGGAGGTCGACGCTCTCGGGGGAGAGCGTGAACATCGCCAGGAACACGGCCGGCGCGCCGCTGGCCGACGAGGCGAGCGAGCGGATCGTCTCCGCCGCGAAGTACAGCGGGATCAGCGCCGCGACGCCGAGCACGATCAAGAGCACGTACAGCCGAACGCTCAGGAGATGGTCCGTCAGCTCCTTCTCGGCGATCGTGAGCCAGCCTGGGCGGAGGCGTGGCCCCCGCGCCGAAGGCGTGGCCGCGGCCGCCGCCGGCGCGGGCGCGGGATCCATCGGCGCGACCTCGGCGGTCACGCCGCGGCTCCTGCGGCTCCCATGGCCCGTGATCCGGCCTGCTCGCGCAGCGCGCGGCGATAGATGTCGTCGAGCGACGGCACGACCTCGCGGATCGAGCTGAGCCCGACGCCCTGCTTGGCGGCGCTGACCAGCACGGCCGCGAGCACGGAGCGCACCTCGTCCCGGGACGCCGTCGCGAGCACGAACGGGTCGCCGGGCCGGGTCGGCGCCGTCACGGACGTCACGCCGGCGATCGATCGGAGCAGACCGGCGGCTGTCTCGGCCTGGGGCGCGTCGAGCCCCTCGAATCCGACCTCGATGCGCGCACCACCATCACCGAACCGTTCGGCCAGCTCGGGCACGGTCCCCACGCCGATCAGCGAGCCCGCGGCGAAGATGCCGACCCGATCGCACACGGACTGGACCTGGACGAGCAGGTGGCTCGACAGCAGGACGGCGAGCCCCCGCTCCCGGACGAGCGTCCGGAGCAGGTCGAGGATCTCCACCACGCCGATCGGGTCGATCGCGGTGGTCGGCTCGTCGAGGATGAGCACCTTCGGTGACTTCACGAGCGCATCGGCGATCCCAAGGCGCTGGAGCATCCCGCGCGAGTACGTCTCGACCGGCGTATCGGCTCGCTCGGTCATGCCGACCTGCTCGATGACGTCGCCGATGGTCGCCTCCGCCTCGCGGCCACGGAGGCCATTGAGCCTGGCCGTGTAGCGCAGGTTCTCCCGGCCCGTCATGCCGTCGTAGAACCCGACGTTGTCGGGCAGGTAGCCGACGTGCCGCTTCACCTCCAGCGGCCGGCGGACCGGGTCCAGGCCGACGACGCGCGCCCCGCCGCTCGTCGGCTCGGTGAGGCCGAGGAGCATGAGGATCGTGGTCGTCTTGCCGGCGCCATTCTGGCCGAGCAGGCCGAAGATCTCGCCGGCCCGCACCTCCAGGTCGAGCGCGTTGACCGCGGTGAGGTCGCCGTATCGCTTGGTGAGCCGGCGCGTGATGATCGGCGCGAGCTCATCCTCGATCGGGGTGCGCTCCCGCTCTCGCTGGCGGAGGCGGCCCTTGCGGGCGACCCGCCGATCGACGGTCATGCTCAGCGTCGCCCGTACTTGCGGAAGACCCACATGAGGCCGCCGACCGCGGCGACGATGACCGCGACGCCGATGAGACCGCCGATGATCGAGGTCTCCACGGTGAACCGGAAGGTCGCGTCGTCGTCCGCCTCCTCGGCGTTGACGCGAAACGTCAGCGAGTAATCGCCGGCGATCGCGTTGCCCGACGGTGTGATCAGCGCCTTGATGGTCACGAATCCTTCGGGCGGGATGGACGCGGTCGTGGGCGGATCGAACTCGACGTCCCAGTTCGTCGGCGACGTGGCCGACATCGTCACGCCCGTCAAAGGCGCGGTACCGGTGTTGGTGATCGTGAACGTCTGCTCGGTGACGCTCCCGGACGGGCCCCGTCCGGAGAGGAGGTCGTTCGGGGTATCGAGCGCGACCGAGTAGTTGCCCGTGATCTCCACGTTGAGATCGACCGGGTACTGGTCTGCGCCGACGGTCACGCTGACGGGGATGGGGTACGTGCCCGCATCCGCGTTCGCGGCGGGCGTCACCCTCGCGGTCACGCCGGCGGTGCCGCCCGCTTCGACCGTGGCGTTCACCGCCTGGGTCTGGCCCGTCAGCTCCACCTCGACCGTCCAGCCCGGCGGGGCCTGACCACTCGCCGAGTAGGTCAGGTCCTGCTCCGTGTCGTTCGCCACGTTGAGGTTGAAGGTGAACGTCTGATCCGAGCTTCCCCGGAGGTCGGTGAGGTCGGCATCGACCACGACCTCGCCGCCCGCGTTCGCCGCGACGAGGATGCTGATGGGCAGCTCCACGCGCGATTCCGCATCCGATGCGACGACGACGATGGTCGTCGTGCCCGTGGCATCGGCCGGGACGTCGATGTCGAGCCGGACCTCAACGGGATCGTCACCGTCGAGGAGCACCGACGTCACAACGAGGCCTCCGCCGTGCAGGCTCGCGCTCCACGACGCCGGCACGCCGGTCATCGCGAGGTTGATCCGGCCGGCTTCGGTCGCGTCGACCTCGAGGTCGAAGCTCACGCGGGAGTCGGGGCTCGCGGTCACGCCGGGGAATGGCGTCGTCAGCGTCAGGCCGGCGGCGGCTCGAGCGGGTGGCGCCATCCCGAAGGCCAGGAGGAACGCCGATGCCAGCGCGGCGGTCAGCGGAAGCGAGATCAGGCGAGGGAGGCGGGTCGAATGCACGTGCCGAGTCTCCTGCTGGAACGCGACCGATCTGACCGGGACGGTTGGCCTCGCTCGGGGCGGGGCTTGATTCGCTCGACGCGGCTCGCGCGGCGACGACATGTTCCCGATCGTCGGCTCGGAATCTGCCAAGACGACGGTGATTGTCGCAACAAAGGGGCGATTCAGAACAGGTTGAGAGATTTGAACCAATCGCCGCCTCTGTTGCGGGGCACCTCGAGCGCCACGTCGAGAACTCGTCGGGCGACGGGCACGCGTGACCTTTGGCCGGTCCCGGGGCCCCATTTGGCGCCCTTGTCGCGCCGCGCGGATGGTCGAGCATTTGACAGGCCGGGGGACCTGACCCATGCTCGACAGGTAGAGGTGAACGCCGAGAGCGGACAGCAGGTCTGAGCATCGACCGAGTTCTGTGGAACCGGAACGACTCGCTCCCGCGTCCAGCAGGCAGACAGAAACAACGCTCGATCGCCCCACCCGCGACGAGCAACAGCACCGCCGTCGGGGCTCATACCGCCCCTCGATCGCGGCCAAAGGAAACCAGGGAACCACATGCTTACCCGCACACACCATTCGTCCGTCGTCGGACGATCAGCCTCGATGCGCCGGATGCGCCGGCGCTCGATGAGCACCAAGCTCTATTGCCGGACCAACGGCTGCACGAGCTTCCTCGAGCTGCACCCGGAGCGTGGCGTCGCCACGTGCCCGGTCTGCGGCTATACGAAGCGCATCGACTGACCCCGCGGCCGTCAAACTGACGGCCGTGACCAGTCAACACATCGAATCGCCGACCGGCGTCGAGCCGGAGCGCGTCCGGACGCTGCTCGAGCGCGAGCTGGCCTCCTTCGCCGACCGCCATCCAAAGACACGGGCGCTCCACGAGCGCGCCCGCACGAGCCTGCTCGATGGCGTGCCCATGAACTGGATGGTCAAGTGGGCCGGACCGTTCCCCCTGTTCCTTGATTCCGCGTCCGGGGCCCACGCCACCTGCGCGGACGGCCACGCCTACGTCGACCTGTGCCTCGGGGACACCGGGGCGATGGCCGGGCACGGCCCAGCGCCTGTCATCGACGCGGTGGAGCGCCAGCTCCGGCGCGGCATCACGACGATGCTGCCGACGGAGGATGCCGCATGGGTCGGCGAGGAGCTCACGCGCCGGTTCGGGCTCCCGTCGTGGCAGTTCACGCTCACCGCCACCGATGCGAATCGGTTTTCGCTGCGAATCGCCAGGGCCATCACCGCCCGGCCGTTCGTGGCCGTCCACGAGTACTGCTACCACGGCTCGGTCGACGAGACCTTCGCGGTCCTCGACGGCGACCGGACCGTGGCGCGGCGGGGCAACCTCGGGCCGGCGGTCGATCCCGGCCTGACGACGAGAGCCGTGCCGTACAACGACCTCGCGGCGTTGGAGCGCGCGCTCGCCGACGGCCAGGTCGCGGGCCTGCTGATCGAGCCCGCGCTGACGAACGTCGGGATCGTGCTGCCCGAGCCGGGCTACCTCGAGGGCGTGCGCGAGCTGACGCGCCGCCACGGGACGATCCTGATCCACGACGAGACGCACACGATCTGCGCCGGCCCCGGCGGTGTGACCGGAGCCGGCGGCTACGAGCCGGACATGCTCGTGATCGGCAAGACCATCGGCGGCGGGATCCCCGTGGCCGCGTACGGGATGACGTCGGAAATCGCGGATCGAGTCCGCGTCGCCGTCCCGATCGAGGACTCTGACGTCGGCGGGATCGGCGGCACGCTCGCCGGCTACGCGCTCTCGATGGCTGCAGCCCGGGCGGCGCTGGGCGAGGTGCTCACCGACGCCGCGTTCGAGCGGATGGTCCCGCTCGCCGCGCGCTGGGAGGCCGGCGTGAACGATGCGATCGCACGGCACCGCGCGCCCTGGAGCGTGACCCGGCTCGGGGCTCGAGCGGAGTACCACTTCATGCCCGACCCGCCCCGGGACGGCGCCGACCAGATCGCCCACGCGGACGTCGAGCTCGAGCGCCTGCTGCACCTGTGGGTCATGAACCGGGGCGTGCTCATGACGCCGTTCCACAACATGGCCCTCATGTCGCCTGTGACCACCGAGGCCGACATCGATCGCCACACTGGCGCCTTCGACGAGGCCCTCGCGGCGCTGTTCGGCTGACCCCCGCCTCCTATCATCGCCCGATGTCCTTCATGGCCCACGAGGCAGCCGGCCTCGACCGTCGAGCGCTCGAGGCGGCGCGAGTTCGGAGCCGGTGGGTCCTGTTCGCCACCGTCGCGCTCGGCAGCACCGGCCATCTCGCCGCGGTCACGGTGGCCGCCCTCGCCGGCAAGGAGCTCCTCGGCTCCGCCGCGCTGGCCGGCGCCCCGAGCGCCGCCGTGGTCTTCGGGGCCGCGGTCGGCGCCGTCGCCCTGTCCTGGGTCATGGCCAGGCGCGGCCGCCGGATCGGGCTGACGGGCGGCTACCTGACCAGCATCGTCGGCGCCGCGATCGGGGCCGGCGCGATCGTGATCGCCTCGTTTCCACTGCTCATCGTCGGGACGTTCCTGATCGGCTTCGGGAACAGCTCCAACAACCTGTCGCGCTATGCCGCGGCGGACATGGCCGAGCCGAAGCGGCGTCCCGTTGCCATCGGGCTGGTCGTGTGGGGCTCGACGGTCGGCGGAATCGTCGGGCCGCTCATCGTCCCGTTCGCAAGCGACCTCGCTGCACGCGCCGGTCTCCCGCCGCTCGCCGGTCCGTACCTGGTCCCGATCGTGATGGTCGGCCTTGCCGCGGCGCTCTCGTTCTTCCTGCTCCGGCCGGATCCGTTCGCGTTGACGACCGAGGCCCCGCAACCGTTCGATGCGAACCGCGAGATCCTGCCCGTCCGGGAGATCCTGCTCCGGCCGGCCGTCCTTGCCGCCGTCGCGGCCCTCGTCTGCGCCCAGGCCACCATGGTCCTGATCATGACCATCACGCCGATCCACCTCGACGACCACGGGCACTCCCTGGCAACCGTCGGCTTCGTGATCAGCGGTCACGTCGTCGGCATGTTCGCCCTGGCGCCGCTGTCGGGCTGGATCACGCAGCGGTTCGGGAGCCTGCCGACCATCTTCCTCGGGACCGGCGTGCTCGTCGCCGCGGGGCTGCTCGCAGCGTTCGCGCCGCCGGAGCGCAGCGAGGTCCTCGCCGTCGCGCTCTTCCTCCTCGGGTTCGGTTGGAACCTCGGGTTCGTGGCCGGGAGCTCGCTGCTCGCGTCGAGCATCGACCTCGCCGACCGGGCGCGCGTGCAGGGCACGGCCGATGCGGTCATCTGGACCACGTCTGCGCTGGCCAGCCTCGGGTCCGGCGCCGTCGTGGCCGCGGCCGGCTTCTCGACGCTCGGCATCCTGGGCGTCGCGATCGTGCTGGCGCCGGTGTGGCTGCTCCTGAACCGGCGGCGCGAGCTCGCGGCCGGGGCGGCCTAGCTCTCGTCGCCCCCAGCGGGGTCAGTCGGTCACGAGCTCCCGCACGACCCACGCGGCCAGCGTCCTGGCGCACGCGGCGACCTCGGTCGTCGACACCCACTCGTTCGCGGCATGCGCGAGCCGCTTGTCGCCCGGCCCGAAGATGACCGTCGGGGTCGCGCCGTGATCGATCAGCAGGCGCATGTCGGCGCCATACGGCTCGCCGGTCATCGGCGGGCGCCGGCCGAGCATCGCCTCCGCGACGTCTGCCAGCCCGACCGGCAGCGGATGGTCCGCGGGTGTTCGCGATGACGAGAACCGCCCACCCGTGATCTCGACCGTCGCCGGGTGATCGCGCAGGAATGGGTCAGCCTCGTTGGCGTCGTCGATGCAGCGCAGCAGGTCCCGTTCCGCATCCCGCCACGTCTGGCCGAGCTTGACGCCGTAGCGGCCCTCGACCTCGAGCTTGTCGATCACGCTCGACGGCCAGACGCCGCCCTTCACCATCCCGATGATCGTCGGGTAGGGCAGCCCGTGGGCCGTCATGAGCGGCTCCGTCTCGGCGCCGTTGCGCGCCGCCTCGTCGGCTTCGAGCGCACGCACGAACACCTGCAGCTTGTCGAGCGCGGACACGCCCTCGCGGCGCACCGAGGCATGCGCGGCGCGGCCGGGCACCGTGAGCCGGAACGTGATCGCGCCCGCGTGGGCGATCACGACCTCGAGGTCCGTCGGCTCCGTGATGACGGCCACGTCGCCCGTCGCGCCGGCCCGGATCGCGGCGAGCATGCCCTGGCCGCCATCCTCCTCCGAGGGCACGCTGGCGACGAGAATCTCGCCCCCGAGCCGCTCCACGAGGCCCGCGTCACGCAGCGCGCGAACGACGGCGAGGATCGACGCCACGCCGCCCTTCATGTCGCAGGCGCCACGGCCGAACACCCGCTCGCCCTCGATCGACCCCGACCACGGGTCCCGTTCCCAGGTCGCCGGATCACCGACCGGAACGACGTCAACGTGCCCAACGAGCACGATTCGCCGCCCAGCCGGTTTGCCCACCCGCCCGAACACGATCGGGAGGCGCTCGCGGGGCATCTCCTCGCCAGGCCAGTCCTGGTCGGCGCGGACGGCGACCGGATCCGGCTCGAGGCGTTCGACCGCGGCGCCGGCCCCGGCGAGGAGCTCTGCGACGAGGTCCTGGACCGCGCCCTCGTCGCCGGTGATGCTCTGCGTCCGCACGAGTCGCGCAAGCGCGTCGGTCGCCCAGCCGGCATCGACGGCATCTGCCGCCTGTCGCTCGATCGGTCGGAGTGTCACGCCCGCAGGATCGGCCGGGTCATGCAGGTCGGGCCACCGGAGCCGTTGACCCCGATCTCGGTCGCCGGGTACGTGTGCACCTCGACACCGTGCGCCGCGAGCGCGGCGGCGACCTTGGGGTTGCCCGCCGCGATGATGACGACGCCGGGGCGGACGACCAGGACATTGCAGCCCAGCCGGTCAACCTCGTCGTCGGCGACCTCGATCAGCCGGTAGCCGAGGTCCAGGAGCAAACGCCACAGCTCGACCGGGAGCAGCGGCAGGTACACCGTCGCGAGGTCGTCGGCGATGGGGTGGACGATCGACATCAGGTGGAGCAGGTCGGCGTTCCCGCGCCAGTACGGGACGTCGAAGATCCGCACGTCGCCGCCGACGAGCGCCGCCAGCTGCTCGGCCCCGGCCTGGTTCGTGCGCAGCGTCCGTCCGACGACGAACAGGTCCGGTCGGAGCCAGAACGTGTCGCCGCCCTCGATGATGCCGGGGCCCTCGATCCGCCCGATCGTCGGGATGCCGTGCGCGAGCGTCCAGGCCTCGATGGCGGCCGGCTCGATCTGTCGGTTGGGCTTGCCGGGGCGGAGCGGGATCGCGCCGCGATCGGTGATGAGCAACGGGTCGAAGGCGTACAGCAGGTCCGGGCTGTCGATCTCGGTCTCGAGGTGGTGGACCGTCGTCCCGAGTGACGCGAGCAGCTCCGAGAACGCGGCGTGCTCGCGCCTCGCGACCTCGAGGTCCACCGGGTGGAGGAACCCGTGGTCGGAATTCTCGAACGCCCGCCCGAATGCCTGGCCGGGCGCCTTGAGCAGCGCCTCGCGCAGCGTGCCGACCATCGTCTGCCCGCCGAACGATCGAGTCATGGTCGCGTCCACCTGCACGCAGGGAGGATATCGGCCGGGCAGGTTGCACACGTGGCGCAACATCAGCGCGCCCGCCACGTCCTATGGCCGGAGGGGAAAGGGACCGGAGGGAACTGGTGAACACCCGCCTGCGTGGTCCGTTCGATCGCGCGGTTGCTCGCATCCGAGCGTACGTCGGTCGGTATCCGATCGTGACGATGGTCGTCCCGATCCTCGTGCTCGTCCTGGCGGCGACGCTGATACTGCGGCCGCCCGATGGGCCCGCTCCCACGGCGTCGGGATCGATCTCGCAGGCCTCACCCGGCGCGACGCCGCGGGTGACCCCATCGGCCGCCCCGGTTCCCACCGCTTCACCGGAGCCGTGGCAGGCGCTCGCCCTCGACCCGGCCGTCGTTGTCGCGACGATCAGCCCCGACAGGGAGAGCCGGCCCGGGCTGGCCTCGACGGCGCGATTCACGCTGCGCAGCCTCGACGGCACACCGGCGGCCGAGCTCGCATCCGGTGTCACGGCCGAGCCCGCCGTGGAATTCGAGGTCGTCAGTGGGGCGACGCCTGACGTGGTAACCCTCGTGCCGAAGGAACAGCTCGCCGAAGGCCAGACGTATCGACTCGAGCTTCGCACCCCGACCGGTGCGCTCGGTGGCGCGTGGGCGTTCCGGACGGAGCGGCCGCCTCGCGTGGTGGGCACGCTGCCAGGCGACCTGAGCACCGAGGTGCCGGTTCGAACGGGCATCGAGGTCACCTTCGACCAGGACGGCACGATCGGCTTCCAACCGCGATTCCACATCCAGCCGGCCGCTGCCGGGCGGTTCGAGCAGCACGAGCGCACGTGGGTGTTCGTCCCTGACAAGGCCCTCCAGCCGGCAACGATCTACCAGGTCACCGTCGATCGGGGCGTCGGCCTCGAAGGCTCCGAGCTCGTCCTGGAGGCCGGCGTCACCTTCCGGTTCGAGACCGACATCGCGGCCAGGCCGGAGGTCGTCGTCCGGTTCACCGCGCCGATGAGCGCCGTCCGGGTCGGCGAACGGCCCGCCTTGCCGATCTACGGCGGCTCGAACGCCGAGCGCAACGGCGGCACCGCCATCAACAGCCTGCCCGTCGAGGTCTACGTCCTGCCCAACCTCCGGACGACGCTCGACGCGGTGTCTCGCCTCACCGGCCCCGACAGCTGGAGCGTGTACTCCGTCGATGCCAGGGTCTCGACCGATGACCTGGATCGCGTCGCTGCGCTCGACGCCCCGGTGCTCGTCGACCAGGAGGGCGCCCGGATCCTCTCGATCCCGATCGAGCTCGATCCCGGCGCGTACCTCGTCGTCCTTCCCCGGCACGAGATCGCCCAGCTGGTGCTGCAGGTATCGAACCTCGGGGTGTACGCCCTGTCCACCGAGACCGACACCGTCGTCTGGCTCAACAACCTGCGCACCGTCACGGCGATCGCCGGCGCAACGGTGACGTCGATCGGTGGCCGCAGGTTCGGCGGCACCGACGCGACGGGCGTGGCGCGCTTCCCGACTCCGGCCGAGCTTCGAACCAGCAGTCCGAGCTCGCCGGTGGCCGAGGATGACGGTGACTACTACGACTACTGGCATGTGCCCGATCCCCGGCTCATCGCGGTGACCGCGCCGGACGGCCGATGGATCGTCGCGGGCCTGGGGAGCGCGGTCGGCAGCCTCGACGGCCCGTTCGACAACTCTGAATCCCGGGCGGCGGAGCCATCCCAGCGCTGGTGGCTGCTCCTCAACACGGACCGCGACCAGTACCGGGAGACCGACACCGTCCATGCCTGGGGCATGGTCCGCTCGCGTGACGACGGATCGCTTCCGGCCGACGTTCGGCTGGCGCTGTACCCCGTCAACGACGACTACGAATCCGGTGAACGTGGCGCCCCCATCTCGAGCGTGCCCGTCTCGCTGAACCGCAGCGGCGCCTTCACCGTGGACGTCGCCACGAGCTCACTTCCCCGGTCCTACTACCGGCTCGACCTCGAGGTCGGGGGCGTGGTGGCGCAGTCCACGTGGATCGAGGTCGCCGAGATCCGCAAGCCCGCGTATCGCATCGACGTCTCGACCAACCGGTACGCGTTCCGGGACGGGGAGCCCATCGAGGTCGCGATCAGCGCCTCCTTCTTCGACGAGTCGGCGGTGCCCGGGGTCGACCTGCAGGTCTCGACCGACGGGCGCCAGCGGGTGACCGTCACGACCGACGAGTTCGGCGCAGCCCGGGCGACCGTACGGGCCGAGTTCGGGAGCGGCCTTCCCTCCGGTTGGACGGGCCAGGGCATCTACGTCACCCCCGTGCGACCCGAGGAGGGCGAGATCTCCGGCGACACGGACGTCGTCGTCTTCCCGTCCGATGCGTGGCTGACGAGCTCATCGCGGGTGACGGGCACGACCCTCACGATCGATGGCGTCGTCTCGCGCGTGGCCTACAGGGCGATCGACTCCGCCCAGGCGGAGGATCCCTGGAACTGGGACGACGTCGTGGCGGGCGGCCCGCTGCCCGATCGCGAGGTGTCGGCGACGGTCATTCGAATCCGCCCCGTGCGACGAAATCTCGGCACCTACTACGACTACATCGAGAAAAAGGTGGTCCAGGCCTACGAGTGGGACGAGGTTCGAGAACGGGTCGGGACGTACCGGACGACCAGCAGGGCAGATGGGACCTACCACCTCTCGCTGGCCGTCCCGTCCGCGAAGGACGGCTACGAGATCATCCTCGGGGCCGCCGACTTGGCCGGTCGCCGGGTCCGAGTCCATGACTACGCTCGGGAGCATCGGATCGACGCGAGCAGCTCCGCGAGGTCCTCGTACCTGGTGGCGCCGTCGGGCTGTGGCGGCTACAGCGCTCCCCTACGCCTGGGCCTCGACGCGATCGCCGAGGTCACCATGCACGATGGCGACGGCCGGGTCGCGCGCGAGGGGCGCTTCCTGTTCCTCGTGGCCAATCGAGGCCTCCGCGACGTTGCCACGAGCGACTCACCGAATTTCGCCCACGCCTTGCGTGAACGCGACCTGCCCGGGTTCACCATCCGTGCGGTCCAGGTCACGGGCCAGGGCTACGCGATGGCCGACGCCGACGTGGACGTCGACGTCGATGACCTCACCGTGCAGGTGCGCCTGCGGCCGGACCAGGCGCGCTATGCGCCCGGCGATCGGGTCACCGTCCAGGTGACGACGCTCGGGCCCGACGGCCGGCCCGTCGCCGCGGACGTCATCGTCCAGGGCGTCGACGAGAAGCTGTTCGCGATCGGCGCGGCCCACGAGGCCGACATCCTGGGGGATCTGTACCGGTGGGTCGGCCCCGGCTTCCTGCAGTCCCATGCATCGCATCGGATCCCGCTCCGCCCGTTCGAGGGCGGCTGCGGCGCGACGGGTGGCGGCGGCCGCGATTCCTTCGGCGACGTCGTCACCTCGCAGCTGGTTCGGACGGGCCCGGACGGCCGGGCGACGGTGACGTTCGACCTCCTCGACGACCTCACGAGCTGGCATCTCTCGGCGATGGCGATCACCGACGGGCTGCGCGCCGGCCGTGAGTCCGTCCTCATCCCGGTCGGGCTGCCGTTCTTCGTCGAGAGCGTGCTCGCGCCCGAGTACCTCGTCGGCGAGGCACCGGTGCTCCGGGTCCGCGCGTACGGCGATGCGCTGCGGGCCGGCGATCCGGTCCGCTTCACGGTCTCCGCGCCGAGCCTCGGGCTGGCCGAGACGATCGTGGAGGGCCTGGCGTTCGAGGCCGTTCGCGTGCCGCTCCCCGGGATCCCCCTCGGCGAGCACCGGATCCGCGTCGCGGGTCGCGGTCCTGGCCCGGGGCTGAAGGACGCGGTCGTGCGATCCGTGCGCGCCATCCCCACCAGGCTCAGCTCGCTGATGCGGACCTACGACCGCCTGGTCCCGGGCTACGTGCCCCAGGGCGGCGAAGGCCTGACGACCTACGCCATCACCGACGCCGGCCGGGGCTCGCTGCTGTCGACGCTGGTCGACCTCGCGTGGACCGACAGCGCACGCTTCGACCTGCTCGCCGCGGCGGCCGCGGCGCGGCAGCTGCTGATCGACGAGTTCGGCTTCGACGCCCGCGAGTTCCGCGAACGTGCTTTCGAGCCGAGCCGGTTCCAGACGTCGGGCATCGCGCTATTGCCGTACGCCTCCGTCGACCCTGAGCTGTCCGCCCTGACCGCGCTCATCACGCCGGATGGGGTCAACTTCGGCGCGCTGCGCAGCTACCTCGAACGCCTGGTGGACGACGGTGAGAACCGGGAGACGCGGATCATGGGCCTCGCGGCGCTGGCCGGGCTCGGCGAGGACGTCCTCGAATCCCTGCGGGCGTACACCAGCGAGGAGCTGACCATCCGAGAATCCCTGTGGCTCGCGCTCGGGCTCCTGGCAGCGGGAGACGAGAACGGTGCCCGATCGATCGAGCGCGCGCTGCTGGCGGCCCACGGGGAGCGCTACGGACCTTGGGTCCGGCTCGCCGTCGGCGCGAACACCGAGGACACCGTGAACGCGGCTCGCCTCCTCGTCGTCCTGAGCGCACGCCTCGGCGAGCCGTTCGCGCGGGACGTCCTGCGCTACGTCGATGAGCGCGGCAGCAGCGAGCGGACGATGGCGCTCGAGCGCCTCGCCTACGTCAAGGCGGGCCTGGAGCGCCTGCCGCGGCCCGCCGCCCGATTCGCCTGGACGGTTGACGGGGTGCGCCATGAAGAGGCGTTGCGGCCGGGTGGCACCAAGACACTCGTCCTCGACGCCCCGCAGCGCGCGTCGCTGGTCCTCGAGCCGATCGCGGGTGAGCTGGCGGTCGTCACGTCATGGACCGGCGCCGGCGCCGCCCTGCCGAACGGCGGTGGGGTGTCGATCCTGCGGTCGGTCACGCCGGTGAACGATGCTCGGGACGATCAACTGGTCCGGATCGAGATCACCGTCGACCTCGGGATCGTGCCGTATGGCGGCTGCTGGCAGATCCGGGACATCGCGCCCTCCGGCCTCGCGCCGATCGAACGCAGCTGGGAGTGGCCGGATGACGACGGGTTCACGGACTGGCGCGGGCGGCCATACGACATCGACGCCCAGACCGTGCTGTGGTGCCTCCATCATCTGAGCCCGACCCGAACCGTTACCTATGTCGCGCGCGTTGTCTCGCCGGGGACCTACGCGTGGCCGCCGGCGATCATCCAGGCGGTCGACGCGCCGGAGCTCGGAGCAGCGACCGAGGCGACAACCTTTACGATCCGGTAGCGGCGATCTCCTCGAGCTCAGCTGCGAGGCGGTCCACCTCGGCCTGGGTGTTGTAGTGCATGAGGCCGATTCGCAGCACGCCGTCGGCCTGCAGGCCGAGGCGCTCGATCAGCCCGGTGGCGTAGAAGTCGCCGTCCCAGACCGCGATTCCTCGCCGGCCGAGGGAGACGGCGGCATCGTGGGGCTTCACGCCCTCGATCGTGATCGATGCCGTGGGCGTTCGCCGATCCATGTCCACATCGGCGGTCAGGCCGAGGATCCGGACGCCGTCGATCGCGGCAAGTCGCTCGGCGAGGTGGCGGTACAGGTCCATCTCGGAGGCGCGAATCGCGTGCATGCCGGCGAGCACCCGCTCACGGCGCGAGGCACCGTCGCCGGCGTCCCCGTACGTGGAACCGAGGTCTGCGAGGTACTCGACCGCCGCCGCTGAGCCCGCATAGCCCTCGTGGTTGCCCGTGCCCGTCTCGAACGGCGCCGATGCCGGCCGGACCTTGTACTTCGGGAGCGACTGCATGAGCTCCCGCCGCGCGTACAGCGCGCCGACGTGCGGCCCGAAGAACTTGTAGACGGAGCAGGCGACGAAGTCGGCGCCGACGGCGCGCGCGTCCAGCGGGAGGTGGGGCGCGGCGTGGACCGCGTCGACGAACGTGAGCGCGCCGACCGCCCGCGCTCGCGCGCTGATCTCGGCGATCGGGTTGATCGTGCCGACCGCGTTCGATGCCCAGCCGACGGCCACGAGTCGCGTCCGATCGTTGAGCACGGCGTCCAGGCCGTCGAGGTCGAGGGTGCAGTCGTCGAGGTTCGGCTCCCAGGTGCGAACGATGACCTCGTTGTCCCGCGCGGCCGCGATCCACGGGTCGACGTTCGCCTGGTGGTCGAGGCCGGTGACGACGATCTCGTCGCCGGCTCGCATCGACGCGGCGATCGAGCGGGAGACATGGAACGTGAGGGTCGTCATGTTCGGCCCGAGCGAGATCTCGTCCGGGTCGACCCCGAGCACGTCGGCGAGCGCCGCGTGGGCATCGTCGAGGATCGCATCGGATCGCTCGCCGGTCGGGAAGGCCCCGCCGTGGTTGGCATTCGATTCCCGGTAGTAGCCGCTGACGGCGTCGATGACGGACTCCGGCACCTGGGTGCCACCGGGGCCGTCGAAGAAGGCCATCGGCAGGCCGTCGTGGGTCAGGGAGAGGGCTGGAAACCGGGCGCGAATCGCGTCGACGTCGATCATCGTCATGGACGGCGATGCTAGCCGCTCGCCGCGTCGTTGACCCTGCAACGATGCGAGCCTACGATTCGGCCCGTCATGCCGACCACCTCGACCCCAACGACCACATCGACGCCCGCGACGTCCGCGGCGCCTCGGGCGCAGCGCCTCACCGCACGCGACACGCGCCTCGCGCCGTGGCGGGCGTTCGTGCGCGCCCAGGCCCACGTCTCGCGCCGGCTCGACGAGGATCTCCGCGCCGAGCACGGCCTCTCGCTCCAGGAGTACGTGGCCCTCCTGATCCTGGCCGAGTCGCCCGACCGCCGACTGCGCATGGGCCGGCTCGCCGACTCGCTCACGCTGTCCAAGAGCGGCGCGACCCGGCTCATCGATCGGCTCGTCGACGACGGGCTCGTGGACCGCGTCACGTGCTCCAGCGACCTGCGGGGCGCCGAGGCCGCGCTCACCGACGCCGGGCTCAAGCGGCTCCGAACTGCCGCCCCGACGCACCTTCGGGGCATCGCCGAGTACTTCCTCTCCGCGATCGAGGCCGACGATCTCGCGGTCGTGGAGCGGACGATGCAGTGCGTGGCGGATCGAGCCTGCGGGTCGCGGGGACGCGCCTGATCGATCGCTGGACCGCCGCGGCGCGGACCGGGGCCGGCGGCGTTCGGAGCGGGATCGGCGGCGTTCGATCGTGACCGGTCGGCTCCTCGTCGGGACCTCGGGGTTCTCCTACCGAGATTGGACACCACGCTTCTACCCGCCGGGAACACGCCCCGCCGACCTTCTCGCTTCGTACGCGACTCGCCTGCCTGCGCTCGAGCTCAACGCCACGTTCCGGCGCCGGCCAACGCCGTCCGCCATCCGGGGCTGGGTGCGGGCGACGCCGCCGGAATTCCGGTTCGCCGTCAAGGCGCAACGCGGCTCCGCGGTCCGGGCGCTCTTCGGTTCGCCGGAGGAGTCCATCAATTGGTTGACGGAGCCCCTGCCCGAGTTCGGCGAGCGCCTGGGGGCGGTGCTCTTCCGGGTTCCGGCTGAGATCCGGCGCGACGGTCCATGGGTCGAGGGAGACATTGCCGTTGCGGATGCGCGACTCGCCGCGTTCCTCGCCGCGTGGCCACGGTCCATCCCGCTCGTCATCGAGCTGCAGGATCCGTCGTGGCACGTCGACGAGACGTTCGCTGCGCTTCGGGCCGCCGGCGCGGTCCTCTGCACCACCGAGCTGCCGCCCGAGGGCGACGAAGGTGCGAAGGGTGGGCCAGTCGCGAGCCCGGGCGCGAGCGGTTCGGCCGAGCGAGGCGAAGCGACTGCCGGCGCCGAACGCGAGCCGCCGATGATCCGCCGAACCGGCTCGTTCCTCTACCTCCGGCTTCGGTTGCACGACTACGACGCGGCCGCCATGGATGCCTGGGCCGCGCGCATCGAACCGTTCCTGGCCGCCGGCGACGACGCCTTCGTCTTCTTCCGCCACGACCCCGTCGGCCGCGCCGCGGAGCTGGCCCTGGAGTTGAAGACGCGAGTCGGCGCATAGGCAGCGAGCGATGTTCGGTCGTGACCTTCGGATCCTGCCATTCATTCCACTCACGATTGCTCGGCTGGAACCCTCGCGCGAGGCACCAACGGCCCACGTTGCAAGACCGACCAGGATGCGCGGACAGGCTGTCAAATAATCGCCTGGGGACTCGATGTCGCTTTGCGGTGAGCCGAGTAGCCGCCCGGGGAATATCTGGCGGGAAAAGGCGGTCGGGCGTCGCCGGTCCGGCGCTCCCGAGGAGCATGAGGGTCAGGCGGGCGCGGCTCCGTGGGGCCGGCCGCGCTGGTGGTCCACCCGGTGCGTGTACTCGGCGGGCCCGAACATGACGAGGATGACGAGCTCCTCCTCGATGTCGTGGAAGCGATGCTCGACGTCGGCCGCGACGAAGACCACCGAGCCGGCGGCCACGGGCCGGTCCTCGTCGCCGACGCGCATCCGCGCCCGGCCGGCGATCACCTGGTAGACCTCGTCCTCGGTATGCGGGCTCTGCGGATCAGTCGCACCCGCAGCCAGCACGTACAGGCCCACGGACAGGTCGTGGGTGCGGATGAACTCGTGGTACAGGCGCCCGGACTCGGCTCGCACGCGGAGCAGGTCGGCGATCTCGAAGGCGTCCACGGATCGGCAGCCTAGCAGCGCCGGGAATGCCTCAGCCGCTTCTCGCGTATCTTCCCCGGATGCGCACGCGGCAGCGCTCGAGCCTCGTCATCGCCGCCGTTGCCGCGCTGGCAGTGGCGGGCTGCACCGTCGCGCGCCCGACCGGCACGCCCGCCGCATCTGGCGCCGGGCAGGCCACCACCGCCCCTTCGAGCCCGGCGCCGAGCGGCGCCCCCTCGAGCCCCGAACCGACGATCGACACGAGTGGTTTGGACGTCGAGCGCATCGCGATCACGCTCGACCCGTTCGCGACCGTTCCGGGCGATCCGCTGGCGATCGCGACCCCGGACGACGGCTCGGGCCGCCTGTTCGTCGCGACGCGCGATGCCCGGATCTGGGTGGTCGAGGCGGATGGGACGGTCGCGGCGACGCCGATGATCAACCTGGAGGACAGCATCCAGAGCGGTGGCGAGCAGGGGCTCCTCGGCATCGCGGCCCACCCGAGCTTCCCGTCCGATCCACGGGTCTTCATCGGCTATACGAACAACGGGGGCGACGACGTCGTCGCCAGCCTGCGCCTCGACGAAGGCGATCCGAACCGCCTCGATCCCGAGAGCCTCGAGCCGATCCTGGTCGTCGATGACTTCGCCGGGAACCACAACGGCGGCGCCGTGCTGTTCGGGCCCGATGGCTACCTCTACGCATTCCTGGGCGACGGCGGGGGCGGCGGTGACCCTCAGGAAAACGGCCAGGATCTCGATGCCCTCCTCGGCAAGATCCTGCGGCTCGACATCGACAACGCGACGGGCGACGAGGGCTACGCCATCCCGCCGGACAATCCGTTCGTCGGCCGGAACGGGGCTGACGAGATCTGGCACTGGGGCGTCCGCAATCCGTGGCGCGCGTCGTTCGATCGGGCGACGGGCGACCTGTGGTTCGGCGACGTCGGCCAGGGCTCGTGGGAGGAGATCGACGTGTCGCCGGCCGGCCTCGGTGGCCTCAACTACGGCTGGAACGTCATGGAAGGCGCCCATTGCTACGGCGGCGACGGGTGCGACCGGGACGACCTGACCCTCCCCGTCACCGAGTACGGCCGTGACCTCGGGTACACGGTGATCGGCGGCTACGTCTACCGGGGCGAGGCGTACCCGTTCCTGCGGGGCGCCTATCTGTTCTCCGACTACGGCACCGGTCTGATCTTCGCGATCGACGCGGCGACCAGGGACCTCGTCGATCCGGTGCAGGTCGGGAGCGGCAACGGGGGGATGTCGGCGTTCGGCGAGGATGCCGACGGCGAGCTGTACATCACGAACCTGGACGGGTCGATCCTGAAGGTGGTCGCGACCCAGACGTAGCGGGACCGCGTGCGCTCCCCACTGACGCGGGCGAGGCGCGCCGGTCAGGCCAGGAGCGGAATCCTCGGACCGATGTCTAGCGGGGGCGTCGCCCCGGTACTCGGAGGGCTAGGCGTCGAGTGGGTCGACCTTCTCTGGATCGACGCCGAGCTGCTCGATGCCCTTCGCGGCCGCGGCGGCCGTGATGTCACCGGCGGCGGCGAGCGCCGAGAGCGCGGCGGCCGCGATGCTCGGCGGGTCGATCTCGAAATAGGCGCGGAGCGACTCCCGCGTGTCGCTGCGCCCGAAGCCGTCCGTGCCCAGCGTGACGAACGGGGCGTCGATCCACGGGCGGACGAGGTCGGGTAGCGCCTTCATCCAGTCCGTGGCGGCGACGATCGGCCCGCCCTTGGGACCGAGCACGGTCGAGATGAACGGCGTTCGCTGCTTCTCGGCCGGATGGAGGCGATTCCATCGATCGACCGTCAACGCGTCCCGGCGGAGCATCGGGAACGACGGCGCCGAGTAGACCTCGGCGGCGACGCCGAACTGCTCCGCGAGGATCGACTGTGCGGCGATCACCTGGAGAAGGATCGAGCCAGAGCCAACGAGCCGGACGGGCGGCGTGGCCTTCGCGCCGTTGCGGCTCTTGACCTTCGGCGCCGCGGCGAAGCGGTAGATGCCGCGCAGGATCGCCTCGTCGATGCCCTCGGGCTTGGGCGCCTGCGGGTAGTTCTCGTTGTAGATCGAGATGTAGTAGATGAGGTCCTCGGCCTTGACGTGCATTCGCTCGATGCCGTCGCGGATGATCGCGGCGAGCTCGTAGGCGTACGTCGGGTCGTATTGGCGGATACCGGGGTTGGTCATCGCCAGCACGTGGCTGTGCCCGTCATCGTGCTGGAGACCCTCGCCGGTGAGCGTCGTCCGACCGGCGGTCGCGGCCATCAGGAATCCGCGGGAACGGGCGTCGGCGGCCGCCCAGAACTGGTCGCCCGTCCGTTGGAACCCGAACATCGAATAGAAGATGTAGAACGGGATCACCGGAAAGCCATGGGTGGCGTAGGACGTGCCGGCCGCCTGGAAGCCCGCGGCGGAGCCCGCCTCGGTGATCCCTTCCTCGAGCACCTGTCCGTCGATCGCCTCGCGGTACTTCATCACGAGCTCGGCGTCGACCGGCTCGTAGCGCTGCCCGACCGCCGAGTAGATGCCGACCTCGTTGAACAGCGGGTCCATCCCGAACGTGCGCGCCTCGTCGGGGATGATCGGGACGATGCGCGGTCCGAGGTCGGGGTCCCGGATCAGGTTCCGGAGCATCCGGGTGAAGGCCATCGTGGTCGAGACGGGCGTCGTCGAGCCCGAGTCGAACTCCGCGTCGAAGGTGGCCTTGGGCGCCGGCAGCTGGACCGCGTGCACGACCCGCCTCGGGAGGGGGCCACCCAGCGCACGTCGCCGCTCGTTGAGGTACTGGACCTCCTCCGAGTCGGGGCCGGGATGGTAGTAGGGCGCCTCCTTGAGCTTGTCGTCGGGGATCGGCAGCTGGAGTCGGTCGCGGAAGATCTTGAGCTCGGCCTCGGTCAGCTTCTTCGCCTGGTGGGTGATGTTCCGCGCCTCGACGCCCGGTCCGAGCGTCCAGCCCTTGACCGTCTTGGCGAGGATCACGGTCGGCGCGCCGCGGTAGTTGACGGCCGACTGGTAGGCGGCGAACACCTTGTGGTAGTCGTGCCCGCCGCGGCGCAGCTTGGCGAGGTCGTCGTCGGTCATGGACTCCGCGAGCTTCTTCAGGCGCGGATCCGGCCCGAAGAACTTCTCGCGGATGTACGCGCCGCCGGCGACCGAGAACTTCTGGAACTCGCCATCGACCGTCGTGTTCATCTTCTCGACCAGGACGCCGTCGATGTCGCGCGCGAGCAGCTGGTCCCAGTCGCTCGCCCAGATGACCTTGATGACGTTCCAACCGGAGCCGCGGAAGACGGATTCCAGCTCCTGGATGATCTTGCCGTTGCCGCGGACCGGGCCGTCGAGGCGCTGGAGGTTGCAGTTGACGACGAATGTCAGGTTGTCGAGGCCCTCGTTCGCTGCGACGTGCAGGGCGCCGAGCGCCTCCGGCTCATCGGTCTCGCCGTCGCCGAGGAAGGCCCAGACGCGGCTCCCGGACGTGTCCAGGAGGCCGCGGTTCTGGAGGTAGCGGTTGAACCGCGCCTGGTAGATCGCGTCGATCGGCCCGAGGCCCATCGACACCGTCGGGAACTCCCAGAAATCCGGCATGAGCCGCGGGTGGGGGTAGGAGCTGAGGCCCTGCTGCGGCGGCGTTTCGCGCCGGAAGTGGTCCAGCTGCTCCTCGTTGATGCGGCCCTCGAGGAAGGCCCGCGCATAGATGCCCGGCGCGGCGTGGCCCTGGTAGAAGATCTGGTCGCCGGGCCCGCCGTCGTCTCGGCCGCGGAAGAAGTGGTTGAAGCCGACCTCGTAGAGCGTCGCCGCGGAGGCGTACGTCGCAAGGTGGCCGCCGATGCCGGCGAACCGGTTGTTGCCGCGGAGGACCATCGCGACGGCATTCCAGCGGATGAGCCGCCGGATCCGGAGCTCCACCTGCTCGTCGCCGGGGTAGCGCGGCTCCTGCTCCGGGGAGATCGTGTTGATGTACCGGGTGTTGGTGAGCGGCGGTAGCCCGACCTGGAGCTGGCGGGCACGCTTGAGCAGCTTGAACAGCAGGAACCGGGCGCGGGTCTCGCCCTCCTGGTCGACGACGTCGTCGAGCGAGCGGATCCAGTCGATCGTCTCCTGCTCGTCGATGTCCGGCAGCTGGTGCTTGAACTCGTCGAGGTACATCTCGCTGCGGGGCTCGGTGACGGTCACGAGATCGCTCCCGCCTCGACCGGCTCCACCCGGAGTGTCGTCGGCAGCGTGTGATCCGTGAGCATGCTCTGGAGCGAGTACGACCGCTTGTACTTGGCTTGCAGGCCGGCGCTGCACGCCTCGATCGACGCGGGGTCGTCTGCCGCGATCAGTGTGACGGGCATCCGCCGATCGCCGACGTGGATCGCAACCGGGCGTCCGGACGTCGCCTCCCGATACCAGCGAGCCTCCGGCCCGTCGACCGAACGGAGGTAGACGGTGCCGTCGTGCTCCGCCACCCAGATGGTGGCGCGGTGGGTCGTCCCGGAGGCGGACACGGTCTCGATCTTGATCTCCTTCGCAGCGGCCAGCGCCGCGAGGTCGGAATCACCGAACGTCACACCCGAACCTTAGCCGAAAGTCGGCGGGAAACTCTGTCACGCGGGGGTTGCAGCGCAGTTTCGCCTCAGCGCGGCGTCAGGAGTGCCTGCCGGCGGGTCCGCCCGGTCCGCTCCCTCTCCTGTGCGTCCGGATTCCGGCTGCATGGACCCCGTGAGCACACGACTGCGCCTCTAGGGCTGGGTCGACCCCATTGCTCCAATCGCGGAGGCGGCTTCAGGCACGAATCGAGCCGTCGACATGAGTGCGAGTCCTGCTTTGGCAACACGTTCGACACTCTGCCAACGCGCCTGTCGATCGGGCTGGTGCTCGCACGGTCCATGCAGCCGGCACGTCCTGGCTCAAGCCTCTCGTGGGGGCGTCCTGGCTCAAGCCTCTCCTGTTGGGCGTCGCGGCCCTTTCCCCGCGGCAGCCGCGAGCGCTGGCGGAGGCCTCCTGCGTTACGCTCGCGGACGTGCCCGATCGATACGACTCGAAGGCCGCGCTGATCGTCGTCGACGTCCAGAACGACTTCGCGGATCCGGGCGGATCGCTGTACGTCAAGGGCGCGGGCGACATCCTGCCGCTGGTGAACTCGGAGGCGCGAATCGCCACTGATGCCGGCGCCTTCGTGGTCTACACGCAGGACTGGCATCCCGAGTCGACCCCCCACTTCGCCAAGGACGGCGGCATCTGGCCGGTGCACTGCGTGGCGGACTCGTGGGGCGCGGCGTTCCATCCCGCGCTGTCGGTGGTCGGGCCTTCGGTGCGCAAGGGCGTCAACGGCGAGGACGGCTACTCCGGCTTCACGATGAAGGACCCGGTGTCGGGCGAGACGATTCCCACCGAGCTGGAGCGGCTGCTGCGCGAGCGCGGGATCAGACGCGTGGTCGTCGTCGGCCTGGCAACCGATTACTGCGTCAGCGCGACGGCGATCGACGCAGCGAACCTGCGCTTCGAGACGGAGGTGCTCCAGGATGCCATCGCCTCGGTCGACCTCAATCCGGGCGACGGCGAAGCCGCGATCGGGCGAATGAGCGCCGCCGGCTGCACGCTCGGGTATTGCTTCGGCACGCTGCCCTGACCATTCGGCGCACCCACATGGGGCTCGACTGACCGTGCGCCTCCACCTCGTCGACGCGACCTACGAGCTCTTCCGGGCGCACTACGCGCCGCGCCCGCCCGTGCTCGGTCGGGACGGAGTGAACATCTCTGGCGTGGCCGGGGTCATCGACCAGATGCTGTACCTGCTGCGCGAGGAGGGCGCGACGCACGTCGGCTGCGCCACGGACCACGTCATCGAGTCATTCCGGAACGACATGTTCCCGGGCTACAAATCGTCGTTCGGGATGCCGCCCGACCTGCTCGACCAGTTCCCGATCGTCGAGGACGCAATCCGGGCGCTCGGCCTCGTGTGCTGGCCGATGGTCGAGTTCGAGGCTGACGACGCGATCGCCGCCGCCTGCCGGCGGTTCCAGGACGACCCATCGATCGAGCAGGTCGTCGTGTGCACGCCCGACAAGGACATGGCCCAGCTCGTGGTCGACGAGCGCGTCGTGCTCCTCGATCGACGCCGGCGGATCACCTACGACGAGCCGGCCGTGATGATCAAGTGGGGCGTGCCGCCGACCGCGATCCCCGACTGGCTCGCGCTCGTCGGCGATTCGTCCGATGGCTACCCGGGCCTGCCCGGCTGGGGCGCGAAATCTGCCGCGGCGGTCCTCGCGCGGTATGGCTCGCTCGAGGAGATCCCGGCCAAGTCCTCCGCGTGGGACGTCAAGAGCCTGCGCGGCGCCCCCGTGCTCGCCGCCACGCTCCGCGAGCGCTGGGACGAGGTGCTCCTCTATCGCGTCACTCGCCCGGCTCCGGACCGCGGACGACGGCGTCGAAATCCCGCAGCAGTCCATCGGGGAGCTGGAGTGGCAGGGCACGCCGCGCGCCGAGTGGGAGGCGTTCTGCGACGCGTGGGGCTTGTCACAGTCCGTCGCCCGCCCGCATCGCTGGGCGGCCGGCTGACGCATTGAGCTACGGCGGCGCCCGGTTCGAGCGACCTTCCCGCGGCAGCTCAGGCCAGCGGAGGTGCCAGTCCGTGCACCGCTGGACGGCCGCCGCAGCCCGCAGCACAGTCTGCTCCTCGAACGGCCGCCCGACGATCTGGACGGAGATCGGCAGGCCGTTGTCATCGAAGCCCGCCGGCAGCGCGAGCGCCGGCTGACCGGTGAGGCTGAAGAGGGACGTGTAGCGGATCAGGATCTCGGCAGCACCGAACTCGACGCCGTCGTGCACGAAGATGTTCTCTCCCCAGCGCTGGGCGACGACGGGCGATGTCGGCATGACGAGGACGTCCACGTCGGCGAAGACGTCGCGCAGCTCGGAGGTGAGGCGCTGGCGAAGTCGTTGCGCCCGGACGTACTGGGCGCCGGTGACGAGCTCGCCGCCCGCGAAGAAGGCCCGAACCTCCGGGTTGAGCTCGTCGCCGCGCGCCTCAAGGAGCGGGCGGTAATACTCCGCTCCCTCCGCGAGCGCGATTGCGCGCACGACATCCGACGCGAAGGCGGCCGTCGGCGGCAGTCTCACTGGCACGAGCTTCGCTCCCTCCCCTGCCAGCAGCAACGAGGTCGCTTCGACGGCGGACCGCACGGCAGGCTGCACCGGCTCCGACGACGGAGCTCGACCGCGCCGATCCGCAGGTTACGCACCGATGCCCGCCCGATGCTGCGTGCACCCACGTCGACACCGGCGATCGCCTCCAGCACGAGGGCCGTGTCGACGGCGCTGCGCGCGATGGGCCCGAGGTGGTCGAGGTTGTGGAGGTGGGAGATGACACCCCGGCGATCAACGAGGTCGTACGTCGGCTTGAGCCCGCAGACGCCGTTGTAGGCGGCGGGAACCCTGACCGATCCCCCGCCGTCCGTCCCGATCGAGGCGAAGCACAGCCGTGCCGCGACCGATACTGCTGATCCGCTCGACGATCCGCCGGGATCGTGCTCCGGACTCCAGGGGTTCCGGGGAACGCCGAAGGCGGAGTCATTGTGCTTCGGGCCGGCGAACTCCCACAGGTTGGCCTTGGCGACGATGATCGATCCTGCCGCCCGCAAGCGGCCGGCAACCGCGGCGTCCGACGTCGGGATCCAGTCCCGAAGGACCTGCGATCCGGCGGTGGTGGGCGCGCCCGCGACGGGAATGTTGTCCTTCAGGGAGATCGGGATCCCGTGCAGCGGTCCGAGGTAGTCGCCGGCGGCGAGGCGATCGTCGAGAGCTTGCGCCTCGCGTAGGGCGGACTCCGCGAGGACGTTCGTATACGCGTTGACGACGGGCCCGAGGCGCTCCGTGCGCCGGAGGACAGCGAGAACGAGGTCCTGCGCCGCGACCTTCCGGCGCCGCAGGAGCGACCCGGCCTCGGCGAGGGACAGGCCGCACAGTTCGTCATCGCTCATCGGCGCCAGTTCACGTCGGAAGCGAGACGGGTCGCCATGTCGGTCTCGTCGAGCGGCAGTGCCCGGAGCGCCTCGAAGGTTTCAAGCGCGAACTGTATCCACGCTCCGGCGGCTACCGGCGCATCGGCGGCGCTGCCCGTCCGCTCCGACCCCCGCCTGCCATGGCGGCGGTCCTCGGGCACGGCGGATGGCGCGCCCGGCTCGGCGCGATCGATCCGTCGGGAGCAGTGCTCGAGCCACGCCATGTCCGGATCGCTCCTCGTGCAGGACACCCGCCCCTAGACCTGTTCCTGGAGGCGTCGGGAACGGCCGTAGGCCGTGACCGCGATGACGATGATCGCGCCCACCAGGATCTGCTGGTGCGCCGAGCCGGCGCCGTGCGCCACCAGGACGATGTTGACCGTGGTGATGAGCAACGCACCGACCATCGTCCGCGTGTAGTCACCCGGCCCACCGAAGATCGTGCCGCCCACGAGCACCGAGACGACGCTCAGGAAGAGGTACGGCGCGCCGCTCCCCACATTGATGGCGCCACCGAAGCCGGCGATGGCCAAGCCCGCGAACACGGAGCAGACGGCGCTGAAGGCGAACGTCAACACCCAGATTCTCCGGGTCGGGATCAACGAGTACTCCGACCCCTCAAGGTTGGCGCCGGTCGCCATGAGCCGGCGCCCGGGCACGGTCCGGTGAAGGAAGATCCCCACGATCACGCCGATGACGATCCAGGTCACAACCACCGGCGGGATTTCCAGCCCGAACGTGCGCGACAGGGGGGACGCGAAGTCGACGGCTGCCTGCGGAGCCCCCGCGCTCGTGATGACGCCGCCGAAGGCCTGCGCCAGACCGAGCGTGATCGTGCCGAGCGCGAGGGTGACGATGAGCGGATTGATCTCGAAGCGATGGCAGAGGTAACCGCCGAGCCCGCCGAGCAACGAGGCAACGACGACCGCAATCACCAGCGCCGTGAAGAAATCCAGGCCCCACGTGTCACGAACGACCGTCACCGTGAGCGCCCCTGCGACGATGAATCCCGGGACCGACAGGTCGAAGCCGCCGATCAGGATGAGCAACGTCTGCCCGATCGAGGCGAGCCCGAGGAGGGCCGCGAGGACGAGCAGGAGCTTGATGGACTGCCACGACCCAAACCCGGGGATCGTCGCCACGCCGAACAGCCAGACGATGGCAACAACCGTCAGCTGGCCGAGCGGCACGCGAGCCTGCGCGCGCTCGAGTCTCGCGACCGCCCCGCGACCATGTGCCAGCACGTCCCTAGGCCCGCCTGCCACGCGCAGTTCGGGAGTAGGCGATGCCCACGATCACGACCGCGAGGAGAAGCATCCCGCCCGAGACCACCCGAAGCCATGCGGGGTCGACGTTCATCGTGATAAGGAGCGCGCCGATCAGGTAGATCGACGCGGCACCCAGAAGGCTTCCGAACAACCCGCCGTTACCGCCCCACAGCGAGGTCCCGCCCAGGGCCACCGCCGCGACAGCCGTGACGGTGTACGTGCCCGACAGGCCGGCATTCACCGACTGCGTCGTTGCCAGGATCGCCAGGCCACCAACCGACGCGAACATGCCGCACAGAACGTAGGCGCCGATCCGGACCCTGGCGACATCGATCCCGCTCGAGAATGCCGCCACATCGCTGCTGCCCACCCCATGGAGGGCTCGGAGATACGACGTCCTGCCGAGGGCAGCCCAGATGGCGATCGGTAGCGCGACGAGGAGCGCGGCGCCCGGCCAGTCGGCCTGGGGCCCGGCGAAGTCGGCGACCCACACTGACGAGATGAACAACGGCGCGGGAACGAGGAGGATGTTGATGCCCGTCACGACGAACGAGGTCGCGAGTGTCACGACCACGGGCTGGACCCGGAGTCGGATGATCAGGAAGCCGTTGACCAGTCCGACGACGGCGCCGAGGGCAAGGAGCACCGGCAGCGAGGCGGCCGAATTCAACCCGGCCGGGACGAGGACGACGCCGAACACGGCCGTCGTGAGGATCATGGTCGGCGACACGGAGACGTCGAAGCCGCCGCCCCCGCTGACGATGGCCGGCGTGCTCGCCAGCGCGGCGATCGCGACTGGCGCGAATGCCGCGATGAGGCTCGTCCAGTTGACGTTCGGGCTCCTGATCGCGAGGAGCGTCAGCAGCACGATCGTCAGCGCGAGAGCGAAGATGTATGTCCGCCTGCGCAGCGCGACGATCGCGCGAACCACGCGCCGGGCGGAGCCTGGAGCAGGCCGGCGCCCGTGGCCCACGGCGCCGGGTTCCGCCACGTCACCACCCTGCGTGACGCCGGTCATGGCGCGGCCTCGTGTGCGAAGTACGCCGCGACCAATGACTCGGCGGTCAACTCCGCTGCGCTGAGCGTCCCGACCAGCTCGTGCTCACGGAGCACGACCACGCGATCCATCAGATTGACAAGCTCAGCCGTGTCGGACGACGCCATGATGATCGCCATCCCCATCTCTGCCAGGTCGGCGAGCGTGGAGTAGAGCTGCCGCTTCGTCCTGATGTCGATACCTCGAGTCGGATCGTCGAGAATCAGGATCTCCGGCCCGACGGCGAGCCAGCGGGCGACGATGACCTTCTGCTGGTTGCCGCCGCTCAGCGTGGTGATCCGGTCGCCTGGCTTGCCAAGCACGACGTCGAGCTGTTCCCCGTATCGAACAAACCGTCGGCGAGTGCGTTCCGGATCGAGCAAGCCGCGTCGGCTGTCGCGCCGCAGCGTCGGCATGCCGAAGTTCTCCCGGATGGACATCCAGGGAAAGATCGACCGGCTGCGTTCCCTTGGCACAAAGGCGATCCCCAGCGCTCCCGCGTGCTGCGGGGAGTGGACCGTCACCGCCTGCGCGAGCTTGCGAATCACCCGACCGGCCACGGGCGGTCGGCCCCGCAGGGCATCCAGGAGCTCGATCTGCCCGTGCCCCTCGAGCCCGGCCACACCGAGCAGCTCGCCGCGCCGGACCTCCAGGTCGAACGGCCCGCGCCCCGGCTTGAGCACCAGGTCGCGCACCTCGAGGACGGACTGACCGACCCGCCGCTCGGCGGGATGCTTCGCGGCGATCTCCGCGCGTCCGTCCGGACCCGAGCCGCTCATCAGCTGAACGAGCTGGTCGGCAGCCCAGCGGCCGCGCTCGAGCGTCCCGACCGTGACGCCGGACCGCATGACGGTGACCCGATCGGCGATCTCGGTCATCTCGTCGAGGCGATGGGTGATGAACACGATGCCCGCGCCGGTCTCGGTCATCCGTCGCAGTGCCCGAATGAGCCGGGCGCGGGCGTCCAGGTCCAGCGAGGAGGTCGCCTCGTCCAGGATGAGGATTTGGGGCTCCCACACGAGCGCCCGCGCGATGGCGCAGGCCTGCCGCGTGCTCAGCGAGTGCTCTGCGGCGCGGACGTCGAGATCCGGGCACGTGCCCAGCAGGTCAATGAAGGTCGCCTCCGCGCGCTGCCGCTTCGCCGCGTCTGACATCCGTCGACGCACCAGCCCGTCGTATCCGAGCCAGACGTTCTCCAGAAGCGAGCGCGATTTCAGCGAGCCGCACCTCCTGGAACACGGTCGCGAGCCCCAGCTCCTGGGCGGCTCGTGGCGATCTGGGAATCGCCTGCACGGTGCGCATGCGTGCGGGATCGCTCCATTCCAGGAGGCCGGCGTCCGGGAGGTAGACTCCGCTGAGGATCTTGACCAGAGTGCTCTTCCCGGAGCCGTTCTCGCCGGCCAGGACGTGCACTTCCCCGGGGGCGAGGACGAAGGACGCGTCGCGGAGCGCCTGCGTTGGTCCGAAGGCCTTCGATAGACCGGCCGCGCGGAGGTGGAACGCCTCCAGGTCGCCCTCGGTCGAGGCTCTCGCTTGCGGCGGCGAGTCCATGTGTCCGGTCGCCGCCACGTCAGACGATCGCCACGGGTCGGACGAACGAAGCGCTCGCGCCCGCGAGCTTCAGGGGGAGCAGACGAACAGCGCTTCGGTGATCCCGTGCTCGCTGAGCTCCTCGAGGTACAGGTCCTCGATGATGTGGACGCCCCGCTCCACCAGCAGCGCGATGTGCGTCAGCGGCGCCGAGGCGCCGGCCGCGGGCTCGGGCGGCGTGTCCATCCCAAGGACGGCCATGCCGCGGTCGTAGAGCCAGACCGCGGCGGCGACACCGATTCCAGGCTGGCCGCGCACGAAGGCCGCGGGATCGCCGTGGAACTCCCTGATCTTGCCGGTCCGGACGAGCACAACGTCGCCGGGTCGGATCGCAACGCCCTCGGCCGCACGCTCGACGTCGCCGACCGAGATCTCGTACCCATCCGCGAGCGCGGCGACGCCCTGGTCGCGCGCGATGTCGAGCACGACGCATCGCCCGATGATCGGCGGGACGGTCTCGATCCCAAGCTCCGCCCAGCCGTCCAACGTGAGCAGGTCCTCGGCAACGCGATCGCCGAACAGCCGTCCCTCCGACTGGATGTGCGCGAGGCCGTCGATGTGCGTGCCGTGGTGCAGGCCGGTGGTCACCACCTCCGTGGCGTACCGGTACCCCCCGAGGCCGACCGCGGTGGCTACGTACGGCACGATGCTGTATCGCGCCATCGCCGCCGGGCTCCACGCCGGAATCCGCATGTTGAGCTCGAGTCCCAGGTCGAAGACGCCGCCGGACCTGGGAATTTGCAGTGCCTCCAGGAGCAGGCTTGACGACATCCGCTGGAGCGCGCCGACAGCCGTCCGATAGGGATCCAGGTCACCGTTCACACGCCCGCCTCCTTGGCCGCCACGGCGACCGCGTGCGGTCGCCCCCGCACGTGCGAGCCACTCCCCCAGCCCTCGGTGGTCTCGAAGATGGCTTCCGTGACGACGGCGGACACTCGTTCGAGCTCGTCCCCCGTGATGATGAACGGTGGAGCGAGCATGGTCGCGTCGCCGTCGAACCCGTTCGCCAGGGCCGTTGCGCCGCATGCGCTCGTGAGGGGATGCGCGTCTGCGAGACCCGCTCGATACGGGTACGGAACGGAAACATGCGGAAAGCGCTCCAGCCACGGATCGTACGGCACGCGGAGTGGCGTCCGCCCGGACAGGTCGAGCGCGCCGGGCGTGCGGCCGTGACAGCAGGCCCGAAAGTTCGCCGGGTTTCGAGGATCCCGTCCTCGAGGAGGAAGCCGCGGTCCCGAATGGGGACCACGGCCTCGGCGTCCTCGACGAATTTCCCGTTGACCCAAGCCGGCGGAAGCGATCTAGCCGGCGCTTAGAGCCCGCCGGGCGTGCCGGGCTCTGAGAAGTAGGCGTCCAGCTGGGCGTTGCTCAGGGCGCTGTCCGGCGGACCCACCAGGGAACCCGGGTCCGAGACGGTCAGGCCCGGAACGGCGTACTGGTCGATGTTGTCGTTCGTGACCACGACGGGATTAACGGGATCGAGTTCATCTTGGGCTTCTTCCCGTCGAGGATTTGCAACAGGATCCGGAACTCCGAGTAGAGCGCCATGCTGCCGTCGAACGAGTGGCCGACGGTCTCATACGTGTCGCTGTTGTCGAGCCACCACGCGTAGTCACCGCCGAACGACTGGTTGAAGGCGATCGGCGGGATCGGACGATCGGCCGCGATGAACGCCTCGAGCATGCCCTGGGTGACGCCCGCTTCGCCCGGCATGAAGTCCGGTCCCTCGGGGTGCGAGGCGAGCCAGGTGAGCAGCTGCTCCTTGGTTGTCGTGTTGTCCCAGTTGGTGAAGAGCTCGCCCAGGGATTCGATCCCGGGGCAGGCCGAGTCAGTGGCCACGGTGGCCTCGTGAATTGCCTGCTCGAGCGAGTTGCCCTGGATGCCGCGGATGTAGAGCGTGGTCCGCTTCTCGCCCCCGAACCAGCCGCGCTCCCTGAGCAGCTTCAGGAACTCGGCGTGCCCGGAGACGTTGACCATTGCGTGGTTATTGATGGCGTACTTCGAGTTGGGCGCCGCATCGGTCTGGAGCACGACGGGCACGCCCGCCTCACCCGCTGCATCGATGGCACCAGCCTCTGCGAGGGCGTTCAGCGGATGGACGATGAGCCCATCGACACCGTCAGCGACCATCTGCTGGATCGCCGTGATCTGCTCCTCGGGAGTCGCGGTCGCAATGTCAGGCTGGATGTACGCTAGGAGCTCGCCTTCGACGAGCCCCGCCTGCTGCGCGAGGGCGTAGTCGGCCTTCAGCTGCTTGAACGCATTGAAATGCCAGGGCCCAAGCAGGGAAGGTGATGAACCCGGATCTTCCACGGGCCTTCAACGCCATCGAGGTTGACCAGGGCGTCTCGCGAACGGGCCACGCCCACGAGTCGAATGAGCGCTGCGCCTCCACGGGCAGTTGGCTCAGGAGCGCGGATTTGCCTCCGAGCGTTCGTAGCGGACCGGGTCGCCACAGGCGGTGGGCTTGATGATCTTGCTGAAGCCCGTGCCGGCGACCGGCTCGCCGGTGCCGCCCGGAGCCCCCGGCGAGGACCCCGGGGCCGCGCCGCAGGCGACGGCGACGAATGCCGCCGCTAACAGAAGGACGAAACTGCGAGCCCGAGCGGGACGCTCTCCTGGCCGCACTGGTGCCATGGCCGTCTCCCTCCAATCAGAGCGTCCTGATCTGGCTCGGGGCTTCGACCGGCCCGCGCCGCGGCACAAAAACTGTGCCACGAAAAGTCTTTCCTAAACTAGATCACGCTATCAGCAATCAGGT
>CAVRJP010000004.1:0-150877 GCA_963721765.1 uncultured Chloroflexia bacterium
CAGTCGATCGGGAGCTGGAGTGGCCGGGAACGCCCAGGGCAGGCTGGGAGGCCTTCTGCGACGCCTGGGCTCTCGATAGCCAACGAGGCCGGCCGCACCGCTGGGTCGACTGAGCGCGGCTACTTCCCGCGGATGAGGCGCATGAGCTCCCGGTGCTGCCGCGGGCGCGGCAAGAATACCGATGGAGCGGGGCTTTCGGGAGATGTCGAACCAGGGCTCGCCGGCGAGATTCGTCACGGTCGCTCCGCCCCGCTCGGCGATGAGGCCCGCTGCTGCGATGTCCCATAGCGACAGGCCGCCCTGCTGGACGAACGCGTCGAACCGGCCGTTGCCCACGTAGGCGAGGGCAAGCGCTGCCGAGCCCATCGAGCGCGGAACGCGAATGGCCCTGCGCAGCTCCCGGGCGCGGGCGATGAGCGCCGGGCCCGAGAGCGCCATCGAGACGACGAAGTCGATCAGCTGGTCCTTGGTCGAAGCCTCGATCGGCCGACCGTTCAGGGTCGCGGGCCCGCCCGTGGCCGCGGCGAAGGTCTCGCCCCGGATCGGGTCGTGGATGACGCCCACGATCGGTCGACCGGCCTCGACCAGCCCGATCGACACGCAGAAGAACGGGATACCGTTGGCGTAGTTGATCGTGCCGTCGAGCGGGTCGATGACCCACGCCCGCCCGACGCCCGCCGTCGGCGCGCGACCCGAACCGGCGTGCTCGCCGCTCTCCTCGGCGATGATCCCGTCGCCGGGGTGGGTCGCCCGGATCGCCTCGATGATCAGCTCCTCGGACAGGTGATCCGCCTCGGTGACGACGTCCTTCGCCGACTTGAAGTCGATCCGCTGGACCTTCTCGTAGCGCTCGACCAGCACCTCGCCGGCTCGGACCGCGAGCTGCGACGCGAAGGCGAGATCCGCTGCGCGATCGACGACCCTCGCCGCGACCTCGGTCACGGGGACTGGCAGTCCGCCGCGAGGTCGATCGCCGCCGACCCGAACCTGGTCACGACGGCGGTGAACGTGACCGTCTCACCTGCCGGAACCAACGGCGACTGGACGACCTGGGTTGGACCGCCGGCCCGCTTCGGCGCCTCGCTGACCGTGCAGATCGTGGCAGCGGCCTTCGTGCCCTGATTCGTGACGAGAATCGTCACGGCGAGACCTCCCGTGGTGGCGGCGACCCCGGATGCGTGCCCGGTGAACGGGCCCGTGCCGGACAGCACCGCGCGCCCCGCAACGGCGAGCACGACCACGAACGCGAGGATCCCCACTGCCGCGATCCCGTGCATCTGGGTCGCCGACGGCTGTGACAGCTCGAGGGGGTTACACAGCTCGCACAGCCCCGCATCCGCCGGCACCCCTTCGCGCCCGCAGCGGATGCACGGATGGGTCGGCTCGAGCTGACGGCGAGGTGCCGCAGCGGAGGCGCTGGAGGTCGTCACGGGGCGATCGTCATCGGACGCCCGATGGTGTCACGAACCGCCGGCAGCGGGCCGCAGCGGCATCCGTCGGGCAGGAACCTACCAGCGGTCGACCGCACCGACGAGCGCGTCGACGTCGGCCGTCGTTCGGGCGAGCACGATCGCGCCATCGGCACCGGCCGCGTGCCAGCGATCCCATGCGTCCCGCGGCGCCCGAACCCAGTCCGAGTCCTCGATCGATTCATCGCTGAGCCAGTCGCCCTGGAAGCCGACGATCACGTGCTGGTCGGCGCGGCGCTTGCCCGCCGCCTCGAGGGTCTCGAGGTAGAGCGGCAGGTTCTGCTCGAAGTTGTCGTCGAACGCGGTCCAGCCGTCACCGATCCTCGCGGCCAGGCGGGCACCTGCCGGCGTCTCGCCCCCGACGATGATCATCGGCGCGGGATCCGGCACGGGAAACGCCGTCGCGTCCGCGAGCGGGTAGAACGGCGAGGGTCGCGTCACGGGGCCGCCGGTCCACAACGCCCGGATGACCGCGACCGCCTCCTCGAGGCGCGCGACGCGCTCCTTCACGTCCGGAAATTCCATCCCGTACGCCGCGTGCTCGCGCGGCGCGCCGCCGATCCCGATCCCCAGCACGAGTCGGCCGCCACTGGCGATCTGGAGCGTGCCCGCCATCCGGGCCAGGACCGCCGGATGTCGGTTCATGACGTTCGCGACGAATGGCCCCACGGTGACCCGTTCGGTCTGGGCGGCCGCCATGGCGAGGATCGTCCAGCTCTCGACGGTCGGAACCGTGAGGTCGCCCCGGCCCATGAAGTGATCCCAGCACCAGAGGCCCTGGTAGCCGGCGGCATCGAGCCGGCGGGCACTCTCGAGCCACCACACCGGCTCGGCCCGGATCGACCGGATGCAAACGCCGATCGGCAGCCGCGCGGTCATCCCGTCGCCTTCGTATGCCAGCGACACGCATCGCCAAGAACCATTGCGTTGCGGCGTCCGATTTCGGGCATATGAACCCAGACCCGCCCCGGGGCGCGGTCTACAGCCCCGTCTCGAAGAGCCGGATGTCCTCGGGCGAGATGGCATGGCCGTCGCCCCGAGTCGGGCCCAGGGCGTCGCGCGCGCCCAGCGCGTCGAGATCCGCCGGGAAGCGGCCGATGAGGTCGAGCACGACCTTCTGGATCCGACCCGCGTTCTGCGCAAAGACCTCGAGCACGCTCTGGGCGTCGACCGCCTCGGTGCCCTCGTGGACGCCCGCGTCGTAGTCGGTGATGAGCGCGATGTTCACCACCGCCATCCCGAGCTCGCGGCATAGCCACGCCTCGGGATACTGGGTCATCGAGATGACCTCCCAGCCGGCGTCACTGAACCACTTCGACTCGGCCTTCGTCGAGAAGCGCGGACCCTCGATGATCACGATCGTGCCCTGCTCGTGGACCTCGATCCCGTGGTCGCGGATGGTCTCGACCGCGAGCCGCCGCAGGTCCGGGTGGTACATCTCGGCCGACGAGAGGTGGGTCACGATCGGGCCGTCATAGAACGTGTCGACCCGGTGCCGCGTCCGGTCGACGAGCTGGTCGCAGACGACGAAGTCGCCGGGCTTCACGTGCACCTGGAGCGAGCCCGCGGCGCAAGGCGAGATCACGGCCTTCACGCCGAGCGAGCGCATCGCCCAGACATTGGCGCGGTAGTTGATCTTGTGCGGCGGGATGGTGTGCCGGCGTCCGTGTCTTGGCAGGAAGGCGACGTCGCGACCGGCGACCGAGGCGAGGAAGAACGAGTCCGAAGGCGGGCCGTACGGGGTGTCGACCTTGATCTCGCGCACGTCCTCGAGCAGCGAGTAGAACCCCGAGCCGCCGAAGACCCCGATCTCCGCGCGGTCACCCGACACATCCGTCATCCGCCTCGACCTCTCGACCAATCCGCCCTTCGCCGCCGCACCTGCGGATTCTAGTCGGGCATCGGGCTACGATGGCGACGCGGCGAGGCGGATGGCCTGCGGCCGAGGAGGCGACGGATGACGGACCCCAGGACCAACCCGACGAACGAGCCGGCGTCGGACGCCGGCGGCGCATCGACCGCTGACGGTGCGCCCACCGGTGGCGCCGCGCCCGAATCGACCCAGGCGCCAACGTTCGAGCAACGAATGGAAGACTTCGGGCGGCGGGCCGAGGCCGCGGGCCAGCAGCTTGGGCGCGAGGCGCAGGCGGCCGGCGAGCGCTGGTCGAAGGATCCGTCGGTCCACGCAGCGGCGGACGGCGCGGCGCGCGTCTGGGGACTGGTCGTGCTCGCGGTCGGGCTGTGGTTCTTCGCCGACGTGACCCTCGGCATCGAGATGCCAGCCATTGCCTGGCGTGAGCTGTGGCCCGTGGCGCTGATCCTCGTGGGCCTCATCGTCGTCTTCCGCGGGATGTCCCGCCGCCGGGCCTGACCGCGCCAAGGCGCGAGGGCGAACCACGTGAACACCTCCGAGCCGGGCGAGGCAGACACGGACCTGCTCGACCTCGCGGACTGGCGCCGCCGCATCGCCGACCTGTACGCGGCGGTTCGTGTCCAGTCCTCGACCGACCCGCCCGGCGCCTGGCAGTGGTGGCGCGAGGTTCGCGAAGAGCTCTTCCGCACGCATCCGCAGTCGCCGGTGCCGATGGCCGAGCGCGCGGCGTTTCGGGCCGCCCACTGGCCGTACGACCCGTCCCTGCGGTTCGAAGCGATGGTCGTCGCCGATTCGCGCGGCGACGCGGAGCGAGCTATGGGCGTCGGGCCGGACGTGGGGGAGGCGCAGGTCGAGCCCATGCTCGGCGGCCTCAGCCTGGCCCTCCCGATCAGCACCGGGGGCGAGCAGGCGTTCACGCGAATTGGGCAGATCGAGGTCCCGTTCACGGCCGGCCCGCGCTCATTGGGCCTGTACTGGATGGCCGGCTACGCCGGCGGGCTGTTCCTGCCGTTCCGCGACACCACGAACGGCGCGGAGACCTACGGCGCCGGTCGATACCTCCTCGACGCCGCCAAGAGTGCCGACCTGGGCACCGGCGACAGCCCCGGCAGCCTGATCATCGATTTCAACTTCGCGTTCCATCCGTCGTGTGCCTTCGACCCGAAGTGGTCATGCCCGCTGGCGCCGCCCCAGAATCGCCTCGATATCCGGATCGAGGCCGGCGAGCGCCTCGGCTGATCCGCCCGTACCATCCGGCGGATGGAAGCGACAGCCCCGGCGGTGCTCACCGAGCGAATCCGGGTGTTCCTCGCGAAGCCCAACTACGCCTCGCTCGCGACGGTCGGCGAGGACGGGGCGCCCCACCAGGCGGTCATCTGGTACCGACTCGATCCCGATGACATGGTCCTGATCAACAGCCGGAGCCCGCGGCGGTGGCCGGCTGACCTCAGGCGTGACGGGCGCTGTTCGCTTGCGGTGATCGATCGTGAGGACGCGTTCCAGTGGGTCGGCCTCCAGGCCGTCGTCGACCAGGTCGTCGACGACGTCGCGAGCGCGAGGGACGACATCGTCGAGCTCGCGGTGCGCTATGCCGAGGACGACGAGGAGAGCGTCGCGAGGTTCAGGACCCAGGAGCGGATCTCGTTCCGGCTGCGGATCCGCTCGGCCCACGACCACCTCGACGAGTAGGAGGGCAGGCTCGTGGCTCCCCCGGTGAAGTTCGGGCTCCAGCTCTGGCCCCAGCAGACGACGTGGCCAGAGGTTCGCGACGCCTCGCTCGCGGCGGAGGTCGCCGGTTGGGACTCGATCTGGACCTGGGACCACCTGCTCGCGATCCAGGGGCCATGGGAGCAGCCGATCTTCGAGGGGTGGGCGCTGATTCATGCGGTCGCCTCCGTGACGAGCCGCGTGCGCGTCGGGCTGCTCGTTGGCGCGAACACGTTCCGCAACCCTGGCATTACGGCCAAGCTTGCCACGACGCTTGATCACGTCTCGAACGGCCGAGCCGTCCTCGGCATCGGCGGTGCTTGGTTCGAGCGTGAGCACGAGGCCTTCGGCATCGAATTCGGCGCGAGCATCGGGGAGCGCCTCGACCGGCTCGAAGAGGCCGTACCGTTGATGCGTCGCCTGTTTGATGGCGAGCTGGTCACCCATGAGGGCCGCTTCTACACGATGGTCGACGCGTTGTGCGCGCCGCGGCCTCTCCAGGCGCACCTGCCAATCCTCGTCGGCGGGAGCGGTCCGCGGAAGACGATGCGTACAGTTGCGCGGCATGCCGACGGGTGGAACACAGGTGGCGTCGCGCCCGAGGAGGCGCGTGAGCGCCTGGACATCCTTCGAGCGCACTGCGACGAAGCCGGCCGCGACATCGCGGGAATCGAGCTTACCGTCGGCTTCCCGATGATCATCCGCGAAAGCGTCGAGGCGGCCGAGGCGGTGCGAGCGGCGCAGCTCGCCCAGAACGGCATCACCAACCCCGAGGTCATCCCGATGCTGATGGGGTCGCCGGAAGTCATCGCCGAGACGCTCCAACCATACCGGGAGATTGGCTTCTCGACTGTCACCGTGCGCATGCCCGCGCCGTTCGACCGGGAGACGATCGACCGGCTGCCGGAGGTCCTCGCCCTCCTCGATTGAGGCAGCGACCTGCGCCGCGGGCGGGGTTCGCGAACGCGGCCTAGCGGATCGGCGGCGGAATCATGATCGACGGGCCGGGCGGGCCCGCCGTGGGAGCACCCGGAACCGGCGTCGGCGTGATCTCGGGCGTACCCGACGGCCCACTCTGCGAAGGTCCGGGACTTCCGATCGGCAGCGTCGATGGCTGCGTCGGGCCGAGGCAGCCCACGAGGATCGCCACGAAGCCGAGCAGGAACACCCGCGCGGACGGGGGGCGGCCAGGGAACCTGATCATGGGGCGGTCGAGTGTACGAGACGAGGCCCGCCGGATGATCCGGCGGGCCTCGTGCGGTTCCATGGGCGGGCGCGGCGCGCCCGTCGAGTGATTAGTTGACCTGGATGTCCATGAGCTTGTCGTTGTGGTAGACGCGCAGGACACGGATCACCGTGCCGGTGTGCGGGTGCCGAACGCTGGCCCACTCGGACTGGTATTGGCCGTTGTTCGCGGCATCGCCAGCGCCGTTGCTGAACCAGTGCTTCTTGTTGTCGTTGAAGATCCGAATGCCATTCTTCCAACCGGTGTTGAGCGTCAGGCCTTCCTGGTGCAGGGTCATCGGCGGGACCTTCCAGATCCCGAACGTCGAATCGAAGCCCTGGATCCGTGGTCGAGCCGTATCGCCGTTGCTCCAACGGAGGATCTTCGGGTGGGCGTCGATCGGCAGGACCAGGCCTCTGCCGGGGTGGTCGCCCACGTTGTTGTCGTGCTGGGAGGTATCCCAGTACCAGATCAGGAGCCCGTCCTGGTACGGGAAGTGCTCCACCCAGTCACCGTCGAGGTCGGTGAAGCTGTAGGGACCCTTCTTGAGGGCACGGTCGTAGCCCATGTACGTCCGATACTCGGCGATGTAGTAGTGAGCAAACTCGGTCGTCACGGTGCCGTTCGTGCGGAACCAGCCGTCGTAATCCCAGCCGGGATCCGTCTCGGCACCGTCCACCGCCGATCCCGTGATCGCCAGGTTGTCGATGCTGATGCCGTCACCGGTCGTCGCCGCGTCGGTCCAGTAGCGGAACCGCAGCCAGACGTTCATGCCGGCCCACGCGCTCAGGTCGGCCGAGACATCGACCCACGTCGGCGTCGGCGACAGGTCGTCGTCGCAGGCGAGCGTCGTCCCGGAGATTCCGGAGATACCTTCGCCGAAGTTCTGGCCATTGACGTTGAGGATCGGGTCGTCCGAGGCCGACGTGTGGACGTTCGTGAAGTTCGTCCCATCCGTCGAAACCTGGAGGTACGCGTAGTCCCAGCAGGGCTCGATGTGGTACCGCGCCTTGAACGAGGCGGTAACCGAACCCGACCCTCCAGCAGGTAGCGCGACCTGCCGGGTCATGGTGTTGTCGAGGTCATCGCCGTTCCCGGAGTTGTAGAACCAGCTGCCGGCGAACGGTGTGCCCACGTTGCTGGTGATCGACTTCGGATCGAGCACCACGATCAGGGCCTGAGCCCCGATGTTGTTCTTCTCGGCTGGCCCGAGCGTGAAGCGCTGCTTCTTGACGTCCTCGAATGCGACGTCGTAGTTCAGGAAGCCGAGCTGGAACTTCTCCCACGCGCCGAAGTGCGTCGGGTAGGACCCGATGTCCTGGCCGACGGTGCCGTACGAGCCCTGGGACATGATCGTCCACCAGGCCGTGCTGTTCTCGGCGCCGCCGACGTTGCCACTCGTGTCGTACAGGTCCGGCAGACCGAGGTCGTGCCCGAACTCATGGGCGAACACGCCGACGCCGCCGTTCTCGGGCTCGATCGTGTAGTCGCCGATCCAGAAGTCGCTGTCGCCGATCTGGGCGCCACCGAATGCCGGACCGCCCGGAGGCCCACCGTCCCCGAAGAGGACGCTGTTGACGAACGAGCGATGGCTCCAGATGGCGTCCTCGCCCTGGGCCCCGCCGCCGGTCTCCTCGCCCTCGCCCGCGTGGACGGACTGGAAGTGGTCGATGTAGCCGTCGGGCTCGTCGAAGTTGCCATCGCCGTCGAAGTCGTAGCGATCCCAGACGTCGAAGGTCTCGAGCCACTCGTTGGCGGCAGCCACGCTGCCGGCGTCCGCGACGAGGACATCCCACCACGCATCGACCTGGTCCTCGACGAACCGGCCGATGTCGCGCGTGCAGACGATGCTGCCGCAATAGTTGGAGCCGTAGGCGGCCGCGTTATTCGGCACCTGGACCCAGTCGCTGACGTGCCCGTCAACGCTGTAGGTGCCCGATGAAGCCTCCAGGTACCAGTTGGCCATGGAGGGATTGGCGCCCTTGTCGTAAAGCAGCCGGTCGTAGTAAGCCTGACTGAAGTCGGGCGTCCAGATCGTCGTGTTGTCCACGCCGAGCCGGTCCGGCTGCGGGATCTCGTTGTGGCTCGGGCCCGGGTCGCCGCCGTGGTTGATGTCGCCGAGCGCGCCATGGGTATGCGTCGCCGGGTCATCGCCGAACTCGGCGAGCAGGGTGAGGATCTGATCCTCGCCCTCGAATGCGAGCTCCACGAAGACGCCCTTGCCGCCGGCGCCGCCCTCGGCGGAGACCTTGACGACCTTGTTCTTGCCTTTTGCCTTCGCGGCGCCGCTCAGGACCATCTCCTGGGCCTTCTGCTTGAGCGCGGCCTGCTTCTTGGCGAGGACGCCGGGGAAGTTATCGCCCCGGAGGGCATCCTTGGGCTTGTGGGTCTGCTTCGCCAGCACGGCCGTGCTGGTGAGCGAGAGGAGCAACACGGCGCTGCTCAGTACGACGAGAACCTTCCTCACTCGGGCCTCCAGCTATTGGGCATTCGAACACCCGCGACGCGATGGCCACGCGCGGGTTGGTTCATCCGACACTGGGCGATCGGCGATCCTCCTGCTTCGCAAGCGCCCCGGACCAATGGTCGCTTCGCGGGGTCTGGACCGCTCGCGTTGTCGCCGCCCCCGTCCCTCCTGCGGCGCGCTCGCGATGGATCTCGAATCCCCTGCGATGCTGGCCCACGACATCACAACGTCGTGCCAGCGCTGTGAGCGGAGAATACTGCGGCGCTTGCGGGCACGTCCTCGCAGAATCGTCACAAAGTCAAAGCCTGGAGGTGCCCGGATGCACCAGCCCGAGGGGGTCGTCCTGCTCGCCGGTGGCGTGGGCGGCGCACGCCTCGCGCACGGCCTCCAGGCACGCCTGGGTGAGCGGCTGACCGTCGTCGTGAACACCGCCGACGACGTCGAGCGGCACGGGCTCCTCGTCTCGCCCGACCACGACACGGTCATGTACACGCTGGCCGGCATCGACAACCGTGAATGGGGCTGGGGCATCGATGGGGAGACCTTCGCCGCGGCCACGATGCTCGCGAGGTACGGCGAGCCGACGTGGTTCCGACTCGGCGACCGAGACCTCGCGACGCACATCATCCGCACGGAGCGACTGCGCCAAGGCGATCGTTTGACCGAGGTCTCCCTCGAGCTCCAGCGCACCCTCGGCATCGCGGCGACGATCCTGCCCATGACCGACGGGACCGTCCGAACGGAGGTCGAGACCGACGAGGGCTGGCTCGAGTTCCAGGACTACTTCGTTCGACGCCGCCAGGAGCCCATGGTCCTGGACGTCCGGTTTCGCGGCATCGAGGAGGCGCAGGCAACGCCGGAGGTGGAGGCCGCGCTCGAGGCGGCCGGCTCGATCGTCATCGCCCCGTCCAACCCGTTCGTCTCCGTGCGCCCGATCCTCGCCGTGCCGGGCATCGAGGCGGGACTCCAGACGGCGCGTTCCCGGGGCGTCCCCGTGGTAGCGGTGTCCGGAATCATCGGCGGGCGCGCACTCAAGGGTCCCGCCGACCGGATGCTGGTTTCGCTCGGTCACGAGTCGAGCGCCCTCGGCGTCGCGCGCCAGTACACGGGGATCGCCGACGTGTTCGTGCTCGATACCGTCGACGCGTCGCTCGAGCCCGCAATTCGCAAGCTGGGCCTGCGGACGGTCGTCACGGACACGCTCATGGCCGACGACGCGGGCCGGGCCCGGCTCGCGGGCGATGTCCTCGAGGCAGCGCGCGCGAGCTGATCCTCCGGTTCCGACGGCGCCGCCCGGTACGATGTCGGGCGTGGAGCTACGCGCACCCTCCGACCTCTCGAGCACGTGGGCCGTCGTCCCAATTCGCGGCCTGGCGACGGCCAAGACCCGCCTCGGCGTCGATCTCGACGCGAGCGCACGTGTGGCCCTCGTCACGGAGCTGCTGCGCCGGACGCTGGTCGCGACCCGCGATGCGCGGCGCGTCGCGGGCACGATCGTCGTCACCATGGATCCGGACGCGGCCGGGCTCGCCCAGCGCCATGGCGCGATCGGGCTCGTCGAGCGCGCGCCGGGACTGAACGAGGCAATCGCCGCGGGCAGGTCGCTGGCGATGGCGCGTGCGGCGACCGCGGTCCTCGTCCTGCCGGCAGACTTGCCGGCCGTGGCCGCCGAGCCCGTGGAGGCGCTTCTCGACGCGATCGCCGGGATCGACGCGCCGAGCGGCGTCGTGGCCGTCGTGCCGGACCGACACGGCCACGGCACGAACGCGCTGCTGCTCAGCCCACCCGAGATCGCCGAGCCGGCGTTCGGAGGCGGCAGTCGAGGCCTGCACGAGCTCGCGGCCCGGGCCGCTGGCGCCCGCTACATAGAGCTCGACGGCCCTCTCTCCCTCGACGTCGATACGCCGGCAGACCTCATCGAAGCCGAGGCGGTGCTGGGCTCGCTCCATGGCTGAGGCCATCGAACCCATGCGCCTGGCCGTGCTCGCCATCGAGGGCATCCCGGAGATCTCAGCGGGCGACGACCTCGCGGGGATGATCGTCGCGGCGCTCCGAACCACGGCGGACGCGTGGCCGCTCCGGGACGACGACGTCCTCGTCGTCACCCAGAAGGTCGTCTCGAAGGCCGAGGGCGCCGTCGTCGACCTCACGACAATCGAGCCGCGGGCGGAGGCGATCGAGTTCGCCGAGCGGTGGGATCGCGACGCCCGCCAGGTCGAGCTCGTTCTGCGCACGGCGAAGCGGGTCGTGCGCATGGCGAACGGCATCGTGATCACCGAGACAGCCCATGGCTTCGTGTGTGCGAACGGCGGAATCGATGCCTCGAATGTGGGCTCGGAGGGCGGCTCCATCGTGACGCTCCTGCCCGACGACCCCGATGCATCGGCCGCGCGCATCCGGGCGGCCGTCCGCGACACATCCGGGGTCGACGTGCCGGTCGTGATCTCCGACTCGTTCGGCAGGCCCTGGCGGTTCGGGATCGTCGACGTCGCGATCGGGGTCTCGGGTCTCCTGCCGCTCGACGACCTGCGGGGCACGCCCGATCACGATGGCCGCGTGATGAAGTCCACCGTTCGAGCGGTCGCGGACGAGCTCGCCTCGGCCGCGGAGCTGACCCTCGGCAAGCGCGCCGGTCGACCGGTTGCGCTCATCCGTGGCGCGGCGTTCACCCGCGGAGAGGGATCGATCCACGACGTGGTCATGCCCGCGTCGTTCGATCTCTTCCGCTAGGGTCACAGGGGACTCGCGCATGCGTCTCACGAGCGTGATTCGTCGATCAGGCAACCAGTGGCGTGGAGTCGTGGCGATCATCCTCGGCATCGTGCTCGGGGCCTGCCGACCGATCGCGAGCGCCTCGCCCGCCCCGAGCGCCGTCGCCTCGTTCGAACCGACGGGTGCAGCTCCTTCCCCGTCGCCGGCCGTGATGCCGTCGGCCTCGCCGGCCCAGTCGGCCTCCCCGGTGGCGTCCCTGCCGCCCGCCGGCGGCATCTACTGGGCAACCCTCGGCGGCCTCTCCGAGGCCATGGCCGACATCCCGGCGCGTGTCTACGTCCCGAACGAGCGCGGCGGAAGAGTCGTCGTCATCGACCCGGCCACGTTCGAGATCATCGATCGTCTCGACGTCGGCAAGCTCCCGGAGCACGTGAGCCCGAGCTGGGACGGTCAGCTCCTCTACGTGAACAATATGAACTCGAACTCGATGTCGGTGATCGATCCACGCACCAGCCTGGTCACCGGAAAGGTTTCGGTCCCGTTTCCGTACAACCTGTACTTCACGCCCGACGGGACCCGGGCGATCGTGGTCCAGGACATGGTCAGGGGCGCCCCGGACGACGAGAACGGCCTTCGCTTCCTGACCAACCCTGGTTTCCGGGAGCTCGGCTTCGTCCCCATCGAGTGGGCCGGCGCCGATCACCTGGACTTCTCGGCCGATGGCAAGTTCGTGTACCTCAGCTGCGAGTTCTCGGCACGCGTGGCGGTCGTCGACGTCGCGCAGATGAAGGTCACCGCGGAGATCGTCGTTGGCGGGTTTCCGACCGATGTCCGCCTCGCCCCGGACGGCAAGCACGTGTTCGTCGCCAACCAGCAGCTCCACAACCTCACCGTGATCGAGACGGCGACCAACCGGGTCGTCGAGATCGTCAAGCTCGAGGAGGGATCACACGGCCTGGCGCTCGGTCGAGACGCGACGGTGCTCTTCGTCACGAACCGGATCGCCGGCTCGGTGTCCGTCGTGGATGTCGTGACGTGGGCGGTCATCGACACATGGCAGATCGGCGGATCGCCGGACATGATCTCGATCTCCGCCGACGGCGCGCAGCTATGGATCTCGAACCGCTGGGACCGCTCCGTCGTCGTCGTGGACAGCACGACCGGACAAGTCATCCGGAGCATCGAGACCGGCGCATATCCGCACGGGTTGGCGTACTGGCCTCAACCCGGCCGGTACAGCCTCGGGCACAACGGCAACATGCGCTGACCCGACCGGCGGGGTCGGCAATGCCCGCGTACGCTCCCCGACGTGAAGTTCGGCCTCCAGGTCTCGTCGTTCAGCTTTCCCGGCGGGGCGCGCGAGCTCGCGCCGACCCTGGAACGGATCGTGCGCACCGCCGACGAGGTTGGGTTCGACTCGATCTGGGTGATGGACCACCTGTTCCAGATCCGGAGCGTCGGCGCGGTCGACGAGCCGATGCTCGAGGGCTGGACGGCGCTCGGGTTCATCGCGGCGCACACGAAGCGGGCGCGGATCGGGCTCATGGTCGGCGGGATCCACTACCGCGAGCCCGGCATCTGGGTGAAGGCCGCGACGACCCTCGACGTGCTGACCGGCGGACGTGCGTGGCTCGGGCTCGGGGCTGCCTGGAACCGCGAGGAATCCGAGGGGCTGGGGTTCGAGTTCCCGCCGCTCGGCGTGCGCTTCGAGATGCTCGAGGAGACGCTCCGGATCGCCCACGAGATGTTCGAGGGCGAGCTCGGGTCGCAACGGGGGCTCGAGGGCCGCCACTATCGGCCGACGCGCCTGCTCAACTCGCCCCAGTCGATCTCGCGCCCGCGCGTGCCGATCATGATCGGTGGCGGAGGCGAGCAGAAAACGCTGCGCATGGTCGCGCAATACGGCGACGCCGCGAACGTCTTCGGCGGGCCGGAGCGGATCCACCACAAGTGGCAGGTGCTGCGCCGTCATTGTGAAGCGCTCGGGCGACCGTACGACGAGATCGAGCGCTCGACGCTCCAGGGTGGGTTGCACGTCACACGAGATGGCGCCGCCGGCAGCGAGATGCCGACGCAGGTCGTCGATCGGTTCGCCGAGCTGGGCGACGCCGGCGCGCAGCACATCCTGTTCAGCGTCCGCGACGTCTGGCACACCGACCAGCTGGAGCTCATTGGCTCCTCCGTGATCCCCCAGCTTCGCGGGGCGTGATACTCCCCCGGGGTATACGAGCGTGGTAGACTTGCGTCAATGAGCAAACAGCAATCGGGCGAGGCGGTCCGCCTGGCCGCGTCCGAGCGCAACGGAACCGACACGGAGACGAGCGTCGACGACGTTGCTCCGTCGAAGGCCCTCCCGTTCGGCGGCCTGAGCATCGACTTCTCGAGCGACACGGGCGTCGCTGCGCCTGCGCTCCCCGCTCCCCTGCCCGACATGGCGATCGACTTCGGCGGCAGCGCTGCTGTCGCCACGGCGCCGGGCGGTCCTGGGTTCGTCGCCGCGTCGGACGGCAGGACCGACAGCAAGGTCGTCATTGTCGGTTCCGGTCCGGCGGGCCTGACCGCCGCGATCTATGCGGCGCGGGCAAACCTCGAGCCGATCGTGCTCGCCGGCTCGACGCCGGGTGGCCAGCTCATGCTCACGAGCGACGTCGAAAACTACCCCGGCTTCCCGGACGGCATCCAGGGCCCCGACCTCATGAACCTGTTCCGAGGCCAGGCGGAGCGGTTCGGGACGCAGATCGTCGACGTCGACATCGATCGCGTGGATCTCTCCGAGCGGCCGTTCCGGCTCTGGGCGCGGGGCATCGAGTACCGCGCGCAGTCGGTCATCGTGGCGACGGGCGCATCGGCGATGTGGCTCGGGCTCGAGAGCGAGACGCGCCTGCGCGGCCGCGGCGTCTCGGCGTGCGCGACGTGCGACGGGTTCTTCTTCCGGGACAAGGAGATCGCGGTCGTGGGCGGCGGCGACACCGCGTTCGAGGAGGCGCTGTACCTGACTCGGTTCGCCTCGAAGATCCACATGCTCCACCGGCGCGACGAGTTCCGGGCAAGCCGGATCATGGTCGACCGGGCGAAGGAGCACCCGAAGATCGATATCCACACCAACACCGCGGTCGAGGAGGTCCTCGGCGACGAGAAGGTTTCCGGGCTCCGCCTGAAGGACACGGCGACCGGCGCCGAGCGCAAGCTGGACGCCGACGGCGTGTTCATCGCCATCGGCCATCGACCGAACACCGAGGCGTTCCGCGACTGGCTCGAGGTCGACCCGAAGGGCTACCTCGTGGTGCACGACAAGACGAACTCGAAGATCGACGGCGTGTTCATCGCCGGCGACGTCCACGATCACCGCTATCGCCAGGCGGTCACCGCGGCGGGTGACGGGTGCATGGCGGCGATCGATGCCGAGCGCTGGCTCGAGTCGCAGGGCATCACCGAAGCCAACACGCTGACCGCCTGGTAGCGCGCGTTCATGGCATTTCCCGGGCGCGGGCCCGGAGCCCGATACATGGGCTCGCCCGAGGCCACGACGGTCCCCCGCGAGCGCCGCGGCCGCACGATCCGCCGGATCGTCGCGTTCTTCGGGCCGTACAAGAGCCAGGTCGCCATCGTCCTTGTGGCGATTCTCTTCTCGAGCTTCATCGGGCTGGTCAACCCGATCCTGCTCAAGCTGCTGATCGACATCGCAATCCCCCAGCGCGACTGGGGTCTTCTCAACCTGTTCGTCGGCCTGATGATCGTGCTCCCGATCATCTCCGGACTGATCGGCGTCGGCCAGAGCTACCTCAACAACATCATCGGCCAGAGCGTCATGCAGGACCTGCGGACCGCCCTGTACGCGCATCTCCAGCGAATGCCGCTGCGGTTCTTCACCGAGACCAAGACCGGCGAGATCCAGAGCCGCCTCGCCAACGACGTGGGCGGCGTGCAGTCGGTGGTCACCGACACCGCCGCGTCGCTGACCTCGAACATCGCGATCGCCGTCAGCACCGTCGTCGCCATGTTCATCATCGACTGGCGGCTGACCATCCTCAGCCTCGGCCTCCTCCCGTTCTTCATGTACCTCACCTACCGGGTCGGCAAGGTGAACCGGGAGGTCCGCGGCGAGACCCAGAAGTCCCTTGCCGAGATGTCCGCCGCCACCGAGGAGACCCTCTCGGTGTCGGGCATGCTGCTGTCGAAGACGTTCGGCCAGCAGCAGACGGCGATCGATCGGTTCTCGAAGCTCAATCGCCAGCTCGCCAAGCTGCAGGTGCGCCAGGCGATGGTCGGGCGCTGGTTCTTCATGATCATCGGGACGATCTTCTCGATCACGCCGGCGTTCGTGTACTGGCTCGCCGGCTACCTCGCGATCCAGAACGATCCGACGGCGCCGACGATCGGCGACATCGTGGCCTTCACGACGCTCCAATCGCGGCTGTTCTTCCCGCTGGGCCAGCTGCTCAACGTGCAGGTCGAGATCCAGGGCGCGCTGGCGCTGTTCGACCGGATCTTCGAGTACCTCGAGCTGGATCCCGTGATTGTCGACGCTCCAGATGCCGTCGACCTCGCGGCGAGCCCGGTCGCCGGGCGGATCCGGTTCCGGGACGTGACGTTCACCTATCCGACCCCGCCACCGCGGCCGGAGGCCGAACCCGCGGCGGAGCCCTCGGCCGTCGCGACCGCGCCCGCGGCACCCCCGCCGGGCCCGGAGCCGCTCCCGTTCGGGCTGCGCGACATCGACTTCGAGGTCGCGCCGGGCCAGCTCGTCGCGCTCGTCGGGCCGTCGGGGTCGGGCAAGACGACGACGACGTACCTCGTGCCGCGCCTGTACGACGTCGAAGCGGGCGCGGTCGAGATCGACGGCAAGGACGTGCGGACGCTGAGCCTCGTGTCCCTCGGCAGGGTTATTGGCTTCGTGACCCAGGAGACGTACCTGTTCCACGACACCGTGCGAGCGAACATCCTGTACGCCAAGCCGGAAGCCACGCAGGCCGAGCTCGAATCGAGCCGCCCGGGCGGCAGCAATCCACGACCGGGTGATGGACCTGCCGCAGGGCTACGACACGATCGTCGGCGAGCGCGGCTACAAGCTCTCGGGCGGCGAAAAGCAGCGGATCGCGATCGCGCGCGTGCTTCTGAAGGATCCGCGGATCCTGATCCTCGACGAGGCGACGTCGGCGCTCGACACCGTCAGCGAGCGACTGATCCAACGAGCCCTGGAACAGCTCGAGCGCGGCCGCACGACGATCGCGATCGCCCACCGCCTCTCGACCATCCTGCGCGCCGACCTGATCCTGGTCTACGAGGGCGGCCGGATCGTCGAGCGTGGGACGCACGCAACGCTGCTCGCCCGGGGCGGGCTGTACTCGCGCCTGTACCACGAGCAGTTCGAATCCGGCGACGGTGAGCAGCGTCGAGCGCCGGCCGCCACGCCCGGGGCCGCATGACCCGGCTGCGGACCGCGACGCTCGTCCACGAGGGCGGGATGCGTTTCGTGGCGACGACGGGCTCGACCCGGACGATCGTCTACGGCGACGCGTTCGACCAGAACGAGCTCAGTCCCGTCGAGACGCTCGTGGTCAGCCTCGCGGCGTGCGCCGCGATGGACGTGGTCGCGATCGCGCTCAAGAAGCGGCAGCAGATCAGCCATTACGAAGTGCGGGTCGAGGCAACCCAGCGCGACGAGTTCCCGCAGGTCCTGACGCGGGCCGACGTCGTGCATGAGGTCGAGGGCCCGCTCGTCGACGAGGCCGCGATCCGACGCGCGATCGAGCTGTCGGCGACGAAGTACTGCCCCGTGAACGCGATGATCTCGGCTGGCGCCACCGAGGTCCATCACGGGTACGTGGTGCGCAACACTGGCGCCTCGCCGTTCACGGCCGAGGGCGAGGTCGTCGTGACCGGCCCATACCGCAGGCCCGACGTCATCGCCTGACCGAGGCGGCGCCGCAGGCCGTCCTAGCCGCGCCACGAGGCATGCCACCGACCTGAAGGAGAATTCGCCGATGCACTACTTCCTGGCCCGCCTCGCGCACGTCGGCCGCCTTGCCCGCCTGGTGGGCCTCATCGGCGCGGTCGGCGTGCTCCTCGCCGGCTGCGGCGGTGGCGCCACCGCCGCCCCGGGCACCCCGGCGCCATCGGGCGTCGTTGCGGTGGAGGCCAAGGAGTACACGTTCACGCCGTCGTCGCTGACCGTGCCTGCGGGGATCGTGACGTTCTCGGTCCGGAACGTCGGCAACGAGGCGCACGAGTTCGAGGTCTTCAAGGGCGAGGCGCTCGTCGACGAGGTCGAGGGCCTGGCGCCGGGACTGACGCTGGACCTGACCGTCACGCTCGAGGCCGGCGAGTACACCTACATCTGCGTGCTCAACGGCCACGACCAGCTCGGCATGAAGGGCACGCTGACCGTCACCGGCGGCTGACACCGCCGGGCCGGCCTGCTTCGTATTCGCGAAATTCGAGCTCGTTGGCAATCACCGGCGTCCATGCCTGTCGAGGGAATACGAGCAGGTACGTGGGCGATAAGTGCCCGCACGCATGCTGGGCCAATGCAGTCTCGCGATCGAGGCTCCTACCTCGATGCGTCGGAGCGTCTCGGACTCGAGCTCATCGCGACCGGTTTGCGATCCCGGCGGCTTGGGCTGGGCGTCTCACAGAACCAGCTGGCGTTCTGGACCGGTCTCAATCAATCGACGATCTCGCGGCTCGAACGCGGTCGGCTCCGCACGTTGCGAATGGTGACCCTGGCGCGAATCCTTGGCGTGTTGAGAATGCCGCCCGACTTCGCCTTCTCTGGCGAGCCGGCACGTCCGCGTAGGCGCCTACCCGACCCAGCCCGCAGTCTCGATGAATCTGCAGGTTCGGCCGACCGTGAGTGAGGGTGCTCGACCAGCTTCATATTCCCCCGACAGGCATGGGCCAGAGGACCACGTCACAAGCGGCCGATTCCGCGCATACGAACGGCTCGCTCCCGGCCCAAGCGATGGGCGCTAGCTGCCGGCCGAGACCGCGACGCGACTCTCGGCCGCGCGCAGGTGCGCGTAGCGGGGCTTCACGACCTCGTTGATGACCCGCAGTCGCTCGTCGAACGGGGCGAATGCGGACTTCATGGCGTTGATCGTCAGCCACTCCATCTCGCCCAGCCCGAGGCCGAACGCCTCGTCGAGCGCCTTGAACTCGCTCGACATCGACACGTTCGACATCAGCCGGTTGTCGGTGTTGACGGTCACCCGGAAGCGCAGGCGGCGGAGCAGGTCGATGGGATGGGTCTCGACCGATGCGGCCGCACCGGAGTGTACGTTCGACGTCGGGCACATCTCGAGCGGCACTCGGCGATCGCGGACGAAAGTCGCCAGGCGGCCCATCGCGACGGAACCATCGTCGAGCACCTTGATGTCGTCGACGATGCGCACGCCGTGACCGAGCCGCTCCGCGCCGCAGAACTGGAGCGCCTCCCAGATCGACGGCAGGCCGAAGCCCTCGCCGGCGTGGATCGTGATATGGAAGTTCTCGTGGCGGATCTTGTCGAACGCCTCGAGGTGGCGCGTCGGGCGGTAGCCGGCCTCGGGGCCGGCGATGTCGAAGCCGACGACGCCAGCGTCGCGCCAGCGGACGGCGCACTCGGCGACCTCGACCGATCGAGCCGCCTGGCGCATCGCCGTGACGAGGGCCTTGATCGCGATCGGGTTGCCGGCCGCGGCGGCCCGCTCGGACCCGATCCGAAAGCCCTCGAGGTTTGCCTCGACGACCTCGTCGAGCGTCAGGCCCTTCTCGGTCGACAGCTCGGGGGCGTAGCGCACCTCCGCGTAGACCACGCCGTCGGCGGCGAGGTCCTCCGCGCACTCGGCGGCGACTCGGATGATGGCGTCGCGCTCCTGGAGCACGCCGACGGTGTGCGCGAAGGTCTCGAGGTAGAGCTCCAGGGACTTGCGATCAGCGCCGCGGCGAATCCATGCGGCGAGCTCGTCGACGTCGGTCGTCGGCAGTCCGGCATAGCCGAACTCGGCCGCGAGATCCACCACGGTCGCGGGCCGCAGGCCGCCGTCGAGGTGGTCGTGGAGCAGGGCCTTCGGGGCCTGCCGGATCGTGTCGAGGGTCAACATCGCGCGCCTCCGCCTCTCGTTCGGCGGATGGTATCGCCGAGCGAGCCTGACCCGGTACGCTGCCGGGTATGACAGACGCATCGCCATCGGGGGCCCCAGCGGCCTGGGACGAGGAGTCGCGCGGGGTCGAGTGGCACCTCGAGCTGGATCGCTCGACGCTCCTGCCGGGCCAGCTCGTCGGGGGCCGCGTCGCGCTCAAGGCGAACAAGGCGATCCAGGCCCGTGGGGTCCACGTCGCCCTCGTTGCCAAGGAGCACTGGCAGCGGCGGGCCATGCGGTCCGGCAGCAAGGGCCAGGTCCGGACCGAGGTCGTCACCGAGTGGCAGGAGCTCGTCCGCCAGCCGGTCATCGTCCAGGGCGCGCTCAGCCTGACCCCCGGGCTGTCGTGGAGCGAGCAGTTCGAGGTGCCGGTCCCGGCGATGGGCCCGCCGTCGCTGCAGGGCCAGGAGGCCGGGCTCGACTGGATCCTCGAGGCCAAGCTCGACATCGACGACGCGTTCGATTCGCGGATCGAGGCGCCGGTCGTCGTGGCCCAACCGGTCGCCGTCCTCCGCTCGGGCTCGGTCCCGGTCGGCGAGCTGGCACTCCACGAGGTGGCCGAGGTCGCCGGCGATGACCTGTCGGGCTCGATCACCCTGACGCCGATGCCGCTCGTCAGCGGCCAACCGTTCAGCGGCCGCCTCGAGCTCCGGCTCGCGAAGTCGGTCAAGGTCCAGGAGCTTCGCGCGGAGCTCCGTGCGGACGTCGCTTCGACGGTCCAGAGCGGCATGGCGGGCCACGCCGTCCTCTGGTCGGGCGTCCTCGCGCCGGCCGGGTCGTACGAGGGAACCGTGAGCTTCGAGATCGCCGGGACCGTCGGGTCGGACCCGATGCCCACCACCGTGCTTCCGCACGGGAAGTGCACGGGCTCCTTCCACGTCATCCTGGCCCGGTCGTGGGCGCGCGACGCCCACCTCGTCCGCGACGTGTCGCTCGCGACGACGGGCGAACTCTAGGCGGCTATCCGGCTCGAGCCACGAGCGTTCGGGCGTTGGAGACGAGCGCCTTGGCCCGCGAGCCGAGCGCTGCGCGGAGGCGACCGCCGACGAGGAGCGGCAGGCTCAGCCTGCTCGCCTTCGCGTTGGCCCGATCGCCCTGCGCGAGGCGGAGGTTGGCGGCCTCTCGTGTGTAGTCGCTGATCCGTTCGCGGGCCAGGAACTCGATCGCCTGGTGGTTCATCAAGTCGCTCCTCATTGGGGCTCGGCACACTTGCCGGCTCGTTTGGAGCAGCCTCGTCTCCAAGGTGTCGAACGTCATCGGGCGACCGCCCCACGTCCCACGTCCGGTTCGACGGACTGAATCGGCAGCGGTCTGCGAGCTGCGGCCGGGTCATCGGTCATTCAACCGATGGCACCCTTGCCTCACCGCCGTACAGTCACCCTCGATGACGCGGATCGGCTCCGTCCTGTCGCCGCTCCTGGTGGGGCGCGACGACGTGCTCGAGCTCGCGACGCGGCGGCTTGACGAGGTCGCTGCAGGGCGCGGCCAATTCATGCTCCTGTCCGGCGAGGCCGGAATCGGGAAGACCCGACTGCTCCGCGCCATTGGCCAGAAAGCACAAGCAAGGGGGTTCATCTGGGAGGGGGGCAGCCTTTCCCCCCAGGATCGCGACGTGCCCGCTGCCTTGTTCCTCGAGCTGGCCCGCTCGATCACCAGGGATGCCGAATTCGCGACGCTGGGCAACGACCTGCTGAAGCTTCTGATGGGCATGACCGAGGCCGAGCGACCACAGCGTCGTCTCCTGGTCCGCCGGGCAGTCGACGCCATCGAGGCATCGATCACGCGGCCTGTGATCCTCCAGTTCGAAGACCTTCAATGGGCCGACGACCTCAGTCTCGAGATCCTCGGCGAGCTGGCCCGCCAGATGCGTGGCTCGCCGCTGTTCCTGACTGGGTCGTATCGCACGGACGCGACCGAGTCGGGCTCGATGCTTCGCGAGTGGCGGGCGCGGTTGGTGACGCAGCGAATCGTGGAGGAGGTCCGCCTGGACCGGCTGACGCTCGATGAAACCGGGCTCGTCACGACGCTGATCCTCGGCACCGGGCTGCCCGCGCCGCGCGACATCGTCGCTGCCGTCCACCAGCGCACTGACGGCGTGCCGCTCCACATCGAGGAGCTGCTGGGCGCCCTGGGTGCCGAAGCGTTGAGCGACAGCCGTGCGATCCGGGAGGCTCATGTCCCCGAGACGCTCGAGGATGCCGTGCTCGCGCGCGTCTCCCGCTTGACCGCGGATGCCCAGGACGTTGCCCGTGCCGGTGCCGTGATCGGCCGCTGCTTCGAGCCCGGGGTGCTCGCCGGCATCCTGAACCGACCGCTTGCCGACCTTGACGCGGGCTTCGATGAGCTCGTTCAGAACTCGATCCTCTATCCATTCGAGTACGTCGACCGCGGGTACTACGACTTCCGCCACCAGCTGCTCCGGGACGCCCTTTACGCGAGCGTTCCGGGTGGCAAGCTCCGGCGGTTCCACGCGCGGGCCGCCGAGTTCGGTTCGGACCTCGTGGGCCAGTCCGAGGTCCATGCCTCGCTGCACTTCGAGCGCGCGGGCATGCACGAGCAGGCCTTCCGCGCAGCGCTGAACAGCGCACGCACGGCCGCGAAGCTGTCGTCGCACCGGGAGGCGTTCGAGCTGTACCGGCGGGCAGTGGACAACATGTCGGCTGACCTTCCGCCAGAGGAACGCGCCGGCATTCTGCTGGAGTACTTCGACGAGGCCGCGGCGATCGAGGAGAACGATCTCGCGGAGCGCCTCGCTGGCGAGGCCTCCGACCTGTTCCTCGAGGCCGGGCGACCCTTCGATGCGGCCCGGAGCCGCCTCCACGTCGTGTCGCTCTGGCGTCGCGAGGGGCACCCGGTGAACGAGCGGATCGCGGTCCTCCGCGAGGCGATCTCCGAATCTGCCTCCTACCCGGAGAGTTCGGCTCGGGACGAGTACCTCGAGGAGTCGTTCGGTCTTCTCGGCTGGGCGTACATGGACGCCAACCAGCTGGACGATGCGCGGGCAGCCCTGGGCAAGGCCATCGCGCTCGCAGAGGGGGCCGGTCTCGAGCAGGAACGTCTCGTGGACGCAACCGGGCTCGGCATGATCGACGTCGTCGACGGGAAGGTTGACGGCGGGCTGGAGATGATCCGCAGGGCAGCCGGCGAGGCCCGTGCGAGGGGTTGGGAGGCGTCCGCAGTTACGGCCTACCGCGATGCGGCGCTGATGGCACTCCGCTCGATGCGCTACCCGGAGGCCGCCAGCCTGATCGGCGACGCCCGGCCGTATGCGGACGCCATCGAGCAGTCTCACTGCGCCCGCATCATGGCCTCGATCGACGGGGTCGTCGCCTGGGCCGCCGGCGACTGGGACGCGGCCGAGCACGTCGGCGAGCAGTCGCTTGCAGACCATGGACATGGTCGCGCCGCCGCGATCGCCCGGTGGGCCCTCGGCTACGTTGCGGCGGGGCGTGGCCAGCGCCATGAGGCGGAGCGCCATCTCGGAGCCGCGCTCGACTTCGGGCGTCGTGCCGAATGGCTGGAGATGATCCTGCCGGCCGCGTGGGGCCTCGCCGAAGCCGCGTTCGTCGCCGGTGACGCTGATTCGGCGATCCGACACTGCGAAGCAGCGCTATCCGAGGCTCTCGAACGCGGCGAAAAGGGCCTCCTCGCCCCGTTCCTCGTGACCGGCGTCCGGTCGTACGTCGCGGCGGGGCGGCCCGAGGCGGCGGTCGGCTGGCTCGACCGCGCGACGACGGCGATCGACCCATCATCGACGGTCGCGGCACCCGCGCTCGAGCACGCCACCGGCCTGGTCAGGCTGTCGCAGGGCTCAGTCACGGCTGCGCGCGATGCGTTCGAGGCCGCGATCGGAGGGTGGGATGACCGCGATCGTCGCTGGGAGGGTCTCTGGGCGCGACTCGACCTGGCTGGCGCAATGCTGCGATCGAACCGATACGTGGACGCCACACGGCTCATCGCCGAAGTCCGCGAGGCCGCCCGACAGATGAAGAGCGACCCGTTGCTGGACCGCGCCGCCGAGCTCGAGCGGCTCGCCCGGGGACGAGGGGCGGAGCAGGATCCCTGGCATCCGTTGACGGTCCGCGAGTTCGAGGTCGCCCGCCAGATCGCCGCTGGGATGACGAATGCAGAGATCGCCACCGAGCTGTTCGTGGCACCGAAGACGGTCAGCTCCCACGTCGAGCACATCCTTGCCAAGCTCGGCGCCAGCCGGCGGGCAGAGATTGCGGCCTGGGTGTCGTCCATCGCACAAGCGGTGGTCGCCTAGACCCGGCTCGTCGTCGCGAGAGACGTTCCGACGTCATGAGCGTGGCCGGCCCCGGCGGGACCGGCCACTTCGTCGGGTAGCGAGAGACGGGACCTCAGCCGCCGCCGTCCCCGTCGCCGCGACAGCTGACCCGCGGATTCCAGTCATCGAACACGCCACGCGGGTTGTACTTGAAGAGCCAGGCATGGCGCTCGTAGAAGTCGGGCAGCCCATAGCGGTTGCCTGCTTCGCGGAAGAGCATGTCCTGGCCAAGCACGGTCGGCGTGCGATCCGCGCCGAAGGCAGCGTGCCAGTCGGCTGCCGTCACGACGTATTCGACTGCGATGAGCCGGAAGCCACCGCTCCGCGTCGGTTCGTACACCAGAACCTCCGGTCGGAGCGGGTTGATGGCCGGATCGCCAACGTAGTCGAGGTTGACGAAGTGCTGGCCCATCGTCCCGACGCCGGGCTCCTCCGTGCACTTGTAGAAGAGGACGTAGCCCTCCCCGAGCGCCCGATCGAGCGACCGGAAGCGAGCCGAGACGAAGGCGACGGCGGCCACATCGAGGCTGTCCGCGTCGAACCACCGATCGTTGCCGAAGTGACGATCGTCGTCGACCTTGTCCCGTGCCGTCACGCCGCCGCTCCCGGCGAGCGTCAGGGTCAGCACGAGTGCCCCGACGATGAGCGCGCGGACCCGGCCAGGCCGAACACCGCGCACTGCGTGGTACTGCATCTCACACCTCCACGGTGACGGCGTAGACCTGCGGCGTCGGATGTCCGGCACGTTCGTGCACGCGCATGACGGCCTCCTTCGAGGGGCCGGTCGCGAGGCAGAACACCTTGCCCGCATCCGGGTCCAGCCACGCCCGTTCGTAGACGACGCCCTCGGTGTCCTGGATCGCGAGGTCGCGGTTGTGCGCATCCGCAAGCTGCTCGGCGCTGACGCCGAAGAACCCGTCGTGGACGTCCATGAACTTGGCCATTGCGGTCCTCCGTCTCTGGCGCGGCGAGTCCGCGCCTTGGTGCAGGCTGCTCGGCGCCTGCTGTGCCGTCATCGGTCGAGCGACCGATGGACCGTCGGCGACGCGACCAATTCGCGCACTGGCGTTCGAGGTTCGGCCTCCGACGGCGTGTAGAAATAGGGGTCGAGGACTGACACCCGGGTGATCCGATCGACGGGCAGGTGGTTTCGCTCGCCCGCGCGCCGGATCGACTCGGGGTTCGAGGCGTCGTACACGCAGAAGGTCGATCGCCGATCGGCGCTGACGTAGGAATGGATCCACGTCACCCCGAGGTCCTCGTTCACCCCGACGACGCCTCGGCAGACATCGATGCCCGCCTGGCCGTAGGGGAGCTCGAAGCCCTCGGGGAACGATCGCTCGACCACGTACCGCGGCACTCGCACCCTCTCGATCCTCGTCGGCCGGACGTCGGCCGCGGGATGAGATTGGCGAACCACCACCGCCGGGACATCGGTGGCGGCTGCCTAATCTGGGCCCGCGACCTGCCCGTTCTGGGCATCGATGCCCAGCTTGCCGGCCGCGGCGGCCGCGTCGGCTCGACGCGTGACGCCGAGCTTGCCGAGCACGGCCGAGACGTGGTGATCGACCGTCCGCGGGGAGAGGTACAGCTGCGTCGCGATCTCGGTGTTCGGCAGGCCGCGGGTCAGCAGCTGGAGGACCTCCATCTCCCGCGCGGTCAGGCCCGCGGCGTTCGCGCGGGTCGTCGGTCGGCGGCCGCGCGGGACGACGGGAGCGCCGAGCTCGCGTAACCGGCGTGCCGCCATCGCCGCCGCGGGTTGCGCTCGGAGCCGATCGAACTCGGCGTGCGCCTCGAGGATTTCATCGACGTCAGCGGACTCGAGGAGCGCCCGAGCGGCCTCGTACGGGCAGTGGAGCGCGAGCCAGGCTGTGCCGGCCTCGCGCCACCGGCCGTCGAGCTGCAGGCGCCACGGCTCGGCCGCGCCGCGATGATCCGTGACCGGCCGGCCGGCCTTCGCCTGCCACCAGGCGAGCTCGCCGACGTGCCACGGGTGGGACTTGGCCACGGCCAGCTCGTACGCCGCCGCGGCCTCCGAGCCGGCTCGCTCGGGATCGCCCGCCAGCCAGGCGGCCTCGGCGCGAGCCGCTCGCACGGGCCCGATGCGCTGGAGGGTGCCGGTCCGCTCGGCCATCTGGAGCGCCTCGTCGAGTGCCTCCATGGCGTCTGGATCCCCCCGGCGCGCGCGTAGCCGGCCGGCCGCGAGGAGCGCCATCATTCGCGTGATCGCGGCGTTCTCCTGCCGCGCGAGCACGGTCGACACGATCGTGCCCGCCTCCGCCCAGCGGCCGCGGTGCAGGAGCGACAGCGCCCGCCAGGTCTCGAGATAGCCGCTGATGGCGTCGAGGTCTCGCTCGGTCGTCCACGCAAGTCCCGCCTCGAATGCCGGTTCTGCGAGCTCGAACTGGTAGACCTCCCCGAGCGACGAGGCGATGTTGCCGTAGCCCGTCGCGACCGAGCTGTCGAGCCCGTGCTCTCGAGCGAGGGCGATGCTCGCCTCGAGCTCCTCGCGACCGCCGAGGTCGCCGCGCAGGAGCCTCGAGCTGCCGACGGTGTTGAGCGCCTGGACGAGTGCCGGCATCGCTCCGGGCTCGCTCCCCCGCTCGACCGCCTGCCGAGCCATCTCGATGGCCCGCCGGCCGAGCTCGATCGCCTCGGCGTTGTCCCGGTCCAGCATCCGGATGTACGCCTGCGCGGCCATCGCCCGGACCTTCTCGGGCCCGTCCGGGATCAGCTCGCACAGCTCGAGGGACCGGCGGGACGTCGCCTCCCCGTCGGCATTGCGGCCGGCCAGGATGAACGTCGTGGCGAGCCGGGAGAGCGTCTGGACCTCGCCACGCACGTCGCCGGACTCCCGCCAGAGCTCGAGCGCGTGCTCGTATCCCTCGATCGCGAGGTCGTACCGCGCGATGACGCCCTGCTCGGTGCCGAGCTCCTCGAGGAGGGCTGCTCGCTCGGCCGCGGGCAGCTCGCCGGCATGGCGCCCGGCACGTTCCAGCTGCGCGGCGGCCTGGCGGTGGGCACCCACGGCGATCGCGTCGGCGGCAGCGGCGCGGGCGTACCGCAGCGCGGCGTCCCGATTGCCCGCCTCGTCGGCGTGATGCGCGAGGACGGCCGGGGATCGGTCGGAGGCCGGGCCCGATTCGAGCTCGGCGAGGACCCGAGCGTGGAGCTCCGCCCGACGCGCAGGGTCGGTGGCCTCGAGGATTGCCTGGCGGGCCAGCTCGTGCCGGAAGGCATAGCGCCGGCCGTCGGTCTGGAGGAGCCCCCTCGAGAGGCATTCTTCGGACGCGGGAGCGTCGAGCACCCGAGCGAGCAGCGCGTGCTCGACGGTCGGGCCGATCACGGCCGCGGCTTCGAGGGTCTCACGACCCTTCGCGGAGAGCCGCGCGGCACGTGCCAGCACCGCATCCCGGACCGTCGGCGGAATCCGCGCGGGAGTGCCGGCGACGACCTCGGTGACGTAGAAGGGGTTGCCGCCCGTCCGCTCGTGGAGCTGGGTCGGGTCCAGCTCGGTCCCCTTCGCCAGCTCGCCCACGGCCGCGACCGACAGCGGCCGCAGCGGCAGCCGGACGACCGCCGGTGAGGTCGCCAGGTCGCCCACGACGACGCGCAGCGGATGCTGGCGCCCCACCTCGTCGTCGCGGTACGCACCGATCAGCAGCGCCATGGTTGATTCGATGCGTCGGCCCACGAATCGGAGCGCGTCGAGCGTGGCTTCGTCGGCCCAGTGCAGGTCGTCCAGCACGAGGACGATGCCGCCCGGCTCCCGTCGCAGCGCCGCCAGCAGCGTGCCCAGCACCTCGGACCGCGGTCCTTCCTCGCGGATGAGTCGATCCAGCTCGGGGTCCAGGGCGTCGGCGACGTCGGCGACCGGCCCGAGGGGTCGAGGGGTCGAGAGCGGATCACACGCACCGAGCAGGACCCGCGTCCCGGCGGGAACCGCAGCGCGGAAGGCTCGCAGCAACGACGTCTTGCCGACGCCCGCCTCGCCCTCCACGAACACGAGCCGGCCACCTTGGGCGAGGGACGCGACGCGCGCGCGCTCGAGGATCGCGAGCGGCTCGTCGCGCTCGAGCAGGCGCATGGCCGCATCGTAGTCGAGCCTCGGTCAACGTCTGGGTGCCAGCTCCCGCGGAGCGCCGAACCAATCGAGTTGGCCCAGTGCACTAGTCCAACAACCGGCCTATCATCCGTCGATGATCGCCCGACCGACCCGCACAGACTGGCTCCTCCTCCTGGTCCTCGGGATCATGTGGGGCACGAGCTACGCCTTCATCAAGCTCGGCGTCGAGACCCTCCCGACGTTCACGCTCATTGCGACGCGGCTGCTCATCGGGTTCGGGCTGTTGGCGACCGTGGTCGTCGTCGCGCGCGAGCCGCTGCCGCGCAACCCGCGGACGTACATGCACCTCGCGGTCATGGCCGCGATCAACATCGTCATTCCGTTCTCGCTGATCACGTGGGCGGAGCTCTCCGTCGACTCGGCCATCGCCGCGATCCTCAACGGCGCGGTGCCGCTCATCGTGATCGTGCTCGCGGCGATGACCTTCCACGACGAGCCGATCACGCTCAACCGCCTGGTGGGCGTCGTCATCGGCTACGTCGGCGTGATCGTCCTGGTCGGCCAGGGGATCGGCGCGATCGCATCGGGCAGCGGGTTCACCGGCGAGCTGGCGCTGATCGGCTCGACTGTCGCCTACGCCATCGGCGCGGTGTATTCACGACGCAACATCAAGGGCCTGCGGCCGATGATCCCCGCGGTCTTCCAGGTCGGGTTCGCGCTGATCATGGTCTCGGTCCTCGCGTTCGCCTTCGAGGACCCGCTCGCCGTGCAGTGGAACCTCGACGCCGTCGTCGCCGTGCTCTGGCTCGGCCTGCTCGGGTCGGGGCTGGCGTACCTGCTGATGTTCCGGCTGCTCAACCGGATCGGGGCAACGGCGACCTCGCAGCTCGCCTACCTGCTGCCCGTCGTCGGCATCATCACCGGCGCGGTGATGTTCAACGAGTCGATCGACGCGCGGGTCGCGGGCGGCACCGCGCTGATCCTGGGCGGCGTCGCCATCAGCTCCGGCGTCCTCTCGTTCGGCGGGAGCCGCATCGGCGAGCGCCGCATCTTCGGCCGGAAGCCGGCACCCTCGGACGCGCCGAGCAATGTCGACCTGAGGCCGGACGCGACCTAGCGAGCGACCGCCAGCAGGATCGCGCCGACGACGACGAGCGCGGCGGCGGCGATCTTCGACGTGGCATCCCGCCGCCCGACCGCCTCGCCGAGGCGCAGCGATCCCCAGGCAGCGGCCAGCACGATCCCGGATTCGCGCAGCGGGGCGACGGTCGCCAGCGGCGCGACGGAATAGGCCACCAGCACGAGCAGGTACGCGGCCAGGGCCAGCACCCCGGCGACGGCGTCGCGTCCCAGCCCGGTCGTCCGGCTGCGGGTCGCGACGGCTCCGTCCGCGTCGGTTCGAGCGGGCGCCGGCGCAAGCCAGCCGTAGCGGCGTCCCACGACGACCGCCACCGCCAGGAAGATCGTCGCGGCGACCGCGAGGATCGAGCCGTACAGCCAGGGTTCGGTCAGTCGAACGCCCAGCCGGTCGACTGCCGAGTAGGCCGCGATCGATGCGCCGGTCGCGAGCGCGAATCCGATCGCACCCCGCTGGTCCTTTCCCGCCGCCCGAATCGCGCGCCACGGTCGCGCGACCAGGAGGATGCCCACGAGCAGGCAGCCCACCCCGACGAGCGCCATCGGTGCGAGCCGCTCCCCCAGCAGGAAGATCCCGACCGCGACCGCGAGCAACGGGGCGCTGCCGCGCGCCAGCGGGTAGACGAGCGAGAGCGCTCCCCGCCGGTAGGCCGCCGACAGGCAGACGAAGTAGATCGCCTCGATGACCGCCGAGCCGAGGGCGAGCCAGATCGCCTCGGCGGGCACGGCCGGCCGGCCGTTGGCGAACCACGCGGCGATCCCGACGGGCAGCAGGACCGCCGTCCCGATCGCCTGGAGGCGAACCGCGGTCCAGAGCGTGTCGCCCGAGGTCTTGAGCAGCACGTTCCAGCCGGCGTGCAGCACCGCCGCGACGAGGACGAGGGCGATCGCGAGCGAGGGCACGCGCGCAGCCTACGTGGGCGTCGCGCCTGCCGCCCGCTCGCGGGACCGTGGGCTCAGCTCGGCATCAACGCCCGATGTCGCGACGCCGCATCCCGATCGCACACAGCGCGATCCCGCCAATGGCCACGACCAGGCAAGCTGCCATGCCCGGCCAGTCGTACTGACCGAGGATCGGTTGCCCGAGGTGCCGGTTGAGGGCCAGGTCGAGGAGCTCGTCGGGCAAGCCAACAATCGAGCCGATCAGCTCCCACAGGAAGAAGGCCAGCGCCACGACGAGCGTCACCGGTGCGGCCATGCTCGGGCGAACGAGACCGCCCACCGCGAGGCCGATCCCGGCGAGCGCCATGGCGTACAGACCCAGGACCGATACGCCGGCGGCGACGCCGACGAGATCACCCGCCGCGGCCTGGGTGGACGTCCCAATTGCGACACCCGCGACAAGCAGCGCGGTCATGATCGCGATCCCGGCCATCACGGCAAGCGCACTCTTCACGGCCCAGGCGACCCGGGTCAACGGGGCGGCGATCAACAGCTCTAACCGCCGTTCGCCCTCGTCCGAAGCCCAGCCGCCAACGAGTGTCGCGGCCGCGATGCTGATGAACAGGATCGCCTCGGAGAAGAACGCCAGCTGCAGGAACCCCGCGGCGGAAAGGATGTCCGTACCCGGGAAGAACTGCTGGAGCAGCTCGACGATCTGGGGGATGCCCGCAAGGGTCTGGACGAACTCGTCGACGGAGAATGAGATGACGGTCCCGAACGCTGCCAGCGCGCCGCCCCACACGAGGGACGACGGAAGCCGCTCGCCGAGGCTGCGGCTGAAGGGACCGGCGAGGAACAGCCCCCCCGTCCTGACACGGACCCGCCCGCCTGTCGGGACGACCAGGTCGCGCCGTGCGAACGCGAGGACACCCGCCGCGACAAGGCCGACCGTTACGGCCCCCGCAACGGCGACCGACGGCCAATCCCACGCGCCGGCGATCGGTCGATGACCGGCCGTCAGGGCGAAATAGGACAGCGACTCGAGCGGCTGGAGGAGCGAGACGGTCTCGGCGTAGCCGCTGACGATGAAGCTTGCGAAGAGGGCGATGCCGCCGAAAGCCAGGCCACCTCCGCGCCCGACGAAAGGTGCGACTGCGAAGGCCAACGCACCGGGCAGCAGCCCGACGACGAACAGCCACGCGACATGGGCCGCGACGGCGTCGACGCCAACGGGATCGGTCGGCAGCGTGCCGAATGCGGCGATCGAGGCGTACGCCCCGATTCCGACGACGACGGTCGCGACCCCCAGCGCGACAAGGTAGCCACCAACCTTCTGGAGCGCGAGCCGGACTCGACCCAACGGGGTGGAGGCGAGCAGGTCGAGACTGCCGCGCGCCAGCTCGCCTGCGAGGAGGCCGGACATCGCGACGACCGTCCAGATTCCGAGCACGATCGGCATCACGTTGATCGAACGCCAGGACAGGAACCCGCCGATCCGCTCGATGCCGATCGCGTCGCCGAGGATGCCCTGGAAGATTGCCGGCAGGGTGGCCATCTGCGCCGCAATGGCGAGGCGCTTCGCTTCGGTGTCGAACTCGGCGGCGATCGTCACCCCGGTCACGATCAGGATCAGTGCCATGGCGAGCCCGACGATGAGCGCCGTCCAGCGACTGTCGCGGAATGTCTTGCCGAACACTGATCCGAGGCCGAAGAGTCGAGCTGACACGCTCGGCGATTCGAGTGCCTCGGGAGCGGTGACGGCGCGAGCGGACGCCCTCATCACTGCACCCCCGCCGGGGTCCCGGCGCGGCGTGTTGCGTACTCGGACAGGAACACCTCTTCGAGCGACGGCTCGCGGCTCACAAGGTCAATGAGCTCGTATTGCGCGGCAAGCTGTACGACCGTTGCGATCGGCCCAGTCACCAGCATCCGCAGGTTGCGGCCCTCTTCGACGACGTTCGAGACTCCATCGAGGGCTGCGAATGCGGCGGCAGGGACGGGAGCGGCGAATCGCAGCTCCACCTCGTGGGCTGCCAGGGCCCGCACGCCTTCGACCGTGTCGAGGCGGACGATGCGCCCCTCGCGGATGATCGCGACGCGGTCGCATGTGCGCTCGACTTCGCTGATGATGTGCGAGGAGAGAAAGATCGTCCGGCCCTCGGACCGAGCCTCGAAGAGCAGCTCGTTGAACACCTGTTGCACGAGCGGGTCCAGGCCTGCGGTCGGCTCGTCGAGGATCAGCAGCTCCGGCTTGTGCTGCAGCGCGACCACGAGCCCGACCTTCTGCTTGTTGCCCCTGGAGTATTCGCGAAAGCGGCGCGACGGGTCGAGATCGAGCCGCTGGACGAGCTGATCGACGTACGCTCGATCGACGCCACCGCGGAGGTTGGCGAAATATCGGATGGTCTCGGCCCCGGAGAGCCGGTCGTACAGGTTCCATTCGCCGGGCAGATAGCCGACCCGACGGTGGATCGCGACGGGATCCGCAGACGACTCGATTCCGAAGACGGTCGCCCGCCCGGATGTGGGTCTGATCAGGTCGAGGAGGACCCGGATCGTCGTCGTCTTGCCCGCCCCATTGGGCCCGAGAAACCCGAAGATCTCGCCCTCGTTGACGCCGAGGTCGACGTCGATGATGCCGCGATGCGGGCCGTAGGCCTTGCTGAGCTTGTCCGTTTCAATGATGGGAGCCATGTCGTTCCTTTCGTGCCGGACGTTCCGGTCGCACAGGGACTGGGTCGTCAGGAGAACCACGTTCGGAGCGTCGGGGGATCGGTGAGCGAAAGTCTGCCCGGCTCGATGCCGAGGATCCGTTCGAGCGCTTCCGAGAACGCCGCGAACACACGCATCACGTCGTCCAGCTCGATCCGGCCCGCCTGGCGCGCTACGAACAGCTGGGAGGCAGCATCCTGGCTGCCCTGGATGAGCGCCACCATCACCCGCGCGGTCGCCTCGGGATCGGTGGCAGTGAACTCGCCGGTATCGATTCCCTCGGCGAGGATCCGCTCCAGGGCGGGGGTCATCCGGCGGGCGACGAGCTCTCGGAGGCGCTCGCGGAGGATCGTGTTGCGGTCGGACAGCCACGCCTCGAGCAGTGCGAGCGCGAGGTCCCTCCGGGCGCTCTTGTAGGTTGCCGTCGTGGCGAAGAGCCCCTCGAGGCGCCCCAGCGCCGACAGGTCGGCGCGGGTCAGGACCTCTTCCCAGCCGGCTTCGACGCCATCGGCCATGCGTTCCACCATCGCTTCCAGCAGGTCGCCCTTCGAACCGAAGTAGTGGTAGAAGGCGCCCTTCGACGCCCCGACCTCATCGAGGACGTCCTGGATGCTGAAGGCGTCGTAGCCCTTCGTCTGGATGAGTCGCTGGGCGACGTCGAGGAAGGCGTCCCGGCGGACTGCGTGTGATTCCGGGTCGAGGGTTCGTGCCACGGCTCTGGCCCATGGCCTCCGTCAATATCGATCGGCGGCAGATTGCCAGACCGACCGTCGGTCTAAGAATACTCCGACTCCACGTGGTGCGCGTTGGTATCGCCCGGACCTATGGCCGGTTGACGAACCTTTCGTTATAGCCCAGCATTTCGGTATGTCCGAATACTACGGAGTGACCGAAGTTACATGGTGAAAGCGAGCGGGCGGCCGGGTCGGCTGACCCGCACGCGACCCGCTGTGGATCGAACGATTGCCGCGTTCGAGGCGTTCCAGCAGCGGCTGATGGCGGTACACGTGACGGAGTTCACGACGCTCGACCTGACCATGGCGCAGGCCAAGCTCCTGTATGTCGTCATGGCTGCAGGCCCCCTGAGCCTCGGCGAGATCGCGAGCCAACTTCGGATCACGGCATCGACCGCGAGCGGCGCCGTTGACCACCTGGTCGGCCTCGGGCTCCTGTCGCGCGCCGACGACCCGACGGACCGGCGCCAGCTGCGCGTATCCGTGACGGGACACGGTCGCAAGACGATCGCGCAGATGCGCGAGTTGAGTCAGCGCCAGCTCCGGGCGCTGTTCGAGGTGATCTCCGACGCGGACCTCGACGTGGTGGCCCGAGCCACGCAGATCATGTCCGACGCGGTCTCGGCCTCGATGAGCAAAGCGACGCGAGCGACGACGACGACGAAGCCCACGACCAACCCGTCGACCACAGGGAGCACCGAATGAACCGCCTCAGCCAGCTCGCCCTCGGCAAGCGGAGCGTCACGCTCCTGCTCGCGGCGGCCCTCTTCGTCGCCGGGGTCCTGACCTGGGGCAGGCTCAAGCAGGAGCTCCTGCCCGACGTCTCGTTCCCGATCGTCACCGTCATCGCCCCGTACCCGGGCGCCGGCGCGGCCGACGTCACCGAGCAGGTCACGAAACCGATCGAGCAGGCCGTCTCGGGCGTCGCCGGCATCGACCAGCTCCAGTCGACGTCGGCCAACTCGTTCTCGCTCGTCCTCGCCCAGTTCGACTACGGAATCGACCTCGACGAGGCCGTCGCGACCATCGAGGACAACCTGCGTCGAGCCGGCCTGCCCGAGGGCGTGGAGCCGTCCGTCCAGGCGTTCAACTTCAACGCCGCGCCCGTGGTCGTCGCTTCACTGTCCGCGAAGGACGGGGCGACCCTCGAGAGCACCGCCGAGATCGCGCGCACCGAGGTGCTCCCGGAGCTGCTCGCGCTCCCGGGCGTGGCAAGCGCGGACCTCGCCGGCGGCGAGGAAGTGCGGCTGCTCATCACCCTCGACCCGGCGGACCTCGCCGGCGCCAACGTCTCGATCGCCCAGATCACGGGCATCCTCCAGGCCAACAACCTGACCCTCCCGGGCGGCGAGCTGCCGGTTGACGGCGCTCGGATCCCCGTGTCTACGATCGGGCGGTTCGAGTCGATCGACGCCATCCGCAGCCTCGTCGTCGGCGCCAGGCCGCCGGCCGTCGATGGCGGCTTTCCGACGCCGATCACGCTGGGAAGCCTCGGGACGGTCGAGCTGGCGAGCGTCGCCACGACCGGCTACGGCCGCACGAACGGCCACCCCGCGATCACCCTCAACGTCAGCAAGTCGAGCACCGCGAACACGGTCACCGTCGCGCGCGACGTGCAGGCGGTCCTTGCCGCGGTCGCGGCGCGCCACCCTGCCGACCTCGAGGTCGTGACCGTCTACGACCAGTCCGGTTTCATCCTCGAGTCGAGCGAGGGGCTGCTGCGCGAGGGCGGCCTCGGCGCGGTCTTCGCGGTTCTCACGATCTTCCTGTTCCTGTTCAACCTGCGCTCGACCCTGATCGCGGCGGTGAGCATCCCGCTGTCCATCCTGACCGCGCTCGTGATCATGGGCGCCGCCGGGATCACGCTGAACATCCTGACCCTGGGCGGGCTGGCGGTCGCGGTGGGCCGAGTCGTCGACGACTCGATCGTCGTGCTCGAGAACATCTACCGCCACCGCGCGCTCGGCGAGGATCGAAGCTGACGGCCGTCCTCGACGGTCCGCGCGAGGTCGCGGGTGCGATCACCGCGCGCACGTTGACCACCGTCGCGGTCTTCCTGCCGCTCGGCTTCGCGGGCGGGTTCGTGAGCTCAGTTCTTCCTGCGCGTTCTCGCTGACGGTCACGTTCGCCCTCTGGCGTCCCTCATCGTGGCCCTCACCGTCGTGCCCGTGCTCGCCTACCTCCTGCTCGGGCGGGTGAAGGGCAACGTGGACGAGACGGGCGAGCCGAAGAACTCCTTCTGGGTGCGGCTGTACGACCCGCTGATCCGGTGGGTGCTCCGCAACCGCTGGACCAAGGTCGCGACGATCGTCGCGTCGATGGCGCTGTTCGTCGCCTCGATCGGCATCGTGCCGCTCCTGCCGACCGCGTTCATCAACTCGGGCTCGGAGAAGATCCTCCAGGTCAGCGTCGCGCCGCCGGCCGGGGCGACCTCGCAGCAGGTCCTCGATCGAGCGGCGCTCGCGGAGGAGGTCCTGCGCGCCGATCCGGACGTGGAGCTTGTCGCCACGAGCGTCCCCGGCGACACCGACGTCGGGTTCGCCGACCGTGCTGGCCGCCCAGACCGGTCGCGCCACCAACAGCGCCCAGATCTTCGTGCGGCTCGACGACTCGGTCGACCTCGCCGAGAAGTCGACGGCCCTCGCCGAGGCGCTCCGCCCGGTGTCGAGCGACGGCTACGACGTGTCCGTCGGCCAGCAGGGCGGCGTGTCGTCGAACGGCCTCCAGGTCATCGTCTCCGCCGACGATGCGGCGGTGGTGGAGTCCACCACGGAGGCGGTGCGCTCGGCGCTCGCCGGCGAGGCGAGCCTGGCGAACCTCGCGAGCGACCTCGTGAAGGCCGCGCCGGAGATCCAGGTCCGCGTGGACCCAACGAAGGCGCTCGCGATCGGCATGACCGCGGCCCAGGTCGGGACGCAGATCAGGAGCGCGCTCGTGCCCACGACCATCGGTCGGGTCACGCTGGGCGAGGAAGCGCCGGTCGCGCTCGTCGTTCGGCTCGATCCCGAGTCGCTGGGGTCGGTATCCGAGCTCGGCGCGTTGCAGGTGGGCATGACCACGCAGGTCCCGCTCGAGCACGGTCGCGACCGTCAGCCAGGCCGACGTCCAGGGTCGCATCACGCGGATCGATCCAAGCCCGTCCGCCACGATCACCGCCGAGATCACGAGCGGCGATACGGGCGCGACGTCCGCAGACGTGGAGGCGCTCATCGAGCGTCTGCGCGACTCCGGGGCGATCCCGTTGGCCGCCGATGTCCGGCTCGCCGGCGTGACCGCGCAGCAGGCCGAGGCCTTCGGCGGACTGTTCGCGGCGATGGGTGTCGCGATCCTGCTCGTCTACCTCGCGATGGTCGTGGCCTTCAACTCGCTCGTCACGCCGTTCATCATCCTGTTCAGCCTGCCGCTGGCCACGATCGGCGCATTCCCGGCGCTGCTCGTCACCGGCCGGCCGATCGGGCTCTCGGCGCCTCATCGGCTTCCTGATGCTGATCGGGATCGTCGTCACGAACGCGATCGTGTTGCTCGACCTGGTCGAGCGGCTACGGGCCGAGGGCCACTCCACACGCGACGCGATCATCGAGGGCGGGCGGACACGGATTCGGCCGATCCTCATGACGGCCATCGCGACGATCCTCGCCCTGGTCCCGCTCGCCGCGGGCTTCAACGAGGGCTCGATCATCGCCGCCGAGCTGGGCACCGTCGTCATCGGCGGCCTGCTGAGCTCGACGTTCCTGACGCTCCTGGTCGTGCCGGCGGTGTACTCGCTGCTCGCCGGCCTGAAGCGCCGGATGCCGTGGGGCGCCGAGGCCTCGGACCCCGACCCGGGAGCCGCAACCACCGCAGCCGGGGTCGCCTAGGCCTCGCCTGGACCTCGCCTGGACTCGCTTAGACCCCGATGGGGTGCCAGACGGTCTTCATCTCGAGATAGGCCGCGATCCACTCGGGCCGCTCGCTCGCCCGATCGTCGAGCCAGTCGAAGCGAGCGTCGGTGACGCCGGCCGGTCGTCGCACGACGCGCTTCACGCTCTCGGCCGCGGCGAGCTCGACATCGGTGCGCAGGTCGTCGGGCACGCCCCAGACATCGATCGAATCGACGTCCTCGTGGGCCGCGAGCACCGGGACCAGCTCTCGCTTTCGGCCAGTGATCACGTTGATGACGCCGCCGGGCACATCGGACGTGGCCAGCACCTCGGTGAGCGAGATCGCGGGCAGGGGCCGCGCCTCGGAGGCGAGGACAACCACGGTGTTGCCGGCGACGAGGGGCGGCGCAAGCCGGCTGACGAGCCCGAGCAATGACGAGGGCTCCGGCGCCACCACGCCGACGACCCCGGTCGGCTCGGGGATGGTGAAGTTGAAGAAGTCGGACGCCACGGGGTTCGACGAGCCGAGCACCTGTGCGATCTTGTCCGCCCAGCCCGCGTACCAGACCCATCGATCGATGGCCCGATCGACGACCTCCCCTGCCCGATCCGCGCGCAGGCCCTCCGCCTCGCTGATCTCGGCAACGAACTGGTCGCGCCGGCCCTCCAGCAGCTCGGCGACCCGGTACAGGACCTGGCCACGGTTCATCGCAGTTCGCTCGGCCCAGCCCGGATAGGCGGCGCGAGCCGCCCGAACGGCGTCGCGCAGGTCCTTCCGGGAGCCGCGCACCGCGTTGGCCAGCGGCGCCCCATCGGCCGCGTTCACCACGTACGAGCGGCCCGACTCGCTCCGCGGGAACGCCCCGCCGATGTACAGCTTGTATGTCTTCCGGACGCCGATCCGCGACGCGGGCACTGAATGGAGCGATTTTCGAATAGGTTTCGTCGTCCGGGCGCCGGATGGCAGGCTCCCGCGCCCATTCGACCGAGCTTCAGCCATGCGACCGTCTCATCGAGCGGCGTCTGATCGGGGACCCGAGGGAGCCAAACGTGTCGGGCGCCCGGTCGCCGGTGATTCCGAGCCTGGACGACGAATAGGTTTCGAATCCCGTGATTCGGGGTGGCTCATGCAGGCAGGTTCGCCAATCGGAGGCGCGCACGATCAACGGTCTTCGAGGCGGACGTAGGCGTGGAGGCCGTGCATGCCGCCCTCGCGCCCGAAGCCCGATTCCTTGTAGCCGCCGAAGGGCGACGTCGGATCGAACCGGTTGAACGTGTTCGCCCAGACGACGCCGGCCTTCAGCTTGCGGACCATCCACAGGATCCGGCTGCCCTTCTCCGTCCACACGCCGGCGGACAGGCCGTAGGGCGTGTTGTTCGCCTTCTCGACCGCCTCGTCCGGCGTCCGGAAGGTGAGCACGGACAGGACCGGCCCGAAGATCTCTTCCTTCGCGATCCGGTGGCTCTGCGCCACGTTCGTGAAGAGCGTCGGGCGGAAGAAGTAGCCGCGCTCGGGCAGGTCGCACGCGGGCTGGTACAGCTCGGCGCCCTCGTCGACGCCCGCCTGGACGAGCTCGGTGATCTTCTCGAGCTGGCTCTTGGAGTTGATCGCGCCCACGTCGGTGTTCTTGTCGAGCGGGTCGCCGACGCGGATCGTCGAGAGACGGTCCTTCAGCTTCTCGATCAGCGGGCCCTGGACCAATTCCTGGACGAGCAGGCGCGACCCTGCGCAGCACACCTCGCCCTGGTTGAAGTAGATGCCGTTGACGATGCCCTCGACGGCCTGGTCGAGCGCGGCGTCCTCGAAGACGATGTTCGCGGCCTTGCCGCCGAGCTCGAGGGTGAGCGCCTTGTCGGTGCCGGCGGTGGCCTTGTGGATCAGCTTGCCCACGCCCGTTGAGCCGGTGAAGGCGACCTTGTCAACGCTGGGGCTCGAGACGAGGTGCATCCCGATGTCGGACGGCCCGGGGACGATATTGACGACGCCCGGCGGCAGCTCGGCCTGCTGGACGACCTCGGCGAACAGGAGCGCGCTCAGCGGCGTGGTCGAGGCAGGCTTGAGGACGACCGTGTTTCCGGCCGCGAGGGCCGGGGCGATCTTCCACGCGAGCATGAGCAGCGGAAAGTTCCACGGGATGACCTGGGCGGCGACGCCGAGCGGCCTTGCGACACGACCCGGGAACGCGTACTCGAGCTTGTCCGCCCAGCCGGCGTAGTACCAGAAGTGGTTCGCCGCGAGCGGGACGTCGACGTCGCGGCTCTCCTTGATCGGCTTGCCCGAGTCCATCGTCTCGAGGACGGCGAACTCGCGACTCCGCTCCTGGAGGATCCGGGCGATCCGGAAGAGGTACTTCGCCCGTTCCTTGCCGGGCAGGCTGCCCCAGCGAGTCTTCTGAGCGCGGCGGGCGGCGCGGATCGCCTTGTCGACGTCAGCCGGCGTGGCCTTCGCGACCTCCGCGATGACCTCCTCGGTGGCCGGGTTGACGGTCTTGAACACGCCGCCGTCGGCGGCCTGGACCTCGCGGCCATCGATGAACAGCCCGTAGCGAGGCTTGATCGTCACGACGTCGCGCGACTCCGGGGCCGGGGCGTACTCCCACGGCACCGCCTGCCCGTCCCCGAGTCCCCAGTCCGCCGGAGCCCGATCCCCCGACCAGGGTCGGAGCGCCTTGGAATCCGTGGTCACCCGGGCATCATACGCGCCGTTCCGCCCTCGCCCGGCCGATCAGGCCGCGCTCAAAGCGCGAGCAGCGCCGAGGCGAGCTCCGCATAGCCGGCGAGCGCCGGGTCCGCCGAGGAGTCGACGCGGAGCTGGACGCAGACGTGGTCGGCGCCGGCGTCGAGGTGCGCCTGCACGCGCGCGACGATCGCGTCGACGTCGCCCCACGCGATGACGGCGTCGATGAGCCGGTCGCTGCCGTCGTTCGCGATGTCCTCGGCCGACCAGCCCAGCCGGCGCAGGTTGTTCGCGTAGTTCGGCAGGGCGAGGTAGTGGCGGGCGAATGCACGCCCGACCCTTCGAGCCTCGCCGGCGTCCGTCGCGAGGACGGCCGTCTGCTCGACGGCCAGGCATGGCTCGGGTCCGAGCGCCTTGCGCGCGAACGGCGTGTGCTCGATGGGTACGAAATACGGATGCGCCCCGTCGGCCCGCGCCGCCGCCAGCTCCAGCATCCGCGGCCCGAGGGCGGCCAGCACGAGCGGCACGGGCTCGCCCGGCGCGGGGCCCGCGTACGCGGCTGCGCCCATGGCGTCGAGGAACGTCGTCATCTGCTCGATCGGTCGCCCGTAGTCACCGCCCCGCGCCTTCACCGATGGTGCGTGGCTTACGCCGATGCCGAGAACGAATCGTTCGGGGAATGCCTCGGCGAGCGCGAGGGCCCCGTTGGCCATGGCCATCGGGTCGCGGGCGTGGATGTTCGCGATCCCCGGCGCCACGACCGCCCGCTCGGATGCGCCGAGCAGGAGCGCCGAGTGGACGAAGACCTCCTTGCTCCCAAGGCTCTCCGGAATCCAGACGGTGGGATAGCCCGCACCTTCGAATCCACGCATCGCCGCTGCCGCGTCCCGGGCAGCGAGTCGCTGGAGCGCGAAGCTCCACACGCCGACCCTGCCCAGCCGGGCCGAGAGGGCGCGGCCGCCAAAACCGCCGATGCCTGCCATCCCGGACAACGGTAGTGGGCGAGGCGCGGATGCGCTGGACGACGGCGCGCCAGGGATTGGGGTGACCGCCAAGTGAAGGTTCCCCCGTGCAAACGAGACTCCTGTCAGGCGGTTGATGACGGCATCGAGGACGTCGGCCGCCATGGGCCGCCTCGTATCGCCTGCAGAACTGCCGGATGCATGAAGCATCGCGAGAAGGACGAGAGAACCTGCCGCGGAGTCGATCCCCCGCGCTCAACGAAGCTGGCCTGGGGTCGTCGCGCGAACCCCTCGAGTGCCCACCGGCCGCGTTATCGCCACGCCCTCTGCTCCGGACAATTCTGGGGGCGATACGGGCGGGCCAAACCCCCTTCCGGGAGGGAGGTCAGTCTCAACTTGACCGGGAACTTCACTAGGTCGGCGGGAAGGGCTCCACCGTGAGCAGGTAGTTCCCGTCGAGATGGCGCTCCATGCGGACTCGGCCGGCGCCGAACTGCGAGGTGAGCTCGGGCGCGCCGGGTTCCAGCTCCCCGAACCGGGCGAGCACGTCGTCGCTCGCGACAATCCCCAGCTCCTTTTCGGCGAACGAGACCATCACCAGCCTGGCCAACGCGAGTCCGAGCGCCTCGCGGCTCGAGGGCGTGTCCGATCCCACGAGGTCGCCCTTGATCGAGACGGTATACCACGTCGCCGAGTCGCGGACTCGCCGGCGATGATCGTCGCCACGAACGGGCCCGAACCATCGAGGGCCGAGCACACCGCGCCCTCGCGGACCGCCGTGCCCGCACTCGTGCCGCTCGTCGCGAGCGGCTGGCCCTCTCGGCACGAGTACGCCAACTCGGTGACGGCGGACACGATCCGGGCGGTGGAGTTGAGGGGGCCACGCTGGGAGCGGGCCGGTCGACGGGCCGGTGGCGGGTCCCGGTCGGCGCCCCGGTCGATGGCCCGGTTGCCGGACCCGTCGATGGTCCAGGGGATCCTCCCGCCGATCCACCCGGCGAGGCGGTCGGCGAGCCGTTCGGATCGGTCGACCCGGGGCCCAGCGCGACCGCAGTTGCGAGCAGCACGATCGCGACGGCGACGCCGGCCACGCCGAAGCCAGGTGCGAGGCTCGGGGAGCGCGGCGCGCCGCCGGCCCGGAGGGCGAGCGCCGGGTCGAGGATGCCCCGCGGAAGGTCCTCCACGACGAGTCGCCGCGCCGTCCGCCGAAGCTCGTCGTCGAATGTGGCCGACCGGGCGAGCACCGGACCGCACGATGGGCAGCCCGGCGCGTGGGCCAGGTCGTCGTCGGTGGGTCGGTCGCTCACCAGGCGGTCGAGGAGCCCGCGGGTGCGGCGGCACTCCCGCTCGGTCATGCCTCCGCCTCCAGCCAGGCACGGAGCAGGCGGGCCCGCGTCCGCGACGAGATCTTCCGGGCGTTCGCGTGGCTCACGCCGACGAGCGCCGCGACCTCGTCGAGCGAGTAGCCGTAGCCGTGCTGGAGCACGACGACGGCGCGGTCGCGTGGCGGCAGCTGCTCGACCAGCTCCTTGAGCTCCAGCCGGCCCGTCGGGGGAGGCGTGACGCGAGGGAACGGCATGACGCCGAGGAGCTCCTGGAGTCGCCGGCCGCGCTTGCGCACGCGGAAGCTCCGGTGCACGCAGATGCGCGCGAGCCAGGCCTCGATCGCCGCGGGGTCGCGGAGCTGCGACACGCGCGCGCGAGCCATGAGGTACGTGTCCTGGACGACGTCCTCGGCGGAATCGGGGCCGATGAGCGAGGTCGCGATTCGGACCAGTCGCGGGCGTGCGGCGGCGAACGCCGAATCCAGGTCGACGTCCGAGCGGCGCGTGACCTGACGGACGGCTGGTTCGATCGCCTCCACCCGTAACACCGTTCCACCCGACCCGAGACGTGGGCGCGCCGGACTGTGACAGATCAAGGTCGCGATCGGACGCTATGCTGCCCGGCGTGCCCGACCCGGAACCGCTCTGGCAGCGCCAATTCCGCGCGCCCATCGTGGGCTTCCCCAGGTGGTCATCGAGCGCCCCGGACCGGCTCGTGTACACGTCGTCCGAGAGCGGCATCTACCAGCTCCACGCCTGGGACCGGGCAACTGGCGAGCGCCGGCAGGTCACGTCGGAGCCGGTCGGCCTGATCTCGGGCGAGATCACGCCCGACGGCGAGTGGATCGTCTGGCATCGCGACATCACCGGAGACGAGTCGGGCGTGTGGGTCGCCGCTCCCTTCAGCGGCGGCGCGCCGGAGCCGTTCGTCGATGACCTTCCGCCGGGCTGGGACGATGGCCTCGCGATCGGTCGACGTTTGACGGCCGCAGCCGTCAGCGATCGGGCCGGATTCGGCGTGTTCGTCGCCGAGGCCGGTGGGCCGGCGCGGCGCATCGCAACCAGCATCGAATCCATCCAGCTCGGCGGCGCGAACACGATGGTCTCGGGGACCGATCGGGCGGCGCTCTCCGCCGACGAGACGCTGCTCGCGATCGAACACGCCGAGCACGGCGACCTCATCCACCCGTCGCTGCGCATCCTCGATGCCCGCACCGGCAGCGTGAAGGCGGACCTCCACGACGAGGGTCGAGCGCTGTGCGCGTTCGGCTGGTCGCCGATCGAGGGCGATCCTCGCCTCGCCATCGGCCACGAGCGCCGCGGCGAGCGGGCGCCCGCTCTCTGGAACGTCGAGACGGGCGAGATCGCCGACCTGCCGCTCCCGTGGGATCGGCTGACCGAGGTCGCCGATTGGTGGCCCGACGGGCGCGCCCTGCTCCTCGTCGAGCTTCGCGACGGACGCCACCTTCTCCACCGGTTCGACCTGGAAACGGGAGAGATCCGCGAGCTGCCGATGGGTGCGGGCAGCCTCACGGGAGCTCGCGTTCGACCGAGCGGCGACGTCTGGTATCGCCTCCAGCGCGGCGAGCAGCCGGGAATCGTGCTCGAGGTCGGCCGTGACGAGCCGGTGCTTGCCGCGCCGACGTCGGCGCCACCTGGCCGGCCGTTCGTTCCCTGGAGCTACCGGAACGAGGAAGGCGATCGGGTCTCGGGCTGGCTCGTGGAGCCCGAATCGCCGAAGCCGTGGCCGACGCTGTTCCTGATCCATGGCGGCCCGACGTCGGTCGACGTCGACCGCTGGTCGCCCGAGGTGCAGGCGTACGTCGACATGGGCTTCTGCGTAGCGATGCTCAACTACCGCGGCTCGATCGGTTTCGGGGCGGCGTGGCGGGACACGTTGATCGGCAACATCGGCTTCCCGGAGGTCTCGGACATCGTCGCAGGCCACGACGACCTCCTCGCGCGCGGGATCGCGGATCCCGCTCGATCGGTGATCGCCGGCTGGTCATGGGGCGGCTATCTCACGCTGCTGATGCACGGCATGCATCCGGAACGGTTCGTCGCCGGAGTCGCGGGCGTACCAGTGGCCGACTACGCCGCGGCGTACGCGGATGAATCGCCGCTCCTCCAGGCGTATGACCGCGCCCTGTTCGGGGGCGAGCCCGCTGACATGCCGGAGCTCACGGCCGAGCGCTCGCCGATCACCTACGTGGACCGGGTCCGCGCGCCCTTGCTCATCCTCGCCGGCGAGCACGACAGCCGCTGCCCGCTGCCCCAGATCCTGAGCTACGTCGACCGGCTCAAGGCACGCGACCATCCGCACGAGCTGTACCTCTTCGGGACCGGGCACTCGTCGTTCGACGTCGACGAGCGCATCCGCCAGCTCGGCGTGGTGCTGGACTACCTCGCGACCACGGTCACGGGCGTCGAGCGCCTGCCCGGCGTTCGAGGTTCCACTGCCGACGCGGGGGTGGCCGAGCCGGCCTAGTCGATCGTCGAGCCCATCGGGATGCCGTCGACGAGGTACGTACCCGTCGGCCCGGAGACCACCAGGTCGAACGTCGCGCCGAAGCCGTACGCCTCGCGAGCGACGCTCGCCACGCGACTGCCGTCAACCCAGTCGCCGACGCCGAGCTCGCCCAGCTGCCGGCCGTCCGCGAGCGGGTGGCCCGGCGATGCCGTCACGGTTCGACCGTCGACCAGCACCAGCCGCACCACGGTGTGATCGACGGGTGCGGTGGCGGATCCGCGGGCAAGCACGGTGCCGATGACGCGGCGCCCATCGGCGTCGAGCGTCCAGATGCGGTCGCCGATCCGGAGGCGTTCGACCGCGATCGAACCGCCCGGCGCGTCGATCCGGGTGCCTTGCGCGAGGCAGATGGGGCACATCGGCTCGCCGGCGGCCGCCTCCTGCTCGATGAAGATCTCACCGGTGTTGTCGATGATCCCGGCGGTTCGCCGGCCCTCGGCGGCGCCACCGATCGGCCGTGCCAGGTAGTCGAACCGATAGCGGCCACCGCCGATCGAATTCGAGCCGGATATCCTCGGCCACCTTCCAGAGTCGGTACACGTCGAGCCGCTGGGGGTCGGTGAGGTCCGAGGGGTCCGTCGAGGCCAGATCCAGTCGCTCGAGCAGCACCGCGAGCAGCTCGGCGTCGGCGATGACGTCGGGCCACGACGCACGCATGCCCTCCGTCTCGTCCCGCCCGACCGGGTACTCATCGCGATCGCAGTACCAGAGCGGTCCGAACCGGTCGAGGAGGAGCATGCGGAGGTCGCCGCTGTTGAGGCTGGCGCCGCCGGTTGGGCCGGGGATGATGGTCGGTCCCGGCGTCGGCGCGGGCGAGCCACCGCCCGGCGAGCACGCCGCGACGAGCATCACCAGCACGAACGTGACGCCGGCGAAAATTCGAGACTTGGCTCGAGCCTGCTTCATGGCCGGGAGACGGTCGTCCGGGGTTGGCGGTTCCGGCGGCCGAGATGCACCGCCTGCCGCGCCTGAACCAGCTGGCCCATGATTGGCAGGATGGAGCGGTTGACCGGGGCCCGCGAGCTGCTCGACGGACCCCTGACGGACGCCGACGTGCTCGCCGGAAACCTGCGTGACCTGGCGCGGATCAACCGGCTCGCTGGCGGCGTCGCCCTCAGCCGGCGAGCCCTCGAGGAGCTCGTGAGCGCGCCGGCGACGGGTCGCGCGGGTCCGACAGGGGCGGAGGCCGCATTGCGCCTCCTGGACGTCGGGACGGGCGCCGCCGACATCCCGATCGCCTTGCTGGAAGCGTGGCGCGCCCGCAAGCGTCGCCTAGAGGTCGTCGCAGTCGACAGCCGCCCGGAGGTCATCGAGGCAGCCATCCTCGCTCGACCTGCACTGCGCGACGTGGACGGCCTCACCCTCCACGTGGCGAACGGCCATGCGCTCCCGTTCGAGGATGGCGCGTTCGACGTCGCGCATGCTTCGCTCGTCCTGCATCACCTCGACCCGGACGAGGCCGTCACGTTCCTGGGCGAGATGCGCCGCGTCGCGCGAGTCGGCGTGATCCTGAACGACCTCGCCCGAGGGCGCGTCAGGTGGCTGTTCGCGTGGATCGTGATCCACGCGACGACGCGCAACCCGTTGACGCGCCACGATGGACCGATGTCCGTCCGGCGCGCCTACACGCCGGCGGAGGCGGAGCAACTCCTCGAGCGCGCCGGGCTCCGGGTCGTCCACCGCGACAACGACCTGCTCCGTCTCCGTTGGGCGCTCGCTGCGGTACCCCGGTGAGCGTCGAGGTTGCGGTCGTTGGCGGTGGTCCTGCCGGGGCCGTACTGGCGATGCTGCTCGCGCAACGCGGAATCGAGGTGACCCTGTTGGAGCGCGCACCGGCGTGGCGCTGGCGCGCCTGTGGCGTGTTCACGTCGCCGTTGACCGTGACCGCACTTCGACGGATCGGGCTCACCGGCGACGCCTTGGCACGCGTCGCCCGCCCAATTCCCTCAATGCGCGTCGAGACCCGGCGCGGAACGAGCTTCGGCCTGTCCTACGGTGGCACCGGCTCGCTCGGCGATTCGCCCGTCGGCCTGGACCGCTCCGTGCTCGATCCGCTGCTGCTGTCGATGGCCAACGCCGCGGGAGCCGACGTCAGGGTCGGGACCGCCGTCGTGAACATTCGACTCCCGAGCACGTCAGGGGCGCATGACGGACCCGAGACCGCCGGAGTGCACCTGACGCTCAGCAGGGGTGGGTCGCTCAGAGCGCGGATCGTTGTCGGCGCCGACGGCCTCCGATCGATCGTCGCGGCCGCGGCGGGCGTTGCCCGCCCGTCCCCCTCGGCCAGCGAACCGGACTCACGTTCCACATCCCGGATGCCGCCGATGTGGTGGATCCACCGATGGACGCCCGGATGGTGGTCATCGACCACGGCTACGTGGGCCTCGCGCCGGTCCCGGGCAACCGCGTCAATGTCGGCATCGTGCTCGGCAAGTCGTGGGTCCCGAGACTCCGGGCGGAGGGTGGCTCGGGCGTCGCCCGCGCCGTGCTGGAGGGGGTGACCTCCGGGGGCTCGAGCGTTGGCGTCACAGTTCTCGACCGCGTCGCCGGCTCGACCCCGCTCGGGGTCGCCGCGCGACGCCGAGGTGGCAAGGGCTGGCTCCTCATCGGCGACGCGGCCGGGTTCCTCGACCCGTTCACCGGCGAGGGGCTCGGTCGGGCAATCGTTTCAGCGGAGCTGGCCGCCGAGGTCATCGCGACGCGCCCGCCGAAAGAGCGGGCCGGTCGACCTCGCGGATCACGACCGGGCCATGCGCGCCCGCTTCGGCATGAAGGACCGCGTCAGCCGCATCACCCAGGCCTTCCTCGGGCGTCCCGCGGTATTCGAGTACGCGGCGCGACGGCTGGCGGCCCGACACGAGCTTCGTGAGACGATGGGCCTCGTGATCGGCGACCTGCTGCCCGCCTCACGCGCCCTCGACCCGCGCTTCCTTGCCGCCCTCCTCGCGCCGTGAGCAGCACGACTCTCGATCTCGATCGCGTGCGCCGGCAGGCCTGGTGTTCGAGCTCGCCAGGGACATCGAGCGCTGGCCGAACCTCCTCCCGCACTACGCTCGCGTGACGGTTCGCGAGCGGCACGACGACGGAGCGCTGACCGCCGTGATGGTGGCCCGGCGACCGCTCATCCCCGTCCTCGGCCTCGGCCTGCCGGTCGCGTGGCGCTCGCGAACCTGGAATGAGCCCGAGCACCTGCGCCTGCGCTTCGCCCATCTGGGCGGCGCGACGAAGGGCATGGACGTGACCTGGCGCATCGAGCCCATCGACGACGGTTGCAACGTGTCCATCGAGCACGACTTCCGGCCGCGCTTCGCGCCGTGGGCGACGATCGTCGAGCGGCTGTTCGTCCGGCCGATCGCAGGCCGGACACTCGCCACCTTCAAGGCGATCGCCGAGGCGATGGCGAGCCTGCCGGCGGAGCAGGCTCGATCCAAGCCGGCGCGGCGATCGAACAGGTCGACGTGACACGTCGTCGCGTCTGGATCACGGGCATCGGCGTCGTGAGCCCGATCGGGACGGGTCGCGATGCGTTCTGGGCGGGGGTCCGCGCGGGGCTGTCGCCCGTCCGCCGGATCGACCGCTTCGACCCATCGCCCTTCCGCTCACGGGTCGCGGCGCAGATCGACGATTTCGACCCGATCGACCACATGGAGGCGAAGACCGCGCGCCAGCTCGATCGATTCAGCCAGCTCAGTCTGGCGGCAGGTCGCCTCGCGCTCGCCGATGCCGGGCTCGACGGCGGCGAGCGCGCCGGGGCCGATCCCGACCGGTTCGGCATTTACCTCGGGAGCGCGCTCGGTGGGATCGCCTACGCCGAGGTCCAGCACGAGCGCTTCATCGAGCGAGGGATCCGCTCCGTCGCGCCGAACCTCGCCCTCGCGGTGTTCGGTGGCGCGGCGCCGGCGAACCTCGGCATCGCGCTTGACCTGCGCGGCCCGATCCTGTCGACCGCGAACTCATGCGCCTCCGGGGCGGTGGCGCTCGGCGAGGCGCTGCGCGCGATCCGGGACGGCACCATCGACGCGGCGATCGCCGGCGGCGCCGAGGTGCCACTGAGCCCGCTCGCATTCGGCGCGTTCGACATCATCCGCGCGCTCTCGTCGGGCTCGAACGATGCCCCCGAGCGAGCCGCGCGGCCGTTCGACGCCGGTCGCGATGGCTTCGTCATGGGCGAGGGCGTCGGACTCCTCGTGCTCGAGGCCGAGGAGGTCGCGGAGGCGCGGGGCGCCAGGCCGTACGCCGAGCTCATGGGCTACGGCTCCACCTCCGACGCGCACCACATGGTCCAACCCCGAGCCGACGGTCGCGAGGCGGCGCGGGCGGTCCGGATCGCCCTCGCGGATGCCGGCGTCGGCCCAGCCGAGGTCGACTACGTCAATGCACATGCCTCGTCCACGCCGCTCGGTGACAGCGCAGAGGCGCGCGCCCTCGCCGTTGCGCTCGGTGAACGCGCCGCCTCGGTGCCGGTCAGCGGCACCAAGGCGCTGTACGGCCACCCGCTCGGGGCGTCGAGCGCCCTCGAGGCATCGATCTGTGCGCTCACGATCCGCGACGGCTGGGCGCCCGGTACCGCGAACCTCGAAACCCTCGATCCAGCGGTCGAGGAGCACCTGCCGGGGGTCCTGACCGAGGGCCGATCCGGACGCTACGAGCGGGTGCTCTCGACGTCGTTCGGCTTCGGCGGCCTCAACGCGGCGCTCGTCTTCGGCTCGGTGAAGTAGACGGGCGACCCGGACCGGGGCGACCGTCAGTCGATCGTGAAGTGGTCCGGGTCCTGGTAGCGGCCGGTCCGCTCCTTCTCGATCTGCATGAGCACGTCGTTCAGCAGGGTCGAGGCACCGAAGCGGAAGCGCTCCGGAGTCATCCACCGGGGCCCGAGCGTCTCGTACAGCACCACGAGGTACTGCACGGCTTCCTTGGCGGTCCGGATGCCACCCGCCGGCTTCATGCCGACGATCCGCCCGGTGGCCTTCTCGAAGTCGCGGATGGCCTCGAGCATCACGAGCGTCACCGGGAGGGTGGCCGCCGGCTGGATCTTGCCGGTTGAGGTCTTGATGAAGTCGGCGCCAGCCGCCATCGCGAGGATGCTCGCGCGGCGAACCTGGTCGAACGTGCCGAGCTCGCCGGTCTCGAGGATCACTTTGAGGTGCGCCTCCCCGCACGCGTCGCGGATCTCGACGACCTCGTCGAACACGGTGGCGTAGTCCCCCGCGAGGAACGCCCCGCGGTCGATGACCATGTCGACCTCGTCGGCGCCGGCCGCGACCGCGGCCTTCACCTCGGCGACCTTGATGTCCCGGAACGTCTGGCCCGAGGGGAAGCCGGTCGCGACGCTCGCAACCTTCACGGTCGACCCGCGCAGCGCGTCCTTCGCCTCGGGGATGAGGCTCGGGTAGAGGCACACGGCGGCGACGGATGGGATCGATGGGTCGCCGGGCTGGGGATGGATCGCCTTGGCGCACAGCGCGCGGACCTTGCCCGGCGTGTCCCGGCCCTCGAGCGTGGTGAGGTCCATCATCCGGATCGCGAGGTCAAGCGCCCAGAGCTTCGACGCCTTCTTGATCGACCGGCGCTTGAGGCTGTCGACGCGCAGCTCCACGCCGACCTGGTCGACCGCCGTCTGGCGCCCGAGCACGCTCCCGAGCGGGCCGGGCCGACCGCCCGCCCACGCCTTGACGAGCTCACTGGCACGTTCGCGGGAGATCGTGTCGGGCTGCCGGACGGCCATGGGAGTGGGAGGATACACCGCGTGGTGCAGGATCCCGACCAGCTCACGATGCGGCTCGAGCCGCCCCTGCCGAAGCTGCCGGCGGGCCTCCGCCCGATGCTCGCGCGGCCGTTGCCGGAGCCGTTCGACTCGGCCGAGCACCTCTTCGAGCCGATGTGGGGCGGAGCGCGGGCGCTCGCGCTGATCGGGCCGGCGGAGGTTCCGGGGACCGGCGACGTCGTGCTGGTCGCGGAAGACGGCACCACCGGCTCGGCGCCGCTCGAGCTTGCCGGGCTCGCGGGCCGAGTGCAGGCGCGTTCGGCGGTGCTCGATGGTGAGATCGTCGTCGTCGATCCCGACGGGCGGCTCGATCGCGACGAGCTGGCGAAGCGCCTCCGCGGCGAACCCGGGCGGCCGCTCTCCTACCTCGCCTTCGACCTGCTCCACGTCGACGGCCGGTCCCTCCTGAATCTCGCCCTCGACAAGCGCCGCACGCTCCTGCGCGGGGTCCTTCGACCGGGCGACGAGGTCGTTGCCGTGCCGTCGATCGTCTCCGAGGGCCGGGCCCTGTACGAGGCGGTCACCGCGCAGGGCCTGCACGGGATCCGCGCCCGTCAGCGTTCCAGCCCGTACCTGCCCGGCGTCAGGAGCCGGCTGTGGCGGAGCGTCTCCGTGGAACCAGCGCTCGCGGAGCCATCGCCCGTCGGAGTGCCGACGCTGGTCGAGACGTCGGACGCGCTGAGCGGGGACGTCGACCGCAAGGAGCGAGTGCTCGCGCTGATCCGTCGCCTGCCGCTGGAGTTCGACGACGACTGAGGCTGGGACGCGGGCAGCAGCAAGTCCGGCCTGCCTCAGGCAACTGCCGATGCGATGCAACTACGGCAATGGACGGACGTCTTCCGGCGCGCTGGATGGGATCGAAGTGGCCGAGAACCTCGAGAAACCCGTCCACCACCGATGTCGTCGGCAGGTGACCGGATCCCGATGGGTTGCGGCGCGCAACGGTTGCCGAAGTCGCAGGCGATCGGCCTTTGGCACAGATCGGACACTCAGGGCCGACGCGAGCGGCCGAAGTCGCAGGCGATCGGCAGGTGGCGGAGATTGGACGCTGACGGCCGCCGCGATCGGCCAAAGTCGCACCTGATCGGCAGGTGCCGAGGTTTCCTAGACGGGCGGGTGGACGATCGCGCCGACGATCTGGCGCGCGCCGGGTCGCTGCCCGTAGAGCAGCACGCCCGCGGAGTAGACCCGCACCGCGATCAGCCCGATGATCGGGATCGAGGCGGCGAGCAGGCCGAATGACAGGACGAGCTCCCACGGCTCCACGCGCCCGACCGAGAGTCGCGTGAGCATCACGAACGGGCTCCAGAAGGGCACGTACGACGCGATCCGGATGAACCCGCTGATCCCGCCGGACAGCGCAGCAACCGCGAGGAAGTACCCGGTGATCGCGATCAGGCTGAGCGGCAGTGCGAGCACCTGCAGGTCCTCGGCCCGACTGACGAGCGATCCCGCCGCGGCGTAGATCAACGCGTAGAGCAGGAACCCGAGGATCCAGTACAGCCCGTACGCCGCGAGGAGGCTCGGGCGCAGTGCCGCGAGCGAGACGTCGAGCCCGCTGGACGAGCCGAGCACCGCGATCGCGATCTGATCCTGGAGGAGCAGCGTCAGCAAGGCAGGCACGAGGATGGCCACGTACTGGACTGCGCCGGCGAGCCCGATTCCGACGACCTTGCCGGTGACGAGCTGCGCTGGGGACGCCGCGCTGATCAGCAGCTCCATGACCCGGCTCGACTTCTCGGCGACGACCCCCGCCGCGACCCACATGCCGTAGATCACGAGCGTGATGAAGATCAGGACCACGAAGACGACGCCGACGATCCGCTGCCCCGCGTACTCGCTCGCCGAAACGGTCTGGCCGCCTCCGCCGGTCCCGCCCACCGCCGAGGAGTTGAAGTTGGGCGGCTGGAAGAGCGTCCCGTCGGTCGGGCTGTTCTGGCTCGTCCAGTCGAAGATCGCGATCGCGAGCGCACCCACATTCATCGTCTGGATTCGATCGGCGCCGATCGACTCGCCGGCCAGGAGCTGGAAGGTCAGCTGGCCGGTCGGCTGCCGGGTGGCGATGAGCGCCCCTGCGTAGACTCGATCGTCGATGAGCTGGAAGAGGTCGGCGTCCGTCGAGACCGGCACGAACTCGTACGGGGGCGTCGTGGCGTCAGCTGGATTGAGGTAGTGGCTCAGGATCGTGATCGAGCTCGCCGACAGGTCGCCGTCAGGGCTGGCGATGGCGATCTTCGTCACCGTCCCCTGGTCGGCGAGCTTGACGAGGATGGGCGTCATCGCGACCACGACGGCGAGGACGGCGAGCAGGCCCGTGGAGACGAAGAACAGGCGGCTCCGGACTCGCTCCCGGAACTCGCGGCGCGCGATGAGCCAGCTGTTGGCGACCATGCCCCGGTCGCGCGACGGCACGTCCTCGGCCGCGACCGGGCGGGGGTCGATGCTCATGCCCTCGCCTCGCCGTCGGACGTCGACGCCGACGGGAACGCGATCGGCGCCATCGGTACGCCCAGGGAATCGACGTCGATGTCGGCCGGGTGGCCGACGTGCTCGATGAAGACCTGCTCGAGCGACGGGTCGGCAACCTCGAAGTGCGTGACGCGGGCGCCCGCCGCCATCGCCGCGGCGAGGACCGCCTCCGGCTCCACGTCGGGCTCGAGCTCGATCTCCGAGCGTTCGATGCCGGGCCGCAGGAGCCTCGCCCCCGGGACGGCGGCCAGCCATTCGAGCCGATGGTCGCCGCGGACGGCGAGCAGCACCATCCGTCGGCCGGTCGAGCGCTTGACGTCGCGCAGGGTGCCCGCCACGACCGTGCGACCCCGGTCGACGATCGCGACCGATTCGCACATCGCCTCGACCGTCTCCATCTGGTGCGTCGACAGGATCGACCGTCTTGCCCCGATCGCGAAGGTCGAGGATCGCCTCGCGCAGGAGGACGATGTTCACCGGATCGAGGCCGGTGAACGGCTCGTCCATCAGGAGGACCTCGGGATCGTGCAGGACGGCCGCGAGGAACTGGACCTTCTGCTGGTTGCCCTTCGACAGCTCCTCGGCGCGACGGGTGGCGAAGTCGGGGACGTGGAAGCGGGCCAGCCACGATCGGGCCTCGCGCGCGGCAATGTCCCTGGGCACGCCCTGGAGGCCCGCGAAGAAGACGAGCTGCTCGAGCACGGTCATCTTGGGATAGAGGCCGCGCTCCTCGGGCAGGTAGCCCCACGTCGGTCGCGGCAGCGTCCGGTGGTCGGCGCCGCGCCACCGGATGTGGCCATGGTCCGCGCGCAGGACGCCGAGCGCGATGCGCATCGTCGTGGTCTTCCCCGCGCCGTTCGAGCCGAGGAAGCCGAACACATGCGCCTCGGGGACCTCGAGCGCGAGCCCGTCGAGTGCAGTGACCGGCCCGAACCGCTTGACGAGCCCGTTGATCGCGAGGGACATGCCGCGGGAGCATACCGTCGGACCCCGGGCTGGTCCGTTAGCCGATGGTCCCGGTTTCGGCGCAGAATCCACGTCGTGAGCACTGCGTCGAATCCCGCAACGCCACCGGCGCGAAGCGCCGGCGATGCTGCCTCGAGCGCCGATCCGGCGGCCCGGAAGACGCCGACCGCGATCCACGCCGACCGCGCGCGCGGGGACCCTCGACCTGACTTGGGCCGACGGCCACGCATCGAAGTACGGCGCGTTCGACCTCCGCTGGCTGTGTCCGTGCGCGTTCTGCCGCGGCGAAGCCGGCCTGCCCGGCTGGCTGGACACCTCGCCGACCCTTACCCCCGAGCAGACCCGGCTCGTCGACGTGCATCTCGTCGGCAACTACGCGCTCGCCCCGACGTGGGGCGACGGCCATCACACCGGCTACTACCCGTTCTCGATGCTCCGTGACCGGTGCGGCTGCGCCGAGTGCTCGGGCCGTCGTGCCAACCAGTCGAGGGAGGTCCCAGCGTGATCATCGCCACCGCACCGTTCATCGCCGGCCATCGCGTCGTGGAGACAAAGGGCCAGACGTTCGGCCTCGTCGTCCGGAGCCGCGGCTTCTCGGGCAACCTCATCGCCGGGCTTCGATCGCTCGCCGGCGGCGAGATCCACGAATACACCCAGCTGCTCGAGGACACCCGCCGCCAGGCGCTCGACCGGCTCGTCAAGAACGCGACCCTCATGGGCGCGAATGCCGTCATCTCGATGCGCTTCGACAGCAGCGAGATCGCCGGGACGATGTCCGAGATCGTGGCCTACGGCACGGCCGTCATCGTCGCGCCCGACGCGTCCGCCCCGCCCGCGTCCGAGTAGGAGATCCGGGCCATGAGCAACGTCGTTCGCGGCGGACTGGTCGTCATCGGCGTGCTGGCGATGCTCGGCGGGCTGGTCCTCATCGTGGGCGTCTCGTTCGGGGCGATCCCGGGCCTCCAGCTCGTCGGCTTCGGTGCGTTCCTCGTGGTCATCGTCGCGATCGAGCGAAGCCGCTATCGGTCAGATGCCGCCGAGCGGAGCAACGCGATGCCCGGCCCGGGCGGGGGCGAGCCGGCGGGCCGGCTCGAGCCACGGTTCCAGGTCACGACCGAGGTGTTCCTCGACCCGACCAGCGGGCACCGGATGCGCGTCCTTGTCGATCCAGCGACCGGCGAGCGGCGGTACGTGGCCGAGGGTTGAGCGCCGGATCGACGGAGCCCGTCGAGGTCGAGGTCAAGCTCGCCGTCGAGCGCCCGCGCCTCGTCGCGCGCCTGCTGCGAGACGCTGATCCGGGGCGGCTCGCGGGCTTCCAAGCCGATGGCGACGTGCACCTCGTGCGCGTGACCGATCGATACATCGATACGGATACCGTGGCCGGTCTGCTGGTCGGGCTGGGGATGCGTGCCCGGCTGCGCCGTCGGGGCTCGAGCGTCGAGCTCACCGTCAAGCGCGCGGGCGTGGAGCGAAACGGCGTCACGACGCGCGTGGAGCTCGAGGCACCCGCGACGCGCTCGCTCCGACCCGCGGGGTGGCCTGAATTGGACGCCCGGCGCACCCTGCTCGAGGCGCTCGGCGACGTCCCGATCACGGAGATCGCCCGCCTGCGGCAGCGCCGCCTGACGCGCAACGTCCGCAGGGGCGGGACGTCGGTGGAGCTCAGCCTCGATCGGCTCGAGGCGCTCGATGGCCGGCGCGTGCTGGCGAGCCGGTACGAGCTCGAGGCCGAGCTGCTCGAGGGCGACCACGACGCCCTGGCCGAGCTCGCGATCGCGCTCGCGAGGGTCGACGGCGTCGGCCCGCCCATCAGCTCGAAGCTCTCGTTCGCCATCGAGTCACGGAGGGCCAACCGCACCCTCAGCTGAACCATCGAGCCAGGAGACCGAGCGATGCACCCCGCACGGCAAGGCATCGTCCGATCTGGGCCGCGAGCACGGCTCGCTCGAACGGAGCGCTAACAGCTCGCTGCTAAACTCCCCGGTCCGTCGAGGCAGTTGCCGTCGACAATCGGGAGTCGTTGACCACCGCACGTGAGCGCTTTACCCGCCCCCCTGCCCGAGACCAAGCCCGCCCGTCAACGCCGGCGCGCTCGAAAAGTGCCCCACCTCAGCCGTGAGCTGTCGTGGATCGAGTTCAACGCCCGGGTCCTGTACGAGGCGGCGGACGACCGCAATGCCCTGCTCGATCGGGTGAAGTTCCTGGCCATCTTCGCCTCGAACCTCGACGAGTTCTTCCAGGTGCGCATCTCGACCCTGCGGCGACTGGCCCGGTCGGTCCGCGTGTCGACCATCGGCGAGGGACCATCGGCGACCGAGCAGCTGGCGCAGGCTCGCCGCGAGATCGTCGACCTCGTGGCCGAGCAGTCGACGATCTATCGCAAGCTGCGCAAGCTGCTCGCTCGATCCGGGATCGAGATCATCGACTACGCCAAGGTCCCCGAGCATCACACGGCGCTGCGCGAGCGCTTCCTGGCCGAGATCTACCCCGTCCTGACGCCACTCGCGGTCGACCCGGGCCATCCGTTCCCGTACATCTCCAGCCTGACCCTCTCGGTCGCCGTCGCGCTGCGGGACCCCGAGACGGACGAGCGACGGTTCGCCCGGGTCAAGGTCCCGCCCGTGCTGCCACGCCTCGTGGAGCTGCCGCGGGTGGATGGCCAGGCGATCGGGTCCCACCGGTACACCCTCCTCGACCAGGTCATCGGGGCGAACCTCGATGTCCTGTTCCAGGGCATGGAGATCCTTCGGCATCACCTGTTCCGCGTGACTCGAGACGCGGACCTGACCCTCGATGAGGACGAGGCCGATGACCTGCTCGTCGCTATCGAGGAGGAGCTCCGGCGCCGGCGCTTCGGCGAACCCGTCCGACTCGAGGTTGAGCGGTCCATGCCCGAGGAGTTGCGCGAGGTCCTCCGACGCGGCCTCGGCGTCAGCACCGACGAAACCTTCGAGGTCCGCGGGATGCTCGACCACACGAGCCTGTGGCAGCTCGTCGAGCTCGAACGGCCCGACCTCAAGTCCGAGCCCTGGACCCCGGTCATCCCGGCCCGACTCGTCCCGCCCGACGAGGACGAGCCGACCGACATGTTCACGACGATCCAGGCAGCCGATCTCCTCGTCCACCACCCGTACGAGAGCTTCACCGCGAGCGTCGAAAGGCTGATCGAGCAGGCCGCCGACGATCCCGATGTCCTGACGATCAAGCAGACCCTGTATCGAACCTCGATCGACTCGCGCGTGGTCCACCACCTCATCCGTGCCGCCGAGAAGGGGAAGCAGGTCGTCGTCCTCGTCGAGATCAAGGCGCGATTCGACGAGCAGGCCAACATCGAGTGGGCGCGGAAGCTCGAGCGGGCCGGCGCCCATGTCGTCTACGGCCTCGTTGGCCTGAAGACGCACTGCAAGACGCTGCTCATCGTCCGGCGCGAAGGCACCACGCTCCGGCGGTACGTGCACATCGGGACCGGCAACTACAACACCCGTACGTCCCGGACGTACGTCGACCTCGGGCTCCTGACCAGCCGCCCGGAGATCGGCGCCGACGTGAGCGACTTGTTCAACACGCTGACCGGCTTGTCGCGACAGCGGTCGTTCCGGCGACTCGTCGTGGCCCCGAGCGGCCTGCGCGAGCGGTTCCTCCAGCTCGTGGAACGGGAGATCGCGCATGCGGCCGCCGGCCAGACGTCGGGGATCGTCCTGAAGATGAACGCTCTTGTCGATCGGGCGTGCGTCGAGGCCCTCTACCGGGCATCGGCGGCGGGCGTCGAGGTCGACCTGATCATCCGCGGCGCGTGCACGCTGGTGCCCGGCGTCGAAGGACTGTCCGAACGGGTTCGCGTCCGGTCGATCGTCGGCGAGTTCCTCGAGCACTCGCGAATCTGGCGGTTCGAGAATGGCGGAACGCCGGAGTGGCTGATCGGCTCGGGCGATCTCATGGACCGGAACCTCGATCGCCGCGTCGAGTCGTTCGTCCCCATCGACGATACGGAGGCCCAGCGCGCCCTCGACGAGATCCTCGCCACGATGCTCGCCGACGATCGCCGCTCCTGGTCGTTGTCCGACGATGGGAAGTGGCAGCGCATCGAGCGACTCCGCGGCACGCCGGGCACGCGTGACGCGCAGCAGCAGCTGAAAGTCATCGCGACCCGCCGTTCGATCGAGGCCGCGGCGCCGCACCGCCCGCATGCCGGCCTCGGCTCGCTCGAGCCGTGGGCGTGACCGGCGCGTGGCCTCGTTCTTCCTGGGGTGGCGCCTGCCCGGACCTGAATCAAGGGACGAGGCCGTAATCGAGAACGGTGCGGACGGCGCGGACGGCGCCGCCGCGGTTGACATCACACCGTCGACCCCGACGAGTGCCGGGACCGTCGCCGACCCGACCGAGGAGGCGGCCGAACGCCCGCTGCCGGCGCTCGGCGACGCTCCGCCGCCGCTGTCGGCCGGCGACTCGCTCGCCACCGCCGGGCGCAAGGCGATGTGGACCCACCTGAACCGCATGCTCGCGCGTGAGCGGTCGATCGGCGACCCCGAGAAGCCGGACGAGCTGCGGAAGTATCGCGTCGCGATCCGTCGACTGCGTGCGGCGGCACGGATGTTCGTCGATGCCTATCCGGATCGCGAGATCCGCCCGATCCGCCGGCGGCTCTCGGATCTCGCGGACGCCGTCGGGACCGTGCGCGACATTGACCTGCGCATCGCCAACCTGAGCACCTGGTCGCGCGAGCGGGGGGCCAGGAGCAACAGGGCCGTCGCTCCGCTCCAGCAGGCCTGGGCCGACGAGCGCCGGCGGGCGATCGCCGCGCTGCTCGAGGAGGTCGGGTCGCGGCGCCACCATCGCCTCCTGAACCGGCTCGTGGACTTCGTCGAGGCCCGTCCGCTCACCGACCGGCGGGGCGGCTTCACCGGGCCGAGCACGATCGGCGACCGGCTCGCTTCGATGATCTGGGCCGCGTACGAGGAGGTTCGCTCCTACGCAGCCGTGATCCGCTGGGCAGATCTCGAGACGATGCACCAGCTCCGGATCTCGACGAAGCGCCTGCGAGACGACCTCGAGTTCCTCGGCGAGCTCATCGGGCCGGACCGGGCGCTGCTGCTCGAGCGGCTCGTTGCGCTGCAGGACCAGCTCGGGGCGATGAATGACGCGGCCGTCACCGCCCAGGCCGTCCGGGTGTTCCTCGAGGAGCGGCACGGCCAGCTCACGCCGGCGCAGGGCGGCGAGATCGTGACCTATCTCGCCGACCGCGAGCGCGAGGCGGCGCGGCTGCAACGCTCGAGCGTCGGTCCGTGGCGAGCCGTCACGGGGCTGGCGTTCGCCCGGCGTCTCGCGCGCGTCGTGGTCGTCCCGGCGGGCACGCCGGTCGCGCCCGGCAGGCGCCCCGCTCGTCCACGCCGACCGCCGCCGGCGGTCGAGCCTCCGGCGCCGGGCAGCGAGGGCGCCGCGTCCTAGTCGGCCCAGCCCCGGGCGAGTGCCCGCAGCTCGGTCCGCCACGCGTCGCCCGCGTGGTGCACCGCGAGGATCAGCCCCTCTCGCAAACCGCCCGACGCGACCCGCAGTCGGTCGAGCCCGTAGCGCTCGAGCGCGCCGGCGAGGATCGTCGCGCCCGCCGCGAGCACCTTCGCCCGCGACAGTCGGACGCCATGTCGCTCCGCGAGCTCGGCGGCGGGAACCGCCGCGATCAGGTCGAGCGCATTGTGGATTCGGCTCTCGCTCAGGACGCGGTTCGCAAGCGGTGGGCCGATACGCAGCAGGCTCCGCGCCGTCCCGCCCACGGCCACGAGCTGTTCGGGGTGGAACCGCGGGGCGAGCCCCATCGCGGTCGTCACCTCGGTGTCGAGCGCCAGGAGCTCAGCGTCCGTCGGCGGATCGTGCGCCACGTGGACGCCCGTGAGGCGGGCCGCGCCCAGAGGCAGGCCGATCGCGACGGGCGCGCTCTCGGCGCCCGCGAACAGCACCTCCGTGCTGCCGCCGCCGACGTCGACCATGACCGTGTCGCGGATGAGTCGCACGCCCTCCTGGACGCCCAGCAGCGCAAGGAATGCCTCTTCCTCGTGCGAGAGGATCGTGATCTCGAGTCCCGTCGCGGCGCGAACCTCGCGAATTGCGTCGTCCGCGTCGAGTGCTCGCCGAAGTGGGTCGGTCCCGACGATGGTCACCGATTCCGCGCCGAACGCGGCGGCTCCCGCGGCGAACCCGACCAGCGCGTCGGCGAGTTCCTTGCGTGCAGACGGACCCAGGCGGCCCCCGGCGTCGACGGGGCGCCCGAGCGCGAGGAACGCCGATTCGTCGTGGCGGGCGCGAAGCTCACTGCCGCCCACCTCTGCGACCAGCAGGTGGACCGAGTACGACCCGATGTCGACGGCCGCCGCGACCCCGACGCTCGTGGCGTCGGCCCCGACGACGTCCGGCGAATTGCTCATCGGCGAGCGGCTTCCGACCACGGCCATGGTCCGCCATGCCTCCCTTGACCGACGCCGCCCCAAGCCGCCGTCTGGTGCCGAGTCTGCCACGGCCGTCGCATCGCGCGCACCCCCTTCAGGGCCCCTGGCGTTGACGCATACCGCTTGTTAACACGATGCAGACAGGTCGTTCACGCCCGAGCCGCAGATTTGGCCTCGCGACCGCGCACGTCCCCGAACCAACGTCGCGGCCACAGGAGGAACCATCGAGTGACAACCAGCCGAATCACGCGAGTCGGCGCCTTGGTCATCGGCGCAGCGTTCGTCGCCGCGGCCTGTGGGCCGGGCACCAGCTCGAGCGCACCGACGACCGGGCCCGGAGTTACCACCGCGCCCGTCACCCCACCTCCGGCAACGACAGCGGCCCTGAGCGGCGAGGTCGAGGTGGGCGGCTCGAGCACCGTGTTCCTGATCTCCGAGGCAGTCTCCGAGGAGTTCCAGCTCGCGAACCCGGGTGTCAACGCTCCGGTCGCCATCGACGGCACCGGCGGTGGCTTCGAGCGCTTCTGCAAGGGCGAGCTCGACGTGACTGGCGCTTCGCGCGCGATCCGCGAGGACGACGAGGACGAGATCCCCGTCTGCACCGCGAACAACATCGAATACGTCGAGCTCCAGGTCGCCCTGGATGGACTGTCGGTGATCGTCGACATCAACAACACGTTCGCCGACTGCTTCACCGTCGACGAGCTGAAGATGATCTACGAGCCCACCTCGCCGGAAGGACTGACCTGGGCCGACGTTCGCGCCGGCTGGCCAGCCGAGCCGGTCAACCGCTTCTCGCCTGATCCGGACTCGGGCACGTTCGACTTCTTCACAGCCGAGATCAATGGCGAGGAGGGCGCCGGAACCGACCTTTCGACGCCGTACTCGATCGACACCGAGGCAGTGACCGGCGTCAGCGGCGACGTCCACGCCATCGCCTACTTCGGTTACGGCTACCTCAGCGGCAACGAGGACAAGGTCAAGCCGGTGCCGATCGACGGGGGCAGTGGCTGCGTCGCACCGTCGCCCGAGACCGTGCTCGACGGTACCTACACCCCCTTGGCGCGGCCCTTGTTCATCTACCCCAACATCGGTGAGGCGAAGACGAGGCCGGAGCTTGCTGCCTATCTCCACTTCTACATGGACAACACCACCGCGCTCTCGCCGGAGGTGGGCTTCGTGGAAATGCCGGCCGACCTGCTCGCCACTGAGCAGGCCGAGCTGGACGCAGCCCTGCCATAAGCTGCTCCCCCTCCTCGACGCACCGGCTCCGACCTTCTGTCGGGCCGGTGCGTCAGTCCCATTCCGAACGGGCGGGCCAGGATGCTGACTCGCCCGCCAACTGCTAGCCACCAGGGGACCCACCGATGGCATCAGTCGCGGCACCGCTGACCCGCCGCCGCCGACCCAGCGAACGCGTCATCGAGACGCTGCTGTTCCTGGCGGCGGCGCTCGGCGTCGTCACGACCGCGGGCATCGTCCTCGTCCTCGCCCTGGGTGCGTTCGAGTTCTTCGCCGAGATCAGTTTGGTCGAGTTCCTGACCGGGACACGCTGGTCGCCCAACCAGGTGCCCCGCCACTTCGGCGTCCTGCCGCTGGTGAACGGCACATTGCTCGTTTCCGCGATCGCGCTCGTGATCGCGATCCCACTCGGACTGCTCGCCGCCGTCTACCTGTCCGAGTACGCCAGCGCTCGCGTCCGGACCGCCGTCAAGCCGATCCTGGAGACGATCGCCGGCATCCCGACGATCGTTCTCGGCTTCTTCGCGCTTTCCTTCCTGACCCCCGAGATCCTGAAGGTCTTCTTCCCGACCATCACGACGTTCAATGCGCTATCCGCCGGGATCGTCGTCGGCCTCCTCGTGACGCCGCTCATCGCCTCCATCTCGGAAGACGCAATGCGCGCGGTCCCACGAGGCATGCGCGAGGCTGCCTATGCGATGGGCGCGACGAAGTTCGAGGTGGTCCGCAAGGTCGTGATTCCGGCAGCCCTGTCGGGTGTCATGGCCTCGATCATCCTTGCCATGAGCCGGGCCATGGGCGAGACGATGGCGGTGGCGCTCGCCGGCGGAGCCAAGCCACAGATGACCATCGATCCTCGGGAGAGCATCCAGACGATGACCGTGTTCATCGTGAACATCAGCGGTGGCGAAACGGGCCAGGGGTCCATCGAGTTCAAGTCCCTCTTTGCCGTCGCGGCGCTGCTGTTCCTCATGACGCTATCGCTCAACCTGATCAGCGCCCGGGTCGTGCGTCGATTCAGGACGGGCTACGGATGAGCACTGCCGCAACCGCCTCTGCTCGACCTCGATTCGAGCCGGAGCTCGCCCGTCGCCGGCTGACGGGAACGATCTTCCTGGGCCTGTGTCTCCTCGCCATCGGCCTCCTGCTCCTCGCCCTGCTGCTGCTCATGTACGACGTTCTCGTTCGCGGCCTGCCGTGGCTCGACATCCAGTTCCTGACCGGGCAACCGTCGAGGGTGGCCGAGCGCTCGGGCATCCTGCCCGCGATCGTCGGGTCGATCGAGATCGGCCTGGTCGTGGGCGTCCTCACGTTCCCGACGGGCATCGCGGCGGCGGTTTACCTCGCCGAGTACGCGAAGGATGGCCGACTCAACCGGCTACTCCAGACGAACATCTCGAATCTCGCGGGCGTGCCGTCGATCATCTACGGCATCTTCGGACTCGCACTCTTCGTCCGCCTCGCCGGCCTGGGGAACATCCTGCTCGCCGGCGCCCTGACCCTGACACTCGTGATCCTGCCGATCGTGATCATCGCCAGCATCGAGGCGCTCAAAGCGGTACCGGATGCCCAGCGCGAGGGTGCATATGCACTCGGCGCGACCCGATGGCAGATGGTTCGCCGGTCCGTGCTGCCCGCCGCCGCGCCGGGGATCCTCACCGGCATCATCCTGGCCATGGCCCGGGCGATCGGTGAGACCGCGCCGCTCATCGTCACCGGCGTCGCCGCGTTCGTGACGTTCATCCCCAACCCGATCAACGGCGGCTACACGGTCCTGCCGATGCAGGTCTACTCGTGGGCGGTGCGTCCGCAGGACGATTTCCAGGCGATTACCGCGGCCACGATCATCGTCGTCCTCGTCCTGATGCTCATCCTCAACGGCCTGGCCCTGTTCGTCCGTGCCCGGCTCTCGCGCAACATCCAGTGGTAGAGGAGAATCTCGTGACCGCACCCACGACGGAGGCGCCGCCCCGAAGCGCCGCGGACCGCCCCCGGGACGGTGTCGACACCACGGCGCCGACCATCCGGATCGCGCCGATGCCCCAGGAGCAGAGGACCACGGCGATCGAAGAGACGGAGATCGTTCTCGAGCTCGATGACGTCTCGTGCTTCTACGGAGGCTTTCGAGCCGTTCGAGACGTCAGCCTCAAGGTCGAGCGACGCCAGGTGACGGCGCTGATCGGGCCATCCGGCTGCGGCAAATCGACCCTGCTGCGCACGTTCAACCGCATGAACGATCTCGTGCCCTCGTTTCGTGCGACGGGCACGATCTCGTTCGACGGTCAGGACCTGTACGCAAAGGAATCGGACCCCGTCGCAATCAGGCGCCGGATCGGCATGGTCTTCCAGAAGCCGAACCCCTTCCCGAAGTCGATCTTCGACAACGTGGCGTTCGGGCCCCGGATCAACGGCTACAAGGGCAACATTGCCGAGCTCGTCGAGCAGAGCCTTCGCCGAGCGGTGCTGTGGGACGAGGTCAAGGACAAGCTCAAGCAATCCGGCCTTGCCCTGTCGGGCGGCCAGCAGCAGCGGCTGTGCATCGCGCGGACCATCGCGGTCGAGCCCGAGGTCATCCTGATGGACGAGCCGTGCTCGGCACTTGACCCGCGGTCCACCCTTCAGATCGAGGAGCTCATGGCGGAGCTCAAGAAGGACTACACGATTGTCATCGTGACCCACAACATGCAGCAGGCAGCGCGGGCATCCGACAGGACCGTGTTCATGACCATGGGCGAGGGCCGCGCAGGCTACGTCGTGGAGGTAGACGACACGGTGAAGATCTTCACGAACCCGACCGAGCAGCTGACCGAGGACTACATCTCCGGGAGGTTCGGCTGATGGAAGAGACCGAGCCAACGATGACCGTGCTCCGCACGGCCGTCGCGCCGCCGTCGCGCGTTGCTCTCGACCGCGATGAGCGGCTCGTCAAGGACGGAATTCTGCGCATGGGCTCGCTCGTCGAGTCGCAGATCCGGGATGCGATCCGATCCGTGGTGGAGCGCGACTCGGCGCTTGCCCAGCGGGTCATCGACGACGACGAACGGGTCAACGAGACGCAGCGGGTCATCGCCGACACCGTGATGATGACCATCGCGACGCAGCAGCCGGTTGCACGCGACCTTCGCTTTCTGATGGGCCTCGATCATGTTGCCTTCGAGCTCGAGCGAATCGGTGATCACGCATCGGGGATCGCCAAGCAGGTCCGGTGGCTCGCGGAGGAGCCGGCGATCCGGGAGATCCGCGACCTGGCGAGGATCGGGCACCTCGCCGCGGACCAGGTGCGCGGCGTCGTGACCGCCCTGATCGACGTCGACGACGCGCTCGCGCGCCAGGTGGCCGCCCGTGACGACGAGATCGACCACGGCTATCGAACGGTGTTCAGCGAGATCATCAACCTCATGCGGACCGATCCCACGACAGTCGAATCGGGCACCCGCGTCATCCTCGCCGCGCACTGGGTCGAGCGAATCGGCGATCGGGTCACGAACATCGCCGAGGATGTCGTGTACCTCGCGACTGGCAAGGTCGAGGACCTCAATCCGTGACGCTCAACGAGGCGCCGGGCGGCCACACGGCGGTCAAGGTGCCACCGATCCGGGTGATCTTCGTGTGTACGGGCAACTCCGCTCGCAGCCAGATGGCCGAGGCGATCCTGCGCCAGGAGGGCGGCGATCGATTCCTCGTCGTGAGCGCCGGAGTCACGCCGCGGGGCGTGAACCCGCTCGCGATCAGGTCGCTCGCGAACGTCGGCATCGACATCAGCGACGCGAAGTCGAAGCCGGTCGGGATGTTCCTCGGGCAGCGGTTCGACTACGTGATCACGCTGTGCGACCGGGCCCGCGCCACCTGTCCGGTGTTCCCGGGCGGCTCCGAGACACTGCATTGGGGGCTCGACGACCCCGCCGAGGCGACCGGCACGGATGAGGAGCGACTCGTCGTGTTCGACCGCGTGCTCACCGAGGTCTCCGGACGCATCCGCAGGTTCATCCCGCTCGCAGCCGCGCAGGCACGGGGGTGACAGAGCCGAAGACTCCGGCGACCCGGCGCCGTTCGTCGTCCACCTCGACCGCGAGGCCGGCTCCCGGCTCCACCGCCGAGTCAGCATCGCCTTCCAAGCCAGCATCAACTTCGAAGCCCCGATCAACTTCGATGCCTGCGCAGCGTTCGAGGCGCGCAGGTGCAAAGCACGCGGCGGCGCCTAGTGGATCTGCCACGCCAGCGGACTCCGAAGCGGCGCCCGCGACCGAGTCGGCACCCTCCGCAAAGTCGGCGCCGGCGGCCGAGACAGCCGCGGTGGAGCCGCGTGGAATCCCGCTCGAGGTCTACTTCCTTCGCCACGCGGATGCTGGCGATCCTGCGTTGTGGGCGGGCGACGACGCGGATCGGCCGCTGTCCAAGAAGGGGCGGCGCCAATCGCGACGCCTCGGCTCGGCGCTCAGGGACCTCGAGTTCACGACGGATGTCCTGATCAGCTCGCCCAAGGTCCGGGCGCTCGATACGGCGACGATCGTCGGACGGCGGATCGAGTCGGAGGTGACGACCGATCAGCGGTTGGCGGGCGGCCTCGAGCCGGAAGATCTCGCGGCACTCATCCGCGGGCTCGGTCCCGACGCTCGGCGGCTGGTCATCGTCGGCCACGACCCGGACTTCAGCATGCTCGCGTCCTGGCTCATCGGGGCGAAGGTCGAGCTCAGGAAGGGCGCGCTGGCGCGGATCGACCTGCCCGATCGGCGGGTCGGGGCGGGCATCGGCTCCCTGCGCTGGCTCCTGCCGCCGGACGCCGTTCCCGGCTGAAGACGGGTAGTGCGCCCATGACGCCATGCCGGCGGGTGCTATTCCTGTGCGTCCACAACAGCGCTCGTTCGCAGATGGCGGAGGGAATGCTCCGCGCCTGGGGTGGCGACCGCTTCGACGCGTACAGCGCGGGCAGCATCGCTGCCGAGGTGCGGCCGCTCGCCATCGAGGCGATGGCCGAGCTCGGGATCGACATCTCGGGCCAGCACAGCAAGACGGTCGACGGATTCGCCGGTCAATCCTTCGACCTCGCGATCACCGTGTGCGACGAGTCGCGCGAGGCATGCCCGTACTTCCCGGGAGCGACCGAACAGCTGCACTGGCGCTTTGACGATCCAGCCGCGGCGACAGGCACCGAAGACGGAGCGACTGGCGGTGTTTCGGCGCGTGAGAGACGAGATTGGGGACTCGGATCCGCGACGAGCTGCTCGCGAGCTAGGCTGGCCGGCCAGCGGCTCAGTTGCGTCGCAGTCGACGCTTCGATCACCGGCAGCCGCCTCGAGCGCGTCGAAACGGTGATCAAGCCGCCAGGGACGAGTCCGCGGGCGATGCCACCCAGCCGATCCATCAGGTTCGGTGCGATCTGGTAGTAGATCTGGTTGCCCCGCCGCTCGGACGTGACGGCGCCTGCCTCGCGGAGCACCTTCAGGTGATGCGAGATGGTCGGCTGCGACACGTCGCAACATTCCGTGAAGTCGCAGGCGCAGACCTCCGACGAACCTGCGAGCTCACGCATGATCTTCATGCGCTCGGGATCGGCGAGCGCGCCGAGAAGCTGGATATCCGGATCGATTGACTTGGCCATCACGCCTTATCGTATCGAGAATCCTCGATATTGACAATGGTCGATATAGCATCCATATTGATGCACGTCGATACAGGGAACGATCCATTGAGGAGGTCAGCCATGCAGGAGATCTACCCGACCAACTGGCCCGTCGCGGTCGACACAGGCGACCCGCGCAACGAGTTCCACCTACGGGCGCTCCACGAGGCGCGCATCACGACCGAGCATCAAAACGGCAAGGCGTCGGCGCCAGCACCGGCTGCCCCGAGCGGTCTCCTCGGCAGACTTCGGCTCGCCATCACCGGCGGCGCGCTCGTCCCGACCACCGATGCCTGTAACTGTCCGGCGTAGTCGGACGCCCTCGACCAGAACGAACCCCCAGTCAGGAGTCACGACGATGACCGACACGGCGACGCCGGCCTCCGATCAGGCCCTCGAGCTCAACTCGATCCAGCAGCACGTCCGCGACCGGTACGCGGAGGCGGCGATCGCGGCGTCGACGGCGAGCACGAAGGCGGAGGCAGCCAAGGGCTCGGCCGCACTCTCGGGTTGTTGCGGCCCATCGGCCTCCGCGTCGGCGACGGCGATCGACGGCTCGGTGCTCCCGGCGTCACACGCCAACGGCTGCGGTTGTGGGGACGGGTGCTGCTCGGACGTCTCGGGCACATACGGCCTCGAGCTGTACGACGCGGCGACTCGCGACGGCCTCCCCGACGCGGCCGTGTTGGCCTCGCTTGGTTGCGGCAATCCCGTTGCCGTCGCCGAGCTGCGCGAGGGCGAGACCGTCCTCGATCTCGGCTCCGGCGGCGGGATCGACGTCCTCCTCTCGGCGCGGCGCGTGGGCCCAACCGGCCACGCGATCGGCATCGACATGACCGACGAGATGCTCATCCTCGCGCGCCGGAATGCGGCCGAGGCCGGTGCCTCGAACGTCGAGTTCCGCAAAGGCACCATCGAGGCGCTGCCGGTCGACGATGCCAGCGTGGACGTCGTGATCAGCAACTGCGTCATCAACCTCGCGTCGGATAAATCGGCGGTCTTCGGTGAGATCGCTCGAGTGCTCAAGCCAGGCGGACGAATGGGCGTCAGCGACATCGTCGCCGACGACCTGCTCACTCCCGAGCAGCGCGCCGAGCGCGGTTCGTACGTCGGCTGCATCGCGGGCGCGCTGTCATTCCGCGAGTTCCGTACCGGTCTCAACGCCGTCGGGCTCACCGACATCGACCTCGTCCCCACCCACCAGGTCACCGAGGGGATGCACTCCGTGATCGTGCGAGCGACCAAGCCGGCGTGAGGAAGGAGGTGAGCTCCATGGCGCTTTGTGACTGCCCGTGCGGTCCCGACTGTCCGTGCGACTGCTGACGACCAACCAACCACGGTGACGACTTCGCCAACCTCACGGCGAAACGCGCTCTTCCTGGTCCTTGCCGCCGCCTGCTGGGGCGGCGGCACGGTCGCGAGCAAGCAGGCGGTCGCCGAGATCCCGCCGCTCACCCTCCTCGTGATCCAGCTCGCCGCGAGCGTCGTGCTCATGCTGGTCGTCACGCGGGCCCGCGGCGAGGCGATGCCGAGCGGCCGAGACGGACGCCTCCTGGGGCGGCTCGGCTTGCTGAACCCCGGTCTTGCCTACGCGCTGAGCCTCATCGGGCTGACCCAGATCACGGCAAGCCTGTCCGTCCTCCTCTGGGCGACTGAGCCGATCCTGATCCTCGCCCTTGCGGCCATCGTGCTCGGCGAGCGCGTCGGGCTGTCGATCCTGGCGGCGTCGACGGTGGCGATCGGCGGCCTGGTCCTCGTCGTGTTCGATCCAGCCGCATCCGGCTCCCTCGTGGGCGTCGCGTTGACGATCGCCGGCGTCGTCGCCTGCGCGATCTACACCGTGGCGACGCGCCGGTGGCTCGCCGGCACGACCGACGCGACGTTCGGGGTTGTCCTGTCCCAACAGCTGCACGCGCTCGCCTTGTCCCTCCTTGTCGTCATCGGCCTCGGCCTGACCGGACAGCGCGTCCTGCCGGAGACCTTCAGCGGCGCCGGGCTCGCAAGTGCCGTCGTGTCCGGCATTCTCTATTACGCGCTGGCGTACTCCTTCTACCTGACGGCGTTGCGATCGGTTCGTGCCTCGGTCGCTGCCGCATCGTTCTACCTGATCCCAGTGTTCGGGGTCGCGGCGGGCTGGCTCATCGGCGAGCGACTGGCGCCCGTGCAGTGGCTGGGTGCGATCCTCGTGATCGGGTCGGTCGTCGTGATCACCATCCGTGGCGCTCGGGCAAGGTCCTCCGATGGCCGGAACGATCAGCCGTCGAGCGCGGCCGCTTCAGCGCAGATCGCGATGACCCCGAGGGCTTCGAGCCGGCGGTAGTCCGCGGGGTCCTGGACGGTCCAGGTCGCGACGTCGAGGCCGGCCGCACGCACGCGCGCAACGGACTGTTCGTCGACGGCCCGCCAGGCCACGGCGATCGCAACACAGCCGAGGTCGAGCGCACGATCGATCGTCTGCTGGCCCAGCTCGAGTGCGTTCAGCCAGCGGGGCCACGTCGGTCGCGCCTCGCCGATCGAGGCCAGGATCTCCGGATGGAACGAGGAGATCGCCGCGCGTCGCAGGGCTGGACGGCCGTCAGGATCGAGACCACCGCGACCGGCCTCGAGCGCATCGATCACGCTCGGGACGTCGTCCTTGAGCTCGACGTCGAGCCAGGGCTCGTCCCCGATGGCTGCGAGGACGTCGGCAAGGGTCGGGATGCCGTGCTCGGCCAGCTGGTCGGCGGTGAGCGTCACGCACGCGGCCGGGATGCGCTGGACACGTTCGAGCGTCTCGTCGTGAAGCACGACGGCGACGCCGTCGGCGGAGCAGCGGATGTCGAACTCGATGCCGTCGCAGCCGGGGATGCGCAGCGCGGCCTCGAACGCCTCGAGCGTGTTCTCGGGCGCGACGCGCCAGTCGCCACGATGGGCGAGGCGGAGCGCCCGGGGCTCAGCCACCGATGCGGATGCGCGCGCTGAGCCCGAAGTGGTCCGAGGGGTAGAGCGTCGAGTCGTCCGACCGCCGGACGATCGAATGCCAGCGCGCAAGACTCGACCGCGATGTCGCCGCGGACCCAGATGTAGTCGAGGCAGCCCGGGTCGCCGTCGACGTCCATGCCCGGCGCCTGGATGCCCGACGGCCACGTCACCGACGGCTCGGCGCCGTTCGCCTCGACGTTCGCCGAGCGGAAGCCGGCGTCGAGCATCACCTGGTATGCCGGCTCGGTGGGCTCGGCATTGAAGTCGCCGACGACGACGAGCGGGCCCGCGACCGGCTCGAGCCACGCCGCGAGCGCCGTCGCCTGGTCGGCGCGAACGGACTCGTCGGGCACGAGGTGGTGGAGATGGGTAACCGTGAAGTCGAGCGACGTCCCGCTCGAAAGCGTGACGGGCACGCGAAGCGCCGAGCGGTTGCGATCGAGGTCGATCCGCTCGCCTTCGCCCAACTCGAGCGGCTCCTTGCCCAGGATGGCGTTGCCGTATTCCGGCCGTCCCGCCCAGCCGCGGCGCGAGGCGTAGCGGCCCTCGCCCGCCGCGCCGAGCAGCCGGTCCTGCTGGACCGCGAACACGCACTCCTGGAGCCCGATGAGATCCGGTTGGAGCGCGGCCATGTCGGCGAGGAGCAGGGGAATTCGCTCCGGCCAGCGGTCCGCGATATTGCGCAGGTTCAGGGTCGCGATGACGAGGCTGTCAGCCACCGGCCGGTCTCGATGCCGCGCTCGCCACGGTTGCAGCGCCGGGTGCACCGCCGGTCGCGGTTGTTGGTGCGATCGAGGCCTGGCCCCGCCGGCGCTCGGCCGGCGCGTTGGAGACCGGGATCGAGAACGTGAACGTCGCTCCCCTGCCCTCTTCGGAATCCACTCGAATCACGCCCCCGTGGCCCTCCACGATGTGGCGCGCGATCGCCAGCCCGAGGCCCGTGCCGCCGCCCGCCGTGCGCGTTCGATCCGCCTTGTAGAAGCGCTCGAAGATGCGCGCCTGATCGGCCGCCGAGATGCCCGGGCCGTCGTCCGACACCGAGCCCACGAGCATCGGGCCGCTGGCCGAGCGGGGCCGTGCCGCGCTCTGCGGGCCAACGGGCTCACGCCGGACGCCGATCCGCACCTCGGTTCCCGACGGGCTGAACTTCACCGCGTTGTGGATCAGGTTCGCAAACACCTGCGCGAGTCGGGCCGCCTCGCCCCGAACCGGCGGCAGCTCGGGATCAGTGGCCACGCGAAGCGTCACGCCCTGTCGCTCCGCGAAGGGCCGGAGCCGGTCCGTGGACTCCGCCGCGATCCGGGCCAGGTCGACGTCGTCGAGGTGGAGCTGCCGGCCGCCGCTCTCGATGCGAGCCAGGTCGAGGAGCTCGGCGACCATCTGGGCAATGTTGCCCGTTTCGACCTCCAGCTTGCCGATCCGTTCGCGCATCTTCGCCGGCACCGGCGACCCGGCCGCGCCGGCGGCCTCCGCGTCGCGCCCGAGCGATTCGACCAGCAGCCCGACGGTCGTGATGGGCGTCCGCAGCTCGTGCGACAGGTTGTCGATGAACTCGGCGCGGATGCGCTGGAGCCGCCGCAGCTCCGCGACGTCCTCGAGGACGAGCCAGACGCCGAGGATCGGCGAGCGGCGCGCCCGGACGACGAGGGTCGCGCCGGTCCCGCCCGCCTCCGTGAGCGTGATCTCGCCACTCGACCAGCCGACCTCGCGGGCCCCCTGCGCGATCGCCTCGACGCGGTGATCGCCCAGCGCCTCGATCGCGGTCCGGCCGAGCATCGAGCCCGGCTCCCGCCGGAGGAACACGTGGGCCGCCGTGTTGGCAACCTCGATCCGCAGGTCGTCGGTGAGCCGGACGATGCCGACACCAACCAGGTCGGCCAGGTACGCAAGGTCGCGCAGCCGCTGCTCGAGCCCGAACTCGGCCGCCTCGGCCCGACGTCGCAGGCGCCGGAGCTGGTCGGTCAGCGCCTCCTCGTCGTCGCCGGGCCTGGGCTCGGGACCGCTTGTCGACCGGTCCGCAGATCGAAGCGACTCGCGCAGCGCATCCAGCGCTCGCCCCCGTGACCAGGCGATTCCGAGCGCGATCGCGAGCGCGATCGCCTGCAGTGCCACGAACGCGATGACCACGCCGTCCACGCGGCGAGCATCGCACATTCATCTCGCCAAGCTGTCGGTCCTTGAGAGCTCTGCCAGATGCCGATGTCATGCGACCTGGACAGGCGGGCGGGCCGATTCGTCGGCCGAACGCCGTCACGCGCCGATGGAAACAGCAGGTGACGCGAGAATCGTTGGAATCCGGACGCCAGGGGTCGTCGGGCCGCGTCTACGCTGCCGAAGTCGCTCCCCATCGGCAGATGACACGACCGCGGCGCAGCGAGGCTGCTGCAGGCCAGTTCCAGCGCGCTACCCTTCGACCGTGCGCCTTCGGCTCATTCCCCGAGAAGAGCGGTTCTTCGACCTGTTCGCCGAGGATGCGGCGAACATGCTGGGTGCAGCGCGGCTCTTCGAGGCGATGCTCCGCACGTTCGACGCGCCCGAGCAGCGGGCCCGCGAGATCCGGGACGCCGAGCACCACGGCGACGAGCTCAGCCACGAGATCGGCCGCCGGCTCGAGTCGACGTTCGTCACCCCGTTCGATCGCGAGGACATCCACGCGCTGATCAGCGCCCTCGATGACGTCGTCGACTTCATCGAGGAGTGCGCGGACACCTTCATCCTGTATCGGATCGAGGCGCCGACGGCGGTCGCGGTCCAGCAGGCGTCGATCATCGTCAAGCAGTGCGAGCAGCTCGAAGAGGCGCTCTCGAACCTGCGCGGGTTCAAGGGCCTCGAGAAGTACTGGATCGAGGTCCACCGGCTGGAGAACGAGGGCGACCAGCTCGCGCGCAAGGCGATCGCGGACCTGTTCTCGGGCGGCGGCCACCCGATCGAGCTGATCAAGTGGAAGGACGTCTACGCGCTGCTCGAGACGACGATCGACAAGTGCGAGGACGTCGCCAACATCATCGAGCGGATCACGATCAAGCACGCCTGACCCGAGCAGGAAGGACGGACATGGCTGACGAGACGCCCGAAGGACCCGCTCCGGCACCGGATCCGGAGGGCACGAGCCAGCCCGCTGCCGCCGACGCGACGGGCGCTCCCCAGCCGCCACCGGGCATGGTCTTCGACGCCGTGACGGGCCAGCCCCGGCCGATGACGTTCATGGAAAAGGCCCGCGTCGCGGCTGGCCAGGCGGCGAAGGTCGGGGCTGTCGTGGGTCGCGAGGCGGCCAAGGTCGGGGTGGAGGTCGGCAAGGAGGCTGCGAAGGTCGGGGCGGAGGTCGGCTCGAAGGCCGCGACGACGATCCGCGACCCGGCGACACAGGCTCGCGCCCGATCCGCGCTCAAGAAGGCGAAGCGCGGCTTCACCACCGTGCTGGAGCGGATCGATCCCCGAGATCCTCGCCGACGTGGTCGTGAAGGCGACGTCGCTCCAGGAGAGGGCCAACGCGAGCCTCAAGGAGCGCCACTCGGCCTATCGCATCGGCGAGATCACCATCGGCGCGTCGTTCCCGCCGAGCATCCAGTTCTCGATCGAACGCGTGGATGACCCCGAGGAGGTCCTCCACGACTCCACCGCGCTGCTCCTGAGCGCCGGTGAGGTGCTCGCAGGGGAGCTGGGCGATACGCCGGCGACGATCGTCGGGCTCGACGGCACGGCCGTCGACGAAGCCGTCCTCGACGAGCTCGACGACGAGGACTAGGTCAGTCGGCGAGCCGTTCCGCCGCGAATGAGCCGGTCCGGAGGAACTCCTCGACCTCGGCGGTCGGCGCCGTGCGGCGCTCGCCGGTCGAGCGGCGCGTGACCTCGACGCCACCGGCGGCAATCGACCGAGGCGAGACCGTCAGGATCCAGGGCATGCCGAGGAGCTCGGCGTCGGTGAACTTCACCCCCGGTGACTCGTCCCGGTCGTCGTAGAGGATCTCGCGGCCGGCGTCTTTCGCCAACGCATGGAGGCGCTCGGCGGTCTCGAGGACCGTCGCGTCGCGGTTGGCCCCGATCGTCACGAGGTGCGCGGGGTACGGCGCGACTTCGTCCGGCCAGGCGATGCCCTTCGCGTCGTGGTGGGCCTCGACGATGCACGCCACATTGCGCCCGAGCCCGATACCGTACGAGCCCATGACGACCGGGTGACGCTCGCCGTCCTCGCCGAGGTACATCGACCCGAACGCGTTCGTGAAGTCCGTGCCCAGCTTGAAGATGTTGCCGACCTCGATCGCCGTGCGGAGCTTGATCGGGCTGCCGCACTTGGGGCATGGGTCGCCTGGGCGAGCGTTCGTGATCTCGGCCACGTGGTCCGGCGTGTAGTCCCGCGGCACATTTACGTTGCGGACGTGCCAGCCGACGCGATTCGCGCCGGCGACGAGATTCGGTGTTCGCGCGACCAGCTCGTCGACGACGACGATTGCGTCGCGGGCGCCGAGCGGCGAGCCATAGCCGGCCTCCATGCCGCGAGCCTTGATCTCCTCGACCGTCGCCGGCCGGAGGCCTCGCCGCGCCTTGACGGTGTTCACCAGCTTCGTCTCGTTGACGTCGTAGTCGCCGCGCACGATCGCGACGATGAACTGACCCTCCCCGGTGACGAAGAAGGCGGCCTTGGCGGTCTTCGACTTCGGGATCTCGAGGAAGGTGGCGAGCGCGTCGATGGTTGTTGCGCCGGGGGTCTCGACGTCCTCCATGGGGAGGAGGGCTTCGGGCTCCGGGTCGGGCTTGCCGACGATCGCGATCTGCTGGTTGTCGGCGTAGTCACAGCTGTCGCACAGCACGAGCGTGTCCTCGCCGAACTCGTTGAGGACCATGAACTCGTGAGCGCCGGTGCCGCCCATGATCCCGACGTCGGCGCCGACGACGATCGCCTCGAGGCCGAGCCGCCTGAAGATCCGGTCGTACGCGGCCCAGTGCTTGCGGTAGCTCTCGTCGAGGCCCGCATCGTCCCGATCACATGAGTACGAGTCCTTCATCACGAACTCGCGCACGCGGATGAGGCCGCCGCGCGCGCGGGGCTCATCGCGGAACTTCGTCTGGAAGTGGTAGACGATCATCGGCAGCTGGCGATAGCTCTGGACGAGGTCGCGCAGCAGGATCGCCACGACCTCCTCGTGGGTCATCGCGAGAACCATGTCCCGCTCGCCGCGATCCTTGAAGCGGACGAGCTCCGGGCCGATCTTCTGGTAGCGGCCCGACTCCTTCCAGACCTCCGCCGGGTGGACGACGGGCATCTCCATCTCCTGCCCGCCGATCGCGTCGATCTCCTCCCGGATGACCTGCTCGACACGATCGCTGACCCGCTTTCCGAGCGGCAGGAGCGAATAGATGCCCGAGCCGAGCTGGCGCAGGTAGCCGGCACGCAGCAGCAGCCGATGCGACGGCATCTCGGCCTCGCCGGGATCGTCACGCAGGGTCGCGAAGAACAGCTCGCTCAGGCGCATGGGAATGCGAAGGATAGGGCCGGAGCCCTCCGCGCCGCCCGCCCACGGCTCCGTTCGCGCGCTGTTACGTTTCCGCCCGATGCCCGAAGGTTTCAGCCTGCTCCTGATCGTCGTCCTGATCCTGGCCGTCGGCTTCGACTACATCAACGGCTTCCACGACACCGCGAATGCGATCGCGACGTCCGTTTCGACCCGGGCGCTTCGGCCGAGCCACGCGATCCTGATGTCCGCCACCGCGAACTTCGTGGGCGCCCTCACCGGGACCGCCGTCGCGAAGACGATCGCCTCAGGCATCGCCACGACACCGGCGGGCGACGAGGGGCAGATCGTCGTCGCCGCGGCGCTCGTCGGGGCGATCACGTGGAACCTGATCACGTGGCGGCTGGGGATCCCGTCGTCCTCGAGCCATGCCTTGATCGGCGGGCTCATGGGATCGGCGATCGCGGCTGCCGGGGTCGAGTCGCTCAACGGTCCGGGGATCTTCGACAAGGTCATCGTGCCGCTCGTTGCGTCGCCTGTGATCGGCGTCCTCATCGGGTTCGGGCTCATGGTCGTGCTGCTCAACGTCTTCCGTCGGGCACACCCCAAACGCATCAACGATCGATTCCGGCGGCTGCAGCTGATCTCGGCGGCGTACATGGCGTTCAGCCACGGGTCGAACGACGCGCAGAAGACGATGGGCATCATCACCCTCGCCCTCGTCGCCGGCGGCGTGCTCGCCGAGCCGACGGTGCCGCTGTGGGTCGTCCTCATCGCCGCGACCGCCATCTCGCTCGGCACCGCCGCCGGCGGCTGGCGGATCATCCGGACGATGGGTCAGCGCGTCGTCAAGCTCGACCCCGTCCACGGCTTCGCCGCCGAGACGACGGCCGCCACCATCATCATCGGCGCGTCCTACCTGGGCATGCCCGTGTCGACCACCCACGTGATCTCGTCGGCGATCATCGGCGTCGGCTCGAGCGACCGCTTCTCCGCGGTTCGCTGGGGCGTGGCCGGGAACATCGTGACCGCCTGGATCTTCACGATCCCCGCCTCGGGCGCGGTCGCGTGGCTCGCCTGGGAGGTGTTCAGCCGTGTGCTGTGATCGGGCTCAGCGTCACTCGCGAATGGCGGCGCCGCGTGCGCGCTGACGAGACTCGCCGATCGAGGGCCAGCCAGGCCATCGCGTAGGCGAGTCGGACGTCCGGCCCGCGGTGCGCCTCGCGCTCCCAGGACGAGGCGAGCGCCTGGTGCGAGCGGATCGGCTGGAGGTGAGCGAGGACCTCGTCGACGCTCCGGCGAAGCGAGGGCCGGTGCCAGGCAAGGGGTTCGGCGAGCTCGCCGCGACGGACCCGGAGGAGTCGGGCCACCTCGGCGTCGAGCTCGCCTTCGACACCCCCGGGGGAGTTGCTCAACGATGCCGCCGATGGGATCGAGATCTGCGCAACGTCGACCATGGCGCCATCGTGTCGGGCGGTGGTCAACGGCCTGTGTTCGCGAGGTGAACCTTTGACGCGGTCCGTCAGGCGGTCCGACGAAGGACGTAGCCGATGCCCCGGACCGTCTGGATCAGCGTCGGGTTCGAGGGCTCTGCCTCGACCGCCGAGCGGAGCCAGTGGACGTGCACGTCCACGGTCCGCGTCTCGCCCGGGTAGTCGTAGCCCCACACCTGCTCGAGCAGCTGGTCGCGACTGACGACCTGGCCCGGATGCCGGAGCAGGAACGCGAGGAGCTCGAACACCTTCGGCTTCATCGGCACGTCCGCGCCGTCGCGGAGCACCCGGTGGCCCGCGAGGTCGACCTGCACCCGCCCGAGATCCACGAACGGCGGCAGCGGCGTCCCGGCCGGCTCGCCGCGGCGCAGCACGGCGCGGATGCGCGCCGAGAGCTCGCGCAGGCTGAACGGCTTCGTGACGTAGTCGTCGGCACCGAGCTCGAGGCCGACCACCTTGTCCACCTCGGCGTCGCGGGCGGTGAGCATCAGGATCGGGACCGAGGATTCGGCGCGGACCTGGCGGGTCACCTCGAGCCCGGAGAGCTCCGGGAGCATCAGGTCCAGCAACACGAGGTCCGGCTCGTCGGCACGGAAGCGCTCCAGCGCGGCCCGCCCGTCGCCGGCCTGGACGACGCGGAAGCCATCGGCCTCCAGGGCCTCGGCGAGCGTCTCGCGGAGGGTCGGTTCGTCCTCCACGACAAGGATCGTCTTCGCCACATCCCCGAGTCTACGGACGATTGTTAACGCCGAATTGGCCGGCGGTAGCTCGCCTAGCTCGGCTTCATGTAGTACTCGGTGAAGGAGCGGCACTTGCCGTCGTCCCCGAACTCGAGCAGCCAGCTGTTGTAGTAGATCCGATCGATCTCGGACCGCGAGGCATCCTTCCAGTACGTGCTCGTTCCGATCGCCACGGCGCGGCTGCCGTCGACCGCGTACGGCCGGTACTCGCCGAGATACGTCCCCGGCGCGTCGCGATCGCTGGCCGTGCCACCAGGGCCGGGATTCACCCAGGCCTCGACGATGGCGGCCCGGCCCTGCTCCGGCTCGTCATAGGGGTGCCAGCGGTACTCCGCGTCCTCCGTGAAGAGCGCGGCGACGTCGTTTGGGTCATATGTCTCCCAGGCGCGCGTGTAGGCGTCGAGCCAGGCCTGGACGTGCTCGTGGGTGATGTGGTGCGGCATCAGGCTGCTTCCTCCGATTGCTGCAAGGTGTCGATGGCGGCGTCGAGCCGTGCGAGGACACGCTCGCGTCCGAGGGCAACGAGCGAGTCGAACAGGGGTGGGGTTGCCGTTCGACCCGTGACGGCGACGCGGACGGCCATGAACAGGTCGCCGGCCTTCCACTCGCGCGCCTCTGCAAGCGAGCGCATCGGCGGTTCAAGCTCGTCCGCTTCGAACACGACGGCGCCGACGTCGGCGATCGTCTCCCGCGCGGCTCGCAACGCAGCGAGGGTGGTGTCGCGGTCCCAGCGCTTGGGCACGAGCAGGGTCGAGTCGATCGACACCTGGTCGAGCCACAGGAACCCGACGAGGTCGCCGATGGCGCCCAGCGTCGGCAGCCGATCCTGGATGATCGGGACGAGGGGTCTGAGCTCCTCCGCGGTGGGCAGTCGGTCGATCCGTCCGGCGTCGAGGTCCGCCGCGAGGAACGGCTGCAGTCGAGTGATGAGCTCGTCGGGCTCGAGCCGGCGGATCCACTGGCCGTTCAGCCATTCGAGCCGTTCGCGGTCGAACACCGCGCCGCCCTTCTGGACATGCCCGAGGTCGAACCGGGCGGCGATCTCGTCGAGCCCGAGGATCTCCTCCTCGGTGCCGGTCGACCAGCCGAGCAGCGCGAGGTAGTTGACCATCGCCTCGGGCACGAAGCCCTGCGCCCGGTAGTCCGCGATCGCGGTCTGGCTCTTGCGCTTGCTCATCTTCGTTCGGTCGGGGTTGAGGATGAGGGGCAGGTGGGCGAACGCCGGAACTTCGTGGCCGAGCGCCTGGAACAGCAGGATGTGCTTGGGCGTGTTCGAGAGGTGATCTTCGCCCCGGATCACGTGGCTGATCTCCATGGCCGCGTCGTCGACGACGACCGTGAAGTGATAGAGGGGCGTGCCGTCGCTTCGAACGATGACGAAGTCGCCACCGAGGTTGGCGGTGTCGATCTCCACCTCGCCGCGGACGAGGTCCTCGAAACGCACCTTTGCCGCTTCAACGCGAAAGCGCAGGGCGCCCTTCTGGCTGGTTCCCTCACGCTCGGCTCGCTCGGCGACGGTCAGGGCTGCGCACCGGCCGACGTACCGCGGCGGCTCGTGGGCCGCCTCCTGCGCCTTCCGGTCGGCGTCGAGCTGCTCGGGCGAGCAGAAGCAGGGGTAGGCGCGGTCGCGTTCGAGAAGATCCGCGGCGGCGTTCGCGTATCGGTCGAGTCGCTGCATCTGCCGATAGGGACCGAACGGACCGCGGTCGTCGCCACCCGCCTCGTCGGGCCCCTCGTCCCACTCGATGCCGAGCCAATGCAGCTGTTCGAGAAGATCCGCTTCGAACGCGACGGTGCTCCGGGCGACGTCCGTGTCCTCCATTCGGAGGATGAACGTACCGCCGGTCCGGCGGGCGTACAGGTAGTTGAACAGCGCCGTCCGCGCGGTCCCGATGTGCAGCGGCCCGGTCGGACTCGGGGCGATGCGGACTCGAGGGGCTGGCATCGATGCCAGCCTAGCAGGAATGACCGGTGTTCAGGCGTTTGCCGGTTACGTTATGGCAGCTGACAGGAACGCACCGGTTTCCGCGTCGACGATGAGCTCCATCGTCGTGGCATCCTCGCAACGATTCGGGTCGAAGCTCGGACGCAGGATGAAGGGACAGCTGACCGGAAATTGCCCATCCAGGACCACTCGCCAGATCGCCCGATAGCCATCGTCTTCACGAATGACCTCGAGGCCAGATGATCCAGCCGTCGTGTCGGGCATCCGACGGAGGATCTCTTCAGTAACGTGGTCGCGCGAGAGGATTTCGGGCGCCTCTGCCCCGCGCCAGCTCTCGGGCAGCATCATGCCCCCGATCAGGATCGCCGAGACCACGGCGAACGCCTCGTCGTCACGAGGCCCGGTCAGCGTCAATGCCCCGCTCAGCGGTTCATTGATCGTCGACAAAATGGCGACCTTCCCGTCGACCAGGATCGCGAGCGTCTCGCTGACGTGGGCGATGGAGAAGACCTCGAGCGCGCCCTGCGCCGCCGGCTTCAGGGTGATGGTGATGGCGGGTCCGGACTCTTGATCGTCTCGTTCGACGGTGGCAATCCCGTCCCAGCTGAACAGCGTGGGCTCGACCTTGGGCAGCGGCTGGCCGACGTCGGCCGTGAGCTTTCCATCGCCATAGTCCTCGGGCGGGAGTGGCACGAACTCGACCTCGCCGATCGCCTCAAGCACGTCCCGGACGGCCCGATCCGAGGGTCCTCCGTTCGGCAGCATCACGGTGATCCCGTATCCCGTCCCGACGGTGAAACCACCCGAGAAGCTGGGTTCGAAGATCAGCCCGCGGAGCCGCGCGTTGACAACGTTGCTCGCCAGCGTTCCGTCGGCCTTGTCCGGGATGGTTCCGCGTGGCGGCACGAGGACGAACTCGCGACCACTATCCAGCGTGGGACTCGGCGACGCGCGGTCGCCGGGTCCGATGAAGCCGAACCGCAAGCCCGCGAATGCCAACGCGGCCACCACGGCGGCGGCCGCTACGGCCGACCAACCGATCCGTCGCCGCCCAAGCAGGGCAGCCACGGCTACCGATCGAGGCTTGGTCGTGAAGGCCTGGATGACGCCCGCGACCAGGCTTGGCGGCGGCTCTTCCGCGTCGAACCGGCGGTGCAGGTGTGTCCTGAGGCGCGCCTCGAGGTCACGATCATCCATGGCTCGCCTCCAGGCTGGAGCGAAGGTCCTTCAGTGCGTGGTGCAGGCGCGACTTCACCGTCCCCGCCGGGATACCCAGGCGGGCAGCGATGTCATCGACCGTTCGGTCCTGCCAGTACCGCAGCACGACGACGATCCGATGGTCGATGCCGAGATCGGCCAAGGCACGGTCGAGCGCTGGGTCCATCCCAGTCTCCGGGGCCGCGGCAGCGACGTCGAACCCGATGGGTGGCGACGCGAGCTGAACAGCTCGGCGGCGCCTTCGAAGCTGGTCGCGACACTCGTTGATCAGGATTCGGTCGAACCAGGGGTCGAATTCGGCTCGGGTCACGGAGCGAGCCCTGCCGGCGCCATGCCGACAGCGCAGCTTCCTGCACCGCGTCTTCCGCGTCTCCGTCGTCGAGGAGGATCGCGCGGGCGAGGCGATAGGCGTCCCCGATTCGCGCCAGGACGAGGCTGCCGACATCGGCGCCTCCCTCCCTCACCAGGGCAACCTCCACTCGCTCACCTTCGTCAGCGCCCGGGTTCAGCCCCGGTTGTGCTATTCGACGACGGCTGAGCGAAAAACGTTCACGCCGATCTCGCGCGCAGTCAGCGCGTGGGCACGCGGTGGAAGAGGGCGGGATCGGCCTCGCCGGGCAGCACGCGGACGAGGGCGGCCGGTCGGAGGCCCAGGGTCGCCCGGCCGATGGGTCCGTCGAGCGTGAGGGAGTCCAGCGATTCCGACCGCGCCAGGATGGTCACGTGCGCGCCGGGCCGCAGGCCACGGGCCTCGAGGTACGAGAGGAGTCCCGCATCCTCCTCGGCCGCCTCGGTGATCCGGAAGATCGTGGCGCGCTCACCGGCGTTCACCTCGGCGAGCGGGATCCCGGCGGGTCGACGGCGGGCGATGTCCGCATCGATCGGGTTGCCGTGGGGGCACGTCTCTGGATGCCCGAGCAGCTCGTCCAGCCGCTGCTCGACACGCGGCGAGATCGCCGCCTGGAGCCGTTCGGCCTCGACGTCCGACTCGGCCCAGCCCAGCCCGACGATCTCCGACAGCAGCCACTCGCACAGCGCGTGGCGCCGGAAGATGTCGTCCGCGGCCGCGCGGCCGGGCTTGGTGAGCTGGAGCTCGCGGCCCTCGGCGAGCGCCACGAGGCCATCGTGGGCGAGGCGGCGGAACATCTCGCTGGCCGCCTGCGTGCTCACGCCCAGCTTCCGCGCGACCTGCGCCGCGGTGACGCGGGTGCCGTCGCCGGCCATGATCCGAAGCGTGAGCAGGTACTCCTGCGCGGAGCTCGACAGGTCGTTGGTCGGCCGATGACGGCCTTCGGGCTTGCGACTCATCCCGCTCGCCCCGCGCCCTGCTCCACCCCAAGCGAGGCGCCGCGCCGGCGGGCGGATACGACGGCCCAGGCGACGCCGATGAGCCACGTGAGCGCGAGCAGGAACGCAAGTGCGAATCCGGCCTCGGGTTGTCCCCCGCCGCCGATCACGACGAGGAACCCGGTCACGGGCACGAGCGCGAACACGACCGCCACGGTGCCGCTCGCGAACAACCGGGCCATCGGCGGCAGGAGGAGCAGCAGGCCCAGGACGATTGCCTGGGCGAGCCACGGCAGGATCGTGTCCGGGCCCACGCAGTCGGCGGAATAGATCGAGCAACCGGTGACCTGGCCGATCGCTGCGGCGGCGGCGAGCCCGATTGGGGGCCACGCGAGGAGCGCGAGCCCGAGTCGCCGGATCGGGTCATCGGCGGGACGGCCGAGCACGTCGCGCGTCGTTGCCGCGAGCGGCGGACGCCAGGTTCGATCAGGGCCGTCGCCGGGAAGCCCTCGACCCGTGGCGTCCGGACTCAGGGAAGGCGAGGCCTGACCACCTCGCGAGCTCGATCCGTCGGGGGCCGTCCACGCGGGCCGGCCCGCTGCCGCCGCCCAGGCTCGCGAACCTGCGGCCGGTCCTCGCTGACGGGCGGGGTCCGTCGCCCCAATAGCGCTGGATCCCTCGGCCCTTGATGTCTCGGGCTCCGCACGTGGGCCCGACGTCCACGCAGGCTCGCCGATCGGATCGGCCTCCTCGACGATCGCGGCGTCATCGCCCGTGGTGGGACGGCGGGCGCGGGATTGGTAGTCGGGGCCGTGCTTGCGAGGGTCCGCATACTCGCGCGGATTGACGATCCAGTACTCGCCACTTGACGGGCCGTACCAGGACGCACCGCTCCAGGTCGCGTCCGCAGGATCGCGCGCCTCGTCATACGACGTGGAACCCATCGTCGCCTTGCGGCCATCGCGCCGCCTGGGGCCGCGACCGCTTCCCGCAGCTCGCCCGCCGGCGGTCGACCCCGTCGCACCGGACGACCCCGCCGATCCGCCCGCGCCAGTCGATCGTCCGCCTGTCGAGCCCGACCCGTCCGATCCCGGACTGCCGGCCGCGCCGGCGGAGCGCCCGGGCGTCCCGGTCGTCCCCGTGGCACCGCCCCGTCGCGAGGACCGTGCCTGCTCACGCGCCGCTCGAGCACGCGCCGGATCCGCTCGCCATGGCTGGGCCTGCGGCTCGGGAGCAGGTCGGCGCGTGGCCACCGTCGGGCGACCCGTTCGGATCGCTTCGTATGCCTCGTGGATCGCGAGGAACCTGGGCAGCGCCACCTCGCCCGCTGAGTCGGGGTGGAACGCCTTCGCGAGCCGGCGGTAGGCGCGCTTCACCTCGGCCATCGGTGCGCCGGGCTGGAGCCCGAGCGTGCGATACGGATCGGCCGTCATGTCAGGGCGACGCCGGCCTCAGCCGAGGAGCTCGCCGACGGGTGCCAGCTCGAACGACGCGATGGCCTCGGCGGCCGCTCGTCCATGTGGATCCGGCGTGATGGGGCGGTGGTACCGGCCGAGGACCCGGAGCGGCTGGCCGTCCAGCACTCCGGCCTGGGCCAGCGCCTCGACCGATGCGGCCCACGTCCCGCGGTCGTAGCCATCCCCGTCCTCGATCTTGATCGCGATCCCGGACGCCGCGGCCGAGCCGCCCTTCGAGCGCGGGCCGGGCAGGATCGAGATCCCGCGCAGCGCCTCCATGCCGCCCTTCGAGACGATCCGCCCGGGGAGGGCCTTCATGACCGAGGTGTCGATCCGATCACGAGAGCCGCCGACCAGCTCCGGGAAGGCGAGCATCGCGTCGCGCACGATCGCCACCGACTTCGCGATCGACGATCGAGCGTCGTCGGACGGCACGGACTCCGGGTTCGCGAGGAAGGCGTAGGCGCGCGCGATCTCCCGTAGCGGGAAGGCGTACGTCGGCACGCCGCAGCCGTCGATGCCCATCTTGAGCCGCGCCGGTGTCGTCCCGAAGGCTCGGGCGACGGCCTCGCGGTAGGCGACCTGCGCCGGGTGATCCTCGAGCCAGTACTCGTCCGTCGACCAGTTGTTGAGCTTGCACAGCAGCAGGAAGACCGAGTGCTGGCCGGAGCACATGTGCCGGATCTCGCTCGGGCGCTCGCCATCCCGGGCGAGTCGCGCGGCGGTCAGCGCATCGAGCGGCATGCCCTCCGTGCCGGTCGCGAGCGCGCCCTGGCTGACGCTCGTCCGTCGATACAAGGCTTGGAGCGTGCGGACGTGGAGGTCCTCGCCGGAGTGGCTGCTCGCCATGATCGCGAGCTCGGGCGGCTCCAGCTCGAAGGCCTTGAGCCCGCCTGCCTCCAGGAGCGCGACGACACCGAACGGCTTGACGCACGACCGGAGGTTCGCGACGTGGTCCGGATCACCCAGGACGCGAAACATCTGCCCGGTGACGTCGACCTCGACGATGTCGCCCCGATGGACGCTCTCCTCGATGCCGTTGCGCACCTGCCGCACCAGCACGGGCGGCGCCATTCGACGACCCTTCGAAGCGCCCGACGACGTCCGATCCCGGTCGACCGGAGCAGATGAAGCCACCACAGCCGGAGAGTACTCCGGGCCGATCCGGAGCGCGGCCGATGCTAGGATCGGGCACGACTTGAGCGGCCCGCCGGCCGCGCTCGCGTCGACCACGTGAGGATGCCCATGGACCTTCCCGCGACGCTCCATGTCTCGAACCACCCGGCGGTCCTGCACAAGCTCGGCATCCTGCGGGACGAGAAGACGGAGCCGAAGAAGTTCCGCGAGGTCGTGCGCGAGCTGTCATGGCTGCTCGGATATGAGGCGCTCGCGGACGCGCGCGTGCGGCCCGATCAAGGTCACGACGCCCCTCGAGATCATGGACGGCAACGAGCTCGGCGAGCGCATCGGGCTGATCCCGATCCTGCGGGCGGGCCTCGGGATGGTCGACGCGATGCTCGAGCTGATGCCGACCGCCGAGGTCTGGCACCTCGGCCTCTTCCGGGATGAACGCACGCTCCAGCCGGTCGAGTACTACAACAAGCTGCCCGACGCGGCGAATGTCGATCTGTGCCTGATCCTCGATCCGATGCTCGCCACGGGCGGCTCCGCGACCGCGGCGATCGAGGTCCTCAAGAAGTGGGGCGCGGTCAAGCCCGTGCGGATCAAGCTCGTCAACCTGATCGCCGCGCCAGAGGGGGTGCGGGCCGTCTCCGAGGCCCACCCCGACGTGGAGATCCACTGCGCGGCGCTCGACCGCCAGCTCAACGAGAAGGGCTACATCATGCCCGGGCTCGGGGACGCCGGTGACCGCCAGTTCGGGACGGGCAAATCCGCCTGACCGACGTCGAGCCGCCCACGCTCGAGTCGGGAGACCGGGAGCCGCCGGCTCGCATCCTCGCTCGCTTCCTCCGGTTCGGCTTCCTTGCCTTCGGCGGTCCGGTGGCGCAGATCGCGATGCTCCGGCGGGAGCTCGTCGACGAGGAGCGCTGGCTCACGAGCGCGCGATTCAACCGGCTGCTCGCCGTCTACCAGGTCCTGCCCGGCCCCGAAGCCCATGAGCTGGCAGTCCACCTCGGCATGCTCCGGGGTGGGCGCATCGGCGGGTTGCTCGCCGGCCTCGGGTTCATGCTCCCTGGCTTCTTCCTCATGCTCCTGCTGTCCTGGATCTACTTCCAGGTCGACCTCGCGCAGCCCGCGATCGCGGCCGCGCTCCTTGGCGTCCAGGTCGGAGTGGTCGCGCTGGTCGCCCGGGCGATCTGGCGGATCGGCCGCCATGTTCTCGTCGACACCGGCCTGTGGTCGATCGGCATTGCGGCGGCCGCGGCGACGTTGGCGGGCGTCAGCTTCCTGATCGTCCTGCCGATCGCGGGGCTCGCGCACGTCGTTGGCGGGCGCGCCCGAGCTGCGGACCGTCTACATGATCGTCCTCGCGGCCGGGTTCGGCGCCCTTGCCTGGGCTGCGCTGTCGACGGGGCTGGCGTTGCCCCAGGCGGTGGCACCGGTGGTCCCCGGCGCGCCGGGGGCGTCGCCCTCGGTGGTCGACCTGCTCGTCTCGGGGCTCAAGGCGGGATTGCTGACATTCGGTGGCGCGTACACGGCGATCCCGTTCGTCCGCGGTGATGCGGTGGGAAGCGGCTGGCTCACCGACGCGCAGTTCCTGGACGGCCTCGCGCTGTCGGGGATCCTGCCGGCGCCGCTGATCATCTTCTCGACCTTCGTCGGCTACGTTGCCGGCGGCCCCATCGGCGCCGTCGCGATGACGCTCGGCGTGTTCCTGCCGGCATTCTCGTTCTCGCTGCTCTTCCGCGACCGGCTCGAAGCCGTGATCGACAACCCTGCGCTCCATCGACTGCTCGAAGGCGTCGCGGCCGGCGTGGTCGGGCTCATCGCGGTGACCGCGGTCGACCTCGCGGCCTCGCTGGCCCTGCGCATCCCGTCGCCGATCCCGGCGCTCCTGATCTTCGGCGTGGCCCTCGCGCTCCTTGCGAGGACGAATTCGAGGGCGAGCGTGCCGCTCGTCCTCGCCGGCTCAGCGCTCGCGGGGTATGTCGCGTTCGGCATTTGAGCGGGCTTGCCGAGTGGCGCACAGCCTGAATCGATGAGGCCGGCCCGTCGGGCCGGCCTCGTGTTCGTTGGTAGCGGCTGGCGCCGCCAGTCGATCGCGGCTAGTTGCCGCCCTCGGTCACCGTGACGGAACCCTTGACGAAGCTGGCGCCCTTCGAGTCGCCGGTCAGGTCCTTGAGCGCACGCTCGGCGAGATCATTCCGGTACGCGCCCTCGGCGGGTGCGGCCGTGATGATCTTGCCCTCGATCATGACCGCGATGGTCTGATCCCAGAGCGCCTTGTCGGTGATGCCGATTCCGGCCGGGGACGGCCAGATGAGCGGGTTGACCTCGTTCATCTGCCATGCCTGGTGGCCCTTGCCGAGCGTCGTGCCCGCGGCGAGCACGTGGTCCACGCACTTCGCGGGATTGTCGCGGCAGAACATCCAGCCCCGGAACGTCGCCCGGAGGAACCGGACGGAGAGATCCTCGCTGCCGGCCTGGCTGAGCCATGCCTTGCGGGCGAAGACCGCGTCCTGGAGCATCCCGGTGCCTACCGTATTCCAGTCGATGACGTTCAGGTCCTCGGCCTTGTACAGCTGGCCGGTGTCGGGGTTGATCGCCTCGAGCACCTGTGCGTACTCGTTGTACGTCATCGCCTCGGCGACATCGATATCGCGAGCGAGCAATGCGGCCATGTTGAAGTCCTGGATGACCGTGGTGTAGTCAGTGCCCTCGACGAGCCCGGCCTTCAGCGCACCGGCCGTGACCTCGAACTTGTTACCGAAGTCCCACACGCCGACCTTCTTGCCGGCGAAATCCTCCGGCTTAGTGATGTTGCTGTCCTTCCACGACACCGAGCGCGTGCCGGAGCGCTGGAAGATCTGGGCGATGCTGACGAGGTCGCAGTTCCCGGTCGCGACGGCCTCGAGCGCCTTCGGCACCCAGCCGAGCGTGAACTCGGGTCCGGTGGCGGCGCAGCCGACCGTGATATTGGCCACGTTCGGGCCACCCTCGAGCAGGGTGACGTTCAGGCCCTCGGCCTCGTAGAAGCCCTCGGCCTTTGCCGCAATCTCGCCGGCGAACTGGGCCTGCGAGACCCACTGGAGCTGCACGCTGACCGGCGTCAGGGCTGCGCTCGTGGCCGGTGCCCCGGGCGTGCAGGCAACGGCCGCGAAGCTGACCACGGCCAGGATCGCGAGCCATCGTTTCGAACGGATCATCGGGCGCTCCTCCTCAAGTCGCTGCGACGAGATCGTTGTATCTCCCCTGTCGCCCGGAGTCTAGGGCTCGAACGCCCGCTGGGAGGCATGCCAGGGAATGACGAGCCGCTCTGCGGCGAGAGCGAGCAGGTACATCGCGATCCCCGACATCGCCGCGATCGCGATTGCCGCCCAGGTGATGTCGAATCGCAGGCTGCTCGAGCTCTGGACGATGACCCGGCCGAGCACATCATTCGAGCCACCGAAGTACTCGGCGACAACCGCCCCGATGAGCGAGAGCGTCGTCGATACCTTCAGGCCGGTGAAGAAGTACGGCAGGGCGTTGGGAATCCGGAGCTTGCGCAGGACCTGCCCATCCGAGGCCGCGGAGGCACGCATGAGCTCGACCGCCGAGTCGTCGACCTGGCTGAGCCCCCGGGAGACGTTCACCAGCATCGGGAAGAAGACGAGCAGGATCACGATGGCCATCTTCGCGAACGGGTTCAGAATGCCGAACCAGATCGACATGATCGGCGCGGCAGCGATGATCGGGACCGCGCTGGCGCCGATCGCGATGGGGAGGATGGCCTCACGCACGCGGGCCCAGCGCGACACGGCGAAGGCGGTCAAGACCCCGGCGGTGACACCGATGACGAGGCCGCCCAGAGCCTCATAGAGCGTGTTGCCGGCACCCTTCTGCAGGCGCGGCCACTCGGCGACGAACGCGGCCGCGATCTCGGACGGTTGCGGCAGGATGAACTGCTGCAGGTCGGCCAGCCCGACGCCGATCTCCCAGATGATCAGGACGGCGAAGAACACGACGATGGCAGGCGCCCGGCTCCGAAGCCGGCGCCAGATCCCGACACCGACTCCGCGGCGCGGCGCCGGTCGTTCGACCTGATCCTCCGTCATCCTACCGATCCCTCGGCGAGCGTGCGCTCGGCGGATGCGACTGCCTTCGTCGACCCCTCCCCGGTCCGCCGGCCACGCAGCGTCTCGCGGACATCCGTGATGAGCTCGAAGTACCGCGGGGTCTCGCGAGTGTCGTCGGTCCGCGGGCGAGGGAGGTCGACGTCGATGACGCGGACGATTCGCCCCGGCCGAGGCGACATGACGACGACCCGGGAGGACAGGAACACGGCCTCGGGGATCGAGTGGGTCACGAACACGACCGTCGTCCCGGTCTGCTGCCAGATCCGCTGGACCTCCGAGTTCATCCGCTCGCGGGTCATCTCGTCGAGCGCGCCGAACGGCTCGTCCATCAGCAGGATCGACGGTTCGAGAGCGAGCGCGCGCGCGATGGACACGCGCTGCTGCATGCCGCCGGAGAGCTGGTAAGGGTAGTGGCGGGCGAAGTCACGGAGCTCCACTAGCTCGAGCATCGCCTGGACGCGTTCGTCGCGATCAGAGCGCGACATGCCCTTGACCTCGAGCGGCAGGGCGACGTTGGCCTGGACACTCCGCCAGTCGAACAGCACGGGCGCCTGAAAGACGATGCCGTAATCCCGGTCGAGACGCGCTTGGCGCGCCGGCTTGCCATTGACGCGCACAGTGCCGCTCGTTGGGCTGGTGAGGTCACCGATGAGGCGCAGCAGGGTCGACTTGCCGCAGCCGGACGGCCCGATCAGTGAGATGAACTCGCCCGTCTCGATCGTGAGGTCGATGCCCTCGAGGGCGTTCGTCCGGCCGCTCGATGTGGCGAAGACCTTGTTGACACCGGCGACGACGACGACGGGACCGGGCGTCGTGGGCTGGGCGCTCATCGGTGATCCATCCCCTTCGTCAACCTGCGGCCGCCGTGGTCCGACCGCGCAGCGCCGCGAGCTCGATGATCCGGATCGTGAGGAAGAACGTCAGGCCGAGGAGCGCGGAGGCGAGGATCGCCGCCCAGAGCTTCTCCGGCGCGCTCGTGTACTGCTCGTTGAAGTTCAGGATCGAACGGCCCAGGCCGAACTGGCTGCCGCCCGGGTTCCCCTCGCCGACGATCGCGCCGACGATGCTCGCCGTCGCCGCGATCTTGAGCGCCGCGAAGAGGTACGGCAGTGAGGCCGGCATGCGCAGCTTCCAGAAGATCGTCCAGCGCGAGGCGGCGCAGCTGCGCATCAGCTCCAGCGCCCGTGGGTCAGGTGAGGTCAGGCCGCGGAGTTGGGCGATCGTTACGGGGAAGAACGTCAGGTACGAGGCCACCATCACGATGCCGACCAGCCCGTTGCCGAACGCAAACGCGATGAGCGGCGCGAGTGCGAGGATGGGAATCGTCTGGCTCGCGACGATATACGGCATGAATGCCCGCTCAGCGAGCTTCGAATGGACGAAGACCGCCGCGAGTGCGAGTCCGAGCAGGCCACCAAAGAGGAATCCGAGGGCTGCCTCCTGGCCGGTGTGGATCGCCGCGCCGATGAGGAATGCGCCGAGGCTGGTGGCCTGCTGGCGCTGGACCGGGGCGGCGAGCGCCTCCCAGATCTTCCAGACATGGGGCAGCGACAGGTCGCTCGCGATGGGCCACTTGAAGGGCGGCCGGTAGACCGTCTCCGCGCCGCTCGCGTCGCGGAACCTCCACGGATCACCGCCGAGCGCCTTCGCGCCCTCCCAGACGCCGATGATCAAGATGACGAATAGGAGCGCGAGCCCGATCGATCGCGCGATGGAGGCGAGGACGGATCGCTCGCCCGTCGCGCGGGTCGTCGCGACGGGCGCGGGCGACTCTGGCGACGGCAACGGTCCCGCGCCGGATTCGATGCTCACCGGCGTGTCGGTGTCGTCAGTGCGCGACGGCTACGCGACGGCCTGGTCGGAGATGTCGAGGGCGCGGTCGATGATGTCGAAGCCCTCGGCGAGCTGGTCCTCGGTGATGCACAGCGGCGGATTCGTGTGGATCGAGTTGTTCGGCGCGAAGGTGAACAGGTCGTTGTCGCGGAAGAACTTGCCGATGGCCTTCATCTCGTCCGACGTGCCGTTGTACGGGGTGAGCGGGGTCCACGGATCCCGGCTGCGCACCAGGTCGATGATCCCGAACAGCCCGAGGTTCCTGGTCGCACCCACCGAAGGATGCTTCGCCGCGAGGCGCTCGTGGTGCGCCCGCATGATCGGCCCGAGCCGGCGCGCGTTGCCGATGAGGTCGTCTTCCTCGTACACGCTGATCGTCGCGAGCGCGGCGGCGAGGCTCACCGGGTGCGACGAGTACGTGAGGCCGCCGTAGAACATCTTCGTCTCGAACGCCTCGGCAATCTCGTGGCGCATCGCGACGGCGCCCAGCGGCAGGTACGAGCTCGTCAGGCCCTTGGCCATGGTCATGAGGTCGGGCACGACGTCCCAGTGGTCGACCGCGAACCAGCGACCGGTGCGCCCGAAGCCGGCCATGACCTCGTCGCAGACCATCAGGATGTTGTTCCGGGTGCAGATCTCGCGGACGCCGGCGATGTAGCCGTCGGGCGGGATCAGGATCCCGTTCGTGCCGACGATCGTCTCGAGGAACACCGCCGCGATCGTGTGCGCGCCCTCGTAGCGGATGACGTCCTCGAGTCCCTGCAGGCTCTCCGCGACGGGCCTCGGCTCCGCCTCGCCCCAGCGGTGCGTGTCCGGATACCGGACGACGCCCACGAGGCCCGGCTCGTTCGCCCATCGGCGAGGGTCGCCGGTCAGCGTCATCGCCCCGAACGTCGCGCCGTGGTACGCGCGGTACCGGGCGAGGACCTTGTGCCGGCCCGTGTGGTGCCGCGCGAGCTTGATCGCGTTCTCGATCGCCTCCGCGCCACCAAGGGTGAAGAACACCTTGTCCAGGTCGCCGGGCATGATCTCGGCCATCTTCGCGCCGAGCCGACCCCGGATCTCCGTCGCGAACCCGGGCATGACGTACTGCAACTTCTGCGCCTGCTCGTCGATCGCATTGATGACTCGTCGGTCGCCGTGGCCGATGTTGACCGACATCAACTGGCTGTTGAAGTCGAGGATCCGCCGGCCCTCGGGCGTGTACAGGTAGACGCCCTCGGCGTGATCGACGGCGATCGGGTCGAGGGTGCCCTGGACCGACCACGAGAAGAACGTGTGCGCACGGTTGAGGGCGACGATCTCTTCGCTGGTCATCTGCTTCGGGGCGGATTCGACGGCCATGTCAGGCTCCGTTCCGGTGTTCATCCACGTTCGGCGATCGCCGGATTGTCGCAGATGCGCTCACGGCCGGATCGAGGATCGGAGGCTGGATCGAGCACAAGCGTGGGATGGATTCCGGCTTGACGGGCGCCAGTCCGGACCTACAGTGCCGCGGAGGGGTCCATAGGAGGGTGCTCGATGTCGAGATCATCGGTCCTTCGACTCACGGGGATCGTCGCCGTGGCGTCGTTGATCCTCGCGTTTCCGGCGGTCGCCGCGGCGACGATCACCGGCGGGTGTCAGGGCGAGGGCCACGCGACGAGTGGTGGCGTCAACATCACGACGGCGACGGAGTGGCACATCCGGAGCACGGACGTGGGCGGGGGCTCAGGCACGGCGCCGGGAAAGATCCACGCCGCGTCGGTCGGAGCCTACGCGGGCGGGATTCCCATCCCGATCGTGAATGGGACGTCTGAGGACGGCGAGACGACGGGCGCAGTGGACGGCGTCGCCGCATCCGTTTTCGCGACGCTCGGCGCGCGCTTCACCATCGCGGGCAACGCCACCGGCGACGCGAACTGCAGCGGCCAGATCACGATGATCATCGACGACGTGAACCCGGCGTTCACGGTGCTCGGCGGTGGTGGGCTGCTCCTCGCGGTCCTCGGGCTCCTGGCGATCCTCATGGCCGCCCGCTCCCGAAGCGGGGCCGCGAAGGTCGTGGCGTTCGTGTTCGGCGCGCTCGGCGGTCTCGGCCTCGGCCTCGCGCTCGAGCAATTCGGGATCGTGAACCCGACGCAGCCGATCACGCTCGCGATCGCGGCGGTCGAGGCGATCATCGGGCTGCTGCTCGCCGGGCGGCTGGCGCCCGCGGTCGAGGGCGTGCCTACCTGATCCCGGGAATCGAGAAGGCCGCCGCCGCGGTATCGCGGCGACGGCCCAAGCCTTGTTCGGACGCCTCTTCTGACGAGGCGAGCGGCGAGCTAGTCGGTGTTCGAGCGGACGACCCGCTCGCAGCTCCGATCGGCGATGTCGAGCTTGCCGAGGAAGACCACGTCCAGGCCGGGTCCGCAGCGGACGCCGTCGACCGCGCCGTCACGCCAGACCTTGATCACGTCGTTCCCGGTCCCGCCGTAGACGAGGTCGCGACCGTCGCCGCCCGCGATCCAGTCGCTGCCGTCCGCCCCGTACAGGATGTCGGCACCCGGGCCGCCGTACATGACGTCCGGTCCGTCCCCGCCGCTCGCCTTGTCGGCACCGTCGCCGCCGCCGATGACGTCGGCACCCGGGCCACCGCGGATCCGGTCGTTGCCGTCCCCGCCACCGAGGCGATCGTTGCCGAAGCCACCGGACAGCCAGTCGTCCCCCGGTCCGCCGTCGATGCCGTCCGGACCACCGAGGCCCTCGAGCATGTCGTCGCCCCCGAGGCCGGAGATCGTGTCGTGCTCCTCGGTGCCGACCAGGTGGTCGGGCCCGTCGGTGCCCATGAAGTCGGCCGCGAGGACGCTTGCCGGGAGCGCCAGGGCCGCCAGGAGCGTGGCCGCGCCGGCGAGCGATCGCCGACCCGTGATGCGTCGCTTGGTCTGCATGTTTCGTCCCCTTCGTGCTTCGGAGTCGAACGGATGGAGCATTCGACCTCCCGGGCAGTCTCGAGGCGCTCGTCTGGCGGCTGCTATCGACTCGCGTAAGCCCGAGGTAAGGACGTTGGGCACGGCTCCCCACCGGACCGCACCACGTCAAATCCGACCGCACCGTAACGAATTCGGCCTCGCGATAGCCCGAATGAGGCTCCCCGTGCGTCTACTCTTCGACCGCGCCTGACCAGGGCGCAACCCGGCGAGGAACGATGACCGTCCAGGCGCTCCGCGAGCGGCGCATCGAGACCCTCGCCGGCCTGCTCGAAGCGCACGGTCGCGAGATCCAGGGCGTCGCCTACCTGATCCTGCGCGATCGGGCGCTGGCCGAGGACGTGACGATCGAGACGCTCCTCACTGCCTTCGAGCGCGCAGGCTCCATTCGCGACGACACAGCCCTCCGAAGCTGGCTCCTGCGCGTCGCCACGAACCGTGCCCTGAGCGTCAGGCGATCGAGCAGCCGCGTGGTCGGTCTCGTCGTCGCGCCGGAACCGAGCGAACCGGGCGACATCGCGAGCGAGGCCGTCGACCGGATCGAGCTCCTCGCGGCGGTTGGGCGCCTTCCGATCCAGATGCGCGCCGCGGTCGTCCTCCGCTACTACGCCGATCTCTCGGTCGAGGGGGTCGCCGACGCCCTGGGCAAGAGCCCGAACACGATCAAGGCGCAACTCCAGGTCGCCCTCGACCGACTGCGCCTCTCCCTCGCCGACCCGTCGACCCATTCCACGGAGACGAGCCATGCATGACCAGCTGATCGAGCGACGCCTAAGGGAGACCCTTCGAGCCGAGGCGGACAGTGTCGCGTTCACGATCTCCGCCGCGGAACTTGACCGCCGGGCGATCCTGCGCGGCCGATCCGTGGGAAACCGCCGCCTGACGCTCCTCCTCGCCGCTGTCGTCGGGATCGCCCTCCTTGGGATTGGAAGCCTTGTCGCCGGCCTGGTTGACCGGCAGTCCCCCATCGTCGTCGCCCCGACCGATCCACCTTCGGAACGACCGGCGCCGACTGCCTCGGAAACGCTCCCGAGCCTCGACGAGCTGATTGCAGCCGGCGATCCTGCCACGGCAGTCGTCGCGCAATCCCACGGACCCGCGGATGGACCGGCACCGCAAGCGCCGCTTGATCCGCGTCCTGCGCAGGCCGGTCTCGGAACCCTCGAGGCGGATGCCGCCTACGAGATCACTGTCGCGTGTCTCTCGTCCAACGCCCTGGTCCTCGATGTTCGCGTGCCGTTCAGCCGCGGCCCCGAATCCGGTCCGACGATCGCGTGCGACGGCGCGGTTCACTCCGTCCCAGCGGAGTACTCGCAAGTGCGAGAGGTCAGCCTGAGGACGTGGACGGCGGCAAGCTGGCGAGTCGTTGTTCGTCGTGTCGAGGGCGCGGCAACCCCGCCGATGATCCCGCCACCGCCCCTGCAGTTCGAGGGCTTCGAGGAGCTCGTCCGATTGGAAGCCCAGGACGTCGAGGCAGATGGGCAGCCGCCGGACGCCTCAGGGCTGCTCCTCCGGGAGCTGGACGCCGTGCCTGATAGGGAGTCATATTCGTTCGCCCTGTGGTGCGCGGGCGGACCCTCGATCCGATACATCCACGGCGGGGAGATCGACGGAGCCTTCATGGTCGCGACCGCGACGCAGGTACCGTGCGACGCCAAGGTGCACGAAGGCTGGCTGGCCATCCCGCAGGAGTTCGGGGGCCGTGTGTTCGTTTCGGCCCAGGCCGGAACGCGCTTCTCGATCCTCGTCGCCAGCTCACCACCACCTGTCGCGCTGGCGCACAGCGAGCCGGGCTGGCAGCTGTCTGCGTCCGCAGGGCCGCACTACGCCTACGAGACGAGAATCCACAACTTCACCCTCCCGGGCGTCGACGGCGGCGGTCCGGTGAATGTCGTGCTCGCCTGTGTCGGGCCGGAGGCTGCCATCGAGGTCACTGTCGATTTTGGCGTTCCGATCGGTGCGCGACGCGACAGCTTCACCGCAGCGTGCTCCGGCGAGGGTGCGACGGTCGGCCAGACGTTCGACGCCGAAGGCTCGTATGTCGACATTTCGTTCTCGTCGCCGTCCCGAACGTGGACCGCGCTCAGCATTCTCGTCCCCGACCCACTGCCGTGAAAGCAGCGACCGCCGCTACACGGCCTTGCGCCGATCCTCGCCTGGAATGCCGCGTGCGGTGAGGGCCGCGGCGAAGCCCTCGAGGTCGTCCACGGTCAGGTAGATCGCCGGCGGCCGGAAGAAGAAGTACTTCGGGTGGTCGCGGAAGTCGATTCGGACCCCGCCGTGCGCCGAGCCACCGAATGTCACGTCGCCGTGCCGCACGCTCCGGCGCGCGCCAAGCGCCGTGAGCGCGAGCCAGGGCCCCTCGATCGACCAGCGGACGCAGTTCGACACCGGCGTCGTGATGCGCGACCACCCGAATCGGGCATCGAGCGAATCGCCCACCTCGACGTACGAGTTCGACTCGTTGACCCCGAAGATCCGGAGGAACCAGCGGAAGCGCCGGTCGAGTCGGATCGCGTAGCGCATCGTCTCAGTCAGCAAGCCGGCCCCGGATCGAGACGACCCCCTACGAGCAGGTGATGGTGCCCTTGATGTGCTGCGGTTTGGCCGTGAATCCACTCGGCGTCGTCAGCGGCAGCAGATCCTGATTCAGGGTCACCTTGCGGTGGTTGGCCGAGATCTTGATGACGACGTTCGGGTTGTTGGCATAGGCAATGGTGGTGGCGTCGATGACCCAGTCGATCACGACCTTGCCGTCGACTTCCTTCACGATGAAGTGCTCGCCCAATGACCCGTAGTCGTCGCCCGTTGCATCGAACCAGAATCGCGTGACGCCGTTCACCTTGGTGAGCCTGCATGTGCCCTTGGTGTCATCGGCGAAGAAGACGCGCGTCTTGGTGAACGCAAGGTCGACGCGCGCGGGGCCCGAGCGGGGCGGCACCGGTTCGCCTGACGGTGCGCTGCTCGGTGGGGCTGGGGTGACGGGCTCGATCGTGGCCGGGGCGTCGGTTGCAGGGGCGTCGGTCGCTGGCGCCGAGGTGGCCGGGGCATCGGTCGCAGGGGCCGCGGTCACCGGACCTGCGGTCGTCGGGGCCGCCGTCGCGGCGACTGCGGACGGCGAGGCAGCGGTCAACGTGGCCGGCACCGTTGTCGCAGTCGGAGCGGCGCCGCCGCACGCTGCGACGAGCACCGCGAGCGCGACGAGCAGCCAGATCCGACTTGGGGTGTACATGGTCGTTGGCGTCAAGACGCCTCCTCGTTGTCCTTGTGCTGAACCAAGGGATGGTAGGTGGTCATCGGTGTAGGCTCGGTACCGTTGCTGACACCACGCACGCACGAGGGCTTCTGATGCCGAGGATCGTTCGAGGGGCGCTGCTGCAGGCGAGCTGGACCGGCGACAAGGAATCGATGATCGCCAAGCACGAAGAGGCGGCGAAGGAAGCCGCCAAGCAGGGCGCCCAGGTGATGTTGTTCCAGGAGCTGTTCTACGGGCCCTACTTCTGCCAGGTCCAGGACGCGAAGTACTACGCGTACACCGAGCTCATCCCTGACGGCCCGACGACGCAGCGAATGCAGGCGCTCGCCAAGGAGACCGGCATGGTCCTCGTCGTGCCGATGTACGAGGAGGACGCCCAGGCCTCGGGCATCTACTACAACACCGCCGCCGTGATCGACGCCGACGGGACGTACCTCGGCAAGTACCGCAAGACGCACATTCCGCACGTGAAGGGCTTCTGGGAGAAGTTCTATTTCCGACCCGGGAACATGGGCTACCCGGTGTTCGAGACGGCGGTCGGCAAGGTCGGCGTGTACATCTGCTACGACCGCCACTTCCCCGAGGGCGCCCGAGCGCTCGGCCTCAACGGCGCGGAGATGGTGTTCATCCCCTCGGCGACCTCACGCGGGCTGAGCGAGTACCTCTGGCGGATCGAGCAGGTTTCGCATGCCGTGGCGAACGGCTACTTCGTGGGGACGATCAACCGTGTGGGCATCGAGCCCGAGGTCGGCGACGACGACTTCTACGGCCAGAGCTACTTCGTCGACCCGCGAGGGCAGTTCATCGGGTCCGTCGGCTCGCCGTACGACGAGGAGCTGATCATCCGGGACATGGACCTCGACGTGGTCCAGCAGGTCCGCCAGACCTGGCAGTTCTATCGAGACCGGAGACCCGACGCGTACGACGACCTCGTCCGGCCGTAACGGCGGCGACAGAGGGCGGGCCTCAAATGCGTGAGCTCGACGGCATCAGGATCAGCGGACCCGGTGACGGAGCGCTCCGACAGGGGGCCGCGTCCGTGGTGCGCGAGATCGTCTCGGCGGACGACACCGCCGGTCGGTGGCGCTTCGGCGAGGTGATCGCGGAGCCGGACGAGGACGACGTGGTCGCCACCCATCTGCATCCCGGTGAGCCCGAAGCGATCATCGTCCTCGAGGGGCGACTGGAGCTTCACGGTTCAACCGGCATCGCCGAGGTCGGTCCCGGCGACGTGCTGTTCATCCCGCCGGACACCGAGCACGGCTTCCGAACGCCCGCGGGCGGGCGCTGGCTCGCGATCTGGCCCGTCCGCGATCGAGTCCCGGGCCCACGCTACTCCGCCTGAGCGCTACCCCGCCTGAGGGGCACCGAGCCTCCTAAGGCCGCCAAAACGCATGAGGCCGCAGGACCCTACCGGCCGCTGTCGTGGTCGTTCTGGTTGTGGTGCTTCACCACTGTCGCTGCCGCGATCTCCTTCGCCCGATCCTTCGACCGGCCCTGTTCCAGCTCGCTCTTCTTGATGTGCTCGTACATCCGCTGCTCCTTGTCACTGACGCGGGGCAGATGCTCCTTCTGCGGCATGTCGGCTACCTCCTGACCTCATCCTCCGACCGGTCGGGCCACGTGAGTCACGCACCGGCACTGATCTCGTGCTTCGAATGCATTGCGATCGGCGGCGTCTCGGCGCGGCGATCGTCGTTCGAGAACGGGACAGGGTTCGAAACCCAATCGGCAAGGGTGGCGACGGGCGCACCTTTCTGAGGCGATTCGGGCAGCCGGGCGTCGAGGCCGCGCGCTTCGGCGAATTGCCGACGCGTGATCGTGCTTAGAGGGAGCCGGCTCGACCTCCTCGCGGGCGTACTTGGGGCGGGTAAGCCTCGGATAAGCCGGGTTTCGTTGAATAGGTTGCAGATGGCGCCGCGCAGGATCGAGCAGGTCACGCCCCGAGTCGAGGCGGAGGTCCGGCGGGTCTCGGTCACGTTCGGGCTGCGCGTCCGCGACACGCGCCTCGGCCGCGGCTGGACCGTTGCCGAGCTCGCGGGACAGGCCGGCATCTCCCGAGACATGGTGTATCGCGTGGAAGTGGGAGCGCCGGCCTCGAGCCTGACGGCGGCGCGACTGGCGCTGGCCCTCGATCGACGCCTCGACATCGACCTCGTCGACCGCCGCCGCGGTGCGAATGCCCGACCGAACCTGTCGGTCGATCTCGTCCACTCCGCCATGGGCGAGCTCGAGGCGACCCACCTGCGCCGGCATGGCTTCCGCATCGGGATCGATGAGCCGTACCAGCACTTCCAGTTCGCAGGCCGAGCGGACGTGGTCGCATGGGACGTGGACCGGCGGGCACTGCTCCACCTCGAGAATCGGACCCGCTTCCCCGACTTCCAGGAGATGGCGGGCATTTTCAACGCCAAACGCGCTTACCTCGGAGCATCGATCGCGAGCCGTGTCGGCGTGCGCCGGTGGGCGAGCGAGACGCACGTGATCGTTGGGCTCTGGTCATCGGAGATCGTGCATGCGCTGCGAATGCGCGTTGCGTCGTTCAGAACGCTGTGTCCGGACGATGCGCAAGCGATCGAAGGCTGGTGGCGGGGGACCCCGCCGAGCACGGGGACGACCTCGACCCTGATCGTTCTCGATCCGCTGGTGGCAGGGCGTCGCGACGTCTTTGTCGGACTCGACCGTGCGCTCATCGCTCGGCCCCGCCATCGAGGCTACGCCGATGTCAGCTCGCAGCTCGATTCCGGAGGCCCGCGGAGGCATCCTGCCGGCACGGCATAGGAACGTACAATCGCGCCTTCCGAGGAGGGATCCTAGGCAATGCAGTTCGGATTCACGCTCAAGCCGGAGCATTCGATCGAGGCGACGCTCGACCTCGCGCGCCTCGGCGAGGAGGTCGGGTTCGACTACCTGTGGCTGTTCGACTCGCATGTCCTGTGGCGCGATCCATACCCGCTGCTGACGCTCATCGCGGAGCACACCTCGAAGCTCCGGCTGGGGACCTGCGTGACCAATCCCGGGACGCGCGAGCCATCGGTCACCGCGTCGAGCCTGGCCACGCTCGACGAGCTGAGCGCCGGACGGATGGATCTCGGGATCGGCCGCGGCGATTCTGCCCGTCGCGTGCTCGGGAAGCCGCCGATCACGATGGCCCACACCGAAGAGGCGATCAAGGTCATCCGCGACCTGGTCGAGGGCCGGCCCGTGACGTACGAGGGCACCGAGCTCAAGCTCCCATGGACGGGTTCGTGGAAGCTGCCAGTCTGGGTCGCCGGCTACGGGCCGATGGCGCTCGCGATGACCGGCCGCGTCGCAGACGGGGTGATCCTCCAGCTCGCCGACCCGGATCTCATCCGATGGTTCGTCGCGCAGCTGCGGGAGGCCGCCGCTGCCGCCGGGCGCGATCCGGAAAGCCTCCAGGTCCAGGCCGCGGCGCCGCTTCATATCGGCCCGCGAGACCTCGGCCGCAAGCGGACGCGCTGGTTCCCAGCGCTGGTCTCGAACCACGTCGTCGACCTCGTGAACAAGTACCCGCGCGAGCAGCTCCCCGACTCGCTCACCGGGTATATCCAGGACCGAACCGGGTATGACTACCACCACCACGCCGAGGTCGGTTCGTCGAACGCTGGGTTCGTCGGCGACGAGGTGACGGACCGGTTCTGCGTTCTCGGCGAGATCGCGGAGGTGGTCGACAAGCTGCGCGTCCTCGAGGACGCGGGCGTCACGCAGTTCAACGTCTACCTGATGAACGGCGACGAGCGCGAGCAGCTGGGGCGGATCGGCCGCGAGGTCATCCCGGCGATGGCGCCGCCTCGCGCCAGTGATGCGCGTCGCGATCCGGGTGGCGAGGACGGCCGGAGATCGATAGGATCGAAGCGTCGACGGGTCACCAGCGACCCCAGCTGAGGAGCGACATGGACAAGAAGGCCAAGACGCCCAAGAAGCCGAAGCAGAACAAGGCGAAGACCGCCAAGTAGCGACGCGGTGGGCCCGTCCGCCGGGCCTGCCGGGAAGCAAACGTCGGGTCGTGACGAGGGCCTGACGGGTTGGTCCCCGTAGCGGCCACGATGGGCCTCGACGGGGCCTCGACAGCGTCCCGACGACGTCGGGCCGCAGGGCTGGGACGTTCAGCGTGTCGCGCTGATCGAAGGTCCGCCTTGTCCGCCTCGGGCCATCCGGGCGGACACTTGTGGCGTCACTTCTCCGGTCAGTTGCAGTCGAGGCTTGCCATGTGGACGCTGGCAATTCGACGTCGCGATCCGTGGTGGGGCCTGGAGGGTCCTGCCGCGCGGCGCCGACACCGCCGCGAGCGGTTCGTTTCGTTCCTGGCCTTCGTCGCGTCGATCGCCGCCATCGGCGGCGCGGGCATGGCGTGGGCAATCCAGATCGGGCTGGCCACCTTCCTCGGGTTCCAGCTCACGGCCCTGGTCTAGGCGCAACGCGCGCGCGCTCGGGCGCAACCCGTGCGCCCTGGCGCGATCCCGGTGGCAGCGTGACCCCGGTGGAAGCGCGCGCTGGCGCGATGCTCCCGGCCGTCGCGGCGTGACTCCGGTGGGCCTGCGCGGCGTGACCCAGGCCGCGATGTCGTGACCCGCACGGCGGTGGCTCGCTAGGATTTCCTCCTCATCGAAGGAGGACCGATGCGCACCCTGATCTCGAACGGGACGATCGTCACGGCCGACGGCTCGTACGCGGCGGACATCCTCATCGACGGCGAGCAGATCGCCCAGATCGGATCGTCGCTCGGCGACTCCGTCACGGCCGACGAGACGATCGACGCCAAGGGTCGATGGGTGATCCCGGGCGGGATCGACGTCCATACCCACATGGAGCTGCCGTTCGGCGGCACGTTTGCCAAGGACACGTTCGAGACCGGCACGCGCGCCGCAGCGTTCGGCGGGACGACCAGCATCGTCGACTTCGCCGTCCAGAGCCGAGGCAAGAGCCTGCGCGAGGGCCTCGACGCGTGGCACGCCAAGGCCGAGGGCAACGCCGTCGCCGACTACGGCTTCCACATGATCATGAGCGACGTCAACGACGACACGCTTGCCGAGATGGACGGGCTCGTCGCCGAGGGCGTCCCGGACTTCAAGCTGTTCACCGCGTACCCGGGCGTCTTCTTCAGCGACGACGGCGCGATCTTCCGGGCGATGCAGCAGACCGGGAAGAACGGCGGCCTGATCATGATGCACGCCGAGAACGGCCTGGCCATCGACGTCATCGCGGCGGACACCTTCAACGCAGGCACGACCGACCCGATCGGGCACGGCCTCGCGCGCTACTCCGTGCTGGAGGGCGAGGCCACGAACCGCGTCATCCGGCTCGCGCAGGCCGCGAAGGTGCCCGTGTACATCGTCCACCTCTCCGCGCGCGAGGCGCTGAACGCCGTGCGGATGGCGCGCGACGAGGGCTTGCCCGCGTTCGCAGAGACGTGCCCGCAGTACCTCTTCCTCTCCCTGGACGACCTCGGCAACGGGTTCGACGGCGCGAAGTTCATCTGCTCGCCGCCGCTCCGGACCGCCGACCACCAGCCGGAGCTCTGGAACGGGCTCGTCAAGGACGACCTCCAGGTCGTCTCGACCGACCACTGCCCGTTCGACTTCCACGGCCAGAAGGAGCTCGGGCGAGGCGACTTCCGCAAGGTCCCCAACGGGCTCCCGGGCGTCGAGGACCGCATGGACCTCCTCCACGATGGCGGCGTCGTCGCCGGCAGGATCACGAAGGAGCGCTGGGTCGAGATCACATCGACGGCGCCGGCGAAGCTGTTCGGGATGTACCCGCGCAAGGGTGCGGTCGCCGCGGGCTCGGACGCTGATCTCGTGATCTACGACCCGAACCGGAAGCGGACCATCTCGGCCGAGTCGCACCACATGGACGTGGATTACTCGTGCTACGAGGGTCGGACCGTCCAGGGCGGCTCCGACGTCGTGCTCAGCCGCGGCAGCGTCATCGTCAAGGACGGGCAGTTCACCGGGAAGAAGGGCGCGGGCAAGTTCCTCAAGCGCTCGACGGCGGACTACGCGCGGCTCGCATGAGCAGCATCGAAGGCGCTCGCTTCGGCCACGTGAACGTCACCTCAACCGACTGGCGTCGGCTCGCAGCGTTCTACACCACCGTCTTTGGCTGCGAGCCCGTCCCGCCGGAGCGTGACTATCGGAGCGCCGACCTCGACGGCGCAACGCGCGTCCCCGGCGCGCACCTGACCGGCGCACACCTGCGACTGCCCGGCCACGGGCCGACCGGACCGACGATCGAGATCTACCAGTACGACTCGGTTGATCCGAACAGCACACCCAAGGTCGATCGCGCCGGCTGGGGCCACGTCGCCTTCCAGGTCCCCGACGTGCCCGCCGCGCTGGACGCGGTGGTCGCCGACGGCGGCTCCCGCTTCGGCGAGGTCGTCACGCTGACGACGAGCGATGGCCGGCACGTGACCTGGTGCTATGCGGCGGATCCCGACGGCAACCTCGTGGAGCTGCAGGCCTGGTCATGACGGATTCGCAGGACGAGCCGCGCGCCTTGCGCATCGTGTCGGATCCAGATCGCCTCGCCGAGGTGCGCGCGTTCGTTCGCGACGCCGTCGCCGACTTCGGCGGCTCGAAGTCTGTCGCCGAAGATCTCGTCCAGGCGGTCGACGAGGCGGCGTGCAACGTCATGCTCCACGGCTACGGGGGCAAGCCGGGCGAGATCGACATCGAGGCGAGTCTCCTGGGCCGGGCGGTACAGATCCGGATCCTGGACCGAGCGCCGCCCTTCGACCCGACGGCCTCTCCCGTCCCTCCGACCGGCGGCGTCCCGCGGCCAACTCGCCAGGGCGGCATGGGCGTGGGGGTCGGGCTGGTGCGGACGATGTCGGATGCGGTGCATCATGCAGCACGACCCGATGGTGGCAACGAGCTCACCCTGGTGCGCTCGATCGATGAACCAGCCGAGGAGGACTGAGCCGTGGCGATGACGATCGATGTCGAGCGCGTCGACGGCAGCCCGGCCGTCACGGTGGTCTCGCTCGACGGGGAGCTCGACGCGTCGAACTACGAGCAGGTCATCGACGTGGTGCGAGATGCCTACACGACCGGCGCTCGCGGGCTGGTGCTCGACCTGTCGGGCCTGACGTTCATGGCCAGCTCTGGGCTGTTCGCACTCCACTCGGCCGTGCGAATCATGCGCGGCGAGACCCCGCCCGATCCCGAGGGTGGCTGGGGCGCGCTGCGCGAGATGGCTGCCGATGAGGCGCAGGGCGGGAACGTTCGCCTTGCCGGCGTGCAGGATGCGATCGCGCGCGTTCTCGAGCGAACCGGGATGACCCGCCTCTTCGCCATGGACGCGTCGCGCGACGACGCGGTAGCAGCTCTCCAGGGAGCCTGACCGACGACCGCGGAGGCAGAGCTCCTCGAGCGCGAGCTGCAGGTCGCGCATCGGATCCAGCGGACGCTCGTCCTCCTCGCGGGCGTCGAGGCCGACGGCTGGGAGCTCGCGAGCGACTACCGGCCGGCGCGCGCCATCGGTGGTGACTTCTTCGACGTCTTCCCGCTCCCGGAACGACCGCGCGAGCTCGGTGTCGTGATTGCCGACGTATCGGGCAAGGGCATCGCCGCGGCGCTGATGATGGCGTTCCTCCGGCCGATCATCCGATCGGCCCTCGATCACACGGGCGACCCGGTCGAGGCGCTCGAGCGCACGAACAGCATCCTCGTGAACGAGCGCCGGACCGGGTTGTTCGTCACGGTCATCTGCGGCGTGCTCGATCTCGACACCGGCGTCTTCGCGTTCGCCAATGCCGGCCATGAGATGCCACTGCTCGCGCCACCGTTTCCTGGGTCGCCGCGCTGGATCGCAGGCTGCGGGCCGCTCGTCGGTGTCTTCGGGCGCCTGGACCTCACGATCGAGCGCGTGGAGATCCGGCCAGGCGACCGGCTCGTGCTGTTCACGGATGGCCTGACGGACGCGGCGGCCCCCAATGGCTCCCGATTCGGGCTGGAGCGGCTGCAGGCGACGATCGCCGAGAGCTGCACCGGCCCCGCGGACGAAACCGCCCGCGTCGTGATCGAAGAGGTCCTCGCCTTCCAGGGCGATGCGCTACCCGCCGACGACCTCGCGCTGCTCGTCCTGCGCCGCGTCCCCCCGAATTGAACATGACCTCGCTCGCCCGGGGGCTGCTCGTGCTGGGCGCGGCGGCGTTCCTCATCTTCGGCGTGGGTGCGTTCGCGTGGGACCAGGCCGTCGCACAGTTCCCGTGGACGGTCGGGCCGCTGCTCGCGCAGACCATCGGCGGCTGGGCGCTCGGAACGGGGGCGATCGCCGCGTACGCCGCGCTTCGGGGGCTGCCGCAGACGATGTACCCCCTGCTCCTGTACCTCGGCCTCTTCGGAGCGGGGCAGTTGCTCATCGTCGCCGCGTTCGCCAGCAAGCTGCTGACGAGCGGCCTGCTGACCTATCCGTATCTGCTCGGGCTCGGATCGCTCGCCATTGGCGCAGCCGCATGGGCCGTCGAGCTTCGCGCCGGCGTCGGGAGGCCTGCTGCGGTCGAGACGCTTCCCGAGGCAACGGCGCCACGGTGGCTGCGGGCCTTCGCCGTGCTCCTCGCAGGGTTCGTGGCCCTGCTCGCGATCGGCACGCTGATCGCCGGCCCGGACGGCGCGACCGCGCGCGGCGAGGTGTTTCCGGAGCCGATGGGCCCGTTCAGCATCAGGGCCTTCAGCGCGTTCCTGTTCCCGCTCTCCGTTGCGATCGCGTCGGTGCTGTGGGCACGCGATCTACGCCCCTTCCGCGCCCTCGGCTGGTCGGGGCTGTTCCTGATCGTGCCGATCACGCTTGCGGCGTTGCTCCACCTGGATCGCTTCGACGCGTCGAAGCCGGCGACGCTCGTGTACCTGTGGGCGTACATCGTCGTCGGGGTGATCATCGTCGTCGTGCTCGCGTACGAGCGGCTCAGGCCGCAGGCGTTCGGGGTTCGGTAACGTTCAGCCGACGAGCTGGCGGCCCATCTCCTTGCGCCAGCGCTCGTTGAAGTCGAACAGCAGCCTGTCCTTGCGCGGATAGACGCCGCCCTTGTAGGCGCGCGACGAGATGCCGAGCTGGGCGCGCTCGCAGACGAGCCAGTCCTGGCGGCTGATGAGGTCCCACAACTCGACCGTCGGGCTCGGATCGAAGCCGGGCAGCGCGAGTGCCTCGGGCCGGAAGTAGAACTCCGAGATCACCGTCGTCCGGGCAGGGCCCTGCGGGTAGACGAGATAGGCCATCACCGAGTCGGGATGCAGGTTGACCATCAGGTTCGGGAACTGGAAGACGCCGTAGTACATGCCGTAGTCGTCGGCGAGGAGCTCCGGGAACTTCGGCAGGTCCGACGCGCCGGTCGCCGTGAACGACGTCGCGCCTTCGATCATGAGGTTGCCGCCGTCGCGCGCCTCGCCGTCCCAGACCTCGCCCTTGCGGAACAGGGGCACGACGGCGACCAGCTCGGGATGGATCGTCGGGCAGTGGAGGCACTCGTTGTAGTTCTCGACGACGACCTTCCAGTTCGCCGCGACGTCGTAGGTGATCCGCCGCCCGAGCCGCAGCTCGCCCATCCGGTATCGGTCGAAGTCGGTGATCGTCTCGTTGCTGTTGCGCAGCGCCTGGTCCAGGGGCTGGGGCGCCTCGGCGAGGTTGACGAACAGGAAGCCTGCGTACTCCCCGACCGCGATCGGGTGGAGGGGGTACTCGGAGCGATCGAAGCCCTCGTCCTCGTGCACGTTCGGCGTCGCCAGGAGCCGGCCGTCGTAGTCGTACGACCACGCGTGGTACGGGCACTTCAGCGCCTTCGGAAGGCGGGCCGACGCCGGCTCGTCATCGAGCAGCTTCGTGCCGCGATGGGCGCAGACGTTGTAGAACCCGCGCAGCTCGCCCTCGCGGTTGCGGACGACGAACACCGATTCGCCGACGACGTCGCGGACGAGGTAGGCGCCGGCGCCATCGACCTCGTCGGCCCGCCCGACGCAGAACCAGCCACCGTAGAAGAGGCGCTCGCGCTCTTCCTCGTAGACCGCCACGCTCGAGTAGTCCGCGCCGGTGAGCGTGGGTCGAGGGCGCCACTCAGGCTGCGCGCGAACCCGCGGGCGCTCCTGGGTCACCATCGGCGGAACGACTCGGGGATCAACGCGTGCGCGGGAAGCCCAGGTCGACCTTCGAGGTCCCGGGGTCCGGCCAGCGCGACGTCACGACCTTGCCCCGGGTGTAGAACTGGATGCCCTCGGGGCCGTACATGTGCAGGTCGCCGAAGAGCGACGCCTTCCAGCCACCGAAGCTGTAGTAGGCGACCGGGACGGGGATGGGCACGTTGATCCCGACCATGCCGACGTTCACGTCGAACTGGTACTGGCGGGCAGCGCCGCCGTCGCGGGTGAAGATCGCGGTGCCGTTGCCGTACGGGTTCTCGTTGACGAGGTGGAGTGCCTCGTCGTACGTGCCGACGCGGGTCACGGTGAGCACCGGCCCGAAGATCTCGTCGCGGTAGCAGTCCATCTCGGGCGTGACCTTGTCGATGAGCGAGAGGCCGAGGAAGAACCCGTCCGAGTCCTTGAACAGGGCATGCTCGCGACCGTCGGCGACGACGTCGGCGCCCTGCTCCGCGGCGCTGTCGAGATACGAGGCGACCTTGTCCCGGTGGACGCCCGTCACCAGCGGCCCCATCTCGGCGGCCGGGTCCGATCCCGGCCCGACGTTGATCCTGGGCAGCCGCTTGCCGATTGCCTCGACGAGCGGATCCGCGATCGCGCCGACCGCGACCACCGCGGCCACGGCCATGCATCGCTCACCGGAGGACCCGTACGCAGCGGAGACCGCGGCGTCGGCGGCCATCTCGATGTCCGCATCGGGCAGGACGACCATGTGGTTCTTCGCGCCGCCGAGGGCCTGGACGCGCTTGCCGTGTCGCGTGCCCGTCTCGTAGATGTAGCGCGCGATCGGCGTGGAGCCGACGAAGGACACGGCGGCGATGTGCGGGTGCTCCAGGATCCGGTCGACCGCGACCTTGTCGCCGTTGACGACGTTGAACACGCCGGCCGGCACGCCCGCCTCGGCGAGCAGCTCGGCCAGGTAGATCGACGCCGACGGGTCCTTCTCGGACGGCTTCAGGATGAACGTGTTCCCGCACGCGATCGCGTTCGCGAACATCCACATCGGGACCATGGCCGGGAAGTTGAACGGCGTGATCCCGGCGACCACGCCCAGGGGCTGGCGGATCATGTACACGTCGACGCCGCCGGACACCTGCTCCGAGTAGCCGCCCTTCATCAGGTGCGGCACCCCGGTGGCGAACTCCAGGTTCTCGAGCCCGCGAGCGATCTCGCCGAGGGCGTCCGAGGGGACCTTGCCGTGCTCCGCGGTCAGATGCGCCGCAATCTCCTGCCGATGCGTTTCGACGAGGTTCCTGATCCGGAACATGATCTCGGTGCGCTTCGAGAGCGACGTCGCCCGCCACGCGGGAAACGCCGCCCTGGCGGCAGCAACCGCAGCGTCGACCTCCTCGACCGAGGCGAAGTCCACCTCGCGCGCGATCACGCCGAGCGCCGGGTCGAACACGGGCCCGCGCCGACCGGACGTGCCCGCCAAGCGCGCCCCACCGATCCAGTGCGGGACGACATCGCCCGTCGCGCTCGTGGCGCCGTCTGCGCGGTCGATCGTCGGCTCTGCGACCTGGGTCATGGTCGGGTTCCTCCTGTTCCTGACACGATACCGCGCCCCGATCCGGACGTCCCCCGATCGGCCGGCCTCGAACGCGCGGACTCGCGCGATCTCGCGCGACCTCGCGCGACCTCAGGCGACGGATCAGCGCGCGAACCGGGACTCGTAGTCGATCCGCGACCCGACGTTTCGCGGGATCGGTGCGCGGCTGCGCTCGATGAGCGCGAGGAGCGCGACGACGAGGACGGCAAGCGCGAGCAGGTGCTCCATCCGGAACGGCCCACCGACGATGGGATCACGCCATGTGAACGCGACGACGAATCGTGCGGCAGCCCACATGGCGAGTGCCGCGAACAGGGCGCCGCCGTCGCGTCGCGCGATCACGTCGGCCCGGGAGATGGCCGCGAGGCCGACCACCGCCAGCCCCGCGGCAATCGCTTCGTAGACCTGCGAGGGGTGCGCCGGGATCGCGGCGCCGAGCACGGACCACGGCCCGGCTCCCTCGTAGGCCGTTGCCCAGGCGAGGTCCGCAGGCGCGCCCTGCCCCGTTGCCCCGAGGATCCCGACGATCTTGCCCGCGCCCAGGACGAACAGGAGAGGCAGCGCCAGGGCGTGCATCCACCGGGCAACGGGCGCGCCGAGGAGCCGCGCGATGAACGCGCCCGTCACGATCCCGAGCGGAACGGCGAGCGTGAGGGTGAGGCCGCCCTGGGTCGCGTCGAGGATGCTCGCCGGGTTGTCCCTGTAGTAGGCGAGGTGGTCGAGGACGTAGCCCAGCCGGCCACCGACGATCGCTCCGGGCACGGCACCGACGACGATGAACACGAGGTCGTCGACGCGCAGGCCGGGCGCCGGCACGAACGGCCCGAACGCCGGCGTCATCGACCCGATCCGCGCCGCCAGCAGCAGTCCGAGCAGCAGGACGAACCCGAGCGCGATCGTCTCGTAGCGAACGGACGCGGTCTCGCTGAGCCGCAGCACTGGATCGAACCCGAATGTGATCACGGCGAACGGCACGTGCCGAAGTCTACGGGCGCCGCCCGGCCACGGAGCGACGGCGCCCGCGGGAGGCGCTAGGCCGGGAGCTTGTCGACCAGCTCCTTGACCGCTGCCGATGACTTCTCGAAGGCGGCCTGCTCCTCGGGGGTGAGGGTGATCTCGATGATGCGCTGCATGCCGCCCGCTCCGAGGACGACGGGCACGCCCACGAACAGCCCCTCGACGCCGTATTCGCCCTGGAGGTAGACGGCGCACGGCAGGACCCGCCGTCGATCGCGCAGGATCGCGTCGACCATCTCGAATGCCGAGGCCGCCGGGGCGTAGTAGGCGGAGCCGGTCTTGAGCAGCGCCACGACCTCGGCGCCCCCGTTCGCGGTGCGCTCCTCGAGCGCGCGGACGCGCTCCGGGGGGAGCAGCTCGGTGATCGGGATGCCGGCGACGGTCGAGTAGCGCGAAAGCGGGACCATCGTGTCGCCGTGGCCGCCGAGGACGAAGGCGTGGGTGTCGGCCACGGAGACGCCGAGCTCTTCGGCGATGAAGGTCCGGAACCGGGCGGAGTCCAGGACGCCTGCCATGCCCAGCACGCGCTCGCGCGGGAAGCCCGATGCGGCCATCGCGACGTGGCACATCGCGTCGAGCGGGTTCGTGACCACGACCAGCACCGCATCCGGTGACTCGGCAGCGGCCGCCGAGACGACCGCCTTGACGATCCCGGCGTTCTTCGCGAGCAGGTCGTCGCGGCTCATCCCGGGCTGTCGAGCGAGGCCGGAGGTGACCACGATCACGTCCGAGCCCGCCGTCGCGGCGTAGTCGTTCGTGCCGGTGATTCTTGAATCGTGGCTGACGACCGGCGCCGCCTCGGCGAGGTCCAGGCCCTTGCCCTGCGGCAAGCCCTCGACGATGTCGACCAGCACCACGTCGGCGAGACCCGCCTCGGCAATTCGCTGGGCGGTCGTGGCGCCGACGTTCCCGGCGCCGATGACGGTCACTTTGTTGCGGGCCATGGTGATTCCGCTCCTCGCTTTCTATGCTGCGCGATGGAGGTGCGCCCGGACCCGTGGGCGCCTGATTCGGAGGGAGTCTCTCGTGTCTGCGGTCTCGTTGCCCGTCGCGGCACTCGTCGTCATCGGCCTGGTCTTCGTCGTCCTCGGTCTGTTCGCCCCGGCAATCCAGCTCGCGTACGTCGGGATCGGAGCGATCGTCGTCGCCGGCATCCTCGCCGTTCTCGCCCAGCGTCGAGGGGGACCGGGTTGACCATCAGCCCTCTCCCGGGGCGCTGACCGGGACGTCGCCGGCATCATCCGCCTGGATCGGCCCGGCGTCGCGGACCGCGCGGCTGACGCCGTCGGCGTAGGCCGCGAAGTTCTCGTGGAACATGTGCGCGATCCTCCGCGCGGCGAGGTCGTAGGCCTCGCCGTCGGCCCAGGTCGAGCGTGGAACGAGGATCTCCGGCGGCACGCCGGGAACCGCCGTCGGCACGGCGAGCCGGAAGATCGGGTCGATCTCGGTCGGAACGTCCCGGAGGTCGCCGGCGAGCGCCGCCCGGACCATGTTCCGCGTGTGGTCGATGTTCATCCGGCGGCCCACGCCGTACGGGCCGCCGGTCCAGCCGGTGTTCACGAGCCAGACCGGCACGTCGAACCGCTCGAGGCGATCCGTCAGCAGCTCGGCGTAGACGCCGGGGTGGCGCGGCAGGAACGGCGCTCCGAAGCCCGCCGAGAACGTGGCGGTCGGCTCCTTCACCCCGATCTCGGTCCCGGCCAGCTTGGCGGTGTAGCCGCTGATGAAGTGGTACGCGGCCTGCTCGCGGGTCAGGCGTGAGATCGGCGGCAGCACGCCGAACGCGTCCGCCGTGAGGAATACGACCGCGCGCGGTGTGCCGGCGACGCCGGTGGGGTCGGCGTTGCCGATGAAGTGGAGCGGATATGCGCCCCGGGTGTTCTCGGTGAAGCGCTCCGAATCGAGGTCCAGCTCGCGCGTCACCGGGTCGATGTCGACATTCTCGAGAACGGTCCCGAAGCGCCGCGTCGTCGCGAAGATGTCCGGTTCGTACATCGGCGACAGGCGGATCGTCTTCGCGTAGCAGCCGCCCTCGAAGTTGAAGACGTAGTCGCTGCCCCAGCCGTGCTCGTCGTCGCCGATGAGGCTCCGCAGCGGATCCGCCGAGAGCGTCGTCTTGCCCGTCCCGGACAGGCCGAAGAACACCGCCGAGTCACCCTTCGCACCGACGTTGACCGACGAATGCATCGGCAGGACGCCCTCGTCGGGCATCAGGTAGTTCATGACCGTGAATGCCGACTTCTTGATCTCGCCGGCGTACATCGTGCCGACGATGATGATCTCCATCCGCTGGAGATGGACCAGGATCGCCGTGCCGGTTCGGGTGCCCTCCGTCGCGGGGTCGGCCTGGAACGACGGCACGTCGATGATCGTGAAGTTGGGGGCGAAGCCGGCGAGCTCGTCGGCGGATGGGCGCCGGAACAGGTTGCGGGCGAAGATGCTCGCCCAGGCGGTCTCGGTGTAGACCCGCAGCGAGCGTCGGTGGGCCGGATGGGCGCCGATGAACATGTCCTGGCTGTACAGCCGTCGATCGGCGACGTAGGCCATGAGCCGCGTCCGAAGGCGGTCGTAGTGCGCCTCGCTGATCGGGTGGTTGACGTCGCCCCACCAGATGCCCGCTTCGCTCGACGGCTCGCGGACGATGAACTTGTCCTTCGGGGAGCGGCCGGTATGTGCCCCGGTGCTCACGACGAGCGGGCCATCCGCGGCGATCAGGCCTTCGCCGTCGCGCACCGCCGCCTCGTACAGCGCGGCCGTCGAGAGGTTGGCCACGATCTTGCCCGCCCGCACCCGCGCACTTGCGCGTGGCGACCGCGTACTCGGAGGGTGGGTCGAGGTGGGATGAACAGCGGCCATGCGGTGTCGGTCTCCTGCTCGGGGTCCCGGGCTGTCCCGGGCACCGCGCTTCGATCCGACCGGCCGCGCGTGACACCGTCCCGAGGGACGGCGGAGTCGGCTTCCGCAGTCGTTGTTGCCGGCATCCTAGCACCGGTCCCGTTGCCCGAAGGCACCCGAAGGTCATCTCCCGTTGCAGGACCGTGCCGACCAGGTGGCCCGCGAGCTCCATGTCTGGCGGTCAAGAACGGCCGGATCAAGCCCTCCGAACAAGGCAGGAAGCCCCAGATACATGTCTGGCAGTCAACAAACCGGCCTCACGCGCCCCGGACCGGCCCCACGCGCCCCGAAACCTGCGTTCGCAGCCCAATTCATGCCTGGCGGTCATGATGCCGGGCGAGGCCACCCGAACCAGGCAGTCACCGCCCGATTTCATGCCTGGCAGTCAACGAGATGGCTTTGGACGCGCTGAAAGACCGCCTGACAGGCGCTGAACCGGACGCTCGCGGCCTGATCCATGGCTGGGTCAACGCCCGAGTGTCGATGGCGATTCGGGCTATCGCTCGGTCGTCAGCTCCCGTCGAGCGCCTGGGCAAGGTCCGCGACGAGGTCTGCGGCGCCCTCGATTCCCACGGACAGCCGGATCAGTGCCTCGGGTACCTCGAGGCGGGAGCCTGCCACGGATGCGTGCGTCATCACCGCCGGAAGCTCGATCAGCGATTCGACCCCGCCCAGGGATTCCGCGAGGGTGAAGATGCGTGTCGACTCGCAGATGGCGATCGCGCGCTCACGCGCTGGGCGATTGCCCTTCGCGGCCGGGACGAACGACACCATGCCGCCGCCGGCTCGCATCTGGCGCGACGCGCACTCCGCCTGCGGGTGGGCGTGCGGGCCGTTCGCGAGGCCGGGGTACGAGAGCCACTCGATGTCATCACGCTCCGCCAGGAAGCGGGCGACCTCGGACGCGTTCTGGTTGTGCCGGCCGACCCGTAACGGCAGCGTGCGCAGGCCGCGCAAGGCCAGAAAGCAATCGAACGGCCCTGGGACCGCCCCGGCGGCGTTCTGGAGGAACCGCAGCCGCTCGGCCACCTCCGGGTTGCGCGTGACGGCGACGCCGAGCACCGTGTCGCTGTGGCCGGCGAGGTACTTCGTCGCGGAGTGGAACACGATGTCCGCGCCGAGATCGAGGGGGCGCTGGAGCACCGGCGAGGCAAAGGTGTTGTCGACGACGATCAAGGGCCGTGGGCCGTCGCCGAAGCGCTCCCGCAGGACCCTGGCCGAGGCCTCGATGTCGACCACCTTGAGCAGGGGATTCGTCGGCGTCTCGAACCACACGAGGCGCGTTCGCTCCGAGAGCGCCTCCCACATCGCCTCGGGATCGGCCGCGAGGTCGGCGTACCGGGTCACGACCCCGTTCGGACCACGCACCCGCTCGAGGTACCGGAACGTCCCGCCGTAGACGTCGTCGCCGACGACGACCTCGGTCTCTGGTCCCGCGAGCTCCGAGATCGCGGCGGTCGCGGCCGAGCCGGAGGCGAACGCGATCCCCTCCCCACCGCCCTCGAGGGCCGCCACGGCCCGCTCGAACCGATCTCGCGTCGGGTTCTTCGAGCGCGCGTAGTCATAGTCGTCGATCGGCTCGCCGACCTTGGGCTGGCGGTACGTCGAGGTCTGGTAGATCGGCGGGGCGACCGCGCCGTACTGCGGATCCGGCTCCTGGCCGGCGTGCACGGCGAGCGTCTCGATCGTCAGGTCAGGATCGAGCTCCTCGGGTCGCATCGGCCAGCATCATCGCAGGTCGCAACCGACGAGCGGAGCGTGCCGGGGTTAGTTCGGGATCGTGAAGTTCCAGGCGACGGCGTCCTCGCCTCCCGTAAGCGGCGAGCTGGAGCTTCCGGAGATGATCGTGCCGGTGTACTCGCCGCTGCCGGACGCCGAGGTCGGGGCCGCCGACCATGGAGCCGAGTCGCTGATGTTCGGACCGCCGCAGTCCGAATCGTTTCGAAGGGTGTTGTTGGTGCCCGTGTCGATTCCCGGAATGTTCACGAAGAACTGGTAGAAGCCGTCACTTGCTTCGAGGCCACCGTCGATCTGGACGGTGCCAGCGGCGCTTGCGTCGTCCGTGTAGTGCACGTCACACGGTGCGCCGAGGATGTCGGCCATCTGGGCCGAGTAGTCGCTCCTGTATGCGGCCGTGATGTCCGCGGAGCCGGTGAACGTCCACGTGCCCTCTCCGCCCGTCATCGTGAGGTGGACGACGGCCGTGTACGACTGGTGGGTGACACTCTGAACGCCATCGCCCGACACCTCGACGGTCTCGCTCCGCGTCCGCGTGATCGCGGCGCCGGTGCCTCCGACCCCGCCGCCCAGGCCGCCCCCACCGAGGCCCCCGCCGGGCCCGGTGCTCCCGCCGCCGCCCGGCCCACCAGGGGCGTTGCCGCCACCCGAGCCGGAGCCCGACTGGCCCCCTGAGCCTGTTCCCCCTGAACACGCTCCCGCCGTGGTCGCGTCAGGCTCCTGCGTCTCGACGGAGTCCGACTGGACGGGGCACGGCGATGGTGTTGGCGTCGGGTCAGCCGAGGACGTCGTGCAGGCCGACAGCAGCGCGATCGCCAACAGACCAGCACCGATGATCCGCGCTCGCATGGTCCCCTCCTGGATGATGTCCGGATCCTTGATTGCCGAACCCAGGAGCGTCATCGTCAGGTTGCGCCAATTGCTGCGCCAAATGTTGACGCCCGGCGAATAGTGCTACTATGGGCGCGCAAGTTTCGGAGGGACTGACCTCCGGCGCTCGAAAGGGTCACCACGGTGCTCGCCGATCGACTGAGGGTCTGGAAGACCGCCTACAACACCGCCAACCTGCCGGTCGGGATGACGACCCCGCCGGACGCCGTCAGCAAGTGGCTCGTCATTACCCGCGCGGCGGTCTTCTCGATGACCGTGACCTCGGGCCTCATCGGCGGCCTGCTCGCCGTCGGGGCGGAACGGCTCGCCCAGGTGGGAGTCGGGCCCATCGGCGGGCCATTCACCGTCGACTGGGGCCTGCTCGCCCTCGCGATCGTCGGGTTGGTGGTGGCCCACGCCGCCAACAACATGATCAACGACTACTTCGACCTGGAGGGCGGGGTCGACACCGAGGACTACGTGCGCGCCCAGTACGCGCCCCACCCGATCCTCTCCGGTTGGGTCACCAAGCGCCAGCTCGGGACGGCGATCCTGATCGCGAACGCGATCGACCTCGCGATCCTGCTGTTCCTCATGACCCAGCGCGGCCCGCTCGTCGCCGCGTTCGCGCTCGGTGGCCTGTTCGTGTCCGTGTTCTACGTCGCGCCGCCGATCCGGCTCAAGCACATCGGCCTCGGCGAACCGGGCGTATTCGTCGTCTGGGGCCCGCTCATGGTCGTCGGCACGTTCTTCGTCGCGACCGGCCAGATCCCGGGCTGGGCGTGGGTCGCCTCGCTGCCCTACGCCATCCTCGTGACGACCGTCCTGTTCGGGAAGCACATCGACAAGATCGACGCCGACAGGAAGAAGGGCGTCCGGACGATGCCCGTCCTCCTCGGCGAACGGCGTGCTCGCCTGGTCGCGCAGCTGCTGATGATCGCTTTCTACCCGATCGTCCTCGGCGCGGCGCTCGTCGGCTGGATCGGGCCGTGGGTCGCGCTCGTCGTGCTCGGCCTGCCGCGACTCGTCCAGGTGCTGCGCGTCTTCTCGAAGCCGCGCCCCGAGACGCCGCCGCACAGCTACGTCGGCTGGCCGCTGTGGTTCGTGGGCCAGGCGTTCATCCACACGCGCAGGGCCGGGGCGCTCCTGATCCTGGGCCTGCTGCTCAACGCGTTCCTGCCGGTGCGCCTGCCCTGGCTGTGAGGCGCGGATCCCTCGAGCGGCGTGAAACTGGCGCACCCGAACGATGACCGAGGGGCCGTCGCGTCCGACCCTCTGACCTGAAGCACGGCCGCAGCGTTGCTGCGGCCGCCTCCCTGGTCGAGGCCGCCATCGGCCCATGAGCTCGGTGATCGGGAGCCTGGCGCCTCCGCTCGTGGTCGTCGAGGGACCGCCGAACGCGATCCGTCGCCCGCTTCGGGCATCGCTCGCTGCGCTCCGAGCGGATGGCTGGACCGTGGTCCGTGGTTGGGCGGCGCCGCTCGGCGGTGAACGCGTCGTCTGCACGGGCACGGTGGCGACGGCCGACGATGCGCGACGGGCGCTCCTCGCGGCGATCAGCGGGGCGGGCCTCGTTCTCGCGGCGATCGCCGATCGGGAGACCATCGATCGCTTCCTCGACGACCTGCGTCGCGTCGCGCCGGTCGAGCACCGAGACGCGACGCGCTCCCCGGGCAACCAGACGGGCAGGCTCCTGTCGAACGAGCAACGCTCACTCCTCACCCTGCTCGGTGAGGGGCTCTCGGTCCGGGACGCAGCGGCGAGCCTCGGTTTGACGCGGCATGCGGCGGATCGTCGCCTGGCCGCGGCTCGGGCGACGCTCGGCGTCGACTCGACGGCGGGCGCGGTCGTCGCTGCGCTCGGCGCCGGGATTGACCAGCGATCGCACCATGGAGCGCATGTCCGACCAGCGCAGTGGCGGGGCAATGCCGCGCCCGCGCGCGCCGACGCCGCCGGTGATCGTGGTCGAGGGCGCCCCTGAAACGTGCGCCAGCGCGATCGCGGAAGTCCGAGCAGCCGGCTGGCACGTCATTGATGGGTTCACGCCTCCGGGCTCGGCGGCAGGGATGACTGTCGTGACCGGGACCGTCCGCCGGGCGGAGGATGCCGCCGCCGCGCTGCTCCATGTCCTCGCGGGCGGCGGGATCGTCGTGATGGCCGAGGCCCCGTCGGAGGTCGTCGACCGACTGATCGGCGACCTGCGCCACCTCGGCCCGGTCGACCATCGTCGAGGCGCTTCGGTGCGGGTCGAGCAGCCGGACCAGGAAGGGATGGCGATCCTCCGCATCCTCGCGGAGGGCCGGACGCTCGGCGACGCGGCGAGCACGCTGAGCATGTCCCGTCGGACCGCCGACCGGCGCCTTGCCGACGCCCGGCACGCGCTGGCAACGGAGCGGACGGTCGAGGCGATCGCGAAGGCGCGCCGGTTGGGCTGGCTGCCCTGAGGGACGTCGAAATCGCGTTGCAGCGGGGTCGCGAGCGGACCACGATGCGCGGGTGGAGGACTCGCACGGCACGCTGATCGGCCGCGACCTCGAGCTTCGGTCGCTCGTCGAGGCGATCGATGGCGATCGTGTGGTCGTCGTGACGGGCGAAGCGGGGATCGGCAAGACCTCGCTGGTTCGCGCTGCGGCCGCAGTCGCGGAGCGCAAGCTGCTCGAGGGCGGCGGTTTTCGGACGCTCGACTGGATGCCCTACCTCGCCCTGCGTCGGGCGACCGGCACGGGGCTGCGCGGCGATGCGTCAAGCGTGGCCCGCGAGGTTGAGCGCCGGGTCGGGCCCGACATGCTGTTCGTCGACGACCTCCAGTGGGTCGACGCCGAGAGCCTCGCGGCGATCGAGCTGCTGCTCGGCCGGATCCTCGTCGTCGCGGCCATTCGAACCGGTGATCCGGGCTCGGAACGGGTCCTGGCGCTCGCGGCGGGGGCGGCGGCGCTGGACCTCCAGCTCGGCGGGCTCGACGACGGATCGGCGGCGGAGCTCGTGCGCCGAAGCCAGCCGGACCTCTCGCCCGGCCTGATCGCGGGCATCGTCGACCGGGCGGCGGGCAACCCCCTGCTGCTCGAGGAGCTCGCGATCCAGGGCGAGCCGTCGGCGGTCCTCGGGCGGGCCCTGTCGAGCCGGATCGAGCTCCTTGGGCCATCGGCTCGGGGTGCGGTGGAGCTCCTTGCCGTCGCCGGACGGCCGCTGCCGCGGGACGTCGTCGGCCGCGGCCTGGACGAGGCGATCCGCGCTGGAATCGTTCGACCGAGGGGCTCCGACGTGGAGATCCGGCACGCGCTCGTCGGGGTCGCGATCGTCGAGCGACTCGCGCCGGAGGGTCTTCGGAAGCTGCATGCGCGGCTCGCGGAGCTCCTGCCGAGCCCGCTGGAGCGTGCCCGCCACCTCGCCGCCGCGGGCCGCGCCGGCGAGGCCTCGCGCGTCGCCCTGGCGGGCATCGACGAAGTGGCCGAGCCCCGGGATCGGGCGGCACTGGCCCTCATTGCGGCAGAGACCGGCCCGGCCGATGTCGCGCTCACGCGCCGACTTGCAGCCGCGCGCCTGCTGGACGAGGTGTCGGAGTGGGCGTCCGTCGTGCGGGCCCTCGGAGAGACCGGCGACGCGGGCTCGGCCGAGGCGCTGGTGGAGCGCGACGCGATCCTTGCCCACGCGCAGTACTCGCTCGGCGACCCGGCGGCGTGCGGCGCCCTCCTGGGTGCCGCGAACGGCCGGTCGATCGCGCTCGACTCGGACGCGGCGGTGCGACGGGCCGTCGAGACGGCGACGTTCCTCGTCAACGTCGAGGGTCGCGTCGAGGATGCGATCGCCGCGATCGACGCGGTTCGATCCGTGCAGATAGGCGCCACCAGCGCGATCGCGGACCTGGACGCACTGCGAACGTCGATCCTGCTGCTCGCGACGGGTGCGGGCGATCCCGGCGACATCGCCGCCGCGCTCGAGACCGCATTCGCCGAACGCCGATATCGGACGGCAACCGATCGCGCGCGCGTCCTCCAGTATTGGATGCTGATCGGCGTCGGGGCGGAGTCGGCGCTCGCTTTCCTGCTGGCGCAGCGAGCGCGATTCGAGTCGGCCGGTGTGGCAGCGGTCGCGTTGGAGTTCCTGGCCGACGCCGTGCAGGCGGCGATCCTTGCCGGCCACCTCCGCGAGGCCGTCGCGATCGCCGACGAGCTCCTCGAGCAGCCGGCCCCGCCGCGCGTGCGGCAGACTGCGGAGATCCACCGCGGTCGCGCGTTGTGCCTGCTGGGCCAGTTCGAGCTTGCGGCCGACGCCCTCAGTTCGGTAATGCGCTCCGCGTCCCAGGACTACTTCGGCCGAGGCGAGGCGCTGGCCGCCCAAGCCGAGCTCGCCTTCTGGAGCGGCCGCACGGCTGCTGCGGTCCCGCTCGCCGGCGACGCCCTGGCGATCCCGCCGCCGATCCCAATTGCCCATATCCCACCGTTGCTCACTGCTGCCTGGTCGAACGTCGAGCTCGGTCGACCACCGATCGCGGTTCTGGGCAAGGCCCTGCCACCCGCGGTCGTCGGAGCGCCACACGAGCTCGAGGGCCTCGCTGCGTGGCACGTCGGCGACCCGGCGGCTGCCGCGACAGCCTTCGATCGCGCCGCGGCGGGGTGGGAAATCGTTCCACGTCCCGAACAAGCTCCGGAGCCGGTGGGCCGCCGCAAAATCCCGCCGCCGCACGGGCGAGGACGTGCGCGCCGTTGCCGACCTGCAAGCCGTGCTGGCCACGGCGATCGCAATCGAGTTCGAGCCGCTGGCGGCGCGCGTCAGGCGATCGCTTCGACTAGCGGGCGTGCGCGTGTCGGCCGGGCGCGGCGGCTCCAGCTCGGACGGGGGGCTCACCTCCCGGGAGCGAGAGCTCGTCGCGCTGGTGCAGCAGGGGCTGACCAACGTCGAGATCGCGCGACGGCTCGGGCTCGGTCGCCCCACTGTCGCTCGCGTCCTCGGCTCGGCGATGACCAAGGTCGGCGTCGGGTCGCGAGCCCAACTGGCGGCCCGAGTCGGAAGCGCGTCCTAGCCCCCGCGTTCGTTGCTACTGGCTGGCCGTGAAGCTGCCCCGAAAGGTCACGCCTTCCAGGCCCGTGCCATCGGGCGTGGTGGCGTAGACCTGCGTGCACTCGAAGGAGCCGGAAGCGCTGGTCGCTCCGATGTTCCAGTTCGTGCGCTCGCACGTCGCGGCGTTGGCCAGGATGGTCTCGCTGCCGTACGAGATGACCCAGGTGTCCTGAACGCCCGTGATCCCGATGATCACGTCCGACAATTCGGTCGTGAAGTTGAGCTGCACACCAGCGACATCGCCGCTGAACCGGCTGCCGTTCGCGAAGAACGGGACGTCATTCGTAGCCTCGACGGGGCCCCGCACCTCGATGTGGATCTCGCCGCTGCCGCCGCCGATGTTGCCGCCGTTACCACCAGGCTGCGTCGCGATGGGCCCTTCGGTCGCCTGGGGCGCCGGGGTGTCGCCGCCGCCGTCAGGACCCTGCGTCGCCGGAGGAGTCGTGCCGCCGCACGCGACGACGAGCGTGGCCAGCGCAGCGACCATCAGAGCGGACCTGAGGACATGCATGGACGTCATCCTCCTCGAGTGGACATGGTTCGCGGCCCGAGGGCGGGCGTGAGCGAGAGTCTGCGCGTCGCACCACGGGTCGTCATCGTCAACCTACGCCAACCGAGCGCCCTCGACGCTCGGCGGCCAGTCGGTCTCGAGCACGAGCTCGAGGCCGTCGATCTCGTCCAGGTGCGAGCCCGTCTGCTCGAACCCGAAGCCCGCGGCTAGCTTCAGCGAGGGCTCGTTCGTCGGCGAGATCGAGGCGATGAACCGGGTCACGCCGTGCACCGACGCCGCCCAGTCGAACAGGGCACCGACTGCCTCGCGAGCGAAGCCCCGGCGGCGATAGTCGGGATCCACGCTGTACCCGACCTCGAGGCGGCCCACCTGGTCCGGCGGGCCATGGAAGCCGAGCGTCCCCACGACGCGACGCCGCCCCGCCTCGTCGACCAGGATCATCGCCCGGCCGAGCCACTCCCGGATCGAGCGGTCGACCGCGAGCTGGGCGAGCCGGTACTCGAGGAAGTGCTCGAGCTGTCCCGGGAGCCACGCAGGGACGTGGGCGCCGACCTCCCGCTCCGCGGCAGGGAGGTCGAGAGCGACCAGCGCCTCCATGAACGGGATCGACATCGAGACGAGCTCGAGGCGCTCGGTTCGGATGGGTGGGATGTCCTCGTCGGAGCCGCCGCTCCCGTCAGAGCCGCGGCTGCCGTCAGTCGGCACGCGGGCTCCGGTGGGCCAGGAACTCGAGCAGGTCGAGCTTCGTGACCACGCCCGCAGGGCGACCGCCCGCGATCGCGACCGCCGCCGGAGAGCCGCCGGACAGGAGCCCGAACGCCTCGTCGAGCGACGCACCAAGATCGATCGTCGGCAGAGGCGGGTCCATGACCTCGCCGACCGTCCGCTCCACCACGCTCGGATCGCGGTACGCGCGGTCGAGCAGGCCCTTCTCGCTCACCGACCCGACGATCCCCTCGATCGCGTCGTCCTCGGGTCGCTCCGAGACCGGCAGCTGGCTGATGCCGAAGAGCTGGAGCAGGTCGATCGCGGCGCCCACGCGATCGGTCGTCCTCGCCAGCACCACATTCGGAAGCTCTGGCCCGTGGTGGCGCGCCCGGAGCAGCTCGTCCACCCGAACGACGGCGCCCGCGGTGGAGAGCAGGCCGTTCGCGCGCATCCACTCGTCGTTGTAGAGCTTCGAGAGGTAGTTCCGCCCGCCATCCGGGAAGATCACGACGATGACGGCATCGCGCGCCGCCACGGCGTCCTCGCGCATCAGCCGGCGGGCCTCGTCGAGCGCGGCGATGAGCGCGGTCCCACACAATTCGCCCGCGAGGATTCCCTCCTCCCGCGTGATCCGTCGCGCCATCGCGAACGCGTCCCGATCCGAGACGCGAACCCACCGATCGACCATCGCGGCGTCATACGTGCCCGGGAAGAAGTCTTCGCCCACGCCCTCGGTGAGGTACGGGCGCGCGGTGTCGCCGGAGAGGACGGAGCCCTCCGGGTCCGCCCCGATGACCGTGATGTCCGGCTTCTGCGAGCGCAGGTAGCGCGCCGCGCCGGTGACCGTGCCGCCCGTCCCGACGCTCGCCACGAAGTGCGTGATCCGGCCCTCGGTCTGCGCCCAGATCTCGGGCCCCGTCGTCTTCTCGTGGGCGATCGGGTTCTCCTGGTTCCAGTACTGGTCCGGCTTGAACGCGCCCGGGATGTCGCGGGCGAGGCGCGCCGCGACCGAGTAGTAGCTCTCCGGTGACTCGGGCTCGACGTTGGTGGGACACAGGACGACCTCCGCGCCGTAGGCACGAAGGAGGGCCTGCTTCTCCGAGGATTGCTTGTCGGCCATGACGAAGATGCATCGATAGCCCTTCAGCGCGGCCGCGATCGCGAGGCCGTGCCCGGTGTTGCCCGACGTCGGCTCGACGATCGTCCCGCCCGGCTTGAGGAGGCCGGCGCGCTCAGCGGCCTCGATCATCGGCAGCCCGATCCGGTCCTTCACCGAGCCGCCCGGGTTGAGCGTCTCGAGCTTTGCCAGGATCAGGGGCTGGCCGTCCAGTAGGCCCAGGTCGCGCCCGGGAATCCGGGTGAGCCGGACCAGCGGCGTGTCGCCGACGAGGTCGAGGATGGACTCGGCGTAGTGCATGCCCGACGAGGATATCGGGCGTGTGTCGCGCCGAGCCATCAGCGGCGCGCCGGATGGCCGACTGGTGCGTGGACGCACCCCCGAAATGGTCCGCACGTATCCCGACCCGACTTATCCACACCGCGACTCCTCACAATGCGTTTCGTGCACCTGATCACCATCGGCGCCGCCCTGATCGCGGCGCTCGTTCACACGTGGTTCTTCGCCCAGGAGAGCCTGTGGTTCATGCGGCCCCAGGTCTGGAAGCGCTTCGGGCTGGCGTCCGGGGCGGACGCCCGGATCGTGCGCCCGTGGGCGATCAATCAGGGCTACTACAACCTGTTCCTGGCGGTCGGCATCGCCGTCGGTCTCGCACTCGCGGCGTTCGCCGACGCGGCGACGGGCCGGGTGCTCGTCGGGTTCGTGTGCGGCTCGATGATCGCGGCCGGGGTGGTCCTGTATCGGTTCAACCGCCGAGGTGCGGCGCTCCAGGCCGTGCCGCCCCTCGTCGCGCTCGCCGGGACCCTGTTCCTGGGCTGACCGCTCAGTGCTCCAGCGGCCCCGGGCCGAGGAGCAGCCACGTGAGCCGGCGCCGAAGGCGGCGGGAGTGACCCGGACTGTCCACTGTCAGCGGGTGCAGCGATTCGACGACTGGCCCGATACGCGCGGCAAGGGCGTCGCTGACCCGCCGGGCCAGCTCCAGCTCGGACCGCGAGTCCCGCTCTGGCGACGTTCCATCCCAGGCCTCGCCGAGCAGCTCCCGGATGGTCGTCGGCGGCAGGACGCGGGAGGCCATCCGCCGGCCGATGTAGAGCTCCTCGGAGCCCGCGAACGCGAACGGGACGATCGGCGCGCCGGTCCGGATGGCGATGACGGCGGCGCCCGGTCGGAACGGGCCCAACCGTCCCGGCGGGCCGTTCACCGTGCCCTCGGGCATCTGCACGAACACCGCCCCGGCGCCGACGACGGCACGGGCCGCCCGGACGTGGCCGTCCACCCCAACGCCACCTCGCCAGACGGGCAGGAGGCCGCCGAGCCGATGGGCGAGCCACTCGCGCCAGCGTGCCGCGAAGGTCGACGGGCCACTGCCGAGGAACCATGACCGGGGCTCCACCGGCAGGGCATGCATGACCACGAACGGGTCCATCCAGCCCCGGTGGGCGCCGGCCACCAGGAGATACCCACCGGCGGGCAGGTGCTCCTGGCCCGACGTCTGGATCCGGAACCGGAACAAACCGAACAGCACGAACCGGACGAGGACGCGAACGACGCGGTAGAAGACCGAGGCGCGCGCCTCCGGTTGCCGGCCGAGCCAGGCGAGCCCCTCGCGCGCACCGCCGCGCGCCGCTGCGAGTGCCTCGGGGCGAAGGCGGGCACGCGGACGCTTCGCCGCCGGCGTGCCCGGCGTGGTCAGCCGCGGCGCGCCCGGCATGGTCATGGGCCGGGCGGAGCGTCCGGGCTGTGCCTCCGGTCGATGTCGTCGAACAGGCCGTCGTCCTCGGACTCGGCACCGGCCGGGGAACCGATCGGGCCCGTTGCGGGAACGAGCGGCGGCGCGCCCTGGCGCCGGCGGACGACGAGGATGGCGATCCCGATCAGCACGAACGCGGCCCCAAAGATCTGGGCCGTCGGGATGTCGCCGAGGCGCCAGTTCCCGATCCGCAGGAACTCGACGAGGAAGCGGACACCGCCGATCCAGATGAACATGATCGCGAAGAGGTCGCCCACCCGGAGCCACGGCCGGTGCCGGCGGGAAAGCCACACGAGGACGGTTGCGCCCAACAGGCCGGACAGGGACTCGTACAGGAACAGCGGATGGAAGTGGGTCGACAGCGGGAAGGCCGTGCACGGGTACTCGGCAACCCGGTGCAGGCAATCGATCGCGATCCCCCACGGCAGGTCCGTCGGTGGGCCGTACAGCTCCTGGTTGAAGAAGTTCCCGACCCGACCTGCGGCCTGCATCAGGAAGATTCCGGGCGCGATGATGTCCGCCCAGCGGAAGAACGAGAGGCGCCACCGGCGGGTCAGATAGAGCACGGCGATCGTGCCCGTCACGAAGCCGCCGAAGATGCCGAGGCCGCTGTACGGCGGCAGGATGATCTTCAGCGGATCGTTCGCGTACAGCTGCCACTGGTCGACGACGTGGTACAGGCGGCCGCCGATGAGCGCCGCGATCGCCACGATGATCAGCCCGTTGCCGATGATCGCGGGGTTCTCGCCGAAGCGCCGCGCCTGGCGGACCATGATCCAGTAGGCGGCGGCGAGCCCGACCACGTAGCTGATGCCATACCAGGTGATCGCGAGCGGCCCGAGCTGCAGGGCGACCGCGTTCGGCATCCAGTCGATCATCGCCGGCGAGTGTACGCGGGGCCCGCGAGCCCTATCCTTCCGGCCAGATGGCGGAGTTCCAGTGGTGGCTGCTCATCGTCGGGCTCGTGGCGGGCGGCGGGCTCGTCGCCGTGGTCACGATGGACGGCCGACGGCGCGAAGAGGACCTCGCCGACCTCGAGCGGCGCGCCGAGGCGACGTGGATCGCCGAGCGGCTCTCGGGTCGCGCGCCCGGAGTCGATGACCGGGTGGTCGGCTCGGTGCTGCGCCTCCACCGGGAGTACCTCTCGCTCCCGCCACCGGATCGCTTGGTCGTCGAGGACGGCGACGGGAGCGCCTTCGCTCCGCCCGAACCCGACGACCGCTCAGACGGCGATCCCGATGGCGTGTCCGACGAGGTACGTGACGACCGCAGCCGCCGCGCCGATGAAGACCTGCCGCCCGCCCGAGAAGAGCAGGCTCCGGCCGGTGAGGAGGCTCACACCGGCCCCGACGGCGAACAGCGCCGCGACTGAGAGCCCGATCGCGGCCACGAAGGCCGTGCTCCCGACCGACACGACGTACGGGATCACCGGGATCAGGGCGCCGATCCCGAAGGACACGAACGAGCCGAGCGCCGCGCCCCACGGGGAGCCGAGCTCGTCCGGATCGAGCCCGAGCTCCTCGCGCACGAGCGTGTCCAGGGCGCTCTTCGGGTCGGCGATCATGCGCTCGGCGATCGTCGCCGCCTCGGCCTCGGTGAACCCCTTCGACCGGTAGACCGCGGCAAGCTCGGCCTCTTCCTCCTCGGGCATCGCTTCGAGCTCGGCTCGTTCGAGCTCGATCTGCCGCTCGAACAGCTCGCGCTGCGACTGCATCGAGATGTACTCGCCGGCCGCCATCGAGAACGCGCCGGCCAGCAGGCCGGCGATGCCCGCGAGCAGGACAAAGGATCGATCGCCCGCCGATGCCCCGGCGACGCCCATCACGAGGGCGAGATTCGAGACCAACCCATCGGAGACGCCGAAGATGACGGCGCGCAGCGTCCCCGACCGACCGACCCGATGCCAGCCCTCGCGGGCGGCGATGTCGCTGGGCCGGTGCGCCGCGCCGCCGGTCCGACCGCTCCCGCCGAGGCGGCGCCAGATCTCGGCGTGCTCGCGCTCGTCGGCTGCGATCGCGTCGACCTCGGGCGACGCCTGCGCGGAGCCCTGGGCGGTGTAGGCGTCCTCCTCGTCGCCCTCGAGCGCCTGGACCATGTCCCGCACCGCGTGGGTGCCGAACAGGCGCGCCATCAACAGGATCACGCGGACCCGCATGCGCGGACCACCGGGCTCGGGCACCGTGGCGCCGAGCTCACGGAGCTTGTTCGCCCAGACCTCCGCGTGCCGGCGCTCGTTGCCGGCGATCGTCCGAAACGCATCGGCGCGGCGGGAATCCTTTTCGATTCTCGCCAGCTCGTCGTAGAGGACGATCGCGTCGCGCTCCAGCTTGAGGTTGTCGAGGCTCTGGGCGAGATCGATCGGGGCCATCGCCGGGAATCGTACCCATCGCGACCGCCCCGGACGCTCCCTACAATCGCGCGGATGTCGCGACTGCCGCCCCTGCGCTGGTTCGGCGCCGCCGATGTCGTCGCCGCGATGCCGCCCCTCGAGGAGCGGCTCCGGCTCGCCGAGCTGACGATGACCGCGCTCGCCCGGCCCGGCGCGAGCGAGCTGCCACCCAAGGTCGGAATCCACCCCCGCGCGGCAAGCTCGTTCGCCCACGCCATGCCCGCCCGCCTGCATGCCGATGACCCGGGCGGCGACCTGATCGGGATGAAGTGGGTCGCCGGCTTCGGCACGAACGGGGCGCTCGGCATCCCCGCGATCAGCGCGGTCATCGTGCTCAACGATCCCGAGACCGGCGTTCCCATCGCGCTCGTGGATGGCGCGCCGATCACCGCCGAGCGCACGGCAGCGATCACCGGGGTCGCCCTCCGGCACCTGGGCGGCTCTGGATCGAACGTCTGCGTCATCGGCGCCGGGGTGCAGGGCCATTCCCACCTGCCCGTGGTCGGCGGCGTCCTGCCCGGCTGCACCATCCACGTGTTCGATCGTCACCCGGAGCGCGCCGAGGCGCTCGCGACGGCGGCGCGGGCCACGGATGGCATCGCTGCCGCGGTCGCGCACGAGACGGCGCGGAGCGCGGTCGAGGCTGCGGACGTCGTCATCACCGCGGCCGCGTTCGGCCCGCCCGAGGTTCGCCAGGTCATGACCAACGCCTGGCTGCGCCCGGAGGCAACGGTGGTCGCGGTCGACTACGCGACGTACGTGGCTGCCGAGGTGGCGAGCGAATCCGCGCTGTTCCTCGTCGACCACCGCGAGCAGTTCCTGGCGAATCGCGACGCGGGCAACTTCGATGGCTATCCGGACCCGGGCGCGACGCTCGGCGAGGCCATCCTGGGCGGGACGAGGCGGCCGCCCGGCCGCGTGCTCGTCTCGCACCTCGGCGTCGGGCTCGCGGACCTCGTGTTCGCGGACGCCATCGTCCGGGCCGCCACGGGGGCGGGCGCGGGCACTACCCTTCCGCGCTGAGGAGGGACAGGTGGGTCGAGCCGTGCGCTTCCTTGGTCGCGTGGTGAAGCGACTGGTGCTTTGGACGGCCGTCCTCGTCTCGCTTGCCATCGTGGCGCTGCTCGTCTTCGTGGCGATCACGACCAGCCGCGGGTTTCCGCAGACCTCCGGGACCGTCGCGGTCACGGGGCTTCACTCGCCCGCGACCGTGATTCGGGACGGCAACGGGATCCTGCACATCACCGCCGGCGATCGGCACGACCTGTTCATGGCCCAGGGCTACGCGCACGCCCAGGAGCGCATGTGGCAGATGGAGATCTCGCGCCGAATCGGCGCCGGCCGTCTCTCGGAGCTCTTCGGCGCAGGCCAGGTCGAGCGGGACACGTACATCCGGACGCTCGGCTGGCGGGTCGCCGCGGAACGCGATCTCGCGGCGATGTCGCCCGACACCCTCTCGATCCTCGCCGCGTATGCCGAGGGCGTGAACGCCTGGATCACCGAGCACGACGGCCGGCTGTCGACCCCGTTCGTCGTCGCCGGTCTGCTGTCGGGCACTGGCGGTGTCGGCGGCATCACGCTGGAGCCATGGACGCCGCTCGACACGGCGACGTGGCAGAAGGTCCAGGCGTGGTCGCTCGGCGGGAACGTGGACAGCGAGATCTTCCGCTTCCTCGCCGACGCCCGCCTCGGTGATCCGGCGCTGACCGATGACCTGTTCCCGCCGTACGACGCCACCGCGCCGGTGATCACGCCAACTGGACTCGTGGGCTCGGGCGGCGCCGGCGCCCCAACGACGACCGCGACGACCGCGGCGGCCTCGGTGGCGCCACGAGCCAGCCACGAGGCGGCGACGACGAGACTCGCCGAAGCGCACGCCGCCGCGCTGGCCGACCTCGGCCGGCTCGGCTCGACGGTGGCAGGCCTGGCGGGCTTCGACCGCGGCTCCGGCCTGGTCGGCAGTCACGGCGTGGGTTCGAACAACTGGGTCGTGTCGGGTGATCGGACGTTCAGCGGCAAGCCGATCCTCGCGAACGATCCGCATCTCGGCTTCGCGATCCCATCGGTGTGGATCATCAACGGCCTGCACTGCCGGGTCATCGACGCGACCTGCCCGTGGGACGTCGTCGGCGTGACGTTCCCGGGTGCGCCGGCGGTGATCCTCGGACACAACGCCCGGATCGCGTGGGGCGCCACGAACGTGGGGCCGGATACGCAGGACCTCTTCCTCGAGACCGTCGACCCGTCGGACCCGGAAGGCCACTACCTCTACGACGGCCAATCGCTCGCCTTCGAGGTCCGCCACGAGGTCATCAAGGTCGGCGGTGGCACCGCCGTCGAGATCGACGTCCGCTCGACCCGCCACGGGCCCGTGCTGAGTGACGTGGACGCGCGCCTGAAGGATGGCCCGGTCCTCGCGATGCGCTGGGCATCGACCGCCGAGGTCGACCTCGCGCTCGAGACGTTCATGAAGATCGACCTCGCCACCAGCTTCGAGGAGTTCCGCGCCGCGTTCGAGGGCTACGGCTCGCCGAGCCAGAATTTCATCTACGCCGACGTCGACGGGCACATCGGCTACGTGCTGCCCGGACTCATCCCGTTGCGGGACCCCTTCTCCGCTCCGCCATGCCCGCAGGGCGCGAGCGATTGCGGCGCCGGACATGCGACGGGCGAACGCGTCCGCGACGGCACCTCCGGCGACGAGGAATGGACCGGCTACGTCCCGCGCGAGGACCTGCCGTGGCAGCTGGACCCGGCGGGCGGCCAGATCGCCTCCGCGAACAACGCCCCGGTGAGCGCCGACTTCCCGTACTGGCTGGGCAGCGAGTGGGACCCCGGCTACCGCGCGGCGCGGATCAGCCAGCGGCTGGCCGGCCTCGAGGGCAACGTCACGGCCGACGATATGCGCGCGATCCAGCTCGATACCTACGTCCTCCGAGCTGACAGGATCATCCCGCGCCTCGTCGCGATCGATCCGAAGCCTGCGACGGCCGATGGCCAGCTCCTCCTCGAACGGATCCGCTCGTGGGACCTGCGCTGCGAGGTCCATTCGGTGGGCTGCGCTTCGTACATGACGGTCGAGCTCGCGCTCCAGCGGGCGATCTTCGACGACGAGCTGGGGCCGCTGGCGCGCGACTACGTCGGGTCGACGTTCGCCTGGGAGGCGCTGATCAGCGTCCTCGGCCAGTCGATCAGCCCGTGGTGGGACATCGCCACCGAGGGGTCGAGCGCGGACGCCGAACCGGCGAAGGTCACCGCGGACGCCATCGACGCCGCGGCCGCGGACCTCAGAGGGTTCGACGCCGATCCGGCGACCTGGACATGGGGCCGGCTGCACCAGGTGACCTTCCGCGAGTCCACGCTCGGCTCGTCCGGGATCCCGCCGCTCGAGTGGTTCTTCAACCCGGCGGGCCGGGCGGTGGCCGGCGCGGATGGCGCGATCAACAACAACTACTACCGCGCCGCGGGCGTCTACCCGGACCCCGACGACCCGAGCTACGTCCCGCTCGCCAATCACCAGGCGTTCGAGGTGACCAACGGGCCGTCGCTGCGGTTCACGATCGACATGGACGACATCGACGGGGCGCGGATCGTCATCACGACCGGGCAGTCCGGCAACCCGTTCGACCCGCATTACGGCGACCTGATCCCGCTGTGGGCGAACGGGGAGACTTTGAGCTTGCCCTTCTCCGCGGGCAACGTCGCCGCCGCCGCGGCGCGGACGCTGACGCTCAGCCCACCCTAGGCTGGCGCCCCGTCTCCAATTCGCACGAGACACGGGCTCGTCGTCGCGCGGCTCCTGACGTGCCTCGATTCGCCCGCTGTCACTCGTTGACGGGTAGTGGGCCGTCGGGGATCTGGATCAGGATCCGCCCGCCTTCGAGGATCACCGGGTAGGTCTCGAGCGGCAGCTCCGCCGGCGGGTCGAGCGCCTCGCCCGTGGCGAGGTCGAACCGGGACAGGTGGAGCGCGCAGGTCAGGGTCCCCGCCGGTCGACCGTTGGCGCCCGTCGAGCCACCTCCGGTCAGGAAGCCCTTGTCGAGCTCGAAGTACTCGTGCGTGCAGATCCCCTGGAAGGCGCGGATCTCGCCACCGGTGTGGACGACGATGACCTGGTCGGTGCCGTCGACGTAGGCCATCTTCATCGTGCCCTCGGGCACCTCGTCGATTCCCGCAAGGTCGACCAGGCGTGTCACGCCGCCTCGGCGTCCGCCTCGAGCCCGGCGGACCACTTCGCCTCGAGGAGGTCGCGCAGGTGGTCACGGGCGCTGTCGACGGGCACGCGCGCGACGACCGGCTCGAGGAAGCCGAGGACGATGAACTTGCGCGCCTCGTCCGGCGGGATGCCGCGGCTCTCGAGGTAGAACAGCTGGGCCGGGTCGATCGGCCCGACCGACGATGAGTGCATCGCGCGCCGGCAATCGGGCTGGTCGATCTCGAGCGACGGGATGGCCACCGCGCGGGTCGCGCGAGAGAGGTTCATCCCGAACTCGCCCAGGAACGAGTCGGTCCCGACCGCCGACTTCTCGATCGTGATCAGGCCCTTCATGAAGCTCTTCGAGCGGTCGAGGAGCGCGCCCTTGGACAGCAGGTTGCCGGTCGTGTCGCGCCCGATGTGCCGCGTGTAGGAGGTCAGGTCGAACAGCTGCTGCTCGCCGCCGAACACGATCTCCACCTGCTCGACGGAGCTCCGGTCGCCCACGAGCCGGTTGTCGACCCGGCTCCGGACGAGCCGGCCACCGACCTGTGCCAGCGCCCAGCGGAGGGATGCCCCCTCGCCGATCGAGGCGTGCCGGTGCTGGAAAGCGACTTGCCCCGGGTCGAGGTCCTGGATCGAGGCGAGCGAAAGCGACGCCCCAGCGCCGAGCACGACCTCGGTCGTGCCCTGGAAGAGCGCCTGCGGCACGACTTCGCCCTCGGCGCACTCGATGTCCGGCCCACATGGCACCTGTTCCTCGAGGATCGACGCGGAGGCGCGAGCGCCGAGGCTGACCACCGTGCGCGTGATCAGGGCACGACCCGGCGCGCCGGCATGCCAGCGGATCACGATCGGGTCGGTCAGCCGAACATCCGCATCGACCTCGATGTGCCGGCCGTGGCTCCAGACCCCGCGAGCGAGCATGGCCAGCTTGTCGTCGCCGGGCAGGGACGGGCCGCCCTCGATGGCAATGCGGAACCCGTCTGGATCGCGATCGAGCCAACCGGAAAAGGTCTCAACGTGGACGCCCTGCGGGAGCCGCAGGTCGGCGAGGTCGTCGCCCAAGCCCGCTGGGGCGTCCGTCACGTACGGCCGGACGTCCTCGAGGGCCGCAGCTCGGAGGTCGACATATGGCGTGTACAGCTGGTTCCCCTCGATCGGCAACGACGCGAAGGCCTCGAGCGCATGCAGACGGTCGGCGCGGAGCCAGGCCGGCTCGCCGCGCTCTGAAGCGAGCGCATCGACGAGGGGCTGGTCGGCAAAGCTGATCGGCAAATCGGACGGCGAACGGCGCGCGGGGCGCGGGCGTTCGGCCGTCGTCGGGGTCGTGGACATTGCTCGGAGCGTAGCCGAAGGCGTGTGGAATCGACTTGCGGGGCCCCATCGGGCAGTGCTATGGTGCGTTGGCTCGAGAGGGCCTAGAGCATCTAGTGATCCAAGTCCGTGCTTGCATGGAGGCGGAGCACCTAGTGATCGGGGTTCTCTCGGGCGTTTCGATTCTCGGCCCTGAATCCGAACGCGGCGCCCAAACGGGCGCCGCGCTGGAGCCGCAAGTCTGTCAGCTGGCCACGCGCTGCCAGGTGATCGGCGAGTCGACAGGCCAGGGCATGGTCGTCCAGGTTCCCGTCGCGACGTTCACGATCGTCATGTCCCCCGAGCCATCTCCCCCGATCTCGAGGATCGACGCTCCATCCGGCGACCAGTCCCAGCTGACGAAGCCGTTCGTTTGCACCGGTCCGAGGTCGCGGAGGTCGCCGGTCGCGAGGTCCAGGATGTGATCGCCTCGTGAGGTACTGACGGGCGCAAACGACCACGCCGAGATGTGATGCGGTCGTCACGTACCGTGCAGGATTCGACGCGCGCACCACCGTCGTGGGCGTGCTACGGTTTCCGAGCTCGAAGGAGCTTCGAACATCTAGTGATCCAACTTGTACTTGTATGGGTTGGAGCATCTAGTGATCGGGCCCCTTCGGGCGTTTCTCTTTCCCGGGCCGATCGGGTTTCTGGGCCGATCGGGTATCGGCCCGAGGATCAGCCGAGCGAGCCCTCCATCTCGAGCTTTACGAGGCGGTTGAACTCGATGGCGTACTCCATCGGTAGCTCCTTCGTGAACACCTCGAGGAAGCCCTGGATGACGAGGTTCTGGGCCTCGTTCTCCGTCAGGCCGCGGCTCATCAGGTAGAAGATCTGGTCTGCGCTGATCTTGCCGACGGTGGCCTCGTGGGTCATCGTCGTGTCGTCTTCCTGGATGTCGATGTACGGGTACGTGTCGCTTCGGCTCTCGTCATCGAGCATCAGCGCGTCGCAGCGAACGCTCGCGACCACGCCCGTGGCGCCGGGCGAGACCTTCAGCTGGCCGCGATACGTTGCGCGCCCGCCATCCTTCGAGACCGACTTCGAGACGATCCGCGATCTCGTGTTGGGCGCGAGATGGATGGCCTTGGCGCCGGTGTCCTGGTGCTGGCCCTTGCCCGCGACCGCGACCGAGATGATGTCCGCGCTGGCGCCCTCGCCGCGCAAGTAGATGCTCGGGAACTTGACCGTCTTGCGCGAGCCGGTGTTCGCGTCGATCCACTCGACGTTGGCGTTCTCGTAGGCGTGGGCGCGCTTGGTCACGAGGTTGTAGACGTCATTCGACCAGTTCTGGATGGTCGTGTACCGAACCTTGGAGCCCGGCAAAGCGACGACCTCGACGACGGCCACATGGAGGGAGTCGGTGGCGTAGATCGGTGCCGTGCAGCCCTCGATGTAGTGGACCTTCGCGCCCTCGTCGACGACGATCAGGGTCCGCTCGAACTGCCCGGTGTTCTCGCCGTTGATCCGGAAGTACGCCTGGAGTGGGAGCGGTACCTCGACGCCCTTCGGGACGTACACGAACGAGCCGCCTGACCAGACCGCCCCGTTCAGGGCCGAGAACTTGTTGTCCTCCGCCGGGACGACCGTCCCGAAGTACTTCTTGAAGATCTCGGGGTATTCCTTCAGGCCCTGATCGGTGCCCATGAAGACCACGCCGATCTTCGAGAGCTCTTCCTTCACGGAGTGGTACACGACCTCGGAGTCGTACTGCGCGCCGACGCCGGCGAGGAACTTGCGCTCCGCCTCCGGGATGCCGAGCCGCTCGAACGTCGCCTTGATCTGCTCCGGGACGTCGTCCCAGGACTTCTCTTCGCGCTCCGAGGGCTTCCGGTAGTAGACGATCTTGTCGAAGTCGATCTTGTCGAGGCCGTCGGTCCACATCGGCATCGGCCGCTTCAGGAAGTGGTCGAACGCGCGCAGCCGGAGCTGGAGCATCCAGTCCGGCTCATCCTTGAACCCGCTGATCTCCTCGACGGTGGCGCGCGACAGCCCGCGACCCGTCTCCTTCAGGTAGACGATGTCGTCGTGGAAGGCGTACTGCTCGCGCCGATCGGCGACGAGCTCCCGAGTGTTGGCCAAGGCCTCTCCGATGCTGTTCGCGCCGCCCGGAACGGCCCCGCTCGCAGGGCCCGGGCGATTTCGTAATCCCAAGTGACATTATCGGGATTAGCCCCTCGAGCGTCAACGCGCACGGCACTCCGACGTAGGCTACGCGCCGAGATGGCACCCAGAGACCGCCCATGAAGCCCGGCACGTCCGCGGGGATCCTGCTCTATCGCCGGCGGAATGGAACGTTGGAGGTGCTCCTCGCCCACCCCGGCGGGCCTTATTGGAAGCAGCAGGACTACGGCAGCTGGAGCGTGCCCAAGGGCATCGCCGAGCCCGACGAGGCATACGAGGCCGTGGCGGCGCGCGAGTTCGAGGAGGAGACCGGATTTGCGCTGGCCGCCGTCGCCCGTGACCCGAGCGTGCCCCCACTGGACCTCGGCGAGGTCACGCTCAAGAGCGGCAAGGTGGTTCGGGCGTGGGCGGTCGAGGGCGACCTCGATCCTGCGCTCGCCCACTCCAACGAGATCGAGATCGAGTGGCCCCCACGTACGGGCCGCCGGCTCGTGATCCCCGAGGTGGATCGCGTGGCCTGGTTCGGGCCCCACGAGGCTCGGCAACGAGCCCACCCGGCACAGGCCGCCTTCGTCGAACGCCTGCAGGACCGCCTCGAATCGTGACCCGGGGCAGAATGTCCGGGTCCAGCTCGACTACGCGGCCCGCACGGAGGAGAATTCTCGATGGCCCGATGGCGCCGGAAGCTCTCGCTCCTCGCCACCCTCGTCCTCCTCGTAGGCTGCGCCGGCACGCCCGCCCTGCCCGGATCGACGGACGACTTCGGTGACTTCACGTTCCCGCCATTCGAAGGACCGACGAACCGGCCGTCCGGCGCGCAGCTCCGCGTGGTCAACCTGTATACGCCGGTAACCAGCGAGCCGGGGGCGATCGACGTCTACGGCGAGGTCTTCGTCGACAGCAGCTCCTCGCCAATCGTGTCGGTCCCCTACGGGACGGTCAGTGCGTTCGTCGATCCGACCGCGATGGACGAGGACGGCAACGGGTTCCTGACGTTCATGCCGGCCGGTGTCACCGACGACGCGAGCGCCCTCATGTCGAAGTCGGAGACCTTCAAGCCAGGCCAGATCATCACGATCTTCCTCGCGACCAGCGGGCTGCTCGACGGCGGCTTCGGCGCCTCGAGCCACTATTTTGGCCACCACCCGGAGGCCGGAGGGCTGGCGGACACGCCGGCGCCCGGCAAGGGCCTTCTCACCGTCGTGAGCACGGGCCTGGATGCGATCCTGTCCGACGTTTCGTCGCAGTCATGGTTCGTCAGCTTCGGGAACGGCTGCGAGCCGGGCCTCGGCAATGCCCCGGGCTCCGGCAGCACGTCCGCGGTGAGCCCTGGGCAGACAGGCGCGACATACGAGATCGAGCCGGGCCAGCACACGGTCACCATCCACGCGCATCCCTCGGACCAGGCTCCCGATTGCTCGACCCCGCCGATCGCCGAGGCCCAGGTCGAGGCGAAGTCCGGGGTGACGGACGTGCTCTTCCTGTACGCCCCGAAGGACGGCGACCTGCGATCCATCATGGTCCCGCTCGAGCCATAGGCCCGAGCGCTCCTCGTCTCGTGGGTGAGATTCGGGAGGTCTCGGCTGCGGTTGCTCGCCGCTTTCTGGCCCTTCGACACCTCCTCGCGCCACCACGCAGCCTTCCGGCTCAGCGCGACAGCGTCCTCGACGTCATCGCGCGGCTGGGATCGCTCCAGTTCGACCCGCTGGAGGTCGCTGGGCGCAACCACGATCTCGTCCTGCTTGCCCGCATCCAGGGCTACCGCCGCGAGTGGGCCGACCACTGGCTGTACGCGGATCGGCGCCTGTACGAGACCTACAACAAGAGCCTGAACATCGTGCCGGTCGCGGAGCTCCCGCTCTATCGCTGGATCTGGGATCGGGCGCAGGTCCGGCACACGGCCACGGCCTTCGACGACCACGCGCCGCTCGTCGAGGAGCTGCTCGGCCGGATCCGTGATGGCGGGTCGCTCCTCCCGCGCGATGTGGGCGCACGCGAGGCGATCGACTGGTACTGGCGCCCAACGAACCAGGTGCGGGCGATCCTCGAGGCGCTGGCCGAGGTCGGCACGATCGGCATCGCCCGACGCGAGGGCAACCTTCGGGTCTACGACCTGATGGATCGCCTCATCCCACCGGAGATCCTCGCGGAGCGCCGCCCCGTGGAGGAGCAGCAGGCGCATCGACTCCTGTCCCGGTATCGCGGAAACGGCCTGCTGGGGGCCTCCGGCAACCAGGAGCTGTGGGTTGGCGGCACCGGCTACGCGGCCGACCGCGCCGCCGTGCGCGCTCGACTCGTGGACGAGCGCCGGCTCGTGCCGGTCCAGGTGGAGGGCCTGCGGGGTGAGCGTTTCGTCGTCGTCGAGGACATCCCCTACCTCGATCAAGCAGAGGGAGAGATTGGCGACGGAGCCCTGGCGGGGGGGTCGGAGCCGGGCGTTGCCTTGCTTGCGCCACTGGACCCGCTGTGCTGGGACCGCGACCTCCTGCGCCGGCTCTTCGGCTTCGACTACGTCTGGGAGGTCTATGTCCCGGCCTCGAAGCGCCGCTGGGGCTACTACGTGCTCCCGATCCTTTACGGCGACAGGCTGGTGGGCCGGATCGAGCCGAGGATCGAGCGACGGGCCGACGAGCTCCGAATCCTCGGCATGTGGTGGGAGCCCGAGTTCGATCCGCTCGCGGAGCCCGGCTTCGTGGCCGCCCTCGCCGACGCGATCGTCGCCCATCGCGACTTCGGCGGCTTGCGCTCCGTGACCTTCCCCAGCGACGCGAAGAATCGCGCGCTTGCGACGGCGCTCCGGGGAGCGATCGGCATCCGGGGCTCGCCGATGGCGCCTGTGGGACGATGTACCAGCCGCCCGCGTCGCAAGGCTTGACCCCGAGCACGCGTCGCACGACACCTCGAAGCACGTTCGATCTCACACCCCGAGGAGGCGCACCGAGATGGCCGAGACCCGCCACGCCACCGCCACCTGGAGCGGCAACCTGACCGAGGGCACCGGCATGCTCCAGTACATCTCCAGCGGCGCGTTCTCGCGGATGCCGATCACCTGGAGCTCGAGGACCGAGGCCCACCAGGGCCGGACGAGCCCCGAGGAGCTTCTCGCCGCCGCACACGCCAGCTGCTTCTCGATGGCATTCGCGAACCAGCTCGCGAAGAACGGCACGATCGCCGAGCGGCTGGACGTGCGGGTCGACGTCACGGCCGACAAGCGGGAAGCCGGCTGGACCGTGCTCTCGAGCGCGATCAAGGTCACCGGGGTCGTCCCGGGCATCGATGCGGCGACATTCGCGAAGATCGCCGATGCGGCGAAGGACGGGTGCCCGATCTCACGCGCGATCGCCGGCAACGTCGAGCTGTCGGTGGAGCCGACGCTCGCCGAGGCTTGAGCTCCGTTCGACACCTGAACCTGCTCGACCCCTGACCCGATGTTCACCCGCTGGGGCGCCTTCGTGTATCGGCGCCGCCGATGGTTCGTGGCGCTCGCGATCGTGGTCGCCGGATCGTTCGGCTCCCTCGCCGGCGGCACCGCCGAGCACCTGACCACCGGCGGCTGGCTCGATCCCACGTCCGAATCGGCGCAGGTCTCCGATCGGCTCGAGGCCGAGTTCGGCGGCGGGAGGTCGGCCTTCATCGCGCTGTTCGAGTCGACGACGCCCGGAGCGGACGCCAGGTCCTCGGAGTTCCAGGCGGCGATCGGGGCGGCTGTCGCCCCCGTGCTCGCCGTCGACGGGGTGACCGACGTGACCGGGTATGCGGAGACGCTTGACGACCGGTTCATCAGCGAGGCGGGTGACAAGGCGTACGTCGTCATCGGGCTCGACGCGGACGAGGACCGCTCGATCGACCTGGTCGACCCGGTGAAGGGCGCCCTCGCCCCGGCCCTGCCCGCTGGCTACGAGGTGGGGCTCACCGGTTTCGGGCCCATCCAGCAGGACTCGGCGAGGCTGTCCGAGGAGGACCTCGTCCGGGCCGAGACCGTCTCGCTGCCGATCGCGGCGCTCGTCCTGATCCTGGTCTTCGGATCGCTCATCGCGGCCGGGATGCCGCTGCTCGTCGCCGGGCTCGCGATCCCGACCTCGCTCGGGGTGATGAGCCTCGTCGCGCAGCAGACCGAGATGAGCATCTATGTGCTCAACATCGCGACGATGCTCGGGCTCGCACTGGCGATCGACTACGCCCTGTTCATGACGAGCCGCTTCCGGGAGGAGCTCGCGCGCGGCCGGACCGTGGAGCAGGCGGTCGAGCGCTCGGTCGCGACGGCCGGCAAGGCGGTGTTCTTCTCGGGGATCGCCGTGGCGATCGGCCTGTCGGGCCTGCTGTGGTTCAAGGCGAGCGGGCTCAGCTCGATCGGGCTCGGTGGCGCGATCGTCGTCGTCGCCTCGGTCCTCTTCAGCCTCACGTTCCTGCCCGCGATCCTGGGCATGCTCGGGCCGCGCGTGAATGCACTGTCGGTCTCGGGGCTGCTGCGACGGCTCGGGCTTCGGCGCGATCGCGTCGGGCAGCCACGCCAGTCCCGCTGGGAGCAGGTCGCCCACGCCGTGATGCGCCGCCCGATCGCCGTGCTCGTGCCGGTCCTCGCGTTCCTGCTCCTGCTCGGCTCACCGTACCTGCGCCTCCAGCAGGGCGTCCCCGATGCGACGGTCTACCCGGCGGGCGTGCCGAGCCGCGACGCTTGGGTCGCGCTCCAGACAGAGTTCACCGCGGGCGAGACGACGCCGATCGTCATCCTGCTCGACACGCAGAGCGCGCCCACGGAACAGGCGTCCGATCGAAGCGGTCCTCGCGCTGTCCGACCGCCTCCTCGGTCGTCGATGGAATCGACCGGGTGGAGGGGCCGTTCTCGTTCGTCAATCCCGCGACGGGCGTGCCGATGACGGCCCCCGAGGTCGCAAGCCTCTACGCCGCGCCCCCGGATACGCTCCCGCCGGACCTGGCCGCGGGGCTGGCGCGCCTGCGCGAGACCTACATCCGAGGCACGACCGTCCGCATCGACGCCATCAGCCCGCTCAACTCGTCCGAGCCGGCTGGCACTGCCGTCATCTCGAATGTCGCGGATGGTCCCGCTGGATCCGGCGATCACCAGGATGCAGGTCGGCGGTGGTGCGGCGATCGGCGAGGACTTCCTGCTCAGCCAGTCGGAGCGCATCCCGTGGGCGGTCGGGACGACGCTGCTCGCGTCCGCGATCATCCTGTTCCTGCTGTTCGGGTCGCTCGCGATCCCGATCAAGGCCGTGATCATGACCCTGCTCTCGCTCACGGCCAGCTTCGGCGCCCTGGTCTGGATCTTCCAGGAGGGCAACCTCAGCGAGCTGCTGAACTTCGAGCCACTCGGCTACACCATCGCGGGCAACCCGATCATCATGTTCGCGGTGCTCATCGGGCTGTCGATGGACTACGAGGTCCTCCTCCTGTCGCGAATCCAGGAGTCGTGGCGCCGGACCGGTGACAACGCGACCGCGGTGGCCGAGGGCCTGTCGCGGACCGCCGGGGTGATCACCGGCGCGGCGCTGATCATGGTCACCGTGTTCGCGGCGTTCGCCCTTGCCGACACGGTGACGATCAAGAGCATCGGCGTCGGCATGGCGATCGCGGTCGCGCTCGACGCCACGATCATCCGGGTCCTGCTCGTGCCGGCGACGATGCGCCTCCTCGGGCGCTGGAACTGGTGGGCGCCGGGACCGCTCGGGCGCCTCGCGGAACGCGCAGGATTCAGCCACGTGGAGGACGAGGAGGATCTCGCCGCCGCGGGCGGTGGGAACGCCGCCGAGCCGACGAAGCCGGCAGCCGCGCCGGCCTGACACCGCCGCCGGCCTGCGGCGGCCGCAGGCGGCTCGAGGAGGAGGGACGGATGGACAACGAGGATCGCGAGCCCGAGCCGCTACCGAACACGACCCAGAAGCCCGATCAGCCACCGCCGCCCGAATCCGGCCCGGTCCGGAGCTACGGCTGGCAGTGGGGGCGCGAGGAGGACCGGCGCCCGCAGCTTCCGTGGATCGGGGTCTTCCTCGTCATCTATGGCGCCTTGTTGCTGGTCGACCGCGCGGCGAACCAGTACATGGTCCCGGGCAACCTGCTCGTCCTTTCCGCAGGACTGGCGTTCCTCATCCTCTGGCTCCTGCGCAAGGGCACGTTCTCGCTGTATGCCGGGTCCTTCCTGACTGCCTCGGCGGTTCCGGGCCTCGTCGAGGGCATCGGCTATAACGCCCCCGACGGCCTCGGCACCCTGGCATTCGGTGTCGCGCTGCTGTTCATCGCCGTCGTCCGGATGACCCGCGGTGGCGGGATCGGCTGGCAGGCGTTGCTTGGCGCGCTGCTCGTCGCGCTCGGCGGCTCGCAGCTCGCGCTCCCGAGCGCGGCAGAGGTGCTGCTACCGATCGCGCTGGTCGCGCTCGGACTGGTCCTGCTGACGCGACGCCGCGGCGAGGTCTGAGCAAAGACCCTCAGGCCCGGTTGCCGGCTCCCGCTGGCGCCGGGGTCGGCGCCGAATTGGACGTCGCCAGCTCGATCGCATCGCGGAGCCGGTCCGCGATGGTGACGAGCTCGTCGTCGGTGACGACGAAGGGCGGGCCGAGCAGGACCGCGTCCCCGTTCGTGCCGTCCGCGAGGCCGCTGCTCGGGTACAGGATCAGCCCCGAATCCCGGGCGGCGCGGATGACCCGCTCCATGACCTTCTCGGTGCGCGGGTAGGGCGCCCGCGTCTCGCGATCGGCGACGAGCTCGACACCGACCATCAGGCCGCGGCCACGAACCTCGCCCACGTGCGGCAGCGGGTCGAGGCGCTCGTACAGGAGGTCGAACAGTCGATCGCCCTTCTCCGGGACCGCCTCGACGAGCCGCTCGTTCTCGAGGATACGCAGCACCTCGAGCGCGACCGCGGCGGCGATCACGTGATGCGAGAACGTGAAGCCGTGAACGAACCCGCCGCCCGCCTTGACCGCGTCACGCACGGTTCCTGAAGCCGCCACGAGCCCGAACGGGAAGTAGCCCGACGTCGCGCCCTTGGCCGAGATCAGGATGTCGGGCCGGACGCCCCAATGGTCCATCGCGAACCACTTGCCGGTCCGGCCGAAGCCCGTCATGACCTCGTCGGCGACGAGGAGCACGCCGTGGCGGCGGCAGACGTCGGCGATCGCGGGCCAGTAGTCGTCGGGCGGCACCGCGGCGGCGAGGGTCGCCCCGACGATCGGCTCCGCCACGAACGCGGCGACTGTCCCCGGCTCGGCGGACTCGATGGCGCGCTCCAGCTCGTCGGCGAGCTCGGCCGCGTCGCCGAGCGCGTTCGAGCCGGGCTCGCCGGCGCGATACGGGTAGGCGGCGGAGACGTGGCGGAAGCGCCCGAGCCACGGCTCGTACGGCCGTCGGAGTGGCTTCCGTCCGGACAGGTCGAGCGCGCCGAGGGTGTTGCCGTGGTAGCTGCCCCAGCGAGCGATCACGATCAACCGCTTGGGCTCGCCGCGGGCGAGGTGGTAGGCGCGGACGAGCTTGAGCGCCGATTCCATCGCCTCGGAGCCGCCGGAGACGGGATAGATCGCCGGGTCGTCGATGGGCAGATGCGGCGCAAGCGCCAGCGCGTACTCCTCGACCGGCGCGCTCGTGAAGCTGGTTCCGTGGACGTATCCGAGACGCGCGGCCTGCTCGGCCATGACCCGCGCCACGGACTCCCGCCCGTGGCCGACGCTCACCACGACCGCGCCCGCGGCAGCGTCGAGGTACGCCTTCCCGTCGGCGTCCCAGATCGTCGATCCCTCGGCGCGCATCGCCATCGGCGCCGGCTCCTGGGCATCGCCGCCCAGGCCGCGGCCGAACACTCGACTGGTCATCGCGCCGGATGATAGGCGGCGGCCGGTGGTGCGAGACCGGTTGCTCGCCGTGCGAGCGTCGTCAGCGGCAGTGCCAGCCGCCATCGACGATGAGATCGACCCCGTTGACCGCCGTGTTCTCGAGCAGGAATCTCGTCGCGTCGACGATCTCCGCCATCGTTGCCAGCCGGCCGAGTGGCGTCTCGGAGGAATACCGCTCGATGGCGGCGGTCTTCTCGGCCCAGTACGGGCTGTCGCCGACGACGCCGGGGTGAATCGAGTTCACCCGGATGGGGCGGAGCTCCTCCACGAGCGTTCGCGTGAGCCCCACGACGCCGCCGTTGACGGTGGTGACAGTGGTCGAACCCGGGTATGGCCGCTCCTTCGCCATCCCCCCGAATAGCACGACCGACGCATCCGGCGTGAGCCGCCCATGAAGCGAGTGCACGACCTCCGTGTAGCCAACGAGCTTGAGGGTGATCAAGTACATCGCCCGCGTGATGTCGTAGTCCTTGACCGTGTTCTGGTCGCGATCGATGGCCACGAGGGCAAGCCGGCGTACCGGGCCGACGTCGGCGAGGCCCGGCGCGATGGACTCAGGAACCGCGAGATCGAAGGTCAGCCCTCGAACCTTGCCTTCGGCCAGGCTCTCGGCCTCGCGCACCGCCGCGGCCATCTGCTCGTCGTCGCGGCCGGTGAGAACCACGTCGGCACCCTCGGACGCGTAGCGCTTTGCGATCTCGAGCCCGATCGCCCGCGTTCCTCCGACCACCACGACCGATCCTTCACCCGACATCGTTGTCCTCCTCGAACTTCGCCCAAGTCGCTGACCAGCGGTAGGCGTGGCGGGTTGGTGGCTGGGGTGCCTGCGTCTCGATCCACCGGACGCGCTCGACGCCGGTGTTGTAGAAGCCGTGGACGCTGCCGACGCCGGCAAAGACCACGTCGCCCGCGCGCAATGTGTGATGGACGCCATCCAGCTCGGCCTCGATCTCCCCGGCGAGGAAGAAGTACGTCTCCTCGAATGGGTGGTCGTGAGCCTGTGCGGCGCCGCCGGGCTCGTAGTCGACGGTGAACATCGTCAGCAGCTCGGCCCCGAACGTCCGATCGGCGAGCATCTTGACGCTGATCCCGCTGTAGGCGAGCAGGGCCGTGTCCATCCCGGCCGGCTTGCGGCCGCGAGCCGGGTCGTCGAGGCGCAGCGCCTCCGCCTGTGGCGGCGTGCCGTCGTAGTGACCGATCCAGCGAAGCGCCGGGCTGCCAAATCGCGGCCGACCCGCCCTCGCTTCGAACGCCGCGCGGTCAAACGGGGTCTGCCCAAAGAAGGTGTCCCTTCGGCCCGCTTCGGGCCCGAGCCGCATCGGCGTGTTGACGCTCAGCCAGCGGACCTGCCCGGCGCCGCCGTTGGCGAGCGCGTGCCACGTGCCGATCGGGATGATCGCGTAGTCACCGCTGACGAGCCTGTGCACGTGACCATCGAGCTCGAGCAGCAGCTCGCCCGCCAGGAGGTACAGCGCCTCTTCGAATGAGTGGATGTGCCGCTGGAGCCAGCCGCCCGGCGTGAAGGCGCCGACCGCCAGCTCCGTGTGGACGGCACCCTGTGCCGGTCCGACGATCACGAGCCGGGCCAGCCCGGAGGATCGCTCCGATGCCGGCAACGGCGTCTCGGCGAAGGCCCAATCGACGCGACCAACGTGGTTCAACTGCGCACCCCGTTTCGAGCCTGCGATCGGCCGCCGTCCCGGATGGACGACAGCGAAGGGACGTTGTCGGCGCTCCTCAGCCCTGTCGACGAGACCAGGCGTCGGTGCCGACTGCCAGGAGCAGGATGACGCCGAGTGTGATCTGTTGGTAGAACGGATCCAGTCCCAGGAGATTGAATCCGTTCGCGACGAGCGCCACGAACAGACAGCCGATGACGGTCCTGGGCACGGAGCCTTCACCGCCGAGGATGCTCGTCCCGCCGACGATGATCCCCGTCAGGACGGTGAAGGTGAGAAAGCTGCCACTCGACGCCTGGGCGCTCAGGACCCTCGATGCATCAAGCGCGCCCGCGAGCGCCGCGGCGGCACCGCTCAGCGCGAACGTGATGACGAGCACCGTGTTCACCCGAACGCCGCCGAGCCGTGCTGCTTCAGCGTTGCCGCCCGTGGCGAAGACGTAGCGCCCGAACGTCGTGCGACTGAGCAGGATCGTGGCGGCGATCGCCGTGGCGATCATCATCCAGGCCGCGCTCGTCACGCCGAGGATCTTCGTCGCGGCAAAGACCTGGAACTCCGGGTGATCGAACACGACGATCAGGTTGCCTTTCGTGACGATCGCGCCGATCCCGCTGACGACGAACGACATCGCGAGCGTGCCGATCAGCGGGTTGATTCGAAACCGCGTGACCACGAGCCCGTTCGCCAGCCCGATGACCAGGCCCACCAGAACCGCCGCGCCGACGCCGACCGGGGTCGAGACGGAGGCCGCGAGCTGCGCCGCTGTTGCGCCGGCCAGGCCGTAGATCGCGCCAACCGAGAGGTCGATCCCGCCGGCGATCAGCACGAGGGTCCCCGCAGCGGCCACGATGATGATCCCGGCCTGCTGGTCCAGGATGTTCGCGAGGTTCTGGAACCGCAGGAACGACGGGCTGATGAGGCTGAGCAGCACGAGCGTGACGACGAACGGGATGAGGATCCCCGCTCGGCCGAGGGCCCGTTTGATTCGTCGCACGGTTGGCTCGGCAGCCGTGACGGCTGCCGGTACGTCCGCGGTCATCAGGCGGCCGAGCGAACGCGGCCGAACGACGCAGCCAGGATGGCTGCCTCGGTCAGCTGGTCGCCCGCGAGCTCGGCAACGATCCGCCCGGCCCGCATCACCAGCGCCCGGTGGGCCAAGCCGAGGATCTCCTCGACTTCGTTGGAGATGAGGAGCACCGCGACGCCGCGTCCCGCCATCGCGACAAGGAGCTCGTACAGGTCTCGCTTGGCGCCGACGTCGACACCGCGCGTCGGCTCGTCGGCGATCAGCACCGAGGGGTCGGCCAGCAGAGCGCGCGCGAACAGGAGCTTTTGCTGGTTGCCGCCGGACAGCGTGGCAGGTATGGCGTCGAGGCTGCTCGTGGCGGCCGCCCCGTGCAATGTCTCCCGGACGCGCTTCGCCTCGGCTCTGCGCCGCACGACACCGAGTCGAGACAGGGCCGACAGCTTGGAGATGCTGACGTTCTCGCGAACCGGACGCCGGAGCAACAATCCTTCGTCCTTCCTCGACTCCGGGATCATGGCGATTCCCGCCCGGATTGATCCGACCGGCGATCGGCTGAGCGTCGCACCGCGCGACGAAAGCTCGGTCGCGGTCGTCGGGACTGCTCCGTAGATGGCCCTCGCGAGCTCGGAGCGCCCCGCGCCGACGAGGCCGGCAAGGGCGACGATCTCCCCCGCGCGGATCTCGAGCGAGACACCGTCGACGCCGGGCGCGACGAGATCGCGGACGACGAGGGCAGCCGGCGCGCCCGTGGGCGGGACCGCCTTCACCGGATAGGTCCGCCCCACCGAGCGCCCCAGCATGGCCGACACGAGGGTCTCCTCGGTTTCCTCGGCGGCCGGCCCGGTCCGGACGACCTGGCCGTCGCGCAGGACTGTGATCGTGTCGGCCAGGGCGAGAACCTCACCGAGCAGGTGGGAGACCAGGACCACCGTTCGCCCGCCGCCCGTCAGGCGCCGCACGATCTGGTGGAACCGCTCGGCCTCCTCCGCGGAGAGGGCCGCCGTCGGCTCGTCGAAGACGATGAGCTCGGCCTCCCGGGCGAGGGCGCGAAGGATCTCGACCTGCTGCTGCTTGGCGATCGGCAGCGTGCCGACGACGACGTTGGCAGGCAGGTGGAACCCCGCTTCGTCCACGAGCCTGGAGAACCGCTCGAGCAGGAGCCTGCCGCGCACGAATCCGAACCGACGGGGCTCCGTGCCGAGGAACACGTTCTCGGCAACCGTGCGCGCCGGTACCACGGCCACCTCCTGGGCGACGAGCGCGATGCCACGCTCGAGCGCCTCGCGGGGCGATCCGAAGGTGACGACCTCGCCGTTGACCGCCATCTCACCGTCGTCGGGCGGGAAGACGCCGCCGATGATCTTGCCGAGCGTGGACTTGCCGGCCCCGTTCTCGCCGACGAAGGCGTGAACGGAGCCGGCCTTGACCGCGATCGAGACGTCGTGCAGCGCGCGGATCGCGCCGAACGACTTGCCGATTGCCCGAAGGTCGACGTGAACGCCCTCGGGGGTCATCGACGGAGTTGCGCCGCCGTCAGCCCGGCCACTCGGCGAGCCCCAGGAACGTCTGCACGTTGGCCTGGGTGACGACCCCGCCGTCGGGCAGGTCCGCGAGCACGTCGACGCCGGGGGCGGCGACACCGGAGCGGATCGCCTCGATGAAGAGCTGGACGCCGAGGCGGCCTTCGGTTCCCGGCGCCTGCATGACCGTCCCGAACCGCTCGCCGCTGGCGATGCCCTGGAAGGCGATAGCGCCGCCGCCGTAGCCGACGAGCTTCACCTGGGCTTGGAGCCCGGCGTCCTTGACCGCCTGGACCGCGCCCGTGATCGCCTGATCGGCGCCCGTGATCACGTTGATGTCCGGGTGCGCGAGCAGCATGTCCTGCGCGTGCTTGAGCCCGAGTGGGGTGGTGTAGAAGGACTCGCCCTCGGCGACGATCTTGATGGCCGGGTTGACCGACGTGGCCTCGTCGAACGCCGACTTGAGCGTCGCGTCGAGCGCTGCCGCCTTCACCGAGTAGATATAGCCCACGTTGCACGGGTTCGTGTCGGCGCAGGCTGCAACGACGAGCTCACCGATCTTTCGGCCGAGCTCGCTGGGAACGAATACGACGTTCACGAGCTGACCCTCGACCTGGATCTCGGCCGTGGTGTTGTCCTCGCCGAGGATCTGGTCGATATTCCCGATCGGGATCCCGGCGGCAATCGCCGCCTTCGCGTCGGCGACGAGGCCGGCGCCGTAAACGGGCTGGAGGATGATTCCGTCGTACTTGCCGGACGCGACGGCATCCTGCAGCTGCTTCGTCTGGGTGGCGGGGGTCAGGTTCCCGTCGAAGACCGTGAGCTTGGCGTTCCCGGCCGCTGCCGATGCCTGGGCGGCGGCGAGCATGGGCGCGTCGTAGCTGTTCGCGACGGCGAACGAGATGTAGGCCAGCTCGAGCGTCTTCTGCGCCGTCGGGACGGGCGCAACGCTGGCTCCGGCCGTCGCGGGTGGGGCAGTGGGCGCGCCTCCGCCTCCGCATGCGGCAACCAGGAGGGAGACCACCGCGATGGTGCCGAGCCGTCGCGCGACGCGACCGTGTTCCTGACCAGCGTGCATCTGCCTCTCCTCCACGCGTGCCGCCTTGTCCAGGCGAGTGTGCAAAGGCAGTGAACGCATGTCAAGCCAGACTGCAGCCGTGTGAACTTCTGTTGATGGCCCGGCGCGACGAGTCGAGGGTCAGCGGCGAGCGACGTCCGCCGTTCGCCGGCCGAGGACGAACCACACGGCGCGCACGGGCTTGTCGCCCGCGTTATATAGGCGATGGGGCGTGGCCGAGTCGAAGCTGATCGCGTCGCCTTCCTGGAGCAGGAACTCGTCGAAGCCGATGCGCACCGTGAGCGTGCCGCTGAGGACAAAGCCCCACTCCTGCCCCGAGTGACGCTGGAAAGCGTCGACCGGGCTCGACTCGCCACCGACCTCGTACGTCACGTGCAGGAAGTCCACGTTGCGGATTGACTCCGTCGTCAAACGCTCCCACACGACGCCGGATCCCAGCCTGATGCTCGATCTCGAGGTCGCCCGCTGAACGGGATCGTGCGGAAGCGTCGTCTCGAGCGGCTCGCTCAACGTGTCGATCCGGCCGTCGCCGCCGGGCGGCTGCGTATCCATGAACAGGAGCACGTCGAGCGAGATCCCAAGCTCGTTGGCCAGCGAATACAGCGTGTTGACGGACGGCTTGGCCCGGCCGGTCTCGACCTGGGAGATCAGGCTCGGGGAAACTCCGACGACCTCCGCGAGCCCACGCAGGCTCAGTCCACGGGCGCGGCGCGCCTGGCGCAGGCGATCGCCCATCGTTGCGTATTCGGGCTCGGTCGACCCGTTCCGGCGCTCGCGGCCCAAGCAACCCTCCAACTCGTGTTGCCCCATCCTACTCGTGGGCCCGGCGACGTGGTTGCGCCGACCCACTGGCTGTGTAGCATTGGTAAACGCCGCCGCCCACGACGTCGTCGAGCCAGACTGGGGAACGATCGATGAGGATGCCGTTCGCTTCGCCCGGCGCGCAGACCGTCGACTGGGAGGAGCGGGTCAACCCGGACCGCCTGCGGACGTACCGGCTCGCGCGTGCGAAGGCGGCGCTCGCTGCGTCGGACATCGGCGCGATGCTCCTGTTCGACTTCAACAACATCCGCTACGTCACGAGCACCCACATCGGCGAGTGGGCCCGCGACAAGATGACCCGCTACGCCCTCCTGACGCGGGGTGGCGAGCCGCACCTGTGGGACTTCGGTTCGGCCGCGAAGCATCACCGCCTGTACTGCCCGTGGCTCCTGCCGGAGAACGTCAACGGCGGGATGGTCGGCCTGCGTGGTGCCGTGGCACCCGACGCCGGCCTGTTCTCGAGCGCTGCGAAGGACATTGCGGACATCCTCCGGCGCGAGGGTGTCGCCGACATGCCGATTGGGGTCGATATCGTGGAGCCGCCGATGCTCGCGGCACTCCAGGCCGAGGGTGTCCGGGTCGAGGACGCGCAGCAGGTGATGCTCAACGCGCGCGAGGTCAAGTCGATCGACGAGATAACCCTGCTGAACACCGCGTGTGCGATGGTCGACGGCGCCTACCAGCTGATCAGCGAGCGGCTCAAGCCGGGGATCAAGGAGAGCCAGCTCGTCGCCGAGGTGACGAAGTTCCTGTTCGACCTTGGCAGCGAGCACGTCGACAACATCAACGCCGTCTCGGGCGAGCGCTGCTCGCCGCACCCGCACGTCTTCAGCGACCGGATCATCCGACCCGGCGACCAGGCGTTCTTCGACATCATCCACACCTACGTCGGCTACAAGACCTGCTACTACCGGACGTTCGTCGTCGGCACGGCGTCCGACGCCCAGCGCGATGCCTACAAGCAGGCGCGCGCGTGGATCGATGCGTCGATCGAGCTGATGAAGCCGGGCGTCGGCACGGACCAGGTCGCCGCCGTCTGGCCGAAGGCCGAGGAGTTCGGCTTCTCGAGCGAGATGGAGTGTTTCGGGCTGCAGTTCGGCCACAGCGTCGGGCTGTTCCTGCACGAGCGCCCGATCATCAGCCGCCTCAACTCGCTCGACCACCCGGTCGAGATCAAGGAGGGCATGGTCATCGCGCTCGAGACGTACTGCCCGGCCAAGGACGGCTACTCGGCGGCGAGGATCGAGGAGGAGGTCGTGGTCACCGCGGACGGCCCGCAGGTGATCACGCGCTTCCCCTCCGCCGAGCTGTTCGTCGCGAATCCCTACTGATCAATCGCTCATGACCGAGACGGCCTCGCGATCGACCGCCGCTCCCCCACCCGACGTCGACGTGCGGCTGGCGATGTACCGGACGATGGTGGAGTGCCGCCGGTTCGAGACACGCGCCCAGGAGCTGTTCTTCGAGGGTCTCGTACGCGGGACGACGCACCTCGGTGTGGGGCAGGAGGCGATTGCGGCGGGATTCGCCGCCGCGATGCGCGCCGACGACTACTCCTTCGCGACGTACCGCGGCCACAACCACGCGCTCGCGCGTGGCGCCCAGATGGCCGGGCTCTACGCGGAGCTGTTCGGGCGGGCGACGGGGCTCATGGGCGGCAAGGGCGGCTCGATGCACATCACGAGCGCGGAGCACAACATGCTCGGCTCGTATGCGATCGTCGGTGCCCACCTCCCAATCGCGCTCGGAGCGGCATGGTCCGCGCAGTACCGGGGCACCGACCAGGTCGCCGTGTGCTTCTTCGGCGACGGGACGACGAACATCGGCGCGTTCCACGAGGCGTTGAACATGGCCGCGGTCTGGAAGGCGCCGGTCGTGTTCGTCTGCGAGAACAACCAGTACATGGAATACACGGCGATCGGCGACGTCACGGCGGTGGCGCGCCCGGCGGCGGACCGGGCGGCGGCGTACGGGCTCGAGGCGATCGTCGTCGACGGCAACGACGCCGATGCGGTCCACGAGGTCGCCGCGCGGACGGTCGCGCGGGCGAGGGCCGGCGATGGGCCGTCCCTGGTCGAGGCCGTGACGTACCGCCACGGCGGCCACTCCCGCGCCGATCCCGGCAAGTACCGGCCGGACGACGAGGTCAAGTCGTGGCTCGCCCGCGACCCGATCCCGGCGTACCGCGCGCGCCTCCTGGACGCGGGTGTCAAGGCCACGGCGCTCGACGCGATCGAGGCCGAGGCTGCCTCGAAGGTCGCGGCAGCGGAAGGGGCGGCCCGCGAGGCGCCGGAGCCGACGCCGGACGTCATCGAGACCCAGGTATGGGCAGACGGCGGCTCGGCATGGCGGAACTGAGGCCGACCGTATGCCTGAGATGACCTATCGGGGCGCGATCGCCG
>CAVRJP010000005.1:0-948798 GCA_963721765.1 uncultured Chloroflexia bacterium
GGTCGGCCGTCGTGTCGATCTCGATGTCCTTGTTGAAGCCGAGCGAACCCGCGGCAGCCGGAGCTGCAAGCGCCAGGTTCGCAGCATTCGTGGCCGCGTCGAGAATCGATCCGCCAGCGAGCGTCAGGGCGCTCGCCGAGGTGTAGTCAAGGTCGAGCGCATCGTCGCCATAGGCGACCGTGTACTGGAAGGTCAGGATGGTGGTGCCGGATCCGCTCGTGTAGAAGGCGGTCCCACCGCTGTTCAGGTCGAGCTCGGGCGTGCCAGTCACGAAGACCGGCTCGCTGAACTCCACCTGGATCGAGATGACGGCACCACTCGTGTACAGCCCGTCCGCGTTGGACGAGGTGACGTTCACCACCGTCGGCGCAATCGTGTCGATCGTGTAGGAAAGGGCCAGCGAGGCGGTGCTCGAGTTGCCCGCGGCGTCGTTGATCGCGCCCGCGTTGACCTGAATGGAGAGCGCCCCGTCGGTGTCGGGCGCGCCCCTGCTGACGGTGAACGTGTAGGGCCCGGCGCCAGTACCGATCGCGGCACCAACCGTCCAGGCCGACGACCCTCCGAAGGTGGTCACATCGGTGGTCGAGTCGAAGCCATTGGTGCCCGGGGTTTCGCTGAACGTGACCGAGCAGTCGATGGTCGTGTCGTTCGTCGTGCCCGGTGCCGGCACGCAGCTGAGGGCGGACGACGGGTCGGCTGTGTCCTTGGTCGCGTTGTCCGAGCCAGCCGAGCTGGGGTTGCCCGCGGCGTCGGTGAGAGTGGCCGAGGCGGTGATCGTCCCGTCGCCGAGCAGCGAGAGGTCGTAGTTCGAGGTGAAGTCGCCGAAGGCGTCGATCGAGCCGCTGATGACGACCGGGGCGCCGCCACCAGAGCTGGTGATCGTGCCCGTGATCGTCGCGCCGATCTCGCCGGTGATGTCGACCTGGACCGAAGCCTGGTTGCCCGCAACGATGTAGATCGGAACGATGTCCACCGTGGGGGTCGCAGGCGCGACCGTGTCCTTGGTCGCGGTGTCGCTGCCGGAACCCGCGCTTGGGTTGCCGGCGGCGTCGGTCTGGTCGGCCGTGGCGGTGATCGTCCCATCAGCCAGGCCCGTGACGTCCACGAACACGCTGAGAACGCCACCGACGGGGATGGTGCCCGACAGGGGCACTGGCGTGCCGCTTGTGCCGGTGACGTCGCCGCTGACGGTCGCACCGGGCTCGCCGGTGATGTCGACCTGAACGGTCGACTGATTGGCGCTGTTGATCGGGTCGGTGACGATATCGACTGTTGGATCCGCCGGGGCGACCGTGTCCTTGACGAAGGTCGTGGACGCTGCCGCGCCCCAGTTGCCGAGCGCATCGCGGGCGCGGACGTACACCGTGTGCGTGCCGTCGGTGAGCGCGCCGAAGTCGATCGCGGAAATCGCCGCGGTCAGGCCTTCCGTTGGGCTATTGAAACTCGCGTCGGAGGCGGACATGCCGATGCCGGTGCCGTTCGCCCCGAGGATGTCGATGAAGTATTCGGCCGCGGCGATGTTGCTGCCGCCCAGGCCGACATCGGTCGCCGTAGCGGTCACCGTCGGCGGGATGCTGGCCGGGTCCGGTGTCACCGCGACGCCCGAGGTCGTCGGACCGAAGGCATCGGAGGCGTCGTCGATCGTCCAGTCGAACGGCGTCACGCCGAACGAGGTGATGCCCGACAGCTCGACGTAGTTGTTGGTGGCGATCGAATCGCTCGCCGTCGTGTTGATGGTCGTGTTCACGCCGGAGCCGTCCTGTTCGGTCCAGGTGCCCGAAACGTTCCTCCAGAGTCGGAGGATGCTGGGCGTGTTGCCGTTCAGGTCACCGTCGACGTAGTGGAGGCGGACGGTCGCGGTCAGGCCGCTGCCGCCCGTCGGGGTGATGACGTACGTTCGAGTGACCGCACCCGGCCTCGCAGGGCTGGTGGGTGCCGACTTGACCAGCTTCACGGTCATCGCGGTTGGCGCGGTGCCGGTGTTGATCGTGACCTGGACGTCGGGATTGCCGAAGCACCGCGTCGTCGCAGTTCCGATGGTCGTCCGTGTGACGCCACCAGTTGCGGCGCTGCCGGACACGACATCGCCGATTCCGGCACACGTGGAGCTCGGACCAAGGGTCAGCGCCAGGGCGGCGTTCCCCGTCGAGAGGTCGCCGCTCGTCAACGCGAGAGCGCCGGTGACGGTGAACGCATTCGCCATCGAGACGCCGGCCGCGTTGTTGATGGTCAGGTTCGCAATGCTGTTGGCGGTGCTCGTGACCGTGGTGAAGTTGCCCATCGCCTGGTTCGCCGAGCCGTTGTAGATGTAGGTGGCGTTGGAGTTGTAGCTGCGCGTCGTCGTCAGAACGTTGCCTGTTGCGACGCCCTGGGCCGAGATGCCCGCGGGCGAGGTGATGCCGACCGTCGCGCCGGACTGCACATCGAACGTTCCGTTGCCGGTCACGACGGTCGTCGGGCTCGCCATCTGGAGCGTGGATCCGGAAACCACCCTGTAGTCGATGTCGGCCGAGGCGGTGACCGTGCCGCCGGAGGTGAACGTGTGCGAGCCGGCCAGGAACACGAAGACGCCGTCCTGGTTCGATCCGCTCTCGTTGATCGTGCCGCCCGTGTGGCTGTAGTTCCCCGACAGGTTGATGGTGATGTCGGCGGAGCCAGTGCCGGAGGACAGATCGAACGTTCCGCTGCTCATGGAGAAGTTGCCGCCGATCGCGATGATCCGGGCGGCACTGCTCGTGCCTCTCAGGTTCCCGCCGGAGATGACGAGGTTTCCGCCGATGGTGAGGTTGCCGACGCCGCTGCCGCCAAGAGAGACGTAGTCGCCCCCGGAGCCGGTGTTGACGATCGTGAGGTTGCCGTTGATCGTCTGAAGCTCGCCGGACAAGCTGACCGTTTCGGTCTGGCCCGGGCTGTTCCAGGTGAAGTTCCCGAACGACTGCAGGAGGTTGAACTCGCCCGTGGTTCCCCCGTTCTCGTCGGTCCAGCCTGTAATTTCGACCGTCGAGGTGGCGTTCCAGCTCGCCGTTGGAAGCGCCGTGCCGTTCTTGGCATGGCGGTACGTGGAGCCGGCCCCGAAGGAGAGGGTCCCGCCCGCCGCGATGGTGCCCGAGTTGATGATCGTCCCGTTGACGACCTTGGCGCCGGTCGTCGTGAGCGTCTGGCCGCTGTTGATCGTCAGGATTGCGCCCGAGTCGATGGTCAGCGAGATGAAGGTCGAGATGGCGCTCGAGATCGTCGGCTGGGTCCCCCCGCTCGGGATCGTCGCCGTATCGAAGGTGGTCGGAGCGCCGGAAGGGGTCCAGTTGTCGGCGGTTGCCCAGTTGTTGCTGCTCGAGCCGTCCCAGACCTTTGCCGAGCCCGAGATCGTGAAGGTCGAGGTCTCGACGAGTGACACATTGCCTGCGGCGTCATTCGCGTACACCCGAACCGTGTACGTCCCCGTGGCCGGGAAGTTCGAGGCCGGGAATGCCGCGGTCCAGGTCGAGGTTCCGGTGGCGTTGACCTTGACCTCCGGGGTGCTCGTGAAGTTCGAGCCGGTCCCGGTCCAATACAGATTGCTGGAACCACGCTGGACGCTGAACTGGACGGACGCGAGGCCCGCGCCACCGGTGTCGGCCGCGGTGCCGTTCATCGGATTGACCCAGCTCCCGGACGAGAAGTCACCGGCGTCCACTGGGTTCGTGATCGTGGCAGTCGGGATCGTCTTGTCGATGATCCACTGCTGACCGGTGATGGTCCCGGTGCCGGCACCATTGAGCAGGTTGCCGGCCAGGTCGCGGATCGAGTCGTCGTCGATGAGATCGAGATCGAGCGTGCCGTCGCCCAGGCCGGTCGTGGCGGTGATGGTCCAGTTCTGTGGCCCGCCGGTCGGCGCGAGCAGTCCAGCGCTGACAACGCCACCCCCAGGGGTGAGCACGAAGTCGTCGATGTCAACGCCGGTGACGCCTTCCGAGAATGGGGCGGTCCAATCGACGGTGGTGGCGTTCGACGCCGTTCCGCCGACGCGGTTGAGCGTGGTGATCGTTGGCGCAGTGCGGTCGATGACGACGGCCGGCCCTGCCGCCTGGAAGAGGTTCGAGTTGCCGGCGAGATCCTGGACCAGGCTCGCGCCGATCGTCAGCGTCAGGTTGCCTGCGGAGCAGCCATTCGCGGTGACATCGAAGCTCGACCCCGTCGTTACGTCGAACGAGAAGGAGCAGCCGGAGACGAGCGGAGGCCCAGCCGTGTTGCTGAGGTCGGGGCTCGTGAACCCGGTCGTGACCTCATTGAAGTTGACGTCGTAGACGAGGCTCAGGGCGTTCGTGATGTTGTCGATGCTCGATGAGCCGCTGTCCGACGTGAACTGGAGATCGATCAGGTTGATGATCGGGCCGGCTCGGTCGATGGTGACGTTCGTGCTGTCGAAAGCAGACGGGGTCGGGTTGCCCTGGATATCGGTCACGGCGCCCGATGCCAGCCGGAGGACCAGGTTTCCGTTGCCACACGAGTTCACAGTGATCGGATAGGTGTTCCCGGTCGGGCTGCCGACCACGAATGCACACCCGCTGGCGACAGGCGTGGAAGCGGCGTTCGAGAAGTCGCTCGCGGTGAGCGAGCCGCCCGTGATCGGCTCGCTGAAGAGGACGTTGAAGATCGGGCTCAGGGCGTTCGTGATGTTGTCGCTGTTCGAGACGCCGGAATCGGATCCCGGCTGGAGCGTGATGGTCGCCGTCGGCGCGACGACGTCCTGGATCCACGTCACGGTGTTGTCGGACGAGGTCGACGCGGCGTTGGGGTTGCCAGCGGCGTCGGTCGCCACGCCTGCGTTGATCGAGGCGATGACCGTGCCGTCCGTGGTCATGCCGGTGACGGCCACGTTGTAGGTCGTGCCCGAACCGGTAACCGTCCCGACGAGGCTCCCGCCGACCGAGCTACCGGCGAAGCTGACGTCGCCAGTGGCGAAGTTCGTCGTCGACTCGCTGAACACGACGGTGAAGTTGATCGGGGGCGCGCTCGTCGGGTCGGCCTGTGCGCCCGCCTGATTGATGGTGACCGTCGGCACGATGACATCCCAAGTCACCGTGTTGTCGGTCGAGCTCGAGGCGCTGTTGTTGTTTCCGAGCGCATCCGTCGCGACGTTCGCGGCGATCGAGGCAATGACCGTGCCGGACGTGGTCATACCCGCGACCGCAACGTTGAAGGTCGTGGGTCCGCCGGTCACCGTTCCGGCCATGGTCCCGCCAGCCGTTCCCGAAAAGGTCACGTCGCCGGTCGCAAAGTCGGACGTCGGCTCGCTGAACACGACGGTGAAATTGATCGGGCTCGTGTTGGTTGGATCAGCCTGGCCAGCGGCCTGATTGATGGTCACCGTCGGGCCCGTGGCGTCCCACGTCACCGTGTTGTCGGTCGACGACGATGCAAGGTTGTTGTTGCCTGCTGCGTCGGTGGCGGCGCCCGCCGCGATCGACGCAACGACGGTTCCGGGCGTTGTCATTCCAGTGACGGCAACGTTGTACGTCGTGCCCGAGCCAGTAACCGTCCCAACCTTCGTGCCGCCCGAGGTGCTGCCGGTGAACGACACGTCACCCGTCGCGAAGTTGGTGGTCGGTTCGCTGAAGACCACCGTGAAGTTGATGGGACTGGTATTCGTCGGATCAGCCTGACCCACCGCCTGGTTGATGGTCACGGTTGGTGCAACGCTGTCCCACGTGACAGTGTTGTCGGTCGAGGTCGAGGCGGTGTTGTTGTTGCCCGAACCATCGATCGCGACGTTCGCGTTGATCGACGCAATGACCGTGCCGGACGTGGTCATCCCCGCAACCGCGACGTTGTATGTCGTGGGCCCACCGGTGACGGTGCCGGTCTTGGTCCCACCCGACGTGCCCGCAATTGTCACGTCTCCGGTTGCGAAGCCGGAAACAGGCTCGCTGAAGACAACGGTGTAATTGATCGGGCTGGTGCCAGTCGGATCATTCTGGCCGGCCGCCTGGTTGATTGTCACCGTAGGCGCGGTCAAGTCCTGGACCCAGGCGACGGAGTTGTCTGTTGAGGTCGACGCAGCGTTGTTGTTGCTGCCGTTGTCAGTCGCGACGCCAGCGGCGATCGATGCGATGACCGTGCCGGACGTGGTCATTCCCGTGACCGCGACGTTGTAGGTCGTCGGCCCACCAGTGACGGTGGCGGTCTTTGTCCCGCCCGACGTGCCGGTGATCGTCACGTCCCCGGTGGCGAAGCCCGTAACAATCTCGCTGAACACGACCGTGAAGTTGATCGGGGTGATGCTGGTCGGATCACCTTGGCCGGCCGCCTGGTTGATGGTGACCGTGGGCGCGGTGACATCGGCACGCAGGGCGACGAGCTGTGCCACCCAGTCATCCGTTCCGCCGGCGGCCGAGGTCTTGGTGCCAGTCGAACCAGAAGCCGGTTGGGCGACGTCGAATGCACCGATCACGAGGTCCTGATCGTTGTTCGACTGAAACTCGTATCGCTCGGCCATTCCGGACGGGGTCGCGAGGCTGTTGTTGTCGTTCATGCCATAGAGCGCAACGACCCGGGTGTTGGTCGAAAGGGGCGACACCGCCGTCGCCTCCAACGAGGTGTCGTTGTTGTCAGCGTTCCCGCTGCCGATCGAGCCGCTGGCCGCCGTCGGGTCGAACGGGTTCGTGGGATCGACTCCCGTATATCGAAGGATCCCACCCGACGCGTCGCGCGATGAGCTGAAGGTCCACTGATAGGACGCACCCTCCGAGGCGCCCGCCACGAGGTAGAAGATGGCCTGGTTAGCCTGGTCGTCGGCCGTCTCACTCGTCGTTCGGGCGAGCGTCCAACCTGCAGGCGGCGTTACCGTCGTGGGGCTGCTTGTGTAGAAGATCTGGGCGAGCAGAAAATCGCCTTGGGCCGTGCTTGCGGGCTTGGCGATGGTCAGACTGTTCCCACCGTCGCCGTTGTCGTCAACGGCGAACGTCCCGAAGCTAACGGCGGCCGCAGCTGGGGCCGGTGGAACAATCAGCGTCATGGCGGTCGCCATGGCGAACGCCTGGAGCAGCACCAGGAATCGGGCTACCCGAGTCCCGCGACGAGTTGATGAAACCACCCCTGAACCCCGCCTTCCCCTGAACGACGCGCGAGCGCCGCCAACCCTCGATGTACTTCCTCGTGAGGGGCCCTGGGAGCTCGGCGATGGCTTTGCCTTCCCGTACTGCCCGCGGTACGGGATAGCGAGCCGACATGGAGAGGGCGGGTCACACCGAGCGAGCCGGGAGAGAAGGAGCGCTTGAGATGATTGCGGGTCGCGATGCTCGACGTGGACCGGCCTCGAGGGCCGAGATCAGGACTCCATCTTCAATTGTTCCGACGCGGCGAGCCGCATGGACGACGGAGAGTACGGGTCACCAAATGAGAAGACAAGGTCACCCTCTTACATAACCCCAGTTACCCAGACCACCCATTTCTCGATCAATTGGTGCGTGTTGTCAACAGTTTCAGTACTACACCATGCCTGGGACGATCGGATGGAAGGGTCGGCGGATGGGTGTTGCGTTGATGCACCAGAGACAGCAACTTTGCAAGGTTCGATGCAAGGTAGGGATGATGCAGTCCGGACATGTCTGTCCCGGGGAAGTCCAGTAAGGTGCGCCAGCGGTCGCTCGGCCAATCTCTTGTCGAGTTTGCCCTGGTCTTTCCGATGTTTTTCCTGATCCTGACAGGGATCATGGACTTCGGCCTGTTCCACTTCTCGCGGATCTCGCTCACGAACGCCGTCAGTGAGGCAGCTCACACGGCTGTTACACAGGTCAACAACCCAGAGGGCATCCCCATGCACGTCCAGGGCACGGTTCAGGTTCAGTCCACCGGCCTCGCGTTGTCAGAAGTGATCTGCTGCAAGGCAGCCAGCACCTACGCGTCCAACCGGGGACCTCTCAATTGGAGCGAGCCTGACTGCATCGACGCGACCCTGGGGCTCGGCGGCTGCACATTTGGCAGCGGCGCCGACCGCGCGGATTCTGGTGACTCGGTGCGCGTAACGTTGAAGTACACGTACCACTCCTTGATCGGCCGCTTCTTCGGAGCAACGATCCTGTTTGAGTCCACCACGCAGATGGTGGTCGAATGAAGGCGCGCGACGGAGTGCCGCATTCAGATCGACATCGGACCCGATCGCGCGGACAGTCGCTCGTGGAGTTCGCACTTGTGGTACCCACGATGTTGCTGGTGTTCGGAGGCATCCTCGATCTTGGCTTTCGCATGCAGCAGCAGCTCTCGCTGACAAGTTCGGTCCGAGAAGCGACACGGTGGGCGACCGTTCAACCCGATGTACGAAACATTGCAGCTCTCGATACGCCGGCTGGGCTGATCGTCAGCTTGTCGGGCCTCGATGCGGCCGATATCAAGAGCATCGATCTTGATTGCTCGCATGATGCCCTCACCTACGGCGTGTGCGACTTTGAGGATGGCGGGATAGCCAATGCTGTGAGAGGCGACTCAATTCGCGTCCGCGTCGTCTGGTACTTCGACTCGTTCTTCGGAAGCTTGATCAATCGGCCGCGGATGGAGTTTTGGTCGGTGAACCAAATGGTTCTTCAAGTTCCAACGCCGTGACGGCCGGGACCATGGTGAGGAGAAGACTGGTGGACGCATCACGCCGAAGCGCTGCGCGTCAAATGTTGCTTGGTTTGCAGGCGCGCTCGAATCGGCCGCGGCGACAGGAAGGCCAGATTCTCGTTCTCTTCACGCTCTCCATCGTCGTGATCATGCTGTTCGCCTCGATCGTCATCGATCTCGGCCTGCTCCGCAACAATCGACAGTTGCTCGTCAATGCTACAGACGCAGCGTCCCTGGCCGGTGCGACCAAAATGCCGGTCAACGGCTGCATCAACAAGACCCAGCCTGCCACCTCCAATTGCGCGAGCGTTGACAACACCGAGGTCAACGCCGTCGACACCATCATCAGGAGGACGATCCAGGCCTCCTATCCGGGTATCCAGGCAGCGAACTACACCATCAGCTACCGCTGCCTCATCGGGGTCGACACCCAGAACCCACCCCAGCCCTATATCGGGCGCGACATCCCCGTCGTCTGCAACCCGCGCATGGCGCTCGGGCACACGCCGGTTGCCGCCGATTTCAAAGGTGCTGGCCCAACTCGTTACAGCAACTGCAGGCCGGACCTCGGCGACAAGTGCAATGTCGTGTACATCTCCGCGAGCTTGGCGACCCGGTACTCGTTCGGAACGGTTGTTGGCGTGAACGAGGGTTACACCGGGTCGGTCGTCTCAGCCGCCTGCAACGGCCCGTGCGGTCAGCCTCCGGCCGCCCCGGTCGACCTGATCGTGATCATTGATCGCAGCGGCAGCATGGACCCCGACCCACCCGGGGGCGCGGACGACCTCACGAACGTCACGAAGGACGCTGCCAAGGCAATTCTGGGCGTCTATAACTCTGGCTCGCAGCGCGTCGCGCTCGGCCTCCTCGGCCCCAGCAAGCCGGCCGGGACCTGCTCCGGCGCGGGCGGCGGCCCTCCCGTGGGCGTCCTCGTCGGAACGAGCTTCAGCCTGGTCCCGCCGCCGACGACCAACACCGGAAACAACTGGATCCGGACCGCGAGCACCCCGTCCGCTGGCGCCGCGTCGCTGACCGTCAACAAGCCGTCCAACACGCAGGTCGGGGACCTCTTGGTCGCGTCGATCACGGCCTCGGGCGGTACGGCGACCACGGTTGCCGGCAATGCCGCGGGCGCGTTGCCAGGCGATCCCTCGATCGGGAACCCGCCGGTGGGAACGGCGACCCCGACCGGTTGGACGCTCATCCGCCGCACGGACAACCTGACCAACGTCAGCCTCCTCACCTACTACAGGGTGGCAACCGCAGCGGACGTTGCCGCCAGCAGCTATACGTGGACGCTCACACCGAACGCTCGTGCGTCCGGGGGCATCCTCCTCTTCACGGGCGTCGACACCGCCAACCCGATCAATATCAGCGGCGATGCCATCAGCGTCGTACCCAGCAACTTGCCGACGGCGCCGATCGTCACCACGACCTCCGGCCAGACCGCGCTGCTCGCCTTCAATGCGATCGCGAGTGGCGGGTCGGGCAGTGGTCACTTCAGTGGCTGGACCAACAGCACGACTGAGCGGTTCGACATCCGGCACGCCAACGCGGCGGGACCGTCGCTCGGCTATGCAAACAAGGCGGTCCCAGCTGCCGGCGCCACCGGCACCACCGCCGCGACCGCAGCCAGCGCGCACTGGGCGTCGCAGCACATCGCCTTGACGCCCAGGGTTCCAGACCCGTACGGCACGAATCCGGCGAGCGATCTTCCACAGTGGATCCCGATCGGTTTCACCGGTAGCGATACGGACATCCCGGCGCCCGCGTGGAACGAGCCATATAGCGACGCCGCCGGCAACCCTCTCCCAGGGAGCCATCTTGTGTCCGGGATCAACTGTCATGACTCCGACGGGTACACGAATCTGGCGACGCCGCTCGCGATGGCCAGGTACTACCTCGAGAACTTCGGCCGCCCTGATTCCACGTGGGGAGTCCTGTTCGAGACCGATGGCCAGCCGGTCTACAACTCAACGGGCGCCATCCTCGACCATACGTGTGGGCAGGCTGTGATCAACGCGACCGCATTGAAGGGGCTCACGAACGCGCAGGGCAAGCACGTGGAGCTATTCACGGTCGGCTACGGACTCAATGGGAGCGGCAACGAGCTCTGCCCCGACGGGAGAACCATCGGTGGGCACTCCTATCCGAATCCCGCCGGCTACCTCAACAAGTACGTCACGAAAGCCCTATCCGACATGGCCACTCGGCCGGATCTGCCGCCGATCCCGCCGCTCAACGGCTCGACGGCGGATTGCGTTGCGGCCGAGAACGCGGATCAGGACCACTTCTTCTGCGAGCCAAAGACCAACGACCTGACGACGGTCTTCAAGATCATCGCCACGCAGCTCGCGGGAATTCGGCCACACCTTGTGCAAGTCGATCCCCTCCCGGTCGTCTCCAGCATCTCGCCGACCAGTGGCCCGCCGGGCGGGGGCACGGTTGTCACGCTCACGGGCAAATACTTCACTGGCATCAACACCGCGGGATGCACGACTTGTGGCGTGAAGGTCAACGGCGTCAACGGCGCATTCACCTTCCTGAACGACACGACGGTTCGCGTGACGACTCCAGCCGGCCCGGGCGGGCAAGACGTCCACATCATCGTGTCCACTCCCGCCGGCTCCTCCCCCGCAAGCAAGGCGGACATTTACCACTACAACTAGCGGCGCTCACGAGCTCCACGGCGACGCCGGCTGGTCAGAGGGCTGACCCGCCGGCGTTCGCTGTCCAGCCTGCCGCGAGGAGACGGAATCGGCCCTCGCTGGATGCCTGTCTACAGTGGGTGGCTCAATGAGGACCACGCGGCGGTTCAACCACGTGACTCAGGTCGTGATGGCAGTAGCCGCGCTGTTGGCCGTGGCGGCGTGCTACGGAGGCGCAAGGGATTCGTTCCCACCTACGGAGTTGGCCGACTCGCCGGCCGCTGCCTCGCCCTCGGCGGCGCCCGCGCCCACGGCATCCACGGCGCCTCGATCAACGGGCCGCTGCGGATCGGCAACCCTCTCGATCGACTACGCCCCCTTCACGACGGCGACCCTGGCGGGACTCGGCTGGGACTTCGTGGTGGCCGCTGTCGTGGGCTTCGAACCGGCGATCTTCAACACAGAGGACGGCAGCCGCCCGCCTGGATTCCCCGCCCGACCGACGTCTCCCAGGCCCAATGGCAACGCACAAACGACGATCTACACGCCGGTCAACGTCGTGATCGACCGCACGATCAGCGGTCCGTGGCGCCCAGGCACAAGTCAATTCCTGATCGAAGGTGGGACCGTTCCTCTCGAGGGCGGGCCGGTCGACTGCTACACGTTCCGGGTCTACCCCGCGCCCCAAGTCGAGCCCGGTTCGCCCTACGTCTTCATCCTCAGCGAGGCACTGGACGACGCCGGTGAGAGCACGCTGCCGCTCCACAAGGCCAGGTTCGCCTGGCCAGTCGACCCATCGGGTTTCGTGCCAACGCCAGACGGGCGACTGTCCATCGACGAGCTCACCAGGATCGTCCAGGACGCCACCCCGTCCACGCAGCCGCACGGAACCTTGCTGCCGTAGGACCTGACGGGTCGCCGCCGATGCCGCCGTACGATGACGGCCGAGAGGAGGATGAGGAGATGACCGATCCGGTCGGCGACATCATCGGGGACTACCGGGCGTTCGTCGCGCGGCAGCACGAGCGCCTGCTCGCGCGTGGGATCGACATCCGCCCATACCCACTCAGCCACCTCGCCTTCCGCGTGCCGGAGTGGGACCAGTACGTCCACGTTCGGACGCTGCTCGAACGCCACGCGACGGCGAACGTGGAGAACGTCTGGAACGGCCGGCCCATCTCGCTGATCCTCCTCGCAACGCCGCTCGAGGTCCTCGAGGGGATGCCGGTCTCACTGATCGAGCTCATCCCGCCCGTCCACCAGCGCGTCTACAAGATGGGTCTCGAACACCTCGGCGTCGTGGTCGGGGATGAGGTCGATGCCTTCTCGCGGGAGCACCGCGCCGCGTTGACCGGACAGCAGTTCCAGGACGCGAACAACGAGCCCTACTACGTCCTCTTCGAGGACTTCACCCACGTGAAGTTCCATCGCCGCTCGCTGCACGACGTCGTCGTCCTGCAGCACGGGGCCACGTTCGAGGGCTTCGTCCACGTCGACGACTGGGTCCCGCAGCGCCTCGTGACCGCAACCGGCCCGAACCCGTCTGCCGCGCTGAACGAGGGCCCTGAGCGAGGGCCCTCCGCCCCTCATCGCCCCCCATCGCCGAGATCCGACGACCCGGAATCAGGAGCGCCGGGCCCGTTCGGACCCGGCGCTCGATTTGGCCTTCGACCTGCGCGGCTACCGCACGCGCTGGACCAGGGAGTCGCTCGACGTCAGGAACGTCGGTGTGCTCGGGTTGTACGTGGCGGTGATGGTCAGGTTGCCGCGTGGCAGGCTGCTCGTGGTGAACGTGGCCTTGCCCTGCGCGTTGAGGGTGACCGTGGCGAGGACCGTGGACCCTCGGCGGAAGGTGATCGTGCCGATCGGCGTGCCGTAGAGGCTCGTCACCGTCGCCGTGAACTTGACGTTCTGGCCCCGGTTCGACGGGTTCTTGTTGCTCGTGAGGTTGGTCGTCGTGGTTCGAGCCTTGACGACCTGGACCATCGAGCCGGACGAGGTCGCCCACGTGCCCGTCGGGTTGTAGATCGCGGTGATCGTGTGGTTGCCGACCGTCAGGGTCGAGATCGAGAACGTCGTGACGCCGAGGACGAGCGGTCGGGTCGCGAGGACCGTTGCGCCGTCCTTGAAGGTGACCGTGCCCGTCGGGATCCCGGTCGTCGTGCTCGAGCGCACGACCGCGACGAAGGTGATCGTCTGGTTGTACTGCGACGGGTTGGTGGAGCTGAGCGCCACCGTCGTCGTCGGCTTGCCGGCGGCGCCGACCGTGAAGCTGCGCGTCACCGGCGCGGCCGGGTTGTAGTTGGCGTTGCCAGGCCTGGTCGGCACGGATCGTGCACGTCCCGGACCCGACGAGCGTGACCGTGGTCCCGTTCGTGCCGGTCGTCGTGCAGACGGACGGCGTGAGCGAGGTGAAGGTCACCGGCAGCTCCGAGCTCGCAGTCCCGTAGACCGTGAACGGCGGGTCGCTGTAGTCCTTGTTCGGCAGGGCCGGGAAGGTGATGGTCTGGTTGGCCTTCGTGATCGTGAACAGCGCGGTGCTGCCGGTCACGAAGGAGTAGTTGGGCGCCAGGAGCGTGCCCGGCGCGCAGGTGATGGTGTACGGGCTGCCGGCAACCGTGTTGCCCGGCGTCCGGGTGCACGCAGCGCTTCCGGTGATGCCGGAGTTGCCCGCGTTGTTCGACCCGGCGAAGCCCGAGAAGGTCCACGTGAAGGTCGGGTCGTCCATGCCGTACACCTTGGAGGCCGCGACGGCGTTGACCGACAGGGCCTTCTTGGCGATCGAGTTGTCGACCGTGCCCGACTGGTCGGCGTAGTTGCCGGCCGCGTCGTGGAACGACCACGGTCGGTTGGCGTACGTCCCGGCGTTCGTCGCCGTGGTGCCGGCCAGGTTGAGCCCGGCGAGCGTGTCGCCGCCGAGCCCGAGGCACGAGCCGGTGGCCGTGTGCGGCAGGGCGTCGTAGGTCACCGAGTAGCCGGTGACGGTGCAGACCGCGGCCGCCTCGCCGATGACGAAGGTCGCCGAGCCTGTATCGCCGGTGTGGTTGGGGTCGCCCGCGTAGGCGGCGTTGGCTGTGGCCGTGCCGGCATTCGTGTTGTTCGTGTATGTGACGGTGAGCGGGCCGCCCGCGCCGTCGGTGCCGTTGCTGGCCCACGTGGCCGAGCACGGCTCCTGGGCGAGCCCGGAGTAGGTGTACGGGCCGGCCGGGCAGACGACCGTGACGGTCGTGCCGACCGGGGTGATCTCGAACGTGTCCGAGCCGGCGCTGCCGGTGTGGTTGGCGTCGCCGCCGAAGTTGTAGCTGGCGGTCGCCGTGCCGACGTTGACGTTGTCGGTGTAGGTCGGATCGGGTGTCAGGCTGAGTCCGCCGGCGCCGGTGATGGCCACCGTGCACGGGATGATGGCCGAGCCCGTGTAGGCCTGGCCGGCCGGGCAGACGACCGTGACGATCGAGCCCGCGGCGGTGATGGCGAACGTGGCCGTGCCCGTGTCGCCGGTGTGGTTGGCGTCGCCACCGAACTCGGCCGAGGCCGTGGCGGTGCCGACGTTGGTGTTGTCGGTGTAGCTGACCGGGAGCGAGCCGCCCTCGGCGTCGGCACCGTCGCTCAGCCAGCTCGCGGTGCACGGCTCGATGGCCGAGCCGGTGTACTCCGCGCTGACCGGGCAGATGACGCTGACCGTCGAGGTGGCCGGGTCGATGACGAACGTGGCCTCGCCGGTCGAGCCGGCGTGGTTGGCATCGCCGGTGAACTCGGCGGCCGCGGTGGCCGTGCCGGCGTTGGTGTTGTCGGTGTAGGTGACGAGGAGGCTGCCGCCCTCGGCGTCGGCGCCGGTGCTGGCCCACGTGGCCAGACACGGCTCCTGGGCGGACCCGGAGTAGGTGTACGGGCCGGCCGGGCAGACGACCGTGACGATCGAGCCCGCGGCGGTGATGGCGAACGTGGCCGTGCCCGTGTCGCCGGTGTGGTTGGCGTCGCCACCGAACTCGGCCGAGGCCGTGGCGGTGCCGACGTTGGTGTTGTCGGTGTAGCTGACCGGGAGCGAGCCGCCCTCGGCGTCGGCACCGTCGCTCAGCCAGCTCGCGGTGCACGGCTCGATGGCCGAGCCGGTGTACTCCGCGCTGACCGGGCAGATGACGCTGACCGTCGAGGTGGCCGGGTCGATGACGAACGTGGCCTCGCCGGTCGAGCCGGCGTGGTTGGCATCGCCGGTGAACTCGGCGGCCGCGGTGGCCGTGCCGGCGTTGGTGTTGTCGGTGTAGGTGACGAGGAGGCTGCCGCCCTCGGCGTCGGCGCCGGTGCTGGCCCACGTGGCCAGACACGGCTCCTGGGCGGACCCGGAGTAGGTGTACGGGCCGGCCGGGCAGACGACCGTGACGATCGAGCCCGCGGCGGTGATGGCGAACGTGGCCGTGCCCGTGTCGCCGGTGTGGTTGGCGTCGCCACCGAACTCGGCCGAGGCCGTGGCGGTGCCGACGTTGGTGTTGTCGGTGTAGCTGACCGGGAGCGAGCCGCCCTCGGCGTCGGCACCGTCGCTCAGCCAGCTCGCGGTGCACGGCTCGATGGCCGAGCCGGTGTACTCCGCGCTGACCGGGCAGATGACGCTGACCGTCGAGGTGGCCGGGTCGATGACGAACGTGGCCTCGCCGGTCGAGCCGGCGTGGTTGGCATCGCCGGTGAACTCGGCGGCCGCGGTGGCCGTGCCGGCGTTGGTGTTGTCGGTGTAGGTGACGAGGAGGCTGCCGCCCTCGGCGTCGGCGCCGGTGCTGGCCCACGTGGCCAGACACGGCTCCTGGGCGGACCCGGAGTAGGTGTACGGGCCGGCCGGGCAGACGACCGTGACGATCGAGCCCGCGGCGGTGATGGCGAACGTGGCCGTGCCCGTGTCGCCGGTGTGGTTGGCGTCGCCACCGAACTCGGCCGAGGCCGTGGCGGTGCCGACGTTGGTGTTGTCGGTGTAGCTGACCGGGAGCGAGCCGCCCTCGGCGTCGGCACCGTCGCTCAGCCAGCTCGCGGTGCACGGCTCGATGGCCGAGCCGGTGTACTCCGCGCTGACCGGGCAGATGACGCTGACCGTCGAGGTGGCCGGGTCGATGACGAACGTGGCCTCGCCGGTCGAGCCGGCGTGGTTGGCATCGCCGGTGAACTCGGCGGCCGCGGTGGCCGTGCCGGCGTTGGTGTTGTCGGTGTAGGTGACGAGGAGGCTGCCGCCCTCGGCGTCGGCGCCGGTGCTGGCCCACGTGGCCAGACACGGCTCCTGGGCGGACCCGGAGTAGGTGTACGGGCCGGCCGGGCAGACGACCGTGACGATCGAGCCCGCGGCGGTGATGGCGAACGTGGCCGTGCCCGTGTCGCCGGTGTGGTTGGCGTCGCCACCGAACTCGGCCGAGGCCGTGGCGGTGCCGACGTTGGTGTTGTCGGTGTAGCTGACCGGGAGCGAGCCGCCCTCGGCGTCGGCACCGTCGCTCAGCCAGCTCGCGGTGCACGGCTCGATGGCCGAGCCGGTGTACTCCGCGCTGACCGGGCAGATGACGCTGACCGTCGAGGTGGCCGGGTCGATGACGAACGTGGCCTCGCCGGTCGAGCCGGCGTGGTTGGCATCGCCGGTGAACTCGGCGGCCGCGGTGGCCGTGCCGGCGTTGGTGTTGTCGGTGTAGGTGACGAGGAGGCTGCCGCCCTCGGCGTCGGCGCCGGTGCTGGCCCACGTGGCCAGACACGGCTCCTGGGCGGACCCGGAGTAGGTGTACGGGCCGGCCGGGCAGACGACCGTGACGATCGAGCCCGCGGCGGTGATGGCGAACGTGGCCGTGCCCGTGTCGCCGGTGTGGTTGGCGTCGCCACCGAACTCGGCCGAGGCCGTGGCGGTGCCGACGTTGGTGTTGTCGGTGTAGCTGACCGGGAGCGAGCCGCCCTCGGCGTCGGCACCGTCGCTCAGCCAGCTCGCGGTGCACGGCTCGATGGCCGAGCCGGTGTACTCCGCGCTGACCGGGCAGATGACGCTGACCGTCGAGGTGGCCGGGTCGATGACGAACGTGGCCTCGCCGGTCGAGCCGGCGTGGTTGGCATCGCCGGTGAACTCGGCGGCCGCGGTGGCCGTGCCGGCGTTGGTGTTGTCGGTGTAGGTGACGAGGAGGCTGCCGCCCTCGGCGTCGGCGCCGGTGCTGGCCCACGTGGCCAGACACGGCTCCTGGGCGGACCCGGAGTAGGTGTACGGGCCGGCCGGGCAGACGACCGTGACGATCGAGCCCGCGGCGGTGATGGCGAACGTGGCCGTGCCCGTGTCGCCGGTGTGGTTGGCGTCGCCACCGAACTCGGCCGAGGCCGTGGCGGTGCCGACGTTGGTGTTGTCGGTGTAGCTGACCGGGAGCGAGCCGCCCTCGGCGTCGGCACCGTCGCTCAGCCAGCTCGCGGTGCACGGCTCGATGGCCGAGCCGGTGTACTCCGCGCTGACCGGGCAGATGACGCTGACCGTCGAGGTGGCCGGGTCGATGACGAACGTGGCCTCGCCGGTCGAGCCGGCGTGGTTGGCATCGCCGGTGAACTCGGCGGCCGCGGTGGCCGTGCCGGCGTTGGTGTTGTCGGTGTAGGTGACGAGGAGGCTGCCGCCCTCGGCGTCGGCGCCGGTGCTGGCCCACGTGGCCAGACACGGCTCCTGGGCGGACCCGGAGTAGGTGTACGGGCCGGCCGGGCAGACGACCGTGACGATCGAGCCCGCGGCGGTGATGGCGAACGTGGCCGTGCCCGTGTCGCCGGTGTGGTTGGCGTCGCCACCGAACTCGGCCGAGGCCGTGGCGGTGCCGACGTTGGTGTTGTCGGTGTAGCTGACCGGGAGCGAGCCGCCCTCGGCGTCGGCACCGTCGCTCAGCCAGCTCGCGGTGCACGGCTCGATGGCCGAGCCGGTGTACTCCGCGCTGACCGGGCAGATGACGCTGACCGTCGAGGTGGCCGGGTCGATGACGAACGTGGCCTCGCCGGTCGAGCCGGCGTGGTTGGCATCGCCGGTGAACTCGGCGGCCGCGGTGGCCGTGCCGGCGTTGGTGTTGTCGGTGTAGGTGACGAGGAGGCTGCCGCCCTCGGCGTCGGCGCCGGTGCTGGCCCACGTGGCCAGACACGGCTCCTGGGCGGACCCGGAGTAGGTGTACGGGCCGGCCGGGCAGACGACCGTGACGATCGAGCCCGCGGCGGTGATGGCGAACGTGGCCGTGCCCGTGTCGCCGGTGTGGTTGGCGTCGCCACCGAACTCGGCCGAGGCCGTGGCGGTGCCGACGTTGGTGTTGTCGGTGTAGCTGACCGGGAGCGAGCCGCCCTCGGCGTCGGCACCGTCGCTCAGCCAGCTCGCGGTGCACGGCTCGATGGCCGAGCCGGTGTACTCCGCGCTGACCGGGCAGATGACGCTGACCGTCGAGGTGGCCGGGTCGATGACGAACGTGGCCTCGCCGGTCGAGCCGGCGTGGTTGGCATCGCCGGTGAACTCGGCGGCCGCGGTGGCCGTGCCGGCGTTGGTGTTGTCGGTGTAGGTGACGAGGAGGCTGCCGCCCTCGGCGTCGGCGCCGGTGCTGGCCCACGTGGCCAGACACGGCTCCTGGGCGGACCCGGAGTAGGTGTACGGGCCGGCCGGGCAGACGACCGTGACGATCGAGCCCGCGGCGGTGATGGCGAACGTGGCCGTGCCCGTGTCGCCGGTGTGGTTGGCGTCGCCACCGAACTCGGCCGAGGCCGTGGCGGTGCCGACGTTGGTGTTGTCGGTGTAGCTGACCGGGAGCGAGCCGCCCTCGGCGTCGGCACCGTCGCTCAGCCAGCTCGCGGTGCACGGCTCGATGGCCGAGCCGGTGTACTCCGCGCTGACCGGGCAGATGACGCTGACCGTCGAGGTGGCCGGGTCGATGACGAACGTGGCCTCGCCGGTCGAGCCGGCGTGGTTGGCATCGCCGGTGAACTCGGCGGCCGCGGTGGCCGTGCCGGCGTTGGTGTTGTCGGTGTAGGTGACGAGGAGGCTGCCGCCCTCGGCGTCGGCGCCGGTGCTGGCCCACGTGGCCAGACACGGCTCCTGGGCGGACCCGGAGTAGGTGTACGGGCCGGCCGGGCAGACGACCGTGACGATCGAGCCCGCGGCGGTGATGGCGAAGGTGACGGTGGTCACGTCGAGGACGGTGTCGTAGTTGTCCCCCGCCGAGAGCGTGCCCAGGGTGATCACGTACAGCCCGGCATCCTCACCGCTGATGCGACTGAGGAGACCCGTGAAGATGCTGTCGGTGTCGCCGTTGACGAGGCCGTCCGTGGTCCAGGTCAGGACCGGGTCGGCGTCGCCGTAGACCTTCGACTGGCCGGCATCCGGGGTGACCGTGACGGTGGCCACGGTGATGGCCAGGTTGGCACTCGCACCGACCGCGAACTCGTAGTTCGGCGCAGCGAGGTCATCGACCGAGCAGGTGATCGCGTACGAGCCGACGTCCTCGCCAGCCACTCGAATGCACGAGCCGGTACCGGTGATGTCGGAGGTCGCAGCGGTGTCGCTGAACTGGAAGCCGGTGAGCGTGTACGTAAGCGCCGGATCCGCCGCGCCGTAGACCTTGGTCTTGGTATCGGCGTTCACCAGCAGGGTCGCGACGGTGATCTCGAAGTCGTCGCCGACGAAGGTCAGCTCGTAGTTGGCGCCGCCGTTGCCATCGTCGATGGCGAGCGTGCCCTGGTTGATCGGGTACAGCCCGACGTTCTCGCCGGCATCCCGGACGAGGCCGCCGGTGAAGGCGTCAGCGAAGGCCAGCGAGCCGGTGCTGATGGCGAAGGTCAGGGCCGGATCGATGGCGCCGTAGGTCTTGCCCTGGCCGGCATCGACGGTGACCGTGATCGCCCGAGCGGTGATCTCGAAATCGTCGCCGACGAAGGTCAGCTCGTAGTTGGCGCCGCCGTTGCCATCGTCGATGGCGAGCGTGCCCTGGTTGATCGGGTACAGCCCGACGTTCTCGCCGGCATCCCGGACGAGGCCGCCGGTGAAGGCGTCAGCGAAGGCCAGCGAGCCGGTGCTGATGGCGAAGGTCAGGGCCGGATCGATGGCGCCGTAGGTCTTGCCCTGGCCGGCATCGACGGTGACCGTGATCGCCCGAGCGGTGATCTCGAAGTCGACCCCGGTGGTGAAGCTGATCGCGTAGTTCGAGCCAGCCGACAGGCTGCTCACGATGATCTCGTACAGGCCGACGTTCTCGCCCGCGATGCGGCTGAGGACACCGGTGAAGATCGACTCGTCATCGCCGTTCTCGAAGCCCGTCGCGGCGTAGGTGTAGACCGGGTTGGCCGCACCGTACGTCTTGGACTGGTCGGGATCCGGGGTCACGACGAGGGTCGCGACGGTGATCTCGAAGTCGTCGCCGACGAAGGTCAGCTCGTAGTTGGCGCCGCCGTTGCCATCGTCGATGGCGAGCGTGCCCTGGTTGATCGGGTACAGCCCGACGTTCTCGCCGGCATCCCGGACGAGGCCGCCGGTGAAGGCGTCAGCGAAGGCCAGCGAGCCGGTGCTGATGGCGAAGGTCAGGGCCGGATCGATGGCGCCGTAGGTCTTGCCCTGGCCGGCATCGACGGTGACCGTGATCGCCCGAGCGGTGATCTCGAAATCGTCGCCGACGAAGGTCAGCTCGTAGTTGGCGCCGCCGTTGCCATCGTCGATGGCGAGCGTGCCCTGGTTGATCGGGTACAGCCCGACGTTCTCGCCGGCATCCCGGACGAGGCCGCCGGTGAAGGCGTCAGCGAAGGCCAGCGAGCCGGTGCTGATGGCGAAGGTCAGGGCCGGATCGATGGCGCCGTAGGTCTTGCCCTGGCCGGCATCGACGGTGACCGTGATCGCCCGAGCGGTGATCTCGAAGTCGTCGCCGACGAAGGTCAGCTCGTAGTTGGCGCCGCCGTTGCCATCGTCGATGGCGAGCGTGCCCTGGTTGATCGGGTACAGCCCGACGTTCTCGCCGGCATCCCGGACGAGGCCGCCGGTGAAGGCGTCAGCGAAGGCCAGCGAGCCGGTGCTGATGGCGAAGGTCAGGGCCGGATCGATGGCGCCGTAGGTCTTGCCCTGGCCGGCATCGACGGTGACCGTGATCGCCCGAGCGGTGATCTCGAAGTCGACCCCGGTGGTGAAGCTGATCGCGTAGTTCGAGCCAGCCGACAGGCTGCTCACGATGATCTCGTACAGGCCGACGTTCTCGCCCGCGATGCGGCTGAGGACACCGGTGAAGATCGACTCGTCATCGCCGTTCTCGAAGCCCGTCGCGGCGTAGGTGTAGACCGGGTTGGCCGCACCGTACGTCTTGGACTGGTCGGGATCCGGGGTCACGACGAGGGTCGCGACGGTGATCTCGAAGTCGTCGCCGACGAAGGTCAGCTCGTAGTTGGCGCCGCCGTTGCCATCGTCGATGGCGAGCGTGCCCTGGTTGATCGGGTACAGCCCGACGTTCTCGCCGGCATCCCGGACGAGGCCGCCGGTGAAGGCGTCAGCGAAGGCCAGCGAGCCGGTGCTGATGGCGAAGGTCAGGGCCGGATCGATGGCGCCGTAGGTCTTGCCCTGGCCGGCATCGACGGTGACCGTGATCGCCCGAGCGGTGATCTCGAAGTCGTCGCCGACGAAGGTCAGCTCGTAGTTGGCGCCGCCGTTGCCATCGTCGATGGCGAGCGTGCCCTGGTTGATCGGGTACAGCCCGACGTTCTCGCCGGCATCCCGGACGAGGCCGCCGGTGAAGGCGTCAGCGAAGGCCAGCGAGCCGGTGCTGATGGCGAAGGTCAGGGCCGGATCGATGGCGCCGTAGGTCTTGCCCTGGCCGGCATCGACGGTGACCGTGATCGCCCGAGCGGTGATCTCGAAGTCGACCCCGGTGGTGAAGCTGATCGCGTAGTTCGAGCCAGCCGACAGGCTGCTCACGATGATCTCGTACAGGCCGACGTTCTCGCCCGCGATGCGGCTGAGGACACCGGTGAAGATCGACTCGTCATCGCCGTTCTCGAAGCCCGTCGCGGCGTAGGTGTAGACCGGGTTGGCCGCACCGTACGTCTTGGACTGGTCGGGATCCGGGGTCACGACGAGGGTCGCGACGGTGATCTCGAAGTCGTCGCCGACGAAGGTCAGCTCGTAGTTGGCGCCGCCGTTGCCATCGTCGATGGCGAGCGTGCCCTGGTTGATCGGGTACAGCCCGACGTTCTCGCCGGCATCCCGGACGAGGCCGCCGGTGAAGGCGTCAGCGAAGGCCAGCGAGCCGGTGCTGATGGCGAAGGTCAGGGCCGGATCGATGGCGCCGTAGGTCTTGCCCTGGCCGGCATCGACGGTGACCGTGATCGCCCGAGCGGTGATCTCGAAATCGTCGCCGACGAAGGTCAGCTCGTAGTTGGCGCCGCCGTTGCCATCGTCGATGGCGAGCGTGCCCTGGTTGATCGGGTACAGCCCGACGTTCTCGCCGGCATCCCGGACGAGGCCGCCGGTGAAGGCGTCAGCGAAGGCCAGCGAGCCGGTGCTGATGGCGAAGGCCAGGGCCGGATCGATGGCGCCGTAGGTCTTGCCCTGGCCGGCATCGACGGTGACCGTGATCGCCCGAGCGGTGATCTCGAAGTCGACCCCGGTGGTGAAGCTGATCGCGTAGTTCGACGCGGCAAGGTCACCCGCGCCGATCTCGTACGAGTCGACATCCTCGCCGAGCTCGCGATAGAGCCCGCCCGTGAAGACGGACGCATCGTCCGAGAACTGGTAGCCAGCAGCCGTAAACGTAAGGACCGGGTCGATGTCGCCATAGACCTTGGTCTGGCCGCCGTCCGGAGTTACGGTGAGGGTCGCGGGCGTGATCTCGAAGCTCTCCGGCGCAACGCTGATCAGGTAGTTCGGGCCTGCCGTGAGTGTCCCGACGTTGAAGGCATGCAGGCCGACGTTTTGGCTGGCCGCGCGCCCAAGATCGCCCACGAGAATGGCCGGCAGGTCGCCGTTCACGAAGCCCGAGGCCGAGAAGGTGAACGTCGGGTCAGGCTGGCCGTACACCTTGGTCTGGCCGGCATCCGGCGTGACGATCAGTGTTGCCTGCGTGATCGCGAGGTTCGCCGTGGCGCCAGCCACGAAGTCGTAGTTCGCCGCGGCAAGATCGCCGATGCCACAGGTGATCGTGTACGAGCCAACGTCGTCGCCGACGGCTCGGCTGCATGAACCGTTGCCGGTGACACCGGCCGAGCTCGCGTCCTCGAGGAAGGCGAAGCCGCTGAGCGTGGCGGTAAGGGCTGGATCCGGATCGCCGTAGACCTTGGTCTTCGGATCTGCGTTGACCGAGAGCGTCGCCTTCGTTGCGGAAGTGGTCTCGGTGACTTCGGGGGCGGGGCTGAAGTTGACGTCGCCCGACTGGTTGTAGTGGATGACGCACGAGACCGTGCTGCTCGTCATCGTGACCGCGGCCGCGCCAGCGCCCGAACCGCTACAACCACCGGACGTCGTGATCGAGACCGGCAGACTGGACGATGCCGTGGCGGCGACGTTGAAGCTCGAGCCGTAGGCGGCCGAAGCCGGTGCGTTCGTCGTGACGGAAATCGTCTGCGCCTGGATCGGCGACTGGCCGACCGCAAAGTCGCTGAACGAGGTGAAGCTTGTGGCCGTCGCGGAGGTCGCGGTCGAGCTCGAGCTCGCGGGCGCGGTCCACGTGGACGGGCCGTTGAACTTGCGGACGAGCAGGATCGACGTATCCGGGCTGCCCACGAGGTCAGCCGCGGCAAAGTTGAAGGTGGCGTCGTAGCTCGTGAGCCCGAAGCCCGACGAGGCGAGGCCCCACCAGCGGTTGACGTACTTGGTCTGGCTCAGGCCGGATGTCGCGTAGCTCGAGTGGAGCCCGGTTGTCGAGGAACCAGTGAGGGTGCCGCCGGCAGCCGCGCCGGTGATCGAAACGGAGATCGGAGCGTACGTCGACCCGGTGCCGACTTCGAATGCAAGCGTCGGGTTCCCGGCCGCGACGGGCTTGCGCAGGTTGCCCTGGACGAAGCCGTCCGTTCGAGACACCGAGCCCGAGCCGCTCATGATCACGTTGTTGGCGCCGGTGATGAGGGCACCATCGGTCAGGACGAGCGAGCCCGAGATGGTCTTGTCCGCGGCACTCAGGCTCACGCCTGCCGCGTTGTCGATCCGGACGCTGCCCGTGATCGTGCCGGCAGGGAGGCCATTGCCGACCACTTGGGCGCTCGCGCCGTTGTACAGGTAGTTGACGCCCGTGTTGTAGGTCTTGGTGCCGGAAACCTGGATCTGACCGGTCGCTGCGGTGGTCGAGATGCCTTGTACATGCCCGATGCCCATCGTGGCGCCATTGTTCGCCGTGAATGTGCCGCTCGAGCCGTTGAGGACGGACGTGCCGAAGTTGACGGTCGCGCCGGACAGGATCGTGAAGTTGATCACATCCGAAATCGTGCCGCCGGACTTGCTGAAGGCTTGGGGCGAGGTTCCGTCGAAGTTCACGCTCGCCGTGCCGTTATTGTCGAGCCGGGTGATCGTCCCGCCCGTCTGAATGAAGTCGCCGGCGACGTTGAGGATCGCGGTCGGCGTGTTACTGCTGCCTTCGCTAACCCTAAGCGTTCCATTCGCGATCTCGAAGTTGCCGAGGACGTTCAGGGTGGACGTGTTGGTGGAGCCCGAACCGAAGATCGCGAAGATGCCGCCAGTCTGGTCGTAGGCGCCGACGTTGAGTGTTGGCGACGCACCTGAGTTCAGGAGGCGAATCGAGCCCGTCCCAGTGCTCGCAATCGTGAGCGTGCCCGCTACGGAGCTGTTCTCGCCAGCCGAGAAGTCTCCGGCGAAGCTGAGGTTGGCGGTCTGCGACGTGGAGTTCCACGTGAAGTTGCCGAAAGCCTGCCCGAGTCCACCCGGAGACGTCGAGCTGTTCGTCCAGCCGGTGATCTCCACGGTGGAGTTGGCGTTCCAACTTGCCGTCGGGATCGTTCCGCTGTTCTGGTTGTGTCGGTACGTGGACCCGGCCCCGAAGGTGACGCCACCAGTCGCGGAGAGGTCGCCCGTGCCAATCCGAACGATCGTTCCGTGGACGACGATCGTCGTCGTTGCGCTGAGGTCGTTGTCGCCCGAGGCCGTCGTAAGCGTCGCGCCTGGATCGATGGTGAGCGACCGAACGGATCGGTCATCGCTGAGCGTCGGCTGCGTCGGAGCCGTACCGGTGCCGGGAATGGTCACATCGTCGAGGTTCGTCGGGACGCCCGACGGCGTCCAGTTGTCGTTGACGTTCCAGGCGCTGCTCACGCTGCCGTCCCAGGTCTTCGACCCGACGACGGTGAAGATCGATCCAGAGGTGTCGGTTTGCGTGTCTGGATTCGTCACGGTGATCGTTCGAGTGCCGGAGGCGGCGGCCAACGAGACCGTGATGTTGACGGTCAAACTCGTTGCGCCGTTGAACGTCACCGTGTTGACGGTGATGCCGGTTCCCGAGAACAGGACCGTGGCACCGTCCTGGAAGCCCGTGCCGCCGACCGTGTGATCGCCAGTGGTATCCGCAGCCCTCGAGTTGGGCGCGATCGAGGTGACATCCGGCGGGGCCGCGTCATCGTTCACGATCGTGCCGACGCCGACACCGCCGCCGGTCGAAGCCGTCGGCGAGCTGAGCGTTACGTTGAAGGTCTGGTCAGTTTCGAAGACGGCGTCGCCGCAGATCGTGACGGGAACGGTCACGGAGAAGCTCGTGGTATCCGAGTAGCCCGGCGTCGAGCTGTTGATCGTTCCGCTCGTGGCGACGTAGTCGTTGCTGCCGGTGCCACAGGGGCCGGCCGTTGCCGTGCCACCACCGGTGGTGAACTGAATCGAAACCGGACCCGTTGCGGTCCCGCCGCGGGTGAAGGTGACGGGGATGTCGAGGGTCGACGTGCCGCTGTTGCCCTCGGGCAGGTTGATCGAGCCGATGCTCCACGAGCCCAGGGTGACGAACACGGCGTTGGGCAGGGTGAAGACATCCGACTCGAGCCCGGTGCAGCCGAGGCCGGAGTAGGCGACGAAGTACGCGTTGTACTGGCCGCCGGTGCTCGGCGCGACGACGGTGATCTGGTCCGTGTACGGGCCCGACCCCGTGAACGAGGCGTTGGTGCACTCGGCCAGCTGGGCCGCCGACGTTGGCGCGGTGGTGCTGACGAGCCAGCCGGTCGAACCCCAGGTGACAGGGCCGATCACGTTTGACAGCGTCCACGCGGTCCCCGGAAATCCGGAAACGGTGGTTTGGCCCTGGATGTTCGCCGTCGAGATCTCCGGAGGGGCAGGCGTCACGGTGTGGGATACGCCGGCGCTTGCCGCGCTGGCGTTGAAGTTCGCGTCGCCCGGCGTGTAGGTGGCGGTGATGGTCTTGGTGCCGGCGGTGGTGGAGGTCAGGCTGCATGTGCCCGCTGCGACGGTGCCGACGCAGGTTTGGCCAGTGCCGTCGCTGACGGTGACATTCCCGGTGGGCGTCCCAGCGCCCGGCGCGGTGACTGCCACGCTGAAGTCGACGTCGTACGGATCACCAGCGACCGTCGAGGTACCGAGCTCCGCCGCGTTGGTGATGGTGGTGGTCGTGTTGGCCTTATTCACCGTGTGCGCGACGCCGGCGCTGGTGCTGCCGCCGAAGTTCGCGTCCCCGGCGTAGGTCGCGACCAGGGTCTTCGCCCCGGCCGTCGTGGACGCGAGGGTGCACGTTGCCGTGGTCGTGGCGCCCGAGCCGGCGAGGGTGCAGGCAGGGCTGGTGATCGTGCCGTCGGACACGGTGACGGTGCCGGTCGGCGTGCTGCTGCCCGAGGCCCGGGTCACGCTGACGCCCACCGAGTACGACTGCCCAACGACGGACGGGTCAGGCGAATCCGAGGTGATTGCGGTGGTGGTTGCGGTCTTGACAACCACGGCGTTGCTGCGCGTAAAGAGAGCACTCGGCCCGCTACCGGTCGAACAGGAGCTGCCGTTGTATGCGTAAAGGTAGAGGTGGTACGTCCCACTCGACGCCGGCGCAGTGATGGTGATGCTTTCGGTATACGTCCCCGCGCCGGACTCGTCCGGGGTGTTGACGCAGGTCAGGGTTCCGTCCGAGGCATTGGTCGGAGCCACCGTGCTGATCTTCCACGCCGACATGTTCCAGTCGTTGAGGGTGCCGCTACCGGTTGTCGTGACGCTCATCACCATCGTGATCGAAGCGCCGGCGGCCACCGTGATCTGGCCCGTCGAACCATTGAGGGTCGTCGCCGTGTTGACGGTCACACTCGCGATTGTGTAAGGGCCAACCAGCGGGCCGCCCCCGCCGACCGGCGCGGCGCCGGCAGGCTGGACGGAAGCGGTCGAGTCGTCGGCGATGGCACGAGCGAGGTTGAGCCGGCCGTTGCCGGTCTCGGCAGCGGTGCCCGCCGCGTCGGCGTTGGCCGCGAGGCGATGCGCGATGACGCCGTTGGAGGCTGAGGCGTCAGCGGCGCGAAGGAGCGCAGCCGCGGCGGCGACGATGGCCGACGAGGCGGAGGTGCCGGTGATGGAGGTGGTGCCGCCGCCCGGGGTGGTGGTGGAGATGTCCACCCCGGGGGCGGCAAGGAAGACGGCCTGGCCGTAGTTGGACCACGACGCAAGCTCGTCTGAGGAATTGGTGGCGGAGACGCCGATAACGCCGCGGTCGCCGGCCGGGAATGTCACCGAGGAGGTGGCGTCATTCCCGGTTGCGGCGACCACGACGACGTTGGATGCCCATGCGTAGTCGATTGCGGCCTGGAGGGCGGCGGAGTAGCCGGGGTTGGAGAAGCTCATGTTGATGACGTCGGCGCCGTTGTCGGTCGCCCAGACGATGCCGGCGATGATGTCGCTGTCCTGGCCCGTGCCGTCGGCCCCGAGGACCGTGACCGGCATGACCTTGACGCCGTCGAAGCCGACGCCGGCGATATCGGTGCCGTTGTCGGTGAGGGCGGCGATGATGCCCGCCATCCAGGTGCCGTGACCGTTGGGGTCACTGGTCGAGGAAGCGCCGTCGAGAATCGAGGTGCCGGCGACCAGCTGGCCGGCGAGGTCGGGGTGCCCGGCGTCGACGCCAGTGTCGAGGAGGGCGACAACCGCCGAGCCCGACGGGTCGACGGTGCCGAAGACGTCATCCCAGCCGATGACCGGGAGGGCCCACTGGCCGGCGTACCCGGGGTCCGAGGGGTCTGCCTCGACGGCTCGACTGCGGTCGACGTCGATGCGGTTGACCGACGGGTCGGCGATGAGGTCGGCGATGGCGGATGCGGTCGCGCTGACGACATGGAGTCGGAGCTGCGGGACCGAGCCCTCGTCGATAGCGCCCGCGGCGGCGATCGCCGCGGCCTGGGCGGCGCCCGAGGTGCCGGCGTCGAACATCACGACGTACGAGGCCGTCGGGGCCGGTGCCGGCGGGGCGGTCGGGTCGACGACCGGCGGGTCGGTCGGGTCGGGGGCGGGAGGATCGGTCGGGTCGATGACCGGTGGGTCGGTCGGGTCGGCGGCGGGACCATCGAAGGCGGCCGACGCGGAGGCGCCGGAGGAAGTCGAAGCGCTGACGTGGTACGTGCCCTCGACGGGGGACTCGAGGTTGAAGACGTACGTCAGCGAGCCAGTGGCCGAAGCCTCGACCGAGGCCTGGTTGACCTGGGCACCGGTGGGGTCGGTCGTTACGAGGTCGACGGAATCAGCAGCGCCCCAATTGGCGCCCGTGACCGTGACGACGCCGGCGGCGAGCTGTGCCGAGATCGAAGGCGGCGTGTCTGCCGAGATGGTCCCTGGCAGGACCAGCGAGGCCAGTAGGAGCAGCGTTTGAACCGCTGCCGCGGCCTTATAGAACCCCCGTGCGCGCATGAGTTCCCCCTCCCAAGACTGGGCTTCTTTCGAAGCGTCCAGCCGGGAGAAAGCCGATCAAGATGAGTGCAGAAGCTGCCGGATGGACGCCAACGAGTCGGTATTGAATTGAGCCGAACCATACCGGTGGTCCTGGCCGAATGGCAGTACGAAGGGCCACTCTTTGTTGCGTGGCTGCAACCTCCAAAACGGACCGGATCCACCCAGACCCACCGCCTGTCCACGGCACCCCATCAGCCGAAAGTACTGCCGGTCCGGGCGATTCGCGGCCGCGGGTCTAGAACCGGGCGGCCGTCAGTTGGCGCCAGTCCTGCCAGTTACGCATGACTTGCGTCATAGAAACGGGCTCGGGACTGAATCGAGCGTCGGCGCGACTTGACTGACGACCACGCCTGTTCGGGCCCGATCAGGTCGGCATCCCCGGGCGACCGCGACGCTCGAGGAGCTCGTCTAGTACGCAATCCATGATTGGATGGCACAACTCGAGCCACTATCCGGCACCCAGAGGTGCGCCCATCCGACACCCCCGATTGAACCTTCCGCGACCCGAATGTAGGCGACCTTCTGGACTCGATGCCGGTCGATTCCCTTCCGCGAGATCCGGCCCGATTGCGCCGGTCAGGCGCTCCGAACTGCAGTCGGCCCTCGCGCGCGCGTAATCCATTGCTCCCGGATTCCCACCGCCGACGGGGTCGACCGAGCTGCCTCGACGAACCGGCCCGAGGGCGTGCGCTGGCGGATTCGATGGCTAAAGGTGATAGGGCGAGGCGGTACTTTCAGAGGAGCACTTGATCGGGCCCGTATCCGCAGACTGACGAAGGACGCCTGGGAAGGCCCGGGGGGACGGAGGCAATGAAGATCCGAAAGCACGCTCGCGACCACGCCGGGTGCACGCCCGCACCAGAGGCCGATCTCTCAATGTCGGCCGCAAGGTTGGTGTGTTCAACTCCGGCGATGTCGAACCGGGGGGCAAACCGACGCACTCGACGCCGCCGCTCAGGCGGGCAGTCGCTCGTCGAGTTCGCCCTCGTCGTGCCGATCTTCCTGGCGGTCCTGTTCGGGATCATCGACTTCGGCTGGCTGCTCTACTCGCGGGTCACCCTCATCAACGCGACGCGCGAGGGCGCACGGGCAGCCATCGTCATGGGCGACAACCCCACCGCGATCGACGAGGATCTCAACTCCACGGGCGGCCCCATCCGCGCCGCGACGACGGGTCTCGTCAACTCGGACCTCACGATCACCGTGACGTGTCTTCCGGCGGCCACGCTATCGGCCTGTGACTACACGGCCGGCGGCGGGCGCGAGGCGGCGACCGGTGACTCCGTGGTCGTCACCACGAGCTACGTCTATCGCTCCTTCTTCGCGCGAGTCTTTGGCGCGACCGTCAACCTCGGGACCTCGATGACGATGGTGATCGAATGAGCACCCCGGCGATGGCGTCGCCCCAACGAAAGCGTCGCGGCGAGCGGGGCCAGTCCCTGGTCGAGTTCTCGATGGTCCTACCGGTCTTCCTCCTGATCCTGGTCGGCATCCTCGACTTCGGGTTCATGCTCTTCTCGCGGATCACGGTCATCAATGTCACGCGCGAGGGCGCTCGCGTTGCCGTGTCCCAGGGCGAGACGACAGCAGAGATCCTGGCGATCGACGAGAGCATGGACGCGGCCTGCGCCTCGGGTGGCTGGATCAGGTGCAACATCCCCGGCCTCGTCGGCGCGAACCTCACGGTCGTGACGACATGCCAGCCGCCACCGCCACCCGCCTCCCAGGCCGCCTGCGACTTCGATCCGGGCGGGTCGCGCGATGCCGTGTCCGGTGACTACGTTCGGGTCACGGCGACCTACGCCTACCAACCGCTCTTCACGCGCTTCTTCGGAAGCTCGCCCATCAGCCTCAGTGCCCAAACGCAGGTGGTCATCGAATGAAGCTGCCCAGACTCGCCCAGCGCACGGAAGGCCAGCCGAAGGCGGCGCGGCGTCGGTTCGACGCGCGTCAGGCCGCGGCCCGATTGGCCGAGTTCCACCTGCGGTCCTACCAGCGGCGGCGAACGCCGCCAGGAAGGCCAGATCCTCATCCTGTTCGCGCTCGCAATCATCGTGATCATGTTGTTCGCCTCGATCGTCATCGACCTGGGCCTGCTCCGGAACAACCGGCAGATCCTCGTGAATGCCGTCGACGTCGGGGCGCTCGCAGGTGGCACGCTCATGCCGGTTGACGGTTGCAGCGACGCCCCGACCCAGTCAGCTACGGACAGCTGCGCCAACCACGGCGGCCAAGGCCAGACCAACGTGGACGAGGTCTTCGCGCTGATCCGCGAGGCCGTCCAGCGAACCTACCCGGGCATCACCGAGGACACGAATCCCGCCAACGGCATCGTCGGCTACCACATCAGCTTCCGCTGCCTCGTGGGCATCAACACGAGCGGCGCGCCCCACATCTCCCGCGACATTCCGACCGCGTGCAATCCGCGTCGAGCCGGCAGCCTCGCCAACACGCCTGCGGCGGACCACAACGTCACCGCGGCAGACTTCAAGGGCGCGGGCGCGACTCGCTGGTCGTATTGCTATCCCGACCTCGGCGACAAGTGCAACGTCGTCCGGATCGAAGGCGTCACGAACACCAACTACTCGTTCGGTCGAGTCGTCGGGGTCAACTCGGGCTCGACGGGCGCGACTGTGTCCGCCGCCTGCAACGGTCCGTGCGGCCAGCCGCCGGCGGCGCCGGTGGACCTCGTCGTCATTGTCGACCGCACCGCCAGCATGTCGTCCGGGCAGATCGCGGACGCGCGTGACGCGGCCGAGGCCGTGCTGGGCGTGTATGACCCGTCACTCCAGCGCATCGCGTTCGGCCTGCTCGGGCCGAGCTTCCCCAACTCGACCTGCAGCGGCGGTGGGGGTGGTCCGGCCGTGGCCGTTAACGCCATCAACAGCAATTCGCCTTCGGCCCCGAGTCGCCAGGCCACCTCGACGGCGTCGAACGCGAGCGCCGGGGCCAACAACATCCAGATCGCGAGGCCCAGCGGCGTTTCGAACAACGACGTCCTGGTCGCGGGGATCGCCGTCCAGGGCGGCTCGGGGATCAACGTAACGGCGCCGAGTGGGTGGTCGCTGATCCTGCGGACCAACAACAGCACGAACCTGAGCGTCCTCTCGTACCGCAAGGTGATCACGAACGCGGGTAGCGAGCCCGCGAACTACCAGTGGTCGCTCTCGCCGAACGCCCGGGCCTCAGGCGGCATCCAGCGCTACACGGGCGTCGACAACGTCAACCCGATCCGGGCGAGTGGCGGCAACACGGGCAACGACACTGGATCGCCCTTCCAGCCCCAGGCGCCGAGCATCGCCACGGTCGTCGACGACGTCGAGCTCATCGCCTTCACGGCGATACTGAACGCATCGGGTGGCAGCGGAGGCTACTTCACCAACTGGTCGAACAGCATGGGCGAGCGCTGGGATATCCGTGGCACGAACGCCGTCGGACCGTCCATCGCTGCCGGCAGCAAGACGGACACCTCCGCCGGGAACAGCAACGCGACCACGTCTGACGCGACCGGCGGCGGCCAATGGGCTGCGCAGCACGTGGCGCTCAACCCGGACTTCACGAACCACTACGGGACCGACGAGACGCTGGCATCCGACCGCGCGAAGTGGATCCCCATCGGCTTCACCAGCACGGACTCCGACCTGCCGGCCCAGACCTGGAACGAGGCGTACGTCGACGTCAACGGCAACCTCGACAACACGACCCACCTCGTCTCCGCCATCAACTGCTTCAACTTCCCGGGCGGCACGGGCACGAACCTCACGACACCCATCGAGATGGCCGCGTACTACCTCGAGCACTTCGGACGGCCGAACGTGAAGTGGGGCATCCTGCTCGAGACCGACGGCCAGCCGAGCTACAGCAGCACCGGCGACTCGGGCAACTACACCTGCCAGTCGGCGGTGACCGCGGCGACCAACGCCAAGGCGATCACGAACGCCAACGGCGATCACATCGAGATCTTCACCGTCGGCTTCCTGCCGAGCGGCGACCCGGACTGCCCGGACACCTCGGGCACATACGACAACCAGAACGTCACGCGGGCCCTCGCCGACATGGCGTCGACGAACCTGTCACCGAGTCCGAATGGCAGCTCCGACGGCTGCACGGCGGCCGGTGAGAACACCGACCAGGATCACTTCTTCTGCAACCCGGACTCGGCGGACCTCGAGGAGACCTTCACCACGATCGCGACCGAGTTCGCGGGCGTGCGGTCGCACCTCATCCAGCTCAGCCCGCCGCCGTCGGTCAACAGCCTCTCGCCGGCCAACGGCCCGCCGGGCGGCGGAACGATCATCACGGTCAACGGCAAGTACTTCACCGGCTCGAGCTCGGTCACGTGGAACGGCGTGAGCATCGCCTTCTCCGTCCTGAGCGATACGCAGATCCGGATAACGGCTCCGGCCGGAGCCTCCGCGGCGACGCGCCAGGTCATCGTGACGAACGATGGCGGAAGCTCGTTGCCACACAGCGGATCCCAGTACACCTACAACTGACTTCGGCGCCGACGTGGGCCGCCGCCCACCGGCGCAGGAAAGAGCACGGACGCCGGATGAGCCCTCGGGTTCGTCCGGCGTTCGATTCGTCGCGGCGGACACTTGGGACCGCGAGCGAGCGCGGACATCGGCGGCAGGTCGATCCGCCCTAGTCGTCCGTTTCGGTGACGAGCTGGATGCGACCCTCGGGATCGACCTCGAAGGTCCAGGTGTGCTTTTCGATGCATCCGGCCTGGCAGTCTCCAGAGCCGACCGTCAGCTCGATCTGGTAGCCACCCTCTGCCAACGGCTTGGCAATCCACCACTTCGAGGCCCCGATGAGGTCGGGCGTGAGCTGGATCGCCCCCGCAAACCGCGGATCAGTGGCGATCACGAGCGCGGCGGCGTCCTCGGGTGAAGCGACGGTCGCGGCGATCGGCGTCGGAGTAGGCCGAACGGTGGGCGCGGGGCTCGGCGCCGCGGGGCTCGGTGAACCGGCCCCGCCGGCGGTGCCGCATGCCGCGGCCGTCAAAGCGAGGACCACGATGACCCCGAGAGCCTGCGGCGAACGGCACAAGGAGGCGCGCGTGCGGGCGGGTGTGGGCAATCCATTCATGGGTAGGTGACGGCCGAAGCCTAGCCTGAGTTCCGGCGCATGCTCCGTCGCCTACCCTTCAGGCCGTGCCGACCCGCGCCGACGCCTGGGACCTCCTCTGCGAGTGGACGAAGACGGACGCCCTGCGCCGGCACGGTCTCGCGGTCGAAGCGGCGGTCGCCTGGTACGGCGAGCACAAGTTCGGGATCGCTGGCGACGAGCTCGAGGTCTGGCGATCGGCGGGCCTGCTCCACGACTTCGACTACGAGCGCTACCCGGAGACACATCCGATCCGCGGCGCGGACGAGCTTCGCAGCCTGGGCTACCGCGAGGACGTGGTCGAGGCGATCCTCGGCCACGGCGACCATACGGGGGTCGCGCGCGTGAGCCTGTTGGCGCGCACCGTCTACGCCTGCGACGAGATGACCGGCTTCGTCATCGCGGTGACGTATGTCCGCCCAAATCGGAGCCTCGACGAGGTCGACGTCCGATCCGTCCTCAAGAAGATGAGGGACAAGGGCTTCGCCCGGCAGATCCCGCGCGACCAGCTCGAGAAGGGTGCCACCGAGCTCGGCGTGCCGTTCGATGAACACGTCCTCAACGTCGTCGAGGGCCTGAAGACGATCCGAGGCGAATTGGGTCTCTAGCGGCGGGAATGCTGGCGTCGGCGGCCCCACGCTCGCCCAGCGACCAGAACAGCGGCCGAAGGCCTGGCCGGTGGGGCGCCTGTGGCGCTCCGTGCTTGGAACTGCTCGCCCAGCGAGCAGAACAGCGGCCGAAGGCCTGGCCGGTGGGCTTCTGTGGCGCTCCGTGCGTGGAACCGCTCGCCCAGCGAGCACCTTCCACCGATCCCGTCCCGTCGTGGATCGCTCAGCGAGCGTTAGGACGGCGGAGCGCGATGCGATAGGGCGAATCCGAGCCTTCCTCCGCCGTTTCGAACGCCGGCCGAGCGGCCCGACGCGGGGCAGGCAAGGAAGGGACCGCGGCGGCGGTGCCGGTCGTCGTACCGCTCTCCCAACGTCCTAGGCGAGAGCAGTCGCGAACCCCCGACGCCGACTACGGCAGTCCCGGGACGCCCGGAAGACCCGGCACGGGGAAGCCCGGGATGCCGCCGGGGATGGCCATCGGCACGATCGACTTGATGTCGGTCGGGAGGAACGGGCCGAGCACGGTCAGCACGACCGGGACCGTCGTCTTCGAGAGGGTCTGGCCGATCGTCGATTCGTCGACCGCCAGCCGGATGTCGTGGAGGAACCCGAGGTCGGTCAGGGCTGACAGCGCGTTGTTCGGGTCCGTGTACGTGTGCAGGATCACGATCGCGGCAGAGAGGATCAGGACCGCTTCGACGCCACCGAAGACGGCGCCGAGTACGCGATCGGCCGATCGGGACAGCCCGCCGACGGCGACGCGCGACAGGATCACCTTCGAGAACAGGTTGAAGACGATCAGCAGGCCGCTGAACACGACCGAGTAGCCGACCATGTCCGTGTAGTTCGGCGGGATGTCCGGGAAGAGCTCGTTGATGAGTCCGCCGACCGGGGATCGCAGATAGGCGCCGAGGACGAACGACAGCACGAGGAAGACCAGCCCCGCGACCCGTCGGACGAGGCCGGACGACCAGCCGCCGCGGACGAAGCCGGCGATCGCTCCGAGCATCAACAGGTCAGCCATCACCCACCACGATACCTATCCGCACCGAACCTGATTCGGGTGTTGCGTCGAGGCAATGGGAACGCTTCCGCGGAGGCCGGAAGGACTAGGTTCGAACCGCCGAAGGTCCTATAGTCGAGCTCCGCCCTCCGGTCGGACTCCGGCGGCGCCGCACTCATTCGGATGTCATTTCATCTTGGCTGATTCATCAAGGGAGACCGCGTCCTTCGCGGGCGTGGGTGTAGGTCGCATGCGCTCGCGGGCACATTCACCTCGGCGACGGGCCGCCATGGCGGCCGTGCTCGCTTTGGCGACGATCGGCAGCTTCGTGCTCGATTCGGCCGCGCCCGAGGCCGCCTACGCGGCTCGCTTCGCGCAGGGCGTCGTGCCCGCGCCCGCCGCCGCGCCGCTGCCCCCCGGCTTCCAGGAGACCACGCCGATCGCCGGGCTGACCTACCCGACCGCGCTCCGGTTCGCCGCGGACGGTCGGGTCTTCGTCGCCCTGAAGAACGGCCGGATCCTCGTCTACAGCGACCTGGCCGACACGTCGCCAACGCAATTCAACGACCTGCTCACGAACGTCCACGACTACTGGGACCGCGGGCTCCTCGGCCTGGCCCTGGATCCGAGCCTCACCGGCGGCAGCGGCAACGGCTCGTACGTGTACGTCATGTACGCCTACAACCACATCCTTGGCGACCCGGCCGCGGCGCCGAAATGGCCCGACAGCTGCCCGGGCGCGCCGGCAGGCCCGGGCGGGAACACCGACGGCTGCGTGATCAGCAATCGCGTGTCGCGGTTCCCCGTTTCCGGTACCACGATCTCCGGTCCGGAGGATGTCCTGATCGAGGATTGGTGCCAGCAGTTCCCGAGCCACTCGGCCGGGAGCCTCGTGTTCGGGCCGGATGGGTCGCTGTACGTGAGCGGCGGGGAGGGCGCGAACTTCAATCTCGTCGACTACGGCCAGCGCGGTGGGACGCTGCCGACCTCCGGTCCGCCGTACGTGACACCGAAGAACCCGTGCGGCGATCCGCCCGGCGGAGTCGGCGGCTCGATGACCATTCCGACGGCACAGGGCGGCGCGCTCCGCAGCCAGGACATCCGGACGTCGGGCGATCCCACCGGCCTCGGCGGGACGATCCTGCGCGTCAACCCGAACACGGGATTGGGCGCGAGCGGCAACCCGTTCGCCGGGAGCAGCGACGCCAACGAGCGTCGGATCATCGCGTATGGCCTCCGCAACCCGTTCCGGATCACTCCCCGGCCCGGGACGAACGAGCTGTGGTTCGGCGACGTGGGTTGGGAGACGTGGGAGGAGATCAACCGCATCCCGAATATGACCGACGGCGTCGCGGAGAACTTCGGCTGGCCGTGCTACGAGGGAACAGCGACACAGGCTGGTTACGCGCCCCTCGACATGTGCGACGACCTGTACGACGAGGGCGCCGGCGCCGTTGCGAACCCGATCTTCAAGTACCACCACGACGCGGAGGTCACGGCCGGCGAGTCCTGCCCGGAGGGCATCGGCTCATCGACCACCGGCGTGGCGTTCTACCCGGAGTCCGGCGGCCCGTTTCCCGCGGCATACCGTGGCGGCCTGTTCTTCGCCGACCAGAGCCGTGACTGCATCTGGTTCATCCCCAAGGGCTCGAACGGGCAGCCCGACCCGTCCGCTGTGCAGATCTTCCGTGATGGCGCCGAGGATCCGGTCGACCTCGCGATCGGGCCGGGTGGCGACCTGTTCTACGTCGACTTCGGAAATGTCACCAATTGCACGACGTGCGGCTCCATCAAGCGGATCTCACCGCCCAGTCCGAACCAGCCACCGACGGCGGTCATCGAGGCCGTGCCGACCAGTGGCGCCGCGCCGCTGCAGGTGGATTTCGACGCGAGCGGCTCGTCGGATCCCGAGGGCGGCGCGCTCACCTACGCGTGGGACCTGGACGGCGACGGTGCGTACGACGACTCGACCGCGGTCTCGCCCCAGTGGACGTACACCGCCGTGGCCAGCGTCACGGTCCGACTCCGGGTCACCGACCCGGGTCTCGCCACCGGGACCGACACCCAGCTCATCACCCCCGGCAACACCGCGCCCGTTCCGGTGATCTCCACCCCGTCGGGGAGCTTCACGTGGCACGTCGGCGAGAGCATCTCGTTCAGCGGATCGGCCACTGATGCCCAGGACGGCAATGTGCCGGCCTCCGGGCTCAGCTGGACGCTGGTCATGAAGCACGGCGCATGCCCGAACTGCCACTCCCACAACATCGAGACGTTGTCAGGGGTTGCCTCCGGCTCGTTCACGGCGCCACCCCACGAATACCCGTCGAGCCTGGAGCTCACCCTCACCGCGACGGACAGCTTCGGCACGCCCGCGTCGACGACGCGCGTGCTCCAGCCCGAGACCGTGAACCTGACCTTCGCCACGATCACGACGGGCCTCGCGCTCACGCTCAACGGAGCGTCGGCGACAGCCCCGTTCACGCGCACCGTAATCGTCGGGTCGGACAACTCGGTCAGTGCGCCCTCGCCGCAGATCAAGAGCGGCACGAGCTACACGTTCAAGTCGTGGTCGGACGGGGGCTTGCAGTCCCACGACATCACCGCGCCGGGCTCGAACGCAACCTACACGGCGACCTACCAGGCGACGGCTCCGGGCTTCCTGCCCTTCACGCCCACCGCCGATTCGCAGGTGCGCCCGAAGAAGCCGTCGAAGAACTACGGGCACGCCAGCACCCTGCGGGTGCGCCTCGAAAAGGCTCGGACCTTCGTCAAGTTCGTCGTCACCGGCCTGACCGGGCCGCCGAGCGACGCCAAGCTGCGGCTCTGGGTGACGAACCCATCGAGCCGGGGCGGCCAGGTGTTCAAGGTCGGCAACTCGTGGACCGAGACGGGCGTCACCTGGAACAACAAGCCGGCGCTGACCGGCAGCTGGCTGTCGCGGGTCATGAGCGCGCCGAGCGGGACCTGGGTCGAGTTCGACCTCGGGTCCGCGATCACGGGCAACGGCACGTACAGCTTCGCGATCAAGGCGGGGTCCGACGACTACGTCGAGTACTCCAGCCGCGAAGGGTCGATGGACCCGATCCTTGTCCTGACGCCCTGAACGCGACCCTTGCGAGGGCGTATCGTTCACCCGGTCCAGGGGTGGACGTACGGTCTTGTGAGGAGGTCACGGACCGGTGCACGGCGCTGCCACATCCACGCGCCGCGATGATCGAAACCAAAGCTCGCGAACCCGACGCTCCCGAACCCGATCGTCGCTCCGACGCGTCCTGCTGACCGTACTGGCGGCCGCCTCGACGCTCGCCGGATCGCTGACGCCCGCCGCCGACCCGGCGCCGGCCCTCGCGGCACCACCGGTGTCGGCGAACTGCCAAGTCGGCTTCCTCGAGGCCGCTCGACCAGCCCAGGCCGAGTGCCGTGACGACGAGACGACGAAATCACCGGCACTCGCCGCCCCCGCCGGCTTCCAGGAGAGCGTCGTCTGGTCCGGCCTGACGAACCCGATGGCGCTCCGGTTCGCTGCCGATGGACGAGTGTTCGTCGCCGAGAAGAGCGGCGTGATCAAGATCTTCGACAACCTGTCCGACCCGACCCCGACCACATACAGCGGCCTCATGACGAACGTCCACAACTACTGGGATCGGGGGCTGCTCGGTCTCGCGCTCGACCCGAGCCTCACCGGCGGCAGTGGCAACGGCTCGTGGCTGTACGTCCTGTACGCCTACGACCACCTCCTGACCGGCGGCCCCGTCGGATCGTGGAACGACGGCTGCGTGAGCCCGCCCGGCCCCACGACGGACGGCTGCGTGATCAGCGGCCGGCTCTCGCGGTTCGCGGTCAGCGGGAGCTCGATCACGGGCTCCGAGCAGGTCCTGATCGAGGACTGGTGCCAGCAGTACCCCAGCCATTCCGTGGGCAGCCTGAACTTCGGGCCGGACGGCGCGTTGTACGTCACCGGTGGCGATGGGGCGAGCTTCAACGTCGTGGACTACGGGCAGCTCGGCGGCACCATTCCGGCCGGCGGCCCCTATCCAACGCAGAAGAACCCGTGCGCCGATCCGGGCGGCGCGATGACCCCGCCCTCGGCCGAGGGTGGCGCGCTGCGCTCCCAGGACATGCGGACGACGAGCACCGGTGGCGGCGGTGGCGGCACGTACGTCCAGGCCGTGCTGGCCGACAGCCCCCTCGCCTACTACCGGCTGGGCGAGGCCTCCGGCAGCACGATGGTCGACCAGACGAACAATCACCCCGGAACCTACGTCGGCTCGCCGACGTTCGGCCAGACCGGCGCCCTGCCCGGCGATACCGACAAGTCGATCGCGCTCAGCGGTTCCGGATCGGCCTATGGCCAGGTCGCCGCGTGGACGACGGCCCCTGCGCCGCCGGCGTCGATCGAGGCCTGGATCCGGCACAACGGCACCGACTGGACCATCGACACGACGATCGCCGGGTCCGTGAACCCGGGCACCCGGGCGCTCCGCCTCATGGCGTTCGGCAACGGCGTCAACACGATCGAGCTCGGGATCTACACGGAGCAGGGCAACGCCCACTGGAACTGGGTCCCAGCCGGCAACACGGGCTGGCACCACGTCGTCGGCGTGATCAACGCAGCCGGCAATTCGGCGACGCTGTACTTCGACGGCGCCCAGGTCGCGACCGGCTCGGTCAGCTACGCGGGCGGGTCGGTCAGCCAGCCGTTCAGGATCGGGACGGGCTCGGACTCCGGGGCCGCGGGCACGGAATCGTGGCCGGGCGGCATCGACGAGGTCGCGGTCTACGGCTCCGCGCTGGCGACCGCGCGCGTGCAGGCCCACTTTGCCGCGAGCACCGGCGGTGGTGGCCCGCCGACCACCGAGCCCGTGACGCTCGACGGCGCGGTCCTGCGGGTCGATCCGAACACGGGTGCCGGGCTCGCCGGGAACCCGTTCTTCTCGAACACCGACGCGAATGCGCGGCGGATCATCGCGACCGGCCTCCGAAACCCGTTCCGCTCGACGTTCCGGCCCGGGACCGGCGAGCTGTGGGTCGGCGACGTGGGCTGGAGCACGTGGGAAGAGATCAACCGGATCCCCGTGGCCTCGGACGCGACTGCCGAGAACTTCGGCTGGCCGTGCTACGAGGGCAGCCCTCGGCAGGGCGGCTACGACGCGACGAACCTCACCATCTGCGAGAACCTCTACGCAGCGGGCTCCGCGGCGCACGCGACGCCCACCTACGCGTACGACCACGCGGCGAGTGTCGTTGCAGGTGACGGGTGCCCAACGGGCAGCTCCTCGATCAGCGGGCTGGCCTTCTACCCGGAAACGGGTGGATCGTTCCCGGCCTCCTACGCCGGCGGGCTGTTCTTCGCCGACTACAGCCGCAAATGCATCTGGTTCATGGCCCGCGGTGCGAACGGCCAGCCGAACCCCGCCCAGCGCCAGGCGTTCGTCACGGCAGGCGGCGGTCCCGTCGATCTCGCGATCGGCCCCGGGGGCCACCTCTTCTACCCGGACTTCGACGGCGGCTCGATCCGGCGGGTCAGCGCCACCGGCGGCAACCAGCCCCCGACGGCCGTCATGCAGGCGCTCGCCGACGAGTGGCAATGCCCCGCTGACCGTCCAGTTCAACGGCAGCGGCTCGTCCGATCCCGAGGGCACGGCGCTCATCTACGCGTGGGATCTCGACGGCGACGGCGCCTACGACGACGCGACCGGGGTGACGGCCTCGTGGGTCTACTCGGGCTCAGGCAACGTCACGACGCGGCTGCGCGTCACGGACGCCGGCTCGGCGACCGGGACGGCGAGCCAGGTGATCAGCGTCAACAACACGCCGCCCGTGCCGGTCATCTCGACGCCGACCTCCGGCACGACCTGGGCGGTCGGCGACCTGATCAGCTTCACCGGCTCGGCATCCGACAACCAGGACGGGAACCTGCCGGCCTCTGCCCTGAGCTGGACCCTCGTCCAGCAGCACTGCCCCTCCAACTGCCATAGCCACACGGTCCAGAGCTGGATCGGCGTGGCCGGCGGTCAGTTCAATGCCCCGGACCACGAGTACCCGTCGTACCTCGACCTGACCCTCACGGCCACCGACAGCGCCGGGACGCAGGTCTCGACGACCCGGAGGCTCGATCCGCGGACCGTGGTCCTCAATTTCGCCGACGGCGCCGACCGGGCTCTCGCTGGCCGTCAACGCGACGTCATCGGCGGCGCCGTTCTCTCGGACGGTGATCATCGGCTCGTCGAACTCGGTCACGGCGACATCGCCCCAGACCCTCGGCGGCTCCACGTACACCTTCGCGTCGTGGTCGGACGGTGGGGCGCAGTCCCACCAGGTGGTCGCGCCCGCAACGAACGCCACCTATACGGCGACGTTCGCGGCCTCGTCCACGTTGACGTTCCTGCCGACCGCGGACGCGAACATCCGCTCGAGCGCGCGGAACACGAACTACGGGACATCGTCGACGATCCGCGTCCAGTTGAGCCAGTCGCGCATCTATCTGAAATTCGTCGTGTCCGGCCTCACCGGTCCACCCGTGTCCGCGAAGCTCCGGCTGTGGGTGACGAACAGCGGAACCAACGGCGGAAGCTGTTACAAGCTCTCGAACACCACGTGGACGGAGACGGGCATCACCTGGAACAACGCGCCGGCCATCTCGGGAACGGCGCTCTCGAGCGTGGGCACCTCCTCCACTGGAACCTGGGTCGAGTTCAACCTCGCCGCAGCGATCACCGGGAACGGCACGTACACCCTCGCGATCTCGAACGGCAACAGCAACGCCGTGGACTACGCGAGTCGCCAGACTTCGAACGACCCGCAGCTGGTCATCACCCGGTAAGCCGCCACCACGTGCCGTAGTCTGCCCAACGCGGCCCATGCGCTACACGAACGAGCTGCTGGACAGGCTGCGCCGCGAGGGCGACCCGCGGCCTGATTCGCTCGTCATCGGACTCGCCGAGCGAGGCGAGATCGCCGCGGTGAACGCAATGCTCCGCCGGCTGGATCGGAACGACGAGCCGGTCCCGCGCGAGCTGCCGGACGACCTGGAATCGTGGCTGATCGACAGCGGGCGGCTGCCGGCGAACGTGGATCGGGCGCGGCTGGACCATGCCGCAGCGCTGTTCCGCGAGCACGGCCTCCAGATGTCGCTGATCCTCTCGACCGCGTCGTTGATCTACTGCTACGCGGCGACGAAGGGCGTCCGGGCACTCGCGTACACGCACAAGATGCGCCGGGACCTCTACCACCGGGCTGCCGAGACCTCGCAGTTCGTGCTCCTCGTCCTGGCTCCGGGCGGGCTGGCCGAGGGCGGCGGCGGGATCCGGGCCGCCCAGAAGGTCCGCCTGATCCACGCCTCCATGCGCCACCTCATCCGGCGCACCGGGTGGGCCGAGGACGAGCTCGGCGTGCCGCTGTGCCAGGAGGACATGCTCCTGGCGATGCTCACGTTCTCGTACGACGTGACCCAGGGCCTGCGGACGCTCGGCGTCGAGCTGCGCGACGACGAGGCCGAGGACCTGCTCTACACGTGGGGCGTGATCGGGACGTTGCTCGGCATTCGGCCGGACCTGGTCCCGTCGTCGATGGCCGAGGCCGCGCAGCTCCGCTCGCTGATCGCCCGACGCCAGCAGGGCCCATCGTCGGAGGGTGTCGAGCTGACCGCGGCGTTGATCGACCTGCACGACCGGCAGATGCCGGGCGATGCGTTCGATGGCTTCCTGACCGCGATCATCCGGCTCCTGGTCGGCAAGCGGATCGCCGACTGGATGGAGGTGCCGAGGAGCCCGTGGGACCTGGTCGTCCGGCACTACCGACTGCTGGGCGCGTACCTCGAGCTCATCGACCGCTCGACGGGCTCGCTCGGCGATCTCGTCGACGAGCTGGCGTATCGGTCGCTCACCCGGATGTCGATCGCCGCGACGGGCTACGAGCGGGCGGGATTCGAGATCCCGCCGGAGCTCGGCGAGGCATGGGCGCGCCGTTCCGGGGCGCCGCGAACCGTCCCCGGGGCGCCGCGAACCGTCCCCGGGCCGATCGCCTCGATACCCTCGCAACCGACGTGACGACCGCCTTCGGGCCCACCTTCGCCGAGACCGAGGTCCTCGAGTGGGAGGAGGCGACCCTCGAGCCCAACGAGTACCGGTTCATCAACACGTGGCGCCTCCGAGGGTCCGTCGAGGACGTCGCCGACATCATCGACGAGCCGATCAACTACCAGCACTGGTGGCCCTGCGCCTGGCTCGACTACGAGGGCATCAGCCACGGCGACAAGCAGGAGGTCGGTGGCGTCTTCAGGTACAAGGTGAAGGGCTGGATGCCGTACACCCTCAACCTGCGGTTCACCGTGGTCGATGTCCGGGCCCCCTTCGGCTACACGGTCGAGGCCACCGGCGATCTCGTCGGCCGAGGCACCTGGACGATCACCCAGGACGGCGACTTCGTGCACATCAAGTACGAGTGGCGGGTCCGGGCCGAGCGCGCCTTCATCCGGCGGCTCTCCGGCCTCCTCAAGCCACTGTTCCGCTCGAACCACTTCTGGGTCATGCGCAACGGCGCCCGCAGCCTCCAGCTCGAGCTTGCCCGTCGCGGCGCGACGACGCCCGAGGAGCTCGCGCGCATCCCCGCCCCACGCGGCCCAACGTTCCCCCACAACCTGCGCCGCAGGCGAAGGTCGCCGCCAACGTAGCGAGCGCCGTTGATGGCGATTCGCTGGCGCATGGAGACGTCGCGACGAAGAGAGGGGTCTGACATGGAGGAATCCACCGAGGTTCGGGGGGCAGTCCTGGGCTTCTATCAGGGCGTGAATGCCAAGGCGGTGGGGCGTTTCGATGACATCGTCTCGGCGGAACCGAGCGTCCTTGTCATCGGCACGGCGCCCGGCGAGTGGGTGACGGAGCGAGAGCGACTCAAGTTCGGCTTCCAGGCGGAGGGCCTGACGATCGAAGCCGGTGCGTCGCCGGCTGGCTATCGCGATGGGTCGACAGGCTGGTTCGTCGACGAGCCCTGGTACGGATTCCCTGGGGGCGGTGGAATGCGCACGCGGCTCACCGCGGTGGTTCGGGAAGAGGCCGGTCGCTGGAAGATCGTGCATATGCACGTCTCGGTCGGGGTGCCCGACGAAGAGGTCCAGACCCTCCAGCATCGATGGGGCGTCACGTAGGTCTGGTCCTGCCTGCCCGGACCATCGACGCTCGATCACCGGCGGACTCCGGCTAGCCCCACCCCGAAAGACACCCGGCTCATCGTCGAGGTCTGGGACGACGGGGTGGGTGGGGCGACCGCCGAATTGGGCGGCGGGCTGGCCGGGCTCGCGAGTCGCGTGACCGGCGTCGACGGGGCGTTCAGCGCGTCGAGCCCGAAGGGTGGACCGACGCTCATCCGCGCGGAGCTGCCACTGCCTGCGGTGGCTGCCTCGAGCTGATCGAGGGCGCGCGCGCCCGCCAACAGGTGTCCGCAACGTCGCCGGCAGAACTGACCCGGAACCGCCATTGGTCCTATAGTCGAGCCTCCGAGCCGGTGGGGCGCTCCCCATGTCTTTCATCAGCCCTCCGCTCGCGAACAGGTCGTGGCAGCGGCGTCCGACGACGCCCGGTGAGAGGGGTCACGCGCGGTGGAGGGTTCCTGGATGCGGCGCCGGCTGCTCGCCGGTCTGGTCGCGGTGCTGACGGTCGCTGGCTCGACGTTCGCCCCAGGGGCTGCCACGCCCGCGCTCGCAGCAAAGCCGGATCCCGAGCCCTGCCAGCAGGGCTTCTTGGGCCCGGAAGCGCCGGTCGTCGAGGCCGAGTGCGAAACCGCAATCGAGGGGGCGCCGGAGCTCGCGAGCCAGCTGCCCAGCGGCTTCCGCGAGACCGTGGTCTGGTCGGGCCTCAACAACCCGACGACGATCCGCTTCGCCGCGGACGGCCGCGTCTTCGTGGCCGAGAAGAGCGGCGTCATCAAGGTGTTCGAGAGCCTCTCCGACTCGTCGCCGACGGTGTTCAACGCCCTCGTGACGAACGTCCAGAACTTCTGGGACCGGGGCCTGCTCGGACTGGCCCTCGACCCGAGCATGACCGGCGGCTCCGGCACCGGCTCGTTCATCTACGCGCTGTATGCATACGACCACATCCTGGGCACGGGCGGCGGCGCGCCGCGCTGGGGTGACGGCTGCCCATCGCCGCCGGGCCCGACGACGGACGGCTGCGTCGTCAGCGGTCGCCTGTCGCGATTCGCCGTCAGCGGGACGACGATCTCGGGCAGCGAGCAGGTGCTCCTCGAGGACTGGTGCCAGCAATACCCGAGCCATTCCGTCGGCACGGTGACGTTCGGGCCCGGCGAGGCCCTGTACGTGAGCGGCGGGGACGGATCGAGCTTCAACGTCGTCGACTACGGCCAGCTCGGCGGAAGCACGAATCCCGTCGTCACCCCGCGGAACCCGTGCGGCGACCCGCCGGGCGGCTCGATGAACCCGCCCTCCGCAGAGGGCGGCTCGCTCCGCAGCCAGGACGTCCGCACGACCGGCGACCCGACGAGCCTCGGCGGCTCGATCCTGCGCATCAACCCGTCGACCGGGGCCGGCATGGCCGGCAATCCGTTCGCGGGCAGCTCCGACGCGAACGCTCGCCGGATCATCGCCTACGGCCTGCGAAATCCGTTCCGGATCACGACGCGGCCGGGCACGAACGAGCTCTGGGTTGGCGACGTCGGCTGGAGCATCTGGGAAGAGATCAACCGGATCCCGAACGCCACCGACGGCGTCGCCGAGAACTTCGGCTGGCCGTGCTACGAGGGCAACGGGCGGCAGGGTGGCTACGACGCCCCCAACCTGACGCTGTGCGAGACCCTCTACTCGGCGGGGTCGGCCACGTCGCCTGTCTTCACGTATCACCACGGGAACGCCGTCGTGTCCGGCGAGGATTGCTCGAGGTCCGCCGGCTCCGCGATCACGGGCATGGCGTTCTACCCGAGGAGCGGTGGTCCGTTCCCCGCCGCCTACCGCGGCGCCCTCTTCTTCGCGGACCACAACCGCAACTGCATCTGGTACCTGCCCGAGGGCGGCAACGGCCAGCCGAACGCCGGCTCGCCCCAGATGTTCATCGAGACCGCGGCGCACCCGGTCGACATCGTGATCGGGCCGTCGGGGGACTTGTTCTACCCCGACCTCGAAGGCGGGACGATCCGCCGGGTCAGCTGGACCTCGGGCAACCAGGCGCCGGTCGCGGAGATCGACGCGAGCCCCGTCAACGGAACCGCGCCGCTGGCGGTCCAGTTCAGCGGAGCCGATTCGTCCGATCCGGAGGGCTTTGCCCTCTCCTACGCCTGGGATCTCGACGGCGATGGGCAGTACGACGACGCGACCGGCGTCTCGACTTCGAGGACGTACACCAACCCGGGCAACGTCACGGTGGGCCTGCGCGTCACCGACGTCGATGGCGGTACCGACACCGACACCCAGGTGATCGGGGTCGGGAACAGCCCGCCCGTTCCGTCCATCAACTCCCCGAGCGCGTCACTCAACTGGAGGGTCGGCGACCAGATCTCGTTCAGCGGCTCGGCGACCGATCCCCAGGAGGGGACGCTGCCGGCATCGCGGCTGACCTGGGCCCTGGTCCAGCAGCACTGCCCGTCCGCCTGCCACAGCCATACCGTCCAGACCTGGGACGGCGTCGCGTCCGGCTCCTTCGCCGCGCCCGATCACGAGTTCCCCTCGTACATCGAGCTGCGCCTCACCGCTACGGACAGCTCGGGAGTGAGCGCGACGACCACGCGGCGGCTGGACCCGGACACCGTCGTCCTGACCTACCAGACGTCACCTGCCGGGCTCCAGCTGTCCGTGAACGGGACGTCGTCCACGGCACCGTTCTCGCGCACCGTGATCGTCGGCTCGGCGAACTCGGTCGTCGCGCCGTCGCCCCAGTCGCTGGCCGGGGCCACCCACACGTTCCAGTCGTGGTCGAACGGTGGCGATCAGGCGCAGGTGATCTTCGCGCCCGTCGACAACACGTCGTACACCGCGTCGTACCAGGGCGTCGGCGGCGTGATCTCGATCGTCGCCCAATCGGACACCCACGTCCGATCCAGGCACCCCGGCAAGAACTACGGCACGGGCATGGCGCTCCGCGTCCGCAGTGGCTCGTACCGGACGTACCTAAAGTTCACGGTGACCGGTCTCAGCGGCGCCGCGGAGGATGCGAAGCTCCGGGTCTGGGTGACGAACGGTGGGCCGGACGGCGGTGATGTCCGCCGTGTGAGCAATAGCTGGACGGAGACGGGGCTCAAGTGGCGCAACCAGCCGCGGTTCATCGGCGCCCGGCTCGACACCGGCAATCTTGCGAAAGCGGGGCACTGGGAGGTGTACGACCTCCGCTCGGTGATCAAGGGGAACGGCACGTACAGCTTCGTCATCACCGGCGGCAGTGCCAACCGGGTGTACTACGCGAGCCGCGAATCGACGCACGACCCGACGCTGGTGATCACGCCCTGATTCGGGCGCTCGTCGAGAGCTCCTACGAGGCGAGGTAGGTCAAGACCGCCAGCACACGGCGATGGTCGACCTGGCTGTCCGGCAGCTGGAGCTTCCCGAAGATGTTGCTGATGTGCTTCTCCGTGGCACCCTCGGTGATCCCCAGGAACTGCGCGATGCCGACGTTCGTTCGGCCCTCGGCCATCGCCCCGAGGACCTCACGCTCCCGTGGCGTCAGCGCGGACAGCGGGTCGTCGACCTGCCCCCGAACCATGAGCTGCGCGACGACCTCGGGATCGAGCGCCGTCCCGCCGCGAGCGACTCGACGCAGCGCGTCCATGAACTCGCGCACTACCGACGCGATCCTTGAGCAGCTAGCCGACGCCGCCCGCCCGATCGGCGAGCAGCTCCGTGGCGTACTGCCGCTCGACGTACTGGCTGAGCACGAGCACGGGCGTCCCGGGGACGCGACGGCGCGCCTCGATCGCCGCGCGCAGGCCCTCGTCGCGCTGCGTCGGCGGCATCCGCACGTCGACGACCGAAACGTCCGGCCGATGCGTTAGCACGGCTTCGACGAACGACGGCCCGTCGCCGACCTTCGCGACCACCGTGCCGCCCGATTCCTGGATCAGCCGGGTGATCCCCTCGCGAATGAGTGCCGAGTCCTCGGCGATGACGACGCGCAGCGAGGCCGATTCCATGCACGGATGATGCGCGCCTCCGCGGTTGGTTCGATACGTCGATTTGACACGGCCAACGCGCCACGACTGCAACACTGGCGGGCACCTTGACCCCATCGAAGCCTCGACCGCACGGGAGCTCGACGTCGAGCCCGAGGTCGAGCCGTCAACCGAAGCCCGAGGGCGTCGAGCGCCGCGCGATCGCCAGAACCGCGCGGGATCACCTCCGGGCGGCTGTCGGTGGCCTGTTCGTGGGCCTGCCGCTGCTCTGGACGATGGAGATGTGGAATCACGGGGCGACGCTGCCGCTGCTGAAGTTGCTGGCGCTGCTCGGGCTGGGCTTCGTGATCGTGGTCGGGTTCAACGCCGTCAGCGGATTCCGTCGCGACCGCACCTGGGTCGAGATCATCGTGGATGCGCTCCAGGGGACGGGGCTGTCGATCGTCGTGGCGACGGCGATGCTCCTGATCCTGGGCCGCATGGAGCCCGAGGCCGGGACCCCCACCCTGGTCGGGCGCATCGCCCTCCTCTCGATCCCGGTTGCCTTCGGTACGGCCGTGGCCGCAACGGTTCTCAGCGAGCCGGAGGAAGGCGGCGGTCGCGAGCAGGTCGGGTCGATCGGCAGGCTGTTCGTTGCCGCCGGCGGAGCGCTCACGTTCGCGCTCAACGTGGCGCCGACGGACGAGGTGCGGATCCTCGGTTCGGAGGCCGACGCTCCACAGCTCCTGCTCGTCATCGCCGCAAGCCTGGTCACCACGCTCGCCATCGTCTTCATCGTCGAGCTGCCCGGAGGGCGCGTCGGGGCGTGGGCCGCCGCGGGCACCGCCGGCCCGATCGACAATCCGATCGGTGAGACCGTCGCCTCGTACGCCATCGCGCTGCTCGTGTCCCTCGTGCTGATCCTCGCGTTCGGGCTGAGCGACGGCCTGGGCCTGCCCGCCGTTGTCGGGCACGTCGTGATGCTCGGGACGCTCGCGGCCTTCGGTTCGGCGGCAGCCAGACTGCTCGTCGGCGGCGACGAGAACGGGGCTACTGCGGCAGCATGAACCGCAACTGGCTCGAGTGGGCAATCCTCATTGCCAGCGTCGTGCTGGTGGTCGGGCTCGTCGGCTACCTCGTGATTTCCGGGCTCACGAACAGCGGCCCTGCCATGGTCCGCGTCGAGGTCATGACCGACGAGGCCAGGCTCGGTGCGGACGGTGGCTGGCTCGTGCCCGTGACCATCCACAACGAGGGCGGGGCCGCGGCGGTCGCGATCGTCGTCGAGGGCACCGGGGTCGTCGCCGGCACCGACGAGTCGAGCGAGCTCACGGTCGACGTCCTGGCAGCCGACAGCGCGGTTGAGCTCGTCCTCGGGTTCAGTGGCCAGCCGGAAGGTGAGATCCAGGTCAGGGTGGTCGGCTACGAGCTTCCGTGACGCGCTCGCGAGCGGCGGAGGCCGTCCGCCGTCGACGCCGCATCCGGACGCCCCACAGGCCACGTCCGGCCGCTGCGTGGTGGCCTGGGCGACCGCCTCGGCCCCGTCGCCCGCCTCGCCGACGACCTCGAACTCCGGGTCGCCCGCGAACATGCCCCGCAGGCCGTCTCGGACGACCGGGTGATCGTCGACGATCAGGAGCCGAATTGGTGCCGCGGCCCGGGGGTTCGATCCGGTCACGTCGCCGACGCCTCTGCCTGCGGCCCGATGGCCGGGCCGATCGCGGGCACCCGCGCCGAGATCGCCGTGCCGCCGCCGGGCTCGGACTCGATCGCGAGCGTCCCGCGAGGCGTGCGAGCCGCTGGCGCATCGCCGTGAGCCCGAAGCCGGTCCCGGCATCGGCTGGGCTGGCCGTCGCGCCGCCGACAGCCACCTCGAACCCGACGCCGTCGTCGCGGACGTCGAGCGTCACGACGTCGCCCATGTACGAAAGCGTCAGCCCAGCCCGCGTCGCGCCGGCATGCTTGGCCGACATTGGCCAATGCCTCCTGAGCGGTGCGCAGGAGGGCGACCTCGATGTCCGGGTGGAGCGGCAGGACGTCGCCGGTGCTGGTGAATGCTGCATTGATGCCGTACAGGGCCGACCAGCGCTGGGCCATGTCCCGCATGGCGTCCTCGAGCGACGCGCCTTCGAGGGCTTCGGGCCGCGACGCCTCGACCGACCGTCGCGCCTCGCTCAGGCTCTCGCGCGCCAGCCGGAGCGCGTTGTCGACGTGCCGGGTCCAGTCGACCGGTCGATTGGCGGCCTGCTCGGCGGCCTCGAGCTGGGTCACGACGCCCGTCAGGCCGTGGGCGATCGTGTCGTGGATCTCGCGCGCCATGCGCGAGCGCTCGTCGAGCACGCCCGCCTCGCGCGCCTGCGCGACCAGCTGCTGCTGCAGGCCGCGGTTGTCGTTGAGCGCCGCCTCGCGCTCGGCGAGGAGCTCGCGGCGCTGGTCGCTGAGCTCCTGATCTTCTCGCCGATCACCGCGCCGAACCCGATCGCGATCGTCTGGATGACGATGACCGCGCCGTACAGGATCCACAGGTCGACGGTGGGCCACGGGAAGCCCGAGATAGAGCACGTGGATGAGCACGGACGTCACGAAGACGCCGAGGATGGTCAGCGGCCACGGGCGCAGTTGCGAGGCATGGAAGAACGCGGCGATCAGGAAGATGAAGAAGATCCCGTTGCGCGTCGTGAGCAGCGCACCGAACGCGACCAGCCCGACGAAGAAGGCGAGGGTCAGCACCCGCCTGCTGCGCGGATCTGACACGCGCGTGTAGGTGACGTAGATCCACACCGCGGCCAGCGCGACGACCCCGAGCGTGATGAGGCGCTCGTTCGGCGTTCGGTCGGGCCGGAGCATGGCGAGCACCGTGGCCACGGCCAGGAGCACATACCCGATCCATTGGAAGCTTTGGTCGTTCCAGCGCTCCCACCGGGTCCTGGTGCCGGACGCGCCCGCGATATTCACCATCGCAGGCTACTCCCAGCGGAACAGGCGGGCGGCGGTCCAGCCAGCCACGAGCGTGATCACGCCGAGCCCCACGAGCGGGAGGATCTCCGGCGGCTTGCCGAGCCACGCCTCCGTCAGCGCCTGCACGCCGGGCGGCGTGAACTCGCCGATGGTCTGCAGGAAGTCCGGCAACAGCCAGCGTGGCAGGTAGACCCCGCCGAGCAGCATCACGGTGGCGAACACCGGCAGGAAGATCGCCGTGGCCGCGTTCGTGGTCGGGGCGATGGCCGCGATGAGCAGCCCGAGCGCGAGGAGCGACGACAGGCCGAGCGCAAACGCCGCCGCGAAGCCGATCAGCTCCCTGGGGAGCGGGATCGCGAAGGCCAGGTAGCCGACGACGAGGAGCACGACGAGCGCAACAAGCGCCACGACGGTATTGACGATCATCTGCGCGACGAGCAGGGCACCGGGCGACGCCGGCGTCGTGGACAGGCGGCGAAGGACGCCTCGCTCCCGGTACCGCGCCAGGCGCGTCGGCAGCGTGTTGACCCCGAGGGTCGCCACGCTGAGGACGATCAGCGAGGGCACGAACAGGTCGATGAAGCGGTAGCCGTCGAGCGCCGGGTCGGGGTGGTGCGGGGCGAAGATCACGCCGATCGCGAGCAGCACGACCGTCGGCAGGAGGATGGCGGCCAGCCAGGCAGCCGGCTCGCGCACGAACAGCTTCGCCTCGACCCAGGTGATGCGTGAGAGGTGTGCCATGGTCAGGTTCCTTTCAGCTGGCCAGCTTGCGGCCGGTCAGCGCGATGAAGGCGTCGTCGAGGTCGGCCTGCTCGATGCGAAGGTCGTTCGCGACGATGCCGTTGCGAGCCAGCGCCGTGGTCACCGCGAAAACCGTGTTGCGTGTGCCCGTCACGGTCACCGTCGACCCGGAGCGGGTGACTGTTCGGACCTCGGGCAGGGCCGTGAGGACCTTCTCGTCGAATGGCGCAGACGGCCGGAAGCGAACGTGCTGCTCCGCGTTGACCTGGCCGACGAGTCCGGTCGGGGTGTCGAGGGCGACGAGCTTGCCGCCGTCGATCAGCGCAATCCGGTCGGCAAGGCGCTCGGCCTCCTCCATGAAGTGCGTCACGAGGATCACGGTCACGCCGCGGTCGCGGATGCCCTCGATGACCTCCCACGTATCGCGGCGGGCCTGCGGATCGAGCCCGGTCGTGAGCTCGTCGAGCACGGCGATCCGCGGGTTGCCAACGAGCGCGAGGGCGATCGAGACGCGCTGCTTCTGGCCGCCCGAGAGCTTCCGAACCGCTGGTTGCGAGCAGCCTCGAGGCCCAGATCGGTGAGCAGGGCGCGCCAGTCGGCCGGGTTCGGGTAGAACGAGGCGTACAGGTCGAGCGCCTCCCAAACCTTCAGGTTGTCGGGCAGCTCGCTCTCCTGGAGCTGGACCCCGACCTGCTGGCGCAGCGCGGGGCGATCGGCGCGCGGGTCGAGCCTCGGCACGCGAATGTGCCCACGTCAGCGGCGCGAGTCGCCTCGGGACGGTCGACGTAGGAACCGAAGCGCGACCAGCAGACCGATCAGGGCGACGACCAGGAGCAGGCCCGTGGTCATGATCGGGAGGCCGATTCCGAACAGCGGCGCAGAGACGGACGGCGGCAGCGTCGCGGTTGGGCTGGCGGTGGGCGGCGCGTGGGCGGTCGGCTGCCGCGATCGGCCCGGTCGTGGGCGCGGCTGAGGGCGCGTCGCTCTGGTCGGGCGAAGCGCTCGGGCTCGGGCTCGGCGTCGCCGACGGGGCAGCGGTCGGGGTCGGGACGGGCTCGCCCGTCCCGGGGTCGACCGAGGTGTAGTTCTCCCAGAGGTACTCGCGGATCGTCAGACCGGATTCGCGGATCTCGCGTGCGAGCTCGCGGCCGACGTAGCGGAAGTGCCATGGCTCGAAGCTGTAGCAGACGGCGGCCTGCTTGCCCTTCGGAAAGCTCATCACCCAGCCGTACTTCCAGGCGTTGTTCTTCATCCAGCGCCCGGTCGGGGTCACGTCCCAGTTGCTTGTGAGGCCGGTGTCGCCGAGCGAGACAAAGTCGATCGCCAGACCGAGCTGGTGCTCCGAGTGGCCCGGTCGGGCCGAGAACTTGATCGCCTCGCTGAAGCCGTAACCCCGGGCGTAGCCATTGAAGAGCCTGACCTGCTGCCGGTAGCTTCGATATGTGCTCACGTTGTCGAGCGGAGTGCCGTTCGCGGCCGCGGCATCGGCCATCCTTCGGAGGTCGTCGATCGCGATCCGGCGCACGGAGCCACCGCCGGCGACGCCCGCGTCGCTGACGGGCACGAGATCGGGCGGCTTGTAGCCCTTTCCGACGCTCAGGAGATGATCGACGAGCGTGATCGGCCCACTCGCGTAGTCACGCGGCTCGGTCAGGACGTCGTCGATCCGGCAGTCCGGGAGCGGCCCGAGACCCGCCGCCGTGGCGGGCCAGGCGAGGGACATCGGGAGAAGACCCAGCGCAACGACGACAAACGCCGTCACGAGGGCACGGAGCATGCGCATCCGGGGGAGCCTAGGGCACGACCTCCGATCCGTCAGCCGCAGCCATCCTCGCGGATCGCCGAGCGCCCAACCCGCGAAACGCTTGCCCCTGATCCCAGCCGCCTCCGCCCGACCACGATCCGAAACCTATTCGGTCAACTGGGGCGCTGCGGCGCCGTCCGGGCGCGATTCCGACGGCACGGGCCGCCCCAGGCAACGTCGCTTCCCAAATTGCCCCTGTGCGCCGAGTAGGGCCGGACCGAGCGGGTGCCTCGCGACGCTTGCGCCCGCAACGACCATCCCGAGACAGCCACGAATTCGGGCGGTCAGCCGAATGGGTTTCGAATGTCGCACGATCGAGCGCAGAGCGCGCCTTGCGGGTCGGCATTCCGAACCCGACTACCATGCCGCGGTGCGATTCCCCGTTGCCGCTCGCCGTGTCGCGATCCTCGCCTTCGTGCTCGTCGTGGTTGGCTGCGATCCGAGCCCGACCCCGGGACCGACGACCGGGATCACCCCGACCTCGCCGCCATCGCCCGCCGCCACCGATGGCCCGACGGCCTCACCAGCCGCACCGTCTGAACCCATCCCCAGCCCGACGGCCGCGGCACAGGTGCCGTTCCCCCTCGCCGTCGTCACGGGTCTCACCAACCTGAAGTCCGTGATCTCGGTCGCCGAGGTCCTCGCCCTGGACACGGCGGGAAGCCTCGCCAGGCCGTGCGAGATCGACATCGTCAATCCGACGCCTTCACGTGCGACGTCATGCATCCAGGCATCCGACATCGCGGCCGCGATCGAGGCTAACCAGGACCTGATCGGCCTGCTGCCGCCAGCCCTGGTCGAGCCCGCGACGAAGGTGCTATCGATCCGCGGACACGGGCCCTATGGGCTCTTTGGCGCAGACCTGTTCGGGGACCCGGAGGCGCGCGCGCTGCCCTATCCGATCTCGGGAACCGTTGGCGCAGGGTCCAGCCTCGACCCCGCCCTGACCCTCTACGACGCGTCGCAAGTCTGGACGATGACCTCGATCGGCAGCCTGTGCTCCGATCGATGGGCGGCGCAGCAGGCGGTCACGTTCGGCAAGGGCTGGGACTGGGTCTTCGGCGGCGGCACGGCCCGGTACAAGGGCCCGCCGATCCCGAACCCGAATCCCCCGCCGGGCATCGACCGGCACCCCATCGTCCGCCCCGTCGGGAGCGGCAACGCCGGCGCCGTGGCCGAGATCCAGCGTCGGGCCGACATCGCGATCGCCGACCACGAGTGCCCGATCCTGCCGACCAGCGAGTGGGTGCCGAACGACGGCACCGGGCCGCTCTCGTTCGCGGTCCCCGAGGCCGTCGTGGACGAGTGGACGGAGACCCTCGGCCTCGACGCGGTCTACCTCGCCGCGAACCACATGAGCGATCGTGGCGTCGCGGGCATCCGATCGACGCTTCGCATCCTCGACAAGCACGACCTGCCGCGGACGGGCCTCGGCATGAACCTCGACGAGGCGCTCGAACCCGCCTTCCTCGACGTCGCCGACATCAAGGTCGCCTTCGTCGCGTTCAACGACGTCGGCGGGGTCGCCAAGGCCGATCAGGACACCGCGGGCGTGGCCTGGATCACGAGGCCGAACATCGCCGAGGCGATCGGCCGCGCCCGCGAGGGCGGGGCCGACGTGATCATGTGCGACCCGCAGTGGTGGGGCGGGGTCGAGTACCACGACGACCTGCTGCCGAAGCAGATCAGACAGCTCGGCTGGTTCGAGGCCGCCGGCTGCGACCACGTCGTCGGTGCCGGCACCCACGTCGCCGGCCCGATGCTCCTGCGCCAGAACGGCGCCGACGTGCGGGTCGTCCTCGCGAGCCCGGGCAACTACGTCTTCGGCCAGGATTTCTGGCAGAACACGCAGGAGGGCGTGATCCTCGAGCAGACGTTCGTTGGGCCGCGACTCGCCAACGTGCGCATGCACCCGTACGTGATCATCCTGGGCGCGCGCCCGGCGCTCACCGATCCCGAGGGTGACGGCGGCTACGTCCTCGAGCGGATCTTTCGCAACTCGGAGCTCGACTATCGGCCCTGACGTGCTCGGCGCCGATCGACCGGGTCCGACCTTCGTCGGGGCTCGCGATCGGGTCGCCTCAAGCGGATCGCTTGCGGCTGCGGACAGTCTTTGGTTCGTCGATGGCCACGGGTTCCACGCGGTTTCTGCCGCGCTCCTTTGCCCGATACAGCGCTTCGTCGGCGACACGCAGGACGGCCATCCGTTCGACGCCGTCCGAGGGCACGGTGGCCACACCCACGGAGACCGTCAGCCTCGCTGTCTGGCCGGGGCCCAGCGCGATCACGGTGTTCTCCGTGCGCGATCGGATCCGCTCGGCGATTGTGATGGCCGAGGCGGCGTCGACGCCCGGCAGCATGACGGCGAACTCCTCACCGCCGTAGCGCGCTGCCACGTCTCCGTCGCGCATACACGAGCGGAGAACACCACCGAAGGCGCGCAATGCCTCGTCTCCACTGGGGTGACCGAACCGGTCGTTGAAATCCTTGAAACGATCGAGATCAAGCATGAGGACGCTCAGCTCCTCGTCGGCCGTCCGTGAGGCAAGCGCGTCCTCGACCGCCCGATCGAACGCACGGCTGTTCGAGAGGCCGGTTCGCGGGTCCGTGTTGGCCTGGCCGTGGAGCGCCGCGAGCAGGCGTCGATTCCCGATCCCGAGGGCGGCGTGCTCGGTGATTCGCGCGACGCTCGCCCGAAACTCGAGCGGAAGCGCGTTGGGGCGTTCCCAGTACAGGTGGACGGCACCCACCGTCTCGCCGCTCGAGAGTGGGACGCATGCCAGCGTGCCCCGATCGACCGGGTAGACGGGGCAATGCACACTCAGCGGCGCGGCCGAGTCGTTCGCGACATACATGCTGCCCCGAACGAGCCCTGAGCAGTGGGCGAGCGTCCCCATCGAGAGGACCTCCGCCTTCGCGTCGCCGAGGACTGCTTCGGGGATCGCGCGATCCTTTGAGCGGTTGAGCACGTGGGTCACTGCCGCGTCTGGGCGGATGAGGAGTGACAACGCCTCCAGGTTCGACGTCGCGACGGCCGTGTCGTCGCGAGCGAATGAGGTGACCTCGGTGAAGCGATTGAGGATGCCGGCGTGCATCGCGTCTCGCTCGAGCGCCCGACCGTATCGCCGGAGGAGCCAAAGCGCGGAAGCGGCAACGACCACCAACCCGACCAACCCGAGCACGCTCGCTATCGCCCGCGTATTGGAAAGCTCGTCACGTCGGGCGGCGAGTCGCGCCTGGAGCAGGGCGAGCTCCTCCTCGATTGGCTCCAGGGCCTCATCGATCCTCTCGTGATCGTCAGCGGCCGCACGGATGAACGGATCCAGCAGCGAGCCTCCACCGGCATCGACGGCGGCGATCGCGGGGCCCCCGAATTCGCCGCGCCACTCGTTCGAGAACACTTCGAGCGCGTCGATCGCAGCCGCGAGTCCCGGCTCGGACGCCGTCAGGACTCGGACTCGGCCCATCGAGTCCGCGGCGATGGCGATCCCGGCGGCATATGCCTCTGCGGCTTCGGGGTCCGCCGAGAGGAGGTAGTCGTGGACCGCAGCTTCCTGGTCGCGAATCGCGTCGGTCAGCACGACCGTCAGCAATCGGAGGGTTTCGGCGGCACCGGCGTCCCGATCGACCTGTGCTCGCTGCCCCTCGGTCGATGCGTAGGCGCCCGTCACCACGATCACCGCGAGGAGCGCGAGCGCAGCGATCAGCGCGAGGTATCGGTTGGTTCGGGACAGTCTGGGACGCACCACCGATCGACTCTAGGCGTCTGTCCCGACTCTCCGCCCACCTGAAGGTCGCCAAACCACCCCAGCAATGGTCCTCACGCGTCGGTGATGGGCGGCTAAGACGCCTGCTCCGAGTCCTGCGCGGGTCCGGTGAAGAGGAACCATGCAAGCAGGATCCCGAGGAGCAGGATGACGAGGAGCAGCAACCCCTCGACCTGGAGCGGCTCGAGCCCGAGCCCCGTGCGCACGACGTCTGGGGCGAGCGCGACGAGCGTGATCAGCGCATAAATCGGGATGCCCAGCCAACCCACGCGATTGAGACCCGAGAGGAGCCCCGGCCTCGAGCTGGCGGCGCGCATCCCGGCCAGAACGGCGGCGATGCCCGTCAGCCCGGCGAGGCCGAACGCGATCCGCCACATCGTGCCCGTGGCGAGCAGCGACGCAAGCGAGACGAGCCCGGGCACGATGAAGTGGAGCGAAACCAGGAACGTGAACCGGCGGGACGCCGCGTCGCGCGTCAGCTCGGCGTGCCGGAACTGAACGACCACCCACCAGAAGCCCAGCAACGTGAAGCACAGCGCGGAGCTCGCCGCGTAGAAGGTCGTCGTATCCATCGTCGCGGTCCCTCAGGAGAGCAGGGTCGCACCAAGATACTCGTCGCCCACGAGCGATCCATCATCGCGGATCTCGTGGACGCCGGGCGGGATGGCGAACAGGCCGCTCGCCGTGTGGCGAAGGTACTCGTTCAGGCCGTCGTCCTTCGCGAGGAGCTGCTGCACCGCGATGAACTGCGATCGCGGGTCGCGCACGAACGCGATGAAGAACAGGCCGGCATCGATGCGGCCAAGCGTGTCGTTGCCGTCGGCGAAGTTGTAGCCCCTGCGCAGCATCCTGCCGCCACCGTGGGTCGAGTGGTGGGCAAGGCGAACGTGCGCCGTCTCGCCGATGAGCGGGCCACCATCCCGGCCCTTCATCGCGAAGTCCATCTCCGTGTGCTCCGACCCCCCGGACAGCGGCGACCCGCTCGCCTTGGTCCGCCCGATCAGCTGCTCCTGTTCCCGAAGCGACGTCCGGTCCCAGGTCTCGATGATCATCCGGATCCGGCGAGCCGCGAGGTACGTGCCGCCGGCCAGCCAGGCGGCATTCGCATCCGACGCCCGATCGACCCAGACGTGCCGCTCCACCTCGGCCGTCTCCTCGGCCATGAGGTTGGCGGTGCCGTCCTTGAAGCCGAGCAGGTTGCGTGGCGTCGTCTGGGTCCGCGACGTCGACGACGTCCGCCCGTAGCCGAGCTGCGCCCATCGGATCCGGGCGACGCCGAATGCGGCTCGGGTCAAGTTGCGGATCGCATGGATGGCTACCTGCGGGTCGTCGGCGCAGGCCTGGACGACGAGGTCGCCTTCGGAGCGCGCGGGATCGATCGTGTCGCCCGGGAAATGGGGCATCTGGACGAGAGCCGCCGGAAGCCGTCCCTCGAGGCCGAACCTGTCGCCCGGCTTCGATCTCGAGCCGACGAACAGCGATCGGCCGAAGCCGAGGGTGACCGTGAGCCGCGCTGCCGGAAGGTCGACCGCCTCGCCCGTGTCGTCGGGCGGGGCGTCGTACGGGCCAGAGGACGGCCCGAACGATCCGGCCGCCAGGCCGCGCGACATCCGGGCCGCGATCGTCGTCCACCGCCGGAGCATGGAGACCAGCGCCGCGTGATCCGCGGTGGTCATGTCGAACGCGGCCGTGTACATGTGGTTCTGCATCGGCGTGACGATGCCGGCCTGGTGGGGCCCGGCGAACGGGACGATCCCGGTGTCGGGCGCCGTCGGGCCGGCCTGCTCGACGGCCTCCGCGAGCGCGAAGCCCCCGAGCCCGCCGATCCCGAGCACGGCCGCCGCGCCGCCCGCCGCGCGCAGGAGCGTCCGCCGCGAGATTCCGATCGGTGCGATCTCGGGAATCTTGGGGCTCGCGTGGGTCGCGGGGGTCGCCGCCGGTTCGGATCGCTCCGTCGGCGGGGTCGAAGAGATGGCCGTGGACTTCATCCGGGGGCAGTCACCGTGACGGTCAGTCTGGAGAGGGGCTCGCCGACGGCGTCGACCGCGGCGGCGAGAGCCTGAATCTCCTCGGGGGTCAGGTCAATATAGGACGTGAAGCCGGATTCGTAGCTGCCCTGGGCAGCAAGCAGCGCCTCGAGCGCCGCGAACCGCTCGGTCAGCGTCTGGACCAGTGCCGGGTCCTCCGCCTGGGCGACATCCTTGAGCACCCCGAACGCGACGCTCGCGCCGTCCACGTTGGCCTGGAAGTCCCACAGGTCCGTGTGTGACCAGATCTCCTCCTCGCCCGTGACCTTGCCGCTCGCGACCTCGTCGAGGAGCTCCTTGGCGCCGTTGGCGATCTGGAATGCCTCGAACTGGAACGCCGGGTCGTTGACCTTGGTGACGAGCTGCTCGGTAAAGGTCACGAGGTCGGCGGCCGCGGCGGTTCGCTCGGCGGGTGTCAGCGGGACGTACGTCTCGCCGCCGTTGGCCTCTGGAGCAGGCGGCCAGAGGTCCTTTTCGATGTAGTGCCAGCCGCTCCAGACCTCGCCCTCGGCGAGGTCGGCCTGCCGGGCATCGAGCAGCGGATCGAGATCGCCGAATGACTCGGCAACAGGCTCGATGCGCTCCCAGTGGACGCGGACCGGGGCGTACTGCTCGCGGGCCTCGTCATCGTTGCCCGCCACGTAGGCATCGGCGAACGCCTTCGTTCCCGCGATGAGCGTGCCGGACTGGTCCTTGACGTAGGCGAGGTAGGCCGCCTCTGCGGCATCGAGCTGCGCTGCGCGATCACCGACGGGACCCACCGGCGTGCCCGAGTCCGTCACCGTGAATGCCGCCCGGATGCCATCCCCGATCATGCCCGGCTTGCAGGCCGTGAAGTACGAGCCCGGGCGGACCTGGACGACGAGGTCGCGGGTCAGGCCCGGCCCGATGTTCTCCACCTCCGAGATGACCCGGAGACCGTCGTCCGCGAGCAGGTAGAACTCCGTGACCTCTTCGCCCGAGTTGGTGACGCTGAACGAGAGGGTGCCGGATGGCGCGGTCGTCCGGGCGACCTGGCACGCACTGGCCGTCGAGGTCACCGCGATCGCGCCCGTCCCGGAGTTGCTCTGCAAGCATCCGGCGACGAGAACGGAGCCGAGCAGGGCGATGGCGACGAGGGCGGCGGGGCGACGGGGCATGGGTGCTCCTTGCGTGGCGTAGGCGGACGACAAGATCAGGCCGACGGGTTCGCGGCGGTCTTCGGGGCGCCCTTCGGCTCACCCTGCGGCGTCGCCGCGGACGGGCCAACGGTTGAGGACGGGCCACGCACCGTGCGCACGAAGAACCAGGCGGTGGGGACGACGTATCCGACCCAGGCGATCGCCTCGAGCCATGTCGTCGCCACCGAGAAGTTGAAGATCCCCTTGAGGATCGTGCCGAGGATGCCGCTCGGCGGGATCACCGCCGAGAGGTCGAACGCGAGGTCGTTGAGGCCCGGCAGGAGGTTGGCCTCCTGGAGGTCGTGGATCCCGTAGGCGAGGATCCCGCCGGCGACGATGATCAGGAACAGGCCGGTCCACTGGAAGAACATCCGAAGGTTGATGCGCACGGCGCCGCGGTAGAACAACCAACCAATGGCGATCGCCGTCGCCAGGCCGAGCACTGCTCCGACAATCGGCTCAACCACCGTCCCGGACGCGCGCGCGCCGGCCCACAGGAAGAGCGCCGTCTCGAGGCCCTCCCGACCCACTGCCAACAGCGCCAGGAGGGCGACGGCTCGAGGACCTGCGGCCATCGCATCGTCGAGTCGGTTCTGGAGCTCGGCGCGCATGTGCCTGGCCGTTCGGGCCATCCAGAAGATCATCCACGTGATCAGGCCGACGGCGAAGATCGACAGCGTCCCGCCGATCGCCTCCCGGGTCTCGAACGTCAACGTGCTCGGGCCGAACGTCAGGACCGCACCGGCGACGAGCGAGATGAAGATCGCGATCGCCACGCCGGTCCACAACGAGCGGAGCATGTCGCGCCGGCCGGTGCGCACGAGGTACGCGAGCAGGATGCTGATGACGAGGGCGGCTTCGAGCCCTTCCCGGAGGCCGATCAGGTAGTTGGCGAACAAGGCAATCCTCGCATCGCGGTGGTCGGGGACGCCATGCTACGGGCGAGGGCCGGAGGACGTCAACCTACCTTGTATCTCGGACTCAATGCCCCTTGTCGATCGCGGTCACCCGAACTCGGCGCCGCTTCTAGGGGCTTGCGCGCGGCTCCCGCCGGCGCAGCAGCGACTCGAGATCGCTGAGGTCCGTGCGCAGGCTGTCGAGCCGCTGGAGCAACTCGGCGTCGTCGCCGCCCTCGAGCGCCTCGGCCGCCTGCTCCGCCTTCACGCTCTCGAGGTTGTTCAGGATCACGGCGATGAACAGGTTCACGACGATGAATACCGCCAGCAGCACGTAGCTCCCGAAGAACAGCCAGGCCATCGGAATGGGCTCGATGACCGCCGCCTGGAGCTCGAGCCAGCCCTCGAGCGTGAGGACCTCGAACAGCGTGCGCACCGAGAGGCCAAGATCGCCCCAGTGCGCGGCGTCGACCGCCGAGAACAGGTGGTAGCCGAGCACGGCGTAGACGTAGATCACGAGGGTCAGGAGGAGCACGACGCTGGTCATCGAGCTGAATGACCGGATCATCGTGCCCACGATCAGCCGCAGCTCGGGGAAGACCGAAACGATGCGCAGCACGCGCAGGAGCCGGGCGAGTCGGGCGACCGTCGCGAAGCTGCCGGCCGCGGGCAGGAGCGACAGCCCGACGATCACGAAGTCGAACACGTTCCAGCCATCGGCGAAGAAGCGCCACGGACGCGGGAAGTAAGAGATCAGCCGCGCCGCGAGCTCGAAGATGAAGATCGCGATGATGACGGAGTTGAGCAGGTCGAAGGTCGACCCGTACTGCGCCACCAGAGCCGGCGACGTCTCGAGGCCGACCAGGACGGCGTTCCCGAGGATCACGCCGATGATGAACGCCTGAAACGCGCGCGAATCCGTGATCCGGCGAGCCAACCCGATCATCCCGCTCCTCCCAACCTCGTCGGTGCCGCGCACGTGCGGGCGCGGGCCGGAGCCGAGCATACCCAGAGCTGGAGCACGGCCGGCCACCGCCGTCGATATTTCAGTGTTGACTTATATAAGTCTTGCCTTGTATAGTGCCTCCGATGCACGCCTTCGACGTCCTCGGTGACCCCGTCCGCCGCCGGATCGTGGAGCTGCTCGCCGATGGCGAGCTGTCGTCGGGGGCGGTCACGGCCGTCGTGCAGGCCGAGTTCGGCATCTCGCAGCCCGCGGTGTCGCAGCACCTCAAGGTCCTTCGGGACAACGGCTTCGCTCGGGTTCGTCCCGAGGGAACGCGGCGGCTCTATGCGGTGGAGGCGGCGCCGTTGCGCGAGCTCGACGATTGGCTGGAGCACTTCCGCCGGTTCTGGAACCAGCGCCTGGATTCGCTCGAGACCGAGCTCGCACGAGGCAAGCGCGAGCGGCGCCTCCGGGCAACCGAGACCAAGCCCCACAAGCGCACGAACAGGAAGGAGACAGCGAGATGATCGAAATTCTTCGCGAGATCGAGGCTGTCCAGCGCGAGGTCGGCGAGGGCCGGCTCCCCAGTGGCGAAGCCAAGGTCGTCCGGCTTCGCCGGACCTACGACGCGCCCATCGACGACGTCTGGAACGCGTTGACCACGCCCGAGCGGATCAGCCGCTGGTTCCTGCCGGTGAGCGGCGACTTCCGCATCGGCGGGCGGTACCAGTTCGAGGGCAACGCCGGCGGCGAGATCGTCACCTGCGAGCGGCCGCATCGCTTGAGGGCCACGTGGGTGTTCGGCGAGGGTGCCGACCCAGGCGGCTCCGTGGTCGAGGTGCGGCTCTCGCCGGCGGGCGCGGCGTCGACGACGTTCGAGCTCGAGCACACCGCGATCGTGCCCGACGAGATGTGGTCCGAGTACGGGCCGGGTGCCGTCGGCGTGGGCTGGGAGGGAGGCCTGCTCGGGCTGGCGCTCCATCTCGACGGCGGCGCCTCGATCGCCGATCCCATCGCCTGGCAGGTCTCCGACGAGGGGCGGGCGTACTTCACCGCCAGCAGTGGCGCATGGGGCGAGGCGAGCCGGGCTGCTGGCGTCGAGCCCGACGTGGTCGCGCGCTACGTGGCAAACACAACGACGTTCTACGCGCCGGAGCCCGATCCGGTGCCCTGACACCGGATTGCATCGCCGCCGGCCGCGGGTCGGAGCGCCGCGCGGGACCCTCGATTCAGGCCGCGTGTGCGGGGGCGCCGGCCTCGGGCATTTCCGGCGGAGCCGGCGCCGCGGCATAGCGGCCCGAGAGCTCGCGGTACTGGCGCGAGCGCAGCGCGATCAGCGTCGCGATGAGGCCGATGACGCCGGCGACGATGAAGATCAGCGCCATCGCCCGATCCGGCCCCGTGCCGAACCACGGCCCGATGACCTCGGCCAGCGGGCCGTTCGTCATCGACGGGATGATCCAGAACTGGGCGATCGGGCCGATCAGGAAGGCTGTGACGGGCGCGGCCGCCGTCTCGAGGCTCTGGGCGAAGCCGAACACGCGGCCCTGCTCCTCGAACGGCACGACCCGCTGGATGATCGTCTGCTCCGACGCCTCCGCGATGGGCGCGACGACGAGGTACACGAAGAACCCGATCGCGAGCGGCAGGATCTCGGACCGGATCGGGAAGACGATCGTCACCACCCACATGACGACGTTGGCCATCAGCAGGGTGCGCAGCGGGTTCGCCCCGAGTCCGCGTCGCGCGACCACGATCCCGCCGAGGATGAACCCGAGGCTCGTGAACCCGACGAGGATGCCCCACGTTTCGACCGGCATGAGTGTGAGCCCGTAGGGGTCCATCAGTGACATGAACACGCCGCCGAGGAAGTTGTTGAACGTCGAGAACAGGAGCAGGGCGAAGAGGCTGGGGATGAGCCCCACCGCCCGGATCGCGCCACCGAAATCGATGAACCGCGGCGAATCCTCGTTTGGGGTCGGTGTCGCCTCGTCGATCCGGATCGTGAGGAGGTGGGCGGCAACGATCGCGGTGATGACGGCCCCGAGCGCGATCGACCAGCCCATGCCGATGAACGCGATCGCGAGACCGCTGAACACGGACGTGATGGCGAAGGCGACGCCGTTGGCCGTGCCGACGAGACCGTTCGCCTTGTCGCGCCGATCCTCGGGGACCAGGAGGGTCACCGTCGTGGAGAGGGCGACCATTCGCAGGTTGCCGGCGATCGCCCCGCCGAGGATGAGCACGATCAGGGCCCAGAGTGGTGGCTGCCCGAGGTCCCGCAGCACCGGCTCCGGTGTGAGGACAAAGACCACCCCGGCAGCGCTGAAGGCCACGAGCGACACGACGCTCGACAGGAGCATCGACGTCCGGCGCAGGTGCCGGTCCACGTACGTGCCGAAGAACATCCCGGAGACCGTGACCAGCAACATGTAGCCGCCGCCGATGACGGCCGAGGCGAGGACCGACCTGGTCTCCAGGTAGACCCAGAAGGTCAGCGCGAACCAAAGGAAGTTGTTCGTGACGTTGGCGACGAGCGTGTTCGCCACCAGCAGGTGAAACGTCCGCATGAACGACTAAGGATGCCGGGTTTCGGCGCGAAGGGCTGCCGTCAGCCGACGGGCGTGCTCCCGGTCCGGCCCGATGGGCGTTCGTTCCCGCCCCGAGCCGCGGGGCCCGGTGGCGAATCGCTTGCGTTCGCGGAGGCCTCGGGTGGTCGTGGCAGCGCGACGCGATAGAGCGCACGCACGGCCAGGAGCATCTGCAACTCGCCGACGACGGCGTTGTAGTGCTCGGCCCGGAACGTGCTATCCGTCAGGGCGAGGCCCGTGAAGTACAGGCCGACGATCCCGCTGAGAAGCGCGCACACGGTGACGAGCTCCGTGGAAACGAGGCGCGGCTCGCCCAGCAGCTCGAGCTGGGCGAGGCCTGTCACCGGGCCGCCGATCCAGGTGGCCTGCACGGAAGCCGGAACAACGATCAGCCCGAATGCGACCAGGAACGCGAAGACGAGGAAGGACACGAAGATCGACTGGAAAAGCTGATTGATGAGCACGACGAACTCGACGTTGCGACGCTCGAGCCATGCCAGACGAGGAATCCGGGCGCCGTCCGGGATCGGCGATGTGGCAAGGGCGGCAGCAGGCGTCTCGGCAGCGTCGGCACGAATCGCCACCCAGTCGTGCGCGAGCTCGAGGCGGCGGACCTCCGGTCCGAACGTGGTGACGATCAATACGCTGCCCACCAGAAGCAGGAGCGCCAGGACCGCCGCGAGCTCGCCCGCGTGCAGCGCGTGCGCGGCCTCCCAGATCTCGGCGGCGAACATCAGGAACACGACCAGGATCAGGAGGAGCGGCAGCGTTCTCGAGAGCAGCGTCGCGATGTGGACGAGCTGGTCGCGAAGGCGGCTGAACGCCCAGCCGCCGATGTCGAGGAGGCCGAACCCGATGACGATGTAGATCGCCCCGATCCCCGCCAGGATGTTGAGCGCCGAGAACAGGATCGCGAGCGGATCACGCTGGACGAGCAGGGTAGGGATCACCGGCAGCACCGCGAACTGTCCGATGTCCACCAGGTCGAACTTCGCCGGCAGGCGCCGCCGAGAGCGGCCGCGCAGGGTGTCGGTCAGGGCGTCCGCGAACGTGAAGAACGCCATGGTCCCGACAACGGCCAAGGCGACCCATACCGGAGGGACCGCTGGCCGGCTGAGCCAGAAGAGCGTGCTCCAGACGACGAGCCAGCCGAGGATGAGGGGCGCGGCGCGCCGATCCATGCTCTGTTCCGTGCCGTAACCCTCGATGAACTGCGGGACGCCTCGGCGGATGAACCAGCGCTCGATCTCGCGCCGGGTGGCCGTCGTCACCGGTTCAAGCTCGCGCTCCGAACGAGAGATCCGACCCCTCTCCTTTCCCCACGTGGGCGTCCATAAGGTACGCCAGCGGCCGAATGCTTCGGATGGGACCGGTGGTCCGCTGCGGTGCCGGTATCAAGCGCTGGGGAGTCGCCCTAAGGACGTCTGGTTCATGACCGCCTCCCACCACGACCTCGACCACCTCTGCCTGATCATCGATCGCAACATGCTCCAGCAAGGGGCGCGGGTTGAGGCAACGACCAGCCTCGAGCCACTTCTGACAGGCTGCGGGCCTTCGGCGAGCTACGGCGTCTCCGCGACGTCGAACTCGAGGACCCACGTGCCGTGGACCTCGCCGATGTACTTGCGAACGGGATCGAAGGAGTGGAACCCGATGACGGTGATTTTCCAATGGCCTGCGAGATCCTCGACGACGGGCACGACTTCAAAGGTGGTGCTTCCGTCGGATCCAAGGATGCCCGGTGGGAGGACGTCATCCGTATGTCGCTCGCCGTCATGCTCGACGGCCGTGACGGGATACCAGCCTTCCATCATGCCGGGCCGCAGCTTCGGAAGGCCCTCGATGGCCAGACGCACAACGATGCCCGACGGGACGACGGCGAGCTCCTCCAAGGCGATCGTGACGTCCTGGCTGGTGGCGCTCGCAAATGGGGCGACAGACTGGCCCTCCTGCAAACTGGGCATCTCGATCTGGAACGTCCACGAGCCAGTGACCGATGTCCAGACCCGCTCGGGATCGAGCCCTGGCGGCAGGGGCTCAGGAGCCCGCACGACGAGCGACGTGAACGTGACCCGCAGCTTCTGGTCGTCACCCCGGAAGTCGACAGGCAGGATGAAGCGGGACCAACTTGCTGCGAAATCATTGACCGGCGGATGGTTATGGGACCAGTTCCAGGCCTCATAGACGCGGCCACGAGCGTCGACAACATCGGCATTCTCGATCATCAGCTCTGACCAACGCCCCTCGAGGTCCTCGACCGTCGTCGCGAGACGGATCCCGAGACGATCGGCATATGCGCGATGCACCGTCACCCGGTACCCATCGGCCGTGACCGTCTGATCCACTGGCGTCGCGATCTCCCAGAGGCGATCGAAAGGCCGATGCCAGTCCTCGAACCACTGCAACGCCGGAGCTGCAGCCATCGTGGCGACGATCGCTGCGACTGCGAGCGCGAGGAGCATCCGCGGCCGAGTGCGACCCGGACGCGCGACAGGTAGTGCCGCCATCGCCGCCACGATCCGCCGATCGAGCTCACGCGGCACCGGGATCGCGTACAGCGTCTGAAGCCGGTCCTCGAGCGACATGTCAGTCGGCACCGTAGGCCTCCTTCAGGGCCTGCAAGCCGCGTTCGACCTGCTTCTGTGCGGCCGCCTCGCTTATCCCCAGGACGGCGCCGATCTCACGAGCCGTTAGACCCGCCGAGAAGCGCAGCTGGATCGCCTCACCTTGAATCCTGGGCAAGCCGCCGACCAGGGATCGCAGGACCACTGTCTCGTCGGATGGGCCGCCGGCGGGCTCTGCCGCGTCGCTTGGCATCTCGGTGCCCCGTCCACGGTGCCGACGCAGCGCGTCGAGGTGAGCATTTCTAGCGATCCGAATCAGCCACGCCAGCATGCCGCCACCGACTGGCTTGAAGCGATGGATCGCACCCATGGCGCGCTCGAAGGTGGTGGCCGCCAGATCCTGCGCGTCCGCATCGGTCGTCGTCCTGGCCCGGAGGTAGCGGTAGACCGGCGTCCGATGGCGTTCGTAGATGGCGGCGAAGGCGGCTCGGTCATCGGTTGCCGCACGGGCGAGCTCGGCATCATCCGGCTCGGATATGCCCGCGCGACTGATGGCCAGAGCATCTTCCATGCGACCGTCTCCGCGTCATGCGAGGGAAGGCCCTCAGTCTGATCAACGACGCGGGACCCGCAAAGTCGACATTCCCGGAATCAGGGCCGCGTGAGCATCCTCGTCGAGTGCTGGAATTCGCTCCGGAGGTCCTGCGCTGCGGCTACCTTGTCCTCCCGTCGACGCGGTTCCGCCCGGAGCTGGGAAATGAAGCGACTCCGCAACGTGCTGCGCCGCGCGCTCGTCCCCGTGCTCGCACTGATCACTGCGTTCGGACTGGGCGCGATCGTCATCGTGGTCACGGACTTCGAGCACCTCAAGCATCTCGGGACCGATCCGGTCGGCGCGATCGGCGGCGCGATCGGGGGCGTGTTCCGCGGCTACGGCGCGATGCTCTCGGGCGCTGTCGTCGACCCGGGTCGCATCGTCGCCGCGATCCAGAGCGGCAACGCCCGCGACATCGCCGCCGCGATCCGTCCGCTCACCGAAACCCTGGTCAGCGCGACGCCGCTGATCTTCGTCAGCCTGGGCGTCCTGATCTCGTTCCGAGCCGGCCTGATCAACCTCGGAGCCGAGGGGCAGCTCCTGATGGGCGGCGTCGGCGCGACGATCGCCGCGATCTCGCTTGACGGGCTGCCGTCCCTCCTCATCCTCGTCCTGGCCTTGTCGGGCGGGACGATCGCCGGCGCCGCGTATGGGTTCGTCCCCGGCTTCCTGAAGGCGCGCACGGGCGCCCATGAGGTCATCACGACGCTCATGCTGAACTCCATCGCTCCAGGGATCGCAGTCACGGCGTTCAGCCTGGGAAGCTTTGGCCGGAGCCTGACCCCGATCGCCCAGGTCCCACTGATCTTCGACCTGCCGGCGATCCGGCTCGACTGGGGCTTCTTCGTCGCGCTGCTCATGGCGGCGGTGGTGTCGTTCCTGCTCTTCCGGACGACGGTTGGCCTGGAGCTCCGGAGCACGGGCCTCAGTCCCAGCGCCGCTCGCGGCGTCGGCATGCGGCCGGGCGTGACCATGGCGCTGGCGATGACCCTGTCCGGCGGGCTCGTCGGCATGGGCGCCGCGTTCCTCGCGCTCGGACCGGTCGGGGGGCTCGGGCCGACCGGCAACGTCGGCATCGTCGCCCTCGCGCTCGCGCTGATTGCGGGCCGGCGACCGAGTGGGGTCGTCCTGGTCGCGTTGCTCTACGGCGCGCTCTACAACGGGGCCCTGACCATGGGCATCGTCACTGGGATCCCGCTCGCCCTGCTCGTCGTGATCATCGCCTTCGCGATGATGTTCGTCGCCGCGCCGAGCCTGATCCAGTCGATCTGGCGAGTACGAGTTGCGAAGGCCGTCTCGGAAATCGGCTCGAGGGAGTCCTACGGCTCGGCAGACTCGACCTGACTCGCTCGCCGATGATCGGATAAGGCCGCCCTGAAGCTGGCGGCGACTACGCTTTCGTTCGATCCGCGAGCGTCGACAGGATGGCCGCTGCCGCATCGTCGAGGGTGGCCAGCTCTATTTCGATGTGCGCGTCGGCCGCGCCGATGAGCATCGCGTTGTAGGGGATGTCGTGCTCGTCGCCGGAGCCGCGGAAGTCGCTGCGGAACAGGACGACGGTCTTGCCCCGGGCGTACGAGTAGCCGCACTCCCAGCACGTCCCGGAGTCCGGATCGGCCCCGTCCATGATCGCCACGACGGTGTCCGCCCAGTCGAGGCCCTCGAGGTCCTTGCGGAAGATCGCCTGCCCGGTCCGCTCCGCGGCTGGGTGCTCCTGCGGGACGAAGACCTCGTGCCCGCCGGCGCGCAGCCGCGCGCCGAGCCCGGCGTTCCATTCGCGTTCGGGGGTGGTGAAGAGGGGGCCGGCGAGATAGATGCGCACGACGAACTCCTGTTGCCTGTCGGTGGGTCCAGCGGGCGCGTGGCCCGGCTCTGACAGTATCGCCAGCCAGGACCGCATGCGACGGCGGGTTGATCGTCGCGCTTGATGTAAACACATCTTGACACCGTGTCAGGCCTACCGTACATTCGTCGTGTCAAGAACGTTTTACATCTGGAGCAGCATGTCATACGAGGAACGGGGCCAATGGGTGTATATCGTCGTCAACGTCCTCACGCTCGGCGGGTACGCGGCGTTCGTCGCCTGGCAATCGAGGAGCGTGCCGCTGACGGAGGTTGACTACCTGCCGGCGATGCTCTGGGCCATCGGCATCGCCATCGCGCTCTCGATCGTGGGTCGCATCGGGATGGAGATCGCGGCGGAGGTGGCCAGGCCGGGCGACTCCCACGAAGCGGACGTTCGAGACCGCGAGATCGGCCGTCTGGGCGAGTACTTCAGCGGAACCCTCCTCGCGGTCTTCATGATCGTCCCGTTCGCGTTGGTGCTCGCCGAGCTCGACCATTTCTGGATCGCGAACGCCATGTATGCCGCGTTCGCGCTGTCCGCCCTGGTCGGGACGGCCGTCAAGCTCGTCGCCTATCGCCGGGGGTTCTAGCCCGATGAGGAGGCCGACGCGCGTCACCAACGAGATCCGCCGACTTCGCTTTGCCAACGGCGAGATGACCCAGGCTGACCTTGCCCAGCGCATCGGCGTCACGCGCCAGACGATCATCGCCATCGAACAGGGCCGCTACTCGCCGTCACTCGAGATGGCTTTCCAGATCGCCCAGGTCTTCAAGGAGCCGCTCGACAAGGTGTTCCAGTACCAGAGTCAGGGAAGGAGTCACCACGCCATGACGACCGAGACACCGGCACAGCCCGCCCGCCAGGCCCCGCTCCCGCCCCGATGGGTCATCCGCACCGCGTGGATCGTTCATCGGGCGATGTACTCGATGACGCGCGGCAGGTTCGGCCTCCGCCGGCAGACGCCCAAGCAGTGGGGGATGATGCGGCTGACCACCGTCGGGCGGCGTTCGGGCAAAGAAAGGCAGGCCATCCTCGGCTACTTCGAGGACGGTCCCAACCTCGTGACCATGGCCATGAACGGCTGGGGCGACGCGGAACCCGCGTGGTGGCTCAACCTCCAGGCAAATCCGCTCACGACCGTTGCGCTGGCAGGCGAGATCCGATCCGTCCGCGGACGGGCCGCGACCCCAGAGGAGCGACCCCGGCTGTGGGCGCGCTGGGCCGACTACGACGGCGAGAAGGAGCTCGCGAGCTGGGCCGCCCGCCGGTCCCGCGAGACCGTAGTCGTCATCCTCGAACCGGGTGTTGGGCCTTCTGCCGGGTCGTAGTTTCCTCGTCGGCAGGCACGGTCGAGGACCATGAGCTTCTCGTCTGCGGTGCTGGCGAGTGTGCGCAGACGGGATTTGCCTGCCCACTGATCGAACCTGTGAATGGACCCCTCAGTTAAGAGGGGTCTCGGCGGCATCGACCAGCTCTGCGACGTCGGAGAACTCCTCGGCGAGGGCAGCTCGCTCGTCCGAGCTGAGCTCGACCGACTGCGCGGCCTCGAGCGAGGACCTCGCCAAGGCCAGATCGTTTGTGCGTGCCGCAAGCTCCGCGCGGTAGAGGTACGCGCGCGCGAGGTCGGCCGGGGTGGCGCTCGGGCCGAAGCGGGTCAGGCCGCTCTCGAGCGTCTTCAGCGCCAGCGGCTCATCGCCACGGGAATCGCCCAGGCGCGTCGCGACGTAGAAGATCTGCGCCAGGCCGGTCGCCTTCTCGGCCGAATCCGTCTCCTCGCTCTCGCCAAGCTTCGAGATCCGCAGCCAATTCCCGCCCGGGTCGACGACGCTGAAGCCGCGGACGGTGCCGTACTTCTTGCGCGGGCGGGTGATCCGGGGGATTCCGGTGACCGGGAGCTTGCCGTGAGCCTTGCGCAAGCCCGCCGCAAAGTCCTGGTAGAGGGCGTCCGGATCCGGCACGACCACGATCGCGGTGCCGTACGAATTGGCCGGCTCGAACCCGTCCATCCCGAAGAGATGGATGTGCAGGTCCTCCCGCGCGACGACGGCATACGGGTACGGGCGAACCTGGCGATACGTGCACATGAAGCCGATCGACTCGTAGAACGCGACCGACTCGTCGACGTCACGACACGGGAGGGCTGGATACGTGCGTTCATTGGCCACGGCCGGCTCCTCGACGGCCCGGCAGTGTAACCCCAGGTCGCCAAGTTTCCGCTCAACCGCGTCAGACCCCGGGTAGAAGGTCAAACGGCTGGCCGCCACGACACTCCTTTAGCCTCCAGCTCGGTGCGGTAGACGGCCTGCATAGTCTCGACCAAGATCCGGCGGCACTGAAGGCCGACCTCGGAAAGGTCCGCAACTGAGCTGGAAGCCCGCGCCGCGTGATGGTGGTCGACGCTCTGAGCGAGTCACCGCGTGATGTCGGGCTATGCGATGCACCGATAGCGGGAAGGGATCAGGCGGCCGCCCGGACAATCGGATAGCGTCGGCCGGTGACGTCCAACGCAGCGCCGCCGGTGGACCGCCTGCTCGCTCCGTTTCGCGAGTTCTCGCGAGCAAGCGCCTCGAGCGGCGTGCTCCTCATCGCCGCTGCAGCGCTCGCGCTGTTGTGGGCGAACTCACCGTTCGCATCGGCCTACGCCGACCTGTGGGCGACCGAGCTCGCCATCGATCTCGGTGGCCTGCACCTGTCGGAGTCACTCCTCCACTGGGTCAACGATGGCCTGATGGCCGTGTTCTTTCTGGTCGTCGGCCTCGAGATCAAGCGCGAGATCCTGGTCGGCGAGCTTGCCACGCTCCGCCGGGCGACCCTCCCGATCGCGGCGGCGATCGGCGGCGCCGTGCTTCCGGCCTTGATCTTTCTGGCCCTCGCCGGAGACGGGACCGCCGCCCGCGGCTGGGGCGTCCCGATGGCGACGGACATCGCCTTTGCCCTCGGCGTCCTGGCCCTGTTGGGCACTCGAGCCCCGCTTGGGTTGCGCATCTTCGTCACCGCGCTCGCGATCGTCGATGACCTCTTCGCCGTGGTCGTCATCGCGATCTTCTACACGAGCGACCTGTCGCTGCCGGCGCTGGTCGCGACGGCCGGGATCTTCGGGGCATTGGTCGCCGCCAATCGGATCGGCGTGCGTCGCCCGTCGGTCTACGCTCTGCTAGGTCTCGCCTTGTGGCTTGCGGTGTACGAGTCGGGGATCCACGCGACCGTCGCGGGCGTGCTGCTCGCACTGACGATCCCCGCGACGACACGCCTGGATTCCGACGCCTACGTCGAGCGCGCGAGGTTGCATATCGACGACTTCGAAGGTCGCACCGTCGGCGGCGAGGACGCGAGCACCCAGGAGCATCACGCTGCCCTCTGGGAGCTGGAGGAGGCGACCGAGCGCGCGCAGGCGCCGATGCTGCGAATCGAGCACGCGCTCCATCCGTGGGTAGCGTTTCTCATCGTCCCGCTGTTCGCGCTCGCGAACGCGGGCGTCGATGTGCGAGCCGGTCTCGCATCCGCGGTCGGAGGCTCGGTCCCGATCGCCGTGATCGCCGGTCTCGTCATTGGCAAGCAGGTCGGGATCACGCTGGGCGCGGCCGCCGTCGTGCGACTCGGCCTCGCGTCACTGCCCACGGGCGTGACCTGGCGCCACATCTACGGGGCTGCGTGGCTCGGCGGCATCGGCTTCACCATGAGCCTGTTCATCGCGGCCCTCGCCTACGGGGACGGTACCGATGAGCTCGCGATGGCCAAGATCGGCGTTCTGGCCGCTTCCGTCATCGCCGGCATCGGGGGCTTTGCGCTCCTGCGGGCAGCGCCGGCAGCTGGCGACGCACGCCGGCCAACGGGTCAGCCGACAGACGCGATCAAACGCTGACGGTCTGGTGCCGCTGCGGGTTCACGGCGGCGGACGGCGGCTTCGGTGGATGTCGTCGCCATCTTGAGTTTCGCGCACTCTCGGCGCACCATCCAGCGCAGACCGCGCTCATTGGCGGGTCCGCGGCCCGGTCGCGATGGGAGGGGCAGAGCATGGCTCGCGTGCTGGACGCTGCCGCGAATCGGATCGCGCCATGGCGGGAAGCCGACTGGCGGGTGCTGATCGTCGAGGGCGCCGTTCTGATCCTCGCCGGGGTCTACCTGATCGCCGACGGAGAGCGCGCCGAGTTCATCCTCGGACTCCTCGTCGCGGCAGCGTTGCTGCTCGATGGCGTTCGCCAGTGGTTGCTCGGCCTCCGGCGTCTCCAGCGCGGGCGGTCGCGTGATCTGACCCTGATCCGCGGGGCCGTCGGGATCGTCTAGTCTCCCGCCGAGCTGATGCATTGATCTCGGAGGGCGTGACATCAACCCTGACGCCGCCTCGACCAGACAGCCCGCCGGTGATCGAGCGCCAACAGCTCCACGGGTGGCTCGACGGCTCGCCCTCGTATGCACGTTGGCAGCCCTCGTGGCGATCGGACTCTACGCCGTCACCGTGAGGACGCGCGTCGGCCAGCTGGTGGGCGAGTTGATCCTCGGTGGCCGGCCGGCATCGTCGGCGATCGTCGCGGACGCGGAGCAGGTGCTCGCGACGCTGTCGCGCACGTCGCTGATCATCGGGACGTTGTGCGTGATCACGATCGCGCTCGCCCAGCGGCGACCATGGCTCGCGGCCGCCGCCACCGTCGCGATCGTTGGGGCGAATGCCTCGACGCAGCTGCTCAAGGTCGTGATCCTCGATCGGACCGACCTGCTTGATGGCCTGTTCTACCCGCTGCCCAACAGCTTCCCAAGCGGCCACGCGACCGCCGCTGCGTCGGTCGCAGTCGGAGCCCTTCTGGTCCTGCCGCCCCTCCTCCGCGCGCCCACGGTCTTCGTGTCGAGCATCGTCGTCGCCGTCGTTGGCGTCAGCACCCTCCTCGCCGGGTGGCACCGCATGGCCGACGCGGTCGGCGGCGTGTTCGTTGCGACGGCGTGGGGTGCTGCGGCCGGCGCGATCCTGGGGTGGCGTCGGGGGGTTGAGGTCGTCGGCAACCGGACCGCCGCGTTTGGTGCCCTCGCATCGCGTATCCCGGTGCTGCTCGGAATCGTCGCCCTGGCTCTTGGCGGATTCGCGTATCTCATCGCGGCGCTCGACCCGCTTGATGTCATGCTCGTGCTGGCCGAGCGCGGCGGAAGTCCGGCGATCTTCGCGATCGGCGTTCTTCTGACGATCGGCTCGTCGCTGTTGGCCCTCGGCGCTCTGGGCTTCGCGTTGCGGGACGTCCGTCTCGATCCGGGAGCGGCGCGTGGCGCGCGGCCGGGAGAGAGGGACTCGCCAAACCCTGCGTTGCCGTGATGAAGCCCCTCGGTCACCTGGGTCGACGAATACGCCATCGTCCGAGTCGTGATCACCGTCGTCCGTGGTCAGTGCGCCGTCGTTGCTTTCTTCCACGACCTGTGCACGTTGCAGACCGGCGAGCTCAGGAGCCCAGTGTGAGCGCGATCTCATCCCACTTGTCGATGAGGTCGAGGATGGCCACGACGATCAGCAAGACTCCGGCGCCGATCTCGATGGCGCGATGCCGGCGGACGAACCAGCGCACGATCGCCTGGCCTCGGGCCGCCGCGACGAGTGACAGCAGCACCAAGGGCAGGCCGAACCCGAGCCCGAAGATCAGGAACGTCCCGACCTTGCCGGCCGCATCGGCGACCCCGATGGAGATCCCGAGCAGGCTCACCAGGAACGGGCCGGCGCAGGGCAGTGCGATCGGCCCGAGCAGGATGCCGTAGAGGTACGCCTGGCCGAACGGGTTCGCCAGGATCGGGACCCGGATGCCGGGCACGCGGGTGAACGGGTTACGACCCGCAATGAGCAGGATGCCGAGGACGATCATCAGGCCATCGACGATCGGCGTGACGTAGGCCAGCAGGCGACCGGTCGAGACGCCGATGATTGCCAGGACGATCCCGATGACCGTCATCGTGGTGAGCACCCCGCCAAGGACGATGAGCCCCAGGAGGCCGGTCGCCCGGCGACCCTCGATCGCCCGGGCGTTCGACCCGAGATAGGCGATGAAGCCCGGATACAGCGGCAGCAGGCAGGGGCTCGCCGCGCTCAGCAGTCCGAAGCCGAACGGGCCCAGGCTCGACAGCAACTGATCGAGGTCCACGGGCGGTCGTGGATCAGGTGTCGCGCATCAGGCCAGAGCCGCGTTCGCGATCTCGACGATCTCGTCGGCGGAGTGCCCGCCGGTTGTGTGGGTGACCTGACCATCAGGCTCGATGACGATGACGTTCGTCGCCGGCGGATTCAACACGACATCCCCGAACTCCTCGACCAGGCCCCGCGAGATGTCCAGGTCGGCGATGGCGTAGGAGAAATCGAACCCGGCGGCCTCGCTGTATGCAACCAGCTGCTCGGCGCTCTCGGCGGTCTCGACGTCCAGGCCGATCCAGACGACCTCCGTGCGATCAAGACGGGCCATCGCGTCGACGGCTCGCTCCTGCTGCGCCCGACACTTCGAGCACCAGACGGCCATCGGCTCGAGGAAAACGACCTTGCCCGCCGCCACGAGGTCGGCGATTCGAAAGGTCTCCCCGGACCGGACATCGGTCAGGGTCACCGTCGCCCACGGCACGGTCATCACGGCCCCGGCTGAGGATGGCGGCGAGGATGCTGAGCCGGACGTCGCCGGACCGGCTGTGGCGGGCGCTGTGGGCGCAGAGGGGCTGCCGGTGTCGGGCGCCACGCTGCCCCCGCTGCATGCAGCCATCGACCCGATCAGGACGAGGATCAATGCGATGAGGCTCGGACGCCGGCTCATCCACATAGTGTCGCGCGGAGGGGTGACGGCGCGATGACCCTCGACGCGTGTCCCGCCATCGACATGCGGACGCGCCCAATCGTCGACGAGTGGAAAGGCTCGTCAGATCCGGCTCAACGCTTAGACGCGATCGGAGAGCTGAGCCTGGCCTGGGCGCCCAGCGGAGGAAACGGAATTGCTCGCGCGAACTTCCACCGATGCTGCCGAAGCCACGAAGGTGGAGCCGACACTCGGATTTGAACCGAGGACCTGCTGTTTACGAAACAGCTGCTCTACCGCTGAGCTATGTCGGCCCGGCCCGAGAGTGTAGGTGATGAGTGTAGACAGCTGCTGCAGGCGGCGGGGAGAACCTCTTGGAATTGGAGCGTCGGTCGCCCCGTTCAACGTAGCTACTGGCGCGACTCGGGGCGCCGAGGGCTCCGATAGCGGAGTTCGCGTGCACCGGGCAGGGTGAGACAGATGCACCGGGAGCGACGTACGAAGCAGCTGCGCCGTGCCAGCGCCAGCGGTGGTACCATACATTCATGGACAAGACGACCATTTATCTGCCAACGGAGTTGAAGTCGGCGATCAAGCGTGCTGCCCGACAGCGAGGAGTATCCGAAGCCGAGGTCATTCGCGACTCGATCCGCGACGCGGTGGGCGATGATCGACCGCGCCCTCGCGGCGGCCTCATTGGGAGCCGCGCTCCGATCGCGCGCGAGGCGGACGAGCACCTGCCCGGCTTCGGCGAGCGGTGATCGTCGATACAAGCGCCCTTCTCGCGTTCTTTGACACCGATGAGCCCGATCACGAGGCGGTCTCCGCCGTTCTCGGCGGGGCGACTGAGCCCCTCGTCGTCTCTCCGTATGTGGTCGCCGAACTCGACTACCTCGTGGTATCTCGACTTGGTGTCTCGGCCGAGCTTGCCGTGCTGCGGGAGTTGACCGCCGGTGCTTGGGACCTGCCCGCGATCGATGTCGGCGAGCTTGCGAAGGCTCGCGCCGTCATCGAGCGGTATCGCGACCAGAGCATCGGTGTCGCTGACGCCTCGAACGTCATCCTGGCCGAGCGATATCGGACACGAACCGTCGTAACCCTTGATCGCCGGCACTTCGACGTCCTCCGACCACTCGGTGGCGGACGATTCCGGATCCTCCCGTAGTGCCCTCGACGCCCGTCGGCGACCATGCGCGACGCGACGGGCGCCTACTCGTCAGCCTGACCGGACTCGGGCCGGCCACGCCTGTAGCGCTGCGCAGAGGGCTGGAGACTAACGAAACGGCTGCTCTACCGCTGCGCTAGACGGCTCGACCCCTTCGTTTCGGTGATGCAGGATCGAAAGGTGCTGAAGGTTGTGAGCGTGGGCGAGCTTCGATGCTTCCGACCGATCGAAGCCGACGCCGGCCAAGCCGGTCGGCGCAACGCTACGGCCGTCCGTCCCGGAAGACGTACCTGCGAGTGCTACGAGATCATCCAGTCGGAGTTCGGCCGGTTGCTCCGCTCGAATGAGAATGGCTGGACGCCGGTCGGGGGCTGACGCTCACCGACGGGGATCGTTCAGGACGTCCAGGTACGTCGCTTCGATGCTTCGGGCCATCGCCGTCGACGTGAACCGGGTGCGTGCGTCCTCGAGCGCCCTGTCGGCCATCCGCCGGCGGACGTCGGGGAGTTCGATCAGGTCTGCGATCCGTCGCGCGAGGTCCGCATGGTTGCCGTACTCGAACACCACGCCGGTGAAATCCGGCGTCACCTCCTGGCTGGCCGCGGAGGACGTGCACATCACGACGACGCCGCTGAGCATCGCCTCCACCAGGACGAGCCCGAAGCCTTCGATCAGGCTGGGGAGCACCAGCACGTCCGACGCCCACAGGACGCTGCGGGCGTCCTGGTAGCCGAGGAGGCGGACTCGCTCTGCGATGCCCAGCGCGGTCGCGCGCGAACGGATCGCCTCCTCCTCCGAGCCGCGTCCCGCGATGAGCGCGACCACGTTCTCCCCCGCGTCGGTCAGGCTGGCGACGGCGTCCACCAGCGTGTCGGGCCGCTTGTTCGGGTTGAGCGAGCCGACGAAGGCGAGCACGAGCTGGCCGGGCTCGATCCCCCACCGCCGTTGCGCAGCCTCGCGTTCCTCGCTGGTCGGCGGTCGGAAGTGATCCGCGTCCGCACCTGGCGTCACGACGCGAACCCGATCCTCGGCCACGCGGTAGTCTCGGACCAGGCTCGCCTGAATCTCGGTGCTCACGGCAATCATCCGCGAGCCCAGGAACGTTGCCGCGGCCCACAGCCGGTTCCTCGGCGCAAAAGGGCTGTGCATGGTCGAAACGAATGGCACCCCGAGCACGAGCTGGGCGAGACGCGCGTAGGCGCCCATCTGCCGGCTGTGGCTGTGCACGAGTGAAGGATGGAATCGCCGGATCGCGCGGACGACCTGCCACATCGCGAGGGGCAGCCGGATCAGCTGCGGGAGGTCACGGGGCCGATGCGGGCTATAGGGGATCGACGCCCGGTAGTGGGTGATCGCGGCTCGCTCGTAGTCCGCGGCGACCGGAGCGTCGACCGCTCCCGCTGGGCGTTCGCCGCGCCCGACGTTCGCCCGCTCGCCGACCTCCCCGCCCGTGCAGATCGCGACGTCCCAGCCAAGCTTCCGGAGCTCGGTTCCGAGCGTGAGCATGTGGGTATTGATCCCGCCGTCACCCAGGTACGGCGCGAGGAACAGGACGCGTTTCGCGAGTGGCTTCTTCGTCGGGAGGACTCCCTGCGCGGCCGTGTCGCTCGGCCCGATCGAGCCTGACGCGTATGAGTGTCGAGGGTACTGCGGGGCGGCCGAGCAACCCCCGGCATGCTCCGGGTGATCGGTGACGTCAGTCGTCGAAGACGTCTTCGAACAGGTCCTCGAACAGGTCGTCGCCGAGCGACGCACTGACGGCAACCAGGATGAACGCGAGCGCCGCATAGGTCCCGAGCCATGGGGCAAGGCGGAAGGCGAGCGCCGGTCGCCACTTGAGCAGGGCGAGCTTGAGCGCGATCGCGAGGAAGCCGGTCGATGCCAGCGCGCCGTGGAGGATGCCCTCCGGCGTGGGCACGCCGGAGCTGCTCTGCCAGCACAGGAAGGCCACGACCCCGGCGAGGCTCAGCGCGATCCGGCCGAGGTACCGATGCGTCCGCATGAGCGTGCGCATCGACAGCCCGAGCTTCGGGACCTTGCCCATCGCCGCGCCCATCGTGAACGCCTGCTCGACGGCGAGGACCGCGATCGTGAACGAGCCGACCGACTTCAGCTCGAACGTGTCGTCGTCGGCCTCGTAGGCGGGATCCACGATGGCCAGGAGCGTCAGGGCGATCACGGCGAAGCTCCAGGCGCCGAGCACGACGGTCAGCAGGAAGTAGAGCGTCGTCCAGGCGTCGGTCTTTCGCGTCCGCCGGGGCGAAGCGATCGGCCGCGCCGGGACAGGCGGGGCAGAGGTGGTCACGCGGTCGCCGGGAAGACCACGACCTGGCGCAGTCCCTCGCCGCGTCGCATCCCGTCGAATGCAGACTCGACCTCGTCGAGCCCGATGCGATGCGATACCAGCCGGTCGATCGGCAGGCGGCCGGACAGGAACAGGTCCGCATACCTCGGGAAGTCGACCGAGGCGACGGCGGCGCCGTAGTTCGACCCGAGGATGCTCCGTCCGCCGTCGACGAACGGGAACACCTCGAACGACGCCCGCATGCCGAACGGCGTCATCCCCGCAAGGATCGCGGTGCCGCCGACGGGCAGGACCTCGATCGCCTGCTCGACGGTCGACGGCAGGCCGATCGCCTCGACGCAGTAGTCCGGTCCGCCACTGGTCGCCGTGCGGATCGCGGCGCTCGTCGCGGACGAATCCGGGCCCGCCTGGATGGCCACGGTAGCGCCGAGTTCGAGAGCGACCTCGAGCTTCGCGGCGACGCGATCGACCGCGACGATCGTCGACGCTCCGGCCAGGACCGCGCCCATGACGGCGGACAGGCCGACGCCACCGAGGCCGATGACGCAGACCGATGCCCCGGCCGGCACGGCCGCCGTCTTGAGCACGGCGCCGACACCGGTCGAGACGCAACACCCGATCAGCGCCGCGACCTCCGGTGGGACGCCTGCCGGCATCGGGATCGCCGCCGTCGCGGCCGTGACCGTGGCCTCGGCCATCGTGCCGATCGCGAGCGACGCCGTGACCTCCGATCCGTCCGGGCCCCGATGGGCGGTCGAACCGTCGGGGAGCCGGTGGCGCAGGGATCCCGACTCGAGGCACAGCCACTCCCGGCCGGCGAGGCAGTGCCTGCATCGGAGGCACGGGTAGTACCACGACAGCGTGACGAAGTCGCCGACGCGCGGCTGGTCGACGCCGGGCCCGACCTCCTCGACCCAACCGGATCCCTCGTGGCCGAGCACGATCGGTCCGGGGCGCTGCCACTCGCCGTCCCGGACGTGCAGGTCCGAGTGGCACACGCCCGACGCCGCCATCCGGACGCGCACCTCGCCCGGCCCGGGCGCGCGCAGGACCACCTCCTCGATCGCGGTCGGCTCCCCCGGGGCGCGGAAAACGACGGCGCGCATGGTCCTTGGGGCCGTGTTCACTCCCTGCCGACTCGGGAGATCTCGACGTCGGCGACCTCCCCGATCCCGACCCCCGCGGCGCCCTGCATCGCCTTGCTCACGCTCAGGGCGAGGCGGCTTCCGCCGGCGGGCATGACGTTCGAGGTGAACTGGGCGCCACCGATCACGCCGTGGACGCGCTGCTGCTTGAGCCCGCCGATGCCGGGCAGGTGCTCCGCCGGGATATCCATCACGGCGAGCCCGCTCGACTTCTCGGGATTCCAGTGCCGGATGAGGCCGGAGAAGCGGATCGGATCCACGCGCCAAGCCAAGCCCGATCGGACACCGTTGTCAAGCTCGGTCCGGACGGTCGGAGGCCCGCCGGGCGGTGCCCGGCGGGCCGAAGAACTTCGACTGGGTTCTGGATCGAACGGTCAGCCCTCGGCGAGCACCGAGGCCAGGCGATCCCAGGTCTCCACTGCGCCCTTGACCATGCCGCTCGCGAGAGCGCCTTCGATCGCGTCGCTCGAGTCGAAGTGGCCGCGAGACGTGACCTTTGTCTTGCCGCCGAGGTCCTCGAACGTGAACGTCTCGGGGCCGCCCTGCGGGCCGAGCCCATCGACGTCGAACATGAACGTCCACCTGATGCGCTCCGGAGGCGAGACCTCGAGGTACTCGCCGAAGAAGGTGACGTCGTCACGGTGGGCGGCGCGGCTGATATAGCGCCACTTGCCGCCGGCTCGGACGTCCATCTCCACGACTTCCGTCGTCGTCTCATTCGGGCCCCACCAGCGCGGGATCAGCTCGGGATCGGTGAAGGCCGCCCAGACCTTCTCGCGAGGTGCGTCGAACGTCCGCTCGAAGACGAGGTCGGTGCCGTCCTGGTAGATCTCCGTGGTCGCGGTGCTCCCGCGGTCAATTCGGGTCGCAGTCATCGTGCTGTCTCCTCCTTGTCCTGTGCATGGTCATCGTCGATCTCGCGGAGGTAGGCGTCGAGACGCTCGAAGCTCTCCTCCCAGTGCTTCCGGTACTGCCCGATCCAATCGGCCACGTCACGCAACGGCTCCGGATTGAGCCGACATGGCCGCCATTGCGCCTGACGCCCCTGTTCGATGAGTCGGGCGCGCTGGAGGACCTTGAGGTGCTTCGACACTGCGGGCAGGCTGAGGGCGAACGGCGCAGCGAGCTCGGTCACCGTCGCCTCGCCCTTCGCGAGCCTCGCCAGGATCGCCCGACGAGTCGGGTCCGCGAGGGCCGCGAAGGTGGTGCTCAGGATGTCCGGGTGGGTCTGCATTTCGCCTCTTGGTTAATTAACCTATCGGGAGAATACACATCGCATCCGAGCTGTCAAGCGGATTGTCGGCTTGCCTCGTGACGAGATTCGAAAACCTATGCGGTTGACTGCGTCACTCGCGCTCGAGCATGAGGCTCCTTCCGGTAGGTTGTGCCGCTCGATCCGAGGAGGTCACGTGTCCCGTTCCATCCACCGACGTCGCCCCGCATGGCAGCCGGCCGTCCTGGCCGTCCTCCTCGTCGCGGCCTGCGGCGCGCCGGCAGCCTCCGGGCCCGCTTCGACGACCCCGGCGGGTCAGCCATCGTCCGGCTGCGTGCCACCGACCTCGGCTTCGAGCTGCGGCGGCGCGTCAGCGGCGATCCCGAGCGGAGCGACGGCCCTTCCCGCGACGGCCTCGCCGGCGCCACAGCGATCCCCACAGCGTGACCCGGGCACCGCGCGGACGGATCCCCGCGGGATCGACCAGGTGTGGGTGCCGGGCGGCGTTTTCCTCATGGGCTCCGACGCCGGCTCGGCGACGCCGCCGTCCTGGGCGCGAGCCGCGTTCGAGAGCGAGCACCCGAAGCACGAGGTCTCGATCACGCGCGGGTACTGGATCGACCTGACCGAGGTCACGGTCGAGGCATACGGGGCCTTCGTCGACGCCGGCGGCTACGACGACGAGGGGCTCTGGTCCGAGGCCGGCTGGACGTGGCGCCGCGGCCAGGGCTCGATCCCGCTCCCCAAGCCGTGCCTCGCGCAGGAGCCGGACGAGCCGCAGGTCTGTGTCACCTGGTACGAGGCCGATGCCTACGCCCGCTGGCGTGGCGGCCGTCTCCCGACCGAGGCGGAATGGGAGCTCGCCGCCCGCGGGCCGGCATCGAGCATCTACCCGTGGGGCGACGAGTACGACGCGGCGAAGGCGAACCTCGATGGCGGGACGGGCCCGGTCGCGGTCGGGAGCCATCCCGAAGGCGCGAGCTGGATCGGCGCCCTCGACATGGCCGGCAACGCGATGGAGTGGGTCAACGACTGGTTCAGCGACAGCTGGTACGTGACCAGCCCGCGTGATGATCCACTCGGACCCGAGACCGGCCGGATCAAGATCGAGAAGGGCGGGTGGTGGGGTCCGGAGGGCGACGTAGGCGAGTTCGTCGGCCGAGCGTCGTTCCGGCTGGACGAGGATCCGCCCACCTACTCGGATCATCACATCGGGTTCCGGATCGCTTCGCCGGAGTGAAGCGGGGGCTGACCCGGCGCCGGAGCGCCGATCCCGCAAGCTCCTTATTGCGACTCAGTCTCGATTACTGCTAGCATCCGGGCATGGTCGATGCCCAGGCGATCGTCAGCGCGCTCGAGGATGCGGGCTACCGGCGGACGGCGCCTCGGCGTGCGCTCGCAGAACTGATCGCCGCCCGGCGCGACCACTTCACGGCCGAGGAGCTGCTCGGCGAATTGCGCCGTCGACGGCTCGGCGTGACGCGGGCAACGGTGTTCCGCGCGCTGGATGTCCTCACCGAGGTCGGCGTCGTCGAGCGCCTGGACCTCCCGACCGGTGGGCATGCCTTCGTCGCCTGCGAGCCCGCGCACCACCACCACGTCGTCTGCTCGTCGTGCGGACGTTCGACCGAGGTCGACCGACGCGGGACTCGAGGCAGGTCGCCGAGGCGATCGGCCGATCGACCGGGTATCGAGTCGAGACGCACCGCATCGAGCTCTTCGGGCTCTGTCCCACTGCCAGGCGCTCTGATGCATCCGGCCGTCATCCTGCCCTTCTTTTCGACCCTCGCCGGAGGCTTCGCCGCCCTTCGGCTACGGCACCGCTTGCACGCGCTGATGGCACTCGCTGCCGGCGTCGTCGTGGCGACGGCGATGGCCGATCTCTTTCCCGAGGCATTCGAGCTCGTCGGACCGGACCGGACGCTCGACGTCGGGATCGCGGCGGTGGCGGGCTTCCTGGGATTCAGCCTCCTCGAGGCGTTCCTGCACCAGTCGAGCTTCGAGCACGCGAACGATGGTCACGCCGACGATGCTCAAACCGGCAATCACGACCACCAGGTCACCGATGCACACGCGGCGCAGGTCGCCCGACCTCCGAGACGATCGGGTCCCGGGCTGATCGGGCTGCTCCCGCCGATCAGCCTCGTGATCCACAGCGCGATGGACGGGCTCGTCATCGGGCTGGCGTTCCAGGCGGGCGACGAGCTCGGGCTCATCGTGCTTGTCGCCGTCCTGCTCCATGACTTCGCGGACGGGATGAATGTCGCGACGGTCGCACTCGAGGCCGCGCGTGGCGAGCGGCTCGCGGTCCTCTTCGTCTTCCTCGACGCGATCGCCGCGCCTGCGGGCGGCGCATTGAGCGCGATCATCACGATCCAGCCGGAGACATTGGGCATCCTGCTCGCCCTCTTCGGCGGCGTCTTCGTGGCGATTGGCGCCGGCCACCTGCTGCCCGAGTCCCAGCATCGCGACCCGAGTCGAGGGCCGGCGATGGTCGCGCTCGCGGGCGTCGGTGCGGTGATCGTCCTCGTTGTCCGGTCCCTGGTGCCGGAGGCATGACGCTCGAGCTTGAGTCGGGGCTCATGCGCGAGGCACCGAAAGGCGCCGAGCGCGGCTAGGCGCTCGGACGCGTTGCGGCGGCCGCGCGCCGCCGGCGCTTCGGCGCGGGCGAGTCGGGCGACAGGGCCTCGAGCTCGCGCCGTTTGGCTTCATCGGGCATCTTTTCGGATGCGGGGTCGACCTGCACGGGCGTCTCGCGATCCTGGAGCCGGTCGAGGATCACGGTCAACCCCGCGACGATGGGCACCGCCACGATCGCCCCGAGGATCCCGCCGGCGGCGCCCCCAACGAGCAGGCTCACGAGGACGAGGAACGGCGAGATGCCAACCGTGTTGCGCATGACCATCGGCACGAGAACGTTGCCCTCGACGGCGTGGATCAGGACGTAGGTGCCGATCGTTGCGATCGCAGCCTCGGGCGAGATCGTCGTCGCGACGAGGAAGGCCGGGACCGCGCCGATGAGCGGCCCGACGATCGGGACGACCTCGGTCAGCGCGGCGATCAGGGCCAGCAACAGGGCCCCGGGCAGCCCGATCACGGTGTAGGCGATGCCCGTCGCGAAACCGATCGTCGCCATTAGGATGAGCTGGCCTCGCACCCACATCCCCAACCGCGATTCGATCTCGTTCCAGGCGTCGCGAATCCCCGCCCGTCGCTCCTGCGGCGCGAACGCCAGGGCATAGCGCTGGAGCCGCGGGCGCTCGGTCAGCCAGAAGAAGACGAGCGCGAGCAGGGTGACGAGGGCGGCGGCCGCGTAGCCGACGGCGAGCGACACGCCGACGATGCCATCAGGGTCGGCCGACACGCCGGACCTGAACGGCGCCTCGACAGCTTCGATCAGCGCGCCGACCCCATTCGACAGGGGCTCCGGCCGCAGGTTCGCACTCCATGCCCGCACGCGGTCGAGGAACTCGGGCAGGCGCTCGAATGCGCCGCCGAGTTGCACGAGCGCGGCGGGGACGAGGAAGACCGCGACTGCAATGACCGAGATCAGGAAGGTCGCGTAGACGATCAGGATCGACAGGCCGCGGCCGATCCCCGTGCGGCCACGAATTGTCCCGACGACCGGCTCCAGCGCCGCGCCGAGGAGCACCGCCAGGAACACGAGGAGCACGATGTCCCGCGCCGCCCCGGCAAGGAAGGCCAGCAGCAGCACGAATCCCACACCCACCGCGAGGCCGGCGCCGCGCGCCGCCCAACTCATCGTCTCGGTGCGCATCCTGCCTCCTAGGGCGTGCCGCAGCTCCGTCCGACAGCCGGGGCCGCGAGGCGCATCGTCGGCTGTGGCCATCCCCGGATGGATGCGTCTCGGGGCAACGACCATTGCAGTTTCGCGTCGCGCGGTGGCCAACGCGCCCGCTCAGTTCACCTGGCGCACCTCTCGCTCCGCCTCGGCGAGGCGCCCTGCCAGAAACGAGCGCTCGACCTCGTTCGAGGTCAGGGCGAGCGCTCCTCGATAGGCGCCGCGGCCTCCGGCCAGCGTCCGAGCCGGCGCAGGAGGTCGGCCCGCGCAGCGTGGAAGTACGGGTACTCGGCGAGGCGCTCGTCCGTGGCCAGCGCGTCGAGGAGCGCGAGCCCGACCTCGGGTCCGTCGGCCATCGCGGTGGCCACGGCGTGGTTGAGCTCCACGACGGGCGACGGAGCGATCGCCGCGAGCCGGCTGTACAGCGCGGCGATCTGGCGCCAATCGGTGGATCCCTGGCGCTCGGCCTCGTCGTGGACCGCGGCGATCGCGGCCTGCACCTGGTACGCGCCGGTGCGCCCGATCCGGAGCGCGCGATCGAGGATCGCCTGGCCCTCGTCGATCTCGGCACGGTCCCAGAGGCCACGATCCTGGTCCTCGAGCAGCACGAGCTCGCCGGACGCGCTCGTTCTCGCTTCCCGGCGCGCGTCGTGGAGGAGCATCAGCGCGAGCAGGCCGAGGGCCTCGGGCTCGTCGGGCATGAGCTCCACCAGGATCCGGGCGAGCCGGATCGCCTCGCCAGACAGCTCGCGGCGAACGAGCGAGTCGCCGGAGGTCGCGCTGTAGCCCTCGTTGAAGATGAGGTACAGGACGCGGAGCACGGCGTCGAGCCGCTCCGGGAGCACCTCCGGTGGCGGGACGCGGTACGGGATGCCCGCGTCGCGGATCTTCTTCTTGGCCCGGACGAGCCGCTGCGCGAGGGTCACCTCGGGTACCAGGAAGGCGCGGGCGATCTCGGGCGTGCTCAATCCGCCGAGCGTCCGCAGCGTGAGCGCGACGCGCGCCTCCGGGGCGAGCGCGGGATGGCAGCACGTGAAGATGAGGCGCAGCCGGTCGTCGATCGCGTCCGTGTCAGTCACCTCCTCGCTCGCGCCGGTTGTCCCGGCCGCGACCTCGGCCTCGCGCCGGAGCAGGTCCGTCTTCTCGGCGAGCCGCCGTCGCCGGCGCACCCGGTCGATCGCCGCGTTGCGGGCCGTCGTCGTGATCCACGCCCCCGGGTTGCGCGGAACGCCCTGGGTCGGCCACGTCTCGACCGCCTTCGCGAACGCGTCCTGGACCGCCTCCTCGGCGAGGTCGAAGTCGCCTAGGACGCGGATCAGCGTCGCGACCGCCCGTCCCTGCTCCTCGCGGAACAGGCGGTCGACGATCTCGTGGGCGCTCGTAGGCTCGGTCAACGATCCAGCGGGGCGGCTCGTCCGCTCAGTTCGCGGGGTAGTCGAATTCGACGATCGGACGAACCTCGATCGAGCCGAACTGCGCACCCGGACATGCTCCGCCAAGCTGGAGCGCCTCGTCGAGGTCCTTCGCTTCGATGAGGTAGAAGCCGCCGAGCGCTTCCTTCGTCTCCGCGAACGGGCCGTCCGTCGTCATCGTCTGGCCGTCGCGGATGCGGATCGTCGTGGCCGTGGTCACCGGCTGGAGGGCCTCGCCGGCGAGGTAAGCGCCGCGATCGCGGAGCATCTGCGTGTAGTTGTTGTACGCCTCCATGACCGGCCCCCAGGTCGCCGGATCGGGCGGCTCGGGCGACGGATTGGCTGTGTTCTCGTCGTAGATGAGGACCAGGTACTTCATCGGACGCCTCCAGTGGTGCGGCGGCATCTGCCACCGTCGAACCATCGACGAACGGGCACGGTCGAAATCGACAGCCCGGCTCGCGCCCGACCGCTCTTGGCCGAACCGACCGCGCGGCAGTCGAATCCGACCGCACGCTAGCATCCGGGCATGCCGAAGGAGCAGGAGGTCCTCCGGCTCGGGGACCACGAGGTCGTGGTCACAAACCCGAGCAAGGTCTTCTTCGAGGCGACAGGCGCGACGAAGCTCGACCTCGTCCGCTACTACCTCGCGGTCGCGCCCGGCGCGCTGACGGGGGCGGGCGGGCGACCGATGGCCCTGAAGCGCTTCGTGAACGGCGCCGCCGGTGAGGCGTTCTTCCAGAAGCGAGCCCCGGACAACCGGCCCGAGTGGCTGCGCACGGTCACGCTGTCATTCCCATCGGGTCGGACGGCCGACGAGATCGTCGTCGACGACGCGGCGGGCCTCGCCTGGATCGTCAACCTCGGATGCATCGACCTCAACCCGCACCCGGTCCGGGCGGACGACCTCGACCACCCCGACGAGCTGCGGGTCGACCTCGATCCCGTGCCGGGCGTCGGCTGGTCGCAGATCCGGGACGTCGCGATGGTCACGAAGGAATCGCTCGAGTCGGTAGGCCTCGTGGGCTGGCCGAAGACGTCCGGCTCGCGCGGGATCCACGTCAACGTCCGGATCGAGCGCCGGTGGACCTATCCCGAGGTCCGCCGGGCCGCGCTCGCGATCGCCCGGGACGTGGAGCGGCGCGCCCCGGACATCGCGACCTCCAAGTGGTGGAAGGAGGAGCGGCACGGCGTGTTCCTGGACTACAACCAGAACGCGAAGGACCGAACCGTCGCTTCCGCGTACTCAGTTCGGCCGTTGCCCGATGCGCGGGTGTCGACGCCGCTCTCGTGGGACGAGGTCCCGACGGTCGAGGCGGAGGCGTTCACGATCGCCACCGTGCCCGCGCGGTTCGCAGAGATTGGCGACCCGGGTGCCGGAATCGACGCTGCGGTGGGGTCGCTGGATGCCCTGCTGGAGCTATCGCGCCGGCACGAGGCGGATGGCGAAGGCGATGCGCCGTGGCCGCCGAACTACCGCAAGCAGGAGGGCGAGCCGCCGCGGGTCCAGCCCTCGCGCCAGCGCCGCGCGACCGAGGAGTACTCGACACCCGAGGCCGAGGCTGAGCGCGAGAAGAACCGCGCGGCGATGGAGCGACGGTTCGTGGCGGAGGCGGAGCGCCGTGCCGAGGCGGTGGCCGCCGGGACGCCCGTCCCGACCCGCCCGACCCCGACCGGCCGCCGGCGCTCCAACGTGCCCGTCATCGAGATCTCACGCGCGAAGACGAAGGCAGAGGCGCTCGAAGGCCTCGAGCGCTGGAAGGCCCGCCACCCGGAAGCGGCAGCGGCGCTCCAGGAGCCCGACGTGCTCGTCGACGGGATGCGCGGGCGCTCATCGCTGTGGTATCGGATCCGGGTGAACCTGACCCACGTGCCCGAGGACGGTCGACCGCCCCAGGAGGCGCTCGATCCCGACTACGACCCGTGGGCCGAGTACGCCTTCCCGGATCGCTCCGGCCAGCTCGAGCGCTCGCCGAAGAAGCGGTCGAGCGAGGGCTGACCCGCGGGAGTTACGCCGGGGTCTTGCTCCGCCAGAAGAACATCAGCGCGACGACGATGTAGGCGTGGATCCCGAAGGCGATCGCGGAGAAGACGAAGCTGTCGCGGGCGACGCTCGCGTCGGGGATCTCGTTCGAGCCGGTCACGCCGGGTAGCCAGATCAGGCCGCTGATGATCGCCACGACGATCCCGAGGACCCGCGCCCAGTTGCTGTTGCGGATGACGCCGATCCCGGCGAGGAGGTAGGCGACGCTGTAGGCGGCGACGATGAGGCCCAGGAACGCGACGAACGTTCCGATGAACGCGGCCGGATCGGCGCCCTGGAATTCCGGGATCTCGTCCAGCCCGGGGATCACGCCGAGGTTGCTGATGAATGCCCCGCCCACGACCACGACGAGGAGGCCGATCAGGATGCCGCCGATGCCGCCGAGGAGCAGGAGGATCCCGGCGATCCCTGCCAGCGCCGTGCGCTTGCCCTTGAACGGCGCTGCGGGAGCGGCCGCAGGGGCCCAGCCGACCGGCGGTTGCTGCGGCGGGGGCGCGCCCCAGGCCGCTGGAGGTGGCGGCGGTTGCTGCGCGGGCGGAGCGGTCCATGCTGCGGGCGGCGTCGGCGGCTGGGGAGGTGGCGTCGCGGCAGCGGGATTGGCATACGGCGCCAGCGGCGGCGGCTGCGGCGTCTGCGGTGGCGTCGCGGGCGGTGCGAAGTCGGGGTCCGGCGGCAGCGTGCCTCCGGACGAGCGCTCGTCGGTCATGTGCTCACCCTCCGCTCCGTCGTCTTCGGCCGTGATCGGGCGCGCCAGCCGAAGGCTGCGTACAGCCTACCCGACGATCAGCAACGGTTCGAGCTCCGAGAACAAGCCATCGGCCTTCGGCCTGGGCACCGCGGGCTCGATCGGAGCGGCACCGACGCTGGACTCGAGCTCGTCGGACGCGAGCTCGCGGAGCGCCCGGCCACTCTCCGCGAACGAGGCCTCGAACGTCGGCCACATCGCGTCCATGACCGGCCGGTCGCTGGGCTTGAGGCCCCCGAAGCGCATGTGCACGATCGTGCCCTCGACCGTCGGCTCGAGCTCGGTAGTCGTCATGAACTTGACCAGGCCGCCCGGAGTGTGCATCGACGACCGCACCGTCAGGTAGTCGTACGGCCGCCAATCGAGCACTTCCTCGATGATCGCGTCCTTGCCGTGCATGCAGTGGTTCGTCGCCCCGACGCCACGTCGATTGCCCGGCGCCTCGACGATCACGTCCGTCACACCGGCCTGCCACGCCGTGCGCTTGCCCGGCAGGGTGAGGATCTCCCAGACCACCTGCGGCGGGGCGGTTGTCGGCATCAGGACCTCGTGCCACGCCTTCGCCCGCTCGAGGAAGACCCGCTGCCGGGACTCCTGGTCCTGCCAGCGCGCTTCGAGATCGTGGATCCAGCCGGGGACCTCGCCGATGTGCTCGTAGGTCTCGACGTGGCGCCGCAGGCCGAGGGCCTCAGGACCCAGGCCGAGAGCGTCCGTGGCGGCCTCGCTGAACAGGACGTACGCCTCGATCCCGGTGGACTCGACGACCGTGTTCTTGAGCAGCCGGTGCACGACGATGACGTCGCGACCGACGAGCTCCTCCATCCCGGCCATCCGCTGGCGCACGATCGCGCCGTGGTGCACGACGAACTTCAGGTTGAGATTGGGGATCCTGACGCAGGCATCGCACTCGCAGCTCGTCGCCTGCCGGACGTCCCGCCGACGGCGGCGGAACGCGAAGTAGCAGCGCTCGATCGTGTCGAGGACCGTCGAGCCGTCGACCTTGTCCGCCGGCGCGACCGTGAACGCAGCATCGCCCTCGAGCTTGGCGAGGCGGAACGACGGGCGAAGCGAGGTGACGACGGTGCCCACGAGGTCGGCGAGGATGTCCTGCGCGTGGTCCAGCTCGACCCCGGCGAGGTAGCTCGTGTAGCCGGAGATGTCGGCGATCAGGAGGCAGGAGGGTTCGGCAGGCTTCATCGGGTGCTTCGACGGATCATACGGGGCAGGCTGCCCCTCGGATGAACGCGGAGGCGCTGGTCAGCCGCCGCCGAAGATCCGCTCGAGCTCGAACGCGGCGGTCTCCTCCAGCTGGTCATAGCGGCAGGTGGCCGGAGCCTTGTCCGGGCGCCAGCGCTGGAACGTGGTCCCATGCCGGAATCGATCGCCCTGGAGGTGGTCGTAGGCGACCTCCGCCACCCGTTCGACGCGGAGCGGCTCCCACGACAGGTCCTTGCCCCGGTTCCAGCGCGAGGTCGCACCGGGCAGCCGCTGGCCGGACGCGTCCGCTGCGCCCATCACGGACCACTCCGCCCACTCCTGCCACGGGTGGCCCTCGATGGCGTCCTTCCGCAACGGCTTCAGCTCCTTCGCGAGTGCCGCCCGGCGATCCCACGAGAACGACGAGGTCACGCCAACGTGGTGCAGGGTTCCCGCGTCGTCGTACAGCCCGAGCAGCAGCGACCCGATGTGCGTGCCCGGCCCGTTCTTGTGCCAGCGAAAGCCCGCGACGGCGCAGTCCGCCGTGCGCTGGTGCTTGATCTTGAACATCGCCCGCTTGCCGGGCTGGTACGTGCCGTCGAGCCGCTTGGCGATCACGCCATCCAACCCGGCACCCTCGAACCGGTCGAACCAGTCGGCGGCGAGCGCCCGGTCCGTCGTGGCGGGGGTCAGGTGGACGGGTGGCTTCGCGATGGGCGAGAGCGCCGCCTCGAGACGCGAACGACGCTCGCCCTGGGGCGTCGCCCGGAGATCCTCGTCGTCGAGCGCCAGCACGTCCCATGCGATGAACGACGCCGGCGACTGCTCGGCGAGCATCCGGACCCGTGAGGCGGCGGGGTGGATGCGGAGGAGCAGTGCCTCGAACTGGAGCCCGCCGTCGCCGGCGATCACGACCTCCCCGTCGACGACACACCGACTCGGGAGCGAGGCTCGCAACGGCGCGTCGAGCTCCGGGAAGTACCGATCGAGCGGCTTCAGGTCGCGGGACTGGATCAGCGTTTCGTCGCCGTCGCGGAAGACGATTGCCCGGAAGCCGTCCCACTTCGGCTCGTACAGCCAGCCATCCCCCTCGGGCAGCGCGTCGGCGGGCTTGGCGAGCATCGGCTCGATCGGTGGTTCGAACGGCAATCGCACGCCGAAACGGTACCTGACGAGCCCGGCGCAGGTGTTCGACAGCGGCGAGGGACAACCCGCGCTTCGCAATGCTGTCGCGAGGGTGGGAGGTGCACGGTTTCCGGTGGAAAGGAGGTGCCCGATGCCGGCACGGACCGAGAAGCAGCGGAAGTTCATGGGCGCCGAGCTCGAGCGGAAGCGCGAGGGCAAGAAGACCCGCACCGGAATGAGCGAGAGCGAGCTCGAGAAGATGGCGAGCAAGCCCAAGAGCAAGAAGCAGTCCGACTAGCCCAGCTGGGCCCTTCGCTGAGGCGAGCAATCACCGGCTGGCGTCGGTCATCCAGCAACCAGGCTCGTCGTATCCAACGATTGTCACCCTCGGAGGCCTCGAGATGGCGGCGGCGCCTTCTCCCCATGCGTGGAACGTGCGCCCTTCGCGCCCTGTCGACCTGATCTCGGCGGATACCACGATCCAGGTTCGTGGTTGACAGGAGAAATGGCCCCGCCGGCGATTGCATGAAGGTCATTCGTAGGTGATCGCATCGCCGCCGTCCGGCACGGCTCGCTGTGCATTGGCGGTGGCGGCGCCGCTACGATCGGGCGGCGTGACGACGACGGACGAGGCCGAGCCCACGATCGAGAGCCGCTACGACAGCATGGCCGACGGCTATGCGCGGTGGTGGGCGCCGATCATCCGACCCGGTGCGGTCAAGGTGCTCGACGTGATCGCGCCGGCCGTCGACGAAGCCACGGCGCGAGCGCCCGAGGCACGGGTCCTCGACGTCGGGACGGGAACCGGCCAGCTCGCGATCGCCGCGCTCGAGCGCTGGCCCGGGCTCCGAATCACCGGCATCGACCCGTCGGGCGGGATGCTCGAGGTCGCCCGGCGGAACGCCGACGCGGGCCTGCCCGCGGACGTGGCCCGGCGCTACGCCGCCGAGGTCGCCTCGGCCGACGAGCTCCCGTTCGAACCAGCCTCGTTCGACCTCGCGATCTCGTCGTTCGTTCTTCAGCTCGTCCCGAACCGGGCGGCGGCCTTGCGCGAAGTTCGGCGCGTCCTTCGACCGGGGGGCACCCTCGCCTGGGTCACGTGGATGCGGAGCGACCGCGCCTACGAGCCGGATCGGATCGCGAACGAGGTCCTCGACGAGTTCGGCTTCGATCCGCCGGAGCCGGATCCGCGGTGCGGAGACCTCACTTCGTCGGGCAGTGCGGCGCACGGCATGCGTCGAGCCGGCTTTCGCGACGTCAAGGCCTGGGCCGACGAGGTCATCCACCCGTGGGATGCCGCGGGCTACCTCGCCTTCCTCACCGAGTTCGACGAGGCGTCGCTGTTCGCCGACCTCGAGCCGGGCGAGCGGCATGACATCGAAGCGGAGATCCTGGACCGGCTCGGCCGCCTGTCACCGGAGCAGCTCGAGCTCCGGCTCCCGACGGTCTACGCGATCGGACACGCCGCGAGCTGAGGGTCGCGCCGCGAGGCTGAGATCTCATTGCGGGCGGAATTCACGCCGCGCTGCGGTCGCGCTGCGAGTTTGAGATTCGCGCTGCGGGCTGAGATCGCGCCGCGAGGCTGATCGTCGCACCGCGCGTCTGGCGAGTAAGCCGCGGCCACAGCCGCGGCGGGCGATCAGCCTTCGTCGGCCTCGGTGCTCTCGCCGGCGGCGGGCTCGCCCTCGGCTGCCTCGGCGGCACCCTCTTCGCCCTCCTCGCCCTCGGCAGCCTCGGCGACGACCGGCTCCTCCTCGACACGCGGCGGCAGCACCTTGGCGACCACCTCGTCGCCCTCGGTGAGCAGCGTGGCGTCCGACGGGATCGCCAGGTCGCGGACGTGGATCGCATCATCGAAGGTCGCCAGCGATTCGATCGAGTAGTGGATCGACTGCGGCAGGTGGTCGGGGAGCGCGCGCACGCGAACGTTCTCGACCATGTGCAGCAACGTCCCGCCGAGCGTCTCGACCGCCTCTGAAAGACCCTCGGAGACGAGCGGCACGTCGACCGTCAGCTCCTCGGTCATCCGGACGACGTACAGGTCGATGTGGAGTGGCTTGCGCGTCACCCGATGCAGCTGGACGTCGTAGACGAGCACCGGAGCGGACGCACCGCCGTCGACCGACAGGTCGATCAGGGTGTTCGCGCCCGCGTGGCGGCGCAGGGTCTCGAACGCGTGCGCGTCGACCGAGACGCTGTTCGAGTCGAGGCCCCGACCGAACACGACCGCAGGCAGCTTGCCCTCGCGGCGCAGGTAGGCGACCTTCTTGCCGGTCACCTCGCGGTGTGTCGCGGCGAGCGTCGGGCGGGCAGGGGCGGCGGACATGCGAACCTGGGGCCTCCGGAGACGTGGATCGGGTCGCGTACCGTATCACGAGGAGGCGAAGCGAGGGCCCCAGCCGGGCCGGTGTAGCATCGGCCGATGGCTGCCACGATCCTGATCGTCGAAGACGAGCACGCCGTCGCCCGCGGCATCCAGTACGCCCTCCAGCAGGAGGGCTACGAGGTCACGCTCGCCCGCTCGGGCGAGGAGGGCCTCGAGGTGGCGACCCGAGCCGCCCCGGATCTCGTCCTCCTCGACGTCCGGTTGCCGGGCATGGACGGGTTCGAGGTCCTCCGGCGCCTCCGCGCGGCCGGAACGAAGTCCCCCGTGCTCATGCTCACCGCGCGCGACGAGGAGGTCGACAAGGTCATTGGCCTCGAGCTTGGCGCCGACGACTACCTCACGAAGCCGTTCGGCCTTCGGGAGCTGCTGAGCAGGATCAAGGCCCTGCTCCGGCGTGCCTACGGCGACCTCGCCGACGCCGTCGGCGGCAGGGTCATCCGGCATCGCGACCTGCTCATCGACCTCGACCGGCGGCGAGTCCAGCGCGGCGAGCGGCGGATCAGCCTGACCCCGACCGAGTTCGAGATCCTGCGCCACCTCGCGAGCAAGCCCGGTCGCGTCTACACCCGCGCGGAGCTGCTGGACCTCCTCCGCGACTACGAGGCGCTCGACCAGGACGAGAAGACGATCAACGTCCACGTCAGCCACCTCCGCGACAAGCTCGAGGACGACCCCACCCACCCAGCGTTCGTGCAGACCATCCGCGGTGTCGGGTACGCGTTCGCCGAGCGCTGACGGCCCCGGGGACGGCCTCGCGCCGAAGACCCTCCAGGGACGGCTGACGCTCGCCTTCGTCGCCGTCGTCACGGTGACACTGGGCCTCGTCGGGTTGCTCGTGATCAATCGCCTCGGCGTGTACTTCGACGAGCAGCAGGCGGACGATCTCGCCGCGCGTGCCAGGGGCGTGGCCCAGTACGTGATCATCGTCGCCGAGACCACCTCGTCGATCAGGGCGGGCCGCCCGGTGGTCGACGCCGACGGGGTCCTCGACCCGGTCGTGGTCGTCGAGCTGGGCAAGGACACCCACCAGGGCATCATCACGGAGAACCTCGCCCAGGCGGACGTCCGCTACGAGGTCGGGTTCCTGACCGACGCGAACGTCTTCGTACCTGCCTCGAACGGCCGGTTCAGTGCCGTCGACGAGGCGCCTGGCCAGCCGAACCAGCAGCGCGAGCGGATCGAGAGCCTGGCCCAGTTCGTCGAGAACAGCTCTGCCCCAGTCCCGTACGCCGTCAAGGTCGTCCTCCTGCGACCGTATACCTACCGGGCCACCGTCATCTCCAACGTCACGGGCCTCCTGGCGATCATCGGGCTCGTCGCGCTGACAGTGGCGGTGCTCGTCGCGGCCGCGCTCACGCTCCGGATCACCACGCCGCTGCGCCGCCTCACGGAGGCCAGCCGCGACCTCGGCGAGGGTGACTTCGCGCGTCGCGTGCCTTCGGACGCGATCGAGGATGGCCCGATCGAGCTGACCGAGCTCGGCCTCCAGTTCAACGCGATGGCCGAGCGGCTCCAGCAGAGCATCGAGATCATCCGCCGCGACCGCGATCGAAGCCGCGAGTTCCTGGCCGACGTATCGCACGAGCTGCGCACGCCGATCGCGGCGCTGCGCACGTTCAACGAGCTCCTCACCGAGGGCGCCGACGACGATCCGACGGCGCGCGCCGAGTTCCTCGAGACGAGTCGCGCCCAGCTGGAGCGGCTGGACTGGCTCGCGCAGAACCTCTTGGAGCTCTCGAAGCTGGATTCGGGCCTCGTGCTGCTCGACCTCCGGCCGGAGGACCTGCGCTCGGCCGTCGAGCAGGCGGTCGACCAGGCGCTCGCGACGGCCCGCCGGCGGGGCGTGGAGCTGACGATGGACCGCCCCGACGCCGCCATCCAGATCCGGCACGATCCGGTGCGGATCGGGCAGGTGGTCACGAACCTGGTGGGCAACGCGATCAAGTTCACGCCGCGCGGCGGGACGGTGCGCGTCGACGTCCGTGGCGAGCCCGATGGTGGCGCGTCGATCACGGTCGCCGACACGGGCGTCGGCATCGATCCCGCCGAGCTGCCTCGGATCTTCGATCGGTTCTTCCGCGGCTCGGGTGCCAGCGAGGCTCGCGGCAGCGGCAGCGGCCTCGGGCTCTCGATCGTCCGCAGCATCGTCGAGATGCACGGCGGGACGGTCGCGGTCGAGAGCCGTCTCGGCGCCGGGAGCACGTTCCGGGTCGCGCTGCCGGCGCAGCCGCGTCCCCCGGCCACGCCCGATTCGCGCCGCGTGGCGGAAACTTCACCGTCACCCGCGCAGAACCTGAACCCGGAACCCGCACCGTAGGCCACGCATGACCGACGATTTCCCGCGCCGCGACGACCCGGCACCGCCCAGCGAGCCCGCGCAGGCCGACGAGTTCCCGTCGATCGACCGTCCGACGCCGATCGACGATCCGTCACCGATCGACGATCCAGGGCCAATGGACGATCCATCGCCCACGGACGAGACGCAGACCGTCGCGTTCTCGCCCACCCCCGAGCAGCGACCCGAATGGGCTCGCTCCGCATGGCTCGACCCGGCGCCCGCGGACAGCACGCCACCGATCCAGCCCGGCGACCGAACGTGGTACACGCCAGCCCCGACGACCCCGAACTCGGTTGCCACCGGGATCCAGACCGGCCCCGCGGTTTCCGCCCCAGCCTCGCCCACGGCGTTCCCGGCGAGCCCCGTGACCCGCACGAGCGGTGGCACGGGCTTCGGGGTGATCGTCGGGACCGCGCTGCTGTCGGCCATCCTCGCGTCCGGCGGGACGTTCGTCGTCCTGCAATCGACCGGCTCGCTCGCCGGCCAGGTCGCGCCCGCCCCGACCAGCCCGACCGGCCCGGTCGCCCTGTCCACCGCGGGCCCGATCCCGATCGACCAGTCGTCGGCCGTCGTAAACGCCGCCGCCCTCGTGAGCCCGGCCGTGGTGCGCATCACCGCCGTCGGCGTGTCCACCGACATCTTCGGCGGGGCGATCCCGGAGCAGGGCGTGGGCTCGGGGGTGATCTACGAGGCGGCGGGCTGGATCCTCACCAACCGCCATGTCGTCCAGACGAGCTCGGATGAGATCGCGTCGGAGCTGACGGTCGAGCTGAAGGACGGCCGCGAGTTCACCGGGACCGTCTATGGGATCGACACGCTGACCGACCTGGCAATCGTCAAGGTCGATGCGGCGGCGCTGCCGTCCGCGCCGATGGGCAAGTCGGCGGACATCAAGGTCGGCCAGCTCGCGATCGCGATCGGCTCGCCGCTGGGCACGTACACCAGCACGGTCACCACGGGCATCATCTCGGCCACAGGGCGGACCGTGGACCTCGAGAACGGGGTACGCCTCTCCAACCTGATCCAGACCGACGCCGCGATCAACCCCGGCAACAGCGGCGGGCCGCTCCTCGATGCCACCGGCTCGGTGATCGGGATCAACACGGCCGTCGAACCCGACTCGACCGGCATCGGCTTCGCGATCCCCATCGACATCGCCCGGCCGATCATGCACCAGGCGCTTGCCGGCGAACCGCTCGCCCGGCCGTACGTGGGCATCCGCTACCAGGCGATCGACCCGAAGCTCAAGACCGCCAAGCAGCTCCCGGTCGACGAGGGTGCGCTGATCGCCCCATCCACCGATGCGGCCGGGGAGACGCTCCCCGCGATCACGCCGGGCAGCCCCGCGGAGGCCGCCGGGCTCCAGGACGGCGATATCGTCATTCGCATCGAGGACCAGGTGATCGACACGGAGCACCCGCTCGATGCGATCCTCACGAGCTTCGCTCCTGGCCAGACCGTCAAGGTCACCGTGCTCCGCGGGACGACAGAGCTCGTCGTGAGCGTGACACTCGGGACGCGCCCCGAGGGGCTGTAGTCAGGCGCTCCTTCGGCGCGTGATCTCCACCCCGGCGTAGTCGAGCGGCCCGCCCAGGCGCACCTCGGGCTTGCGAACTCGGACGACGATCTCCCCGGCGCGTGGCGTCGCGGCGAGCAGCTCGGCGGCGATCGCCTCGGCCAGCGCCTCGATCAGGTCGAACGTCGTCGATTCGACGACGCGTTTGACGGCCTCGTAGGCGCCTCGATAGTCGACCGTCCGGGCGAGGTCGTCGCTCGATCCCGCCGGCTCCAGGTCGAGGACGAGCTCGACATCGACCTCGAACCGCTGCACCTCGGTCTTCTCCCAGTCGTTCACGCCGTGGCGAGCCTGGAAGGCCATGCCCGAGAGCACGATCCGATCGGTCATGCCGGGACCTCGCGCCACGTGCCGCGGACGATCGCGTCGGCCATCCGGGCCGCCCGGACGTTCGCCTGGACGTCGTGGACGCGGACGATGTCGACGCCAGCCGCGATCCCCAGCACGGTCGTCGCGACGGTCGCCTCGACGCGCTCTGCCGGCGGCAGGTCCAGGACCTTGCCGAGCGTGGACTTGCGGGAGGCGCCCAGGAGGATCGGCCGGCCGAGGGCGCGCAGGCCGGCCAGGCTCCGGAGCAGCTCCAGGTTCTGCTCGGCGGTCTTGCCGAAGCCGAAGCCGGGATCGACGAGGATGTTCGACTCCGGGACGCCGGCGGTCTGCGCCCGATCGATCGCGCGGGCCAGGTCATCGACGATCTCGGCCATCAGCGAGGTGTACACGGGCTCGGCTCGATTGTGCATGAGGATGAGCGGCACGCCCCGGTCCGCGGCGACGCGCATGAGCGCGTCCTCCGCCGAGACGCCCCAGACGTCGTTGATGGCGTCGGCGCCCGCGTCGAGTGCCGCCTCGGCGACGGTGGCCTTGGTCGTGTCGATCGTGAGCGGGACCTTCGGCAGGGCCGCGCGCACGGCGCTGATGATCGGCACCACGCGCGCCAGCTCCTCGGCCTCGTCGACGGGCGCATGGCCCGGGCGGGTCGATTCGCCGCCGATGTCGAGGAGGTCGGCGCCCTGGTCGACCATCGCCCGCGCCTGTGCGACTGCAAGGCTCGCACCGTCGCCACGCTCTGCCGCCAGCAGGCCGTCGCCCGAGAAGGAGTCCGGGGTGACGTTGAGGATCCCCATCACGAAGGTGCGCGTGCCCCAGCTGAACTGCGCCGGGCCGATGCGCATGCCGTCACTCATGTGCCTCGCACCTCCGGGTCGCGAAGTCGCGGGTCGTCGAGCCATCGGCGTCGCGCCTCGCCGACGAGGTACAGGGAGCCCGCCACGACGATCGTGCCCTCCGCGAGCTCGAGCGCGCGATCGAGCGCCGCACCAACGTCCGCGAGGACGACGATCGACGCCGCGGGTCGCGTGGCACGCCAGCTCGCGGCCAGCTCGTCCGCTGCCAGCGCACGGTCGCCGGGCACCTGGGTCGCGATGATACGCGCGCCCCGGAGCGCCTCCGCCCGATCGAACGCGGCGATGATCCCGGCGACATCCTTGTCGGCCATCGACCCGTGGACGAGGGTCAGCGGCGGTGGCTCCGAGGTCCGCCCGCCGACGAGATGCGGTCGGAGGTCGTCGAGAGCCGTGGCGAGCGCGGCCGCGCCGGCGGGGTTGTGCGCGCCGTCGAGGAGCACCTCCTTGCCATTCGCTGTCAGCAGCTCGAGCCGGCCGGGCCAGCCCGTGGCCGCGTAACCATGCCGGCGGGCCGTGGCATCGACCGTGACGATTCCGGCATCGGCGAGGGCATCGAGCACTGCGTCTGCTACCGCCGCGTTGTGGGCCTGGTGGCGGCCGCGGAGCGAGATTCGCGTCGGGCCCAGCGATTCGAGATCGACCTCCAGCCCGTCACGATCCCAGCCGAGGATGGACGGCGCGGCCACCGCGGTCAGCTGCGCCCCCACGCGCCGGGCGCGCCGTCGGATCACCTCGAGCGCCTCGCCCGTGGCGCCCGTCACGGCAACGTCGCCGCGCTCGATGATCGCGGCCTTCTCCCGCGCGATCGCGGGGATCGTGTCGCCAAGCCAGGCCATGTGGTCCAGTGCGACGTTCGTGATCGCGGCGACCCCACCGTCCCACGCGTGCGTCGCATCGAGCCGGCCACCGAGCCCCACCTCGACCAGCGCGACCTCGACGCGCTCCTCGGCGAACCACCGGAAGAGCATCGCGGTGAGCAGCTCGAACTCCGTCGGCTCACCGTGTCGCCTCGCGACACCATCGGCCGCGTCCAAAACCTCGCGGGCGAGCCGCATGAACGTCACCGGATCGATCGGCCAGCCGTCGATCTCCAGTCGCTCTCGATAGCTGACGAGATGCGGCTTGGGCGTCGTGCCGACCCGCACGCCGGCTGCCCGGAGGGCGCTGCCGGCTAGGGCCAGGACGCTGCCCTTGCCGTTCGTGCCACCGACGAGGGCGCCACGCAGCTCGCGCTGCGGATCACCGAACGCCTGCAGGAGCGCGCGTGTCCGACCCAGACCGAGTCGAATGCCGAACCGTCCCCGCTCGGACAGGGCGCGAACGGCCGCGTGGTAGTCCGCGGCGACCGTGGAGGCCGGGCGGGTCAACGCCCGCTCAGCTCCTCCTCGTAGAACACGCACTGGTTGAAGCGGGGGGAGAGGCACACGTCGTTGACGTAGCTCTGCTCGAGGTGCACGCCGCCGCGCAGCTGGCAGCGCGAGATCACGCTGTCCTGGCGGACGATGCCCTTGAGGAGGTGCGGCGCGTGGATCGGCAGGGCGCCGCGCGTCCCCGTCACGTAGAAGTGGGGACAGACGTTCCGCCGCAGGTTCGGGAGGCCGAAGGCACGCGTCCTGGCGGGGTCGAACCGGCCGCCGATCCCGACGCCCACGCCACCGCCGGTTCCGACACCACCGCTGGTCCCGACACCACCGCCGGGGGCGAATCCGCGTTCCGGTGGGCGGCTGGGACCGCCGGCCGCGATCGACTCCGGGGGCGTCGAGCCACCGTACGACGGCGGCGACGACACTCGGGCGATCGGGCCGAGGCCGAACGGTGGACGCCCGCTCATGCGGGCCCCGCGACTCGTCTTGGGACCTCCAGGTTGCAACGGTTCCCCTACTTGGGCGGCGGTTCCTGCCGCCGCGCAGTTCCAGCGTACACCGGGAGATCGACCCGAAGCACCGCGCAGGACCCCTCCAAACCGGCCCGCACCGGACGCCGGCGTGACCGGGCGTGCGACGATAGGACGAGATGACGAGCCGCCGCAAATCGCACGTCCGCCCTCGGCCCGCGTCCAGCGGACGTGTCGTGAACCAGCCGATCAAGTTCGCCGCACCAGATCGACGCCGTGTCCGCGCGCACCGTGGACTCGACGCCCGCCGCTACCGCGCACCGCTCGCCATGCGGACCTTGCTGGCCCTGTCGGTGGCGGCGCTCGCCGCCGCGGCGTTCCTCGCGGCGAGTGGCGGGATCGGACCGGTGATGTCCACCCTCGCCGCCGGCTTCGATTCGGCGGTCGAACGACTGATCGCGACGCCCGTGCCCACCTCGACGGACCTGCCGCCCACCGATTCGCCGCGAATCGTCGGCCCCACCCAGCCGTACACGAACAAGGAGATGGTCGATCTCGACATCTCGGTCCCCGCCGAGCTCGTCGACGACCCGACGGCGAAGGTCCGCGTGTATCTCGCGCTCGAAGGCCTCGAGGCCGCGCCGGTCGTCGATGTCGACATCGGCACGACGAGCCGCCTGCTCGTGCCGTTCCAGCTCACCCCGGGCCGCAACGACATCTCGGCCACGCTGTTCCGCGGGTCGGAGGAATCCGATCACTCGCCGATCGTCACGTGGTTCTTCGACACCGAGCCGCCGAAGATCACCGTATCTTCGCCCAAGGACGGGGCGGCCCTCGACAAGCCCGACGCGACCATCAAGGGCACCACGCAGGCTGGCACCACGCTCGTCGCCCGGAACGCCGCCAACGGCGCATCGATCACGACCGTGGCCGCGCGCGACGGCGCGTTCGAGTTCTCGCTGCCGCTCGCGCCCGGCGACAACGAGATCGCGATCAACGGGACCGACCCCGCGGGCAACCAGGGCGCGACCACGCTCAAGCTCAAGCAGGGCTCGACCAGGATGCGGGTCCGCCTGACCTCCTCGCTCTACCAGATCTCGATCAAGAAGCACCCAACAGGGCTCCAGCTGGTCGTGCTGGTCACGGACCCGAGCGGCGACCCGCTCGCCGGCGCGCGTGCCTTCTTCACCCTCCAGATCCCAGGGCTCGCGCCCATCTCGAACGAGCTCACCACCGCGGTCGACGGGCGGGCGATCTTCACGACGCCCCTCGTCGGTGAGCTGAAGACGGGTCGTGGCATCGGCACGGTCCTGGTCACCCATGCCGACTACGGCCAATCCACCGACAGGGTGACGCTGACCTTCGTCAAGTAGCTCGGCGTCGGCAGCAATGCGCAGCTACCATGGCTTCCCGACGTGTGGCACTGTCCGAACTGCGGCGTTCCACAGGCAGAGTCGGCGCGGTGCTGGGTCTGCCGCAGATCGTCGACCACCTGTTCGACTTGCCGGAACTTCCAGCGCTCGCTGGCGCCGGACGTCGGCTACTGCGGCCTAGATCGCCGACGCACCCCCCTGACGGGTCTGGAGCAGCGCGGCTGCTGGGAGGCGAGGCCCAGCGTCTCCGAGGACGCGCCGGTGCCCGCCCCCGACGGCCATCGCCTTCGGCGGGGACCGGCGATCCGAACCATGGCGGTGCCGAGGGGATTCGTCGCGCTCGATCTCATCGAGGTCGAGCGAATCAGCGAGGTGTCGCCGGCCACCTCGGTCCACCCGCCCATCGAGGGACCGCGTTCGATCAATTCGCAGCCCTTCGTCCCATCGGACGCACTCGAGGACTGGTCAGACCGAAGGAGCCTCTTCGGCGAGGGGGACGCCTAGCGTCAGGTCGGCTCCTGGGGACACGTGGTCGGGGCCGGCTGGTCGACCGTCCAGAGGTCGATCTCGGTCCCTGAAGGCTCCTCGCTGTCGGGCTGCGGCTCCTGCCAGATCACCCAGGACGCGTCGTCGGTCGGACCGGTGATGTCACCGACCTCGAAGCCGTCGTTCACGATGTCGGCTCGCGCCAGCGCGAGCAGCTGGCAACGGTAGTCGTCGACGGTCAGGTCCGGCTCCGGCGTCGGCGGAGGGACGGGCGTGGGGGTGGGCGGGGGCGGCGGCGTGGGCGTCGGAGCGGGCGTGGCGGTCGGTTCGGGGCCCTTCGAAAGGACGAAGTCCACTGGCGTGCCACGAGGGACCGACGCGCCGAATGCCGGGAAGTGGCTGACAATCTGGCCTTCGGCGACGACGGGGTCGAATTCCTCGGTCTCGACCCCAAGGCTGAGGCCCTCGGCAAAGATGAGGTTGATCGCCTCGGACCTGGTCTTGAATCGAAGGTCGGGCATGATGACATTGCCAGGCGTGGTGGCCACGGTGACCTCGATCGTCGAACCCTCGTCGGCCAACGTTCCGGCTAGCGGATCCTGGCTTGCGATCGTCCCGGCAGCAATGCCACTCGCGGCTGGCGTGAACGAAGCCTGGAGGAGCGCGAAGCCAAGATCTTCGGCAACCAGCTCGGCGTCCGCGAACGTCTTGCCGAAGAGATCCGGGACCTCGACCTGCGGCGCCGGGGATTCGCCTGGACCTCCGGTGAGTCGGATGACGAGGAATGCCGCGAGAGCGAGCACGCCCAGGGCAAGAAGGCCGGAGAGCCACAGCCACGGGCTCGTGCCCCGCGACTTCGGCTCGTCGTCATAGCCGTCGTCGTCCACGTCCTCGCCCGCGGCCGCTCGGGGATCGGCGGGGCGGCGGCTTCCCCCGCCCGGGCGCCCGCCGGCGTACGCGTCGCTCGGGTACTGGATTCGCGCTCCCGGATTGGGCCGGGCGACACCGGCCGCCACGGTCGGGGATGCGCCGGCTGCAGCGGCACCGGCATCCGCACCGGCGGCCGCTCCGGCAGCCCCTGCGGCCGCCGCGGCGCCAGTCGCGGACCCGCCGATCGAACCCGCGGCGCCCGCGGCGCCGGCGGCGAGACCAGCCGCCCCAGCTGCCCCTGCCGCTCCGCCAGCCGCACCCGCCGCGGCTCCCCGCGACCCAGCGTCGTCCCCGGCCCGCTCCTCGCCGAGGTACGCCTCGAGTGCCTCCGCCATGTCCGCTGCCGAGGCATACCGGCCCGACGCGTTCGTGGCCAGCGCCTTGTGGGTGATCGCCTCGAGCGTCGGCGAGATGCCGCCTCGCACTGCCGACGGGCTCGGGACGGCGCCGGTCAGCCGCGCCGTCGCGATGGCCGCGGCGGTATCGCCGGTCCACGGCCGCCGTCCGGTCAGGAGCTCGAAGAGGACGATGCCCAGGCTGTAGATGTCGGATGCGGGCGTCGCCAGCTCGCCGCGTGCCTGCTCCGGGCTGAAGTAGTGCACGGACCCGAGCGTCGTGCCGGGGAGGGTGAGCGCCGATTCGGAGAGGGCCCTCGCGATCCCGAAGTCGGCCACCTTCACCCGGCCCTCGCGCGTGACGAGGACATTGCCCGGCTTGACGTCGCGATGCACGAAGCCGCGATCGTGCGCGGCGGCGATCGCGCGGGCCGCCTGGGCCACCAGTCGCGCAGCCGCGCGCGGCGGGAGCGCGCCGCTCCGCCGGATGATCGCCGAGAGGTCCTCGCCCTCGACCAGCTCCATCACGATGAACGGGCCGACCGGGTCGGTGCCGTAGTCGTACACGGCGACGACCGAGGGATGGTTGAGGGACGCGGCGGACTGCGCCTCGTGCCGGAATCGATCGATGAAGTCGGGGTCGGCGCCGTACTCGGGCCGCAGGACCTTGATCGCGACGTCACGCTCGAGCTGGTTGTCGCGGGCCCGGTAGATGGTCGCCATGCCGCCCTGCCCGAGCAGCTCGACCAGCCGATACCGGCCACCGAGGACGGTGCCGATGTCCGTCAAGCGTTCTCCCTGCGTGTCGATGCCGCGCCGGTGTCGCGCGCCGGGCATCGTACCGTAGGACGGTCGGGCATCCCGTCGGGTGGCGCCGCCGCCGGAACGCTAGACGCCGAGATCGAGGCTCCGGAGATGGTTCCGGAAGGCCGTCGCGAGGTCGGGCCGCTGGAGCGCGATGTCCACGGTCGCCTCGAGCCAGCCCATCGTAGTCCCGGCGTCGTAGCGCTGGCCTTCGAACTCGTACGTGTAGACCGACTGCTCGGCCATGAGCGCCTCGATGGCGTCGGTGAGCTGGATCTCGCCGCCGGCGCCGCGTTGGGTTTGTTCGAGCTTGTCGAAGATCTTCGGCGTGAGGACGTACCGGCCGATGACCGCGAGCGTCGAGGGCGCGTCGGCGGGCGATGGCTTCTCCACGATCCGCGTCATCCGCCGCAGCCGGCCGCTGTCCGGATGGGCCTCGTCGACCTCGGCCGCCACGATGCCATAGCGCGAGACGTCGGCTGCCGGCACCTGTGCCACCGCCACGACCGATGCGTGCGTCCGCTCGTAGGCCTGGATCAGCTGGCCGATCGCGGGCCGATCGGCGATGACGATGTCGTCCGGCAGGAGCACGGCGAAGGGCTCGTGGCCGATCAGGTCCTTGGCCATGAGGATCGCGTGGCCCAGGCCGAGCTGTTCCTTCTGGCGGACGTACGCGAGCTGCGCGAGGTTGCTGATGTGGCGGACCTGGCGGAGCTTCTCGATCTCGCCCTTCTCCTCGAGGACGTGCTCGAGCTCGGCGTTCAGGTCGAAGTGGTCCTCGATCGCGCCCTTGTGGGTCGAGGTGATGATGATGATCTGCTCGATCCCGGCCGCGACCGCTTCCTCGACGCCGTACTGGATGATCGGCTTGTCGACGAGCGGGAGCATCTCCTTGGGCTGTGCCTTCGTCACCGGGAGGAACCGCGTCCCCCAACCGGCAGCCGGGAACACGGCCTTTCGGATTCGCATGGAACCTCACGTAGGGGAGCGAGCCGGAACGGGGCCTGACGCTCGGGCCGAGGATAGCACCGGCCCTCGTCCGGACCCCCGAGGACCTATGGATCGAGCGTCGCGATGAACTCCTCGACGAGGCCGTTGAAGGCCTTCGGCTTGTCGACGTTCGACAGGTGGCCGGCGCGCGGGATCATGTGGTACCGGACGCCCGGGATGCCCGAGATGAACCGCCCTGCGCCGATCCGGAACGCGAGGTCCGTCGACCCGTTGATCACCAGGATCGGCCCGGCGTAGGCGAGGAGCCGATCCCGGAACCGGCCCCCGACGAGGTGGCGCACCGCCTGCGAGCCGCCCTTCGCGAAGTGGCCGCCCGCGGTGATCGCGGCGGCGACGACCGGGCCGTACCGGCGGCGGAACCAGGCGAGGGCCACGGCTCGGACAGCGGGCTCCGGCGCGACGCGGAGGAAGCCCGAGTACAGGTGGAAGCCGAGCCGGCTCAGGCCTTCCGGCTCACGCGTCGAGCCTGCGATGACCAGCCCGCGCACCTTCTCCGGGTGGCGCCCGGCGACGGTCATCGCGACATACCCGCCCAGCGACAGGCCGACGAGGACCGCTCGGCCTCCGGCGGCTTCGTCGATCGCGGCAACGACGCCGGTTGCTGCCTCCTCGAGCCGGAACTTCGTGCGACGCTGCGCGCCGTGACCCGGCAGGTCGACGCTGATGCATCGGTACCGATCGGCCAGCGCGTCGATCTGGGGGCGCCACACCGATCGACCCATCATCGCCCCGTGGACGAACACGATCGGCGGGGCGTCGGCTGGTCCCTCGACCGTCCAGTGCGACGCGGTTCCCTGCTCCCGGGCTGCCTCGGTCACGGGCCACCGGGGGCAGGCGCGATGGCCGGCATGTCCGTTCGAGCCCGCGTGCCGCGCTGCACGAGGAGCGCGGCCAGGAGGATGGTCGCGCCACCCACCACCTGGATGGGCTGGAGCCCCTCGGCGAGGAGGACGGCGGCGAGGGCGACGCCGACGACGGGCTCGAACAGCATGAGGATGCCCGTTCGGACACCGCCGATCCAGCGAATCCCGGTCAGAAAGAGCACTGATGGGAGTGCCGCCGCGAAGAGTCCCGTGAACAGCAGAAGTGCCAGCAGAGACGGCGATGCCAGCGGCAGCGTCAGCGCGCCGGGTCCGTGGGTGACGAGGGTGATCACGAGCGCCAGGACGGTTGTCCCCGCGAGGATGATTGCCATCGCGCGGTCTGCCGGGACCGAGGCGAAGCCGCGGCTCGTGAGGATGAACACCGTCTGGAATCCCGCCGCGGCGAGGGCGAGGCCGACGCCGATGAGGTTGGCTCGCCCGGGAGCGTCGGCAGTCGGTCCGCCGAGGACCACCGCGAGCATGCCGACAAGGGCCAGCCCGAGCGCGACGACCCGCGTCGCATCGAGCGGCTCGCGTCCCAGCAGGACGCTCCCCGCGGCGACCATCGCCGGGTAGGTGTAGAAGCCGAGGAGCGCGAGTGCCACCGTGGTGTTGTCGAACGACAGGAACGCGGCCAGGTTCAGGCCTGCTCCGAGGACCACCGCCAGGGCCAGCCAGCGTCGTGCGCCCGGCTGCCTGGGCTCGGCTCGCTGTGTCGCGCCGCTCGCACCAGTCCTGGCGCGGAGCAGCGCGATCGCCAGGTACAACCCCACGGCACCGACCGCGGCGCGCCAGGTCACGAACGCGAACGGCTCCATGCCCTCCGCGTACGCAAACCGCGACAGGACGCCAAGCGCCCCGAACAGGCACGAGGCGATGAGGACCAGGGCGACGCCGAGCCAGCCGGCGCGAGGTTCGGGCATGACCGGCAATGCTAGCCGCGGTCCCGCAACGGGTCCTTGTGCCTGGCCTGACCGGGTTCTGCCAATTGGCCGATGGCATGCGTCGTAGGCAGAGGTTCGGCGCCGAATCGGCTGTCAGCGCGACCGACTGACGATCACGTCCCGATCAGGCCGGCCTCGCGGGAGACGGCGGCGGTCGCGGACGCTCGTCTAGCACGTACTCCATCAGTGGATGGCAAGACTCGAGCCGACACTCGAGGTCCGCGACCTGACGCGTCACCGACGCGTGTGTAACTCGACTAACCGGTCCCGCCGCCCGCCTCCCGGCGCAAGCCCGCGATGCGAACTCCGGTGAACGGGATCCGGATCTCGCGGAACGCCTCGACCGAGACGAGGAAGCCGGCGAGGAGCAGGACGACGGCGATGAACTTGGCCACGGCGAAGGGACCCGTTACCCCGAACCGGTTCAGCGAGTCACCCGCCGATGCGACGAATCCGCCCGCGGCGATCAGCAGCGTCGCGGGGACGCGGCTGTGCAGCCGACCGCGGACCAGGTCGCGGAGCGCCCCGGGGAGCGAGGCGACGAAATTGACCGGCAGCGCAACGATCGAGATCAGCAGGTTGAAGAGGAAGTTGTCGCCCTTCTGGTTCGGATCGAGGTTGTACGCGAGCACGCGCCGCTTGGGCATGAAGATCCAGGCCGAGAAGAGCGCTCCGAACGCGAGTGCGAAGCCGCCGGTGATGTTCAGGAACGGCGTCAGCAGTCGCAGGGAGCCAGGGAAGAGGTCGGCGACCGGCTGGCCCGTAACGGGGTCGAGCTGGTACGGCGCCGCCAGCGGGACCGTACTGGTCAGCACGAGCGCGAGGATGCTCGCGGCCCCGATCCCGATGGCCACGAAGGCTGGCCAGCGCTCGTTCTGGAAATACGTCTCGACAGCGACCGCGAGGGCGAGCAGCCCCGCGCCGATGAAGTACAGCATCGGCGTGCTGCCAGCCCCTTCGTAGTTGAACCGGCGCTGGGTGAGGATCGTGAAGACCCCGGCGAGGAAGAGGCTGAGCGCGATCGCGTAGCCGAACCGCGTCCGAGCGAGCAGCACGACGGTCCCGAGGCCCAGCCAGCCCGCCGTCAGCACGGCGCCGGTCAGGTACCACGTGCGGTAGAGCACCTCGTTCCAGCCGGACGCGGCGGCGAGCGCTTCGCAGCCCGACGCGATCCCGAAGAAGGCCATCCCGATCGCCCACACGATCTGGAAGGCCTGCCGCCGCTCCCGCCACTGGTCGATGAGCGCGACCGCCATGACGAGCGCCAGGATCGAGGTCAGGGCGGGCAGCAGGACGGACATCCGGTGGTGATCCTTCGGGGTCGGGCGGATCAGGTCGTCAGGCGGGCACGAGCTCGTGGTCGTCGCGGTGCAGCCCGTCGCACAGGCCGTAGCGGGCCGGTGCGCCATCGGGCGTCGGGATGGGGATCGGGCGCATGATCTCGCGTACTTCCCCCTTGCGGCAGAAGAGGTAGTCCCGAGCCCGCATCCACGCACGGACGTGGCTCCCATCGCCGTGGAACTCGAACGGGCCCGGGTTGATCGGGGGTCGGCCCGCCCACGAGACGGGCGTCTCGGCAGCCACGACGTCGAGGATGTTCATCCGCCACGGCGTGCCGTCGATCACCTCGAGGCAGCCATCACACCGGATCGACACGTTGTCGTCGACGATCGTGGTGATGTCGATGCCGAGGTACTCGAGCGGGCTCATCGGCGCGATGGTATCGCGAGGCGACCAGAACTCGAGCGGGGCTCAGCCGAGGACCAGCGCGAGGGGAGCGGCGGTCAGCCGTGCCCAGCGCAGGGCGGCGCTGAGCACGACGAGCGAGCGGACTCGAACGTCCGTGAGCGAGGAGGGCGCAGGCGCCAACGCCGCGATGGGTGCGGATCACCGCTGCGAGGGAGTGCCCCCAAGGGGATTCGAACCCCTGATCTCCACCTTGAAAGGGTGGCGTCCTGGGCCTCTAGACGATGGGGGCCTGGGAGCGGTCGAGTCTAGCAGCGGCCCCCGGATCGACCCCCTGGCGTGAGCTCAGGATTGCCAGACCAGCAGGGCGAGAGCGGTGACCGTGAAGCAGCCGATCGCGCCGAGGCCGGCGACGCCGCCGACGATGGCGAGGGCGAGGGCGCGCCCGGCGCGGGCCCAGGCGGCGGCCCGCCACATGTGGAGCAGTGACTGGATCGCGATCGCGACGAGCGAGAAGCCGAGGACCGCGAAGCCCGAGGCCAGGAGCGGGATCTGCTCCTCGTCGATCCCGAGGACGACCCACCCGATGAAGACTGCAGAGCCGACAAGGGTCACGGCGATGAGGACGTTGACGGCCGTGATCGGGATCGGGCCGAGGTACGGGCCGGTGCGCGGCGGACCGGAGGTCACCGGTCGATCCGACGGCGCTGCCGTTTGGATCGACGCTGGCGTCGGGCGGTCGATGGACGAGCTCGGGCGTTCGATCACGTTCGCGATCGATGGTAGATCGCGACGTTGTACGACAGGCGCGGCCGCCGGAGCGTGGCCGCGAGCGCCTCGCCGCCGGCCCCGAACGCGGCGGCGAGGAATGCCGTCGTCGCGTCCTGCGAGACGAACTCCCAGAAGCTGTGGACGACGCGCACCCGGAAGCCGCCGGTCAGGAAGGGGCCGGTGCGCTGGCTCCACTCGCCGTATTCGGCCCGCTCGCCGTGGAGCCGGGAGACGTCGTCCCGACCGTAATCGTGGACCACGAGCTGCCGGCCTCCAGGCCGTAGGACGCGGTCGACCTCCTTCATCTCGGCGGGTCGAACCCCTCGGAAGGCCGACCAGAGACCGAGGACGACGTCCGCCGACGCGTCGTCCACCGGGAGCCGGAACGGGTTCGCGAGTGGAGCGTTGACGAGTCGCGCACCTGCCGCGGCGAGGCCGTCGACGATCGGGCCGCGCGTGGCGTCGATCACGACCACGTCGCGGTCGGCGATCGGGCCAAGCGCATCGAGCGCAGCGAGGAGCTTGCCGGCTCGGTCAAGGGCGGCGATGAACGTCGCCTCGAGCTCCGCCGGTAGCGCCACCGGGAGATCGGACATCGCGGGAGTATAGGAGCGCGGGCCGACCGGCCCGGATCGGACGCTCGAGCTCAGCCGAGGCGAACGACCGCACCCGAGCGTGGCGGCAGCTCGATTGCGAGGCCGCCGTCGTCGATCGAGAGCGTCGCGGCGAGCGAACGAGCGCGACCGGCCGCGAGCAGCAGCGACGCGGCGCCGGTCCCGCCGTCGAGCGCGAGGCGAACCGGATCCTCGCCCGCGTTCAGGGCAACCCCCAGGGCGCCCGTCTCGTGGCCACGCCGGAAGGCGAGGCCGGAGCCCTCAGCCGAGGCGATGTCGACCCAGTCCGATCGGAGGGCAGGCTCGGCGCGGCGCAGGCCGAACGCCGCGCGAACCGACCCTAGGAGCTCCGCGTCCCAGCGCGACTCCTCCCACGGAAATGCCCGCCGCGAATCGGGGTCGATGCCGCCCGTGACGCCCACCTCGTCGCCGTAGTACGTGCACGGCGCGCCGGGGAGCGTCGCCTGGAGCAGCACCGCGAGCTCCATCGCCTCTCGATCGTCGCCGAGCAGCGAGAGCGCGCGCGGCGTGTCGTGGCTGTCGAGGAGGTTCAGCTGCACGGCGTTCGTCTCGGGCGCGTACGCGGCGAGGAGGGTGGTCAGGCGATCCGCGAATCCGCGGCCGTCGAGCCGGGTGACCTTGGCGTACTCGTGATGCGATCGGATGAGGGGCTCGTTCAGGGACCGACCGCCCACGAAGCCGAAGATCGACTCGGCGAGCGGGTAGTTCATGAGCGCGTCGAACCGGTCGCCGGAGACCCAGTCCGGGTCCACGTGCCAGATCTCGCCCACGAGGTACGCCTCGGGGTTCACCGCGCGACAGCGGCGCCGGAACTCCTGCCAGAACGCCCGGTCGTCGATCTCCGCCGGGACGTCGAGGCGCCAGCCGTCGATCCCGAAGCGGAGCCAGTGCTCCGCCACGCTCCACAGGTACTCGCGAACGCCGGGCTCGGCGATGTTCAGCTTGGGCAGCGCCGGCATGCCCCACCACGCCTCGTACCCGAGTCGAGCGCGGGCCGATGACGCGTCGGCCTCCTGCTGGCCGGGCCACGGATCGTCCTGCGGCACGCCGGACCGCAACCGACCGATCGGGTAGGCATCGAGTGGCTTGTGGTGATCGAGGCCCGCCTGGTCGAAGTGGAACCAGTTCCGGTACGGCGAGCCGCCGCCGGTCTCCAGGACGTGGTGGAATGGCCAGAACCCCCGGCCCGTGTGGTTGAACACACCGTCGAGGACGACATGCATGCCCCGGGCGTGGGCTTCGTCGAGGAGCTCGCGCAGGGCAGCGTCGCCGCCCAACAGTGGGTCGACCGCCAGGTAGTCGTACGTGTGGTAGCGGTGATTCGATCCCGACTGGAAGATCGGGGTGAGGTACAGCGCATTGACGCCGAGAGACGCGATGTGGTCAAGGTGCTCGACGATCCCGAGCAGGTCGCCGCCCTTGAAACCGTAGTTCGTCGGCGGCGCGTCCCACGGCTCCAGCGGCCCCGGCTTGGCCACTCGATCGCTCGCCGCGAACCGGTCCGGGAAGATCTGGTAGAACACGGCGTCGCGAACCCAGGCAGGCGTGTCGGGCATGGAGCGGGAGTGTACGGGCGTCGCGCCCATCGACCTCACGTCGCCCCGGGCACCTCCTGCCGCGAATGCGGCGCGGGCCCGGTCGAGGCGCGGACGATGAGCCGCGTCTCGAGCCGGAGGTGCTCGGGTTGATATGCCTCTCGCTGCTCCACCTCGGCGAGGAGGAGGCGAACCGCGTCGGCGCCCTTCTGACGGATCGGTTGGTGGACCGTCGTCAGCGGCGGGTCGACGTGGGCGGCGAGGTCGATGTCGTCGAAGCCGACGACGCTCAGGTCGTCGGGGATGCGGAGGCCCTGCTCCCGCGCGGCGCGCATCGCGCCGATGGCCATGGCGTCGCTCATCGCGAGGATGCCGGTCGGCCTCGCGCCGAGGGCCCAGGCGCGCTGGAACGCTGATGCCCCGCCATCGATGGACGCGCGACCGGAGAAGACGGCCTCGTCCGGCACGTCGACCCCTGCGGCGGCACAGGCTGCCCGATAGCCGCGCAGGCGGCGCTCGGTGACGCCGTGGGGCCCGCGCTCGCCATCGGCCGGCTGGGGGCCCTCGACCGCGATCACGAGGAGCGAACGATGCCCGAGCCCGATGAGGTGGTCGGCAGCGGCCCTCGCCCCCGCCTCGTCGTCGACCACGACCGAGCTGTGCTCGGGCAGGTCGTCCGAGTCGACGAGCACCATCGGCAGGCCGGCGCCGCGAATCTGCCCGACCTCCGGATGATCGGCGGAGAGGCCGATCGCGACGACCCCATCGACCGTCGATCGACCGACGGCGAGCGCGAGCGAGCCGTTGAGCGGCGAGATGAAGTGGAGCTCGTAGCCGAGCTCCTCGGCGGCTTGCGCGACCCCTTCGCTGAACAGCGCGAAGAACGGGTTCGAGAAGATGACCGCGAGCGCCTGGGGCGTCAGCACGCCGAGCGTCATGGTCTGGCGCTGGGTGAGCATCCGCGCGACGGGGTTCGGCCGGTAGCCGAGCGCACCGGCGACCTCGCGGATCCGGCCCGCTGTCTCGGTCGACAGTCGCTCGGGGTTGTTGAAGGCGAACGACACGGCCGTCTTCGACACGCCCGCCTCGCGGGCGACGTCGGCGATTCGGGGACGCTGTCTACGCCGTTCCATGCCCTCCTCCACCGGCGGGCGACCTCCCACCGAGCCGGTCGCAACCGACGCCACGATCACCCGTGGCCCCGCATGAAAACCGGTTTAGTGAACCGGTTTAGTGACAGTAGCGATCCGGCCATCGGGCGTCAAGCCCTCACAATGCGTCCAGATGGCTTCGATGCGCGGGATCCCCTGGGGCGTCGCGCTGTTCCTCGTCTACGCGTTCGTGATCCTCATCGGCGTGGGCCTCGCGCTGGGGCCAATCGTCGAGGCGGCCATCCTCGTGCCGATCACCTTCCAGGGGATCGTCGCCATGGCGCTCGCCGCGTACACGATCTTCACGATCACGATCGTTCTCCAGCGCAAGGCGGCGGCGCGAAACCTGGCGCTCGGGCTCGCGACGTTGACGGTTCCGGGGATCCCGCTGGCGCTGCTGTTCGGCCAGCTGATGATCGGGTTGCTGCTCGCCGTGCTCGCCTACTCGCTGTATCGGGGCCTTCGCTCGCCGGCGGCCGCCGCATGGCTCGACCAGCCATGATCTGGCAGACTGGCACGCCGATCCCCCGTACGAACCGACGAGGCTGAACTTGACCACGCCCCCGCGCCGCCCAAGCCCGGCCAGCCGGGCCACGCGACGCTCACGCCGCTCCGCCCCCAGCAGCGGGACCTTCCTCGAGCGAAACCGCAGGCGCCTCCTGTGGGGCGGGGGTGTTGCCGCGTTCGTCGGGCTCGTGTTCGTGGGACTCGTGGTGCCGTCGTTCACACCCGCATATGACTGCACGACCTTGTTCGATCCCACCCCTGCTCCGTCATTCGTGGCACCCAGCGCGGCGCCAGTCGCGTCGGGGGCGACGCCAGCGCCCGCAGTGACCGCGCCACCGCCCGGCTTCGTGCAGGACGACATGGGTCACGTCCATACCCGGAGCGTTGGCGATAAGGTCCGCTACGCCAGCTGCCCTCCGGCAAGTGGCAAGCACTATCCCGTCACGCCGAACGTGCCCATCAAGGGCGGCCTCTACGGGCCGAACGATCCGACCGTGCCGCAAGGCTGGGTGCACAACCTCGAGCACGGCGCGATCGTCCTGCTCTATCGATGCCTGCCCGAGGACGATTGCGGTGAGGCCCAGCAGGCGTCACTCCAGGCCCTGCTCGAGCGCTGGCCGGACAGCCCGATCTGCAAGACGGCCCCAGGCGAAGTGACGCCGGTCATCACCCGTTTCGACCAAATGGCCACGCGATACGCGGCGGTCGTGTGGGACGTCATCCTCCCGATGGACACGTTGGACGAGGCCCTGCTGTTCGAGTTCTATGCACGCCAGGGCGATCGGTTCCAACCCGAGTTCAAGTGCACCGAACCCACCCCGACACCCGGGCCCACGCCGACAGCCGGCCCGGCAACTCCGACCCCGGTGCCGAGCGTGGCGGCCTCGCCCGGCGCGTCACCCGCTGCCTCGGCGGCGGCGTCCGCGGGGACCTCTCCGGTGCCGTCGCCGGCCGCATCGCCCGCGGCGAGCGCCGCGCCGTCGCCCAGCTGATCGGCCCTCGCGCCTGATGCATGCCCTGGTCAAGGCGGACGCGGGGCCCGGCCTCCGGCTCACGGATGTCCCGCGCCCGAACATCGGCATCAACGACGTCCTGATTCGCGTCCACAAGACGGGCATCTGCGGCACGGACCTGCACATCGACGCGTGGGACAACTGGGCTGCGAAGACGATCAACCCGCCGCTCGTCGTCGGGCACGAGTTCGTCGGCGACATCGTCGAAGTCGGATCGAACGTCAGCGACTTCCATCCGGGCGACCTCGTGAGCGGCGAGGGTCACGTCACCTGCGGCCGATGCCGGCACTGCATGGCTGGGCAGCGCCACCTCTGCGCGAACACGGTCGGCCTCGGCGTCGGGCGCGACGGGGCCTTTGCCGAGTTCGTTGCCCTGCCGATGACGAACATCTGGCACCACTGGGCCGGCATCGACGAGGAGGTTGCGGCGATCTTCGATCCGTTCGGGAATGCCGTCCACACTGCGCTGGCGTTCGAGGTCCACGGCGAGGATGTCCTGATCTCGGGGGCCGGCCCGATCGGCCTGATGGCCATTGGCGTCGTCCGGCATGCCGGAGCGCGCCACGTCGTCGTCTCCGAGCCGATCGCCTTCCGGCGCGCGATCGCGGAACGGATGGGCGCGACGATCGCGATCGACCCGACCAAGCGGGACCTGCACGACGTCCAGCAGGAGCTCGGCATGGTCGAAGGCTTCGATGTCGCGCTCGAGATGTCGGGCAACGCCCTGGCCTTGCGTTCGGCGATCGACAACATGGCCCACGGTGGGCGGATCGCCCAGCTCGGCATCCCGACCGCCGAGATCACGCTCGATGTGAACGCGATCGTCTTCAACCAGCTGACGCTCCGAGGGATCTACGGCCGCCAGATGTACGAGAGTTGGTACCAGTCAGCGGTGCTCGTGAGCGCCGGGCTCGATATCACGCCGGTCATCACGCATCGCTTTGGCTTCCGCGAGTTCGAAACCGCGTTCGCGGCGGCGAGCTCCGGCGACTCGGGCAAGGTGATCATGGATTGGACATCGGCATGAGCGGCACGCGGCGCGATCCCCTGGCATTCATCCAGGCGGAGATCGACGACCTCAAGGCCAGGCACCTGTTCCGGCCGCTCCGGGTGATGAGCGCCGCGCAGGGCCCGGTCACCGTCGTCGACGGGCGCGAGGTGATCTCGCTGTCCTCGAACGACTACCTGGGGCTCACCCATCACCCGCGACTCCGCGAGGCGGCCCTCGCCGCGGTAGGCGAGTACGGCGTGGGCTCCGGTGCAGTCCGGACGATCGCCGGCACGATGACCGAGCACGAGTCGCTCGAGTCCGAGCTCGCCGCGTTCAAGGGAGTCGAGGCGGTGCTGACGTTCCAGTCGGGCTTCACGGCCAACACTGGCGTCATCCCCACGATCACGGGCGAGACCGACCTGATCGTCTCCGACGCGCTGAACCACGCCTCGATCATCGACGGCATGCGGCTATCGAAGGCGCCGCGCAAGGTCTACCCGCACGCCGACGTGGCGACCCTCGGCGAGATCCTGCGCCAGGCGGCCGAGCAGGGTCGGGCCGACGGGTCGGGACCCTATCGGCTGATCCTCGTCGTGACCGACGGGGTGTTCTCGATGGACGGCGACATCGCGCCGCTGCCGGGCATCGTCGACGCGGCGGAAAAGGTGGGTGCCGCCGTCTACATCGACGATGCGCACGCCTCGGGGGTCCTCGGTCGCAACGGGCGGGGGACGGTCGATCACTTCGGGCTGCATGGACGGGTGGACGTCCAGGTCGGCACGCTGTCGAAGGCCGTCGGCGTGCTCGGCGGCTACGTCGCCGGCTCACAGACCCTGCGCGAGCTGCTGATCCAGCGGGCGCGGCCGTTCCTCTTCTCGACGTCGCACCCGCCCGCCGACGCCGCGGCGTGCCGCGAGGCGATCCGGGTGATGGAGGACGAGCCGTGGCGGCTCGAGCGGCTGTGGGCGAGCACGCGCCGTTTCAAGGCCGAGCTGACTCGGCTCGGGTTCGACACTGGACGCTCCGAGACCCCGATCACGCCGATCATCGTCGGTGAGTCGGAGGCGGCGATCCGGTTCTCCGGGCGGCTGTTCGAGGAGGGCGTCTTCGCGACCGCGGTCGTCTTTCCGACGGTTGCCCTCGACCAGGCGCGCCTGCGGACGATTGTCACCGCGGCGCTGACCGATGAGCACCTCGACCGGGCGCTCGATGCGTTCGCCAAAGTCGGCAGGGAGCTCGGGATCATCCCCGGGTGACGGCCGAGCCACCGATGGACCGCATCGGCGGTGGCGCCCTGGGCCTGCCGCTCGACGCACACCTCCATACCGACCAGTCACCCGACAGCTCGGTCCCGATCGACATCTACGGAGCCCTCGCGGTCGAGCGCGGGATCCCGGAGATCGCGATCACCGACCACGTCGACTTCGACCCGCGGGACCCCGCCTACGAGTACAGCCGCTACGTGGATCGCGAACGAGTGGTGCGCGGCGCAGCGGAGCGCTGGGCGCGCGAGGGCGTGACGATCCGATTCGGCGCGGAGCTCACCTACAACCGGCGCTGGGAGGCCGATGTCCGGGCGCACGTGGCCCGGCATCGCTACGACTACACGATCGGGTCCGTGCACGACTGGCCCGAATCGCCCTACTGGCCGTCGCGGGTGCGGGCGTTCGTCCAGGGCCGGCCGCTGGACGAGGTCCTGGCGCCGTACTACGCGGAGGTCATCGCAGCGGCGCGCTCCGGCCTGTTCGACACCATCGGCCACCTCGACGTGGTCAAGCGTTACCTGCACCCGATGGTGACCGCGGCGGACCTCGCGCTCCGGCCGGACCTCCAGGAGCAGGCGCTCGTCGCCCTCGTGGAATCGGGAACGGCGCTCGAGGTCAACAGTAGCGGGCTGCGCTACCCGGGAGCCGAGACGTACCCATCCGCCGCCGTCGTTGCCCGGTTCCGGGAGCTGGGCGGCGAGCGGGTGGTCGTCGGCTCGGACGCCCACAGCAAGGCTTCCTTCGCCCATCTGCTCGAGGCGTCGTACCGGCATCTCGCCCTCGCCGGTTTCGAAGCCCTGTCCTTCCGCCGGGGATCCGACCGGGTACAGATCGCATTGCCACGGGTGGCCGCCTCCAGCTGAGACGCACCCGCGGCGTGGCGGATGGCGCACAGCGTGGCGCACAGGAAGAGAGGGCCTGGTTGCCCAGGCCCTCTCCGAGTTCGCGAGGTGCCCGCGGGGACCGCGGGTGATGGTCGGCTTAGCGTCGGCGCCGCGCCGGCGCCGGAGTGAGGACCACGACGGTCCCGAGGATCGTCCCGAGCGCGACCACCAGCAGCCACGTCATGTCCGCCGAAGGTCCGCTCTGCGAACCGTCGATGGCCGACGTGTTGGGCAGCGTTGGCTCGTTCGTCTCCGCACCGACCGACTGCTCGAAGGACGGGACAGGAGGCTCGGTGACCGGGGGCTCCGTGACCGGAGGCTCGGAAACCGGGGGCTCGCTCACCGGGGGCTCAGAGACCGGGGGCTCAGAAGCCGGGGGCTCAGAGACCGGGGGCTCAGAAGCCGGAGGCTCAGAGACCGGAGGCTCGGTGACCGGGGGCTCCGTGATCGGAGGCTCCGTCGCCGGGCAGGCGATCTGGCGATAGATGCTCTGGAACACGTCGGGCAGCTCGTCGCCGTTCACGACGTGGTAGGCGCCGTCAGGGCCGAGAAGGCTCATCAGGCTCAGGTCGAGAGCGTCCCAGCCGGAACCACCCTCGCCGAACGCGACCGAGATCGCGATGTCGCCAGCACCGAGGTAGGCGTTGCCTTCGGCCGCGGTAGGACGCTGGTTGTTGCTGCCATTGTTTGCCCAGGTGCCGTTCGGCCCGAGGTCCGGGTTCGGGCGGCCGTCGCTGAGCAGGATCAGGATGTGCTGGGCACCGCCGCGACCATTCGCGGCCATGTCACCGGCACCGGCATCCATGCCCAACTGGAGCGGCGTGAGGCCCTCCGAGTCGAGGCCGTCGATCGCCGCGTCGACGACGCCTTCGCTGTTGTCGCCGAGCGCGAGCACGACCCAGCCGGACACACCGGCGAACGCGCTCAGGCCGACGCGATGTGCGCCTGCCCCGCCGACACCACCGTTGGCATCAAGTGATCCAACCAACTGCTTCGCGGACTTCTGGGCCCACTCCATCCGGGACTTCCCGTTGCTGGAGTTGTCGCCCATGCTGCCCGACGCGTCGATGATGAGCTCGACGTCGAGTGGCTCGACGCCACAGCTCTGGTCGCCCTGGCCACCCGCGAACGCGATGCCGGCGATCCCGAATGTCAGGACCGTCGCACCGAGTGCGGCGCCAAGCTGCCTGCGAATCCTCATGGCTCCCTTTTCCCCCTGTTGTCTGAGATTGATCAGACCTGGATGAGTGCAATCCCGTCGCCGCCGCCGACCTGGCGACGCCTCGATGGGAGGGCCATCCTGCGGGGAGGGTCCTATTCGGGTCCAGTACCACTAACCCATGCCGAATCTCACCAGTCCGTCACGGACCTCACCCTGCCATCCATGAACAAGTGGTGCGTTCCGTCGAATTTCGGGGCAGGTACTAGTCCTTCGGTACTGGTCGCCCCGGAATCGCCCTTGCACCGCCGGTGACGACACCCGATCCTCGTCAGCAATGGACGACGACGCCGTCGCTCGGTTGGTTGCTGAGGCCCAGGGGGGCGATGCGCAGGCCTTCGGCCGCATCTTCGATGCGTATGCCGAGCCGGTCTATCGGTTCATCGCGAGCCGTATCAGCCGCCCGAGTGACGCGGAAGACCTGACCCAGCTTGTCTTCGTCAAGGCGCTCGAAGCGCTCCCCCGCTACCAGGCGCGAGGCGTCCCGTTCGGGGGCTGGCTCTTCAGGCTGGCGAGGAACGCGATCATCGATCAGGTCCGAACCCGACGGGACCACCTTTCGCTCGTGACGGCGATGACCTGGGAGGCCGACGACGCGGGGCCCGAGGCGCAGGCCGCGATTCGCGACGACGTCGAACGCGTGGCCCGAGCGATGGCGGAGCTGACCGACGACCAGCGCGAGGTGATCGAGCTGCGCTTCTTCGCGGGCCTCTCGGTGCTCGAAGCCGCCGTCGCCATGGGTCGCCAGGAGGGCACGATCCGCGGCCTCCAGTTCCGAGCCATCGCGTCGCTCCGGCGCGCGCTCGAGCTCGAGCGTCTCAGTGTGCCGACGATGGGCGGCCTGCCCACCCAGGCGCTCGCCGGGGCATCCTGAGCTCGCGGGGCAAATGAAAGAGGGCCCGGGTGACCCGGGCCCTCTGTTCTTGTTCCTGAAGCGATGGTCGCCTAGCGGCGGTTCCGCACTCGGACGGGGGTGAGCACGACGATGCTCGCAAGGAGCAGGCCGAGCGCAACCACCAGGAGCCAGGCGCCGTCTGCCGGCGAGCCGGTGTGCTCGGACCCGCCGATCGTGGTCGTGTCCGGCTCGGACGGGGCGTCGGTCTCGCCCTCTTCGCTCTGGATGAACGTTGGCGTCGGGGGCGCCGTGACGGGCGGTTCGGTGACCGGGGGCTCCGTGACCGGAGGTTCGGTGACCGGGGGCTCCGTCTCCGGGTCCTCGCTCTGCTCGAATGACGGCGCCTCGCTGGCCGGCGGCTCGGAGGCCGGGGGCTCGCTTGCCGGCGGCTCGCTGACTGGGTCGACGCTCTGCTGGAACGACGGCGCGCCCGATTCCTCGGCAGCACCCGTGTTACCGGCAGCGAGCGCGGTGCCCATGACAGCAAACCCAAGGGCACCTGCCGCGAGCAGCGCCGCCAGCTGCTTTCTCAGTGTCATAGCGTCGATCGTCCCTCCAATGCCTGCCCATGCGCGCGCAGCCAATGAGCGCGGTCCACGCCGGGTCCCCTCGGCCTGCGTCGACGTCCCGGATTGCCCTTCGAACAAGGCCCAAACCGGGATCGTAGTGTGACCGATCGGCCCATCCGGCGTCTAGTACTTCCGGGCCCCACCAGACCCTTCGTTTCCCTCCAAATGCGCACCAATCGAGTAACAACCGCGGTGCATTCGGCGGCCGGTCCTTGATCCTGCGGCGCGCTGGGACGAGGTTGGCCGATCGGTGTCAGCCGGCACCACGAATGCGCCCGAGCCTGAGGGCGTCGTCGCGTCGGTACCATCTCGGGGATGAAGGCACCAATGCGATCGGCTGCGCCGATGCCCACCCTGCGCGAGGCCGCCCGGATCGCGGTTCGGCAGGCCCTCGACGACGCGATCGAGCGCGGGACGCTGCCGGACGCGCCCGAGGCACGCGAGGCCGCGATCGAGGTGATGCGGCCCGCCAACCCCGAGCACGGCGATCTCGCCACCAACGTTGCCCTCCGCCTCGCTCGTGCGTTGCGCATGGCCCCGCCCGCGATCGCGGCCGCGATCGCCGAGGCGCTGGCCGACCGGATGACCACTGCCGCCGGATCGAGGCCGATCGCCTCGGCGGAGGCCGCTGGACCGGGGTTCGTGAACCTCCGATTCGGAGACGCGGTCCTCGAGGCGACGATCGACGCGGCCCGCGCCGATCCGGAGGGTTGGGGCCGAGCGCGTGGCGACGGTTCGGCGGCCGAGGGCCGGCACGTCAACGTCGAGTTCGTCTCCGCGAACCCGACCGGCCCGCTGACGGTTGGCAACGCTCGCGGGGCGTTCGTGGGCGACCTCCTCGCCCGCGTGCTCGAGGCCGGCGGCCAGCGCGTGACGCGCGAGTACTACTTCAACGACTCCGGGGCGCAGGTGCGGAACCTCGGCGCATCCGTGCTGGCCGTCCTGGAGGGCCGGCCGATCCCCGAGGACGGCTACCACGGTGACTACGTTGCGGAGCTCGCGCCCTCGGTGCCCCATGAGGTCCTCGCCGGCGACGACCAGGATGCTCGGGCGTGGGCGGTCGGGCGCTGGGCGTCGGATCGAATCCGGCGGGGCATCGAAGCCTCGCTCGAGGCGCTCGGCGTCCATTTCGACGTCTGGACGACCGAAGGCAGCCTGCGCGAGAACGGCTGGGTCGACCAGGCGATCGGTCGACTGCGGGCGGGCGGGCACCTCTTCGAGCAGGATGGCGCGACGTGGTTCCGATCGACAGCGTTCGGCGACGACAAGGACCGGGTCATCGTCAAGTCCGATGGGTCGCTGACGTACTTCGCATTCGACATCGGGTACGTCGTCGAGAAGTTCAGCCGCGGGTTCGATCACCTGATCTACATCTGGGGCGCCGACCACCACGGGACGGTCGCGCGCGTCCGGAACGCCGCCGAGGCGATGGGCTTCGACAAGTCGGCGGTCGAGATGATCCTGACCGGCTGGGTCCACTTCGTGGAGGGCGGCCGCGAGCTGTCGATGTCCAAGCGTGCCGGCACGTTCATCGCCCTCGACGACCTCCTCGCGGAGCTCGGCGCCGACGCGGCCCGCTGGTACTTCGCGTCACGCGGCGCGAACGTGAACATGGACGTCGATATCGAGCTTGCGAAGCAGCAATCGAGCGAGAACCCGGTCTACTACGTCCAGTACGCGCACGCGCGAATCGCTTCGATCCTTCGCAAGGCGTCCGCCGCCTCTCTGGCACCGGCGCCCAGCGTCGGCGGCCTGATCGCGGGCGCGCCCGAGGGCCTGCTCGCGCGGGTCGTCGCCCGCTTCCCCGAGGTGGTCGAGGACGCGGCGTCGGCGCAGGAGGCGCAGGGGATCACGACGTATGCCACCGAGCTGGCGACGGCATTCCACGCCTTCTATCGAGACGCCCGGGTGGTCGACGCCGACGAGCCCGAGCGATCCGCGAAGCGGCTCGCGCTCGTGGACGCGACCCGGATCACCCTCGCGAACGCCCTCGAGCTGCTGGGGGTTTCTGCGCCGGAGGCGATGTAGCGCCGCTCCGGACGGCCTTCTCCCGAACGGCTAGCGGGTCAGGGCCGCCTGGATGGCCCCCGCCTGTTCCCCGAACGCGAGGTAGACCGTCGCGGGCCGGCCGGCGACCTGGGTCAGGTTGCCCGAAGCGGACCCGGCCGACAGTGCGGCGCGGGCAACGTCCGCGAACTCGTCGGCGTCCTGGGCCGAATCCCACTCCGTCACGAGCGCCACGCCGACAGCTCCGTCGGGACCGCGCAGCAGCACGAGGCGATCGCCGCCCCAACCCGCCGTCGCCGTGCGCGCCTCCGCCAGGGTCGCTCCACCTTCGCGGAGCCAGATTCGCAGGAGCAGCTCGCCCAGCGTGTCAGTCCCCGCGGCGGACCAGCCGGCGTCGAGGCCGCCGGGGATGCCATTGGGGATCGGGACCTCCTTCGGCGCTTCGCGATCGAGGTACTTGTCGGGGTGGAGGACCTGCTCGGTCGAGTTCGGAGGGTCCGCGTAGGCGGCATCGACGGCCTCGTACCCGCCATCGGCGAGCAGTCGGGCGACGAACGCCGCTCCGTCCTGGTACGGGAACAGTGCCGTGTCGCGGAGGTACGGCGGAGCGCGGCGCAACGCGTCGATCGAGGCCGGATTCAGGGCGACCGCGAGCAGCTCGCCCATCTCCTCCGGGCTGAGGTTCTCCCGCGTCCAGGTGGTCTGCGCCGAAACCGCGTCGCCCTCGACGAGCGCGAGCCGGGCGAGGCTGCGATCGCTCTGGTCGCGGGCGTCGAGCCCCAGCGTGTCGAGCCCGATGTTCTGGTCCTGGAGCTGATGTGTGAACTCGTGGGCGTAGGTGACGCGGTCGGAGGCGTCCAGCGGCTTGCCGCGGCTCACGACGAACAGCTCGTCCTCGGCCGGTGAGTAGTACCCGGCGACCTGGCCGGACTGGAAGTCGAGCGTGATCTCGCGGATCGAGGTGCCCGGTGGCAGGAGGCCGAGCGTGATCAGCACGGCCTCGGCATCGGCGAGATCCTCGGGCTCGTTCTCTGCGTCGAACTCGGTGGCGAGATTCGCAGCGACCTGCTCGGGGCTGATCGAGATCGGGTCCACCGCGGCCGTCGCCTCGAGGCCGCGGATCGCCGATACGGCCGCCCGGATCTCCGCGTAGACCTCCGCGGCGGGGCGAGGCGTTGCTGCAGGGTCGATGGTCGGCGCCGCCGTCGGCCCGGTTGGGCCGCACGCGGCGAGCACCACGGCCAGCATCGGAGCGAGGACGGCGACGCGCCAACGTCGGTTCGGATGAGGCATCGGCCCGCGATCCTATCGACCATCGGCGCCGGCCGTCTCACGGCCGATAGTCGCATTGGGGTTTCTTAATCGGTTGCGACCTTCGGTCTGAACACCCGCTCCGTAGTCTCGGTTGCGGACCGAACCCTTCGAGGTTCCATCCTCCCTCCCTCCGACCGGGGGCGCCGATTGGGCAGGCGCCTCCGGTCTTTCCTTTTCTCCGCGGGTCATGTCGGCCGGTCGCCTGCTCGGTTCTGCGTCTCATCTCCGGGGGCCACGCGCCACCTGCCGACACCGACGGCTTTGGAAACCTATTCGACGCCGTGCTCCGAATTCGAACGCTGGTCGCCCGCCCCGACCACACCACCCCTACGAGAGCGCCGCGGCCTCGCTCGATCTGTGCTCCTTGAACTCTGAGCGAGGCTCACGGTCCGGGTGCCGAAGCTACGACTCGCCTGCAGGGAGCCCTTTCGTCGAATGGGTTTCGAATCCTGCCCGTGAGGCAGCCAGAAGCCAGGGGAAGCGCGGCGGCCAGGCGGACGTGGCCACGCCGTCCCCGGCAATCGGCAGGCAACCTCCATGTGCCAGAATTTGCGCGATGGAGATCACCTGGTATGGGCAGACGTGCGTGCGGATGCGGGGGCGGGATGCCGTCGTCGTGGCGGACGCGTACCAGTCGGTCGTCGGTCCGACGGGTCGGGGCATCACGGCGGACATCGCGACCTATAGCCATGCCGACGATGCTCCGATCGGGCGCGGCAAGGCGTCGAAGGGCAAGCGAACCCGGGACGGCCAGACCGTCCTGCCGGCGAGCCTCGAGACGAGCTTCACGGTCGACGCACCCTGGGGAGTACGAGGTCAAGGACGTCCTCCTGACCGGCGTCCGCACCTTCCGCGACGACGCCAAGGGCGAGAGCCGAGGACGCGGGACCGCGTTCGTCGTCGAGCTCGACGGGTTGCACACGATCCATCTCGGCGACGTCGGGCACCTGCTCACCGAGGAAGAGCTGGGCGACATCGGCTCGGTGGACATCGCCTGCGTCCCCGTCGGCGGCGCCCTCAACGCGACGCGGACTGCCGAGCTCATCGCTCAGCTGGACCCGAAGATCGTGGTCGCGATGCCCGTGTGCGCTGACGACGCCGACTGCACCGAGGCCCTGGCCAAGTTCTTCCACGAGATGGGCGGCGAGCCGACCGCGCAGCCGAAGCTCGCCGTGTCGATCTCCACCCTTCCCTCCGAGACGACCGCCGTCCTCCTGGAGAGCCGCGGCAAGATCTGAGGTTGGGGCGGGCGCGCCGGCAGCGGGTATGCCGAGCCGCGCCGAGACCTCGACTAGGACTCCGGTCGCTGCTCGTACACGATCCGGCCGCGTTTGACGACGGCACGCACGAGGTCGGCCGCCGGCCAGTACGGGATCTGGCGGTGGGTCGGCACCGCCCAGAGCACGAGGTCCGCCTGGCGCCCGCCCTCGATCGACCCGACATCGTCGGCGAGGCCCAGGGCCGCAGCGGCGTTGATCGTCACGGCTGCGAGCGCCTCGGACGGCGTGAGCCTGAGGGCGAGGCAGGCCACCGTCATCACGAGCGGGAGGCTCGGCGTGGGCGACGTCCCAGGGTTGAAGTCGGTCGCGAGCGCGACGGGGATGCCGCGGTCGATGAACGTGCGCGCGGGCGCGAGCTCGTCGTGCATCAGGAACCAGGTCGTGGCCGGGAGGACCACCGCGACGACGGGCCGGCCCGCGTCCGCCGCCGCAGCCAGCGCGTCGATCCCTGCCGCGGATGGGGTCGCGAGGTGGTCCGCCGAGAGTGCCCCGATCTCCGCGGCGAGCTCGGCGCCGCCACTCGGGGCCAGCTCGTCGGCGTGCAATCGCGTGCCCAGACCCAACCGTGCCGCCTCCGTCAGGACGCGTCGCGCCTGTGCCGGGCTGAACACGCCGCGCTCGCAGAACACGTCCGCGAACCGCGCCCGACCTTGGGCCACGACGCCCGGCAGCTGCTCGTCGAGGAGATGCTTGACGTACGCCTCGGTGCCGTCCGGCCGCGCTCGGAACTCCGGCGCGACGGCATGGGCGCCGAGCCAGGTCGGGAGGACGTCGACCGGTCCCTCCTTGCCGAGTCGATGGGCGACCTCGAGGAGCCGGAGCTCTGTCGCGAGGTCGAGCCCGTAGCCGGACTTCGCCTCGATCGTCGTCGTGCCGTGCGCGAGCATCTCGGCAAGCCATCGCCGGCCGTGCTCGGTGAGCTCGTCTTCGCTCGCTGCCCGCGTTGCCGCGACGGTCGACAGGATCCCGCCGCCGGCCTTGAGGATCTCGAGGTAGTCCGCGCCGCGCTGGCGGAGCACGAGCTCGTTCTCGCGCGAGCCGGCGAACAGCAGGTGCGTGTGCGGGTCGATCAGGCCCGGCGTGATCGTCCCTCCGACCGCGTCGACGCGTGCGAACCGGGCCAATGGATAGCCGCTGCCCTCCAGCCCCTGGAGGAGATCGTTCCGCGGCCCGACGGCGAGGATCCGCCCCTCCCAGCACGCGACCGCGGGCGCCGCCTCGTGGCTGACATCGCCACCCGGGGCGACGATGAGCCCGGGGTCATCCATCCGGGAGCCCACGCGCATGCCGCCCGCGAGCGTCGCCACCTCGGCCGCGTGCTCGATCAGCAGGCCGGGCAGCCCGTCCGACGCGCGGCCGCCCTGGATCAGTCGGAGACCCAACGGGTCCTCAAGTGCTCGACGCGGTCGCGCCCGCGGCGGTCGCGCTCGTCGTGGCCTGTGCGGAGGCGAGCCGGCGCTCGAGGACCATCGCCGGCTCCGGGTCGCGCAACCGAAGGTAGGTCGCGGCAGCGGCGAATCTCGCCTCCGGATCCGCTGCCGCATCCACGCCGGCGTGCGTCGCCACCGCGTCGATCGCGGCCTGCGGCGCCAGCCCGATGAGCTCCAATTCGCGGATCGCGACGCCCTCCCCCGCCGCGAGCCGCGCCACCTCGTCGTAGACCCGCCACATCGGCGTCGCCTCGAAGTCCAGCAGGTTCATCGACACCTGCGCGGCATCGAGCTCATCGATCATGAACCCGTTGCCCTGCACGGCCGGCAGCCCACCGCCCGACTCACGGACGCCTCGCGCGATGCGCTTCGCGACCTCGACATCGTTCGTGTCGAGGTTGACGTTCCAGGCGATCAGGAACGGCCGGGCGCCCACGGCGACGGCGCCAGCCCTGGGGTGCGTGTGCTTCGGGCCGAAGTCGGGCAGCCGGTCGACCGGCCCGTCCGTTCGTCGCATCTCGGCGCGGACGGCTTCGTAGCCTCCGCGGCGGACGTCGGCGAGGCGCACGCGATCAGGCCGGGTCGCCGCGCGCGCGTACAGGTAGACGGGAATGCCGAACCGCTCGGCGATCCGGAGGCCGAACCCGCGCGCCAGCACGACGCATGCGTCGAGCGTGGTCGACCCGAGCGGCACGAACGGGATGACGTCGATCGCCCCGATGCGCGGGTGCTCGCCGGTGTGGACCTCCATGTCGATCGTCTCGATCGCGACCTCGATCGTCGCCTCGAGCGCGCGCTCCACCGCCGGCGCCTCGCCGGCGATCGTCAGCACGGAGCGGTTGTGCGACGGGTCGCTCGTCCGATCGAGCAGGTAGGCGCCGTCGGTCGCGGTCACCGCACCGGCCAGTCGATCGACGACGTCGACCCGCCGCCCTTCGGAATAGTTCGGGACCGACTCGATCAGCATTGGCCGTCGCCCGACATCAGTCGCCCTCGAGCATGGGCACGCGCACGCCGCGCTCGCGCGCGACCTCGATCGCCCGGTCATAGCCCGCGTCGGCGTGCCGCAGGACGCCCATCGCCGGATCCGTCGTGAGCACCCGCTCCAGCTTGCGAGCGGCGAGCTCGCTCCCGTCCGCCACGACGACCATGCCGGCGTGCTGTGAGTACCCGATGCCCACGCCGCCGCCGTGATGGATTGACACCCACGTTGCGCCCGCTGCGGTGTTCACCAGGGCGTTGAGCAGCGGCCAGTCGGCAACCGCGTCGGAGCCGTCGAGCATCGCCTCGGTCTCGCGGTTGGGCGACGCGACGGACCCGGAATCGAGATGGTCGCGCCCGATGACGATCGGCGCCGAAACCTCACCCGTTCGCACGAGCTCATTGAAGGCGAGGCCCGCCGTTGCGCGCTCGCCATACCCGAGCCAGCAGATGCGTGCGGGCAGGCCCTGGAACGGCACCCGCTCCTCCGCCAGCCGGATCCAGCGGGCGAGTGACTCGTCATAGGGGAACAGTTCGAGGATCGCGCGATCGGTCCGAAGGACGTCGGCGGGATCGCCCGACAGCGCGACCCAGCGGAACGGGCCGCGGCCCTCGCAGAACTGGGGCCGGATGTACGCGGGCACGAAGCCCGGGTAGTCGAACGCGTCGTCGACGCCAGCGTCCTTCGCCATCGCTCGGAGGTTGTTGCCGTAGTCGAACACGACGGCGCCGGAGCGCTGGAAGTCGAGCATCGCCCGAACGTGGGCGCCCATCGACGCCGTCGAGCGGCGAACGTACTCGTCCGGCTGGTGCGCCCGCAGCATGGCCGCATCGCCGAGGGAGATCTCGGCTGGCACGTAGCCGACCAGGGCGTCATGGGCCGACGTCTGGTCGGTCACGACGTCGAACCGTTCGCCCGCCTTCGCCCAGGCAGGCTCGACCTCGGCCGCGTTGCCGACGAGGGCGATCGAGACCGGCTTGCCTTCGGCGGCCGCGACGCGTGCGAGGGTCAGCGCCTCGGCCGGGTCTTCGGTCAGCCGGTCCACGTAGCCGATGTCCCGCCGCCGAGCGGCCCGGGCGGGGTCGACCTCGATGGCCAGGCAGACGCCCTCGTTCATCGTGACCGCGAGGGGCTGCGCGCCGCCCATGCCGCCGAGCCCCGCCGTGAGCACCACACGCCCGCGCAGGCTCCCGCCGAAGTGCTGGCGCGCCAGCTCGGCGAACGTCTCGAACGTGCCCTGGAGGATGCCCTGGGTCCCGATGTAGATCCAGGATCCCGCGGTCATCTGGCCGTACATCATCAGCCCGGCCCGCTCGAGCTCCCGGAAGTGCTCCCAGTTCGCCCACTTCCCGACGAGGTTGGAGTTGGCGATGAGCACCCGCGGTGACCACTCGTTGGTCCGCAGCACGCCAACTGGCTTGCCCGACTGGATGAGCAGCGTCTCGTCGTCCTCCAGCTGCCGGAGCTCGCGGACGATCGTGTCGAATGCAGCCCAGCTGCGCGCCGCCCGACCCGTGCCGCCGTACACCACGAGTGCGTCGGGATTCTCCGCCACCTCCGGATCGAGGTTGTTCATCAGCATCCGCAGGACCGCCTCCTGCTGCCAGCCCCGACAGGAGAGCTCCGACCCGCGGGCCGCGCGAACGGGTCGTGCACCCGGCAACGCCGCACCGATCATGCCGGCACCCGCAACGAGCCCATGAGCTTCTCGCCGAAGCGGCCCTCGCCGATCGATGAGGACGAGACGAGGATTCCCGGGCCCTGCAGCCAGACGTGGTACGTCCGCAAGCCCTCAGCACAGCTGCCGATGAACACCTGGCGCCCGGCGATCTCTGCCTCGGCATTGCCGGCGACCCCGCCCGCGGCGGTGCACGCGCCTTCGTCGTAGGAATCGCGCCATTGTCGATGCGATTCCTCGTTGAACACGTCCTGCCGGAGCTGCACGACGAGGGCGTAGACGAGGTTCCCGCCACCCGTATCGACAGCGACGCCCGCGTCCAGCGCGGATGCGATGGCGGGGAGGGCGGGGTCCGACAACGCGAGCGCGGCCTCGTCCGGCGCCTCGGTGATCGGGAACCCGTCGACCGATTCGGGCAGGATCCCGAGCAGGCTCGGGTCGAGGATGACCGGGCCTGCCTCGTCTGCCGTGGGGCTGGGTGCCGGCCCGAAGCTCGTGGGCGGCTCCGGCGTCGTTGTCGCGCCGGGCTGACTGGCGGGTGCGGCGCCCGATGTCGATGACGGGAGCGAGGATCCCGGCTGGCAGGCGGCGAGGACCATCACGAGCACGACGCCGACGGCAACCGCAGTCGTGGAGGCGACGCGCCGGCCAGGGCGAGGGGGATTCACAGCTCTCTCCGCACGACCGGGAACCGCGGATCGTCGATCGCGAGCTCGAACCCGCACGATCGCCAGAACGCGGGGTTCGCGGCGCTCGTGGCGTCCGGGCGAGCCTCGGGCTCCGGATACGACTCGATGGCCGAGAAGCCTCGACCTGCGAGGTCGTCCACGACCGCGAGCACGAGCTCCTTGGCAAGGCCCTGCCCTCGCGCCGCGGCGGTGGTCGCGATGCACGTGATGACCGCCGGCAGGGGCGAGCTCGGGAGCTTCGGGTACAGCTCCCGGATGTGCTGGGCGCGCGGGTAGGCGGACACCGGCCCGAACTGGCAGAAGGCCGCCGGCTCGCCGTCGGCCTCCAGCACCTTTGCGTAGCTCCCGAAGACAGCAAGCCCGCGGGCGAGCAGCTGGACCTTGCGTGGTGCGTCGGGGGCGACCATCGGTCCTCGTTCGCGCTTCGGCGCGAATGGGTTGTCGATGGGCTCTGGCGTCATCGTCGGTGAACGGGTCGAACGGGTTGCCCGTCGCCCGCACGCCGGCCTTCGGATCGAACGGGTTGAACCTGGGCGCGCTCGACGGCGGCGCGAACGGGTTCTCGGGGCGCGGTGGCTCCGGCACTGGCGGCGGGGTGGGCTCGAGCCACGACAATCGGGCAGCCTTGGATCCCCGGCGGTCGTCCTCCCAGAAGTCGCACGACCGATGGTCGAACCCCGGGTCGACACACGGCGGAACGCGCTTGAGGCCCGCCTCGTCGGTGACGTCGATGATCCGGATCTCGGTCACCGTGCGGCTCAGGCGATCGAACCCGCAGGCCCGCCGCTCGGCGCAACGAGGCCGGCAAGCCGCCCGCTGCGAACGAGCCCGCCCATCGACTCGAGGTCCGGTCCCGGCTCGCGATCTCCGTCCCACGGTGGAACCACCGCGCGAATCGCTGCGTGCGCTTCGGCAACGCCCGCCCCCGGCGACGTGCCTGGCAGGGCCGCGAGCCGGAGATCGAGCGCCCGCGCGGCGCAGAGCAGCTCGATCCCGAGGATCTGCTCGACGTGCGCGGCGACGACCCGTGCGTGACGACCCGCGATCGGGCCCATCGAGACGTGGTCCTCCTGGTTCGCGCTCGTCGGGATCGAGTCGGCCGACGCCGGATGGGCGAGGCTCTTGTTCTCGGAGGCCAGCGCCGCCGCCGTGTACTGGAGGAGCATGAACCCCGCCTCGAGGCCCGAATCGGAGCCAAGGAATGCCGGCAGGCCGCCGTTGAGATTGGGATCGATGAGGAGCGCGGTGCGGCGCTCGCTGATCGAGCCCAGCTCGGCGAGCGCGAGCTTCGCGAAGTCGAGAGCGAGCGCGACGGGCTCGCCGTGGAAGTTGCCGCCCGATATCACGTGACCGTCCCCGGTGGCGCGGGTCGCCGCGTCCGCGACGCCGCCGTCGGGGAAGATCAGCGGGTTGTCCGTGGCCGCGTTCATCTCGATCGCGAGCACCCGCTCGAGATGGGCCAGCGCATCACGGACCGCGCCGTGCACCTGCGGGGCGCAACGAAGCGAGTACGCGTCCTGGACCTTGTGCTCGGACGCGTGGTGCGACTGCTGGAGCGTGCTGTCGCGTAGCAGCCAACGGAGCTCCCCGGCCACCGCGACCTGTCCCGGGTGTGGCCTGGCCGCCTGGTACGCCTCGGAGAACGCCACGTCAGTCCCGAGCAGCGCTTCGACGGATATTGCTGCGGCGACGCTCGCGGTGCGCAACAGGCGCTCGGCGTCGGCGGCGAGGAGGGCGCCGAGCGCCGTCATCAGCTGCGTGCCGTTGAGCAGCGCGAGGCCCTCCTTGGCCCCGAGCCGCAGGGGCTCGAGGGCCGACTCCCGCAGCGCCGTGAGGGCAGGCACCATCTGCCCGCCGACCTCGGCTCGCCCACGCCCGATCAGCGGCAGCGCGAGGTGGGCGAGCGGCGCCAGATCGCCGGAAGCGCCGACGGAGCCCTGTGCGGGCACGACCGGATGGAGCCCGACCCGCAGGAAGTCGAGCAGGCGCTCGGCGACGATCGGCCTCGCGCCGGAGTAGCCCAGCGCGAGCGTGTTGGCCCGGAGCAGGAGCATCGCCCGGACGACCTCTCGCGGGAGTGGCTCGCCCACCCCGGCGGCGTGGCTGACAAGGAGGTTCTCCTGGAGCCGCTCGGCATCCGCGGGCGCAATCGACCGGTCCGCCAGGGCACCGAAGCCCGTGGTCACGCCGTACACGACCGCGCCGGAATCGACCAGGTGCTCGACGACCGCGCGCGAGCGCTCCATCCGGGCTCGCGCGGACGCGTCCAGGACCGCTTCGGCGCCGCCTCGAGCGACCGCGACGACGTCGGCGACGGTCAGGTCGCCCCCTGTCAGGACGACTGACGAGACGGTCACGCGGGCAGGATAGTCCGCGTCAGCCCGGGTGCGGACCAACCGGACCGCACCCCCGCTGGCGGGATCGGCTCGGCTCAGGCGCGGAAGAGCTCGTCGAGCCGGCGCTGGTCCAGGGTGAAGCCCCACGCCTCGCCGATCCGGCCCTGGGCATCGAACCGGAAGACGTGCGCACCCGTGGTCTCGATCGAGACGCCGCGCCGAAGGCCTCGCAGGTCGATGGTCGCCACCACCAGGTCGTCGTTGCCCATGACGTCCCGGAGCTCGATCTCCCATCGGTCGAGCGGCTGCATGCGCTCGATCATCGTCTCGGAGATCGCGCGGACACCCCCGTACGGCCCGGAGACGGGGTTGTCGCCAGGGACGTGCCATACGGCGTCGTCGGCGAAGAACGGAAGGCGCTCCGAATCGTCGTCCGCGGGACCGGCGCCGTAGAACCGGCGAACGGTTTCGATGTTGCGCGCGACATCGCTCACGCGTCGTCCTCCTGAACCTGACCTCCGGATGGTCGCGCGCGCAGGATAGTGGGCTAGACTCCCGCCGGTGTTCGACTTCCTCGACGGGCCCGTCAGGCAGCTCGTCACCCAGATGTACGAGGCGGTCGGGTACGTCGGCGTCGCGATCTGGGTTGCGATCGAGAGCGTCATCATCCCGATCCCGTCCGAGCTGATCCTCCCCTTCGCCGGGTTCCTCGTCGGCGAGGGGACCGCGATCGAACCGCTCACCGGTCAGCCGTGGAACCTCCTCCTCGTGGTCGCTGCCGGAACGAGCGGCGCGACGTTCGGGGGGCTGATCGCCTACGCGATCGGGTACTGGGGCGGGCGCCCGATTCTCCTGCGCTGGGGCCGCTGGCTCGGGATCACGGCCGAGGACCTGGACCGGACCGACGCCTTCTTCGCGAAGCACGGCATGGCCGCATGCCTCATCGGCCGGCTGATCCCGGTCGTGCGCTCGCTCGTGTCCTTCGGCGCCGGGCTCGGCCGGATGCCGATCGTGCCGTTTGTCATCTACACGTTCCTGGGCTCACTCCCGTTCACGTTCGTGCTCGTATTCGTCGGCGTCCAGCTCGGCGCGAACTGGGAGGCGATCGGGGCGGTGCTGAAGCAGTTCGAGTACCTGATCCTTGCAATCCTGGTCGCGATCGTGTTGGTGTTTCTGTGGGTTCGCGTCGTTCGGCCCCGGCGTCGGGCATCCGCGAAGTCCCTGTAGCGCGCCTGCTGCCGCCACGGGCTCAGTCGCTCGATTCTTCCGGCGGACGGACGTTGCGGAACGCTCGCCACAGGGCGAGGTCGTAGACGATCTTCAGGCCGCCGGCAAGGAAGAACGGCACGGCGGCGAGCGCCGGCACGGCGAACAGCGGCGCAGCGATCAACGGTGAGAGGGCCGCGCCCGTGGTTCGGGCGATGCCGGTGACGCCTGCCGCGGCGGAGCGCTCGTCTGGGTCGACGACAGCCATCGTGTAGCTCTGGCGCGCCGGAACGTCCATCTGGCTGATGCTGAACCGGGCGAGCAGCACGACGATCGCCAGCTCGACGGTGGGCATGAGCGGCACGAGCATCAGCAGCACGTTCGATGGCAGGTGCGTGAACACCATCGTGTTGATCAACCCGATCCGGGCAGCGATCCGCGCTGCCGCAAGCGCTGACGCGGCGGCGAGCAGATTGGCGCCGAAGAAGATTGCGCCGAGCACCGGCTCCGACAGCCCGAACCGCTCGTGGAGCCAGAATGCGAGCAGGCTCTGGATGATGAGACCGCCACCGAAGGCGTCGAGAGCGAACAGGCCCGCGAGTCGACCCACGATGCCGCGAGATCGATGCAGCCCGAAGCGGCGCGCGATCGAGAGGTCGACCGGGGGGACCTCGACCGCCCGCGACACGGATCGCACGATCGGAATCAGGAACAGCCCGACCGCCGCGTAGCCGAGGAGGATCGCCCGATACGCATCGAGGTCCGACCACCCGGCCGAGTCCAGGAGGCCGACGGCGAGCCCGCCAACGAGGGCGCCGGTCGCTGTCGCAACCGAGCCCGTCAGGTTGTACCAGGCGTAGACGCTCGTCCGGCGCGCCGCCGGCGTCACCTCCGTGAGCGACGCCTGCTCGATCGGCAGGAACGGCCCGACCTCCGCACCGGACGGGCTGAGCACCCCGAGCGTGGCCGCAACGATCAGGACCACGAAGCCCGTCGAGCCTGCGAACACCACCCCGGCGGCGGCCATGAGGATTGCCCCGACGACAAGCGTCCGGCGGCGGCCGAAGCCGTCGGCTTGGGTCGTCAGGTACAGGCTGATCAGCGTGTCGCCAACGAGGGTCAATGTCAGCAGGACGCCGATCGCCCCTGCGTCGAGGCCGGCTGCGGCGAGGTACAGGACGAGGATGACGCCCAGGGCGCCGTAGCCGAACATCCGGACCGCCCGCGCGAGGAAGAGGAGCCGGGCGTCCCGGGTCACCGGCCGAGTGTAGGATGGGCTCGATGGCCGAACGACACGATCCGCACGCCGGCGAGACGATGGCCGGGCCGCACGGCTCGGCGGAGGATCACGGCGATGCGGACGGCCACGACGACCACGCGCACCGCGGTGAGACCCTCGGCCCGATCGACGTCAACCGGTGGGGCGCGGCGGTCCTCGGATTCGTCCTCGGGCTCGTCCTGGTGGTCGCGTTCCTCCAGGCGGCGACCTGACGCCGGCCTAGAACAGCCCGACGATCTCCCCCTCGGTGTCGAGGTCGATGTTCTCGCCACCCGGGCGTGACGGCAGTCCCGGCATCGTCCGCATCTCGCCCGCGAGCGGCGTGACGAATCCCGCCCCAGCTGACAGCCGGACCTCTCTGATCGGCAGGCGCCAGCCCGTCGGGCGGCCCTTGAGTGATGCGTCGTGGCTCAGCGAGTACTGGCTCTTGGCCATGCAGATCGGGAGGGTCCCGAAGCCCAGCGCCTCGTACTGCGCCAGCTGCTTCGCGGCCGCCGGGCTGAGATCGACCCCATCCGCGCCGTAGACCTGGGTGGCGATCGCCTCGATCTTGGAGACGAGTGAGGCCTCGTCGGGGTAGAGCAGCTTGAAGTCCGGCGCACCTTCCTCGGCGGCGGCCCACACTGCGGTGGCGAGATCCGTCGCTCCCTCGCCGCCCTTCGCCCAGTGGTCGGCGACCACGGCCTCGCGAGCACCGGCCGCGAGCGCAACACCGCGGACCGCCTCGACTTCCGCGAGCGTGTCGGTCGGGAACGAGTTGATCGCCACGACGACCGGCACGTTGAACAGGCGCACGTTCTCGATCTGCTTGGCGAGGTTCGCGCCGCCCGCGGTCACGGCGGCCACGTTCTCGGCGAGGAGCGCGGGGTCCAGCGGCTTGCCGGCCACGATGCGACCGACCCCGCCATGCATCTTCAGGGCGCGGATCGTGGCCACGACGACGGCCGCGTCGGGACGGAGGCCGGAGGCGCGGCACTTGATGTCGAAGAACTTCTCGGCGCCCATGTCCGCGCCGAATCCCGCTTCCGTGCACACGACCTCGTTCGTCGCGAGGGCGATCCGGTCGGCGAGCACCGAGTTGTTGCCGTGGGCGATGTTCGCGAACGGCCCGCAATGGACGAACGCCGGCCCGCCCTCGAGCGTCTGCAGCAGGTTCGGCTTGATCGCGTCGACGAGCAGGGCCGCCATCGCGCCGGCGACGTGCAGGTCCTCGGCCGTGATCGGCTTCCCGTCCCGGGTTGTCGCAAGGACCATTCGGCCCAGGCGCGTCCGCAGGTCGGCCAGGTCGGAGGCGAGCGCCAGCACGGCCATGACCTCGGACGCCACAGTGATCACGAACTCGGTCTCGCGCGGGTAGCCGTTCTCGCGCCCACCGAGCCCGATCACGACCTTGCGCAGGGCTCGGTCGCTGATGTCGAGCACGCGCGGCCAGAGCACGTTCAGGGGATCGATCGCGAGCGCGTTGCCGTGGTGCAGGTGGTTGTCGATGAACGCGGCAGCGAGGTTGTGCGCCGCGCCGATCGCATGGACGTCGCCGGTCAGGTGCAGGTTGAAGTCGGACATCGGGATGACCTGGCTCCGCCCGCCGCCCGCGGCGCCGCCCTTGATCCCGAACACCGGCCCGAGGCTCGGCTGGCGGATGCACACGGCCGCCTTGCGGCCGATTCGGTTGAGGCCCTGCGCCAGACCAACCGTCGTCGTGCTCTTGCCCTCGCCGAGTGGCGTCGGGCTGATCGCGGTCACGAGGACGTACTTGCCGCGCGGTCGCTCTGCCTCCAGCCGCTCGATGGCTGCCAGCGTGATCTTGGCCTTGACGCTCCCGTAGGGCTCGATCTCGTCATCGCGCAGCCCGAGCTCGCGGGCGACGTCGACGATCGGCCTGGGTGTGACCGAGCGCGCGATCTCGAGGTCGGTCTTCGGTGTCGCGAGCACGGGTGCGGGGGTGTCGGGCACGGCTACTGCGGCTCCCTCGCACGCGCGTCGTCCTGCCGCTGCGCCGCGCGCATCAGGTGGTTCAGCAGCAGAGCCCCCGTGAGAGGGCCGACGCCCCCGGGCACGGGCGTGATCGCCGATGCCACGAGCTCGGCCGACGCGAGCTCGACGTCGCCGACGATCTTGCCGTCGACCACATTGATTCCGACGTCGATCACCACGGCGCCTGGCTTGAGCATTTCCCCGGTGACCAGACCGGGCTGGCCGGCGGCGACGACGACGATGTCGGCGACCCGCACCTTCTCCGCGAGGTCACGCGTCTTCGAGTGGCAGACCGTGACCGTGGCGTCCTCCTTGACGAGCAGGAACGCGACGGGCATCCCGACGATCGGCGAGCGCCCGATGACGACCGCATCGGCGCCCCGGACCTCGATCCCCGATCGATGGATCATCTCGAGCGCCGCGTGGGCCGTCGCGGGTACGAAGCCCTCGTAGCCGAGGCGGAGCAGCCCGGCGTTGAGCGGGTGGATCCCGTCGATGTCCTTGAGCGGGTCGATGACATCGACGACCACGCGCAGCGGCACGCCGGCCGGGAGCGGCATCTGGACGATGATCCCGGCGACCTGCGGATCGCCGTTCAGGCGCTGGATGGCGGCCGTGAGCTCGCGGGCCAGGCTCGCCGGATCGTCGCCTTCGACGTCCACGAGGGATCCCTCGATGCCGACCTCCGCGCAGGCCTTGAGGATCCGCTCGAGGTAGACCATCGACGGCGCGCTTCGACCGCACACGACCACGGCGAGGCCCGGCGGGTGGCCGTGGTCCTCGACGTAGGCGGCGACGTCGATCGCCACTCGTTCGCGGATCTCACGAGCGAACGGTGCTCCCTCGAGGCGCCGGGCGGGCGTCGTCGTGACGCTCATTCCGCGATCTCGGGCAACAACTCGAGCGCATCGCGCCGCTCGCCATGCCCGATCACCTCGTGGACGCTGTCCTTGAGCGCCGCGATCTCGTCGAGCAGGGCGGCGACTCGCTCTTCGGCCGCCTGCGTCCAGTCGTCGCTCCCGATGAGCGGGATGTTCACGATCACGTTCTCGGCCGCGCCGTGGCCCGCCGCCTCGCACAGCAGCGCTGCCACGCGCAGGTCCGACGACGCGTTCACGTTCGACCGACCGGCGAGCGCCTCTGCCAGGACCAGGACTTCGCGGCAGCGCTCCACGCATCTGAGCGGGACCTCTGCGGCGACGCGCGCCGTCGCTCGAACCTGGGCATCGCGGAGCTCCTTGTCCGCGAACGCCTCCCGCGGCAGCTTGAGCGCGACCGCACACGCGGCGTAGGCTTGAGCGTCCTCGTCGGCGATCCAGAGCAGCTGGTCGGCCAAGCGCCGTGCTGCCGGCGCCGCGAGGTCGTAGAGCGATGCGTGCTCCGCGTACTTCGCGCGGCCCTGCGACAGCGTCGCCACCATCGCGACGAGCGACGCACCGAGCGCGGCCGCGACCGCCGAAGCACTTCCGCCCCCGGGCACGGGATCCGGCGACGCGAGGCGCTCTGCGAAGTCCGCGAGCGTCAGGTCGCGGAATGATGGGGGTGCTTGCATCCGACGAATTATGGAACGCGGGAACCCGCCGCACGCGGCTGCGCCTCAGCGTTGGACCCTGCGCTGTCGGATTGCGGCTACGGCACGACACAGTCTGCGAGCCGCACGCCATCCACGAACCAGTCCATCCCATCGGCCCGTACTGGACCTCGTCGGGACCGGCCTCCACATTCACGTGCGTACCTCGACCCACCCCCTGCCAGTCGTACGCCGGTAGAGCCAGACGGCCAGACAATCGGGACCCGATCGAGAGTGACTCCGTAGGCCGGATCCGGAAGCAACCGGCCCCAGATGGGAAACATCGTCAGATAGCAGTAGTCGGTTCCCGTTTCCAAGGCAACCGGCTCGCCCGCTGGTGCCGTGGAGTCCGATGGCGGCGCCGAAGGGCTGGTCTGGGTAGTCGAGCAGCAGAGCAGGGACAGCGCCAGCACGAGCGCGGCGATAGCTCGGCGTTGGGCAGCGATCCCCAGGAGCGACATGGTCGATGGTCGCTGGCACCGAGGTTTCCGGGGGTCGATAGGTCGATGGTCGCTTCTCGTGTCGGCGGACCCCGATGGGCCCGTCGATCAAGCCGCCTTGTGCGTCTCCATCCGCTCCACGGTCCAGCGGCGAGACCGATGGCGGAACGAGAGCTGGAGACGAGCATCCACCGTCTCGACCTCGAACAGCGTCCTGGGCCCGGTCACCACCGGGAAGGCGGAGGTCTCGTCGCGAACGCCAACAACTTCGAGGACACGTAGCCGTCGGCCGCGGAGGGTGACCTCGCGCGGCCGGCCATCGAACCAGTCGGCGCGCACGCTGACCTCGACCGGCTCGACTCGGATCATCGCCATTTCGCGGCTCCTTTTCGGGGGCGCTATGCGAGCTCCGGTCACCGGGCACTGGTGCCGTGAACGCCTGTTCGGTTTCGACGCGGAGCCTAGATCGAACAAGTGTTCGGTGTCAAGCCCCATCGAACGGCGGTTGGATGGCAGCCCCTTCGTCGTCGAATGCATCCTCCGACGGCGGCGTGTCAGCTTGGCTGTCACGGCGCTTTCGACGCCGGGCGTCCGGCCCCTCCGCGGGCTCGGCATGCTTTCCCCGCCGCTCGACCGCCGTGCCAAGGTCTCGCTCGAACGGCGCCGGGATCCCCGTCCGCAGGAGCCGGGCTCGAGTGATCGCCCGCGTCCCGAAGCGCTCGCGCACCTCGTCCGCCGCCTCGACCACCTTCCGCCGGCGGTCATCGTCCGCCTCGAACAGCCCCATCTGCTCGCGCACCCCGAACCCCGTCGCCGCGACGCCGAGCAGGCGGATCCGCTTGCCCCGCATCTCGGGTCGCGCCAGCTCGACGGCCGTCCGCCAGATCGGCTCCGTGAGGTCCGACGGCTCGGGCAGGCCACGCTGGCGGGTGATCGTGTTGAAGCCGCTGTCTCGGATCTTCACCGTGACCGTGCCGGCCTTGAGCCCGGCGTGGCGCAGTCGGCCCGACACGCCCTCGGCCATCGCCAGCAGCGTGCGCTCGAGGACCTCTGCATCGGACGTGTCCTCGTCGAACGTATGCTCGTGGCTGACCGACTTCGCCGCCTCCGGGTCATCGACCGGATCCCCATCCAGCCCGTGCGCTCGATCGACAAGCGACGCTCCGTGCTTGCCGAACCGCCGCACGAGCGCCGAACGGTCGAGTGCGGCGAGGTCGCCGATCGTGACCACCGAGAAGTCGCGCAGGGCTGCGGCCGTCGACGGGCCGACGCCCCACAGGCGCGAGATCGCGAGCGGCGCCAGGAACGTCGCCTCGGAGCCAGGCGGGACCACGACCAGCCCGTCGGGCTTCTGCAGGTCGCTCGCGACCTTGGCGACGAGCTTGGTCGCGGCAACGCCGACCGACGCCGTCAGTCCCAGCTCGGCCCGGACCGCCTCCTTGATCCGACGAGCGATCACCTCGCCCTCGCCGAAGAGCGCGCGCGACCCGGTGACGTCGAGGAACGCCTCGTCGATGGAGATCGGCTGGACGAGCGGCGTGAACCGACGCAGGATCGCCATGACATCGCGGCTCGCGCCCTGGTACGCCGCGCCGCGGACGGGCACGAAGATGCAGGTCGGGCAAAGTCGCCGAGCCGTCCGGATCGGCATCGCCGAGTGGACGCCGAACGTCCGCGCCTCGTACGACGCCGCGCTGACGACGCCCCGGTCGTTCGACCCGCCGATGCCAACGACGACCGGCTTGCCACGCAGGCTCGGGTCGTCGCGCTGCTCGACCGCGGCGAAGAACGCGTCGAGATCGACGTGCAGGATGGTCCGCGGTGAGGTTCTCGGCGCGGTCACCCGCGCATTGTCAACCCGGCGCTTGCCAGGTCGAGCGTCAGCCCTTGGGCTCGACGACCACCGTGACTTCGGGCGTCAGGCCGCTGAAAACCTTGATCGCGACCTTGTACGTGCCGAGGGACTTGAGCGGCTCCTCGAGCTCGATCTTGTGCCGGTCGACGACGATCCCGCGCCGGCCCAGCGCCTCCGCGATCTCCTTCGAGGTGATCGAGCCGTAGAGCTTGCCGCCCTCGCCGACCTTCACGCCCATCGTGAGCGTGGTCGAGGCGATGCGGGTGGCGGCGATGTCGGCCTCGGCGCGCTCGCGCTGGCGCTTCTCCTCGCGCGATGCGATGTCGTGCTGCCACGCGCGATAGGCGCCACCGGCAGCGGGCACCGCGAGCTCACGAGGGATCAGGAAGTTGGTGGCGAAGCCGTCGGCAACGGTCTTCATCTCGCCCGACTTGCCGAGCTTGTCCACGTCCTTCGTCAGGATGACCTTCACGCGATCGAACCCTCCACGAGCCTTGTCTGTCGGCCATTGCCGGTCTCGCGCGCTCGCGCATCGGCGAGCCAGCGTCGAAGTTGCGTCGGGATTCCGGACTGCTCGATGGCGTCGGCCGCGAGCCGGATCCCGCCCGGGATACGTCGCGCCGTGCGGCGTAGCGGGCCCGGAACGAGTCGGCGAACGCGGGCGACGTCTTCCTCGTATGCGGCGCGCGCAATCCCGGCTTCATCGAGCTTCTCGCGCAGCAGGCTCTCATCGAGGCCGTCGACGAAGAGGTCGATGGCGAGCGCCACGACGACCAGGTCGTCGAGCTGGCCGAGAATTGGGACTCGATCGGGCACGATGTCTCGACCCAGGACGATATACCCGAGCGCGACGGCGAGGACGGCCTTCCGGTGGGTCGGCGTTCGATCGTCCGTGATCAGCGACCACAGGAAGCGCGCATACAGCGGGGCACGACCCGCCATGGGCATGAACGCGGCCGCGGCGATCATTCGCCGGAGCCCGGGGCCGCGGCCGGATGGCTTCCGCTTCTTACGGCCGGAGCTGTTTCGCTCGTCACTGGCTGAATCGTCGCGAGCCACGGCCCGCACCACCTCCTGGGGCCTGGGCATCCCGCTCCTCCGCGGCAAGTCCAAGGATCGGGAAGTCTATCAGGGGTCGCGTTCGGTTCCGATCGCTGCAAACCAGGGTGATCGTGCGTCTGTCGCCGGGAGGTTGTCCACGAATGCGTCGACTGATCCTCACCGGACATACGCAGACCCGGCGGCCGAGACCTGCCGTTACGAGGACGAGGAGCGCGCCGAACCCGAACCTGGTGGCCGTCTGCCGGACGAACTTTGTGGTGACGGAGATACGCGCCGCGCCTTGACATCGAACGTCCGTTCGGTATGATGCTTGCAGCCCCGCCGCCCACAGGGAGTCGCGAGTGACGAGACACGACGCCGACCGGAAGCTGAAGATCCTCCACTACATCGCGGCGACGTTGCGCGCGCGAGGGTTTCCGCCGTCCGTTCGGGAGATCGCGCTGGCCGTCGGCTTGAGCTCGACGTCCGCGGTTCACCACCACCTCCAGATGCTGGAGCGCGAGGGCTATCTCGAGCGGGGCGCCGCACAGTCGCGCGCGATCCGATTGACGCCGACCGCAGCCATTCAGCTCGGCCTGACTCACGAGCTCGTGCCCCAGGCCGTCACCGCCGAGGCGCACGTCGTCCCGATCATCGGCGAGATCGCGGCCGGCGGCCCGATCGAGGCATACCAGGACGCGTCGGAGTCGATGGCCGTCCCGGACATGCTTGCCCCGAGCGGTGATGCCTACGTCCTCCGGGTCCGCGGGGACTCGATGATCGAGGAGCACATCGCCGATGGCGACTTCGTCCTCATCCGCCCGCAGACCACGGCCAGCAATGGCGACATCGTTGTGGCGCAGGTCGAGGAGAACGCAGTCACCCTCAAGCGCTTCTTCCGTGAGAAGGATCGGGTCCGACTCCAGCCGGCGAACCCCAACTACGCCCCGCAGTTTTACGACGACGTGCGGATCCAGGGGAAGCTCATTGGCGTGATCCGGAGACTCGACTAGGCACGGTCCACCGGGAGCGGCCCATGCCGGCGTTGGCCGGCTGCGCGCTTCGCTCACGCACCTCCAGTGCGCTCGCTCACCTGCTCGCCAGCCGCCTTGGCCTGGACCGTCCGGGCGGACCGGATGGAGCCCACTAGGTAGGGAGCCTTCCACAAACCGTCCACAGGGTTTCGCTGGTCGGTCCACGGGTCTTGGCCGGTCGGGGCATGAAGTCGTGGACAAGGCACTTCCCTCGGGGCTGCCCGCCCGTGACAGTCCGTTGTCACGGCCGCCTGCCACCGTGGAGTCTGATGATCGACCGACTTCCGCCCCATAGCCTCGAAGCCGAGCAGTCGGTGCTCGGAGCGATCCTGATCGATCGAGAAACGATCATCGAGATCGCCGAGTTCCTGCAGCCGCAGGACTTCTATCGCCAGGCCCACGGCAGCATCTACCGCTCCATGCTGGATCTGTTCGAGCGGCGCGAGCCCGTGGACCTCGTGACGGTCTCGGAGTCGCTGGAGCGGACCGAGGACCTCGAGCAGGTTGGTGGCCGCTCGTACCTCTCCCAGCTCTCCAACCAGACACCCACGGCGGTCCACGCCGTCCAGTACGCCCGGATCGTCGAGCGCAAGGCGGTGCTCCGGAACCTCATCGGCGCCGCCGGCAAGATCGCCGGCATCGGCTACGAAGACCCGGCGGAGATCCAGGAGGCGATCGACCGGGCAGAGTCGGAGCTGTTCCAGGTCTCGAACCGGCGGATCACCGCCGGCTTCGCCCAGCTGCGCGAGCTGCTCCATTCGGCCTACGACCGGCTCGACTACCTGCACGCCCATCGAGGCGAGCTGAGCGGGATCTCTTCAGGCTTCATGGACCTGGACCAGCTGACGACGGGCTTCCAGAAGAGCGACCTCATCGTCGTCGCGGCGAGGCCGTCGGTCGGCAAGACGAGCTTCGCGCTCAATATCGCCGAGCACGCGGCCGTTCGCGAGAAGAAGACCGTCGGCGTGTTCAGCCTGGAGATGAGCAAGGAGCAGCTCGTGCTCCGTCTCCTTTCGTCGGTCGCCAACATCGATTCGAAGCGTCTGCGCTCGGGGTTCCTCGAGGAGATGGACTTCGCGCGTATCGCGCCGGCGATGAACGACCTCTCGGAAGCGGCGCTGTACATCGACGACACGCCGAACATCACGTCGATGGAGCTGCGCACCAAGGCGCGGCGGCTGCAGGCGGAGTCGGGCCTGGACCTCGTGATCGTGGACTACCTGCAGCTCATGCAGGCGACCACGACCAACCGCGATGCGAACCGCGTCCAGGAGGTCTCCGAAATCTCGCGCGGATTGAAGGCACTCGCCCGCGAGCTGTCCATCCCGGTGATCGCCCTCTCCCAGCTCTCGCGCCAACCGGAGATGCGCGAATCCAAGGAGCCGAGGCTCTCGGACCTCCGCGAATCAGGGGCGATCGAGCAGGACGCCGACCTCGTGGTCTTCCTCTATCGCGAGAAGGAGAAGGCCGGCGAGGAGGCGGACCTCGATGGCGAGGTGATCAACGTCAAGCTCGCCAAGCACCGCAACGGGCCCACCGGCGACATCCAGCTCTGGTTCCGCAAGTCCCAGACGCGCTTCCAGGCCTACGCCGGCCAGCGCTACGCCGACGCCCTGAACTAGGCGAGGCGCCTAGCTCGTCTCGTCGGGCAGCAGCGGCCGGAGCGCGAAGTTGAAGACCTTGTCGTCCTTCTCGAAGGCGACGCCGTGGAAGCCGCCGGTGGCACCCGGGATACCGAGCGACTCGATCTCGGCCGGTGTCATGACGCGCGTCAGGAAGAACTCGTTCTCGTCGCTCTTGAAATCGTCGGGCTCGATGTTCGGCCAGGGCCAGTCGACGACCGGGCCGAAGGGCTGGTCGACCGGCATCAGGATTCCGCGATAGGCAGTCGGGACGTAGGGCTGCTCGCCGCCGACGTCGTTGGCGAACAGTCGCAGCCGCTCGGCGAAACGCGCGAGCGAGCCGACGATCACCGTGTTCTGCGGGTGCATCTCCGGGTTGAGGCCGACGACGCTGACCTCCTTGGTCCGCCCGCCGACGCTGATCGTGAACGTGGACGTCCCGATGTCGGCGACCATGCCACCGTCATACGGACCCACGGCGATGCCGAGCCCGCCCGGCCCGAGGGCCTCCTCCAGCAGGGCCTGGATGCCCTCTTCGCCGAGCTGGACCGTCAGGAACGGCACCGACCGAAACACGTTGTTGACCGGCTCGGGCGAGACAGCCTGGTTGTCGCGGAATACCACCGTTCCGTCGCCGTAGAGGGTGAAGCTCGGTGCGTTGGTCGCCATGAACTCGATCGGCACGAACCCGCCGCCTTCTTCGAGCCGCAGGACGATGTCCGTCGCCCCGGTCGGATGCTGGAGACCGTCAGCGGGTGGGGTCGGCGTCGCCACGGGAGGGGTCGTCGGACCGCCGGTTCCACCCGGTGGTGTGCTTGTCGCACCGGAGGAACAGGCCGCGGCAACGAGCGCCACGAGCGCGAGGGCGGCTGCCGGCCGGCGGAGGCTGGCGGGGCGCGGGGTGCCGGAGGCCGGCAGGATGTCGGTCATGGCGCACCGGACGACGCGGCGTGCTCGTCGGTTCCCATCCGATCGACCCCGGGCGGATTTCGGTGCAGTACCGCACCGCCGAACACGGGCCATCGCGCTCCCCTCGTGGCAACCCTTGACGCAGAACGTATTCTCGCCCGCAGGGTTCCGGAACGCGCTTCGTCCGGAGGAGGAGGGAGCGCGATCGGGGGAGCGGGACGGATGTGACGACCCTCACCGGAGGACGGACGCGGTGTACGAGGATCGGACGCTGAGCTGTCGCGATTGCGGCGACAGCTTCATCTTCTCTGGCGGCGAGCAGCGCTTCTTCGCGGAAAAGAGCCTGCAGAACGTGCCGCAACGGTGCCCGAGCTGCCGCGCGAGCGCCAAACGCGTACGCATGGGCGGGCCTCGCGAGTACCACGCCGCTGTCTGCAACTCGTGCGGCAATCAGGCGATGGTGCCCTTCGCGCCGCGCAGCGATCGACCGGTCTACTGCAGCACCTGCTTCGACAAGGTTCGCGCCGGCATGATCCCGGCCGCGGCGGCGCCCGTCAGCAGCTGATCGCCCGAGCCGACCCTAGACTGGCCCGAGGAGATCAGGGCCAATCGAAGGAGGTCGAGATGGGCGTGATCATCGTCAGGGAGATGGTCGGGACGAGCCCGAAGTCGTGGAGCGACGCCGCCCGCCAGGCCGTCGCCACCGCCGCGCGCACCGTCCGCAACATCAAGACCGTCGAGGTCGTGAAGTCGACCGCGATCGTCGAGGACGGGGAGATCGTCGAATACCAGGTCGACCTGAAGATCGGCTTCGAGTACGAGGGCTAAACCGGGCCGAGGCGATCGACCCGCCCGATAGACTTCGCTGGCCGGGGGCCAGGTCGAACGCCTGTCGATCATTCGCGCGGACTGTCCACACGCAATCCACCGTCCCGTAATCGAGGGGTGAGCCGGCGTGGCCAAGATGCCCGCCATGCCCAGCCGATCGTCGGCCCGCGCCGCTGACACGCGCCCCGATCTCGTCGAGCCGTCGGAAGCGCCTGACCAGCCGGGCGAGGGGCTGTCTTCGGAGTCGCCTCCGGCGCGAACGTCGGGACCCCGACCTCGCCTGGTCGTCAAGGGCGCACGGGCGCGACGCGGCCGGCCGTCGGTCGCTCGGCCCGAGGCCGGCCAACCACCTCGAGCCTCGGGTGCAGGGCTCCTTGGCGCAGCATCCGACTACCCCATCCAGATCAGCAAGGTCCAAGCGCCACCACTTCGCGACGAGACGCTGGCGCGGGATCGGTTGCTGGAATGGCTGTCGGTCAAGATCCATCGTCGCGCCGTCCTCCTGATCGCCGAGGCGGGCTACGGCAAGACCACCCTCCTCGCCGACTTCTCGCGACGGACCCGCGTGCGGGTGCTCTGGTTCCGGCTCGATCGAGGTGATCGCGATTGGGTCGGCTTCCTCGCCTATCTCGTCGCCGGCCTCCGGGTCCATCTTCCTGATTTCGGAGTGGCGACCAGCGCCCTGCTGCGCGAGACGGCGACCTCGGCACCGACGCTCGACGCGGTGCTCGACACGTTCCTCCGCGAGCTCGGCGGCCTCCCGAATGACGCCACGACGCTGGTGTTCGACGACTTCCACCTCGTTGACGATGCCGCCGACATTCGCGAGATCCTGCGGGAGCTCCTCACCCGCGCACCGGAGCGCATGTCCTTCGTCTTCGCAAGCCGGCGGGAACCGCCGATCAAGCTGGCTCGCCTGCGGGCACTCGGCGAGGTGGCGGAGCTTGGCACGGACGACCTCCGCTTCGACCCGGACGAAACCGAGCGCCTCTTCCGAGAGACCTACGACCTCCCACTCGAACCCGGTGTCCTCGCCGAGCTCAACCGCCGAACCGAAGGCTGGGCTGCGTCGCTCCAGCTCGTTCGTTCGGCGCTGAACGACCGCAACGCCGCCCAGGTCCGCGCGTTCATCTCCTCCCTCAGCGGCGCCGAAGGCCACCTCTACGACTACCTCGCCGAAGAAGTCATCGGCGACCTCCGGCCCGAGCTCCAGCAATTCCTGATGCGGACCTCTCTGCTGAACACGGTCGACTTGATACTCGGTGGGGTGGCCGCCGAAACGGCCGAGATGGAGACCCGAACCCTGATAGAGGAGGGAGAGCGGCACGGCCTGTTCAGCACGCGCGCACCAAATTCGCGCCACGTCGTTCGTGCACACCCGTTGGTCCGAGATTTCCTCCAGTTGAGACTGATGCGTTCGATCGGTCCGGCAGGAATCCGGGAAGTCCATCACTCGATCGCCATAGCCGCCGAAGGGCTCAACTGGCGCGTGTCTGCCCAGCACTACATCGCGGCGGAGCGCGAAGCGGATGCGCGCAGAGTGCTCGACGCATCGATCCAAAGCATCCTCGGCACGGGTGCCTACGCGGCGGCGCATGAATTGTTGTTGACTCTGGCTCCTGGCGGTTTGCCCGGAGTATCCGGCCTTGTCCTTCAGTCTCGGATGGCGCAACAAGGTGCCGCCGTGGAAGAAGGCCTACGTCTAGCTGAGGCGGCCCATGCCCAAGAACGCAATTCGAGTCCGGCTCTCCTGACTCTGGTCTCGGCACGCATTCTTGCCGGCGACGTTCCCGGTGCGCTTGCCGCAAGCAAACTCCTAGAGGTCGCGGGGCAGGAACAGTCGACGATGATCGCTCGTGCCTTTCAGCGAACCGCTGAGGCTTCGGTCAGCGGTAGCGCCCAGAACGCGCTGCGCGAGCTCGAGGCCCTCGCGCAATCGCTCCGTGGTCGAGGTGACAATCACTTCCTAGGCGTGACTCTCCTCAACCTTTCGATTGTTCGGGGAGCGGTCGGAGAACCAGAGGCTGCTCTTGAGGCGGCTGACGAGGCCATCACGATGTTGGCCTCAACGTCAGCGGGCGTCGAGCTGGTCTCGGCACGATTGTCGCGCGCAAACGCCTTGGCCTACCTCGGTCGCATCGATGACTTTCGGACTGAAGTGAAGGCGACCATCGCGGCTGCTTCGTCGGGTCGGGGCCTAGAACTGGCAATGGAGGTTGGGCAGACCGAGGCCCTCGTGGGCCTGCCGGAGGTCGGCTGGTCGTTGATGGATCGCCCGTCGAGCGAGATTTCGCCCGACACCGACACAGGCGAGCAAGCAATCCTCGCCCGTTGTCTTCTCTTCGTCCGAGTAGGTGACGTCGAACGAGCCTCGCACGACCTGGCCCAGCTTCGTCACGGGGTGCCGCGGATGGCCATGGCGTTCGAGGCCAGAAGGCGTCTGCTGGAGGGCTTGGTTCTGGCTCTGCAACGCGACCCAATGGCGATTGAGCGGATCGGTTCGGGCGCTGACCTAGCAACCGAGCAGGGAATGCACCTCTGGTCGCGCTACGGACGGCTGCTATTGGCCCTCGCCCAATCGGAAGGTGATCCGTCGCGCTCGGTAGTTGCGATGGCTCACCATTCGCCTGTTGTGCTCAGCATGCTCGCCGAGATGGTGCTGACCCGGCTGTCCGACTTGACGCCGGAAGCGCGAGCTCAGATCGAGCAAGAAGCGTCGAGTCGGCCTTGGCGTTGGAGAGAAGTCACCCGAAGGGCAGTTGAGGCCGGTGGGCCTGTGGAGCGACGATCTGCGGCCAAGCTCCTAGAGACAATCGGTGAGCGAGAGGATATTCAGCGCCTTCGAGACGTGAGCCGATCGCTGCGTGATCGCACAATCGCGACCTTGGGTCAGACTCTAGCGCGTCGACTAGCAAACCAGGTAGTGGTCCGAGACCTGGGGCGAGTGAGAGTCGAGGTAGGGGAGCGCCTCGTCGAAGGTTCAGACATACGACGCAAGGTCTTGGCACTTCTTTGTCTCCTTGTATCCAAGCCGCGATTCGCCTGCACCCGCGAAGAAGTGATCGACTCTCTCTGGCCGGACCAGGATCCGCCATCCGCGCTCAATTCCTTGAACCAGACTGTCTACTTTCTCCGCAGGGTGTTCGAACCGGATTTCCACGACGAAACATCGCCCGGCTATGTAGGTCAAGACGGCGAAACCATCTGGCTGGATACCGCACTAGTCCAATCGGAGAGTCGCCGATGTTTCGACTTGATTCGGAACATGCCTGGCGACCCTAGTCCGGAGGGATCACTCGCACTGGCGACGGAGTACAGCGGCCGGTTCGCGCTTGACTTCGCGTACGAGGAGTGGGCTGCGGCCTACCGAGACACTCTTCACGCGGCATACCTGCGAGTGATGGAGCGTGCCGTTCGCATCGACCTAGATACAGGCCACATTGGACGCGGAACATTCCTCGCGGAACGAGCTGCAGAGGCCGACCCGGAGTCGGAGGAGATTCAGGCGGCGTTGGTCAGGCTCTATCGCTACTCCGGGGCGCATTCGGCAGCCGCTGAACAGTACGACCACTACGCCCGCGCGATGCGCGACCTTGGCGTGGAGCCGCTTGCATTCGCGGATGTCTAGGTACGGTCTCGAGGTAGGGATAGGTAGACATGCGTATTGACCGGTGCGGAGCCGCATTCCTATAGTCCCGCCCGTCGCATAGTACTTCGGTACTAGCGGCATTAACTTCAAACGCTCGGACGCGCCGAGGTTTCACCTGAAATGGGCACTTAGGGTGAAACTGAGCGAGTAGTGCAACCGACCGACCTAGGTCTGGTCGGTTTTCGTGTTTCTGAGGAGAACCACGAAGACCGCGAGGAGGACGAGCGTGGCACCGGAAAGCGCACTGAAAGGTTTCTAGCAGCATGAAGGCAAGACTGCTGCGACTGTCCGTCACTTTGGCGGCGATTGCAGCGACCGCACTCGCTGGCGGGGCGACCCTCAAGGGCTTCTAGTACCTATGCCCGATGGGGCGTCTAGGCTCTAGCGATTAGAGTTCAAGGCTCCAGGCGCGGTGCAGGGAAGCAACTTGTCGAAACCTTTCGCGGCATATCTCACGTGGCTCGTGGGCATAGCGCTTGTGGCGCTGGTGACCACGAGCCTTGTGATTCCCGTGAATGGCGCGATCGCCATCGAGTTCGACCAGGTGCCAGGCGCGTCCACGCCAGAGATTCTGGCTGGGATTCTCTTTTGGACGGTCGTGGCCTTCGTTGCGTCGGCCGCGCCTGTCAAGCTGTCCGACGGAGTCCAAGTCGCCGTTTCAACGGCTCCACTCATGGCAGCGGCCGTCCTTGGCGGGCCGACAGCCGCAGCCTGGGTAGCGGTCTTCGGAAGCACGGACCTTCGAGAGATCAAGGGACGTGTCGTTTGGTACGGGACGCTGGCGAATCACGCCGCCATCGCCCTTCCTGTCATCGCGGGGGCTATCGCGATCGCGTTGCTCCCTGGAAGCGGGGTGCCACTCCTCGAATTGACCGCGACCCTGATCGGGACCTTGGTCTTCTTCCTGATCAATCTCGTCCTCGTTTCACTCATTGTCGTTTTCCGGACGGGCCGATCCATTCGAGAGTTTCTGACCCGCGCGGAGACATCGAACATATGGGCAAACCTGTTCACGTTGGCTCCACTCGGGTGGCTAATGGCCACCATGTACGCCTTCGAAGGTGGTGGCCCGTGGACCGTCCTCCTCTTCGGAGTTCCACTTCTCACCACCCGCGTCGCATACCAGCGGTTTGTGGAGATGCGGGAGATGTTCACGCAGACGATCGGGGCGCTGGCGGAGGCGGTGGACAAGCGGGATCCGTTCACGAGCAAGCACTCGCAGCGCGTCCGCACGATCTCGGTCGATATCGGGCGGCAGATGCGCGTGTCGGCGGGCGAGCTGGAGGCGCTGGAGTGGGGCGGGCTGCTGCATGACGTCGGCAAGATCGGCGTGCCGGACAGCATCCTACTGAAGCAGGGCAAGCTGACGCGCGAGGAGCGGATCACGATGAACGCGCACCCGGTGCTGGGCGCGCAGATCATCGGGCCGGTGGATCGCCTCGCGCCGGAGCTGCCGGTGATCCGGCATCACCACGAGTGGTACAACGGCTCGGGCTACCCGGACCGGCTGATGGGCGACGAGATCCCCAAGCTCGCGCGGATCCTCCACGTCGCCGACGCGTTCGAGGCGATGACCGCGGATCGACCATACCGCAAGGCACTCTCGGTCGACCAGGCGCTCGCGGAGCTCCGCAAGTTCGCCGGCGTCCAGTTCGACCCGGAGATCGTCGACGCGTTCGTGAAGACGGACTGGGCGAACGACATCCCGGAGCCCGGCGAGCCGGACCTCCGCCCGATCCCGCTCCTCGGCCAGCACGGCGCCCGCGTCGCCCGGAACTACGACGCCCCCGCACCGGGGTCGCCGGCGGCGGATCTCGCCTGAACACCCCGCGGGTGAGCGAAACGCCACCCGCCCAGCGGCCTCACCGACCGAATTCAACCGCCAGTCGAACAGAAGTCCCGCGCATCGGCCCCGTCGCGTTCGGGACAATGAGCACGTGAGGCGTCAAGGGGAGGGTCGGTCCGTGCGCACGCGCCGATGCTGATCCTCAGCCTCGTCCTCGGGCTGGTCTTCGGGCTGCTGGTTGGCGGCAACATCCTGAACCTCGGCAGCGTGCGGCTGCGCCTCGTCCAGCTGCTGTTCCTCGGATTGCTGCTGCGCTACGCGACCGAGCTCGCGATCGAGGGCAACGTCGGGCTCGCGCAGGAGCTCCGGCTGCCGCTGTTCGCCGGCGGGTTCTTCCTCCTGCTCGTCGGGCTGTGGGCCAATCGCGAGCAGCCTGGTCTGCCCCTCGCGTTCGTCGGCGTCCTGCTCAACGCGACGGCGATCGTGACGAACGGCGGGTACATGCCCGTCTGGGAGCCGAGCATCCGCGCGGCGGGCCTGCCGTTATCCGAGATCGGGACGGCGTTCCACAAGGTCGTGGGCGCTGCGGTGGGTGGCGGGATCCCGAGCGACTTCCTCGCCCAGGCAGGGCCGCTCGCGGACATCATCCCGATCCCCTTCCCGTTCATCCGCAACGTCGCGAGCATCGGCGACCTGTTCCTCGCCGCAGGTCTGGCGTTCTTCCTGTTCGCGGTCACGGTCCGTAACCCGACCGAGCTCGAGGCAGCGTCGCTCGCCTCGATCCGGCGGCGCTTCGGCCAGCTCCGCGGCGACACCGTCGGCGGCGGGGCCATGGTCGCGCCGAGCTCGGTTTCGGAGATCTCCGTGCCGCTGACGCCGCCGGTTCCCGCCGGCGGCCTGGTCAGCCCGGTCGGGCTCGAGCGGGGCCAGATGCTCGGCGGTAGCTCGCTCGGGGCGGAGGGGCAGCTCGGGTCCGCGCGGCGAATCCCGCTCCCGCAACCGCCGCCGCTCCTTCGACGCGTCCGCTTCCATCCCTACGTCCGCCTCGCGATCGACGGCTCGTTCAGCGCTCTGTGGACCGGGCAGCTGGTCAGTGCCCTCGGGGATCGGATCCACCAGGTTGCGCTCGCATTCGTCGTGTTCGATGCGACGGAGTCCGCAATCGCGGTGGGCGCCGTGTTCCTGGTCGCGACGCTGCCGAACCTGCTGTTCGGGCCGATCGCCGGCGCGCTCGTCGACCGCTGGGACCACCGTGAGGTGATGATCGTCAGCGACCTGCTTCGAGCGGGCCTTGTGCTGCTGATCCCGCTGGCCGCCGTCACGAACCTCGTGCTCGCCTACCCGATCGTCTTCCTCGTGACCACGGTCTCGATCTTCTTCCGGCCCGCGAAGGGCGCCATCCTGCCCAGGATCGTGGCGTCTGAGGACCTCGTGCCCGCGAACTCCGCCCTGTGGATCGGCGAGACGATCGCCGACATCGGCGGCTACGTCGTTGCCGGCCTCTTCGTGGCGCTCTTGGGCTCGCAGCTGCCGCTCGCGTTCTGGGTGGACTCGGTGACCTACCTCGCGTCCGCCCTTCTGATCGCCTCGATCTCGGTAGCGCCGGCGACCCGAGCGGCAGTCGACAAGGCCGGTGAGGCGGCGACGAGCTTGGGGACGAAGGCCGGCAAGCTGTGGGGGGAGCTCCGCGAGGGCATGCGATTCCTGCGCGGCGACACGGTGCTGCTCGCGAACACGCTCCAGGCCACCGCCGGGCAGTTCATGCTCGGGATCCTCCTCGCCCTGACGCCCGTGTTCGCGGCGAACCTGCCCGACCGAGGTGGGCTCACCGATCGCGAGGCCTACGGGTTCATCGAGGGCGCGATCGGCGCCGGCAACCTCGTGGGCGGGTTCCTGATCGGCCTGATCGGCAGCCGGCTGGCGCTCGGGCGGATGGTGATCATCGGGTACGTCGGGACCGGCGCCATGGTCGCCCTGTTCGCGGTCACCGGGAGCCTGACGATCGCCCTGGCCATCGCGTTCGGGACCGGGGTTGGCAACCTGGCGTTCGTCATCCCGAGCCAGACGCTCTTCCAGCGGCGGACGCCACAGAACCTCATGGGTCGAGTGCTCGGGCTGCGCTTCTCGCTCGTCTTCGGGTCGATGACGCTGGCGATGGGCGTGGGCGGCGTCCTCGGCCAGGCATTCGGCGCAGCGCCGGTGATCGGCCTGTTCGGGCTCGTCACGATCGCCGCGGGCCTGGCAGGGTTGAAGGTGCCGGCCGTCCGCGATGCCTGAGGTGCTTCGTTACACTGCGCCGGCGGCCCGATCGGGCCGTGCTTCGTGGAGAATGCGTTCCCAGCAATGACCGATCGATCGAACGACACGCCCGATGACGAGGCGCCGCGCGACGAGTCCGACCAGACGCCGTCGATGCCGGTGGAGGACGTCGCCCCCGAGGAGGCGCCTGCCGACGAGGCTGCCGCCCCTGAGGTTGCCGAGGCAGCGCCCGACCTGACCGACGCCCAGCTCGAAGCTGCCACCGAGGATGCCGAAGCGGTGGTCGAGGAAGCGGAGGCAACCGGCGAGAGCGTCGAGGCAGTGGTCGAATCGGAGCCCGAGGCTGATGCGGCGGTGGTCGAGCCCGAGCCGGCGGTCGTCGAGGCCGAGCCGGCGCCGGTCGAGGCGGCGCAGGAGCCGGAAGCTACGGCGCAGGCAGAGGTTGAGGCGGCCGTTCCCGAGGCCGAGGCGGCTGTTGTCGAGGCCGAAGTCGTCGCGGCGGAGGCCGAGGAGCAGGCCGAGGCAGAGGTCGAAGCCCTCGAGGATGCAGCGGAGCGGGCCGAGGCCGAGGCCGACGCGGAGGACGCCGCGGTCGATGCGGGCACGATCCCAGCACCGCGAATGGGTGCGCGCGCCAGGGCCGAGGCGGCTGCCGCCAAGGCTCGCGCGGCGCGGGCGGCGCGGGACACGGGCACGGGCACGGGCCGAGGACGTCCTGCGCAGAAGCAGGTGCGATCACCCTTCCCGATCGATCCGGCGCTCCGAATCAGGGACCCATTCTCGACCGGGTTCGTCGTCGCATCGCTCCTCGTCTTCCTGCTCATATTCCTGAACGCGATGGCGTTCGGAAACGGCGGCGCGTTCACCCCGATCAAGACGCCGCGACCCGTCCCGAGCGTCACGGCGGCGCCGAGCGTGAGCCCTGGGCCCAGCGGCAGCCCCGGAGCGAGCGGAAGCCCGGGTCCATCCGTATCGCCCGGCCCCTCTGGGTCGCCGGCTCCGTCTGCTGCACCATCACCTGCGCCGACAACGCCTGCGAGCACTGCTGCTCCCTCGCCAACCTGATCCGAGAGAGCCGGGGCGTATCCTCGGCGGGTGCGACTGAGGCTCGGTCGACGCTTCGGAAGGCGCGCACGTGCGGGCGCCGACTCGGCGGCGGGTGACCCTGCGGGAGCCCAGGAGCCGGCAGCAACCGAGCGGGCGCGGGCCGAGATGGTTGCCCAGCAGCTTGAGCGTCGCGGCATCCGCGACCCACGTGTCCTCGAAGCGATGGCATCGGTGCCGCGCGAGGCGTTCGTTCCTGGCGTCCCCACGTCCGTCGCCTACGACGACCGGGCGCTGCCGATCGATTCCGGGCAGACGATCAGCCAGCCGTACATGGTCGCCCGCATGACCGAGCTGCTCGACGTCGAGCCCGGCGATCGGATCCTCGAGGTTGGGACCGGCTCCGGCTACCAGGCCGCCGTGCTGGCGCGACTCGGCGCGAGCGTGACGAGCATCGAGCGCCATGCAGACCTGGCCGATGCTGCGCGGGAGCGCCTCGCCCTACTGGGCATCGAAGGCGTCGACGTCCGAGTCGGCGACGGGAGCCAGGGCGAGCCCGACGAGGCACCGTGGGCCGGCATCGTCGTCACCGCCGCCGCTCCGACCATCCCCGACGCGCTCCGGGAGCAGCTCAAGGTCGGCGCGCGTTTGGTCATCCCGGTCGGCCCGCGCTACCAGCAGGACCTCATCGTCGTCGAGCGCCGCGGCCCGAACGACTGGCAAGAATGGTCGGACGGCGCGGTCGTCTTCGTCCCCCTCGTCGGTGAGGGCGGTTGGAGCGAGGTGGAGCCACGCGAACGCTGACGTAACGCTCGGGGCGGTGACCTACCCGCCGATATACTCGGCCGTCGATGGCGCATGTGTTCGTGGCTCCCCATCCCGACGATGTCGCGCTGTCCTGTGGCGGGCTGATCGCGAGCCTGCGTGAGCTCGGCCAGAACGTGACGATCCTGACCGTCTTCTCGGGCTCGGGCTCGGATGGGAATGGCTCCAGCCTCAGCGGCTACCAGCGCGAGGCGCTCGGCTTCGGCACGAAGACGCTCTGGCCCGCGACCGAGGCGTTCAACCGGGCGAGCATCCGGGCCGACTTCCCGGCGGGTGCAGGCGACGCCGAGTGGGCGGCCGAGGACGATCGGCTCGAGGCCACGCAGGAGGACGCCGACGCATCCGCCAAGCGATTCTGGCAGCGCGCCTCCTGGTATCGCCGCGCGAGCATCCGCAACAAGTCGCTCGCGGGCCAGGCGGTCATCGACGAGATGCCGACCCAGGGTCCGACCTACACCGACGAGCTGCTCGATGCCGCCACCGCCGGCGACATCGTCGCGAGGCGCCGCGTCGAGGACGAGCGGTTCGCCTACTTCGCGGAGGCCTCGGTCGTCTTCCTCGACCTGCCCGACGCCGTGTTCCGCGGCTACGAGGGCGACGAGGAGCTCCTCGGCTCGGTCCGAACCGACGACGACGCGCCGGTCTCGATCCTGCGCACGGAGATCGCTCGGCTCGAGCCGCAGAACGTGTACGTCCCGCTCGGGGTCGGCAACCACGTCGATCACCAGCTGTGCCGGGACGTCGGCGTATCGCTCCTCGCCGAGCCTCGGAGCTGGGTCATGCCGGGGCCCGAATGGGCCGGCAAGGTCGTGTTCTACGAGGACTTTCCGTATGCCTGGTGGCGAGGCTTCGCGAGCCTCGACGACCTGCCGGCCGGCGCGCTCGCCGGGATCCCGAAGGACACGTACCTGACGCCGCGCTATGCCGACATCACCGATCAGCTCGAGCGCAAGGTCCGTGGTGTCGCGATGTACGAGAGCCAGCTCGATCGACTGTTCGGCGGCCAGAAGGCGATGGCGGCGGGCGTCCGCCAGCACGCCTCAGCCGTGGCGACCTTCGGCCGGGTCAGCGGAGCGGCCGAACGCTACTGGCACAGCTACCGGCCGTAGCGCCGCGGGCAACCCGCGAGCGAGGACCACGAGGGGGTCAACGGCTGTGTCGTCGCCGTGCGATCGCCACTCTTGCTGCGGAGCGCCGATGGTTCGTGCTCGTGCGCGCTGATTTCGATTGGTTGCAGTGATGCGAAACCATCGACACGGACTGCCGATCCAAGATTCGGGGTGCACGCATTCGGGCCCGATTCACGCACGGATCGGCGGCCGGTGGGCACCTCCCATGATCGATCCGGGCAGTTGTCGGCCGCATGCCCTTCGGCCCGCCCTTGGACCCCCAGGGCCGGCCAATTGCCCAATCGCCTGAATCCGCCGATCAACCTCGCTTCGTCGACGTCGGTCCGCACGCCTGATTCCTGAATCTCGCGTCGAATTCGATCGTTCAGCTTGAGTGCAACCAATTCGAACTCAGGGGCCCTGGGTGAGGAAGGGCGGCGGTCCCGATCAGGTCGCGCCTCGGACGCCGGGCTCGCGCCGGTACTAGACCTCAGACGGTCGCGACTACCGGACCCAGACGTAGCCGTCGGTGTCGGAGTGGCCGAGGAACCAGCCCGGCTCGTTCTCGAGGACCGTCAGGTTCGTAAGCTCGTGGGCGTCGAGGACGATGACGTTGACCCGGTGCGCCTCGACGATCTCTCGCCAGCTCGGTGACATCTGCGAAATCAGCTGGTTGTCGACCCAGACGTCCGGCGGGAAGAGCTCGATGCGGGAATCGACCGCCACCTTCGCCTCCGGGACGGCGAACTCGAGCCACGATCCATAGGTCTGCGGCGCCCAGACGTTGAGGCCCTCGGGGTGCGTGTCGACGATCGACCGCAGGTACGCAGCGACGCCCTCGGGGGCATGGGACAGCGTCGCGAACGGGACGCCCGCTGGGCCAACCGGGCGCCACAGCGGGAGGAGCGCGACCGCGGCGACGATCAGCACGCCGGCGACGAGGCCGTTCAGTGGTGAACGTCGGGCCTCGGTCTCGGAGGCTTCGCGGGCGGTCCTGGCACGCAACCGAACGCCGGGGACGCGCACGTCGGCGAGTCGCAGGCCGGGTTGGAGCTGGACGACCGCGATGGGCGCGACGAGCGCCCACCATGCGAGGCCTCGACCGGTCAGGACGCCGAGCCCGCCGAAGACGAGGACCATGAGCATCGGCGCGAGGAACCGAATTGGCGGTCGACCTCGATCGCTCCGGAAGCGGAACGCGACAACGCCGAGGACGACGGCGAGCGAGGCGTAGAAGACCGCTCCGACCGGGTCGAGCGGCGATGGTGGCCGCCACTCGGAGACCTGCGAGGTGATCGTCGGGTTGCCGGCGAGGTCCGCGATGTACCGCCAGGTGTCGATGCCGAACGGCGTGACGAGCGTCGCCACGGCGGCGATCGCGCCGACGAGGGCGAGGCCGGTCGAGCCGAGCAGGCGCCTTGGCAGGGTCGCGCTCGGGTGCCCGGCGGGTGACGGCTCGCGCAGGAGCGAGACCTCGTCCAGCCACGCCAGCCCGACGAGCACGACGATGAGCGGGAAGCTGCCGTGCAGGTTCGCCCAGGCGACGGCGAACACCGGGATGAGCCACAGCCTCCGGGGATGCTCGGCGCGCTCGACGAGGACGAGGAGCGTCGCCGCGAACAGCGCGATCGCGAACAGCTGCGGCCGGAGCGCCAGGGCGGGTGCCGCGACGAGGAACGCGAGGAGCGTGACCAGCGTGGCGGTCCGTGCGGAACTGGCGGTCGCCGATCCCCCGGCTCGAACGGAGGCGCGGGACCATGCCGATCGGACGGCCGCGAGCAGGAGCGCGAAGGTGAGCCCGACGAGGATCGCGCGCAGGATGGCGAGCCCGGTCCAGCCCGCCGCCTCGAAGACTGCCCCGAGGATGACCTGGGCGCCCCACTGCTGGTCGAGCCACGGCGTGCCGGCGACGGTGAACGTCCAGGTATCGGTCGTCGGGATGCCCCTGCCGGCGAGGATGTCGGCGCCGGCTCGGAGCTGGTAGGCGAGGTCAACCGCCGGCATCGGAACGAGCAGCGCCGCGAGGACCGGGAGCGCGACGGCGAGGAAGCGCCACAGCTGGGCGAAGGTCGGGTTCAGGAGCTGGCGCAGGCCCGTCGGCACGGGCGAATGCTACGGGGCGCGGATGGGTCTCTGGCGGCGCCCGGGGCAAGTGGTCCCGCGCCCCGGGCCTCAGGCGGGCGGGGCCACCGTCGACGGCCGCCGACGGAGCGTCGGCAGGAGGCGCTCGCGAAGCAACCACGCCCGGGCCGGCGTCAGCCCCGGCTCCTCGCGCAGCGGGACGACCGCGATGAGCAGCGAGAAGACGTTGAGCCACAGGATCGGCATCGCCAGGAGGATTCCGACCGGCACGGTCCAGTGCCGATCGGTTCGCGCACCCCAGACGATCACGGCGGCAGCGATCGGCAGTCGGAGCCAGACCGGGATCGCGAGGTACGAGCCCTCGACCGTCTGGCGATCGGTGATGCTCCGCCGGAGCAGGTCGTACCAGTCGTGCCAGAGCGAGGGCGCGATGACGGCCGAGACGGCGGCGATGGCGCCGGTCGCGGCGAGGGCGAGGGCGAGATTCCGCCACTCCCGCCGGACGACGAACCAGAGGAGGCCGATGCCCGGGGCGACCTTGGTCAGCAGCGGGAACGCCCACACGACCGGGTAGCGGAACCCGATCACCACCGCGGCGGCGATGAAGATGTCGATCTGGCCGAGGTACAGCTCCAGCGCGACGGCGCCCGTGAGCAGCAGCGGGAACGCCCAGCGACCGACGAGCCAGATGTACGCGGCCGCGATCGCGGCGGTCCACAGCGCCGCGAAGAATGGCCATGGCAACGTGGTGGTGAGCGGAGTGAGCGCCTGGGCGAACGCCGGCGCGTAGAGATAGGCGCCGATCACGTAGGGATTCGACGCCGCGTAGCTGTAGCCCGCTCCAGTGGCCCAGTAGGTGTGCATGTCGAGCACCCACGGCGTCCAGGGCTGCGTCTCGAAAAGCCGGAGCACGACGATGACGGCTGCGACGACGACGAAGAGATCCAGGCCGAGCCGGTCACGGACGCGCGCTTCGACGGGCGCGGGGAGTCGAGCCAGCAGGCGGTCGATCGGGGCGACGGCAGTGAGAATCGGCCTGGCGATGGTTGCGGGCATCGTGATCGGCGGCACGGGCCGTACAGGGTACGGGAGAACAGTACCTTCAGCCCATTGGGCAAAACCCCTACGCGTTGGGCCAAACCGCACAACTCCACTGCTACAGTCCCGCCGGTGACTCCGGGGGATCTGGATCTCGTCGTGCTCGGAGGCGGGGGCCACGTCGGGCTTCCGCTGGCGCTGGCGTTCGCCGAGACTGGCTGGCGGGTCGGGATCTTCGACATCGACGAGGCCAAGCTCCGGCGGATCGCCGGTGGCGAGATGCCGTTCCTGGAGCACGGCGCCGACGAGGTGCTCGCGCGAGTGCTGGCGAAGGCCCGGCTGGAGATGGGCAGTGATCGCGCGATGCTGGCCCGCACGGACCGCGTGCTGGTCGTCATCGGCACCCCCGTGGACGAGTTCCTCGGGCCCTCGATGACGATCTTCGAGCGCGCGGTCGATGAGATGACGCCGCACCTCCGCGACGGCGCCCTCGTGGTCCTGCGCAGCACCGTCTACCCGGGCACGACCGAGTACGTCGCGCAGCGATTCGCCGAGCGCGGCCGGCAGGTCGACGTCGCCTTCTGCCCGGAGCGCATCGCGGAGGGTCACGCCCTCGAGGAGCTGCACACGCTGCCCCAGATCGTCGGCGCCGAGAGCGATGGAGCGGCGGCGCGCGCCACCGAGCTCTTCGCGCGACTGGGCCCCAAGACGATCCGCACGACGTCCCGGGAGGCGGAGCTCGCGAAGCTGTTCACGAACACGTGGCGGTACATGAAGTTCGCGATCGCGAACCAGTTCCTGATGATCGCCGACCAGGCCGGCGTGGACTACAGCCGGGTCCTCGATGCGATCCGGGACGACTATCCGCGGGCGCGCGACCTGCCCGGTCCCGGCTTTGCGGCGGGCCCGTGCCTGTTCAAGGACACGATGCAGCTCGCGGCGTTCACGAGCGACCACTTCCCGATGGGCCAGGCGGCGATGCAGGTCAACGAAGGCCTGCCCGCGTACCTGGTCACCGCGCTGGAGCGGCGGTATGGGAGCCTGCGAGGCAAGACGATCGGCATCCTCGGGATGGCGTTCAAGGCCGAGTCGGATGACACCCGGGCATCGCTCTCGTACAAGCTGCGAAAGCTGCTGACCTGGGCCGGCGCACGAGTCCTGTGCGCGGATCCGTACGTCGTCGACGACCGACTCGTCCCGCTGGACGAGGTCCTCCGTGAGAGCGATGTCCTCGTCCTCGGCGCGCCGCATCTTCCGTATCGCGGCCTCGAGGTCGGGGGCAAGGACGTCGTCGACGTGTGGGGCGTCCTGGGTGGCGGTATCCGGATGTGAGCGACAGCTCGACATCCTCGCGCCAGCCCCGCGCTCGGCCACGCCTGTCCTGGGACCTCGTGCTGTTGATCGCCTTTGTCCCCGGGAGCGCGTGGTCGATCGTCGTCTCGATCTTCGAGCCGCTCACGATCGGATCGCACGGCTGGATCTACTCGGCGGCGGCGCAGGCCTGGCTCACCGGTGGAGACCCGTGGCGGGTCGGGCCGCCGGCGGCAGTCTTTGCGGGTCCGCCGACGATGCTCCTGCCGTTCGCGGTGACTGCATTTGCTTCGTTCGACCTCTCGCGCTTCAGCTGGCTCGCGATCGATCTCGTGGTCGCGGTCTGGGCGCTGCGGCGGCTCGGCATGCCCGCCTACTGGCTCATCTTCCCGCCCCTGTTCGAAGCGATCGTCCTCGGCCATCCGGAGGTCCTGGTCCTGGGGCTCCTCGCGATTCGCCATCCGATCGCCGGCCTCGCCATGCTCATCAAGCCCTACGCGGCCCTCCCGTTCCTCGCGGAGCGCCGCTGGTGGGCGTTCGTGGTCGCGGCAATCGGTGGGCTGGTGACGTTGCCGCTCCTCCCGTGGGGCTTGTTCTTCGATGAGCTCGGCTACATCGGCGCGACGATCGCGCGCCAGAACGTGGGCGACTCGGTCTTCGGCCAGCCGATCCTGATGGTCGTCGCCGTGCTGGCACTGGCCGTTCTCGGACCTCGACGGGCGTTGTGGCTCGGCGTCCCGGTGCTCTGGCCGAGCGCGCAGCCGATCTACAAGACGATGACCATCCCGATGCTGCCGCCCGTGGTCGCGCTCGCCTGGGCCATCCCGATCCCCGGGGCAACGCTGGCGGGTGTCGTCGTCCTCGCGGCGCTCGTGCTCTTCGCGAAGCGGCGCCGCCTCCCCGACTGGGTCCGTCGCGGGATGGAGCCCATGGCTCGCCCGCTCGAGCCGTCGGCTGGCGGCGAATCGACCCTTGGCCGCGCCGCGGTGCTCGGGACCGGGCCGGCCTGATGCGCATCCTCGTCACCGGCGCCGCAGGATTCATCTGCGGCTACCTCGTCCCGGAGCTGCTCGACGCGGGCCACGAGGTGATCGGGCTGGACAACTTCAGCAAGTACGGCCGGCTCGCGAAGTCGTACGACGGCCATCCGCGATATCGGTTCGTCGAGGGCGACGCCAAGGACGTGGCGCTCCTGCGTGAGCTGGCACGTGAGTGCGACCAGGTCGTGGCCGCTGCCGCGATGATCGGCGGGATCAGCTACTTCCACGAGTTCGCGTACGACCTGCTCGCGGAGAACGAGCGCATCCTCGCGGCGACCTTTGACGCGGCGATCGATGCCCGTCGGAGCGGTCACCTCGAGCGCATCGTGGTGTTGAGCTCGTCGATGGTCTACGAGTCCGCGACCGTCTTTCCCACGCCGGAGGGCGCCCAGCTCAGCTCACCGCCGCCGGTCTCGACGTACGGCTTCCAGAAGCTCGCCGCGGAGTACTTCGCGATGGGAGCGTGGGAGCAGTACGAGCTGCCGTACACGATCGTCCGGCCGTTCAACTGCGTCGGCATCGGCGAGCGACGGGCGGTCCGCGACACCGACGTCATGAGCGGCAACATCAAGCTCGCCCTCTCGCACGTCGTGCCCGACCTCGCACTGAAGGCCCTCCAGGGCCAGGACCCGCTGCACATCCTCGGCGAGGGCAACCAGGTCCGGCATTACACGTACGGCGGCGACCTCGCGCGCGGCATCCGGATCGCGCTGGAGTCGCCGAGGGCCGTGAACGACGACTTCAACCTGTCGACGGCGGCGTCGACGACCGTGCTGGAGCTCGCCGAGGCGATCTGGGACAAGGTTCATGGTCCTGGAGGCGCGCTCGCTGACGGCAAGCCGTTCCGCGTCGTCACCGATCCGCCGTTCGAACATGACGTGCAGCGTCGCGTGCCGGACGTGCGCAAGGCCCGCGACGTCCTCGGGTTCGAGTCGACGACAACCCTCGACGCGATGCTCGACGAGGTGATCCCGTGGATCAACGCTGAGCTTCGGGCCGGACGCCTGTGATCGGCGAGCCCGAGCTGTCGATCATCCTGCCGGTCTACAACGAGGGCGAGGCAGTCGAGCCGGTGCTCCGTGCCCTGTCGCGCGCGGTCGCGACGCCGCACGAGCTCGTCGTCGTGTATGACTTCGACGGCGACACGACCGTGCCTGTCGTCGGCAGGCTCGAGGGCGAGATTCCGGGCCTGCGCGGCCTGCGGAACGATCTGGGGCGTGGCGTGCTCAAGGCAATGAAGGCGGGCATCGCCGGAACGACCACGCCGTATGTCCTCATCTCGATGGCCGACGGCTCGGACGACCCGACCGCGGTCGACCGGATGGTCGCGCTGGCCAGGGCGGGTGCCGACGTCGTCGCTGCCTCGCGGTACATGAAGGGTGGGCGACAGGTCGGCGGGCCGCCAATCAAGCGCCTCATGAGCCGCCTCGCGGGGCTGACACTCCACTGGTTCGCCCGCGTGCCGACCCACGACCCCACGAACAACTTCAAGCTCTACAGCCGCCGCTACCTGGAGAGCGTCACGATCGAGAGCACGGCGGGCTTCGAGCTGGCGCTCGAGCTGACGGTCAAGGCGACCCTCGCCAAGCGGCGCGTCGCCGAGATCCCGACCACGTGGCGCGACCGCACGGCCGGCCAGAGCAACTTCAAGCTCCGGAAGTGGCTACCCCACTACCTGCACTGGTACCGCGTCGCGTTCTTCCGCCGCTAGCCGGCAGCCAGGCGGCGCTCGTCCGCGATGGCCTCGTCGTAGATCGTCTCGACCGCGCGGACCATGAGCTCCAGGCAGAACCGCTCGTGGACGAGATCGTGCCCGGCCCGCGCGAGGGTGTCCGCATACGGGTGGTCGGTGAGGAGCCGGACGATCGATGCCGCCAGCACGTCAGGGTCGCGCGGCGGGACGAGAAGGCCGGTCCGGCCGTGCTCGATCATCTCCGGGATGCCGCCGACTGCCGAGGCGACGACGGGGCGTGAAAGCGCCATCGCCTCGAGGATCGACAGGCCCTGGGCTTCGCGGTAGCTCGGCAGGACCGCGACGTCAAGGGCGGCCGTGACCGCGGGAACGTCGTCCCGACGCCCGGTGAACGTGACCGACGGCTGGTCGCCGAGCAGCCCGAGGGCGGCCGCCTGCGCTTCGAGGAGCGCTCGCTGCGAGCCCTCGCCGACGACCAGCAGGTGCGCGTTCGGGACGGCGTCGAGCACGGCCGGCCAGGCCTCGAGCAGCGTCGGGTGGCCCTTCTCCGGCTCGAGCCGGGCGACGACGCCGACCACGGCAGCTCCCGGCGGGATCCCGTACTCGGCACCGAGCGTGCAGCACGTCTCCTGGTTCGAGTACCGGGCGAGGTCGACGCCGTTGTAGATGAGGCTGAGCGGGGCGCCGACGCGGCCCTCGTCCTCGACCTTGCGCACGATCGCGCGGGACACGGCGACCAGGTGGTCGATCTGCGGCGTGAGGCGGCGCACGAGGTCCCGATCCTCCTCGGACCGGACCCGGCTCGAATGCACCGTGCCCACGACGAACGGCCGGCGCCTGCCCGAAGCGGCGAGCGACCACGCCGCCTGCGTGCCGATCACCTCGGCTCGATACATGTGGTTGTGGACGACGTCGGCGTCGACCGCGGCGAGGTGGGCCGCGACGGCAGCGATCGCATCGGCGTCGGACATCTCGTCGAGGACGCAGACCGGGATGCCGGTCCGCTCGATTCGCCGGACGCCAGGCCCGCCGGAGAGCGCGAGCACGGAGACGTCGTAGCGCTCGCGATCGAGGCGGGTGACGAGGTTGTAGACGTGCTCCTGGGCACCCCCGCTGGATCCCGTCGCCAGCAGCTCGACGACGCGGATCCGCTGCCGGCTCGTCGGCAGCGGGAAGCGGATGACCGGCTCGTAGCACGGATCGACGGCGAGGGCCGCGGGTGGCATCCGAACGGTCGGCTCGCGCAGGGTTGTCACGTCGGGTCCGCCGCTGCGCCGGGCCGGCGGACGAGGATGCGCTCGATCGGCTCGTCGATCGCGCCCCACTCGTACTTGTAGGGCTCATCGCCGCGCAGCAGGTCGACGCGGCACTTCCCGCGCTCGATCCCGCGCCGGACGAGGCGCTCGAGGAGGACCACGCCCGGGGAGAGGTCGCGCGCGTCGGGATCGATGCCGGCGTTGTAGTACAGGATCGAGCCCGCCGTCTCGAAGTGGATCTCCGCGCCGATCCGCCGGCCGGCTACGGTCAGGAACCCGAGGTGGACAGTCGGGTGGCCGGCATCGGCCGCGGTGCGGTCGCCGAAGAGCTCGAACAGCCGCCGGACGAACAGGCGACCCTGCTCGCCGCCCGGCGTGTCGGGGAACAGCCCGAGCTCACCCCAGCGCCGCTGGTGCAGGTCGATGAACGTGTCGAGGTCGGCCAGTGGGTCGGTCGATTCGACCAGCTCGACGGGGCCCGCGGACTCAGCCCGACGCACCTTGCGCCGGATCTCGTGGCGCTCCTTCTTGCCGAGCGTCGCGAGGAAGCCGTCGAGGTCGGCACCGTCCGGCAGCCGGATGACCGGACACACGTCCTCGCGCTCGACGGTCTGGGTCCAGCCGAGCTGCTCCGCGCGCCGGCCGAACGCCGTCGCGAGCGCGTCGGTCGCCGGGTCAGCGTGACGCAGGCGTCGCAGGTCGACGACCTCCCACGGCTCGGGATGGCCGGGCTCGATCGCGAGGTGCTCGATGACGGCGTCGGCGACGCGCGACATCTCACCCGGATGGGCGAGTAGCGTCGCGTAGTCGGCGTGGTAGCTCGCACCGAAGTACACGGCGCAGGCGGTCGGCTCGACCGGCGTGAGGTCGAGCGGGCGCCCGTGCCGCAGCTGGGTGTGCGTCGCGGCATCCGAGGGCTCGACGACGCGGCGGTGCATGAACGGCGCGATCGCGACGGGCCGATCCGGGGTGTGGCTCGACGGGTCGACGACGACGATCGTGTTGTCGTGCCCGTTCCCGCCGTAGGCGTCCCACCAGGCTCGATGGAAGGCCCACGTGGCGAATGGTGTCGCGTACGGGTTCAGGCCGGCAAGGTCGTCCCAGAGCTCGGGGTCGATGTCGACGAATGAGCGCAGCTCCGCGACCAACCGTGTCGCGGTCGCCTGGCGGGCGTCAGATTGATCGGGGGTTGGTTCGCCGGACCGGACGGCGGCCGATCGGCCGGCCAGATCCGGCCGTGCACAGTCAGGGTCAGCCTGGAGCGTGGGGGTCACCCGGCGAGCATACCATCGGTCTTGGGATTTCCTTGCGCGTGCAACCTCTCGGCTCGGCCCGTTGCGATCGATTCCCGTCGCCGCGACGCCCACCTCCCGAACGCCGCGCGCGCAAACGGCAGGACGCCGACGAACATCGACGGGCTGATCGAGTAGAACGCCGGCAGGGCGAGCGTCGCCCCCACGACGACCGGCCAGCGCCACCCACGCCACGCCGCCAGCACGATGATCGCCACCGCGGCGACGAGCCGAGGGAGGAGTGGCAGGTTGAACGGCGGGACCGGCGGCGGGCTGCCGGCGGTCAGGAGCCGCAGCCAGTCGAACCAGCGCTCCGGCCAGATCGCGAAGGTCACACCGACGATCGCGCCCGTGACGCCGAGGGCGACCGCGAGCTGGCGCCACTGCCGGCGCACGGCGTACCAGAGCAGCCCAACCCCGGGCGTGACCTTCGTGAGCAGGACGAACGACCAGAGCCCGGGCCAGGCACTCCAGCGCGAGCCGGACGTCGCCGACGGGGAGCCACGGAACGCCAGCACGATCGCTGCCGCGAGCAGGAGCTGGATGTTGCCCGCATTCACCTCGGATGCGACGGGATACAGGAAGAGGAGGAACACGGCGAACGGGCCCGCGAGCCACACCAGCGCGACCAGGAGGAGCCCCCACCAGATCGCCGTGAATGCCTCGAACGAGAGGTGGCGACTCCAGCCGATCACGAGCTCGAAGGCGGGCGAGTAGTTGTAGCCGTTCTGCTGGAGGAGCTCCGGGTTCGGGTACAGGTCGGCCGGGTTCGCGGCCCAGTACCAGCGCGCGTCGACCGGGTTCCCGTTGACCGTCGTGACGAGCAGCATCCAGAAGTAAGCGGCGAACACGATCGACATGCCGACGAACAGCCGGTTCAGGAACGGCGACAGCCGGGCGAGCAGGTCCAGCGCAGGCTCGAGCGACCGGGTCATCGCGCTGCGGCGCCCGCGAGGAGCGGCGGATCAGTCGCCGGCTGCCGACGCTTGCGGAACCCTTCCCAGGCGACGCCCACCAACGCGAGCCAGAACGCGAGCGGATAGACCAGCGGCGCCGTGAAGTCGAGGAGCAGCAACGGCGTCGACGTCGCAAGTGGGATGAGCGCCGCCCACCAGCGCCGCCGCTCGATCAGCCAGGCCGTCGGTAGCAGCAGGATGAGCGCGTAGTGGTCCCACAGGACGGGCGACGTCAGCTGCGAGGCGATGACCACCGCCAGGTACGAGGCGACCGCCGATCCTCGCCAGACCACGAACGCCACGACGGCGATGACCGCGGCGAGATTCAGCCAGTGAACCATCGTCGCGAGGGTCGCGGGCAGGCCCGCCTCGAACAGCAGGCGGCCGAGCCCGAAGCTCCTCGGCGTATCGATGGGCCGGTTGACGCGGCCGAGCACATCGGCCATGTCCAACCACGCCCCCGGTCCGGTCACCACCGTGGCCGCGATCGAGATGAGCGCGACCGCCGCGAGACCGAGCATCGCGGCGCGCCGGCGCCCGGTGACGGCGGCCCACGCGATGAGCATCGCCGGCTGCAGCTTGATCACGGTGCCGATAGCCGCGGCGATCCCGAACCGCAATGGGCGATCCATCCAGCGCCAGCCGGCGGCGAACGCGAGCAGGAGGAGCGGGCCCACCTGGCCGAGCTTGATCCCGTAGATGAGCGGCCACGACAGCGAGGCCAGCAGCAGGACGACCAGGCGAGTGGTCCGCGACACCGGCAGGATCGCGATCGCAAGTGCGCTGGCGACCACGAGCAGGACCGTCCAGATCGACACCGAGAGCTCGTACGGCAGGAGCGTGATCGGCAGGACGAGGACCGCGAACGGCGGCGGATACAGGAACAGCCCGAACGGCCCCGCGACGTCGGCGAAGGTGTCGTACATCGGCTGGCCGGCGAGGAGCCGCTCGACCGCCAGCTCGTATGCGCGGTAGTCATAGCCGAGGCTCCCGCCCGTCCCGGCGGTGACGATGATCGCCGCGGCGGAGCCGAGGCCCGCGAGCAGCAGGGCGACGTACCCGAGTCGCAGCGCCGGGCGGACGAGCAGCCCGGCTCGGACGGTCATTGCCTTCTGCGGACCGAACGGTGCAGGAGCGGGATCCGGAAGAGGTCCCACGCGACCCGGAGCGCGAGCCTTGCGCCGGGCCGCATGCGCGAGCCGCGCACGTCCTCCCAGCGGATCGGGACGACGGCCAGCCGGTAGGCGCGGCGGCGCGCGAGGTGGATCAGCTCGACGTCGAACACGATCGAGGTGACGCGCTGTCGCTTGAACAGGTCCTGCGCCGCCTCGCGGGTGAAGCCCTTGAACCCGCACTGCGTGTCCTTGACATCACCGACGACCCAGATCGAGGCGAGGGCATGGAAGATGCCGCCCAGGATTCGCCGGTAGCGCGGCTGGGTCGCGCGCATGTCCGAGCCGTCGTGCTGGATCCTGCTGCCGAGCGCCACGTCCGCATCCTCGAGCGCGCCCACGAGCTTGGGCAGCTCGTCGGGGGGCGTCGCCATGTCGGCGTCGGCAAAGACCACGAGATCGCCCGTCGCGGCGAGCATGCCGGCCTTTACCGCCGCTCCCTTGCCGGCGTGCCGGACGGGCAGGACGCCGAGGCTCGCGAGATCGCCGTCCCTCGGTCGGGCGGCTTCCGGGCGGGCTCGAACGATGTCCGCCGTCCCATCGGCGCTCCCGTCATCGACGACGAGCACGTCGATCCGGGGGTGCATGCCCTCGAGCGGCGGCGCGTCGAGGTATCGGAACAGCTCGTCGAGCGCCGGCCCGATGCGGGTTGCCTCGTTGTATGCGGGCAGCACGAGCGTGAGGCTGTTGGGCTTCGACCTCGGCATCGCGGGCGAGTGTACCGGCCGACTTTGAGGCCGAAGGTGGTCAGACAGTCCCAGCGGCGGGGCGGACGACTGGGGCCGGTCTGCGTCGCGGCACGCTCAGCGCGCCGAGCAGGACGAGCGCGCCGAGCGTCGGGAATGCGCGGTTGACGAGCCAGGCGAGGTCCCCGAATGCGGGTTGATCCCCGCCCCACATCAACAGGTACGCGAGTGCGAGGTAGCGGACCTGGACGCCGGCCCCGAGGGCGAGGATGAACGGAAGCGCGAGCAGGGCCAGGTAGTGGTGGTACAGCGCGGGGGCGATCAGGACCGAGACGGTGACCGCGACGGCGAACGAGCGGGCAACGTCGAGCCTCCTGGCAGCCCACGCGACCAGGGCGAGGCCGGCGAGGGTCACCAGGACGCGGGCGACCGTGAAACCGAGTGGATCGGCGAGCCAGACGGTCGGAGCGAGGGTGTCGGTCGTGTCCGCGGGCGCCGACAGGTTGGCGAGGACCGTGGGGTACTGGAGCCACGGCTCGATCCCGGTGAGCGGCAGGGCAACGAGCGCGAGGACCGCAGCGCCTGCGACAACGCCCGCGGCAGCCCGATACCGCCGGGTCACGAGGAACCACACCAGCAGGAGGGCCGGGAACACCTTGATGAGCGCGGCGGCGCCGACCGCTGCTCCGGCGATCCATTCGGCCCGCCCGTCGCGGCGCCGGATGCCGAGCCAGGCCGAGCGTCGAGGAGGCCCAGCAGGAGCAGGTGGACGTTGCCGAGCACGAGCTCGCCGATGACCGGCGGGAAGGCCAGCACGCCTGCAACGAGGAGCCACCTGCCGTGCCCGGCGAGGATCGGGAAGCGGTCGCCAAGGCGCTCGCTGCGGTGCAAGGCGAGGGTGGTGGTGACGAGGATGGCCGCGCCGACGACCCACCAGGTCCAGGCCGCGGCTCGATAGTCGGCCGAGAAGAGCGCCGCGAACGGGATCGCGGCGACGGCGAACGGCGGCGGATAGAGGAACAGGTACTGCGCCTGCGGCGCGTAGGCACCCGCCAGCTGCGCGGTGGCGTACAGCGGCTCGCCCGCGAGCAGGGAGCCGGCCGCCGCCCAGTACGCCGAGAAGTCGTACCCCCACTGGACCTGTTGCGTCAGCAGGAGGAACTGGAGCGCCCGGAAGCCCACGACCACGAGGGCGATGAGGCTGAGCGCTGCCAGCTGGACCCCGGGCTGGGAGAGGAGCCGCAGGCCGTAGACGCGCGGCATCAGGCGGCCGCAGGCGTGGCCGCTGGCAGGACTCTTGGCCAGTCCGAGCTCACGGGGCGGGACGGTAGCATGCGACCTCGTGCGAATGAGGCTTGCGTGGCTCGGCATCGCCGTGCTGGTCACGTACGCGGTCTTCTTCGGCGGGGCGTGGTACGGGCTGTACCTGCCGATGCTCCGAGTTGCGAGCCTCGTGTTCGCCGCCGTGGCGCTCGGGACGTGGCTTGCGCTCGCCTGGCGCGACCCGTCGTGGCGACCACGGAGCTTCCTGCTCCCGGCGATCCTCGCCTGCCTCGGCAGCCTCGCGGTCTCGACCCTGCTCTCCCGCTTCCCGTCGATCAGCGTCGAGTACCTGGCCTACGCCGTGCTCCTCGCGGGCCTGTATCTGCTCCTCGTCCAGCTGCTCGCGCGCGAGTTCTTCCGGACCCGCCTCGTCGTCCTGTCCGGCGCCCTGTTCGTGGCGGTCTCGGGCGCATACATCGTCGCCAGTGTCGGCCACTGGATCACGTGGTGGGGGGCCATCGGGCACCTCGCCGTGCCGCCGCTGCGGCCCAACTTCGAGAGCCTGTCGTTCGGGAACCCGTCAACCGTGCTCACGGTCGCGACGTTGCTCGCCGTCGTGCCGATCGCCGGTGTCGATTGGGAGACGCGGCGCGGCCGCGTCGCAGTCATCGGGCTGCTGGCGATCCTCGGCGTCGTTGCTCTGATCTCGGGCTCGCGTGCCGGCTGGCTCGCCCTCGGCGTGACCGCCGTCCTCGCGCTGTTGCTCGCGCTCCTTCGCCAGGGGACGCGTTCGCGCATCCGGGCGCTGCTCGTTGGCGCAACGCTGACACGGGGATCAGTCGCGATTCGCGCGGCCGCGGCGCTTGGCCTCCTCGCCGTGGTTGTCGCGCTCGCGCCGTTGCTCCTCCAGCGCATCGCCGCGGGGGGCCAGGAGAACCGCCTGGTCTTCGTCCGGATCGCGCTCGAGCTCTTCAGGCAGTCGCCGCTGGTGGGCACCGGACCGGGGACGTGGGTCATCCAGCGGCCCGGGCTGACGCAGTCGAACGAGCCGGATGAGTACATCCCGCACGCCCACAACCTGTACGCCCAGACCCTCGGCGAACTTGGGGTCCTCGGTGCGATCGCCGGCGCCATCCTGCTCATCTCGCTGGGCGTCCTCGTGTTCCGCGCGATTCGAGACGGGGATTCGGCGCCGGCGGCTCGGCTGGATGTCGCTCCTCGGACTCGTCTACTTCGGGATCCACCAGACGCTCGACTTCTATGCCAACTTCCCGGCGATCCTGCTCGCTGTTGCGATCCCCGTGGCCTGGCTCGACGCGACGGCATCCGAGCGGGAAGTCACGCCCACGCGCCCCTGGATCAGGCGGGTCCAGGGCAGCCTCGCGGGCAGGCCCGGGATCGTCGGGGCCGCCGCCCTGGCCGCCGCGATCGCCTTCCTCGGCTGGCAGGAAGGCCCGGCGCTGACCGCGCAGACGGCGGTCGACGCGGCGAACGCCGGCGACTGGGCGGCTGCGGACGCTCCCGCGCGCGCGGCAGCGCAAGCCGACCCGCGCATCGCCGCTTACAGCTTCACGGCCGGGCTGACGGCGGCGCGCGCGGGCGACCACCGAGCCGCGATCGGGTTCTTCGAGGCGGTCACGCGCTCCGACGACCTGCCGGAGGCGTGGCTCAACCTCGCCGCCGAGCGGTTCGAGGCGGATGGTCTGGCGGCGCGCGACGAGGTCGTCGCGGATCTCACCGCCGCGCTCCGGATCGGGATCCAGCGACCTGCCGTGGCGATCGCCGCGGGTGAGCTCGCGGAGCGCGTCGGCGAGCGGGCGATGGCGGTCGCGGCACTGGCGAGGGCCACGGCGGCCTACCCCTCGTTCATCGCCGATCCATGGTGGGCGGCGTCAACTGACCGAGCGGCACTCCGCGACGAGGTCGTTGCGCGGATCACCTCGACCAATCCCGAGGTGGGCTGGGCGATCGCGCTGATGCTCGGAGAGAACGCGACTGCCCGTCAGCTGGCGACCGATCCTGCGCTCGACCCCTCGACGATCGACTTCGTCGACGCCTGGGCCGGCGACCCGGCTGCGACCGAGCGGCTCCGGGCACGTTGTCGTACCGACCCGCTGGCAAGCCAGGTGCTCGACTGGTGCGCCCGAGTCGAGCGCCGGCTCGGCAACGACGAGCAGGCCAACGTCGACCAGTACATCGCCCTCGTGCCGGCAGGCAGGGGTGGCAATGGGTTCGAGCTTCGCGTGAACGACGACGAGGTCGTCGGGCGCGCGCTCGACGGCAACGCCGCGAGCTTCTGGGGGACGTTCACGTACCGGCGCTTCACGCCGTGGGACGTTCTCGTCCCCTCCCTGATCCACCTGACGGCGCGGTAGGTACCATTGCGCACCCGCACCACCCCCGACTAGTCTCCCGCCGTGCTCCGCCGCCACGCGATCGGGTTCCGGACGCTCCTCATGCTGGCCGACGGTGGCCTCGCGATCGTCCTGCTCGTCCTCCTCTCGATCGTCCGATTCGGCAGCGAGTGGGTGTCGATCTGGGAACCCGTGCTCGCCCAGCCCGTCGGGTTTGCGGCTGCTTATGCGGTCGGTTGGGTGGCGGTCCTGTGGCTCCACGGGCTGTACCGACCGAGGTCGCGCTGGACCATCCGGAGCGAGGGGCTCGCGATCGGGCGCGCGGTCATCGTGTTGGCGCTCGTCACGTTCAGCGTCCTCTTCGTGTTCCGCCTGCCGGACGTGAGCCGTGCGTTCCTGCTGCTGTTGTTTCCCACCCAATGGCTCGTCACGGTCGCGAGCCGATTGGCGATGCGCTGGGCGTTCGAGCAGCTCCGGAGCCGCGGCTACAACCTCCGGTACGTCCTCGTCGTCGGGGCAGGCCCGCGAGCCCAGGCTTTCGCGGCGAAGCTCGAGGACCATCGCGAGCTCGGGCTCCGCGTGAAGGGGTTCGTCGACGACGTGCCGTTCGACCTGCCCCGCGGCTGGAAGCAGCTCGGGCCGCTCGAGAAGATCGAGTCGCTGCTCCACGACGACGTGATCGACGAGGTCGCGATCTGTCTCCCGTTCAGCCAGCTCGAGCGCATCAACGCGATCGCCCACCTGTGCGAGGAGGAGGGCAAGATCGTCCGGCTGCCGGTCGACATGCTCGATCGGGCGTTCGCGTCAGGCCGGATCGAGGACCTCGACGGAACGCCCGTGTACTCGCTCGTCAGCGGGCCGGATCGCGTCGCGGCCTTCGTGGTGAAGCGTGTCTTCGACGTCCTCGTCGCGGGTGCGGCCCTGATCGTCGCGTCGCCGCTGCTCCTTGCCGTGGCCGTCGCGATCAGCGTCCGTGACGGTTCGCCGATCCTGTTCCGCCAGGTCCGCGTCGGCCTCCACGGCCGGAGGTTCGAGGTCCTGAAGTTCCGAACCATGACCCGTGATGCCGAGGATCGATTGGCCGACCTGATGGCCGGCTCGGAGGTCGCCGGCGCCGCCTTCAAGCTCACGAACGACCCGCGGATCACGCCCACGGGTCGATGGCTCCGGCGAACATCGATCGACGAGCTGCCGCAGCTGTGGAACGTGCTCCGCGGCGAGATGAGCCTCGTCGGCCCGCGGCCTGCGCTGCCCCGGGAGGTCGAGGGCTACGACCTGTGGCACCGACGACGGCTGTCGATGAAGCCGGGCATCACCGGCCTGTGGCAGGTCAGCGCGCGCCGCTCGCCGGATTTCGACCGCTGGGCCGAGCTCGACCTCAAGTACATCGACCGCTGGTCGCTCTGGCTCGACCTCAAGATCCTGGCACGCACCGTCCCCGCCGCCTTCGAGGGCCGCTAGGGGTGCGATTGGCTGCTCAGGGGCCGATAGGGAGTGGCACAAGAGCCCGTGCGAGTCGGGATCGCCATCCTGACTTGGAACGGCGAGGCATTGACCCGTCAATGCCTGGAGACGCTTTCCGTTCTCACGCAGTGGCCGGTCCCAACTGCGATCATCGACAACGGCTCGTCGGGTCCGGAGGGCGAGCGCCTGGCGGCGGAGTTCGGCGACACTGTCGAGAGCATCCGCCTGGATCCGAACCGGGGCGTCCCCGGCGGCTACAACGCCGGCATTCGTTGGGCCGCAGCTCGCTCGCTGTCACACGTCCTGCTGCTCAACAACGACGTGCTGATGGTTGACCCAAACCTGCTCTCGTACCTGCTTAGAAGCGCGGGTCCGGATGTCGCGGCAGTCGGTCCAATCACCCTGGCGCGAGATCGCTCCGTTGCCTCCGCCGGGGGAACCCTTTCCTGGTGGACAGGCCTGAGTGGGCATCGGCGCCAGCCGTTGCACAGGCGGATCGCGCGTATTCCGCGGCTTGGTTGGATGGAGCATGTCTGTTGATGTCGATCGCAGCCGCGCGGGAGGTTGGCGGCCTCGAAGAGAGCTTTGCCTCGTACTGGGAGGACGTCGATTGGTGTGTGCGCGCAACCAGGGTGGGCTGGCGCTGCCTCATCGAGCCTCGGGCATCCATCATTCATCTTGGCGGCGCGACCAATCCGTCAACACTCGCCGAGGCGATAAATCTTCGCAACCGTCTGCTCTTCATGCGGCGAAACGGTTCAATTCCGGCAAATCTCGCCTCGACGATCTTCTTTGTGTCCATCCACCTTCCGATCTTTCTCGCTCGGCGCATCAAACCGACACGGCGGCTTCGGCATGCCATGCGAGCCGCCCTTGAGGCGCTCCGCTGGAACCTTCGGGACGCCTGGCGCCAGCGCCGATGGCGAGTGAATGCAGGCGGGCCGAGTGTCGTGGACGCGGCAGGTCGATCCGATGGCGCGCGCTCGCGGAAATCGCCGCGATCGGGCTCAGCGTCGTCGCAACCCTCGCGGCCAGCCGCGCTGTCGGGCCGGGCAGCCCTTTCGGCACCTACGCGGCCACCGCGGTCATCGTCCAACTTGGCTTGGCGGTTTCGGGGCTAGGACTCGCCCAAGCTGGCGCCGCGCTTGTTGCCCACGACCGTGTGCAGTCGAGCCAAGTCCTTGCAACGGTCGTGGCACCCCGCTTCGTCGCGGCCTGCCTCCTTGTGGTTGTGACACTCGGGATCTTGGCCGTCGGCCGGGTGGACGCGACCTTCGCCTCAGTTCTCGGGATCGGTTCGTTTGCCTGGATCGCGGGCGCCCTGCGCACCGACTGGCTTTTCGTCGCGACGAGTCAGTCGGGACGGCAGCGATCCTCCGACTATCGGGAGCTGCCGCTGCGGCAGTCGTCGCGCTCATGCTCCAAAGGGAGTACGCCTCGATTGGCCTGGGACTCCTGGTGCTCGCCCCAATTGCGACTCCGGCTCTCGTCGGCCTCGGTGCGGCCGCGGGTTCGGGTCTTGTGCGCACGAGCTGCGGAATCTCCACGCTCGACGCCATTCGCCGCGCCTATCGGTCGGGCGTGCACTACCAACGGGGCGAGCTGGCGACGTTGGTCACGACGAGCTGGGACCGCCTGTTCCTGCTCGCCTTCGCATCGCCCGTTGTCCTGGGCCTCTACGAGGCTGCGTATCGAGTCATCCAGCCCTTCTATTCAGTTGCCGCGGTCGTCAACGACGCCAGCGCCGAGCTTGCGGGGATCGCGGATCGACGCTCGGCTGTCGGCCACGCCACGCTACGTCGGTACATAGATCGGTCACTCGTCCTGACCATTCCGTTCGGCTTCTTCTGTCTCGCCGCCGCTGATCCCGCCATTCGCTTCCTGTATGGCCCTGATTTCGAGGGTGCTGGATCGAACCTCATGATCCTCGGCATGGTGATCACGCTCGGATTCACCTCCGGCGCCGTCGCGTTTCCGTTGATGACCTGGGGGCAGGCCCGCGCCTATGGCAATGCGGTAACGGCGGGCGGCGTGGCAAATCTCGTCCTCAACGTGTTGCTGATCCCACGCTCAAGGGAATTGGCGCCGCCATTGCGACCGCTTCCGCCAAGGGCGTTGCCACTGTCGTGGGGCTCGCCTCGTTCCGGCAAGCAACTAACTACCCGATCATTCGCGACTTCGTGGACTACTCGCTCGCATCCGGACTTGCACTGGTGAGTGCCATCGGTCTACGCATGCTCGTCAATGAGCCCGGGCTTCTCGAAACCACCGTCGCTTTCGGAGTCACGTACGTCCTCGCCGTGGCTGCTTTGCGCATCGCGCTGCGTGGCTACTCGCGCTCCTCATTCATCCGCACCCGAACCATCGAGGTAGTCGAACGCGTCGATCACATTCCGGACGCCGGTTCGTGATCGTCCTTCAAGAATTGGACTGCGGATGAGCAGCCGGTGACTGAATCGCCGCAATCCATCGCGAACTGACCTCGGAAGCCCATCCGAAAACCACACTCCCAATCGAATGAGAGGAACTAACCCGTATCGTTCGAGTGGCTGCAGGCGTGACTCAATCTCGGCCCGAACGTCAGGGTCGGTGATCGAAACCACGGCCGCCTCCATAGACGCCCAAGAGCACCAATCGCCGATACCTCGCCTGATCGACACGAAGGTTGATCGAACGCCCGAGACCGCGCTGGAGGGCGTCGACGGCGAGAAGCCACGATGTCCGATCGGGGCTTCCCGGCAGGACCCGCAATCCCGCTGAACGCAGACCTTCCTCGTCGCGTTCATTGCCTAGGTGCCAACGCCTTCCGCCTCGCGCCCCGAGAAGTAGTACGCACGAAACGACCTTGGGCTGAGGCCAATGATCACAAGCCGCGCCGGCTCGATGACCAGACGCCGAGCAGCCAGGAAGATCGCGTTCGTCGCGTAGAAGTCGGGGTATGGCGACCGGAAGAACGGTCCGTCGGTGGAAAGGTCGGTGACGAGCCGACGAGACACGAACGAGTGCTGCATGTTGAACGTCGTTGCCATCTCAAATCGCGCGGCGCGCCGGACGAGGTCGATCGCCGCCTCCCGGCCAAGAACGATGGACGTAATTCGGTGAATAGCTTCAGCTCCATAGGGCCGAAGGGCGCCATCTGGCGTGTCGGGTAGGACCCCTGGAGGAACAAGGCTCCAGGCATTGGCATAGATCGTCCGGATCGAAACGTGCGACCAATGCGGAAATCGCCGAGAGCGCGCCGGGGACAAGGCCGTCATCGTCACCGAGGGTCACGACCCAGTCTCCGGTCGACGCTTCGAGCGCACTGTTCCAGTTGCCGGTCACGGGAATGGGCGACTGCGTGACGCACGGACCTGATCCGGCGGTCGGCCAGAGCCTCGGCATAGCCAACGACATCGTCCCTTGATGCGTTGTCGGCGATGACGATCTCCCAGCCATCTGTGTCCTGGCGCGGGACGGTCTCGATTGCCTGTCGTAGGAGGTCCATTCGATCGCGCGTCGGAAGGAGGATCGAGAATCGCGGCATCACACGGGACGCCGAAAGGTCATCGTGTAGCTCGCTCCGCGGGATCCGGTTCGCTCAAGGGGCCGGAGAAGGAGGCCGACGCCCAGGCCGATCCAGCCAAGGACCGCGCGGAATCCCTGTCGCTCCACGAGATTGGCCATGAATCACGCCAGCCAAATGAGTTCCAGCCGAGGCTCCCCGTGTCCGTCATCGTGAGGTGCACGAACTCGAACCCGCTCGCCACAGCCCGCTCGGCAAGTGCCTGCGTTGGGACGAGCTGCAGGTGCCTGGGAGCGTCGAGATGAGTCCATCGCCGACCGAACAGCCGCCCCTGGATCGAGTCTGAATTCGGTGTCGCGAAGATCGCTATTCCGCCGGGACGAAGCAGACCAAGATTCGAGCCAGCATCGCCGGGGATCAGGAACGTGCTCGAAGACCTGCCAAAGCGTGACAGCGTCATCGGTCGCCGACCGATCGAGCCCAGGAGCCTGGATGTCCCGGAAGACCCGCACGCCGACGAGGTCGGCCAAGATGCTCCCGCACTCGGGATCCGGCTCGACGGCATCCACAGCGAACCCGGCTCGTCGCGCAAGGTAGGCGAACACACCAAACGAGCTGCCGACATCGAGAAGGCGCGCGCCACCGGGAAGGGTGCCGATCGCGTCGAGCTTGAACTGCTCCGGCACTGCGAGCGCCTGGGACTCCTCGGTGGTCGCCGGAAGACGATGGTAGGCGTCCTCGTAGTAGCGATCGAGGTCTTCCGGGATCGTTCGAAGATAGGTCGTCCGGCAGGTACGGCACTGGAGGTAATAGAAGGCAACCTCAGTGCGACCTCGGTTCCAGTCGCGAGCCATCCAAAGCCGAAGCCCCTCGCCTCCGCACATTGGGCATCGGCGGTCCCCCGCCACCGGTGGGTCGAGGGTCCTGAGGCAGTGCGCTATCGTTCGCGGACACCGTGACCGTGCCACGCAATCTGCATCCGAATGGATCCGACACGACCGTGTGTCGCGCTCTGCGGTTCGACGAAAGTCCGACAGGTTCTCGACCTTGGTCGAGTGCCCCTCGCCAATGACTTCCTTCCGATTGCGGCCAAGAACGATGCTGCCCGTTACCCACTTGGCGTTCAGTTCTGCGAGACCTGCGCCATCACCCAGATCGTCGAGACCGTTGATCCGGAAATCCTGTTCCGTCACTATCTCTACACCCTGTCGCAGTCGACTACGTGGGTCGCCCATTCCAGTGGCTCTCTGACTGGATGCGAGCTCGCACGACGACAACAGACCCGTTCGTGGTCGAGCCGGCGTCGAACGATGGCTGCCTTCTCAAGGCTGTTCAATCGTGGGCCCCTCGGGTGCTCGGGATCGAGCCCGCCCTGAACATCGCTGCACAAGCGGTGGAAGACGGGATTCCAACCGTCGCGGAGTTCTTCACGCGGTCGACTGCGATCTCGGTTCGCGACGACCACGGCCCCGCTGACGTGGTGGTTGGAACCAACGTGCTCGCACATGTCCCCAACATCATTGACTTCCTGCAGGGCGTCGCGGAACTCCTGACGCCCGATGGGTTCGTCGTGGTGGGAGCCCCCTACCTGCGGGACCTCGTGGAGACGCTCGCCTACGACACCATCTACCACGAGCACGTCTCGTACCTGTCCGTCACGGCGCTCGACCGCGTGTATCGACAAGCCGGCCTGAGTCTGACACACGTGGAGCGGACCTCGATCCACGGAGGGTCGATCCGGTTCGTGGGTCGGCACGCGGGTGCGGTCCCCGACTCCAGCGTGCCGAGCATGCTCGAAGAAGAACGGCGCCTGGGGTACGCGGATGGGAGTGCCCTTGCGACGTTTGCCACACGAGTCGACGACCTTCGTGCGCAACTTCAGGCGACGGTCGCCTCGCTTGCCGCCAGCGGCGCCTCGATCGCGGGCTACGGCGCCACCGCAAAGGGCAGCACCCTCCTCACCACGACCGGGTTTGGACGAGCGATCGATCCGATACATCATCGATCGAAATCCGCTGAAGCAGGACCGGATGTCGCCGGGCTCGACCATCCCGATCGTCGGTCCAACGACGCTCGATGACGATCCGGTGGACGTCTTGTTGCTGCTCGCCTGGAACCTTCGCGCTGAGATCGTCGCCGAACAACGCGACTTCGCGGCGCGTGGCGGAAGGTTTCTTGTTCCAATCCCGGCGCCGACCATCCTCTGACGCCCGCTCCTGTGCGTCGACGGACTTCCCTAGCTGTCAGGCTGGATCAGCGGTAGGGAGGCATCACGGTCGGAGATTCGCACCACGTTCGCCGGCCATTCGATGGCCAGCGTCGGGTCGTCCCAGCGGACCCCGGTTCCAGCCTCCGGGCGGTGAGGCAACGAGATCAGGTAATGCACTTCCGCGTTGTCCGTAAGCGTGAGGATATCCGTGCGCGCAGCCGGGGGGCACGTACAGGCTGACGCGGGAGATCCGCGCTCAACTCGAGGCCGAACCAGCGGTGGAGGGTCGGCGAGTCCCGTCGAAGGTCGACGGCAACATCCCAGATCGCGCCGCTGACGCAGGTCACCGCCTTTGCCTCGGCGTACGGATCGGCTTGGTAGTGCAGGCCCCGGAGCGTTCCTTTGACCTCATTCCACGAGGTCGACGCCTGACTGATTGATGCGTCGAGTCCGCGAGACATCAGAGCCTCTGCATCCCAGATCCGAGCAAAAATCCCTCGGGCATCCACGATCGGCTCCGGCTCCAGGACCAGCACGCCCGGCAGGGCTGTCTCGACGACCTTCAAGAGGCCAAATACTCCTGGTACCAGGTGATGGTTTCCCCGAGTCCCTCGGACAGGGCGAATTTCGGCAGCCAGTCGAGCTCCTCACGAGCCTTCGAGGCATCGAGCCACTGATCCGGAATCTCGTTGTCGGCCCAATCCTCGATGACAGGCGCGAGGTCGGGGCGTCCGGTGAGCCGCAGGATGGCATCGACAATCTCGAGCAGCCGACACGGGCACGCCGTGGCCGAAGTTGTAGGCCTGATCCGGCCGGGCTCCGGCGTCGAGCACTTCGGCCAGCCGGAGATATGCCCCGACAGCGTCCCGGACATAGATGTAGTCCCGACGGGGGGCTCCGCTGCTCCGTTAGCACGGGGGCCTCTCCGCGCAAGACTGCCCGGATCGTCCCAGGGACGATACGCGCCCAGTTGAGATCGCCCCCGCCATAGACATTGCCGCACCTGGCAATCCCGATCGGCAGACCATACGTGCGGGCGTAGGCAGCCAGCGAGGAGGTCCGCCGCGCTCTTCAACCGCCACGTCCAATTCCGCGACCTGCCAACGGATGTGTTTCGAGGTACGGCAGCGAGTCGCTTGGACCATAGGCCTTGTCACTCGACGCAATCACCGTTGGGACCTTCGCGCCGGTCGCGGACCCCTCGAGGAGGTTGTACGTCCCGCGAACATTCGCCTCCAGGGTTCCGAAGGGATCCCGATCGGCTGTCACTACCTGGGTCTGGGCGCCGAGGTGGAAGATCGCACTGACCTCATACTCGACGATAGTCCGCTCGAGAAGCCTCACGTTCTCGAGCTCACCGCGAACTGTTCGGCCACGGCGTTGATCTGACCGCTCCCGTTCGAGGGCGGACCCTGGCACCTCATCTCGCAACAGCACGACTGGCCGCGCACCTACGCGAAGCAACGCATCGACGAGCCAGCTACCAACAACGCCAGTCGCGCCGGTGATGAGAACCTGGCGATCGACGAACCGTGCGTCAGTCATCCCACGTCTTCCACGGGGCCGTACCGGACGCCCATTGTTCGTTCAGGTGATCGAGGTCTCTTTGCGTATCCATCGGTTGCCAGAAACCTGGGTGCCGAAACGCCATGAGCTGGCCTGCGTCGGCGAGTCTTCCATCGGTTCTCGCTCGAGCGCGATTCGTCACCGTCGATCAGTCCAGAACTTCCGCTCCAGGACGAAGAAGCCGGCGTTGATGCAACCGCCGTCGGTTTGCGGCTTCTCCGGAAGCTCGACGACCCCTTCGCCGCCGATGTCCATCACACCGAACCGCGAAGAGGGCCGCACCGTAGTGACGGTCGCGAGCCGGCCATGGGCCTCGTGGAAGGCGAGCAACTTGTCGAAGTCGACGTCGGTCACGCCGTCGCCGTAGGTCAGCATGAACGTCTCGTCGCGAAGCGTGCTCGCAAGGCGCTCAACCCGTCCACCGGTCATGGGTGTCCGCGCCCGTATCGACGAGCGTGACCGTCCAGTCGTCTCGGCGGTGCTCGTCGGCGAACTCGACGCGTCGCGGACCGAGATGGATCGTGAAGTCCGTTCATCTCGCGTAGTTGAGGAAGTACTCTTTGATCATCTCGCCCTTGTAGCCCGTGCACATCACGAACTCCTTGAAGCCCGAAGTGGCGTAGATCTTCATGATGTGCCACAGGATCGGCGGCCACCGACCTCGACCATCGGCTTCGGCCGGACTGCGGTCTCCTCGCGAGCGCGTACCGAGACCGCCGGCCAGGATGACGACCTGCGTCAACTCGCACCCGCGAGATCTCGAAGCGCCGCGAGTGCGTCCTCTAGCGACGTCATGTCCGGCCCTCCCCTCGCGTTGAGCTTGTCGGTTCGGAGACCGCCGCGTCGTGGACGGTTCACCCGATCGTGAGCCTCATCCCAGCGGGTCGTTCTCACGAGGGCGGGATCGAGGCGAAACGCACGAGCGACCGCGACCGCCAGATCATAGCGTGACAAGAATGCCTGTCCGGCGACGTGCCAGATGCCCGACGAGGCACCGAGCAGCAGATCGAACGTTGTGGCGACGAGGTCGGGCGCGAAGGTCGGGGTCCCGAAGAGATTGTCCGCTACTTCAACGTCGCCGACGGCGGCGAGGCGGTCGGCAGTCCGGAGGACGAAGTTCATTCGGCGGGGGTCCAATCCGAAGACCTGGCACGTCCGAATGACGAGATTGCCCTGGCTGGCGACTAGCACAATCCCTTCCGCTTCGAGCTTGTGCTGTCCATAGACGTTCAAGGGGCCAACTGGATCCGCTTCACCAAACGGGCCGTTCGATCCGTCGAAAACGTAGTCGGTCGAGAAGAAGACCAGTCGGGAACCTACCCGATGACAGGCTTCGGAGGCGGCGCGGGTCGCGTCGACCAACATCAGGTGTGAAGCTGCAAGAGTCGGCTTCGCACCACGCAACGTCGGTGGGTGCCGCGGTCATGAGCGTGTGTTCGGGCCGGGCTCTGTGGATGACCTCTCCGATGGATCCGGGCGACGCGAGATCGAATTGGAGACCTTCGGCAACCCCGGATCGCCCTGCGGCGAGCGCGTCAATCCGGAAACTGGGAGCCTGTCTAAGGATTTCGCGACCAACCTGGCCGGATGCGCGGGGTCCAGCGCCGTGGTCAAGCTCACCTTGCCTTCTCGTACACGTCGACCGTCTCGGCAGCCACCCGAGCCCAGCTGAACTGCGCGGCTCGAGCCCGCCCCGGGTCGCGCATGGCGTCGGCGGCGCGGACGGCCTGCTCGATGCCGGCAGCGATGCCATCGACGTCGAAGGGGTCGACGAGCACGGCGGCGTCGCCTGCCGCCTCGGGCATGGACGAAACGTTCGAGGTCACGACCGCCGCGCCCTCGGCCATCGCCTCGAGGACCGGCAGGCCGAAGCCTTCGTACGTCGAGACGTAGAGGACGGCGGCCGACTGGGCAAGGAGGGCGGGGAGGTCCTCGTCGGGGACGTACCCGAGGCGTCGGATGCGCGCCGCGACCGGGCTCGCCTCGATGGCATCGAGTGCCGGCCCCGCGCGCCAACCAGGCTGTCCGGCGATCGCGAGGACCATGCCGTCGGGGAGCCCGCCGCTTGCCGCGAGGCGCTCGAAGGCGTGCACGACCCGAACGTGGTTCTTGCGTGGCTCGATCGTGCCGAGGACCAGGAGATAGCCCCGCGCGTCGAGCTCGTGCCGGCGGAGCAGGCCTGCGTCACCCGCCGGGGACCCCGAGCGTTCGCGAGGGGCGGGCGCCAGGGGCACGACGTCGATCCTCCGTGCCTTCGTCCCGGTCAGCGCCATCACCTCATCGGCGGTCGCCCTGGACGGCACGATCACACGGGACGCGAGCCTCGGCGCTGCGAGCACGAGCGGGATTCGTGGATATCGCAGCACGCGGTGCGAGCGCCACTGCCGGACGATCGAGAGATCCATGACCGTCACGACACGCGGCCGGCGCGACACCAGCGGCACGAGGCCGTCGGTGAAATGCACGACGTCGACCTCCCGGCCCCGCAGTGCGAACGGGGCCCCGAGCTCGACCCAGGCCGGATACGGCAGGCGAGCCGACCGGCCGATCGAGTCGCCGTCGGGCAAGCCCTCGGCGTCGGGCCGGCGACCGAATTGCACGAGATCGACGCCGTGAGTTGCCGCCAGGGCGTTCGCCAGGGATCGGACGTAGATGCCGACACCGGCGGGCCGTGGCTTGAGGGGACCGACGTCGAGGCCGACCTTCATCGCGGGTATGGTAGGAGCGCAGATGAGGGCAGCCGAGGGAGCCGCGATCGCCCACGACTGGATGGTCGTCGAGGGTGGCGCGGAGCGCGTTGCGCTCGAGCTTGCCCGCCTGCTGCCCACGGCGCCGATCTACACGAGCTTCTACGACCAGGCGACGTTCGGCAGCCTCCTGCCGAGGGACCGAGCAAGGCCGTGGCCAATGCAGCGCCTGTTCGGGCCGAGTCGCCGGTTCCGATCGTTCCTGCCGTTCTATCCGCTGTACTTCGGCGGTCTCGACCTCCGGCGCTACTCGCTCGTGGTCAGCAGCTCGATCGCGTTCACGCACGCCGTCCGGACCGCGGCCGACGCCACCCACATCTCGTACGTCTACACGCCGCTTCGGTACGCGTGGGACCTCGACGCGTACCTGGATCGGTCCAGCTTCTCGCTGCCCGCGCGGATCGGCGGGCGGCTGCTGCGGCCCGCCCTCCGCCGCTGGGACCGCGCGACCGCCGGTCGTCCGAACGTCGTCGTGGCCATCTCGAAGACGGTCCAGGAGCGGATCCGGCGGCTGTGGAACCGGGAGGCGGAGGTCATCTACCCACCGGTCGACGTCGATGAGATCGAGGTTTCGAGCGTCGACGACGGCTACCTCGTCGTCGCCGCGAGGATGCTCGCCTACCGCCGGCTGGACCTCGCCGTCCAGGCCGCGACGCTCCTGGGCCGTGACCTCGTCCTGGTCGGCGACGGGCCGGAGCGAGCGCGCCTCGAGGCGATGGCGGGACCGACCGTCCGGTTCGCCGGCCACGTCGATCGGCCGACTCTCATCGACCTTATTCGGCGCTCGCACGCCTACCTCGTGCCGGGCGTGGAGGACTTCGGCATCGCGCCGGTCGAGGCAATGGCCGCGGGCAAGCCCGTGGTGGCCATCAACCGCGGCGGGGCGGCGGAAACGGTCGTCGACGGCCGGACGGGTGTCCTGTTCGACGATGCAACGCCAGCCGGCCTCGCAAATGCGATCGAGGCGCTCGATGGCCTTGCCCTCGAGACGCGAGAGATCCGCGAGCGCGCCGAGCAGTTCGGCGCCGGCGTCTTTCGCGATTTCCTGGCGGGCGTTGTTTCGTCGGTTGGGCGTCGACCCGTCCCTATACTCGCCCGAGTGACCGAGCAGAAGACGGCCCTCATCACGGGCATCACCGGCCAGGACGGGTCGTACCTCGCCGAGCTGCTGCTCTCGAAGGGCTACGAGGTCCACGGCCTGATCCGCCGCTCGAGCTCGTTCACGACGGGCCGGATCGACCACCTCTACCAGGACCCGCACGAGTCCGGAAAACGCCTGTTCCTGCACTACGCCGACTTGACCGACCCGTCCTCCCTGTTCTCGCAGCTGCACCAGGTCAAGCCGGACGAGATCTACAACCTCGGCGCGCAGAGCCACGTGAAGGTGAGCTTCGAGGTCCCGGAGTTCACGGCCGACAGCGTCGGCATGGGCACCCTCCGCCTCCTCGAGGCCATTCGGACCGCGACCTGGCCGATCCGCTTCTACCAGGCGGGCTCCAGCGAGATGTTCGGCAGCTCGCCGCCGCCGCAGGCGGAGGGCACGGCGTTCCACCCGCGCAGCCCGTACGCGATCGCGAAGGTCTTCGCGCACTGGATGACGGTCCAGTACCGCGACGCGTACGACCTCCACGCCAGCAACGGGATCCTGTTCAACCACGAGTCGCCCCGGCGCGGCGGCACGTTCGTGACGCGGAAGGTCACGCGCGGCATCGCCGCGATCCTCGCCGGGCAGGAGGAGCACCTGTTCATGGGCAACCTCGAGGCCCGTCGCGACTGGGGCTACGCCCCCGAATACGTCGAGGCGATGTGGCGGATGCTCCAGCAGGACCGGCCCGACGACTACGTCGTCGCGACCGGCGAGATGCATTCGGTGCAGGAGCTCGTCGAGGTTGCCTTCGGGCTGGTCGGGCTCGACTGGGAGCGCCACGTCCGGATCGACGAGCGCTACTTCCGACCGACGGAGGTCGACGAGCTGTGCGGTGACGCCTCGAAGGCGCAGCGCGTCCTCGGCTGGCGACCGTCGACGACGTTCGATGGCCTGGTCCGCCTGATGCTCGAGGCCGACCTGCGCGAGGGCGGCCTGCGGCCCGACGAGCATCTCGTCAAGCGGACTGCCGGCTCGGAGGCATCGGCCGCGCCCGTCGCCGGCTCGTGACCACGTGGCCCGACCGCCGGGTCATGGTGACCGGCGGCGGCGGCTTCCTGGGCACGTCCGTGGTCAAGCGCCTGAAGGCAGCTGGCGTCCGCGACGTCTTCGTCCCGCGCTCGAAGGACTACGACCTGCGCACGGCCGAGGGCGTCGGCGACGCGCTCGCCGACGGCGAGCCGAACGTCGTCATCCACCTCGCGGCGGTCGTCGGCGGGATCGGCGCGAATCGCGAGAACCCGGGGCGGTTCTTCTACGAGAACGCGTCGATGGGCATCGAGTTGATGGAGCAGGCACGGCTGGGGAGCGTGGAGAAGTTCGTCCAGATCGGGACCGTATGCTCGTATCCCAAGTTCACGCCGGTGCCGTTCCGCGAGAACGACCTGTGGAACGGCTACCCGGAGGAGACGAACGCGCCGTACGGCCTCGCGAAGAAGATGCTCCTCGTCCAGGGGCAGGCCTATCGCCAGCAGTACGGCTTCAACGTGATCCACCTGATCCCGGTGAATCTCTATGGCCCGGGAGACAACTTCGACCCCGCAAGCTCGCATGTCATCCCGGCGCTCATCAAGAAGTGCGTGGACGCGCGGGAGCGAGGCGACGACCACATCGAGGTGTGGGGCACGGGCTCGGCCTCGCGGGAATTCCTTTACGTTGACGACGCCGCCGAGGGCATCGCGCTCGCCACCGAGCGCTACGACGGATCGGAGCCCGTGAACCTGGGCACCGGGCGCGAGATCACGATCCGCGACCTCGTCGAGCTCATCGTTCGATTGACGGGCTTCGAGGGCGAGGTGCGCTGGGACGCCTCCAAGCCGGACGGCCAGCCGCGCCGTGCCCTCGATACGTCACGCGCCAGCGCCTCGTTCGGGTTTGTCGCGAAGACTGCCTTCGAGGATGGGCTGAGAGAGACGATCACCTGGTACGACGCGACCAGGCGTCGATGACGCCGGGCCGGGCAGTCAGATGAACAGGATTCCCGTGGCGGCCCCGAGCCTGGCAGGCAACGAGGAGGCCTACGTCGTCGAGGCCATCCGCAGTTCCTGGATTTCGTCCGTCGGTCCTTTCGTGGATCGTTTCGAGCGGGAGTTCGCGAGCCTGAGCGGTACGCGGACCACCGTCTCTGTCGTCAACGGGACGGCCGCCCTTCACCTCGCCGTGCTCGCGTTGGGCATCGCGCCGGGCGATGAAGTCATCGTTCCGTCGCTGACGTACATCGCGACCGCAAATGCGGTGCGCTATTGCTCTGCGGAACCCGTCTTCGCGGACGTCGAACCGGGGACCTGGTGCCTCGACGCCGCCGCTGTCGAAGCGCAAGTGACCCCGCGCACTCGCGGAATCATCGCCGTGCACCTGTACGGCCATCCCGCGGACATGGACGCGCTGCGCGCCGTGGCAGCCCGGCATGGTCTCTGGATCCTCGAGGATGCCGCCGAAGCCCACGGCGCGAGATACAAGGGCGCCGCGGTGGGGAGCCTTGGCGATCTCGGCGTGTTCTCGTTCTACGGCAACAAGATCGTCACGAGCGGCGAAGGCGGCGCCGTGAGCGTCGATGATCCGGAGCTCGAACGAAGGTTGCGGCTACTCCGTGGCCAGGGCATGGATCCGGAGCGCCGCTACTTCTTTCCGGTTGTCGGCTACAACTACCGCTTGACCAACGTGGCTGCGGCGATCCTGTGCGCACAGCTGGAGCGATTCGACTCGATCGTTTCGAGGCGCCGCGCGATCTTCGACGGGTACGCCCAACGCCTCGGCGGTGTTCCGGGCATCACGTTCCAGCCCGTGGCACCATGGGCGTCTCCCAGCCCCTGGATGTTCTGCATCAACGTCGACGAGATTGCGTTTGGTCATTCGAGAGACGCGCTCGCGACCCACATGGACGCCGCCGGAATCGAGACGAGGCCGTTCTTTCAGCCACTCCACACGCTCCCACCGTATGAGGGATCTCCGCGCGGCTCGCTCGAGACGACCGATCAGCTGGGCAGGACGGGCCTGAACCTGCCCACGTTCGTCGGCCTGTCGGACGGCGATCTTGATCGGATCGCATCGACCATCTCGGTCGCCCATCGATCCCGCCGGATGTCGTGCGCCGCCGGCTGACCATCGCGCTCGATGGGCGCATCGTTTCGGGCCAATACGGCGGCGTCGAGAGCGTGATCGTCGGACTCGTTCGGGCCCTGTCGTCGCTCGCAGATGGTGACGAACGCTACCGCGTCCTCGTGTATCCGGACGACGATGATTGGCTCCGACCCCACGTTGCGGGGAACGTCGACATCCTCCATGTCGCGCCCGGCCACCCGAGTCGCCTGTCGCCCACGCCGCCCCCGTCGGACGGCCTGATCGAGGCTGCCGGCGTCGACGTGATGCACTTCACGTTCCAGAGGGGCTTCATGACCGGGATTCCCACGATCTATCACCCGCATGACCTCCAGCACGTCCACCACCCGGAGTTCTTCACCCCGGAGGAGATCGCCCTCCGGGAGGGCTGGTACCGCACGCTGTGCGACCAGGCCTCGATCGTGGCAGTCACGAGCACGTGGGGAAAACGCGACCTGGAGCGCAGCTTTGGGCTGGATCCGAGGAAGGTCAAGGTCGTCTCCTGGGCTCCGCCGATCACCGCGCGCGAGCTTCCATCAGGTTCGATGGACTCCCCGCAGGCCCGGCTGGGAGTACCAGCGAGATACGTCCTCTACCCAGCGGTCACGTGGCAGCACAAGAACCACGTGAGCTTGCTGCGAGCGCTTGCGCTCCTGCGCGCGGATGGCCTCGACGTTCCACTTGTTGCTCCCGGCCATCACACGGACTTCTTTTCGACCGTGCTCGAGGAGCAAGGGGCCCTCAATGTCTCCGATCTCGTCACCTGGCCGGGATTCGTGAGTCGAGACGAGCTGGTGGCGCTCTATCGAGGAGCCGCGGCGGTGATCATCCCCACTCGGTTCGAAGCGGCGAGCGCGCCGATGTGGGAGGCGTTTGATGCCGGCGTGCCCGTCGCCAGCTCCAACGTCACATCCCTACCCGAGCAAGCGGGCGACGCGGCCTTGCTCTTCGATCCCGACGACGTCCCTGCGATCGCGAACGCGATCCGGCGGCTCTGGACGGATCCTCGACTGGGGCAGCAGCTCGTCGAGAAGGGACGCGATCGCATCCGACGCCTGAGCTGGGACCGGACCGCCAGGACGTTCCGGGCCTACTACCGACACCTCGGGGGTCGCGGCCTGTCGAGCGCCGATCGATCCGTGGTCGACGGTGGCGGGCTCCCCTGACAGCCGACCCCATAGACTCGCCCGAGATGGCGAACCAGCCGACCGCCCTCGTCACGGGCATTGCCGGTCAGGACGGCTCGTACCTGGCCGAGCTGCTGCTTGCGAAGGGCTATCGGGTCGTGGGCGTGCGACGGCCAACCAACCCGGACCTGGGGCGCATCGCCCACATCCTCGATCGGGTCGAGCTTCGTGAGGTCGACCTCATGGACGAGGCCCAGCTCATCGGCCTGCTCGAGGGCGTTCGCCCGGCCGAGGTGTACAACCTCGCGGGCCACAGCTTCGTGCCCACGTCGTGGGACGCCCCCGACAGCACCGTCGTCACGACCGGCGTCGGAGCCCTTCGCCTGCTCGAGGCGATCCGGATCGTCGATCGGAGCATCCGGTTCTACCAGGCGTCGTCGAGCGAGCTCTTCGGGAATCCACGGGAGTCCCCGCAGAGCGAGGCCACGCCGCCGAACCCGCGCAACCCGTACGGCGCGGCCAAGACGTTCGCGCACTTCAGCGTCGTCAACGCCCGCGAGCACCACCACCTGTTCGCCGTCTCGGGCATCCTCTACAACCACGAGTCGCCGCGTCGCGGGCCCGAGTTCCTCACGCGGAAGGTGACCGATGCCGCGGCGCGGATCTCGCTCGGCCTTGCCGACTCGCTCTCGATCGGCAACCTCGACGCCCAACGGGACTGGGGCTTCGCCGGCGATTACGTCGACGCGATGTGGCGGATGCTCCAGGAGGACGAGCCGTCCGACTTCGTCGTCGCCACCGGCGTCCTGCACACCGTTCGAGACGTGTGCGAGATCGCGTTCCGCCGCGTCAAGCTCGACGCCGAGCAGTACCTCGTCGTCGATCCCGCTTTCGCTCGACCTCCGGAATCGGTGCCGCTCGTCGGCGACCCGTCGAAGGCGCGACGCCAGCTCGGCTGGGAGCCCACCGTCCCGTTCGAGGCGCTCATCGAGATGATGGTCGACGCCGACCTCGCCCGCTACCGGGAAGGCGCCGTCGCCACCGCCTGAGCAGGCCGCGCGCCGGCCTGGCCCGTCCCTGCGAGACGGCGTGGCGGGCACCGCTGACGGATGGCCATGAGCACTGCGACCGCGACCGGCCGAATTCGTTGACGGCGGTCACCACGATCGCATCCAAACGGCCGTCGGGAGCCGACTAGCGGGGTACGGTGCGGATTACTCCGGGGCCGGTAGTGGCGGAGGCGACTACTGCGGGGAAGTGAGCAGGCGGCCCGGGGAGAAAGGCCGAACGCGGCGGCATGAGCTCCTGGCGATTCCACTCTCGTGATCGGTCTGTGCGGGCGCGCCGGTCGACCACGTTCGTTGCCCTCCTCATGAGCATGGCATTCGGCACGATGCTCGTCGGCGTGAGCCTGGTCGCGGCGGCGACGGCGCAGGACCCCTCGGACGTCGTGCTCGTGTTCGACGTCTCGGACTCGATCCTCGGGAGCGACGACGGCACGAACGTCGAGTTCGCGACTGCGCTCGAGGGCATCGCGGACCGGGTGGGGGCCATCGCGGACGACCTGATCGTCGGCAACGCGTCGGTCTCGTTCGTCGCGTTCGGGCGCAAGGCGACCCAGTACCCCGGCGGTTGCCAGCGGCTCGATCTGCACGAGAACCACGCGGCCGTGACCCGCTTCGAGGACTGCCTGCGCATGACGGCGGCCGAGTACCGAGCCGGGTCCGACGCACGCGTCACGGGGCACATCAACACGGCCGGGACGGACCACGTGGCGGCCCTCGTCGAGGCCGCGGGCCTGCTTCCGGATGGGTCGGGCAGGGCAGCCGTGGTGTTCTTCACCGACGGCCAGCACGATCCCCCCGGCACGAGGCGCGACGATGAGAATGTCATCGCGAAGGTCACGCCCGCATACGCGGGCCGGACGCCGCTCGCGATCCTCCCGGTCGGCCTCGGTGCGAGCGCGGGTGCGTTCGGATCGGAGCTCAGGGCGATCTCCGACGCGTTCCTCCGGGACATGGCGCCGTGCGATGGACGCGCGAGCTTCTCGTGGCCGGGCGTCGTGTTCCCGTCCGGCGAGGAGGCCGGCGCCGCCGTTGCGCTTGCCCTGCAGGAGGTGACCTGCAGCTTCACGGTCGCGCCCGTGCCGACTCCGGCGCCCACGCCCACGCCGGAACCCACGCCCGCGCCACCGCCGCCCGGCGCGCCGCTCGGCATGCGCGTCCTCGCGGGGAACGAGTCGCTGACGATCCAGTGGCTGCCGCCAACGACCGGCACCGTCGTGGACTACCTGGTCCGCTGCCGGCCCGCTGCCGGCGGCGAGTGGCTCGCGTCCACCGAAGGCGTCTCGACGACGACGAGGGCCGTCATCGACGGCCTCGCGCCTGGCCGCGCCTACGACTGCCAGGTCGCCGCCTCCAACGGTGTGTCGACGGGGCCGTTCGCGGCGGCACCGGCGGCGACGGTCGTCCTCGGCATCCCCGAGGTCCCCGGGCAGCCGAGGGTCGAGTCACTCGACGGGGCGGCAAGGTTGTCCGTCGATCCCTTGGCCGGCGGCGCACCCGTCGAGCAGTACGTCTACGAGTGCACCGGTGCCAGCGGTCAGAAGACGATCGGGACTGGATCCGGGCCGAGCGTGCTCGTGACGGGGCTCGTGAACGGCGAGGCCTTCCGGTGTGTCGCGTACAGCGAGAACCTGATGGGCCGGAGCGCGCCATCCGCACTCTCGGCGAGCTTCACGCCCTGCGGCGGCGTGTTCGACTGCAACCCCTGGGCGAAGTGGGCGGCCCTGGCGGTCGTGCTCAGCGCGATTCTCGTGGCCGCGCTCCTCGTGGCGTGGCAATACCGGGCGAGGAACCGGGTCTGGGTCACGGCCCAGGTCGACGGCGGTCCCAACCGGCCACTCGGCTGGGGGCCGCAGCTCAGGATCGGCCTGGACCTCGACGACGCCGGCTGGTTCGCGGCCCAGCGCCCGCTCGACAAGGGAGCGATCCGGATCCGGTACCGGGGCAAGAACCGGTTCGTGGTCCATTCCGCCGCCGGAATCCGCGACGTCCACCAGGGAGACCCCGCCCTGGTCCGCGAGGGCACCGGCGGCGCCCACCAGCTCGTCCTCCGACGATACCGCCAGCCGCCGCGAGAGGTGCCGGTGAACGCATTCGCGCCCGATGGTTCGAGCGTCAAGCTCCTCGGCTCGGGACTCGAGGTTGGAGACGTCGGCTCGATGTCCGAGCAGGGCGAGCACGTGCCCGCCGCCTCGATGTGATTCCCGCGAGGGATTAGCGCACCGACCGCGCGTAGGCCCGCGCCGGGTCGGAGAGGTCGTCCGGGTCGGGCTCGCCGGCTTTCCTGGGCTCGCGGATCGCGGCGATGAGGCTCGTGAGCATGTACACGAGCAGGCGCGGCGGTGCGAGCGTGGCGACGGTCACCGCGATCGGCCAACCCCAGCGTGACCGCGCCGACACGAGGATCGCCGCGCAGCCGACGAAGAGCAGCACGATCCACGCCACCGGCGAGAGGGCGAACGGCGAGATGTTGCGCACCTCGCCGATCTGGGCGAAGCCGACACTCCGCAGGAAGGCGAGGCTCTCCGCCGGCGCGAGCAGCACCTGGGCGAGCGCGAGGAGCATCGCCCAGACGCCGAACGCGGCGATCAATTCGAACTCGCGCCGGCCGAGCCACCAGAGGGCGATCAGGGCGGGGAAGAGCTTGATGTTCGCGGCGAGGGCGATGGACCACGGCTGTCCGATCGCGATCAGCAAGGTCATCGGCACGTGGGCCTGCGCGATCGTCAGGGCCCAGCCGATCGGGACGCCGAGCAGGCCCACGGCGATCCAGGTCGACCGCCGGCGTACGCCGAGTCGCTGGAGCAGCAGCACGAACGAGACCACCACGACGAGCTCCCAGGCGAGGGCGAACCACTCGTACGGCAGGAGGGCGAGCGGCCGCAGGACGATTGCGAACAGCGGCGGGTAGAGGTAGATACGGTTGCTGCTCGGATCGATGCCCGCCGGGTACAGGGGCCCGCCCGCGTTCAGGCGCGACGCCGCGTCGTAGTACGCCCGGACATCGGCGAGGGGGTCCCCCAGGATGTGCATCCACGCCACGGCCAGGCCCGCTGCCGCGCCGATGACCGCCAGCCCGAACAGCGCGAGGTTGGCGACGCGGCCGAGGGTCCGTCGCATCCGGGCCCGGCGAGCCACCTCGTCGACCGGCGGCTTGCCCTTGCGCTCGTCCTTGGTGAGCTCGTCGTCGTAAACGTCGAGCATGATCCGCTCTGCGTCGGCGGGATCGGTCAGGGCCGCGCCCGCGCGCCACGGCGTCCGGCGCTCCTCGTCATCGTCCTCCGGACGCGGCCGGGTCCACCAGCCCATCAGTCGGCTCCGGTGGCGCCGCTCGGGCGGGCCGCGCTCCCGACCGAATCCGCCTCGGCGTTGGCGGCAGGCGGCCTCCCGAAGTGCGCCCGGTCTCGCCAGAGGGCGAGCGAGGCGACCAGGAGCGCCGAGCTCTGGATCCAGATGGTCGGCATCGCGAGAAGGCAGGCAACCGGCACAAGCCAGGCCCGATCGGTCCTGGCCGCGTACCAGGTGACCGCGGCAGCGACGGGCAGTCGCAGGACGAGTGGCGGGAGCTCCCCGACCTGGGGGCCCTGGGCGCTGATCACGAGCGAGCGCACCCACTCGGACCATTGGGCAGGAGCGATGAGGGCGCCGACGACGACAATCGCCAGCGTGGCACCCACGGCGATGGCGAGATTGCGCCACTCGCGCCGGAAGGCGAACCACAGGATGCCGACCCCCGGCGTGACCTTGCTGAGAAGGATGAAGACCCACGCCGCCGGCCAGCGCATCCCGGCCCAGATCGCCAGCGCCATGAGCAGGTGGATGTTGGCGTTCACGAGCTCGAGGAGCACCGGCGGGAAGGCGACCAGGAGGACCGGCGTCCATCTCCGGCCGAGGATCGCGACAGCGCCGACGTTCAGGCCGACGTACACCGCGATGAACGGGCCCCACGGAAGCAGGGTGAGCGGATACATCAGCCAGGCGAGCACCGGGGCCATCCGAAACGCGCCATCCGTCGTGAGCGACTGCTCGGCGCGGCCGTAAAGGTCGGACAGGTCGATCGTCCACCAGCTCGTCGCGTCGACGAACCACGCGAAGCGCGAGGTCCAGAACACGAGGAACGTCAGGTTGAAGATCACCCCGGCGACGATCGCGCCGTGCACCAGCGCTCGCCGGCGCGCCGGCATCAGGAATGAGCCGATGCCGGTCGCAGCGGTCGCGGGCCCGTCCGTCGGGTTCGTCGTCGGGGCCCGATCTCCGTTCGCGTTCGCATGGTCGATCGCCGTCGTCATCGTGGTTCCGGAACCTGCTGCAGGCCCGTCGCCCGCGCGGCCACCGCTCCTGCGCCGGACGCCGCGGGGCGTTCCGAGAGCTCCGGCCTGCCGAGCGCCGGGAGGGCGGCCAGGATCGCGAACCCGGCGATCCAAAGCACCGGGAGCGAGAGCGCCGCCGCCAAGGGGACGGTCCACTTCCGATCGGTGAGCGCACCCCACGTCACCAGCGCCGCCGCCGCGGGCAGCCTGATGAGGAGGGGAATCTCGATCTGGGGCTGGTTCGGGGGCTGGCGCAGGGACACGAGGAGCTGCTGCTCGATCCACTCGCCCCACAGCCGGAAGTCGACGACGAGCGAGACGGCGACGAGCGCCGCGGTGACGCCGAGCGCGATGCCCAGGCTGCGCCACTCCCGGCGGACCGCGAACCACAGGAGCCCGACCCCCGGCGTGACCTTGGTCAGGAGCACGAAGGCCCACGCCGCCGGGTACCGGAACCCGAGCGCGATTGCGGCCGCGATCAGGAGGTGGATGTTGCCGTGGTACAGCTCGAGCGCGACCGGCGGAAACGCCAGGATCCACAGCCACCGGCGTCGCCCGCCGAGCCACAGCACGGTCCCCACCAGCAGGGCCGTCCACAGCCAGAGGAACACCCACCACGGCAGGAGGCTGTCGAACGAGAACAGCCGCGCCGCGACGGGCGAATACACGAACGAGCCCATGGTGCCGTGGGTGATTGCGTACGGGTCGTTGATCGTGTAGATCCAGTAGGACAGCGCATCGAACCCGAACGTCTTCGCCGACGGCGCCACGATCACGAACAGGTAGGCCGCGAACAGCAGCCCGGCGAGGATCGCGCCGTCGCGCAGGGCCCGCACCGCGGGTGGCAAGGTCCGCGCCGCGGGTGACAACCCCTGCGCCGCGGGTGGCAGGGGGCTCACGAGCGGACAAGGGCGCGCGGCGGGACGAGCGCCCATGCCCGAGCCCTCGCGATCAGCCTGGGTGCGCCCGACTCTCTTGCCTCGGGAATCGCCTGGGGGATCGGCGTGATCACGGCCACGAGCGTGCTGAGCGCGTGGAACCAGACCACGGGGTAGGCGCACAGCATGGCGATCGGCGCGAGGCGGCTCCAGCGAACCGCCGCGAGCCCGAGGACCGCCGCGGCCGCGAGCCGCAGCCCGACCGGGATGTCGGCCGCGACGTTGTACGCGCCGACCGGGTACGGCGCGACCCGCAGGAAATCGAGGTACGCCAGCCACTGGCCGGGCGCCAGGAGGAACGACACGGCCAGGACGGCGAGCGCGAGCCCCGCGCCGCGGACCAGGCCGGCGCGATCGGTCAGCCAGGCAAGCGGCACGAGCGGGATGGTCGCGAACTTGAGCGCGGCACCGGACGCGACCGGCAGGCTCCGGCCCCGCATCGCGAGCGCGCAGATGGCCGCCATGACGAGGTGGACGTTACCCGCCTCGACCTCGGCGATGAGCGGCGGGAACACCAGCATGGCGATCCCCGCGCGGGTCCAGCTGCCGATGGCCACGCGGAGGCAGACGAGCTCCACGGCCCGCCACGTCCAGACGAAGACGGATCCCGGCAGGAAGGCGAATGGCGTCAGCAGCTGGGCCAGGGTCGGCGGATACGAGTAGGCAAGGAACGTGCCGTACTCGACGTCATACAGCGGCGCGCCGAGCGTGAGGTTGCGAGCTGCGTTCCAGTAGGCGCTTGCGTCGAACCCGCCGCGACCGCCATCGACCGCGAGCCCGGTCTCCAAGAGCGTCTTGCCCAGGAGGCCGAAGCCGATGGCCGCGATGCTCCGCCAGAGCAGCGTGCTGCCACGCGGCGTCAGCCGGAAATCGAGCAGCCTTCGGATCGCGCGCATCGGCGACCAAGGATCGGGCCTCGGCGCGTACAGTCAACAGCGCCGGAAGTACTTTGGAGGCCCCCAGAACGCGCCGGACGGGCTGGTAGGCTCCGGCGTCGTGCGAACGCCGGTCGCGCTGTTCCTCCTCGCGCTGGTCGTCCGGGCCGTGCTCGTCGCCCTGTACCCGGACCCCGCGTACCCCGATTCCTACTACTACGTCGACGTCGCGCGCGCGATCGCCGCGGGCAACGGACTGAACGTCGACTTCGTGTGGATCTTCGCCGAGGTCGGCAACCGGCTGCCGGATCCCGCGGTGCTGCCGATCCCCTCGAACGCGCACTGGCTCCCCCTCGCGAGCTTCCTCCAGGCGCCGTTCATCTCGCTGCTGGGCCCGACCGCGCTGGCGAGCGCCATCCCGGGCGTCCTCATCGGCGCACTTGTGGCGCCGCTCACCTGGGCGATCGCGCGCGACGCCGGTGCCCGGCCGATCGTGGGCGCGGCGGCGGGCGTGATCTCGGCGATCCCCGGCGCCGCGACCGTGTTCATGACCCAGCCCGAGAACTTCGCGATCCTGCACCCGCTCGTGGCGGCGACGCTGTGGCTCACCGCACGGGGCCTGAAGGGCGACGGGCGGTCCTTCGCCCTCGCCGGCTTGCTCGCAGGGCTCGCAACCCTCGCGCGCAACGACGGCGTCCTCCTCGCCGGCGCGATCGGGCTCGTCTGGCTGGCCGACCGACTCCGGGCCTGGCGGGCGCGGCATGGGCGCCGAGCGTGGACCCACGCCGAGGAGCGGCCGCCGATCCCGGTCGTCGCCGCGGTCGTCGCCGCCGCCCTGTTCCTCGTGGTGATGGGCCCGTGGTGGGCTCGCCAGCTGGCGGTGTTCGGGTCGATCTCGCCCACCTCGGCGAGCGGAGCGGCGCTGTGGATCCGCTCGATCCAGGAGTGGAACTCGATCACGGCCGAGCCATCGCTCGCGAGCTTCCTCGCCCAGGGCTGGGGCCCGATCGTCGGATCACGGATCGATGGGCTCATTGCCGCCCTCGGCAACTTCGCCGTGCTGATCGCGAGCGTCGTGCTCGTGCCGTTCCTGCTCGTTGGCGCAGCGGCGCGGCGCCACTCGAAGGATTTCGGGCCGTGGTTCGTCTACACGTTCGTGGCCTTCGCCGGCGCCACGTTCCTGTACCCGCTCCACGTGCCGGGCGGGGCATTCATCCACACCGCGATCGGGCTCGCGCCGCACGCCGCCATCCTGTCGATCGAGGGCGTGCTCCTGCTCGCGGGCGTGGTTGCCGCCCGGCGCCGGAGCTGGGAGGCCGGCACCTCCGGCTCGGTTTTGGTGTGGGGCATCACGGCGCTCGTCATCGCGAGCGCGGTCATCTTCACGAGCCCCGTCCACACGGGCTGGGACGCCACGCGACGACCGCGAATCGCGCTGGCCGCCGAGCTCGATCGACTCGGGGTCCGGCGCGACGAGCGGATCCTGTCGATCGACGCGGCCGGCTTCAAGTACTGGACCGGTCGAGGCGGCGTCGTCACCCCGGATGATCCGATCGAGGTGATCGCCTCGGTCGCCGAGGCCTACGGGGCAACGTGGCTGGTCGTCGAGCGCTCCGACGCCGCGCGCGCCCTCGGACCCGTCCTCGCCGGGACGCGGCCATCGTGGATTGGGCCGGCGGTCTTCGAGTACCCGTCGTCGGACGGCGGGCTGCCCGCGCTGGCCCTCTTCCCGGTCTGCACGACCGACGCTGACGCCCGATGTGCCGCGCCGTGACCGAGCGAGTGACGCACCGATGAGCCGCCGATGAGCCGGCGCGAGGCCCTCCTCTCGGGTTTGTTCGTCTTCCTCGTCGCCATCGTCATCCGCGCCTGGGCGGCGACGCAGATCACGTTCCCGCGGCCCGAGGACGTCGCGTACTACGTCGGCGTGGCGCGCAACCTGGTGGAGGGTCGCGGGCTCGTCACCGATGCGATCTGGAGCTTCCAGACCCCGCCGCTCTCGTTCCCCCGGCCCGCGTTCGAGGTCTGGCTCCCGCTCCCGTCGTTCCTTGCCGCCGTGCCGATGGCGGTCTTCGGCACGACCTTCGCGAGCGCCCAGCTCTCGTCCGTCGTCGTCGGCTCGATCGTGTGCGTCCTCGCGTGGCGCCTCGCCGCCGACGTCGCCGAAGCCCGGTCGATGTCCGCGGGGCGGGCCCGCACGCTCGCGCTCGGGACCGGCCTCGCCACCGCGGTCTACCTGCCCCTCGTGCTCGCCTCGGTGCAGCCGGACTCCACGATGCCGTTCGCCGCCCTCGTCATCGTCGCGTGCCTGCTGATGACTCGGCTGAGCCGGCGCATGAGCCTGCACGGCGTGCGCGAGGAGGGCATGAACGCCTTCATCGACCGGACCATCCGGACCGTCGAGCGCAGGTCGCGCGAACGAGTCGCGCTCGGCGCGATCCTCGCGCTCGCGGCGCTGACCAGGAACGAGGCGATCTGGCTCGCGCTGACGTTCGCCATCCTCGAGTGGTCGAACGTTCGCCAGACCTTCTCGAGGATGTCGGACCGGCTCGGCGCGTGGGGCATCAACGTGATCCCCGTCGCGCTCGTCGCCATCCTGACCTTCGCACCGTGGGCCTATCGCGACTGGCTCGTCTTCGGGAGCCCGTTCCCCGGCCAGGCCCTGACGAACGCCCTCAGCCTGTACGGCACGGACATCTTCGCGTGGCAGGATCGCCCGACCCTCGCGAGGTATCTCGCCGCCGGGATTCCGACGCTGCTCGAGCTGCGTTGGATCGGGACGGTCCACAACGTCGTATCGGTGCTGCTGCTGCTGGGCATCCCGCTGTCGGTGGTCGGCCTGATCGGGCTGCCGAAGGCCTGGCGCGGAGCCCGGCCGACAGAAGACCGATCGGAGGTCCGATCCGATTCGAGTCCGACGATCGACCCGCTGCGACCGCTCCTGCTGTTCTCGATCCTGACCTTCCTGGTTGCCTCGCTCGTCTTCCCCGTCTCGACCACCTGGGGGACGTTCCTCCACGCCGCCGGGGCGATCCACGTGCTGCTCGTGATCTCGGCGCTCCTCCTCCTGGATGGCCTCCTCCTGTGGATCGGGGTCAGGCGCGGCTGGACACGGCCGGTCGCGTGGCTCGGTCCCACGTTCGCGATCGCCGGCTGCCTGCTGTTCAGCGGCGTCATCCTGCCGGGGGACGGCGCGTCGGCTCGCGATACCGACCGGCGCTTCGCGGCGCTCGCCGCCGCGCTCGCCGATGGCGCTTCCGGGGTCGAATCTCGCCGACGAGCCCGGCCCGGTGATCACCGACGTGCCGATCTGGTTCGCGGAGGCGACCCGCCACCACGCGATCGCCCTGCCGCAGGAGTCGCCCGACAGCGTGCTCGACCTCGCTCGCAGCTTCGACCCGCCGGCTCGCCTGCTCGTGGTCGGCGCCGGCAACCACGGCCGGTGGCCGGCCGCGATCCTGACGGGCGAGCCCCGCAGCGAATGCTTCGTGCCGGTAGAGCTGCCGGACCCGCCGACAGCGCCGGGCGCTCTCGACGACGTCCTCGTCTTCAGGATCCGCTGCTAGCGGGGGGCAGGACCTACCGGCGCGTCACCGGCGCGTCACCGGCGCGGCACCGATGGCGGGGGTCGCTGGGACCATTGGCCTAGGGAGGTCCCATGACCCGCCCTTATACCCTCGGCCACGATGACCAGCGAGGCAGGGAGCCGGCCGTTGAGCGTGCGGTTGGCCTCATCGGGGACGTCCGGCGACGGCGCCGCCCACGCAGATCCGCCATCCCGACGCAAGCGCCCGGCGCGAAGCGCCGCGCCGACCAGCAAGGCGGCCAAGGAGCCGATGCCGGCCATCGCGCCGCCTCCGCCCACACCGACGTCGCTCATCCAGGACGACCGCCTCTCCGCCCTCGTCGCCGAGGCGCAGGCCGCCGTCTCGGACGGCGCCAACGTGCTCCGTGACATCCGCGAGCGATATCGGACCGCGTACCTCGAGCAGGTCGACCGCTGGCAGGCCCTGCGGACGCGCGACGGCGGCGGGGCGCAGGCCGCGGCGGATGAGGCGCTCGTCGGTCGGGAGGTCGGCATCGAGCGCTCGACGCTCGCCCGGATCGACCTTGCCAGCAAGAGCCTCGAGAACGCCTGGCTGTTCCTCGCCCGCGAGGACTCGAGCCTGGTCAGCGATCCGAGTGGACCCCATTCGGCCGTGGATGCCCAGATGCGTATCGTCGAGGCGCAGGAGGCGGAGCGCAGCCGTCTCGCCCGCGAGGTCCATGACGGACCGGCGCAGGCACTTTCCAACGCCATCTTCCAGGTCGAGATCGTCCAGCGGCAGCTGGACTTCGACGAGCAGGCCGCGCGCGACGAGCTTCGCCGGCTCCGGGAGGTCCTGACCCGCGAGCTGCACGGCGTCCGCGCCTACCTCAGCCAGCTCCGGCCGCCGCTCCTCGGCGACCTCGGCCTGAGCGGTGCGATCCGGGAAGCCGCCGGCCAGGTCGTGGCCGCGCTCGACATCCCCGTGCACGTCGAGATCGAGGATGGGGTCGACACCCTTCCGGAGACCGTCGAGATCGTTACCCTTCGTGTGATCCAGGAAGCACTCCAGAACGCTCGGAAGCATGGTCAGCCAGCCTCGATCCGCATCCGGATGGCGCGGAGCAGCGGTGGCTGGGAGGTCGAGGTCCGCGACGACGGCCTGGGTTTCGACGCGGACGTCCCGCCTCTCAGCGGACGCCGCAACTTCGGCCTGCAGTTCATGCGCGAGCGGGCGGAGCTGATCGGGGCACGATTCGAAGTACGATCGTCGCCCAACCTCGGGACCGCCGTTCGAATGACGATCCCACCCGGCGCCATGGGGATGCCGATCCCCGGGGAGGACTGATGACCGACAGCGAGGGCACGGAGAGGCGCCGCGGCGCGATTACCGCAGACCGGATCCGGATCCTGATCGTCGATGACCATGCGCTGTTCCGCGTGGGCATCACGAACATCCTGAGCCGCGAGCGCGAGTTCGACGTCGTGGGCGAGGCTGCCGACGGCCGCGCCGCCCTCGAGATGGCGGGCCTCACCTCGCCGAGCATCGTCCTGATGGACCTCTCGCTGCCCGCTCCTGGCGGCCTCGAGACCACCCAGCGCATCCGCCGCGAGTACCCGGCGGTCGCGGTCGTGGTCATGGCCCAGGACGAGGACGAGGAGTCGCTCTTCGCCTCGATCAAGGCGGGCGCCGCCGCGTTCGTCATCAAGGACATCAGCCCCGAGGACCTGATCCACGTCATCCGCAGGGTGGCGCTGGGCGAGTTCCTGATCAACGACAAGGTCTTCTCGAAGCCGGCGGTCGCGTCGCGCGTCCTCAAGGAGTTCCGTGAGCTGGCGGTCTACGGCCAGGAGGCGCAGCCGATCTTCGCGCCGCTCTCGCCGCGCGAGGTGGAGATCCTCGACAACATCGCCCAGGGCATGACCAACAAGCAGGTCGCCTACGCGCTGTCGATCAGCGAGCAGACGGTCAAGAACCACATGAGCTCGATCCTGCGCAAGCTGGCCGTCAACGACCGGACCCAGGCCGTCGTCTACGCGATGCGCCAGGGCTGGATCAAGATGCCGGAGGACTGAGGTCACCGCGCAGGCTCCCGCCGGGCCGACGGCCACGGCGGACGCGCCGCCCGAAGCGGAGCTCAGCTCCGCAGCCGATCTCGCCGCGCGCCTCCAGGCGGAGGCCGACGTGCTCAAGGGCGAGGTCGAGGAGATCGACCTCCTGGTCAACCAGGCGAAGACCGAGGCCGCCCGCCATGAGGCGCGCAGGACGGCAGCCGTCGAGAAGCTGGCCCTCGGTGCCGAGCGCCTGTCAGCCGGTGCGACCGGAACGCCGAAGGAGATCTCCGACCTCGCCAATCAGCTCGTGACGGTCGCGCGCAAGGCCGCGTTGATGGAGGCGCAGGTCGACCTCCTCGAAGGCAAGCGGAAGTCGGGCAAGCGGCTGTACGAGACGATCGAATCGCACGCGGCGCAGGCGCGGAAGCTGGCCGGCATGCCCGACGGCGGTGTGAGCCCGAAGGGGCTGGGCGAGGCTGACGGCTCCCGGACTGCCGGCACGGACGATCCGGGCCCGCTGCCACCGGGCGTCTCGCGCATGATCCTGACCGCCCAGGAGGACCTGCGGCGCGAGATCGCGCGCCAGATGCACGACGGCCCCGCGCAGAGCCTCACGAACATCGTCCTGCAGGCGCAGATCGTCCAGCGCCTGATGTCGAAGGACCGCGAGAAGGCGGCCGCCGAGACCGAAGCCCTGATCGCAATGGTCCAGCGGACCCTCGACGCGACCAAGACGTTCATCTTCGACGTCCGGCCGATGGTCCTCGACGACCTCGGCCTCGTGCCCACCCTCCGCCGGGCGACCCGCGACCGCGGGCGGCGGTTCGGGGTTGCGGTCGACTTCGAATCGGTGGGCGTCGACCGGCGACTGGCCGTCGAGCTCGAGTCGGGCCTGTTCCGGATGCTCGACGATGCGCTGGCGGCCCACGTCGCGAGCAAGCCCGATCGGCTGTCGCTGCACCTCGACTGGGGCGAGCACCTCGCGATCGAGCTCACCGCCGGCCGGCGACCCGAGATCGTCGCCGATCCCGAGCTGCCGCCCGAGGGCGCAGAGCTGCCGCCCGCCCTGGCCGACATGGTCGAGGAACGCCGCAAGTCCCATCGCGGGGCCGTCGAGGCGGCCCGGGTCGCGAGCCTGTCGCGACTGCCCGACCAGGCCTGGCGCGAGGTCGCGAGCCGCGCCCGCATCCTCGGCGTCAAGGCCGAGATGCTCGACGACGGTGCGCGACTGCACATCGAGGTCGAGCTCCCGACCAACCCGGCAGACGATCTGACCGGCTCCGGCGAGGGCTCGCCGGCAGCCTAGATCGGTCGCATTTCGGGCGGGTTTCGACCCCCCGCGCGAACGAGTCCCACGCTCGCCCCGGACCAATGGGCCATACGCCCGAAGGTGCCTCCGGCTCTATGTTGTGGACCGGGCCCGCCGCTCACTGGACGGGCCGCGACACAGGGAGAGACGTAAGCCCATGGTCCGTCTTCATTTGCTCCTCGCGCGGCTCTTCTCGTCCGACGACGAGGAAGGTCAGGGCCTCGCGGAGTACGCGCTGATCCTCGCCCTTATCGCGATCGTGGCGATCATCGCCCTGATCTTCCTGGGGACGCAGGTCAGCAAGATCCTGAGCACCGTCGGCTCGTCCGTCTGACGGACCCAAATGAAGCCCGGCTCCTTCGACCCGTTCGGGCGGAGGAGCTCCGGCTCTCCGGTGCCAAGAGCGCCGGCCGCAATGCGGCATTCGCTCGATTGACACCATCGGAGGCGTGCGGATAGGGTTTCGCGCTTCGACTCCTCCCCGGGGGCAGAGGGACTCTGTCAGGGGTGGGGATCAACGAAGGAAGGAGGTGTCCAACCCATGCTTTCAATCCTTACCGCAATCATCAACGTTCTTCACCGGGATGACGAGGAAGGCCAGGGTCTCGCGGAGTACGCGCTGATCCTCGCCCTCATCGCGATCGTGGCGATCATCGCCCTGATCTTCCTGGGGACGCAGGTCAGCAAGATCCTGAGCACCGTCGGCAGCTCCGTCTAGGAGGCTCCCGTCCAATTCGGATACTGGACCGTCGGCGCCCTCGGGTTCCGGCGGTCCATCCCGCTTTCAGGATCTTGACTCCCTGAGTCGAAAGGAGGAGGACCAGGAATGGTCCGTAGAGGGCTCCAGCAAATCTGGAACTCGGTCACGAACCCAGCGGGGCAGGGCCTCGCGGAGTACGCACTCATCCTGGCGCTGATTGCCATCGTCGCGATCGTCGCACTCATCTTTCTCGGTACACAGATCAGCGACAAGCTGAGCGTCGTCGGCAACGCGGTCTAGGGGGGTGACCCCCGGTATGCGACCCGTCCAACCGGACGGGTCGCGCCGCGTTTTCACCTTGCTGCGCACCTTGCATCGAGCGTGCGCACTTCCCGAAATCTTGCCAGTGGTCCTAGCCCATTCGTATAGTCGCCGGTCATCTGGCCGATGCTAGAGTGGTGCCACCTGTCACACCGACAGGCATCCATCGCGAACTCATCCGGGGAGGATCCATAACTGTGCGACGGACCAGTCGGCTCGTCCTGCTGCTCGGCATCTTTCTGGCCGCACTGACGTTCGTCGTCGTGCTGTTCCTGCAAGGGCCCAGCACGAACGGCCCAACAGCTAGCGAGAGCCTGCCACCGCAGAATCTGCCCACCGTTGTGGCGGCCCAGGACATCCCCCTCGGGACCGTCGTGACCGCGGAGATGGTCAGAAACCAAACGCTCGCCGTGAACTCGCGCGATGCCGATGTGCTCGCGGACGTGTCCCAGGCGATCGGTGAGACCACCCGCGTGACCATCACCGCCGGCGGGCAGGTCCACTCGAGCGACTTCCAGAGCAAGGCTGTCCCGCTCACGGTGCCCGTCGGCGAGCGCGCCTTCGCCATCTCGGTGAGCGAGCTGACCGCTGTCGGGAACCTCGTCGATACAGGCGACAACATCGACATCCTCATCAGCCTCAGCGGCAGCGCCTTCCCGGTGGTGCAGGTCCTGAGCGACGGCTCCGTGACGATCGTGGAGGGCATCAACCCCCTCAGCGTCAAGCTGCCGCTGCTCCTCCAGGACGTACAGATCATCGGCGTCATCGACTCGCCGGCGCCGCCGCCCGCGGTCGGCGCTGACGGCCAGCCGCTGCCCAGCGCCGAGCCGGTCATCACCAACCTGACCAAGATGCTCATCTTGTCGGTCACCCCGGCCCAGGCCGAGGTCCTGCTCTACGCCCGAACCGCCGGCACGCTCGACGTGATCCTGCGCTCGCCCGCGGACGCCGGACAGACGGTCGAGACCACCGGTGTCATCCTCAAGACCCTCGTCGATCTGTACGGCATCCTGTCGCCCGAGATCGTCCAGGTCCCGATCCCGACCCCACTCGAGAACTAGCAGCGGCTCCAGGAGAGGCCCGCAATCCGATGACCGATCGCATCAAGGTCCTGATCGTCGACGACATCCCGGAGACCCGGGACCACCTGTCGAAGCTCCTCGGCTTCGAGGGCGACGTCGAGGTGGTCGGGGCGGCTGCGGGCGGTCCCGAGGCAATCGAGCTCGCGACGGCGCTCCGGCCGGACGTCGTCCTGATGGACATCAACATGCCGGGCATGGACGGCATCACCGCGACCGAGAAATTGGCCGCGGAGGTGCCGACCGCAGCGGTGATCATGATGTCCGTCCAGGGCGAGGCGGACTACCTCCGCCGATCCATGCTGGCCGGGGCGCGCGAGTTCCTCGTGAAGCCGTTCAGCTCCGACGAGCTGACGGCCTCGATTCGCCAGGTGTGGTCGCGCGAGAAGGAGAAGCAGTCCCGGTTCGCGCCGATCGTCTCAGGCACCGTGAGCACCGATGGCTCGGGCGACCCGGGATCGATCAGCGCCGTGTTCAGCCCGAAGGGCGGCGTGGGCCGGACGACCGTGTCCGTGAACCTCGCCGTTGCGGCGGCCCAGACCGGCAAGCGCGTGGCGCTCGTCGATGCCTCGTTCCAGTTCGGCGACGTCGGCGTGCTGCTGAACCTCAATCCGCGCAACAAGTCGATCGCGGACGTCGCCGCGGAGCTTCAGACTGGCGAGACCGAGTCGATCGACAACTTCATGATCACCCACTCGTCCGGCGTCAAGGTCCTCCTGGCCCCTCCGGTCCCGGAGCAGGCGGAGCTGATCGGTCCGGCGGCGATCCAGAAGGTCCTCCAGGCACTGCGTCCGAACTACGACCTGATCGTCGTGGACTGCCCGTCGAACTTCAACGAGACGACGCTGGCCGTCCTCGACGAGGCAGATTTGATCCTCACGCTGCTCACGCTCGAAATCACGAGCGTCAAGAACATGCGCCTCTTCCTGGAGGTCTGTGAGCAGCTGGGCTACGGGCCGGAGAAGATCCGCCTCGTCCTCAACCGCGCCGATTCGACGCTGGGCATCCGCGTCGCCGACGTCGAGCACTCGATCGGCCGAAAGGTCGATCACACGATCGTCAGCGACGGCCGCAGTGTTGTGTACGCCTTGAACAGGGGCGTACCGTTCTTCCTGAGCAATCGCGAGGCGCAGGTGTCGCAGGACATCCAGCGCCTGGCCATGGCAGTCACCGGCCCGCCGCCGACATCAACGACGGCGGCCAAGCCGGGGGACAAGGCTGCCAAGGGCGCAGCCAATCGCAAGTCACTCTTCGCGTGGCGGTAGTAGGGGGACCGGGCTAGATGTCTCTTCTCAAGCGCATCGAATCCGCCCGGCCGGCTGGCCCGGGCGATGAAAAGGTCCCGGCGACCACCGGGCAAGGCGGACGCGAACCAGCGTCCGAAGGTGGGTCTGGCGGCGGAACCGCCCAGTCTTCCCCTCGGCTGGTCACCCAGCTGCCGGCGCGCGAGTCGTTCCGGGACGTCAAGTTCCGGATCCAGAACCGCGTCATCCAGGATCTCGACCCGAAGCTCGACCTGACCAACCAGGTCGAGGTCCGGCGCCAGATCGAGGAGATCTTCAGCCGGGTCATCGACGAGGAGGGCCTTGCCCTCACCCGCGCCGAGCGGGTTCGGATGCTCGAGCAGATCACCGACGAGATCATCGGCCTCGGGCCGCTGGAGCCGCTCCTCCGGGACGACTCCGTCTCCGAGATCATGGTCAACGGCCCGCGCCAGGTGTACATCGAGCGCGCGGGCAAGCTCGAGCTCACGAACGTGGTCTTCCAGAACGACGACCACGTCATGCGCATCATCGACCGGATCATCGCCCCGATCGGGCGCCGCGTGGACGAGTCGTCGCCGATGGTCGACGCTCGCCTGCCCGACGGCTCGCGCGTCAACGCGATCATCCCGCCGCTGTCGCTCGTCGGCCCGGTCGTCACGATCCGCAAGTTCGCGGCGAGCCCGTTCACGACGGATGACCTCATCCGGTTCGGGACGTCGACGCCGGACATGTTCGAGTTCCTCCGGGCGTGCGTCGAGGCGCGCCTGAACATCTTCGTCTCCGGCGGTACCGGCTCGGGCAAGACGACCACGCTCAACGTCCTCTCCTCGTTCATCCCGAACGACGAGCGGATCGTGACGATCGAGGACGCGGCCGAGCTGCAGCTCCGCCAGGAGCACGTGATCACGCTGGAATCCCGGCCCCCGAACATCGAGGGCAAGGGCGCCATCCCGATCCGCGAGCTCGTCCGCAACTCGCTCCGCATGCGGCCCGACCGCATCGTGGTCGGCGAGTGTCGTGCCGGCGAGGCGCTGGACATGCTCCAGGCGATGAACACGGGCCACGACGGCTCGCTGACGACCGGCCACGCCAACACCCCGCGCGACATGCTCGCGCGCCTCGAGACGATGGTCCTCATGGCCGGGATCGAGCTGCCGGTGCGCGCCATCCGCGAGCAGATCAGCTCGGCGGTCGACCTGATCGTCCACCAGTCCCGCCTCAAGGATGGAACACGCAAGATCGTGAACATCACCGAGGTCCAGGGCATGGAGGGCGACACGATCGTCATGCAGGACGTCTTCGTCTTCGAGCAGACCGGCGTGATCGACGGCAAGATCCAGGGCCGGCTCAAGCCGACCGGCATCCGGCCGAAGTTCGTCGAGACCTTCGAGGCGATGGGCATCCATCTCCCCAACGGCATCTTCGGCTTCGTGTTCTAGGATCTCGACGATGACCCCAGTCACCCTGATCATCGCCTCGCTCGCCGCGATCTCCATCGTGCTCATTGCACTTGGCATCGCGATGGCGGGCTCGGGCGGCGTGACCCTCGAACGACTCGAACGCTATGCGTCGGGCACCAAGGCCGCTGATGGCTCGTCCGGCGAGAAGCAAGGCATCGCCGAGCTCGTTGCAAAGTCGGCGGCCCTCGCCCAGCTCAACAAGGTGGTCGAGCGCCGTGACTTCGGCGCGAACCTGCTGCGTGACCTGGGAGCAGCGGACCTGAAGCTGAAGCCCTCCGAATACCTCGGCATCTGGGCGACCTCGACGGTCGCGGTGCCCGTGATCATGTACCTGGCGGGCTTCGCGCTGCCGGCACTGCAGACGATCTGGATGCTCCTGCTGGGCCTGCTGATCGGGTTCATGGTCCCGCGCTTCTGGCTCGGCAATCGCAAGTCCTCCCGCCTCAAGGCGTTCAACAAGCAGCTGCCCGACACGGTCACGCTGATCGCGAATGCCCTCCGCGCGGGATCGTCGTTCCTGCAGTCGATCGAGATGGTCGTGCGCGAGTCGCGCCCCCCGATCTCGACCGAGTTCGGCCGGGTCATCCGCGAGGTCAACCTCGGCCTCCCGTTCGACCTCGCCCTCGAGAACATGGTCAAGCGGGTGAAGTCCGAGGACTTCGAGCTCATGGCAACGGCCATCGCGATTCAGCACCAGGTCGGCGGCAACCTCGCCGAGATCCTCGACTCGATCGCGTTCACGATCCGCGAGCGCGTCCGGATCAAGGGCGAGATTCGGACCCTGACCGCGCAGCAGCGCCTGTCCGGCTACGTCGTCGGCGGCCTGCCGATCGGCCTCGCGCTGTTCATCTACGTCGTGGCACCGAACTTCTTCGCCCCGATGTTCATCGCTCCACCGGAGTTCCTCGGCATCCCGCTGGGGGTGATCCTGTTCGCGATCGCCGGGATCGCGATGGGCGCCGGCTTCCTCTTCATTCGTCGCATCGTGGACATCGAGGTCTAGGCCATGGAACTGGGCATCATCATCGCCGGGGCAGCCGCCCTCTCGGTCCTGCTGATCGCGTTCGGCGTCGCCGGCGCGCGCCAGGAGGACCCGCTCAAGGCCCGCCTCTCGCAGCTCGGCCAGATGACGGCCAAGGACCTGCAGGAGCTGGAGCTCCAGCAGCCGTTCTTCGACCGCACGATCAGGCCCCTCGCGGGGCGGCTCTCGGGTTCTGTCTCGAGGATCACCTCGACGTCGTTCTCGGAGCGCACGGAGAAGCGCCTGGCCATGGCCGGCTCACCCGGCGACATGAAGGTCGCCGACTGGCTGGGCATCAAGGCGATCGGCATCGGCGTCGGTGCGGGCATCGGGTTCATCCTGTTCGGCGTCCTGCTCGGCGATGTCACCCAGGGAATCATCATGGCGCTCGTGGGCGCGGGCATCGGCTACATCGGGCCGGAGTTCTGGCTCGGCGGTCGGGTTCGGGCTCGCCAGAAGGGGATCCTGCTCCAGATCCCGGACGCCCTCGACCTGCTCACGATCTCCGTCCGGGCCGGCCTCGGGTTCGATGCCGCGCTGGGCAAGGTCGTCGAGAAGCTGAAGGGCCCGCTCGTCGACGAGTTCCGGCGAGCCCTGGCGGAGGTTCGGGTCGGCAAGGCGCGGCGCGAGGCGCTGCGCGACATCGTCCCGCGGACCGAGGTCCAGCCCCTCACCAACTTCATCGGCGCGATCATCCAGGCCGAGCAGCTCGGCGTCTCGATCTCGAAGGTGCTCCAGGTCCAGTCGGAGCAGCTCCGCATCGAGCGCCGGCAGCGCGCCGAGGAGATGGCGGCGAAGGCACCGATCAAGATGCTGTTCCCGCTCGTCGGGTGCATCTTTCCGTCGCTCTTCGTGGTCATCCTCGGGCCGGCCCTGATCCTGATCATGCAGAACCTCTGACGGCCGGAGTCCTCACGCTCGCCGCGCCCGCGGCACTGTCTTGACCTCCGGAGCTCAGTCGGCCCTGAACGAAACCCGCGGCACGGTGCTGGCACGCCGAGTCGAGATCGCGGGTTCGCTGTGGGCGCGTTTCATGGGCCTGATGGGCCGGCGCGCGCTCGCCGATGGCGACGGCCTGTACCTCGACGGCAATGGGATCCACATGTTCTTCATGCGCTTCCCGATCGACGCAGTGTTCGTCGGGCGCCCAACCGCGACGGGTGAGCGCCCGGTCGTCTCCGTGCATCGTCGGCTCCGTCCGTGGCTGGGGATCGTCCCGCTGATCCGTGGCGCGGCGGGCGTGCTCGAGCTGCCGGCGGGGACGATCGACGCGACCGCGACGGCGCGCGGCGACACCATTCGCATCGACACCGTCGACGCAAGCCGCCTCGACTGACCGGCGACGCGGCATGATGCGGGCCGGGCTCCGGTCGCCGGACTGGGTCATCCGTCTGTTCGCGCCGATTGCCGTGGGCTCGCGCCGGTTCCCGTCCCTGGGGCTGACCATCCTCGCTGCCCTGGGAGCGTCCCTGCTCGTGATCGTCGCCGCGACGGAGTGGCGGCACTTCAACGACGAGCATGCGTACTGGCTCGCGGCGAGCCGGCTCCTCTCGGGAGAGGCGTTGTACGACCCGACGGCGGCGCCGAACACGCCCTTCGCCTACTGGTACCCGCCGCCGCTCGCGCAGGTGCTCGCGCCGTTGACCCAGCTCGTGTCTGCCGAGGCCTTCAGCGTGGTCTGGACGGCGCTGCTCCTCGGCTGCCTGTGGTGGCTCGGCGGTCGTAACCTCCTCGTCGCGCTCGCACTCGTCGCGTTCCTGCCGGTGGCAGTGGAGCTCCGCGTGCGGAACGTGCACCTGCTGATGGCCGTGCTGATCGTGCTCGCGCTGCGTCGGTCGTGGTCGTTCTGGGTGGCGGCGGCGGCGATCAAGATCACGCCCGCACTGGGCGGCCTGTACCTCGCCGCAGCCGGTCGCTGGCGCGATGCCGTGAAGGTGGGCGTCCTGGGGCTCGCCGTGCTCGGCGTGAGCGTGGCGCTAGGTCCCGAGGCATGGCGCCAGTTCGTCGAGGTCGTCGGGATGCGGGCCGGCGAGGACGGCGGCTCCATTTTCCCGATCCCATTCGCCATTCGATTCGGCATCGGCGCCGCACTCGTGGTCATCGCCGGCCGCCTGAGTGCCCGCGCGGCGTCGCGGGGCGCGCGGTCAATCCGCGGCGAGATGCTGCTGGTCGTCGCCCTGACGATCGCCAATCCCACGCTGTGGGTCACGGCCCTGAGCATCCTCGTCGCCATCGTGCCCCTGTGGCGATCGAGGGATGATCGGCTGGTGAGCGCCGCTTAACCCGCGGGTGAGGCCGGCGCAACCGGCGGGTGAGGCCGGCGCAACCGGCGGGCGAGGGCTGCAGAACCGGCGGGTGAGGGCCACCTGCCATCGTGGCTCGATGCCGCTCCTGCTCGACGTGCGCCGTGCCCTCGGCGCCGCCGCGAACTGCGCCATCGACCTCGCGCTTCCGGCCGCGTGCGCCGGATGTGGGCGCGAGGGTGCCGCGCTGTGCCGGGAGTGCCTTCCGGCGCTCGACGTGCGGCTGGCCGCCGATCCGGGCGTGCCCCTCGGCCTGCCCGCGGACATCCCGGCGCCGCTACTCCAGCTCGAATGGTGCGCGCCGTTCACCGGCGTCGCGCGCCGCGCACTCCACTCGCTCAAGTACGACGGCGAGCGCCGCCTCGCCGGCCCGCTCGGCGCGGCCTTGGCACGTCGCTGGAGCCGCGCCGGCGTCGCTGGGGACGTGCTCGTGCCGGTGCCCGCATCGCCGGATCGGGTGCGCGAGCGCGGCTACGACCAGGCGGGCCTCCTCGCGGCCGAGGCGGGCCGGCGACTCGGGCTCCCGGTCGTGCCCGCCCTCGAGCGCACGCGGGCGACGACCGCGCAGTTCGACCTCGATCGGGTGGCACGGACGAGCAACCTCGGCGGCGCGTTCCGCGTGGCGGATGTCGGCGTGCGGCACGCCCTGGATGGTCGGTGGGCGGTGCTTGTCGACGACGTCGTGACGACCGGCGCAACCCTCGCGGCATGTGGCGCGGCGCTCCTCGAGGCGGGCGCGCTCGCCGTCTCCGCGATCGCGGTGGCACGCGAGCGATGAGGACCATCGAGGCACTCGCCCGCGACGACCTCGGCGGTACGATGGACCACCTGCGGGGAGGTGGCCGTGCGGACCGTCGTCAAGGGCAAGAACTACGAGGTGCCGGAACGGATCCGCGAGTACGCGGAGCGGAAGCTCGGCCGGCTCGAGCGCCTCCTCGACGATCGTTCGGACGCGACCGTGGAGCTGTCCGTGGAAGCCCATCGCAGCCTCCAGGACTCTCACATCGTTGACGTCACGCTCGTGATCGATGGCCAGACCCTGCGCAGCTCGGCCGCCGCGCCGAGCCACAAGGCGGGCATCGACAACGTGCTCGACAAGATCGAGCGGCGGGCCGTCGATCACCGCGAGACGAGCAGGGTCCGGATGTCGCCCGATACGGTCCGCGGCGGTGGTCGCGCCGGCGACGCGGAGCGAAGCCCGACGCCGGAGGGCGACGAAGAGCGCCCGAGCGTCGTGAAGGTCAAGCGCTTCGCGATCGAGCCCATGTTCGAGGAGGACGCCGTCGCCCGGATGGAAGAGCTCGGCCACTCGTTCTTCGTGTTCGTCAATGCCGAGAACGAGCGGGTGGCAATCCTGTATCGCCGGCGCGAGGGTGACTACGGACTGATCGAGCCGATGGTCGGCGGCGACTACACGAAGGGTGGGCCGCCTCGTCGCGGACCGCACTGACGAACCAGCGCCCGCCGAGCGACCGACCGGTGTGGCCTGGTTCGACAGGCTCGCGCTCGTGGCCGTTATGGGCATGGCCGCCCTCCTGCGGCTCCCGGGCATCGACGCGCGGGGCCAGTTCGACTCGGACCAGGGCCACGACATGCTCACGCTCGTGGCGTTGACGCGGGACGGTGTCGTCCCGCTGCTCGGCCCGAGGACGTCGGTGGGTGATTTCCACCACGGCGCGTTCTACTACTACCTCCTCGCCCCCGCCAGCGCCGTCTCGAATGGCGATCCCGTCGCGGTCACGGCGTTCATCGCCCTGCTCGGGATCGCGGCCGTCGCGCTCACGTGGTGGCTCGCCCGCTCCATGGCCGGCTCTCTCGCGGGATTCCTGGCCGGGTTCCTCCTCGCGATCTCGCCCGCCGCGATCGAGGAGTCGACGTTCATCTGGAACCCGAACCCGATCGGGTTCTTCGCGGTGCTCTCGCTCGCGGCAGCGTGGCGCGCGCATACGGGCGGCCGCGCGGCGTGGTGGGCCGTGGCGCTCGGTGCAGCCGGCGCGGTGGTGCAGCTGCACGTGCTCGGGGTCGTCTTCCTCCTGGCGATCGTGGTCCTCGGCCTGCTCGAGCTCCGCCGCGACCGCTCCGTTGCCTTCGGCCTCCTCGGCGGGCTCGGCGTGATCGCGTTGCTGTTCCTGCCCCTGCTCGCCCACGAGCTCGGGTCGGGCTTCAGTGAGACGACTGGCGTGCTCGCCTATCTCCAGGGCGGCGATGCGGCTCCATCGGATCCGATCTCGGCGCTCGCGTTCACGCTCCTCCGGGTCGTCGGCTGGCCGCTCGTCGGCCTCGTGACCGAGGCGCCCCAGCTGGCGGCGATCGCCCTCGCGGTCACCGTGAGCCTCGTCGTGGCGGGCCTGCGTCTCAGCCGTGGGCGCACCTTGACGGGCATGCACTGGCTCGTCGGCATTCTGGCCTGGAGCACCGTCGCGCTCGCGCTCGCGGCGCCGTCACTCCAGCGGGTCGTCGCCGGCCTCCCGAACGACCACTACCACGCGTTCGTCGACCCGATCGTGGCGATGCTGATCGCGATTCCCGCCACCGGCCTGTTCGTCCGTGCCGTTGAGGCCTGGCGGAGCAGCCGGCGACCAACCGGGCTGATCGCTGCCACGGCCATTGCGGCCGGCCTCATCGTGCTCGCGGCCGTGATGGTCGAGCGCATGCCGCCGGCGGTCGACCCGGACGGTGGCTGGCCATTCGCGAAGCGCGCCGGAGAGCGGATCGTCGCCACGGTCAACGGCGCGCCCCTCACCTTGTTCGGGCTGCCAACCTCCAAGTCGACCGAAGGCATCGAATTCCCGATCGATGCCGCCGGAGGGCAGGTCCTCCGGCATATCGATCTGATCGGCTTCCCGTCGGAGACGGATGTGGTCGTCCTCGTGTGTGATCGCCTGTTCGAGCACATCATCGGCGCCGCATGTGGCGGTCCGGCCGAGGACGCCTTTCTCAACGAGCTCGCAGCGACCGCCTTCGATGGGCCGACACCGACGCTGGTCGAGCGGTTCGACGCCTCGCCAAGGACGGCAATATCGATCTACCGGCCGGTCGAGACGCCGTGATCGGGCTCGTCCGGCGACGCCGGCGCCTGATCGATCGATCCCTGCGCCTGGCGTTCGTCGTGGTCCTCGTCGTGTTCACCATCCTTCGGCCGGTCGAGGCCGGGGACGCCCACGCCTACTGGGCGGTCGATCTCGCCGACCCATACACGCGACCCGTGGCCACGCCCGACGCATTCACCTATCCCCCACCGGCCGCGCTGTTCTTCGGCGTCCTCGGCCAGCTCCCGTTCGAGGCCTTCCAGGCGATCTGGACGCTCCTGATCGGGTTCGCGCTGCTCTGGCTGACCGGGCCGTGGGCGCTCGCGTTTCTCGTGATCCCCGTGGTCGCGTCCGACCTGTACCTCGGCAACATCCACGTTCTCCTGGCGGCCGCGGTGGTCGGCTCGCTGCGCTGGCCGGCGCTGTGGGCGATCCCACTCCTGACGAAGCCGACCTGCGGCGTCGCCCTGCTGTGGTTCGCGGCGCGGGGCGAGTGGCGCCGCCTCGCGGTGGCCATCGGTGTGACCGCGGCGATCGCAGGCCTCACCGCGATCCTGGCGCCGACGCTGTGGCCCAAGTGGGTCGACTACGTGCTCGCGACCGGCGTCGCACCGAATGTCGGGTCGGCCTCGTGGGTCCCGCTCCCGTTGCTCCTCCGGCTGCCGGCGGCGGCGATCCTCGTCATCTGGGGCGCCCGCACCGATCGACCCTGGACGCTCCCGACCGCCGCCATGCTTGCCCTGCCCGTCCTCTGGCTCGTGGGCCTGGCGATGCTCGCCGGCGCCTTTGCCCTCTCCCCATGGGGCCCGCTGCGCCACCTGGGCCGCCCGCACCCAGCGACAGGACTCGTGATCGACCGCCCATGAATCGACGAACGCCGGCGCCCCGAGCGCCGGCGTTCGTCTGCCCCTGGACCGGAGGCGTGGAGGCCACCCCCGGATCAGCTGATGGATTCGGTGTTAGCGATCCGAAGGTCGGACCGGACGAAGTCGGGGTGTGATCGGTTGCCGCCGCGTTTCGACGGCGACCCGGCTGCTGCCCCCCGCAACGAGGGACGGCCGAGGCACGATGGGCCCGGTCATCGCGGGCGCGAGCGGCCGCGGTTCGGTTCGATTGGGTTCGGTCCGCTGCACGCGGCTCGCGTCACTCGCGAAGGTCGAGCCGACGCGACGCATCCGCACCGCGAGGTAATACTCCATGACCTGGCGGACCTGGGCCTCGCTCAGGGACTCGTCGGCGCGCAGGGCGTACTCGACGCGCGCGGTCGGGTTCTGGACCCCGCCACCGATGAGGCCGAGGTACTGCGGGCCGTCGTCGTTCTCGCCCAGCTCACGCAGCCCTCGGGCGAGCTTCGTCGCCGTGCCGAGGGAGGGCATGCGGTCGCCGCGAACCAGCCGCGAGATCGTCGAATGGTCGACGCCCGACTGTTGTGCGAGCTGTCGCTGCGACATCTTCTTGGCCTTCAGCTGGGCACGCAGCCACTCGTTGAAAGCACGGCCGTTGGTCCGGGTCATGGGCCCGATGATCGATGGCACCCGATTCAGTCCATATCCCCCGTTCGTACATGACCCTTCGGCAGATGGGCGACTATCGAGGGGGTCGACCGTGGGCGGTCCTGTGCGGTCGGTCGCCGAGGGGTGAGGTCCGCTGCGGTCGAGCCGAGATCGACGGGTACCAGTGGATCGCACACCCGGCTTCGTGGCCCGAATCGGCCACCGATTCGAACCTCGTCGGGGCGTCGAGTCCTATCGCATCGCGAGCAGGCTCAGGCGGGCGCAGCGGCCCTCGCGCCGAGCCCACGGCGCTTCGGCGAGATGGCATACGCGATCGATCCGATCACGATGATCGAGAGCACGCTGATCGCCCGGTCGACGAGCGTGATCGCCAGCGCGTCGGTCTGCGAGACGCCGTAGACGATGGTCAGGAGCCCGACCACGCCACCCTCGACGAAGCCGATGCCCGCGGGCGTCAGCGGGACGGCGGTCAGCAGCGAGGCCGCGAGGGCCACGAAGAACGCGCCGCTGATCCCGAGGTGAACCCCGGGCAGCCCGAGCGCCTGCACGACCAGGTACAGGCGCATCGCCTCGGTCGCCCAGATGAACCCGGTCAGGATCACCAGCCGCGGCAGGGCGCGCAGGCCCATCGACGCGAAGACCCCCTCCTCGAACCGGTCGTAGAACTCGAGCACCCGGTGCGGGAGCGGCAGCCTGGTGAGGATTCGCCGGCCGAAGTTGCGCATCGTCAGCAACCCGCCGGCGAGGACGATCACGAACACCACGCCGATCGCGAACACGATCTGGACGTCGGCCGGCAGCCCGCTCCGGAACGAGACGAAGCCCGCCGCGAGGCCCAGGACGACGATCGCGAAGAGGTCCAGGATGCGCTCGATGAACACGGTCCCGAACGTTCGCGACAGCGAGACCGGGCTGTTGATCTTGAGCAGGTACGCCCGATACACGTCGCCCAGCTTGGCCGGCACGAGGCAGTTCACGAGCCACGACAGGAAGATGATCTCGGTCGCGTCCTTGACCTTCAGCGGGAACCCGCTCTGGCGAACGAGGAGCGCCCAGCGCAGCCCGCGCAGCGGGAAGCCGAGGTAGAAGATCGCGAACGCACCGAGGAGGAGCAGCGGGTTCGCCCCGAGGATCTTGTCGGGCAGCTCCTCGAGCTTGAAGCCGGGCAGGCTGCGCACGAACAGGACGAGGAGCACGATCGGCAGGACGAGCGAGATGATCGTGCGCGGCTGACGGAGCCGTCTCGAGAGCGAGAGCTGGTCCGCGCGGACCTGGGCTTCCGCGGCGGTGGTCTCCGCCGGTCGATCCGAGATCACCGGGTCGTGGGCGGTAGTCGGGTCATCGGCGGTCGCCTGTTGGTCGGCCGCCTTCGGGTCGTCGGCGGTCAACGGGTCGCCATCGGTGGTGGGATGCGGCCCCGACCTCGAGCTCGCTGCACGAGCTTCGCCGCAGGCCCGAGGAGGCGCACGACGGCCGAGGCGCGGCCGGTCACGAGCTCGGTCAGCCCCGCGAGCGCGGCCCGAAGGCCGTCAGCGGTCGAGAGATCGCCGGAGAGCACGGTCGATGCGATGCCGACCTCGAGCGTCGTATGGGCGTCGGACACGGCCACGCCGGGGATGCCGAGGCGCGCCGCGAGCTGTGCGGCGCGAGCGTTGCCATCGCCGACCATGAGCCGGGCGTTCCACGTCTCGATCCAGTCGACCGTGCCGGCGATCGCCTCGATCGCGGGCAGCTCGCCCCGACCCAGGGAGCCGCGGAAGCGATCGAACGGGTGGGCGATCCCCACGAGACCACCCTGCTCGCGCACGGCGGCAATCGCCTCTGCCGGCGCGAGGCCCGGCGGGATCTCGCGCTCGAGGAACACCCCGATGAGGTCGCCCTCGGTGGTCTTGATCTCCTGGCCGACGAGGACGGTCAGGTTCGGGGCCTCCTCGCGAGCACGCGCCTGCGCCTCCAGCGCGCCGTCGATCCGATCGTGGTCGGTGATCGCGAGGTGCGTCAGCCCGCGAGCGGCAGCGGCTCGGACGATCGCGGCCGGCGCCGCGAGCGAGTCGAAGCTCGCCGACGTGTGGCAGTGGAGGTCGATGAAGGCGCGGCTCGCCGGTGTGGCCGTCGGCGAATCCCCGGACCGCGGATTCGCAGGGGCGTCGCCGTGGTCCTCTGAGTGCCGGTCGGGCATGGCCGCTGCTACGTGCGTGCCCTCGTCAGATGCTCTGGACCAGCGACTTCTTGAAGAAGTCGTAGTGCTTGAGCGCCTCGCCGGTGCCCAGCGCCACGCAGTTCATCGCGTTCTCGGCGACATGGCAGGGCACGCCAGTGACCTGGGTCAGCAGCTTGTCGATGTTGCGCAGCAGGGCGCCGCCACCGGACATGACCATGCCCTTGTCGATGATGTCGCTCGAGAGCTCAGGTGGGGTCTGCTCGAGGACGTGACGAACGGCCGCGACGAGCTGCTGGAGCGGCAGCTCGATGGCCTCCATGACCTCGGACGACGTGATCGGGATCGTGCGCGGAAGGCCGGCGATCAGGTCTCGGCCGCGGACCTCCATCGACAGCTCGCGCTCCAGCGGGAGCGCGGTCCCGATCGTGATCTTCACCTCTTCGGCGGTGCGCTCGCCGATCATCAGGTTGTACTTCTTGCGGATGTACGAGGCGATCGCCTCGTCGATGCGGTTCCCGCCGACGCGCAGCGAGGTCGAGACGACGATCCCGCCGAGCGCGATGACCGCGACCTCGCTCGTCCCGCCGCCGATGTCGATGACCATGTTCCCGGAGGGGCCGGAGATCGGCACATTGGCGCCGATCGCGGCCGCGAGCGGCTCCTCGATCAGGTGCGCCTCACGCGCTCCCGCCTTGAGGGCGGCGTCCTTGACGGCGCGCTTCTCGACCGAGGTCACGCCTGCCGGGACCGAGATCATCACCGCCGGCCCGCTGAGCCGGAGGCGCATCCGGCCGCTCATCGCCTTGTTGATGAAGAACCGAAGCATCGCCTCGGTGATCACGTAGTCCGCGATCACGCCGTCCTTCATTGGCCGGATGGCGTGGATGTTGCCGGGCGTGCGCCCGATCATCTCGCGTGCGTCCTCGCCCACGGCGCGGATCCGGCCGTCGTCGTCGACGGCCACCACGCTGGGCTCCTGGATCACGATGCCCTTGCCCTCGACGTGGACCAGGACGTTGGCCGTGCCGAGATCGATCCCGATGTTCATGCGGGCGTGCGGGTCTCCACTTCCTGGACGCGCTCGATCCTGGCGCCGAGGTCCAGGAACTTGCGTTCGATGTTCTCATACCCGCGCCGGACGTGGTGCGCGCCCCCGATCGACGACGTGCCGTTGGCGGCGAGCGCCGCGAGGATCAGCGACGCGCCGGCGCGCAGGTCGGAGATCTCGACATTCGCGGCGCGCAGCTTCGAGGGGCCGTGGACCACGGCCCGCTGCGGGCTCTTCAGCTCGATCTTCGCGCCCATCTTCTCGAGCTCGCCCGTCCACTCCAGGCGGTCTTCGAAGATCGACTCGTGTACGTTGGAGTCGCCCTTCGCCTGGGTGAGGAGCACCGTCGTCGGTGGCTGGATGTCCGTCGCGAGCTCCGGGTACGGGCCGGTCACGATGTCGATCGCCTTGACCCCGTCCGGGCCCAGGTTGCGCGCGTCGATCTCCATTCGACCCGGGCTGCAGCTCACCGCCAGGCCCGCACGACCCATGACCTCGACGAGCGCGTTCATCGTGTCGCAGTCGGCGCTCTCGAGGATGACGTGGCCGCCCGTGACGCCGGCGGCGATCGCGAAGGTCCCCGCCTCGATCCGGTCGGGCATCACCCGATGGTCCGCGCCGCGCAGGCGGCGCTTCCCCTCGACCTCGATCGTGTCCGGATACGTCCGCTGGACGTCGGCGCCCATCTTCTGGAGGAAGCCCACCAGGTCGTCGACCTCGGGCTCCTGGGCCGCGGGCCGGATGGTCGTGTGCCCGTCCGCGAGCGTGGCGGCGAGCATCGCGTTCTCCGTGCCCATGACCGACACGAACGGGAAGCGGACCTCGGCGCCCCGCAGCCGGCCCGGCGCCTTCGCGTAGTAGTAGCCGTACTTGTAGTCGACCTCGGCGCCCATCGCCCGCATCGCGTCGACGTGGAGGTCGACCGGCCGCCGGCCGATCCGATCGCCGCCCGGGTTGCTGATCACGACCTCGCCGAAGCGCGACAGGAGCGGCCCGAGGAGCATGAAGCTGGCACGCATCTTGGCGGCAGCCTCGAGCGGCACGAACAGCCAGTCGACGTCGCCCGCGGAGACCTCGTAGACGTTCGGCTCGGGATGGTCGACGACGACGCCGATATCGGACAGGGTCTCGGCCATCGCGATCACGTCGGCGATCTCGGGCACGTTGGTGAACCGACAGCGCTCGCCGGTGAGGGTCGCCGCGGCCAGCATCTTGAGCGCGGCGTTCTTCGCGCCGCTCACGGCGACGGTGCCCTCGAGCGGCACACCGCCGGTCACGAGGAACCGCTCGCGCGGCACGCTCGGCGGCTCGTACTCCCAGTGAAACGGGCGTGCGTCAGCCATGGGCGGGTATCAACGGGCGGGGAACCTCCCTTGTGACCACGTGCTTGCCGATTGTCGCCGGTGGTGCGTCGCGGCGACGCTCCCCCAAACGACCTATATCCGCCGGCGTGAGCCCTCTCGATGCCGGCGCTCGGCAAGGCGGATCTTGAGCAGGGCCGTGGCCAGCGCTGCGCGGGCGGCCGAGAGGTCGGCGCCCTCGTCGAAGCCGGATTCGAGCGCGCGTTCCGCCTCGCGGCGGGCCTCCTGGGCCTTCTCGAGGTCGATCTCGGACGCCATGTCGGCCGTCTCGGCCATCACGACGACCTTGTCCGGCCGCACCTGCACGAAGCCACCGGCGATGGCGAAGAACTCCTCCTCGCCACCCTTGCGGATCCGGAGCTCGCCCACGCCCAGCGTCGCGAGCAGCGGCGCGTGGTGCGGCAGCACGCCCATCTCGCCCTCCGCGCCCGGCAGGACGACCGAATCGACCACGTCGTCGTACGCCAGGCGCTCCGGCGTGACGATCTCGAGCTGGAGTGGCACGGGCTACGTGCCCAGCTTCTCGGCATTGGCTCGAACGTCGTCGAGCGTGCCGGCGAGGAAGAACGCTTGCTCGGGCAGCGTGTCGGTCTTGCCCTCGAGGATGTCCTTGAACGAGGCGACGGTGTCCTTGATCGCCACGTAGGCGCCCGGGCGCCCGGTGAACACCTCGGCCACGAAAAACGGCTGCGATGCGAAGCGCTGCAGCCGGCGCGCCCGGGCGACGGTCGCCTTGTCCTCCTCGGACAGCTCGTCGATCCCGAGGATCGCGATGATGTCCTGGAGGTCGCGGTAGCGCTGGAGCACGCGCTGTGTCTCACGTGCCACGTCGTAGTGCTCCTGGCCGACGACCAGCGGGTCGAGGACGCGCGAGGTCGAGGTCAGCGGGTCCACCGCCGGGTAGATGCCCAACTCGGCGATGTTGCGCTCGAGGCGGATCGTCGAGTCGAGGTGAGCGAACGTCGTCGCCGGTGCAGGATCGGTGTAGTCGTCGGCGGGAACGAAGACCGCCTGAAGGGAGGTGATCGAGCCCTTCTTGGTCGAGGTGATGCGCTCCTGGAGCGCGGCCATCTCGGTGGCGAGATTCGGCTGGTAGCCGACCGCGGACGGCATGCGCCCGAGCAGCGCCGACACCTCGGAGCCTGCCTGCGTGAACCGGAAGATGTTGTCGATGAACAGGAGGACGTCGCGGCCCTCCTCGTCGCGGAAGTACTCGGCCATCGTCAGGCCCGTCAGCCCCACGCGCTGGCGCGCACCCGGGGGCTCGTTCATCTGGCCGAACGTGAACGCGGTCTTGGCGAGGACGCCCGACTCGGTCATCTCGTGGATGAGGTCGTTGCCCTCGCGGCTGCGCTCGCCGACGCCGGCGAACACCGACACACCCGCGTGCTCCTGGGCGACGTTCCGGATCAGCTCCTGGATGATGACCGTCTTGCCGACGCCGGCGCCGCCGAAGATGCCGACCTTGCCGCCCTTCTTGAACGGGCAGATGAGGTCGATGATCTTGAGCCCGGTCTCGAAGACCTCGACCTCGGTGGTCTGGTCCTCGAAGGCCGGCGGGTCGCGGTGGATGGGCAAGTGGACCTTGGCGTTGACGGGGCCCTTGTTGTCGATCGGCCGGCCGAGCACGTCGAACACGCGCCCGAGCGTCGCCTCGCCGACGGGCACGGTGATCGGGCCGCCGGTGTCGACGGCGCGCGTGCCGCGCGCGAGGCCGTCCGTGGTCGTCATCGCGACGCTGCGAACCCAGTTGTTGCCGAGGTGCTGGGCGACCTCGCACACGAGCGGGTCCTGGTCGCCACGATCGATCTCGACCGCGTTCAGGATCGCCGGCAGCTCGCCCGCCGGGAACTGGATGTCGACCACCGGCCCGGTGATCTGGATGACCCGGCCCTCGGCCCTGGTTGGTGCGGCGGTCGCCATGTCGGTGTCGTCCTCCTGGCAGGCTCAGCGAGCTGAGCCCGGGCTTGGCTCAGCGCGCTCGCGCGCCGGTCGCGATCTCGATCATCTCGCGGGTGATGTTGGACTGGCGAACCTTGTTGTACGCCAGCGTCAGGTCGTCGATGAGCTCCTCGGCGTTCTCGGTCGCGCTCTTCATCGCGACCATCCGGCTCGATTCCTCGCTGGCCTTGCCTTCCAGCACCGCGTGGAACAGTCGCGTGGCGACGTACCGCGGCAGGAGCTGCTCCAGCACTGCCCGTGGGTTCGGCTCGAAGATGAACTGGTTCCCCGGGATGCCCTCGGTGTCCTCCGTGGCGTCGATCGGCAGGAGCTGGTCGATGACGGGCTTCTGCGACAGGGTCGAGATGAACCGGCTGTAGACGAGCTCGATCTTCGCGTACTTGCCGGCCAGGAAGTCCTCGCTGAGCAGTCGGGCAAGCGGCAGCACGTCGGCGAAGGTGGGCTTGTCGCCGAATCCGGCGAAGTGGGCTTCGATCGGCACCCTTGCCCGGCGCATCGCGTCGCGGCCCTTGCGCCCCACGCTGACGACTGCCAGGTCGCCCTGGTGCTCCGTGATCTCGCGGGCGATGAAGCGGATCGTGTTCGTGTTCAGCGGCCCGGCGAGACCCCGATCCGTCGTGATCAGCACGAGCAGGCGCTTCCCGCCCGTCGGGTCGGCGAGGAGCGGGTGATCGTCGCTGCCGAGAACCGCCGCCACGTCGGCCAGGACCTCGTCGATCTTCTCGCTGTACGGCCTCGCCGCGAGCGTGGACTCCTGGGCGCGGCGCAGCTTCGAGGCAGCCACGAACTGCATCGCCCGCGTGATCTGCTTGATGTTCCGGGCGGCGTTGATCCGCCGCCGGATATCCCGCTGGCTAGCCATGCAGCAGGGTCACAGCCGCGAGGGCTGGGCGAATCGGTGGCCTGCGACCGCTTCGACTCGCCTGCCATGCGACCTTGCGCCCCAACGTGTCCGCTGCATGGTCACCGCGAGCGCTAGCGAGATGGACAAGCCTCGCGATCGCGCTGCCGCGACCCTTGTAACCACCCGCTTCACGCACGAAACGCCCTGCTGGGGGCGTCGCCCAGGCACGAACGAGGCCGCCTTCGTCGCCTCCGGCGGCGTTATCGAACCGGCTTGTGCTCACGGTGCCCATGCAGCGGGAATCAGAGCGCTCAAGCCCAGCGAAGGCCGAGTGCGGCGCGACCGGCCGGCCGGGAGCGGTCATCACGCGAGGAATGACTTCCGGAACTCGTCGAGGGCCTCGGTGAGGGCCTTCGCGATGTCGTCGGACAGCGCCTTGGACTCGGCGAGCTCCTTGAGGACGTTCGGGCGCTCGGATTCGAGGAAGCGGTAGAAGCCGATCTCGAACTCCTTCACCCGAGGCGTCGGCACGTCGTCGAGCTTGCCGGTCGTGGCCGCGTGCAGGATCGCGACCTGCTTCTCGACCGGGAGCGGCTGGTACTGGGGCTGCTTGATGACCTCCGACAGCTTCTCGCCGCGGGTCAGCTGGTCGCGCGTGGCCTTGTCCAGGTCGGATGCGAACTGGGCGAAGGCGGCCAGCGCCCGGTACTGCGCGAGATCGAGCTTCAGCGGACCGGCGACCTTCTTCATCGCCTTTGTCTGCGCCGCGGAGCCGACGCGCGACACCGAGATGCCGATGTTCAGCGCGGGCCGCTGGCCGGCGTTGAACAGGTCCGTCTCGAGGAAGATCTGGCCGTCGGTGATCGAGATGACGTTCGTCGGGATGTAGGCGGACACGTCGCCGGCCTGCGTCTCGATCATCGGCAGCGCGGTCAGCGAGCCGCCGCCGTTCTCCTCGTTCATCCGGGCTGCCCGTTCGAGCAGCCGGCTGTGCAGGTAGAAGACGTCGCCCGGGTACGCCTCGCGGCCCGGCGGGCGGCGCAGCAGCAGGGCCATCTCGCGGTACGCCCAGGCATGCTTGGACAGGTCGTCGTAGACGCACAGCGCGTCCTTGACGGTCTTCCCGTCGATCTCGACGCCCACCTCCATGACCTCCTCGCCGAATGCGGCGCCGGAGTAGGGCGCGAGGTACTGGAGCGGTGCGGGGTCCTCGGCGCCGGCGACGACGACGATCGTGTGGTCCATCGCGCCGTACTTCTCGAGCGTGGCGACGGTCTGCGCGACGGTCGACAGCTTCTGGCCGATCGCGACGTAGATGCAGACCAGGCCCTGGCCCTTCTGGTTGATGATCGTGTCGATCGCGATCGCGGTCTTGCCCGTCTGGCGGTCGCCGATGATGAGCTCGCGCTGGCCGCGCCCGATCGGGATGAGGGCGTCGATCGCCTTGATACCCGTCTGGACCGGCGTGTCGACGCCCTGGCGGACGATGACGCCCGGCGCGATGCGCTCGACCGGCCTCGTCTTGGTCGTCTTGATCGGGCCCTTGTCGTCGAGCGGCTTGCCGAGCGGGTCCACGACGCGACCGAGGAGTGCCTGCCCGACGGGCACCTCGACGACGCGGCCGGTCGTCTTGACGGTGTCGCCTTCCTTGATCGCCGAGGCGTCGCCGAGCACGACCGCGCCGACGGTCTCCTCCTCGAGGTTGAGGGCCATGCCCATGACCCCGCCCGGGAACTCGAGCAGCTCCGAGGACAGGGCGCCCTCGAGGCCGTAGATCTGGGCGATGCCGTCGCCGACCTCGACCACGGTGCCGACGTTGCGCGTCTCGGCATCGGCGTCGAACGTGTCGATGGCGGACTTGATGATGTTGACGATCTCGTCGGATCGGATGGCCATCTGTTCTCCTTGGCTGGCGGGCGCGGGCGCTACCTGGCGCCCGCCACGAGGCGCTCGCGAAGCCGCTCGAGGCGGCCCCGGACGCTGGCGTCATAGAGGGTGTCGCCGACCCGGACGGTGAGCCCGCCGATCAGCGATTCATCGATCTCGACCCGGAGGTCGACCGTTCGATCGGTCATCTGCGCGACCTTCTTCTCGAGGGCCGCGGTCTCTTCCCCGGTCAACGGCGCCGCCGAGGTCGCAACCGCCTCGACGACCCCGCGCACCTGGTTGAGCAGTCGTCGGTACTCCGCGGCCACCCCGCCGATCCGGTCGATCTTGCCGCGCTGGACGAGCAGTCCGATGAGCTTCAGGACCGGCTCGGGGACGCGCTTCGCGAACAGGGCGTCGACGATGTCCGTGCGGGCACGGAGCGGGCGCGCTGGGTTGCGCAGGACGCCCATGACCGTCGTGTCGGCCAGGATCGTGGCGGCGAGATCGAGGCCAGCGCCGTACTCGTCGAGGGCCTTATCGCGGGTCGCGAGCTGGAAGGCTGCCTCCGCATATCGACGCGCCGCGGTTGCACCGGTGCCGGCCATCAGGCGCGCCGCCGTTCGACGGGCGGTCGGAACGCGGGAAGCGTCACGAAATTGTCACCGATTCGTCACCGGCTCCCGCCGGGCGTCGGATCGGCGAGGAACTCCTCGACGAGCCGTCGGTGGCGTTGATCGGTCATCGTCTCGCCCACGACGCGGCCGGCAGCCTGGAGGGCGAGGTCGGCGACCTCACCGCGGAGCTCGGCGAGGGCCCGCTGCTTCTCGGCCACGATCTCCTCGGACGCGCGGACGCGCATCCGCTCGAGCTCTTCGCGCGTGGCGGCGATGTCCGCGTCGCGCGTCTCCTGGGCCACCTTCTGGGCGCGCGCGAGGATGTCGTTCGCCTCGCGCCTCGCCTCCGTCAGGGCGGCCAGGCGCTCCTGTTCCGCGCTCTCGCGGTCGCGCTTCGCCTGCTCGGCGTCGCGCAGGCCCTGCTCGATTCGCTCCCGGCGAGCCGCCAGCATGGCGCTGACCTGCTTGCCGAACGCGAGGTACAGGATCACCGCGAAGACGATGAAGTTCGCCGACGCGACGGCGATCCAGAAGAAGTTGATCGCGAGGCCTTCAGCTGCCTGAGGCACCCCGCCGGCAGCGGCCGGCCCGGCGAGCGCGAACAGATTCATCGACGGCAGTCCCTGGTGGTCGTCCGCCTCACGCGGGCTGGATGACGATGGCGAGGATCGCGACGACGATCGCGAGGACGCCCAGGCCCTCTGCGAACGCAGCGCCAAGAATGAACTGCGCGCGGATCTGGGGCGTCGCGTCCGGGTTGCGCCCGATCGCCGTCGCCGCGAGGCCGGTCAGGATCCCGATGCCGATGCCGGGGCCGATGACGCCGAGCGCCGCGAGGCCCGCTCCGATGTATTCCACGCTTGTCTCCCTCCAATTCGCGCCGCGAGTCCATCCCGCGATCGCCTGATGGTCCGATTGGTCGTTGACGCTGGTCAGTGGCTCCCCGCGGCCGCGCCGAGCGGCGGCGCGATGCCACCCTCCGGAACCTCCGCGTGCTCAGCCTTGTGCTCGTCCTCGTGGTGGCTCTCCACCGCGATGATCGTGTACATCAGCATGAGCGTCGAGAAGATGAGCGCCTGCACGAAGTTGAGCAGGCCCTCGAGCAACAGCATGGCTGCCGGGATGAGCGCGATGGTCAGTGCGGTGATGACGCCGAGCGCCACCTCGCCGCCGAAGATGTTGCCGAAGAGTCGCATCGCCAGCGTGACGGGCTTGATGAACTCGAGCAGGAACTCGATCAGCCCCACGAACAGGTCGATGACGCCCGCGGCGATGCCCTGCTTGAAGCCGCTGAAGACGAAGAACTTGCCGAGGTAGCCCCGCACGCCCAGTCGCCGGAAGCCCTGGTAGTGGAAGTAGAAGAACGCGACGAGCGCGAGCCCGATCGTGACGTTGACGTCGCTCGTCGGCGCGCGCAGCGCCTCGATCTTGCCGAAGAACGGCAGCAGGCCGCTCCAGTTCGAGAACAGGATGAAGATGAAGAAGGCGGCGAACAGCGGGATGTGGCGCCGCGCATCGGGGCCGCCGAGGGAGACGGCCCAATTCTCGAGGCTCTCCCAGATGAACTCGACCGCGTTCTGAAGGCGCCCCGGGACCTCCTTCAACCGCAGGCCAGCGACGATGAACACCAGCAGGAGCAGGACGGTCACGATCGCCATCGTCAGCATCGTGTTGGTCACGCTCACACTCGACGAGATGAGGGGCAACGTGTGCTCTGCCTCGCACTCGTGCGTGACGGGCTCGGGACACGGCTCCTCTGCGGGCCACAGGACGTGCGGCGCAGGGAATTCCAGATTCGCGTTGATCAGGTCGCCGATGCCGGAGATTGGCTTGCCGGGCTCGCCGATCGGAAACGGCGGGACGATGATCGCGGCCGCAATGTCGACAGCGATGACCGCTGCGATCAGCAGGAGGATTCGGTTGCGTCGGCTGGAGCCGCGCTTGGGCGCGGGCTCGGTCGCGGCTGGCTCGCCGGCCTCCGTGGCCGGTCGCGGGTCAGTCGTCACCCTTCCTCCGGATCGTGAGCACCGGCGGTCACCGGGCTCGGCTGGGTCAGTCCTTGAACGAAGCGAGAAATCGGTTGATCAGCCGTCGGATGGCCAGCGCCCCGGCCGTCATGCCGAGCAGCAGCCCCACCAGCAGCAGGATCGGGAACTTGAACCCGAGCTGCAGGTCGAGCCAGCGTCCTCCAAGCGCGCCTCCGAGCGTGAGCACGAAGAGGATGAGCCCGATCTCCGTGAAGAGAGCGAGATACGCCCCTGTCTTCCCGGGCCCGATCACGCGCCACCTCGCAAGGCGACGGGAGTATACCAGCGGGCCCTCCATCGACCGTGCACGCTCAGAGGCCGGGCACCGTCACGTCGACCTCGGCGAAGTCGGTCGTGGTCCCGTCGGTGCCGGTCACGGTGAGGCGCACCGTGTAGACCCCTGGCAAGTCGTAGGTCCATACGACCGAAGCGGAACCGCTCCCGCCGCTGTCGAGCGTGCCGGCACCGCCCATGCTCCAGGCTTCGCTGTTGTTCTCGATGTTCGTCGACGAGCTCATGCACGTGACCGTCATCGAGAGCAAGGGGACGTTGCACTCGAGAACGGCGTTGGGTGGCGGCGGCTCCGGCGTCGGCGTGGGCGCGGGGGTTGGGGTCGCGGGGTTGAGCGTTGCCGGTGGCCTGGGCGTCCTGGTGGGGGTGGGCGTTGGGCGGGGCGTCGGCCGAGGCGTGGTACCGGGACGGAGCGTCGGCTCGGGCGTTGGCCGTGGTGTCGGGCCCGGGGGCGTGGCGTCGATGCCCAGGCTCGGATCGACGATCGGTCCGAGCGTCTCCCCCGGCGCAGGGCTGCCCAACGGCTCGAACGAGCTCGTGGGGCTGCCGCTCGGGATCGGCGTCGGCGAGCCCTCGACGACCGCGGATTCGCGGGGTCCGAAGAGCTGGACCGCGAGCAGCATGGCCACGACGACCACGAGGATGGTCGCCGAGTCGCGCCACAGGACACGGCGGCGTTCCAGCGAGATGTCCCGATGGTCGATGCGCCTGACGGGCACTCGATCGAGCGCCGCCTCCGCCGGGACGCGGACGCGATTCGGCCGCACGTCCGTCCGCGTGGGGTCGGCGTCCGCGGTGCCGTCGGCGGCGCCATCCTCGTCCCAACGCAGCCGGCGGGAAACTCGGCCGGGATCGTCGTCCATGTTCGCTCGCGGTCGTCAGCGAGCCGAGACGGCGGCCCTCACGACGCGGCACCCGACGGGTCGCGACGCAGGGCGAACGCGACCACGCCGAGGACAACGAGCGCGCCGAGGAACGCGAGGACGCCCGTTCCGGTCGAGACGAACAGCGACATCAGCCCGAGCGTCGCGCAGACCAGGTAGATCAGCAACACGGTCGACCGATGGGAGAGCCCGAGGTCGAGCAGGCGATGGTGGATGTGGCCGCGATCGGGGGTGAACGGCGATCGGCCCGAGGACAGGCGGCGAACGATGACCCAGAACGTATCGATGATCGGAACGGCGAGCACGAGGAGCGCAACGATGATCTTGGCCGAGCCAAGGATCGCCAGGACCGCGAGCACGTAGCCCAGGAACATCACGCCCGCGGTGCCCTGGAAGATCACGGCCGGGTGGAAGTTCCAGCGCAGGAATCCGAGGAGGCCACCGGCCAGCACGAAGCACAGGATCGCGACGAGCGGCTGGTTGACCTGGGGCGTGAGGCTGAGCAGTCCGAGAGTCACCGCCGCGATCAGGGCGATCCCGCTCGAGAGGCCGTCAAGCCCATCGATGAAGTTGAGGCTGTTCACCATCCCGACGATCCAGACCGTCGTGAACGCGATTCCCAACGGCGCTGCGAACGGGATGTTGCCCGGCCCGAAAGGGTTGCTGACGTACGGGACGGTGATGCCGGCGATGACGGCCACGCCCGCGAGCAGGAGCTGGCCGAGCAGCTGCCACCGGGCGCGCAGGTCGTACCGGTCGTCGAGGAAGCCGAAGACCGCCGCCAGGATCCCGCCGGCGAACAGTCCGAGAAGGTGCGCCGGCTGGATCGCGCGCAGCCCCGGCATTCCCGGAAGCGCGTTCCCGAGCGCCACGATCCCGCCGCCCACGACGAGGAACGAGATCACGACGGCGACGCCCCCACCGCGCGGAAGCGGCTGGTCGTGGACGCGTCGCGCGTCCGGGTGGTCGAGGATCCGCCGGCTCCGAACGAAGCGGTCGATGGATGGGGTCGCCAGCAGGGCGATGAGTGCCGCGACGACGAAGCCGCCGATGATCAGGGGCAGCGCCGCCCCCGCGGCGGGAACGAACGTCACCCCTTGTCGCTCCCGTGCAGCGACGAGGCAGTCTCCGCAAAGAGCCCGGGCACCGGGAAGCGCGCGACGATGTCGGCGACCTCCTCGCGCAACCGGTCGCGAACCGACGGCTCATCGCGGCGGGCGATCGCGTCGGTGAAGATCCGGGCGATCGCCGTCATCTCGTCGGGCCCGAAGCCACGCGTCGTCGTGGCCGGAGTCCCGAGGCGGATGCCCGAGGCCGTGTTCGGCGGCAGCGGGTCGAACGGGATCGCGTTCTTGTTGACCGTGATCCCGACCTCGTCGAGCAGGCTCTCGGCCTCCTTGCCGGTCACGCCGAGCGGGGTCACGTCGACCAGAAGCAGGTGGTTGTCGGTGCCCCCGGAGACGATCCGCGCCCCGCGCCCGGCCAGGGCATCCGCCAGCACGGCCGCGTTCTCGACCGTCCGTCGCTGATCCCGCCGGAAGGGCTCGCCGGCGGCGAGGTGGAGGCTCACGGCCTTGCCGGCCACGACGTGCATGAGCGGCCCGCCCTGCACGCCAGGAAAGACGGACTTGTCGATCTGCGCCGCGAGGGTCGTCTTGACCATCGGGAATGCCGAGCGATCGACGGCCTCCGGCAGGTCCGTGCGGCTGAAGATCAGGCCGCCGCGGCCGCCGCGGAGCGTCTTGTGCGTGGTCGTCGTGACGATGTCGGCGTGCGGGAATGGGCTCGGATGGACGCCGGCGGCGACCAGGCCGGCGATGTGCGCCATGTCCACGAACAGGAGGGCGCCGACGCCATGGGCGATCTCGGCCATGCGCGGGAAGTCGAGGATCCTCGGGTAGGCCGACGCGCCCGCAACGACCATCTTCGGGCGCACCTCGTTCGCCGCGGCAGCAAGGGCGTCGTAGTCGATCCGCTCGGTCGCCTTGTCGACGCCGTACGCGTGCACTTCATAGAGGCGACCCGAGAAGTTGACGGGAGATCCGTGGGTGAGGTGTCCGCCGTGGGCCAGGTTCATGCCCAGGATCCGGTCGCCGGGCGCCAGGACGCTGAAGTACGCGGCCATGTTGGCCTGGGCGCCCGAATGCGGCTGGACGTTGACGTGCTCGGCGCCCGGGAAGAGGGCGAGCGCCCGCTGCTGGGCGAGCCGTTCGGCCATGTCGACGTACTCGCAGCCGCCGTAGTAGCGCTTGCCGGGCAGGCCCTCGGCGTACTTGTTCGTCAGCCACGAGCCCTGGGCTTCCATGACCGCCGCGAAGGTGTAGTTCTCGCTCGCGATGAGCTCGATCTTGTCGCGCTGCCGATCCCGCTCGAGGACCATCGCGCTCCACAGCTCCGGGTCCACGTCGGCGAGCCGAGCCCAGCCGAGCCCCAACGTCGGCGCCTGCGTCATAGCCCTATCTTCCCACGCCCGATCGTCCCGCCGACTCGAGGCAGCGCGTGATCGCCGCATCCGGGATGGCCCCGTGGCGGAGGATCCGGATGGTCTCGCCGGTCGCGTCGACGACGGTCGAGGCCGGCCCGCCGACCGATGGCCCGCCATCGAGGATGAGGTCGATCGCATCACCCAGGAGCGCCTCGATCTCGTCTGCCGTTCGGCACTCGGGCTCGCCCGATCGATTGGCGGATGTCGTCGGCAGTGGCCCGACCGCAGTCGCCAGCGCGCGCGGCGGCGGGTGGTCCGGCACGCGCAGCCCGACCGTCGCGACGTCGCCCTGCGGCGGACCCCGTGAGCGCGGCGGGGAGCGGCCGATCCCCTCGCCGCCGGACGACGAGCGTCAGGCCACCCGGCCAGAACTCCCGGGCGAGCGCCATCGCGGGCGCCGAGAGCTCGCCGATGTCCGTCGACTGGTCCGCGTCGGCCAGGAGCAACGCGATCGCCTTGTCCGGCGGCCTCGACTTGGCCGCGAACAGGCGCTCGATCCCGCCTGGCGTCTCGAGCGCGACCGCAATCCCGTACACCGTGTCCGTCGGGACCGCGACGATGCCGCCGTCGGCGAGGATCCGGGCCGCTTCGTCGCGCGCTTCCGGGCCATCGACCAGGCGCCGAGTCGGCATCAGGCCGGCGGGCCCGTCCGGCGCGCGGCGGAGCACGGCCACGCGCGGCAGCCCGCCAAGGTCCTTCTCGAGCTCGCACGACCAGCCGGCGAGGCGTTCGGCCGCGAGGTCCAGCATCGCCTGGCCCTGGTCCCCACCGATCTCGATCAGCGCGACGCCGTCGGGGGCGAGCGCTGCCGGGAGCTGGTCGAGCAGCCGGGCGATGATCCGGAGCCCGTCGGGACCGCCGTCGAGCGCGATCGCCGGCTCGAACGACGCCGCCCTCGGCAGCCCCGGGATGGCGTCCTTCTTCACGTACGGCAGGTTCGCCGCGATCACGTCCCACTGTCCCGTGTCGTCGCCCGGGATCAGGTCCGCCGTGGCGAAGTCGATGCGATCGCCCACCGCGTGGGCGACGGCGTTCTCCTTCGCGAGCTGGAGCGCGTCGTCCGAGATGTCGCTCGCCCGGATCTCGACCTCGTCCAGCATTCGCCGGCGGCGCAGCAGAACGGCAATCGTTACCGCGACCGCGCCACTCCCGACCCCGACGTCGAGGAACCGGATCGGGGGCGCGCCCGTGGCGCGCGGCGCGCTGACGAGGCGGCGCACGACCTCGAGCTCCGCGAGCTCGACGAGCCTCTCGGTCTCGGGCCGGGGAATCAGGGCGCGGGCATCGACCGCCGAACGCGAGCCCGTGGAACTCCTTGACGCCGCGGATGTACGCGACTGGCTCGCCACCTGCGCGCCGGTCGAGGGCCGCCTCGAAGCGGGCGGCCGAACCGTCGCCGACGGGCGCATCCGTGTGCGCCAGGATCGCCGTTCGATCGGTATCGAGCGAATAGGCGAGGAGCAGCTCCGCGTCGAGCCGCGCGCTCTCCGAGCCCGCCTCGCGCAAGCGCGCGATGCCGACGTCGAGGAGCTCGCGCACGGACGCCACGGTCAGCTCCCGGCGCCGTCGTCGACGAGTGCGGCGAGCCGATCGGCCTGGTCGGTCTGGATGAGGGTGTCGATCAGGTCATCGAGGTCGCCGCCGAGCACGCCGGGCAAGTTCGACAGGCTCATCCCGATCCGATGGTCGGTCACGCGGTCCTGGGGATAGTTGTAGGTGCGGATCTTGTCCGCTCGATCGCCCCCACCGACCATCAGCCGCCGGGTCGCGGAGTCCGCCTCTCGCTGGCGCTGTCGCTCGGCCTCCTGGAGGCGCGACCGGAGCACCGCCATCGCCTTGGCCTTGTTCTTGTGCTGGCTCTTCTCGTCCTGGATCTCGACGACCGTACCGGTCGGCAGGTGCGTGATGCGAACGGCCGAGTCCGTGGTGTTGACCGACTGGCCGCCGGGGCCGGACGACCGCTTGACGTCGATCCGGAGGTCCCGTTCCTCGTCGATCTCGATGTCGGTCTCCTCGACCTCGGGCATGACGACGACGGTCGCCGTCGAGGTGTGGATGCGGCCGGACGACTCGGTCGTGGGCACGCGCTGCACGCGATGCGTTCCGCTCTCGAACTTGAGCCGCGAGTAGGCCCCGTCGCCGGCGATCTCGACGATCGCCTCCTTGACGCCGCCGATCCCGGTCTCGTTGAGGCTCATCACCTCGGTCCTGTAGCGGTGCCGGCCGCCGTAGCGCAGGTACATCTGGAGGAGCTCGTTGGCGAACAGCGCCGCCTCCTCACCGCCGGCGCCGGCGCGGATCTCGAGGATGACGTTGCCGTCGTCGGCCGGGTCGCGCGGGAGCAGGAGCACCTTCAGCTCATCGAGGAGGTTCACCTCGTCGGCCTCCAGGCGCTCGATCTCCTCGTGGGCCATCCGCTTGAGCTCGTCGTCCGACTCGCTCGCGCGCAGCTCGTGCGCGCCCGCCAGCTCCGTGCGCGTGTCGGTGAGCCGTCGGTAGGCCTCCACGACCGGTTGGAGCCGTGCAGCCTCCTGGCCGAGCCGTTTGAGCGCGTCGATGTCGCGCAGCGTCTCGGGTCGGGCGAGCTCGGCGTTCACCTGGTCGTACTGGCGCACGACCTCGTCGAGCTTGGCGTCGAGGCTTTCCGGGGTGCTCATGGAGCGGGCGGAGGGTGGTGGCGCCTCACGCGGGCGCGGGCGCCCGCTCCAGATCGAGCCGTTCGCGCTCCGGCAGCTCCGATCCGGCGGGCACGATCTCGCCGTCGGCCTCGAGGGCCTGCTGCATCGACACGATCGCGACCTCGATCTGATCGTCCGAGGGCTGCTTCGTCGTGATCATCTGGACGAGGATCCCCGGCGCCATGATCGCCTTCACGATCGGGTTGGCCCGGTGCCGTGCGCCGAATCGCAGGATCTCGTAGCCGATTGCGGCGATCACCGGCACGAGGAGCAGCCTGCTGGCGACCATCCACTCGATCGCCTGGCGGCCGACGAGGCTGAACGCGAAGATCGACAGGATGATCACGACGACGAGGAACTCCGTGCCGCAGCGGGGGTGGGCTGTCGGGTACTTGCGCACGGCGTCGGTCGTGAGCGGGTCGCCCGCCTCGAGCGCGTGGATCGTCATGTGCTCGGCGCCGTGGTACTCGAACACGCGCCGGATGTCGGGCATCCGCGCGATCAGCGCGAGGTAGCCGAGGAAGATCGCGACGCGGACCAGGCCCTCGACCATGTGCTGCACCCAGTCCTGCTGGACGCTGCCGGCGGTCACCGATGCGATGAACAGGGGCAGCAGGAAGAAGACCCCGATTCCGATCCCGAGCGTCAGCGTGAGCATCAGCGCGACGGCGCCCTTGCCCAGCTCGATGCCCTCGGCGCTCGCCTGGATGTTCGCGCTCCGGATGAGCCAGCGCGTGCCCACCACGAGGGTCTCGTACAGGACGATCAGGCCGCGCACGAATGGGGCGCGCGCGAGCCGCCAGCCATGCGGGCCCTTGCGCAGTGATTCGCTCGCCCAGACGATGTGGCCGTCGGGATGGCGGAACGCCACCGCGATCGCGTCGCGGCCGCGCATCAGGACGCCCTCGATGAGCGCCTGCCCGCCGTAGTTGAATTTCGGCATCGGATCCTCGGTCGGATGGCTAACGGAGCGTCGCCTCCGACCTCGGAGGGTAGCGCGTGAGCGCCCGCCGCCGACCGCGCCAACCCCTCGTACGGTGCCGCTACGCCCGGACCTGGCGCTCCAGCCGCTTCTGGAACCGCTCGACCTGGCCCGCCGTGTCGATGATGTTCTGCGTGCCCGTGTAGAACGGGTGGCAGTTGCCGCAGACGTCGACGCGGAGCTCGGGCCGCGTGGAACCGACGATCCACTCGCGGCCGCACGAGCCGCAGTGGACCTTCGATTCGAAGTACTTGGGGTGGATCTCGGGCTTCATGCCGTGGTCGCTTCCTCGGCCGCTGTGGCCGGGATCACGCGAACGCGCTTCTTCGACTTCGTGGCGTACTCGAACTTGACGTTGCCCGCGGTCGTCGCGAAGAGGGTGTAGTCGCCGCCGAGGTCCGTGCCCGAACCGGCGAGGAACGTCATGCCGCGCTGGCGGACGATGATCGTTCCGGCCGAGACGAGCTGGCCGTCGCCGGCCTTGATCCCGAGTCGTTGACCGCGGCTGTCGCGCCCGTTCTTGACGGAGCCGCCGGCCTTCTTGTGTGCCATGGGTCAGCCCTCCCCGCTCTTGCGGGTGCGTGATGTCTTCGGCTTGCTTGCCTTGGTGCCTGTTGCGGCGTCCGCGGCATCGGCCGCGGCCGCCGAACCGGTGGTATCGGGCTTCGCGCCCTTGGCGCGGGTCGTCGAGCTCTCCGCAGTCGAGGCCCCGGCTTTCGCGGGCTTGGCCTTCGGTGCGGCGCGTCGATTCCTTCGTTGCCGTCGTGGGCGCCTTGCCGGACGGCTCTGCCTTGCTCACGCCACGCTTCGGCTTGCTCGAGGCCTTCGCTTCGTCGGTCTTCTCGGCCTTCGCCGCCCGATCGGCGGCAAGCTTCTCGGCGAGGGCCGCATCCTGCTCGGCCTGACGTCGGGCGCCTTCCTCGAGTCGCTGGCGCTCGGTCTTGCGCGCCTCCTCGGCCTTGACGGCGGCCTCGGCCGCGCTCTTGCCGTCGAGCACGATGTCGCTGATCCGGATGACCGTCAGCTCCTGGCGATGGCCCTTCTTGACCCGCCGGCGCGCCTTGGGCCGGTACTTGAAGCTGATGAGCTTTTCGCCCCGATCGCGTCGCAGGACCTCGGCCGCGACGGAAGCGTTCGCGATGACCGGATGACCAATCGATGCGGTCTCGCCGTCCGCCACGAGGAGCACGCGGTCGAACGCGACCGACTCGCCGGCGCCGGCCTCGAGCAGCTCGATCTCGAGCTCCGTGCCGACCTCGACTCGGTATTGCTTCCCGCCGGTCTCGATGACTGCGTACATGGAACCCCTGGGCGTGGCTGGCGGTCGCGCGGCGACAACCGCGGCCTGGGAGACAGGAAAAGGCGCCTCGGCAGGCCGAGGCACGAGCCGGGATTGTACGGCCACGCTCAGGGAGCGTCAATTTGCGCCCCGTCCGGGCAGTGTCTCGGTCTGAGCACGGCGGGCGTTGACCTTGCCCAAGCTCCGGCCCATGCTGAGGGACATGCTCCCGACCACTGCTTCCGGCCGCTTTCGGTTCATGTTCCTGCTGTTGGGCGGCATCTTGCTCGTTGGCGTCGTGCTAGGCCTCGTGATCGAACTCAACGAGCCAGTCCGGCTCGGTGGGTTCGCGCTCTGAGCGCGAAGCAGTCGAAGCTGCATACCGGGTGCGGCCAGCGAACCGATTGACCAAGCCCGAGGGTCGACACATCCTTGCGGACGTGCAGGCAACCATTTCCCGCGCAGTCGTCGGCACCGTGGCGGTGCTGGTCGTGTTGACGCTGATCCTCGACCTCTTGACGTTCGGCCCTGCGTCGCACGCGCTCGATCCGACGCTTCCGTGGCTCCCCGTCTATATCGATGGACCACCGGGCATGGATCTGTACTGAGCTAGATCCAGGCGCAAGTCGATCCGCAAGGCGTGCTCAGGCACGCCGTGGCTGGATGGGCAACCGTCAAGACGCAGATCGGTGGGCTGGCGGTGTTCCTCGCCCTTGCGGCTGGGACCTGGGCGGCCGTCAGGTTTGCGGAGTGTCTCCGGCACCAGCCCTCGCGCCACGGCGCCTCACCACTCGGCGCGGCCCTGGCGGATGTTGATGCTCTGGATGATCCCCAGGGCGAGCGCGATGCTGATGAGCGACGCGCCGCCATGGCTGATGAACGGCAGCGGAATGCCCGTGATCGGCATGATCCCGACGACCATGCCGACGTTGACGACGAGCTGGAACAGGACCCACGCCGCGACGCCGCAGGCGAAGACGGTGCCGAACGCGTCACGTGACCGCCAGCCGGCGAGCAGGATCCGCCAGAGCAGCGCGACGAACAGGAGGATGACGACCATCATCCCGACGAAGCCCAGCTCCTCCGCCAGCACGGCGGCGACGAAGTCGGTGTCCTGCACCGGCAGCAGGCCCTGCGCGTTCTGCAGGCCGTTCGTGAGGCCGACGCCGAACCAGCCGCCGAGCGCCACTGCGATATGGGACTGGTACAGCTGGTAGCCGGCGCCCTGAACGTCGGCGAGCGGGTTGAGGAACGACGTGAGACGGGACTTCTGGTAGTCCTCGAGGACATAGGCCCACACGAACGGCAGCGTCGCGATGGCGCCGACTGCGAGCACGAACAGCCAGCGCAGGCTGGCGCCCGACATGAAGAGCGTCGCCGCGACGATCGCGGCGAAGACGAGCGCCGTACCGAGGTCGGGCTGCAGCAGGACGAGGGCGAACGGTGGTCCGGCAAGGACGCCTGCCCCGAGGATCGACCAGAGCGACCCGAGCCGGCCCATGCGGGTACCGAGGTAGCTCGCCAGCACGACGATCATCAGGACCTTGGCGAGCTCGCTGAACTGGAACTGGAGGCCGAAGATCGAGACCCAGCGGGAGGTCCCACCCACCCCGCTGCCGATCGCGAGCGTCACCACCAAGAGGCCCAGCTGGACGACGTACAGCGGCCAGGCGAACGTCTTGAGCCAGTGGTAGTCGAATGTGGTGGCGGCGAGGAAGACCGCCACGGCGATCGCGGTCCACATCAGGCCTCGCAGGAACACCGATCCCCCGTCGAAGATCCCGACTCCGGCAGTGGCCGTGTTGCTGTAGGCCATCGCCAGCCCGAAGCACAGCAGCAGGGCCGCGTAGGTCGCGAGCTGGAAGTCGAACGCGCGCCACACCGCCCCGACCCTTCGCGCGACGAACTCGCTCCGCCGAGGGGTGCTGCTGACCCCGCGGAGGCCGACCGGTCGGACGCTCATCTGGTCACCTACGCCCGGTAGTAGGGGCCGCGCTTCATGAGGTAGGGAAGGCGGTAGTCCTTCTTCAGCCCGAAGTGCAGCTGGTAGAAGTACTTGGTGATCTCGGTGGAGGAGTTGCCGAGCGTCCCCGCGTTGTAGGAGAAGACCACCACGGCCAGCTCCGAATCACCCCGCTCGACCGCCTTGAACCCGTTCGGATCGCCGCCCTTCTTCCATGGATCCTTGGGCACGAAGCTCACGAACCAGTTGTGGAACGGCAGGTCGCCATTCGGGCCGGCGGTGCCGAACTCGGCGGTGCCCGTCTTGCCCGCGACGACGATCGGCAGGTCGACCAGGTTGTACGTGTGGCGGATCACGGGCACGTTCCGGGCCGCGTGGCGCATGACTCGAAGCGTCGATCCCGGGGCCGACAGCTCCTGCATCACCTCGGGCTCGACCGGGGCGCCAACGCCGTCGGGGCCGATCACCTCGGCGACGACATGCGGCCGATACCGCGTCCCGCCGTTGGCGAGCGTCGCGTAGGCGTTGAGGAGCTGGAGCGGCGTGACCGCGTCGTAGCCCTGGCCGATGCCCGCGTGGTAAACCTCGCCCGGGTAGATCGGGAGGCCCAACTCCTCGATCTTCCACTCGTTCGTCGGGACGATCCCGCCGACCTCGGCGGGCAGGTCGATGCCGGTCGGTGCGCCGAAGCCGTACTGCTTCGCCCAGTAGCCGAGCCGGTCGATGCCGAGCATCCCCGCGGCCTGGTAGAAGAACGTGTCGCTCGAATGGCCGAAGCCGCAGTAGATGTTGCAGAGCCCGAACCCGGCGCCGTTCCAGTCGCGGAAGCGGGCGCCGCCGAGGGTCAGGTACGCGGCCGTTCGGATCCGGGTCGACGGCGTGATCTTCTTGTCCGCGAGCACGCCGGTGCCGGCGACGAGCTTGTACGTGGACCCCGGTGGGTACTGATCGCTGATCGCGTGGTTGATCAGCGGCTTCTGGGGGTGGCTGAGGAGCTGCTGGTACGTCGCGGGATCGATCCCGCCCGAGAACACGTTGTTGTCATAGGACGGCGCGCTGACGAGCGCGAGGATCTCGCCGTTCTGGGGGTTCATCACGATGATGACCGCCTGCTTGAGGTTGGCGGCCTTCATGCCCCACTGGAGCGCCTTGAGCGCCTCTTCCTGGATCTTCGTGTCGATCGTGAGGCGCAGCGAGCTGCCGGCTGTGGGCTGGCTCTCGGTGCGGATGACCTGGACCCGCCGGCCGGACGCATCGCGCTCGACGAGCTGGAGGCCATAGTGCCCTCGGAGCTGGTCCTCGTAGACGGACTCGACGCCCGCCCGGCCGATCAGGTCGTCGGGGAGGTAGCCGGCCGGGCGGAGGTCGTCGAGCTCGCCGCCATTGATCGGCCCGACGTAGCCGAGGATGTGCGCGAAGAGCGAACCCTGGTCGTACGTCCGTTTCGTTTCCACGACAACCTGGACGCCCGGCAGGTCGTCGCCCGCTTCCGCGAGGAAGCCGGCGGTCGTCGGATCGATGTTCTGGGCGACGCGAACACTGTCGTAGCGAGAGCCGGGGTTCGAGTCGATGGCGGTGTTGATCTCGCTCGGGTCCATATCGATCAGGGCGCCGAGCGTCTGGAGGACGTCATCACGTCGTGATTCGGGGAGGTCGACGGGACGGATTCGAACGCTGTAGGACGCGACGTTCGTGACGAGTGGCTTCCCCGCGCGGTCGAAGACGAGGCCACGCGACGAGGCGATCGCCTCGAGGACCGTCCGATTCGTCGCTGCGAGCGCGGTGTACTGGCCAGTCCCCGCCACCTGCAGCGCGAAGAACCTCGCCCCGAGGGCGCCCGCACCGAAGATCACGGCGAGGCCGAACACGAGGAAGCGGAGGCTGGAGGGGCCGCTGGAGGTGCGGTCGCCCGGGTGCGCGCTCATCGAGCCCGATTCATACGTGACTCGGGGTGGCCGTCTATGGCGAATTCGTTCAGTCACCAATCGAGGCGCTCCGTCGCCGTGCGGCGATCGTGCAGGACGATCACGAGCGGCCCGACGAACATGCCGATGAGTCCGTCATAGATCGCGCCGGGCAAGACCAGGCCGATCGGATCCGTCACCGACGTGCCGGGTCGAGCAGCAACGGTGAGTCCCACGATCAGCATCGAACACACGAAGCTGAAGATCGGGACGGCGACGACAGGAGCAACGAGCCGCAGGCGAGGGAAGGGCTGTGCCACCAGGGCCGCTCCGCCAACGGCAATGAGGAGGGCGAACGCCGACACGCCGAGTGGCCTGCCGAGCAGCGAGTCAAGAAGCAGTCCTCCGACGAATGCCCAGGTGATTCCACGGTCGATCCCGGCCGTGATCGTCCAGATGACGCCACCGACCACGACCGGGTTCGGGACCGCACCCCCGACCTTGATGTGCTGAGCGAGCGTGACCTCGACGAGTGCGATGACCGTCGCCCCGATCGCCGCGAACAAGAGGCTCATGTAGCGGCGATCGGTCCTCGGCAGGCAGAGGGGACGCGCGCGAACCTGAGCCCTCGCGACGACGCGCGGACGGCCATGCCGCGTCGCTGCGCGAAGTATCCCACGGCGGGGTATTCCACGGTAGTTGGCAACGGGACATGAACCTCGTCTTGAGGCCCCAAATTCTGGCCGCAGCGGAGCCCAGCAACCAACGGTCTGTGGGCCCCGTGGTTCGGTTCAGCCGCCTCCCATCTGGGCGATAGGTCCGTCCGGGAATGTTTCACGTGAAACATTTGGAGTCGCGGCGTAAGCGCCACATAACCGCCCGCGAAGGGCGATTCGGCAGACTGTCGCGAGCATGCCAGTGGCCGCCGCCAGAGGGAGGAACGAGCCTCCCGATGCTAGAATCGAGGTCTGTGATGCACCCCAGAATGACCACCTAGCGTGGGCGAGACGATCGCCTGTGCCAACCAGAAGGGCGGCGTCGGAAAGACCACGACGGTTGTCAATCTGGCTAGCTACCTGGCCCTCGCCGGCGATCGGGTATTGGTCATCGACCTCGATCCGCAGGGCAACGCCACGAGCGCGCTCGGGATCGAGCGCGTCCGGGAGCGCTCGGTCTACGACGCCGTCATCGACGACGTCCAGCTCGACGAGCTCGCGGTGGAGACATCGGTCGACAACCTGACCCTGATCCCGTCGTCGATCGCCCTGGCGGGCGCCGAAGTGGAGTTGACGCCCCTCGAGCAGCGCGAGCGGCGCCTCGCGGGTCTGGTCGACCCGATGCGCAGCCAGTTCGACTACATCCTGATCGACTGTCCACCGTCGCTCGGGCTCCTCACGATCAACGCCTTGACCGCGGCGGACTCAACCTTGATCCCGATCCAGTGCGAGTACTTCGCGCTCGAAGGTCTGGGCCAGCTGCTGGCGACGATCCGGCTCATCACCGACCACCTCAATCCGCGCCTCGAGATCAAGGGCGCCGTCCTGACGATGTACGACTCGCGCACTCGTCTGAGCGCCGAGGTTGGTGACGAGGTTCGCCGGCACCTCGGCGATCGTGTCTACGAGACCATCATCCCGCGGGCGGTTCGCCTCTCGGAGGCACCGAGCCACGGCCTCCCGATCCACCTGTTCGCCCCCGGGTCACGGGGTGCCGAGGCGTATCGCGACCTCGCATACGAGATACGTGCTCGCGACGAGCGTCCGGCGAGCCGCCGTCCGATCGACACGCACGCCGACGCGCCAGTCGAGGCAGCCCTCGTATGACCGTCCGAAGCGATCGCCCGCAGGGCCTCGGGCGAGGCCTCGCGGCGCTGATCCCGCAGCGATCACCGTCGTCGAATGGGTCGCTCGAGATCTCGCTGGCGCGCATCCGCGAGAACCCGCGTCAACCACGCCACCGGATGGACGACGAGGCGCTGGCCAGCCTCGCCGAGAGCATCCGCCAGCACGGCGTCATCCAGCCCATCCTGGTCACGGAGACGCTCGATGGTTATCAGCTCGTGGCCGGCGAGCGGCGGGTGCGCGCGGCGCGCCTTGCGGGTCTCGAGCGAATCCCGGCGATCGTCCGGCAGCTCGCCGATCGGCAGCACTTGGAGCTCGCCCTCGTCGAGAACCTCCAGCGTGAAGACCTCGACCCCATCGAGGCCGCGCGCGCATACCGGCAGCTGATGGACGAGTTCCTGTTCACGCAGGAAGACCTGTCGAACCGAGTGGGCCGCGCCCGGTCAACCGTCGCGAACACGCTTCGACTCCTGGAGCTCGACGAAGTCGTCCAGGGAGCCGTCGCCGACGGCCGAATCACCGCGGGCCACGCTCGAGCCATCGGTGGCCTCCCGACCGAGATCCAGGCTCGCGCAGTCGCCACGGTCATCGACGACGACCTCTCGGTTCGCCAGACCGAGGAGCTGGTCCGCCGCATCCGCGAACCGCGACGGTCGCCCGAGCCGGACGGCGACGGTGCAGCGACGGCCGGTTCGGATGCCTCGGATCCCGACGCCGAGCGTGTCGAGGAGGAGCTCCGGCGGTCCCTCGGCACGAAGGTGCGACTCACGCGGACGCGCCGGGGAGGCCGGATCACGATCGAGTACTACGGCGAAGAGGAGCTCGCGCGGATCTACCAGCGGCTGATCGGGAGTGCTTCGTGACCGAGCCTCGAGCGCGAACCCGGTCGAGCGCGGACGTGGCAGCTCCAGAGCACAACGGTTCCGGACCCGATGGCGGCAATGGATCCGGACGCAAACGGGGTCGAAAGGGCGCTGGCTCCGACTACACCGCGGCGAGCATCCAGGTCCTCGAGGGGCTCGAGGCCGTTCGTCGGCGCCCCGGCATGTACATCGGGTCGACGGACGCTCGAGGCCTCCACCACCTCGTCTGGGAGGTCGTCGACAACTCGATCGACGAGGCCATGGCCGGCCACGCCCGGAGCATCCGCATCACGATCGCCGCGGACGGCACGGTCGAGGTCATCGACGATGGTCGTGGCGTGCCCGTTGGCAAGCACTCAACGGGCAAGGACGCACTGGAGGTCGTGCACACCGTCCTCCACGCCGGCGGCAAGTTCGGCGGGGGCGGCTACAAGGTCTCGGGCGGGCTCCACGGCGTCGGAGTCAGCGTGGTCAACGCGCTGTCCGAGTGGCTCCGGGTCGAGTCCGCGCGCGACGGCAGCCTGTGGGCCCAGGAGTACGCGCGCGGCAAGCCGCTCGGTCCGGTCAAGCGAGTCGGCCCGCAAGGCGATCGGCGCGGGACCCGAACCCTCTTCCGGGCAGATCCCGACATGTTCGAGACGACCGAGTACTCGTTCGAGACGATCACGCAGCGACTTCGGGAGTCCGCCTACCTCACGAAGGGCGTCTGGATCACGTTCATCGACCAGCGGTCGGATCGCGAACGATCCTTCTACTTCGAAGGCGGCCTCCAGTCCTTCGTGCGTCACCTGAACCGCAACAAGGAGGCGCTCCACAACCGGCCGATCTACGTCGAGCGTCGTGAGGGCACGACCATGGTCGAGGTCGCGCTCCAGTACAACGAGACGTACACGGAGACGGTCCTCGCCTTCGCCAACAACATCAACACGGTCGACGGCGGGACCCATGTCACGGGATTCCGGGCCGCCCTGACGAGCTCGCTCAACGATTGGGCGCACAAGGCCGGGGTGCTCAAGCAGAACGATGGCAACCTCTCGGGCGACGACGTCCGCGAGGGGCTGACCGCCGTGATCAGCGTGAAGCTCACCGATCCCCAGTTCGAGGGCCAGACCAAGGCCAAGCTCGGCAACGCCGAGGTGAAGGGCGCGGTTCAGACCGCGGTCGCCGGAAGCCTCATGCAGTACCTCGAGGAGAACCCAGGGGACGGGCGCCGGATCATCGAGAAGTGCCTGACCGCTGCGCGCGCCCGCGAGGCCGCGCGCAAGGCGCGCGATCTCGTGATCCGCAAGGGAGCACTGGACGGCCTCTCCCTGCCGGGCAAGCTCGCCGACTGCCAGGAGCGGGACCCAGCGCGGAGCGAGCTCTTCATCGTCGAGGGTGACTCGGCGGGTGGCTCCGCCAAGCAGGGCCGGGATCGGCGGTTCCAGGCGGTCCTGCCCCTGCGCGGGAAGGTGCTCAACGTCGAGAAGGCTCGACTCGACAAGATCGTCGCGAGCGAGAACGTCCGCCCGCTGATCATCGCGCTCGGCGCGGGCATCGAGGGCATCGACGACAGCTTCGACCTGACGAAGCTCCGATACCACCGGATCATCATCATGACCGACGCCGACGTCGACGGCGCCCACATCCGGACGCTGCTGCTGACCTTCTTCTACCGCCACATGCCCCAGGTGATCGAGGCCGGCTACCTGTACATCGCCCAGCCGCCGCTGTACCGCGTCTCGACCGGCAAGGTCACGAAGTACGCGCAATCCGAGAAGGATCGCGACCGGATCATCAAGGAGTTCAACGTCAAGAGCGTCTCGGTGCAGCGGTTCAAGGGCCTGGGCGAGATGAACGCGGACCAGCTCTGGGACACGACGATGAACCCGGAGACCCGAGTCCTCCTGCGGGCGAACATCGACGCGGACGATGCCGTGGAGACCGACGCGATCTTCACGAAGCTGATGGGCGAGAAGGTCGAACCGCGCAAGGAGTTCATCAAGGCCGAGGCTCGGAAGGTTCGCAACCTTGACATCTGACCGTCGAACGACGCGCCGGCCAACCAGGCCGGCGTCGAGTGCCGGCGATATCACCGGCCGGGTGGACGGCCCACGCCTGCCGGTACGCCAGGCGAGCCTCGGAATCGCCCAAACCCGATGGGTCCTGGCGCCATGAGCGCGAGCGTGGCCGCAGAGCGACCAACGACGCCGCGCACCGGGAGCAGCTGGCCGCAGCCCGCAGCCGGAACCGCGGGCGAGCATGCCGCCGCCGTCCTGGCGACCCACGAGGCGCGCGCGGCGGAGCTGGGCACCGGGCTGGCGGCCTGGCTGGACGATCCGGCGGCCTTCGCGACGCACCTCGCCGCGGCGTTCCGGGAGCTCGCCGACCCGCGCTACGTCGCCGGCCAGGCGTTCGTCGCGCCGGGGATCGGGCCGACCCACGGCGTCCGAACACCGCTCCAGGTCGCCGTCCGGCGAGCCTTCGCACGCGCCTCCCGCAAGGCATCGCCGTCGCAGATCCTGCCCGTCGTCGACCGGCTCCTGCACGAGCCGGAGCGCGAGGCGCGCTGGTTCGCGATCTCGACCCTCGATCGAACGCTGAAGGCCGAGCCGGAGCGAACGTGGCAGCTGCTCCGCCGAGCGGCCTCGGAGGCGGATGACTGGATCACGGTCGACACGCTCGCGTATCCGTATGGCAAGGGCATCCTCGCCGAGCCATATCGCTGGGCCGAGCTCGAGCAGCTGACGATCTCGCCATCCCGCTGGGAGCGTCGGCTCGTGGGATCGACCATCGCCACGATGCCCTCCGTGAACCGCAGCGCCGGCCGCGAGCCGGACGTTGCCGCCCTTTCGCTGGCGCTCCTCGCCACCCTGATCGGTGATCGCGAGCCCGACGTCCAGAAGGCGCTCTCGTGGGCCTATCGGTCGATGACCGTGGTCGACCTTGCCGCGACAACCGCCGCCCTCGAGCGAGAGGCCCAGACGGCTGCCGATCAGGACGACGGCCATCGGGCCTGGGTCGTCCGGGACAGCCTGTCCAAGCTCGAGCCCGCGGATGCCCAGCGGCTGCGCGACGCGCTTGCCGGGATCAGGCGCCGTGCGGGCGCTCCGTCGACCTCGCGGGCCGCCGAGCTCGCCACCCAGTTCGATGGCATGGGCCTCGGCCGCCGCATGCCTGAGCCGCCGCTCCGATGATCGACAACCCGGGCAACATCCGCTCGATCCGCGTCGAGGACGAGATGAAGGTCTCGTACCTCGACTACGCGATGAGCGTCATCGTGTCCCGCGCCCTGCCGGACGTGCGCGACGGCCTCAAGCCCGTGCACCGCCGGACGCTGTACACGATGGGCGAGATGGGGCTCTCTGCCACGAGCTCCTACCGCAAGTGCGCGGCGATCGTCGGCGAGGTGATGGGCAAGTACCACCCGCACGGCGACGTCGCCCTGTACGACGCGCTCGTCCGGCTCGCCCAGGACTTCTCGATGCGCTACCCGCTCGTCGACGGCCAGGGCAACTTCGGCTCGGTCGATGGCGACGCCCCGGCGGCCATGCGCTACACGGAGGCCCGCCTCACGGCGATGGCCGGCGAGATGCTCGCCGACATCGACAAGGAGACGGTCGACTTCGAGGACAACTACGACGGCACGCAGCGCCAGCCGACGGTCCTCCCGGCGAAGCTGCCGAACCTGCTCATCAACGGCTCGTCCGGCATCGCGGTCGGGATGGCGACCAACATCCCGCCCCACCACCTCGGCGAGATCGTCGATGCGACGATCGCGCTGATCGACGACCCGGACATCACCTCGGACGGCTTGTGCCAGTACGTCTCGGGTCCCGACTTCCCAACCGGCGGCACGATCTTCCGGTTCGAACGCCAGCGCAACACGATCACCGGCGACTGGGAGACCATCGACGCGATCCGCCAGATGTATGCCCACGGCCGCGGGCGGGTGGTCATGCGCGCCCAGGTCGCGTTCGAGGAGGTCAAGGGCGACCGGATCGCGATCATCGTCACCGAGCTGCCGTACCAGGTGAACAAGTCGGCCCTGATCGAGAAGATCGCCGACCTCGTCAAGGACAAGAAGATCGACGGCATCGCCGACCTGCGCGACGAGTCCGACCGCGACGGCATGCGGATGTACATCGAGATCAAGCGCGATGCCAACCCGCACAAGGTCCTCAACAACCTGTTCAAGCACACCGCCCTCCAGTCGGCGTTCAACATGAACATGCTGGCCCTGGTCGACGGGCAGCCCCAGACGTTGCCCCTCAAGTCGGTCCTGGTCCACCACATCGAGCACCGGCGCGAGATCGTTCGTCGGCGGACGGAGTTCGACCTCGGCAAAGCTCGCGACCGGGCGCACATCCTCGAGGGCCTCAAGAAGGCGCTCGACAACCTCGACGCGGTCATCAAGACGATCCGTGCTTCGGCCGACACCGAGGTCGCACGGACGAACCTGATGACTCAGTTCGATTTGTCGGAGCGCCAGGCCCAGGCGATTCTCGACATGCGGCTTGCCCGGCTCGCGGCGCTCGAGCGGAAGAAGATCGAGGACGAGTACCTCGAGGTGATCCAGCTCATCGCCGAGCTCGAGGACATCCTCGCAAACCCTCAGCGCGTCCTGCAGATCATCAAGGACGAGCTGACCGAGCTGAAGCGAAAGTACGCGGGCGAGCGGCGGACGCGCGTTGCCGACGACTCCTCCCGTGAGCTGACGGACGAGGACCTGATCGCCGACGAGGACGTCGTGATCACGATCAGCGGGCGCGGCTACATCAAGCGCCAGCCGGTCGACACGTACCGCCGCCAGCACCGTGGCGGCAAGGGGATCATCGGCCACGTCACGCGCGAAGAGGATGCGGTCGAACACCTGCTCGTCGCGAACACGCACGACTGGGCGCTGTTCTTCACGAACCGCGGGCGCGTGTTCTCGGCGAAGGTCCACGCCATCCCCGACGCGTCGCGCCAGGCGAAGGGCCTGCCGATCATCAACATGCCCGGCGTGCAGGTCGAGTCCGGCGAGGTCCCCGTCGCCACGATCACGCTGCCGGAATTTGCGGCCGGGTCGTACCTGGTCCTCGCAACGCGCCGCGGCAAGATCAAGAAGACGCCGCTCGAGCAGTTCGAGCGCGTCCGCTCGACCGGCATCCGCGCAATCATCCTCGACGAGAACGACGAGCTGGCCTGGGTCGACGTCTCGACCGGCGAGGACGACGTGATCATCGCCACGGCGCAGGGCATGATCGCCAAGTTCTCCGAGGACGAGGTGCGGGCGATGGGCCGGGATGCCGGCGGCGTCATCGGCATCCGGCTGCTCAAGAAGGAGGGCGATGAGGTCGTCGCGATGAGCGTGGTCCAGCCCGGCGCGGATCTGCTCGTCCTGACCGAGACCGGCTACGGCAAGCGGGTCTCGATCGACGACTTCCGCAAGAAGCATCGCGGCGGCCAGGGCGTCCGACTGATCTCGCTCGAGGGCCGCAAGACCGGCGTCGTCGCCGCCGTCCAGCAGGTCACCGAGCTCGACGAGGAGCTCGTGCTGATCTCGGCCCAGGGGCAGGTCGTACGGACGGAGCTCGACACGGTGAATCGCTACTCCGCCAACGCCAGGGGCGTGATCGTGATGCGGTTGAACGAGGGCGATCGGGTCGTCGGGATCGCCGCCTTCCGTCCGGGACTGGCGGAAGGGCGCGACACCGACGACAATGGCGGCCCGGATGCGAGTCCGGGGACCGGCGGTCCGCCCGGCAACGGGCAGTCGTGAGCGCCGGGTTCGGTCGGCTGGAGGACTCGCCCGTGTACGCGGACCAGTTCCAGATCTACCACGGCAACTCGAACCCGGAGCTCGCCCGGAAGATCTGCCGCTACCTCGGGATCGAGGCTGGCCCGGTCAAGGTCTTCCAGTTCGCGAACGAGAACATCTTCGTCCAGATCCTGGACAACGTCCGGGAGAAGGACGTGTTCATCGTCCAGCCCACGAGCAGCCCCGTGAACCAGTCGATCATGGAGCTGCTGATCATGATCGACGCCTTCAAGCGGGCGTCGGCCGGGCGAATCACGGCGGTCGTGCCGTACTACGCCTACGGCCGCTCCGACAAGAAGGACCAGCCCCGGGTCCCGATCACCGCTCGCCTCGTGGCCGACATGATCAGCGTTGCCGGCGCGGACCGGGTCCTGACGATGGACCTCCACCAGGGCCAGATCCAGGGCTTCTTCAACATCCCGGTCGACGAGCTGACCGCGGTCCACATCCTGTCGAACTACTTCAAGCACAAGCACCTCGAGGACCTCGTGGTGGTCACCGACCTCGGGTTCGCGAAGCGCGCTCGCACGTTCGCGGAGCTGCTTGACGCGCCCCTCGCGATCATCGAGAAGCGGCGGGTCGGCAACCTCGACCGGGCCGAGATCCTCAACGTCATCGGCGAGGTCGCGGGCAAGCGGGCGATCATCGTCGACGACGAGGTCGACACTGGTGGGACGCTCATCGAGACGGTCAACGCCCTGGCGAACGAGGGCGTCACCGAGATCTACGCCTGCGCCACCCATGGCGTCCTCTCGGGGCCGGCCGCGGGCCGGATCGAGGACTCTGCGCTGCGCGAGCTCGTGCTGACCGACACGGTGCCGCTGCCCGCCGGCAAGCGGATCGGCAAGATCACGACGCTCTCGATCGCTCCGCTCATCGGCGAGGCGATCAAGCGCATCCATCGCGGAGAGTCCGTCGGCGCGCTCTTCTCCAGCGAGGTCGAGTTCACCCAGGAGATGCTCCTGTGGGAGGACGGCGTCGCCCGCAAGCTCGACATCCGGGTCCAGCCGGGCGAAGGCGACGACGGCCCCGACACGGCGAACGGCAACGACGGCCCGAGTGCCGGCCCGGACTCGAGTGGCGACAGCGGGACCGACGAGGACGCCGGCGATGGGCCGGGACCCGATGGGCCGAAGGACGAGCCCAGCGGCCCGCTCGATGACAAGCCCGCGGCGTGGCTGGATCGCCTCTCGCCGTCGAGGACCGCGGAACGGCGATGAGCCTCCAGCTCCACCGGCCGGACGAGCGCGGCAACCTGAAGCCCGAGCCGGGCCCGCCGCCCGACTACCGCGACCAGCTGCGTTCGCCGCGATGGGGCCTCGCGCTGAAGGGCGGCCGCCTGCCCGCGATGAAGAACCCGGAGATGCGCCCGACGTCGCGCCTCGTGGCGGTGATGTTCTGGGCCGGCCTCGCCGTGCTCACCTTCGTCGTCCTCGTGGGCGGGTACGGCCTCGGGATCTGGCAGTTCCCCTCCTGATCGGGGACCGAAGCGGGTCGCACCTATACTTCAGGCCCCATGCGCAATTTCTTTTCCCGGTTCGTCGATTCGAACGACCGTGAGCTGAATCGGATCCAGCCGTTCGTCGACGAGGCGAACGAGCTGGAAGCCGAGATCAAGGCCCTGTCCGACGAGGACATCCGGTCGCGGTTCCTCGGCCTTCGCGAGGAGTTTCGCGAGACCCTCGTCGAGGAGGAGCCGTCCGACGACGAGCTCCATCACGCTGACCTGGAGCGCCGCCGCGAGCTCGCGAAGGCGCGCCGCAAGCGAAACAACGAGGCAATCCAGGAAGCCCTCGACGACATCCTGCCGGACGTCTTCGCGATGGCCCGCGAGGCGATGGTCCGGACCCTCGGGATGCGCCATTTCGACGTCCAGCTGGTCGGTGGTGCCGTCCTCCACCAGGGCAAGATCGCGGAGATGCGGACGGGCGAGGGCAAGACGCTCGTCGCCCCGCTCGCGGCGATCCTGAACGCGATCGCCGACAAGGGCGTCCACATCGTGACCGTCAACGACTACCTCGCGCGCCGCGACCCGCAGTGGATGGGCCCGATCTATCACTTCCTCGGGCTCTCCGTCGGCATGATCATGGGCCAGCAGTCGGACGGCGGGCCGGCGTCGTACGTGTTCGAGCCGGGCTTCCCCACGAACGACGAGCGGCTCATCAACCTGCGCCCGGCATCACGGAAGGAGGCGTACGCCGCCGACGTGACCTACGGCACGAACAACGAGTTCGGGTTCGACTACCTGCGCGACAACATGGCGACCGACCTCGAGTCCCGAGTCCAGCGCGAGCGCTACTTCGGGATCGTCGACGAGGTCGACAACATCCTCATCGACGAGGCGCGCACGCCGCTGATCATCAGCGGCCAGGCCGAGGAGTCGGCGGACCTGTACTACACGATGGCCCGCCTCGTGCCCCGGCTCCGGGAGCGCCGGTCGGACTGGGTGGCGGGCGACGAGGACGATGGCGACTACTTCATCGACCTCAAGGACAAGGCCGTCTCACCGACCGAGGATGGGGTCGAGAAGATCGAGAAGCTGCTCGGCGTCGACAACCTGTACGACACGGACCCGCGCTTCGCCCGGCACTTCGAGCAGGCGCTCCGTGCTCATGCGCTCTACAAGCGCGACCGGGACTACATCATCAAGGACGGCGAGATCATCATCGTCGACGAGTTCACCGGGCGGCAGATGCCCGGACGGCGCTGGAGCGAGGGTCTGCACCAGGCGATCGAGGCGAAGGAGGGCCTGCGCGTCCAGCGCGAGAGCGTGACCCTCGCCACGATCACGTTCCAGAACTACTTCCGGCTGTACGACAAGCTCGCCGGGATGACCGGCACCGCGATGACCGAGGCGGAGGAGTTCCACAAGATCTACCAGCTCGAGGTCGTCGGGGTGCCAACCCACCGCCCGATGGTCCGCGAGGACGACACCGACCTCGTCTACCTCAACGAGAAGGCCAAGTTCAACGCCGTCATCGACGAGATCGAGGACCTCCAGGCGGAGGGCCGGCCGGTCCTCGTCGGTACCGTGTCGGTCGAGAAGTCGGAACGGCTGTCCGATCTGCTCAAGCAGCGCGGGGTCAAGCACGAGGTCCTGAACGCCAAGTTCCACGAGAAGGAGTCGGGCATCGTCGCCCAGGCGGGCCGGACCGGCGCGGTGACCATCGCGACGAACATGGCCGGCCGCGGGACCGACATCCTCCTCGGCGGCAACCCGGCGGGCCTCGCCTCCGAGCTGCTCCACAAGCGCGGCCTCAACCCGGCGGAAGTCGACAAGGACACCTACGCCGAGGCGCTCGCGGAAGCCAGGAAGGTCACCGACGAGGACCACGAGCGCGTCGTCGAGGCGGGCGGCCTGCACATCGTGGGCACCGAGCGCCACGAGAGCCGGCGGATCGACAACCAGCTCCGCGGCCGCGCGGCCCGCCAGGGCGACCCCGGTTCGTCCCGCTTCTACCTGTCGCTCGACGACGACCTGATGAAGCGCTTCGCTTCGGACCGCGTCGCCGGGATGATGGAGCGCCTCGGGCTCGATGAGGACAACTACATCGAGTCGGGCATCGTCGGCAAGACGATCGAGAGCGCGCAGACGAGGGTCGAGGGCTTCAACTTCGACATCCGCAAGCGAGTGGTCGAGTTCGACGACGTCATCAGCCGCCAGCGCGAGACGATCTACGCGGAGCGTGACAAGGTCCTCCGCAACGAGGACCTGACCGAGACCATCCGGGTCTTCCTCGACGAGGACCTCGAGGAGGTCGTGGAGCGCCACCTCGGCGGGCCCAACGAGGGCGCCGACGAGGAGACCATCGCGGCGCTCGTCCTCGAGCTGGGTCGGATGGGTATCGGCCGGGATCGTGCCGATCCCGCTGCGTTGCTCGAGCTTCGCTCGGCGGGCGCGATCACGGACCACCTCCGGGACATCGCCGACGAGATGCTCGAGGCGAAGGAGGCCGAGGTCGGCGCGGAGACCTGGGCGACGATGGAGCGCTTCGTCCTCCTCCGGACGATCGACTCGCTGTGGGTGGAGCACCTCACCGAAGTCGACGACATGCGCCGGGGCATCGGCCTCCGGGGCTATGCCCAGCAGGACCCGCTCAACGAGTTCCGCAAGGAGGCGTTTCGCCTCTACGAGGAGCTCTCCGGGTTCATCCGCCACCAGGTCGCGAGCACGATCTTCCGGGTGTCACTCCAGGCCCAGCCACAGGCGCCATCCGGGGCGTTCGCGATGCCCGGCCCAGGGCAGCGGGCGAGAGGTGCGGTTGGGGCCGGCGCCGTGCGCGGCTCCGGAGCGCTCGGTGGGGTGGTCGCCCGTCCCGGCGTCCGCGCGATGGCCGGTCCGGGCGTGAGCGGGACGGCGGGCTCCACGGGCATGGCCACGGCCGGAGCGGCGCAGCAGGCCCGCCCGGGCTACACGCCGACCGGCGCGAAGATCGGGCGCAACGACACATGCTGGTGCGGGTCGGGGCTGAAGTACAAGAAGTGCCACGGGCGCTAGACCCGAGCGAACCTCCCAACCGACCTGCCGACCCTGCCTCGATCCGTGAACCGCCCATCGATCCGCCGCACCGCGACCCAGCTCGTGATCGGGGCGTTGATCGGCTCCGTGGTGCTCGTCGGGTACATGGCCCATCAGATCTCGACCCAGGGATCACGCGACGAGCGGCGTCAGGTCGATGCGATCGTGGTGCTGGGCGCCGCGCAGTTCAACGGCCGCCCGAGCGACGTGTTCAAGGCTCGCCTCGAGCACGCGGTCGCCCTGTACAAGGAGCAGCACGCGCAGTACCTCGTGGTCACCGGCGGCAAGGTGCCCGACGACTCGACGACCGAGGCCGCCGTCGCCCGGGCGTGGGCAATTGCGCATGGCGTCCCCGAGGAAGCGATCCTCGCCGAGGACGAAGGCCGCACCACGCTCGAGTCGCTGGAGGCTGTGGCCCGGATCTTTCGAGCGAACGGGTTCACGACCGGCCTGTTCGTGAGCGACGAGACGCACATGCTCCGCGTGCTCCGGATCTCGTCCGACCTCGGGATCGAGGCGTGGGGCTCGCCAACCCGGACGAGTCCGGCCGACCTCGACGAGTCGCGGCGCCGACGAGCGACCTTGCATGAGATCGCCGGCCTCGCGGTGTACTACCTCGGCGGCGCGAACCTGGTCGGCGACGCCGCGACCGCGAGCAGCCCCTGACGGGGGATTGGATCTGGCGAACCGGGTGCTCCCGACGCCTGGTTACCGCCCCGGGAATCGTCCGCCGAGGCAGATCGGCCATTTTCCCTCTTGGCGTGACGAAACCCGCAACCTATACTCCGAAAAACCCCCCAACGCGTCGCCCAGCGCCCCCTCGGCGAGTCGCGCCTGAGGCCGTGCCGCGCGCCGCGAATCGAATTTCCGGCCCCCGCCGCTGAAGAGAGGGATTCGTGAAGCAGGCTGAGGAAACGACCTTCGTCGACCTGATCGCCTGCGAACGTGATTGCCGCAACTGCTCCTACGCCGCCGCTCTCGACTGCGACGGCAACTGTGGCGTCTGCCCCCACAACAGCTACTGTCCCTGCGTGAACCCCGTCGTCGTCCGGAGCAAGTCGGCCCTGCGGCTGATCGAGCTCCGCCCGATCCTGCTCCAGGACCTCCGGGTCCAGAAGAACTAGTGGACGCCGCGCGCGTCCGCGACCTCGTGGAGCGGATCCGATCGACCTCGGGGCGTCTTTGACCTCCCAGGCAAGCAAACGCGGCTGACTGAGCTCGAGGCCCTCGCCTCGGAGCCGGGATTCTGGGAGGACAGCCGAGCAGCCCAGGACGTGCTCCGCGAGGCCGACGCGCTTCGCGGCGATGTGGAGCTCTGGTCCGGCCTGCTCCGGCGCACCGATGACCTCGAGGCGACGCTCGAGCTCGCCCAGGAATCGGGCGACGCCGAGCTCGAGGCCGAGGTGGATCGCTCCATCGACGACCTCGACCGCGACTTCGCTCGCGAGCGCACCCAGCTCCTGTTCTCCGGCGAGTACGACGAGCGCCCGGCGATCCTGACGATCAGCGCCGGCGCCGGTGGCACCGAGGCGACCGACTGGGCCGCGATGCTCCTTCGGATGTACCTCAGGTGGGCCGAACGCCACCGCTGGAAGACCGAGGTCATCGACCAGCAGGAGGGCGAGCAGGCCGGCCTCAAGAGCGTCTCCGTCGCGGTCGACGGTCGCGGCGCCTACGGCTGGCTCCGTGCCGAGCGCGGCGTCCACCGGCTCGTCCGCATCAGCCCGTTCGATGCCCAGAACCGGCGCCAGACGACGTTCGGGCTCGTCGAGGTCATGCCCGAGCCCGACGAGGACGCGCCGATCGAGCTCGACTGGGATGAGATCCGGGTCGACACCTACCGCTCGCAGGGTGCGGGCGGGCAGCACGTCAACAAGACCGACTCGGCGGTGCGGCTGACCCACCTGCCCACGGGCATCGTCGCGCAGAGCCAGAACGAGCGGAGCCAGACCCAGAACAAGGAGACCGCGATCAAGGTCCTGAAGGCACGGCTCCTCGAACAACAGCTGGAGGCGAAGGAGGAGGAGCTGCGCAAGCTCCGCGGCGAGCACGTCGAAGCCGGCTGGGGCAACCAGATCCGGAGCTACGTCCTGCACCCGTACCAGATGGTCAAGGACCTGCGCACCCAGGTGGAGACATCGAATACAACAGCCGTGCTGGACGGCGATCTCGACGCCTTCATGCAGGCGGAGCTGGAGCGGCTCGCGACTCGGACAGACGACCCGGGCGATGGGTCAACCGCGGGACCGCGGGACTAGGCGAACGATGGTCGTCCGGGTTGGGATCGCTGCCGGCTCGGACCTGGAGCCGCGCGGAATCACCTTTCGCGCCGCGACCTCCGACGACCTGCCCGACTGCCACCGGATCTGGCGCGAGGGAATCGACGCCTATCTCCAGCCGATGGGCTTCCCGCCGCTGCCCACCGACAACCAGGGCCTGCGTCGGCTGCACGCCCACACCCTCGCGACGGACCCGACGCGATTCATGGTCGCGGAGCGTCGGGGGCGGTCGGGCCGGCAGCACGTCGTCGCGTTCGGGTCGGCGGTGGAGCGTGGTGAGCTGTGGTTCCTGTCGATGCTCTTCGTGGAGCCGGAGGAGCAGTCCCGCGGACTCGGGCGGGCGCTGCTCGCGCGGCTGCTCCCCCCGGATATCGAGCGGCGGATCCTCGCGACGTGCACGGACTCTGCCCAGCCGATCTCGAACGGGCTGTACGCCTCGCTCGGGATCGTGCCCCGGATGCCGCTCTTCAACCTCCTCGGCCGGCCGCGCCCTGGTGCAGCGTGGCCCGCGCTCCCGGCGGGCATCGTCGTCGAGCGCATCGCGGATTCCGCCGCGTGGCGCGAGAGCCCGGAGGTCGCGGCACTCGATCGGGAGCTCCTCGGCTTTGACCACCCACAGGACCACGCCTGGGTGCTGGACGAGCCACGGCGGGCGTTCACGTACCGGAGCGGAGCCGGCGAGCTCCTGGGCTACGGCTACGCCGGCGATGTCGGCCGGGTCGGCCCCATCGCCGTGACCGACGCGGCGCTCCTGGCGCCTGTGGTCGGGCACCTGCTGACGACCGTCGAACCGAGGGGCGCCTCGTCGATCTGGCTGCCCGGCGAGGCAGGCGAGGCGATCGCCAGCAGCATTCGTGCCGGCCTCCGAATGGACGGCTTCCCGATCCTCGCCGGCTGGACCCGGTCCTTCGCAGACTTCACCAGATACGTACCAACGTCACCTGGCCTCATCTGATCGGGTTATTGTTGGATGCAGAACCGGTGGTAGTTTCGAGGAGACGTGGCTCCAGACGCCGAACCTGCGATCGGAGTCCAGCCGTAACGGCGCGTCGCGTCCGCCGCGACCAGCCGTCGAGCCGACGACCTTGGAGCCGAGCGTGATTCTCCAGCGCCCCCGGGACCCGCACCTCAATTCGGCCGCCGATCAGGTCGATCCACTGCCGTATCGCGACCTCCTCGATCGGACGAACGGCCACGACGCCCGGACCTCCCGCCGACCCGTCCTCGTGCTCAACGACGTCACGAAGACCTACTCCACGGGTCGCGATGCGCTGAAGGACGTCGACCTCATCGTGCCCGAGGGCGACTTCGTGTTCCTCGTCGGTGCGTCAGGCGCGGGCAAGTCCACGCTCATGAAGCTCCTCATCCGCGACGAGCTCCCGACCCAGGGCACCGTCATCCTCGACGGCGACGACCTCGCCCGCCTGCCGCGCCGGAAGGTGCCGATGGTGCGCCGCAAGATCGGCATCGTGTTCCAGGACTTCAAGCTCCTCCCCACCAAGACGGTGCGCGAGAACATCGCGTTCGCCCTCGAGGTGACCGGCACGTCGCGCCGCAAGATTCGGCCGGCAGTCGACCGGGCGCTCTCGATCGTCGGGCTCACGGCGCAGGCCGACCAGTATCCGAAACAGCTCTCCGGTGGCGAGCAGCAGCGCACGGCGATCGCGCGGGCGCTCGTTCACGATCCCCGGATCGTCATCGCCGACGAGCCGACGGGCAACCTCGACCCCCTGATCAGCTGGGAGATCCTCCAGCTCCTCCTCAGGATCAACGAGCTCGGGGTGACCGTGCTGATGGCCACCCACGACGCCGACATCGTCACCGCGCTGCGCAAGCGGGTCGTTGCCCTCGAGGAGGGCCGGATCATCCGCGACGAGATCGGCGGCAGCTACCACCGCACGGACTGACCGGATGCTCTCCTTCCTCTTCTTCAGCATCTCGCGCGCCTGGCAGGGCTTCTGGCGGAACGCGGCGATGAGCCTCGCCGCCACGGCGACGATGACCCTGATGCTGCTGCTGCTGTCCGGCTTCTGGATCGTCCAGGCCGGCTTCCTCGCGAGCCTGTCCTACGTCGAGGAGAAGGTCGGCGTGGTCGCCGACCTGAACGACGATGCGACGACGGCCGAGATCAGCGGCACGGAGGCGAGGATCGCCGCGTTGCCCGAGGTCCGGTCCGTCGAGTACGTCTCGAAGGATGAGGCGCTCCGCCGCTACCGCGAGGAGCGCGCGGCGCAGGGCCAGCAGGACTTCACGCCGTACCTGCCCGAGAACCCGCTCCCGGCGAGCTTCGAGGTCAAGCTTCGCCAGGCGGACGACTATCGCGCGGTCTCGGACGCGTTGAAGGCCGAGCCGATCGTCGCGATCGTGAAGAACATCGAGGACACGACCGAGCGGCTCGTCACGCTCACGAACTTCCTGCGCACCGCCGGCGTGGTCCTGCTGGCGGTCATCGGCTCGATCGTCCTGTTCATCGTGATCAACACCATCCGCCTCGCCGTCCTGGGCCGGGCCGAGGAGATCGAGGTGATGCGCCTCGTCGGCGCGTCCGACGCGTTCATCCGCTGGCCGTTCGTGTTCGAGGGCGCGCTCGTCGGCCTGCTCGGCGCGGCCGTCACGATGGGCGTCCTGCTCGGGGCAGCGGAGCCGCTGTCGCGGACGATGGTCGTCTTCTTCCAGATCCTGCCGATCAACATCGGCTCGATCTCGCGCGACGTGACTTTGCTCGTCGTGGGCGCGGGCACGGGCCTCGGCGTCGTCGGCGCGTGGGTGTCCGTGCGGACCTACCTGATCCGCTAGCAACCCGCGGACGCATCAATGCGTCGAAGGGGCTTCACGACCCCCCACGCCATCGTCGCCTAGGCTTGCCGGTCCCGGCCAGCTCGTCCGGCCGACTCGTCCGTCCGACCTCGAGAGGAACCCGCGAACCATGCTTCCCCACGATCCCGCAACCCAGGCAGGCTCGACGTCCGAGGAGACCGGCCAGTGGCCGGCGCCGACCGGGCTCGTCGACGAGCCGGTCCTCACCCCCGTCGTCCCGATCCGGCCCGAACGCCGGCGCTCGTGGCCGTTCGCGATGGCCCTGGTCCTCGTCACCGTCCTCGGTGGCAGCGCCTTGTTCCTCTCGGGCTATACGGTGGGACGCGACCAGGATCGATCGTCCGCGACCGCGATCTCGGAGCGCGAGGCGTGGCAGCCCTTCTGGGACGTCTACGACGCGGTCCGCACGCGCTACCCCCTGGAGCCGGTCGAACGGAAGACGCTCATCCAGGGCGCGATCAAGGGCCTGGTCGAGTCGGTCGGGGACCCGTACTCGTCGTACCTGAACCCGGAGGACTACCGGGGCACGCTCGACGACATCTCGGGCACGTTCGAGGGCATCGGTGCCGAGATCGGGTCCGTCGATTCCGCGGGGAATGCGAGCGACTGCAACCTGTTCGGGCCGGAGTGCCACCTCGTGATCATCGCGCCGATCGAGGGCTCGCCCGCCGAGAAGGCCGGCCTGAAGCCCGGCGACGTCATCCTCGAGGTCGACGGGAAGACGCTCGACGGACTGACCCCCGACGAGGCGCGCGATCGCGTCCGCGGCAAGTCGGGCACCGAGATCAAGCTCCACATCCAGCGGTTCGCAGCACCGGTGGCGGCGTCGCCGGGTCCGACCGGCTCCGTGGGCCCGACCGGCTCGCCGGCGCCCGCGGCTTCGCCGGTGGCGCGTGAGCTCATCGATGACTTCGAGATCACGCTCGTGCGAGCCAAGATCCAGCGCCGGGAGGTCTCGTCGCGCGTGCTCGCGGACGGGAACGTGGGCTACATGAGCCTGTCCGGCGTCTCCAGCGACAGCGCGAAGCAGCTCGAGGTGGCGATCAAGGCCCACCTCGACGCCGGGATCAAGAAGCTCGTGCTCGACCTCCGCGGGAATCCGGGCGGCTTCCTCTTCGACTCCCTCGACATCGCGAGCGAGTTCATCGGCAGCGGGCCGATCTACTGGGACGAGGACGCCCAGGGCAAGCAGACGGTGAGCGACGCCCGTGAGGGCGGGATCGCCACGGATCCCTCGATCGAGATCGTCGTCCTCATCGATCGGGGTTCCGCCTCGGCGGCCGAGATCATCGCCGGCGCGCTCCAGGATCGCGACCGGGCGACGCTCATCGGCGAGACCTCGTTCGGCAAGGGAACCGTGCAGCAGTGGCTCGACCTGGGCGAGGTCGGGGGCGTGAAGCTGACCACGTCCAAGTGGCTGACGCCGAACAAGCGCTGGATCCACAGGATCGGCCTCACGCCGGACATCGCCGTGACGGTGCCCGCCGACAACCCCGACGGCAACGACCCGGTGCTCGACGCGGCGCTCGAGGAGCTGGGCGCGACGGCGTCCGTGGAGGTCCTGCTCCGCGCCGCGTGAGGTTGCTTGCGTCGAACGGCGAGTTCCGATACGGTTCTCCGCGAACGAAAGGAGGTGATGTGCAGTGTCAGAACACAGTCGCTGCACCACCTCGCAGGAGATGACCGTCTAGCCGGTCACTCCACGCGGGTGGTCAGCCGCAACCGAACGCCGGTCCTTCGGGACCGGCGTTCGTGCTTTCATTGCAGCCCGCCTGGAGCCTGTGCAGCCCCGATCCATGCCTGACAAGACGATCGCCCTGAACCGGCGCGCCCGCCACGAGTACTCGATCGAGGACTCGATGGAGGCGGGCATCGTATTGTCCGGGACCGAGATCAAGTCGATCCGCGCCGGCAAGGTCAACCTCGCCAACTCGTTCGCCCGCATCGACAAGGACGAGGCCTGGCTGGTCGGAGCCCACATCGCGCCATGGGATGGCGGCAACCGGCTCAATCACGAGCCGAAACGGGATCGGAAGCTGCTCCTGCATCGCCGCCAGATCGACGAGCTCCTGGGCAGGACGAAGGCCAAGGGCCTGACGCTCGTCCCGCTCAAGCTCTACATCACCGCTCGTGGCAAGGCCAAGCTGGAGCTCGGGCTGGGACGGGGCAAGCAGCTGTACGACCGCCGGCGCGAGATCGCGGCGCGGGACGTGCGGCGTGAGGTGGAGCGCGAGCTCGCCGAGTCCGGTCGAGGTCGTCGCTGACCTGCGCCCGTGTGTCCCGCCCGCGATGCAAGGTCGCCGTCACCTGCCCCGTCGGTCAACCGGTCCTGCCGTTGCAGTCAGCGACCTAGCGTCGCGCCATGGTGACTGACGTTCGCTTCGGCTACGCGCTCTCGAGCGAGGAGCACCGGCCCAGCGCCCTGGTCGCGAACGCGCGCCGGGCGGAGGAAGCCGGATTCGAATTCGCGATGGTCTCCGACCACTTCCACCCGTGGATCGACCGCCAGGGCCAGAGCCCATTCGTGTGGTCCGTCCTGGGCGGCATCGCGACGGCGACGACGCGCCTGAGGGTCGGGACCGGGGTCACGGCGCTCAGCGTCAGGATCCACCCGGCGATCCTGGCGCAGGCGGCCGCCACGGTCGCCGACATGCTGCCGGGCCGGTTCTGGTTCGGCGTCGGCACGGGCGAGAACCTCAACGAGCACATCTTCGGCGATCCATGGCCCGAGCACGAACAACGACTCGCGATGCTCGTCGAGGCGATCGATCTCACGCGACGCCTGTGGACCGGCGAGCTCGTCAGCCATCACGGCGAGTTCTACGATGTCGTGCGAGCCCGGATCTATACGGTGCCCGAGCAGCTGCCGCCGATCCTCGTCGCCGCGAGCGGCCCCGAGACCGCCGAGGCGGCCGGCAGGGTTGCCGATGGTCTGATCGCGACGGGCCCGGAGAAGGAGTTGCTGACGGCCTTCGCGAAGGGTCGGGGCCGGAAGCGCTCGGACGCCCCGCGGGTCGGCCAGGTCACCGTGTGCTGGGCGAAGGACGAGGCGTCAGGCCGTAAGACGGCCCTTGACTGGTGGCCGACTGCCGCGATCGCGGGCGACAGCGGGCAGGAGCTGCCGCTGCCATCGAGCTTCGAGGCGCTTGCCAAGCTCGTGACGGAGGACGCCATCGCCGAGCAGATCCCGTGCGGGCCCGAGCCGGCGGTCCACCTCGCGAAGATCCAGGCGTACCTCGACGCCGGCTTCGACCATGTCTACCTGCACCAGGTCGGGCCCGACCAGGAGGGGTTCCTCCGCTTTGCCGAACGCGAGCTGCTGCCTCGACTCACGGGCCGCTCGAAGCGGCGAGCGGCCTAGCCGTCTCGACTGGCCCGAGCGGCCGGTGACAGCACATGGCACGGCCGCAACTCCTGCCGCACGGTCGGTCGCCGTTGCGTGGCAGACATGGTTTCGGTGCGAATCTCACCGGTAGCCGTGTTCAGGCGGCGACCTACCCCGATTCCATGACTTCTGGACAAGAAATCGGCGGAAACGATCCACTTACGACGGCGATCCTGAACCGATCGCCCAGGATCTTGTCTCGGACGCATGGAATTGATCTCAACGTGGTCGGAGTCGAGGGCACGGGAACGGTCGCGGCCGAAATCATGACCAACAAGCATGGGCGACCCTGTCCCGATGCGCGGAATCGCCGTTATCGAGCGGAGCGGGGAATCAGCGCCACGCGGGCAGCCTCGAGGACCAGCTCGGTCGCGATGGCTTCGTCGACCTCGTCACCCGGCTCGTAGGTCAGCCAGCGCGCCAGCTTGGTGATCCCGCGTCCATGCATGACCCCGTCGGGATCCTCCATGTCAACGCCGCGCGGAAAGCCGAGGTGGACGTGCTCCGGTTCCAGCCACACCCAGGCGAACATCGCCGTGCGTTTGCGGATGGGGATGTCATACCCGATGAGCCGCCAGCCGCTGCGCACGCGCTCCATCGCATCCGGCACCGCATCGAGGACGATCCGGCGAAGCCGGGTCGCGATGACCCCGTGCGCCGGCGAGTAATCGGCGAGCAGCGCCTCGGGCGGGATCGTCTCGATGGGGGCTCGGGAGGGCATACGGTAGAATATGCGTTCGAACGTTGACGTTCGACCCGTGGGGATGCGTGGTCTCGACAGGGTCTGGTTGTCAGCGGACGCGAGCCGAGGTTGCCGTCAGGCCTCGTTAATCAGGCGGCAAAACGAAGTACCTGCCAACAAGCAGTCGACTCTCGCCCTCGCGGCTTAGGCCGTAAGGTGAGCGTGGAAACGGCCTCCGTCCCGCGGGCCGCGGAAGCGTCATGCAGCGGGGCTGCGAACCGGACGAGCGTCGCGTAGTCCGGGAACAAGCCCGATCTAGGGGCACGTGACTGGACCTCGGAGCAGGGTGCCGATCCTCGGCCCCGGGGTTGACGAAAATGATCGGACACGCTCGTAGTGGACGCTGTCGAAGGGCTCTGGACGGGGAGTTCGACTCTCCCCCATCTCCACCAAATCTCCTGGCTCGGCCTCAGCCTGAGGCGCGATCGAGGGCGGACGCTCGCCTCGATCGAGGGTGTACGGTGCGCGCCATGTCGGTCGGACCCGCCCTCGAGACGAATGGGCTCACCAAGCGATTCCGGCGGACGGTCGCGGTCCGCGATCTCACCGTGTCGATCCCGGTCGGCGGCATCACCGCGCTACTGGGCCCGAACGGGGCCGGCAAGTCGACGCTCCTCAAGATGTGCATCGGATTCGAGCGGCCGACCTCGGGCAGCCTTCGCGTGCTCGGCATCGATCCGGTCCGGAGGCGGCGGGACGCGCTCTCGATGCTCGGCTATGTGCCCCAGACGGCGTCGCTCTACCGGGACATGCGGATCGAGGACCACCTTCGCCTGTCGCGGGCTCTGCGACCGGGCTTCGACATCGACCATGCCCGGGAGCGCGTCGTCACGCTCGGCATCTCACCCGCTGCCACCGCCGGTCACCTGAGCGGCGGGGAGCAGGCCCAGGTCTCCCTTGCGATCGCGCTCGGCACCCGGGCGCCGCTCCTGCTGCTCGACGAGCCGCTCGCGAACCTCGATCCGCTCGCCCGGCGCGAGTTCCTCGAGGTCGCCTCGGATGCGGCGAAGCGCGGCGACGTGAGCATCGTGCTGTCGTCCCACGTCATCTCCGAGATCGAGCCGGTCGCGGACCGGCTGCTGGTCCTGGGCGAGGGCCGCGTCCTCTTCGAGGATTCCGTCGCGGCGTCGATCGGGCAGCATCGCGTCCTCGACGACGGCGCCGCCGTGGACGGCCTCGACGTCGTGGCGCGGTTCCCAGGCCAGGGCAACGCCCGCCACCTCCTCGTGCGGTCGACCGACCCTTCGATCGGGCGGACCGGGTCGCTCGAGGAGGTCGTGATCGGCTACCTCGCGCTCGGAAAGCGCGCGGCATGACCACCCTGCGAGCGACGCTCCGGCCGCTGCGCACCGAGCTGATCGGCGTCGCCGGACTGACGGCGCTCCTGGGGTTCGCGGCCGGGTTCGTAGCCGCGCGGCTCCTCGCGTTCGACCTGCCCGCGGCTTGCCTGGGCGGGGAGTCATTCGAGATCGTCTGCCGCGGTCGCCAGGCCGACGCGATCGAGTACCAGAATTTTGCAAGCAGCTGGGCGAGCGGTATCGCGTATCTCTCGGTTCTGCTCCCGCCGCTTGCCGGCATCGTTCTCGGGATCGCCACGATCGCCAAGGAGCTCGATCAGCGCACCGCTGTTCTCGCCTGGTCGGTCGGGCCATCACGGCGACGATGGCTGCTCCAGCGGGTCGCGCCGCTGACGGGCATCCTCGTCATCCTTGGGATCGGCAGCACCTTCGTCTTCGAGGCGATGACACAGCTCGGCAATCCAGGAGCGGTCGCACGGGCCGAACGGCAGTTCGAGCTGATCGCGGTCACGGGCTTCGGTCCGGCTGCGGCAGGAATCTCGGCGTTCGGGATCACCGTCGTGGTCGGCGCGATGCTGGGGCGCCTGCTCCCGGGCATACTGGCGGCGGGCACCTTGGTGCTGTTCGGATCGCTGCTGATCCAGCAGGGCAACGACCGCATGATGGCGGGCGAGAGCGTGGTCGCCGAGGCCAGCGTGGCGGGGCAGGGCCGCCAGGTGGATTGGCTCCTGCGAGCGCCGGACGGCCGGATCCTCGGTTGGGAGGAGGCGTATGCCCTTTACGGTGACCTGGAGACGGGCGAGCTGGGCCCGGAGGTCATCGAGATGACCCGCTATGTCCCGATCGAGATCTACCCAGAGGTGGCCGCGCGCTATGTGCTCTTCCACCTGGTCGCCGGGCTGATGGCGTTGACGCTCGCGTTCGCGGTCGTCGAGCGCCGGAGTCCCTGAAGAGGCGGCGACTACCGCCAGCCGAGGTCCGGGGCCACGAACCTGAGGATGCTCTCGACGGCGTGGGCGTTGTACTCGACGCCGAGCTGGTTCGGGACCGTCAGCAGCAGGGTGTCCGCGGCCTGGATCGCGGTGTCGTCGGCGAGCTGCTTGACGAGGACGTCGGGCTCCGCGGCGTACGAGCGTCCGAAGATCGCCTTCGTCTGGGCGTCGATGTAGCCGACCTTGTCGGCGTCCTCACCGCATCCGTCCGAAGTACGCCCGGTCTCGATCATCGACCAGCGCGAAGATGCTCCGGCTGACCGAGACGCGCGGCTCGCGCTGGTGCCCGGCCGCCGCCCAGGCCTCCCGGAAGAGCCGGATCTGCTCGGCCTGGAGCTCGTGGAAGGGCACACCGGCGTCCTCGGTCATGAGCGTCGAGGACATCAGGTTGAGGCCCTGCCTGGCCGCCCATTCGGCGGTCGGGCGTGAGCCGGCGCCCCACCAGATGCGGTCGCGAAGCCCGGGCGCGTGCGGCTCGGGTCGCAGCAGCCCCGGCGGATTCGGGAACATCGGGTTCGGGCTCGGCTCGGCAAACCCCATGCCGGAGAGCACGCCCAGGAACACCCCGGTGTGGTCGCGCGCCAGGTCGGCGCCGACCGGGTCGTCCTCGGCAGGCTGGTAGCCAAAATGCCGGAAGCCATCGATGACCTGCTCAGGCGAGCCGCGGCTGATCCCCAGCTGCAGCCGGCCACCGGCGATCAGGTCGGCGGCCCCGGCGTCCTCGGCCATGTACATCGGGTTCTCGTAGCGCATGTCGATGACCGCCGTGCCGATCTCGATCCGCTTCGTCCTGGCACCGATCGCAGCGAGCAGTGGAAAGGGCGAGGCGAGCTGCTGGGCGAAGTGGTGGACGCGGAAGTAGGCGCCGTCGGCCCCGAGGTCCTCGACCGCCTCGGCGAGCTCGATCGACTGGATGAGGGCGTCCGAACCCGATCGCACCTGCGAGTAGGGCGACGTGGACCAGTGCCCGAACGAGAGAAACCCGATCTTCTTCACGTGGGGATTCTGGGCGCGGTCGGCGATCAGCGCCCGGCGGCCGACCAGCGCGTGTAGCGCGGCGGCCACTCGTCCGCGGCTCGCTCGCCGAGGATCGCCGACCCGACCTGGAGCTCGAACAGCCAGTACGACTCGTCGACCTGGAAGAACCAACCGGACGCAACACGCTCTCGCAGGTCGCCCGCAGGGATCAGATGCGCTCGCCCGCGGACCGAGAACTCGTCGGGTGTCGCCTGGTCCTGGTGCGAGTGCAGCGCGTATCGACCGTCCTCGACCAGGTCGCGGCGCTTCGCCGAGTCGAGCAGGAAGACGTACAGGCCACCATCGACGATGCCGACCGTCACCGGATGGATCCGCGGTGGCGCATCGGCGCGGATGGTGGCGAGCAGGGCCGCGCCCTGCGCTCGATCGAGCAACGCGGCTCCCGCCGAGGCCACCCTCGGCGCGCCTGCCTCGAGGTCTCGCCAGGAGGCGGGGGACGTTGGTTTCGTGTCGGCGTCCATGACCGTAGGATCGCAGGACATTCGTCACGTTGCCCGTTGTCGACACCCCGTCCACCATTCGGGGCATGTCGACCGCTCGCGACGTCGCGCAACCGGCCGCCCACGTCCGCCCCGAACGGGGTGGTACCGCCACTGGGCGGGTGGCCCGGATCGCGCTCGCACTGCCCGCCGGGATCCCGTTCGGCGCGACGATCGGGCTATCCGCGTTCCTCCTGTTCAGCGTCGAGCCGCTGGTCGGGCGGCTGGTGCTGCCCGTGTTCGGCGGCGCGGCCGGTGTCTGGGCCACGGTGCTCGCGTTCTTCCAGGCGGTGCTGCTGCTCGGCTACCTGTATGCCCACGTCTCGGCAACGCGCCTGTCCGTCCGCGTCGGCGTCACGCTCCATCTCGCCCTGGCCGCGGCGGCCGTCGTCGCGACGCTTTTCGCGCCGACGCGCCTGGCAGACGTCCCCATCGGCGATCTCCCGACACTGCTCGGCCTGATCGTGCTGCTCACGATCACGATCGGCCCGGCGGCGTTCGTGCTCACGGCGACGACGCCACTGATGTCCTCCTGGTACGCGCGCGTCCGAACGACGGGCGACCCGACGGCCTCCCGCTCCGATCCGTACTGGCTTTACGCGCTCAGCAACGGCGCATCGCTCATCGCGTTGCTCGCCTACCCCTTCGTGCTGGAACCGACCGTCGGGCTCGCGGCCCAGCGTGGCGCATGGGCGATCGGCTTCGGCCTCCTCGCCGTCGTCCTCGTCGGCGCATCGCTGCGGTACGTCGGCACCGTTCGATCGGCTGGTCGCGACGCTGTCGTCTCCCAGGAAGCGACGACGCCGGTGACGACGCTCGGTCGCGGTCGGCGCCTCCGATGGCTCCTCCTCTCGGCGGTCCCGGCCGGCCTGCTGTCGGCGGTCACGAACTTCGTGACGACGGACCTGATCTCGGCGCCCCTTCTGTGGGTCGTCCCACTGGCCGTGTACCTGGGCTCGTTCGTGGTCGCCTTCTCGGCCCGAGGACGCGCCCGCATCGTGCCGTTGGTGCTGGCGCTGGCGCCGGCGGCGGCGACGCTCCTCTGGGTGCCGATCGGATCATCGGCGGGCTGGCCGATCGTGCCGCTGCTCATCGTCGAGTACGTCGGGTTCGCGATCGTCGCCACTGCGATCCACGGCCGCCTCGCCGCGGACCGTCCGGCCGGCGATCACCTCACGGACTTCTACCTGACGATGTCGACCGGCGGCGTCATCGGCGGCGCATTCGTTGCCGTCGTCGCGCCGCTCGCGTTCGACGGCGTCTGGGAGTACCCGCTCCTGATCGTCGGCGCGCTCGCGGCGTTGGCCGTGCCCATCGCAGGCTCCATGTCGGAGGCAGCAAGCACGACCGACTCCGCCCGAGCCGCGACGTCGCAGCGTCCGATCCGCCGCCTGCTCTCGGGCGCGCGGACCCGGGTCGTTCCCTTCGCCCTCGTTGCGGCGGCACTGATCGCGATCATGGCGAGCGACCGATCGCTCGCGTTCGAGGCCGGGGTCAGGTGGCTGCTCGTCGGGGGCTTGATACTCGTCGTGGGCGGCGTGCGCTGGTTCCTGGTCGCGACGAGCGCCCTCGTGCTCGTCCTGGCCACGTTCATCCTCCCGCAGGCGGCGCTGCTCCGTGATCGGAGCTTCTTCGGGGTCGTCGAGGTGATCCGGGGACCGGATTCCACGTCCCTGCTGCACGGGACGACGGTGCACGGCCAGCAGTGGCTGGATCCCGCGCGGCGGTCCGACCCGGGCTGGTACTACGCCCGCCGCGGTCCGGTCGGCGACCTCTTCGCCGAGTACGGGGCGGCACATCCGGCCGGCGGCGCGATCCGGGTTCTCGGTCTGGGTGCCGGCACCTTGGCGGCGTTCACCCGGAGCAGCGACCAGATGGTGTTCTACGAGATCGACCCGCTGGTTGCCGACGTCGCGGCGGACGAGCGCTACTTCACGTATCTCGCGGATTCGCCCGGCTCGACGGACGTCCGGATCGGCGACGGCCGGCTCCTCCTCGAGCGCGAGGCCGACGCTTCGCTCGACGTGGTCATGATGGATGCCTTCTCGTCGGACGCGATCCCAGTCCACCTCGTCACTCGCGAGGCGCTCGCCGACGCCGTCCGATCCCTCCGACCCGACGGCCTCCTCGTCGTCCATGTCTCGAACCGCTACTACGATCTCGCTCCGGCGGTCGCCGCGGCGGCACGGGATCTCGGCTGGTCGATCGTCGAGCGCGAGTACGTCCCGACCACCGCCGAGGCGGCGAGTGGCGCGGGCCTCTCGCACTGGATGGTCGCCGCGAGGACTCCGGAGCAGCTTGCCGGCTTCGCCGACCGAGGCTGGGTCACGCCCCGCTTCTCCGAGCGCCCGCTGACCGACGACTTCGCGGATCTCCTCCACCACCTCCGGCCCGGGGCCTGGTAGGCCGCCGGCGGCCCTTTGCTACCGTGGGCGAATGCCCACCGTCCATGAGCTCCGGATCGCCCTCACCGTTGACGACTACGACGGCGCCGTGGCTTTCTATCGCGACGCGCTCGGGCTCCCGGAGGTCGAGTCCTGGGATCGACCGAACGGCCGAGGCACCATCCTCGACGCCGGTCGGGCCACGCTCGAGCTGTTCGATCCGCTCCAGGCCGAGACCCTCGACTCGATCGAGGTCGGAACGCGCGTCTCCGGCCCCGTTCGACTCGCCCTGCACGTCGATGATTCCGAGGCGGTCGCAGCGCACCTGGTGGCTGCCGGCGCGACGGCCGAGCACGAGCCGGTCGAGACGCCCTGGGGCGATCGGAACGCACGCGTCCGTGCTCCGGATGGGATGCAGCTGACGCTGTTCACGTTGTCGGACCCGGCCTGAGGCAGCACGCACCGAGCCACATCTGAACTCGGCCTAGGCTCGCGCTGCCCCCGCGCTCGCGGCCGACGCCGCCGGAGGCTCGATGTCGAGCCACCCTTCCGAGGCGGCTCGCCGCGAAAGCTCGATCCGTCCGCCCGTGATGCCAAATCGATCGTAGATCTCGGTCAAGTGGGCCTCGACGGTCTTCGGCGCGAGGCCGATCCGCCCGCCGATCTCCTTGTTCGACAACCCGTCCATCGCCAGCGGGATGATCTGGCGCTCGCGCGGAGTGAGCGTGACGAAGCCCTTCTGCAGCTGCTCGCGCGTGAGGATGGATCGGCCCGAGGCGACCGTCCGGATCGCCTCGACGAGGGCCGGCAGCGGCGTGGTCTTGAGCAGGAAGCCCGCGGCTCCGTATCGAGCGGACGCGGCTACGTACTGCGATGACTCGAACGACGAGATGACGAGCACGCCCGGGTCGGTGCGTGGCCCGCGTTCGGCGAGCGCCTGGATGCCGTTGCCGTCCTCGAGCCGGACGTCGAGGAGCACGACGTCCACGTCGTCGCGCACGAGGAGTTCCCGCGCTTCTCGGACTGACGCGCCGTGCGCCACGACCTGCAGGTCCTCGATCGTTGCGAGCGCCGCATCGAGCCCGTCGGTGACCATCGGGTGGTCGTCGATGATCGCGAGGCGGATCGTCATGCCTGCCAGACCGCCCTGACCCGGGTGCCACTCGATGACCCGTCGATCGACAGCTCTGCGTCGATCGCCTGGGCACGGCGGCGCATCGAGACGAGCCCGAGGCGCTTGCGCTTCGCCGCCTCGTGCGAGGCGTCAGGTTCCAGCCCGGCGCCATCGTCGACCACGACGACCTCGACGCGATCGGGGGCGATCGACCCCTGGATGCTGATCCTGCTCCCGCCCGAGTGCCGGATTGCGTTGCCGACTGCCTCGCCGGCGATCCGGAACATCGCCAGCTCGACGTCGGCGGGCGGCCGCCGCTCCGCCCCGAACCCGGTCCTGTCGCGCAGGTCCGCGACGACCGGCAGCGTCTCGGACGTTGACTCCTCCGCCAGGTAGTCGAGCGCCGCGGGCAGGCCGAGGTCGTCGAGCACGGGCGGACGAAGCTCCGTCGCGACGTTGCGCAGGTGCCCCGCCAGCGCCCGGAGGTCCTCGCTCTCGGCTTCCGCGCCGGGCAGGATCTCGAGCCGGCGGATGACCGCGACGAGCTCCTGGAGTGGTACGTCGTGCAGCTCGCGGGCGAGCCGTGCCCGCTCCTCCTCGGCCGCCTGGACAGCCGCCGCCTCGCGAACATCGCCGAGGAGTGCTGCCTCGACCCCGCGCCCAAGCTGCCGGCGGGTCGCCGGCAGGAGGACCACCGCTGCGAGCAAGACCCCGACGACGACCATCGGATCCGCCCGCAACGGGTTGAGCAGGATCAGCGCCAGGACGGAGAATGCGGCCACGATCGCGACCTCGAAGAGCCGCGGGCGCATCATCCGGATCCGCTCGCCGGCAAGCGCCGGGATCGCAATTCGGGCCACCACAAGGCCGACGGCGCCCCATACGGCAATCGACTTGCGGGCGTCCTCCAAGTCGGGATAGGCGGGATCGGCGCCGAGACGGGCCGCTGCCCAGACTGCGATGAGCACGCCGACACCGAGCAGCGCCACGGCACGGATGCGGATCCCACCCGGGAGGCGGCAGCAGACCCACGCCAGCGGCACGGCTGCGGCAGCGGCCATGACCGCCGTCGAGCTGTCGGGGTAGCCGGCGACCCACAGCGGAACCGACGCGGTGAGAAGCGCGACGGCCGCGGCGGGGAGGACCCAGCTGCGACGCGTTCGAAGGAACAGCACGGCGAGGTAGGCGAAACCGAGGCCGAGAAGGCCAATTGGAAGCGTCTGTCGCAATGCGTAGTCGAAGGCGGGTCCGCTCGCCTCGAAGAACTCGATCCCATCGGTGGTCCGCATCCACCAGCCGCCGGGCTCGTTGGACGCTCGGAGCTCGACAACCTGCTGATCAGGACGAATCCCGACGAGCCATGCATAGCCCGTCGGGCTGACCTCGCCCACGCGTCCCCCCGGATCGTCGGAGATGACACCTGAGTCAGCTACCCCCTGGATGGCCGCCGAGGTGGCGGTCAGGCCCGCGACCAACGCGCCGATTGCGACGGCGGTCAATGCCGCCCGTCGAACGATGTACGCGAGGTCGCTCGCGCTCAATCCGGCAAGTCCCTCGGGCAAACCAAGGGTTTTGCCGGATGTCGCAAACCCAAGTCGGGCCATAGCGTGTGACAGCGTACCCACCGCGAGCGGGTCTGGAGGGCTGCTCATGCTCAGGTTCCGCGGCGTCCTGCGCGCCGTCGTGTTGTCGATCGGCCTGATGACGTCCGGTATGGGCATTGCGCCCGTAGCGGCAGCCGAGCCGGACCTGGATGTCGTGGCCTACCTCGATGGGAAATTGATTCCAATCGCCGATGTTGCGAACTACTACTGCGACGACTTCTCGTATCCAATCATCCAATGCTCCCGGCTGTCGCTGGTGACCCAGGCGCGTGCGCTCCTGCTCGTCCGGCTCACGGGCGTGGACTATGTCTCGGTCTTTGACCTGACGAGCTACAACGGCGGATTCATGAACATCTCGCAGGACTACCCAACGCTCATCACCGTCGGCTGGAACGATCGGGTCAGCTCGTACAGGGGACGGAACGGCGAAACCGGCCTGTTCTACACCGACTGGTTCTACGGCGGGACTTCGTGGGGCATCTGTTGCAACCAGAACGTGTCGAGCCTCGGCACGTACAACAACACGTTCAGTTCGATGAAGCGAACGTGACGGGCGCAACACACGATCCGGAGCCGCCTCTCGTGTCGTATCCGTCGCCAGGCACGATTGGATGACGGATGCCAATGCACCCGAGACGAAGGCCGGCGGGGTCGCTCGCCTCACGCTGCGAGTGGATTGCGTGGTCAGGACGGTGCGGGTCTCGCCGCACCACGCTATCCGGGCAATCGGGGGCCGCGGCCGTGAAGGCGACGTGTGGCGCCTGGGCGAAGAAGCCGCGGTCGCGGCGATCGAGAGCGAGCGCGCGTCGTTCTACGTCGAGCACCCGAAGGGCCACCGAATCGACCTTGTCGTCGGCCAGGGCCTCGGCAAGACCTTCCTCAAGGGCAGCTCCGATGGCGATTCGCCCGGCACGCTCCTCGCGCTCCCGGAGTGCGACTGAGCGTTCCCGAACGGGACCTTCGTCGGGGTTTCACGCTGGACCGCACCGGTATCCTGCCGCCATGGCCGACAGGTCGGACGAGCCGCCACACGCAGAGACGACGTTCTTCTCGGCGTTCGACCGCCTGTTGGAGACGTGCCGCCAGACCCGCGCGGCGCTGCTCGCCGTGATCCACGACGAGGCCCGAGATGGTCAGGCGGTCCGCGACCTCCTGGCACGGGACGCCCTGTCCCATGTCGGCGCCGTCCTCGAGGGCCTCGTGCTGCTGGCCCGAACCGGCGAGTTCTCGAACGAGGAGCTTCGGACCCTCGTCCGGCGCGCCGGCATCGTGGCGCCCGCACGACCGGGAACACCCGATGGCCGGGCCGCCGAGCACGAGGCGTCCCACGATCGGCCCGCCCTGCGCGCCATCGATGGCCGAACGATGCTGGCGGCCGGGCACGCCCGCGTGGTGTTCACGATGATCCCGCAGCTCCCGGCCGAGGCGGTGGCCTGGCCCCGCAGCCGCGGCACGTATGCCGACATCCCGGTGCCGCGGTCAGAGAGCGAGCTCATGCTTCGCGCCGAGGAGCTGGCCCGTGTCGTCTGGCGCGTCGCGGCGGGCGACGAGCGCCGCGACGAGTCCCTCCGCAGGACCCTGGCCTTCTATGAAGCCGGCGCCCGACTCTCCTTCCGGGGCGGCTTCCTCGCTGCCTGACGTGACGGTCGAGGCCATGATCCCGACACCGATCGCCCAACCGGATCTCACGCCGCCCGTGATCGCCACGGCCGGGCTGATGAAGCGATTCAAGGACGTCGACGCCGTGGCAGGCATCGACCTTCGGGTGCCGTCCGGAGGCGTGTATGGATTCCTGGGACCCAATGGAGCCGGCAAGACGACCGCGATCCGGATGCTCCTCGGCCTGCTCCGACCGACGCGCGGGAGCGCCTCGCTCTTCGGCGAAGTCGTCGCTCCCGGGAGACCCGTCCTCGACCGTGTCGGGGCGCTCGTGGAGCGGCCGGCGTTCTATCCCTACCTTTCCGCCGCCGACAACCTCCACCTGCTGGGGCTCTCCCGAGGGATCGACAGATCGCGCCTCGGAGCCGTGGTTCCCGAGGCCCTCGACCGGGTGGGCCTCGCCGACGCGGCGCGACGCAAGGCCGGCCGCTTCTCGACCGGGATGCGCCAACGGCTGGGGATCGCGGCGGCACTGCTGGGTCGTCCGGACCTGGTCGTGCTCGATGAGCCGGCGAACGGCCTCGACCCGAACGGCGTGGTCGACGTTCGCGGGCTGATCCAGGCGCTCGCCCGGGATGGGATCACGGTGTTCCTCTCGAGTCACGTGCTGCCCGAGGTCGAGCAGCTGTGCCAGCGCGTGGCGATCCTGCAGGGAGGCCGGATCGTCGCCGAAGGCGAGACCCAGGTGATGCTCCAGAAGGGCGAGCGCGTGTACGTCCGGTTCGACACACCAGCCGAGGCGGTGCGAGCCAGGGAGATCCTCGATGGGTTCGGTGCCGTCGAATCGGTCGGCGAGGGCGCCGCATATCTCGTCGAGGTCCCAGCCGGCCGGTCGTCCGAGGTCACCCGGCGCCTCGGGGAAGGCATGCTCTATCCGGCGGAGCTGAGCGTCAGGCGGCAGACGCTCGAGCATGTGTTCATCGACCTGACGGCCGAGAGTGATCCGGCGTCGAGCGACGCATCCACTGGTGCCGGACCAGCCAACGAGCCGGGGACGACAGGGTCGTGATGGGCCTGGCGCGGGCCGAGTGGATCCGCTTCCGCAAGCGAGTCTCGATCCAGGTCATCGTCCTGGCCGTTCCCGTCCTCGCCGGGTTCTTCTTCCTCGCGGGGTATGCCTCGATCGAGGGCCATTCGCCGCCGTTCGACGAAGCGGCCTACCGGGCGGAGATGATCGCGTGCTGCCTCGAGGGCGTGCCCCCCGAGGACCTCGAGATCATCCTCGCCGAGATGGTCGCGCAGGAGCGCCTCGCCCGCGAGCAACACGATGGCCAGGTCGACCTGATGCGATCGAAGCACACCTTCCCGCAGAGCCTTGTCACGCTCCTCGGGAATGGCAGCTTCCTGTTCCTCGCCCTGATCCTTTTGACGGCGACGACGATCGGCGACGAGTTCGGGTGGGGCACCGTCAGGACCGCGCTCCTCGCGTCCAGCAATCGGCGTCGGATGATCATCGTCCGACTCGTGGCGCTCGCGCTCGTCGCGGTGCTCACGACTATCACCTTCCTAGTGCTCGGCGTGGTCCTGCCGTTGATGCTCCAGGTCAGCGGAGCCGCGCTGCCAGGCGCCCCGCCCGTCGATCCTGCGGGCCTCGTTGCCCAGGTCTTCGGCGTCCTGCTCGTCGCGTTCGTCGTCATCGGGTTTGCCGCGCTCGCGACGTTGCTTGTCCGTTCCGGCAGCCTGACGCTCGTCGTCGCGCTCGTGTACGTCGCGATCGAGGCGGCGATCCTCGTGCTGCTGTCACGAAACGAGTCGTTCCAGGGTGGCGGCCAGAACGAATGGCTGCTCGACATCTTCCCGGTGCATGCCATCAGCACCCTCACGACCGTGACGTCGCAGGTCGCCTCAGGGCTGCCGAACTACTTCGGGGAGGGCTCGCCGCTTGCTGGCGACGCGATCGCTCGAGATCTCGCGTCCGTCCGCGTGGCCGTGATTGCGCTGCTCGTGGTCGGCGTGCTCCTGCAGACGCTCGCCGTCCGCCGATTCTCGAGGATGGACATCGTCGAGTAACGGGAGATCAGCCCCGCGGCACCACGACGATCCGGCGGTTGGGCTCTTCGCCGATCGACTGCGTCGCGACGTCGGGGTTGCCCTTGAGCGCGAGGTGGACCCAGCGTCGCTCGAGGGCCGGCATCGGCTCCAGCTGGAGCATCTTGCCGGTCTCGACCACGCGCCGCGCCGCGCGCTCGGCGATCTCCCGGAGCTGCCGCTCGCGGCGACCGCGATAGTCCTCGACGTCGACGAGCACGCGCGTCCAGGCTCCCATCTGCCGTGACAGCATCAGGTTCACCAGGTGCTGGAGCGCCGACAGGCGCTCGCCCTTTCGCCCGATCAGGGCGCCGAGCTCCTCGCGCTCGGCTTCGTCCCCGAGGACGTTGAGCCGGCTCGTCTCGCCGGTCTGGACGTCGACTCGCGCCGCGTACCCGATGTGGGCGAGCAGCTGCTCGAGGATGACCTTGCCCGCGGCAAGTGCCTCGGGGGACGCTTCGGCCGCTTCGAGCTCCGCTCGCTCGGACGCGACCGACCCACGAGCGGCGGCGACCTCAGCCTCCTCACGCTCCGTCAGGTCCGCGCTCACTCGGCGGGCATCCCTGTCACCTTCGAATCGACGCGGGCCACGATCCCGACCGAAGCTGCGATCGTCGCGGCGCGGCGGGCGGTCATCATCGCGGGGGCGCGGCGCGCTCTCGGCGGCCTCCGATGGGGCGTCCTCGACGGCCGCGACGCGGGGCGCCTCATCGTGCCTGGGCTCCCGCGGCTCGCGGGGCGCGTCATCGTGCCTGGGCTCCCGCGGCTCGCGGGGCCCGCGTTCCTGGTCGAAGCCGGGCCTGTCGTCACGGCGCGGCGGGCGATCCCGATCGAACCCTGGGCGATCGTCGCGGCGCGGGCCGCGATCTCGATCGAAGCCGCCCCGGTCGTCCCGTCGCGGGCCGCGATCTCGATCGAAACCGCCGCGGTCGCGGTCGAAGCCTCGACCCCGGCCGCGGTCGTCCCGATCCCGGTCACGCGGAGGGGGCGCCGGCAGCGGCTGGGCGGCGGCCGCCTCCCGCTTCGGGGCTGCCCCACCGAGCTCCGAGCGCGGCGCGGCCAGGATCCGCGCGGGTTCGGCGCCCATGCCGAGGACGCCTCGGCTTCCGGGCGTGAGGATCTCGAAGTCGAGATCGTCGAGGCCCACGCCGAAGTCCTCGCGAGCAAGGCGGAGGGCCTCCTCGACGGACTTGCCGGTGAACTCGCGGTAGGCGCTGGTACTGCTCATTTGCGTCTCCCTCGTCGGCCCTGTCGACCACGGTGGCGAATCGTTGCGTTCGCCGAAGCCGTCCGGTCGTTGTCCGACCGTTCAGGGTTGGGCCGCGCCGGCGCTCCCGCCGTGCGCGAAGTGGATGTCGGCGCCGTCGGAACGGCGACCGGGAAGCGCGGTTGGTGGTCCACGGCGAATGCCGGGGTTCGGCCGAAGAGGGGGAACATCCCGCCCCAGCCGGTGGTGAAGAACTGCTGGACGATCTGGTACAGCGTCGACACGATCAGGTAGATGAAGACGCCGACGGGGATGATGTTCCCATACAGGATCGTGATGAGGGGCAGCCAGATCGCGAGCGCGCGCTGCGTCCGGGCGTTCTGGTCGGGTGGGTTGTTCGGATCGTGGGGCGGGAGGGCCATCCGCGACGCCACGAGCTGGAGGGCCGTGTAGAAGAGGGCGAAGACCGAGATCCCGCCCAGGTTGATGATCGGGATCGTGAACGGCAGCGGGATGAGGCCGCCGAAGCTGCTCGCGTGGATCCCGCCGAGCCACGGGATCGACGAGTCGATGCACGTCTGATAGCCGATGAGGTGGTACTGCGCGTCGTACAGCGGGATCGGCGATGGGGGGCACACGAGCGGCACGATCTGCAGCCCGAAGACCTTGAGCGACTCGGTCAGGTCCGCGGCGCGCAGGCCCTCGCTGACCACCTGGTACATGGGCAGGATCAGCAGGAGCGGCAACAGCGCGACGAGGCAGCCGGCCTGGCTGATGCCGCGCTCCTTGTACAGCGCCATCGTGGCCTGCTGCTGCTTGACCCGATCGGCCTTGAAGCGCCGCTGGATCTCCTTGATCTCGGGCGCAACCGACTGCATCCGCCGCATCGAGACCATCTGGCGGCGCATGAGCGGGACCATCGCGGTGCGGATGATCAGCGTCGTGAGGATGATCGCGAAGCCCATGTCGCCGATGAGGCTGTGCAGCCCGACCATCAGGATCAGGAACGCCTGGTAGATCGGGTTGAACAGCCAGGCCAGGAGGCTGACCGGGTCGGCCCTGATCTCGGCGGGTCGCACGACGAGCGGGCGTGGGCGCGGGCGTCACCGGCGCGGAGGCCGCCGGGCCCGCCGTCGCCCCTGCTGTCGCGCCGGGCGCCGGTGTGCCGGGGGCAACCGACGACGCGATCGGGTCGCAGCCGCCGAGCACGAGGGCCAGCCCGAGCAGGAGCCCGACGAAGAGCAGGAGCTTGAGCGGCCTCGACGGACCTCTCATCGAACCGGGTCGTAGCCGCCAGGATGGCCGGGATGGCAGCGAGCGATCCGCTTCACGCCCATCCAGTAGCCGCGGAACAGCCCGTACTTCTCGATCGCCTGCTCCATATACCGCGAGCACGACGGCTCGTAGCGGCACGACGACGGCAGCCACGAAAACAGGAATCGGTAGGCGTGGATCAGCCCGATGCCCACGCGTCCCAGGATCCCAACCCGACTCACGCTCGCTCCGCTCATCTCTCCGCCGCTTCGGCCAGGACGCCGCCCCGGGTCAGGAGCCGGCGCAGCGCCGCCCCGATCACCCGATGGTCGGCGCCGACGATCGCCGGCCGGGCGATCACCAGCACGTCCCAACCCGGCCGCAGCAACGGGAACAGCGCCCGGATCGCCTCCCGGAGCCGCCGGCGGACACGATTCCGGACGACCGCCGAGCCGAGGGCCCGCCCGGTCGCCAGGCCGAATCGTGTCATCCCGAGCTCGGTCCGGAGGACCCTCGTGGCAAGCAGCGGGTGCGAACGGATCGCCCCGCGCTCCTGGAGCGCCGCGAAGTCCTGCGGGCGAGAGAGCATCACGAGTCGCGGCGCGACGCCGCGGCCGGTCGTCAGGCCGACAGGCGCTTGCGACCGCGAGCCCGGCGCGCGGCCAGGACGCGGCGTCCGCCCGTCGTCTTCATACGGGCGCGGAAGCCGTGCTCCTTGGCGCGGTGGCGCTTCTTGGGCTGGAAGGTCTGCTTCGTCATCGAGCCTGTGCGCGATCCTCTCCATCCGGCCTCGGGGTGCTGTCCGTCATCGACCCCAGAAGGCACGTAAACGCGCCGATCGCCCGATGCACGGGCGGGGCGCGTTCATCGTCCGGCGGATGATAGGTCGCGCGCGTCTGGACCGTCAAACGAATGAGCGATCGGAGCGCTCGAGCGAGGCCTCGTCCGCGGTTCATCGGGACGGCAGCGCGGATGCCATGCGGGTGGTGCGTTCTCGCCCATCCAGCGGCTCGCCTGGATACTCCCCGGGAGTATCGCGGATTCGCCTTGCGGGGGCCCGGCGGCGGTGCTATGGTTCGCCACCCGAAGACCCCGGCGACCGGCCTTCCCCAGCGGTCCCGAGCCAGCGGTTCGCCTGCCCCGCAACTCAAGCGGCATCAGCCCCACGTCCCCGGCACCAGTGAGTCCACATCGACCTATGGACGCCAAGCAGGTCTGGCGCGCCGCCCTCGGCGAGCTCCAGGTCAGTCTCTCACCTGCGAACTTCGAGACCTGGCTGCGCGACACCGCGCTCGTCGAGGTCGACGACACCCGCTTCCGGATCTCCGTCCCGAACGGCTTCGCCAAGGATTGGCTCGAGAGCCGCTACCGGTCGCTGATCTCGCAAACGCTGGGTCGCATCGTCGGCTATGGCGTGCAGGTGGATTTCATCGTGAGCGCGGCAGATCCGAGCGAGGGCGGCCTCGACGGTGACGGGCGCGATCGCGGCGACGCGGACTCCGACGATGGATCCGGCGGCCGGGTCCCGGTCGGGGTCGGGGTCGGGACGGCGGCCGTCGGCGCCGAGCTCCTGGCCCGAGGCGCAGAGAGCGCCGCGCGAACCGCGGTCGCCTCGCCCCAGGTCCGGGTGGAGCCCGGTCGCGTCGGCGGCGAAGGTGGGACGAGCAACATCAACCCCCGGTACACCTTCGCGAACTTCATCGTCGGCTCGGCCAATCGGCTCGCACACGCGGCAAGCCTGTCGGTCGCCGAGCGCCCGGGCCACGCCTACAACCCGCTCTTCCTGTACGGCGGGGTGGGCCTCGGCAAGACCCACCTCATGCATGCGATCGGCAACCAGGTGGCGGCGAAGTTCCCGCGCAAGCGAGTGGTCTACGCCACCTCCGAGAAGTTCACGAACGAGTTCATCACCTCGATCCAGCAGGGCAAGATCGACGAGTTCCGAGCGCGCTATCGCCGGATCGACCTCCTCCTCATCGACGACATCCAGTTCATCGCCGACAAGGAGCGGACCCAGGAGGAGTTCTTCCACACGTTCAACGCGATCCACGAGGACGGCAAGCAGATCGTCCTGAGCTCCGACCGGCCGCCCAAGGCCATCCTGACCCTCGAGGAGCGGCTCAGAAGCCGGTTCGAGTGGGGGCTCATCGCCGACCTGACCGCGCCGGACCTCGAGACGCGCATCGCGATCCTCCGGGCCAAGGCGGAGGAGGGCGCCGTCCCGATCTCGTCGGACGTCATCGAGTTCATCGCGCGCAAGGTCGTGTCGAACATCCGCGAGCTCGAGGGCGCGCTGAACCGGATCGTTGCGTACGCCTCGATGGGCGCCATGCCGATCTCGATCGAGCTCGCTCAGGCCGTCCTGTCGAACGTGCTCTACAACCCCAAGAAGCGCCAGATCACGCCCGAGCGGATCGCCAAGGCCGTATCCGAGTACTACGGCGTCGCGCTGGAGCAGCTGAAGGGCCAGAAGCGCGACAAGGCGATCGTCGTCCCGCGCCAGATCGCGATGTTCCTGATGCGCGAGGAGACCGACGTCTCGCTCCTCAGGATCGGCGCGGAGCTGGGCAACCGCGATCACTCCACGGTGCTCCACGCCTGCGACAAGATCACCCGCGAATCGGCCGGCAACGACGAGCTGCGACGCGAGATCGCCGCCGTGCGCGAGCTGATCTACGCCGACTGACGCAGGCCCGGCGGGGGGCCGTCCGCGGCGCCTTGGAGCGAGGTTCTCCACGCTCCCCCTTCGCAGACGGTGGGAACACGGTGGATTTGCAACGTCCCCGGCGAGGGTTGCCCCGTGGATGCAAGGTTGGACAAGTGGCACTCGGACGGTGGAGAACGCCGGCCGGCATGCGATGGTCGGCGACGACGCCCTCGAGCCGTCCACCAGCGGTCCCTGGGCGCGTCCTCCGTTTCCGCGTCGACGTCCACAGTCGACGGCCCACCATCAACGACCCGATCGAACGGCGCCGAACACGGCCGTCCACCGGGTCCACAGCATGATGATGATGACGATGAACCTTAGAGAAGTGCGAAGATACACACACCGAAAGACGTGGCCTCGCGGGAGCCGGGAGCCCTCCGCCCGCTCGTCGGCCAGACCTCGATCGATGCCCGCCCTCTGGAGTGGACTGACGTGAAGCTCTCGGTCATGCAGGAGAACCTGGCGCGCGGCCTCGCGGTCGTCAGCCGAGCAGTCTCCAACAGAAGCACGCTGCCCGTGCTGGCCAACGTCCTCCTCAAGACCGAGGACGGCGGCCTTCGACTCACCACGACGAACCTCGAGATCGGGCTCGTCTACTGGGTCCCCGGCAAGGTCGAGACCGACGGTGCGACGACCGTGCCGGCACGGCTCCTGGCCGACCTCGTGAGCTCGATGCCCGGCGGGACGCGCATCGACCTCGAGACCGGCCCCGGCGAGACGCTCCACGTGAGCGCCGGGCCGTTCCAGTCGCACGTCAAGGGCATCGACGCCGACGAGTTCCCGTCGATCCAGCCGACCGGCGAACGCCCGACGACACGGATCGCCCAGAACGTCCTCAAGCGAGCGCTCGAGGAGACGGCCTTCGCTGCCGCCACGGACGAGGCCCGGCCGATCCTCACCGGCGTCCTGTGCCGGTTCGAGGGCGACACGGTGACCCTTGCCGCCGCGGACAACTACCGGATCGCCGTGAAGACCATCCCGATCCTGGACGCCGTGAGCGACACGAGCGTGGTCGTGCCGGCGCGCGCCCTCACGGAGCTCATGCGGATCCTCGGCGACACCGATGACCCGGTCGACGTGGTCCTCGCGCAGGGCCGGAACCAGGTCCTGTTCCATCTCGAGGGCGTCGACCTCGTCAGTCGGCTCATCGACGGCCAGTTCCCGAACTACCAGTCCGTCCTGCCCAAGGCGCACACGACGCGCGCCGTGCTCGACCGCGAGGAGCTCCTTCGCGCGGTCCGGCCGGCAGCCTTGATCGCCCATGAATCGGCCAACATCGTGAAGCTCCAGATCTCGTCCAACGGCGAATCGGGGATCACGGTGTCCGCGAACGCGGAGATCGGCGACCACGTCGGCCAGGTCGAGGCTGCGGTCGAGGGCGACGGGACGTCCATCGCGTTCAATGCGAAGTACCTCGCCGACGTCCTCGAGAAGGTGTCCGCGGACCAGTTCGCGCTGGAGCTGCAGGGGCCGCTCGCTCCGGGCGTCTTCAAGCCGATCGGCGATGACTTGTACGTTCACGTCGTGATGCCCGTCCGCACGACCTCCTGACCGATGGGCCTCGAGCCCATCGCCGGCCCGGGCACGGCGGCTCGGACAGCCACGCTCCAGGCCCTGCTGCTGACAGACCTGCGGGCGTACGCGGCCCTCGAGCTCGAGGTCGGTCCGGGTGCCCAGCTGGTGTGGGGCCCGAATGCGGCCGGCAAGACGAGCCTGCTCGAGGCGATGGTCGTGCTCGCCCGCGGGGGCTCGCATCGCACGACCACGGACGCCGAGCTGATCCGGTGGGGCGCGGACGTGACCCGGATCGAGGGTCGTTCTGGCGAGGACGCGATCGAGGTCGCGCTGGTCCGACCCGGCTCCGAGGCGGCTGCGAGCGGGGCCCGCAAGCGGATCCGCGTGAACGGCGTGGCTCGCCGTGCCGCGGCGCTGGCCGACCGGCTGCGGGTGGTCCTGTTCGCGCCCGAGGACATGCTCCTTGTCGCGGGCTCGCCCTCGCTCCGCCGGGCGACCCTCGACCAGCTCGCGACCACCCTCGTCCCGGGGTACGCGGCCCAGCTGGCGACGTACGGGCGCGCGCTCCAGCAGCGGAACGGGCTCCTGCGCGCGATTCGGGACGAGACGGCGTCCCGGGAGGAGCTGCGGTACTGGGACCAGCCGTTCCTCGACAGTGGCGGCGCGGTCGTGGCGGCTCGGCTCCAGCTCCTCGATCGGCTCGGCCCGCCACTTGCCGCCGCCCATGCCGAGATCGCGCCGGAGGAGGCGGCGGCCGGGGCCCTCGGCCTGGAGTACGTGACCAATGCCCCCGCCGGACCCGACGAGACGGCACGCGAAGCCCTGTCGCGCCGACTCCGGGAAACCGCGGAGAAGGAGCTCTGGAACGGGACCACGGTCATCGGGCCGCACCGGGACGACGTCGCCTTCGTCATGGGCGGCCGGGACCTCTCCGCGTTCGCCTCGCGGGGCCAACAGCGCACGGCGATCCTCGCCGTGAAGCTCGCGGAGCTCGACCTCGTGACGGCGCACGACGGGCGGCCGCCGCTCCTGCTGCTCGACGACGTCTTCTCCGAGCTCGACCCGGCTCGACGGGCGCACCTGGTCCGTCGAATCGCCGAGCTGCCCCAGGCCTTCGTCACCACGACGACGCTGGACGACCTCGATCCGGCGCTGCGGGCGATTGCCGCGCCCTGGGAGGTCCGGGCAGGCGAGGGCGGCGCAACGCTGTTCCGTGGCGCGTGAATTGGTGGCGCGCGAACCCATGGTCGACGAAACGGGCAGGCCGTCTGTGACCGACGAACTGCCGCGCCGCCGACGCCCGATGTCGCGCATCGGCGACCTCATGCCTCGCGCCGCCGCTCACCTCGGGCTCGAGGGTGAGCTGCGCCGCGCGCGATTCGTTGCGACCTTCGACGCGGTCGTCGCCGAGCTCGCGCCGGCCGCCCACGGCGCGTGCCGCGCGCTGCGGGTTGACGGCGAGACGCTCCTGGTCGAGGCGGATGCGCCGATCGTCGGCCAGGAGCTGCTGCTCCACGCCGAGGCACTGGCCGAGGCGTTCAGGAGGGCACCTGGCGGTGCCGGCGTGCGTCAGGTCCGCGTCACGATCGCACGCCGCTAACCGTCACCCGGAAAGCTCACCAGGTCGGAATGCGATAATCCCGCCTCCGACCCAGCAACCTGGCAGAGGACCCCCAGTGGCCCACCGGATCCAGATGAAGCTCGGTGTCGTCCCCGACGCCGAGCACGCGCCCGATTCGCCCGACACCGCGCTCCACGTGGAGCCGCGCGTCGGCGCCCAGACGCGCACCAAGGGCCACCTCTACCTGCTCGTCACGTCACGCGTTCCCGGGTCAGAAGGCCCGCGAGGCCACCCGCCTCGTCGCCGACTCGATTCGCAGCGAGTATTACTACGACGAATCGGCAGGCATCCGGGTCTGCCTGGTCAAGGCGATCCAGGTCGCGAACAAGCGCCTGGCCCACGCGCGCGAACGCGGAGCCCTGGGCAACGGGCCGGGGCCCATCGGGGTGGGGCTGGCCGTGGTTCGGGACAACGAGCTGTACGTCTGCACCGTTGGGCCCGCGGAGGCGTACCTCAGCCGCGGCGCCCGACTGTCGACGCTGCCGGATCCCCACCGCGATCGCGGGCTGCCCTCACCCGAGCTGGAGCCGGATGTCTGGCGGGGCGAGATCAACGTGGGCGACCAGCTGCTGCTCGTCTCGCCGAACGTCGTCGCGTCGCTTGGCGCGGATGCGCTCAAGGACGCGCTGGTGACGCTCCACCCGCAATCCGCGGTCGAGCACCTGACGACGCGCTTCCGGGCGAGCAGTGGCGCCGGGAGCGACGGTGCCCTGATCATCGAGGCGGCCGAGATTGCCGTCTCCCGGGCTGGGGTCGTACCCGTCCCGGTCCGGCCGGCGGAGCCGCTCGCGGGCATGCCCGATCGATCGCCGATCCCCCTCGCGGACACCGTTGCCGGCGGGTTCGCGGCCGCACAGTCCGGAGCACGCTGGGCGCGCGGCGCGGCCGGCGGCGCCCTGTACCGCTTCCTCCTCCGAATCCAGGATGCGCTGCCCAGTCGGGGCACACGGAATCGGCGGGTCACGCCGCTCAGCGCTCGGCGCGAGATGCAGCGCCGCGCGGCCGTGGCGCTGCTGTCGCTCGTGGTCGTCGTCGGTGGGCTCGGGGCGGCCGTGTTCGTCCTCGGTGGCGGCAGGACGCCGGGCCCTGCGATCCAGACGTTCCAGTCGGCGCAGGCACAGCTCGACAAGGCCGAATCGAACTTCGAACGGGTGATCGGGCCGGGGATCGATCTCGTGGTCAACGATCCGCGCCGCGCCGAGGAGCTGCTGACCGAGGCCTACACCTCAGTCGTCGCAGCGGGCCGGGGCGGGATCCCGACAGGTACGACCGAGCCGCTGCGGGTCAAGATCGTGGGCGCCCTGGATCGCCTGTACAAGATGGTCGACGTCGTCTCGAAGGTCGTGTTCGCGTTCCCGGAGGAGCCGGTTGTCGACCTCCGGGGGCTGCTGCTCGGGCCCGACGGTGCACCGTTCGTCCTCGATCAGGCGACCGCGAGCGTGTACCGGATCGACCTGGCCAACGGCAAGGCGGCCGCGATCTTCCGCGAGGGCAACAAGGCCGCGGGCGCGACGCAGGGCAAGCCACGGCTCCTGACCGTCGGTGGTCGCGATCTCCTCATGGTCGACGACAAGAACGTCATCTGGCGGTGGCGTCCGGCGAACAACACCGGCAAGGGCACGATCACCAGGGTGCGCGTGAGCGGCGCGACCGAGTGGGGCGACGACATCAGTGCGATCGGGACGTTCCTCCGTGATCGTGATGCGAACCTCTACAACTTCTACGTCGTCGACCCGTCCGCGCAGCAGGTCCTTCGGTACTCGCCCGGCCGCTGACGGGAGCGGCTTCCCGGCAGCGCCGAACAACTGGCTGTCGCGCACCACGCGACGTCAGTGGGATCAGCTCGATGTACATCGACGGCGATATCTGGCTGGCCGAGGACGGCAAGCTGCTCCGTGTCGTCAACGGCAACAGCGCCGGCTGGACCGCGACGGTCCCCGAGGACGAGGTCCTTCGCCCCGAACCCGCCTATCGGAGCGTCGCCTCGGGCTCGCCAGCGGCGCGAAGGCACGATCTACGGCTTCGATCCCGCGAACAAGCGAGTGGTTGCGCTGTCCAAGGTGAACGGCACCTATCTCGAGCAGTACCGGCTCGCCGGCGGCTCCGTCGGCTGGACCGATCTCCGGGCCTGGTACGTGGAGCAGGGCCTGGAGGGCGCGCCCGACGCGATCGTCTGGATCAGCCAGACGGGAGTCCACCGGGTGCCGCTGGAGGCATCGACGAGCGCGCCGGCTTCACCCGGGCCATCGCCCGGGGCGTCCCCGGCGGCGACGGCCGCCGCGGCGCTCGGACGGTGATCGGCGGCCCCGCGGCGTCATGAGGCCTCGCCGATGGCGCCGTTGATGGCGCCCCTGAGGTGATCCCGCTCCGCGACAGGAACCCGACGCGGCGAACGCCACTCGTCACCTGGGGCCTCATCGCGGCCTGCTTCGCCGCCTTCGCGGTGGAGCTCTCGGTGACCGCGACCGGCGGCGACTCGGCCCTCGAGGGCTTCTTCCTGCGCTGGGGCGCGGTCCCCGCGGACATCACGAGCGCCCTCGACCGGGGTGACTACCTCGGCCAGGCGATGATCGGGATGTTCACCAGCATGTTCCTGCACGGCGGCTGGCTGCACCTGCTCGGCAACATGCTGTTCCTGTGGATCTTCGGCAACAACGTCGAGGACCGGCTGGGGTCGATCCTCTTCCTGCTGTTCTACCTCGTCGGGGGGATCGTGGCGGCCCTCACGCAGGTCGTCATCGACCCGCGGTCGACCATTCCGCTGGTCGGCGCCTCGGGCGCCATCGCCGCCGCGCTGGGCGCGTACCTGGTCCTGTTCCCGGGCGCCCGGATCCTGTCGCTCGTCTTCCTCGGGTTCTTCTACCAGCTCATCGAGGTGCCGGCGCTCATCGTCCTGGGCTTCTGGTTCGTGCTCCAGCTCGTGAGCGGTTTCGCCGCCTTCGACGCCGAGACTGCTCAGGGCGGCGTGGCGTTCTTCGCCCACATCGGCGGGTTCGTGTTCGGGCTCGTCGTGGGCGTCCTGCTGCGCATCGTCGGAGCCGGAACGGCGCGGCGGGGTGCCGGCCCCGGCCCGATGGGATAATCGAGCGCGATGGCTCGCCTGGTGGAGATGCAGATCGAGAGCGTGCGCGTCCACATGCTCTCGAATCGCCACGTCGTGATCCTCAAGGACCCGGCGGGCGATCGCTACCTGCCGATCTGGATCGGCGCCTGGGAGGCGAGCGCGATCGCGATGCGCCTCCAGGGTCTCGCGGCAGAGCGGCCACTGACCCACGACCTCTTCGCGGCGGCCCTGGAGCGCCTCGGGGTGCGCGTCGAGCGCGTCGTCATCTCCGAGCTCACCGACGAGACGTACCACGCGCTGATCCACCTCGAGCGCGAAGGTGTGCAGGTCGAGGTCGACGCCCGCCCCTCCGACGCGCTCGCGCTGGCGGTCCGGACGGAGGTCCAGATCTTCGCCGCCGAGGAGGTGCTGGCCCAGGCCGCGCTCGCCGCCGATCCCGACGACGAGGCAGCCGACGACGACGACCCCGATGCGGAGGGCGATCGACCGCGCCGCCGCAAGCCCCCGCTCGAATCCATCGGGGATGCGCCCGCCGACCCACGACTCGACATGTTCCGTGACTTCGTGAACTCGCTCGAGGTCGACCCCGGCGCCGGCGGGGAGAGCGGCGGCCGCCGAAGCAGCTAGCTGGCTCCTAGCCCTCCCGCCCAGCGGCTGCTCGGCTGCTCAGGCGGCGCTTCGTCAGATAGAACTGGGGCGACTCGCGAGCCCGCTTTCGGGGCTTCCGCCCGTCATCCAGAACTGGCCCGGGTATTCGGCGAGCGACAACCGTCATATCGTCACCACGCGACCAGTCCGACGAACTGCGAGAGCACGCCCGCGCTCGGCGCGACTGCCCCGGCGATGGCAACCCCTGACCAGTACCCACCCCAGTTCTAGGCGACGGGGAGCGTCTCGTTCCCGGGGCAACGAGCCTCGTCAGGGCCAGTCGCGGCCTGGGGTCAACCTGCCTCGCTGCCCAGGATTGGCGTGCCGCGGGCGAGCGCTCGCTTCGGCGCGGCCCACAGGCGGAGGCGGAGCGCCCAGAAGTCGCGGACGGCACGAAGGACAACCTGCGGCTTCGCACCCGTCGGCGAGCCCGCGGTCCGCGGGTAGTGGGGGACACCAACTTCGTCGATCCGGCGGCCACGAGCCCCGAGCTTGATCAGCAGCTCGGCGGAGAAGAACGCGCCGCCGGACTCAACGGACACGCCCTCCAGGGATGCCCGCTTGAAGAGCTTGCACGCGCAGTCCACGTCGCGGACCTTGAGGCCGAAGAAGATCCGGTTGGCGAGCCGGTACAGGCGCGCGTAGACGGTGCGCACGAGCGGGTCGGCGCGCTTGATCCGGTAGCCGGCCACGACATCGGCGGATCCGGCGGCCATCTGCTCGATCAGCCGGCCGAGGTCGACCACCTTGAACTGGCGATCGCCGTCGGTGAAGGCCAGGTGGTCGAAGCGTGCCGCGGCAAAGCCCGATCGGAGTGCGGCGCCGTAGCCGAGGTTGGTCGGGTGATGGACCGCCCGGACCTCGGGATGGGCGCTCGCGAGCTCGTCCGCGATCGCCGCCGTCTCGTCCTTCGATCCGTCGTTCACGACGATGACCTCGAACGTCTCGGCGAGACTCGGCAGGGTCGCCAGAGCCTCCTCGACCAGCCCGCGCAGGTTTGCCGCCTCGTTGTGAGCGGGAAAGAAGTACGACAGCGCCTCGAGGCGGGTGGAAGGGTGCATCGTCACAGGAGGGTGAACCCGTAGCCGCGGACCTTCCACACGCCGGTCGTCCCGCCGCTGGCGACGAGGGTCATGTCGAACTGCGAGGTGAGCTCCTCGAGGTCCCCATTGGAGTCGATCCGGATCGCGTAGACCGGCCGGCCCTCGGCGAGATAGCGCGCGATCACGTCGGGCGCGCGGCCGAGATGGAGGTCGAGCATCGTGCGGTCATCGACCACGAAGATATCCCGCCGGCGCCCCTCCACGTGCTGCGCGTACCAAAGTGGCGTGGACGTGCTCCACCAGCTCACGAGCACGGCGTCGGGCTCGATGATCGGCAGCACCTCGTCGAGCCAGGCCGCGGCGCTCGTCTCGCCCGATCGGTCTGCCGCGCCCCGTCGCGCCCCGAAGTCCATGGCCGTGGGTACCAGCAGGACGACCGCGAGCACGACTGCCGCGATGCTGGTCGTCCGCTCGAGCACCCTCGCGTCGTCGCCAATCCGGCGGGCACGCGAGACGAGGCCGGGCGCGAGGAAGCCGGTCGACCGGGCGAGCTCGGCCGCCAGGATCCCGAGCCAGGTCCAGGCGATGAGGATGGGCCCGAGGTAGTAGCGATCGATGTCCGCGTTCGAATAGGCCGCGTTGAAGAAGATCGTGATCAGGAACGCTGACCCGCTCAGGACCAGGTACCGCGGCGCCCGCAACGCGGCGACGACAACCGCGGGCACGAGCGCGAGCACGAGCGGACCAGCCTGGAGCGTCGCGAGCTTGACCCAGTTGTCGACCTTCGTCCCGAGATCGGAGAACGGGTCGCCCAGCGAGCCCCGGAACTGTTCGGCGAGCGCGATGTACCAGAACCCGTCCCAGGTCGCCGGCTCGGCGTAGACGAGCGGCGCCCGCAACAGGCCGCCGCGGATCGGCAGCTCGAGGAAGACGAGGACCATCGCCGCGAGCGCCGCGCCGAAACACGTGAGCGCGAATCGCCACCGGTGCAGGATCCCGGGCTCGACCGCCAGCACGTACAGGGCGATCGGGGGCGCGAGCAGCAACGTGAGCGAGTGGTTGCCCGCGGCGAGGCCGAAGACGACCGCTGCCACGACGAGCCACCGGTCCGCCGGCCGCGAGTCGCCGGGCTCCGGAGCCGCGGTGGGCGCCGCCGCCGTGACTGCCGCTGAGGCATCCGGGACGGCCGTCGCCGCCGCGACCGATTCGCCGGACCCGACCGACTCGCCGGACCCGTCCGCCTCGGCCGCCGCCGGGCGGCTCTCGAGGGCTCGCCGGGAGTCCTCCCATCGAACGAGCGCGTAGAGGAGGATCGAGACGAACGCGAGGTGGATCGGGTGGGGGTCGGCTCGCGTCGCGTTCACCCAGACGAGCGGCGTCAGGGCCAGCCCGATGCCCGTCGCGACGCCGATGATCGTCGAGCCCGTCAGCCGTCGAACGAGCAGCGTCGTGAACGCGGCCGCGACCGCCACCGCGATCAGCGAGAGCGCGTTGATCCGGAACGCGGGCTCGCCGATGGGTGCGAGGAGCAGGTTGGCGACGAACCCGAGCAGCACGTACGTCGGGTAGCCCGTGGGATGGGCCGTGCCCATGATCGGCAGCACGGCCTGGAACTCGCCCGTGTCCCAATACCCGACGCCGGGCATCAGGCCGGACCAGCCGTTGAGGATCACGAACGCCGCGACAACGGTCGCAGGCAGCAGGCGCGCGATCACCATCGCAGGATGTTGCCCCAGATCACGCCCCACAGGTTGATGGCGACGGCGGCGGCGATGAGCCACAAGCCGAGCAGGCCCACGCCGCCCCGGCGGTGCATGCCCACGGCAACGAGCGGCAGGGCGAACGCCACGAAGTCGTTGCTGAACCGGTAGCCGAACTGGACCCAGCCCTGGCTGAAGTGCATCAGGTTCAGGATCGCGATCAACAGGACGGCAAGCCAGGCGCCGGCGACGAGCCGGGACCGGTGGCGAAGGAATGCCCACAAGGCGAGCAGGTAGGCGGGGCTCACGAGCAGGATGCTCATCCCGATGGCGCGCGGCATCGCGATCGGGCAGCTCGGGTCGAACAAGCCGCGCGCGGCGCCGGGCCCCGCGCAGAGGGCGTCGCCCGCCTGTCCGTACACGTTCAGCTCGTGCTCGGGGAGGATCGCCGGCGTCGCCCCGAACATGATGCCCACGTTCTGCGGCAGGTAGCGCGCATCCTCGATGGCCCACTCGGGGTGATAGCCGAGGACCTCGTAGTCACGCGCCTCCTTCTGGTACTGCCACTCGTACCCGGGATGGAGGACGTGCCCCGTGGTGGCGAGGTTGTACGCCAGCAACAGGCCCACGGGAATGATGGCGCCGATGCCGGCCGAGAACGATCGGCGGACCCAGGAGCCGCCCCCGCCCACGAACATGAAGAACGGCGCCCCGAACACGACCGGCAGTCGAGCCGTGCACGCGATGCCGAACAGGAGCCCGGCGAAGAGCTGGCGCCGATCGACGATCTCGAGGGGCCGCCTGAGCCCGGCCACGAGCGAGGCGGCGAGTCCCCGCGGCGAGGGTGCAGCCTCGACCTCCTCGTCGGCACCTGGATCGGCGCCCAGCGCGAGCCCGACCGCCAGGAGCACGAAGGTCACCGCCACGACGTGCGCGAAGAACCACGTCGCGCCGTGCTGGGCCGCGTACCAGAACGCCGTGCCGAGGCCGAAGAAGATCGTCGCCGCGAGCCGGATCCGGCGCGAGATCGACAGCTGGCCGAGCATCCACCAGGCGATGCCGACGTTGGCGGCGCCGAGCACGACCGACACGTTGCGGATATCGGTCGCCAGCCCCCAGATCGCGACAAACGGCAGGAGCACGATCGCCGGCAGGGGAGGGAACGGAAGGAGCGCCCCCGTCGTCGAAGGGTCGCCGGTCAGCTCGCTCAGGGGGTAGACGTCCTGCATCCAGTCGTTTCCATCGGGAAAGCCTGGAACAGGCCAGTCGATCGCCGCTCGGCCGTCGAGAAAGGCCAGGGCCTGCCACACGAAGTGGTTGTAGATACGGTCGCTGCCGGGGAGCCAGTACGCGGCGAAGGCGACCGCGATCAGGCCCGCGCCGATGGCGATTGCGGGCAGACGATCGACCCAGTCGAACAGGACATCGAGGGGACGGGAGCCCGAGACGTCCTCTGCTACGCTCCCGAGCACCTCATCGCTTTCTGGAGTCGGATCCCGTCTTGAGTCGCCCCGCAATCGGTGAGCCCGACCCGGGGAGGGCATCGCCGCCGCGGACCGGGTTCCCAGACGCCGCAACCGGCATCCTCGTCCTGCTGGCGCTGGGACTCATCTTCCGGCTCATCATCGCATATGCCCTGCCGGGCTCCGGCTTCAGGGTCGACCTCGACTCCTTCCGCTTCTGGGCGAACAATCTCGCCGATTTCGGCATCTCCGGGTTCTACGCCCGCGCCGCGGCTCCCGAGGGTGGGTTCTTCGCCGACTACACCCCCGGCTACCTGTACGTCCTGTGGCTGGTCGGAACCGTCGGCAACGTGTTCGGCGGCATCGGTGACCTGATCAAGGTCCCGCCGGTCCTCGGGGACGTGGCCCTCGCCTACCTGGTGTGGTCGATGACGCGGGAGCTCGGCGGGAGCGAGCGATCGGCGCGGATCGGCGCCGCGGTCGTCCTCATCAACCCGGTGACGTGGTTCGACAGCGTCCTCTGGGGCCAGGTCGATTCCGTCGGCGTCGTGGTGCTCCTCCTCGCCCTGCGGGAGCTCTGGCGCGATCGGCCCGAGCGCGCCGCCGTCCTCGCCGCGCTCGCCGCGATCATCAAGCCGCAGCTCGGCATCCTGATCCCGATCGTCGCGATCGTCGTCATCCGGCGCGCGTTCTGGCCGACAGGTGGCTACGGCGCGGAGGACGAGCCGGATCGTGGCGGCTCCACGACGAGCTGGGAGCGACGGGTTCGTGGCCCGATCCGGATCATCACGACCGGCGCCGCAGGCTTCCTGACGGCCCTCGCCCTGTCCGTGCCCTTCGGGCTGAGCCTGCCCGGGCTCGTTGCCCAGGTGTTCAAGACCGCTGGCGGCTACCCGTACCTGTCCGTCAACGCGTACAACCCGTGGGCGCTCGTGAGCAAGGAGCGGCCCGACGGCGGCCTCGACGGGATCGCGGTCAACCGGCAGTGGGTGTGCGACGCGACGATCGTGCCGAGCGGCCCCACCGAGTTCCGCATCGGGCCGTTCGTCATCCCCGAATGGAGCTCCGTCGGGAGCACCATCCAGTGCCTCGACGGGTTCATGGTTGGGCCGGTCCCGGCGGCATTCGTCGGCGCGGCGATGTTCCTGGTTGTCGCGGCGATCGTGCTCTTCCTCGTCGCGCGGCGGCCCGACCGGCTGACGATGCTCGTCGGCGTCACGGTCCTGGCGCTCGCGTTCTTCGTGCTCCCGACCCGCGTCCACGAGCGCTACCTCTTCCCATTCGTCGCGCTCGGCGCGATCCTCGCCGCGGTCTCGCTCCGGTGGCGGATCGCCTACGTGCTCGCGAGCGCGGCGATGCTCGCCAACATGTACGCGGTCCTGACGTACCTGTATCCAGGCTGCGGCAACCCCGGCGCCGGGGAGCGCTGCAATCCGAACATCGCCGACTGGCTCGGAATCGGCGAGACGCTCACCTCGTACTGGGGCGTGGCAATCGCCGCGCTCACCCAGGCGGCCGTCCTCGGGTGGGCGTTCTTCCAGCTACGGCGGCGGGCGATCGAGGGGCTCGAGGACGACGTCGTCTACGCCGGCCGCACCTTCGCGGATGAAGAGCCGGACACCTTCGACGACGAGGCGCCGGGCAGGCTCGACGCGCCCGATCCGAGCGAACCCGGCGAACCGAGCCTTCCGGCGCCCCCGGTGCCCTCCGGTCCCTCGCCGCTCTCGCGCTGGACGTCGGCGTTCTCGCGTCCAACGACGCCTGCGCACGCCGCCGCTGGTCCGATGCACGGCGCGGCCGATGCCGATGCGATCGTCGTCAGGCCGGAGTGGGATGACCCGCGCGACACGCCGCCGCTCGGCCCGCTGGCGTGGTTCCGGGCGCGCCTCGCCGATCGACCGGTTCGCGCGGATCGCAGCCAGACCCTCGCGGGTGAACGCGGCGGGCGCCTCGATCGCCTGGACCTCTGGATCCTCGCGGTCCTCGCGGTCGAGCCTCCTCACGGTGCGTATGTGGCGGCTCGACGAGCCGTACCAGATGCACTTCGACGAGGTCTACCACCCACGCACGGCCACGGAGTTCCTCCAGGACTGGCGATACGGGCTCTCGCACGACATCTACGAGTGGACGCATCCGCACCTCGCCAAGTACGCGATGGCGCTCGGAATCGTCGCCTTCGGGGAGGATCGGGTCGGCGCGACGAGCCAGCTCGGCGTGGCCGTCGTGGATGCCGCCATCGAGCCGCGCCGCGACAGCGGCCAGGACGCGTCGAAGGTCGAGGGCGATCGATTGTGGGTCGCCACCGGATCAGCGAGGTCCGGGCCTACGACCTCGCCAACCCGGGTCCTGGTCGCCACAGTCGCGCTCCCTGACGCGATCGCGGTGGAGTTCGATCGCGACGGGCAGCAGGTGTACGCGGCCACCCGCTCGGGCGAGGTTAGGGTCATCGACACGACCGCCCTCGACGCGAGCCGGCGCGGACCGCCGATCAGCGCCGAGTCCGCCGCGTTCATGGATATCGGCGAGCCCATCGCTTCGATGTTCCTGACGCGTGACGGGAGCCGCCTCGCCGTCGTCCTCGCGCCCGACCCGGAGGCTGGTGGCACGGCGAGCACCATCGTGATCATCGACGCCGACGCGGCGACGGAGCTCGCGCGGCCGGCCGCGCGGGGCGTGACGCAGATCTCGGACATGGTCGACAGCCGGATGCTCGTCGCCACCGACGCGGGCGTGGCATTCGTCGACAGCACGTCGGGCGAGATCGTGACCACGCTCGACGTCGGCGGGCCCGTCCACGGCGTCGTCGGGATCAACGACATCAAGGACGACCCGATCTACGCCACCGTCCAGACCGCCGAGGGCCCGAAGGTCGCGGTGATCATCGCGAAGCGCGGACGAGAGCCCCGCGGGTCCACGTGACGTTCACCCTGCCCGGCGATCGGGCCGGCCGCGCGTACTTCGACCTGGCCTCGCGCATGGTCCACGTCGAGGGCTCCGTGCCCGCCGCGACCGGGGTGACTGGCTCGTCCGGCGCGGCCGGCGACCGACACGATCTACGTCTGATCGCAGCCCGACGGCGGGCAGACGCGATCTACGCGGACGCCGCGCTGCCGTACGCGCCCGTCCGCGATCGTCATGGACGACAACCAGCAGTACCAGTGGGCCGATCGCCAGCAGCTGCTGGCGTTCGACTCGAGCGGCCAGGTCGCGTCGGTCGAGATCGGGCGGCATGCGTTCGCGTGGCGCGTGCCCGGCGTGGTCGCGGGCGTGCTCATGGCGCTGCTGCTGTACGTCCTCGCTCGCCTCCTGTTCCGGCGGCGGACGGTGGCGGTGATCCTCGGCCTGGTCGTGCTCGTCGACGGGATGCTCTTCGCCCAGAGCCGGATCGGGATGAACGACTCGTACGTCGGCCTCGGGATCATCGGTGCGTACACGGTCTTCGCGGCGCTATGGCTCCACCCGGGCAACAGCCGACGCCACTGGGTGGCGTTCGCGCTCGGCGTCCCGCTGATCGGGGCGTTCCTCGGATTCGCGCTCGCGGCAAAGTGGGTCGCCGCCTACGCGATCGGCGGGTTGGGGATCCTCGCCTTGATCCGAAGCGCGCTCGGCCGGCTGCTCGTCATCGGCGGGCTGGTCGGGCTCACGACGGCGCTCGGGTACGTGGCCATCTCCGTCGCCCCGGGCGAGACGGGCGGCAACTACGTATTCCTCGGGATCATGGTCGCGCTGATCGTGATCGCCGTCCTCGCCAACGTGCTCCATCCGGTCGCCTGGACGTGGGAGGAGGTCCGGTTCGCGATCGGGGCGCCGATCGCGGCCGGGCTCGTGGCGATCGTCTATGGACTTTCGCGGGGCGACGCGGCGGCGCGATTCGAGATCGGCCCCGTGAACGCATCGGCGGTCGAGCTCGGCTTCCTGGCCCTCCTCGGCGCGGGCGCGATCTACGCGGCTTTCATCGTGGCCGGCCGGCTCGGATTCGGGCCGTTCGTCGCTGCCGCGGAACCGGACGACGTCGCGGCAATGGTGGAACCGCCCGCCGAGGCGCCTCGGGGCTGGCTCCGCCTCGGGTCGGGCTTCGGGCTGCCGGCGGTCTGGCTCGCGGTCGGGCTGCTCGTCGTCCCGATCGGGCTGTACGTCCTGTCGTACGTGCCGTGGGCGTTCGTCGAGAACCACCGGATCGTCGATGGCTGGCCGGCAGGACACGCCGGCCAGACGCTGCTCGAGCTGACCAAGTCGATGTACCGACTACCACAACGACCTGCCCTCACCGCATCCCGCCTCTTCGCCCTGGTGGGCGTGGGCCTTCGACCTGAAGCCCGTCTGGTTCTACGAGGAGGGCTTCGCCGGGCGCACTTCGGCGTCGATCTACGACGCCGGCAACCTCGTCGCCTGGTGGCTGGCCGTGCCAGCGCTCGGGTTCGTCGTCTGGCAGGCGTTCCGTCGTCGTAGCCCAGCCCTCGCGTTGATCGCGATCGCGTTCGCGGTCCAGTGGATCTCGTGGGCGCGAATCGATCGCGCCGCCTTCCAGTACCACTACTACACGTCGCTGCCGTTCGTGTTCCTCGCCCTGGCCTACTTCCTGGCGGAGCTGTGGCACGGGCCATCGCGGCGGACCTGGCTCCTCGCCCGGCTGTCGGCGGGCGCCGCCGTCCTGGGGCCGTTCCTCATGTACCTGTTCCACCGACCGCTGTGCGCGATCGTCCGCGTCACCGAGGTCAACGAGAACTCCCAGGCCTGCCCCACGCTCATCCCGGAGGTCACCATCACGCCGCGCGCAGTCGCGATGGCCGTCGTCATCGGCGTCGGGGTCCTGCTGCTCCTGCGCGAGCTCCTCTCGGTCACCGACGAGGAGGCGCGGGCCCGATCGGAGGCCCGGAGCGGCGGTTCCGGCGGTGTGCTCGCCCGAATCGGGCTGAGCGGGCGGTGGGCGACGACCGTGGTCATCGCGGTCGGTACGTCGATCGCCTTCGTCCTCGCGTCCACGCTCCTCAACGACGCGGAGGGCATCAAGCTCACCAGGATCCCCGTCGAGCCGCTCGCGCTCGTCGTGACGCTCGCGCTCACACCCGTCGCGGCGTACGTGGCCACGGCGCGAGATTCTCGCCGGTTCGTGCTCGGCGCGCTCGGGGCGATGGTGTTCTGGTTCGTGCTCTGGTACCCGAACATCGCCGCGCTGCCCCTCCCGGTGGCGCTCCATAACGCGTACCAGGGCTTCCTGCCGACCTACCTGTACCCGTTCCAGTTCTGGGTCGCGACGACGCCCCGGCCGGAGCCCCCGTCCCTGTTCGCCCTCGGCCCGGCGATCATGTTCCTGTCGCTCGGGTTCACCGCGATCGTCGTCGGCTACAGCGCCTGGTCGTGGCGGATCGCGCTCGCGGAACGGCGCCGGGACCGCCTGGCAGCCAGCGACGAGCCGCCACCGAGCGGGGCGAACGCCTAGCCGGCCTCCCGAACGCGCAATCCGGCCGGCAAGCGCCTAGCGGGCCACCACCGGCTCGGGCACCCCCACGGGCCCCTGGAGCGCCAGAGGCCTTGGCGAGCGCGGCACCGGCGGCGTGGAAGCCCGACGGCAGCTGGCCCTGCGCCGCGAGCCGACGGATCACGAAGCCGTAGTAGTCCTCGACCTTGGCCGTCACCCGCTCCCAGCTGTACTCCTGGGCGCGCGCTCGAGCCGGCCCGACCCATCTCCTCCCGGCGCTCGTCGTCGGACAGGAGCTGGGCGAGCGCGGCGGCGATCGCCTTGGGCTCCCCGGGCGGCACGAGGAGTCCCTCGCGGCCCCGGCGGACGACGCCCTTGTAGCCGTGGATGTCGCTGGCGACGATCGCCGTACCGGCGGCCATCGCCTCGAGCAGCACGATGCCGAACGATTCGCGCCCCGTGGCGGGCGAGCAGTACACGTCCGCGGTCTTGAACAGCGCGTCGCGCTCGTCGTCGGAGACGCGGCCGAGGAACTCGACGCCGCCCATCTTGCGGGTCATGAGGTAGCGCCTGCGCCTCCTTCTCCTGCGGCCCGCCGCCGACGACGAGGAGCCGGCACTCGCAGCCGGTCTTGCGCAGGATCCGGTACGCCTTCAGCAGGTCGAGGAGGCCCTTCCGCGACTCGAACCGGCCGACGAAGAGGATGTTCTTCGTGCCGTCCTGCCAGCGCGCGATGGGCACGGCCCGCTCGAACCGCCCGATGTCGACCCCGTTCGGGATGACCTTGTAGTCGCCCGGGAAGAAGCGCTCGATGAAGTGCCGGGCCACCGCGGACACGGCGATCCGGCCGTGGATCCGGCCGATCGACGGACGCATGAGGCGCGATCCGATCTGGTAGGCGGGCGAGAAGCCGCCGAAGGCGTGGAAGGTCGCCACGTTCACGCTGTTCGACAGCCCGAGGACGACGAGGGACAGGAAGGGCACGAACGGCTCGTGGAAGTGGAGCAGGTCGAACTGCTCGTCGATCGAGGACGGCCCGCACCTGGGACAGGAAGCGGGGCGAGACGGTGATCGTCCCCACCGAGCCGTTGGCCGGCATCGAGAAGCCCCGGCCGATGCGGATGACGTCGCCTTCCGAGGCGCGCTGGAGGCCGTGGCTGCTCGTCAGGATCCGAACGTCGTGGCCGCGCAGCCGGAGGTTCTCGTACAGGTAGCGGACGTGCTGGTTCACGCCGCCCGGCAGCGGGTAGATGTACGGCGTGACGAGCCCGATCTTCATCCCGCGTCGCGCCTCATGCCACGCCGCCCTCGTCGCGTTGCCGCCGGGCGGGCACGAGGCCCACGCCGTTCGTCGCCGCCCCGCCGGCCGGATAGCCGAGGTCTCGCCTTGTGCCATCGCGTCGCAGGCGCCCACCGACGCTCGCCCGGATGTCGCGCGAGTACTTGCGCAGCTGCGCGCCGAACGTCCCGAGCTGCGCGCCGGCCGGGTGGAACGTCCCGTGGTGGTGCGTCTCGCCGGCGGCGATCGCGGTCGCGCAGGGCCGCGCCGTCGTGCCCGTGGAACGTCGTATGGCCGATCCCGATCGAGGCCAGGTCGTGGGCGTCGGAGTTGCCCACGCGGGCGAGACCATGCTCGTTGGCGAAGCGGACCACGCGGCCGTGCCACGGACGCCCGAGCGTCGTCGGGTTGAACGCCTCGATCGCGTCCGGCCGGTAGCGCGGCTCGTCGGCGAGCAGCCGGCGCAGCACGAAGCCCTGGGCGCACAGCGGATACGGGACGAGGGGGTGCGCCGGGATCGCGAGGCCGCCCTGGTCGTGGATCGCCGCGATCGTCGAGCGCAGCGAGCGGAACGGCTTGATCGGCGTCTCGATCCAGAGCGCGAGCAGGTGCCCGCCGAGCGTGGTCACCTCCTCGCCGACGACGACCTCGAACGACAGGCCACGGTCGCGCGCGATCGCTCGCCCCGCGAGTGCCGCATCGATCCGCTCGTGGTCCGTGATCGCGATGACGTCGAGCTCCGTGTTCCGCTCGACGTGGTCCAGGATGTCGACGACGCCGGCCGTGCCGTCCGATGCGAGCGTGTGGATGTGGAGGTCCGCGCGGCCGAGTCGCTGGGTCATCGCGCTGCCTCGCGAGCTGGCTTGGCCTCGGCGGCAGGGGATTCGGCGGCCCTGCGCCTGGGTACGGGCGTCTGGGCCGCCGCCGCCTCGAGATCGGGCCAGATCGGGTGGAAGACGGCGAGCCACTGCTCGGGTGCGGCGGCGATGTGCCGCTCGAATGCCCGCGCCTCCGCCTCGAGGTACGCCGTCACGCGCTCCCGGCGCGTGCCTTCCGCGGGGAACGGGACCGGCTCTGCGCTGGCGTGGTAGACGTCGCTGGCGTCGCGCCAGACCCCGAAGACGTGCGGCGTCACGCCGGTGTCCATCGCGAGCAGCGCCGGGCCGGCGGCCAGCGGCGCGGGAGCTCCGAACAGGTCGACCTCGATGCCGCCGCCCGTGATGTCGCGATCGCCGAGCAGCCCGACTGTCTGGCCGTTCAGGAGCGCCGCCTTCAGCATCCGCTTCGCCTCGGCCAGCCCGATGACCTCGAGGCCGAGCTTCCGGCGCGTGCCGACGATGTACGCCTGCAGGTCGGGATCGTCGACCGTCTCCGAGGGGACGATGGCGGGGCGGCCTGTGCGAGCAGCGGCGAACACGCCCGGCAGCTCGAACCAGCCGATGTGCATGCCCACGAACAGAGCGCCCTTCGGATCGTCGAGCGCGGCGTCGATCACGTCGCGGCCCTCGAGCACGAGCCAGCGATCCAGGTAGGCGCTGTCCACGATCGGCGCGCGGGCGAGCTGCACGTAGTAGCGCGTCGCGTGCCGGAACGCGTCGCGGACGAGTCGATTGAGCGCCCGCCCATCCCGAGCTGCCGCACGCGCCGCAGGCGGTCCCATGTCGTGGTCCGCGAGCCAGCGCGTCACCCGGCGCAGGTTCCGCTGCGCCCGGTGCCGGCGCTCGGGGGCGAGGCGGTACCAGATGCGCCCGACGAGGTCCGCGAGGGCGAGCAGCGGCCGCTCCGGCAGCCGGCACGCGACCCACGCGGCAGCCACGACCAGGCGCGCCCGGAGGCGCGTCCAGATTGTGCGGGCCCGCCGGCCCTTCGCCATCAGCTTGCGGGGACCAGCGCGCCGCCGGCCGCGCGCTCGGCGAGCGCCGCTGCCTCCTCGGCGGTGGACGGCCAGAGCGGCTTGAAGCTGTACCAGTCCTCGGGCGCGGCCGCGATGGTCGAGGCGAGGGCGTCGGCGATCGCCTGCGTGGCGCGCTGGAGCTCGGCGGGGTCGCTGGAGCGGACCTCGATCGGCTCGCTGTGGCTGACCTGGAACGTCTTCCGGTCCTCGGATCGGCGAATCGCGATGTGCACGATCGGCGCACCGGTCTTCGCGGCTAATGCCGCGGGGCCGGCGGGCAGCGTTGTCCACGATCCGAAGAGCCGGACCGGGATTCCGTCCTCGCGGTAGCCCCAGTCGATGATCAGCGCGAGAACCTCCTTGCGCTGGAGCACGCCGTACATCTCGCGGAGGCTGCGCCACGGGATGAGGTTGATGCCCCAATCCCGGCGCTGGTTCCGGAGCAGCTGGAACAGCTCGGGAAAGCTGGAGTCGTCACCGAGGGATGACACCGGCCAGCCGTGGTGGGCGATCCCCCGCGCCACGCCTTCGAGGTTGCCGATGTGGGCGCTGGTGATGATCAGGCCCTTGCCGGTGCCCTTCCAGTACGCCTCGAGCGGCAGGAGGCTCGAGGAATCGACCAGTGCCGCGGCCTGCTCGTTGGTCATCCGCGGCAGGCGCATCAGCTCGACGACGTAGCGTGCGTACGAGCGGAACGCCGCGTACGCCTTGCGCCGCACCTCCAGGCTCGTTGGTGACTTGCCGAGCACGTGGGCGAAGTTGTCGTTGACGTAGCGTCGCTTGCGGGGCACGAAGAAGAACGACAGCTGGAGCACGAAGCTCACGATCGCGCGCGCCACCGGCACGGGCAGGCGGCTCATGAGCCACGTGCCCGCCCGATAGGCGTAGATCGCGAACTTCTCGAACGGCCGCGGCCCGCGGCCCCGCGCCTTCCGCTTGTGCGGCGCGACGAGGCTCTTGCCCTTCCGCGGCCCTTCGGCAGCAGGGCTCACGCGCCGGTCGCCGCCTTCGCTCCGGCGCCCTTCGCCGCGGCCTGCGCCGCGCTCGAGGGCCGGCTCGCGAGCTTGCGGAGGGTCCGCTTCTGCGGCGCCTCCGTCCCGACGAGGGTCTCGCTGTCGTCGCCCTTGATGAAGGCCTCGACCCGGTTGAACGCGATGTCATCGTGGATCTGCTGCGGCGGGCTCTTCATGAAGTACGCCGATGGAGCGACGAGGGTGCCCTTGAGCCCTCGATCGAGGCCCAGCTTCAGGCAGCGGATGGCGTCGGTGATGACGCCCGCGCTGTTGGGGCTGTCCCAGACCTCGAGCTTGAGCTCGGCGTTGAGCGGCACGTCGCCATAGGTCGTGCCCTCCATCCGGATGTAGCACCACTTCCGGTCGAGCAGCCACGGGACGTGGTCGCTCGGGCCGACGTGGACGTCGCCTTCGTCGAGCTCGTAGTCGAGCATGGAGGTGACGGCGTTCGTCTTCGAGATCTTCTTCGACTCGAGGCGCTCGCGCTCGAGCATGTTCAGGAAGTCCGTGTTGCCGCCGAAGTTGAGCTGGTACGTCCGATCGAGCCGGACGCCCCGATCCATGAACAGGCGGGTCATCACCCGGTGGGCGATCGTCGCCCCCACCTGGCTCTTGATGTCGTCGCCAATGACCGGGAGGCCCTCCTCGGCGAACCGGCGCTGCCAGTACGGCTCACGTCCGATGAACACCGGGATCGCGTTGATGAACCCGACGCCCGCCTGGAGCGCCTGCTCGACGTACCACTTGGTCGCCTGCTCGGAGCCGACCGGCAGGTACGAGACCATGACGTCGACCTCGCGCTCCTGGAGGATGCCGACGATGTCGGCCGTGGGGCCGGGCGCCTTCTCGATGACCTGGCTGAGGTACTTGCCGAGGCCGTCGTGGGTCATGCCGCGCTCGACCTTCACCCCCGTGTGCGGCACCTGCTGGAAGACGAACGTGTTGTTCGGCTTCTGGTAGATCGCCTCGGACAGGTCCTTGCCGACCTTGTTCTTGTCGATGTCGAACGCGGCGACGAACTCGATGTCGCGGACGTGGTAGCCGCCCAGGCTGACGTGCATCAGCCCGGGGACGAAGTCGTCCTCCTTGGCGTTCTCGTAGTAGTACCGGCCCTGCACGAGGCTGCTCGCGCAGTTGCCGACGCCGACGAGGGCGACGCGGATCTTCCCGTCGCCCCGCCTGCCCGCGCCCGCCCACGTGTTCTCTGGCTGGCTGCCGTTCTTGCTCTTGCCGTTCTTGCCGTTCGATGCCATCTGGTCTCTGCTCCTGTTGCTGGCTTATTTGATCGTCTGTTCATCTGGTTCGTATGCCTGATTTCGGATCGTGGTTGCCCGTTCTCCTGCGCGATGCCCGTCGCTTGCATACAAGCAAACGGGCTGGCTGGGATGGCCCTCCTGACGAGGGCGAGCGGCGCGCGGGCTCAGCCCTCCCTCGACTGTGCGCGAACGTTGAGGATGCGCTGGATGGTCGTCAGGGTCGCGAGGAACGTGATGAGCGCGAGCGCCGCAGCCAGTGCGTACGACCCGAACGGGTTGGCGTACAGGGCGTTGAGACAGATGAGGACGCCGCCGACCGATTCGGTGCAGGGCTCAGGCCTCACGAAAGGCTGCCACAGGCCCGTCACGATCAGACCGAGCGCGAGGATCGCGATGCGGACTTCGCGTGGGGCCAGGCCCACGTTTGCCAGCCCGCTGCCGTGCGAATAGCCGAGGCTCTCCGCCTTGGCGCGGGTGTAGCTGACCATGAACGACGCCGCCATCGCGCTCGCGGCGAGTGTGGCGCCGAGCTGGAAGCCGCCGGCGAGCGAGCCAGCCGCGACCCCGAAGTAGGTGATCGCCTCGCCGGCCCGGTCGAAGGTCGAGTCGAGGAAGGCGCCGAACCGTGACGTCGTGCCGGTGGCGCGCGCGAGCGTGCCGTCGAACAGGTCGAAGATGCCGAACGCGAGCACGAGGATCCCGGCGGCGAGCCACCAGCCGTTCGCGGCGACGAAGGCGGCAACGCACGTGCCGAGGAACCCGATGATCGTCAGGGCGTTGGGGGTCAGGCCGAGCCGTCCGAGGCCGCGCGCCACGGGCGTCGCGATGCCGCGGACCCGCTCGCGCAGTCCCGGTGACACGATCGAGGCGCTCACGCCTCGGCCCGTCTCTGGAACGGCGGCGGTCGAAGGTTCGCTGGTCACGAGGCGACGTGCTCCCGGCGCTCGAGGCCCAGGACGCGGCGCTCGTACTCGACGAACGCGCGGAAGGCCTCGGGCAGGAGCTTGGACACGGTCTCGCGGCCGACGCGTCGGGTCTGGATCAGGCCCGCGACGCGGAGCCGGCCCAGGTGCCAGGAGACGAGCGGCTGGCTGAGCCCGATGCGCTCGATCAGCTCGGACACGGTCGCCTCGCCCTCGGCAAGTCGCTGGACGATGCGCAGCCGGTTCACGTCGGCGAGCGCCTTGTGGACGATGCGCAGCGCGCGCAGCTCCTCGGGCTGGTCGACGACGGACGCGATGGTCGAGCGGATGTGGGCGGGTGACGGCGCCAAGGAAGCTCCAGTGGGGGACTCGCGTCGGCGCGAAAATCGGCCGACGGATCAATGCCGGTTTATATCAATATGCATTGATCCGCCGCGAGTGTCAACCCTTCAGGACCGTTCGCGACGCGATCTCCGGACCAGCTTCACGCCCAGCCAGATGCTGGCCATCGCCGGGATGGCGAACCATGCCAGCAAGCCGAGCAGCACGAGCCGCGCGCCATCGACCGGCAGGGTCGCGCCGCCGGCCCCGCCCGTGCCCCGCAGGCTGGCTTCGAGCGTCGCCAGCTGGACGGACAGGGCTCGCAGGTCCTCAGCCACGGCGGCCGCGTCGTCGACGTTCGTCGCCATGGACGCCGCCGCGTCGGCCAGGTCGGTCGACAGCGCCCGTGATTGCGTCGCCACGTCCGCGAACTGCGTCCCCAGTGACCCGAAGGGCCGCGACCCGAGAATCTCGAACTGGCTCAGCGTCGCGAGACCGTCGAACGACGTGGCGAGCCTCGTCGTCAGGTCGGCGGCTCGACCCGCGGCCGCAGCCGTCTCGCTCAGGCTCGTGCTCGCATTCGTGGCGCTCGTCGCGGCGCCGTCGAGCGCATCGGACGCCGGCCCGAGCATCGCCAGGATCTCCGCCCGCTGGCGCTCGAAGCCGGTGGCGGCGTCGTTCACCGCAGCCAGGGAGCCAAGGACGAGCAGCGCAGCCGCGATCACGAGTCCGATCCCGGACAGCCCGAACAGGAGGAGTCCGATCCCGTAGCGCCGCCGGCGGGAATGTCGGGTCACAGGCGGATCATCGGCGATCGTGCGCTCTTGGCGCGAGCCAATCGTGCGAGAGCGTCACCCGGGCCGCAGCTCGCGCCGGAGCAGCGCCCAGCTCGACACCAGCAGGACACCGGCAATCCCCGTCAGCACGGCGACCTGCCAGAACTGCGCGACGCTGCCGCTGAGCATGAGGCCCTGGAGCAGGGCGATTCCGTGCGTGACCGGCAGCGCGTACGCCGCGACCTGGACGGCCGGTTGGAACTCCTCGATCCGGAGGACGAAGCCGCTGAAGAAGACAGAGGCCAGCAAGGTCAGCAGCGAAAGCTGGACGGTCTGCCGCTCCGAATCCGAGACGACCGAGATCAACAGGCCAAGTCCCAGCGACGCGACGAGCAGCAGGAGGATGACCAGCGCGATTGCTCCCGGCGATCCGAGCATCGGGACGCCGAGAATCGAAACCATCAGCCAGGTCGAGATCGCGGCGATCGCGCCGCCCAGCAGGCCGAACGCCAGCACCTTGCCGAGCACGACCTCGGTCGCCCGCATCGGCGACGCCCGGAATCGATCGAGCGCACCACTGCTGCGCTCGCGAACGATCGACAGGGCAATGAGCGTCACGGCCATGTGCTGGAGCACCAGCGCGAGCGCCGCGGGACCGTAGAAGCCGACGATCGACGGATTGACCGGCGCAAGGTTCTGGACGACCGCCCTCGTGGGCGAGGCGATGACCGCCGCGGGGACATTCTGGAGAGTCGCGTCCGCCGATTCGTGATCGCGTAGGCCTGACTCTCCTCCGCGCCGATTCGATAGATCTCGCGGTTCACCGTCGCGGCAAAGGTGTCCGCCATGAAGCCCGCATAGTTCGACTCGACCGGATCGGTGAGATCGACCAGGACCGTCGAGGTCGGCCTGCCGTCCGGCTTCGATCGACGCCAGCGCGTTCGACGGCGCGATGATCACCACGTCCGCCTGCCTGATTGCGCAGCCGAGCCTCCGCCGCAGATCGATCGGGCATGACGTCGATGAAGTGCGAGGCCGCGGATCGCGAGGTCCCGGTAGGACTGGACGTCGGTTGGCAGATCCGACGCGGGATCGACGACGACGATCGTCGCGAGGTCGCTCTTGATTCCCTGGTAGCCGAAGCCGAACGCCGCAAGGATCAGGAAGGGGCCAAGGATGAGGCTGAGCACCGCGCCCGGACGACGGAAGACCTCGACGATCTCCTTGCCGATCACAGCCAGCAGGCGAACGAGCGCCTTCGAAAGGCCCATCAGGCGGCCGCGGCCTGGTCGCCCGGCGGCACTTCGGCGCCCGCTTCGCGTCCCGGCTCCGTGGTCGCGGCCGGCGAGGCCTCCGCTCGATCGCGCTCGACGAGCTCCGTGAAGACGGACTCGAACGATGGCCGGACGGCGCGAACCGACCCGACCTTGCCGCCGGCCGCCGTCACCAGCTCGACCGCGTCCGCCGTCGCCTCACCGGCATCGTCGACGACGAGCTCGAACGCCCGCGGGCCGGTTTGCCGCACGCCATGGATGCCCGGCGTTCCGGACAGCGCCGCGGCGTCGAACATCCCCTCGGTGGACACCTCGACGACCTCGCCTCCGAACGCGGACCGCCGCACGGCATCGGGGGTGCCGAAGGCGATCAGCCGCCCTCCCGAGATCAGCGCGACTTGCGTGCATTCCTCGGCCTCGGTGACGTACTGGGTCGTCACGAGCGTGGTGACGCCGCCGTCGCGCAGGCGATGGATCTCGTCCCAGACCGTGCGCCGGAGGAGCGGATCGATCCCCGCGGTCGGCTCGTCGAGGATCAGCAGGTCGGGCTCGTGCACGAGGGCCGCGGCGAGCTCGAGCCTGCGCTGCATTCCGCCGGACAGCCGGCCGGCGCGCCGCCCGCGAACGTCCCACAGCTCGAGGAGCTTCAGGACCGCTCGGCGGCGACGCCAGCGTCGCCACAGCACGAGGCCGTACAGGCTCGCCGCGAAATCCACGTTCTCGCCCACCGTGAGGTCCGGGATACAGGCTGAACTGCTGGGGCATGTAGCCGATCCGCTCGCGAGTGCGCCGCCGGAACGAGTCGGGGCGTTCACCGAGGACCTCGACCTGACCCGCGGTTGGGGCGAGCGAACCCGTGACCATGCGGATCGTGGTGGTCTTGCCGGACCCGGACGGCCCGATGACCCCGACGACCGAGCCTGTCGGAATCTCGAGATCCAGGCCGGAGACGGCTTCGGTCCCGTTGAACCGCCGCGTCACCCCGACCATGCGAACAGCGACCGCGAGCTCGATGGCCGGACCCTCCGTTGGCTGGACCCACAGCCTGCGGCCGCGGCGCTTGCAGCGAGCAACGATCCGGAGCCGGGTCCGACGACGAGCGCATTGCGGAGCGGGAGCGGACGCCCCGTACACTCGCGCCGATGGGACGCGGTCAGGCGATGCTCCTGCTGGGTGTCGTCGGGATCGGCGCCTTCCTGTCCGGCCTCGAGCTGATGATCACCGCGGTCGCGCTGCCGGCGATCGTGGTCGACCTCGCCGACTGGACCGAGCTCCGTGCCGCGTCCTGGATCATCAACGGCTACCTGCTCGTGTCGATCGTCGTCATGCCCCTGGCAGGCCAGCTGGCGGACCGGCACGGCGTGCGGCGCGTGTTCCTCGTCGCTCTCGTCATCTTCATCGGCGGGTCCGCGCTCGCGGGGCGCGCGACGGGCCTCGGCGACCTCGTGGCGGCGCGGCTCGTCCAGGCCGTCGGTGGCGGGAGCCTGGTGCCCGTGGCGACCGCCGCCGCGTCGCACCTGTTCGAGGGGTCCGCCCGACCCCGCGCTCTTGGCGTCGTGGGCGCGCTGACGTTCCTGGGCATGGCCGCGGGACCGTTCGCCGGCGCTTGGGTCATGCAGTCCGTCCATCCGGCCGGCCTGCTGGACTCGCTTGGGGCGAGCCAACCGATCCTCGACGCCTTCTCGTCGCCGTGGCGCTATGTCTTCTATGTGAACGTCCCGATCGGGATCGCGATCCTCGCGCTCGCCTGGGCGGCGATGGGTGGCTGGGAGACGCAACGACGCCAGCGCCGGGTGGACCTGGTTGGAGCCACGGCAGCGTCGGTCGGCCTCGGGGCGCTGCTCCTCGGCGTCACCCTCGCGGGCAGCGAGCCGGGCGCGACGCCGACAATCGATCCAACGATGCTCGCACTCGGCCTCGGAGCCGTCGCGATCCTCGCCTTCGGGATCGCGATCTTCGCCGGGCGCCGGCGGGAGCAGCCGTTCATCGACCCGAGCTGGTTCCGGGCGCCGGCATTCGCATCGGCGACCCTCGTGTCCCTGCTCACCGGGTACGGGCTCGCGACCGCGATCATCGGCGGCGCCGTGTTCGTCGACCGCGTGCTATACGGCGGCCCGGACGTGCAGCGCGTGGCCCTCGGCTCGCTGGCCGGCGCGACCGCCGTGGGCGCCCTCGGGTCGGGCTTCGTCCTGCGCGTGCTCGGTCTTCGGCTCACGACGCTCATCGGGCTTGCCGCGGCGATCTTCGCGCTCGCGCGGATGGCCGCTTGGACGCCGACGACGTCGATCGGCGAGGTGGCAGGCTGGCTCGCTTTGTTCGGTGCCGGGTTCGGGCTCACGGTGACGCCCCGCTCGGCGGCAGCCGTCGAGGCGCTCGGTCGTGACGCGTTCGGCATCGCCTCGGCGACGGTCACGGTCGCGCGCATGATCGGGATGGCCGTCGGCCTGGCCGCGCTGGCCGCGCTCGGCTCGACGATCATCGATCGGCTGTGGACCGCGATCCTCGCGACCCCGGAGGCCTACAAGGCGTTCATTCCGGAGTCACTGCGCAACCGGGCGTTCACCGATGGGCTCGTCGTCCAGGCGCTCGAGGAGTGGGCGAGCGGCGAGGCGGCGCGGATCCTCGTCGGCGTGTTCCTCGTCGCGGCCGTCGTGATGGCCCTCGCCATCCTGCCGTCGCTCACGCTGGAGCGGCGCCGCTCGGCGGTGCCGAGCCCCTAGCCGCAGACGCGCGGCTTCGGCTTCGGGTGTGCGTCGGCCGGGTCGGCGACCTCGGCGACGAGGAAGTCGGCGACGACCTGGAGCTTCGGGACGGTGCCCGACGGCCCCTCCGAGGTCTGCATCCACAGGCGCTCGGTCGTCGTGTTGAGGGCGTCGGTGAGGCTCGTCGTGTGGCGCCGGACTTCGGTGATCGTGTACAGGTACACCCAGTCGTCGCTCGTATAGACCTCGACGTTCATGCCCAGCATCCGTTTGCCGTTGTTCTTCTGCGACGCCGAGAGGAGGGGGAGGAACATGCCGTCGCGGGCGTGCGCGTAGATGTACGTGGCGCGACCCTGCCCGGGCTGGCCCATCAGGTTCGAGTACAACGCCACGTCGCACAGTGGGAAGAGCCCGTAGTTGTCGGTCTGGAACATGACCGGCAGGTCGATGTCGAGCCGGCGGACGACGATCCGCGTGGCGACTCGGTCGGGCGGGAAGGTTGGCGGCGGGACGATGACACTGCCGGTCGCGGTCGGCAGCTCGATCGTGGTGTCGATGGTTGGGAGCGGGTGGTACGTCGCATATGGTCGTGGGGTGGGCGCTCCCTGGACCGCGCCCGTGTACGTCCCGAGGCCGGTGGCGAGCAGCCCGACCCCGATCGCCGTGAGCAGCGCAGGCAGGAGCCGCTGCCGAAGCCTGTGTCCGACCGAGTTCACGGCGGGGAGCCTAGCATCGGATGCCGGTGCGCTCGGTCGACAGCCCCGGCGCGGGTGAAGTCGGCTGGCCGTTCCTTGGTCGGCGTCGCGCGGTCAGCCGCGGGGCCGTCAGCCCCCGAGGGCGCGCGCGGCTCGCCCCACGATCTCGAGGAAGGGCCCGGGGATGAGCCCGAGCGCGATCGTGAGGATGCTGGCGACGGCGAGGCCGCCCCAGAGCAGCCGGCCATGCGCCTGTGGCGCCTGCTCGGCGCGGGGCTCGCGCATGAACATGTAGGTGACCACGCGGAGGTAGTAGAACGCCGCCGCGGCCGCGTTGAGGACGGTGATCACGGCGAGCACCCCGAGGGCGGTCCAGCCGGCGTCGCTCGCCTCGACGGCGGCGACGATCACGTAGTACTTGGCGAAGAAGCCGGCCGTCGGCGGGATGCCGACGAGCGACAGCAGGAAGAGCGTCATCAGGATGGCGAGCCAGGGCTCGCGCCGGCCCAGCCCGGCGAACGTGTCGAGGCCGGACGTGACACCGGCGCGGCGCTGGATCGCCGCAACCACCGCGAACGCGCCGAGGTTCATGACCGAGTACGCCGCGCCGTAGTACAGGAGCCCCTTGAGGCCGTCGACCTCGCCCGCGGCGAACGCCGCCAGGCCGACGAGCATGTACCCGGTGTGCGCGATCGACGAGTAGGCGAGCATCCGCTTGACGTTCGACTGCGTGAGCGCGACGAGGTTGCCGAGGGTCATCGTCAGGACGGCGAGGACGACGACGACTGGCAGCCAGTCGGTCCGCAGCGGGCCGAGCGCCTCCACGAACAGGCGCAGGATCAAGGCGAACGCGCCGATCTTCGGGCCGACCGAGAGGTAGCCCGTGACCGGCGTCGGCGAGCCCTGGTACGCGTCCGGCGTCCAGTAGTGGAAGGGGACCGCGGCAATCTTGAACGCGACGCCGGTGGTCATGAATCCGAGCCCGAGGACGAGCGCGGGCGAGAGGCCGTCACCGCCACCGCCGACCAGGGCGGCGAGCGCGTTCCCGACGCCGCTGATGCTCGTCGTGCCCGGTAGCGCCCCAGGTGAACGCGAGCCCGAACAGGAAGATGGCCGAGCTGAACGAGCCCAGGAGGAAGTACTTGATCGCGCCCTCGGTCGAGTAACCGTCGGTCTTGTGGTAGCCCGCGAGCATGTAGCCGGGCAGCACCATCAGCTCGAGGGCGATGAACAGCACGAGCAGGTCTGCCGAGCCGGCGATCAGCATCGCGCCGGTCATCGCGAACAGCAGGACCACGGAGAACTCGGCGAGAGGCAGGCCGCGCGGCTCGAGGTAGTCGGGCGCGAAGACGATCGTGAACGCGACGATCGTGATGAACAGCAGGTCGAGGAACGTCGTCAGGCCGTCGACGACGTATGCGCCGCCGAACGCCAGGGCCGCTGCCCGCGCCGTCGGTCCCGGCGACGGTGCCGGTGGCGAGGGTCAGCACGGCAACGAGCGCAAGCCCGCCCAGGCTGATCGCCAGCACGGGCGCCCGCTTTCCGGGCGCGACGAGGTCGCGATCAGCACGCCGATCGCCACGAGCACGGCGAGCGACGAATGGCCCGAGGAGGACGAGGTCGTTCCCGCTCACGAGGAGCTCACGAGATGCTCACGAGGCGGCGCTCTCGACCGTCAGGGCGCTGGAGCCTTCGTTGTCGCCGTCGCGCGGCGGCCTCGGCCGGAGGGCCAGGACTCGTGCCGCAATGATCGCCGCGAGCAGACCCAGCCCGGCAGCGACGAACACCGGCTCGACCACGATCGCCGTGCCGTGGCCCGCCGCCTCGAGGGCGACGTCCACGGAGCCCTGGAACAGCTCGAGGAGGATGCCGGGGAACAGCCCGAACACGACGACGAGCACGCCGAGTGGCGCGAGCGTAAGGATCTCCGTCGCGGTCATGTCGGTCAGGTGGTGCTTGAGGCCCGAGCAGGAACGCCGACGGCTCGCCGAGGATGACGCGCTGGAACATCCACAGCAGGTAGGCGGCGCCGAGGATCATCACGAACGTCGCGATCGCCGCGACGGGTGGGCTCACCACGAACGTGCCGACGAGGGCGAGGAACTCGCCCACGAACCCGGACAGCCCGGGCAGGCCGGCGGATGCGAACACGAAGAATCCGAGCGTCGCCGCATACACGGGGGTGAGCGCCGCCAATCCCCCCATCTTCGCGATCGTCCGGTCGTGGGTCCGCTCGTAGATCACGCCGACGAGGAGGAACAGCGCGCCCGTGATCAAGCCGTGGTTGATCATCTGGAGGATCGCCCCGTCCATCGCCTGCTCCTGGAACACGAAGATCCCGAGGGTCACGAAGCCCATGTGGCTCACGGACGAGTAGGCGACGAGCTTCTTGAGGTCGGGCTGGACCATCGCCACGATCGCGCCGTAGATGATCGCGATGAGGCTCAGGACGATGATCAGTGGTGCATAGGTATGCGTCGCGTCTGGATAGAGCGACAGGTTGAAGCGGATGAATCCGTAGCCGCCCAGCTTGAGCAGCACGCCGGCGAGGATGACCGAGCCCGCGGTCGGCGCCTCGACGTGCGCGTCGGGCAGCCAGGTGTGGAACGGGAACATCGGCACCTTGATCGCGAAGGCGAGCGACGAAGGCGGCGAAGCTCAGGAGCTGGAGGCCCTCGCCGAAGCCGGCCGTGCCGGCGAACTCGCGCAGGGCGATCGAAGTCGAACGCCCCGGCCCACTGCCCGCCGTGCGCGCCCTGGTAGGCGAACGCGGTGGCGAGAATCGCCACGAGCATGAGCAGTGACCCGACGAGGGTGTACAGGACGAACTTGATCGTCGCGTAGATCCGGTTCTGGCCGCCCCAGATCCCGATGATCAGGTACATCGGGACGAGCACGACCTCCCAGAAGATGTAGAAGAGGAACGTGTCGAGGGCGAGGAACACGCCCGTCATCCCGACCTCGAGGATCAGGAACGAGATCATGTATTCCTTCACCCGGATCTGGATCGGGGCGAAGCTCGCCAGGATGCTGATCCAGGTGAGGGTCGTCGTGAGCACCACGAGGGCCAGGGACAGGCCGTCGATGCCGAGCTTGTACTGGATGCCGAAGGCGGGGATCCAGTTGAGGACCTCGACCATCTGGAACTCGCTTGCCGCCGCCCCGCCGGGCGCCGGCACGGCGGTGCCCGCCTCGGCGTTGAAGTTGATCGCAACCCAGATCGAGACCGCCCACGTCGCCAGTGCCGTCGCGAGGGCGAGGATGCGTGCCCACCGAACCGGCGAGAAGCCGATGACCAGGGCGCCCGCCAGCGGCAGGAAGGTCACGATCGTCAGGAGCCGGCTGTCCATCGCCTACCGCCCCAGGATCACGAAGTACGAGCCGGCCATCGCGATGAGCCCGAGCGCGATGCCCAGCGCGTAGTTCTGGACGCGCCCGGTCTGGACGCGCGACAGGCCCGAGCCGCTTCTTCGCGTCAGCGCGCCGATCCCATTGACGATCCCGTCGACGATCTCGCGATCGAACCAGGCCATGGCCGCGGCAAATCGCCCACCAATGACGACGAACAGCAGGTGGTTGATGTCGTCGAACCACCACTTGTTGGCCGAGGCGCGATACAGGAAGTGGATCCGGTTGCTGAGGGCCGTGACGAGACGGGGACGCCCGCCGGCCTTCAACGGGCCGAGCTCGACGCCGAAGAGGCGCCAGGCCGTGAGCATGCCGGCGAGCGCCACGGCGATGCTCGCCAGGATCAGGACGCCGTCGATCCCGCCGAGGGCGAACTCGGCCTCGTGATGCCCGAGCAGCTCCTCGCGCGTGCTCGAAGATCGGGTGCAACCAGCCGTGCAGCAGTCCCTCGCCCTCGACGCCGAGCAACGGCCCGAGCGGCGGGCCGGGCCACGCCAGCACCGCGCCGAGGACGATCGACGGGATGGCCAGCAGCCACAGCGGGCCCGTCATGACTCGCGGCGATTCGTGGATCTTCGGCTCGACCGCCTTGTCGACCCGACTCTCGCCCCAGAACGTCATCCCGATCAGCCGGAACATGTAGAACGCGGTCATGATCGCGACGACGATCCCGATCGCCCAGACCCACTGGAAGCCGAGCTTGAACGACTCGCCGAGGATCTCGTCCTTGCTGAAGAAGCCGGCGAGCGGCGGGATGCCCGAGATGGCGATGGCGCCGATGAGCATCGTCCAGTAGGTCTGCGGGATCTTCTTCCGGAGCCCGCCCATCTTGCGCATGTCCTGCTCGTCGTGGACGGCGTGGATCACCGAGCCGGAGCCCAGGAACAGCAGGCCCTTGAAGAAGCCGTGGGTCATCAGGTGGAAGATCGCGGCCGTGAACGCGCCGACGCCGAGCGCGGCGAACATGTAGCCGAGCTGGCTGAGCGTCGAGTAGGCCAGGACGCGCTTGATGTCGGTCTGGGTCATCGCGATCGACGCCGCGAGGATCGCCGTGAAGATGCCGATCCCGGCGACGACGACCATGACCTCCGGGGCGCTGGCGAAGATCGGGTTGGCGCGGGCGACCAGGTAGACGCCGGCGTTGACCATCGTCGCGGCGTGGATCAGGGCGGAGACCGGGGTCGGGCCCTCCATCGCGTCGGGCAGCCAGACGTGCAGCGGGAACTGGGCGCTCTTGCCGACGGCGCCGGCGAAGATCAGGAGCGCGATGATCGCAGATCGGGATCGTGAACTCGCCGGGATGCTCGGTCAGCGCATGCGATCGATTCGCGGATGTTGAGCGTCGCGCCCTCGGGACGATTGAGCGTGTTCACGAAGATCGCCATGATCCCGAGCGCGAACCCGACGTCGCCGACGCGGTTGATGATGAACGCCTTCTTGCTCGCCTCCGCAGCGGACCGCTTGCGGTACCAGAAGCCGATCAGGAGGTAGCTGCTAAGGCCGACCAGCTCCCAGGCGACGAACAGGACGAGCCAGCTGTCGGCCAGCACGAGCAGGAGCATCGAGACCATGAACAGGTTGAGGTAGGCGAAGAAGCGCCAGTAGCCCGGGTCGTGGCGCATGTAGCCGATCGAATAGACATGCACGAGCATGCCGATCGTCGTGACGACGATCAGCAGCACGGCGGTCAGGCTGTCGACGAAGAACCCGACCTCGACCGTGAAGTCCCCGGCCGGGATCCACTCCCAGAGCGTGATCGCCACGTCCGCTTCGCCCGCGCTCCCGCCGAGGACCGCTGCCACCACGACCATCGCCGCCAGCCACGAGAGCACGACGGCGCCGACCGGGATCCACGAGGCGTTGAGGCCCAGCCGCCGGCCAACGATCGCGCGTTGACCAGGAAGCCCGCCAGGGGCAGCGCGATGACGAGGACGACGAGGAGCTCGGCGAGGCTCATCGGCGCATCGCGTCGTACTCGTCGACGAACGGCGTCTTGCGGTTGCGGAAGATCGCGATGACGATCGCGAGCCCGACGGTTGCCTCGGCTGCTGCCACGGCCATGACCATCAGCGCGATGACCGCGCCGTGACCCTGGAGGCTCGGGACGAAGGCCCCGAAGGCGACGATCGCGAGATTGACCGCGTTCAGCATCAGCTCGATGGACATGAGCATCGAGATCGCGTTCCGGCGCGCGAGGAAGCCGAACGTGCCGATCGCGAAGAGGATGCCCGACAGCGTCAGGTACGTGTTGAGCTGCTCGGCGATGCCCATCAGCTGCCCTGACCTGGCTCGCGCTTGGCGAGGAACACGCCGCCGATCACCGCGGCGAGCAGCAGCACGCTGACGGCCTCGAAGGCCAGGACGTACCGATCAAACAGCAGGAGCGCCAGGTCGTCGGTGACGGTCCGGACGTGCTCGCCGACGGCGTCCCAGTTCGTGCCTGCCGCCGCGACGGCCACGAGGACCGCGACGACGATCGCTGCCACGGCCGCCGGCGCCGCCTGTGTCTGGAAGGTCAGCCGCGCGGAGCCGACCTTCTCCTGCGTGAGCATGATCGCGAACAGGATGAGCACGCTGATCGCCCCGATGTACACGATCACCTGCGCCGCGGCGACGAGCGGCGCGCCGAGCATGACGTACAGGCCGGCAAGCGCCAGGAAGCACACGATCATGGCGAGGCCGCAGCGGATGATGTCGCGCATCGAGACGACGGCGATCCCCGACGCGATCATCAAGGTCGCCAGGCCCGCGACGAGAGCGTCGTTGAACGTGCCGCCGAGGAGGATGAGCACGAAGATCGCCGGGGTCGTGATGATCGCCCCCGCGACGCCCGCGGCGATCAGGTAGAGCCAGGCACGCATCGCTCGGCTACTTCAGGTGGGCGTGGGAGCCGCCGCTCGACCCGGCGTGCTCGGAGCCGCCACCGCCGTGGTCATGCCCGTGGCCCGCGCCGTTCCCCCCGGCGCCGTTCCCGGAATCGCCGTTCCGGGACAGCGTCGCCGGCAGGACGTTCAGCAGCCGGTCCGACTGGATGAACCGGCCCGCGTCGATCGCCCGCTGGAGCCAATCGCGCTCCTTGCGGATGTACGTGACCTCCGTCTCGCGGTCGATCTGGGCCATCGCCATGAGGTCGATCATCGGCTCGGCGCGGCTCGCGTGGGCGAGCTCGAACTCGCCGCCGTCGCGCAGGGCGTCGTACGGGCAGGCGTCGACGCAGATGCCGCACAGGATGCACCGGCTCTCGTCGACCTCGTACTTCTGGAGGACGCGCGGCTTGGGCATGAGCGCGCCGGTCGGGCACGTCTCGGCGCAACGGCCGCAGGACACGCACGGCGTGTCGTTGAGGCTCATGTCGAGCGGGGTCGTCACCAGGGTGTCGAAGCCGATGCGCATGAAGTCGTAGCAGGCGGCCCCGACGACCTCGGCGCAGACCTGGGCGCACCGCCCGCAGTCGATGCAGCGCGACGGCTCGCGCAGGATGAAGGCGTGGGAGTCGTCCCGGATGTAGTCGTGGTTCACGCCCGTGAACCGGTTCTCGTTGACGGAACGGAGGCCCGCGCCCTGGTGCGGCTGCGGCTCGAGCGTGTCGAGCGTGGTCTCGTACTCGATCCCGAGCCGGCGCAGGTCACAGAACCCGATCGCCTCGCACGTGCACTGGAGGCAGCGCGTCGATTCCGCGACGATCTCCTCGCGGGAGTAGGGGAGCTCGTACTCGACGTAGTTCCGGTTCCGCTCGTGGGCCTCCATGGCCTTCATCCGGTAGCGCGGCTCCTTCACCTCGGCGGTGAAGGGCACGATCGACAGGAAGATCGGCTCGGGCTCGGCGAGGGTCTGGCGGGTGCGGATGGTCGCAAGGTCGTGGCCGCGCAGGAAGGCGTCGACCGCATACGCCGCGCGCCGGCCCTCGGCGATCGCCTGGACCACGGTCGAGGCGCCGATGCGGACGTCGCCTGTTCCGAACACGCCGGGTCGCCCGGTCTCGAACGTCACCGCGTCGGCCTGCAGGCGCTTGTTCTTGGTCGGCTTGGGCCCGGTGGAGCCAGGGCCGATCCAGTCGAGCTCGGGCCCCTGGCCGATCGCGAGGAGCACGCGGTCGCACGGGATGGTGAACTCGGTGCCCGGCGCCGGTTCGGGGCGACGGCGGCCCGACGCGTCGGGCGCGCCGAGGGCCATCCGGATGAACTCGACGCCCGTGACGTTGTTGTCCTTGTCCGTGATCACCTTCACGGGGCCGGCCTGGAAGATGGCCGTGACGCCTTCCTCGATCGCCTCGTGGACCTCGTTCGAGGCGGGCATGTCCTTCATGTCGCGGCGGTAGACGAGGGTCACTTCCTTCGCGCCCTGGCGGATCGAGGTGCGCGAGCAGTCCATCGAGGTGAAGCCGCCGCCGATGACCACGACGCGCTTGCCCTCGTGGTTCGGGTACGGCAGTCCGAGGGTCGCCGTGCGCAGGTAGTCGAGCCCGTCGAGGACCTCGGGCGCGTCCTCGCCCGGGATCCCGAGGGTGTTGACCTCGTAGCAGCCGATCGCGATGACGACCGCGTCGAAGCCCTGGTACTGCAGGTCGTCGAGCGTGAAGTCGCGACCGAGGCCCTGGTTGCAGACCATCTTGCCGCCGAGGCGGCTCACGCTCTCGTACTCGGCCTCGAGGACCTCGACCTTGGGCAGGCGGTACTGGGGGATGCCGTAGCGGAGCATCCCGCCGGGCGCCGGGTCGCGCTCGAAGACGGTGACCTCGTGGCCGGAGAGGAGCAGGTAGTAGGCCGCGGCCATGCCCGTGGGCCCGGAGCCGATGACCGCCGCCTTGCGGCCGGTCGCGGGCTGCTTCTCGAACGGGACCGGCGGGTCGAGGTTCTCGTCGAGCATCGACTTGATGACCATGTCGCCCGCGTACCGATGCGAATCGCGGATCGCGATCGCCTCGTCGACCTCGTCGCGCCGGCAATGCTCCTCGCACGGCGCCGGGCACACCCGACCGAGCACCGACGGGAACGGGATCGTCCGCTTGAAGATCCGCGTCGACTCCCGGAAGTTGCCCTCGGCGTTCTGCTTGAGGAAGCCCGGGATGTCGATGTGGCTCGGGCACTTGTTCTGGCACGGCGGCAGGCAGTACGCGTTGTGGTCGGAGAAGATCAGCTCGAGGTTCGTCCGCCGGAGTCGCCGGAGCTCCTCGGTCTGGGTCTGGACGACCATCCCGTCCTCGCACGTCCGCGAGCAGGAGATCGGTGGATGCTCCTCGCCCTCGACGTCGACGACGCACATCCGGCAGGCGCCGAATCCGGGCAGCTTCGGCTCGTAGCACAGCGTCGGGATCTCGATCCCGTTGTCGCGGCAGACCTCGAGGATCGTCTGGCCGACGAGGCCCTCGACGACGCGCCCGTCGACCTCGATCCGAATCGCGCGGCGTCGACTGCGGGCGCTGCGGCGCCTGGGTCGTGAGGATCCGCTCGGCGTGCGAGTCCTCGAGCGGGACGACCGTGCCGGTCTTGATCGGCTGGTCGGGGCGGCTCTCGGGCCGCTGGTCCAGCCGCCGCGGGACGTTGCGCTTCTCCTGGATGTTCGGCGCGGACGCCTCGGGCGACTCGAACGGCGTGCCCTCGACGATCTCCTTCGCGCTTCGCTCGCGGGCGGCGACGTCGCTCGCCGGGCGCTCGATCAGGTCGGTCATGCGCCGGCGCTCACGGGCGTGGTGTCGGAATGGGCCCCGGTTCGACGGCTCCCGGTGGCGGGGCGACCGCCGATCGTGATCGGGGAGCAGGCGCCGGCCGGGCACTCGCCACGCAGGAAGTGCGCGTCGACCTCGGCGCGGAAGTAGCGCAGGCCGCTCAGCATCGGCAGGGTCGCGAGCCGCTCGTGATCGCACAGCGCCGAGCCCACGACGTCGGCAGAGAGGTCGACGAGCAGGTCGAGGTCGCCGCCACGCGACGTGCCGGTCGTCAGGCGCTCGCCGATCTCCGCGATCCGCCGCACGCCGATCCGGCACGGGATGGTCTTGCCGCACGCCTCGTCGGCGGCGTAGCGGGTCAGGAGCCGGGCGAGGTCCACGATGCACGCCCGATCGTCCGCGGCGATCACCGACCCGGAGCCGACGTGTGCCCCGACCGCCCGGAGCGTCCGCGTACGTGTACGGCGTGTCGAGGGCGCTCTCCGGGAGGATCCCGCCGGTCGGCCCGCCCACGACGACGGCCTTGAGCGAGCGGCCGCGCCCGGCTTGCCGCCGAGCGCGACGACGTCGCGGAGCGGCGTCCCGAACGGGACCTCGGCCACGCCCGGCGCGTGCCGGCCCGCGGACGTCGACGAGGATCGTGCCCGGCGCCTCGGCCGTGCCGATCGCCCGGAATGCCTTCGAGTGATGTCGGATGATCCAGGGCACGGCGGCGAGGGTCTGCACGTTCTGGACGACCGTCGGCGCGTTCCGGAACCCGCGCGTCGCCGGGTGCGGGGGTCGCTGCTCGGGCTGGCCGCGCTTCCCGTCGAGGGCCTTCAGGAGCACCGTCTCCTCGCCGAGCATGTAGGCGCCTTGCACCGTCCGCACGCTGATCTCGATGCGCCGGCCGCTGCCGACGGCGTCCTCGCCGATCAGGCCGCGGATCGTCGCGGCGTCGACGGCCGCTTCCAGCCGGCGCACGGCATCCGCTGCGGTGGCGCGGACGGTGATGAACCCCTCCTCGGCGCCGATCGCGAAGCAGGCGATGGCCACGCCCTCGATCACCGCGTACGGGTCGGTCTCGAGCAGCGTCCGATCCGTGCTCGCCGCAGGGTCCGCGCCGTAGCCGTTCGCAACGACGTACCGGCTCTTCGCCGGTGTCTCCGCAGCCGTGCGCCACTTCGCGGCCGTGAGGTGCCCCGCACCGCCTCGCCCGCGCAGCCCACTCGCCTCGACCTCGGCGATCGTGCCGGCCGGCCCGAGCACCCGGATCGCCTGCCGCAACGACTCGAAGGCACCGGCGGCCAGCGCGGCCTCGAGATCGGCCGGATCCGCCGCGCCCGCCCGCGCCAGCAGGATCGACGGCCAGCCCTTGGGCACGGCGAGGATCCCGGTCACGCGTCGCCTCGGGCGCGTCGGTCCGCGCCGTTCGTGCGGCGACCACCCACCGAGGCGCCGAGCGCCTCGAGGTAGCGATCGTCCGAGGGCCGGCGTGCCGAGACCTCCGCCGCCTGGGCCGTCGCCCCCGGCGCCTCGAACCGCAGGTGGCCGTAGTACGAGGCGGTGCCATAGACCATCGCGTACCACGCCCCCGTGCGCTCGCTGATGCGCTTCAGCGCCGCCACCGGCAGGTGCCCGAACGCCGCCTGGGTGGCCTCGAGGATCGGGAGCATGTGCTTCGGGTCGTGGTTGTGGGCGTCGAGGATCTCGTCGATGGTCGCGAGGTCGAACGGGGCGAAGTGCTCGAACGCCTGGTCGGGCACGGCGCGACCGGAGCGGCGCAGCGCGGATTCCTCGCGTCGCTCGCCGTACGTCTCGGGCGGCCCCCAGTGGACGTGGAAGCGGCCCTTGGTGTCCATGCCGCCCATGTCGATGCACTCGATCGGGCAGGCCTGCGCGCACTGGAAGCACGTCTCGCACTTGAGCGCGCCGTGCTCGTCGTACAGCAGCTGGAGCCGGCCGCGGAAGCGCACGGCGACATCGGCCGGCATCTCCGGGTACATGACCGTCGCCTTGGGCGCGAAGAAGCGGCGGAGCGTGAGGGCCATGCCCTTGACCATGCCGAGGCCGGGCACGAGGCCGGAGATGAGGCCCATCAGCCGGCCCTCACAGCGCGTCCACGACCATGACCGCGGCCGCCGTCACGAACAGGTTGAGGAGCGACGCCGGCAGCAGCCACTTCCAGGCGAAGCCCATCAGCTGGTCGATCCGGACCCGGGGCAGCGTGCCCCGCATCCACACGAACAGGAACACCAGCCCGAACGTCTTGCCGAGGAACCAGATGAGGCCCGCGACCCAGTCGAAGTTGATGTACGCCCACAGCCCGAGCAGTCCACCGGCGATGACGTTGAACAGGACGAAGCCGAGGATGAGCGCCACCCACCAGCGTGTCTTGCTGCGGAACAGGTAGAACGGCGCGGCGAGCAGGAGCGTGCCGAGCACCGGCACGATCGCGACGAGGATCAGCAGCCCGATCCCGAGCGACCCCGGATTGATCACCCAGGCGATGTGCGGGACCGGGAACGGCGCGTTCCAGCCGCCGAGGAAGAGCACGACCGTCAGCGCCGAGATGATGAACACGCCGATGTATTCGGCGAAGAAGAAGAACCCGAAGCGCATGCCCGAGTATTCCGTCGCAAAGCCCGCGACGATCTCCGAGTCGGCCTCGGTCAGGTCGAACGGCGTGCGGTTCGCCTCGGCCGTGGCGGCAATGGCGAAGATCAGGAAGCCGAGCGGCTGGCGGAAGACGAACCAGTCGAGGAACGAGCCCGTTCCGTGGGTGACCCCGAAGCTGTCCACGTAGCGGCCCTGGAGCTCCACGATCGAGTTCAGGCTCATCGTGCCCGCGAGGATCACGAGGCCGACCACCGAAAGGGTGAGCGGGATCTCGTAGCTGACGATCTGCGCAGCAGCGCGCAGGCCGCCGAGCAGCGAGTACTTGTTGAAGCTCGACCAGCCGCCCATCAGGAGCCCGACGACGGTCATGCCGCCGATCGCGAAGAAGTACAGGAGCCCGAGGTTGAAATCCTGGGCGACCAGCCCCGGCGCGAACGGGATCACGAGGGCGCTCAGCGCCATCGTCGAGAAGACGACCACGGGCGCCCAGGTGAAGACGACCGCGTCGGCGCGGCTGGGCGTGAAGTCCTCCTTCATGAGCACCTTGAGGCCGTGCACGGTCGACAGCAGCGAGCCCCACGGGCCCACCCGGTCCGGCCCGATCCGGAGGTTCATGAGGGCGATGATCTTCATCTCCATGTAGATGATCACGAAGGCGATCGGCGGGGCGAGCAGCAGCAGGATCGTCGCGGCGAACACGAACCGAATGATCGGCAGGTTGAAGATCAGGATGTCGAGGATCTGCTGGCCGAACAACGCAATGACGAGGACCAGCCCAAGCGTCAGCACCGCCAGCAGCGGGAGCATGATCGCGAGGGCCTTCCCGGGCAGCGTCAGCTGATCCCAGGTGCGGGAGACGGCGGTCACTTGTCGACCCCGCCCATCACGGGATCAAGCGAGGCCATGATCGCCATCGTGTCAGCCAGGAGATTCCCGGGCAGGAGCGCGCCGACGGCCTGGAGATGGATGAAGCTCGGGTCGTGGATCTTGAGCCTGAACGGCTGGTCCGTGCCATCGCTGATCGCGTATGCGCCGTACAGGCCGCGCGGCCCCTCGACCGCGGCCCACGCCCGGCCGGGTCGGGGCCGGATCAGCCGCGGGAGCTTGGCCATGATCGGGCCGTCGGGCATGTTCTCGAGGCACTGGTCGATGATCCGCAGGCTCTGCTTGATCTCCTCCATCCGGAGCAGGTAGCGCGCCAGCGAGTCGCCCTCGGTCCGGGTCGGGACGTCGAACTCGAGCTCGGGGTAGATCGAGTACGGGTGCGTCCGCCGGAGGTCGAACGGGACGCCGGTCGCGCGCAGGTTCGCGCCGGTCATGCAGAGCCGCAGCGCGGTCTGCTGGTCGACCACCCCGAGCCCGCTCGCCCGTCGGACGAAGATCTCGTTTTCGTTGAGGAGGCCGGTCCCGGCGTCGATCTGAGTGACCGCGCGGCTCATCCAGTCGCCGAGCCGGCTCATGAACTCGTGGTTCAGGTCGCCGTTCACGCCGCCGATCCGGAAGTAGTTGAAGAGCATCCGCTGACCGGTCAGGGCCGCGAGCATCTCGACGATCTCGTCGCGCTCGATGAACGACCACAGGATCGGCGTCAGCCCACCGAGGTCGAGCGCGAACCAGCCCAGGAACAGCGAGTGGCTGGCGATCCGGTTCAGCTCACCCGACAGGACGCGGATGTACTCCGCGCGCCGCGGGACCTCGACGTCGAGCAGCTTCTCGTACGCGGTGACCGGGGCCCATTCGCAGAACAGCGACGAGATGTACTCGAGCGGGTCGACCTGGCTGATCGTCTGGTGGTAGTCGGCGTTCTCGACCAGCTTCTCCACGCCGCGATGGAGGTAGCCGAGCACCGGGTCGATGTCGACGACGCGCTCGCCGTCGAGCTTGAGCACGACGCGCAGCACGCCGTGTGTCGACGGGTGCTGGGGGCCCATGTTGAGGAACATCTCGCCGTCGCCGAGCGTGTAGAACTCGGCCTCGCGCTCGGTCCGCGGCGGGTACGGCGGGATCGGCTCGTAGAAGTCGTAGTCGTCCTGGAGGAGGACGTTCGGATCGTCATCCGATGGGTGCGTCCCGGCGGGGTAGGTGCGGGGCGGAGTCTCAGTTGCCATTTCGATCGTCAGGCTCGCGTCTGGCGGAGCACGCCCGGGGCGGCATCGACCGGGCTATGCGTGCGCTCGACGTGGCGGACACCGGCGCCCGGTGAGCGCGCCGCGTCGTCCGGCAGGTAGAAGTCCTTGCGCAGGGGGAAGCTCGTGTAATCGGGCGGCATGTAGATCCGGCGCAGGTCGCGGTTGCCCTCGAACGTGATCCCGAACATGTCGTACGTCTCGCGCTCCATCCACTCCGCGCCCGGCCACAGGAACGTCACCGACGGGACCCGGGGATCGTCGCGCGACAGGCCCTCGGCGATCACGCGAAGCCAGTCGCTCGTCGTGGCGCTCCAGAGGTGGTAGACGACTTGCATCTCCGATCCGGTGTCGACCCCCGCGAGGTCGGCGAGGGTCGTGAAGGCGAGGTCCGGCTCGTCGTGAAGTGCGCGCAGCGTGTCCTGGACCTCGCCGGCGCCGATCCGGATCTCGGTCTGGTCGTGGCGCTGCCGGGCAGGACCGTGGAGCACGCTCCCGAATCGCGCCTCGAGACGGCGCGCCAACGCTCGGTCCATCGCGCTAGACGCCGGCCGGGACGGTCGGGCCGATCGCCCGCTCGGGCCAGCGGCCGCGCCGGTCCTTGATGAGCTGCTGGAGCTTCATCATCCCGAAGATCAGACCCTCGGGACGGGGCGGGCAGCCGGGGACGTACACATCGACCGGCATGATCCGGTCGATGCCCTCGACCGTGGAGTAGCTCCGCTTGTAGCGCCCGCCCGAGCACGTGCAGTCACCCATCGCGACGCACCACTTCGGCTCGGGCATCTGCTCCCACAGGCGCAGGAGCGGGCCGGCCATCTTGGTGGTCAGGGTCCCGGCCACGATGAGCACGTCCGCCTGCCGCGGGGAGGCGCGGAACGGGAAGGCGCCCCAGCGGTCCACGTCGTTCTTGGAGGTGGCGAAGCTCATCATCTCGATCGCGCAGCAGGCGAGTCCCGAGAGGAGCGGCCAGAGGCTGTTCGCCCGGAGCAGGTCCAGCACGACGTCCGCCTTCGTGGGGATGACCTCGAGCAGGCCACTCCACCGGGCGTCGTCGCGCCGGCCCGCCTGTGTGGCGCCGAACTCCGCGAGGTGCGTGATCTCGGCCGGTCGCCCGCCCGCGTAGGCGTTCGGGTCGTCGGCGGCCCACAGCTCGTTCCGCAGCACGAGCGGTTCGGTGACGGCCGAGGAGCCCGGCACGGTCAGGGCCGCGGGCGCGTTGGCGGTCTGGTCCGACGACATCGGCGGCGCGGCGCGCTCGTCGGACGTGGGCTCGAATGCCGGTCGGTCGGTCATCGGTCGGTCACTGGCCCGTCGCCGGATGGTCGCCCGACGGCGGTTGTCGATCGCCGATCGCCTCGCCCGGTCCGCGCCAGCTCAGGACGCCCTTGCGCCACGCGTAGGCGAGGCCGAACAGCAGGATCGCGACGAACACCAGCATCGTCGTGAAGCCGAGCGGCTGGGGAAGGTCGCGGAACACGAGCGCCCAGAGGTAGATGAACACGACCTCGATGTCGAACGCGACGAACAGCAGGGCGTAGATGTAGAACGAGAGCCCGAACCGGCCGTGCGTGTCGCCATAGGTGTCGATGCCGGACTCGTACGGCAGGCCCTTGTGCACGTCGCCGCGGTTGCGGTGGGACAGCAGCCATGCCGCGCCGAACGTCAGGAACGCGAAGGAGCCGGCGGCGAAGGCGAACCCGATGACGTACCAGATCCCGGTCAAGGCCATCCTCGCTCCGAGCGCTCGCGCTCCGAGGCACTCGATCGTCCTGATCGCCAGCGCTCGGTCGAGCAGTGGCGCTGCGTGCTGGGTGGTTCGACGACATGGTCAGGGGCATTCGCGACCAACCGTCTGGAGACGGCCGTCGCCCTTCGCAATTCTATCGCGAGGGCTCGGGCGTCGGCCGGGGCCGCTCAGGCCGGCCGCCCGAAGCCCCTGAGGGCCGCTTCTTCTCCGAGTCCGCGGCCGAACGCGAGGACCACGAAGGCGCCGGTTGCGCGGGGGTCGAGCATGCGCACGACCGCGGATCGCGCCTCGAGATAGGCCTCGAGCGTGGTCGCCAGGCTCGACTGGAGCCCGACCAGGATGTCGCCGACGCCGAGCGCGGCGAGGAACTCGGCCTGGCGAGTCCGGCCGAGGGACGTGAGCCCCGCCGCCACGGCGGCGCGCTCGACGGCGGTCACGTCGACGTGCGCCGTGAGGTCCTGGCGGCCGATCGCGACCAGCGGGTCGCCGTGGACCCGATGGTGGTGGTAGGCGCGGAGCGTGCTCCCGCGCTCGGGGGTGTACAGGTCCGCCGCCGGTGCGCCGTAGTCGATCAGGAGCATGAGCCCTTGCGCGAGCGGAGCGGCCGCGCGCTCCAGCCAGTCGTCGACGTCGAGGCAGACCTCCGCGGGCTGGCCGGGCGCGAGCTCGATCCGCTCCGCGGCGAGTCGCTCCGCGAGCGCCGGCGTCGACGGCTGGCCGAGGACGGTCGTGAAGGCGGTCGGGCCGCCCTCTGCGTTGCTGGCGGCCGGGTCGAGATCGACAAAGCGCTCGAGCACGGCGGGTTTTCCCGAGCTGGACCTCCGTCCGCCCTCGACTCGGTGGAACGGCAGGGCGTCGAGGAGCTCGTTGGCAAGCACGACGCCCGCTTCGGGCTGGCCGTCGGGTGGCTCCATCACCCCGGTGAAGCCGGCATCCGCGAGGCGGGCGCCGAGGAGCTCGAGCCGCGGTCGCGCGACGTCGATCGCCTGGTACCGGAGCGCACCGAGGAGATCGGAGCCGGATCGCCGGAGGCCGTCGAGGATCCCGATCGCGAACGCTCCGGTGCCCGCCCCGTGCTCGCGGACGACAAACCTCGATGGCCGATCGAGGAGGCGCCAGGCCTCCTCGAGCTGGCGGGCGACCGTCCAGCCGAAGATCGGGTGGCTCTCCGGGGCGGTCAGGAAGTCGCCCGTCCTGCCGGGACCGCTCGCCTCGGATTCGTAGTAGCCGATGCCCAGCTCGTACAGGGCGCGGTGCATGAACCGCGCGAACGTCATGGGGCCGGATCGGCGGATCTCGGTGGCGATCCGCTCGACGAGCACCGGATGGCTTTCCGGCAACGGGACGGGCTCGAGCTCCTGAACGCGCCGGACCCCGACCTCGAGCCAGTCGGCCATCGGCCGGGCGCCAACATCTTCGTCCTGTGGAGCCTCGCTCCCGACCTCCACCCAGCCGCGTCTCGCCGGATGCGCCTCCTCCCTGCGATCGCGACGGCCGGTCACGTCGAGTCACCCAGGAGCAGGCGCAGCCCCGGGCCCACGAGCGTGTGCCCGCCGAGCAGCACCGGGACCGCCGCGTCTCGCGCCGAGGCCGTGAGCGCGCGAAGCCACGGGTCCTCGATGCGATCCGGGAGCAGGAGGTCGGAGGCGTAGCGATCCTCGGCCGTCGGCCAGCTCGATTCCTCCGCACCGAGCCGATGGGCGAGGAGCACCCGGGTGTCGACCACGGCGGCGTCGCCGAGCTCCGCGAGGACCGAGCCGAACACCTCCGGACCGCGATCGTCGAGGATCATCCCGAGCGTCGATCGCGGCGGCCGGACCGTCCGATCCGCGCGCGCGAGCCCGATGGCCCGCAGGCCCCGTTCCTCGACGAGCGCTCGCGTTCGCGACGCGGTGTTGCGCTCGAGCCAGCGCAGGGAGCTCGAGCTGGTTCGACCGGCCACGAGCAGCTCCGCGTTGGGATTCGCGACCTTGAGCCTGATGTCGCCGATTCGATCAATGACGAGGCCCGCATCCAGGCCGGCCGCCGCGTCGGCGCCGGTGAGCACGAGATCGAGCGGCGAATCGAGATCGACGCCGAGGCGCCATCGACGGCGAACGTCGCGGACCTGGTAGCCCGCCTCTTCGGCGAGCCAGCGCGGCAGGGCGTTGTCGCTCGGCAGGTCCGGCACGGACGCGAGATTCGCCGCTGCGCCGAGCCCCACGACGTCGGCCGAGTAGACGTTGTTGGCGACCGCCTGGCGCCCTCCCGCACCCGCCGTTGCGACGAAATCGGCCAGGTCGCGCGGCAGGGCCAGCGGAAACGAGCCCGAGCCGAGCACGACGAGGCCCGCGTCGCGCGGCAGGTCGTCGACGAGTCGTCGCAGCCGGGCGCCGAATGTTCGACGATCGTCCGCCCCGCTGATGACGAGAACGTCATCGGCGCCCGCTTCCACGAAGCTCGTCTCGAGCCGCTGCGCATTCGCTCGTCGAGCTGCCTCGAGGGTACCCGTGAGCGGACTCGCAACCGAGGTCGGCGCAGGGTGCAGGATTCGAACGGCCACGTGCTGCACTCGGCGACTGTAGCCGGGCGCCGCGTGGCGGCGACGAGGACGACGTGGGTCGACGGCGGGCGTACATCGGGCTCGGTTCGAACGTCGGGGACGCCCGCCGCACCCTGACCGGCGCCGTTGCGGCGCTGGCCGCCCTGCCCGGCACCCGCCTGCGTGGCGTCTCGCGCCTCTACAGGACCAGGCCCGTCGGCGTCACCAACCAGCCCGACTTCCTGAATGCCGTCGTCGCGCTGGACGTCCCGTCGGGGCCGAACGACGCCGCGGGCGCGACCGCGCTGCTCGTGGCGCTGAAGCAGCTCGAGAGAACGTTCGGACGGCAGCAGCGCGGTCGCTGGGGACCGCGAGAGCTCGATCTCGACTTGTTGCTGTTCGGCCGGGCCCGACTCGCCATCGAGCGTCCATCCGAGGCAATCCCGCTGTCGGCCGCGCTCGACCCCGGCGCCGCCACGCGGCTCCTCGAGCTCCCGCATCCCGCGATGGCGGATCGCCTCTTCGTCCTCGCGCCTCTTGCGGATCTCGCTCCGGGCCTTGTCCCGCCGGGCTGGCAGGAGGCGGTCGAGACGGCCCGTCGGCGGCGTGCTCGCTCGGAGGGCCCGGATGCAGTTCGATCGATTGGTGGGTGGATGCGAGGTCCGGGATCCGATCCTGTGGCGCCGACGTAGGTTGAAGTGGTCGATGGTCGAAGCTCGTCGGGCCGCGCTGCGCCCGCGAAGCGGTGATCAAGACCGTTCCCACGCGCGCACGAGCTGCCCCGGCAATCCCGCCGCGGGCACGGCCGTCAGTGGAGGAGAGTCATGGCGAAAAACGTTCGGATCGCATTGATCGCGGCCCTGGTCCTGACCCTGGGCGGGGCGACCATGGCGACCGCGACCGGCGACCGATTCAAGGCCCGAACGAACCTGACCGGCTACGAGGAGGTCATGCCGATCTCCACGAGCGGCGGCGGGACGTTCCGAGCCACGATCAACAAGGACGACACGATCGACTACAAGCTCTGGTTCAGCGGTACCGAAGGCACCGTCACCCAGGCGCACATCCATTTCGGCCAGGAGGGCGTGAACGGGGGGATCATGGTCTTCCTGTGCTCGAATCTCGGGAACGGCCCGGCGGGCACGCAGGCATGTCCTGCCGAAGGCCAGGTGGAAGGCACGCTGGACGCCGCTTCGGTCGTCGGACCAAGTGGGCAGGGAATTGCAGTCCGTGAGTTCGACGAGGTCGTCTCGGTGATCCGCGCCGGCGTCGCGTACGTCAACGTCCACAGCACGCTGTACCCGGGCGGCGAGATCCGCGGCCAGCTGGACACCAAGCGCGACTGGTGGAATTGGTGGGACTGAGCGCGTCCCGCTACCGCCTGTCCTGAGCTGAATCAGCACGGCGGTCGCCTGGGCATTGCTCGGGCGGCCGCCGCACCATTCGTTCGGTCTGGGGCCGCCATGGACCCGTCAGCCGATGGCGGAGCTCCATGGCTCCAGCAGCGCCTCGCGTGCCTTTGCGTCGAGCGCATCGCCGAGCAGCAGCGCCGTGGCCGCGTCGAGGAGGGGCGGGACGGCCTGGACACGAAGGTCGCCGAGGAGCCGATCTGGGCGGACGTCGGCGAACGTGAGGGCACTGCTGCGGGAGATGTCCGAGCCCGCCCACTGGATGATCGAGCCCTGGATCCGGCCCAGATCGTCGATCAGCCGGCGCCCTTTCGCGATGCCGGACGCGGCCCGGCGGGCGACGTCACGCGCCTCGAGATCCGCCTCCCGGTAGGCCGCGCTCAGCGCCATGAGATCGGCCGACTCGAGGAACGGGAGGATCCGCAGGAACTCCTCGAGATCGATGGCCTTCGTGGGTTCGACCGGCGGCTCGACGTCCTCGGTCACCGCAGCAGCCGGGCCCGGATCTGTGTCTCCTCGACGGCACTTCCGCGGCGTCGTTCGACGCGATATGCGTGCTGGCCGGGGAGCGACGCAACCGCCTCGACGAACGTCCGGCCCTCGAACAGGAGGCCGACGCCGTCATCCGCAGCGAACCCGTCGGGGAGCGCCCCCGAGCCCACGAGCTCCTCGAACCGGGGACGACGGAGCGATTCGCTGTCGTAGTGCGGGCAGAAGCTGCCCTGCAGGAACTTGAGCCCGTCCTTGAGCGGGTCGAGACCGGGCCCGAACGAGTCGGTGGACGACGAATCGAACCAGCAGTTCGCCCCCGCCGACCACCCGGCGAGCACGACGCCCTGCTCCCAGGCGGCCTTCAGCGCCTTGTCGACCCCGTGCAGGCGCCAGATCGCGAGCATGTTCGCGGTATTGCCGCCACCGACGTAGATGACGTCCTGCTCGAGCAGGACGCCCTCGATGTCCCCGACGGTCCGACCGAAGAGGTCGAGGTGCGTCGGCTCTGCGCTCTGGGCGAACGTGGCGTAGAACGCCGCGCGATCGTGCGCATCCTCACCCGAGGCCGTGCCCAGGAAGCAAATTCGTGGCCGCTCCCGAGCCGTGAGGTCGAGCAGGAACTGGTGCAGCGGCCAGTCGAGCGAGCCGGGCGCGAGCTGGACGCCACCGATTGCCAGGATGCGGGATTGGGACGAAGGCATCGAACGCGGAGCCTAGCCGAGACCCGATCGGCCGACAGTCGGCTAGAGCCGAACGCTCGGTGGGCGCTCCCGATCGAACATGTGGACCGTGTCGATGAAGCGGACCGTCTTGGTCTGGTAGGCCATGATCAGCGAGTGGGTTCGCGCGCCGCCACCGAAGAAGCGCACTCCCTCGAGCAGGTCCCCTGACGTCACGCCCGTCGCGGCGAACACCAGGTGCTCGCCCGAGGCCAGGTCGCCGGTGTGATAGATCCGATTTTCGTCGCCATGGCCCATACGTGCGCCACGGGCCCGCTCGTCGTCGTTGCGGTACTTGAACCGTGCCTGGATCTCGCCACCGAGGCAGCGCATTGCCGCCGCGGTGATCACGCCCTCCGGGGCGCCGCCGATGCCCATGACCGCGTGGACGTTCGTGCCGGAGACGGCACAGCTGATCGCCGCGGAGAGGTCGCCGTCGGAGATCAGCTTGATTCGCGCTCCCGTGCCGCGGACCTCGGCGATGAGCGACTGGTGGCGCGGCCGGTCCAGGATCACGACCGTGATGTCCTGCGCCTTCCGGCCGAGCGCCTCGGCGACGAGCCTGACGTTCTCCGCGGGGGGCCTGGTGATGTCCACCTTGCCCGCGGCCCCGGGCCCGACGCACAGCTTCTCGAGATACGTGTCGGGCGCGTGCACGAGGCCGCCCCGTTCCGAAGCGGCGAGCACCGTGATCGCGTTGGCCGAGCCGGTGGCAACGAGGTTCGTGCCCTCGAGCGGGTCGACCGCGATGTCGATCGCCGGCGACGCATCCGACGGGGAGCCAACCTGCTCCCCGATGTACAGCATCGGGGCCTCGTCGCGTTCGCCCTCGCCGATGACGATCGTGCCTTCCATCTCGATCTCGTCCATGGCGCGGCGCATGGCCTCGGTGGCGACGCGATCCGCCTCGTGCCGATCGCCCCGGCCCATCAGCCGCGCGCTCGCGATCGCTGCCGCCTCCGTGACCCGGACCATCTCGAGCGCGAGCAGTTGCTCCATCAGTGCCTGAAGTGCCGGCGGCCGGTGAAGACCATCGCGAGGTGGTGTCGATCAGCGACCTCGATCGCCATCTCGTCGCGGATCGAGCCGCCGGGCTGGATGATCGCGGTGACGCCCGCCTGCGCGGCGAGCTGGATCCCATCCGGGAACGGGAAGTACGCATCGGCGGCCATCACGGCCAATCGGGCCCGCTCGCCCGCGCGCCGGAGCGCGATCTCGACGGACACCTGGCGGCTTGCCTGTCCCGAGCCGATCCCGACGGACGCGGCATCCTTGGCGAGCACGATCGCGTTCGATCGAACGTGCCGGACCGCGCGCCACGCGAACAGCAGGTCGGTCAGCTCCTCGAGGGTTGGACGGCGCTTCGTCACGACCTGGAGCTGGCCACCCTCGGCGCCGAGATCGTCCTGCGTCTCGACGAGGAGTCCGCCACCGACGCGCTTGAAGTCGAGCTTGGCGATGCCGTAGTCGCGCATCCCCTCGATCGGGTCGGGCGGCACCAGCAGCAGCTCGAGGCCCTGCTTGTGGCGGAGGATCGCGAGGGCCGCGTCGTCGAAGCCCGGCGCGATGACCGCCTCGTACGAGTTCGCGGCGATCTCGCGCGCCGTTGCCTCGTCGACGGAGCGATTCACGCCGACGATGGCCCCGAACGAGGTCACCGGATCCGTCTCGAGCGCCCGTCGATACGCCTCGACGAGCCCGTCTGCCGAGGCGATTCCGACCGGATCGGTGTGCTTCGCGATGACGGCGGTCGGGGTCGAGTAGTCGCTGGCCACGCGGTAGGCAACGTCGAGGTCGAGGAGGTTGTTGAACGACGGCGTCGCGCCCTGGAGGACTGTCGCGTCGGCGACACCGGTCGATCGGTGGGTCGTCTCGCGGTACAAGGCGCCCGTCTGGTGCGGGTTCTCGCCGTAGCGCAGGTCGCTTACCTTCTCGAGCACCATCGCCAGGCGCTTTGGGTAGTTCGTGCCGGTGAGCTGGTTGAGGTAGGCCGCGATCTCCGCGTGGTACGCGGCGACCATGCCGAACGCTTCCGCGGCCATCTGCGCACGCAGCTCGGGGCTGACGTGACCGTGCTCCTTGAGCTCGACGATGATCCGCGGATAGTGATCGGGGCTCGAGACGGCGACCACGCCTGCCGGGTTTCGGGCCGCAGCTCCGAGGAGGGCCGCACCCCCGACGTCGATCATCTCGATCGCCCGATCGACACCGACGAGCGCCCGCCCGATCTCGGCCCCGAACGGCTGCACGTTCACGACGACGATGTCGATCGGCTCGATGCCCTCGGCCTTGAGCTCCTCGATCTGATCCGGGCGGTCGCGGCGAGCGAGGATGCCCGCATAGATGGCGTGGTGGAAGGTCTTGACCTGCCCCTCGAGCATCGGCGCCACGCCCGTGAGCTCCACGACGGGCCGCGCCTCGACGCCGTCCTGGGCGAGGTGCTCGCGGGTGCCGTCGGTCGCGAACAGCTCCACCTCCAGCGACTGGAGACCTCGCGCGAACGTCGTGATTCCGTCCCGCGTCGCGACCGAGAGCAGCGCTCGCACTCGCAGTCCCCTCCACGTCGTGCCGGGCTATCGGGATGGCCTTCAGAGCCGGTAAGGGCGGAGCACGACCCGGAAAGAGGTTGCTCCGAGGACCGAGCTGATGCTCCACGCGCAGCCGGTCCGAGTGATCCGAGTATAGCCGGGCTCGTGGCATACTCCAGCCTCGTCGGAGGCCTCGGATCAGCAAGGTGACGCGTTGAAAGAGTTGCCCTGGGACTACTTCTTCGTGGCGTTCAGCCCGGAGAACTTCCCGGACATCTTCGACCCGATCTGGATCGGCTCGCTGGTCCTGCTCGTCGGGCTGATCGTCGTGTACACGCTCCGAACCCGCGCGCTGCACCGCCACCGCCTGTACCTCGACATGTGGGAGTGGCTGTTCTGGACCGGGCTGATCACGTTCTTCCTGCTCATCACCGGCGCGCTCTTCAAGTTCGACTTCATCGTCGTCGTCGTGATCATGGTCATCGGCCTGGGGGTGATGGCGTACGCCAGATTCCGACGCTTCCCGCCGCTGTTCGAGGCGTACGAGTACCAGCTCGCCCGGCAGCGCTACCTCGCTCGAGCGCGCAGCTCGCGGCCGGAGGCGACGATCCGGTCGAAGGGCAGCCGCCGACGGGGCGGCAAGCGGCGCTGACGCCGGGCTCCTCGCCCGCCTCGCCGTCGAGCGTCGCCTGACGTGGAGATCCGGCGGTTTGGCGTCGGCAATCGGAGGCCCGAGGGACCCATCGGCAGCGAGGGTGTCGAGGGCCAGGTCATCCACTCCGACGCGCGCGGCGTGGTCGCCGAGCTCGCGTTCCGGAAGGGCGGGCGAATCGAGCCGCATGACAACCCGAACACGACGTGGTTCATCGTGATCGAGGGCGGCGGCTACGTGCTCGTCGGCGAGGAGGAGCGCCGCGTCGCGGCGGGCGAGGCCATTCTCTGGCCCGCAGGCGTGGCGCACGGCGCGCGAGCGGAGCATGGCCCGATGCGGGCGTTCGTCGTCGAGTTCGCGGGGAGCGACGATTCGCATCTTCGCAACGTCCTCGAAGGCATCGCAAAGCGGCTCGGCCCAGGCGAGGTGGGCAAGGTGGCCCGCGGGGAGGGCGGCCTGACCATGCGCCCGCCGGTGGTACCGATCGATCCAGAGGGCGAGCCGGTCTAGCTTCTGGCAGCCCACCTCGCGGCAGCGTCGAACACGAGCGCCACGAGGCGCGCGCCCGCATCCTCGTGGCCCGCTGCCCGATCCGCGAGCCAGCCTGCGCGACCGACCTTGGCGGACATGGTCGCCGTCGCCATGGCGCCCGCCTCTGCCGCCTCCGCCGCATCTCTTGCCGCGACGGCTGCCATGGACCCCGTCTCGGCGGCGGCGCGGACGGCATCTGCCGCAGGCCGTAGGGCGTCGAGCATCGTCCGATCTCCCGGGCTCACCTGGCCCCGGGCAGCGATCGTGTCCGCGGCGGCGCCGAGGTACGCGGCCGCGCGGGCGACCGGGGGCGCATCGGGCTCGACCGGTGCCTTCGCTGCGGCCATCAGCGCGAAGGCGATGAGCGTGCCCCCGGTCGACGGCGCACGACGGGCGATCTCGGTGCCGCACTTCCGGATCGCCTCGACCTCCGGCAGTGCCGCGATGGACGGCGCGAGCTCGATCAGGGCGTTTGCCGCGGTCGAGACCGTGAGCCCGAGGTCACCGTCGCCGGCGACCCCGTCGAGCCGGTTGAGCACGTCGCGCGCGCCGAGGAGGTCGGTCGCGACGGCTCGCACGAGCGCGGCGAACGCGGTGCTCGGACCCTCGAGCTCGGGCATCGACCGATCAGGCCTGGACGAAGAACGGCGTCGCCGCGGGTGCGTCGACGAGTCGCTTGAGCTCGTCGTCCAGCCGCAGGAGCGAAACCGACGCGCCGGCCATCTCGAGCGAGGTCGCGTACTCGCCGACCCACACGCGATGGACCCGCAGGCCCTCGGCATCGAGGATCCGCTTCACGCCGCGAAACAGGATGTACAGCTCCTCCTTCGGCGTCGCGCCGAGGCCGTTGACCAGGACGCCCACCTCGTCGCCGCGGCGGAAGGGCAGGTCCGCCAGGATCGCGCGGGTCAGCTCGTCCGCGATCTGGTCGGCGGTCTCGAGGGCGCCGCGCCGAACCCCGGGCTCGCCGTGGATGCCCATGCCGATCTCCATCTGCCCGACGGGCAGCTCGAACGTCGGCACGCCCGCCGCCGGGATCGTGCACGGCGAGAGCGCCACGCCCATCGTCCGCAGCCCTGCGGCTGCGCGCTCGGTGACCGCAACGACCTCGTCGAGCGAGCCGCCCTCGGCCGCCCTCGCGCCCGCGACCTTGTAGAGGAAGAAGATGCCCGCGATGCCGCGCCGCGTCGCCCCGCGATCCGGCGGCGCCGAGGCGACGTCGTCCGCGCCCAGGATCGTCCGGACCTCGATGCCCTCGTCGGCCGCGAGCTCCGCGGCGAGGTCGAAGTTCAGCCGGTCGCCGCCGTAGTTGCCGTACAGGTACAGCACGCCCTTGCCCGACGAGATGGAGCGCGTCACCTCGAGCATGTCGTCGCTCGATGGCGAGGCGAACACGTTGCCGATCGCGGCGCCGTCGATCAGGCCGCGCCCGACGTAGCCCATGAACACGGGCAGGTGGCCCGAGCCGCCGCCGGTCGCAATGCCGACCTTGCCCTCGACGGGGGAATCAGCCCGGACGATGGCCCGCGGCGATGGTCGCCGGAGCTGGTCCGCGTGGGCGGCGAGGATGCCGTCGAGCATCTCGTCGACGAATGGCTCGGGATCGTTGAGGATCTTCTGCATCGGTGCGCCTCTAGCTGTACGTCCGCAGGCCGACGGAGCAGACGTGGAACGGCTCCCCCGGGCCGCCCACGGTGCCCCCAATCTTGACCGCCGTGCCGCCCGAGCGGAGCGTCTCGTTGCCATCGGGGGCGTAGAGGAACGTCTCGTCGCCGATCAGCCACGCGGCGAACCCGATCGGCCATTCGATCGCGACCTCTGTCGAGCTCGCCGCGTCGAGGAAGATCGCGGTATCGCCCGCGCGGTCGATTCGGATCGTCGCGCTGGCGGTGCCGGGACACCCTCCGGGCGCGTGGACGTCCGTGTCGATCGTGAGCCGGGTGCCTTGGCGGGCCGCGTTGCATGCGACCAGCGTGATCGACAGCACCGCGAGCGCAAGGGCCCATCTCACCCGCCCACCTCGACGTCCGCGACCCGGTCGCGGTCGTGGAGTATCGCTCCCAGCTGGCCGAGGATGCGCGCGGTTGCGCCCCACACGGCCGGTCCGTCGGCGATCTCGTCGAGCTCGAACGCGCCGTACCGGATGCGCCACTCGCGGACGTCGCGCTCGAGCGTCCGGATCGGCGCTCCCGGCAGGAACGCGGACACGGGTGCATCGATCACCCGCTTGACCTCGCGCTCGTGCGGCGCCCATGGCGCCAGACGATCAGCGAGGGCCAGGACCGGTGTCACCCGGAAGTTGCTCACCGGGATCCAGAACGGCTCCAGCTCGCCGACGACGCGGAGCCCGATCTCATCCGGGACGAGCCCGATCTCTTCGCCCGCCTCCCGCAGGGCCGTGGCCGGCAGCGAGTCGTCGCCCGGCTCGGCGGCGCCGCCCGGGAAGGCGATTTCGCCCGAGTGGTGGCCGTCGTAGCTCGTCCGCTCGATCAGGACAACCCGTGCCTCGCCCACCGGATCCGGCGCGACCAGCACGAGCACGGCCGCCGGTCGAGCGGACGCCATGCCATCCGGCGTGGCCTTCCACGGTTCGCCCGCGATCCGGACGGGCGTCAACGCCTCCGGCGGCTGCGGCAGGACGTCCGGCAACCTCGCGAGGCGGGCAGCCGCGTCCGAGAACTGCACCTTGGGCGGGCTCAGGCGGCCGCGGCGCAAGGCGGCGGGGAGCAGGCGAGCGAGCGCACTCCAGCGTGCGTGAGCGAGCCAGCGGACCCGCCAACGCCGCGACGGGGCCGCATCAGCCCGCCCACCTAGTTGGGCCGGCCCCCGCCGTTGTCGCCGCGATCGGGGTCCGTGTCGGGAAGGTCCAGGACCGAGCGGCGGCGTCGCCCACCCGAGCCGGCGCCCGCGGCTGCCCCGACCGCTTCGGACGCCTCATCGGGCCTGCGTGCGTCGCGCCGGTCCCCGGCATCCGCCACGACCGCCTCGCCATCCGCTGTGAAGACGAGCGTCGTCCCGACCAGATCCGCGTCGACGTTGATCGTCTGACCCGGCTTGAAGCGCCCCTCGATGAGCGCGCGCGCGAGCGGGTTCTCGACGAGGCGCTGGATCGTCCGCTTGAGCGGCCGCGCGCCGAACGTCGGGTCCGTACCCTCGCGCACGACGAGGCCGCGCGCCGCGGGCGTGAGCTCCAGGACCAGATCCTGCGTGGCGAGACGGCGCTGGAGGTCGGCGACGAGCAGGTTCACGATCGCCGCGAGGTCGGCATCGGTGAGGGCGTGGAACACGATGACCTCGTCGACCCGGTTGAGGAACTCGGGCCGGAACTGCATCCGCAACGCCTCGGTGACCTGGCGCTTCATCGCCTCGTAGGCCTCGGTGTCGCCGGGTCGGACGCCGCTCGCGGCGATGACCTGCGAGCCGACGTTGCTGGTCATGATCACGAGGGTGTTCTTGAAGTCGACCGTCCGGCCCTGGCCGTCGGTCAGTCGACCGTCGTCGAGCACCTGGAGCAGGACGTTGAAGACGTCCGGGTGGGCCTTCTCGATCTCGTCGAGGAGCACGACCTGGTACGGACGCCGCCGGACCGCCTCGGTCAGCTGGCCGCCCTCGTCGTAGCCGACATAACCCGGCGGCGCGCCGACGAGGCGCGAGACGGTGAACTTCTCCATGTATTCGCTCATGTCGATCCGGACCATGGCGTGCTCGTCGTCGAACAGGAACGTCGCGAGGGCGCGGGCGAGCTCGGTCTTGCCGACGCCGGTCGGCCCCAGGAACAGGAACGACCCGATCGGCCGGCGCGGGTCCTTGAGCCCGGCGCGGGCCCGGCGCACCGCGTCGGAGACGGCGGCGATCGCCTCGTCCTGGCCGACCACCCGCTCGTGCAGCCGCTCCTCCATGTGGACGAGCTTCTGCAGCTCGCCCTCCATGAGTCGCGAGACGGGAACGCCGGTCCACTTGGAGACGATGTCCGCGATCTCGTCCGCGGTGACCTCCTCCTTGAGCAGCGAGTTCGGGCCCTGGAGGGCGGCCATCGCGGCGTCCTGCTGGCCGAGCCGCTCCTGGAGCTCGCGCAGGGTGCCGTACTTGAGCTGGGCGGCGCGTTCGTAGTTCGCCTCGCGCTCGGCCTGCTCGATCTGGACCTGGAGCCCCTCGAGCTCGGACTTCGTGGCGCGGATCGCCTGGATCGCGTCCTTTTCGGCCTCCCAGCGCTGCTTCATCGCGCCGGCCTCCTCCGCGATCTCGGCCAGCTCCCTCTCGAGCGCCTCGAGGCGCGACTTCGACGCGTCGTCCTTCTCCTTGCGCAGCGCCTCGCGCTCGATCTCGAGCTGGATCCGCCGGCGCTCGAGCTCGTCGAGCTCCACCGGCATCGAGTCGATCTCCATGCGCAGTCGCGACGCCGATTCGTCGACGAGGTCGATCGCCTTGTCCGGGAGGAAGCGCTCGGTGATGTACCGGTCCGACAGCGTCGCCGCGGCGACGAGGGCGGAATCGGTGATCCGGACGCCGTGGTGGACCTCGTACCGCTCGCGCAGGCCGCGCAGGATCGAGATCGTCTCCTCGACGGTCGGCTGGTCGACGAACACCTGCTGGAAGCGCCGCTCCAGCGCCGCGTCCTTCTCGATGTGCTTGCGGTACTCGTCGAGCGTCGTCGCGCCGATCGTGTGCAGCTCGCCCCGCGCGAGCATCGGCTTGAGCAGGTTCGAGGCGTCCATCGCGCCCTCGGCCGCGCCCGCGCCGACGACGGTGTGGAGCTCGTCGATGAACAGGATCACCGCGCCGTCGGAGTCCTTGATCTCCTTCAGGACCGCCTTCAGCCGCTCCTCGAACTCGCCGCGGAACTTGGCGCCGGCGATGATCGCGCCGAGGTCGAGCCCGACGACGCGCTTGTCCTTGAGCGACTCCGGGACGTCGCCGCGAACGATCCGCTGCGCAAGCCCTTCGGCGATCGCCGTCTTGCCGACGCCCGGCTCGCCGATCAGCACCGGGTTGTTCTTCGTCCGGCGCGAGAGCACCTGCATGACCCGCCGGATCTCGTCGTCGCGACCGACGACCGGGTCCAGCCTGCCGGCGCGCGCCTCCGCGGTGAGGTCGCGGCCGTACTTCTCCAACGCCTGGTAGGTGCCCTCGGGATTGGGCGAGGTCACCCGCTGCCCGCCGCGGACGGACTGGAGCGCGCCGAGCAGCTGCTCCTTGCCCGCCTTGTTGCGCTCGAGGAGCTTCTGCCCCTCGCCACCCACTTCGGCGACGCCGAGGAGGAGATGCTCCGTCGACGTGTACTCGTCGCCGAGCCGGCGGGCCTCGTCCTGGGCACGATCGATCACCCGCTTCGCGCGCGGGTCGAGGGACAGCGAGCCGCCCTGGGTCCGGGCACGCCGGGCGAGGATCGCGGCGAGCTCCGCGCGGAACGCCGGCAGGTCCACGCCGAGCCGGCGGAGCGTCTCGGCGGGCACGCCGTCATCGGGCTCGACGAGCGCGGAGAGGACGTGCTCGACGTCGAGGATCGGGCTCTGGAGCCGCTCGGCGAGCTGCTGGGCGTTGACGATGGCCTCCTGGGCCTTCTCGGTGAAACGATCGAGTTGCATGCGGTGGTCTCCGGGTGCCTGCGGGTCAGGCTCGTGGGTCTGGCTGGTCGACGATGTCGAGGAAGGTCGTCGCGGCGGCCTTCGCGTCGTCGGTCAGGTTGGTGGGCAGGACGACGCGCGCCCGGACGAACAGGTCGCCCGTGCCCTCGCCCTTGAACCGGGGCATGCCCTGGCCCTTGAGCCGGAACGTCTTGCCGTGCTGGGTCCCGGCCGGGACCTTGAGCAGGACGCGGCCCTTGAGTGTCCCCACCGGGATCTCGCTCCCGAGGAGCGCCTCCCGCAGGGTGACGGGAACCTCGAGCTCGAGGTCGTCGCCGTCGCGCGTGAACGTCTTGTGCGGCTTGAGCTTCGTGACGACGATGAGGTCGCGGCCCTCCGGTCCCTTGCCGCTGAGCCGGATCCGGCTGCCGGTGTCGACGCCGCGCGGGATCGTGACCTCCAGCCGCCGGCCATCGAGCTCCACGATCCGGCTGGAGCCGTGGTACGACTCCTCCAGGGACAGCTCCGCGGTGACCTCGATCGGCTGGTGGCGGGCATCCGCGAACGTGGTTCGTCGGCCCGGGGCGTCGCGGACCGCCCCCGGGTCCACCTGGCCGCGCTGGCCGCCCGTCCGCGTTCCGGCTCCGGCGGCCGGACCTGTGCCGGCCATGCCGAGGCGCCGGAGCAGCTCGTCCATGGACTCGTTCGACGTCGACGAGAACCGCTCCGGCTCCCCGGCCGCCCGTCCCTCGTCACCGAACATCATGTGGAAGAAGTCGGAGAACGCGCCGGGGTCGCCGCTCGTGCGGAACTCGAATCGGACGCCGCCCGGGCCCGTGGCCGAGCCGCCGCTCCCCGCGCGGAACCCGCCGAAGCCGGCGAACGGGCTTCCCGGGCCGAACGGGTCACGCACGCCGGCGCCGCTCGCGGCCGCCCCCGCCCGCGTGTACGCCTCCCAGTCGCGCCCGAACTTGTCGTACGTGGCCCGCTTCGTCGGGTCGGACAGGACGGCGTTGGCCTCGTTGATGGCCTTGAACCGCCGCTCGGCCGCGGCGTCGCCGGGGTGCTTGTCCGGGTGCGATTCGCGGGCGAGCTTGCGGAAGGCCTTCTTGATCTCGGCCTGTGACGCGCTCCGCGGCACGCCGAGGGTGCTGTAGTAGTCCTGGAACTCGGGTTGCGTCGCCATAGGCTTGCGTCAGCCCTGGACGACGACCGTCGGCTGGTCCGGCGGGAAGTTCGGCCGGCGGATCGGCGTCTCGGCTTCGGGCTCCTTGATGGGCTCGACGACCTGCGTTGGCGCCTTGGGTGTCGCCAGCGGCTTGGGCCGCCGGCGAAGCGCAGTCTCGAGGACCTGGTCCATCGAGGCGGCGAGGACGATCTTGATCTGCTTTCGGATCTCGTCGGGGATGTCCCTGAGGTCCTTCTCGTTCTTCTTCGGGATGATCACCATCCGGGCGCCCGGCGAGGTGCGCGGCGAGGATCTTCGACTTCAACCCGCCGATCGGGAGGACCCGGCCGCGGAGCGTGATCTCGCCGGTCATCGCCAGGTCCCTGCGGACGGGGATCCCGGTGAAGGCAGAGACCATCGCCACGGCCATCGTGATCCCGGCGGACGGACCGTCCTTCGGGATCGCCCCGGCGGGGACGTGGATGTGGAGGGTCTGCTTCTCGAACGTCTCGCGGGTGATGCCGAGCTCGTCGGCGTGGGTCCGGATCCACGACAGGCCGGCTCGCGCCGACTCGCGCATCACCTCGCCCAGCTGGCCGGTGAGGATGAAGTCCTCCTTGCCGTCCATCCGGGTGACCTCGATGGCCACGACGTCGCCACCGACCTCGGTGACGACGAGTCCGGTCGCCGAACCGGTCTGGTCCTCGGGCTCCAGCTCCCCGTACTCGAAGCGCGGCGGCCCGAGCACGTCGAGGAGCTTCTTGCGATCGATGACGGTCTTGGCCTTGCGGCCTTCGGCCACGGTGCGCGCGACCTTGCGCATGATGTTCGCGATCTCGCGCTCGAGATTTCGCACGCCGGCCTCATGCGTGTAGGCCTGGACGAGCTCGGTCATGGCCTCGTCCTCGAAGACGATGTGCTTCGGCTTGAGGCCGTGGTTCTCCATCTGCTTTGGGATGAGGAACCGCTTGCCGATCTCGACCTTCTCGCGCTGGGTGTAGCCCGGGACCTGGATGATCTCCATCCGGTCGCGGAGGGCCATCGGAATGGGATCGACGAGGTTGCCCGTCGCGACGAAGAGCACCTTGCTGAGGTCGAACGGCACCTCCAGGTAGTTGTCCTGGAAGCTGTTGTTCTGCTCCGGGTCGAGCACCTCGAGTAGCGCGGACGACGGGTCGCCCCGGAAGTCCATGCCCACCTTGTCGATCTCGTCGAGCATGAACACGGGGTTGTTCGTGCCGGCCGTCTTGACGTTCTGGATGATCCGGCCCGGGAGCGCGCCGATGTACGTCCGGCGATGGCCACGGATCTCCGCCTCGTCGTGGATGCCGCCGAGGCTCATGCGCACGAACTTGCGGCCCATGGCCCGGGCGATGCTCTTGCCGAGCGAGGTCTTGCCAACGCCGGGCGGGCCGACGAGGGCGAGGATCGGGCTCCGGATCTTCTCCGCGAGGACGCGCACGGCGAGGTACTCGAGGATGCGCTCCTTGACCTTCTCGAGGCCGTAGTGATCCTCGTCGAGGATCTTGGCCGCCTCCTTGATGTCGTGGAGGTCATCGGTCGTGACGTTCCACGGCAGGCTGACGAGCCAGTCGACGTACGTCCGGATCACGCCGACCTCCGGTGAGGCGGACGGGATCCGGCTCATCCGGTCGACTTCCTTGAGCGCCCGGGCCTTGACCTCCTCGGGCATGCCCGCGGCCTCGACCTTGTCGCGCAGCTCGTTCGTCTCGGCCTGCTGGGGGTCGTCCTCACCCAGCTCCCGCTGGATGGCCTTCATCTGCTCGCGGAGGATGTACTCGCGCTGGGTCTTATCCATCTCGGACTTGACTTCGGACTGGATCCGGCCCTTGAGCTCGTGGACCTCGATCTGGTGCGCGAGGAAGGCCGAGGCGATCTTCAGGCGCTCGGCGACGTCGATCGTCTCCAGCAGCTCCTGGCGCTGCTCGGTCGTCATGTCCGGCGAGTACGCCGTCATGTCCGCGAGGAGCCCCGGCTCGGTGATGTTGCGGGCGGCCACCGCGGCCTCGGGCGGCACGGGGGCGCCGACCTGGACGTACTGCTCGACCTGCGCCTGGACGGAGCGCATGAGCGCCTGGACCTCGACATCGGACGACGGCTCTTCGGTCAGCTCCTCGATGCGGGCGCGAATGAACGGATCGCTCTGGGCGAAGCCGTGGAGGCGCATCCGCGCCTGGCCCTGGATGATCGCGCGAACGGTCCCGTCCTGGAGCTGGACGACCTGGGCGATCTTCGCAACGGTGCCCACGCCGAACAGCTGGCCGGTCTCGTTGATGTCCTCCTGGTCGGCCTGGCGCTGGGTGACCAGTGCGATTCGGCCGCCCTCCGCGACGGCGGCGTTGAGCGCGGCGACGCTCTTGTCCCGGCCAACCTGCAGCGGGACAATCATCTCGGGGAAGATCACCGTCTCCCGAAGCGCGACGAGCGGCAGCTCCGTGATGGTGATGGTGCGCTCGTCGTCCTTGCTGGACGCTCGCTTCGGCATCGTGTGCTCCTAACGGTTCGGGTTCGCGGGGGCCTGGGTGATCGCCGTGGTCATGACTTCGCGGCCGCAGCCGCGGCCACGGTCTCGGCGGCGTTCGCGGCGGAGGTACGTCGGTCCTCCTCCGTCGCTGCTTCGGTGTAGAGGCGCTCGAGGATCCTCGTTCCCAGACGCTCCTCGAGCTCGAACAGGATTCGGACCCCGGCGAGATTGACGCCGAGGTTCTGCGTCAGGTGACGGATCCACATGACGCGACGCACGTCGTTCTCGGAGTAGAGGCGGATGTTCGTCGGCGTTCGCGCCGGGCAGATCAGACCTTCTTCCTCGTAGATCCGCAAGGTGCGCGGATGCACGCTGACGATGCTCGCCGCCACGCTGATCACGTAGACGGGTCGCTCCGGGTCTCGATCTGGCCGGCGGAACGTCATGGGGCTCGTCGTCAGGCTTCGAGCTTGGCCGGCTTGTCGCCGGCGTGCTCGCCCCGCCCGTTCGTCACGGGCGAGATCCTGATCTGGCGGGGCTTGAGCTGCTCGGCCTTGGGGATCTCGAGGCGCAGGATGCCGTCCTCGAAGGTGGCCGTGGCCTTGTCGGGCTCGAGCCCGGTCGGCAACGTCACCGTGCGGCTGAAGTTGCCGCGGCGGATCTCCTGGAGGACGTAGCTGCCGTCCTCGGCCTTGCGCTCACCGGCGGTCTTGCCGCTGATCGTCACCGTGTCGTTCTCGACCGTGATGTCGACGTCGTCGGGCTTGATGCCCGGCAGCGCGGCCTCGATCGTGAGCGTATCGGCATCGGTCGTCACGTCGAGCGGCAGGGCCGGCCCATCGAGGCCACCCGACAGCCAGCGGAACGGTCGGTAGTCGTCATCGAAAAGGCGGTCCATCGCCCGGCTCATGGAAAGCACGTCCCTGAATGGCGAAGGACGGCGCACGATGGTCATGACACGTACACCTCCTGGTCTCGTGCCGGCAACACGCCGGACATGGGCAAATCCTAGAAACCTATCAACGATGTTGTCAAGTATCCCGCGTGTTGTGATTTCTGCATCGTTCCCCTGTCGGAGACAGGCGAGAGGTTATCGCAAGGTCGCGGTCATGCGCCTGTGACGGCTCAGGAAGGTTCGTGGCGCTCGCTCGTGATCCGCCGTCCGCGACGATCCAGCCGCCCATCCCGCAGCTCGAGGTGCTCGCTTGAGCGGACCAGTCGTCATCAACCAGCCGGAAGGCAACAACAACAGCGCGATCGTCATCGGAATCGTCGTGGTGATCGTCATCCTGCTCGGCCTGTGGTGGTTCCTCCTCGGCGGAGGGTCCAACCAGGGTGGCGGTGGTGGCGGCGGTGGCGGCGGTGGCGGTGGTGGCGGCCCCGAGGCCACCGTCGCGGCACCCGAAGGAACCTGACGCGCCGCCTGATCAACCTGCCGCGCTGATCCGCGGCAACCTGTACCGAGCGCCGGCGAGGACGCACTCGCCGGCGTTCGCCTGTGCGCGCGGGGACGCGACGGCTCGGGGAAGCGGGGTTCAACGGTGGCATGATCCAGCGATGGCTCCGCGGCTCGGCGTCGCTCGTCGCTGGCGCATCGGCGTGATCACGTTGGCGATCCTGCTCGCATGGACGGGCTGCGAGCCGGCGCCGACCGGATTGCCGCACGGAACCGCGAGCCCGACGACGGCCACCTCGCCGAGCCAATCGGCCGCCGACCCACTTCGGCTGGTCATCGACACGGACATGGCGCCCGACGACGTCGTGGCGATCGCGGCGCTCCTGCGCGACCCGGCCGTCGAGGTCCTGGCGATCACCGTCGTCGGGACCGGCGAGGCGCACTGCCCCGGCGGGATGTTCGTGGCCCGGTCCATCGTCACGATGCTGCTGCCGGCGCTGGTGCCTGTCGCCTGCGGCCCGCGCGAGCCGCTCGGGGATGCCCAGCCGTTTCCGGAACCCTGGCGGATCGGCGCCGACGCCGGGAACGGGCTCGAGCTCGTCTCCCCGTCGTACGCACCCGAGGTTCGGCCCGCGGAGGAGCTGCTCGTGGAGCTCGCGGCCCAGGAGCTCGCCGCCGGTCGCCGCCTGACCATCCTCACGCTGGGCACGCTGACGAACGTCGCGGCGGCGGTCGCGCTCCAGCCCGAGCTCGCGGACCGGGTGCGGCTCGTCTCGATGCTCGGAGCCGTGGAGGTGGCGGGGAACGTCACGCCCGACGTTGCCGGCGGGTCCGGCGCGCCCGTGGCCGAATGGAATGCCCACGCGGACCCGACCGCCGTCCGGCTCGTCCTCGAGGCGGACTTTGACTGGACGCTGATTCCGTTGGACGCCACCAACAGCCTTCCGATGTCCGAGGACCTGTACCGCGCACTGGAGGCAGACCACGAGGCCGGACCCGCGGACCTCGTCTTCGAGCTGTGGTCGAAGAACCCCTTCATGTGGTCGTCGGACTACTACCTCTGGGATCCCGTCGCGGCCATTGCCGTCACGCGGCCTGATCTCCTGGCCACGCGCGAGGCCACGTTGCGCGTCCAGGAGGGCGCGGGCCTCGATGGGGGTCGGCTCGTCGAGGATGCCGCCGGACACCCCGTGACGATCGCGACGAGTGCCGACAGGTCGGGGATCGAGGCGCACCTGCTGTCGACCCTCCGCATCGGTGGCGCGCGGGCGAACGCCTTCCGGATGACCGCCACCGTGAACGTGGCCGTCGGCGACCGTACTTGCGACGCGCGATTCGACCCGATCGACCCGACAGCCGGCCTCTTCCGCGTCGAGGCCGCGAACAGCGGGCCCGAGGCCGTCGTCGTCATCGCGTTCGCCCTCGGATCGGTCACCTGGGCGGAGGTCGAAGCGTTCGTCGCCGAGGCGTCCGCCAGCGGCGCGGCCTCGCCCGGGGTGAGCCCGCCGCCGGTCATCGAGGTTGTCAACACGAACGTGGGTGCGGGTGGCACCGGGTCGCTCTACGGCGAATCGCCTCCGGGGGAGTTCGGCGTCGCCTGCGTCTGGGGGTCCTCGGTTCGACCGGACATCCGGCTGTCAGGACCGTTCATCGTCGGCCCCTGACCCGTTCGCCGGGTCTCCGCTGGGTCGGATCCGATCAGGCGGGAGCGACGTCGTCGTTCGACCTGCCGATCAGCTGCTCGTGGAGCATGCGCTCGCAGTCGGCGCGACCGATCGCGATCACCTTGTCGCCCTCCTTCAACACCGTATCGGGGCGAACCGGCGTCGCGACGCCATTGCGAACGATGGCGAAGAGCGAGCACGCCTCGGGGATGACGAGGTCGGCCGGCGTCCGGCCGACGGCGGGCGAGTCCGCCTGCAGCTGGGCCTCGATGATCTCGAGATCGTTGTCGAGCTCGGCGAGGTGCAGCAGCTCGTGGACGGGGATGTCCTGCTCGATCGAGCCGAGCGCCATCCGGGTCGGGCTGATGATCTCGTCCACGCCGAGGTGGCGGAACAGGTCCTCGTTCTTGGGGTTGTTCACGCGGGCGATCGTCTTGGGCACGTCGAAGTGATGCTTGGCCATCTGGCAGATCACGAGGTTGTCCTCGTCGTCGCCCGTGACCGCCGCGACGATGTCCGCCCGATTGGAGCCCGCCTCGCCGAGGTACTTGCCCTCGCAGCCGTCATGGGCCACCACGACCGAGCCCAGCTCGTCCACGATCTGGGCCGCGCGAGCGCGATCCTTCTCCATGAGCACGACCTCGTGGCCGCTCTGGATCAGCTCCTTGGTCAGGTAGTAGCCGACCTTCCCTCCGCCGACGACCAGCACGAACATCGCTCAGCTCCTCCCCTGCGGCGCTGCCGCAGGCCCGGCCGGCGCGGCCGGAGTGTTCGGCGCTTCGTCGCGCGGCTCGTGGTCGTGGACATGGGGCACCGGGGCGATCACCGATGGCATCCCCGTCGGCCCGAGGCTCAGGAAGGCGAGGATGGCGTCGGTCAGCATCGTCGTCCGGCAGACCGTCGCGATGCCGAGCTCCGCGTACGCCGCAGCCCGGACAGGGTCGTTGATCTTCGCCACGACGCGCCCGACCGACAGCTTCTCCATCGCGAGCTGGGCGGCCATCACGTTCCGGTTGTCGCCCTCGGTCAGGGCCAGGAGGACATCCGCCCCCTCGGCGCCCGCCTTGCGCAACACGTCCTCGTCCGCGCCGTCGCCCCGGATGGCCTGGCCCTTGAACTCGCCCGACAGGCGGTCGAACGCCCGCGTCGACGTGTCGATGATGATCACGTCCTGGCCGCCGTTGTCGAACGCCTCGGCAAGCGCGGCGCCGACGCGCCCGCAGCCGACGATGACGAGCTTCACCGTGCCTCCCTCCCGCCCTTCGCTCCAGCCGCCACGAACACGGGTTCCGCCGGGATCGGCTCCCGGGCGACCCACACCTCGCACGGCGCGTGCTTCAGGACGTACGGGATCGTGCGTCCCATCGCGAAGTCACCACCGAACCGCTTCCGATACGGGAGGCCCACGACGAGTAGGTCGGCCTCTCGCTCGGTCGCCTCGTCGACGAGCGCCGGGCCCACCTCCCGGGCCTGGAGGAGGACGGGTTCGAGGCGCGCGCGCAGGCGCTCCGCGGTGATCTCTGCGTGGTCCAGGATGTGCTGTGCCTCCTCGGAACGGGCGGCGATCTCGGCGTCGAGCGGCATCGACCACCCGACTTCGACGACGTGGACGCCGACAAGCTCCGTGTGGGCCGCCCGGCCGAGCTCCGCGGCCAGGTGGACGATGCGATCGTCGGATGGGCCCCCGGCCAGCGCGAGGATCGCGCGCCGGAAGGCGCTCGTTTTCGGTTCGGACACCTGGGTTGGGTTGCCTCGCGGCTGGTCGGTCGAGCTCCGGGTCGGTGGGCTCCCGCGCCGCCACGATACCACCAGGGCGACTACAACCCGACGGTCAGCCGGGCGCTGAGCGACGCCGGCAGGCCGGCCCGGCGCATCGCGTCCTGGACAGCTGCCACGTCGTACCGGACCCGGTGCCAGGCCACCGTTCCTCCGACCGGATCCAGCACGAGGAACGACGCATCGGGCTCCCCGTCGCGTGGCTGGCCGACGCTGCCCGGGTTCACCAGCGCCCGCCGGCCGCGGAGCTCGAGCTCGGAATCCCGGCCGGGGGAGACGACTTCGACGCGCCCCTCGTCCTCGACGAACGCGACCGGGACGTGCGTATGTCCATGGAGGCCGATCGACGTTCCCATGGCGGCGAGGTTGGCGCGCGCCACGGGCACCGAGGTGACGTACTCCCAGATCGGCTCGCGCGGGCTGCCGTGGACGAGCTCGCAGCCCTCCAGCGTGCGTCGCTCGGGGAGGGCGGACAGCCATTCGACCGTGGTCGGGCCGATCGCGCGGCGCGTCCACTCCATCGCCCTGCGGGCCTCTGGGTTGAACCAGTCGATCTCCGATCCGCCACACGCCGCCGCGTCGTGATTGCCGCGGACGCCGAGCGCCCCGACCTCACGCAGTCGATCGACGACGCCGTCGGGATCAGGGCCGTAGCCCACGACGTCGCCGAGGTGCCAGACGCCGTCGACGTCGCCTGCCGCTTCGAGGACCGCATCGAGCGCAGGCAGGTTGGCGTGGATGTCCGAAAGGACCGCGATCCGCATGCGGAGGCGAGCGTAGCAGGGGTCGAAAACGCGTCGGAGGCGGGCCTCATGGGGCCACCGGGGCTCCCTCCTCCGGGAGTCGCGGTGCCCGGAGAGCCGCCTCCGGCGTGGTCGTGTCGCAACCTGGGTGTCGGTCTGGCACGGTCCGATCAGTTCGTGGTCGAGTCTCCCCGGACCCTTCTCGGAACGCGCTCCCCGGTGAATCCCCGGCGCGGATGCCGGATGTTGCCCCCGGCCTGCCGGACGCGTCAACCGGGTTATCCACCGATGTGGGTTGCCGTCGACCGTTCGTGGATAAGTCGTCTGCCCAGCGGACACCCGGACGGGTCGCGCAGGTGCGGCGGGGAGCTACGTTCGGGTCGAGCTCCGGACGGGCCGACCCAGGGTCCTGCGGACCACGTCGACGACCTCCTCGACGTAGCGGTCGGCATCGCCGTTCGCCGCTGCCGTTCGGACGCACCCCTGGACGTGGTCCTCGAGCACGAGCACTGCCAGCGAATCGACCGCGGCACGCAGGGCACTCGTCTGCTGGAGGATGTCGACGCAGTACTCCTCGCGCTCGATCATCCGGGTGATGCCCCGCACCTGGCCCTCGATCCGGGCGAGCCGCCGGACCAGCTGGGCCTTGTCACGGGTGTAGCTGTGGCGGAAGTGGTCGGTCCCGCCGGCCGGCGTGGTGGCGCCCGCCGTCGTGTCTGGTGCGGTCATGGATCGAGGCAGGCTCCGTGGTGGTCGGGGCTCCCGGGCCGCGACGTGCGGCCGATGATACCCCCCGGGGGTATCGCGAACAAGCCGGGTCGCCGAACGCGATCGAGGGACCGACCGGCTACACTCACCTCCGGATGGATCCGCTGGACCACCTCCTCGCGCTTCCCGACGGCCTGCGTTGCACCGTCTGCGATGAGCGCGTCCCCGCGACGCGCATCCGGGTCCTGGCCCATCGAGACGACCTCACGTTCCTCCAGATCGACTGCGGATCGTGCTCCAGCGCGTCGCTCGGCTTCGTGCTGGACGGCCGCGCCGACGAGCCGATGCCGCGCGACGAGCGCCCGCCGATCAGCGGTGATGACGTCCTCGACATGCACCAGTTCCTGGCGACCTGGCGTGGCTCCCTGACCGGTCTCATGGCGAGCGGCGGTTCGGGTCGCTCCGACCGCAGCGGCGCCGAATCGAGCCGGTGACCGGCGTTGGCCCGGAGGCGACGGGAACGCCTCATCCATCCAGCGAGACGGCCGACGGCCAACCCGCGCTGACCGAGGGAGCGCAGCCCAGCGCGATCGGGGCGACGCGCTTCGCCCACGCGAGCGAGGCGGAGATGGCCCGCATCCTCGACTTCTACGAGGTGCGCTGGGACTACGAGCCGACGACATTCCCGATCCTGTGGAACCTCGACGGCGAGGTCGTGGAGAGCTTCGCCCCGGACTTCTACCTGCCGGAGCTCGAGGTCTTCCTCGAGATGACGACGCTCAAGCAGCGCCTCGTGCGCAAGAAGAACCGCAAGCTGCGCCGGCTGCGGGAGCTCTACCCGGACGTGCGGATCAAGCTCTTCTATGCCCGCGACTTCCGGGCGATGATGCTCAAGTACGGGCGTCTCGGGCTTGCCGAATCTCTGTCGGGGACGCCCGGCCAGGTGGTGCCCGAGCGAGTCGTCGCCCAGATCGGGGTCATCGACGCGGACCTCCTGGCGCAGCTCCCGGCCGAAACCGTGGTGGAGGTCCTTGCCGAGCCCGCGGTGGCCCTCGTTACCGAGGCCGCGCGGCCTGTCATCGACGCCGGCCTGCCGGCCCCGACGGTCGCGATGGTCGCGACGGCCTCGCCCGACGATCGATCGGCGCCTGCCACTGCCGCGCGCGCGAGCACCCGCTCTCGCCCGGGCCGTCGACGACGACGAGCCGCGGCCGCGGCTGCCAGGACCGGGCCTGAACGGGAGGGCGGAGCGTGAAGACGATGGTGGATCAAGGCGCGGACATCGGCGAAGTGCTCCTCACGGAGGACCAGATCCAGACACGCGTCGCCGAGCTCGGCCGGGAGATCAGCAACGACATGGAGGGTCGCCAGATCACCCTCGTCAGCGTCCTCAAGGGCTCGCTGCCGTTCATGGCCGACCTGATGCGGGCGATCTCGCTACCGCTCCGGATCGACCTGATGGAGGTCTCGTCGTACGGCGGTGCGACGACCGAGTCGTCCGGTCTCGTGCGCATCCTGAAGGACCTGTCCTCGAGCATCGAGGACGAGGACGTCCTCATCGTCGAGGACATCATCGACACCGGGCTCACGCTCAACTACCTCGTCCGCTACCTCCGGGGCAAGAAGCCCGCCTCGCTCCGGATCTGCACGCTGCTCGACAAGCCGGCGCGCCGGCTCGTCGAGATCGACGTCGACTACACCGGGTTCACGATCCCCGACCAGTTCGTGGTCGGCTACGGGCTCGACTACGGAGAGCTGTATCGGAACCTGCGGTTCGTGGGCGTGCTGCGGCCCGAGGTCTACAGCCAGGGTTGATCGGGTGAGGCCGGCATGACCATGCATCGCCGCCCAGTGGGGCGGTCCCGCTTCCTCGCCGCAATCGGCGCAGTGATCGTCCTGATCGGCTGCTTCCTCCCGTGGTACACGGTCGGGGGCGCCCCCGGGCTGCCGGTCCTCAGCGGGAACGCGTTCGAATCGCTCGGCATCGTGGTTTTCGTGGCGGCGATCGCCACGCTCGCGCTGGTGACCCTGCCCTACGCGTCGGAGCGGCCGGTCACGGCGGATCGATGGTCGAGCTACGCGATCATCGTCACTGCCGGCTGGCTCGCCTTCGCCTCCCGGGTTTTCAGCCTCGCATCGATCGGCGCGCTGTCGATCAGCGAACCCGCGGACGTCGTGACGCGGATCCCGGGCCTGTGGCTCACCGGGATCGGCCTCGTCATCGTCGCCCGCGCGACCTTCGAGATGCTCCAGGAGCCGCGCCTGCGCTGAGCGCCGTCGGCTGCGCAGGCGGTCACCCTTCCGCAGTGCCGGTCCCTGGTTGGCCCGACGCTGATCAGCCGGATGTCGAACCCGAGCCAGCGCTCGTAGCCGTCCGAGCCCTCGATCTGCATGACGTACCGGCCCGCGGTCCAGCTCGCCGGGCCCGCAGCTCGCGTTCCCGCCGGCGTCGCAACGACGGCTGGTCGGAAAAGGACGTTCTCGGAGGCGTTGCTGAACTGGGGCACCGTGACGGCCACCGTCGCGACGACCTCGCGTCGTGGAAGCAGGCGATGGATGGTGAGCGCGGTGTGCGGCCGCCGGTCGTCCCTGCTGGCGGGGCAGTACCCGATTGCGAGCACGAGCTCGGCGGCGACGACGATGAACGGGATGGCGGGGTCCGTCGGGCCGGCGGCCTCGACCGCCGCCGGTGTGAACCCAGGTCCGGACGATGTGGCCGGCCCAGCGCTCGTCCGCCTCGATGAGCCAGTGCCGGGCGCCGGAGCACGGGAGGTCGACGTACGAGATCCGTTCCGTCGGTTCCACGATGGGTTGCTGGCGGCGCCCGGCATTCTCGTCGACCGGCCCCGGCCCCCACGGCTTGACCATCGCCACGAACAGCACCACGATCGCGACGATCGCGATCCGCTCGGCCCGTCGCCCCGGCTCCCGCCCGATCCGGACGTGGGTCTCGTGGACGACGGGCTCGGTCATGGCGAGGTCGTCACGCCGGCCCGACGGGCAGCGCCTTGAATCGGCGCACGGCTTCCGTGATGGCCGTCTCGGTTGGCAACCGCTCGATGCTCGACGCGCCGAAGAACCCGGCGATCCCGACCGTTCGATCGAGGACGTGGCGCACGTCCTCGGGCTCCGCGATCGGGCCGCCGTGGCAGAACACGAGCACTTCGGGGCGAGCGGCGATGGACGCCTCGCGGATCGCCTGGACGCGTTCGACGCACTGATCGAGCGTCAGGGCGGTGCGCGCCCCGATCGAGCCCTTCGTCGTGAGGCCCATGTGCGCGACGATGACGTCGGCGCCCGCCTCGGCCATCGCCCGCGCCTCGTCCGGCGTGAAGCAGTAGGCCGCGGTCAGGAGGTCGAGCCGGTGGGCGACGGCGATCATCGCGACCTCGCGGTCGAAGCCCATGCCGGTCTCCTCCAGGCCCTGCCGGAACATGCCGTCGATCAGGCCGACCGTCGGGAAGTTCTGGACACCCGCGAACCCGAGCCTGACGATCTCGGCGAGGAACACGGGCATCGTCCGGAAGGGGTCGGTCCCGCACACGCCGGCGAGGACCGGCGTGTCACGCACGATCGGCAGGACCTCGCGCGCCATGTCCAGGACGATCGCGTTCGCGTCGCCGTATGGCAGCATCCCGGCGAGCGACCCGAGGCCCGCCATCCGGTAACGGCCCGAGTTGTAGATCACGATCAGGTCCGCGCCGCCGGCTTCCGCGCATTTCGCCGAGAGACCGGTTCCGGCGCCCGCGCCGACGATCAGCGTGGCCGACGCAGCAGCCTTTCGGAGTCGCGCGCGCGCCTCGGCACCGGTCAAGTGGTGACTCCCGCGGGCGTGGCCGCCGTCACGCCGGCCGCGCGGACGAGGGCATGCAGCCGATCCGCCATCGCCGGCCCGAACGACGGATGGTTGATGTCCTGCGCAACGTCCACGACCTCGACGTGGGGCGCGATGCTCGCCAGCAGCGATTCGAACAGCGCGGAGTCAGCCGCGGGATCGTGGAACGGCCGCCCGGGAACGTCGATCATCGACACGCCGCCGCGCGGGACGAAGAGCGACCGTCGGCCCCGTAGCCGCGTTCAGCTTGGCGGCCAGGATTCGACCCAGCTCGCGGCACTCCTCGATCGAGGTGCGCATCAGCGTCACCGACGCATTGTGCTCGTACAGGCTGCGATTCCGGAACCGGGGCGGGACGCTGTCGCGCGGCCCGAAGTTGACCATGTCCAGCGCGCCGAGCGAGACGACCTGGGGGATCCCGAGCGCGCCCGGCCGCGGTCAGCCGGTCCGGGCCGGCGGAGAGGACGCCACCGACAAGCTCGTCGGCGAGCTCCGTCGTGGTGACGTCGAGCACGCCGCGCAGGTAGCCGCTCCGCACGAGCGCCTCCATCGCCCGACCGCCGGTGCCCGTCGCGTGGAACACGAGGACCTCGTAGCCCAGCGCCTCGAGCCGCTCGCGCGCGGCCGTCACGCACGGCGTCGTGACGCCGAACATCGTCGCCCCGATGAGCGGCCGATCCTCGGAACCGCCGATTGCCGCCGACGCCGATCGCTCGCGCGCCATCCCGGCCATCGCTGCCGCCGCGTTCGCGAGGACCTGCTCTCGACAGGCGGTTGAGCCCGGCGATGTCGACGACCGGGTAGAGCATCGCGACGTCGCTCTCGCCGACGTACGGCCGCGTGTCGCCCGACGGCCATGGTCGAGACGATCAGCTTCGGCACGCCGATCGGCAGCGCCTGCATCGCCTCGGCCGCGAGCGATGCGCCGCCGCTCCCGCCGATCGCAAGGAGCCCGTCCAGGCGACCAGCCCGATGCAGGTCGAGGACCACGCGCGTCGCCCCTGCGCGCATCACCGCCATGGCCGCCGAACGGTCCCGGGCCGCGGCCAGCGCAGCCCTGTCCGCCCCGCCCGCCAGCGCGACCGCGTCGGCTGCCACGTCGGCGAGGCCCTCGCTCCCGCCCATGACGCCCGCGTCGATGACCACCACCTCGCAGCCGAGGGCCAAGAGCCGGTCCCGGACGAACGCGATCTCCTCGCGCTTCGTGTCCAGCGTGCCCAGGAGGGCGACCGACGTCACGCGAGTGCTCCCAGCTCCTCCGCGGCCGCGTCCAGGTGCGCCTGCGTGTACTCGGCGACGTCCACGACGCGGCCGCTGTGTGCGCTCTCGATCGCGGCCATCGTGAGCGCCGTGTCGTGGATGGCGTCTTCGATCCGGGTTGCGACAGCCGGCCCGCCGTCGAGCCAGCGCACGAACTGCTCGGCGAGCAGGGGATTCAGCCACGCCTCGCCGTCGTCGAGCGGCAGGTCCATCGCGATCGGTGCGTCCTTCGGTCCGCCACGGAGCAGGCGGAGCCGGCGACGGTCGAGCTCCAGGGTCGCATCCCGGCACTCGACGCGCCAGTACTCGCCCTCCCACGGGCTGATCGTCGAGGCGTTCGTCTTCGAGCCCTCGTACGACGCTCGTATCCCGTTCTCCATCTCGATCACGGCGAGGGCGGTGCTGTCGCCCGCGTACTCGCCCCACGCCGGGTTCCAGCTGGTCGCGTAGACCGAGCTCGCGTTCGCGCCGGCGAGGCCACGGATGATCCCGAACTGGTGGACGGCCGCCTCGATCAGCAGCGGATCGGCGATCCGGTGGCGGAAATCGCCCCAGTCACCGAGCTGGCGGTTGTTGAGCGCGAGCCGGCCGACGATGTAGCTCACCGGCCCGAACTCGCCCGAGCGAACGAGGCGCTCCAGCGTCTGCTTGTCCTGGTCGAACCGGTGGCTCATGGTGATCGCCATCTTCCGGCCCGATCGGATGACCTTGTGATAGATCCGCGCCGAGGCGGCCATGGTGTCCGCGACCGGCTTCTCGCACAGGACGTGGCAGCCGGCGGCGAGCGCCAAGTCGATGACCGCCTCGTGGTGCGCGGGGGGCACGACGACGATCGCGAAGTCGGCGTCATGCTCGGCAAACGCGCGAACGGGATCCGTGTAGCACCGGTCCGCCGCGATGCCGTAGCCGTCGCGGGCGTTGGCGAGATTCGCCTCGTTGACGTCGACGGCCGCCACCGGCTCGGCGATCCCAAGCTCGAGCAGGTGGGGGATCACGGTCCGAGACCAGTAGCGACCCCAGCCGCCCGTCCCGACGTGGATGAACCGGTGCACGGTCACGTGCCGGCCTGGGGTACGAGGGTCTCGTCCGGGCCCAGGACGGCATGGCCGGCTGCGCGTTCCGGTGATCGATGGAGGTGGCCCGCTCGACCGCCCGGGACGAGGACCGACTCGAACCAGAAGCCGCTCAGCGGCTCGAGCACCTGGAGGATGTCGTGCTCCCGCCCGATCTCGGTGCACACGATGTCGCCGGGCTCCACGGCGTAGCGCTCGTCATCGATCTCGATGATCGCCCTGCCCTCGATGATGAACCAGTACTCGTCGCAGTCGTGGTAGTGCCGATCGAATGTCCCCCCGGCTCGGGCACGGAACGTGCCGGTCGAGGTCACGTTCGACCAGCTCGGCCGGTCGTCGCCCTCGATCCGCTTCCAGACGTTGCGCCCGCTGGCTGCGTCGAGCATCGGGCTCAGCTCCGCTGGGCGAGTACGCCCGGCGGGAACGTGACGCAGTCGTCGCCCGCGCGGATGATCGCTTCGGGGCCGCCCGGGTTGTAGATCGCGAGGATCCGCATCGGCTCCCAGCCCGTGTTCTCGGTGCCGTGGTAGACGCTCTCCGGGATATACGCGGCGTCACCCGCCTTCACGTCCCGGTACATCGGGTTGCCGTCGTCGTCCTCGATCATCTGGCGGCCCTCGCCGGAGAGGTAATACAGGACCTCCTCCGAGCCGGGGTGGTTGTGGCGCAGGTGCCCCTTGCCCGGCTCGAGCACCACCACGCCCACCGCCATGCCCGAGCCCGTGACCCGCGATTCGGCAAGCCACTTGAGCGTGCCCCAGTCGAGGAGCATCGTCTCGACGTCGTTCGGCGAGACGAATCGCAGGTTCGGTGCCGCCATCTGCCCAGCCACGCGTCGCGCCCTCCTGTGGTGGTCCGGAGGCCACACTGTAGCCCGCCGGGGTCGGGATAATGACCGTCCCGATCACGCCAAGCGAGCCGCGTCCACGGAGGTCGACCTTGCTCACGATCGCGCCCGATCGACTCGCCCTGGTCACGGGCGCCGCGAGCGGGTTCGGCCTGGGCGTCACCGATCGCCTGCTCGAGGCGGGAGCGCGCGTCGCGATGGCCGACTTCAACCGCACCCTGCTCGAGGCGGAGGCCGGCCGGCGAGGCGTCGTCGTCACGCCGATCGAGATGGACGTGCGCGACATCGCCTCGGTGCGGGCGGGCGTCGCCGTGGCCGTGGCCTGGCTCGGCGGGCTGGACACGCTCATCCAGTGCGCGGGCGTGTTCGACTACGGATCTCTCGAGGAAACCACCGAGGAGAGCTGGGACCGCCAGCTGGACACGAACCTGAAGGGCACGTTCCTCGTCGCCCAGGCGGCCATCCCGCACCTCGTACGGAGCGGGCGCGGTCGGATGGTGAACATCGCCTCGGAGGCGGGTCGGAAGGGCTGGCCGCTGACGTCGGCCTACAACGCGTCGAAGTTCGGCGTCGTCGGGCTCACCCAGACCTGGGCGCGCGAGTTCGGGCGTGACGGGGTCACGGTGAACTGCGTGTGCCCGGCGATGACGCCCGAGACGCGGCAGGGCCAGGAGGTCACCCGCCAGAAGCTGGCCCGGACGCCGGGGCTGACCGAGGCCGAGGTGCTGCGGGGCTATGCCGAGAACTTCCCCGTGGGTCGCGCCGGGACGGTCGCCGACACGGCGGACGCGATCATGTACTTCCTCACCGACAACGCCGCCTGGATCACCGCGGTCGCGCTCGACGTCGACGGCGGCGGACCGGCCGGCTCGCAGCCGCTCGCGCCGCGGGAACCGGCAGGCGCCAGTTGACGGATCGGCAGCGACCCGTCGAGCTGGGCGCGGGCCTCCGCGATTACCTCGCCGGCGACACGATCCGCGACCCGGACCTCGGCGGGCTGGAGCTGCGCGGCCGCGAGCTCGTCGCCGCGGAGCCGATCCGGATCGCCGTCATCGGCTGCGGCAACCACTCGCGCGGCGCGCTCCAGCCGGGCCTCGCCCGGCTGCCCCACTTCGACTACGTCGCGGCCTGCGACCTCGACGAGTCCCTTGCCGCGGACTGCGCGAGGCGGTACGGCGCGGGCTCGGTCCACACGGACTACCGCCGGATGCTCGACGAGGTCAAGCCCGAGGCCGCCCTCGTCTGCGGACCGCCGCAGCTCCATGTCGAGGCGGGGCTCGAGGCAGCGGCGCGCGGCATCCACCTGTTCGTCGAGAAGCCCTCGGCGCCGACCGCCGCAGGGGCCGAGGAGCTCGCGGCCGCGTTCCACGGGACGGGCCTGATCGGCATGGTCGGGCTCTTCTGGCGGCACGCGGAGGCGTTCCAGCGGGCCGCCCGCATGGCCGCCGATCCCGCATTCGGCGCCACGCTGCTGTTCTCGGGCCAATACCTGTCGCCCGGCCCGCGCGTCCCGCTGTGGGGCGCGTCGGAGGTCGCGTACACGTTCCTCACCGACCAGGCGATCCACGCGGTCGACGCGATGCGCTTCCTCATGGGTGATGTCGAGGAGCTGCAGGCGCAGGCGGGCGAAGGCCCGGACGGGGCGGCGGGCTACGCCATCACGCTGCGATTCGCGGGCGGAGCGGCGGGATCGCTCGCCGTCACCTCGTTCACGAACGCGTTCAGCTCGCGGTTCACGATCCACGGAGCCGGTGGGGCCTCGCTCGAGATCACGGACGCCGAGTCACTGCGGCTCGTCGGCCGGCCCGTCCTGGAGGGCGCGCGAGGGGGCTACGTCGACCAGAGCCTCGCCGAGTGGCGGCAGGGCTGGAGCTACGCGGGTCACCTGCGCCCGGGCTACATGGAGGAGCTCGTCGCGTTCGCACGCGCGATTCGTGACGGCTTCCCGGCGTCGGCGAGCCTCGACGACGGCGCTGCCGCGCTGCGCGTGTGCGAGGCGATCCTCGAGAGCGTCAGGTCAGGACGGAGCGGTATCCCGGGGCGCCGCTGACCGCCCCGATGCGCCGCTGACCGCCCCGATGCGCCGCTGACCGCCCTCCGGGTCAGCCCTCGCCGAGGTAGGCCTTCCGGACCGTCTCGTTCTTGATCAGGTCGGCGGCGGGCCCGGTCAGGACCACCGAGCCGGTCTGGAGCACGTAGCCGCGATTGGCGATCGTCAGCGCCTGGAGCGCGTTCTGCTCGACGAGCAGGATCGTCGTCCCCTGCTGGTTGATCTCCCGGATCGTCGCGAAGACCTGCTGGACGAGGATCGGCGCGAGGCCCAGCGACGGCTCGTCGAGCAAGAGGAGTCGAGGCTCGGACATGAGCGCCCGCCCGATCGCGAGCATCTGCTGCTCGCCGCCCGACAGCGTCCCGCCCTGCTGCGTGATCCGCTCCCGAAGTCGCGGGAACAGCTCGAGGACGCGGTCGATGTCCGGGCCGATCGTCTTGATATCGCGGGTGAACGCACCCATCTGGAGGTTCTCGAGGACGGTCAGCCGGGAGAAGATCCGGCGGCCCTCCGGGGCATGCCCGATGCCTGCCTTCACGAGTTGGTGCGCCGGGGTTCGAGAGATGTCCTGGCCGTCGAACGTCACCGTGCCCGTTCGCGGCGGGAGGAGCCCGCTGATCGTCTTCAGGGTCGTCGTCTTGCCGGCGCCGTTGGCGCCGATGAGGGTCACGATCTCGCCTCGCCCGACCTCGATCGTGATCCCCTGAAGGGCGTGGATGTTCCCGTAATAGCTGTGAATGTCCCGGAGCGCGAGCATCGCGCCGCCGTCTTCGACGACGCCCATCTCGCGGGCCTGCGCCGCGGCGCTCATTCGGCCGGTGCCCCGAGGTAGGCCTCGATGACCTTGGGGTTCCTGCGCACCTCGTCGGGAGTCCCCTCGGCGATCTTCTCGCCATGGTCCAGGACCGTCACGCGATCGCTGATCTCCATGACCACCTTCATGTCGTGCTCGATGAGCAGGACCGTGAGCCCGAACTCGCTTCGGAGGCGGTTGATGAGCACGATCATGTCCTTCGTCTCGCGCGGGTTCATGCCGGCCGTCGGTTCGTCGAGCAGGAGCAGCTTGGGCTGCGACCCGAGGGCGCGCGCGATCTCGAGGCGACGCTGGTCGCCGTACGGCAGGTTCTTCGCGAGCTCGCCGTCCTTGCCCTTGAGCCCCACCGTCCTGAGGTAGCCCCGGGCCGTCTCGGCCGACGCCGCTTCCTCGCGGCGGTCGCGCGGTGTCGACAACATCGCGTCCACCCACGTCGACTTCATCCGTGTGTGCATCCCGACGAGCACGTTCTCAAGCGCCGTCATGTTCGCGAACAACCGGATGTTCTGGAACGTCCGGCCCAGGCCGGCTTCGACCATGTCGTTCGGGCGCGAGCTTCGGAAGATGCCGATCCTTGGCAGGGCCTTCTGGTATCTGATCGGGCGGGCGACGCCGATGACCATCGTCGTCATGAGGGCCACCAACGTGAGCCCTCCGACACCGATGACCTGCAGCTCGTGGACCCCATTCGCGGCCAGGATCAGCGATAGCGCGATGCCGATGAAGCCCGGCGCGAACCAGATGAACGGCTCCAGCCAGGCGCGCCGGCTCCGCGCGATCATCTCGCGACCGTTGAACACGACAACGCCCGCTGTTGGGTCGTAGATGCCCGCGATGATGTTGAAGAATGTCGTCTTGCCCGCGCCGTTGGGCCCGATCAGGCTGACGATCGAGCCGGTTGGGATGGTGAAATCGACGTCGTGCACGGCGACCAGGCCGCCGAACCGCTTGGTGACGCCGTCCGCGTGCAGCATGAGCCCGGAATCGACGCTATCGGATGCCATCTTCTTGTTGAACGCCGCGACGGTCATAGCGCCTCTCCACTCGCCTCTGGCGCAAGCGCCGCATCCTCCGCGCCCTCCTCCTCGGCGGCATGGAGCTCCCGCCGCCGGCGTTGACTCGGGAAGAGGCCCTCGGGTCTGAACATCATCATCAACACCAGCGCGATTCCATACAGCAGGAACTGGTACTTCACGAAGTCGATGTCGCCCAGGATCGGAAGCGGCACGTTGTCGAAGAACGCGTTCAGCTGCTTCAACAGGACCGATTGGATGTTGTACAGGATGAACGCGCCGATCGCGACGCCGGCGATGTTGCCCATCCCGCCGAGGACGACCATGGCGAGGACGGTAAATGACACCGTGAACAGGAACTGCGATGGATCGACGATCGTCAGTTTCGAAGCGTTCAGGACGCCGGCGAAGCCGGCCGTGGTGGCGCCGAGCGCGAACGCTGCGAGCTTCGTCGTCACGGTGTTGATCCCATTGGCCGCTGCCGCGAGCTCGTCCTCGCGGATCGCCGCCCACGCCCGCCCGATCCTCGAATCCTGGAGCCGGTACATGAGCATGAGGGTGAGGGTCACGACGACCACCATGAGCGCGTAGTAGAAGGTCTGGTCGATGCCCGGGAAGGAGAAGCCGAAGATGTTCGGCCGATCCACGCCGCTGATGCCGTTCGTACCCTGCGTGTACTTCTCGGCATTCAGGAACACGATTGGCACGATCTCCCCGAATCCAAGCGTGACCAGCGCGAGATAGTCGCCGCGCAGCCGGAGCGTAGGTGCGCCCAGGGCAATGCCGAAAACCGCCGCGACGGCCGCCCCTCCAACCAAGAGCAGCAGGAACGGCAGGTGCAGGTCGGTGAACGGCGACGCACCGTACGCGTAGAGGTAGGCACCGAAGGCGAAGAATGCGGCGTAGCCGAGGTCCAGCAGACCGGCCATCCCGACGACGATGTTGAGGCCCATCGCGAGCAGCACGAAGACGCCGGCGTTGAAGAAGCCGCCGATCCACGAGTTCTGGCCCTGGATGAGGCTGAACGGCGGCAGGTACGTCGCAAAGTACAGGAGGATGGAACCGACGCTCATCGTCACGAGGATCGTCAGCGAGCGATGCTCGTGGGCGTACCGTGCGAGGCGGGCCCGCCACGCCGTCGGCGGGGCTTCGACGCGCTTCGCCGCCGTCATGCCCGCTCTCCCACCTGCTGGCCGAGGATGCCCGCTGGCCGGAACACGAGGACCAGCGTGAGGGCGGCGAACACCGTGAACTCCGACCATCGGTTCAGCCCGAGCGACGCCGTGAAGTTCTCGATGAACCCGATGACGAAGCCACCGAGGACTGCGCCCGTGATGTTGCCGATTCCGCCGATGACTGCCGACGTGAACGCCTTGAGGCCGGCGTTGAAGCCGAGATCCTGACGGACGAAGCCGAAGCTTAGGCCCCACACAACGCCGGCCGCGCCAGCGAGCGCGCCGCCGAGCAGGAACGTGAGGGCGATCGTCTGGTTGACGTCGACGCCCATGAGCTTCGATGCCTGCTGATCCTGGGCGGTCGCCCGCATCGCCCGGCCCATCCGCGTTCGGCGTACGAACGTCTGCAGGATGAACATGAGGATGAGGGCAATGGCCAGGATCACCAGGCTCAGGAGCGGGATCGACGCCCCGAGCAGGTCGAACCGCCACGCGTTCGGGAAGATCTGGGGCGTGCCCCGGTCCCCGCTGCCGGCGACGGTCAGGGCGATGTTCTGGAGGATGAACGACACGCCGACGGCGGTAATCAGCGGGGCCAGTCGAGATCCGCCCCGGAACGGACGGTAGAAGATCCGCTCGATTGTCAGGTTGAGCAGGCCCGTGATGGGCATCACGAACGCAAGTGCGCCGAGGATGAACAGGGCGAGCAGCAACGGATCCACGATCGGACCGGAGAGACCGAGGATGCCGGGGATGAATCCGACGCCCTGGCCGAGGAAGACCAGGCTCACGAACGCCCCGACCATGAACACATCGCCGTGAGCGAAGTTGATCAGCTCGATGATCCCGTACACCATCGTGTAGCCGAGGGCGATGAGGGCGTAGATCGCGCCGATCGAGAGGGCGTTGGCTGTCTGCTGCACGGCGATCGAAACCGCCTGATCAGACGTCTGCGGATTGAGGCTCATCGCGAACGTCAGCACGGAGAAGTACGTGATGACCATGCCAATCGCGATGGCCGGGATGAGCCAAGCCGGCCGCGTGCGAACAGTCGCGACGGTTGCAGCGCTCGCTGTCACGGATGGCCCTCTAGCCAGTCCACGTCCGGATCACGCCTCTCGTTGACGAATCACGCGGTCGAAAGCGTTCGCAGTTTGACTCGATCGAAAGGTTGGGGAAATAACGCGAAGTTGCTAGGACGAGCGAGGCCGGGGACCTTTCGATCCCCGGCCTCTGCGTAGACCTGGCCTACTCGAAGGTGATTTCCTTCTTTGGAACCCAGGCGCCCTTGCCATTTGCAGCAGCCACATCGACCGAGTAGACGCTCACCGTCTTCTGACTGGTGTCGCCGTTCGCGTCGAACGAGATCTCGCCCATGGCGGTCTGGTACTTGTGCGTCGGGTCCGAGAGCGCCTTGCGGACGGCCTCGCGGACCGCTGCGTCGCCGCTCGGGTTGGTTGCCGCCGCGCGAGCGATGGCGTCGAGCAGGATCTGCATGCACGCGTACCCCTGGATGGCATAGCCCGTGGCATCGATGCCGAACTCGGCCTTGTACTCGGCGTTGAACTTGTCGCCGCCGGGGAAGCTGGCCTTGCCGGCCAGGGTCGAGTACGCGTTCTTGGCATCAGCCCCGGCCAGGCTCAGGAACGAATCCGGTGTCTCGCCGGTCCCGTCGTTGATTCCGTCGGGGCCCATGTACGGGATGTCGCCAAGGCCAACGCCCACGGCGGCCTTGAGGATTCGCGCGCCGCCGCTGGCGGTGACGCCACCGAAGTAGATCCCGTCCGGATTCTTGGCCTTGGCCGTGGTCAGGATGGACGCGTAATCGGTCGTGGTCTTCGGCACCGAATCGTGGCCGACGACCTCGAGCCCGAGGGTCTCGGTCCAGTACTTGCTGACGTTGTCCGCGATGCCCTTACCGAATGTCTCGGTGTCGTCGATGATGTACAGCTTGGTGACGCCGAGGTCCTCGCCGAGGTACCGCGCGTTCGCCGGTCCCTGTAGGTCGTCCGTCGTCGCGATGCGGACATAGTTGATGTCCGTCGGCCGCGTCTTGCGGAGGTCCAGCGCACCGAATTCGGGCTTCGTGAGGCCCTCGTTGGTGTTGGCCGGGCTGCACTGCCCCAGGCCCGCCTCGTTCGTGAGCGGGATCTGTGCCCGCCCGACGTTCGAGTTCAGGGGGCCGATCATCCCGACGACCTTGGGGTCGCCGATCAGAATGCCCACGTTCAGGGCGCCCTGCGTGGGATCGTGCACGCCGTTCACGGCGTCGTCGAGGATCAATGCGTCCGGGAACTCGATCGTGTAGGTACCGGCCTTGTTGGCGGCCTGCTTGATCGCGAGCTTGGCGCCGTTGATGACCGGCTGCGAGCCGGCGAGCTCGGACCCCTGCTGGGGCATGTCCATGCCCACCTTGTAGGTCCCGCCGCCGCCCGGCCCACCTGCGCATCCAGCGAAGGCCAGCATCCCGGCGATCGCAAGTGCACCAATTGTCCTGAGCTTCATCCAGTCTCCTCCTCAATCGAATCGCCCGGTGCTCGGGTCGATCCCCGGTCGGGCCATCTGGGTCCGCTCGTGAGCCGGCCCTCCGACCCGGCCAGTCTGCCCGGCTCCCTCGCCTCGTCCGATGGTGCCTCGACTCGGGGTCGAGATCGGAAGGGATGAGGAACGATGCAGACGGCGGCCGCAATCCAAGGCGGCTCCGAGCGGCGCGCAGGTGGCCGCCGAAGCGATACGGTATGATAGGGGTCGGCGCACCGATTGCAAGACCGGTCGTTCGCCGCCCGGGCTGGTTACAGACGCGTAACACGCGTCGCCCCCGCGCAGTCGGCGAAGCCATCGGACTTCAAGATAGGCCCAGGTCGGGACTTTCCGGATCGCGTCTCGCCTCCGACACCCGAGGAGCACGCCCCGCGTGGAGTACACGGTCCGAGCGGCCCGGATCACCGATATCGAGGCAATCGTCGCGTTGAGTGGCGGCCGCCTCGGCGACGGAACTGCCGGCCCGCTCGGTCCCACGGACCTCCTGCGCCAGCTCGTGTTCCTGCCCCACGCGACCGTGCTCGTCGCCGAACGGCGCAGGGACATCCTCGGTGGCGCCGTGCTCGCGATCCGACCCTCGGTTCGCGCCGGCGGCTATGTCGGGACCATTGATCTGCTCGTCGTCGACCCGGCGAGCGAACCGGACGCCGTGAGTGCCAGCCTCATCGAGGAGTGCCTCAGATCGGCGGCCAACAAGGGATGTGCGTCGGTCGAGGCGCCGCAGCCGGACGACCCGGCAGAGCAGAAGCGCTGGAAACGCCAGGGATTCGTCGAGGACAAGCCGGTGCTCCGGCATGTCGTCGCTCCCGCCGGGCGTCGGCGCTGACCAAGCGAGCGCGCGCCTTCGGGCGCCGGCGCTCATTGAGATAGGAGACAGGGTGGGCAAGAACGTCGCCGTCTTCGTTGACGTGGCGAACATCTTCTACGCGGCCAAGGCGGCCGGCGTGGACATCGACTACGTCACGCTGCTGAAGGCGTCGAGCGCCGGACGTGACCTCGTGCGCGCGTACGCGTACACGGGCCTCGATCCGGAGAACGAGAACCAGCGCAACTTCCACGACTTCCTGCGCCGGAGCGGGTACAAGGTCGTCAGCAAGGACATCCGGAAGTACGGCGACGGGAAGGTCAAGGCGAACCTCGACATCGAGCTCGTCGTCGACATGATGAAGACGGCGCGCAATCTCGACGTCGCGATCGTCGTGTCGGGCGATGGCGACTTCGCCCCGGCGATCCGCGCCGTCCAGGAGCAGGGCGTCCGGGTCGAGGTCGTGAGCTTCCGCGGGAACACGTCGTCGGACCTGATGGACGTGGCCGACCTGTTCACGGACATCACCCAGATCGCGAAGGTCGAGAAGGGCTCGTCCAGGTCGGGGCGCCGCGTCGCAGCCGACGACGACCTGTCGATGACCGAGGTGCCCGACAAGCAGTCCGAGGGCACCGGCGAGCGGAGCCGCGGACGCGGCCGCACGCGCCGCACCACCACCGCGACAACGACGTCGCGCGGTCGCGGGCGCGCGGCGGCAGCCGTTTCCGGTGACGGCACCGATGCGCCACTCGTCGTCATGCCCGGCGAGAAGCTCTCGCGCGTTGTTGCTTCAGCCCCTGATCCCGACGCCGAGGTCGGGGAGACCGACGACGGCGCCGAGCTCGAACCTGGTGAAGCCGGCCTCGAGCGCGGTGGCGAGATCGGCGAGGACGGTCGACGCCGGCGCCGCCGCCGCGGCGGCCGGGGCCGTGGTCGTGGCCGTGGTCGCGACGAGGCAGGGTTCGTCGAAGGTGGCGAGCCCGCCGACCGGGTCGCGGGCGAGGCATCGATCGAGGACGACGAGGAAGACGACGAGGAGGCGCCCGCTCCCGCGCGGCGTCCGGCATCGGCGTTCGGCTCCGTGTGGGATTCGCAGATCGGGATCTCGGCCTCGCGTGGCGCGCCGGTCATGGACGACGACGAGGATCTCGAGGAGCCGGCGGTGCCCGAGTACCTGCTCGCCGAACGTCGCGGTCGCGACGCGAGTCGGGGCGGTGGCGGCATGCGCGGCGGCCGGGGCCGAGGCGGTGCCTATGCCGCTGCCCTCGATCGCGAGCGCTTCGGGGGCGGCCGCGGGAGCACGCCGTCCCGCTTCGGGGAGCCGCCGCCGCGGCGTGAAGGCAGCTTCGGCCGCCCCGACAGCCGCCCGGAACGCCAGGATCGAGGCGATCGTCCGGATCGCGGCGACCGGCGGGACGACCGGCGGGATCGGCCGGTGTTCCGGCAGGGCCCCCGACCCGCACCGCGATCGTCCGGGGACGAGCCCTGGAGCGAGGTGCCGCCGGAGATCGAGGCGATGCTCCGGGCGCAGCTCGGATCGCGACCGGCAGGAGGTCCTCGACCAGAGGCGCCGCCGCCCGCCGACGAGACACCGACGGCGCCCACATCGGGAGCCCGGGGTCGAGGGCGCCGCACGGCGAAGGCCGGCGACGAACCGGCAGCCGCCACGGGTGCCGGCGATGCACCAGCAGAGGCGAGTGATGTCGCCGCGCCGGCACGCCGGTCGACCGTGCGTCGCTCGCGTGCCGCGGTGACGGCGGACGCTTCCGCTGACGAGGGCCTCGCGCCCGCGCCCGCGCCCGCGCCGAAGCGTCGAGCGGCCACCGCTCGGACGAGCTCGAGCGCGTCGGCAACGACGGCGGCGAAGCGCTCGCCGAAGGCACCTGCCGCAGCAGCGGATGCGGCCGAGGGTGCCGACGAGGGAACGGCTCCCAAGCGCCGCGCCCCGCGCAAGAAGGCCGATCCCTCCGCCTGACCGGGGGCGGGACGTCCATGACCCTGGCGACGCGCGGGTTCCGCACGCGCGGGCAACCGGCCGCGCTCGACGCGGTCGCCGCGATGCTCGACGCCGGCATGCCCCACGCGATCCTGCTCGTGGGACCGCCGGGCGTCGGCAAGGACACCCTCGCCGACGATATCGGGGGCGGCCTGCTCTGCCGCGCCGATGCTGCCGTCCGTCCGTGCCACGAGTGCCGGTCCTGCCGGGCGTTCGAGCACGGCAATCATCCGGACCTGCATCGGTTGGCACCGACCGGCGCGGGGCTGGTGATCCCGATCGGGGGGCGCGAGGAGCGCGGCGTCCGTGACCTCGTCCGCGACCTGGCCCTCCTGCCCGTCGAGGGCGGTGCGCGCGTAGCGATCGTCACCGCCGCGGATCGGATGACCGAGGATGCCCAGGCAGCGTTCCTGAAGACGCTCGAGGAGCCACCCGCCGGCACCGTGCTGATCCTCACGGCGGCCGACGAGGAGCGCCTCCTGCCGACAATTCGGTCGCGCTGCGTCCGGCTCCGACTCGGACCGGTGTCGCGCCGGGACGTCGAGCGGATCCTGGTCAACGGTGGACTCGCCGAGGCACCGCTGGCCGCGCGCCTGGCACGGCTGTCGGGTGGGCGTCCGGGCGATGCCGTCGCCCTCGCCCGAGCGCCCGAGGCCCTGATCATCCGCGCCGAGGTCGCCCGGACGCTGCTCGACCTCGCGAGTGCGACCCGCGCCGACCGGCTCCGGACCGGTCGCGACCTGCTCGCTCGAACCACCGCCCTCATCGCGGCGGATCGCGCGGGCGGGCGCGGCGCGCCGCCCGCACGTCCGGCGCGTGGACGGCGAGCCGCCGCCCCGTCGACGACGGACGGAGACGGCCAGGCCGGCACGCCGGTCGTGGGGCCCACCGCGATCGCGGACGAGTCGAGCCAACCCACGACCGAGGCGGCCGGCCCACCGGCACGGGTGCCCGCCGCGGAGCGACGCGCCGCAGCCCTTGTCCTTCTCGGCATTTGGCGGGACGTCGCGCGAGACCTCGCTCTCGTGTCCCTCGGCGAGGCTCCAAACGTTCGCCAGGTCGACCTCCTCGACGACCTCGAGGCGGCCTCGAGCCGCCTTCGTGCCGGCTTCGCCGCCACCCAGCTCCGGCAATTCGAGCTCGCGGGCGAGCGCCTCGAGGGCAACGTCAGCCCCGAGCTCGTGATCGACGCGCTCGCCGTCGGGTGGACCGGTTGACCGCTGCCGAGCGGCTCGAGGCCCTCGTCCACGGCCACGTCCAGGGCGTCGGCTTTCGGGTGTTCGTCGCTCGAGCCGCACGCCGCCTCGACCTGGTCGGCTGGGTCGCCAACGAGTCCTCGGGTCTGGTTCGCTGCGTGGCCGAGGGGGAGCGAGCCACGCTCGAAACCCTCCTCGACACGCTGCGGACGGGCCCGCCGGGCGCGTGGGTCGAGCGCGTCGACGAGGCGTGGTCGCCGGCGGCGGGCGGCTTCGAACGGTTCGAGGTGCGATCGGGCTGGCACCCCGGCGATTGACCGGGCGACCCGCCGGGTCGCCGTCGCGGCGGCCACGTCGGCGACCCGGCGAGTCATGGCCCGGCTGACCCGAACGCCCGATTGGGCTGGTACGAGCGACCGATGTCGGCGTGCCACGGGTCGGCCGATCCTCGTCCGGTGGAGCAGCAGCCCGTTGCCGAGATCCTGCCGGGCCTGTATCGCGCGGTCCTCGACGCGGTCGCGTCGCTCGAGGCGCTGGGCCTGCGGCGCGACGCTGCCCGAATCCGCGAGGAGGCGACGGCGAGTTACTCCCGCGCCTGGAATCGCGGCGCCGCACGGAAGCTCCAGGTGCTCCGCGCCCGGGCCGAGCGTGCCGCGGCCGGACGACGCCGCGCCCTGCACGTCGAGCAGGACCGGCGCGAACGGCAGGTCGGCGTGGGTCGCACCCCCATCTGAGGCGTACCCGGGCTAGGCTTCGGCCGTGGAATCCACGGCCCCGGCCATCGAGCTTGACCCCGGGCTGACCGGGCAGGACGCGCGACCTGTCCAAGGCATCGACAACGGCTATCTCGCCGGCTACCGGGTGCGCTTCGATGAGGCCGGCCCCGACGGCGACATCCGGACCTCGGCCCTCTTGCGCTACGCCCAGGACGTCGCCTGGCGCCACTCGGAGCAGCTCGGGTTCGACCGAGGCTGGTACCAGGCGCGCGGCCTCGGCTGGGTGGTCCGTGGATGCGAGCTCGAGCTCCGCGAGCCGATCCCGATGGGTCGGACCCTGCGCGTGTCGACGGCCGTGGTCGGCCACCGCAGGATCTGGGCGCGCCGGCTCGGTGAATGCCGCCTGGCCGACGGCCGGCTCGCGGCGCGGGTCACGACGGACTGGGTCCTCCTCGACGCCCGCAACCGAATCGTGCGCATCCCGGCCGACTTCGCGTTCTCGTTCGCGAACCCCGAGGTCACGAGCGAGATCCTGCGCGTCCCGGTGCCCGATGGGCCCGCCGCGCACACGCTGCCCCTGACCGTCCGTTCGACCGAGCTCGACCCCCTCGATCACGTGAACAACGCGGTCTACGTGGACTGGCTCGAGGAGGCCCTCAATTCGGCGGGCTGGCGCCCGACTGACGCCGCCTTGCCGCGCTCGATTCGGCTGGAGTACCTCGCTTCCGCGGCGCGGGGCGATTCGGTGGCCGTCGAGCTCAGCGGCGAGGCCGGCGCGTGGCGTGCGGTCATCCGCCGAGCCGATGGCCTCGACCTCGTGCGCGCGACAGGCGGCGTCGGCAGCTGACACCGACCGTACTGGTGACAGGCGGGCGCCGGGGGCGGATCATCTGCGCGTGACCGCAGTCCGGACCCCGACGACCCTGGTCGACGAGTACCTCGCCCGGACGCCGCGCTCCGCCGCCCTGTTCGATCGGGCCACGTCGTCGCTGCCCGGGGGCTCCACGCGGACCACGATCTTCAACGCCCCGTACCCGCCGTACATGGTTCGCGGCGAGGGAATCCGGACGTGGGACGTCGACGGCAACGACTACCGCGACTTCCTCGGCAACTACACCTCGCTGATCCTCGGCCACGCCCATCCCGAGGTCGTGGCGGCGGTCGAGTCGCAGGTCCGGCGCGGCTCTGCGTTCGCGGCGCCCACCGAGGCCGAGATCGAGCTGGCGGAGGAGATCCGCCACCGCCTCCCTTCGATCGACCGCATCCGATTCACGAACTCGGGGACGGAAGCGACGATGTTCGCGATCCGTGCGGCGCGGGCGTTCACCGGCCGCCCGCTGATCGCGAAGTTCGAGCACGCCTACCACGGCACGCACGATTCGGTGCTGGCGTGGACGCCGGGCGTTCCCGACGCGATCTCTGGGCTCGTGATCGAGCTGCCGTGGGATGACCCCGACGGCGTGGAGCGGGCCATTGCCGGCCGCGCCGGCGACCTGGCCGCGATCATCATCGAGCCCATCCAGGGCGCCGGCGGCGTGCGCGCCGCCACGCCCGAGTTCCTGCGCTACCTCCGCGTCCTCACGGACCGGATCGGCGCCCTCCTCGTGTTCGACGAGGTCATCGCCTTCCGCATCGGGCCGAATGGAGCCCAGGGCCGGCTCGGCGGCGTCCGGCCCGACCTGACGACGCTCGGCAAGATCATCGGCGGTGGCTATCCCTCGGGCGCGTTCGGTGGGCGCGCCGACGTGATGGTCCAGTTCGACGCGCGGCGATCCGGCTCGCTTGTCCACGGCGGGACGTTCAACGGCAATCCGGTAGCCGCGGCCGCCGGGCTGGCCACGCTCCGGCACCTGACGCCGGACCGCTATGCAGAGCTGGAACGCCAGGGGGATCGGCTTCGGGCGAACGTCGCCGAGGCCATCCTGGGCGAGGGCATCGATGCTCGAGTCACGGGGATCGCCTCCATCTTCCAGGTTTCCCCCGGTCCCGACGTCGAGGCGCCAGACGGCTTGACGCCGACCGCCGCGTTGTTCCTCGGGCTGCTCCTCGACGGATTCCACCTCGCGCCGCGGGGCATGGGCGCCATCGCCACGCCGGCGACCGATGCTGACATCGACGACCTGTCCAGGGCCATCGCGAACCGACTCGCCTAGAGCGGCACGGCGGGGAACCCTAGGCGCCGCCTCGCTCCGCGAGCCGCCTGGCATCGACCCAGCCACTCCAGCCGTTCGAGGCCCGGACCTCGGCCCAGTCCCCGATGCGACGGACCAGCTCGAGGTCAAGCCCGCCCGCGAGGGGCGTAACCGGGCCGGCCGGGTCGGGTGTGGGCCACGAGGGCAGCCCCTCGGGCGGCGCCCGGTGCGTCGGCGCGAACGGTGGCGGCGCCGCCGGGGCCGGTGCAACAGCCGGTGCAGCTGCGGGCGCGGTGGAGGCCGTTGCAACCGGGGTGCCGGCCCCGCCGGGCAGTGCATCCAGCTGCGCTCGCAGGCCCCGGATCAGCGTTCGCTCAGAGGCGAGCCGCGTCTCGCGATCGGCCGACGAGCCCGCCGCCGTGATGGCGAGCGCTACCTGCGCATGCTGGAGCCGGGCGAGGAGGCGCTCGGCGACCGCGCCTCCGCGCACGCCGATCGCCTGACGCGCGGCCCGGCGGCCGCGCAGGTCGTCGAGCGCGTCGAGCTCCGCGGGCGTGACCAGCCCGGCAGCGACCTCGGGCGCCAGCGCATCGCGCACCCAGCGCTGCTCGCGCCGGATCGCGAACCGCACCAGCACGGCGAGCAGGATCAGGAATGGCAGGCCCTTGATCGCCGCCCAGGCCAGCCACGTCACCGGACCCGGATCGCGGCCGAGGAGGTCGTCGAGCAGCGGCGAGTTCCAGATGAAGTGGGCGATCACGCCCGCCGCGTAGAGCCCGATCGCGATCAGGAGCCGGCGCTGCCGGGCGACGTCCGGGCGGGTGACGTAGTAGGCGAGGCCCATGCCGGTCAGCCCAGTGAGCAGCACGTGCGAGTACGGCCCGCCCACGATGATCCGCAGGAAGAAGCCCTCGAACAGGCCACCCAGGTCGGACGTTCCGACCTCGCCCACGAAATGGGCGAAGAAGTAGTACATGTCCTCGACCACCGTGAACCCGAGGCCGACGAGCGCGCCGTAGACGAAGCCGTCGAGGATGTCGTCGAACTCGTGGCGCGCGATGAGGTAGAGCACGACGACGCCGAGGAACTTGACCAGCTCCTCGACGCCCGGGGCGACGAGGGCCGCTCCCCAGTCCCTGGCGAACTGGGACCCGAAGAGCTTCTGGACGATCGAGCTCCATTCGCCGTTGATCTCGGCGGACAGGAAGGTCGCCACGATCCCGCCCCAGAGCAGCGCCCCAATGAGGAGCGACCGCGGCTCGCGCTCGAAGAGGTCGAGCGCGTTCACCAGGAGGTAGACCGGCACGGCATACAGCGCGAGCAGGACGAGCCCGACGAGCCAGGCGGTCATCGACGCGTCCGCGAAGAACGCCTGCTCCTCGACGAACGCGATCGAGCCGATGACGAGGAGGACGGCGAACAGCCAGAAGGCCGGCTGGCGCGGCTGCACGAGCGAGCCCTGCTCGGTCCAATCGGCGGGCGCGGCCGTCGGCGGGATCGCGCTCATCCGGCGACCTCGATCGTCGCGAGCATCTGGTGGACCTCGTCGAGCAAGCCTCCGAGTCCGCCGCGTGGCGCCCACGCGTCACCGACCACGCCCTGGCCCGCGGTCGCCAGGGTGGTCACCTCGCCCTCGATCGCGCCCTCGGCACCGATGAACAGGCCCTGGTAGCTGAATCGCGCCGCGGAGCCGATCGTGATCGTGGTCGTCTCGATGTCGGTCGAGGTGAGCTCGGTCGACTGCTCGCGGAGCGCCTCCTCGAGATAGAGCCCGGCCAGCTCGCCCGCGCTCCCGGCAGCCGCCTCGAACAGGTCGAGGACCACCACGCCCTTCTCGAGGCGGATGCCCGAACCATCGTCGAACTCGCTGACGACCCAGTCGTCGAGCGGCGTGATCGTCGCCGTGCCGGCGATGCCCACCGCCTCGCCGGGCCGCGCCTGGCCCGCCGATGCAGGGATCGCCTCGTTGAGGATCTGGCTCCCGAAGAACAGCGCCGCGATCACGGCGGCGACGATCAGCGTCTGCCGCCGCGTCGTCGGGTCGAAAGCGCTCGCCCGAGGCGGTGCCGGGATCGGGGGGCTCGGGACGGGCGCGCCGGTAGGGGGTTGCGGCGGCTGCACCGAACGATCGTACCGGGGGTACCACCCGGCATGTGCGATGGGACCAACGGGCCAGCCGGCGTCCCCCGATGCGGCGCTAGGTTCAAGTGGTGCATCCGGGCATCACCGGAGCCGTGGGGGGACGTCCACTTGGTGACCTGGATTCGATTCGGCGCGATCTCGTGCCTTGTGCTGGCCGCGCTCTTCGGGCCGGCACCAGGACCGGCCCGCGCAGGCACCTCGTCGGGCGTCGAGTGCGGACAGGTCTCGGGGTTTGTCGCGCCCGACCCGGTCGCGCCAGCACCCGGCTCGTTGACGATCGGGCTCCTGCCGGCGTGGCCCATCACCGCCGATGCCGTGGTGGGCGCGATCGCAGCCGCGAGCCTGCCGTCGCTCGTCGGTGTCGGCCCGTCATGCGTCGCCTTCGAGCTCGACGGCACGGACCAGATCGTTGCCCTCGACTTCGCAAGCCAGGGCACGGTCAGCGGAGCGGTCGTGTTCGAACCCGGCCTCCCCGGCTATGTGTACGCGGATCGCCTCCTCGTCCCGACGTTCGTCACGGACGCCTACCCGGGCCTCGCGGCGATCTTCGCCACGAGCGCCGATGCCGGGACGGACGTGACGATGACGTTCCTCGTCGACACCACCTCCGGCCAGCTCACGGGCTTCGACGCGACCGCGGGCTTCTGTGGCCCGGGTGATCTCGACGCCGGCGGCAACGGCGTGGTCGGCGCGGCGTCGATCCCGGCGGTGGTGCTGGATGCCGACGCGACCACGGCGCTCGCGGGGGCAGACCTGCGTGATACGTGCGCCACGGTGAGCTCGGCCGGCACGATCGACCAGAGCGGCATCGCCGTCGAAACCGACGTGACGATCAGTGTGGTCCCGGCTCCGCCGGACACCGCCACCGACGCGAGCGCGACCGTGGCCGCCGCACCGTTTGTCGGCTCGCCGATCGCCTACCTGGCACTGGCCGCGCTGGGCCTGCTGGCCCTGGGAGCCGCGGCGCGCCGCCGCTCCCGCTAGGCTCGCCGGCGCGCCCGGGCGTCAGGCGGTCGTCTTCCGGGCCGTCTCCTTCGGCTGCTTTCGCTCCAGGATCCGGATCGCGTTCCCGAACGGGTCACGCACGCCCATGTCGGTGCCGTAGAAGTGGTCGGTCGGCTCCTGCGTGAAGTCGGTGACGCCCCGTTCCTTCAAGGTCTCGTACAGGCCGCGGGCATCCTCCGTGTGGAAGACGAGCCCACCCATGGCGCCTTTCGAGATGAGCGCACGGAGCTGCTCCGCCGTCGCCTCGTCATGCACGGGCGGGCCCGGCTCGTGGAGCTGGATCTCGACGCTGTGGTCGCTCGGATCGCGGACGGTCAGCCAGCGAAAACCGCCCTGCTTCACGTCCGAGCCCTTCTCGAGGCCGAGCTTGTTGACGTAGAAGTCGAGCGCCTCGTCCTGGTCGAGGACCATGACCGTGGCGACATTCAGCTTGATCACGAGACGGCTCGCTTCACGAGGTCGGCGATCATCGCTTCGCTCTTCGGCGTCAGCTTCAGCAGGGCGAACGAGGTCGGCCACATATCGCCATCGTCGAGGTGCGCGGGGGCGTTGAAGCCGAACGTCGCGAAGCGCTCCTTGAACTTCACCGCCGGCGTGAAGAACGCGACGATCTTCCCTTCGGCGTCGGCCCAGGCGGGCATGCCGTACCAGGTCTTCGGCGCGAGATCGGGCGCAGTGTCCGTGACGATCTCGTGGATGCGCTTGGCCATCGAGCGATCCGGCTCCGGCATCTCGGCGATCTTCGCCTGCAGGTCGGCCGCGCCGTCCTGCTTGCCCCTGGCAGCCTTGAGCTCCTTCGCGCGCTCCTTCATGGCGTCGCGTTCCGCCTCCGTCCAGACCTTGGAGGCAGTGCCCTTGCCGGTTGCCGGCTTCGTCTTCGTCTTCGTTGCTGGCATTCCGAGCTCCCTTCGTGCGATGTCGTTGGACCGATCCTAGGCAGCCCGTGCGCGGCCGGCTTCTCCGAAACTGCTCAACTTCGGGCGGGGTTCGGGTCGTGGGGTCACCAGGGCCGCATCGCCCACAGCTGGAAGCAGTTCGGCGCGACGATCGGCCCGTTGCCGGCCCGGTAGTCCGATGGCGTCTCGCCGACGATCTCCCGGAACGTTCGGCTGAACGTCCCGAGGCTGTTGAACCCAACGTCGAGGCAGATGTCGGTGATGCTCCGGTCCGTCTCGCGCAGGAGGAACATCGCGCGCTCGACCCGCCTTCGCTGGAGGTAGCGGTGCGGCGTCTCCCCGAACACTGCACGGAAGCTGCGGATGAAGTGCGCCTCGGAGACATGGGCCACCGTGGCGACCGCGGCGACGTTCAGCGGCTCGGCATAGGCCCGGTCCATGGCGTCACGCGCGCGCAAAAGGCGCCGGTTGAAGTCCTCGGCGTCGCGATTCACGGTGCAACGCTACGCGATCAGGAGCGAATTCCCCCGAGCGCGCCCCCAGACGCTGCTGCGACCGAGTTGACAAGGTTTGTCAGGCGTCTATCGTCGCCGCCCGGGGAAGGGTCGATGCCGAGACCACCAAACCGCCTGGCGCTGACAGCGATGATCCCGTTGATCCTGGCCGCATGCCCGGGACCGCAGGGTCCGATCGTGCCTGTCAACACCGGCGATTCGACCGCGCCGGAGGTCTTCGCCGTCGAGACGCTCGGTCGCAAGGGCGGCGATCTGCGGGTGACTCCGACGAGTGGCCCAGTTTCCGGCTCCCTTGCAGCCGATGAATCGATGCAGGTCGTGGCGCGAGTGGACGATCCCGAGGGCGTCAAGGAGGTCACGATCTGGGAGGGGGCGAAGCAGACGTGCGTCGACGCCGCGGGTGACGCAACGTCCGAGGGATCGTTGGACGGACAGGCGGCCGTCACGAGCACGGATTCGGGAGGGGCAGCCACCACGACCGCCCAACGCACCGCAAGTCACGCCGTGAACGTCGCTGGCTACACCTGCCCAGCCGGCACAAGGCTCCTGAGTCTCGTCCTGGTGTATTGGACGACCGGCAGGAACTACGCGGGCACGGAGACACGGAGCTCGAAGCTCACCCTGACGTTCACGAGTCCCTAACAAGCGGAAGGAGCCCCCGTGCTGAGGCAGGTCGCGGAGGGTGTGTTCGTCCACCAGAGCGAGCTACTCCAGAACAACACCGTCGTCGTGCAGGGCCGAGCCGGCGTGTTGCTCATCGACCCCGGGATCCAAGGTTCCGAAATGGCCTGCCTGGCGAACGACCTTCGCGACCTGGGCCAGCCCGCCGTGGCAGGCTTCTCGACCCATCCGGACTGGGATCACGTGCTCTGGCACGTCGAGCTCGGCGAAGCGCCCCGGTTCGGGACGGCCCGCTGTGCGGCTTCCATGCGAGACCTGCTATCGAACACGGACTGGAAGGCCCGCGTCGCCGAGGTGTTGCCGCCGGAGATCGCCGAGGAGATCCCGATGGATCTGTTTGGGCTCATCACCGGTCTGCCCGCCGGCGCTCCCCAGATTCCCTGGGACGGCCCACGAGTCCGGATCATCGAGCATCAGGCCCACGCCTCGGGCCATGCGGCACTGTTGATCGAGGAATGCGGCGTTCTCGTGGCCGGGGACATGCTTTCTGATGTCCTGATCCCGATGCTCGACCTGGACGCCGCAGACCCGATCAGGGACTACCTCGCCGCGCTGCGGCTGTTCGATGGCGTAGCGGGTGATGTCGAAGTCCTCGTCCCCGGCCACGGGTCCGTCGGCGGCGCTGATGAGGTGCGCGCGCGGATCGACCAGGATCGAGCGTACGTGCACGCCCTGCGCGACGCGGATATGTCAAGCGACGCACGGGTCGGGCCATCGGCGAAGCCTGGCTGGGAGTGGGTGAGCGACGTGCACGAAGGGCAGCTCCAGCGTCTCGCCCGAAGAACGGAGCGCGAAGGGACGCCCGGCTAGCTGGCCCGCATTGGCGGTGGCACGACCCGAGAAGGTTGGCGCGCCCGACAGGAGTTGGGCGTGCGAGTACCCACGCGGGATTCGCGCTGGTCCCGATCGAGGGAGCGGACGATTGGGAGACTGCGGTCGAGTCCAGCGCCTGATCCAGAGTCAGGCGCCTGACTGGTGGCCATTCGCGAGTGAGACGCGGATCCGGGAAAACCGGACGAGTCTCATCCCAATCGGGCGGCCCGAATCCACCCTGCGCCGGTGCTCGGCTTCAACCGCGGTCCAATCTACTCGGTCAGTCGGCCTGTACACGGCCATGTCGCGTGGCCTGAGGCATCCGGAGTCGGGCAGTCGTGATCCGGAAATCCGCCCACGTTTGGCAGGCTGCAAACGTCGCTCCGGACGCTACCCGAGCGGAGCAGCTGCGATCGCGTGAGCCATCTCCGTATCCCAGATCACCGCCGTGTGGTACTCCATCATGCCGCCGGCCATATCGGCGGGAATCGGATAAGTCTGCATCCCGGACGTCGACTTCAAACGGCCCGAGATCAAGCAGCATCGACTTGTCGACGTCGGCCGTCGCGGTCACGTCCGCGTTCTTCACGAGCACGATGTTCGTGTGCTCGATCGATGGGATCGTGAACGACTCCAGGACGAGCTTGTAGGAACCATCTGGCGCGACGATGAGCTGCGCCTCGCCGGTAGCGGCAGCTACGTCGCAGCCCACCTCACAGCTGATGGGGCGGGGGCAGTTCCACGACGTCGACGGGAGCGGGGCGGGCGATGTCTGCGCGGAACCGCAACCCGCCAGGATGACCGCGCCACTGAGCACCAAGGGCGAGCAACCGATAACCGATCATCGTGCGTACCTCCATCGCGAAGACACGTCACCTTGATCGCTCGCCATGACAGGCGGATGACTCGCTAGGTCCCGGGTTCGCCCGTCCTGGCCGCAAGTGCCAGTCGAGCGTTCGTTCCTACGCGCCTCGGCGGCCTTGGCCGGGATGACCAGGTCGACCGCCGCGCCGAGGCTCACCGCGAACGCGTCGAATGCGCCCGAATCAGCAGCTGGGCGCCTGGAGTCAGGCGAACAACCCGAGGGCACGGCAAGCGCCGAAGGACCAGATGTTGGGGTTTCGACCTCACTCGGACACCGCGCTGAGGAGGTTCGATCTGGGCGACTTCGCCTGACGCCTTCCCGGCCTGTTGGCGGGAGCCGCTCCTAGCGCGGTCAGTTCGTTGCGGCCGTCGACGGCGAACAGCAGGCGCAGCCGCCGTCCATGGAGCCGACGACGGCATCGGCAGCGTCGCAGCACGGGCCGGTGGAGACGACCGCGAGCGAACGACGCGGCCCGGTCAGGTGCCGCTCGAGTCCGGCCAGGCGAGCGTCGAGGGCCTGCAGCCCTGCGATCCGGTCGGCGATGTCAGAGCGCCGTTCGGCGAGGAGCGGTGGCAGTTCGGCTGTCGTGTCGGCGCAGTGTCCGGAATGGCACCAACTGGCGATCTTGCCGGCGTCTGCGAGCGGAAGGTCGAGCCGACGGAGATCGATCAGCAGGCGCAAATGCTCGACGTCCCCATCGCCATACTCTCGATAGGCGTTGTCCCGGCGTGATGCTCGCGGCAGCCAGCCCGATCGCTCGTAGAAGCGAACGGTGTCGGTGGACACCCCCACCCTTGCGGCGAGCTCACCAATCCTCACAGGCGCAGCAAACCTTGGAGTCGATCGAATGTCAAGGACCGGGTCGTGTTGATCAGAGGACTTCGCTGAGCTCGAGCGTGTTGCCCTCGCTGTCATTGAACCATGCCGCCTTGGCTCCACCGAAGTCGGCCAGCCCCTCGACGGTCTTGAAGTCGCCGAAGTCGTAGTCCCCTAAGACGACGCCGAGCACCTTGCCTCCTGACCCAGGATTTCGCGGCGGACCGGCGCCTTGCTCGGCCTTTGGCGAAATCACGGGTTGATGCGGTAGACACGGAAGATGTCGTGCTCGATCGGCAGAATCTGTGTCGAGGCAAAGCCTGCCTCGCCCGCGAGCCGCTCCACCGTTGATGCACGGATCACGGTCCCGATCGCCGCCGATGGCTTCGCAGCGAGGCTGTTGGGCAGGCAGACCGTCGTGCTGACCGCGTACAGGAAGCGCTCGACCGGGTTGTCGAGAGCGATCCCGAGGAATGCATCGGCCGCCCGCTCGTCGACGACGATGAGGGCGCCATCCGCTGCCAGGAGGTCCCGTGCGGCACGAAGCACCTCGACCGGCCGACTCAGGTCGTGCAGGGCCTCGAAGATGACGACGAGATCGAACGGCTCGCGCATGTCCAGCGCGGCGGCATCGGCGAGCTCGAAGGTGACACGATCGCCGAGGTTCGCCGCAATGGCGTTGCGCCGAGCCGCGTCGATCGAAGCCCGATCCTGGTCGATGCCGACCACGTGGATGCTCGGATAGGCCCTCGCCAAACCGATCGACAGCCAGCCCTCACCACACCCGAGGTCGGCCACGCGCGCCGGCGGTCCCGCGCTCAGTCGCCCGTGAATATCCGGGATGGATGCCAGCCACCCCTGTCCGACGACCGATTGGAACAGAGGCCGGTTCGCCGCGGCCTGCGACTCGCGAATGTCATCGCCATATCGATCCCAAGCGACCCCGTCGCCGGTCCGGAATGCAGTGAGCAGGGCGGGCATCACGCTGCCGACCGCGACGATGTAGCGGGGCATGAATGCCCCATAGCCGAGGCTGTCCTCGTCGAGCAGCGGTTCTCGGTGCTCGTCGGGCACGGAGTACAGACGGCGGTCCTCCTCGGCTGAGGGATCGTCGACCTCGAGAATGCCAGCCGTGGTCTGCTGCTCAAGCCACTCCCGTGCGTAGCGAGGATCGACGCCTGCTCGCCGGGCGAGATCGGCAGGCGTGGCGTGGCCGCCGGCGGCGAGCGCACGGTAGAGACCGAGACGCTCGCCGATGTAGACGTTGAACAGCTCGAAGGCCCCGATGGTCTGCTCGAAGAGGCGCCCGAGGAGCGCCTCCCCGTTGAACGGGCGCGCGTCGCCCACGAGCGTCGTTTCTGTCGTCACTTCATCTCTCCTGAGGCGGGGTCGACCGCCGACACACCATCGGACGGCTGCGTTTCGAGCCGCATCTTGAGGCGGACCAGCTCGGCGGCTTCACCCGCCCGGATCTCGCCGGCGAACAGCGGCTCAAGGAGCCGCATGAGTCCGGTCAGACCCAGGGATCCTGCCCAGACCACCCTTGTCCGATCCGGCCCGATGGCTTCGAGGTCCATCGCCACGTCGCCGCGCATCGGGCCCGAGAGGACACGATAGGCGAGCCGACGTCCGGGGTCTGCCTCGGCGACTTCGAACTCGATGGTCTGTCGTCGTGGGCCGATCTTGACGTTCTCATGCGCTCTGGCGCCGACCTCGGTCGACCGTCCGTGCACGATGCGTGCGTCGAGCACGCTCATCCAGGTCGGATGGCGGTCGATGTCCGCGGCATACTCCCAGACCTCCATCGCCGATCGATCGATCGTCTGCTCGCTCCGGAATGGGATCACCTCACGACCTCCCTCTGTTCGACGACCGGCCAGGCGCCGGCGATGACGGTGGCGAGGCGCGCATGCGCGGCCTCCTTGTCGACCCGTAGCAACTCGACCGCGTCAGGGTCCGCAGGGACGCCGCCCAGGTAGGCCCACCGAAGCCGGAGATGCGTCCCGCCATCGGTCGGATCCAGGTCCGCCGTTGCCGCGACTGGACCGAGACCGGGAACGGCCAGCCGCCATGCGACGCGGTCGTACGGCTGCCAGTCGACGATCTCCTCGAGCGTCGCCAGCCGGCCGGTCACGCACTGGGCCGTGGTCCCGAGGCCTCGGCGCCCGCCGGCCAACGTCTCCTCGATGGCGATCGGCCCCTCCCAACGTGTCCGCAGGGCCGGCGAGGTCAGGTGCGCCCAGACGACCGATGGCTCGGCTGCCAGGGTCGCATCAACGACGAAGGTCAGGTCGGCTTCGGCGATGTCGAGGCGTCGCTTGCCGCTGTCCGCCTGCCAGCGAGCCTCGAGATCGAGGGTGAAGGTCGAAACATCGCCGAGGTGCTCGACGGACTCCTCCGCCCGGGCCAGGCCGAGCGCCTCGGGATCGAGCCCGAGCGCCTCGACCGCGGGCCCCGTGAACAGCGCGAAGCCCATTCCGGACGCGGCGGCAGCCCCGGCTCCCTTGAGCAGGCGATGGACCACGATGACGTCGGACCCTGCGAGCTCATCGCGCCCCGCGATTCGCGTCCGGACGTACGAGCCGTGATGGACGAACAGCTTGAGATCGAGCCGGGGCGCCAGCCGGCACGAGTTGCAGTCGCAGCTGGTGGCCTGGTCGATGCTCCGAAGCCGGCGGCGAAAGGCCAGATACGAAGCCTCGAGGGCGTCGACCAGCAGCGACCCTTCGGCGCGCCGATCCTCGACCCAGAGGAACGCGGCGTCGCCCTCGAACTTGGCCAGTCGGAACGGCGGATCGAGGCGCCCGACGATCGTCTCGAGCAGGTCCCCGGCGATCGTCGGCGCGTGCTCGATCTCGCTGCCCGACAGGTAGGCGGTGTAGCCGGTCAGATCGGCAACGACGAGGAACCCGGTCTCTGGTGTTGCTGCCATGACCGGCACCGTAGACCTTGGAGTCGGTCCAATGTCAAGCCCCCGCGCGACTTCTGCCAACCAACCTGGGTCCGTAGCGCGCCAGGGAGGACTGGAAAATAGAACAGGTGTTCGAGCGCGCCCGACAGGATTCGAACCTGCGACCTTCGGCTCCGGAGGCCGACGCTCTATCCACTGAGCTACAGGCGCGAGGCGCCGATCATACCGTTGGTGGCCGTCGACGCCTCGTCGGGCCCGGCTCTGAACCAAACGTGTAGGAAAGGCCATCTCAACAGGTTGGCGAGGCGGGTCGGCCGAGAGCTACGGCGGACGCTGCAGACGCCGATCGTGGGCGGGGTCGGCCTTCATAGGCGGGCAGCCCCGATCGATCGCCTTGGGGCGCAGCTCGAAGTGCCAGGGCTCGTTGCCGTAGGTCTGGCACAGCCCGTACCTGGCGCCATGCTCCGAAAGCCACGCCGTGGCATCCACCGGCCCGATGTCGACCGCGTCCCCGGACACGTGAGCGGACGTGCCCGCTGTGGCGACCCATCGGGCAGCTTCCTCCTCCGAGCCGTACCTGGAGACGGCCTCTCGCAGGAGCTGATCCTGGTATTTCGGGGAGCGCCAGCCGCTGTTGACGTAGAGCTCGATGCCGGCATCGGCGGCATCCGTCGCCGCCTCGCGCATGGCTCGGAGCAGGTCGGGGTCGAGCCTGGCCACCGCGGGATATTGGTCATCGAAGAGCGTCACCCCCTTGGGGAGCGCACCGTCATCCTCGGGAGTCCCGCCGCCGTGGTCGCCGGGCAGGACGTCGCTGAACGAAGGCGCCGATGACGATGTCCAAATCGGCACGGCGGGGACAGCGCCCGGCGGGTGTGGTTCGCTGAACGAGAGCGCCGATGACGATGCCGACCAATGGAGGAGTGATCCGATGATCGAGATGGTGACGACGACCAGCCCGAATGCGGTGGGCGTCGGAGTCCTGTGTGTCGTGGTCCGTGCTGCCGCCGTTTGACGCATGCCGCCAGTCAACGCGACGCGGTGTTACCGGCACGTATGCGGTTTTCGGTATGCCGGCGATACGCGCCGGCTCGGAGCATTGAGCGCATGCGCGTGTTGATCGTCGAGGACGAGCCGTACATGGCAGAGGCCATCCGCGATGGGCTGCGCCTGGAAGCGATCGCAGCGGACATCGCCGGGGACGGGGACGCCGCTCTCGAAATGCTCAGCGTCAACGGCTACGACATTGCCGTCCTCGACCGGGATATTCCGGGTCCGACGGGTGACCAGGTCGCCGAACGCATCGTTGCCTCCGGCAGCGGAACACCGATCCTGATGCTCACCGCCGCCGACCGGCTCGACGACAAGGCCTCCGGGTTCGGGCTCGGCGCCGACGACTACCTCACCAAGCCGTTCGAGCTCCGGGAGCTCGTGCTCAGGCTCAGGGCGCTCGACCGCAGGCGCGCGATCAACAGGCCGCCCGTGCGGGAGATCGCCGGCCTGCGCCTGGATCCGTTCCGCCGAGAGGTGTACCGGGACGGTCGGTACGTCCCGCTGACGAGGAAGCAGTTCGCCGTGCTCGAGGTCCTCATCGCCGCGGAGGGCGGCGTCGTCAGCGCCGAAGAGCTCCTGGCGCGGGCGTGGGACGAGAACGCCGACCCATTCACTAACGCCGTGCGCATCACGGTCTCGGCCCTGCGCAAACGGCTCGGCGAACCGTGGGCAGTCGCAACCGTGCCCGGGGTCGGCTACCGCATCGACACGGGATCCGATGCTGGACGTGCGGGAAGCGAGCGTGGATAGGGCGCCCGGGGTCAGTGTTCGCCTCAAGCTGACGCTCAGCTACGCGGGGTTCCTCCTTGTCGCAGGCAGCCTGCTCCTCGCGGTCGTGTGGGTGTTCCTGCTGCGGTACGTCCCCGACCGCGAGATCATCGGGGCCGGGTTCATCCCCAACCGCTCCGACCTCCTGGACGCGTTCGCGCCGAGGGCGGCCGCAGCGCTGGCATTCCTGCTCGTGTTCGGTCTCGCGGGAGGGTGGCTGCTCGCCGGCCGGATGCTCGCACCGCTGGCTCGCATCACCGACGCCACGCGCATGGCTGCGAGCGGGTCGCTCTCCCACCGGATCCACATGCAAGGCCCGAAGGACGAGTTCCGGGAGCTCGCGGATGCCTTCGACACGATGCTCGCCCAGCTCGACGCCCAGCTCGCCGAGCAACAGCGCTTCGCCGCCAACGCCTCCCACGAGCTGCGCACCCCGCTGGCGATCACGCAGACCCTGCTCGACGTCGTCCGCAACGATCCGGCGCGAGGAACGGACGACTTCATCGAACGTCTCCACGCGGTCAACGCCAGGGCGATCCACCTCACCGAAGCCTTGCTCCTGCTCAGCCGCGCCGACCGGCGGGCATTCACCCGGGAAGACGTCGACCTGTCCCTCATCGCGGAGGAGGCCACAGAAACCCTCCTCCCCCTCGCGGAGAAGCACGGCGTCACCATCCAGACCTCCGGCGACATCACCCCCACCACCGGCTCGCACGCACTGCTGCTGCAGCTGACCACGAACCTCGTGCACAACGCCATCGTCCACAACCTGCCCGAACGCGGAATCGTCCAGGTCAACACCGAGGCCCGCCCCGAGGCCGTCGTGCTCACGGTCGAGAACACGGGCGACAAGCTGACTCCGCAGCTGATCTCGACGCTCACCGAACCGTTCCAGCGCGGTACCGAACGCATCCGGGACGACGACGCGGGGGTCGGCCTCGGCCTGGCGATCGTCAAGAGCATCACCAAGGCACACGGCGGAACCCTCACCATCGCCCCCCGGCCTGGCGGCGGCCTCTCCGTCACCGCACAACTACCTGCCGGTGTCCGCCACCCGAACGGCCTTTCCGGCGCCGTCGCCTAGCCTGGTCGTGCGCTCTCCCCGCGCACCGAAGGAGCGATAACCATGAAGCTGACCGCATCGATGATGCTGACCATGGACGGCGTGTACCAGGGTCCTGGCGGTCCCGACGAGGACCGTCGCGGGGGATTTGACCGCGGCGGTTGGACCGCGCCGTTCGCCGACGAGGAGGGCTGGCGCTTGCTGACCTCGTGGTTCGAGCGCGCAGATGCGTTCCTGCTCGGCCGAAGGACCTGGGAGATCTGGGAGCCGTACTGGCCCCACCACGACGGAGGCGACCCGGTCTCCCATGGGATCAACGTGCTGCCGAAGTACGTGCCGTCGACCACGCTCAAGGACCCGACCTGGCAGAACACCCACGTCATCGACGGCGATGTCGAGGGCGCCGTGCGCGAGCTCAAGGCGCAGCCTGGACGCGAGCTCCAGGTCCATGGCAGCGGCGCCCTGCTGCGCTGGCTTCTCGAGCGCGACCTCGTCGACCAGCTCAACCTGCGGATCTACCCCGTCGTCGTGGGCGACGGGCTGCGGCTCTTTCCGGAGCACGGGCAGACGCACCACCTGGAGCTCCTCGGTTCCGTGACGGTCCCGTCCGGAGTCACGATCCAGACGTTCCGCCCGGCCGGACGGGCGACCTTCGGCGACGCCGGGGACTGAGGCGCCGGCCGCCTCAGAACAGGCGATTGGTCAGAGGCGTCAGAACTCCACGCTGTCGACGACACGCTGGCCGAGCTTGAGCAGGTTCTCCAATTCCTCGACCGACGGCGGCTGCTCCCAATCCGCGTTGATGAGGATCGTCACGGCCTCGCCCTCGATGTTGACGGCGATGAGCCTGAAGTCCTCACCGGGCGTTGCCTGCCAGGCCTCTTCGCCGGTATGGAAGAGCGACGCTCCCTGGCCGACGAGACCGCCACACGCTGCAAGCGCACCGGTGTCGACCTTGACCTCGACCTGCTCGCCCGTGTAGCCGCCAACCAGAACGGGCTCGGGATCGGTGAGCTGGAGGTACCAGAGGCCTCGCATCTCGGCGACCAGGTCCGCCGCTCCGAGGCCCGTCTGGGCACCTGCGCCGCCTTCGTCGCACGGGCCGTCGATGACCTCCTGGACGCGCAGGAAGGTGACGCTTCCACCTGGATCGGCATCGCGCAGCAGGCCGAACAGGTCCGCCCGGTCGCGGTTGGCCGTCCAGCCGGGGTCCGCGATGTCGAATGTGATCGGTGGCTGGAAGCCCTGCGACGCGTACTTCCCGATCGGCAGCTGTCCGATCTCGACAGGCTTCGCAGCCGGTGTCGCGACGGGCGCTGCGCTCGGAGGCGGCGTGGGCGTCGCGACCGGGCCCGCGAGCAGCTGCGATCCCACGACCGCGGCGATCGCGATCGCGATCGCGAAGCCCAGACCCGCTGCGCCGAGGACGACGGAGCGCGGAATCTCGCGGCGCGCCCTGGCCGTCGCATCGCGGGTGACGGCGTAGACCAGGATCGGATCCTCGATGCCCTTCAGGCGCCGCTTGCCCCTCGGCACGAACCCCACCGTGATGCTCGCCTGCGTGATGCCCTTCACCGTCGAGCTGACAAGAACCTCACCGGGCTCGGCAGCGGCACACAGGCGGGCCGCGATGTTGACCGCCCTGCCGATGTAGCCCTCGGCGGTCTCGACCGCCTCGCCGGCATGGACGCCGACACCCAGATTGAACGCACCGTCGGGTTCGTGGACTCCCTGTTCGGTCGCCGCATCCTGGATCTCCAGCCCGCACAGGACGGCACTCGAGGCCGACATGAAGACCGCGTGGATCGCGTCGCCCTCCGTCTTGATCTCGGCGCCCTCGTGGCGGGCGATCGCCTTGCGCGCGATCTCGAGGAAGCGCCCGACCTTGGCGGCCGCGGCGGTGTTGCCGTACCGCTCCGAGAACGCCGTGAAGCCACGCATGTCGGAGAACAGGAACCCGCGGTAGGCGGCCCCGGCATTCACTCGGGCGTCCTGGTCCATGTCCGAGAGATGGTAGTAGCCGCTCACCAGGCCGGACCAACCGCGACCACGCGAGACGCATCTCACCAGCGCCAAGTCACCGCTGGGGAGCAGGTCGATGCGTCAGGCAGCAGCATTCATCGCCGGCTTGATTCTCGTCGCCGGCTGCGACGCGACGGCCGTCTCGGGCGACGTGCCCACCTACCGAGGGGACTCGGCCCGGACCGGCGTCATGCCCGGACCGGGGCCTTCCGGCGATCCGCAGGTCGTCTGGCAGTTCCAGGCCGATGCCGAGTTCCGCTCGTCGCCGGCGGTCGTCGGGGGCACCGTGTTCGTGGCCTCGGTCGACGGAACCGTGCATGCCATCGAGCTTTCGAGTGGGGCTCGGCGGTGGAGCGCCGACCTGGGTGCCGAGGTCGAGGCTGCGACCCCGCTTGTCGTCGGCGGCCGCGTGGTCGTCGGCGATCAGAGCGGAGTCGTGCACGCGCTCGACCAGGCTGCCGGGACGGAGTTGTGGCGTGCGACGGTGGACGGGCCGATCGCGGGAGCCGTCGCAGAGGCCGCCGGGCTCATCGTGCTGGCGACCGAGTCGGGCAGCGCGTACGCCCTCGAGCCCTCCTCGGGCGAGATCCGGTGGCGCACCGGGCTCACGGGCGGCGTCAGCCGATCGATCGCAGCGACCGACGAGCTTGTCTACTGCCCCGTGTCCGGCGGCCTGCTCGTTGCCCTTCGAACGGCGGATGGGTCGGTCGCATGGGAGGCGCGCGTGGCCGCTGATGGCGACGGCGGGACGCCTACGGTCGCGGCAGGCCTGGTCTACGCGGCGACGGGCCTTGACACCGACGACCTCGTCGCGCAGGGCATCGTCGCCTTGGACGCGGGGTCCGGCGAGGAGCGCTGGCGCCACGCCAGCTCCGACGGGGTGGTGATGTATGCGCCGGCCGTCGCGGACGGCACCGCGTACATCGTCGCCCAGGACGAGCGGCTCATCGCCGTGGACGCCTTGAGTGGCGAGGTCCGTTGGACCGCGAGGACCGAAGCCCCCAACGACTCCCTTGCGTCGGTGTGGCATACGACCATCTACGTGGCGACGAACGGCGGCACCGTCCAGGCGCTCGACGCCGGCAACGGTGCGCTGCGCTGGCAGGCCGCGATCGCCGGTACCCCATACGCGCCGGTCGTCACCGGCGGTTTCGTGCTCGTCGGCACGAATGTCGGCGTCCTGTTCGCGATTGGTAACGCTCGGCCATGAGCAGGATCTCGGAAGAGGCCAACCGCGGAAGGCGCGGCGGCATCACACAACAGACCGGCACACTGTTCGCCGGGGCAGGAGGACGAGCAATGGCCCATCGACGCCCGACCCAATGGGGGATCGCGCTCACGGCCCTGATCGCGGTGGTCGCGGCCTGCTCCGGAACCGTTGCTCCAACGCCGGCGGCGACGACCGGGACCCTGCCGACCGCGGCACAGCCCACGAGCGCCCCCACGACGCCGCCGGCCACGCCGCGCGTGACCGAGCCGCCCGCCGCCCCACTCGAGCTGCTATGGGAGGCAAGCGGCGATACGGCGGTGACCGGACCCGTGCCTGGGACGTACTCCCCGGCCGTCGACCCGCTCAGCGGCGACATCTGGGTCTCGATGTCGTCCAGTACCGTCTGGATCTTCGCGTCGGACGGCACGTACAAGGGATCCTTCGGGGAGCCGGGCGATGGACCCGGCGAGTTCGACTTCCGCCGTCCGGCGTGCCTCGACTGTCCGGCCGTCGGAGCGCTGGCGTTCGCGCCCGACGGCAGCCTGTTCATTGCCGATGTCGGCAACCATCGCGTCCAGAAGTTCGATCCAGCGCACGAGTTCGTGACCGAATGGGGCGGCTTCGGCGCCGGAGAGGGGCAGTTCGCGGACGCCATCCAGATCGCGACGAATGGCCGCGAGGTATACGTCGCAGACGACGCCCGCGGAGACCTCCAGGTCTTCGACGTCGATGGGGCGTTCCTGCAAACGTTCCCGGTGAGCGGCTGGGCGACGATCGGCGCGCAGGGCAACCTGTACGTCACCGTCGACAACGCCGTCCACAGCTACGACGCCGATGGGCAGGGCAACCAGATCGCCGAGCTGCCCAACGCCTACCCCATCGTCGCCATCGGGCTCGCCGTCGATGACCGCGGTCGCCTCTTCTTCAACCTCCAGAACGATCAGACGGCTGCCGCCGTGGGCCTCGGGGAGCTCGACCCATCGACCGGCGACTACCGGGTCTGGTCGACCGGAGGCGAGACCCTGGCCATCTTCGGGGACGTCATCTACCAGGCGAACTACACGGGGTCGGGCTGGCCGAAGCCAGCGCTCCGTGCCTATGCCCTGCCCACGGACTAGCCGAGTGGTCGCGCGGACGACGCTCTCGTGGACGCGTCCTTGACCCGGGACGGCGGCGCCCTCGGCGTCGCACGCGGACTCGAGTCCCGGGTCGGGGACGCGGATCTCATCGAGCGCGCCGCCCGCGGCCTGCCTGAGGCATTCGACGCCCTGATCCGGCCCCGCCTGGATCGGCTGTTCCGGATGGCCATGGCCATCACACGAAGCGAGCCGGACGCGCGAGACGCCGTCCAGGAGGCTTCGGTCCTTGCCTGGCGAGAGCTGCCGCGACTCAGGGATCCCGCCCGCTTCGACGCATGGCTGTCACAGATCCTCGTGAACGCCTGTCGAGGCCTGCTCCGCCGGCAGCGCCGGGTTCGAATCCGCGAGATCGGCGTCGACGAGCCAGGGGCCGAGCCGTCGACGGTTCGTGCGTTCGAGACCGGCGGCAGCGCGGACCAGGTTGCCGAGGTCGAGCTGATCCGGCGAGCCTTCGAACGGCTGGACGGCCCGACACGCTCATTGCTGGCTCTGCACTACGTCGAGGAGAGGCCCCTCGCGGAGATTGGGCGGATCCTCGACGCACCCGTCGGGACGATCAAGTGGCGGCTCTCGAACGCCCGCCGCGCACTCGACCGCGCGCTTGAGGTGGAACGGCGATGACCACCAACGACCGCGACGACCTGATCCGGCTCGCGCTCACGCCGCCCGCGGACGTCCATGCGCCGGCCGACCTCGGCGACACGATCTACACGGAGATCCTGGCGACGCCACAGCGCCGCTGGCCTGTCGGGCTCGGCCGCTTCAGCTGGCTGCCAGCCCCCTCGCCGCTGCTCGTGACCCTCGGGCTCCTTGCGCTCCTCGCCGTCGTGCTGGTGATCGTCGCGCTTGCGCGGCCGTCGACCCCGGCGATCCTGACGATGTATCACGGAGGGCCGGATCGAACCGGCGTCATGCCTGGCCCCGGTCCGGGTGGGAATCCCGAGATCGCATGGGACGTGGCACGGCCCGGCGCGCTGCCGTTCAACTCCATGCCCTTGCCCGCTGAAGGCAGCTTGTTCGTCGGTGACGGCAGCGGCGTGCTCGCGAGCCTCGATCAGGCGACCGGCGCAGTCCTCTGGGAGCTGAACGTGGCAGCCAGATCCGAGCGACGCCCGCCATCGTCAATGGCTTGATCATTGTCGGCAACGACGCCGGGGAGGTCATCGCCGCCCACGCCGCCTCGGGCGGCGTAGCCTGGCGGAAGAGCCTCGGCGATGGCGCCGTCGTCGGCTCGTTCCTCGTTGCCGATGGCGTCCTCTATGCCGGGACGGAAGGCGGCACGCTCTTCGCGCTCCAACCCGGCACGGGCGACCCGCTCTGGTCGTTCGCCGTTGGCGGTGCGGTTGCCCGAGGCCCCGCGTTCGCGGATGGCGTGGTGTACGTCGGGGTCGACGGCGGGCGATTCACGGCGATCGATGTCGAGACTCGCGCCGCGCGCTGGGCCGTCGAGCTCGGGCCCGGCAAGACCGGCACGCCGACCGTCGGCGGCGGCCTTGTGTACCTGGGGCGCGGGCTCGAGGGCGTCGGCGACGTCCACGATCTCGTGGCGCTCGACATCGCCGACGGCTCCATCGCCTGGACCTTTTCGGCGCCCGGCGGCCAGCAGATGCACATGGGCGGACTGGATGGGCGGCGTGCGTACGCAGTTTCGGAGAATGGGAATCTGTATGCGCTCGATCCCGCCTCGGGTCGTCCGGTCTGGACGACGATGCTCGGAGGTCGATTGGCGAATCCGCTCGCGATCGTCGGAGACGTGCTCTACGTGAGCGCCGTGCCCCGATCGGTCTGGGCGGTCGATGCCCGGTCGGGAAGCGAGCTCTGGGAGCTCCAGGTCGTCGGCGAGCCGTCCTCGCCGGCGGTCATCGACGGACGCTTGTTCGTAGGCACCAATCTCGGCCACGTCGTGGCGATCGCCGACTCTGGGGGACCGTCCACCCCGCCCTGATTCAACGAGGCGTGCAAGGCGGCCGTCTCGCCAACCGAGGTCGGCCTCGCGCCCTCAGTCGATCGCTGCGTGGGCCTCGCCCCGCGCGGTGAGCCGCGCATCCAGGGCCTTCGCGAGGGTTTCGAACCGAAGGCCGTAGTCGTGGACGTTCGAGGTGGCGCGATAGCCGCGGACGAGCGGCGCGACCTTGCTCCACATCAGCAGGAGCGAGCCCGCGAACAGGTCGTCGAGCAGGTCCAGCGTGGCGACGCCGCGCTTGTAGAAGACGCCCATCATCTCGAAGAACGTGGTGACCTGGTCGAGGTCCGTCCAGTCGTCGAGGGTCGCGGTCTTCTCGAACTCCTCATACGAGGCGTAGTCCCAGTTGTGGACCCGCCAGTAGGCGCGGGTGAGGTTCTCCTCCAACCACGGCATGTACGCCCGCAGCACGTGCTCGACCTGGCGCTGTGCCCGGAGCGCGCGCAGCTGCATCACGCCGACGGCGACACCGATGATCAGGGCGACGCTCGTCGCCGCGCCCAGCAGCTCCAGGAAGGTCACGGTGCTCCTCCGCAGGGATCGCGATGGTACCGGGGCCGGACTTCGTCGAGCGGCGTTGTCGGGGTAAGGCTTGACAGGGCCACAATACAACCGTATGGTTGTACCAATGCAGGTGATGCCACTCCAGCCGGCCGTCGTCGACCGGGTCCTCGGGGCCCTGGCCGACGCCACGCGACGCGACATCCTGCGTCGCGCGATGGCCGGCGAGGAAGGCGTCGCCGAGCTCGCGGCGCACTACCCGATGAGCTTTGCCGCGGTGCAGAAGCACATCGCGATCCTGGAAGGAGCCGGGCTCGTGACGAAGGCGCGAACCGGGCGACGCAAGGTCGTCCGAACCGAGATGCAGGGGCTCCAGGTTGCCCGCCGGTTGCTCGACCAGTACGAGGAGCTGTGGCGCGGGCGGATCGATCGGATGACCAGCCTGCTCAACGACATGGAGGAGATCCCGAAATGACCGTCACCGCCGTCCGCAAGGACCCCGATGCCCTGACCCTGACACTCGACGCCGAGTTCGATGCCCCGGCCGAGCGCGTCTGGCAGCTGTGGGCCGACCCGCGCCAGCTCGAGCGCTGGTGGGGCCCGCCGACCTACCCCGCCACGTTCACTCGCCACGACCTGTCGCCGGGCAGCCGCGTCGAGTACCACATGACGGGCCCGGAGGGCGATCAGCCCAAGGGCTGGTGGGAGATCACCGAGGTTCAGCCGCCGAGCCGGCTCGCCTTCCGCGACGGCTTCTCCAACGACGACGGCACCCCGAACACCGAGATGCCGGTCAACACCGTGAACGTGACGATCGAGCAGGATGCCGCCGGGCCGACACGAATGTCGATCCAGAGCATCTACGCCAGCACCGCTGCCATGGAGCAGCAGCTCGCCATGGGCATGGAAGAGGGCCTGAGCCAGGCCGTCGGACAGATCGATGCCATCCTTGCCGAGGACGCCGTCCACTCGGCCTGACGACGAACATTCCGCGTCGGCCGCCTCGCGGAACCGCCGTTCGGGCGGCCGACGCATCCGAACCCCGAGGAGATCAACGATGACCCAGGCCACGACCACCGCCACCTCGCCCATCGTCGGCGCCGAGGCCCTGACCCTCGAGGTCCCGGGCGCGACGCTGACGTATGACCTGCGACGCGTCGACGGGACGACCGAGCCGCCGCTCGTCCTGGTGGGCTCGCCGATGGGTGCCGGGGGCTTCCCGTCGCTCGCCGCGCAGTTCCCGGATCGGACGCTCGTGTCGTACGACCCGCGCAACAACGGCGAGCGCAGCCCGGTCCACGACCCATCCGTGCCGATCACGCCGGACGTCCAGGCGGACGACGTGCATCGCGTCATCGACGCCGTCGGCGGAGGGCCCGTCGACCTGTTCGCGAGCAGTGGCGGGGCGATCGTCACCCTGGCGCTCGTCGCGAAGTACCCGGGCGACGTGCGAACCGCGGTCGCGCACGAGCCGCCGCTCGCGGCCCTCGTTGCCGACAGCGAGCACGCAATCGCGGCGACGCGGGCGATCAACGCGACCTACAACGACCGCGGGCCGGGCTGGGCGATGGCGCACTTCATCCAGGTCGTGAGCCACGCCGGGCCGTTCACGCCCGAGGTCGCTGCGACGCCGCCTCCGGACCCCGCCATGTTCGGCATGCCGGCCGACGATGACGGCAATCGCACCGACCTGATGCTCCACCACAACATGCTGTGGCTGACGACGTACCAGCCGGACTTCGAGGCCATCCGCCGTTCGCCGACGCGGGTGATCCTCGCGGCCGGCCAGGAGTCCGGCGGGGCGTCGGACGGGACGCTCGCGAGCCGCGGCGCATACGCCGCCGCGGAGCGCCTCCGGAGCGAGGTCGCGATCTTCCCAGGCGACCACGGTGGGTTCATGGGCGGCGAGTACGGACAGCCGCCAGGCAAGCCGGTCGAGTTCGCCGCCAAGCTCCGAGAGGTCCTCGCCGCGAACACCTGACGAGGCGCCTCGACGACCGGGATCCCGAATCGACCGCCGGCTTAGCGCGTCTTCAGCGAGGCCGCGAAGAGCTCCCACTGGCCCGGCACGCCGCGCAGCGCGACGGTACCGAGGGAGGCGAGCTCGAAGTCGGCGCCCGTGGCGAGGTCGCGCGTCGTGCGCGTGACCGCGACCTGGCCGGGCGCCGCCGATGCCAGGACGCGCGAGGCGATATGGACGCCGATCCCGCCGATGTCGTCGCCTCGCATCTCGACCTCGCCGGTGTGGATCGCGACCCGCAGCTCGATGCCCTGGCGACGCGCCGCAGAGCAGAGCGCCAGCCCGCATCGAACCGCCCGGGAGGGTGATTCGAACCTCGCGAGCAGGCCGTCGCCGGTCGATTTCACGACCTCACCGCGCCAACGCCTGACCTCGGCCCGCGCCGCCTCGTCGTGGCGATCGAGCAGGCGTCGCCACTCGCGGTCGCCGAGTGCCGCGGCTCGGCCGGTCGAAATCGACGATGTCGGTGAAGAGCACCGTGGCAAGCACCCGGTCCGTGTCCTCGGAGGCTCGGAACGCCTCCTTCTGGTCGTCGGTCCAGGTGAATGCCCATGGCCCGGCGTCGGGTGCCGGGCGGTCGGCCTGCCGCTCGTAGGTGAGGATCACGACGCCCGATGAGGTGACCGTGGACGTCCGGAGGCGCAATCGGCGAAGCTCGGCTTCCTCCGAGAACAGGCGGCGCCCGCTTCCGAGGATCACCGGGAAGATCATGATCCGCAGCTCGTCGACGAGGTCGAGCTCGAGCAAGCCGGCGACGAGGTCGGCGCTGCCATAGAGGACGAGGCTCCCCTCGCCGCCGGCCTTGATGCGGCGAACCTCCTCCTCGAGGCCGCCGCGCAGGACGAAGGTGTTCGCCCAGTCCTGATCGGGCAGCGTTTTCGAGACCACGTACTTCGGGAGGCTCGTGATGAGCGCGCCCATCGGCGCCGCGACGTCCGGCGCGGTCGGCCAGAACGCGGCCCAGATGTTGTACGTCGTTCGGCCGAACAGCAGCGCGTCGGCGGCCTCGACCTGTGCGCCGTTGTACGCCTGGAGCTCGGCGTCACCGACCTCCATCGCCCAGCCGTTCCGGCCGGCGCGATGCTCCTCGTAGCCGGGCGCTTCCATGACGCCGTCCAGGGTCATGAACTCGACAACGATCAGCCGCACGCCGCGATCATCCAACATTGCACGGCGCCTGATTGCCGCCTACGATCGCCGTGCCCAAGCCCTGGCGCGGGTGCGAGCTTCCCCGACACCCCCATGTGAGCGACCTTCGGGCGCCGCATGCCCGGAGGTGAGTCCATGACCACCCAGGCGACGGCCGACCTGCTGGCCGAGGTCCAGGCGCTCATCCACGAGCGCGAGCGCGAGGGCGTCCTCGGCCTCACCGAGACGATCGGGCCGGCCGAGTGGGCCGACCTCGTGCCCCAGCTCGAGCCGAGCGAGGTCGCCGTCCTCATCCAGTGGCTGCCGGACGACGAGATCGCGCTGATCCTCGAGGAGCTGCCGCCGGTCGAGGCGGCCCGGATCCTGCGCTCGCTGTCGGTGAACGAGGCGGGCCAGCTCCTGGGCGAGATGGATCCCGACGACGCGGCGGACGTCGTCGACGTGCTCCCGCCAACCGCGGCCGACGAGATCCTCGTCCGCATGAAGCCAGACGACGCGGCCGAGATCCGCGAGCTGTCCGGCTACGAGCCGGACACGGCCGGCGGGATCATGACGCCCGCCTACGTTGCCGTCTCGAAGGACGCCACGTCGGCACAGGCGATCGCCGCGATCCGGCGCCTGGTCGACGAGGCCGAGACGGTCAACTACGTGTACGTCGTCGACGAGGAGCGGCACCTCCTCGGGGTGCTCTCGCTGTACCGGCTGATGCTCAGCGCCGAGCACATCCCCGTGGCCCAGCTCATGGCCCCATCGACCGTTCGCGTCCGCGCCTCGGCGGACCAGGAGACGGCCGCGCGGCTGCTCACGGACCGAAACCTGCTGGCGATCCCGGTGGTCGACGACGACGACCACCTCGTCGGGATCATCACCGAGGACGACGTCGCCGACGTCATCGAGGCCGAGGCCACGGAGGACATCGAGCGCCTCGGCGGCTCGCAGCCGTTGAACTTGCCGTACCGCCTGGCGAGCGTCCCGCTGCTCGTCCGCAAACGCGTCGGCTGGCTCCTGCTGCTGTTCATCGCCCAGGGCTACACGGGCACCGTGCTCCAGAACTTCAAGGGTGAGCTCGCCGCGGTGGTGGCGTTGAGCTTCTTCATCCCGCTCCTGATCGGCACGGGGGGCAACGTCGGCAGCCAGACGGTCACGCTCGTGGTCCGCGCGATGGCCCTCGGCGAGGTCGCGCTGCGCGACATCGGCTGGCTGGTCTTCAAGGAGCTGCGCGTCGGGCTCGTGATGGGCCTGGTGATGGGCGTCCTGGCGATCGGCCAGGCGTGGTTCCTCGGCGTGTCCTCCGACATTGCGACCGCGGTCTCGATCGCGGTCATCGCGATCTGCGTGTGGGCTGCCACCGTCGCCGCCGCCCTGCCGCTGATCCTGCGCCGGCTCGGCGTCGACCCGGCGGTCGTGTCGGCGCCGCTGATCTCGACGCTCGTCGATGGGACCGGCCTGATCATCTACTTCGAGATCGCCCGCTTGGTCCTCCGACTCTAGGCGGCGCCTTAGCGATCCCTAGAGCCAGCCTCTGGCCCGGAAGATGAACCACAGGACGACGCTCGTGACGGCCATCAATGCGAGCGCGAACGGATAGCCCCACGCCCAGCTGAGTTCGGGGATGTTCGGGAAGTTCATGCCGTAGATGGTGCCAATGAGCGTGGGGGCGAAGATGATCGCGGCCCACGCCGAGATGCGCTTCACCTCCTCGTTCTGCCTGTAGCTGGCCTGGGTGAGGCGTTTGATCTCCTCGTTCTGCGCCTGGTTCACGAGGGTCGTGTTGACCGTGAGGATGTCCGACAGGTTCTGGCGGAAGCCGGCGACGCGCTCTGCCGCCGTGGTCGCGTGGTCCTGCACGTCGCGCAGGTAGCGCTGCAGCTCCTCGTTCGTCCCGTACTTGTCGAAGCCCGCGACGAGTGCCTCGAGCATGTCGTGCAGCGGGCGGGTGGAGCGCTGGAACTCGATGACCTCGCCCGACAGCTCGTAGATCCGGCGGGACACGGCCGGGTCGCCCTTGAAAACCTGGATCTCGATCTCGTCGATGTCCTTCTGGAGCCCGGCGACGACGGGCGCGAAGCCATCGACGACGCTGTCGAGGATCGCGTACATCACCGCTTCCGGGCCGAGCGCGAGCAGCTCGGGGCTCGACTCCATCCGGTGCCGGACATTCCCCAGATCGGGGGTTCGGCTGTGGCGCACGGTGAGGATGAAGTGCTGCCCGATGAACACGTGGATCTCGCCGAACTCGACCTCCTCGAGCTCGTCCATGTACGTCGCAGCGCGGAGCACGACGAACAGCGTGTCGCCGTACCGCTCGAGCTTCGGGCGCTGGTGCGCGACGATCGCGTCCTCGAACGCGAGCTCGTGCAGGCCGAACTCCTCGGCGACCGGGCGGAACTGGGCCTCCGTCGGCCGGAAGAGCCCGATCCACGCCATCGAGCCGGGAGTTTCACGAAGGACGCGGGCGGCGTCCGCGACGGTCTTCGGCGAGGCGACGCGGCGTCCGTCGACGTACACGCCCGCGTCGACCATGCTCTCCTCGACCGGGAGTGCGACGTCCTCCGGGCGCGCCTCCATCGACACCTCGGGCGCGTCGACGTGGGGCGCCTTGCCACCCGTACCGGGGCGCCAGCTCGGGAGCAGGAAGCGCGGTCTGCGGTCGGCCATCGAAGGACAGGCTAGGGACTCACAGGTCGATCGGCTCGATCGCGAAGAACACGCCGACGGCTCTGATGTGGCGGCGCGCGAGCCGGTACACGAGATTTCCCGGGAACGGGTGCTGGCCGGTGGCGCCGATGGCTCGGGCGCGCTCGGCTCCCGGTTCGAGGCGGCGCGCCCGAACCGGGACGGGCGTGGATGGCGGGAAGAGGATGTCCGCCGTTCCGGCAGCCTCGAGGTTGCGCGTCCAGCCCATGTCGCCGTTGGGATGGCCGAGGAACCACGTCCCGCCGTCGCGCAGCAGGGTGAGCAGGACCCGTCGGTACCGACCGGTCGTGCGACCGGCGACCCGCAGTTCGACCACGTTGCCGAGGAAGCCCGCCCGCCACCACATCCGAAGGAGCGGATCCAGGAATCCGAGGAGCCCGTACATCACGGGCAACGCCCGGCGCCAGAACCTCGAGGCCCGCGGCGCGGCACGCGTCACCGGGGCAAGATAGCAACGTGACCTCCCCCACCGACCTCGCCCTGGCCACGCGCGGCCTGCGCAAGAGCTATGGCCCGCGCCTCGCCCTCGACGGGCTCGACCTGTCGGTGCCACCTGGCGTCGTGTACGGCTTCCTCGGCCCGAACGGCGCCGGCAAGACGACGACGATGCGCCTCCTCACCGGCCTGCTCCATCCCGATTCAGGTTCGATCGAGCTACTTGGCCGGCCGTTCCGGCGCGGGGACCGGCGGCGGCTGTTCGAGGTCGGCGCGCTCGTCGAGTCGCCGTCCTTCTATCCGTACCTATCCGGCCGCCAGAACCTGCGCGTCCTTGCGGCGGCCGGCGCCCCGGTGCCCACCGGCCGGATCGAGGAGCTGCTCGAGCTCGTCGGGCTCCGGGAGCGCGCGAAGGACAAGTTCAGTGGCTACTCGCTGGGCATGAAGCAGCGGCTCGGGATCGCCGCGGCCCTCCTCAGCGACCCGAAGCTCCTGCTGCTCGACGAGCCCGCGAACGGGCTCGATCCCGCGGGGATCGTGGGCATGCGCGAGACCCTTCGGAGGCTCGCGTCCGCCGGCAAGACGGTGTTCGTGTCGAGCCACCTCCTTGCGGAGGTTCGAGTCCTCGCCGACGTCGTCGGGATCATCGCCGCGGGCAAGCTCGTTCGGGAAGGGACCCTCGAGTCGATGCTCAGCGACCAGGGCGTGGTCCGGGTCAGGGTGCCGCGGGAGCAGGCGCTGGCGGCACGCGGGATCCTGGAGCGCGTCGCGCGAACCGAATCGGGTCCGTCAACCGATGCCGATCCGTGGCTCGCCGTCCACGTCGAGCCGAATCGCGCGGGAGAGATCAACCGGACGCTCGCCGAATCCGGGATCTATGCGTCCGGGATCGAATCGGGCACCGACCTCGAGGAGCTGTTCCTCGAGCTCACTGGCGGCGGCCAGCCCTCGGCCGAAGGCACCTTCGGCGGGATCGTGACGGCGGGCGAGGGTCGGGCGGACGAGGAGCCCGCGGCATGAGGGTCTTCGTCGCGGGGCTGCGCAAGCTCCTCAAGCGACCTGCGTCCTTCGTCTCGGTGGGCCTGCTCGTCGGGCTGCTGGCGTTGATCCTCATCGCCTCCGCGACCGTCGGCCAGGACGCCGGCGCTTCGGGCAACGGGAACGGCGACCCCGGCGGGGGACCAGCCGCGGCCAGGGCGCTCCTGACCTTCCCCGGCGCCTACGACCTCATCCTCTCGTTCCTGTTCGGGTTCGGCGGCCTGGTCGCGGTCATCTACGGCGCCGCCATCGCAGGGTCGGAGTGGAGCTGGGGCACGCTCAAGAACGCCGTCGCGCGGGGCGAGAGCCGGACCCGGTACATGCTCAGCACGTTCGCGGCCATCGGGTTGATGCTCGCCGTCGGACTCGCGATCTCGTTCGCCCTCGGCGTCGGACTGGCCCTGCTCTCCGCGACGATCGCCGGCGTCCCGACCGCGGGCGTGAGCGATGCCGACGCCCTGGCGCGGCTGCCGGCGATGGCAGGCCGGGGCTGGTTCTCGATCGTCGAGCAGGCGGCCCTCGGCTTCGCGATCGCGACGCTGGCTCGCAGCCAGCTCGCCGGTATCGGGGCGGGGATCGCGTTCTACTTCGGCGAGGGCTTCGCCTCGATCTTCCTGCCCGACATCATCCGCTATATGCCCTTCGCGGTCGCCCGTGCGTCGATCGACACCGAGGGCGGCGGCGGCTTCGGTGGTGGCGGCGGCGGGGGAGGTGGCCTCGCGGAATCGCTGGCGCCGGACACGGCGCTCGTGCTCGTCGGAGTCTGGCTCGTGGGCTCGCTCCTCGTGACCGTCCTGTTCACGGAGCGCGCCGAGATCACCGGCTAGGAAAAGTTCGGAGCGGCTCCCGAAGGAGCCGCTCCGATGCTGTCCCGGTGAAGGTATCCGCCGAAACGGACGCTTCTGCCACGCGTCAAGGGCATCTATCACGTCGGCTGCACCGACTACCCTGACCCAACCTACCCATGACCTTGCCGCTGGGGCAGCGGACGCTGCGCGAACGCAGAGTCACCGCCTAGTCTAGTCGAGCGGGCGTTCGAATCCAAGGGTTTTCGTCACGAGATTGATAAAAAACCCTTAACGCTTCTTGTTCCCCACCGTTCCGTGGACGTTACAGCAGCATTGCACTGCCGCACGGCTGCAACGCGCTTGCCTACGAGCTGCAAGACGCTTGCCTTCCAATGTGGAGCGCGGGCTACGTCTCATCGATGGTCACCGCCGTCATGGCGACGGGCGAATCCGGCATGTCGCGGCTGTTCCGGGGTGCGTTCACGATCTTGTCGACGACGTCCATGCCCTTCGTGACCTGGCCGAAGAGGGTGTAGTTCTTGGGCAGCCGACCGGAGAGGTCGGCGACACAGATGAAGAACTGGCTGCCGTTCGTGTTCGGACCCGCGTTGGCCATCGCGAGCGAGCCTCGACCGTAGTCGCCATGGACGGGCTCGTCCTCGAACGTGTAGCCCGGCCCGCCGGTTCCGACGCGACCGGCATTCAGCGCCGACTTCTTGCCGTGCTGGCCGTCCCCCGCCTGGGCGACGAAGCCGGGAATGACGCGGTGGAAGATCACGTCGTCATAGAAGCCCTTCTTCGCCAGGTCGACGAAGTTCTGGGCGGCCTTGGGGGCGGCCTGGGTGAACAGGTCGAGCTCGATGTCACCGAGCTCCGTGGAGATCGTCGCGCGGGTCATGGCAGCTCCTCTTCGATCACGGTGCGGCAGTGGGCGACGCGGCCGGCGAGGCGGCCGACGGCGCAGGCGAGGCCGAGGCTGGTGCAGGGGAGGCCGAGGCGGGTGCGGGCGAGGCCGAAGCCGCCGGCCCGCCCGAGACGGTGACGGAGATCATCGCGATCGGGTTGGCCGGCTGTTCGACACCATTCGACGCCTGGTAGATCGCGTCGACGAAGTTCATGCCCGTGATCACCTTGCCGAAGATCGCGTAGGTATTGGCGGAGACGAGTGGCGCCGCCGCATCGTCGTCGAGGACGATGAAGAACTGCGAGCCCTGGCTGTTCACGGCCGACGTTCGGGCCATGGCGACCGTGCCTCGCTGGTACGGGGCCGTCACGGCCTCGTCGGCGATGGTGTAGCCGGGCCCGCCGCTGCCGGTGCCTTCCGGGTCGCCGCCCTGGATCACGAACGGCGTCCCGTCCTGGAGCGAGGCGGTCCGGTGGAAGACGATGCCGTCGTAGAAGTGGCACGCCGCGAGGGCGACGAAGTTGCCGGCGGCGATCGGCGCAAGCGTCCCGTCCACCTCGATCACGATGTCGCCGAGGCTCGTCTTGATGGTGACGGTTCGCTTCTCACCCGACGGCAGGGGTGCCGGCTGGCTCGTCGGGCATGTGCCGTCACCATGGCTTGGAACGGGCGTGGGTGAGCCGAGGCTGGCGGCCGCGGTCGGGCTCGGGCTCGCGCCGGCACCGCCGCCGAACGGGTTGCCGAACGCAAAGACCGCGACGCCGATGATCACCGCACCGATGGCGAGGAGGATGACCCCCGGGCTGTAGCCGCAATTCCTGCGGCCGCGCACGGCGCCGCCACGAACCGACTTGGGGCGAACGCCGCTCGCTGCGCGCTTCGCGGCGCGGTTCTGGGAGCGAGACGCGGGTCGAAGCGGGCCGGCCTCGGCGCCAGGGGGCTCCGTGCTCGCGGAGGTGAAGCGGGCCGAGGCGGAGAGCCGGCGGTCGAGGAGAGATCGGGCCTCCGCTCGATGCGGCGCCGGACGCGGAGCTCGATGGCGTGGCCGGCTCGGCGGCCGCGCCGGGCGGCTCCAGCGGCTCGAGCATCTCGGGTTGCTCCGGCGGCAGGACGGGCCGCGGCGGCCGGACCTTCGAACGGATGGGGCGGCCTCGACGACGGGGCGAGCTCATGCAACAGCCTCACGGGCGGTCTGGTAGTCGATCGCCCCGGACAGGAGCGCCTCGCCGAGGATGATGCCCGCTGCGCCCGCGTCCCGCACGCGACGCAGGGCGTCGAGCTCGGTGACCCCGCCCGCGACGAGCAGGTCGGCGTCGACCGTTCGCGCCAGCGCCGCGATCAACTCGACCTCGTCGGGCCCCGTTGCATGCCCGAGCACGAACCGGCGAACGCCTCGGCCCGCCAGCTCCGAGACGAGGTCCGGCAGGGATCGGCACGGAGGCGCGATGCCAGTTGAACGCCGCGAGCCGATCCGGCCGGGCATCGATCCCGACGGCGAGCCAGTCTCCCGCCACCTCGAGGCACGAGCGCAGGAGCGCCGGATCGTCCGCCAGCGCAAGGCTCGTCACGATCCGCGTTGCGCCGGCCGCGAAGGCGACCTGGATTCCCTCGGGTGTGTCGACGCCGCCGGCGACCTGGAGTGGCGTGGCGATCCGCGACGCGATCGCGCCCATGACGTCCACGTTGACCGGGGCGCCCCGTCGGGCACCGTCGAAGTCGACGACGTGAACGAGCGGCGCACCCAGGCTCACGAAGTGCTCGGCGATCCGTTCGGGTCGATCGGTGGGTGCGCCGATGCCGGTCGAGACGCCCGGCCAGAACACGACCCGCGAGCGGCCCCGCTCGACGTCGATCGCCGGGATGACGTGCACCGGTCGGCGACCGCGGTCAGGCTCGGACCACGGCGGCGCGGTCCTCCCCGCGAAGCGCCCGACGGTGGAAGCTGATCGGCAGAGAGCCCCCGCGGACGAGCGTGTCGTGGAAGTCGCGCAGCGAGAACACGGATCCTTGACGGCGCTGCTCCTCCTCGCGCAGGCCGAGCAGCAGCACCTTGCCGAGCAGGTACGACAGGTTGTAGGTCGGCGTGTACGTGTAACGCCGTGCCTCGGACAGCGCGTTCGGGCGCTCGAACCCCGTGTGCTGGACGAGGAAGTCCGTGGCCTCCTCGATCGACAGCTCGCCCCGGTGCATCCGGACGTCGAGGATGATCCTCGCGGCCCGCCAGATGGCATCGGTGGCGAGCGCGACGCGGAACTCGGGACCGTCGTCGAAGCCGTGCTCCCGGAGCAGCTGCTCGCTGTACATGCCCCAGCCCTCGACGAACTCGGGCGCGTCGACCTGGGCGCGCGTGAGCGAGGGATGGCGTGCCGCGAGCGCGAGCTGGAGGTGGTGGCCCGGGTAGGCCTCGTGGATGCTCGTGTTGCTGATCGACGCGCGGTAGTGCTCGCGCAGGGCGCCGGGGTGGTCGTCGACCGCCGGCGTCACCACGTAGATGCCCACCGGCGATGGATCCCAGCGAGCCGGCTCGAAGTACGCAGCGAACGGCATGACGCCGCGGAGGTACGGAGGCGTGGCGATGACCTCGACCCGCTCGTCGGGCGGAACGGTGACGAGATCTCGCTCGATCAGGTGCGCCCGGGCGCGGCGCATGGCGTCGCGATAGCCCTCGAGCGCCTCGTCGAACGTCGGGGGGTGGTCGTCCTTGACGCGCTCGACGACCTCCGTCTCGGTCGCACTCGGGTCGATCTCGCGCGCTGCCGCCGCTCGGTCGGCGTGGTTCCGCTCGAGCTGCTGCCAGCCGATCTCGAGGATGGAATCCGCGTCGAGGCCCTCGAAGGCGCGCAGGCGGATCAGCTCGCCGTATCGATCCTCGCCGAGCGGCCAGCCGTCCGTGGCGCCGGGGAGCAGCTCGCGGATCCAGTCCATCTGGTCGCCGATCGCGACCTTCGCCCGATCGATCGCGGTCGCGAGCCGGCGTCGGTCGCTCTCGGGCAGCTCGACGCCCGCTTCGTCGGCGGCCGTCGCGATCTCGTCGAGGAAGCGCGGCACGTTGGCGCTCGCGCGAAGCTCGATCTCCAGCCACGGGCCGACCTGGGGCACGACGGCGCGCGTCCGGTAGCCGGCGAGAAAGCGCGGCGCAGCTTCGAGACGGGCGGCGATCGACGCCAGACGCTCGCGCAACGGTGCGAAATCTCGCGTGAACAGCGGGAACAGGGCGTCGCCGAGCGCCGTCGCGCCGGTCGAACGGCGCTCCCAGGTCCGGATCGTCTCGGCCCGATACAGCGCAAGGCGGACGTGGTGAAGCTCGAGATCACGCTCGAATCTCGCTTCCGCGGCGAGGCCGGCGGGGTCCAGCGCCTCGACCGACGCGAGGTGGGTCGTGTCCCTGGCGATGTCCTCGAGCACCCGGTCTCGCGTCGAGTCCCCGAGCCGGTCATCCCAGGCATGGATGCCGAGGTACGTGGCATACGTGGGCTCCGATTCCACGACCTCGCGGAAGTGCGTCTCGACGAGGTCGTACAGCCGATCGTCGAGCGGGCCCGGGCTCGGGGCCGAGGGAGCGCGCGTGAGCTCGACGCCGCCGAAGGCGCGGTCGGTCACCTCGGCGTGGACGGGTTCAGGCGACCGCGCCGGCGTAGGCGCGCGAGGAGCTCGACGCGCCGACCTGCGCCTGCGGGAGCTCATCGAGCGCCTCGCGGACCGCCCGGATCGTCGCCTCGACGTGCGACCTGTCGATGCCGTAGTGCGTGACCGCCCGGATCTGGCCGTTGTGGGGCATGAACGACAGCATCAGCACACCTCGCCGCTCGAGTGCGGCGAGGAACGCTTCGCGATCACGCTCGACCCGGAAGAGGACGAAGTTCGTGCGGACGCGTCCGGGGTCCAGGCGACCCTCCGTTGGCTGCGCAGCCTCGCCGGGCGACTGGATGCCCGGAATGTCCGCGAGAGCCGCGGCGAGGAATCGGGCGTTCGCGTGATCCTCAGCCAGCCGCTCGATCATCCCTGCGTCGCCGTCCCGGAGCGCGATGAGCCCCGCAGCCGCAAGGATCCCGACCTGGCGCATGCCGCCGCCGACGAGCTTCCGCGCCCGGCGCGCCCGCCAGATGAAGTCCTTCGAGCCGACGACGACACTTCCGACGGGGCACGCGAGCCCCTTCGAGAGGCAGAACGTGACCGAGTCGGCGGGCCCGGCGAGCTCGCGCGGGTCCTCGTCCAAAGCCACGACGGTGTTCCAGAACCGAGCGCCGTCGATGTGCAGCGGGACGCCGCGATCGTGCGCCAGCATCCCAAGCTGGCGGACGTAGCTCGAGGGGACGGGCTGGTTATTGGCATGGGCGCTCGCGTTCTCGAAGACGACGAGCCCGGTGATCGGATCGTGCACGTCGGTCGGGTCACGGAACGCCTCGCGAACCTCCTGCAGGTCCAAGGTGCCGTCCGGCTGCTCGTCGATCGTTCGCACGCCGCTGCCGACCACGGCCGCATGACTTGCCGCCTCGTGCAGGACGATGTGCCCGTGGGTGCTGACGATGGCCTCCTGGCCGCGCTGGAGCCACGCCAACTGGGCCACGAGGTTGCCCATGGCCCCGGATGCGACGAAGAGTCCCGCATCCTTGCCGAGCAGCTCGGCGGCCCGCGCTTCCAGGGCTTTGACGGTCGGGTCGTCCTCGAAGACGTCGTCCCCGACCTCCGCCTCGGCCATCGCGCGCCGCATCTCGGGCGTTGGCTGGGTGACGGTGTCGGAGCGAAGGTCGATGATGGACATGGCCCGCGAGGATAGCGCGGAACGGTCTGCTATCCTCCGCGTTCGCCGCTCAGGACCCGTGGTGTAGCGGCCCAACATGCCAGCCTGTCACGCTGGAGATCGCCGGTTCGAATCCGGTCGGGTCCGCCAGATCCCCGCATCCATCCGACGCCCCGTTCGCCCGCCCGAACGGGGCGTCACCTCGTTCCGGGGTGCCACTCGTTCCCGCGACTGCCGGTACCTTCGGATCACGGACGCTGGTGGTGCGCGCGCGCATCCTGTCGCGGTGATTGGCTCGATCGGGGAGCGCCTGCGGCTGGTGCTTCGGCAGCCGGGGCAGCGTCGTGCGTCCCGGAACGTCGACGCATCGGGCATGCCCGAGATCGAGTTCGTCGCCTACTCCACCAGCGAGCGCCTGTCCGGCCGGATCCGGCTCGACAGCGCGCGCCTCACCGACATGCTCAACGCCCATCGAGAGTTCGTGCTCGTCGACGCGCTCGCCGAGCGCCTGCCCGAGGGCGGCTCGATGGTCGTCCACGAGATCCTCGTCGCCCGCCATGAGCTCGCCCTGGTTCGCGCCGGCGGGCCGCGCGGCGATCGGGCGCTGCGCGTGCCCACCACGCCGCATCGCCTCGTCATGCGCTCCGGTCGATACCTCGTCGCGGGGCGCCTGCACAGCAGCTACGGCGAGGACCCGCTCGCGGCGCTCCGGAGGCGAGAGCCGATGATCCCCCTCACCGACGCGGCCATCCTCTTCCGCGTCCGGGCCGACATCGTCGAGGAACCCGCGGGCACGGTCATCGTCAATCGCGACCTCGTCGAGTGGGTCCAACAGGGCGAGCTCGACGCCCGCAGCCTGGACCTGCCCCCGAACTAGGGTCGACGCCGCGCGGCCCGAATCGGGCTGCACCGGCACTACCATCGGTCCGTGCCCGATCAGCGCCCCGGCCCGCTCGCTGGCATCAGGATCATCGATTGCTCGACGGTGCTGGCCGGGCCGTTCTGCACGATGTTGCTCGGAGACCTCGGGGCGGACGTCGTCAAGGTCGAGCCGCCCGAGGGCGACGCGACGCGTGGCTGGGGGCCGCCGTGGGTCGGGGACGCCGGAGCTGGGACGCGAACCGCCGCGTACTACCTCGCGGTCAACCGCAACAAGCGGAGCCTTCGGCTCGATCTCTCGCGGGAGGAAGGGCGCGAGGTGCTCCGGGCCCTGCTTCGCGACGCCGATGCGGTCGTCGAGAACCACCGAGTCGGTGGCTTCGCGCGGCTCGGCTTCTCCGACGAGGTGCTGCGGGACCTCAATCCGGACCTGATCCACCTCGCGATCAGCGGCTTCGGAACGCGCGGGCCCGATGCCGGCAAGCCCGGCTACGACTTCGTCATCCAGGCCGTGGGCGGCCTGATGTCGATCACGGGCGAGCCTGGGGGCCGACCGCTCAAGGTTGGCGTCGCGATCAGCGACGTCGTGAGCGGGCTCTTCGGCGCGGTTTCATTGCTCGCCGGCCTGCTGGCCTCCGAGCGATCCGCGGCAGCGGCCGGTGGCCAGCGGATCGACGTCTCGCTCCTCCAGAGCACCCTCGCCGTGCTCGTGAACCAGGCGCAGGCGGCACTCGTGACGGGCGCTGCACCGACGCGGCTCGGGAACGCCCATCCGAGCATCGTCCCCTACGAGACCTTCGCCACCGCGGACGGAGAGATCGCCATCGGCGTGGGCAGCGAGCGGCAGTGGGCGAAGCTGGGACCGAGCATCGGCTTGCCGGATCTCGCCACGGACGCGAGATTCGCCGGCAACGGCGATCGGGTCGAGCGTCGCGCCGAGCTGATCCCGATCCTCGCCGGCCGCTTCGCTCCAGGAGCCGAGCGACGACCTGGCTCGAAGCGGCTGGACGCCGCCGGCATCCCCGCCGGGCCGATCCTCGATGTCGCGGCGGCGTTCGATTCGCCGCAGGCCGGGCGCTCGGCAGCCGGGTCTCGCTCGAGCACCAAACACTCGGCCCGGTCGACCAGGTCGGCATCCCGTTCGAGCTCTCGGCGACGCCAGCGTCGATCCGCCTGGCGCCGCCGACCCTGGGCGAGCACACCGACGAGATCCTCGCCGAGGCGGGGTTGGGCACGGGGGCGATCGCCGGGTTGCGCGCCGCGGGCGTCATCTAGACTCGCCACATGGCCGATTCGCGGGAGCGCTGGGCGCTGATCCTCGGGGGCTCGTCGGGCATGGGCGAGGCGACGGCGCGGGCGCTCGCGGCCGCGGGCTACAACATCTGCGGCATCCACCTCGACTTCCGGGCCGCGCTCCAGCACGTCGCCGAGCTCAAGGCCGACCTCGAGAAGGCCGGCGCCGAAGTCCTGTACGTGAACATGAACGCGGCCGACGACGAGAAGCGCGCCGGCGCCCTGGCCGAGCTCGGCTCGCGCTTCGAAACAGCTCGCAAGGCCGGTCGCGATCCCTACGTCCGAGTCGTCATGCACTCGCTCGCGTTCGGGAGCCTCGTGCCGTTCATCGCCGACGACCCGAAGGGCGCGGCCGACCGCAAGAAGATGGAGATGACCCAGGACGTGATGGCCAACAGCCTCGTGTACTGGGTCCAGGACCTGTACCGCGGCGGGTTCCTCGGCGAGGGTTCGAAGGTCTACGCGATGACCTCGGAGGGTTCGTCCCGGGTCGTGCCCTCGTACGGCGTGGTCTCGTCGGCCAAGGCGGCGCTCGAGTCGCACGTCCGTCAGCTCGCGATGGAGCTCGCCAGGCTGAAGACCGGCATCACCGTCAACGCGATTCGCGCCGGCGTGACCATGACCCCCGCGCTCATGAAGATCCCCGAGCACGACATGATCATTGCCTCCGCGACCGCGCGGAACCCAACCGGCCGCATGACCACCACGCAGGACGTGGCGAACGCGATCGTCGCGCTGTCCGGCGAGGGCACCGGGTTCATCAGCGGCGAGGTCATCGGCGTCGACGGCGGGGAGTTCGTCACCGGATCGTGAGCACCAGCGCGGCGCCCGGGTCGACCACGCCCGGCGCGGTCTCCGGCTCCCTCCGGCCCTTCTATGCGGACTGGGCCGGGTACAACCGGCGATGGATCGAGGGCATCCGGCGCCTGACGCCCGACGACCTGGCCCTCCCCGTCCCGGCGCAGCGCGACTACGAGACGCCGCCGTGGCCGATCTGGGCTGTCGCCGCCCATACCGTCGGCCCGCGCGTGTTCTGGCTCTGCGACGTGTTCGGCGAGCCCGGCGCCGAGGAGACACCCTTCCCCGGTGACACGCCCGGCTGGGAGGACGACCTGTCGCACCCGAGAACGGTCGAAGAGCTGGTCTGGGCCTGGGAATCAACCTGGAAGGTCATCGAGCGCTGTCTCGACCGGTGGACGGTCGACACGCTGGATGTCTCGGTCGACCGGGAGGAGCGCGGCCGCCCGAATGAGGTGCACACGCGCCAGTCGATCCTGATGCGGATGATCAACCACGAGGCCTACCACCTGGGCGAGGTCAACCTGGTCCTGGGCTCGCACGGGCGGGCGCCGATCGACCCGTGGCCCGGCCACGAGTGGGAGCAAGGCACGCCCGCCTCTGTTCGGGAGGGCTGACGCCGCGCCTCAGGGGTGGTAGCGCGTCAGCTCGACGTAGGCCTCGCCGCCGAGGGTCGTCGAGTCGACCAGGCCGAGCGTTGCCGAGACCTGCTGGGAGCCCTCCCAATAGATGACGCCCGTGGTCGCGCGCGCATCGACCTCCTGGTCGGCGACGGTCGGGGTGAGGCGGACGATCAGGCGCTCCCCGTCGCGGAACTCGGGAATCGTGATGAACCAATTGGCCGGGTAGAGGCGATCCGAGCTCGGGCTCCCCCAGACGGTGGCCGCGCGGACGTCGAAGCTGTCGCCCGGGAGGTGGCGGACGGACCCGTCGGGCTCGACGACCGTTCCGTACTGCAGTCCTTCTCGACCCGGCGGGCCGAAGACGCTGGAGACGGTGATGTCCGTGCCGTCGTCGAGGTTGATCGCAAACCAGTCCCAGCCGCCCCCGACGGAAACGAAGTCGCCCCACTGGTGGTCGAACCAGGCGATGCCCTCGACCTCGAGTCGCTCGCCGTCGATCTCGAGCTCGCCCGTCGCCTCGAGGCGCGTCCGGGAGTAGTAATACGAGGCGCCCGCCTCTCCGAACTCGACGAACCCATCTCCGTCGTGCAACGCCGGCGGCTTGCCAGCCTCGAGGTCCAAGGTCAGGCCGAAGTCCGCGCCCGCCGCGGCAGCCTCCTCGGGAGTGAGCTCCGCCTCGATGCGGTCAACCCCGTCGGACCCAGCGAGTTGCCACGGCGCGGCGATCGGGGATGCCCCTCCCGCGATGAGCGTCGGGCTGAGACCCGAGACCTGGAGGTCGAACCCGCTGGGCGTGGCGTCGGCTGCGCGTGGCGATCGGTCGACCTGCGGCCCGACCTCGCTCCGCTGCGCGTACGCGAACCTCTCACCGTCCTCGTCGGTGAGTGCGAGATGGGAGGCCCAGGCGACCGGCAGCGAGCCACGCTCGGCGCGGAAGACCACCGCCTCGAACCCGAATCTCCGACCGTCCGCCGCCCGGAGGTGGCCCGTGTAGTACCACCACTCGGTGAGTCGATCGTGCGGACCGTCGTCCCGCGGCAGGACGACCGGGATCGGGTCGACCGGCCGGCTGGGAGCGGCAGTCGGGCTCGGCGGCGACGGGAATTCGATCGGGTCGTTGGCCAGGATGGGGCCTCCGGAACAGCCGGCGACGAGAGCCCCGACGACACACAGAGACGCGAGCCGGCGCGTCATGCCCGTCTCTCCGCGTCCCCGAGGTCCGCGTCCCCGAGGTCCTCGTCCTCGAGCGCAGGCAGGAACCGCTCGAGCGGGCGCGGCAGCCACCAGTTCCAGCGTCCGAGAAGGCGCATGGTTGCCGGAACGAGCAGCGCTCGGACCACCGTGGCATCGAGGGCGACCGCGATCGCGATCCCCACGCCGAGCGCCTTGATCAGCACGATGTCGGCGAAGGCGAACGAGCCCGCGACAACGATCACGATCAGCGCTGCCGACGTGACGATCCGGCCGCTCCGCTCGAGCCCATGGGCGACGGCGGTCGGGTTGTCGTGGGTCGCCTCCCAGCTCTCCCGCATGCGGGTCAGCAGGAACACCTCGTAGTCCATCGACAGCCCGAACAGGACGCAGAACAGGATCACCGGCTGGGTCGTCTCGACGAACCCGAGCGGCCGCGTCCCGAACAGCGCCGAGAGGTTGCCGTCCTGGAAGATCCAGACGAGGGCGCCGAACGACGCGAGGATCGACAGGCTGTTCATCGCCAGCGCCTTGAGCGGCAACAGCACGGAGCGCAGGAGGAGCAGCAGGACGATGTACGTCGTCACGAGGATGAAGAGCGCGGTGCGCGGGAACTCGGCCGCGATGCCGGTGACGACGTCCTCGACGTCGGCCGCGCCGCCACCAACCAGCACCGCAACCCCGGGAGGCGGTGCGAGTGGACCGGCGCGATCGCGCAGGTCGCGCACGAGCTCGCGGGCGATCGACTCGTTCGGGCCGTAGGGCGTGGTGATCGTGAATGCCGTCAGGTCGTCGTTCGTGGTGGCCGCGAGGGCCTCGGCGACGTACCGGTCGGGTGGCGGCGCGGAGCGATAGAGCAGCGCGTACTGCTCGAGCGTCAGCCGCGGATCGACGTCGACCAGGCTGTCGACCCGCTCGATGCGCGGGTCGCCGGCGAGGCGGCGCGAGTAGTCGAAGAGAGTGCCGAGGTTCGATGGATCGGTGGCCGGGCCGGGCGTCCGAATCGCCAGCACGATCGGCGCGAATGGCCCCGGCCCGAACTCGTCGATCAGCAGGTCGAACGCCTGCCGCGACGGGACCGATTCCGGGAGGATCCGTGCGTCCGGCGCGTTGAACTGGACATGCAGGAACGGCGTCCCGAGCAGCAGGAGGAGGGCGAGCGTCGGCACGAGCACGGCCACGGGACGCGCCATCACCCACCAGGCGAGGCGCGACCAGCGTCCCTGCTCGGGCGGTCGGGCGATGACCCGACGAACGCGAAGCCGATCGAGCCGGACGCCGATGATCGCCAGCAATGCGGGCAGGAGCGTCATCGCCCCGGCGACGCTCAACCCGACGACGACCGCCCCCGCGATCCCGACCGAGCGCAGGATCATGAACTCGAACAGGACGAGGCCGATGAGGCCGAGGAGCACGGTCAGGCCCGAGAAGAACACCGCGCGCCCGGCCGTCCGCATGGTCGTGCCAACGGCGTCCTCGATCGCGTCCGCCCGCCACCCGCGCGCCGCCATCTCCTCGCGGAAGCGACTCGTCATGAGCAGCGAGTAGTCGACGCCCAGGCCGAGGCCCAGCAGCGTGGCGAGATTCAGCACGAAGATGCTCATCGGGGTCGCCCCCGCGACGAGGAAGATCGCCGCGAGCGCGACGACCACGGCCGCGCCGCCCACCGCGAGCGGCAGTGCCGATGCCACGACCGAGCCGAAAACGAGGAGCAGGGCAAGGGCCGCCAACGGCAGGGAGATGAGCTCGCTCCGCTGCAGGTCGCGCTCCGAGACGGTCTGGACGTCGCCATAGAACGCAGGGCCGCCGGACAGCCCGATCTCGAACCCGGGGACCTCGTGGATCGCCGCCTGGATGCCGGGCAGGGCGTCGGGCGAGTCGTCGGCCGAGAGGTTGAGCAGCACGATCTCGTACGCGGTGTGTCGATCGGCCGAGACCTGGCGCGTCGACAGGGCGTGCGGAATCACGCGGCGCACGTACGGTGCCCGGGGCACGTCGGCGAGCGCCGTCGCCGCGGCTGCCTCGAAGGCCGGCTCGCCGGCGCGCGCCGAGTCGGCATGGAGGACGATCACGAGCGCGGCCTGCGCAACCCCGACCTCGGTCTCGAGCACCGCCTTCGCCCGGGCCGACTCGAGATCGTCCTGGATGAACCCGCCGGCTCGGAGCGCCCCGGGCGTCTGGAGCGCGAGTGGCACCGAGGCCATGAGCAGCGCTGCCCAGGCGATCGTGACCGCCCAGCGATGCCGCGCCGACCAGCGTCCCAGCCGCTCGAACCGGCTCAACCCGGTGCGTTCCAACGGGCACATCCCGAGCCGCTCGAACCGGCTCGCGAATGCCCTCGCGAGGCGCGCGCGACCAACTGGAAGGGTTCCGTCATCGGCTCGATCATGCTAGCCGTCTGCTAGGATCGACCACGTTCAGCCGGGCCGTGTGGCCGCGCCTCGAGGACCCTGCGTGACCATCTTCACCCTCTGGTTCGAGAACTTCCCGAACAACCTGCCGGCCCTGTTCGTATCCGTCGGCGTGGCGGTCGCCTTCGTCTTCATCTTCCTGAAGGCGGCGCAGTCATCGGATGGCCGGTCGAGCTGGGTGAAACGACTCGTCACGGGGCCCAATGGCAAGTGGTTCTGGGGCCTCCTGTTCGTCACCTGGGCCGTGGTGTTCGGGGTCGGCCTGCAGCTCGTGCCCCACACCGGTGCGAACTCGCCCTACGGTGGCCTCGGGCTCATCGCCCTGTTCACGGGCTTCTTCATCTCGATGGGCTTCCTCTGGAGCGTGATCGGCGAGTAGCCTTCGGCACCAGATGACTCGCCCGCGCGGCTCACTCAGCCGCGCTTTCGCGCGAACCACGCCTCTTCGGACGGCCACTGCCGAGCCCATTCCCCGGTTGCAAGCGGCCAGCGCGGGTTCGTGACCGCGCCCTCCGGCGCCTGGATCTCGACCAGCCGCTCGATGTCGAAGCCCGCGTCTCGCAGCACTCGGATCCACTCGCCGTGGGGCAGGTGGAACTCCACCGACGGGTCGCCCGGCCAGACGGTGCGATGCATTCCGAAATACGGCCGCAGGAGGGTGGTGCCGGCAGGTCCATCCTCCTCGAGGTCTGGGGTCGTGAGCTGGAGGATCGCGCTGTTTGTCAGGAGCATGAGCCAGCCACCCGGCCGGAGGAGCCGCGCCGCCTCGGGGATCCACGCAAACGGATCCGCCCATAGCGCCGCCCCGTACTCGCTGATCGCGCCATCGAAGCTTTCGGAGTCGAACGGGGTCGACTCGGCGTTGCCGAGGTGGAGCGGGAAGTCGATTCCGAACTCCGCCTGGAACCTGCGTGCGGTCTCGAGCTGGGCGGGCGAGTTGTCGATCCCGACGGGCCGGGCGCCGCGCCTGGCGAGCCACGCCGACACGTAGGCGGTGCCGCAGCCGAGCTCGATGACATCCTGCCCGTCGACGTCGTCGGGCAAGAGGTGCAGCTCCGACTCCGGGACCGACCAGATGCCCCAGGAGGGCTCGTCGCTCGACCAGTTCTCGTGGCCCGGCGCGACATAGTCCGCGGCGTAGCCATCCCACGCCTCGCGATTCGCGCGCACGTGCTCGGGCAGGGTTGGGTCGTCGGGCTGATCGGCGGCGGCGGAATCGGACATGTCGGGATGGTACGGGCCGGCGACCGTGCCTCGAACCGCCCGCCAAACGGCTGGTGCCCCCGGGACCCTCGCGCTATGATCCGCCGACTTGCAGAGTGCATAGACTTTATGCACTGAACCGCCGCGCACGGAGAGAAGCACCACGTGGACGCCCAGGAGATCAAGGCGGCAATCGCACACCGGGATGCCGCAGCCGCTGCAGCGGAGGCGCCGTTCGTCAATCGGCGCGACCCCGCGCGGGCGCTGGGCCCAGACGGCAACCCCGCGCAGAGCCGCCGCGCGCCGCTGTGGGCGGACGTTCCCGACGAGAAGTGGAACGACTGGCGCTGGCAGCTCAGCAACCGCGTCAACTCGCTCGAGGAGGTCGGGCAGGTCCTGAACCTGACCGACGAGGAGCGCGCCGGCCTGACCGCCGACGACAAGTTCCGAGTCGACATCACGCCCTACTTCGCGAGCCTGATCGACCCCGACGACCCGGACGATCCGATTCGCCGCCAGGTGATCCCGCTCGGGCGCGAGCAGCAGGCGTTCACCGCGATGATGGCCGACTCGCTCGCCGAAGACCGCCACTCGCCGGTGCCGGGGCTCGTCCACCGGTACCCGGATCGCGTGCTCATGCTCATCACCACGCAGTGCGCGAGCTACTGCCGGTACTGCACCCGGTCGCGGATCGTGGGCGACCCGACGCAGAACTTCAACCGGCGCGACCACGAGGCGCAGCTCGAGTACCTCCGGCGCACGCCGCAGGTGCGCGACGTGCTCATCTCCGGCGGCGACGGGCTGACCCTCGCGCCGAAGCTCCTCGAATCGGTCATGCGCGGGCTCCGCGACATCCCGCATATCGAGATCATTCGGATCGGCACCCGCGTGCCCGTCTTCCTCCCGCAGCGGGTCGACGACGAGCTGTGCGAGATGCTCGCGAAGTACCACCCGCTGTGGATGAACCTCCACTTCAATCACCCGAACGAGATCACGCCCGAGGTCAGCCGGGCCGTCGACAGGCTCTCCCGCGCCGGCATCCCGATCGGCAACCAGAGCGTGCTGCTCGCCGGGGTCAACGACTGCGTCCATATCCAGCGCGCACTCGTCCATCGCCTGGTCGAGAACCGGATCCGGCCGTACTACCTCTACCAGTGCGACCTCGTCGAGGGCTCCGGCCACTTCCGGACGCCCGTCGGCAAGGGCCTCGAGATCATGGAGGGCCTGCGCGGCCACACCAGCGGCTACGCCGTCCCGACGTTCGTCATCGATGCCCCAGGCGGCGGCGGCAAGATCCCGGTCATGCCCAACTACCTCATCTCGTACTCGGACCACAAGGTCGTGCTCCGGAACTACGAGGGCTACATCACGACGTACGAGGAGCCCCAGACCTACCAGCGCCACGACTCCGCGGCGTGTGTGTATTGCCAGCACGGGCGCCCCGAGCCGGGCCAGTCCGGTGTCCTCGGGCTACTCGAGGGCGAGCGGATGTGGATCGAGCCGCGCGGGTTCGAGGAGGTCCACACCCGCGGCAACACCGAGCAGCATCGGCTCCAGGACCCGTCGAAGTGGGTACCCTTCGGCGTCGGAGCGATCGAGGGCACGGCGGGCAAGCCGCTGCCCGTGCTCGAGGCGGGCGACGTGCCGTCCGGGGCCGCCGCGACGGAGCGCGCGGCGAACGACACCAATGCTGGCGTGGTGACGTCGGCCGACGTGACGACCGAGGAACAGCGCAACGGAACGTTCTCCGGCGAAGCCGGATCCACGAACGGCAGCCGCGCCTTTGGTCCCGGCGAGGAGCCGCGACCGCGCGAGGGCGAGCCAACCGGGTCAGCGCACGGAGAGCTGCTCTGACGGACCCGGGTGACCTCGGGACATTGCGCCCGCCGCCCGCCGGCATGCCCCCGGCGGACCTCAGCCCACCGGTCATCGCCGAGTCCCGTGACCCGTTCGCGGCACTGCGCGTCGTCGACCTCCTGGCGCGGCTGCCGCGCGGCCGGCCGATCTCATTGACGGCCATCGTCGACCGATTGAACGCAACGCACCTCGACTGGCTCTTCGAGCCGCGCGTCGTGGCCGATGCGCTCGTCCAGCTGCAGTCGAACTGGCTCGCCGATTACCGGAACGCGACGGGCATCGTCATCGACGAGGGTCCGTCGGGAACGACGGTGACGATCGAGGACTCAAGCCGCGTCGACCCATGGATCGCGCGCCAGGCGCAGCGGCTCGCCGCGGCGTGCCACGAGGTCCTGGCCGACTTCAGCCGCCGCGACCGCCGAGCTGGGGAGGGGTAGCCCGGGGGCTCGCTCGGCCCCTTGCACGCGAGCTCGAGCGAATACTCCTTCATGGTCCGGAGGCTGGAATCGGGCGACAATCCTGCCATTCCGTCACCACGACGACCTTAGCCGTCGACGCATGACTGGTACCCGGCCAAAGCGTCAACCTGGACTGGTCTGACAGGCATTCGACGGCCCGACACGCACGACCACGATCTCGATCCGCCGCCATTGTGCCTCCTGGTGAGCCTAAGCCCGCCCTCGTGGCGCTTTGGCATGAAACGAGGCGACGCCGGCGCTTGCAGCCTCGGCGGGCTGCCGGCGTGAGGCTCGTGCGTGAATCGAGGCGTTGGCATCGAGTGCAGCCTCGGCGGCCTCGCGAACGACAAGGAGCCCTTCCTTCGCGGACGCGACGCCATCCGGGAGGCGGCGGATGAAGGCCTGGTAGGCCTCCTCGAACAGGCGGTTGGCGGCGAGATGCGCCTCGAGCCCTGCGGCTGTCAGGACGACCCGATAGGACCGCCGGTCGGTGGGGTTGTCGACACGCCGCGCGTGGCCGCGAGCCTCCATGACGCGGAGCTGGTCCATGAACGTCGTCAACCGCATGCCGAGCCGCGCCGCGAGCTCCGTCGGCGACGCCGCCTCGAGCTCGAACACCGCGCTGTAGACCGCGTACTCCACCGGCGTGAGCGGCCCCCCACGCATGGCCGTCGCGAGCAGCCGCCCGACTGCCTGGTTGAGCACGAAGACGTCGAACAGGATCGAGGTGTCGAGGGGATCGGGCCGGTCGGTCGGCATCGGATCGATCAGGGCGCGACGACCACGATCGCCTCGAGCGCCCGGTCGCGGCCGTCGGACCAGTCCTCGCGGCTGAGCGTGGCGATGACGTCCGGCTCGATGGTCAGGCGCTCGTCGTCCGGGCGAACGCCGACGGCGGTGTCGCCGGCCACGTTCACGACGATCCCCGAGAAGGGGAGGATGAGCTCCGAGCTGTCGCTGAAGATCGTGGGACAGCCCCCGGCTGTCTCGCCGACGATGACGGCGTCGGTCTCGGCCATGCGGGCAACGAGCAGGCTGCCCGCCGAGAACGTGTTCCGGCCCGTGAGCACGAACACTCGATCGGGCTGGTTGACCTCCGGGTCGGAGAACATCTCGACGATCGGGTCGAGGGCCCGCAGCTCGCCGCCGAAGTTGTGGCGCACGTCGAGGACGACCCGTGTCACTTCCGGATCGTCGAGCGCTGCCTGCAGGTCGTTCAGCGTCCCGGCGGGCAGGAGATCGGCGCGGTTGTACTGGACGTACAGGGTCTCGGCGTCCGGGAGGAGCTGCCACCAGATGGCGTCGTCGATCCTCGACAGGTAGAGGATGTCCGGGTCCGCGGGCAGGTGCAGCCCGTACGGACCGGCCCAGCCGTTGTACTCGGCCATGGGCACTGCTTCGATGAGCTCTACGCTCGCGGTTCCGGAGGCCGACGTCAGGTTGAGCGCCACCGGACCCTCGTCCGCGATGCCAAGGCCGTGGAGGACCTGCGGGATGAGCAGGTAGCGCGGCAGGAGCAGGCGAACGGTCTGGTCGTTGTCCCGCGGGATGATCGGATCGAGGGCCTCGACGACCTCCGAGATCGGCCGGCCCTCGATCGCATCGATTCGCGACCCGATGAGGGCTTCGTATGGCGGCAGGGCATCGACGACGACCACCTCGTCCTCGAAGAGCCAAAGTCGGAACGGGATGCTGTCGACCGAGTACGACCCGCTGCCCCACACGAACGCACCGGTGTGCGCGTCACAACCCGCCGCGCTCACCATCGCCACGATCCGGAGGACACCGACCATGAGCCGGTCGTCGGTCGAGACGGCGATCTCGTCGATCAGGCTCGCGACTGCGCCATCGAGCGCCGCGCGGGTCGCACCGTGTGTGAGCTCCGGGTGGATCGCGTCCATCCCGGGCACGAGGCGCTCGAGGTCGCTGCGCCACCCGGTGACACGGTCGAGGGTTGGACCGGGCGTTGGCCCGGGCGTTGCGAGCGCGGGCTGGCTCGTGCTCGGAGACGCGCTCGTCGCGCCGGTGCCCGGCACGGTCGTCGAGATCGGCGCAGGCCCGCACGCGGCCGCCACGAGCGCAACCACGACCAGGGCTGCCGCCGGGATCGTGGAGGACTGATGGCGGCCCGCGGGTCGATGCATGGTCGAGATACTACGGTGCCGTAGTATCGGACGACAAACCACCGTCGGGGAACCGGTCGATATGATCCGGCCGTGAGCGAGGATCAAACGCGGACGCAGGCGAGGTCGGCCCCTGGTGTCCGGCTGTACGCGCTCCCGGAGCTCGATGGCGCCGCGCCGATGGACGTCGCCGAGGGCTTCCGCGACCTGCCAGGGCTGGTCCTGCTCGAGAGTGCGCGGCCCGGCCGGAACGCGCGCTGGACCTACCTTGCCGCCGATCCGGTCGCGATCATCGAATCGCCGTCCGAGGGGCCGGACGTTTTCTCGAACGCTCGCCGCCTGCTGGCCCGAATCAGCGCGGACGTCGTCTCGATCGACGAGGCACCGCCGTTCCTCGGCGGGCTCGCGGGGTTCCTGGGCTACGACCTCGGGCGAAGGTTCGAGCGCCTGCCCTCGATCGCGCACGCCGACCAGGAGCTGCCGGCCCTCCGGCTGGCGCTCCACGATTGGGTGATCGCCTGGGATCGCCAGACGGGGCGGGCGTGGCTCGGCGGTCGAGCCGTGGACGAGCGGATCGAGCGGCTCGACCATCGACTGGACGAGGTTCGAGCTCGCGCGCTCGGGCCGTCGGTCACGATCGACCAGGAGGCGCTCGACGCCCGACTCGAGCTTCGGTCCGGGCTTGATCGGCGGGCGTACGAAGCCGGCGTCGAGTCGATCCGAGCGTCGATCGCGGACGGCGAGATCTACCAGGCGAACCTGACACGCCGTCTGGAAGTACCGTTCCGGGGCAACCCCTGGCTCCTGTACCGCCAGCTCCGGACCGGCGACCCCGCGCTCTTCGCCGCGTACCTCGACCTCGGCCCGAGCCCGCTGACCGGTGCCGCGCGGGCGATCGTCTCGGCGTCGCCCGAGCCGTTCCTGTCGGTCACGCGCGACGGCGACGTCGCGACGAACCCGATCAAGGGCACGCGTCCACGGGGCCGCGACCGCGAGGACGATCGCCGACTCGCCCGCGAGCTCCTGTCGTCCGAGAAGGACCGCGCCGAGAACGTGATGATCGTCGACGTCCTCCGCAATGACCTCGGCCGGGTGTGCCGGCCCGGCTCGATACGCGTGCCGCGGCTGTGCCGGCTCGAACGGACGGCGGCCGTGCAGCACCTCGTCAGCACCGTCACCGGCCGCCTATCCGCCGATCGTGACTCGTTCGACCTCCTCGAGGCATCGTTTCCCGGCGGCTCGATCACGGGTGCGCCCAAGATCCGGGCGATGCAGCTGCTCGAGCACCTCGAGCCCGTGCGGCGCGGGCCGTACACGGGGATCGCGGGCTGGATCGGGCCGGACGGGGCGATGGCCACGAGCATCCTCATCCGCACGTTCGTCGCCGACGGCGAGCGGTTGACGCTCCACGTGGGGGGTGGGATCACCTGGCGGAGCGAGCCCGCGGCGGAGTGGGACGAGACGGTGGCCAAGGCGCGCGGGCCGCTCTCGGCCATCGGGGCGCGCGAGGTCTCGTGAGCAGCCTCGCCGCTCGTTCGCGCGTGGTGGCGTGAGCGACCTCGAAGGGCGTCACGTCTGGGTCGACGGCGAGCTGCTCGATGCCGACGCCCGGCACCTGTCCGCGTTCGATCGTGGGTTCCAGCTGGGTGACGGCGTGTTCGAGACGCTCCGGGCCCGCTCCGGCAGGCCAACCGAGCTTCCCGAGCACCTTGCCCGCCTCCGGCGATCAGCGGAAGGCCTGGACATCCGGCTCGATCCCGACATCGACGGCAGGATCGGGGCCGGGATCGACGGGCTACTCGCCGCCGAGGGGCTCGCCGGTCCGGACGGCGACGCGTCAATTCGGATCACGGTCAGCCGCGGCACGATCGCCGGGCGCGGGATGCTGCCCCTGGAGCGATCCACGCCGACCGTCGTCATCCAGGCGTGGCCCGTCCCGCCGCCGCCGACCGAGCACCTCGAGCGCGGGCTGCACCTGGCCGTCAGCGCGGTGCGCCGAGATCCCGAGAACCCGCTCGCGGCACTCAAGACCACGAGCCGGGCGGACTACGTGTATGCGCGGCTGGAGGCTCGTCGCGCGGGCGCCGACGACGCGCTCTTCCTGACGACGGACGGCTACCTCTCCGAGGCGACGAGCGCCAACATCTTCCTGGTTCGCGGCGCCGAGCTCGCAACACCCGCGCTGGCCTGCGCGATCCTCCCCGGGACCACGCGCACATGGCTCCTGGATTGGGCGGGGCGGGCGGGCCTCGAGCCGTCCGAAACGTGGCTGACCCCGGCGGACCTCGCGTCCGCCAACGAGGCATTCCTGTGCTCGAGCGTCGCGGGCGTCCTGCCCGTCACCCGGTTCGCCGGCGAGGCGATCGGCGATGGGCTTCCGGGCCGATGGACGCTCCAGGCGCGCGCGGCGCGCGAGGCGTTCATCCGGGACCCGTCGCAGGCGCGATGACCCGCGAGGAGCTCGTCCGGGCGACGCGCCAGCTGATCGACGAGGGGGACCGGCTCGCGGCCAACCCGAGCCAGGCGGGGCTGAAGGTGTGGCTCCAGATCTCCGACGACCTTCTCGCCGCGGCCTGGGGGTCGATGGATCGCTATCACCTGGCGTGGCTCCAGGTGGGTCGACCGAGCGCGATCGTCCGAGGTCGCGCGATGACCGAGGACGAGGAGGCGAGCTACGTCCGCGAGGTCGCGACGGCGAAGACGGCGGTGCTCCGGATGAGCGTCGAGGCGCTGACTCGACACGGCATGCCGTTCGTGGGCGAGACTCGAGGTTGACCGGCGGCGATCAGCCCTGGACCGGTCCGGCGGTTGCTCCCCAGGCAGCACCGAGCGCGGCGATGATCGCCTCACCCGGCACGAACGGCCCGAATGCCGTGAGCAGGTAGTCGACCAGCCCGAGGCTGCCCCCTTCGCGCATCGCCCAGAGCCAGGTTCCGACATCCGCGACGACGACCGCGGCGAGCGCGATCGCGATGGCGAGCCACGTGACCCCGCGCCGGCTCAGGCGGGCCGGACCCGCGTCGGTGGGTACGCGAGCGCGAGCCAGAACGAGCCCGACACCCGCGCCGGTGATGCCGGACGCGAACAGCAGGCCCGCGGTGGAGGCGAAGATCCCGCCCACGGCGACGAGTGCCGCGGCACCCACCAGCGCGATGACGACCGCCTTTGCGAGCGGGCCGGCGAGCGGGCCGGCGAGCGAGGCCGGACCATCGCTCGGCTCCGCCAGGGATCGGGATCCGTACCTCGTCGAGGGCGGCGTCTCGAGCTCACGACCCCCCCGTCCGGGCCGCTGATCCCTCGCCTCACCGGGCTCGATCCCCACGGGCGCATCGTACCGGCGATGCAGAGGGGCGCACGGTAGACTCGGGCGCGTGAGCCACCCGAGCCTCGGACTCCCGCCCCGCGACCTCAGCGCCGGCGATCCCAAGGCCGCGGCGGCGCTGCGGAGAGGCGGCTCCCGCCTCCGAAGTCGCGCCTTCGATTCCGCGCTGGACCTCGACCAGACCATTCGGGACCGGCTGACGGACCTCCAGCGAGGGGCGCTGCTGGCCGACCTCGAAGCGTTCGTCGATCGCCTGATCGTGGCGGTCGGCAGCGGCGACCCGCACGCCATGGCGACGTTCGCCGACCTCGTCGCCGTGCGCTACCGCAAGCGCAAGATCGGGATGGACGACATCGTCACGCTCTGCGAGGGCCTGCGCCGCGCCGCGGCTGCCGTGGTGAATCCAGGCTCGGTGGCCGCGATCGATGCCGCCATCGACGAGGCGATCGTCGTGTTCAAATGGCATCGTCGGCTCGCCGGCGACGCGCGCAAGCGGCACCCGCTGCTGAGCTTCATCTACAAGGGCGCCTGACGTGCGGCATCGAGCCCGATGACCATCAAGTGGGTCGTCTCGGACCCGCTCGTGATGAACGGCGAGCCGTTCTGCTACGGCACGCGGCTGACGGTCCGCAACATCCTCGAGCTACGGAGCAATGGCTACACGCTCACGCGCATGCTCAAGGACCACCCCGAGCTTCGCCGGATGGGCGTCGCCGCCGCATACGAATACGCCGCGCGCAACCGCGAACGGTACGCCGAGTTCTTCGAGAAGGACGGCTCGCTCGCGGGGCCCGGCTACAGCGAGGCGGAGGCGGAGGGGCTTCCGAGCCAGTACCGGATCCCGGGAGTCGTGATCAAGCCCTCGACAGGCTGACGCCCCGGCTGCGACCCAGCGCCCAGATTCGGACGACTCGCGCGCGATCGGGGCCCGCCGTCGACGCAAGCGAAAGCGAACCATCTCCATGGGGCGTTCACATCCGCTTCATGACCTTGCCTGAGCCTATGGCCATCGACCTTCCACAAAGGAGACAGGCCATGAACGGGCGATCGATCGCCAGCTTCCTCTTCGGCCTCCTCGTGCTCGCCATCCTGGTGAGCGCCGGGGCAGGCATCTACCAGGCCGGGGTGACCCAGGGGGTCATCGACGCCGGCCGCTTCCCGGCGGGCGGGACGGTTCCCGTCGCCGGCAACGGATGGCAGGGACCGGGGATCTTCGGCCTCCTGTTCGGGATCTTCTTCCTCTTCCTCATCTTCGGCCTCCTCCGCGCCGCGTTCTCACGCGGGCGGGGTTGGGGGCACCACGGCTACGGCTACGGCTACGGCCCAGGCTGGGGCAAGGGTTCCGGCCCTGAAGGCGGGCCCGAGTCGTGGCGCGAGGAGCGCGATCGCCGGATGTCGGAGCTCCACCGGCGGCTGCACGAGGCCGATGGCGACGCCGGATCCGCCGGGCCTGCTTCCGGAGGGAGCGGCGGGAGCTCGACCCGCTGACCTCAGGCCGGACTTCCGGCTCTCCGGCTCGCGTGGCGGTCATCGACTCGATGGCCGCCACGTTCCGTCTCCCGGGACGCATGCCCCGCGACTAGAGTGACCGCCCATGCCCACCGTGCTCGTCGTCGATGACGAACCGAAGATCGTCCAGCTGGCCCGCGACTACCTGGAGCACGCCGGGTTCGCGGTGCTGACCGCGGGCGACGGCGCTTCGGCGCTGCACGCGGCTCGCGTCAGACAACCCGACCTCGTGGTCCTCGACCTCGGGCTGCCGGGCGTGGACGGGCTCGAGGTCATGCGCACCATCCGCGCCACTGGCTCCATCCCGATCGTCGTCCTCACCGCCCGGGACACCGAGCTCGACACCCTGCTCGGCCTCGAGCTCGGCGCCGACGACTACATGACCAAGCCGTTCAGCCCGCGCGAGCTCGTCGCTCGTGTCCGAGCCGTGCTCCGCCGATCCGAACGGTCGACCGAACCTGGCGACCGAATCGAAGCGGGCGACCTCGTCCTCGACGCGCCGCGCCTGCGCACGACCGTCCTCGGCCGTTCGGTGGAGCTCACCCCGACCGAGTTCTCCATCCTCGCGGCGATGGCCCGCGAGCCGGGCCGCGTGTTCACTCGCTCGCAGCTGCTCGATTCCGTGCACGGCGTGGCGTTCGAGTCGTACGAGCGGGCGATCGACGCACACGTCAAGAACATCCGCCGCAAGCTCGAGCCGGATCCGGCGCGACCGCGCTACCTGCTCACGGTGTATGGGGTCGGCTATCGCGTGGCGGATCCCGAGGTCCAGGCCTGACATGCGCCCGCACCATCGGCCGCCGTGGTGGCCAGAGGACGAGACCTGGCCTCCGTCAGGCGAGGGCGGCGAGTGGCGCGGGCCGCCGTGGCGCGGGTCGCCGTGGCGCGGCGGTCGCTCATCCTGGTCTGGTCGAGGCGGGATGCGCCGGGGCATCGGCTGTCTCGTCGTGCTCATGGCGACGCTCTTCGTCTCGGTCGGCGTGCTCGCCCTGTGGCTGCTCGCCAACCTCTTCGGGATCGTCACCGAGGGCCCGCTGGCCGAGCTCGCGCGCGCGGCAGGGCTGGTCGTGCTCGTGGTCGGGCTCGTCGCCCTGGTCATCGGGATCCGGCTGGCTCGGCGCGTTGGAGGACCGCTGTCCGAGCTCGTGGACGCTGCCGGGCGGATCGAGGCCGCCGACTATTCGGTTCGCGTGCCGATCGCGCCGCGCGGGCCGGGTGAGCTGCGCGGGCTCGGCCGGGCGTTCAATGCCATGGCGGCGCGCCTCGAATCGGAGGACGCAACGCGGCGCCGGCTGCTCGCCGACGTCAGCCACGAGCTCCGCACGCCCCTCGCGGTGATCCAGGGCAATCTCGAGGCGCTCCTCGACGGCGTCTATCCGGCCGACGAGGCGCACCTCCGCCCGATCCTCGACGAGACGCGCGTCCTCGAGCGACTGATCGACGACCTTCGAACGCTGAGCCTCGCCGAATCCGGGGCGTTGCCGCTCCATCGCGAGCCCACGGATCCCGCGGTCCTCCTCGAGGACGTGGCGACCGCCCACCGGGCTCGAGCGGCGGCCGCGAACATCGAGATCGCCGTCGCTCTGGAGCAGGGCGTCCCGGCGGCCGACCTCGATCCCATGCGCATGCGCCAGGTCGTCGCCAACCTGGTCGACAACGCGATCCGGGCGATGCCCGACGGTGGCTCGATCCGCCTCACCGCCGCCCAGCGCAACGGGGCGCTCGTCATCGAGGTCGTCGACGACGGACCGGGCATCGAACCGGAGCTCCGGGCGACCGTGTTCGAGCGGTTCAGCAAGTCCCCGTCGTCACGCGGCTCCGGCCTGGGCCTCGCCATCGCTCACGCCATCGTCACCGCGCACGGCGGATCCATCACGGCCGAGTCGGGCGACACCGCGAAGAGCTCCAGGAAGGGCACGTCGATCCGCATCGTCCTCCCGTCCGAGTCGCGCTGACGAGTCGTTCCCAGTTGTCTCCCGCATGATTCGCGCGTGCGGTCATGCCTTCGGGCTCGCCCATATGTCTCTGAGTCAAGATTCGAGCCCCAAGCCCCGGATCCTCCCTCGACCGGTCCCCGAGGGACCGCCAAGGCTCGTCAATATGTCCCTGAGTCAAATTTCAAGGTGCTGGCCCGGGATCCTCCCTCGACCGGTCCCGAACGAGTGCCTAGAACCTGAGTTGATGACTGGCGGGCATAGTTCCGGTCCAACGGTCCCGGATTGGGGGCGGGATCGCGCCGGTGAGCGCGAAACCTTGACTGCCACGCATCGCGCCGGGTGGACGAGCGTGTTGCGGCTTCGGGCGTGGGATCGCAAGTCGGTCGCGCAGATCACGACGCAATCCCGACCCAGTCGGTAGGGTTTCCGAGCGACCCGTTGTATCCTGAACGTGATGACCGACACCGCCGACCAGGTCGCGGCGCCCGAAGCGCCGAGCCAGACTCCCATCCCCGAGGCCGCCGCACCCGCTGCCGCCGCACCCGCTGCCGCCGCACCCGCTGCCGCCGCACCCGCTGCCGCCGCACCCGCTGCCGCCGCACCCGCTGCCGCCGCACCCGTCGGCGCTGCGCCCGCCGCGCCGCTGTTCGACGCCGAGCGCCGCGCGACCGAGCTCGCGATCCTCGATGCGCTTCGCGCCGTGGTGGACCCGGAGATCGGGATGAACGTCGTCGAGCTCGCGCTCATCAAGCAGATCCTGCTCGGCGAGAACGAAACCGAAGTCAAGATGATCCTGACGACGCCCTTCTGCCCGTACGCCGGATCGATGATCGCGCAGGTCCAGGAGCAGGCCGAGTCGGTCGTCGAGCACCCCGTGAAGGTGACGCTCCTCGCCGAGCGCTGGGACCCGCGCGATGCGGGCCTGATGTGGTGAGCTGACGCTCCCCTGATCGCACCTGACCCCGACCGGATGAACCGACGCAGCCCCATCGATTCCGCCGTCGCGACGACCCGCGGCGACGACGGCACGACCGGCCTCCTGTACGGCGGCCCGCGGATCGGCAAGGACGATCCACGCACCGAGGCCTACGGCACGGTCGACGAGGCGATCGCCGCGCTCGGGATGGCCAGGGCGAACCTCGGCGTCAAGCGCCGAATCGGCACCCTTCCCGCAGGGTTGGGCGGGCTCGCGCCGCTGATCCTGCGCTTCCAGCGCGAGCTGTTCGTAGTCGGCGCGGAGCTCGCGACGACGCCCGACGCATGGGACCGCCTCGAGGACGGCCGGACGCGCGTCTCCGAGTCGATGGTCAAAGACGTCGAGCGGGACCTGATGGAGCTGGAGCAGCACATCGAGATGCCCAAGGAGTTCGTCGTCCCCGGCGAGACTCCGACAAGCGCGGCCCTCGAGCTCGCCCGCACCATCCTCCGGCGTGCCGAGCGGCGGGCCGTTGCGCTTGAGCGAGCGGGCATGGTCCCGGGCCCGAACCTCATCCCGTACCTCAACCGGCTCGCCGACCTCGTCTGGGTCTTGGCGCGCGCCGCAGAACGTGCAGAATCGAGAGCAGCGACGCCGGCCCGACGGCCGAGTGCCGCAAAGGAAAGGAAGCAACAAACGTGACATTCCAACCGAACCAGAGCGGCGGCCTAGGGCAACCGGCCGGCGGCACGTTCCGCATCAATGGGGTGGACGTCCGTGCGGATGGGGCGACGAAGACCGCCTACCTGACCCAGGCGTTCTTCTGGATGTTCGCCGGACTCCTGCTGTCCGCAGGGATCGCGGCGCTCGTGCAGCTCAACCCGGGCTTGAAGACCTTCGCCGAGAACAACTTCCTGATCCTCATCATCGCCCAGCTCGCGCTGGTGATGGTGATCAGCTTTGGCATCACGCGGATCAACGCGACTCTCGCGCTCGGGATGTTCTTCGTGTACGCAGGGAGCCTCGGGCTGACGATCGGGCTGATCGCATCGATCTACGAGCTCTCATCGGTCGCGACCGCCTTCCTCTCGGCTTCGGCCATGTTCGGCGGGGCGGCAATCTACGGCTATACGACCAAGCGGTCCCTCGCCGGAATCGGCGGCTACCTGTCGATGGCCGTCTTCGGGCTCGTCGTGGCGATGATCGTCAACCTGTTCCTCGGCGCCAGCGTGATCGGCTGGATCATCTCTCTCGTGGGCGTCGTGCTGTTCACGGTGCTGACCGCATACCACGTCCAGAAGATCGGGAACGGCGAGCTCGCCATCGCAACCGGATCGGTCGAGAAGGCCGCCGTCATCGGCGCACTGCTGCTCTACCTCGACTTCGTCAATATCTTCCTGTTCCTGCTGCGGCTCTTCGGCGACCGCCGCTGATCCAGGCGTCGGGCCATGAACTGCCCGACCTTGATCGCGTCCGCGGGGTGCGCCCAGGCGTAGCCCTGGCCCATGTCGCAGCCGAGCTCGCGCAGGCGGCGCGCCTGCTCGTCGGTCTCGATGCCCTCGGCAACGACCGTGATGCCGAGGCCGTGAGCGAGTGAGACGACGGCCCGGATGATGCCGACGTTCGGGTCGCGCACATCGAGGTCGGTCACGAACGATCGATCGACCTTGATCGTGTCCAGCGGCAGCTGGCGCAGGTACGCGAGCGAGGAGTAGCCGGTCCCGAAGTCGTCGAGGACCACGCGGACGCCCAGCCCGCGCAGCTTGTGGAGCACGCCGAGGCTCGTCTCGGATCGGTCCATGACGCTGCTCTCGGTGATCTCGAGCTCGAGGGCGGACGGATCGAGCCCGCTGGCGCTGAGCACCTGGCTGATGCCGTTGGCAAGATCGGGATCGAGGAACTGGCGCGATGAAAGGTTGACGCTCATCGCGAAGTTCTGGTCCGGCCAGCGCTTGCGCCAGAGCTGACCCTGGCGGCACGCTTTCTCGAGGATCACTCGGCCGATCGCGACGATCAGCTCGGATTCCTCGGCGAGCGCGATGAAGTCGACCGGCAGCACGAGGCCCCGAGACGGATGCTGCCAGCGGGCGAGCGCCTCGAACCCCACGATCCGCAGCGTCCGCAGGTCGAGGATCGGCTGGTAGTGGACCGTCAGCTCGTCGCGCTCGAGCGCCACCCACAGCTCGGCCTCGACGTCGAGGCGCTCCATCGCGCGACGGCTGCTGAGCGGGTCGAACAGCGCCAGGCGGCGGGTCGGGTTGCGCTTCGCGCCGACGAGCGCGATCTCGGCCTCCCGCAGCACGTCCCCCGCCCCCGCGCTCCCCGGCATGCCGACCGCGATGCCCATGCTCGCGCTGATGAACCACGTCCGGCCGTCGAGGTCGAACGGCGGCTTGAGCTGAAGCTGGATCCGCTCGGCGAACGCCATCGCGTCATCCGAATTCCTGCCCGGGAGCAGCACGGCGAACGTGTCCCCACCGAATCTCGCCACCGTGTCGTTCGGCCCCAGGACCGCGGCGATGCGCTCGCCGACGTCACGCAGCACCCGATCGCCGGCAGCGTGCCCGAGGCTCTCGTTGACGATCTCGAACCGGTCGACGTCGAGGAGGAGCACGGCGACGGGCTCGCGCGGCGGTACCGCCCCACCCGCGGACGCCGCCGATCCCGCCGGTCCCGCTTGCCCAGGCGCAAGGGCCTCCACGACCCGCTGGATGAGCGTCTCTCGTGTGGGCAGCCCGGTGACCGGGTCACGCGGCGAAAGCGCCTGCTCCTGGAGGCGGGCGTTCTCGATCGCGATCGAGGCCAGCTGCGCGAAGCGCATCAGCGCGTCGACCTCGGGCTCGCGGAACACGCGCTCCATTGAACCGGACGCGAGACCAAGCACGCCCACGACACGGCCACCGACCGTCAGGGGGACGCCGACACCGGCCCCGACTCGACCGATGAACTGCGGCACCGCGCCTTCCCACGAGTCGTAGTCGTCGAGGCTGAGCCGCTTCCCGGTCCGGAACACGTGACCCACGATTCCCAGCTCGACGGGAATTCGGTTCCCGACCTGCTCCGCAGAGATGCCGACGGCCGCGTGACAGGTCAGGTGTGAGTCACCCGGTTCAGCGAGGTAGACCCATCCGTCACGGACGCCGAGCAGGCGCGTCGCTCGGGAGAGGATGGAGTCCAGCAGCATCGGCGTACCGCTCCCGTCCAGGAGCCCCATCGCGGTCTCGTCGAGCGCGGCGATGAACTGGTCGCGTGAGCCCCGGAACGGGGCGCCCTTGGCCACGAACAGCGCCTGGTCGGCCATCTCGACGAGGCTCTCCTTGTCGATCCCGTCCTCGGGATGGCGGGCGACCCCGATGCTGATCGAGACGTGGGGCCCGCCACTCTCGTCGGGGATGGCCTCGATGGCCGAGCGGATCCGCCGAGCGACCTCCTCGGCCGCCTGGTGGCCGCAGTCGGGCAGGATCACGGCGAACTCGTCGCCACCGTAGCGATACGCCCGGTCGCCGGTCCGGATGCACGACTCGATCGCACGACTGACGGCGACCAGCAGCTCGTCGCCCGCCGGGTGCCCGTTCCGGTCGTTGTAGCCCTTGAATTGGTCCAGGTCCATCATCAGGACGGCAACGGGGCGGGGAGGCAGGCCGGTCGCCGCGCCGGTCGTCGCGTCGGTCGAACCCGCGTCCGCACCCTCGAGGAAGGCCTGGAGCTCGCGCTGGAACGCGCCGTGGTTGCGCAGCCCGGTCAGCGCGTCGCGCTCCGCCTGGATCTTGACCTCGTCGTGGGCATCGGCGTTGCGCAGCGCGATCGCGGCCTGTGCGGCGAAGAGCTTCGTCAGCTCGAACTCGTTCTGGCTGTAATGGGCCTCCTCGCCGCCCATTCGGCCGATGTTCAGCGTGCCCAGCGCTTCGCCCTCGGCCATGAGCGGGACGATGACCATCGACTCCGGCTCGAACGGCGTGCCCGGGATCTGGACGGAGCGCGGGTCCATATGGGCGTCGTTGGCGAGGACGGCCTCGCGATGGTCGACCGCCCAGCCTGTCAGGCCCGTTCCGAGCGGCGCGTCGTAGCCCAGGATCAGCTCGGCAAAGCGATCGCGGGCGATCACCGGCCGGCGCACGCCGCGGTCCCGGTCGATGCGGTAGATCGTCAGCGAGTCGTACGTCACCACCGTCTTCAGTGAGTCGGCGATCATCTCGAGGACGCCGGTGGGATCGAGGGTCGACAGGAGTCGTTCATTGACCGCCATGAGCCGGCGTTGGCTGACGAGCTGCGTCTCCAGCTCCAGCTGCTGCGTCCGCAGCTGTTCCAGCCGCTCGGCGTTGACGAGCGCCTGCGCAGCGGTACCGGCGAAGATGCTGAGGGTCGTCTCGTCCTCGGGCCCGAATCGGTCACGGCCGCTCCGGGACACGACCACGATGCCCCGAACGTTGCCCTCGTAGACCATCGGGACCACGAGCATCGACTCGGGAGCGCTGGTGTCACCGACGATCAGGCTCCGCGAGTCCGTGTGCGCGTCGCCCAGGAGCAGCGGCTCGCCGTGGACCGCCACCCAGCCCGTGAGGCCCTCGCCGATCTTCACCCGGAGCAGCTCCGGCTCCGGGTCGGACCGGCCCAGGAACACCCCCTGGAAGGCGATTGGCTCGCACCAGCCGCTCTCGTGGTCGACCCGATAGACGCGCACCGTGTCGTAGGCGATGAGCGAGCGGGCCTCGGCCACGATCGTCTCGCCGATGCCGCGAACGTCCTGGATCCGGCTGAGCCGCGCCGAGAGGTCCTGGATCGCCCGCAGCCGCGCGGCGAGATCCTCCACGGAGGCCATGAGCCGCGCGTTGCCGATGGCGGTGGCGATCGTGTCGCCGAAGCTCCGGGCGAGCGCGGTCTCCTCCGGGCTCCAGTCGTGCGGCTCGGCGTGATAGAGGACGAGCAGTGCGAGGGGCGCTCCGCGGAAGAGTGCCGGCACGAAACACACCGAGGCGATGCCGTGCTCCGCGTAGACCTCCCGCAGCTCGGCTGAGATCGCGAGATCGTTGGAGTCCCGGTAGAAGATGACCGTCTGGCGTCGCAAGGCCTCGAAGCCGGCCAGCTTGGAGTCGTGGGTCGCCGCGCTGACGCGCTTGAGGATCGCCTCCGGGAAGTCGCGGCTCGCCGCGATCTCCATGGGGTGCTCTTGGGTCTGGTGCCAGAGCCAAAGCCCGAGCCGATCGGCGTGAAACAGCCGCTCCGAGTTGTCGAGGACCTCTTCGAACACGGGCTGCAGGTCCCCGGAGCCGGAAAGCTCCGAGGCCAGCCGGCGAAGCGCGTCCGTGCCCGTGGGCCCGACGACGCGCAACACGGGCCGGCCGTTCTTGCTGCGCCTGACGCGCTCGAGGAGGTGGCGCTCCAGGTCGCCTCGACGAAGCCGGATCTCGTGGTGTGGCCCGTGCTTGAGCGACGGCACGTCACCGCGGGCGCACCACGCGCGGACGGTGTCCCGATGGACCCCGGCCAGCTTGGCGGCCTCGGTCAGTGAGATGAGCTCGGCGGCCGGTCCCGCCCGTGCAGCAAGGGCCATTGCGCTTGGCGGAGCTCCTGGTTGGCACCGCCCCGCGGTACCGGTTGCTGGTGCGGGCAGGCAACCCGCATGTGCACGTCAACGTACGCGGCCAACCGTTCGGGAACGATAGGCCGTGAGTACCGCCGGTCAGGTCCGGGCGTCAGGGACGCGCGCGCGGGATTTGCGAACGCGAGGGCGTCCGCGCGCGAGAAGTGGTCAGCCGGGTGCGAGCTCCGCGATCGATCCGAGGACGACGTCGGCGAGCGGCTCGAGGGACGCGCGGTCGCCAACCCCGGAGAGCACGGCGATGGTGCGCGCCGCGCCCGCGGCTCGGCCCATGCGCAGGTCGGCCGGCGAATCGCCCACGACCGCCGTCCGCCCCGGTGGGACCCCGAGGCGCTCGCAGAGGCGCAGGACCGGATCGGGAGCGGGCTTGTTCGGGAAGCCGTCGTCGGCGCAGGCGAGCATCGCGAACTCGCCGGCGATCCCGAGTGCCTCGAGGGTGCGGACCGTCGGGTCGCGATCGTCGCTCGTCGCGACGGCGAAGGTCGGGACGCGGGTCCGAAGGCGTCCGAGGAGGGGCAGCAGATCCGTCACGGGCTGCGCGAGCGCGACCGGATCGGGTGCGTACCAGGCGGCGTCGACGGCCGCGGCGGCGGCGACCGGACCCGGCGCCGGCATCCGCGACGTACGCCTCCACCAGCTCCCGGATGCGGGCCATCGGGGTGGCGGCCATGAGCCCGTGCCACTGGACGTCGCCCGTGTCGGGATCGACGCCGAGGAGCTCGTACAGGCGCGCTCGGAGCGGGATCCCGACGGCTGCCTCGAGCCGGCGCGCGAGCTCATCGACCCAGGCGCCCCACATGAGCTGGAACTCGATGAGCGTGCCGTCCTTGTCGAAGATCAGCAGGTCGATGCCCGCGAGAGGATCGGGCGTTGAAGAGTGGCGGCTCACGCCTCCGCGATGAGCTCTTCGACCGACTCGACCGGCGCCGTCGTGTCGAGGACGAGCGGCCCATCCATCGGGAAGCTCACGGTGACCATGTCGCCGAGGCTCGGCAGCTTGAGCGACGACTCGTTGAACTCGTCGAGGATGAGGACCTGGCCGTCCGCTGCGTCGGCGTTCGCGAACGCTTCGCCGAGTCCGACCTGGACGCGCATGCGCACGATCGAGCCGAGGAAGCTGATGTCGACGACCTTGCCGACGAGGCGGCTGCAGCCCATCGGCCGGTCTTCGAGCGAGATCATCTCCGGTCGCAGGGCGACTCGAACCTCCTGGCCCGGGCGCGCATCGAACTTGCGGGTGATGTTGATGGTCTGGCCCGAGACCGCGATCTCGCCTCGGCCGGCGTCGACCACCACGCCGTCGAGCACGTTCAGCGTGCCGACGAACGAGGCCACGAACGCGGTCGTCGGGAAGTTGTAGATCTCGAACGGCGTCCCGACCTGCTCCATCCGGCCCTCGCTCATGACCACGACGCGGTCGGACAGCGAGAGCGCCTCCTCCTGGTCGTGGGTCACGTAGACCGTCGTGATCCCGAGCTGGCGCTGGATCTGCCGGATCTCGTGGCGGAGGGCAACGCGGATCTTCGCGTCGAGGGCGGACAGCGGCTCGTCCAACAGCAGGACCTGGGGCTCGAAGGCGAGCGCCCGGGCGAGCGCGACGCGCTGCTGCTGGCCGCCCGAGAGCTGGTATGGGTAGCGCCCGCCTCGCTCCGGAAGGTTGATGAGCTCGAGCAGCTCGCCGACGCGCTTCCTGATCTGGTCGGCGGGCCGCTTCCGGACCTTCAGCCCGAAGCCGATGTTGTCGGCGACCGTCATGTTCGGGAACAGGGCGTACGACTGGAACACCATGCCGACATTGCGCTTGTTCGGCGGAATGCGGGTCACGTCACGACCGTCGATCGAGATCGTCCCGGCAGTCGGTTGCTCGAAGCCGGCAATCATCCGGAGCGTGGTCGTCTTGCCGCAGCCCGACGGCCCGAGGAACGACACGAACTCGCCCTTTTCCGCGGTGAGGTTGAAGTTCTCGACGGCGACTGTCTCGCCGAAGCGCTTCTGCACGTCGGTCAGCACCAGGTAGCTCATCGAGAAGTCATTCCTCCTAGCGCGCGCCGGCGACCTGGATGCGCGTCCGCGAACCGCGCCCGAAATAGGCGATGAAGCCCATCGCGATCCAGGTCAGCCCGAAGCTGATCAGGGAGACGACGGCGGGCGTGAACGGTGCCGTCCGTCCGAGCGTCGACAGGTATGGTCCGAATGCATCCGTCCGGGCCAGGAAGTTGGCGATCGTGTACTCGCCGACGACGATGGCGAGCGTCAGGAATGCCCCTGACAGGGCGGCGGTGCGGATGTTCGGGAAGATCACCCGGAACAGGATCCGCGCCCAGCTCGCGCCGAGGCTCTGTGATGCCTCCGTCAGCGTCCGCACGTCGATCGCGGCCAGCCCGGTATCAACCGCTCGATACATGTACGGGAACGAGAGGACCACGTACGCCGCGACGAGTACCACGTCACTGCCGAAATCCGTGGCGAGGAGCTGGAAAGGCTTCGGGCTGAACGTGCGGACGAGCCCGAACACGTAGACGACCGGTGGAACGACGAACGGGAGGAGGGTCACGAACTCCACCACCGGCCGGAGTCGGGGCACGCGAAGCCGGACCCAGAACGCCGTCGGAACGATGAGCAGGAGGCTGACGATGATCGTGATGATTCCGACGGTGAACGAGTAGCCCAGCCCAACGAAGAATCGCTCGTCCTGGAGCACCTGGCGGTACGCGAGCGTCGGCTCGGGGATCCCGTTGAGCTTTGGTCGAAGCGAAAACAGGAACGTCGCGAGCAGAGGAATGAAGAAGTACAGCGAAAGCGCGATGAAGATCAGCCACGACACAAGGCGGGTCCCGACGCTCCGCCTCGGTCCGGGATCTGCGTTCCGGTCCAGCCGCAGCCAGCTCTTCATGACGCCGAGCGGCCCGAGGACTCCCCCACGAGTGCCGCTCATGAGCGCAGCCACCGCTCGGCGCGTCGCTGGAGCAGGGTGTAGGCGAAGATCGATACGGCCATGATCGCGATCATGCCCATGGCGGCAGCGAACCCAAGTCCGGGGTTGTGAAGCACGTCCCCGCGGATCTGCGAGCTGATCACGAGGGTGATGATCGGGAGCGCCCCGCCCGTCAGCTGGTAGGCGGTTGCCTGGGCCCCGAAAGCATTCCCGAACAGCAGGACCATCGTGCCCAGGATCGACGGCATGAGGATGGGCAGGGCGACCTTGCGCCAGTACATCGACGGAGTGGCGCCCATGTTCTCGGCCGCCTCGCGCCACTCCTTCTTCAGGCCGTCGATGGCGGGCGCGATGATCAGAACCATGAGCGGAATCTGGAAGTAGGTGTACACGAGCTCCAGCCCGAGCTTCTCGTGCAGCTTGAACCCGGCGTCGTAGATGTCGAACCCGAAGCCGCGCAGGAACACTGTCACCAGACCCTGCGCGCCCGAGGGTGAAGATGAAGGCGATCGCGAGAGGCACCCCTGCGAAGTTCGAGGCGACGCCTGAGAACGTCATCACGAACGTGCGCAGGAAGCGGGGCAACCCACCAAGGATCATCACGTAGGCGAGCAGGAAGCCGAGGATGCCACCAATGACCGCCGTGACGAGGCTGATCTCGATGCTCGTGAAGAAGGCGGTCGGGATGATGCCCGTGCTGAGGTCCGCGTAGTTCTTCAGCGTGAAGGAACCGGTGACACATTGTTCCGCGCCTGGTGCGCCGGAAGCGCAGGTGCGCTGGAAGCTCCCGGCAACCAGGTAGAACGTCGGCAGGATCATGAACGCGAACGCGAACAGGAAGAACGGGAGCAGCCCGAGCCATGCCCAGGAGAATCGGCGAGCGGGGCGCGCCGGTGGCGCGCCCCGCTCGCGAAGTGCGGTCCCTTCAGCCATCGATCGGTTCTCGCGTCGTGGAGCTTCGACCGACGGCGTTGTGGTGACGCTCGCTACGGCGCGGGCGTCGGGTAGTCAACTCCGACAACCGAATCCCACTGGGTGGTGATCAGGGTGCGGGCAGCATCGAGCTGCGCGAGCGTCGGGAACACGGTTCCTGCGACATCGGGCAGCTTGGCGAGCTGCTCGGCCGGCACCTTGTTGTTGGCCACGAGATCGGGATACCGGATCGGGTGGCAGTAGCCCCGCAGCCACATGTTCTGGCCTTCGTCGGAGTACAGGAACTCCTGCCAGAGCTTGGCGGCGTTCGGGTGCGGCGCGTAGGCGCTGATGCCCTGGACGTAAACGCCGCCAAAGCGACCGCTGGATGGCACGACGACCTCGATGGTTGCGCCGCCCGCGGCCGCGGACGCGTCGCGACCTGCGAGCGCGTTGTAGGTCCAGCGGATCGTGATCGGGGTGTCGCCCGAGGCAACCGTCGTCGCGTTCGCGACGACGCCTGCGACAAGTTGCCCTTGTCGTTGAGCTGCTTGAAGAAGTCGAGACCCTTGCTCGCATCGTCGAGCGACCCGCCGTTGGCGAGGCCCGATGCGTAGACGGCGAGGATCGCCTGGCTGGAGGTCCGGGGATCGCCGGCGAGGGCGACCTTGCCCTTGTACTCGTCCTTGAGCAGATCCGCCCAGTCCTGGGGAACGTTGGTGATGACGTCGGTGTTGACCTCGAACGCGAGCACGCCGTAGTAGTCGCCGTACCACGCGCCGTCCGCGTCCTTGACGTCGTCGGGGATGGTGTCCCAGGTCGCGACCTTGTATGGCGCGAGCAGGCCCTCGGCCTTGGCCGACGGGCCGAACGCCAGGCCGACGTCGATGACGTCGGGGGCCGCCGGGCCCGGGTTGTCCTTGTTCGCCTTGATCGCCTCGATCTCGTCGCCGGAGCCGGCGAGCGGATCGAGCTCGTTGACGTCGAGGCCGGTTCGTGCCTTGAACGTGTCGATCACGTTCGGCCCGGTCACGCCGTCCTGGGGACCGTAGTTGCACCAGTCGTGCGGCAGGGCGATCGTCGTGACTGTGCCCTTCCGTCTCGGCCGCGGCGAGCAATGCCGGATCCGGTACGAACTCTTCGTAGGCGCCGCCTGCGGCCTGGCTGCCGGCGGGGGTCGTGGCTGCCGGTGGATTCGTGGCGGCGCCGGTTGCGGTGCCGCCCGGGCCGCACGCCGCGGCGACGAAGACGATGGCCGCCCCGAGCGTGAACACGCGGGGCAGCGAGCGAGTCGTGGTCAAGTGCTCCTCCAGATATCTGGCGCACGCACCATTGCGCGCGTCCACTCGTTGACGACGGGCGCGGGCCTTCCGCCGTACTCGGTCGGCGGACGTGAGCGTGGCCCTCCCGAGCCACGTGCCTCCGGTCCCGGAGCGCATCGTCGGGCGCCATCTTCGCCGCGCTGTTAACGGGATGCAAGCGTTTTCCCGCGTTTGCACGCGCCTATACTCCGCGGTCCATGGAACCCGGCGCTCGTACGCTCGAGGACCCGCTCGCGGAGGCGCTGCGGATCGTGGACGTCGCGAACGGGAAGGGCATCCTCCTCCGCCTCATGGGCGGCATGGCCGTTCGCTCGCACGCGCCGGACTGGACGCATCGGACGCGGCGGCGCGAGGTCGACCTCGACTTCGTCACCCGATCGAAGGACCGCAAGGCCGCCTTCGCCCTGCTCGAGGCGGAGGGCTACACGCCGAACAAGCGCCACAACGCCCTGTTCGGCCAGCACCAGGGCTACTTCGTCGACGAGGCCCGCAACCGCCCTGTGGACGTGCTCGTGGACAAGCTCGAGATGTGCCACCGCATCGAGTTCGGCGACCGCCTCGACCGGTCGACGCCGACGCTGCCCGTCGCGGACCTCCTGCTCTCGAAGCTCCAGGTCGTGAAGATCAACAAGAAGGACGTGCTCGACGCCCTGATCCTCCTCGCCGAGCACCCGCTCGGGCCGGATGACAGCGTCCAGGAGGGGGATCGCTGCGTGGGCATGATCAGCCTGCCCCGCATCCTCGCCCACACCTCGAACGACTGGGGCTGGTGGCGGACGACAACCGGCAACCTCGACGTCCTGTCCGCCTTCATGGACTCCGAGTTCACGCCCGCGGACCTCGACATCGGGAGCGACCGCGAGGTCCTGTTCGACCCGCGCGGGCAGATCGCGGGACTGCGGGCCGCGATCGACGCCGCGCCGAAGTCGACCCGCTGGAAGCTGCGCGCCGCCGTCGGCGAGCGCCAGAAGTGGTACCTCGAGCCCGAGGAACTGGCCCACTAGCAACGTCGGGAGGACGCGTGCGGATCTTCTTCGCGACGGACATCCACGGATCGGACGTGTGCTGGCGGAAGTTCCTGAACGCCGGCGCCTTTCACAAGGCCGACGTCCTGATCATGGGCGGCGACATGACCGGCAAGGCCATGGTCCCGATCACGGTCGAACCGAATCGCTGGCGGGTCACGCTTCAGGAGCAGGAGCACGTGCTGGCGACCGAGGCCGAGGTCGCAGCAATGGAGAAGCGGATCCAGGATCGCGGCTATTACCCCATCCGCCTCTCGTCGGATGACGCGGCCGCGATGCAGGCCGACGAGTCGGTCAAGGACGAGCGATTCAAGGCCGAGATGCTCGGCCAGGTGGAGCGCTGGATGGCGCTCGCGGACGAGCGGCTCGCGGGCAAGGGCATCCGCTGCATCGTCTCGCCGGCCAACGACGACATCTTCGAGATCGACCCGATCATCGACGCCGCGAAGCTGGTCGACCTCGGCGAGAGCAACCTCATCGATCTCGACGGGTTCTCGCTCGTCTCGACCGGGTGGGCCAACCCGACGCCATGGAACACGTTCCGCGAGCTGCCCGAGCCTGAGCTGCGCTCGCGGATCGACGGCCTCGTCGCGAACGTGCCGGATCGCCGGCGGTCGATCTTCAACTTCCACGCGCCGCCGTACGGCTCGAACCTCGACAACGCGCCGAAGATCGGCGAGGACATGCGCTACGTCTCGGGCGGGCCAGGCACTGATCCCGGTCGGCTCGACCGCGATCCGGGACGCGATCCTCGAGTACGGGCCCGCACTCTCGCTGCACGGCCACATCCACGAGGGCCGAGGCGCGGTGAAGCTCGGCCGAACACTCGCCGTGAACCCGGGCAGCACGTACGAGGACGGCGTCCTGCAGGCCGCGATCGTCGACCTCGACGCGAAGAAAGGCGAGGTGAAGCGCTACCTGCTGATCAACGGCTGAACGACGCCGCGTCCCAAGGGGACTTGCGCAGCACCCGACAATGACTCTGCGCTGCCCAGCGTGGACGATCGAGTCGGCCCGACTGCCGATCGACCGAGGAGTGGACTAGGGAGTGGAGGAAGGCATGGCTTCAGACGCTCGGGCGAGTTCCGCCCCGTCACTGTTCCTGAGAAACGCGACCGGGCTGGTCAAGGGCTGGTCCGGATTCGACGCGTTCACCTACTCGTTCATGTCGGTGAACCTCGTCACGCTCGGAATGTTCTACAGCCTGGCCGTCTTCGCCTACGTGCCCGGCGCATCGCCGGTGCTGTCGATCGTGATCGCGGCCGTGGTGATGACATTTCTCGCGTGGCCTACGCCGGCCTCATCGCCGTGATGCCTCGCGCCGGCGGCGACTACGTCTGGCAGACCCGCGTTCTCGACGGCATGCCCGGGATCGTGGTCGGGGGCGTCATTGGGGCCGTCGGCTGTCTACCTGGTTGGCCGGCGCTCTCGGGCTCGACGCGACCATCGCGCTCGTCGCCGGTGTCGTTGGCCTGGTCGTCGGCGGCGCACTCGGCCGCCTCCGGGGCGGCATTGGTTTCGTCCTCGCGGCGAGCGGGTGGTGGTTCATCCTCGCGATGTGGGCGCCGATCTACGGTGCATCCTCAAGATCGAGTTCTTCCAGCCACTGGCCGCCCTCCTCGGGTCGTCAGATGGCGTGGCCTTCTTCGGGTCGGACAACGGCACGCTCGTCGTCTCGATCATCGTGATCGTTCTGACCTCGTTCCTCGTCGCGCTCGGGATGGCTGGCTACGCGCGCATCCAGCGCATGTGCCTGTACCTCGGCTTGATCGGTTTCGGGATCATGGCCGTGCTGATGGCCGTCTCCTCGCAGGCGGACTTCCAGGCTGCGTTCGATCGGGTCAACCAGAGCATGTTCGGCGTCAGCGGGGCGTACGACAAGACGATCGCCGACGCCGCGGCCAACGACGCGTTCACGGGGTCGCTCGACCCCTTGGCGATGGGCGCAGACATCGGCGCGACCCTGACCGCCGCCGTTGCGATGCTGCCGTTCATGTTGTTCTGGATCCTCTACCCGAACTGGGGGTCCACGCTATACGGCGAGGTTCGAGGGTCCGGTGACTTCCGGAAGGTCCTCAACGGCATGCTCGGTGGCATCTGGGTCACCGCCGCCCTGGCGATCGTCTTCGTCCTCCTTGCCGCGAAGACGTTCGGCTGGCTGTTCTTCAACGCCACGAATGTCAACTTCATCAACTGGTTCTACGGCTACACGACGACCGACCCGACGGTGCCCATCTGGAGCTACCCGCCGCTCCTGGCGTCGTACCTGATCGACAGCCACGATCTTCCAGATCGCGATGGTCGTGCTCTTCGGCGCCTGGTTCCTCGGCTGGTCCGGGACGTTGTTCCTGTCGTCGACGCGGATGATCTTCGCGGCGGCGTTCGATCGGGTCCTGCCCGAGCGGGCCGCCCGCGTGTCGGAGGGGCGCGGTGTCCCCACCGTGGCGCTCCTGTTCATCATGATCCCGGCGATCGTCGTCAGCGTCCTGTATGCCTACTCGGCGGATTTCCGAGCGCTCACGCTCGACGCCACCCTGGTCATCGCCGTCACGTTCCTCGGGAGCACGGTCGCGGCGACGATCCTGCCGTGGTGGAAGCCGCGGATCTTCGAGAACTCGCCGATCGCCCACCTGAAGATGCTCGTTCAGCTCTCTCGAGCCTGATCATCTCGGTGATCCTGGCGTACGTCATCTTCCTCTGGCTGAGCGATCCGCTATATGGGATCGGCGTTGGCAACACCAACTCGATCGTCTTCCTCGGCGTGCTCTACGGCGCCGCGGCGATCCTGTATGTCGCCGCTCGCCTGTACCGCCGCGCCCAGGGCGTCGACCTCGACGCGATCCACGGGGAGATCCCCGCCGAGTAGCACGTAGCCTGCGGAGCCGCCGCTCCGCGCATCTCGCTCGAAGGGCGCCCACCGGGCGCCCTTCGAGATTCTTCGGCGACGTGCCACCAGTTGCGCACCGGTGGCGCGGCGCGGCAGACTGTCGCGGCGCCCGGCATGTCCGGCCCGCCTGGGGTGCAGCAAGCCCACTTTGTTCCGTGCAGGAGCCCCAGTGCACGCCAAGCCCGCGACGGTCCCGCCGAGCGGGGACCTCGACCCCGCGTCGCAGCGCCCGACCACCCTGTTCATCGACGGCGCGTGGCACGACGCCGCCGACGACCAGACCTTCAAGGCGACGAACCCCGCGACCGGTGCCGGCCTCGGCGCCCTCGCGCGAGGCAGTCGCGCCGACGCGGGCCGCGCCATCGAGGCGGCGCATCGAGTCGCCCCGAGCTGGGGCCGGACTTCGCCCTTCGAGCGCGCGAAGGCGCTCGAGCGGGTCGCGGACGCCATCGAGGCCAGCCGCGACCACCTGGCCCGCGCGCTGACGCTCGACCAGGGAAAGCCGCTCCAGGCCGAGGCATACGGCGAGGTCGAGGAGCTGATCCTGTACTTCCGGATGGCCGCGGCCGACGCGACGCGCATCGAGGGCCTGCTCCCGCCCTCGGTCGACCCCGCGAAGCGGGTCCTCATCTACCGCGTGCCGAAGGGCGTCGTCGGCGTGATCACGCCCTGGAACTGGCCGTACACGATGCCCGCCGAGCTCATCGCCCCGGCGCTCGCTGCGGGCAACGCCGTCGTCTGGAACCCGGCCCGGAACACGTCGTGGTGCTCGGTGGAGCTGGCCCGGTGCATCGTCGAGGCCGACCTTCCGGCCGGCGTGTTCAACCTCGTGACCGGGCCGGGCGACGAGGTGGGCGACGAGATCGCCGGTGACCCGCGCGTCGCCGTGGTCGGGTTCGTCGGGTCCACGACCACGGGCGGCAGGATTGCCCGGCGCGCGGCGGGCAAGGAGCTGTTGCTGGAGCTGGGCGGCAACGGGCCGCTCGTGATCCTGGCTGACGCCGATGTCGACCGGGCGGTCGCGGCGACCCTGACGGCCTGCTTCCTCAACGCCGGCCAGAGCTGCACAGCCGGGGAGCGCGTGCTCGTCGACCGGTCGATCCACGATGCGTACCTCGATCGGCTCGTCGCTGCGGTCAAGGCGGAGGTGCGACTCGGCGATCCGCTCGACGGCGCGACGACGATGGGCCCGCTCAACAACGAGCGGACGGCGACCAAGACCGAGCGCCAGGTCGCCGAGGCCATCGAGCGCGGGGCCACGCTGCTCGTCGGTGGGCAGCGGGCGCCGCAGCACGGCAGCGCCCTCTTCTTCGAGGCAACCGTCCTCGATCGCGTGACGGAGTCGATGGAGATCGCGAAGGAGGAGACGTTCGGCCCGGTCGTCCCGATCACCGCGATCGACGGCGAGGACGAGGCGCTGGCGATCGTCGAGGGCTCGCCATACGGGCTCCTGACGAGCGTGTTCACGCGCGACCTGGCGCGCGGGCTGCGGTTCGCCGAGTCGACTCGCGCCGGATGGGTCAACATCAACGAGGGCACGAACTACTGGGAATCGCACCTTCCGTTCGGAGGCCGGGCCGGCTCGCAGAGCGGCATCGGGCGAGTGGGCGGCCGGTTCTCGATCGAGCGTCTCACCGAGCTCAAGACCATCGTGGTGAATCTCGCCTGAGGGCCTGACTGGCCGGGCGACAACGGACGAGGCGACCCCGAGGGCCGCCTGGAGGAGGCACATGGCCACGCTGCCGGATCGGGCGAGGGTCGTCGTCATCGGCGCCGGGATCGTGGGCAACAGCATGGCCTGGCACCTCGCGCGCCTCGGCTGGCGCGACATCGTCCTCGTGGAGAAGGGCACGCTGCCCAGCCCCGGCGGATCGACGGGTCACGCCTCCAACTTCATCTTCCTGACCGACCACTCGAAGGAGATGACGGCGTTCACCCTCGACAGCGCCCGCCAGTTTCGCGAGCTCGGCGTGTTCACCCAGACCGGCGGGATCGAGGTGGCGCGCACCGAGGCGCGGATGCAGGAGCTCACCCGTCGGGTCACGTCGTCGAAGTCGTGGGGCATCGAGCCCGTCGAGCTGCTGACGCCCGCCGAGGTGAAGGAGAAGGTCCCGTTCATCGACGAGAACGTGATCCTCGGCGGCGTGTTCTGGCCGGGCGTCGGCGTCGTCGACTCGCTCGAGGCCGGGACGCTGATGCGCAAGAAGGCGCAGGACATGGGTGCGCTCACCGTCGCCTCCGGCGTCGAGGTGACCGGCATCGACACCGTCGACGGCCGAGTCAGGCGCGTTCGAACGGACCGGGGCGACATCGAGGCGGAGACCGTCGTCATCGCGTGCGGCGTGTGGAGCCCGCGAATCGCCGCGATGGCGGGCGCCTCGATACCGCTCACGCCGGCGGTGCACCAGATGATCGACCTCGGGCCGGTCGCCATCTTCGAGCACGTCGAAAGCGCGGTCGGCTACCCGATCATCCGCGACGTCGACACGAACATGTACGAGCGCCAGCACGGCAACGAGTTCGAGGTCGGGTCGTACGCCCACCGCCCGATCCTCATGGACCCGGACGACATCCCGTCGATCGCCGAGTCGGCGCTCTCGCCCACGATGCTGCCGTTCACCCAGGAGGACTTCGACCCGCAGCTCGAGGACGCGCTCGAGCTGTTCCCGGAGGTCATGGGCGACGAGAAGGCGGGCGTGAAGCTCGCGATCAACGGCCTGCTCTCGCTCACGCCCGACGGCAACCCGATCATCGGCGAGACGCCCGAGGTTCGAGGGCCTCTGGTCAGCCGCCGCGATCTGGATCAAGGAGGCGCCCGGGATCGCCCGGGCCATCGCCGAGTGGATGACGAACGGCCAGCCCGAGATCGATCCGCATGGCTCCGACATCGCGCGGTTCTACGACCACCACCGGACCGCGCACCACATCGCCGCGCGGACCAGCGAGGGCTACAACAAGACGTACGGCATCGTCCACCCCTCGGAGCAATGGGCGTCGAACCGCGGCGTGCGGCTCTCGCCGTTCTACGAGCGCGAGAAGCAGCTCGGCGCGGAGTTCTTCGAGGCGGCGGGCTGGGAGCGGCCGTACTGGTACGGCTCGAACGAGCGGCTCCTCGCCGACTACGGCGATCGGGTGATGCCCCGCGCGGCGGAATGGGAATCGCGCTGGTGGTCGCCGATCATCAACGCCGAGCATCTCGCGATGCGCGACCGGGCGGGAATCGTCGACCTGTCGGCGTTCGTGATCTTCGACGTCACGGGGCCGGGCGCCGCCGCGTACCTGGAGCGGCTGTGCGTCAATCGTGTCGACGTGACGCCCGGGAAGACCGTCTACACGCCGCTCCTGAACGGCGCCGGCGGGATCCTGGCCGATCTCACGGTCATGCGCCTGGCCCACGACCACTTCCGCGTCGTGACCGGTGGCGGCATGGGCATGCGCGACAAGAAGATCTTCACCGACGGACTCCCCGCGGACGGCTCCGCGCAGCTGTTCGACGCGACGAACGCGTGGACGACGATCGGGCTGTGGGGGCCGCGGGCGCGGGACATCCTGGCCGGGGCGACCTCGGCCGACGTGTCGCACGCGGGCTTCCCGTTCCTGACGTCGAAGGCGGTCGAGGTCAACGGCGTGCGAACGCTCGCGTCACGGATCTCCTACGTCGGCGAGCTCGGCTGGGAGATCTACGTCCCGATCGAGCAGGGGCTGCGGGTCTGGGACGCGCTCTGGGAATCCGGGGCGGCTCATGGCGCCGTGCCGGTCGGGATCGGGACGTACGCGGTGACGGCGCGGCTCGAGAAGGGCTACCGGGCGCACGGCGCGGAGCTGGAGCTCGACTTCGACCTCGTCGAGGCGGGCATGGCCCGACCGACGGTCAAGGATCGCGGAGTTCGTGGGCCGCGAGGCGTACCTGCGCCAACGAGCGGAGGCGCCGGCGGCCGTCCTGTGCACGCTGACGCTCGACGATCCGACCTCGAAGAGCGGCGTCAAGCGCTACATGCTCGGGCGCGAGCCGATCCTGTCGGCCGCACGGGGCGCCGCTCACCGACGCGCACGGCCGCCGCTCGTACGTGACATCCGCGGGCTCGGGGCCGTCCGTCGGCAAGCACCTGCTGATGTCGTACCTGCCGCCGGACGTCGCGAAGGTCGGAACGTCGCTCCTCGTGGAGTACCTCGGCGAGCAGTACCCGGTGACGGTCGCCGTCGCCGGCTCGACCCCACTTTTCGACCCGGACAACACGCGGATCCGCTCGTGAGGAGCTCGAACGGGCCAGCCCGCGGCTTCGTATGCGCGAAATCGGTCACCGGTCCGTACGTGCCGCTGGCCATGTCCGTCACTGTCATACGAGCCACCCGCAGACGAGGCAACTCCGGTCTCGCTCGTGGTCGTCCGCGCTCGTATGCAAGTGACGCGCATCGCCCAGGAGAATTGGCATTCGGTGGCGGAGTCCGCGCATACGAAGGCGACGTTGGCTGGCTCCGAACACGCGAAGGGGCCGGCGACCCCCGTCGCGCCGATGACGAGCCTGGCGCCGGGGCGATCCGGGGCGGGTGGGCAGCGCCTGTATGAACATTCTCGTCTGCGTCAAGCGCGTGCCCCAGACCGGTGGCCGGATCGTGCTGACCCCCGACGGCCAGTCGATCGACACACGGTTCCTCGGCCACACGATCAGCCCGCACGAGGAGTGCGGCGTCGAGGAGGCCGTGCGGATCGTCGAGAAGGAGGGCGGCTCGTCGACCGTGCTCACGCTCGGGCCGGCCGCGGCCGAGGAGCAGCTCCGCGACGCGATGGCGATCGGGATCGATCGGGCGGTCCTGCTCGAGACCGACGGCACGGAGTGGGATCCGGTCTCGACCGCGGGCGTCATCGCCGAGACGATCGAGACGCAGGAGGCATCGAACGGCCCGTTCGACCTGATCCTGTTCGGCAACGAGGCGGCCGATACCGGCGACTACCAGGTCGGCGTGCGCGTCGCCGTTGCGCTCGGGCGGCCGATCATCAACGGGATCAAGGAGATCTGGTTCCCGGACGACCGGCGATCGGTCTTCGCTCGGCGCGAGGCGCCCGACGGCGGCTGGGAGACGTACGACCTGCCGCTGCCCGCGATCCTCGGCGTGAAGGAGGGGCTGAACCTGCCGCGCTACCCGTCGGTGCCGGGGCGGCTGCGAGCGAGGAAGAAGGATGTCGAGAAGGTCTCCCTCGGCAGCTCGCCATCGGGCGCGCTGGGTCTTGGGGCGGGGGAGGACGCAGCGGGCACGGGCGGACCCGTACCGGGCCCGACGAAGCTGGGACTGAGGCTGCCCGCGGAAGAGCGCACCGCTGCCGACGTCATCGGGCGCGGAGCCGAGGCGGCGCCGGCGGTCGTCGACCTGCTCGAGCGGATCGGGGTGCTCGCCCGATGAGCGGCGCGGTCGTCGCGTTCGTCGAGCACGTCGCTGGGGAGCCGGATCGGCTCTCGCTGGAGGCGCTCGCCCTCGCGCGCCGGGTTGCCACCTCGCTCGGCGTGCCGCTCGACGCGGTGGTGCTGGGTTCGGTCGGAGAGACCGTGGCGAGCAGGCTCGGCCCGTACGGCGTCGGCCTTGCGCATGTCGCGACCGACGAACGGCTCGACGACTACGCGCCGGCGGCGTGGGCCGCGTCGATTCGCGCGGTCATCGAGCTTCGAAAGCCGGCGGCCGTCGTGGCGGCCGGCAGCGAGCGCAGCAACGAGGTCCTCGCCCACGTTGCCGCTCGCGCCGGCGTGCCGATGGCCGCCAACGTCGTCGAGGTCACCCCCGCGAGCGCGCCCGGTGATTCATGGCGCCTCGTCCGCCAGCGCTGGGCGGGCAGCCTCCTCGAGGACGCCTCGCTGGACGCGTCTGTCCGGCTCATCAGTGTCGCGCCGCACGCCGTCGCCGTGGACATGGCGTTCGCCAACGCGCCGGCTCCGACCATGACCCGGTTCGATCCGGAGCTGGAGGCCTCGGATCTGGTCGCTCGTGTCGTCAGCCGCGAGGCGCGAACGTCGAGCGGCGTATCGCTCTCGGATGCCAAGGTCGTGGTCGGCGGGGGACGCGGCGTCGGGTCCGCAGCGGGGTTCGAACAGCTCCAGGTCCTCGCAAGCCTGCTCGGCGGCGCCGTCGGCGGCTCTCGCGTCGTGACCAGCCTGGGCTGGCGCCCGCACTCCGACCAGATCGGCCAGACGGGACTCCGCATTGCGCCCGACCTGTACATCGCCTGCGGCATCAGCGGCGCGATCCAGCACATCGTCGGCTGCAAGGCCGCAAAGCGAATCCTCGCGATCAACACGGATCCCGAATCGCCGATCATGGCCGTCGCGGACTACGCGGTGATCGGCGACCTGTCGACGGTCGTGCCCGCGATCAGCGCCGAGATCGAGCGCCGCCGAGCGGGCTGACTCGCTCATCCTCCGGGGCGCGGACCGGGGGTTGCTCGTGATACTACGCCGCCGTAGTATCTCGGCTGACATGCCGCGCACCGCCGCGATCGCAGCCGCCGTGCTGATCCTCGCGACAGCGTGCTCACCGTCCGCGTCGCCTGCCGTTCAGCCCTCGAACGCGTGTGCCACGCCGACAACTTCGGCGGCGGGCTGCGGCTCGCCGGCGACCCGCGGGCCGAGCCCCAGTGCAGATCCGACCCCGACGCCCGAGTCGCCCACCGAGGCGCCATCCTCCCAGGCGGCCGGCGACCTGGTGTTCACGAGCCAGACCTACCCCGTCACTCGCGGGGCGCATCCCCACGACGTGGCGATCGCCTCGGACGGCGGCATCTGGTACACGGGCCAGCGCAACGAAACCCTCGGCTGGCTCGACCCCACGACCGGCGACGTCCGCGAGGCGAAGCTCCCGAACGGTGCCGCGCCACACGGCGTCATCACCGGCCCGGACGGCGCCGCGTGGGTCACCGACCAGGGTGCCGACGCCATCATCCGGGTCACGCCCGGCGACTTCGACGTGGACGTGTTCCGCATGCCGGCCGGTGCCCGAGGGATGGCGCCGCACACCGGCGTCTTCGACTCGGCGGGGACGCTGTGGTTCACGGGTGCGGGCGGCGTCGTTGCCCGCCTTGACCCCGCCACGGGCGAGATCCAAGCGTTCGACACGCCGCGCGGCGACGGCCCGTATGGGATCACGGTGACCCCGGCGGACGACATCTACTTCGTCTCGCTCGAGGACAGCTACCTCGGCCGCGTCGACACGGCGACCGGCGATGTCGAGGTCATCGAGCCCCCGACCGCCGGCGCGGGAACGCGGCGCGTCTGGTCGGACTCGACGGGCCGGCTGTGGGTCAGCTACTGGAACGCCGGCATGCTGGCGGTCTACGACCCCGAAACCGACGACTGGCGCGAGTGGGACCTGCCCGGTCGGAACAACATGGGCTACTCGCTCTACGTCGACGAGCTCGACGCGGTGTGGATCTCCGACTTCGGCCAGAACGCGATCGTCCGCTTCGATCTGGTGACGGAGACCTTCCTGTCCTTCCCTTCGAATCGCGCGAATGCCTCGGTCCGCCAGATGCTCGGCCGTCCCGGTGAGGCGTGGGGCGCCGAGTCCGGGCTCGATCGGCTGGTCGTCATCAGGTATTGATCCGGCGCGCCCGCCGGGGCGGTGGGTCGTCAGTCGAGCTGGGCGGCGAACGCCAGCGCGTAGACGAACGTTTCGTACGCCCAGAGCAGCGTCGCAGCGACGTGGACGGCTGTCCGCGGCCCGTTGCCGCGCCACAGTCGCGCGTCGTAGACCGCCAGCTGCACGATCAGCCGTGAACCCCAGAACGCGATCAGGCCGCCGAGGACCCAGAGGCCAAGCGCGCCCGAAGTCGTGAGTAGCCCCGGAGCGAGCGCGGGCAGCGCACCCAGGAGCACGCAGGTGAGCCCGATGTAGGCCGAATGGACGTGGGCGATCTGTCGCGTCAGGAGCGATGCCGTTGCCAGCTCGACGTGCCAGCCGAGGGCCCGCGGCAGGCCCACGTGGGCCAGGCCGATCGCGATGACGGCCCAGCCGGCGATCCGAAGGTGGAGCTCGAGCTCGGTCATGGCGCCCGCTCGAAGGCGATGGCCTCGACCAGCGGTGTCATCGACGTGGTTCGCGCGACCTCAAGGCCCACGGATTCCGCGAGCTCCACCCACTCGGTCCGTGGTAGGAAGTGGAGCGCCCCGGGTCCGAACGCGAGCAGGTTGGCCGCGTTTCGAGGGTGCTCGACCAGGGCGACGGTGCCGCCGGGCCCGACGACGCGCGCCAGCTCCCGGAAGAGTGCCTCACGATCGGCCCGCTCCCGAAGCTCATGGGCCGCGAAGATCACGAAGATCGCGTCGAAGCGTCCGTCAGCGAACGGCAGGCACCCGAGCGGACACCGCAGCGTCCCTGCAACCGGTGACCGGCTGGCGCGCGCCCGTCGGATCGAGGCCTCGGTCATGCGCTCCGCATCGAACACGTCGACCGTCGTCCCGTCGACACCGAGGATCGCCCGAAGTCGATCGCTGGACTCGTCGAAGCCGACCGTGACGTTCAGCCATCTGCGAGGTCGTCGACGAAGGATCGTCGTGACCCACCGCCAGTCGTATAGCGACGAGTGGTCGTACACCCACCAGCCGGCACCGAGCGAGGCGCCGAGCCACCAGCCCGCCAACGACCCCGCCGCAACGACCGGCGCGACCAGGGCGCCCGGGATGGCATCCACGAGCAAGGCCAGGAGCGCCGCGGCGACGACCCCGCCGGCGGCCACGAAGTCCGGCCAGTTGAAGCGGACCATCCGCAGGACGCCCGACGCGGTCCAGGTCGTCATGCTGCCGCCTCGAGTCGATGGACGACGCCGCGCCGCCACTTGTAGTCGACGCCCGCCACGTGGAATGCGTTCGCCAGCACGGGCCGGGCGCCGCCGAAGCGGCCGGTCCGGAAGAACGCCGCCTGGTCGACTTCGACGCGGACGGGACGCGGCTGCCACTCCTTGCGCACGCCCTCGATGACGACGATTGAGTTCGTCTCGGGCTCGTGGTCGAACGTGAACGGCATTGGTCCGGCGAAGCGCCGGGCGTGGGCAGCGGATTCGAATGGCGACCCTGGTGGCAGGTGGGTGGCGCCGGCCAGGTGGGCCACGATGCGAAGGTCGCCCTCGCCATCGTCGCTCTGCACGCCGACCTCGAGCCGATCGCCGGACTCCAGCATCGACGCGGCCGCGGCGTGGTGGTAGCCGTAGCGGGTGAGCGCGTTGCCGGCGAGGACCATGCTCCAGGCGTCGGCATCGCTCCGCAGGATGTACAACCCGCGGAGGTTCCGACCCGCGGGTGTCCGAAACCGGCAGAAGATCCGATAGCCCACGAGCAGGTAGGGTCGGCCGATCGCCCGCGGGAGTGCCGCGGGTCGCATCCCCTCGGTCTGCACGACCGCTACTGCCGCGAACCCGACGTCGCCGTAGGCGTCGACCGTCAGCCCCGGCGGGAGCAGCCGCTGCAGGACGTCGACCGGGAACGCGTACGAGACCACCAGGCTGTGGCGGAAGTGCGCCGCCATCGGGATCTGGTGCCGTCGAAGCTGATGGAGGGCCATCGGATCACCAGTCCTCGATGACGTCTGCGCCGCCGACGGCGATCCGGCCCCAGATGTGGCTCCGATCCTGTCGCGCCAGGAGCTCTTCGGCGTGCGTGCGTGCGCCACCGAGCCCGCGCATCACGACCGTGGCACCCGGGGCCGCCGCGCGGCGGACTGCCGCGGCCAGCTGCCGGCCGTACGCTCTCGAGAGGTCGATGGTCGAGAATGTGCTACTCACAGTTAGCACGTTATCACGACCCAGGTTGTTGTCAAGCCGGCCCAGGGACGGCCGCCGCTGCGCTGGTGCGCGTGACTATTCGGCGGCGACCTCGACTCTGCCGGCGCTCGCGAGGCGCTTCGGGTTGAGCGCTCCCGCCAGGATCACCATGAGAACGGCAACGATCACGAAGCTGAACGCGACGCCCTCGAAGCCGCCGGTGGCATCCCGGATCAGGCCAAGGGCCACCGGCGCGATCGACGCGATCAGGTAGCCGACGAGCAGCATCATTGCCGAGATCGACGCCGCCTCCTCGGGATCCGAGGCGACGTCCACGGGCAGGGTCAACGCGAGCGGGAAGTACAGGCCAATCCCGAACCCGATCAGCGCCGTCGCGAGGAGCGTCACGAGCGAACCGGGTCGCTCGCCCGGCGTGAGCGCCAGCAGCACGGCGCCGACGATCGTGATGAGCCCGGCCACGGCCATCTGGCTCCGACGAGTCCCGAATCGATCCGCGAACGCGGGCACGGCGAGGGTCGCGAACAGGCCCATGCCGGTGACGATGGCGACGAGGCCGGCGGCATCCGAGGCAGTCCAGCCCCGCTCGACGTACAGGCTCGCGAGCCACGTGACCGCCCCGTAGAAGATCACCGACTGCGTCCCGAAGATGAGTCCGAGCAGCCATGCCGAGCCCCGCTTCCACGGGAGCCTGGGCCGTCGAGGTGCCACACGGCGCGAGCCGCTGTCGGGCGGCAGGAGCAGCAGCCAACCGGCGAGCGAGATGATCGCCCCCGCCGAGATCACCGCGACGGCGCCGCGCCAGTCACCCAATGCACCGGCGAGCGGCACTGCGATCGCCGCCGCGACCGTTGCGCCGATAACGAGCCCGACCACGTACGCGCCGGTGCCGGCCGCCGGGTGATCCGGCGTTCGGAGCCGGACGGTCATCGCGAGGATCGGGCCAACGACGGCCATGCCCACGCCGATCCCGACCGTCGCCAGCAGCGCGCCGATGGCGTCCGGCGCCAGCGCACGCAACAGTCCGAATCCGCCGACGAGGATCACGCAGACGGCAGCGCCCAGGCGCGGCCCGATCGAGCCGGCGATGACGGGCCCGAGCGGCGCGAGGATGCCCATGCACACGACCGGGATCGAGCCGAGCAGGCCCGCGACGGCATGCGACATTCCGAGGTCGGCCTTGATGTCGCCGATGAGCGGGCCGACGACGAGCACCTGCGGACGCAGTGCGAGCCCGACCAGGACGAGCGCCGCGAAGATTCGCGCGAGCGAGGCGCTGCGCTGGGTCACCCGCCTGCGCCCGGTCGATCGGGCGATCGAGCGCCGGCTCGGAGGCGAGCGCCGATCGTCGCAGCCGCCGTCCGAACCGAGGCCGCGACCCGGTCCTCGTCGCCGGGTTCCGGGAAGCGGTACGAAGGGCCGTGGACGTGGACCGCCGCGACGATCTCTGCGCGCGCGTCGGCGATCGACGCCGCGACGGAGCTCAGCCCGTCGGCGTACTCGTCGCGAACCCAGGCGTGGCCGTCACGACGAACCTCGCGCAGGCGCTCCAGCAGCGCCCCGGCGTCGGTGAGCGTCCGCGGGGTGAACGCCTCGAGCGGCTCGGCGAGGTAGCGCGAGAGAACCGGAGCAGGGAGCTGCGCCAGGAAGACCTGGCCGGACGACACGGCGTGGAGCGGGATCCGCGTGCCGGTCCAGTCGCGAACCTGGATCGGGTTCGGGTTCGGGGGTTCGACCTGGTCGACGTACTGGACCGTCCAGCCGTCGCGAATGGAGACGCCGGCTGCTTCACCCACCTCGGCCGCGAGCTCGACGATGGCGGGTCGGGCGATCGAGACGATGTCCCACGTCTCCGCGAGGCCCGACGCGACCGACAGGAGGTCAGGCCCGAGCCGGTAGCGACGCTCGCCCGGAACCTGCTCGACGGCGCCCTCGCTGGCCAGCGCCGCGAGCAGTCGCGCGGCGGTCGATTTCGGGATGCGGGACGCGATCGCGACGTCGCTCACGCCGAGCGGGCCCGGCCCGAGCGCGCGTAACACGGCAAAGGCGCGCTGGATGCTCTGGACGCCGATTGTCCTGCTGGACATCAGACCCCTTCTGGGCTAGATTTCAGAGACCAGTCCGTTCCACTATACGGCATCGTTCCGCGATACGGAACCATCCACCAAGAATCGAAGTCGCGAAATCGCGAGGCGCCGGCACCACCGGCGGATTTCGGAGGCGATCGATGGCCGACGACGAGAGCCAGGACAACCAGGAGCAGGCGTTCGATCTCTCCGCGCTCGCCGACGACGAGCTCGTCGAGCAGATGCATAACGACCTGTACGACGGCATGGCGCCGGAGATCACCGAGGGCACGAACATCCTGCTCGGCCGCGGCTGGGGTCCGGACAAGGTCCTCAACGACGCCCTGGTCGAGGGCATGCGGATCGTCGGCATCGACTTCCGGGACGGGATCCTGTTCGTGCCCGAGGTCCTGCTCGCTGCGAACGCGATGAAGGCGGGCATGGCGATCCTCCGGCCGCTCCTCGCGGAGACTGGCGCGAAGCCGATCGGGAAGGTCGTCATCGGGACGGTCAAGGGCGACATCCACGACATCGGCAAGAACCTGGTCGCGATGATGCTCGAGGGCGCCGGGTTCGAGGTGTTCGACCTCGGGATCAACACGGACGCCGACAAGTTCATCGCCGCGCTGGAGCAGCACAAGCCGGACATCCTCGGCATGTCCGCGCTGCTGACGACGACCATGCCGTACATGAAGGTCGTCGTCGCCGAGCTCGTGAAGCGGGGCATGCGCGACAACTACATCGTGCTCGTCGGCGGGGCGCCGCTGAACGAGGAGTTCGGCAAGGCGGTCGGCGCGGACGCGTATTGCCGCGACGCCGCGGTCGCGGTCGAGACGGCCCTCTCGCTGGTCGGCGAGCGACGGGCGCGCGTCGCGTAGGGCGTTCCACGATGCGGGACACGAAGCGCCAGTCGAGCTCGAACTCGTTGCCGGCCAAGCCGCCGTTGGTCATCGGCTGTGGCGCGCTGGCGCGCGAGCTGGTGGACCTGACCCGGCGCGCCGGGCTGCCGGCGGTGGACCTGACCTGTCTGCCGGCCTCGCTCCATAACCGGCCGGAGCGGATCCCGGGCGCCGTCGCGGCTCGGATCCGGCGGGCACGCGCGGATGGCTACGACCAGATCTTCGTCGCCTACGCCGACTGCGGAACGGGCGGGCTCCTGGACAAGGTCCTCGAGGCCGAGGGCATCGCCCGGCTCGAGGGCGCCCACTGCTACGAGGTCTATGCCGGCCGAGCCGCATTCGCGCAGCTCGCCGACGAGGAGCCGGGCACCTTCTACCTGACCGACTTCCTCGTCCGGAACTTCGACCGCCTCGTCGTGAGCGGCCTGGGCCTCGATCGCCACCCCGAGCTGCTGTCCGTCTACTTCGGCAACTACCGGCGGCTCGTCTACCTCGCCCAGACAGCTGACGAGGACCTGCTCGCCCGCGCGAAAGCCGGTGCCCGGCGCCTCGGCCTCGCATTCGAGCACCGTTCCGTCGGGCTCGGCGAGCTCGCTTCGGCGGTGTCCGTGTTCCGTGATGCGGCACGGCTGAGCCAGCATCCGGCCGGCGAGGTTGCCGCTTGATGGCATCACTGATCACGATCTGGTGGCGCGACATCCCGATGCAGGTCATCGCACGGGAAGGCCGGCGGAGTGCCAAGCGCGTCCTCGACAAGCGCTTCCAGTTCGCGGTCGACAAGGCCGCGATGAACGCGGGCAAGAAGTCGTACGGCGACTACATCGAGGAGATGGGTCGGGCCGAGCGCGAGTGCGGCCCGGACATCGAGGTCGAGGCAGATGCAGAGGTCGCCCGCCTCGAGGCCGCATACACGAAGACGGTCTTGCATGCCCTGATCAAGTCGGGCGGCGAAGGCAGCCGGCTGTGACGATCGACGTCACCCACACGGTCATCAGCTCGGCGCGGCGCGAGGTCGTCATCGGCTTCGATCGGCCGTTCACGATCATCGGCGAGCGAATCAACCCGACCGGCCGGAAGCTGCTGGCGGAGGAGATGAAGCGGGGCGACTTCAGTCGCGTCGAGCGCGACGCCGTTGCCCAGGTCGAGGCGGGCGCCCACATGCTCGACGTGAACGCCGGCATTCCGCTCGCCGACGAGCCCGCGATCCTCGCCCGGACGATCCAGCTCGTGCAGTCCCTGGTGGACGTCCCGCTTTCCATCGACTCCTCGATCGTCGAGGCGCTCGAAGCCGGCCTCGCCGTCTACCAGGGCAAGCCGCTCGTGAACAGCGTGACCGGCGAGGAGGAGCGGATGGAGCGCGTCCTCCCCCTGATCAAGCGCTACGGCGCCGCGGTGGTCGCGATCTCGAACGACGACACCGGGATCTCCGAGGATCCGGACGTGCGCTTCGAGGTGGCCCGCCGGATCGTCGAGCGGGCGGCGGACCACGGGATCCCGCGCCAGGACGTCATCGTCGACCCGCTGGTCATGCCGATCGGAGCGATGGCGACGGCTGGCCAGCAGGTGTTCCGCCTGGTGAGACGGCTGCGCGAGGAGCTCGGCGTCAACACGACATGCGGCGCGTCGAACGTCAGCTTCGGGATGCCGGATCGGGAGCGGATCAATGCGGCATTCCTGCCGATGGCGATCGCGAGCGGCCTCACGTCCGCCATCACCAACCCGCTCGCCGCCGAGGTGAAGGCCGCGATCATGGCGGCCGACGTCCTCATGGGCAACGACCGGGACGCAGGTCGCTGGATTCGCGCGCACCGCGAGGCAGCCGCGGTACCCGCGGTGGCGGCCCACGCAGCGCGTGCTGCGGCGGTGCCGATTGCCCCGGCAACGCTGAGCGTGATCGACGGCGGCAGCGCGCAGCCGCCCGGCGAGCGACCGGCGGGGAGCCGGCCCCGGGTCAACCGAAGAGCGCTGGCCGCCGCGGCCGCGATGCGCGACGCCGGCTCCGGGCGCCCTTCCGGCGCCCCTGGTCCCAGGCCGGTCCGCTCCGTGGAGAGCAACGGCACGGGCGGATGAGCGCCGGCGCGCAGGTCATCTTCACGCCATCTGGTCGGCGAGGTCGGTTCGAGCCGGGGACGACGGTGCTCGACGCGGCACGCTCGCTCGGCGTCGACCTCGACTCGGTGTGTGGCGGCCGCGGGCTGTGCGGCAGGTGCCAGGTCGTTCCCGCCGAGGGCACGTTCCCGAAGCACGGGATCGAGTCGAGCGACGGCCATCTCTCGGCGCGCGGCGCGGACGAGGCCGAGTACGACCGGCTTCGTGGCCTCTCGGCGGGGCGACGGCTCGGGTGTCGAGCCCATGTCGAGGGGGACGTGTTGGTCGACGTCCCGCCCGAGAGCCAGGTCCACCGCCAGGTCGTCCGCAAGGGCGTGCCGGTTCGTGACTTCGTGATCGACCCCGCCGTGCGCTTGCACGAGGTCGAGGTCGAACGACCGGAGCTCGCGCTGCCGGGCGGTGACCTCGCCCGCCTCCGCGTCGCGCTCGAGCGAGAGTGGGCGCTGAGCGGCCTCGAAACCGATCTCGAGGTGGTCCGCGGGCTGCAGCCGGCGCTCGAGGCGGGTGGCTACCGCGTCACGGTCGCCGTCCACGATGGCCGCTGGATCACCGGCGTGTGGCCCGGCCTGCATGACCAGGCGCTGGGCGTCGCGCTGGACATCGGCTCGACGACGATCGCCGGGCACCTCGCGAATCTCGCCGACGGCGAGGTCCTCGCCTCCGATGGCGTGATGAATCCGCAGATCCGGTTCGGCGAGGACCTCATGAGCCGCGTCTCCTACGCGATGCTCCACGAGGGCGGCGCGGCCGAGATGACGCGAGTCGTCCGCGAGGCGATCGCGAGCCTCGTGCGCGGGCTCGCGGCGAGAGCGGAGGTCGACGTCGAGGACATCCTCGAGCTCACGATCGTGGGCAACCCGATCATGCACCACCTCCTGCTCGGCATCGACCCGACGCCGCTCGGCTCGGCGCCATTCGCGCTCGCGACGGATGCGGCCGTCCGAGTACGGGCCGCGGATCTCGAGATTCAGGCGCACCCGGGCGCGCGGGTGTACGTGCTGCCGTGCATCGCGGGCCACGTGGGCGCCGACGCGGCCGGGGCCATCCTCGCCGAGACGCCGTATCTCGCGGACGAGGTGACGCTGCTCGTCGACGTGGGGACGAACGCGGAGATCGTGCTGGGCTCGCGCGATCGGCTGCTCGCGGCGTCCTCGCCGACGGGTCCGGCGTTCGAGGGCGCGCAGATCTCCTCCGGCCAGCGGGCCGCGCCCGGCGCGATCGAGCGGGTGCGGATCGACAAGGCCACCCTCGAGCCTCGCTTCCGTGTCATCGGCTCGTCCCGCTGGAGTGACGAGGTCGGGTTCGATGCCTCCACCCGGCGCACCGGCGTGACCGGCGTCTGCGGCTCGGGGATCGTGGAGGTGATCGCCGAGCTGTTCCTCGCCGGGGTCATCACCGCCGACGGCACGATCGATGGCTCGCTCGCGGCGCGATCGCCGCGCCTCGTGCCCGACGGCCGGACGTTCTCGTACGTGCTCCACGAGGGCGGGCCCGGCGCGGATCTCGGCAACGACGAGGTTGGTCCCGCCTCGCCGCGCCTGCTGATCACGCAGAACGACGTGCGGGCGATCCAGCTCGCAAAAGCGGCGCTGTATGCGGGAGCGAGACTCCTGATGGACCATCTCGACGTGGAGTCGGTCGACCGGGTCAAGCTGGCGGGCGCCTTCGGGAGCCAGATCGACCCGCTCCACGCGCTCGTGCTCGGGCTCGTCCCCGACGCGCCCCTGGATCGCGTCGGCGCCGCCGGCAACGCGGCCGGGACGGGGGCACTGATCGCACTGTTGTCGGCCGAGGCGCGGCGCGAGATCGAACGGGTCGTCCGAACGGTGGAGAAGATCGAGACCGCGGTCGAGCCCCGATTCCAGGCCCACTTCGTGGACGCGATGGCATTCCCGCACGCCACCGCGCCATCGACGCACCTGGCCCGCGTCGTCGAGCTGCCACGCCAGGCGTCATCGACCGATGGACCTCCCGGATCGGCGAGCGCGGGTCGACGATCGACCTCATCATCGAGGCCACCGAACCGTCGAGGGACTCCCACCCGTGCCTGACCGCCCACGCGGCGCCGATGCCGACTACTCCGAGCCAACGGCTCGCGATGTCGGCTCCATCGACACCGGGCGAGGGAAGGCTTTCGGAAGCGGAGCAGCAGGGTCCGGGCTCCGGCCTCATCGAACCTGGTTCACGTTCGGCGCGGGGCCGTACCCCGCGACTCCGCGGCCGTCCGTGATGCAGACAAGCAACGAGGCCGGCCCTTGTCCGACCCGCATGTGCACACACAGCCCATGCAGCCGACATCGAGGACCGGAACGAGCGCGGCGCGAGCAGGCAGAGGCCCCCGGCAGTGATCAATAGCCCAAAGGCGGCGCGTGGCGGACCGGACGATGGCGGTCGAGGCAGGCCGGGCGGCGGTCGCGCCGCCCGCCACGCCACGCGGCAGGCTGCGGCCCAGGCGCATGGGGCGCCGTTCCTGACCCGCTCGCTCAAGCCCTACGAGGTCCTCGACGAGGAGGGCCTGTCGCTCATCGAGCACAACGCGGACACGATCCTCGAGGAGGTCGGGATCATCTTCCGGGGCGACCCGGAATCGCTCGTGACCCTCAAGGACGCGGGCGCCGACGTCGAGGGTGAGCTCGTCAAGTTCCCGCGCGGGATGTGCCGCCAGATCGTGCAGGCGTCGGCGCCGAGGATCTACACCCAGCACGCGCGCAACCCGGAGCGGGACGTCCAGATCGGCGATCCGTACACGGTCCTCGCCCCGAACTATGGCTCCCCGTTCGTGCGCGACCTCGACAACGGGCGCCGCTACGGGACGATCGAGGACTTCCGGAACCTGGTGAAGCTCACGTACATGACGCCCCACCTCGGCCACTCGGGCGGGACCGTCTGCGAGCCGGTCGACGTGCCGGTGAACAAGCGCCATCTCGACATGGTCTATTCGCACATCCGGTACTCGGACAAGCCGTTCATGGGCTCGGTGACGCACCCGACGCGGGCAGCGGACACCGTGGCGCTGGCGAAGATCGCGTTCAGCGACCGCGGTGCCGACTACCTCGACGACCACACCGTCATCACCAGCCTCATCAACGCGAACTCGCCGCTCGTGTGGGACTCGACGATGCTCGGCGTGGCGCGCGTCTACGCGCAGGCCAACCAGGCGAACCTGATCACGCCGTTCATCCTCGCGGGCGCGATGTCGCCGGTAACGGTGGCTGGCACCGCGGCGCAGACCCTCGCCGAGGCGCTCGCGGGCATGGCGTTCGTCCAGCTCGTCCGGCCGGGCGCGCCGGTGATCCTGGGCTCGTTCGCCTCGTCCATCTCGATGCAGTCGGGTGCGCCGACGTTCGGAACGCCGGAGCCGGCGCTCGTCCTGTACGTCATGGCGGCGCTCGCGCGCCGCCTCGGCGTGCCGTTCCGGTCCGGCGGCAACCTGTGCGCGGCGAAGACCGCCGATGCCCAGGCGGCCTACGAGTCGGCTGCGACCTTCATCCCGACGATCCTCGCGGGCACGAACTTCGTGCTCCACGCCGCCGGCTGGCTCGAGGGCGGCCTGGCTGTCGGCTACGAGAAGTTCATCCTCGACCTCGATCAATGCGGGATGGCCGGCGTGTTCGTGAAGGGCGTCGACCTCTCGGAGAACGGCCAAGCGCTCGATGCCATCCGCGAGAACGGCCCGGGCATGCACTTCCTCGGCAACTCGCACACCCTCGCCAACTTCGAGACGGCGTTCTATCGATCCGCGACCGCGGACAACAACTCGTTCGAGCAGTGGCTCGAGGACGGCGCGCTCGAGTCGCCCCAACGGGCGAACAAGATCTGGAAGCGGATGCTCGCCGAATACGAAGCGCCGCCGATCGATCCCGGCATCGACGAGGCGCTCCTCGAGTACGTCGCGCAGCGCAAGGCGGCCTTCCCCGACTCGGACGTGTGATGACGGTTGCGGCGCGCGGCAACCTGTCGCTGGACTCCCTGTCCGAATTCCGTGACAAGGTGGTCGCCAATCGGACGCAGCCTCCATTCGCCGACTGATGTGGGCCTTCGGCAGGTCGAACGAGGTCACCTGCTGGACCGCCAGTCCATTCGGTGACGCCGGGGCCACGAAGTGAGGACTGCCAGTTCGCTCGGCCGTCTGATCGGTCGGGTTCGACAAGTGGACGAGGCTGGAGCCGCGGGTCTCGCTCGCGTGCTCGTGGATCCGACGTTCGAGCTCATCCCTCTCAAGAACGTTCGCGAGCAGGCCGCCGCGCTCCCGCGAGGCGCTACGGTCTCGGTGACCGCCTCGCCGGGGAAGGGGATCGAGGCCACCGTCGAGCTGGCGGTCGAGCTCGAAGGCACCGGGCTGCGCGCGATCCCGCATCTCTCGGCCAGGATGATCCGCGACCGCGCGCACCTCGCCGCGCTGCTGGATCGACTGGAGGGCGCAGGCATCGATCGGGCCTTCGTCGTCGGCGGCGACGCTAGCGAGCCGGGTGAATTCCTCGATGGTCTCTCGCTGTTGCGCGCGATGGCAGACCTCGGACGGCTCCCGGCGGACGTCGGCTGCCCGTGCTACCCGCAGGGCCACCCGGACATCCCCGAGGATGCGCTGCTCGGGGCGCTGCGTGACAAGGCGCCGCTCGTGCGGTACATGACCACGCAGCTGTGCTTCGACCCGAAGGCCATCGCCTCGTTCATCGATGCGCGCCGCGCGGAGGGCATCACGCTGCCGGTCAAGCTCGGCATCCCCGGAGTCGCCGAGATCCCGAAGCTCCTGTCCATCAGCGCGCGCATCGGCGTGAAGGACGCGAGCAAGTTCGTCCTCAGGAATGCGCGCTTCGTGGGCCAGCTGCTGAAGGCCGGCGGGACGTACCGCCCGACGTCGCTCCTCCGACAGCTCGCGACCGTGATCGCCGATCCGCGCGCGGACGTCCTGGGCCTCCACGTGTACACGTTCAACAACATCGCCGCCACGGAGGCGTGGCGCAACGATCTTGCCGAGGACGTGACGAGGGCGTAGCGAGGCACAGGGCCCGGCGCCCTTCCAGGGATCCACCTCCCCTGGCGAGGGCAACACTGCCAAGATGGCCACGCGATGGGACTGCCCACCGGGCCAGCGGTCACGTTCCTGTTCACGGACATCGAGGGCTCGACGCGCCTCGAGCAGTCGGTCGGGTCCGAGGCGTGGGCGCACATCGTCGCGCGGCACGACGCGCTCCTCCGCGGAGCGATCGAATCGAACGGCGGTGTCGTCGTCAAGACCGAGGGTGACGCGTTCTTCGCGGCGTTCGATCGCCCGTCCGGTGCGACACAGGCAGCCGTCGCCGCGCAGACGGCGCTCGCGACCGAGCCCTGGCCCGAAACGTGCGAGATCAAGGTCCGGATGGGCCTGCACACGGGCGAGGGCCGGCTGCGGCACGGGCTCGCGGCGGGTGAGCCGGGCGACTACGTGGGCATCGACGTCAACTACACCGCCCGAATCGCCGCGGCCGGGAACGGGGGCCAGATCGTCCTGTCACATTCGGTCGTCGAGGCGCTCGGCGGGGAAGGCGGCGGGCCCGAAGGGAATGGCGACGGGAACGGGGCCGCGCCGGTAGGCGCGTCGATCGCCGATGAGGGCCTGCGCGCTGTCAAGGACTTCGAGGACCCGCGCCGGCTTCACCGTCTCGTCGTCGTCGGGGCGGCGGACGACGCGCGGCCGCTGCGAACCCTCGAGCCACCGAGCAACCTGCCCGGCGACGTCACGGAGCTCGTGGGGCGGGCCGGCCAGATCGAGACGCTTCGCGGCCTCCTCGCGTCGACGCGGATCCTGACCCTCACCGGTCCCGGCGGGAGCGGCAAGACACGCCTCGCAGTGGGCGTCGCGCAGTCCGTGCGCGATCGTTTCCCGCACGGGACGTGGTTCGTCGACCTGGCCGCGGTCCGTGATGCGGGGCTGGTCGAGTCGGCGGTCGCGTCGACGCTCGGCCTCCGCGAAGCGCCCGATCGGACGATGGCCCAGACCTTGCGCGAGCACCTTCGGGCGCGGACGACGCTGCTCCTCCTCGACAACCTCGAGCAGCTTCTGCCCGCCGGCGCCGAGGTCGTGGCCGCCGTCGCCCGCGGTGCGCCGGAGGTCCGGCTCCTCGTCACGAGCCGCGAGCTCCTGCGGATCACCGGCGAGCGCGGTCACGCGGTGCCCCCGCTCGACATCGACTCGGGCGTCGAGCTGTTCGAGGCTCGCGCCACGGCGCTCCGGCCCGACCTCGTCCTGACCGAGGAGACGCGGGCGATCGTCCGCCAGATCTGCGAGCGGCTCTTCGGGCTGCCGCTGGCGATCGAGCTGGCGGCGGCGCGCGTCCGCCTGCTCAGCCCGGCGCTCATCCTCGAGCGGCTGGCATCGAGCCTCGATCTCGCCGGCGGCTCGCGCGACCTCCCGGAACGGCAGCGCACGCTCCGTGGCGCGATCGCGTGGAGCCACGACCTGCTGTCCGAACCGGAGCGTCGGCTGTTCCGGCGGCTCGCGGTGTTCGCCGGCGGCTGGACCGCGGCCCTGGCGCTGCCCGTGGTCGATCCGGACGGCGACCTCGGGCTCGACATCCTCGAGGGCCTCGAGTCGCTCGGCGACAAGAGCCTGGTTCGCATCGAGGCGGCGGGGGCCGACGGGGCCGGCGTCACCACGGAGCCGCGATTCGACATGCACCCGCTGCTGCGCGAGTACGCGCAGGAACGGCTCGAGGAAGCAGGCGAGCTCGCCGCGACCCGTGCTCGACACGCAGCCGCCGTGGCCAACCTGACGGAGTCGATCGGTCCACAGATTCTCGGGCCGCGCGGAAGCGCGCTCGTCCGCCGCCTCGACGTCGACCAGCACAACGTCCGCGCAGCGCTCGATTGGGCCCTCGAGATGGGTGACGTCGCAATGGGCTCGCGGGTCGTTGCCCCGATCTGGCGCTGGTACCAGGAGCGCGGCCGGCTCCGAGAGGGCCGTGCCGCCCTCGCGCGCCTGCTTGCCCTCGAGTTCGCGGATCCCCGCCTCCGGGTCGAGGCGCTTGCGGCCGAGGGCGGGCTGGCGTACTGGACGGACGACTTCGACGCAGCGCGCGCCGCGTACGAGGAGCGCCTGGCCCTCGCCGAGACGACGGGCGACGCCGGCCTGCGCGCCGATGGCCACTACGACCTCGGCTTCATGTCGATGGTCGCCAACGACCCGGAGCGCCTCCGGGATCACGAGCAGCAGGCGCTGGACCTGTACACGTCGGTCGGCAACGAGAACGGCGTGCTCCGGGCTCGACAGGCATTGGTGCTGGCGGTCTTCCTGACGGGTGATCACCAACGCGCGCTCGAGCTCGAATCAAGGAACCTCGAGGCGTTCCGCGCAGCCGGCTCGGACTACCAGGTCGCCGACAGCATGACCTTCCACGCCGGGGTCTACTTCCGGCTCAACGATCCCGCGACGTCATGGGAGTACCTCATGGAGGCACTCCGCTGGTTCTCCGAGCACGACAACGCGACGGGGATCGCCCGCGCCCTCGCGATGGCCGCGATCGTCTCGCTCACCTTCGGCGACGCCGACCTAGGCACGCGGGTTGCGGGCGCGACCTATGAGCTCGCCCGGGAGAAGGGCGTGATGCTCGCCCCGGTCAAGGTGCTCCACCTGCGCGACCCCGCGGAGCTCGCCGTGGAGCGACTCGGCGAGGACCGCGCCCAGGAGCTCCTCGCCGCTGGTGCCGCGACGCCGCTCGCGCAGGTCATCGACGAGGTCCTCGCCGCGCCACCACCGAGCGGTACGGCCGCGACGCCGGGGACCGGCTAGAGGACGCCGTTCACCGACAAGGCCTCAGAGACGGCCGTCGACGATTGCGCCCATCTCCTTCGCATGCTGCAGCCGGAGGTCGTAGCCATCCGAGCCCGTACCGGCGGTGATCCCGACCATCGTGGCGCCCTTCAGGAAGAACAAGCTCTCCGTTGACGTCGAGAAGATCGCCTCGTCGCCGATGCCCGCCACCGAGGCGACATCCGAAGTGTTGGCCGCGTAGGCGTCCCAGACGATCGGCATGTTCACGCCCGTCGTGATCGAGATCGCGGCGAGCGACGAGCCGTCAGCCTTGGTGTACAGGCACTGGCCCGAGCCGCCCTGGACCGGGAACCCCTGTGACGTCCAGCCACTGCCGCCGAGGATGCCCCCGACCTCGTCGGCCGTGAGCAGGCTGCACGGGTCCCCGGCGAATGCGTCACCGCCTCCGCCCCCGCCGGACTGGGTTGCGACCGGCGCCTCGGTTGCGACCGGCGTAGCCGTCACGGGCGCCTCGGTGCCATCGCCCTCGCCGCCGCCGTTCTGCGTCGCCGCGGGCGGGATCGTTCCGCCACACGCTGCCACCAGGACCATGGACACAACGAGGGCCGCTCGCCGTCCGATGCCACCGGCCATTGTCAGGACCTCCCTCGGTTCACACGGCGCCACGCGCCGGGGATCGCAGGATGCCGGTCGCCAACTGTTTCGGCATCGTGATGTTGCGCCATTTGTGATCGGTCGACGCGGTACGAGATAGACGGCCGAGGGTTGCCGCTCACGACGCGCCGGGCGCAATCCATTCGCCACGTGGAGGTTTGGTCAGGGCGCGGAATGCGACAAGTCGGCGACCCACCACACGCGTCCGTTGTGGTCAGGGCAATCTCCTAACTGTGGCCAGGGCCCGGGGGCAAGGCCTCCGCCCAGCCAAACGGTGTCTCCCACCTTCGCCACAGCAAGGTCGGCGGCATTGATGATCGATGTGGGCGTCGTGGGAAGGGCGTAGTAGCCGTCCGGCCAGACGAGTGCGGTGCGCTGACCAGCGACGTCGGCGGCGATGCACGCGACCCGATCAATTGTGTCGACGACGAGCGTGGCGGGGCCGAGCAGGGCTGCCAGGCCACCGTCTGACGGCGGCTGGTTCGGTAGTGCGATGCGGTCGCCGGTGCACGCGCTCGCGGTGGCCATGGCCACCACGAGCGCGACGACTGGCCTCAGAAGTTTGTGCACGCCATGCTCCGACAGCCCGAGAGTCTCAAGCCACCTTGAAGACGTGGGTGTACCAGCCTCAATCGCTCAATGGCACCCAGTCAAGGGATTTCCCCAGCTTCCGCGAGGTTTGACGCCCGTCGGGGGCCGTTCGTACACTCAATCCCGACAAGATCGCTAGGGATTGAGGGACCGACTGCTGACCGCCCAGACGACTCCGCCAGCGACCGCCCGGCGCGCACCGACCCGCCTTCCATGGCACCGGTGCGGTCGCGTTCAGCACGAAGGGCGAGTACGGCGTGCGGCTGATGGTGCAGCTGGGCCGCCACTACGGCACCGGCCCTGCCTCCCTGGCCGAGATCGCGGGGGCCGAGGACATGCCGCGGGCATACCTGGAGCAGCTCGCGTTCGTCCTCCGGGACGCCGGGCTCGTCGTCTCGACGCGCGGGGCCCACGGCGGCTACGAGCTCGCCCGCCCGCCCGAGGCGATCCCGATGAGCGAGGTCCTCCGCGCCCTCGAGGGCCCGCTCGCGCCGATGATCTGCGCGACCGAGGACGAGACCCACGACCTGTGCGGTCGGACATCGTCGTGCACGGTGAACCTGCTGTGGGTGCGCGTTCGGGACGCCGTGGCCGGCGCGCTCGACGGCGTGACCCTCGCCGACCTCGTCCCGCCCCGCGCGATGGCGCTCCAGCCGCGCCCGACGACGACCCCAGCCACCCTCGAAGGAGCCTTGACGACATCGTGACCGACACGACGACCGCCGCCCCGGAGACCGACCGACACGAACGGAACCACCGCCGACGCGGCGGCACGCCTCGTCATCCGCGGCCTGCGCGTCGCACCCATCGCGGCGCCGGAGCACGAGATCCTCCAGGGCATCGATCTCGAGGTCGGGCCAGGCGAGGTCCACGCGATCATGGGCCCGAACGGCTCGGGCAAGACGACGCTCGCCTACGCGATCATGGGCCACCCCGCCTACGTGGTGACCGGCGGCGCAGTCGAGTGGCGCGGGCGCGACGTCCTGAAGCTGAGCCCGGACAAGCGGGCGCGGCTCGGGATGTTCCTCGCCTTCCAGTACCCGACGGCGATCCCCGGTCTGAGCGTCGCGAGCTTCATCCGGAGCGCGCTGAACGCCAAGCTCCAGGGCATCGACAAGAACCCCGACATCGACCCCACGGACGCCATCAAGGGCGGCGTCTCGATGATGGACTTCCGCAAGCGCATGCGCGAGAAGCTGGCGATGCTCCGAATGGACGAGAGCTTCGCGAGCAGGTACGTCAACGAGGGCTTCTCGGGCGGCGAGAAGAAGCGCCTCGAGATGCTCCAGATGGCGATGCTCGACCCCCAGATGGCGATTCTCGACGAGACCGACTCGGGCCTCGACATCGACGCGCTCCGGGTCGTCGCCGACGGCGTCAACGCGATGCTCAACCCGGACCTCGGGATCCTGCTGATCACGCATTACCAGCGCCTGCTCAACTACATCACCCCAGACGTCGTGCACGTTCTTGCGATGGGCCGCATCGTCAAGAGCGGCGGCAAGGACCTCGCGCTCCGGCTCGAGGCCGAGGGCTACGGCCCGATCCTCCGCGAAGCCGGCCTGGCGCCCGACGTTCCCGACGAGGCGCTGCTGGTCCCGCAGGGCCCGGACCTCGGCGGCGACGCCGAGCACGCGGCATGACCGTCACCGCTGCGCCCGCGACTGTCGCGGCGCCCGAGATCGAGTTCGGTGGGCGCATCCGGAACGGCAAGCTCGATCCGGAGGTCGTCCGGCGCGACTTCCCCATCCTCGAGACCGAAGCCGACGCTCGACCGTTGGTCTTCCTCGACTCGGCCTCAACGAGCCAGAAGCCGCGCCCCGTGATCGACGCGCTCGACGGGTACTACCGCGAGTACACCGCGAACGTGCACCGCGGGATCTACGAGATCGGGGAGCGAGCGACCGCCGCCTATGAGGACGCTCGCGCCAAGGTCGCGCGGTTCATCAACGCCCCCGAGAGCGCCGAGGTCATCTTCACCCGCAACGCGACCGAGGCGATCAACCTCGTCGCGTACTCGTGGGGCCGGAAGCACATCGGGCGCGGCGACGCGATCGTCCTCACGGAGATGGAGCACCACGCGAACCTCGTCCCGTGGCAGATCCTCGCCCAGGAGAAGGACGGCGACCTCGAGTTCATCCCGATCACCGACGACGGCATCCTCCGCCAGGACGTCTACGACGTTCTCCTCCGGCTGAAGCCGAAGCTCGTCGCGTTCACCCACGTCTCGAACACGCTCGGCACGATCAACCCGGTCCGCGAGATGGTCGACAAGGCGCACGCCGCCGGCGCCCTCGTGCTCATCGATGGCGCGCAGGCCGTGCCCCACGTCCCGGTCGACGTCCAGGCGCTCGGCGCCGACTTCTACGCCTTCAGCGGGCACAAGATGCTCGGGCCGACGGGGTCCGGCGCGCTCTGGGCGCGGCGGCAAGCTGCTCGAGTCGATGCCGCCGTTCATGGCCGGCGGCGACATGATCCGCGAGGTCCACCTCCGCCGGTCGGAGTGGAACGACATCCCCTGGAAGTTCGAGGCGGGCACGCCGGACATCGCGGCGGGCATCGGCCTCGGCGCGGCGGCGGACTACCTCGGCGAGCTCGGGATGGACCGCGTCCGCGAGCACGAGAAGGAGCTGCTCACGTACGCGCTCGTCGCGCTCCAGCGCGAGCACCCGGACATCGACCTGTACGGCCCGATGGACGCGGGCATCCGCTGCGGGGTCATCCCGTTCAACGTGCCGGGCGTCCATCCGCACGACGTGGCCCAGGTCCTGGATCGATCAGGGGTCGCGGTCCGCGCGGGCCATCACTGCACGATGCCGCTCCACGAGCGCCTGGACCTTCCGGCAACCGCGCGCGCGAGCTTCAACGTCTACACGACCGAAGCGGACATCGACGCCCTGATCGCCGGCCTCCACGAGGTGAAGCGCATCTTCGGCTGACGCGTGCCAATCCCGACGGCCTTGGTTGGGATTTCACGCTCGGCAGTAGAATGTGCAGCCTCGATGGACGATCTCTACCGCGACTACATCCTCGAGCACTACCGGCGGCCCCATAACTTCGGGCAGCTGGAGGGTGCGACGACGTCCCAGGAGGGCGCGAACCCGCTGTGCGGCGACCGGATCACGATGCAGCTGCGCGTTCGCGGCGGGGTGATCGACGGTGTCGGCTTCACTGGGCGCGGTTGCGCGATCAGCCAGGCGTCGGCGTCGCTGCTCACCGACGAGATGAAGGGCAAGGCCGTGGATGCGGCGGCGGCCATCGGCTCGAGCGACGTGCTCGATCTCCTGGGCATCGAGATCAGCCCAGCTCGAATGAAGTGCGCGCTGCTCTCGCTGGAGACGCTGCAGGGGGCACTCGGACCGGCACCGGTCGCCAGCCCGGCAAGCTCCGATTCCGCACCGGCCGGTGCCGCGTGAGCCGCGGCCAGGGGTTGGTGGGCCGCTGCAGGTGTCAGTCGCCGGCCTGATCGCCGGCGCACGCCGACCGTCGCGAGCACTCGTCGTGACGTGCCCCCTCCCTGACCACCTAGCTGGAGCCCATCGTTTCGATGCAAACCGCCATCCGTGAGATCAACCCACCCGAAGCCGCCGATCGGCATGCGGCGGGCGCCACCCTGATCGACGTGCGCGAGCAGGTCGAGTGGGACGCCGGCCACATCGCGGACGCGCTCTTCATCCCGCAGGGGGTCCTGCTCGACCAGATCGAGGCTGCCGTCCCCGACAGGGACACCGAGATCGTCCTGTACTGCCGCAGCGGCGCGCGATCGGGCCGCATGCACCGCAGCCCTCCAGCAGGCCGGCTACACGAACGTCGTGAACATGGCCGGCGGCATCCTTGAGTGGCAGGCGCAGAACCTGCCCGATCGAGGCGCCCGCCGGTCTGACACCGGCACAGCAGTCGCGCTACAGCCGGCACCTGCTCATCCCCGAGGTCGGTTCGAAGGGCCAGACGAAGCTGCTCGACTCGAAGGTCCTGATCGTCGGCGCCGGTGGCCTCGGCAGCCCGTCGGCGCTGTACCTCGCCGCCGCCGGTGTGGGCACGCTCGGGATCGTCGACTTCGACGTCGTCGAGGCGAGCAACCTCCAGCGCCAGGTCATCCACTCGACCGAGCGGCTCGGCGTCAAGAAGGTCGATTCCGCCCGGCAGACGATCGAGGCGCTCAATCCCGACGTGAAGGTCGTGACCTACGACGAGATGCTTCTGGCCGACAACGTCGAGCGGCTGATCGCGGGCTATGACGTGATCCTCGACGGAACCGACACGTTCGAGACGCGGTATCTCCTGAACGACGCGGCGGTCGCGGCCGGCATCCCGGTCGCGCACGCCTCGGTCTTCCGGTTCGAGGGCCAGCTGACGACGTTCGTGCCGTACGAAGGCCCGTGCTACCGCTGCCTCTACCCGACCCCGCCGCCGCCCGAGCTGGCGCCCGGCTGCTCCGTGGCCGGCGTCCTGGGCGTCGTGCCCGGGATCATGGGCCTGCTCCAGGCGAACGAGGTCCTCAAGGTCCTCATCGGGATGGGCGATCCGCTCGTCGGGCGGCTGCTCCTGTTCGATGCGCTCGACGGCTCGTTCTCGGAGCTGCGCCTGTCGCGCGATCCTGCCTGCCCGACGTGCTCTGATGAGGCGCGGGCTGCGCGGGAGCGTGGCGAGTGGCAGGCGCCCGCGGCGTTCGGCGCGGATCAGCCGTTCGCGCTCGGTGGATCGTTTGGCGGCGCCGGTGTGATCGGCGGCTCGATTGCGGGCCGGCCGTCGTGAGCACCGTTCGACTGCCATCGGTGCTTCGCGCGCAGGCGAACGGCGAGCGTGCGGTCGAGGTCGAGGGATCGACCATCGGCGATGCCGTGCAGGCGCTCGTCGGGCGGCATCCGGCACTCGCCGAGCAGCTGCTGACGTCCGATGGCGAGCTCCATCGATTCGTCAACGTCTACCTGAATGGTCGCGACGTCCGGTACCTCGCCGGGCTCCAGACGCCGGTCGGGGAGCGAGACGAGATCCGGCTCCTGCCGGCGATCGCCGGCGGCTGAGATGGTCGCAAATCCTCGGGCCGATGGCTAGCGGGGGCGTCGCCTCGGCCCTCGGAGATCTCCGCTTGAATCCCACCTCGGCCTCTCGCAGTCGGCGGTTCGCAGGGATCGTCGAGTCGATCGGCGACACGCCGACGATCGAGATCCCGCGGCTGGCGCCCAGCCCTGACGTCCGCCTCTTCGCGAAGCTCGAGGCGGCGAACCCGACCGGCTCGATCAAGGACCGCGTCGCCCGGGCGCTCATCGAGGACCTCGAGGTTCGAGGCCGCCTGCAGCCGGGATCGATCCTCCTCGAGGCGACGTCCGGCAACACCGGCATTGCGCTCGCGATGATCGGCCGCCGGAAGGGCTATCGCGTGGCCGTCGTGATGCCCGACAACGTCACGCTGGAGCGGCGCCAGCTCGTGGCGCTGCACGGCGCCGAGATCATCGATTCGCCCGGCTCGCTCGGGTCAAACGGCGCGATCGCGCTCGCGCGCGACCTCGTCGCCCGGGACCCGCAGTTCGTCATGGCCGACCAGTACGCGAACGAGGCGAACCCACGCGTCCACGAAGAGACGACCGGTCCGGAGGTGCTCGAGGCCGTGCCGGAGCTGGACGTGTTCGTGGCCGGGCTCGGGACCGGCGGCACGCTGACCGGCGTCGGGCGCTTCCTGCGGCGGGCGAAGCCGGGTGTGCGAATCGTCGCGGCCGAGCCGCTCCCGGGTGAGGCCGTCCAGGGCTTGCGCTCGCTGGACGACGGGTTCGTGCCCGAGATCTTCGATCCGACACTGCTCGACGACCGGTTCGTCGTTTCCAATCGCGAGGCTGTGGAGACGGCGCGCGACCTGCTCGAGCGCGAGGGCGTGCTCGCCGGGCCATCGTCGGGGGCGATCCTGTCGGTGGCCCGACGGGTCGCCGCGACGATGGACAGCGGAACGATCGTTGCCCTGCTGCCCGACGGCGGCTGGAAGTACCTCTCGACGGGCACGTACTCGCGGCCGCTCGACGACATGGAGGACGAGCTCGAGGGCGGCGTCGCCTGGTGGTAGACAGGGCGGATCCGCTCGACCCGCCCGATGCGCTCGACCCGCTCGACCCGGGCCGAAAGGATCCGGATTCGTACTACCCAGGCGCGGGCGATGGCGCGCATCCGGGACCGGCCTCGGTTGCGATCCCGGCGGCGATGCGCGACGCGATCGTCGAGCTCGCTCGAAGGGAGGCGCCGAACGAGGCGTGCGGGGTCATCGTCGGCGATCGACCGGCAGCGGAGGGCGGGCAGGCACTCCGGTGGGAGGCGCTTCGGAACGCGCTGGCATCTCCTTATCGGTACGCGATCGATCCGAACGACCTGCTCCGGCTCTCGATCGAGACCGACGACGCCGACCAGGTCTTCTGGGCCATCGTCCACTCGCACGTCGCCTCACCGGCCCGCCCGTCGCCGACCGACGTTCGTGAATCGCACTACCCCGAATTCGCTGTATCTGCTGGTCTCGCTCGAGTCGCCCGATACCCCGAGCCTTCGGGCGTGGCGCATCGTCGACAGTGCGGTCCACGAGGTGGCGCTGACGATCGAAGCGTGACGTGAACGCTGAGCGAGCGGCACGTCCGCCGACACCCCCACGGGAGGCTCGGATTTCGCATTCCGACGCTGATTCGCTCGCCTCGCGATCGAATGGACGAGGGAGCACCGAATGGACGGGTCGCGGGACACACAGCTTCGTCGTACCGCTCTTCGAGCGTTCAGCGAGCTTCCGCCGAGGGGTGGTCTAGGAGGGCGGGCCGTCGGCAACGACGCGGCCGGCCTCGAGGGTCACAACGCGCTCGAAGGTCTCCGAGATGAAGCGAGCGTCGTGACTGATCGCGACGACCGTCCGGCCGTCCGAGGCGAGCCTTTCAACGATGTCGTGAAGGATGGCGAGCCCGCGTTCGTCCTGGCCTGGTGTCGGCTCGTCGATGACCACGACCGGCGTGCCCATTGCCAGCACGGACGCCAGCGCGAGGCGCTTGCGGGCGGCGCGGCCGAGGTCGAAGGGGTTGGTGCCGCTCGCGTCACCGAGCCCGACTGCGTCGAGGGCCTGGGTGACGGCCTCGTCGAGTGCGGCGCCCGCAAGGCCAAGGTTCCGGGGCCCGAACTCGACCTCGGCACGGCACGTCGCACGGAACAGTTGGGTATCGGGATCCTGGAAGACAAGGCCGATCGTCCTCGCGAGGTCGGCGACGCGCCGGCCTTCGGTCGACCGGCCGTCGATCAGGACTCGACCTTCCGTCGGTTGCAGGAGGCCGTTCCAGAGCCGGACGAGCGTCGACTTCCCGGATCCGTTGCGCCCCGTGATCGCAACGCGTTCGCCAGCGGCGATCTCGAGGTCGAGCGCGTCGAGAGCCCTCGTTCCGTCCGGGTAGTCGAACCGGACGCCTTCGCAGCGAATCATCGAGCGACCCGCCCGCCTTCGAGGGCGACGATCCGTGCTCCAAGGGCGCCAACGACGTCCCGGCGGTGCTCGGCGATCAGGATCGGCGTGCCGGATTCGGCGATGACCTGGAGCGCGCGGATCAGGAGCGACGTCGCGTCGGGGTCCAGCTCGGCCGCCGGCTCGTCGAGGACGAGGCACCCAGGTTGCATGGCGAGCACCGAGGCGATCGCGACCAGCTGGGCCTGGCCGCCGGAGAGCCGAGCGGGATGCCGTTCGGCCAGGTGCTCGATGCCGACCGCTCCGAGCGCGACGCGGCTTCGCCAGACCGTCTCCGCGACCGGCAACCCCAGGTTGATCGGGCCGAAGGCGACCTCCTCGAACACGGTTGCGGTGATTCCAGACCGCTGCGACGCCGGATCGTCGAACACGATGCCCACCACTCCGGCGAGCTCACCGGCCCGCCCCCGCGGGAGATCGCGCCCGTCGACCTGCACGGATCCCGCCAGCTCGCCGCCGATCGACGCGGGCGCGAGCCCGGAAGCGACGAGGCACACGGTCGACTTGCCCGCCTCGTTCGGCCCGACCAGCCCAAGGATCTCGCCGCCCTCAACGCGCAGGTCGATCCCCGAGATGGCCGGCCGCGCGGCGCCCGGATAGCGATACGTGACGTCGTGGAGCTCGAGCATCATCTGCCTCAGGGCAGCCCGTCGAGCACGCCGCTGATCCGCGCCGCGATCAGGGCCACGAGACCGACGACGAGGAGCCAGCGCGCCAGCCGCTGCGCCGGCGAATCGGCCGGCGTCCAGAGCAGATGGCGCGCGCCCGGCCGGCCGAAGCCGCGGGCGTCGAGGGCCAGGCTCCGCGCCTCGACCTGGTGGAGCGTCGAGAGGACGACCGGCCCGGCCACTGGGAGGACGCCGCGGAGGCGAGCGCCGACGCTCCCCTGGGTGTCGAGCCCGCGTGCTCGCTGGGCCGCGACAACCGTGCGGCCACGCTCCACCAGCGCCGGCACGGCCTCGAGCGCCGCCAGTGCCGCGAACGTCAGCCGCGGCGAGACGCCCCGGCGCTCGAGGTCCGCGACGAGCTCGCGCGCCTCGGTCGTCAGGCCGAACAGCACCAGCGCGCTCGCCATGACCCAGAGCCGAAGCGCGATCCGTGCGGCGAAATCCACTCCCTCGAGGGTCGCGTCGATCGGGCCGATCTCGAACAGCACCGTCCCGCCCGCTCGCGTGAAGGTCGAGACGAGGGTCACCGACACGGCGATCGGCAGCGTGATCACGAGCGAGCGGCGAATCACGCTCCCGAGGCATCGCGCCCACGATGCGCCCCCGGCAGCACGATCCCGGCGAACAGGGCGAACGGAAGGACGTAGCCTCCGCCGAGGAGCGCGCCGAGGGTCACGACGACCGCCACCACGGCCTTCGTGAGCGGGTTCAGGCGGTGGTACGCGGTGGGCGTCGGCGGCGCCAGGCGCGCGAGCAGCTCGGCGTCTGCCGCAGCGAGCGCCGCCGGATCGACTTGGGCCGGATCGACCGCGGCAGGGTCGGGCGCCGCCGGAGCGGGGGCCGCCGGGCCGCCGATCGTCAGGCCTCGACGGTCCCGAGCGCCCGCTCGCCCTGGGGATATCGGGCGGTGACTCGTCGCGAGATCGAGCCGAGGATCGCGAACACGAGCAGGTACGAGACGGTCTTGTCGATCGAATCGGAGATGATCGACTGCTGGAGCACGGCTGTCTGGAGGTCGGCGCCCGCCGCCTGGAACAGCGCGACCAGGAGGTCCGTACCCGAGCCGGTGACGCCGCCGAAGACGAGTGCCGCGATCGGTGCGGCGATGAGGGCCGAGACGAACCCGCAGGCGACGCCGGCGACGAGGACATATGCGACTCCGACGTCGCGCCGACGCCAGGCCCGCACCGCCACCACCCCGATGGCCAGAACAAGGACCGCCACGAGGCCGAGCGCCGCGACCTGCGTCGGGAGATGGCCGCCGACGTCCGGCCTGAGCAGGTCGAGGCAGGGACCGGCGCCGAACGACGGCCCGCAAGCCCCGGCGTAGAAGGGCAGGATCCCGAACCACGTCAGGACGAGGAGCACGATGAACGCCGTGGTCAGGCCACGAGCGAGCGCCGGTATCGGCGTGTTCGGACGGGAGCGGAAGATGCCCGCGTACCCGAACAGGCCCGCGACGAACCCGATCTCCGCCGCGACGATCGCGAACGGCCACGCGAACGGCGAGCCGAGCGGGGTCCCGCCGAGGACGAACGTCCAGGTGAGATTCGAGAGGAGCCCGGTCGCGGCGCCCGCGATCGGTCCGGCGAGCACGCCGACGAGGATCGTCCCGATCGAGTCGAGGTAGACGGGGAGCCGAAGCGCGCTCCCGACGAGCTGCCCGAGGACGATGTTGATCGGGATCGCGAAGGCCATGAGGACGATCGTGCGCGTACCGAACTGGCGGCCGATCGACTCGAGCCGGCCGGTCTGGACGAGCTCGACCGCCGCGTACGCGACGAATCCGACGAGGAGCGCGATCGCGAGGACGAGCATGAAGCCGTTCGCGCCCATCGAGATGCCATTCGGGTCGGGCGTCGTGTCGAAGGCCCCGGTCGCGGTGAGGCCGAGGACCGTCGTCGCGATGGCCGCGAGCGCCCCGATCAGGGCGCGCAGTCCGGCGCCGCGGATGGCTCGGCTCCTCAGCTCAGGCTTGGCGCGCGGCGCCGGCGCGGCTCGCCGCCAGTGCCCCGACGCGCTCGACGAACCGCTCGAGGAACGCCTCGCCATCCGCCTCGACCGCGACGTCGACGTTCGCCGGCTGATGGGTAAGGCCACGCCAGTCCGCGACGGTCATCCCGTGTGCGAGCCCGGGTCCCGTCTCGACATCGACGAAGACGGGCTTCGCCCGGACGAGCGCGCGATCGACCGCCGCCGCGACCGCGAGGGGATCGTGGATGAAGGCGCCGTAGAAGCCGTCGTATTTCGCGTGGAACTCGAAGTAGAACCGCAGTGCATCCACGATGAACCGAAGGATTGGGCTCGCCGCCACCGACCCGATGGCCGCCGCCGGTTCGCGCCCGAGGGGACCGGCGTCGAGTGGCTGCACCCCGGCGCGAATCGCGAGGTGGCGGAGGTGCTCCGGCGTGAACCGGACCTGCTCGGTCGCGTCCAGGCCGAGCGCGAGCGGGAGGCTCGTGCCGCCGGTCCAGCCCGCGAACGCCCGCTTCGCGGCATCCGGGTCGACGTGGATGTTCCACTCGCTGGTGGGCGTGGTGTTTCCCGGCGCCCCGAAGGCGCCGCCCATCAGCACCCAGTCGCGGAGCAGGCTCGGGAGCGAGGGTTCCCGCTCCAGCGCGACGGCGAGGTTCGTGAGCGGTCCCAGGGTCACGAGGGTGATCTCGCCCGGTCGCGTGCGAGCGGCCTCGATGATCCGAGTCGCCGCGTCCTCGGCCTCGAGCGGGCGAGTCGCCGGCGGAAGCTCCGCGTAGCCGATCCCGCGCGGCCCGTGCGTTTCGGTCGAGGTCTCCAGGGGCTTGACGAGCGGCTGCTCGCGCCCGAGGACGACCGGCACATCCGCGCGACCCGCCAGCTCCAGCACGGCGCGCGTGTTCTCCGCCACCTGGCGAGCGTCGACGTTGCCACCGATGCAGGTGACCGCGACGAGCTCGACTTCGGGCGCCGCGCAGGCGTACAGCAACGCCAGGGCATCGTCGACGCCGGTGTCCACGTCCAGGAGCAGCGGGACGCTCAAGGTTGCACCGATGGCCTGTCGATCAGGGCACCCAGCCCAGATAGGCGTTTCCCAACCACAGCGCGGGCACCACGACAACGAGCCCGATGATCGGCACCGCGAACGAACGCCACGGATGACTGCGCCACCATCTCAGTGAGAGGACGACGAGCACAACCCATGCCAGGTAGAAGGCGTATCTGGCGAGACCGGGCACGATGAGCAATGGCACGAGCACGTACAAGTACGCGAGCGCGACGCTACCCGCTACGCCGATGGTCGCTGCGATGCGCCGGACCGTCCGATCTTCCTGCTCCGTCGTCATCGCCTGACTCCCCTCCCGCGTCCAGGTTGCGTCGCCGAACGAGTCGTACCAGCATGACCGCTCGATCTACCGAGCGCTCCAGCCGCAGCCGCCGGGCCCAGGTGGATTCCGAGGACGTGACCTCCCCTGGCGTCGCCAGCCGGGCCACCATCAGGTCGAGCTCGCATCGAGAGAATGTGGACGTCACGGCGGCGAGGAGCGCCGCCGGCTCGATCGGGACGCAATGCAGGCCGTCCCGGACGGACGGCGCCAGCATCAGCTCCAGCATGCCCCCGGGCGCAACGAGGCCCGCGACGCCATCGGTGACCAGGCCATCGGCGCCGACGCAGCCGCGCAACAGGGAGCCCCACGGAAAACGCACCGTGACGAGGTCGGCACCGGCGACGAGCACCGGTGGGAGCGATTCGGCGCTCGCGAGCACGAATCGCGCGTTCGAGAGGCCGCCCTTCCGGGCCGGTCGAGCGGCGCGACGCGACGCCTCGGCCATCGCCGCCGCGTTGGCGTCGATGCCCAGCACGAGGGTCCCGGGCTCCCTGGCCGCCGCGGCGAGGACCGCGCGGCCGTCACCGGTGCCCACGTCAATCGTCACCCGCGCGAAGCGGGCGACGAGATCGGCGACCTAGCCGACGTCCACCTCGAGGATCCGACGTCCCACGACGAAGCGAGTCATGGCCGGCAGGATAGCCTCAGTCCGCCAATGCGGCCACGGCGAACTGGACCGCAAACTGCTTGCACCAGATGACCACGCTCTTGACGTCAGAGACATCGGAGCCCGCGGGTACGTCCGTGTTGAAGTTCCCGTCCGTCGCCTCCAGCCGGCCGAGCTCGAGCGAGCCCTTGACGTAGCCATCGGCGTCGGGCGAGAGGTACACGAACAGGTCCGGCCCGTTTCGGACCGAGAAGTTCTCGAACCGGACGATCCAGGTACCGGGCGCCGTCTCGATGAGGCTCGCCCTGCCGCGGCCGAAATGGAAGTCGTCGGCGCCCTCGAACTTGCCCGATCGCGGAGCTGCCAAGGGCTCGGCGGTGACCGACGGGCTCGGTGCGGCACCGCTCGTCTCGATCGGGCCCGGTTCCACGGCAGGCGATGGGACGGCGCCTGGCCCGGACGTCGGCGCGGCGCTGGGCGGAAGCGTCGCCGCAACGATCGGCGCCGGCTCGTCGAGCGCGGTCCGGATGAACAGCGGCGAGCCGAGGTACCACGCGGTCGGGAGGCCGATCACGGCGAGGGCGATCCCGAGGGCGACCGTCCGAGCCGGATGACGACGTGCAGCACCGAACCAGCCGCGGCGCCGGGCGACGAAGGCCAGCACAACGACGGCGATCACGGACCCGATCGCGATCGGGACGCGCAGCACGTACAAGCTGGTCAGGAACGTAGTCCAGAGGTCGCCGAGCCATTCCACGAAGGGATCATGCCCATCGGCGATGACGCCCGAGTGACGGCCCGCGCCGGGACCTCTGGCGTTCACGAGTGCCGGATCGGCTCGCCTACACTCCGGCGGTGGCGCAGGTTCGGCCGAAGCCGATCGGGCCGTACGAGCGGCTCTCGGCCGAGGTCCACGAGTGGGATCCCGGGACGGTCGAGGTCGCGGCCCGCGTGGCGGAGCTCGTGCACGAGCGACGCCCGGATCTCGACGTCGAGCACATCGGGAGCACGGCCGTGCCCGGTCTGCCGGGCAAGGGCATCGTCGACCTGTCGGTCGAGTCGGAGCCGGGGGACATCCCCGGGATCGTCGCGCTGCTGTACGAGCTCGGGTTCGGGCCGCAGCCAGGACCGGATCCCTGGCCCGCCACGCGCCCGATGCCCGTCGGCTCGATGGAGCACGCCGGCAGGCAGTACCGGATTCATTTCCACGTCCAGCCCGTCGGCGGTGACTTCCCGCGCGATATCGCGTTCCGCGATGCGCTCCGCAACGACGATGCGCTGCGCCACGAGTACGAGCGACTGAAGCGGGGCATCACCAGCGGCGGCGCGGTCGAGGGCCTGCGCTACACGCATTCGAAGACCGCGTGGATTCTCGGCGTGTACCGCGCGCTGGGCTTCGCGCCGCCGCCCATCTCGCCGCCGGCAACGATCGGGATCCTGGGCGGCGGGCAGCTCGGCCGGATGCTGGCCCTCTCGGCGCGCGAGCTCGGCTACCGGATCGTCACCCTCGATCCTGATCCGAACGCGCCAACGGGCGCCATTGCCGACCGGATCGAGGTCGCGGCCTACGACGACGTGCTCGGCGCCCTCCGGATGGCGGCCGAGTGTGCCGTCGTGACGTACGAGCTGGAGCATGTCGGGCAGGAGGTGGTCACCGCGCTCGACGATCGTCGGCGACCGATCCGACCGGGCCCCTACCCCCTCAAGCTCACGGCCGATCGCCTCGCCGAACGGCGGTTCATCGAGGCGAACCAGGGTCGCGTCGCGACGTGGCGCGAGGTCCGCAGCCCGGCCGACGTGCTCGAGTCCGCGGCGGAGCTCGGCTATCCGCTTCGGGTGAAGGCGGTTCGCGGTGGCTACGACGGACGGAGCCAGGCGCAGCTCGCGGACACGAGCGACATCGAGATGCTCGACGGGCGCATCGGCTGGCCGGCGCTCCTCGAACGCGAGCTCGAGTTCGAGGCGGAGCTGTCGGTCGTCGTGGCGCGCAATGTCGACGGCGTGAGCCGGGCGTTCCCGGTCGCGCGCAACCGGCACGACCGCGGGATCCTCGTCGAGACCGTCGTGCCGGCCGGGGTCCCGAAGGCGGTCGAGGAGGCCGCCGTGAATCTCGCCGAGACGCTCGCCACGTCGATGGGGCTGATCGGGACCCTGACGGTGGAGCTCTTCCTGATGCCCGACGGCTCGCTCGTCGTGAACGAGCTCGCGCCGCGGGTCCACAACAGCGGTCACTGGACGATCGAGGGTGCCGTCACGAGCCAATTCGAGCAGCACGTCAGGGCGATCTGCGGCCTGCCCCTCGGGTCTGTCGAGATGCGCGCGCCGGCAGCGGCGATGGTCAACCTGCTCGGCGAGGGCGCGCCGCGACCGGCCAACCCGACGGGCGCCTACGAGGCGTTCGACGTGCCCGACGCACACGTCCACGTCTACGGCAAGGAGACCGTGTTCGAACGCCGGAAAATGGGCCACGTGACCGCGCTCGGCGCGAACGCGGAAGAGGCGCTGGAGCGGGCCCGCAGCGCGGCCGCACAGATCGGCTGGGCGCCGTCACCGGTCGCGGAGCCCGGAGCCGTGGGCGTTGACTGATCCGATCGTCGGGATCGTCGGGGGCAGCCGCTCGGACTTTCCGGTCCTCGAGGCTGCGGTAGCAATGCTGGGCCTGCTTGAGGTGCCCTGCGAGCTGCGCGTCGTGTCCGCGCACCGGAGCCCGGACCACCTCTACCGGTATGCGGAGACGGCCACGAGTCGCGGGATCCGCGTGATCATCGCCGGCGCCGGCGGAGCGGCGCACCTGCCGGGCATGCTCGCCGCGAAGACGATCCTGCCGGTGATCGGCGTGCCGATGCCGACGAAGGCGCTCGACGGCCTCGACTCGCTCCTGTCGATCGTCCAGATGCCCCGCGGGATCCCCGTCGCGACGGTCGCGATCGGCAACGCCGAGAACGCTGCGCTCCTGGCGGCCGAGATCCTGGCGCTGTCCGACGCCGCGCTCGCAGGCAGGCTCGAACGATTCCGGGCCGACCAGACGCAGCTGGTGCTCGACGACCCATCGAACGCCACGTCCGTCGACTGACCCCGCGATGGACGACCCTCGCTGGGAACCTGGCATGCCGGTGCTCGACCGCCAGGCGATCAACGCCGCCCGGGTGCCCGATCGCATTCCCGAGGCGGCGCCGACACCGCTCCAGCGGCACTACATCAACCTGTCCGCGGTGGGCCTTGTCGCGGGCGCCCTCCTGATCACTGCCCTGGAGACCGGTAGCCAGCTGTCCAGCCCGATCGTGAAGCTCCTCGCGCTGATCACCGCACCGATCTTCGTCCTCACCACCGCCGACGCCGCGCTGCGGTTCTGGCGGAGCGCGTGGGCGTGGATGCCGATCGATCGCGGGCGCGGGCTGTTCCGGATCGCGTGGGCGGGCGCCGCGCTCATCGGGATCGTCCTCGTGCTCGGCATCGCCGCCTTCATCTTGCTCGCATGACCGAACGCGGCCCGGACGCCCGCTCCACGGACCTGCCGTCGGGCGGCGGCGTCCCGGAGTGGCTCGCCGCCACCCTCAACCATTGCGCGAAGTGCGGCGGCCGGCTCCAGCTCGGCCCGATTCCAGGCGAAGAGCGCCCTCGTCTCGCGTGTGCCGACTGCGGCCACATCTCGTATGTCAACCCGCGCCTCGTCGTCACGACGATCCCGATCACGGACAACGGCGAGATCGTGCTGATCCGCCGAGGGTTCGAGCCAGGGCGAGGCTGGTGGGCGCAGCCCGGCGGCTTCCTCGAGGTCGACGAGACGGCGACCGAAGGCGCTGCCCGGGAGGCGCTCGAGGAGACGGGCCTCGTCGTGGCGCCGGGCGAGATCCTCGGGCTGTATGCGCGGCTCGAGGCCGCCGTGATCGTGCTCGCCTACGAGGCCCGGGTCGTGGGCGGGACGCCACGCACGGGGCCGGAGGCAACGGAGATTCGGGCGTTCCGACCCGAAGACATTCCCTGGGCGGAGATCGCGTTCAGGACGACGTGGTGGGCCCTGGTCGACTGGCTGGGGCGCCGGCGGCCCGACCTCGAGGGGCCGCCGGATCGCTGGGCCGCCGATCGCGCCGGCTGACCGACCTTAGCGCGGCGGCGTGGACCGGAAGTCGTCCCACGTTGCATCCAGGAGCGGAAAGAACACGCCCGGTCGGAACCCCTCGACGGCACCCTGATCCGTCCGACCAGGACCGCCGTCACGCTCGAGCTCGAGCCGGCTCGACGCCACCACCCGACCAGCCGAGTCGTAGGCCGTCGCCTGGATGGAGATGGGGCGGTCGACGAGCGCCTCGGGCATCGCGAGCTCGAGGTCGAAGCGCACGGTCGGGCCACCGTCGACGCCCGGCCCTGCCGCGCCCGGAATGCTCACCGAGGCCCAGCCGGCGACCCGACCGGACGGGTCCTGGAGCGACAGGAACACCCAGGTGGCGCCCTCGAGGAAGACGTCGCCGTGGACGTAGACGGTCTCCGGATGCCGACGGGCCGTGAGGACGATCGGGCCGTCGTCACTCGTGACCACGGGCGCCCGGTCCGGCGATGGCCGCGCCGAGGCAAAGGGCGGCGGCTGTTCGCGCTCCGGGCTCGCGTGGGCGAGGGTCGACCCGACGCCGATCGACGTGCCGGCGGCGGGACCGATACCGGGCGTCGGTTCCGCGGTCCGGCCGCCGATCCCGATTGCGACGACGCCGGTCAGCAGGGCGACGAATCCGATGACGAACACCGGCGGCCAGGCGCGTCGCGCACCGACGCGGGCGGATTCGAACGTCGCGCCCTCGGGCTCGCGCCCCGGCCGGGGCTTGTCGACGGGATCGGTGGAGCTCGATCGCTGGACGGGGCTCACGATGCCGCGGTGCCGTTCACCACAGGTCGATGCAATCGGCCTTCACCGCACGATGAGATCGAATTTCATCGGAGGTCGATGAAGATGTTCTTCGTCTCGGTGTACAGGTCGAGCGCGGCCATGCCCAGCTCTCGCCCGATGCCCGACATCTTGTAGCCGCCGAACGGCGCCTCGATGTGCACGGAGCTGTTCGAGTTGACCGACAGATTCCCGGTCTGGATGCCCTTCGCGGTCCGGAGCGCCTTGCCGATGTCGCGGCTCCACACGGAGCCCGAGAGGCCGTACGGCGTGGCGTTGGCCAGGCGGATCGCGTCCGCCTCCGAGTCGAACGGGATAATCGAGACCACCGGCCCGAAGATCTCCTCCTTCGCGATCCGCATGTCGTTGCTGACGCCATCGAAGACCGCCGGCATGAGATACGCCCCGGTGGCGAGGGCCGGATCATCCGGCGCCGTGCCGCCGACGACGAGGTTCGCGCCCTCGGCGAGCCCGATTTCGATGTAGTCCTTCACCCGATCGCGCTGCTTGAAGCTGACGAGCGTCCCGACCTCCGTCTTGTCGTCCGACGGGTCGCCGACGACGACCTTCCTCGTCGCCTCCGCGAACAGCTCGACGACGCGCTCGTGGACCGAGCGCTCGACGAGGATCCGTGACCGCGCGCAGCAGTCCTGGCCGCAGTTGTCGAACACGCTGTACGGCGATTCCGCGGCGAAGCGCTCGATGTCGGCGTCCGCGTAGACCACGTTGGCGCTCTTGCCGCCGAGCTCGAGGCTGACCTTCTTCACGTTGTTCGACGCGAGACGCATGATCTCCTGGCCGGTCGTGGTTTCCCCGGTGAAGGCGACCTTGCCGATGCCCGGGTGCGCCGCGATCGCGGCGCCGGCCGATCCACCCGGGCCGGTCACGACGTTGAGCACGCCGGGCGGAAGCCCCGCCTCGAGGGCCAGCTCGCCCAGGCGCAGCGCGGTCATCGGCGAGTACGAGGCCGGCTTCAGGATCGCCGTGTTCCCGGCGGCAAGGGCCGGGGCGACTTTCCAGCTCGCCATGTACATCGGGTAGTTCCAGGGAACGATGAGGCCGCAGACGCCGATCGGCTCCTTGAGCGTGATGTCGAGGCCGGGCTTCGCGACCGGGATCGTCTGGCCGTAGATCTTGTTCGCCGCGCCGGCGTAGTAGTCGAACACCAGCCACACGCCGGCGATCTCCCCGCGGGCGCTCGTAATCGGCTTGCCCGTGTTGCGGCTCTCGAGCTGGGCGAGCTCCTCCGTGTTCTTCTTCACGAGCTCGGAGAGCTTGGCGAGCGAGCGCCCGCGCTTGCCGGCCGGCCAGCTGGCCCAACCCTTCGGGTCCTCGAAGGCCCTCTGCGCAGCCTCGACCGCGCGATCCACGTCGACCTTGCCACCGAGCGGCGCGGTCGCGATGGAGGCCCCGGTCGCCGGGTTCACGACCTCGAACGTCTGGCCGTCCGCGGCATCGACGATCTCGCCGCCGATGACCATGCGCAGGGTCGAAATCTCGGTGCCGGCGCCGCCGGCCGTCGTCTGCTCGATCGCCATGTGGCAGTCCTCTTCGGGCGTGCGCGCTGCGCGCACCGGCGGTGCAGCAGCACGGGGGTGGAGTGCCCCGATCATACGCCCGGCACGCCCCGCGCCTGCCTCGCGGGCTGATCAGCGGAACGCTCGCGGCCTACGATCGTCCTCGCATGACCACGATGTATGCGCCGCTCGCGACGACGACGCGGAACCCGCGAATCCGGCGTTGGGCGCTGATCTGGCTGGCGATCGTGGCGCTCGCGGCGCTGGTCGGAACGTTCGGGTACGTGCTGCTGCTCGGCTGGTCCTTCAGCGACGCGCTGTACATGACCGCGATCACCCTCACGACCGTCGGCTTCAAGGAGGTCCACGAGCTCAATGACCTCGGCCGCGCCTGGACGATGCTGCTGTCGCTTGCCGGGGTGGGCATCATCTTCGGCACCGTCGGTATCGTTGCCGAGACGTTCGTGGCCGAGGCCCTGAGCGGGAAGCGGGAGAAGCGCCGGATGACCGAGTCGATCGAGCGCCTCCGGGACCATTTCATCCTGTGCGGCTTTGGCCGGGTCGGAGCAACCGTCGCGCGGGAGTTCGAGCACTCGGGCATCGGGATCGTGGTCATCGACAGCATGGCCAAATCGGTCGAGGCGGCGATGCGCGAGGGGCACGTCACGATCGAGGGCGACGCCACGCACGACGACGTCCTGATCAGCGCAGGCATCGCGCACGCGCGGGGCCTCATCGCGACGGTCGACTCGGATGCCCAGAACGTCTACATCACCCTGTCTGCGCGCGCGCTCAACGCGAAGCTGTTCATCGTCGCGCGGGCCAACGAGGAGGGTTCCGAGGCCAAGCTGCGGCAGGCCGGGGCGGACCGGGTCGTCTCGCCGTACGCGCGCGCCGGCCGGCAGATCGCGGAGCTCGCCACGCGGCCGCGCGTCGCCGACTTCATCGACTTCGCCCTGTCGCACGGCGAGCTGGCATTCTCGATCGAGGAGCTCGAGGTCGTCGCCGGCGGGCCGCTCGCCGGCCAGACGGTGGCGGACCTGACCGCCCGGGGCATCCACCCGATGGCAATTGTCACGCAGGGACCCGGCCAATTCGATACGAAGCCGCCGATGGATCGCGTCCTCCAGCCGGGTGATCAGCTGATCGTCAGCGGCACCGCCGAGGTCCTGAAGGCCCTCCGCGAATCTGTCTAGGGTCGATCACCGCCATGCTCGCCGGGCCCCTGTCGAGCCGACGTCACACCAGCCGGCGGAGGTCGTCTGAGAGACGTGAGCTTCGACAGCACGCCACCCGACCTGCCGTTCTCGGACGAGCCGGCGCCGGAGGCGGAGGCAGAGGCACCGCGCCACCGCTCGGGCTCGAACGCCCCGACCGTGCTGTTCCTGGCCTTCGCGCTGCTCCTGGGCCTGCTCGCAACGGCCGGACCCGTGAGCGCCGTCGGTGGCGCGATCGGCGGGGTCATGTTCGGCCCAGGATCCGGCGGCTGCGGCGGAGGGTAGCCCCCGCCGGGCTGCCTACGCGGCTGCCTGGTAGCCGGCGTTTACCTCGGCCTTGTGCGCGGCGAACGCCCCAAGCACCTCGTCCTTCTCCTGCTGCGGGATCTTGAAGAAGTCCATGGTGCGAGCGAGCTCAGCGGCGACCTCGTCGAACTCGGCGGGTGAGATCCGGAGGTCGCGATGGGCCTCCTCGAGCCCGAGCGGCGTGCTCCCGGGCCTCGTCCCGGTGTATTCGAAATCGCCGCCGGACACGTTGCAGACCCACAGCGTGCGCAGGAACTTGAGGCCCGGCAGCCGATCGAGACTCTTGGTGTGCCACTCGCGCAACTGCGGATTCGCCGATCCCTGCCCGACGATCGGGTTCCTGATCAGCGCGTCGCTGAAGTGGTCGACGACCGCAGCGATCGCGAACGCGCCACCAAGGCGCTCGTACAGGCTCTTCTCCGCCATCTGAGCTGACCTCGTCTCTCGGTCGAGCGGCTCGCCGTACCTGGTGCGTAGGTTCCGGCTGGGTCGACCGGCGCACCGCGCGATTGCCCTCGACAAATCCCCGCTAATAATAGAAGGCAGGCTGGCGCCGATACAAGACCGTATTGCCTTGCAAATCGCGGCGGGATGTCAGAAGTAGTTAACCGTGATCCCGCCGTCGACCACGAGGGCCGCGCCGTTGGTCCAGCGCGATTCGTCGGAGGCGAGGTAGATCGCCATGTGGACGATCTCCTCGGGCTTGCCGAAGCGTCCGGTCGGGTTGCGGGCGAGGCGGATGCGCTTCGCCTCCTCGTCCTTGACGAGCCAGTCCATCAGCAGCGGCGTTTCGACGGGACCCGGGCAGATCGCGTTCGAGCGAACGCCGTTCGGTGCGAACTGGACCGCGAGCGAGCGGGTCAGCGAGATGACCGCGCCCTTCGACGCCGTATAGGCGTCCTGCGGGTTCGAGCAGCCGATCAGCGCGACGAAGCTGGCGATGTTGATGATCGAGCCCGAGCCCTGTTCGATCATCTTCGGGATCGCGTACTTGCAGCCGAGGAAGACCCCGCGCACGTTGACCGCCATCACCCGGTCCCAGTCCTCGACCGACGTGTCGATGACCGAGTGGTCGGCCTGGGGCATCACCCCGGCGTTGTTGTAGAGGACGTCGACCCGACCGAACGCCTCGACCGCCGCGTCCACCATCCGCTTGGCGTCGGCCTCCTTCGAGACGTCCGCGGCGACGGCGACCGCCTGTCCGCCGGCGGCCTGCACCTCGTCGACGACCGACTGTGCCGCCTGCTCGGTGACGTCGGCGACGACGACCTTCGCGCCTTCCGCGGCGAACATTCGCGCCGCGACGCGACCCATGCCGCTCGCGCCCCCGGTGATGATCGAGACCTTGTCCTGCAGCCGCATCCGGCGCCTCCTCGTCGCTCGCGCACATCGTCGCGTGTGAAGCGCTGATGCTATGGGCCGGCCCATGTCGCCGCTCGACGGAAGGCGCTCAGATGTCCGGGCCGCTGGCACACTAGGACCTCGTGTCGACCGAATTGACGCAGCCCAGGCCCGCTCCATCCGCTCAGACCGAGGACGAGACGCGCGCGCTGCTCACCGAGCTCCTGCGCAACTTCTACGCGCGCAACTGGGTGTCGGGAACGGGTGGCGGGATCTGCGGGCCTGCGGACGGCGGCGGCCTGCTCCTCGCCCCGACCGGCGTGCACAAGGAGCGCGTGGCCGCCGAGGACTTCTTCGTCGTCGATCCCGCGGACGGCAGCGTGCTCCGGCGGCCACCGAATCAGGCGCTCCGCCCGAGCGAATGCAACTCGATCTTCTGCCTCGCAGTGCGCGAGCGCGGTGCCGGGAGCGTCGTCCACTCGCACGCCCTGTCGGCGGTCCTCGCCGGGGACCTCGCGGGCGTCGACGACCACGTCGCGATCCGCGACCTCGAGATGCTCAAGGGCATCCGCGGCGTGGAGAATCGGGACGTCCACCTCCTGCCGGTGGTGCGCAACACGCCGCGCGAGCCCGAGCTGGTCGACCAGATCCAGCGTGTGCTCGACGACCCGAGGTTCGCCTCGGCGTTTGCAATCGTCGTGGCCGACCACGGCGCCTACATCTGGGGCGACGACGTGCTCGAGGCAAAGCGGCACGCGGAGGTCTACCACTACCTGTTCGAGGCGACGGTCGCCCGGCACGACCGCAAGAAGGAGGAGCCGCGATGAGCCACGACGCGCACCCGGACCAGCACACCTGCCCAACGTGTCAGCAAGTCATCGAGCGGACGAAGATCGACGTCGTCGACGTGGCGAGCGCGGTCGCCGCCGACAAGCTGACGCAGGACGACGTCTTCAAGCGGACGTACCTCGGCCACGGCACCCAATCGAGCGTGTTCGTGTTCCAGGGGCATCCCGGTCCGTTCCGGCGACACGTGCACACGACCCACGACGAGATCGGCTACGTGCTCGCGGGAACGGGCGAGGTGACGGTCGGCGGCGTGACCCGGCCGGTGAAGCAGGGCGACGTCTGGATCATCCCGGCGAACACGCCGCACGGCGGGAAGTTCGAGGACGCGCCCCAGGTCCTGTTCATCTCGTCACCGATCGACGACCCCGACAACCAGGACCGCACATGGCTGGACGACTGATCGCCTCGGCGAATCAGGCGGACGGCCGGACCGAGCGCACAGGGCCTCGTTCGAGCCTGGATTCAAAGCGGGCGGCCGCTCCTCGTCGGCCGCCCGTGGACAGGAATCCGGAGACCCATACGGTTGAGCGCCTCGAATGGTTCCCGGACGTTGGGTCAGCTGCGCCGCCGAAGAACCACGCGGATGCGTTCCGTCGAGTCCTTGACGCCGTCCGGAAGGACGAGTGGCGCGAGGCCTTCATCCGCTCCCTGGTCGGTCCCAACGCGATCGCGCGCCCCTGACGCAGCCCAGCCGCCGAACGCAAGCATCAGGCCGGGCACGGCCGCCCGAAGCGCGACCGCGACCGCGGCTGCCGGCTCGGCATCGGTCGAAACCACAGCGCCGATGACCGCCCCTCGCGCGCGAAGGGCCCGCGCCGTGTCCACCCATTCCTGGAGCGGGAGGTCCGGCCCGAGGTAGAGGACGGGCAGGCCGGCCCGGCGGGCGGCGACGGCGAACGCCAGCGCTCCAAGCTCGTGTCGGCCGCCGGGTGGCATGCCGACCAGGAGCACGCCCGGGCCTCGCGCGGGACGGCCGGCCGCCTGGAACGCCGCTGCGAGTCGGCGGAGGACCGCATGGCTGACGGCATGCTCGCCTGCGACGCTGAGCCGCCCGTCCTCCCAAGCCGATCCGATGACCACCAGGGCCGGCATGAGGAGCTCATCGGTGACGTGCTCGAACGACCCAGCCGCAAAGATCGCATCGAGCGCGATTTCGGTTCCCTCCGCGTCCAGGTCGACCGCGGCGTCGAGCAGGGCCGAGATCAGCTCGCCGTTCCGCGAGACGGCTGAAGTCGGATCCACCTCGGCGCCGGACGCATCCGTTCTCGCCTCTGGTGGGAGTTGCTCGCCCGACAGGATGGCATTGGCCGCGGTCCTCGCCGACCACCCGGAATCCACGAGCCGGCGCATCGTCCGCAGTCGTTGGATGGCGCCGTCGTCGTACAGGCGGTAGCCGCTGGACGTGCGCTCCGGAACGACGATTCGGTAGCGCCGTTCCCAGGCGCGGAGGAGCGCGGCGGGCACCCCACTCCGGGTTGCGGCCTGGCGGATCGTGTACAAGGTCTGTCCACGCTATCACACACAGCTCCTGTAGCAAAGGCTTGACAGTTCGGCGTCGTGGTCGCTAATGTTTGGACAGACCTTCTACAAAGGGTCGACAAAGGCCACCGGCGAGGCATCGATCGCCGGTCCCGCCCAATCGACGGGAAGAATGGAGGAAGCAGATGCACGCACCAAGCCGACGCTCCCGACTGGGAGCGATCCTGGTCGCCGCAGCGGGGCTCGCAGCCATCGGTGCACCGGCCAGCGCCGCCGACAACGCGATGGTCCGAGTGATCCACGGTTCGCCCGACGCGCCCGCGGTCGACGTCTACGTCGACGGCGCCAAGGTCGGCGCCCCGCTTGCCGGCCTCGAGTTCGGCGACATCTCCGGCTACGTGGCCCTCCCGGCCGGCGAGTACGACCTCAAGGTCTGCGCGGCCGCCGATGCCACGGTCTGCCCGATCGTCGCGGACGATGTGGCCATCGCGGCGGGGACGAAGTACACGATCGCGGCCACGAATGTGCTCGCCTCGATCGAGGCCCAGATCATCACGGACGAGCCCGACCCGGTCGCCGACCGCACCCAGGTCCGCGTCGTTCACTTCTCGGCCGACACGCCCGCGATCGACGTCCTGACCCAGGATGGTGCGACGGCGGTCGTCGACGCCCTTGCCTATCCGGATGCGACCGGCTACCTGTCGCTCGATCCGGGCGCGTACGACCTCAAGGTGTGTGCCGACGCCGACAACGGCGTCTGCCCGCTCGATCCGGGCTCGCTCGACCTGGCGGCCGGTACCGCGTACAGCGTGTTCGCTATCGGCTCGCTCACCGCGGATCCCGCGACGCTCAGTGCGGTCGTCGCCGTCGACGCGGTTGCCGCCCCGGACACCGCGACCTTCGTTCCATCGCCCGATACGGCTTCGTCAGGCCCGACCTGGCCACTCGTCCTGCTCCTGACCGCCCTCTTCCTGGCGCTGGGTGCCGCTCGGCTCGCCACTCGCCGGGTCGAGCGGTAGCCGGCGCGCTCGTTTTGACCCCAATTACACACACGAAAGGAATCATCGAATGCGCTACCTGAACGCCCTGTTCCTGCTCCTCGTCATCGTCGGCGGCGTGAACTGGCTACTCGTCGGGGTCGCAAAGATCGACCTCGTCGCCGCCCTGACCGGCACCAGCTTCGGCCAGACGAACATGCTGTCCAGCGTGATCTACGTGCTCGTGGGCATCTCCGCGATCGCCCTCGTGCCGGTGTTGATCCGCTGGCTTGGGAGCAGCCGCGCCGAGGCCTGATCCCGCCAATCCCGACGTCACCTGCGCCCGCCCCGATCGGGGCGGGCGCTTTTGCGTCTCAGCCGCGCTCGAGGTAGCGCTCGCGCTCCCAGTCGTGGACGACCGAGTCGTACATCTGCTGCTCGACGCGCGCCGCGTTGAGGTAGTGGTCGACGACGTCCTGGCCGAAGATCTCGACCGCCGCCTTCGAGCCCTCGAGCTCGTCGATCGCCTCGTACATCCCGCGCGGCATCCGGTCGACGCCCGTGGCGACGTAGCCGTTGCCCTTGAACTCGGGGGCCAGCTTGAGCTTGTGCTCGATCCCGTACAGCCCCGCGCCGATCATCGCGGCGTAGGTCAGGTACGCGTTCATGTCGCCGCCGGGGAACCGGTTCTCGATGTGCAGCGCGTCGCCGCTGCCAACGAGCCGGAAGCCGGTCGTGCGGTTGTCGCGACCCCAGACGACGTTCACGGGCGCCCACGACAGCGATGCGTAGCGCTTGTACGAGTTGATGAACGGGGCGACGAACACTGCCAGCTCGCGCGAGAGCGCCATCATCCCGGCGACGAACTGGCTGAACTGGCGGCTCATGCCGTACGGCAGGCCGGCCTTCGGGTCATGGGTCAGCGGCCGGTCGCCCACCTTGTCCCAGGTGCTCATGTGGAGGTGCCCTGACGAGCCGGTCCAGGTGTGGTCCGGCTTCGCCATGAACGTGATGCCCCAGCCGTTGAGGTACGCGATCTCCTTCGCGCCGTGCTTGAACAGGACGCTCCGGTCGGCCGATTCGAGGACGTGGTCGTAGCGGATGTTCACCTCGTGCTGGCCCGGCGCCGCCTCGCCCTTCGAGAACTCGATCGGGATCCGGGCCTCGGTCATGAGGTTTCGCAGGAGCCGGTGGAGCGGCTCGGCCTTCGTCGCCTGGAGGAGGTGGTAGTCCTCGTTGTACGTCCCGAACCGCTTCGGCGGCCCGAAGCCGTTCTCGGCCATCTCGTCCCACGTCTCCTTGAGGACGTAGTACTCGAACTCCGATCCGGCCTTGACGCTGATCCCGGCGTCAGCGGCTCGCTCGACCTGGCGCTTGAGGATCGTGCGCGGCGAGACGGGAATCTCGAGGTGGGTCTCCTCGTCGATCGTGTCCGAGAGAACGATCGCGGTCTTCTCGAGCCACGGCACGATCCGCAGCGAATCCCACACCGGCGACGCGATCCAGTCGCCGTAGCCCGTCTCCCAGTTCATGAGCCGGAAGCCGTCGGGCGTGTTCATCTCCATGTCCGTGCCAAGGAGGTACGTACAGAAGTGGGCGCCGTGGTCGATGACGCCGTTCAGGAACGCGTCGCCCTGGACGCGCTTGCCCATGAGCCGGCCCTGCATGTCCGTGAACGCGACGACGATCGTGTCGACGCGGCCCTCGCGCACCCAGCCCTCGAGCTCCGACAGGCCGAGATGCTTGTCGCCTGCGTGCCCGTGACTCGCTTCGGTCATGGCGGCCTCCTCCAGTCGCCCGAAGATGCTGACGGGCCGGCGGGAACCCCCGGGCCGGCCCGTCAAGTGTGCGCCGGGTTGATCAGCGGCCGGATATCGCTCCGGCAGCGTCGGAGAACTCCCTTTCGATCTCGCTCAACTGCTCGGCGGTGCCCTGCGCCACCGGGCCGCGGAAGTTCTTCCGCGTCCACGCGACGAAGTAGACGGCGAGCAGTACCAGGAAGACGCCAACGATCAGCCACGACGATGGATTCAGCGCGAACGGATACAGGAAGACGGGGCTGAACAGCACGATCCAGATCACCGACAGCCACGCGAATGGTCGGCTCCACCGTCCGAGGCTCCATGTCTGGCGCTCGCGCCACGACTGGTCGCCGCGCATGCCGAGCCAGATGCATACGCCGTATGCCCAATACAACAGCACTGTGCTCACCGACGTGATTCCGGCGATCAGGAAGAACGGATCACCGCCCAGCGCCTTCGTCAGGACGAAGACGAGCAGGATCAGCAGCCAGCTCAGGAGGCTGATCGCGATGACCGAGTTGCTCGGCGTGCGCCAGCGCTTGCTGACCTTCTTCAGCCAACCACTCGCAGGCACGCCGTCGTCGCGGCTGAACGCGAAGAGCATTCGTCCGGCCGAGGCGATCGACGAGAACCCGCAGAAGGTCATCGCGAATGCGACGCCTGCCGCAAGGAGCCCCCCGAGTGAGGTGAGGCCCGCCCCAAGGTTCTGCTCGAGGATGTACTGGACGCCGAATCCGCCCGGGCTGTTCGCCAGGACATCCGAAGGCGAGGTCATCTTCAGGGTCAGGGCGAGCAGCAGGATGTAGCCCGCCACCGCCGACACGGCCACCGAGAGGAATACTCCCCATGCCGAGGCGCGCCGTGCCGAGACAGTCTCCTCGGCAACGTGCGCCGAAGCGTCGTAGCCGGTGTACGTCCACTGCGATTGCAGCAGGCTCAGGGCAAACGCACCGGCGATCCCGAAGGGCAGGATGTTGGCCCATGGTGTGCCCGCGGCATCAGCGTCGGGCGTGATCTGGAACAGGAAGCCGACGTCATGTGTCTGTTGCGAGCCGAGTGCGAACAACCCGATCGCGATGGCCGCGACGAAGCCGATGTGCCACCACACCGACAGGTCGTTCATGAACGCCACAACTCGCGTGCCGGCCACGTTGAATGCGACCTCGATCGCGATGAGGATGCCCGTCAACCAGATCGCGTTGAGGACGCCCAGCGATTCCCCGTTCGGGTCGATGCCAAACAGTGGGTTCAGGATCGTCGAGCCGAGGTAGAACGCCGCCGAGTAGTTGATTCCGGCGACGATCGAAACCTGGCCACCGAGGTTGAGCCAGGCCGTCCACCAGCCCCAGTCCTTGTTGCGGAGCGTGCTGGCCCAGTAGTACAGGCCACCCGCTGTTGGATACGCGGAGGCGATCTCGGCCATCGTGGCCGCGATCATCAACGTGAAGATCGTGACAAGCGGCCAGCCGAGGCCGACGGCCGCAGGCCCGGCGAGCTCGAGCCCGAGGTTGTACAGGATGACCGCCCCGGTCAGGACCGAGATGATCGAGAAGCTGATCGCGAAGTTGCTGAACCCGCCCATGCTGCGGAGCAGCTCCTGGGCATAGCCGAGGCCGTGGAGATCCTGCGTGTCCTGCCGGATCGCCTCCTCACGTGACGCCATTGCGACCCTCCCTCCAGATGGACGCGTTCGCGCGCGAATAGCGGCGATCATACGCGGCGCAACGCCGAGATTCGCAAGAAAATCCGGCCGCGGAAAGCGCGGGCAAGGAGCAGCAGGCTCAGTACAGGAGCGTCGTGCCCTCGGGGAACTCGAAGTCGAAGGTCGTCGCGGGGAGCGCCGCATCGGGCTCCACGTAGGTCGCCTCGGCGATCCGGGTCATCTCGTCGCCCACGGATTCGACGAGCCGGAGGACGACGCCGTCCAGCCGATCGACCGTGACCTGGACGTGGTAGTCCGGTCGATCGACCGTCGCCTCGACCGCGCGAGGGTGGTCGCACTCGACGACGATCGCCTCGCGGCCCGCGACGCGATCCGTGCCCGAGATCCAGCATTCACCTGTTGCCAGCACGTTCTGGCAGTACCCGGCTGGGTGGACGAACAGCTCGGCGAGGGTCTCCATCGGGAGCGGCGTGATCGGCTCGTAGACGGTGGACCAGCCCGGGTACTGGCGCGGATCCAGGCCTCGTGGTCGGTTTCGGACGGGCCGGCTCGTGCCCAGGCGGTGGCCCGCGGAGTAGGTTCGGATGATCTCTCCGTCGGAGATCCACAGCTCGTGGCTGCCCGCCGCGCGTCGCGCGGGCTCCGTCGTGACCACCCGGGCATGCCCGGGATGCTGGATGGCGACGTCCATCGTGACGAGCTGCTCACCGCGGGCCCCGAAGGTCCGCTCCTCGATCCTGAGCTTGAGCGTCTCGAACCGTCGCTCCGCGTCGCGCATGAACGTGAACAGCGACTCGACCGTCGGCAGGCCGACGGGCAGCGCCAGGACCTCCGGCCGCCGTTCGCCGCGACGGACGGGGACGAGTGCGGCGCGATCCCAGAGTCGGGTGCTGGCCATCGGGGCCGATTGTAGGGGCGAGCTTCTCGACTTGACTTCTACTCCGTTGTGCGATATATCGGTAGACGATATAGCGGCGCGCGACATGGAGTGACGAATGTCGAGTCGGGAGGTCGATCGGCAGACCGAAGGTGGCCCCATCACGTCGGCGGCGCTTCGTGCCTACCGCGAGGATCCGGTGGCGGGAATCAGCCGGCGGACCCTGCTCCGCCGATCGCTCGGCCTCGGCTTTGGCCTCTGGCTGGCCGAGGTCGGCGTCGGCTCGATCAGCTTCCTGTGGTCGGCCGTCACGCTTGGCGGGTCACAGGTTCGAGTCGGGACCTTTGCCGACGTGGCGGACCGTGCGGCCGGCCTGCCCTTCCGAGACGGGTTCCCGGCGTACATCCAGGAGGCACACGCGTTCGTCGTCGTCGTCGACCCGAGGGTCGGCGCCTTCCTGCCCGGAACCGATCCGGCGGGCGAGGGAACGCTCAACGTGCGCGCCCTCTCCCAGGTCTGCCCCCACCTCGGCTGCCGGCCGAACCCGTGCATCGAGGACTTCTGGTTCCGCTGTCCGTGCCACCAGTCGCGCTACGATCGGCTCGGGATCAAGGTCGCCGGCGCGGGCTACGGGCCGGCGCAGCGGGGCATGGATCGTTTTGCGGTGGAGGTCGACGCGAACGGGGTGCTGACCATCGACAGGACGCATCGCACCCTCGGACCATTGCCGGTTGCCCTGGGCCTCCCGGGCGTCATCCCGGCGCGGGTCCCGAACGGGTGCACGTGAGCTTCGCGCCGCCCGCCGATGGTGATGGAGGCCGCGCGCCCGAGGCCATATCGACCGGAGCCGGGCTCATCACGCTCTATCCCGCGACGTGGCGGCGGCGCTACGGCGAGGAGATCGCGTCCATGCTCGAGCTTCGTTCCCTGACCCTCGCCGATCGCGTGGATCTCGTCAGAGGCGCGCTCGACGCCCACCTGCATCCGGTCGAGCCCTCGCCGCTGCCCGTGGTCGCGACGCTCACGGCCGGGGCGGCCTGGACGGTCCACGCCATCGCCCTGGCGGCCCAACCGGCGCCGCTCGACTGGCCGGGCTATCTCATGGACGCGCTTCCGGTCGCGCTGTTCGGCGTCGCGCTCCTGGTGCCGTCGATCGTGGGCCTCTGGCTGCGGGTGGGCGACGCCGACGGGCCCTTCGGCCGGCTCGGGGTCGTCATCGCGCTCGCCGGCCACGTCCTCTGGCTCCTCGCCCTCGTGGCCGCGGCGCTGGGTGTCGAGTACGGCGCCGCGACCGCCGTCGCCGCGACCTTCGCGATGGTCGGGCTGGCGCTCCTCGGCCTGGCGCTCGCCGGCCGCGGCGCCCCGTTGCTCGGCGCGCTCGTCGCGGGCGCCGCGCTCGCCGGCGTGGCGCCACCCGGCCTCGGCTGGCCATTGTTCGGCGCGGCATGGAGCGCGATCGGGTTCCGGCTCCTGCTCGACTTCCGGCGGCGGGTCGAGCACCCGCGAGGCCCGATGCATGCCTGAGCGCCTCGGCGAGCTGGGCCGCTTCGCCGAGCCGTCGCTGTGTGTCCTTCTCGCGCTCAGCGATGGCCCGAAGCACGGCTACGCGATCATGGCCGACGCGCGTGTGACGTCCGGCGTCGCCCTTGGCCCCGGAACCCTCTACGCCACCCTCGCAAGGCTGGAGGCTCGCGGGCTCATCGAGCCGCTCGAGCCGGAGGACCGGCGCAGGCCGTACCGGCTGACCGTGAGCGGCGCCGCGGCGCTGCGCGAGCACCTCGCCGGCCTCGAGGGCGTCGTCCGAGCGGGTCGGGCCCGGCTGTCGGACTCGAAAGGCGAACCGCCGGCCGGCGCGTAGCGACCCCGGCGCAGGGCCGGCGCGGCCCGTCGTGCCATGCTCTGCTCGTGACGCTGGACCCCGCAACCGAGACCGCGCCCGAGCAATTCCGCGAGGTGATGGGCCACTTCGCGACGGGCATCAGCATCGTGACCACCTTCGACGGCGACCGCCCCGCGGGAATCACGGTCAACGCGTTCTCCTCGGTCTCACTCGAGCCGGCGCTGGTGATGGTCGCGCTCGACCGGCGGCGGTTCATCACGCCCATGGTTCGTGCGGCCGGACGCTATGCCGTGAACGTTCTCGGGGCGGACCAGCAGGGCCTGTCCGACTGCTTCGCGCACGCGCCCGTGAGCCCCGGCCGCGAGGCGTTCTGCGGCGCAAGCTGGCGACCCGGGCCAACGGGGCTGCCCCTCATCGATGATTCGATCGCGACCCTCGAGTGCACGATCGTCGAGACGTTCAGCGCGGGCGACCACGACCTCTTCATCGGCCGCGTGGACTCCCTCGAACAGCACCGCGAGGGCGTCGCGCCGCTGCTCTACTACCGACGCCGGTACCTGCGCATCGAGCACGGCGCCGTCAGCCCGGTCGAAGGCAAGCCGGAGGGCTGATGCCGACGCTCCGGGCAAATGGCCTCGAGATCGGCTACGACGTCCGGGGCGCCGGACCGCCGCTGGTCGCGCTCCATGGCGCGACGTCGTTGGGCGCCGAGGACTTCGCCGCGCAGCTGCCGGCGCTGTCGAAAGCGTTCCTCGTCCACCTGCCGGACGCCCGCGGGCACGGCCGGACGCGCTGGGATGCGACGGAGGGCTTCCGCTATGACTGGCTGGTCGACGACCTGACCGCGTTCGTCGACGGCCTCGGGCTGGACTCGTTCCACCTGCTCGGGTTCTCGATGGGCGCCATGACGGCGCTCCAGTTCGGGGCACGCGCCCCGGGGCGGCTCCGGACGCTCGTCGTCGTCGGGATCACCACGCTGCGCGAGCCGCGGGCGAGCGTCGGTCGACGGGCCATGGATTCCGCGCAAATCCTGGCGCGTGATCCGGAGTTCGCAGCAACGCTCGCACGACGCCACGATGCCGGCCAGGGAGCGGGTGCCTGGCAGCGGCTCCTCCCGGCGATCGCGGCGGACATCGCCGTCCAGCCGCTGCTCTCGCCCGCCGAGCTGCATCGGATCGACTGCCCCGCCCTGGTTGCCTGCGGCGATCGCGATACGTTCGTGCCGCCGGAGCACGCGGCGGCGCTCGCCCGACAGCTGCCGAAGGGCCAGCTGTTCGTGGCCCCGGACTGCGGCCACGAGGTGATGTCCCGCCGGGCCGGCCTGTTCAACGAGGCGATCGGCGCCTTCTACCGCGCGTCCGAGGCGGAGGCACGCGGACGGGCCGCCCTCGCCGAGGTTCCCGGCGTCCCCGGGACCCGCTCCACAGCCGCCCCGCAAGGAGGTTCGACATGACCACGCTGCTCGTGCTGTACCGGGGGCCGGACGGTGGGCCTGAGGCCCGAGCCACGCTGGAGCGGCGCTATCGCGAGGAGCACCTGCCGCTCGTCGCGGACACGCCTGGCCTCCGAGCGACCCGCGTCTGGCGCGTGGGCGAGGCGCTCGGGGGCGAGACGGACCTCGTGCTGGTGGCGTCGATGGACTTCGACGACCGAGCGGCCCTCGATGACGGGCTGCGCTCCGACCCGATGCGCTCGGCCGGCCGGATCCTGCGCGAGATTGCGCCGGGGCTCGCGACATTCCTGGTCCTCGAGGACGCGCCCGACCTGCTCGCCGGCTAGGCCCGCCGTGGATACTGTCAACACGCCGTGACGACGCCCGAGCCGCCCGATCACCCGACGCTGCACGTGACCCTGCCGGCGCCGAGCGCCGGCGGTCCCCTCGACGGTGTCGCCCTGCTGGTGCTGGACCGGCACGAGGTGCTGAACGCCCTCGACTTCGCGCTCATCGCGGCCCTCACCGACGCGCTCGAGGGCCTCGATCGCGAGCCGGCCTGTCGGGCGATCGTCATCACCGGGGCCGGGGATCGAGCGTTCGCGGCCGGGGCGGACATCGGCGAGCTCGCGGCGCAATCGCCGACGAGCCTGACGGTCGACGATCACTTCCACCGCTGGGAGCGCCTCAAGCGGATTCGCAAGCCGCTGATCGCCGCGGTACGCGGGTTCGCGCTCGGCGGGGGCTGCGAGCTGGCGATGCTGTGCGACCTCATCGTCGCCGGCGACGATGCCCAGTTCGGGCAGCCCGAGATCAGGCTCGGCGTGATGCCCGGCGCGGGCGGCACGCAGCGCCTCACCCGGGCGATCGGCAAGGCACGAGCGATGGAGATGATCCTGACGGGGGTGAACATGGGTGCCCGCGAGGCCGAATCACACGGGCTCGTCAACAAGGTCGTCCCGGCCGAGGCGACCGTTCCGGCGGCCCTCGAGCTTGCCGCGAGGATCGCGGCGATGCCGCCGGTCGCGGTGATGGCCGCCAAGGCAGCCGTGAACCGCGCCGAGGAGCTTTCGCTCGACGCCGGTCTCGAGTTCGAGCGCCGGAACTTCTACCTGTTGTTCGACACCGAGGATCGAGGTGAGGGCATGACCGCGTTCGCCGAGAAGCGCCAGCCGAGCTGGAAGGGCCGCTGATGCCGCCAGACGAGTCGAACCCCGAACGCGAAACGGGCGCGGCAGAGCCCGAGCCAGGAACCATGCCCGAGAGCGCCTGGAGCGAGATCGGCGACGAGCCGACGCCGGTCTGGCGAGATGCGCCGCCGGACTATCTCTCGCCCATCGATGAGGGCGCGCCCGTCAGCGGTCATCGGCCGCCGCCGGAACCCGACGCCTCCGCCGCGGCCGCGCCGGAGCACGACTGGGCGACGGCGATCGGGCAGATCTACCCGGTGCTCCGTCCCGAAGGCACCCACGGGACCAAGCTCGCCACGATCGAACCCGAGGCGCTCGTGCAGGAGGGCCTCAAGCACCACGCCCTGCCGGTGCTCGATGACGGCCCGGCCGGCCTCGCAATCGCGTACGCCCTCCGCGAGCCCGCCTACGACGTCCTCGTGAACGCCGATCACCTGCTCGGCTGGGGGATCGAGGCGGATGCGCTCCGGGACGCCGCGATGGCCAACCTTCGTGCCTGGTCGGCGAGCGCGCCCTGGACGGACGAGATGTCCGGCGACCGGCGCGTCCTGTCGTCCGATACGAGCGAGGGTGGCGACGCTGCCCGAATCCTGCTGCCGGAGGTGCGCGCCCACCTCGTCGGCGAGCTCGGCGGCGCCGCGCGCGTGCTCGTCGCGGTGCCGGACCGCGACCTCATGCTCGCCGGGTCGCTCCCGGCCGGCGACACGGAGTTTGCCGGCCAGCTCGCAGCGTTCGTCGCCGACGTGTCCGAGGGCGCCCACGAGCCGATCGATCGGCGCCTGTTCGAGCTGGTGGGCGACGCGCACGAGCTCGTGCCGTTCGAGGGCTGACCGTGCCGGGTCAGCCCGAAGCGCCATCCGTCCTCGTCGACGTCGACGCGGCCGCCGGCGTCGCGACCCTCACCCTCAACCGGCCCGACGCGCTCAACGCCCTGACCGTCCCGATGAAGGCCGAGCTGCTGGCAGCGTTTCGGCGGCTCGAAGCCGATGCGTCCGTCCGGGCGGTGATCCTGACGGGGGCCGGTCGCGCGTTCTGTGCCGGCCAGGACCTGCGCGAGCGGCTCGAGCCGGAAGCAGCCCCGCTCGGCGTCGAGGTCCGCGAGCGCTACAACCCGATCATCCGCGCGATGCGCGCGCTCCCGAAGCCGATCGTCGGGGCGATCAACGGCGTCGCAGCCGGCGCGGGCGCCTCGCTGGCCATGGCCTGCGACATCCGGATCGCCTCGGATTCTGCGACCTTCGCGCTGGCGTTCGGACGCGTTGGGCTGATCCCGGACAGCGGCGCCACGTGGTTCCTGCCGCGGCTGGTCGGCGTGACGCGTGCCGCGGAGCTGGCGCTGCTCAACGAGCCGGTCTCGGGCCCCGATGCGGTGCGGCTGGGCCTCGTCGGGCGGGTCGTGCCGGCCGACCAGCTCGCCACGGAGGCGAGCGCCATTGCTGCCCGGCTCGCTGCCGGCGCGCCGCAGGCAATCGCGCTGACCAAGCGTGCCCTCAACGCGGCCTGGGATTCGGACCTCGATGCCGCGTTGGAGCTGGAGGCGGAGCTCCAGGACAAGGCAGGGCGCACGAAGGACCACGCCGAAGGCCTCGCCGCGTTCCTCGAGAAGCGCCCCCCACGCTTCACCGGGGAGTAGCCGACCCGCCCGCTGTAGCCGACCCGCCCGCTGCTACGGGTACGTCACCTGGATGACGTCCGAGCAGGCGACCTGGAAGCCGCCGGTCTCGGTCATGCGGAGGACTTCGTACTTCATCCAGACGGTGGTGCCCGAGGGCAGGTCCTCGAGCGTGATCTCGGTCTGATTCTTGTCGCCGATGGCGGCGAGGTACGGCGAGCCTTTGAGGTAGCTCGGCTCGGAATCCTCCTCGGACGCGACGAGCTTGCCGTAGCTGAAGCAGGCCGAGTGCACGCTCGCTGCGGCCCACGAGACCGTGATCGAGCCAGGGCCGTTCTCCACGATGCTCAACGTCCCGAGCGAGATCGAATCGAGCGTCTCGGCGGTCTTGGAGGGGCTGTACGCGATGACCTCGTCGTCCGCGTCGAACGCGAACGCGCGGTACGTGGCGCTCTTGCCGCCGCCGAGCGTCGCATCGAAGCCCTCGGTCTTGCCGGCGCCGTACGTCGTCGCCGTCTCGATCTCGGTCATCCCGTTGCCCGGGTACTCGGGCGGGACGTCGCCGTCCTTGTTGCGGAGCACGTGGTAGTGCCCGACATCCGGCGAGGGCTTGGTCCAGTCGAGCACGACGCCGCCCGGGCAGGCCTTGGCCGCGAGGCTCATCGGGCCGACCGGGGGCTTCGTCGGCGCTGGCTTCGGGGTCGCCGTTGGCTTTGGCTTCTTGGTCGGCTTGGGCGTGGCCTCCGGGCGCGCCGTGGGTGCGGGCGCCTCGGTCTGGACCGGCACGACCACCGCGGCTGTCGGACCGGGCGTGGGCGGAGCGGTCGGCAGCGCCTGGGTCGCCGGCGAGGCGCTTGGATCGGCGGTGGGCGACGGGACCAGCCAGTCGAACCGCGCCCCGAGAGCGCCGGCGACGAAGACCAGGGTGAGCATCGCTGCCGCGAGCATCGACCAGCGTGCCCGCGGCAGCACCGTGGGCGTTCGCCGCGCGAGCTGTGGCTCGAGCGGCGTGGGTGCCCACGTCTCGCCAGGCGCATCGAGCTCCGGGCGAATGCGCGAGCCGCGTTCCTGCCCTCGCCGGAGGAGCACGTCCGTGCCGAGCAGGCCGGCGGCGGCCGGGGTCGCGATCGTGCCGAGGAGCCGAGCCCGCAGGTCGACCGAGAACACGCGCGTCGGCTGGGTGCTGCCGTGGAGCGAGCGGCGCGCACTCGCGCCCGCGGCACCGAGCTCCTCGTCGAGGGCCTCCAGGTCGGCGTCGATCGGCAGCTCGATGCCGCCATCGAGCGCGTCCAGCTTCGGCACGTGATCGTCAGGCCGCATCGGTCGCCTCTCGATCGATCACCGACCGCAACGCCCGAAGGGCTCGGTGCAGCTTGACCGCGAACGTCTGGCGCGAGCAGCCGAGCGCCGCGCAGAGCTCATCGACGTCGAGCCCGTCGAAGTACTTGAGGACGATCACCCGCCGGTGGGCGTCGGGCAGCTGGAGGAGCGCGCGCCGGAGGACATCCCGGTCGATCGCCGCCGCGAACGCCCGCGTCGCGGTCTCGTCGCCGATCGACTCCGCGAGCGGCAGGTCGTCCTCGTCGACGTCACTCGCGCGGATGCCCAGCGGGATCGTGAGCCGCGCCCGCCGAGCGTGGTCGACGATCGCGTTCGCGGCGACCCGGTACAGGAAGCCGCCGAACGACGCGTTCTGGAAGTCCTGGCGACGGACGGCCCCGAGCGCTCGCTCGAAGGTCGTCGCGGTCAGGTCCTCGGCCACTTCTCGATCCTCGACTCGTCGGGCGACGAACCCGTAGATGCGGGGCAGGTAGAAGTCGTACAGCTCGCCGAAGGCAGCGGCATCCGCCCGGGCACTGGCCACGAGGACCTGCTCCCGAGCGGATTCCATGCGAGTTGCGGTCGCATCGATTGCCATCGGCGCGGCGAACGTAGGGTCGGACGGGGAGTCCCGGTATCGCCCAGCGGTACTGCCGCGGGCTCCACCGAGACGCCCTATCCGCCCATGCCGCGAGCGACCCTACGGCACCGTGACTTCGACGACGGCGCTCTGACCGAGGAGCACCTTCTCGCCGTTGACCCAGCCCAGGCACTGGACCCGGTAGTACGCGGTCTCGCCCGGCTCAAGGCCGGTGTCGACCATGTCGGTCTCGTACTTGTCCTCGATGACCCCGATCACCTCGGTGCCGTCGGTCCACGGGTAGTAGGACGGGTTGTCGTTCGTCGTGGAGCGGACGACCTTGTAGAACCCGAAGTCCTCGCAGTCGCACTTGCTCCAGTCCAGGGCGACCTCGCCCTCGCCGTTGACGGTGGCCTCGAGCTCGAGCGTGATCGGATCCGGGGGCTCCTGCTCCGCCGGCACCCAGATGCGCTCGGTGGCGCTGGAGTTCACGACCTTGTAGCCGTCGTCGCTCTTGCGGACGCAGAAGACGCGGTACCAGACCTTCACGCCGTGGGGCGCGTGCTTGTCCCAGGCCTTGCGCTGACCGCCCGGCTCGACCGCGGCGATGAGCTCGTCACCGTCGCCGCCCGGCCAGGAGACAGTCGAATCGGTCGACCGGACGACCTTGTAGTAGTCGAAGTTCAGGCCAGCACACGAGCCCCACTCGACGAGCGGGTGATCGTCCTTGATCGCCAGCTCGAGCTTGATGTGCTCCGTCGGCTCCTTGTCGGGATCCGGCTTGTCGGGCTTCTCGCTTGTCCGGCTTCTCCGGCTTCTCCGGCTTGTTCGGCTTGTCCGGCTTCGCCGTCGCCTCGGGCTTCTCGGAGTCTCCCCCGTCGCCACCCTCGTCGCCGTCCGGCTTCGCCGTCGCGTCGGGGTGGTCGTATTCGGGCTTCGCGGTCGCCTCGGACTCGTCGCCGTCGTCGTACCCGCCGTGCTGGGCGGTGGTGACGCTGCCGGCGCCCATGATCCCCTCGGGGCTCGACTCATTGGCCGCAGCCGGACCGTCCGACTTCGGGCCGAGTGCGCCGCCCGGACCTGCCGCTCCGAACGCGAGCCCGACGACGAGGAACGCGCCGACGACGGCGCCGGTCATCGAGCGACCCAGGCTCCCGCCCCGGCGCGTGCCCGTGAACGGAACCGTCGTGTCCTCGAGCAGCTCCACCTCCGGCTCGGCCGTGAGGGCGGCCGCCGGCTCGATGACGGCCGGTGCCGCCGCCGATGCGACTGCCTGGGTATCGCTGCTCCGCCTGCGACGCGACCCGCCGCGGCGACCCTGTGTGGTCATTCCCCTGAACCTCCCCGTGCCGGCCGCTGATGTGCGACCAGATGAGACCAAGCCGGCCTCGACGAGACCGTTGGTGTCAGAACGCGCGGGAGAGGCCTGGATTACATGGCGAAGGTAGGAATGAGGTACCGATTCGGGGGAGGACCCGGCGTGATGTGGTGCGCGGACGCCTCAGGGGGCGAGCGCTATGGGCACGGCGTGGGCACCCAGCATCGGGTCGATCATGGCGTCACGCGGCGGACTGACACCCCGTCGAGCAAGGCCCGCCCGCCCAGCGGCTCGGTGAGCTCGATCGTCACCGGGAATCGAGGGTTGCTCGGACAGGTGGCCATTCCCAGGCTTCGCACACGGAAGGTCACCACCACAGCCTCAGGCCCGTACTCGACCCTCGGTCCAACCGATCACGTGATGACACTAATACGCCACGACGGCGACCGGTGTCAGCTCGAAATCACGCCGGTTCCGTGTGATGAGCGTCGCCCCGAGGCTGGCCGACGCGGCGGCGATCAGGGCATCGGCCAGGTTGAGAGTCCGCCCTCGCTTTCGCGCGGCGCGCCGCCAGACGCCGGCCTCGATGGCCGCCTCCGGGGGTGGCTGGACAAATGCCGCCGCTCGGACGAACGCCTGGAACCCGGGATCGGCCGTGCTCACGAGGCCGACTGCGAGCTCACACAGGACGACCTCGTTGACGTAGGGCTCATCGCCATCCTCGAAGAGTTGGGCGAAGCGGTCCGTGGCTGCCCGATCTCCCCGCAGCAGGTCGATCACGAAGCTCGTGTCCAGCATGTATCGCATGACGACCTAGTCGACCGGCTCGGGCTCGCGGTCTTCGCTGCGAAGATCTCGGACCCACTTGTAAACGGCATCGGACGTTGGGAACAGCGGATTGTCGCGCCATGCTCCGACGATCTGGCCGAGCAGCGCCTGACGTTCCTCGCGGCGGACGCGCTCGCGGACCGCTTCGGCAACGTAGCGGCTCCGACCGCGGGGACCAGCGACGCGATCGAGCGCCTCGACCACGTCCTCGGGCAGTAGGAGATTTGTGCGCACACTCATGCGCATATCTTAGCGCACGGCAGCGGCGCGGCAACCTGGTCCCGCCCAAGCGACGGCTTGGGGCCCACTCGATTGCGAGCGAGCGGTTGACCCACGAATGCCGCAACGGTACGCTCCCTAACGATCGTTAGTTAGGAGCCGCCAAAAGCACATGGTCGAGCTGACTCGCCGCCAGGCGATCGAAGAAGTCGCCAGCGACTTGTTCCGCGAGCGTGGCTATGCCGCGACGAGCATCCGCGACATCGCTCGAGCCCTCTCCGTGCAGGGTGCAAGCCTCTACGCCCACGTGACCTCGAAGGAGGACGTGCTCTGGGCGATCGTCGATCGCGCGGCAACTCGGTTCGAGGCCTCGGCCGACAGCGCGGAACGCGAGACCGAGGTGCGCCGGCCCGGCGATCCCGTGGCGGCCCTCGCAGCGCTGGTTCGGGCCCACGTCGAGGTGCTGACGGGCGACATCGATGAGTCGAGCGTGTTCGTCCACGAGTGGCGCGCGCTGGGGCCGGAGCGCCGAGCCGCGATCCTGCAGCGCCGCGACGCCTACGAAGCGCGGTTCCGCCGACGGATTTCCGATGGCATCTCGGTCGGCGCGTTCGGCCTGATGGATCCTGCGGTCGCATCGAGCACGCTGCTCAGCGCGCTGAACGGCGTCGCCACCTGGTATGAACCGGCGGGCCGCCTGCCCGCGGGCCGAATCGCGGATCATCTGGTCGATCTGTCGCTGCGCATGCTGGAGGGCCGGTCATGACGCCACTCGAGGGAGCCCGAGCCTGGGTCGAAGCCTGGAAGGACGGCTGGGCGCGCCACGATCCGGACGTGATCGCCGCCCGTTACGCGCCTGGCTGCCGGTTCCGGTCGGAGCCGTTCCGGGACCTCGAGCACGGCCGCGGGGCGGCGCTCGCCTACGCGACGCATTCCTTCGAAGAGGAGTCCCGCGCCAGCTTCACGTTCGGCGAGCCGCTCGTCGGCGACGATGGGCGGGCAGCGGTGGAGTATCGCGCGGTGATCTGGCCGCCCGACGGCGGCGAGCCGACGACGATCCACGGTGTCTCGCTCCTCAGGATCGGCTCGGACGGCCTCGTCGCCGAGCACCGCGATACCTGGACCGAGACCGAAGGCGACCAGGGAATTGCCCTCGTCAAGGAGGACGCTCGATGACCGATCCGCTCGCGCTCGATCCCGTCCTGCCGAAGCGCCTGCGGAGCGAGCGGCCCTGGAACGAGGACCTGCCGCACGGCGAGCGCTACGCGCATTTCGAGGCGCACGTCACCGCCGGCGGCAAGATCGAGGCCACCGACTGGATGCCCGACGAGTACCGGACCGCCGTCCTGCGGTTCGTCGAGATGCATGCGAACAGCGAGCTCATGGGCGTCCTGCCCGAGCGCGAGTGGATCATGCGGGCGCCGACGCTCCGTCGGAAGCTGGCACTCACCGCGAAGGTCCAGGACGAGGTCGGGCACGCACAGCTGCTCTATCGAATCGCCGAGGACCTCGGCAAGCCGCGCGAGTCGATGCTCGACGACCTCATCGCGGGAAAGACCAAGTTCCACAACGTCTTCCACTACCCGACCCGGTCGTGGGGCGACATCGGGATCATCGCCTGGCTCGTCGACGCCGCGGCGATCGTCGCCCAGCAGGCCCTCCGCGACTCCTCCTACGGGCCATACGCGCGGACGATGCAGAAGATCTGCTGGGAGGAGTCGGTCCACATCATGCACGGCCGCGATGTCGTGGTGACCCTCATGACCGGGACCGCGTCCCAGCGGGAGCTGGTCCAGGAGGCGCTGAACCGATGGTGGGGCCCGCTGATGCAGATGCACGGCCCGCGTGGCGATCGGGCGAAGGACCGCGACCTGCACTGGCGAATCAAGGCCAAGACGTCCGAGGAGCTCCGCCAGGAGTTCCTCACGATCTACGTGCCCCGACTCCTGGAGCTCGGGCTGACCATCCCCGACCCGAACCTGCGCCTCGACGAGTCGACGAAGGTCTGGGCGTACACGGAGCCATCCTGGGACGAGCTCCGCTCCGTCGTCACCGGCCACGGCCCGAAGTCCCAGGAGCGCCTCGAGTTTCGGCGCCTCAACCGCGAGGACACGCGCTGGGTTCGTGACACGATCCTGCGCGCTGCCGTGGCCGCCGCCTGATGGCCGATCTCGAGGCGTACGAGGTCTTCCAGCAGGCCAAGGACGGCGACCCGATGCGGCACGGCGGCAACGTCATGGCGCCCGATCCGGAGCTCGCGATCCACTACGCCCGCGAGCTCTTCGGGCGGCGCAACGAGAGCTCCCGACTGTGGGTAGTCCGTCGCGCGGACATCGCGGTGCTCGAGGACCCGGACCTGCTCGACCCGCCGCTCGATCGATCGTTCAAGAAGCCAGGCGGCTATGTCATGCGCGACAAGCTCGCCGCGGCGCGGCAGCGCGCCGGAACCGAGAAGCCGCAGGCCCGCGCCGAGAGCCACGACCGAACGGGCGGGCGGCGCAGCAAGGAGCCGTCGTGACATCGGCCCTGACGCCGTCGACCGAAAGCTCGGCCGTCGACTTGCTGGCGCCTCCGGTCCGAGCCGCACTCGCGGAGCTCCTGCTGACGATGGCCGACGACGAGTTCGTCACCGGCTTCACCGACTCGGAGTGGACGGGCATCGCGCCGCTGCTCGAGGAGGACGTTGCGATCAGCTCGATATCGCAGGACGAGCTGGGCCACGCGCGCGCTCTTTACCAGCTCCTCGCCGAGGTTCTGGCCGACGGCCGCGACGAGGACGCCCTCGCCTACGACCGCGAGCCGGACGAATACCGCCACGCTCGACTGCTCGATCATCCGCGGGGCGACTGGGCTGACACGATCGCCCGCCGGTTCCTGTACGAGCTCGCCGACGAGGCGCGACTCGCATCGATCGGTGGCGGCTACCGGCCGCTGGCCGACCTGGTCGAGAAGCTCAAGCGCGAGGAGCGCTACCACCGGATGCACGTCCTGGCTTGGATCGAGCGGCTCGCCAAGGGCGGCCCCGAGCCGCGGCAGCGCCTCGAGGCAGCGCTGATGAGCCATGCCATCGACGCGCCGACCGTGTTCACGCCACTTTCCGGCGAACCCGACCTCCTCGAGGCGGGCGTCCTGACCCGCAGCCTCGCGGACGCAGAGCGCGCCTGGCGGGCCGACCTGACGACCATCCTCGTGCCGCTGGACCTGCCGCTCCCGCCAGAGGTGCCACCCGGGTCCGACGGCCGGCGCGAGCATTCGCAGAGCTTCCGCTGGCTGTGGGGCGAGTTCACGATGGTCCGGCGATCGGAGGACCACGTCACGTGGTGATGACGCCTCCGCGAACGACCGATACGCGGCCCAGCCAACACCTCGAAGGCCGCCGTCTCGACGCGCCCTCGATCCTCGCGGCGCTGAACGAGGTCCCCGACCCGGAGATCCCGACGGTCTCGATCGTGGAGCTGGGCATGATCGGCGCGATCGATGTCGACGAGAACGGAATCCGCGTGCAACTGTTGCCGACGTTCGTCGGCTGCCCGGCGCTCGAGGTGATCCGGGAGACCGCATCGAGCCGCCTGGCCGAGCTCGGCGTGCCGGTCCGCGTCGACGTCTCGTTCGCGACGCCCTGGTCGTCGGATCGCATCACGCCGGCCGGGCGCGAGAAGCTGCGCGGCTCCGGCTTCGCGCCGCCGCCTCCATTCCGGGCCGGTCGCGCGCTGCCGATGCTCGAGGCCGAACCGATTCTCTGCCCGTACTGCGGCTCGTCGCGGACGACGCTCGAGAACTCTTTCGGACCGACCCAGTGCCGCTCCATCCGCCACTGCGCCGACTGCCGACAGCCATTCGAGGCCTTCAAGGCCATCTGAGTTGGACGTCGCTCGAGTCGCGATCATCGGCGCCGGCACGATGGGCGCCGGCATCGCCCAGGTGGCGCTCGAGGGCGGCTGGCACGTGGCGCTCCATGACCCGATCGCGGGTGCGACCGATCGGGCGCACGCTCGCATCCGCGAGGGCCTGGCACGGCGAGCCGCGAAGCTCGACATCGACGCCGACACGATCGACGACTGGGTGGACGGGCGCATGGCGGAGCTCGAGGTCGCCTCCGACACGCCGACCGCCGTCGCGGACGCCCAGCTCGTGATCGAGGCTGCCGTGGAGGACCTCGAATTGAAGCAGGGCCTGTTCGCGGGCCTCGACGCCGGTGCCCCGGCGGATGCGATCCTCGCCACGAACACCAGCGCGCTTTCGGTGACCCGGATCGCCGAGCGAACCGGCCGCCCGGAGCGGGTTGTCGGCCTGCACTTCTTCAACCCGGCGCCGGTGCTGCCGCTCGTCGAGGTCGTCGCCGGCAAGGCGAGCGCCGGCTGGGCGGTCGAGCGTGCGGCGCGGATCGTCGAGGGCTGGGGCAAGACCGCGATTCGAGTTGCCGATTCGCCCGGCTTCATCGTGAATCGGGTCAACCGCCCGTTCACGCTGGAGCCGCTGCGGCTGCTTCGATCGGGCCACGGAACGATCGAGACGCTGGACGAAGCGATGGTCGGGGCAGGGTTTCGAATGGGTCCGTTCGCCCTGATGGACCTGATCGGCATCGACGTGAACCTCGCCGCCGCCCGTGGACTGTTCGAGGCGTCCGGCCGGCCACCGAGATTTCGACCGTCGCCGATCCAGGAGGAGCTCGTCGCCGCCGGCCGGCTCGGGCGCAAGACCGGCGAGGGCTTCTACCGGTATGCCGACGGCCGGGCGACCGGGCCGTCGCACCGTTTCGCGGCCGCCCCGCTGAGCGCCAGGGCCTCATCGGCGCAGCTCGAACCGGAGGCCGTCGCCGAGCGCGTGATCCTCGCCATCGTGAACGAGGCGTTCCGGGCGCTGGGAGAAGGGGTCGCCCACGAGTCCGACATCGATCTCGCGATGCGGCTCGGCGCGAACCACCCGTTCGGGCCATTCGAATGGGCGCGCCGGACCGGGATCCATGAGGTCACCGTCATGCTCGATGCGCTGAGCGAAGAAGACGCCGACACGTTCCGGCCGGCGCTGACACTCCTTCGCGAGGCGAGAGCGGGGATGTGAGGCGAGAGCGGGGATGTAGGGCAGCGCGTACGATCCCCGCGCACGGTCGGCCTTCGGCCAGTCTCACATCGACGACGAACCTGGGGGAATCCCAATGACGACACCACGCTCCGCTCGCGCCCTGGCGATCCTTTTCGGCTCGACCCTCGTGCTCGCTGCCTGTGGCCCGGCAGCGTCCGGGACCGGCGGGCCGGGCGAGACGACGGCCGCGGTCGTCACGCAGGCGCCGGCCAGCCAGGCTCCCGCCGCCACCGATGGACCAGGGCTCAGCTTCGACCTCTCATCGTTCCACGGCGACGTCGATCTCGAGTCCCTGCTGCCCGACGAGATCGGCGGCGAGCCGGTGACGACCTTGAGCATGACCGGTGAAGAGTTCCTCGATCCGAATACCCCGAACGAATTCGGTGCGGCGTTGACGGCGCTCGGGAAGCAGCCGTCCGACATGTCCGTGGCCTTCGGCGGCGTCGAGGGCGTGAACCTCTTCGCATTCCGGGTGCAGGGCGTGCCGGGCAGCGCGACCCTCGACGCCCTGATCGATGCCTTCGAGGAAGGTGCTGCCACGGTGACGGAGGTGAGCTTCGGCGGGAAGTCCGTCAAGAAGATCGTGCCAACGGACCCGGATGACGAGACTGGCTACGCCTACACGACACAGGACGCCGTCATTTCTGTGAGCGGGCCCGCGATCACGGACGCGCAGCTGAACGAGGTCTTCTCGAGCCTCCCGTAAGCGGCACTCGGCAGAGGGGGTTCAGTTGACGGGACTGAGGATCGCGCGACGGTCGAGCGTGCTGCTCGGCGCTGCCGCACTGTTCGCCGCGTGCAGCCCGTCGGCAAGTGGCGGTCCCGGCGCGACGTCAGGGGCGGTTGGCACGCCCGCCCCGCTGACCCAGGCCCCTGCGTCCTTGTCGGTGCCGACGGAGGACCCCGGCTTCAGCTTCGCGCTCCCGCCCCTGCCGAGCGGCGACACGGACCTCGAGGCGCTCCTGCCCGACGCGCTCGCCGGGCAACAGCTGACGAAGTTCAGCATGACCGGCGAATCGTTCCTCGGGATGCCCGGCGGAGGAACCGAGGACATCGAGGGGATGCTCCAGGAGTTCGGCAAGGATCCGAGTGACCTGAGCGTCGCCTTTGGCGGGACTGACGACCTCTCGATCCAGGCGTACAAGATCGATGGCGTACCCGCGGGCCAGACCTACGCCGCCTACCTGCAGCTCGCGCAGGCCACGGGCGGCGGCGTCGCAAGCGACGCGAGCTTCGGCGGGAAGGCCGTCAAGAAGGTCGTCTCGGCGGACGGCACGGTGTACGTGTATGCCTCGGGCGACGTCCTGTTCAGCATCATCGGCGACGACGTCTCGCCGGAGCTTCTGGACGAGGCCTTCTCGAAGCTGCCCTGAGCCCGGCGACCCGCTCCTACAATCCAGCCATGACTCGAGATCCGCGTCGGGGCGTGCGCGAGGCGTGGATCGTGGAGGCGGTTCGAACGCCGGTCGGTCGCTACGGCGGTGCGCTCGCCTCGGTCCGACCCGATGACCTCGCCGCGGTCGTCGTCCGGGCGGTCGTCGATCGTTCGGGGATTGATCCGGCGCTCGTGGAGGATGTGATCCTCGGCGCCGCCAACCAGGCCGGCGAGGACAACCGCAACGTGGCTCGAATGGCGGCACTGCTCGCCGGACTCCCGGTCGAGGTTGCCGGCCAGACCGTCAATCGACTGTGCGGCTCGGGACTCCAGGCGATCAATGCGGCCGCGCACGCCATCGCGGTCGACGACGGGGATGTGTTCGTCGCGGGTGGCGTCGAGTCGATGACCCGGGCGCCGTTCGTCGTCGGCAAGGCCGAGGCGGCGTGGGACCGCGGCGCGAAGGAGATGTTCGACACGACCCTCGGCTGGCGGTTCACGAACCTGGCGCTCGCCGAGCGCCACTACCCGTACTCGATGGGCGAGACCGCCGAGAACGTGGTCGAGCGATACGGCGACCGACTCGACGTCTCGCGGCAGCGCCAGGACGCATTCGCGCTGCGCTCACACCAGCGTGCCGTTGCTGCGATCGAGGGCGGGCTCTTCGACGACCAGGTCGTGCCCGTGTCGGTTGCACAGAGGAAGGGCGACCCGATCCTCGTCTCTCGGGACGAGCATCCGCGGGCCGACACGTCGATGGACGCCCTCGGCAAGCTGCGGGCGGCGTTCCGCGAGGGCGGATCAGTGACGGCAGGGAACTCGTCGGGCATCAATGACGGCGCCGCGGCGACCCTCGTCGTCGAGGCCGAGCGCGCGCAGGAGCTGGGACTGAAGCCACTTGCCCGCGTCGTCTCGACGGCCGTCGCCGGCGTGGACCCGGCGATCATGGGCGTCGGTCCGGTGCCCGCCTCACGCAAGGCGCTGGCGCGGGCCGGGATCCGCGTTGACGACCTCGACCTCGTCGAGCTGAACGAAGCATTCGCGTCGCAGTCACTGGTGTGCGTGGACGAGCTCGGGCTCGATCCCGAGAAGGTGAACGTGAACGGTGGCGCGATCGCCCTCGGCCATCCGCTCGGCGCGTCCGGCGCCCGCCTGATGACGATGCTCGTGCACGAGCTCCGCCGGCGAGGCGGCCGCTACGGCCTCGTCACGATGTGCATCGGCGTCGGCCAGGGGATCGCCACGGTCGTGGAGCGCATCGAGGCCTGATCGGGTGAGGACCTCCTTCGTCCTCGTGGTCTTTGGCACTGCGCTGATGCTCGCGCAGGTTGTTTGGCCGCTGAGGCTCGATCGAACCTCGTGGATCAGCATGGGCCCGTTCGTGCTCGGACTGATCCTCCTGGTGGGAGGGGTCGTGCTCGGGCTTGGCAGAGGTACTCCGCGTTACCGGGCCGCGATGGTCGTCGGCATCGCCGGAGCCGCCGTCATGCTGTACGCGATGACGCCGTATTCACACAGCCCTGGCGTCTCTATCGTGCGCCCGACGGCCCAGGACGTGCTGTTCATGGTTGGCGTCGCCGTGATCTCAATCTCGTACGCCCTTGGCGCATTGGCCATCTGGACAGACCGCAGTTCGATGGCTCTCGAATCCTAGGACCGAGGGCTACGTGAAGTTCCCCGGTGGGAAACGAGAATCTGGACAGACGGTGATGACGGCATCGAGGGGGTCGGCCACCTTGGGCCGCCTCGTATCGCCTGCAGAACTGCCGGACGCACGAGGGATCGCGAGAACAACGCGAGAACGTGGCGCGAGTCGATCCCGCACGCTCAACGAGCCTGGCCTAGGGCGTTGCGCGGACCCCTCGAGAGCCGACCGGCCTCGTTATCGGCACGCCCTGTGCCCCGGACAATTCTGGGGGCGATATGGGCGGGCCCAAACCCCCTCCGGGACGGAGGTCAGTCTCAGCTTGCCCTGGGAACTTCACTAGGCCGCTTCGAGGGAGCGGAGGGCGTTGGCGAGGGCCTCGGAGAGGGAGTGGTCCGGCGCCGCGACGGCGACGCTGACGCGGATCGACAACGGCGCGCCCACGGACTCGATCGAAGCGTGGCATGCAGACGTGACGCGTTCGGCGAAGCGGCTCGCGCCGGCCTCGGCCGTTTCCGGGAGCAGTATCTGGAACCGAGTGCTCGCGACCCGGGCGACGAGGTCGGTCGCGCGGGAGCCGCCGCGAAGCGCCCGGATGATCGGGCCGGTCAGCGACTTGATCCACGGATCGACGGCATTGCCGGGATTGTCCGGCTTGAGCTCCACGATCGCGACGGCTGCGGGCCGGTTGTAGCGCGCTGCCCGGAGACTCTCGCGCTCGAGGGCGGCGTAGAAGTCGATCCGGCCCGGAACCGTTCGCAGGTCGGTCGACGGTCGGGAGACGACAGGCGTGTGCTCATCCGCCGTCGCGCGCACCTCGACGCTGGTTGCCGGCGCGCTCGCCGTCGCCGCCGCGTCCGTCGCGGCGGAGCTCGGGGCCGGCGCGGCAGCCGGCTGCTTCCGCCGGGTTCGCTTGGGCGATGGTCGGTGCCGCCGGATGTTCGGCCCGTCGAGGAACGCCTCGATGTACTCGTCGGCGCGCCGGTCCGCCATGTCCGGGAGCGCGAATCGACGGACGCGGGTCGTCTCGGACGTGGCCAACGGCCTCCGACTTGGGGGTGGTGGGGCGGCAACGCCAACCATAGCCGAGCGCCCAGTCGACCGTCTGCCAACGACCGTGGAATCGAGCGCCGACGCGACAGGACGATGGTTTTGACGCGGGTGGTTGTCGGAATCGGTTGCGCTGCGTACGATTGCGCCAGCACCACGCGTCTCGAAGGAGCCCGACTCGATGATCGAACAGCAGCCGACGGTCCTCTCCCTTAGCGACGCCGCAGCCATGAAGCTGCGCGAGCTCACGAAGGAAGAGGCGAATCCGAACATCGGCCTGCGGGTGTACGTGTACTCGGGCGGCTGCTCCGGATTCCGCTACGGGATGATGCTCGAGGACCAGCCCACGCCCGAGGACAACATCCTCGAGGTCAACGGCACCAAGGTGTACGTCGACGGCCAGAGCATCCCGCTTCTCAAGGGCTCGGAGATCGACTACGTCGACACGCTCATGGGCGCGGGCTTCACGGTCAACAACCCGAACGCCGTCACGGCCTGCGGCTGCGGCTCCAGCTTCCGAACTGCGGAGGACGAGGGCAAGGCACGCTCCTGCGCCCACTGACCCCAGGAGCTCCAGCGCGGCTCGAAGCCGCCGGGTGACCGGCGGCTTCACGATTCAGGGGCCCCCGCCGCTCGGGCCCTTGGGCAGGTACGTTCGGGTGGTTGGAACGCGGTGCTCGCGTGGTGACAGTTCGCGCCAGTCCGGCTCGAACGGGGCACCTACGAAGAGATGATCGAAACAGCACCCAAAGTCCTCAGGCGCCGGCGACGGCTTTGGATGGCCGTGCCCGTTGTCACCGCCCTCCTGATCGCGGGTTGGTTCGCCCTCCCGATCGGCTCGATCGAGCAGTCGGTCGTGTACGACGTCATCGGGTTGTTCGTGGTCCTGATCGCGCTCGCCGGCGTCCTCGTCTATCGCCCGACCGGCTGGCTGCCCTGGGTCATCCTGGCGCTCGGCCAGCTCGCGTTCGTCGGGGGCGACATCCTGTGGACCTGGTTCGCAGCGATCGGCGAGGATCCGTTCCCCTCGTACGCAGACGCCTCCTATCTCGCGGGATACCCGCTGCTGGCGATCGGCCTCGTCGTTGCCATTCGGCGGCGCATCAGCGGCGGCGACCGGGCGGGCGTGCTCGACGGAGCGATCCTCGCGACGGGAGTCGGGGTCGTATGGTGGTCATTCGTGCTCAGCCCCGTCGTGGCTGCGAGCGACCCGGACCCGCTCAGCTTCTACATCACGATCGCCTACCCGATCGGGGACATGCTCCTCATCGGCATGGCGCTCGGGATGATGCTGACCCCTGGCGCGAAGTCGGCATCGTTCCGGCTGCTCGTCGCGAGCCTCGTCATGCTCTTCGGCGGCGACCTGGTGTACGGCATCCAGAGCCTCGAGGGCACCTACGTCGATGGTGGGCCGCTCGACGCCATCTACCTCGTGAGCTACGTGTTCTTCGCCATGTCCGCTACTCACCCGACGATGTCCCGGGTCTTCGATCCGCGGCCGGTCGCAGTTGCCCTGCTCGGCCGGATCCGGCTCTCCCTCCTCGGCGGCGCGATGCTCGTCGGCCCGGCACTGCTCGTCGTCGAGCACGTCGGCTCCGAGGGCGTGGTGCTCGTCGCCGCCGCGGCGACGGCGCTCGTGTCGGTGCTCGTGGTCGCCCGGCTCGCGGGCATGGTTGGCCACCTTGACAAGGACATCGAGCGCCGCAAGGTTCTCGAGGCGCAGCTGTCGTACCAGGCGTTCCACGATCCACTGACCGGCCTGGCGAACCGTCGTCGGTTCATCGAGGAGGTTGGCGAGTCGATTGCGGGCAGGCTCGGGAGCGCGGTGCTGTTCCTCGACCTCGACGACTTCAAGCACGTCAACGACGACATGGGTCACGATGCGGGCGACGCGCTGCTGACGGCCGTCGGCCACCGCATCGTGAGCGCGATCCGCCCGGACGATCTCGGCTGTCGGATCGGCGGCGACGAGTTTGCCATCCTGCTGCCCAGGACCAGCCAGCTCGCCGAGGCCGAATCGGTCGGCCGCCGGCTGCTCGAGGCGATGGGCGCGCCCGTGCCGATCGAGGGCAAGGAGGTCGTCGTGCCGGCGAGCATCGGCGCCGCTGCGATCGGGCTCGGCGAAACCGTCCCGGTCGACGAGCTCCTTCGGCGCGCCGACGTTGCGATGTACCACGCCAAGGCACAGGGCAAGAACCGGCTCGCCACGTACTCCCGCTCGCTGGACGTCCAGCCCGACACGGCGTCCATGGCGGTCACCGTCCGCAGGACGCCACAGACGCAGGCTCCGCCGGCGCGCCCGGCAACACCGAGGCCCGCCCCGAGCTCCTGACCGAAGCTCGATCGGCGGCATGCGACGCGGGGACGACGCTAGTCCGAGTAGCGCTCTTCCTTCCAGGGGTCCGCGTCGTTGTTGTAGCCGTAGCGCTCCCAGAACCCGAGCTGGTCGTGGTCGAGGAATTCGAGGCCGCGGATCCACTTCGCGCTCTTCCAGAAGTAGCGCTTGGGCACGATGAGCCGCAGCGGGTAGCCATGCTCGGGCTCGAGCGGCTGGCCGTCGAACGTGTCGGCCAGGATCACGTCGTCGTCATCGAGAACCGACAGCGGCAGGTTGGCCGTGTAGCCCTGCTCGGCGTGGGCGACCACGTGGCTGACCTCGGGTCGCAGCTGGGCGAGCTCGAGGACGTGCTGGATCGGCACGCCCTCCCAGGTGGTGTCGAGCTTGCTCCAGCGCGTCACGCAGTGGATGTCCGTCCCGACCGACTTGCGAGGCAGGGCCTTGAACTGGTCCCACGTGAGCGTGAACGGGCTGTCGACGAGGCCGTAGACCTTGAAGTCCCACGTGGCGAGGTCAGTCTTCGGCACCGAGCCGTAGTGCAGCACCGGGAACTTCTCGGTGCGGTACTGGCCCGGCGGAATCCGGTCCGCCACCGCGACGTCACGATCCTTGCTGCCGAATAGACGCTCGTACAACGCTGCTGCCTCGGGCCTCATGGGGATGGGTTGAATGGTGCGCACTTGGAACCGCCTGTCAAACCGCCTTCTTCGCCCCTGATCGTGCCCGCTTCCGAAGCGACGGCGGGACCGGCCGGGGAGCCGGCGCCTGCACGACGTGGTAGCCCGTCGCGTTGCGCAGCTCCGTCACGGTCCCGTCCTGAAACCGAAGGTCCATCGCGCCACGACCGGCGCGCAGGTTGGTGATGGTCAGCTCGGGCAGCCATTCGGGTAGCGCCGGGTTCACGTACAGCTCGCCTTCACCCTCGGGCGAGATGCGAGCGTGGATCCCGCACAGCACCGCCACGAAGCGGAACACCGACGCGGCGGCCCACGCCTGGGGCGCGCTCGCGCCGAGGTACGGCACCGGGAACGCGCCGACGTCCCGTGGCAGCCCGGAGAACAGCTCCGGCAGGCGATTCATGGGGAACTGCGCCGCCGCCTCGAAGATGCCCTGCGCGACCTGGCTCGCCGCGTCGTCGAAGCCATAGTGGCGGAAGCCGCCCGCGATCATCGCGTTGTCGTGCGGCCAGACGGAGCCTGTGTGGTAGCTGAACGGGTTGTAGTACGGGTGCGCCGCCGACAGCGTTCGGATGCCCCAGCCGGACCACATGTCGTCGGCGAGGAGCCGATCCCGCACGCGCCGCGCTCGATCGGGCGGGACGATCCCGCTCAGGAGGCAATGGCCGGCGTTCGATGCCACGCTTCGGACCTGTCGCTTCCGACCGTCCAGGGCCAGCGCGTACGTCCCCTCGCGCTCCCACCAGAAGGCATCGTTGAAGCGCTCGTACAGCTTGGCCGCCGCCTCGCGCTGCTCGCCAGCATTGGCCGCCTTGCCGAGTGCCTCGTAAATCCCCGCCATGCGCATCCGAGCGTCGTAGACGTAGCCCTGGAGCTCGCATGTCGCGATCGGCAGCGGCGCGATCTCTCCCTTCGCGTCGATGATCGCGTCGCCCGCGTCCTTCCAGCCCTGGTTGTAGTAGCCGCGCGGCGAGCGTCGGGCATATTCCTGGAATCCGTCGCGGTCGCGATCGCCGTGCTTGTCGATCCAGGCCAGGGCAGCCTCGGCGTTCGGCAGGTAGCGCTCGAGGACCTCGGCGTCGCCGGTCCAGTTGTAGAGGTACGACAGGACGATCAGGAACAGGCTGGTCGCGTCGTGCGTGCCGTAGTACGGCTGGTGAGGCATGATCCCGAGCGTCGCGAGCTCCCCTCGGCGGATCTCATGGGGGATCTTGCCGGGCTCCATGTCCCGGGTCGGATCGTCGCGCGTCGCCTGCAGCTCGGAGAGCCGGCGTAGCGCGCCCCTGGCAAACTCGGGATAGCCGGAGATGCTCTGCATCGAGACGATCAGCGAGTCGCGCCCGAACAGGGTCGCGAACCACGGGATCCCGGCTGCCGGGATGATCGCGCCGCGGCCGGGCGTCTCGTCCTCGAGGCGGAGGGCTTCGATGTCGCGAACCGCCTGGCGCCACGCGACGCCGACCATGGCGCTCGTCGTGTCAATGCCCACGCGGGGCAGGCGCGGTGGGTGGAATCCGGCCCGGGTCTCGGTGATCGCGTTGCAGCCGAGCGTCGCGGGCCGCCGCCTGGGGGCAATGATCGGCAGCCACTTGAGGCAGGCGTGCCATGTCTCGCCACGGCCCAGCCGAATCGCGAAGCTCAGCCGGCCGTTCGCCCATTGGGGCTGGCTCCCGGCGCGCTCGATCGAGGCGACGAGGGTCCGTCGAAACTCGCGATTGGTGTAGGTCGTGCGCAGCTCGCGCCGGCTGCTGTACCAGCGGCTCTGGATGATCCCGCGCCGCACGAGCCGGGGCTCGACCACGTCGAAGATGTCGGCGAAGTCCGAGTCGATCTCGATGTCGAGCGCGAGCGACACGGGGCGCGGGGCGTAGCTGACGATGTCGAGGTCCTCGTGGACGCCCTCGGAGATCGTTCGGTCGAGGCGAAACGAGATCGAGTTGACGCTGATCGACCCTTCGTCGTCGAACATCTCGGGGTTGGTGAGCTCGTAGCGCGACGCGAAGAAATGCGTCGCGGCCGAGGTCAGGAGGATCGGGTCGCGGCCGTTGACATGGATCCGATACCCGGACACGAAGCGCGTATCGGCCGCGAAGAAGCCCGCGCTCCCGCTGCCGTCGATCCTGCCGTCGAGGCCGCAGACGACGAAGCGGTCGTTGCGATTGATCGTGATCGTCGGTCCACCGGGCACGCGATCCACCGGATCGATGATAGTCAGACGACGGCCCGGTGGCTCAGCCGGGCAGGTTCCCCTCCGGCAGGCGCGCCTCGAGCGTATCGAGCATCGGCAGCACGTAGCGCGCCGAGACGAGGCTGATGTAGGCGATGCTCACAACCAGGATCGCAGCGAAGAGGATCGTCGATACCATCAGGATCACTCCGAAGAGGGCGGTCAGCGCGAACATACGGCCGGGGCGGCCGATCACGATGAGGCCCGCGAGCGCCAGTCGGCCCCGCAGCCCGAGGCCTTCCCGGCGTGGGTCGACGAGGACCGGCCAGAACGCGACCAGGAACATCGCGAGCGCGACGTCGCCCCACAGCGCCATCGCGCTGATGAACCACCCGATCGGCCCGCCTGCCTGGAGGCCGACGACGATGTTGGTCGTGAACACGACGGCGAGCAGCACGGCCCCCGCCGCCACCGCGAGCGCGGCGATCCCATGCCGTCGCATCCCATCGACGAAGTCCGAGAATGCCGCCGGCTCGCCGCGCGCGATCAATGCACCCAGCCGGTGAAGGCCGGCGGTCGGAACCGCGAGGGCGATGATGAGCGCGAGGCCCAGCAGGGAGGCGGGCCCAGAGAGCAGCACGAGGATCAGGACTGCACCCCAGGCCAGGTTCGCTGGCGCGAGGCGCCAGGAGTTGAAGTAGAAGTCGGTGAGCGACTGTCGGAGCGCCGCGCGGAGTGACATCGCCGGTCAGCCCTTGACGCCGGAGGCGGCGACGCCCTCGACGAAGAAGCGCTGGAAGAAGATGTACAGCACGAGGATCGGGATCGTGGCGATGACGATCACGGCCATCAGCGGCGGCCAGTTCGTGGTCAGGCCACCCAATTCACGGAACAGGTACAGGGACATTGGGATCATCCAGTGTTCGCGGTCGCGCAGCAGGATCACCGGCCAGAAGAAGGAGTTCCACGTCCCCTGGAACTGCAGGATGGCCACGGCGGCAAGTGCCGGCGAGGCCAGCGGGAGCATGACCTTCCGGAACGTCGTGAAGAAGCCGGCGCCATCGATCCGGGCCGCCTCTTCGAGGTCCTTCGGGATCGACAGGAAGTATTGCCGCAGCAGGAAGATGCTCGTCGCCGAGATCGCCAGGACGAGCACGAGACCGATGTACTGCGCGAAGCCCCGGGTTAGCCCCAGCTCGGTGTACATCACGTACAGCGGGACCAGCCGGAGCTGGTCCGGGATCATCAGCGTCGCCAGGACGACGAGGAACAGGATCTCCCGACCCGGGAATCGGAGCCGCGCGAACGCGTAACCCCCGAGCGACCCGAGGACGAGGTTCGAGATCGTCACGACGCCGGCGATGACCACGCTGTTCGTGAACAGGGTGACGATCCCCGGATCGAGCGTGTCGAACGCGAACTGCCAGGGCGCGGTCGTGAACGGATCCGGGATGAGTGACAGCCGCAGCGCGTCGGGCCGAGTCTTGAACGACGTGATCACGGTCCAGGTGAACGGGATGAACATCAGGACGGCGTACGAGATGATCAGGAGGTAGGCGATCGCTCGACGCAGCCCGCGGGTCCCGTCGCCGACGGATCCCGCGACGGCCGGCCGCGGCGTCCCGCGCGGGGGAAGCTGGGAGACGACGGCGACCTCTGAGCCGCCGAGCCCTTCTGCCCCTGCGGTGACGCTCCCCAGCGGCTCATCGGAGGGCTTGCCCGGCGGCCCGGATGGCGGCGCGTTTCGCATCACGATGCCTGCGTGTTGCCGAACAACCGGCGCTGGATCAGCGTGAGCGTGAGGATCGCGAAGAACAACACGACGCCGATCGAGGCCGCGTACCCGGGGTCGAACTGGGAGAAGGCGGCGTTGTAGAGATACAGCACCACGGTCAACAGGGCGTACTGCGGGTCGCCGTTGGAGCCGCCGCCGATCAGCGCCTGGTCGAACAGCTGCAGCCCACCGATCACGCCGACGGTGGCGACGAAGAAGTGACCCGGCTTGAGCAGCGGAAAGGTGACCTTCCAGAACGCCTGCCACGGTCCCGCGCCGTCGATCGCAGCCGCTTCGTACACCTCGTGGCTGATCGACTGCAGCGATGCCAGGTAGAAGAGCATGAACGTCCCGGACGTGGTCCAGGCATTCAGGGTGATGACGGAGTTCATCGCGGTCGCAGAGGAACCGAACCAGTTGTGGTTCGGACCGAAGCCCAGCGCCTCGAAGAGCGGGTTGATCCCGATCGCTCCGCGGACCTCGTTGAACAGCCCGTCAGGCTGGAGCAGGAAGATCCACAGGACGGTGATGGCCGCGGAGCTCGCGATTGCCGGGAAGTAGAACGCTGCCCGGAAGAATGTCTGGCCACGGATCTTCTGGTTCACGATCACGGCGAGGAACAACCCGATGGCCATGGTGAGCGGGACCCAGATGATCGTGTAGTAGAGCGTGTTCCTGATGGCGATGTGGAACAGGTCGTCGCTCAGGAGCTCCTCGAAGTTGGCCAAACCGACAAGCTCCTGCGGCCCCAGTCGGTAGTTCCAGTCCCACACGCTGATGAAGAAGGCAAAGAGCGTGGTGCCGATGTTCAGGACAAGGAACAGGACCATCGGCACCGCGATGAATGCGTAGCCGGCGAGCGCCTCCTGGCGCTCGCCGGTTGCCGCGCTGCGTCCCGCCCGCCGGGCCGGGGTCGCCGCGGTCATGGGCTCGGGCCCGCGACAGTCTCTGGCCTACGTCGGCATGCTCAGTTGAGGATCTCGTCGATCTTGGCCTTGGTGGCCGCGATCACGGGAGCCGCGCTGTAGGTCGCGCTCTCGATCTCCGCGACCATCGCGTTCTGGAAGACGGTCTGCAGGCCGTCGGCTCCGCCGTACGACTGGATGAACCCGGAGCCGGGCTTCGCGTAGTCCGCGCCGGCGACGATGTCCTCGAAGCCCGCGGGTGTCGGGACGTCGCTTCGGGACGGGATGGCGATGCCACCCTCGGTCCACTTCTGCATCCCCTCCGTTCCGGTCAGGTACTGCAGGACGACCCACGCGGCGTCCTTGTTCTCGCTCTCGGGATTGATCCCATAGGCCGCGGTGTAGGTGATCGTTGCCTTTCCGGCGGTGCCGGCGGGCATCTCGGCGAAGTCCCAGTTGACGTCCGGGAAGTCGTTGTCCATCGCGCCCTTGAGCCAGCCGCCTTCGAAGGCGATGGCGACGTCGCCCTTCCCGAGCGCCTCGCCGCACCAGCCGTCACCGAGCTGCGTCGGCGTCATGCCCTGGCCATTCTTGATGAGGTCGAGGTACCACTGGACTGCGGCCGCCGACTCGGCGCTGTCGATCGCTGCGGCCGAGCCGTCGTCGGTCAGCAGCGAGCCGCCCTGCGCGTAGATGAACGCGAGGCCGCGGTCGAGGCCCGGGCTGAGGCAGATCGGGGCCTTCAAGGTGCCCTGGCCCTTGAGGCCATCGGCCGCCGTGACGAGCTCGTCGAGCGTGGTCGGCGGAGTGGTCACGAGGTCGGTGTTGTACGCCATGGCGATCGTGTTGCCGTCCTTCGGCAACCCGTACGTCGTCCCGTCATCACCCTTGAAGATGTCGGCGTAGCCCGGGAAGAACGTGGAGGTGTCGAAGGCCTGCTTCGCGATGTACTCGTCGAGAGGCTCGAGGAACTGCTCCTCGATCCACTCGGGGGCGTACTCGGCGTTGACGTAGAAGATGTCCGGCGCCGTGCCCGAGCTGAAGTTGGTCGCCATCTGGACGCGGTAGTCGCCTGCAACCGTCTCCTGGGTCACCTTGATGTTCGGGTACGCCGCGGCGAACCCGGCGAGGGCGGCCTTTAGGGCCGTGCCCTCGGCTGGGGACGATTCCCACGCACCGAGCGTCACCTCGCCGGTGACGGTGCTCGGGTCGAACGCCGCGCCGGTCGCGGCAGGTCCCGTGGCGGCGGGTCCGGTCGCAATTGGACCTCCGGTGGTCGGTGCCGGGGAACCGCCTCCACCTCCACAAGCCGCGACAACGAGCGCGCTGGCGAACAAGAGGGTGGTGATTTTGTTGCGCATGGTCGGGGCCTCCCGCGGATGTCGCGACGCGGACGACAGGTAGCCAAAACGGTCCACCTGCCATTCGGTCGGTGCATTCGGGAGGATCGCCCGGCCGACGTTGCAGGCCCGTCAATCACCTGTGGCTGGCCGCATGACAGATGGCCGCAGAGGCGTTGCCGAACGGCTGGGCGCAGTTCCGAGGCGAAATCGAGGCGGCGGAGGATGCTCCCTGTCAGCCGGCCGCGGGCTGTTGGGCAGGCAGGAGGGCGGCGGGCTGAGCGTCGAGCTCCGGGGCGGGGACGCTGAGGTGCTGGGACCCAGCGGGCGCGTCGTAGGGTTCGAACGTCAGCTGGCCGCCCGAACGCCGCACCACCAGGTGGAACTCGAGCGCGTACGACTCGTACATCTCGTGGAGGAGGCTCATCGCCCTGAGGTGGGCGGGCTGGCCCGCGGCGGCCCGAGCCTCCGCTCGCGATTGCCACAGGCAGAACGAAAGGCACGACCCGTCGTCGGCAAGGGGACCCTTGAAGTAGTGGACGAAGCCCGGCAACGCGGCCGCCTCCTGGTGGGCGAGCTCGTCAATCAGGGTCAGTCGGGCGTCGTCGGCGTCATGTCGGCGGACCGACCGGAAAGCGACCAGGTACCACTCGCCGTCGCCGAGGTCAGCGCCGGCGTCCGCCCACGTGAACGCTTCGGCGACCGGCGCGGTCGCGTAGCTCGCCGAGACCGGTTGCAGGCGCCGGAGCACGTCCATCGCCGCGCGAGCATACGTCCCCGATCGTGATTGTCAAATGCTGAGATGGGGCCCTTCCGAATTACGAGACTGCTGGGACCATTGGTAGGGCGCCTACGATCGAACGCGCGGCGCGAGGCAGCAGCTTCTCGACCCGAATGCGCCAGGCGACGCCGCATCTGGACTGCGGCCCGATGACCCCGACTGCGGCGACGATCCCGTCGTGGCGGAAGATCGGAACCGCGATCGCGAATGTGCCGGCAAGGGTCTCGCCGACCGACCGTGCGATGCCGGTCGCCACGACGTCCGCGAGGTCGACCCGGAGCCGTTCGATATCGGGCGTCTCGGGCGGTGCCTCGAGTGCGAGGACCTCGTCCTGGATGTCCGGAGGCGCGAACGCGAGGAGCGCCTTGCCAAACGCTCCACCACGGAGCGAGAGCGATTCGCCCGGCGCGATGGTCACGCGCAGCGGCTGGCTCGACGGCACCTCATGAAGGCACATCGCTGTGAGCCCGATCCGGCGAACGATGATCGCGGTCTCGCCGGTCTCCTCCTCGAGGAGGCGGAGCACTGGATCGGACGTTCGGATCAGCTCCTCTGCTGTGACGTTCGCGCCGCTCCCGATGATCAAGCGGGGCCCAAGCCGGTACGACGGGCCCTGGCGATCGACGAATCCGAACTCGCTCAGCGTGCGCAGGTAGCGGTACACGGTCGACACCGGCGAGCCCAGCAGGGTTGACAGCTCGTCTGCGCGGATCTCGCCGCGATCGGCGATCGTCAGGAGGACTCGCAACCCGCGTGCGAACGAGGTGTCCTCCTGGGCCTCCTCTGGTGGTCGATCACGCGCCGTGGCGACCTCAGGGGTCCGCGGCTTCCTCGATGTCATCGCCCACATGTTCGCCGATCGGGCCGGCCGGGATCATCGGGGGCAAGGGACATGAAGAAGCCCGCCCGGTTGGACCGGGCGGGCCGCTTCGATTTGACGAGGGTTGGGACTAGATCAGCCCGTTCGTCTCGAGGAACGCCTTGGCCACGTCCGCGACGTCCTTCTGGTCGACCGCGACCTCGACGCCCATCGTGGTGAGCGCCTCAGTCGTGATCTTCGCCGAAACGGCATCCAGCAGCGCCGCGAACGCCTCAGCGTCCACCTTGGCGAGGTAGTCATCGCGCACGAGTGGCGCCATGTTCTCGGCGGGCTGGGTCTTCAGGTCGTCCTCGAGGACGACGAACCCGAACTGGGCGATCGCCGGCTGGGTCGAGCAGAACTCGGCCACGTCGATCGCACCGGTCTGGAGGGCCTGCGCCATCGGGACGTCGCAGGCGCCGAGCGGCGTGCGCTGCTCCGGCGGGTAGTTGATCCCGTACTTCTCCAGCGCGCCAGCGCACAGCGGGTTCGTGTCGCAGTCGGCCGGGAGGCCCCACTTCAGGTCGTCCTGGTGCGCTGCCAGGTCGGACAATTTGGACAGGCCCAACGAGGTTGCCGTATCCGGGCGGACGGCGAACGCGTTCGTGTCGCTGCCCGGGGCGATGGCGAGGACCGTGATGCCCTTGTTGGCGGCAGTCAGCGCGGCCTGGAGCGCGTCGGCGTTCTCCTGGCCGTCGCCGGTGATCTTGGTCGCGTCGTAGAAGCCGAGACCCGACCCGACGTACTCGGGGACGAGGTCGACCTGCCCCGCGTCCATGACCGGGATGCGCTCCTGGCGGGAGCCGAGGCCGAACTTGCGCTCGACCGTGTAGCCGGCGTTCTCGAGGGCCTGAGCGTAGATCTCTCCGACCAGCTTGGACTCGTAGAAGTTGTCCGAGCCGATCTTGATCGCGGCCTTGGGCGCCTCGCTGGCCGCCTGGGTTGGCGGCGCGACCGTCGTGGGTGGGCTCGTCGGTGGAGCCGGGGAAGCGCCGCCGCCGCAAGCCGCGACCATCATGGCCGCGGTCATCGCGAGCGCCAGCACGCGGGGTGTCCGCATTTTGGTGTTCTCCTCCATCGCTGACGCCGCTGACATGCGGCATCGCCCGCGTACCTTAGCAGCGAGGTCCAATCACGTCGCGTCAGGATTTCTGAACGCGCGAGCGTCAGCCACGTCCCTGTTTCGGGCGCTACTCGAGCGGCGACCCCGGCCGGCTCCGGAGCGGGTCAAGCGCACTGCCGGCTCGGCCGATGCGTTCTGCCCACCCGCGTGGCCGGCTGCCCGGCAGGCGCCCGGTCGGGGCGCCCCCAGGCTTCCGCATGGACCTGGGCGTCAGCGCCGTCTGGACGCGCGCCAGGAAGAGGTCGACGCCAACGGCGAGCAGCGTCACGAGGAGGGCCCCCGCCCAGATCGACGACTGCCCGGCGAGGCCCTGACCCATGCCGTCGATGATGAATCGGCCCAGACCGCCACCTCCGAGGTACGCCGCGATCGTCGCGGTCGCGATGACCTGGAGGGTGGCCGTCCGCAGGCCGCCGATGATGATCGACGAGGCCAGGGGCAGCTCGATCCGGGTCAGGATCTGGCGCTCGCGGAGGCCCATGCCCCGCCCCGCCTCGATGAGCTCTCGATCCACCGATCGGAGGCCCGCGTAGGCCGCAACGAGCAGAGGAGGAATCGCCAGGAGGACCATGGCCAGGAACGGCGGCAGGAAGACAAAGGCGGCGTTCGGTGACATGCCCAGGAGTGGGCCGATCACCAGGATGGTCAACGGCAACGGGATGACCATCATGGCGAACGACGGGACCGCCCGGCCGATGTTCGCCAGGTTGATGGCGAGGCTCGCCCCCCGGTTCGTGTGGCCGATGTACAGGCCGATCGGCATCGCGATCACCACGGCGACGAGGACCCCGAGCAGCGAAAGCTGGAGGTGCTCGACGAGCCGGTTCGGGATTCCGAGCGTCCCTTCCCAGTTCTTCGGATCGGTCAGGAACTGCACGATGCCGTCCATCAGCGAGCTCCGGCCCGCGCGTTGGCCCACGGCGTGACCCAGCGCTCGAATCGCGTGAAGAACACGTCAGCCCCAATGGCGAGGACGATCGCGAGCAGGGCGCCGAGGAGGTACTTGGTGGGGAAGAAGGTCTGGATCCCCTCGGTGATCAGCTGGCCGATCCCGCCGAAGCTGTCGCCGAGGACGGCCGCGACCGTCGCCAGGCCGATCGTCGTGACCGACGCCAGCCGGATGCCCGCGATCATCAGCGGGACGGCGAGCGGCAGCTCCACGCGCAAGAGGCGCTCGCGGCGCGTGTAGCCCATGCCCTCCGCAGCCTCGAGAATCTCGGTTGGGACGGCCGTGAAGCCCGCGGCGAAGTTCCGGAACAGGATCAGGAGCGTGTAGGTCGTCAGCGGAATCCAGGCCGTGAGCAGCTCCAGGCCGAAGATCGGTCGCAGGACGGCGAAGGCGGCGAGGCTCGGGATCGTGTACAGGACGCCCGTCAGCAGGGTGATCGGCGGATAGGCCCAGCGTTGACGAACCGCCCACACGGCGAGGACCAGGGAGATGAGGATCCCGGCGACCATCGGCACGACGATCAGCTGGAAGTGCTGGACGATCCGCTCCCAGACCTGGTCGAGATGCTCGAACGCCCAGACGAAGTCGAAGATCTTGGTGCCGGGCGGCATCTCAGACCCCTTCGACCGCGGCCTGGTCCGCCGCGCCCGGGTCGAGGTCGTCGCCCTCGCCGGCCTCGCCGAGCAGCGCCAGGTCGTCAAACGCTGAGTGCTCGCCCTCGCGCATCTTGAGCGCGACCGCCTCGATCGTCAGGAGGCCCTGGACGGCCTGGTTGCGGTCGACGACAACCCCGGTCTGCACCGCGGCGTCGAGCATCAGGGAAAGCGCGTCCTTCAGGGTGGTTCGCCTGTTGACGAGAGGGGACACGGGGTTCGCCATCTCGGCGGTGACCGCTCCGTCGCCGGACAGGTCGTCCTCGGCGGCCCAGCCCTGCGGCCGGTTCGAATCGTCGACGATCAGCAGGTAGCGGTACGGCAACGAGTGCACGCGCTCTCGAGCCGCCGAGACCGGCTCGCCGATCCGGGCAGTCACCGCCGCGGCGAGCGGGACGTCGGAGACCCGGAGCAGCGACAGTCGCTTCAGCCCGCGGTCCTGGCCGACGAACCGTGCGACGAATTCCGACGCCGGGGCGCCGAGGATCTCGAGCGGTGGACCGAACTGCGCGAGGATCCCCCCGGTCTGGAAGACCGCGACGAGGTCGCCGATCTTGATCGCCTCGTCGATGTCGTGGGTCACGAACAGGATCGTCTTTGCGAGCTGCTCCTGCAGCCGGAGGAACTCGTTCTGGAGACGGTCGCGGACGATCGGATCAACCGCGCCGAACGGCTCATCCATCAGCATGATCGGTGGATCCGCGGCGAGGGCGCGCGCAACGCCGACACGCTGCCGCTCGCCGCCGCTCAGCTGGGTCGGGTAGCGATCGCGGTACTTCGCCGGGTCCAGCCCGATGAGGCTGAGCAGCTCCTCGGCGCGTGCCTTCTGGCGCGCCTTCGGCCAGCCCAGCAACCGTGGGACCGTGGCGACGTTCTCGCCGATCGTCTGGTGCGGAAACAGGCCGATCTGCTGGATCACGTAGCCGATCGACCGACGCAGGTCGGTGAGCTCACGAGTCGAGGCATCGACGCCGTCGATCAGGATCTTGCCGCTCGTTGGCTCGATGAGCCGGTTGACCATCTTCAGGCTCGTCGTCTTGCCGCAGCCCGACGGACCAACGAGCACGCAGATCTTTCCGGCCGGGACGGTCAGCGACAGGTCGTTGACGGCGCCCGGCGTCGCGCCCCCCTTCTTTCGACCAGTCGCCGCGTCGTAGTGCTTCGTGACGTGGTCGAACTGGACGACCGCGGCCTTGTGGGGTTGGACGGCCATCGGCGCTCGTTCCTCCTCCGGGCGTCAGGCGAGCCGACGACACGGGCTGAGCCGCGACAGTACTGCATCCGTGAGGGTCGGCGATACTGCCCGCGCATGAAGATCACCGGCATCCGGATCGAACGATTCGGGGTGCCGCTCGACCCACCGTTCCCGGCGGCCTGGGACCCCAACCCGCGCACCTCCTTTGCGGTCACGATCGTTCGGGTCGAGACCGACGAAGGCGTCGTGGGGATCGGGTCGGGCGACACGATGGATGGGTTCGAGGCCTTTGAGCACCTCTTCCTCGGCGCGGACCCGCTCGCGATCGCGCGTCACGTGCGCGCGCTCGAAACCATCGATTTCCACGCCGGGCGCTACTGGCCGCTCGAGGTCGCGCTCTGGGACATCGCGGGCAAGGTCGCCGGGTTGCCGGTCGCGACCCTCTTCGGCGGCGCCTCGGACGGGATCCCGGCCTACGCCTCGTGCGGGTCGCTCGTGCCCGCCGCCGATCGAGCGGAGCGGGCGCTCGCGATGCGCGAGGAGGGCTTCCGCGCGCTGAAGATCCGCGTCGACCCGCGCCGGCTCGAGGAGGGCCTGGCGGCCGTTCGGGCCACTCGCGAGGCCGTCGGTGACACGATGGCGATCATGGTCGACCTGAACCAGGGCTGGCGGATGGCGGGCGACGTCTCGCCCTCCATTGACCTCGTCGCCGCCCGCTCGATTGCCGTGCGGCTCGCCGAGCTGGACGTCCTGTGGGTCGAGGAGCCGCTCGCCGGCACCGACCTTCGGGGTCTGGCGGCACTCCGCGCCTCCGGCCCGGGGACCCGGATCGCCGGCGGCGAGATGACCCGGACGTTCGTCGAGTCGCTCGCCGCGCTCGAGGCGGACGCATTCGATGTCTACCAGCCGGACGTCGTGCTCGCGGCGGGGATGCTCCGGACACGGACGGTCGCGGAAGTCGCACTGGCCCGAGGCCGATGGTTCACCCCGCACACATGGACGAACGGGATTGGCCTTCTCGCGAACCTTCACGTGGCGGCCGGCGTCGGCGGCGGCCCGTTCCTCGAGGTGCCGTACGACCCTCCCGGCTGGACCCCGGAGCGGCGCGACGCCTTCCTCGCAACGCCGCTGCGCCCGGATCCAGACGGCATGGTCCGCGTGCCCCGCGAGCCGGGACTCGGCATCCATTTGGACGAGGCCGCGATCCGCCGGTTCGCGGCATGAGGCGAGTCGGCAAGTGACAGACGACGAGCTGCTCGCGGCGGCACTCGGCACGCCGCCGGAGCGGCCGACCGGCGAGCTCGCGCCGCGCCGCCGCGCCGGCGGTCGAGCGGGGCACGCCCGGACCGAAGGGCCACCGCAGCGCCCGTGGAAGCAGCCCCGGATCCCGTATCGGCCGGTCGAGGTCGTCTCGAGCGACGAGCTCGAGTCGATCCACCTGGCGTCGCTCCGCGTCCTGTCCGAGATCGGCATGGACTTCCTCGACGAGGAGGCCAGGAACCTGCTCAAGGCCGCTGGCGCGGACGTTCGGCCGGACAGCCAGCGCGTCCGGTTCGACCCGGCGATGGTCGAGGAGCGGATCAAGACCGCTCCGTCGGAGTTCACCCTGCACGGCCCGAACCCGATCCACGACATCCAGGTCGGGGGCAATTGGACTGCGTTCGGGACTGTCGGCAGCCCGCCGAACGTGTCGGACCTGGACCGCGGCCGGCGCGTCGGCACCCGCGACGACTACCAGAACCTCGTGCGGCTGTTCCAGATGCTCAACACGATCCACTTCTTCGCCGGCTACGCGGTCGAGCCGATCGACCTCCACCCGTCGGTCCGCCACCTGTACGCGATCTATGACGTCGTGACCCTCGCGGACAAGCCGTTCCACGCGTACTCGCTGGGCCGGCAACGGAACCTGGATGCCCTCGAGATGGCCCGGATCGCCCGCGGCGTCGACGAGGAGACCCTCCTGCGAGAGCCGTCGATCTTCACCGTGATCAACTCGTCGTCACCACTTCGGCTCGACACGCCGATGCTCCACGGGATCCTCGAGTACTCGTCCCGAAACCAGGTGATCTGCATGACGCCGTTCACGCTCGCCGGGGCCATGGCGCCGGTGACGATCGCGGGCGCCGTCGTCGAGCAGAACGCCGAGGCGCTGGCTGGGATGACGCTGACGCAGGTGGTTCGGCCTGGCTCGCCGGTGATCTACGGCGGGTTCACCTCGAACGTGGACATGCAATCCGGTGCGCCGGCGTTCGGAACCCCGGAGTACATGCGCAGCGCGATGATGGGCGGCCAGCTGGCCCGGCGGTACAAGGTGCCGTACCGGTCCTCCAACGTCAGCGCCGCCAACGCGGTCGACGCGCAGGCTGCCTACGAGTCCGTGTTCTCGCTGTGGGGCGCGATCATGGGCGGGACGAACTTCCTGATGCATGGCTCGGGCTGGATGGAGGGCGGGCTCCACGCCGGCTTCGAGAAGGCGATCCTCGACGCCGAGCTGCTCGGGATGGTCGAGGCGTTCCTCGACGGCGTGGTCGTCGACGACGACACCCTGGCGCTCGACGCGATGCGGGAGGTCGGACCGGGCGGGCACTTCTTCGGCGCTGCGCACACGCAGGCCCGATACAAGACCGCCTTCCACCGGCCGATGCTGTCCGACTGGCGGAACTACGAGGCGTGGGAGGAGGCTGGGTCGCCCGAGCTGCCCAGCAAAGCCAACCGGGTGTGGAAGGAGCTGCTCGCGGCCTACGAGCCGCCGTCGATGGATCCGGCCCGTCGCGAGGAGCTCGACGCCTTCGTCGAGCGGCGGGTCGCCGAGGGCGGCGTCCCGACGGACTTCTGACGGCGGCCGGACTGACATCTGATGCGACTCGACCGGCTGCCCCGTCCGATCCTCGCGTAGGCTTGGCCGGGGTTCCATCGTTGCGGAGGGTCGCGTGAAGTCGTCCGCCCAGGTCGTCGTCATCGGCGGAGGCGTCGTCGGGGCGAGCGTCCTGTATCACCTGGCGAAGGCCGGCTGGACCGACGCGATCCTGCTCGAGCGACGCGAGCTGACCGCTGGCTCCACGTGGCACGCCGCCGGTGGCATGCACACGCTCAACGGCGACCCGAACGTCGCCCGGCTCCAGCAGTACACGATCCAGCTGTACGAGACGATCCAGCGTGAGTCTGGCCAGGACTGCTCCATCCACCTGCCGGGCGGCCTGATGCTCGCCAGCGACGAGGCGCGGATGGACTTCCTCCGGATGGCTGTCGCGCGCGGCCGCTACCTCGGGATGCAGCTGGAGATGATCTCGGCGAAGGAAGCGGCCGAGCTCTTCCCGCTGATGGACCCGAAGTATTTCGTCGGGGCCCTGTACGACCACGTGGAGGGCCACGTCGACCCGACCGGCGTCACCCGCGCCTACGTGAAGTGCGCGCAGCAGCTCGGCGCCGAGGTCCGCCAGCACACGCCGGTCACGGGCCTCTCGCAGCGACCCGACGGCACGTGGGACGTGCACCTCGAGAACGGCGACCCGATCCACGCGGAGCACGTCGTCAATGCCGGCGGCCTGTGGGCACGCGAGGTTGGCCGGTTCGTCGGCATCGAGCTGCCGGTGCTGGCCATGGAGCACCACTACCTGATCACCGACGACATGCCCGAGGTCGCCGAGTACGTCAAGCGGACCGGCCACGAGATGCCGATGGCGCTCGACTTCAAGGGCGAGATCTACATCCGCCAGGAAGGCGGGGCGATGCTCCTCGGGACGTACGAGCAGAGCTGCAAGCCGTGGTCGCCGCGCGAGACGCCGTGGGACTTCGGCAGCCAGCTCCTGGCGCCAGAGATCAACCGGATCACGCCCGAGCTCAACGTGGCGTTCCAGCACTACCCGGCGATGGGCACGATCGGGCTCCGACGCATCGTCAACGGCCCGTTCACCTTCGCGCCCGACGGGAATCCGCTGGTGGGTCCGGTGCGCGGGCTGCGCGGCTACTGGGTCGCGTGCGGCGTGATGGCGGGCCTGTCGCAGGGCGGCGGCGTTGGTCTGGCCCTCGCTTCGTGGATGACCAGCGGCGACGCAGGCGATTCCGGGATGGATATCTGGGCGATGGATGTCGCCCGGTACGGGGACTACGCCACGCTCGCCTACACGAATGCGAAGGTTCAGGAGAACTACCGGCGTCGGTTCCGGATCACGTTCCCGAACGAGGAGCTGCCGGCCGGACGTCCGCTCCTGACCACGCCCATCTACGACCGGCTCACGGCCGCCAACGCGGTCTGGGGCGCGACGATGGGCCTCGAGCATGCGCTCTGGTTCCAGAAGGCCGGGCTGGAGCCGAAGGAGGACGTGACCTTCCACCGATCGAACGCCTGGGGCCAGGTCGCGGAGGAGGTCCGAGCAGTCCGCACCGACGTCGGGATGACGGAGATCTCCAACTACGCCAAGTACAGGGTCATGGGTCGGGGCGCCGGCGAGTGGCTGTCCTCGCTGCTCACCCAGCGGATGCCCGCGGTTGGCCGAATCACGCTGACGGCGATGCTCAACGATGCCGGCCGGATCGTCGGCGAGTTCACCGTCGCCCGCCCGACTGAGGCCGAGGTGTTCTACCTGTTCGGGTCGCTCCCGGCGGAGGTCCACCACTCGCGCTGGTTCCGGCACCACCTGCCAATGGACGGGTTGGTCCGGTTCGAGGTCCTCGGGATGGGGCTCGTCGGGCTGTCCGTCACCGGCCCGCGCTCGCGCGACCTGCTCGCGGCGCTCGCGCCCGACCTCGACCTCTCGACCGAGGCGTTCCCGTTCATGACGTTCCGGGCGGTTGATCTCGGCATGACGCCGGCGCTCCTCGGCCGGATCAACTACTCGGGCGAGCTCGGCTACGAGATCTGGCTCGCGCCAGAGCACCAGCGGGCGCTGTTCGACCGGATCGTCGCGACTGGCAGGGACCACGGCCTGCGGCTGTTCGGGATGCGGGCGCTGATGAGCCTCCGGCTCGAGAAGAGCTACGGGACGTGGTTCCGCGAGTACCGACCGATCTACACGATTCCCGAGGCAGGCCTCCAGCGGTACGTCAGGCTCGACCATGAGTTCATCGGTCGCGCGGCGTACGAGGCCCAGGCCGCCGAAGGTCCGACGCGCCGGATCGTCACGCTCATCCTCGATCCGGACCCGGAGAACCCGGCCGACGTGATCGGTGACGAGCCGATCTGGCACGACGGCGAGGTCGTGGGCTGGGTGACGAGCGGCGGCTACGGGCACTTCGTCGGCCAGTCGATCGCCCTCGGGTACGTGCCGGCGGAGCTCGCCGATGCGAGCGGCCGAGGCGCCTCCGGCTTCGAGATCGAGGTCGTCGGGCGCCGCCGGGCCGCCCGGATCCACCCCGAGCCGCTCCACGATCCGCAGGGCCTCCGGATGCGCCAATGACCGTCGCTGTTCGGTGCGGCGGCGTGCTGGATGTCGAGAGCGGTCGCGTCCGGCGCGACGTCGTCATTCATGTCGGTGACGACGGGCGGATCGCTGCGATCGGCGACGGTGGCGAAGGGATCCCCGACGGCGCGACAATCGTCGACCTCTCGGACCTCACCGTCCTGCCCGGACTGATCGACACCCATACCCACCTCGTCGGCGACGTCCAAACCGCGTTCGTGGCGTCCACCACCACGTCGGCGGCCGAAGAGGTCCTGATCGGCGTCCGGCATGCCCGCGAGACGCTCCGGGCCGGGATCACGACCGTGCGCGATCTCGGCTCGTTCCGGGCGTTCACGGACTGCGCGCTGCGGGATGCGATCGATCGAGGTGACGTCGCTGGCCCCCGAATGCAGTGCGCCGGGGCGTTCATCACATCGCCGTGGGGCGGCGGCGACCTCGTCGGGCTGGCCCGCGACATCGACGTGCCCGAGGACCTGCGGTTCGGCGTCGTCTCGACGGTCGACGACGTCAGGGAGCGGGTGCGCCGTCTCCTGATCGGCGGCGCGAGCGTGATCAAGTGCATCGGGACGGGGGCAGTCCTGACCCGCGGCGGCGTGCCCGGCGCCCCGGAGCTGACCGAGGAACAGCTCCGCGCGGCCGTCGAGGAGGCGCGCTGGTACGACGCGTTCGTCGCGGTGCACGCGCACGGAGCCGAGGGCGCCAAGCGAGCGATCCGGGCCGGCGTTCGATCGGTCGAGCACGGCTCGTACCTCGACGACGAGGCGCTCGGCATGCTGGTCGACACGGGCACCTTCCTCAGCGCCGACCTGTACGACGGCGAATGGGCTTTGGAGCATGGGGCCGCCGAGGGCTGGCCGGCGGACACGATGCGCAAGATGGAGGAGTCCCAGGTCGGCGCCGAGGCAGTGGTACGGAAGGCGGTGCAGCGCGGCGTCCGGATCGTGTTCGGCACCGACAGCGGGGTCTATCCGCACGGCCTCAACGCCAGGCAGATGGCGTGGTACGTCCGCTGCGGGATGACACCGCTCGAGGCGATCCGTTCCGCGACGATCGTGGCGGCGGAATGTCTCGGGTGGTCGGATCGCATCGGCGCCGTCGCGCCCGGGCGCTTCGCGGACCTCGTCGCCGTCGATGGCGATCCGCTCGCCGATGTCACCGTCCTCGAGCATCCGGCTGCGGTCCTGAAGGGCGGCGAGGTCGTCTTCGATCGGCGGATCGGCGGGTCGGCTTGATCCAGCGAATCGTCGTCGACGGGCGACCGACGGAGTTCCACGACGGTGACTCTGTCGCGGTGGCGATCGTGCGAGCGGGCCAGGTGCCGGGCCATGGCGGATGCCTGTGCCTTGCCGGAGACTGCGGCAACTGCCTCGCGGAGGTCGACGGCGTCGCCTACGTCCGGACATGCCAGGTCGAGGCGCGGCCGGGGACGGTCGTCCGGCGGCATCCGCCGAACGCCAATCCCGCGCTGCCGGTCGTCGACACGACTGCCTTGATGCTCGTGGCGCCTCGTCACGAGGTCCAGGTGAACCATCTCCATGTTGACGCCGTGGTCATCGGTGGCGGCGACGCCGGGATGGCGGCCGCAGAGGCCCTTCAAGCGCGTGGCCTGGGACCGTCGCTCCTCGACGCCCACGATGGCGATCAGGTCGTCGGCATCTATCCGGGCCCGACCGTGGTCTCGCTGGTCGATCGCGGCGAGATCCGCGAGATGGTCCACCACCACGCGGGCGAGGTCGTCGTCGCAACCGGATCGGCGGAGATCCAGCCGGTCTGTCGCGGCAACGACCTGGCCGGGATCCTGACTGCCGGTGCCGCCGCGCATCTGGGGGCCGCCGGCGTCGATCTCGGTCGCGTGGCACGGGTCGGGCCTGAGCTCGTCGCGTTCGACGGTGCGGACGGCAGCGTCACTGCCGTGATCACGAGGGCCGCCGATGGCTCGGAGACATCGACCGCCTGCGACACCGTCGTTGTCGATCTCGGCCGGTCACCGCGAGACGTGCTCGCCCGGATGTCGAAAGACGGCTCCGTGACGACCGTCGGTTCTGCTGCCGACGACCACCCGCTCCCGCCGGCGTCGACCGCCGGCGTGATCTGCCCGTGCATGGGGACGACGATCGACGACCTCCACTCCGCGTTCGCCAAGGGTTATCAAGACCTGGAGCTCCTGAAACGCGCGTCGTGGGCCGGACTCGGGCCCTGCCAGGGCGGGGCTTGCCTGCCGCACCTCCGGGCATTCATCGCTGCGAAGACCGACGTCGTTCCGGAACCCTTCACTGCGAGGCCCGCAGCACGCCAGATCACGCTCGGGGAGGCGGCCGCAGATACGACGATCGACGCCTTCCGGCGCACGCCGCTGCACGACGAGCACTTCGCGCTGGGCGCGCGCATGGATCAATTCGGCGGCTGGTGGCGGCCGTGGAATTACGGCGACGTCGTCGGCGAGTACTGGGCGGTTCGGGAAGGCGTCTCGATCGGCGACGTGAGCACACTCGGCAAGGTGATCGTCAGCGGGCCGGACGTCGTCGAGGCGCTCGAGCGCATCTACCCCTGCCACATCGCCGACATCAAGCCCGGCCGATCGCGCTACGCGCTGCTCCTCAACGAGCGCGGCCACGTGATGGACGACGGAATGATCCTGCGCGACGCGGCGACGCAATTCACACTCACGTTCACCTCGGGCGGTGCTGCGAACGCCGAGATGTGGCTCCGGGACTGGATCGATATCTGGGGCCTTCGCGTCCACGTCATGGACCGGACGATGTCGCTCGCCGCGATCAACGTCACGGGGCCGTTCGCGGGGGAGCTCCTTCGCCGCCTCGGCCTGGCCGAGCCGCCGCGGTTCCTGTCCCACGACCGCGCGGATGTCGCGGGCGTTCCCTGTCACGTCATGCGGCTGTCGTTCACCGGCGAGGCGGCCTGGGAGCTGCACCATCCGGTCGACCAATCACCTGGCCTATGGCGGGCGCTGATGGACGCGGGCGAGTCGCTCGGAATCCGACCGCATGGCCTCCAGGCGCTCTTCGGCCTGCGCCTCGAGAAGGGGCACGTGATCGTCGGGATGGACACCGAGCTCGACACGACGCCGCGCCGGCTCGGAATGGACTGGGCCGCGCGGATGGACAAGCCGTCGTTCATCGGGCGGGCGGCGCTCGAACGGACGTCGAAGCTCGAGGATCATCGGCGCTGGATGGGCTTCTCGATGGACGGGCCGGCGCCGGCCGAGGGCGCGCCGATCCGTTCAATCGATTCGGGCGAGGTGATCGGCAACGTGACCGGGAGCTGGACGTCCCCGCTCCTCGGCAGGGCGTTGATGCTCGGCTGGCAGCGGCGGACGCCCTTCGCCGATCGCGTGGCGATCGACGGCCGCGAGGCGGTCGTGACGCCAACGCCGTTCTATGACCCGGAGGGCCATCGTGCCCGCGCTTGAGCCGGTCGTGGCCTGGCGAGTCGTCGCGTCGCCCGAGGCGATCGAGGTCGCAAGATGGCTCGGCGATAAGGTCGAGGTCCTGCGGATCGCGCCCGACGAGGCGGTCGGGATCGGCGCCACGGGCGTCGAGATCGATGACCAAGGAGCGATCGTCGAACCCGAGGCCGGGCTCTCGACCGCTGCGCTCGACGTCGGCGACTGGTACGGCCTGGTCGATCACGTCGAGTGGCCCCATCCCGAGGAAGCCGGCACGCTGGCGCAGGGCAAGGTCGCCGGCGTCCCGGCGAAGGTCCGCACCGGAGATCCGGCGTCAATGCCCTGGGAAGCTCCGGCGCTCCTCGTCGTCCAGACCTGTTACGTGGACGAGCTCAGGGGCCGCCTCGGATGGTGACCGCAGCCACTGAGGCCGTCGCCTCGCTCCAGCCCATCACCTGGCACGCGCCGAAGGCGACCTACGACGTCGTGATCATCGGTGGCGGCGGCCACGGGCTCGCGACCGCCTACTACCTCGCGACCCACCACGGAATCACGAACGTCGCCGTGGTCGAGGCCGACTACATCGCCTCGGGCAACACCGGCCGGAACACGACGATCATTCGCTCGAACTACGCGATTCCGGAGGCGATCCGCTTCTACGAGCACTCGCGGCGGCTCTATGCGGGCCTCGAGGCAGAGACCGGCGCGGCCCTCTTCCATCGCGTGAAGGGCCACGTCTGGATCGCCCATTCGGAGATGGGCCTGCGCACCGAGCGCGCTCGCGTCCTCATGAATCAGGCCTTCGGCGTGGACACGGAGCTCCTGGACCCCGCGGGCGTGAAGCGCCTGATTCCCCAGATCGACCTGACCGGCGGTGGTCGGTATCCGGTCCTCGGCGCCTCGCACCACATCCCCGCGGCCACGGCACGCCACGATCGGGTCGCGTGGGCGTTCGCGTCGGGCGCGACGGCGAAGGGCGTCCACGTCGTCCAGCATCGGCCGGTCACGGGGCTGCTTCGCGACGGCGAGCGCGTCGTCGGGGTCGAGACGGCGGACGGTCCGATCAAGGCCGGCATCGTCATGTCGGCGACCTCCGGCTGGTCGACGCAGGTGGCCGCAATGGCCGGCGTACGCCTGCCGATCCGGACGCACCCACTCCACGCGTTCGTCACAAACGACTTCGAGCAGGGTCTGGACAAGATCGTCGCCTCGACCGAGCTCGCGTGCTACGTCAGTCAGACCGAGCGCGGCCAGATGCTGATGGGCGCCGAGTTCGACAGCCAGCCATCGTTCTCGCGGATCAGCTCGTTCGACGCGCTCCGGAGCTACGCGTACAAGCTGACCATGCTCCTGCCGTTCCTGCGCTCGATGCGGATCCTGCGAACGTGGGCAGGAATCTGCGACATCTCGGCCGACTGGAGCCCGATCATGGGCGAGACCAGCGCGCAGGGCTTCCTCATCTCGACGGGCTGGGGGACATGGGGCTTCAAGGCAATTCCGGCCGGCGGCGAGCAAATGGCCGAGCTGATCGCAACTGGCAGGACGCCTGAGCTGATCGCGCCGTTCTCGCTGGCGAGGTTCGCGACCGACCATGCCCTGGCCGACGCGGCGTCGGCCGGCACGCGCTAGCCATGCATACGCTCGACTGCCCGCATTGCGGCCGCCGCCCGCTCGACGAGTTCGCCTTCGGTGGCGAGCGCCGGACGACGCCGTCGACGATCGAGGATCCGGGGGCTCGAGATTTCGACGAGGTCTGGATCTTCGACAACCCATCCGGGGTCGCCAGCGAGCGCTGGTTCCACGCCGCCGGCTGCCGGCGCTGGCTGACCGTCCGGCGCGACACCTCGGTGGACGAGGTGCTCGAGGTCCGATGACGTTCGAGGGCTATGCCGCTCGCACGCTGGACATCCACGCGCGCGATCGGGCGCGATTCGGGGCTGGGATCGTCGCGGAGCTGCCCGCCCTGCTCGCGGGTCTCGGCGCCGGGGCAGCGTTCGTCGTCACGGACCCGGGCGTCGTCAGGTCGGGCGTTGCGGGCCGCGTCGTCGATCTCCTTCGGTCCGCGGACATCGCCGTCCAGCTGCACGATGCGATCGAGCCCAATCCCGGGACGGCCGTGATCGAGCAGGGGAGCACGGCGCTGCGGCGATTTGCCGCGGATTCCGTCGGCGCGGTGGTGGTGGCCCTCGGCGGTGGTTCGACGATGGACTCCGCGAAGGTCATCGCCCTGCACGCGACCAATCCCGTCGAGGTCCTGGCCCTCGGCTATCACGACGAGGGGCTCGCGCCCGGAGTCCGCGTCGTCGCAATTCCAACGACGGCCGGAACGGGCGCCGAGACGAACACGTACGGCGTGATCACCGACGAGGCGGCAGGGCGCAAGCGGTACGTCGGCCACGAGAGCGTGCTTCCGATCGTGGCGATCCTGGACCCGGAGCTGACGCTTGGCCTCCCGCCGGAGCCGACGGCGGCGAGCGGCGTCGACGCGATGACCCACTCGCTCGAATCGCTCCTGTCGAAGAACCCGAACCCGCTCGCCGAGGCGATCGCGCTCGGCACGATCCGGACGGTCGGTGAGTGGCTCCCACGAGCGGTCGATGACGGCTCGGACCTGGAAGCACGCAGCCAGATGCTCCTCGCCGCCCACTACGCCGGCGTGGGCCAGCAGACCGGGACCGGCGTCGGCGCCGTCCACGCGATCGGACACGCCATCGGCACGCGCGGCCGGCTGGCCCACGGAACCGCCCTCGCCACGGTCATGCCGGAGGTCTTCGAGACGTACATACGCGTCCGCGACCGCGAGCTCGCCCTCGTCGCGGTGGCCCTCGGCGCCGTCGGCCCCCGTGACCGGCGGGACGACGCAGCCCGAGCTGGGATCGATGCCGTCGAGCGGCTCCTCGAGCGAGTCGGCCAGCGCCGGTCGCTGCGGGCCCAGGGGCTCGGACCGGAGGCGCACGACACGATCGCCCAGGACGCGGTCGAGGACGCGGCGATCAACAACAGTCCGCGCATCCCGTCGAAGGACGACATCCTGGGCGTGCTCGCCGCCGTCAGTTGAACGTCCCCGAACGCGGCACCGAGCTTGCTGGTGCGTCGGCTGGCCCAAGCGCTGATTCCCGCGCGCGGCGGCGCGCGCGGAACGCAGCGACGTCAGTGCTTCATCAGGTCAGGCACTGCCGGCTCCGGGCCGCGCCAGCGAACGAACTCCTCCGTGTCGAACCGGCCGAAGCGATTGACGAAGTGCGCGCCGGCCGCTGATAGCGCGGCCACGACCTTGAGCGTTGTCGACCAATTCCGAGTCCGTACGGCGATCACGCGGCGGTTCTCGCGAAGTGCCGCCTCGTACCAGGCCATCGCTGGGAGCTGGTCCATGAGACTGAACTGCACCACGCGCCGGACGCGGGCGAGGATCCCGTGGCGCTCCCCGGTGGCGTCGAAGCGTGCGGCGTCAGCCGCGCCCGAATAGTGCGTGACGTCCCGATCGGGGACGCCGATCGCCCGGAGGCCCGCGCTCGCGCGCTCGAGAGCGGCGTCGTCGTCGAGCACGCCGAGCACCTGGCGGTTGGGGTAGCCGATGAACCCTGACACGCCGGGCAGTATTGCGCCCCGCAAGCGTCCTACATCGGGATCGTGTCGAGGTCGCCCTCGATGAGCTGGCGGTCCTCGGGGTCGGCGATCCTCTCGAGGGCTGACCGTGCACGGGCGACCGTTGCCGCCGCGGCGGCGCGGTCGCCCGCGACGGCCTGCGCGCGGGCGAGGCCCTCGAGCGCCGCCGGGATGTCCCAATCGTCGGCCACGCCCGTCTCGACAGCCGCTTCGGCCAGCTCGAGGCACCGGTTGGCGTGCCACAGCGCCGGCTCGCCGCGCCCGAGCGTCGCGTACACGCGGGCGGCCTGCCACTCCCCCCGGGCCGCGTTGGCCAGGGTCCCGCCCGCCATCGACCAGTGCCACGCCGAGGCATGCGTCGCGTGGAGCATCTCGTCGATCTCGGCCGGCGTTCGGTCGGCCTTCTCGATGAGCGTCCAGGTCTGGTTGAACAGCTCCTTGGCGAGCCGACGGTGCTGGTCGGTGGTCAGCTCGTCGTAGTAGACGATGAGTTCGCTCACGATCGGTTCCTTTCCGTGGCTGAGCTGCCGCGTGACGTGGAGAAGGTGGGAGAGCCGGTCCACCTGCGCCTGGAGCCGCTGCTCGTGGGTCCCGATCAATGCCCGACGGCCGGCGGGATCGTCGGTCGCGAGCACCTCGCGAATCGCCTCGAGCGGCAGCTCGAGATCTCGCAGCCGCCCGATCGTTCGGGCGATCTCGATCTGCCCGGGGCGGTACCGCCGGTAGCCCGTGAACCGGTCGACGTCCGCGGGCCGCAGCAGGTCCAGCTCGTCGTAGTGACGAAGCGCGCCGATCGATAGCCCGGTCAGCCGGGCAAACCGCCCGATCGGGATCAGGTCCTCGACAGCACCGTTCGCTTCGTCGGCGTTTCGCTGCTCCATGCCGGCCATCCTGAACCCTCCGGCAGGTGGAGAGTCAAGGGGGTTGTCTGCGAGGCATCAAATCCAGGGATCGGCGGAGCGAATCGCCGAGTTCGGCACCCATCCGACGCTGTTCCATGACCTGCACGCAAGAAATCGGTCCGAGAAGGCCGGATTGCGTCGGAACCGCCCGCAAAGATGTCTGCGGGTCATGCGTCGGCACGCAAGCGGCCGCAGGAGCCGTCCGGTGGGGCCGCTAGGCACTGATGATGTCCTGCAGACATGACGCCGCTCGGCGACATCCGATTTGAGGCGTCCTTGAATCTGAGGTACTCGAATCAGGCGTTGTCGAGCTCCCGCGAGATGGCGCGGAGGATGAACCGGGCGGCTTCGGCGGACTTGCCGCCGAGCTTCTGGCCCTCGTCCTGCTCGAGGGCGACCATGAGGTCGGCGAGCATCGCGTCCAGCGCGGGCGTGCGGATCAACGATCCCGAAGCGAACGCCGCCTCGAGGCCCGCCACGGCCTCGCGTGCGTTGTCGACGGCATGGCCCTTGGCATCCATCCGCTCGCGGAAGGCCGCTCGGGCAACATCGGCGCTCACTCCCGCGCTGGGCATCGGTCGACGACTGTATCCGAGGCGATCAGGGAACGAGGCTGTGTCGGGCGCCCTGCGGCGCGGCCCTCGACGCGTCGTCTGACGCGACGCCCAGCTCGCGCGGGGTCGACCCGCCGCGGCGCTCGTGCCACTCGGTCGAGAGAACGCTCATGGCCAGCTCGTCCCACCAGCGGCCGTCCCGATAGATGGACTCGCGTGCCCGGCCCTCGACCATGAACCCGCAGTTGCGGTACGCCCGGATCGCGCGCTCGTTGAACTCGAACACGGTGAGTGCGATCCGATGCAGGCCGAGCGTGCCGAATGCGTGGTCGAGCATCAGCTGCGTCGCCTCGGTGCCGTAGCCGCGGCCCCAGACGTCCTTCTCGCCGATCGTGATGTGGTACATCGCCGACCCGTTCTCGCCATCGACCTGCGAGAACGCGCACGAGCCGATCAATCGACCGGCCCCGCGCTCGTGGATGGCCATCGTGAGCGACTCGTGGCCGAGCGCGCGCAGCTGAAAGAAGCGCTCGATCTCGTCGGACCGCATCGGCGCGTCCTGGTAGCGCGCGAGCCGCGCCACCTCGGGGTCCGCGTACCAGCGCTGGAAGGCCGCGACGTTCTCCGGCACGTGCTTCCGGAGGGCCACCAGATCGCCCTCGAGCAGGTCCGGGAACCACGCAGCGCTCCCCACGGGAGCACGGTATACCATCGCCAAAATGCGGCGCTGGAGCGAGCTCGCCGAGCGCGTCGCGGCCACGACCCGAACCTCCGAGAAGACCGGGTTCCTCGCCGACTACCTGCGAACCCTCGACGAGGCCGAGCTGCCCATCGCCGTCGTCTTCCTGACGGGTCGGCCGTTCCCGGAGTCCGACCAGCGCGCCACGGGCATCGGCTGGGCGACGATCGCGAACGCGGTCGGCCAGGTCGCCGGCACGGATCGAGGCGCGCTCGGCGTGGCCTACGATCGGTTCTCCGACATCAGCGCCGCGGTTGGCGACGTTCTGGCGATCGCCGGGCACGCGCCGGATCCCGCGATCTCGCCCACGCTCGTCGAGGTTGCTGCGACGTTCGCGACGATCGAGGCCGCGTCGGGGCCGGCGAAGAAGGCGGACCTGCTGGCGGGGCTCCTCGCCCGCGCTGATCCGGCCACCGCACGGGGGATCGTCCGAGTGCTCTCCGGGGAGCTCCGCATCGGGCTGCGCGAGGGGCTGGTCGAGGCCGCGCTCGCGAAGGCATACGACCGGCCGCTCGACGCCGTGAAGCGCGCCGGCATGCTCACCGGCGACATCGGGGCGACGGCGAGCCTCGCTCGCGCGGGTCGCCTCGAGGGCGCCGCGCTCGCGCTCTTCCACCCCCTCAAGTTCATGCTCGCCTCGCCCGCGGAGGACGCAGCCGAGATCCTCACGCGCCTTGGCCCCGTCGTCTGGGTCGAGGACAAGTACGACGGCATCCGCTGCCAGCTCCACCGCGAGGGCACGACCGTCCGCCTGTACTCCCGGGACCTGCACGACATCTCGGGCCAATTCCCAGAGGTGGTCTCGGCGGCGACCGAGCTCACGTGGGCCGGGATCCTCGACGGCGAGCTCCTGGCGTGGCGCGACGGTACGGTCCTGCCGTTCATCTCCCTCCAATCAAGACTCGGTCGCAAGAACCCGTCGCCCGAGCTTCTCGCGGAGGTCCCGGTGATCTACGTCGCGTGGGACGTGCTGGGCCTGGACCGTCCTGCTGAAGGCGGTGCGGCGGATCGCGACGGCGTCGTCGCGCCGACGCTGGAGCTGCCGTTGACGGAGCGGCGCCGGCTGCTCGAGGCCCTCGCCCTGCCGCTCGCGGAGGAGGGCGGCGGGTTCGCGCTCTCGCACCTCAGCCAGTCCAATTCGATCGAGGCGCTCGAGGAGGCCTTCGCCGAGGCGCGGGCACGCCGGAACGAGGGCCTCATGGTCAAGGACCCGACCTCGATCTACTCACCGGGCCGGCGCGGCTACGGCTGGCTGAAGATGAAGAAGGCGCTGGCGACAATCGATTGCGTGGTCGTCGGAGTCGAGGTCGGCCATGGCAAGCGGCACGGCGTGCTGTCGGACTACACATTCGCCGTGCGCGACGGCGCCACGGATCAGCTGGTCACGATCGGCAAGGCGTACTCGGGACTGACCGACGCCGAGATCGCGACGATGACCCGCTGGTTCGAGGAGCACACGATCAGCCACCACGGCCGGTATCGAGTGGTCGAACCGACGGTCGTCGTCGAGGTCGCGTTCGACGTCATCCTCCGGTCGAACCGCCACAAGTCGGGCTTCGCCCTCCGCTTCCCGCGGATCGCACGACTCCGGTTGGACAAGGATCCGCGCGAGGTCGACACGCTCGAGACGGTGACCCGGCTCTACGAGGGCCTCCAGTCCGGCGCCGAGCATCTCGTGACTGCCGGTGCGCGCAAGGCGACACCGGCGTAAAGAACGCGGTGCAGGGCGGAACCGGAGGCCGCATCGGATAGCCATCCTGCAAAGTCGCGGGAGCATAATCGCCGGGCCATGAAGATCGAGTTCGCCGGGTACGCCGAGGATTGCACCGTCCAGGGCGAGGTCGAGCTCGAGGCGGACCGGCTGTCGGACTTCCTCGCAGGCACGGATGCGTTCCAGGTCGACGGCGCGGCGTTCCGTGCGCTCGATGATGGTCGGATGGTCGAGACCGAATCCTCCGAGATCCTGCGGGACGACCTGTGCATGGTCACCGCCACCGGTCCCCGGGGCCGCTCGGATCTCCGGCTATGGACTCGGCAGCTTCCGGTCCGGGCACTCGTCGGGCCGTATACGGTCGTCGGCTATCTCCATGCTCCACCGACGATCGATCCGCTCAAGGCGGCCGAACGGCGGATCGTCGTTCCGCTCACGGCCTCGGTCATCGAGTACACGATCGGGGGCGTGGTGACGCGCGAGCAGGTCGACGCGGTGCTCCTGAACCGCGCCAAGATCCAGTCGGTCGACGCGGCATCGGCGTTTGAGCTCGGGTTGATCCCGCCCGAGCTCCCGACGGAGATCGACCCCCGGGCGAAGGACCTCACCGCCGAGGCGTGAAGCCGTCCCCGGACGCGGGGACCCGGGAAACGATCCGCAGCTAGCGTTGGACCGGGAGATCCAGCCGGTCGCCCCACTCGGCCCACGAGCCGTCGTAGACGGCGACGTCGTCGTAGCCCATGAGCGTCAGCACGAAGGCGAGCTTCGCGGCGCCAACGCCCGAGCCGTCGTAGCACACGAGACGCCGGCCCTTGGTCACGCCTGCCCGCACGAGCAGCGCTCGGATGGCCTCGGCACCGAGCAGGCGTTGCGTTCCCGCCTCATGCAACGCCCCCACCGGGACGTTCACCGCGCCCGGGATGTGGCCGAGCCGTCGAGCGTTGCCCTCGTGGCCGCGGTACTCGGGCACGGCACGACCGTCGATGATCTGCACGTCCGGGAATTCGAGCAGGGCACGAACGTCGGTCGTCGTCAGTCGCAGCGCGGGGTCGAGGCGCGGCGTGAACGACGTCTCGGGCTGCGGGAGGACACCGGTGCTGATCGGTCGGTTCTCCGCGACCCACGAGGGATAGCCGCCGTCGAGGATCCGCCCCGAGTCGAAACCGTAGACGCGGAGCGACCACCAGGCGCGGGCGGCATACAGCCCGAGCGTGTCGTCGTACAGCACGACGGTGTTCGCCGCGCCGATCCCGGCGCGCGCCATGAACGCGACGATCGACTTCGAGGACGACAGTCGCAGGACGAGCGGTTGATCCTCGTCGGGAAGATCGTTGAGCTCGACGCGCCAATCCAGGTAGGTCGCACCGGGCACGTGTCCGGTCTCGAACGCCGTGTGGCCGGTCCCGTCGGGACGCCAGCGACAGTCCACGATCCGCAGCTCGGGGCGACCAAGCTCATCCGCCAGCCACTCGGTCGAAGCGAGCAGCTCGGGACGCGCGAATCCAGTCAATGGGAACCCCGGACCACGTCCGTATCATAGGTGCGTGGTTTCCCCATTCATGTCCGACGCCGACAAGCTCGTCGCGGTCCGCGCCGCGTTGCCGTCCCTCGCAGCCGGGATCCAGCTGAACACGGGCTCGGTCGGCCCCATGCCTGCCGAGGTTGCCGCCGCGATGGCGGAGCTCGACGCGCACGAGCGCGACTTCGGGCGAGCGCAGATCGAGTCGTTCATGGAGCACGTCCAGCGCGTCGACGAGGCGCGCGCCGGCGTGGCCGCGGTCATCGGCGCTGACCTCGACGAGGTCGCCCTCACCCACGCTGCAACCGAGGGGATGAACATCGGGACATGGGCGCTCGACTGGCACAAGGGCGGCCGGGCCGTGACGACGTGCCACGAGCATCCGGGCGGGGTCGGGCCGCTGTACATGGTCTGCGACCGCTACGGGGTCGATCTCGGGTTCGCCGAGTTCGCCGGCGACGCGCCGGACGACGAGATCGTCGCGAAGTTCGATGCGCTCATCACCCCCGGCACGAAGCTCGTCTCGGTCTCGCACGTGCTGTGGACGTCGGGTCTCGTCATGCCGATCCGCCGGATCGCCGACATCGCGCACGAGCGTGGCGCGCTCGTCATCGTCGACGGCGCGCAGTCGGTCGGGGCGATCCCGGTGAACGTCCGCGACCTCGGTGCCGACATGTATGCCCTGCCGGCCCAGAAGTGGCTCCTCGGGCCGGAGGGACTCGGCGCGTTCTGGGTGAAGCGCGAGCTGCTCGGCGATGCGATGACCGCGTTCGCCTCGTACTCCACCTTCACCAGCGTCGACTCGCGCGGGAACCGAACCCTCCAGACCGATGCGCGGCGGTTCCAGCCCGCGGGCGCCCACCGGCCGTCCGTCCTCGGGATGGCCCGCGCCATCGGCTGGCTCACGATGTACGTCGGGCTCGACTTCGTGTACCGGCGCGGCGCCGAGATGGCCCAGCGCGCGGCGGACGCGCTCGCGGGCATCGACGGCGTCACGCTGCTCACGCCGCGCGACCGCATGGCCGGTCTCATCTCCTTCCGCATCGCCGGCTGGGAGCCACAGGCGGCGCTCGAGGAGCTCCAGGCACGGACGTTCTGCATCATCCGCACGCTCCCGGCGGTCAACGCGCTCCGGATCAGCGCAGGATTCTGGACGACGGAGGCAGAGCTCGACACGTTCATGGACGGCGTCCGGCTCCTCGCTGCGCACACCCCCGAGACCATCCCGCCGCGGCGCACGCTGACAATCGTCGGCCAAGGCTGACCGCAGGCGTCGCGCGGCAGATCGCCAGCCCGTGACCGCCTCGCCCCCCCGCCGATCCTGGCTGGACGTCCGCTGGCGCCAGTTCCGCAACGCGCCACGCCCGGTCGTGCGAGCGGTGGGCTCCAGCCTCGCGGTCGCCCTCGTCCTGGGAGCGGCGTACCTCGCCTACGACGTGGCGCTGTCGCGGGGCGCCGCGCTCCCCGGCGGGGACCAGCGCATCGGCGCCGCGGTGCTGTACGTGGTCGCCGTCCTCGTCGCCGGCTCGCTGCTCACCTGGCTGCTCGTGCCGCTCCCGCGCGGCTCGGGCGCCCTTGCAACCCGCACGCCGTGGTCGGCCGCGCTCGGCCTGTTCGCGGCGATACCGATCGCGTACCTCGTCCTCGTGGTCGCAGTGCAGGTGCTGAGACCGCTGCTCGTCTGACCTGCGCCGCCGCGGGGCGTACGATGACCGACGGGGGAGTAGCCCAGTCGGTTAGAGGCGCCGAGCTTATACCTCGGAAGTCGGAGGTTCGAGTCCTCCCTCCCCTACAAATCCGCCTGAAACCGGCAGGGAATCGCGTCCGCTGGTACGGTGTCGACGCCCCTGGAACCCGGCCCACGGAGGCGACGCCATGCCCGATGCTCCCACGAGATCCGCCCCGACCGAGGTCGATCGCCCTGCGATCCCGGCCGCATACGGCACCGGCTCGGCGAGCGAGTACGTGCCCTGGTCGCACGTCGAGGATCGACTGACCGAGGACCGCGTGTACTGGCTTGCAACGGTCGGCCAAAGCGGGCGTCCGCGGGTGCGGCCGATCGACGGCGTCTATCTCGATGGCGCGCTGTACGTGGGTGGCAGCCCGGAGACACGCTGGATCCAGGACCTCGACGGCAATCCCAATGTCTCGGTTCACCTCGGCAGCGTCGACGATGTCGTGATCGTCGAGGGCGAAGCGGAGCGGATGACGACCATGACCCAAGGACTGGCGGAACGCCTCGCCGCGGCGTCCAACGCCAAGTTTCCCGAGTATCACCAGACGCCCGAGGTCTACATCGCCCGGGGCGCGATCGCGATCCGACCCCGAAAGGTTGTGACCTGGTCGGACATCTCGCGCAACCCGACCCGATTCCGGTTCGATCGATGACGGCCGCCAAGGCGCCGGACTGGGGCGCGATCAAGGTGCGCGGCGCCCGCGAGAACAACCTGCGCGGTGTCGACCTGGACATTCCCAAGCGGACGCTCACCGTGTTCACGGGGGTATCGGGGTCGGGCAAGAGCTCGCTCGTGTTCGAGACGATCGCCGCCGAATCGCAGCGCCTGATCAACGAGACGTACTCGGCGTTCCTCCAGGGGTTCATGGCGACACCGTCCCGCCCGGACGTCGATTCGCTCGAGAACCTGACCCCGGCGATCGTCGTCGACCAGGAGCGGATGGGCGCGAATGCCCGGTCGACCGTCGGGACCGTGACGGATGCCCACGCCATGCTCCGGATCATCTTCAGCCGGCTGGGTGAGCCGAAGATCGGGCCGTCGAGCGCGTTCAGCTTCAACCAGCCCGCGGGCTCGGTCGCCGGCAACATCACGCTCGAGCGCAGCACCAACGCCCAACCCGAGTACGAGGAGCACGCAATCTACGGCGGGATGTGCGCCGAGTGCGAGGGCCTCGGCCGAGTGTCGTCGGTCGACGTCGAGGCCCTCGTCGACCGGAACCTCAGCTTGAACGAGGGCGCCATCACGTTCCCGGGCTTCACCGTCGGTGGCTGGATGCAGCGGGTCTATTCGGAGTCCGGCTTCTTCCCCGCCGACAAGCCGGTCCGCGAATTCACCGAGGCGCAGTGGCAGCGGTTTCTCTACGGGCCCGACACGAAGGTCAAGCTCGGCGGCATCAATCTCACCTACCAGGGCCTCGTCGACCGGATCCGCCGCGCCTACCTCGTGAAGGACGTGGAATCGCTCCAGCCGCACATCCGCGCCGCCGTCGAGCGGATCGCGACGAACGGGCCGTGCCCCTCCTGTGGCGGCACGCGGCTCAACGAGCTGGCGCGATCCGTGAAGGTCGACGGCAAGTCGATCGCCGATGTCGCGGCCATGCAGATCAGCGACCTGGCCGAGTGGGTCCGCGGCGTCAAGGCGCCGGGCGCCAAGCCGATGCTCGACCAGCTGCAGGGCGTCCTCGATCACTTCATCACGATCGGGCTCGGGTACCTGAGCCTGGAGCGTGAGTCGTCCTCGCTGTCCGGCGGCGAGTCCCAGCGGACGCGTATGGTCCGCCACCTCGGCTCGGCGCTCACCGATGTCACGTACGTCTTCGACGAGCCGACGATCGGCCTGCACGCCCACGACGTGCAGCAGATGAACGCGCTGCTTCAACAGCTCCGCGACAAGGGCAACACGGTCCTCGTGGTGGAGCACGAGCCCGATGTCATGGCCATCGCCGATCACGTCGTCGACATGGGGCCCCGCGCAGGTACCCACGGCGGTGAGATCGTCTATCAGGGCTCGTACGCGGGCCTGGCCCGGTCCGACACGCTCACCGGGAACCACCTCGAGGTCCGGCAGGAGCTCAAGGAGCGCGTCCGGACGGCGACCGGCTCGATCCCGATCCGGAAGGCGCGGCTGCACAACCTGCGGGACGTCTCGGTCGACATCCCGCTCGGGGTGCTCGTGGCCGTGACCGGCGTCGCCGGCTCCGGCAAGAGCTCGCTCATCCACGGCTGCATGCCCCGCACCAATCCGTCCGTCACGGCCATCGACCAATCGGCGATCCGCGGCTCGCGGCGCTCCAACCCGGCGACGTACACGGGCATCCTCGAGCCCATCCGGAAGGCGTTCGCGTCGGTGAACAAGGTGAAGCCCGCCCTGTTCAGCGCCAACTCGGAAGGCGCGTGCCCGGAGTGCAAGGGCCTCGGGCTCATCTACACGGATCTCGCGTTCATGGCCGGGGTCGTGTCGGTCTGCGAGGCGTGCGAGGGCCGCCGGTTCAACGACGAGGTCCTTGGCTATCGGCTCCGAGGCCGGAACATCAGCGAGGTCCTCTCGATGCCCGTTGAGGAGGCCCAGACCTTCTTCACCGAGAAGCCGGTCCGGGTCATGCTCGATCGGCTGGCCGACGTCGGGCTCGGCTACGTCACCCTCGGCCAGATGCTGAACACGCTGTCGGGCGGCGAGCGCCAGCGCCTCAAGCTCGCGATCGAGATGTCTGGCGAGGCCGAGGTGTACGTCCTCGACGAGCCGACGTCTGGCCTCCACATGCACGACGTCGACAACCTCATCCGCCTGCTCGATCGCCTCGTGGACGATGGTCGGACCGTGGTCGTGATCGAGCACAACCTGGACGTGGTCGCGCGGGCAGACTGGGTGATCGACCTTGGCCCGGGTGCCGGCCACGACGGTGGACGGATCGTGTTCGAGGGACCGCCCGCCGACCTGGTTCGGGCGAAGGGGTCGCTCACCGGCGAGCATCTTCGGCGCCGCCTCGAGCGGGTGGCGGTGGCCGGCGCGGCCTGAGGCGCCAGGCGGTCCGGGAAAGCCCGGAAGCTACAGGGCGGTGCGGATCTCCCGGACGATGCGGTCCTGACGGCCCTTGTCGAACGATCGCTGGGGTGGCAGCGAGGCGAGCCAGTCGGCAACCTGCGATGGCGCGATGAAGGCGCAGCCCGCCGTCCGGGCGACCTTCGGGTCGCTGCCCACGACCGCGGCGTACACCTTCAGCACATAGTCGCTGTCATCCGGCGTGAGCCAGGCTCGGACGCGCTCGGCGTCGTGGGCCGTGCGCGCGAGCGGGTTGTCGATCGTCCGCACGTAGCCGTTGCCGACCCGCACTTCCCAGGTGCGGATTCCGCGCGACAGGACGGCGCCGGGCGGCGGCAGCTCCTGGATCACCGCGGCGCCGAACGGCCCGACGACCAGCTCCTGGAGGACGCGGCTGCCATCGGGCAGCCGGACGGCGCTGGCGACGGCGTGATCGTCGCCGATCGCGCGGGCCAGGCGCATGGCCGGGGTGATTCGCGGGCGACGCGCTCGCCAGCGTTCGATCCCGGTGACGAGCCGCGCGACGCCGAGGAGCCCGAATCCGGCGGGCGCGGTGAGCGAGAAGGTCCACGCGAGCGCGCCGACGAGCATCTCGTAAGTCGACGGTCGACCGGACGGCATGAACCCGGCGATCAGGTTCTGGCCGAAGACCAGGTACATCAGCGTCGCCCCGGCGAGGACGAGGAGCGCGCCGACGACCAGGGCGCTGACCACGCGCAGTCGGCTGGGCTGGCCGGCCCGGGCATGGTCGGAGGCGAGCACTTGCATCACCCGCATCGTCGCGTCCGCGCCGCGGTCGGGAAATGGCCCGTTCGGTTCCCGACCGGCGGCCGAGAGGGTCATCGCAGGCGGACCTTCGGCGGGTTCCGGTGCGTCCGAGCCCCGATCGCGGGCCCGCCGGCGAGGCCGCCGCTCCCCATGTAACCGGACTCCAGTCCCACCAGAGCTTCGGGACCGACATGACCCCCGTACCATTGCGAGCCGAACCCTTCGCCGCCGATGCTCCCGGTGTCAAATCGCGGGGTCGCGAATCACCCGCACCGGGGAGCTTCTGAGATGCAGGGATTCACCCAGGCTGTGGTCCGCTTGCTGGTCATGGGCATGGTCATGACGGGCGTGCTCGTCGCGGCCGTCTTCGCCGGCGTTGGGACCACCACGGCCGTCGCGGTCGGCATCGTCCTCGCCGGCGTCGTCGGCATCGTGATGATGGCCCGCCGGCCGATCGGGCCGTCACGCGCCGACGAGATCGCGGCGATGATGGCTCCCGCAGCGTCGACCACGGCCACGGCGCCGTCCGTGAGCCTGACGAAGGCGACCGCCGTGGAGGCGATGGCACCGCCCCAGACCCGGCCCGTCGATGAGGAGAAGTTCGTGCCTCGGTGGCGGCGTCAGTCCGTGCTCGAGGCGCGCCGCTCCGACCCCACCCGAGACGCTCCCGTTTACCGCGCACCGATGCGCTTCATCGACGGTCCGCCCGCGGAGTCGGACGTCCGGATCGTGCGCTACGCCGTCGTTCCGGTCCTCGATCGACCCGATGAGGTCCTGGGCCTCCGATTGAGCGATCTCGAGTCCGGCGACGAGGTCCAGGTCGTCAGCGCCTCAGGTGCGTTCCTCGAGATCAGCTGCCCGAATGGCGATCGCGGCTGGGTCCATCGCACGACGCTCGGTCAGCGGGGCGCGCCTGCCACGCCGCCGACCCCGACTCGCCTGCCCCCGCGCCACGTCTCCAAGGAGGCCGACGACGCGCTGACAGCGCTGCTCTCGGCTCGCGGCCTGATCTAGCCGCCCGACCACATCCGCCCACCGGCTGCGGGGAGCCGGTGGGCAACCAACCCGATCGACCCAACCCGATCGACCCAACCAATCGACTGGGGCCAGTCGAACCTCTTGGCCTACGCCGACCGGTCGCGCCGGAGCACGAGCAGATGCTGGTGCGCGATGTTGGGCACGAAGCCGGTCGGATAGCCATACGGCCGCAGCCGCGTCCCAGCCTGGTACCAGATCAGGTCACCCTTCGGCACCAGCCCGACCGACGCGGCGCGACCCGCGAGGTCCGCACCGGTGAACACGTATCGCCCGGCCTGGTACGCGTCGCGCACGATCAGGACCGCGTACCGGTTCGGCCTCAGGACACGGGCCAGCTCGGCCAGGACGCTCGTCATCCGATCGAGGAACGCCGGATAGTCCGTGGCGTTCGCGAGATCCGCGGGATCGTCGGTGACCATCGCGTAGTCGGTCCGTCGGTTCGCGAACTCGTTGGCGAGCGCACCACCCGACATGGTCATCGGCAGCTGCACGTTGTACGGCGGGTCGGTCGCGACGAAGTCGATCGAGTGGGCGTCGAGGGTCGGCAGGATCGCGAGCGAGTCCCCGACGACGAGCTCGCAGCCCGACGGGTCGAAGCCGCGCGGCCCGCCGGGGTCGTTCGGGCCGAGGTCGGTGAGCTGCGGGCCGGCGCCGTCGCGGTCCGTGCCGGCCTCCGCAAGGACCGCGCGATAAACCTCGGCCCAGCGCGGCGAGAGCTCGATTCCGAGCGCCCGTCGAGGCCCGCGAGCGATCGCCGCGCCCAGGAGCGTCCCGCCCACGCCGGCGAACGGATCGAGCACCAGCTCGCCCGACTTCGTGAAGAACTCGATCAGGCGCGCCATCAATCGCGGCGGCTTGTTCGCCCCGTGCTGCTTCCGGAGCGCGTGTCCCAGCTCCGACGGGTACGCCGTCGTCCAGACGGACTTCGTGAAGTACAGCCACTCCTCGCCCGACAGCTCGTTCAGCGTGTTTCGCGGATGGGGCGGCATCGCTACGGCTGCTCCTCGGGGCCGAGGCCGTGGCTCGGGACGAGCGGAGCGTCGCGGATGAACCGCACCGGCGAGAACCAAACCACCACGAGCGAGAGGACGCCCCCGAGGAGGCCGATTGCGAACGCCGTCCGAAGCCCCCACAGCTCGGCGATGATCCCGCCACCGACCGCGCCCGCGAGCGTGAGGAGCGTCGTGAACGTGCTGATCGTGGCGTTGACGCGGCCGAGCACGCGATCGCCGACGCTCGCCTGCATCAGCGAGACCTCCGTGACCTCGTAGACCGTCGCGAACGCGTCGCCGAACAGCTGCTGGACAACGAGGAACATCGCGCCGAGGAGGATCGCGCCGCCGGGGGCGAGCGGGATCAGCGCATTGCCGATGGTGAAGCCCAGGATGCCGAGCAGGATCGTCCGGCCGATCCCGATCCGCCTCGTGAGCGTCGGGGACCAGCGCCGCACCGATCAGCGACCCGAGACCGCCGAGGCCCGCGATGACGCCGATCGCCGCCGGTCCCAGCTGCAGGTCCTCGATCGCGAACAGGAGGTAGCCGGTTCCGAAGATCCCCCACAGGATGTGCGTCCCGCCGTGCGACAGGGCGAGCGCCCGTAGGACCGGCGAGCGAGCGACGATGCGCATCCCGTCGCGGATCTCGCGCAGCACCGGCTCGCGCGACGCGACGGGCTTCGGTGGCGGCTCCTTCTTCCGGATGGTGCCCAGGAAGAGTGCGGAGACGACGAACGTGACGGCATCGATCGCGATCGCGATCGGCGCGGTGAATGCCTGGATCAGGAACCCGCCGAGCCCGAACGCGCTGAACTCCGCGACGGAGCCGGTCGCAGTCAATGCGCTATTGGCCGCGAGGAGTCGCTCCCGTGGGACGATCGTCGGCAGGTAGGCGTTGTCCGCGACGTCGAAGAACGTCGACAGGATGGCAGCGGCGAATGCCGCGACGATCAGGTGGACGAGGCCGACCGTCCCGGTGAGGAACCCGAAGACGAACGCGACGGGGATCGACCCCAGGATGATCGCCCGCCCGAGGTCGGCCCAGATCATGATCGGGCGGCGTCGCAGCCGATCCACCCAGGCGCCGGCGAAAAGCCCGACGATCAGTCCGGCGATGAGCTCCGCGGATCGGATGGCCGAGATCTCGAGCGGTCCGGCCGCGAGGACGAGGATCGCCGCGAAGGGCAACGCAGTCCGCGTGATCAGCGAGCCGAACACCGACACCGTGCTCGCCGACCAGAGGGCGAGGAAGCTCCGGTCGCGCCACAGCGGCAGCGGAGGCGGCGCCGGAGACGCGTCGGTCATCGTCGCGGAAGCGTAGCCGGGGCGTCGGAGCGCCATGTCGGTGTGGCACGATGGGCTCATGCCCGCGAGGTTCAGCAGCGAGCGGTTCGTGGGGCGCGAGCGGGAGCTGTCCCACCTCGCCGTGGCGCTGGAGGCTGCCGCCGACGGCCGGAGCCCGCGCCTGCTCCTGTCGGGTCGCGGCGGCGTCGGCGTGAGCCGGCTCGTGAGCGAGGCGGTGCGTCGAGTCGGCCGGATCAGCCAGCCATTCGCGGTCATCAGGTGCACGGCCGTTCCCGCACGTGGGCGGGCCGCGTTCGGCCCGATCATCGAGGGCCTGTCGCCCTGGCTCGGTGCCTTCGGCCAGGAGGAGCTGGCCCGGGTGACTGGCCCGGGCGCGGAGCCGATCGCGCGGCTCATGCCCGGCCTCGCGCCGCGCCTCGCCGGCGAGATTCGGCACGCCCGACGCGAGTCGATCGCGCCGGAGCGCCGGAGCGCGTGGATCGGCGAAGCGATCCAGGGGCTGCTCGAGCGGGCAGGGGAGCAGCAGCCGATCCTGCTCGTGCTCGAGGACCTCCACCACGCGGACGCCGGGACGCGGGAGCTCGCAACGTTCCTCGCCCGCGTGGCTCGCCCGGCTCGGCTGTGCCTCGTCATGACCTACGGGACCGATCGCCTCGCCCGCGGGCACCCGCTCCTGCCGGTCCTTGGCGCGATCACGAACGCGGCGGATCCGCCGGCCCGCCTGGAGCTCGGCCCGCTCGACCGGTTCGACCTCGCCCAGCTCGTCACCGAGATCGAGGGAGAGCGGCCGACCGCCGCCGCCCTGCTCCTCGTTGCCGAGCGCTCGGGCGGCGACCCGCTGATCGCTGAGGAGGTGCTCGCCGCCCGGCGCGAGCTCGCGGGTGTGTCCCTCGGCTCGACCCTGGAGGAGCTCGTCCTCGCGCGACTCGCCCGACGGGCGCCCGAGTGTCGCCGGATCCTCCGGCTCGTCGCTCCCACCGGACGCCCGATCGACCGCGGCGAGCTGGCATCGGTCGCGGCGACCTTCGAGGGGCTGGTGGAGGGGCTCCCGCCTCGATCCTCGACTCGTCCCCGTCGCGGCGACGGCGTCCTGGACGCGGACCTCCGGGCCGGCGTCATGGAGGCAATCGACCACGGCTTCCTCGTCGAGCGACCCGATCAACGGCTCGAGATCCGGCACGAGCTCGTGGCGAAGGCAATCGAGGACGACCTGCTGCCGGTCCAGCGGCGACGCCACCACCTGGCGCTCGCTGCAGCGCTCGCCTCCGATCCCGCCTCGGCGCTCCCGCACTGGCTCGCGGCCTACGAGCCCGCGCGCGCCCGAGCGGCGGCGCTCGCAACTGCAGCCGCCGCGGAGAAGCTCGACTCGGCCGCGGATGCACTGGCTGCGCGCGAGCTCGCGCTGGAGCTCGGCGCCGCCAGCGGTGCGCGTGCCGCGGACGGGCGCCTGCTGTTCGAGACGGCCGAGGTGGCCCTCGCCGCGGGCCGGGCGGACCGTGCCCTCGCCTACCTCGAGACGGCGGCCGGGCGGTTCGGCGAGCGCGAGGACGCGGAGATCGCGGCCGCGATCTACGAGATGCTCGGGCGCGTGTCGCGGGCGCTCGGCGATCACGATCGAGCGCTCGCGGAGCACCGGCGCGCGGCGTCGATCGTCCCCGGCGAGGTGTCGTACCTCAGGGCGTGGGTGCTCGCTTCGCTCGCCCAGACGCTCATGCTCATCGGCCACTTCCACGAGGCGACCCGCGTCGGCGCCCAGGCGATCCAGATCGCCCGGGCCATCGGCGACGAGGGCCGGACGGTCGAGGCGCACGCCCTGTGCACCGTGGGCGTGGCGCACGCCTGGGGGGCCGAGGGCGACCGCGGCATCATCGGAGCTCCAGGAGGCCCTCCAGCTGGCCCTCGAGCTCGACGACCCCGATGTCACGTTCCGGTCCTCGCTCAACCTGACGACGGCGCTGGCGCTGTTCGGGCGCCGCGACGAGGCGATCGAGGTCACGCGCGAGGCAATCGCCCGCGCCCGTGCCGACGGCCTCGAGGTGGCGTATGGGAACTCGCTCCGCGGCAACATCGCGGAGGCGCTGTTCACAGCGGGCCGCTGGGCGGAGGCACGCGAGACGATCCGGACCGCGCTGGAGTGGAGCCCCGACGCGGTCGCGTTCGCCGATGCGTCGATGACGGCGGCGATCCTCGAGGTGGAGACGAGCGTCGATGAGCGGGCGGCGAGCCTGCTCGGTTGGCGCCCCCTCGAGATCGACCACGCGCCCGACCCGCAGCTGGAGGTGCCCGCGACTCGCGCCGCGGCGTCATTCGCGCTGTGGCGCGGCGACGTGGCCGATGCCCGCCGGGCAGTCGAGCGCGGTTGGGCGCTCGTCCGTCGCGCTGAGGACTGGGCGCTCGCGGCCCGGATGGCGGCGACCTACCTCGAGGTCCAGGCCGCGGTAGCGTCCGATGCGCGCGAGCGCCACGCCCTTCCGGAGATCAGCGGCGCGCGCCAGCGTGGCAAGCGCGTCCTCGCCGAGGCCGAGACCGTCCTGCGCTCGAGCGGGGTCGCCCCGGGCGCCCCGAGTCGCCTCGAGGCGGACGCGAACCTCGCCACCGCGCGCGCCTTCGTCGCCCGTCTCGACGGTCGCGACGACCCGGTGCTCTGGGATGCCGCGGCGCAGGCGTGGGAGCGTGCCGGCGAGCCCTACCAGGTGGCGCGGGCGCGCTGGCGCCAGGCCGAGGCCGCACTTCCGGGTCGAGATGCCCGCGTGGCGCGCGCGGCGGCTCGCGGACCGCTCCTGGAGGCGGCGCGAATCGCGCGGGAGCTCGGCGCGCGGCCGCTGCTGCGCGAGCTCACCAACCTGGCGAGCCGCGCGCTGATCACCATCCCCGGGATGGAGGCGGCCCAGCGGTCGAACGCTGGTCGACCGGTGATGGCGACGAGCACGAGCGCCGCATCCTCAGGTGGGGCGGCGGCACTGGATGTGACCCGCGGCCGTGGAGCGATCACGAACCGGGCTGCGACGACGACCCACGGCGAGCCCATCGCCGCGCGCGCGGGAGCCGACACCCCGGGGTCCGAGGCGCACCCCACGAGCACGAACGCCCTTCCGGGCGCGGCGACTGGTCCAGGGGCGACGGGCATCGCGGCCGCCTTCGCCCCGGAAGCGAGCTCGAAGCGGCCCAAGGAGGCGTTCGGCCTGTCGCGCCGCGAGCTCGAGGTCCTCGCGCTGATCGCCGAGGGCCGGACGAACCGCGAGATCGGGGAGCGCCTCTTCATCAGCCAGAAGACCGTCGGCGTCCACGTCGGGAACATCCTCTCGAAGCTGGGCGCGTCCGGTCGGGTGGAGGCCGCGATGGTGGCGATCAGGCTGGAGCTGGTGCCCACCCCGCTCGCCGCCCGGCCCGTGCTCGCCGGGAGCTAGCTACGAGCCCGAGAATGCACCCGGAAAACGAACAAGACCCGGACCTGGTCCGGGTCCTGTTCGAGTGTCTGGCCTGACCGGGAGGAAGGGACCGGCAGGCCGGGAATGTGCTGTGCTGCTGGGCTAGTTCCAGCGCCGCATGGCCGCCTCGACCAGCGCGATCGCCACGAGGGGTGACACCGCCAGGACGAAGCTCCAGACACGACGGATGCGGTTGGTCATGATGTGCAAGCTCCTCGAGTTCTGTTCCGATCTCGCCGATCGAGGGCCCAAACGTACGGAACAGTCACACGTGGAGTCGATGTGACCTTAGTCCGGGGTGGTACCAGGACCATTGGCGCCCATCCCGGCGCACCACCCAACCAGACTTCACACGACTGCTCCCTGCCGCCCACGGCTGGCAGCCCGACCCTAACGAGCGGCGCTTACCTGCGGCTTATTTCGATGCCCCTGCGCACCGGGACCTAGGTACCCTGCCCTGATGCCGAAGGGTCAGCAGCTGTGCTACGAGGACGCCTATGCCCGATCGGTCGAGGCGTCGGTCGTCGCCTCGGAGGCCGAACCCGGGCTCGGCGTCGTGCTCGATCGGACGGTCTTCTATCCCGGTGGCGGCGGCCAGCCGGCTGATACGGGCACCATGCGTCGGGTCTCCGACGGCGCGACGTGGGCCATCCGCGCTGCCCGAAAGGCAGCCGGAGAGATCGTCCACGACCTCGAGCCCGGCGCGGCACAGCCCGGCGCGGAACCGCCCGACGTCGGTGACCGGGTCGCCGTCGAGGTCGACTGGGCGCGCCGCCACCTGCTGATGCGCACCCACACCGCCCTGCACACGTTGTGTGGCGTGGTCTGGCGCGACTATGGGGCGCAGGTCACCGGCGGCAACATGGAGCCCGGCTCGGGGCGGATGGACTTCGAGTTCGAGCGGATGTCCGGCGAGCTCGTCGGCGAGATCGAGGTCAGGGTCAACGCCGAGCTCGCCGCGGAGCGCGATGTCCGGGTGGCCAATCTGCCACGCGACGAGGCGCTCGCGATCCCGGACCTGATCCGGACGAAGATCAACCTGCTCCCGCCGGGCATCACCGAGGTCCGCACGATCGAGATCGTCGGGCTCGACCTCCAGGCGGACGGCGGCACCCACGTCGCCAACACGCGCGAGGTCGGTCCGATCCGGGTCACCGGCTACGAATCGAAGGGTCGGATCAACAAGCGCATCCGCATCGAGCTGGTCAGCGGGGCCGGCGCCGGCACGGCGACGTGACGCCGAACGGGACCTCGGCGACGCTCGCCAGCCGGGTGGCGCTCGTCACCGGCGCGGGGTCGGGCATCGGTCGGGCGACGGCGATCGAGCTGGCGCAGATGGGTGCCGGCGTCGGCTGTCTCGGGCGGACTGCCGCCAAGGTCGAGGCCGTGGCCGCGGAGATCGGCGGGTTCGGCGGCCGGGCGGTGGCCCTGCACGCCGATGTGACGGATCCTGACGGCGTGCAGCGCGCGTACGACCGCCTGTGCGCCGAGCTCGGAGCGCCGGGCATCCTGGTGAACAACGCGGGGATCGCCGGCGAGGGCAAGTTCGTCGACGCGACGCTCGAGCGCTGGCGCAAGGTCGTCGACAGCCACGTGCTCGGCGCCTACCTCTGCACGCACGCCGCGTTGCCGGCGATGCTGGAGGCAGGCTGGGGCCGGGTGATCATCGTCGCGTCCGAGGCGATCTGGCTGGGCCATACGAGCGTCCAGTACGCGACCGCGAAGGCCGCCCTCCTCGGCTTCACGCGGTCCCTCGCGCGCCAGGTCGCGGGCGACGGGGTCCTCGTGAACGCGGTGGCCCCCGGTCCGGTCGAGACGCCGATGCTGTTCGACAACACGCCGGAGGAGATCGAGCTGGAGCGGCAGACGGTGCTCATCGGCCGATTCCTCAAGCCCGAGGAGATCGCGGCGTCGATCGCGTTCCTCGCCGGCCCGGGCGGAGACGCCTACGTCGGCCAGGTCCTGTCGCCGAACGGCGGCACGGTCTTCCCGGGCTAGCGGTGAGCGACGAGACCGCGCCCGATCGGACGCCGGCCATCGAAGCGATCGAGGTGCTCGCCGTCGATCATCGGGTCGTCCGGACCGCGCAGGCCAACAGCGCCGAGGAGAGCGCCTCGATGCAGGGCATACCGCTCGGCGCGCTGCTGCGAACGATCGTCGTGCGCCGTGGCGAGGACGACTACCTGTTCGTGCTCGTGCCCGCGGGCCGGCGGTTCGACTGGCCGAAGCTGCGAGCCCACCTCGGCGTGAGCCGGCTCTCGCTCCCGGACGCGGACGAGGCGCAGCGCGTCACGGGCTACGTCCGGTACACGATCACGCCGTTCGGCTCGACTCGACCGTGGCCCGTCCTCGCCGACGCGCGCGATCCTGGACCAGCCGGTGGTCGCGATCGGCGGCGGAGCGAGAGGCGTCAACCTCCACCTCGCCCCGAACGACCTCGTTCGGGTTCTCGACGCCGCGGTGGTCGACGTCTCGATCCCGGAGCCGTGACGCGCGACGGCGCCTAGACCATGCCCTCGCACGGGTCGCCGTCCCCAGGCAGGAGCGGCCGAACGGTGAGTCCGTGGAACGTGCCGTCGGCCGGGATCACGCCACTTCGTCAGCTGCGTTTGCGGCACCGAACGCCCCGCGGATCGCCGCGGCGTCATCGCCGATGAGAGATGCCGCAGCGGTCGCCGGCGCCGTTGACGACCGGCTTGCCGAACGCCGCGAACCCGCCCGCGAACGGCCAGGCGATCGGGGGCTGCGCGAGCCCCTGGTCATCGGGCTCCGGGCCGACGAGGACGGCATAGCCCGCAGGCGTGTGCATCGACTCGGGCCCGATGTCGGCGCCGAGCCACGAGCCGAGGTCCGTGAGCTTGGAAACGAACCCGCCGAAGGCCTCGGGCGTGCCCGGCTGCGGGTCGCACGGCGCGGTGATGCAGACCATGATCCGGCTGGCGTCGCCGGTCAGCTGGTAGATCTGCCCGTCCGCCACGATCTCGAGGCGGGTGACCTGCGAGCCGGGCGGCATCTGCCCGCCGGTGAAGTCCCGGTTCGCACCGAGCAGCCCGGCCGCTCGAGCGGCTTGCACGATCGAGGCCCAGCCGTTCGGGGTGATCCGGCGCTCGACGACGGGGCTCACGAGCGGGCCCGGGAAGATCGCCGGCACGGCGCCACCGGTCAGGACCCGTCCATCGAGGGTGATGAGCACGGACGGCATCCAGCTGAACGTCGCGGGCGGAGGCAGCGCCTGGACGGCGGTGACTCGGAGTCGAGCCTGGGCGTCCGCGGGTGGAGTCGGCTCCGGTGTTGGGGAAGCGGAACCCGATCCGCATGCGGCAAGGAGCAGCGCAGCGAGCGGGACGGCGACGAGGCGAAGTCGTGACAGGTGCATTCGAGACCTCGGGCGAGTGGGCGAATCGCGCGCTGGACGCGGTGCCTCGGTCAGCAGTTCCCCTTGGCTCCCGGCTACTCGCGCGTCTCGACGAGCTCAGAAGCCAGTCGGGCTTGGTTCCTCGAAGATCGGCTCGACCGTCAGCTCACGAGTTGCGGGCGGGCCGACACCGCCGACCGTCGTGAGCAGGTAGGTGTGGCTCTGGTTGCAGCTGAACGGCAGCTCGACCCGCCGCCCGGTCAGGCCCTCGTATTCCTCGTAGATGCCCGGTCCATCGATCGAGATCGTGACGCCCGTGGCGTTCCGAATCTCCCAGCTGACCTCGATGAAGCCGCTGTGGTCCGGAGCGCCGCACGGAACTCCGTCGGGGGCGACGAACGATCGGATTCGCGGTGGGCGCGGCGTCGCCTCGGGCGAGTCGGCGGTTGGCTCGGGCTCCGGCGTCGGCTCCTCCGTGACGGGCGGCGACGTGTCCGCGGGCGCATCGGTCGGAGCAGGCGTCGGGAGCGGGGCGGCGGTGGCGGTGGCGACGGCCGCTGCGCTCGGCGACGCGCCGGGCCCGGCGTTCAGCAGGACGAACAGGCCTCCCAGGATCGCGACGGCCAGCAGCGCGAGCCCGCCACCGAGGACGATCGGCAGGAGCGGTGTGGGACGCGAAGGCTCGATGGGAGCGACGCCCGGCGTCGGGGCCGGCGCCCGGAGGTCCGAGGCGCACTTTCGACAGAACTGCCGCGTGGCGGGGTTCTCGGTCCCGCAGACCTGGCAGGTGATCGGCGGCGAACCGGCGCCAGGTCCGGTCATGTGGCTCGCGGCCCACGCGGTTGGTTCGTCGCCTGCTCCTGGCTAGAGCGCCTTGACCGCGGCCACGAGGTCGGCGAGGCCCTGCTTCGCGTCGGCGAAGAGCATCCCGGTCTTCGGGTTCACGTACAGCTCGTTGTCGATGCCCGCGTACCCACGGCCCATCGAGCGCTTGATGACGATGATCGACTTCGCGTGGTCGACGTCGAGGATGGGCATGCCGCTGACCGGCGTGCCCGGACGGCGCGCCGCCGGGTTGGTGACGTCGTTCGCCCCCACGACGAGCGCGACGTCCGCCCGATCGAACTCGGGGTTGATGTCCTCCATCTCACGCAGCTGCGGGTAGGGGACATTCGCCTCGGCGAGCAGGACGTTCATGTGCCCCGGCATTCGACCGGCGACGGGGTGGATCGCGTAGTTGACCGTCACGCCCCGAGCCTCGAGCAGCTCCGCGAGCTCGCGCACGCCGTGCTGCGCCTGCGCGACCGCCAGGCCGTAGCCGGGCACGATGATCACCGACGAGGCGTAGGCGAGCTGGATCGCCGCGTCGTCCATGCCCAGGGACCGCACGCTGCCGCCCTCCGGGCCGCCGACCGCTTCGGTGCCTTCGCCGCCCCCGAATCCGCCGACCATGATGTTCAGCACGGATCGATTCATGGCGTCGGCCATGAGCTTCGTCAGGATCGCGCCGGATGCGCCGACCAGCGCGCCGGCGATGATCAGGACGTCGTTGCCGAGCACGAATCCGGCCATCGCCACGGCCGTGCCGGTGAAGCTGTTGAGCAGGCTGATGACGACCGGCATGTCCGCGCCGCCGATCGGCAGCACCATCGTGACGCCGAAGATCAGCGACGCAGCGATGATCACGAACAGGACCGGTGGGCTGATGTTGCCGACCCACAGGAAGACGGCGGCGATCACCGTGACGGCTGCGAGCGCGAGCGTCACGAGCTGGCCACCGGGGACGCGGATCGGCTTGCCCGGGATGACGCCCATGAGCTTGCCCGACGCGATGAGCGAGCCGGTGAACGTGATCCCGCCGATGACGACGTCGAGGACGACCGGGATCGAGAACTCGAGCGGCATCGAGTTCGGGAGGAGCGTCTGCAGGTTCGCCGCGTGGATGTAGTCGTCGATGGCGATCAGGGCCGCCGCGCCGCCGCCCACCGCGTTGAACAGCGACACCAGCTGCGGCATCGCGGTCATCTTCACGGTCCTCGCCGTGTACAGGCCGAGGCCGCCGCCGACCGCGATCCCGGCCGCGATGATGATCCAGCCGGTCAGGCCGATCGTCCCGTTCGCCGCCAGGAGGAGCGCGGTGCCGCCGATCGCGAGCCCCATGCCACCGGCCGACACGAGGTTGCCGTTGCGGGCCGTCGCCGGTGAGTTCATGCGCATCAGGCCGATCACGAATGCGGCCGCGCCGGCCAGCCAGGCGAGTCGGACGATGACGTCCACGAGGGTCATCGTCAGCCCTTCGGTACGTCGACGGCGCTTGGCGCGCCCGACTCGGCCTTGGGCGCCGTCGGCTTGCGCCGGAACATCTGGAGCATGCGATCGGTGACCACGTAGCCGCCGACGACGTTCATCGTCGCGAACGCGACAGCCACGAAGCTCAGGATCTGGCTCAGGAGGTCCGTCGCCGAGGCGGCGATGACCATCGAGCCGACGAGCACGATGCCGTGGATCGAGTTCGCGCCGGACATCAGCGGCGTGTGCAGCGTCGCCGGCACCTTCGAGATCACGGCGAAGCCGCACAGGATCGCGAGCGTGAACACCGTGAGCGCCGCGAGCAGTCCCTCGCTCATGCCTTGGCCTCTGCCGGCGCGAGGAGCTTCTTCACGGCGTCGCTGCGAATCTCGCCCCCGTGGGTGATCGTCACCGGACCGGCGATCTCGTCGGCGGGATCCAGGTTCAGCGCGCCGTCCTTGACGAGCTGGAGCAGCAGGGCCGAGATGTTGCGCGCGTAGAACTGCGAGGCGCCGATCGGCATCGAGGCCGGCAGGTTGTCGGGGGCGAGGATGCGTCACGAGGTTGTCGGTCACGACCGTCTCTCCCGCGCGCGAAAGCTCGCAGTTGCCGCCGAGCGCCGACGCCGCCATGTCGACGATCACCGAACCGGGCTTCATCTGGGCCACCGCCTCGACCGTCACGAGGACCGGCGGTTTGCGCCCCGGGACCTGGGCCGTCGTGATCACGATGTCCATCCCGCCGATGACCTCGTTGAGCTCGGCCTGCTGCGCGGCGCGCTCCTCGGGCGTCAGCTCTCGCGCATACCCACCCGCGCCCGTCGCGTCGATCTTGGTCTTCAGCGTGACGTACTGGGCGCCGAGCGACTCGGCCTGCTCCCTGGTCTCGGGTCGGACGTCGTACGCCTTGACGACGGCACCCAGCCTGCGAGCGGTGCCGATCGCCTGGAGCCCGGCGACACCGATGCCGAGGATCAGGACGTTCGCGGGCTTCGCGGTCCCGGCCGCGGTGGTGAGCAGCGGGAAGTACCGCCCGAACGCGTTCGCCGCGAGCACGACCGCCTTGTACCCGCCGACGTTGGCCTGCGACGAGAGCGCGTCCATGGTCTGGGCGCGGGACAGGGTCCGTGGGATCGCGTCGAGGCTGATCGCGCTGACGCCGCCGTCGGCGAGGGTCGACATCAGCTTGGGATCGAGCAGCGGCTGGAGCAGCCCGATGATGGCCTGGCCCTTGCGGAGCTTCTTCGCCTCTGCCTCGCTCGGCCTCTGGACGCGCAGGATCACCTCGGCTTGCTCGTACAGGGCGCCCGCCTTCACGACCTTGGCTCCGGCTGCCTCGTAGGCCGAATCCGGGATGAGCGCCCCCCGGCCGGCGCCTTCCTCGACGAGCACCTCGAGCCCGGCCGCGGTCAGCTTGCCGATCGCATCGGGCACGAGCGCGACGCGGTTCTCCCCGGTCGCCGTCTCGCGGACGACTCCGACCTTCATCCGAGCGTCATCTGCGGGTTGCTTCCTCCACGCGCCTGGCGCCATGCACGCTCCCGGCATGCCACGCTGCGCCGCGCGCGCCGAAGTCTAGCGGGACGCATGGCCGGGCTGCTGTCAGACAGTTGCGCCGCCCACGGCGATCACCATCAGGGTCAGCACGTAGGCATGCCCGAGGGCGCTCCAGAGGATGGACCCGGTTCGCCAGTCGAGCCAGGCGAAGACCGAGCCGCCGATGAAGGTCGACCACAGCTCGACCTCCGGCTTGCCGATGTGCGTGAGCACGAACGGCACCTGGACGACGACCAGCGCCAGCGGCCCGATCCGCCGCCAGAGCGCGAACATCAGGAACCCGCGGAGCAGGAACTCGGCCGGCACGAGCTCGACGACGTGGTTGAGCACGAGCGCACCGATCGGCTGCGATTCGGCGCCGTAATAGGCGCGGAACGATGGCAGAAGCGACAGCCCCAGGATGATCGGCGTCATCACGACAAGGCCGGCCGCGAGGAGCCCCAAGCCCCACCGCCAGTTCCCGAGCCCGAGCCCATACCGCGCCGGTTGGTCGCGGAACCCGACGACCACGAGGCCAAGCGGGACCAGGAGGAACAGCACGAACCGTTCGAGCGACAGTGGCTCGATGCCGGCGGGGTTGCCATCGACGAGGGCGCCCACCGGGACGAGCCAGCGGAGCTGGTCGATGACCACGATCGCCGTCGCGGCGAAAATGGCCACTGAAGCGCGCAATGGAAGTGCCAGCCCGAACACACGTACGTCGCGGCCGTCGCCCACATCGGGTGGGTATTCGGGGCCGGCGATCGCGCGGTCGTAGTGCTCCCGGATCGAGGCCGCCACCGGCGCTATGGTCGAGCCGGCTGGCCGGGTGGTGGCCGGGGCTCGCGTGCCACGGGCACGAGCGGTGCCGGCCAGGTCGCAGCTCCTCCCTCCCCGACGAGCCGGACGTCGAAGCCCGCCGCGTCCAGGACGCTCGCCGCCATCGAAGCGCGGTGCCCGGTTCGACAGAAGACCGTCACCGGCCGGTCGCGTGGCAGGTCGCCGAGGTGCGTGGGAACGTCCGCGACGAAGATCTGCTTCGAGCCCGCAACCACGCCCTCCGAAGCCCACTCGATCGGCTGGCGGACGTCGAGGAGGACGCTGTCGTCCGTGCCCTCGGCGCGCTCCCGATGGAGCTCGGGCATCGTCGTCATCGGGTAGCTCGAGAGCGGGCGGCCGGACGCGGCCCAGGCCTCGACACCGCCGCCCAGCACGCCGGTGATCCACTCGTAGCCGATCCGAAGCAGCTCTGTCGTCGCGTCCCCCGCGGCGTCGCGCGCGCCGTCGGGCAGGACCAGCAGCAGCGGCGCGCCGAACGGCACCAGCCAGCCGACGTAGCCCGCGAACCCCGAATCGAGCTCGATGTTGATCGAGCCCGGCAGATGTCCCGCCGCGAAGGCGTCGCGCGGGCGAGTGTCGACGATCGTCATGCCGGTCGAGGCGGCACGCTCGAAGCTCGCCGGATCCAGCGCCGGCGGCAGGATCAGCCGGCCGAGGACGCGCGGCCCGCGCCGGTTGATCGTGGCCATGTGGGCGTAGTACGACGGCACGAGCCCCAGGTCGCCGAGCGCCTCCGCCCGGAACGCGTCGGCCGCCGCGTCGGCGAGCGCGAAGGTCGGGTTCGCGAATCGCTCCGTGTCGATCGTCGTCGTGCGATTCCCACCCACCGGCCCGGCGCTGCAGAAGCTCCCCGCGCCGTGGGTCGGCAGGATCTGCGTGGCCCCCGGCAGCTCCGCGAGCCGGCGGAGGCTCCGTTGCTGGTCGGCGGTCAGCGCGTCGGTGAGGACCGGCCCAGCAGGTCCGTTCGCCCGACCGAGCCGACGAGCAGGCTGCCGCCGGTGAACACCGCCTCGGGCTGGCCGAGCCCGCCGGGTGTGTACCCGCCCGCGAGTCCGAGCTCGGACACGACCCAGGCCAGGTGCTCGGGGGTATGGCCCGGCGTGGCGAGGGCCGTCAGGCGCAGGGCCCCGAGCTGGAGCTCGTCGCCCTCGTCGGCCGGCAGGTGCTCGAACTCGTACGCGCCGCGCGCCGGCGCGACGATCTCGGCGCCGGTCGCGGCCCGCGTCTCGAGCGCGCCGGAGAGGTAGTCGTTGTGGACGTGCGTCTCGAGGACGTGCCGGATGCGCCAGCCACGGCGTTCCGCAGCCGCGATGAAGCGCCACGCATCCCGCTGCGGATCCACGAGCACGGCCTCGCGCCCGCTCGCGAGCAGGTACGAGGTGTCGCCCAGCCCCGGCGTGACGAACAGCTCGAGGTCCATCGGGCGCATCGTGCCACGCCGCGCGAGCGGGCGGACGGCCCCGGCCCCTCTACCATTGCGTCGATGGCGACGATCGGCTACGCGGCTTCGATGGAGCAGTTCCACCCGACGGACCTGCTGGACTGGTGCGAGCAGGCCGAGGGAGCGGGCTTCGAGGCCGGGTTCATGGTCTCCGAGCACTTCCACCCGTGGACCCCGCAGCAGGGCCAGAGCGGGTTCGCCTGGAGCTTCATGGGCGCGCTCGGGCTGCGCACGTCGCTCCGATTCGGGACCGCCGTGACCTGCCCCGGCTTCCGCTACCACCCCGCCGTGGTCGCCCACGCCGCGGCCACCCTGGGCGCGATGTTCCCGGGCCGCTTCTGGCTGGGGCTCGGGGCCGGCGAGGCGCTCAACGAGCACGTCATCGGCGGCGAGTGGCCGGAGATCGGGGTCCGGTCGTCGATGATGTTCGAGTCGATCGAGATGATCTCGGAGCTGTTCACCGGCAAGGTCGTCAAGAAGCAGGGCAAGCACTTCAAGCTCGAGAGCGCGAAGCTGTACACGCGACCCGAGGAGCCCGTCCCGATCTACGTCGCTACCTCCGGGCCGATCAACGCGAAGAAGACCGGCAAGTTCGCGCAGGGGATGATCACCGTCGGCGCGGCCGACGAGAAGGTCAAGCTCCTGTGGATGGCCTGCGACGAGGGCTGCGCCGAGGTCGGCAAGCCGGCGATCCCCAAGCTGCTGCAGCTCCACGTCAGCTGGGCGCCCACCGATGAAGAGGCCCTCCAGAACGCGATGACCGAGTGGCCGAACGGCGGCATGCCCTTTCCCAAGCAGGACATCAAGAACCCCGAGGACTTCGCCGCGATGGCGAAGCTCGTCCGGCCGGAGGACTTCAAGAACCGGGTCCTGATCAGCTCCGACCTCGAGCGCCACACCGCGCACATCCAGCACTACGTCGACATGGGCTTCGACGAGGTCCACGTGCACAACGTCGGGCGCAACCAGGCCGAGTTCATCGAGATCTTCGGGCGCGAGGTGCTGCCGAACCTGCGGCTCGCCGGTCGCGAGGATGCGACGCCGATGGCGCCCGAGACCACACTGGAGGCCGCTCCCGCGGGGTAGGCAGGACGCTCCGGAACCGCCGCGCGGAGTGCCGGCGGGGACCCCGACGCAACGGCCGGAAGTCCCACCGTCGAGTGGGTCCGCTTGGCTACTGCGCCTGAGCGCATCCTCGGGTAGTCTCCCGGAGCCGCGGACGGGAGGCCCGCCGCACCCTACGAGGCCTGCGACCATGCGACCTGCCCACTTCAGGTACGCGATCACCTCCGCGTTCCTTGTTGCCGCGCTCGTCACGGCGCTGCTGCCCGCGATGCCGGCCCTGGCGAAGCCGGGGATCAAGGTGTCCGCGAGCGAGACCTCGACCTCCATCGAGACCCAACGCGTGGTCAGCGTGCCCGAGGGCGCCTCGCACGTCGCGCTGAAGTGGAAGGGGCCGCACGACGCCCAGATGACGGTCGCGTTCGGCACGAGCGAGACCGCGTTCGGCGAGGAGCTACCGGTCGGCCACTCCGAGGAATCCGACCACGACGAGGATGGCGAGACGACCTACAGCGCCGTGCTGTGGACGTCCGGCGAGCGCTACCTCCGCATCACCACCGATCAGCCGATCCCGGAGGCCACAGTCATCGCGATCGACGCCCAGGCCGACAAGGCCTTCGTGGACGGCCCGATCGCCGTCGTCGAGGGCGCGATGGACCAGCCTGCGATCATCCCGCGCTCCGGCTGGGGGGCCGACGAGGGCCTGCGCTTCGATTCGGGCGGCAACGAGACCTGGCCGCCGAGCTTCTCGCCGATGCAGAAGGCGATCGTCCACCACACCGCCGGCCGGAACAACGACCCGCACCCGGCCGCGACGGTGCGCGCCATCTACTACATGTACGCGATCAGCCGCGACTACGGCGACATCGGCTACAACTTCCTGATCGACGAGGCGGGCCGAATCTACGAGGGCCGGTACTCGCGGCAGTACGCCTCGGGCGAGACGCCGACCGGCGAGGACCTCGCGGGCAACGTCGTCCGGGGGGCCCACGCCCGGGACTACAACGACGCGAATGTCGGCATCGTGCTCCTCGGGACGTTCCAGAACCGCCAGCCCACGACCGCCGCCCGCAACTCGCTGGAAAAGCTCCTGGCCTGGAAGCTGGAGCGGCACGACATCGACCCGATGGGCTCGTCGACGTACGTGAATCCGGTGCTCGGCAACACGAAGTTCATCCCCAACATCTCGGGTCACCGCCAGGTGAACGCGACCGCGTGCCCGGGCAATGCCTTCTTCCCGAAGTTCGCGGACCTCCGGCGCGACGTCCGTGACCGGATCGCCGCGACGACGGGCGCCGGGAACGACAACGAGGCGCCGGGTGTGAACTCGATCAAGCCGCTCCTCGCATCGTCGGGTAGCCTCTCAATCCCGTTCGGCCTGATCTTCGACGAGCCCATCCAGGGCCTCGAGGAATCCGACTTCGACCTCGGCGGCACGTCGAGTGGCTGGTTCGTCGACTCGATCACCGGCGCGGGGTCCACGTATACGGTCAACGTCGCCGGGAGCAGCCCGAGCGACGGGACGGTCGAGCTGACCCTGCCCTCCGATTCCGTCACCGACCTCGCCGGCCACAACGGCCCGAACGGTGCGGCGACGGGCCAGGCGGTCTACGCCCACGACGGCAACTCGCCGACGGTCGGGCTGTACCACACGCCCCACAAGACGTATCACCGCACGGTCAAGCGCACGACGCGTGGCGACAAGGTCTACTACTTCGACCTGACGGCGACGTTCAGCGAGCCCGTCACGGGCTTCACCTCGAGCGACATGATCATCGGCGGCACGTCGCACGCCGCCGACGCGTGGCAGGCCGGGTTCATCTTCGGCAGCGGCGCGAGGTATGGCTTCAGCATCTCGAGCAAGACATGGGCAAACGGCACGCTCACCTTCTCGCTTCCAGCCGGGGCGGTCACCGACCTCGCCGGCAATCCGGTGCAGGCGTCCAACCTCGTGTCCCTGGTCCTCGACCGGTCCGCGCCGACGACGACCAGGCCCACGGCGACCCTCCAGTCGGGCGTGGGCATCGGTAACCGATCGCGGGTCCACCTCGACTGGTCCGGGACCGACGTCGGCCCGGCCGGGATCAGCTCGTACGATGTCGCGAAGAGCACGAACGGCGGGCCCTTCAAGGTCATCAAGACGGGCCTGTCGGCCTCGCAGCTCGACGTCTGGCCGAAGCCCGGCAAGACACATCGCTACAAGGTCCGAGCCCGGGACAGGGCGGGCAACGTGGGCGCCTGGCGTACCGGGCCCACCCTCCGGCCCGGCATCCTCCAGCAGAGCAGCGCGACCTTCGGTGGTTCGACGGGGAAGGTGTCGTCGAGCAGCTACTCGGGCGGCTCCGAGCGGCACCTCTCGACGGTGGGTTCCTACGCTCGCCTCAGGACAACGGCTCGCAGCCTCTCGTTCATCACCACGAGGGGCCCGAACCGCGGCTCGGTGCAGGTCTGGATCGACGGCGCCCTCGCGGCGACCATCAACCTGAACGCCGCGACGCCGACCTATCGCTACGTCGCGTTCACGCGGACCTGGTCAGCCGTCGGGGTGCACCGGATCAAGGTGGTCGCGATCGGACCGTCCGGCAGTGCCCGGATCGACGTCGACGCCTTCGGGGTCATCCGCTAGGACGACGTTCGCGCCGGGATTCGTGACTGGCGCACTCCGGGCGATGCGCCGCGCGCGCCAGGTCACCGCCAGGAACTCCCGCAGGTGCCGCAGCGGCTTGATGTGGCTCCGCTCGTCGCCGTAGATCGTTCGAACGGGCACCCACTGCACCGGCCATCCCTCGCGCAGGCAGACCGCGATCATCTCCACCTCGAACGCGAAGCCTGATTCGCGGCTATCGAGCATCGCGGCCATGAGCCGCCGTCCGACCAGCCGGTAGCCCGACTGGTTGTCCTCGATCCAGCGCCCGAGCGCCGCGGACAGGACGAGCGTGCCGAGCCAGTTCGACAGGCGGCGCACCGGGGGCATCCGCCGAAAGCTCCGCCGGCCGATGATCAACTCGCCCTGCTCGCCGGCCAGCGCCCGCCGGGCATACTCGCCGAGGAACGCCGGGATCTCGGTGGGATCGTGCTGCCCGTCGCCATCGAGGGTGATCACCGCCGCGGCGCCGTCGGCCAGGGCGGCGGAGAATCCCGCCCGGAGCGCCGCGCCCTTGCCCTGGTTGGGCGTCTGCCGGATGACCCGGGCACCGGCGCCCTCCGCGACCGACGCCGTGTCGTCCGCCGAGCCGTCGTCGATCACGAGCACCGCAACGTGGGCGCTCGCGCCGGCGATCACCGGCCCAATTCGCGAGGCTTCGTCATGCGCGGGCACGAGGGCGAGAATCCGGCCCTCCGCGCCGGTTCCGATCGTCACCACGCCGCGATCGTACGTCGCCGATGTCACGGACCCGAAAGGGTCGGCCTCGGAGGCGTTTGGCGAACGGCGGGCAATTGGGGTCACGCTCGGTGCATGACCGTGATCGGAGCGCGCTTCCCGAACCTCGAGAAGGCCGTTGCCGCGCTCCGCGCGGTTCGGGCGCGGGTCTCGGTGGCGCCGGACGATGTTGCCGTCCGACCGCTGGGCAGCACGCGCTACGAGGAACCGGCTCGGGGCTTCGTCCTCGCCGGGCAGTTCGCGGCGGGCGACGCCGACGTGGTCACGGAGATCCTGCGGCGACAAGGTGGTGCCGTCTTCCGGGAGCCGGCCGACGAGGTCAGTACGTGACGGCGTCGAAGGTCTCGAATCGGTAGCGGTTGAGGTCGACCCGGCCGGCGATCCCCGGCACGCGACCATTGCTGGTGTACTGCCAGAACGTCCACGATCGGCCGGCCCAGTCACCGCCCGGCGCGTTCGGGCTGCCGACGCCCCAGTGAGCGACCCACAGGACCCGGTAGCCGTTCTCCGCGAACCAGCGCGTGTCGGCCATGTTCGTCCGCCAGAAGTTCGGGCTGACGTAGATCATCGGCTTGACGCCGAGCCGCTCGTCGACCCGCTCGACCCACGCCTTGACCCACGCCGTCAGGGCCGTCGTACCGAGGCCGCCGGTCTGCTCGAGGTCGAGTGTCGGGATGAGCATCCCGCGCTCGTAGCCGGCGGTGTCGACGAACCAGTCGGCCTCGACGACCGGATTGTTCGAGCCCGGACGGGCGAAATGGTAGGCGCCGAGCTTGATGCCCTGGGCAAGGGCGCCCGCCTTGTTCACGTCGTAGGTCGGGTCCTCGTAGCCGATCCCTTCGCTCGCCTTGGCGATGGCGAAGCGCTTGCCCGATGCCCTGACGAGCGCCCAGTCGATCGTGCCCTGCCACTTCGAGACGTCGATCCCCTCGGTGTAGCCGGAGGTCGACGTGACCGCCCGGAAGAGCCCGCTGGCCGCGAACACGGCGCTCACGCCGTAGAGCGACGAGGTGCTCCGGCCGCCGACGGCCGTGATCCGATGCCACGTCGCGCCGGCGACGCTCGCGCCGCACTCGGCGGCCCATGAGGTCCCGGCGACCGTTCCCGCGACTGTCACGAGGACGTCGCTGTCGATGATCGCCGACGTCGCTCCGGTGGTTGACGCCGTGGCCCGCAAGCGAACGGAGCAGTTCGAGAGGTGGCTCGTGGGTGACGGAGCCGGCGGCGGCGGGAGGATCACCTTCGCCGAGAACAGCCCGGCGGCGGCGTAGACAGACCGGCGCCCGAAGAGCGACTTCGCGCTCCGGCCGTTGATCGAGGTGATCTTCAGCCACGAGCGGCCGGCCTTCTGGCCCCTGCAGCTGGCGGACCAGCTGTTGCCCCGGACGACGTTGACGACCTTGACGACCGCGCCCGGCTTGAGGACGCGCCGCACGGACGCGTGCGTGCTGGGCGACGTCCGGATGCGGGTTGCGCAATTGGCGGTCCAGCTCCCGGTTGCGGCGTCCGCGTCCTGCGCCGTGCTCGGCAGCACGACCAGGACGGCGAGCAGCGCCACGGCAACGGGCAGCCACGAGCGACGCGCTCGGATCATCGCAAGGTCCCTCCCCTGATCGCCATCGATCCTAGGCAGGGCCCTCCGGAGTGTCTCTGGCCCTACAGTCCTACGCGGGCCCGACCTCGCCGCAGGACCATCCACGCCAGGGCCACGAGCGACCCGAGGGCGAGCACCGTGCCCAGGGCGATCGGGCCGTCGAGATGGATGGTCGCCGGGCCCTCGGCGGGCGGCGGGGCTCCCGGCGAGGGAACCGCGCTCGCCGGCGGTGACGCGCCGGCCGGCGGGCTCGGTGAGCCCGTTACCGGCGCGGAGGGGTCAACGGACGAAGAGGGCCCCGGTGACGTCTCGAGCGATGGTCCCGCCGAGGGGAACGCCGAGGCGAACGGGTCAGGTGAAGCCGATGGTCCTGCCGTGAAGCCGGGCCCCGGCGAGCTCGCCGGCACGATCGCCGTCGTGAAGTTCGCCCACAGGTACTCGCGCAGTGTCATCCCGGATCCATGGACCTGGGCGGCAAGCTCCCGGCCCACGTACCGGAAATGCCACGGCTCGAAGTCGTAGCAGACGACGTTCCGCTTCCCCTTGGGATAGCTCAGGACGAAGCCGAACTCCCATGAATGGACCTTCATCCACTTCCCGGCGGGCGTCGTGTCCCAGTCGCCCTCGAAGGGCGTGCCGCCTGGGTGGCTCCGGAAGTCGATGCCGAGGCCGAGCTGGTGCTCGGAGTGACCCGGACGCGCGGACACGCGGAGCGCACGCGCCCGCCCGAGATCGGCGACGTATTCGGCGAACACCTCCTGCTGCCGTTCGTATGTCCGGTAGGCGCTCTGCACCCCGATCGCGGCGCCCGCGGCCTCCGCCGCCTCGCGCATCGCCCGGAGGTCGTCGATCACGAACGACCGGACGAGGCCCTGGCCCTCGAAGCCGGCTCTCGTCACCGGCACGAGATCGGGCGGCTCGTACGTTCCCGGAACGCGGAGGATCGTGTCGACGAGCGTGGTCGACCAGTCTTCGTACTGGCGCGGCGAGGTGAGGAGGTCGTCGTACCGGCACGCCGGGAGCGGGGCGGCGGCCTGGACCAGTGGCGGCGACACGAGGGGCAGGGAGAACGCGCCGAACACGAGGGTGAGCACGGCGGCGAACGTGGCGGCCCGCGCGGGACCAGCGAATCGGGCCTCCATCGGAACGGGGAGCGTAGGGGCGGTCCGCTGGGCTCGCAACCACCGGCCGGACCGCGGGTCCCCGGTACCATCCGCGCGATGCCATCCCCGGGGCCCGCACCGCGCACCGTCGTCGTCGACGGCTCAACCTTCGAGCGATTACCCATCCGCACGCCCGTGCTCATGCCCGGCGACGACATGGCCGGCATCATCCGGGAGCATGCCGGGCCGCAGCTCAAGCCCGGCGACACGGTGGTCATGTCCGAATTTGCCGTGGCGATCATGCAGGGCCGCGCGCGCGACTGGCGGACCATCCATCCGGGCCGGCTCGCGCGGGTGCTCTCGGAGCGCGTCACAAAGACGACATGGGGCACCGGGCTGCGCAGCCCGTACGCGATGCAGTACGCGATCGAGCTGACGGGCGTCCCGCGGATCCTGCTCGCGGGGGCCGCGCATATCGTCGGCCGGCTGCTCGGCAAGAAGGGCTGGTTCTATCTCGTCGCCGGGCTGAACGCGCGGATGATGGACGCGGAGCACACGATGGGCATCGCCGAGTTCTACGAGTGCTGCATCCCGGCGCCCCACGATCCCCAGGGCACGGCCCGCGCGCTGAGGGCCGCAACCGGGTTCGACATCGCGATCTGCGACATCAACGACATCAACCCGGCGTGGTGCGTCGCGAGCACGCTTCCGAAGGACCGAGTCCGGCTGCTCGAGCGCAGCTTCGACGACAACCCACTCGGACAGAGCGACGAGCAGACGCCGATCGGGATCTGGCGGGAAGCCGGCCGGGGTGGCCCGAGCGAAGCGGTGGTCGCGGGCGGCTGATTCCGAATTGGCGCCTGTTCGCAGCCGGGGCGCGCTGGACGCGTTCGAGGCCGCGGGCTACGCTGCGCCACCTGATGCAGTCCTCCTGCCCCATGACCTGCGCGTGTAGCCGGCGAGCGTCGGCTGCGGCCGGGCGTGGGCACGTCTGAGGACGATCCGCCCAACCTGACCTCCGCCGGCCTCGCGGATTCCCGTCTCCCGCGGGCGGCCGGCAACTCAAGGTCCCTCGACTCGGCCCTCGGCCGCCTCGCGACACGTTCCGTCGGAGGTTGCCTCGTGTCCACATCGCCATCCGCCGCGTCGTCACCGCGCCTGATCGATCCTCGCGGCCATCGCTTCGGTGCTGGCCTCTCGGTCGTGATCCTCGGCCTCGGCTTCATCGCCGGCCTGCACCTTGTCGTCCCGCTTGTCGGGCTGGCCCTCGCGGTCAGTGCCTGGTTCGGGACCCGGTACTCGATCCTCGGCCGTCCCTGGCCCGCTGTCCGGCGGGCGCTCCGACTCGGCCCACCCGCCGAGCTGGAGTCCGAGTTTCCACCGCGCTTCGCCCAGATGCTCGGAACGGTCGGGCTCGCGCTCGCCACGGTGCTGATCGCGTTCGGTGCCACGGCCGGCGGCTGGCTCATCGCCGGCGCGGTGGCGGGCCTGCAGCTCCTCCTGGCCGCGACCGGGTATTGCCTCGGCTGCCGCCTCTACGGGCTGCGCTGGTACGCGCCCAAGCTGTTCGATCGGCTGGTCGCCTAAGGGTCAACGCCTCGATCAAGCGATCGGTCTAATCTCCCAACCGAGCACCAAGAGCGAGAAAGGAACCGTTCCATGACCGTCCCCGGATACGCCAAGGGCGTCCTCGTCGATTCGGCGTGGGCCCAGAGCCACATCGATGATCCCAACGTGCAATTCGTCGAGGTCGACGTCGACACGTCCGCCTACGATGAGGGCCACATCGAGGGCGCCGTCGCCTGGAACTGGACGAGCCAGCTGTCCGACGGCCTGCGGCGTGACATCGTCAGCCAGGCCGAGCTCAGCCGCCTGCTGAGCGAGTCCGGCATCGGCCCCGAGACGACCATCGTCCTGTACGGCGACAACAACAACTGGTTCGCCGCGTGGGCGTACTGGCAGCTCAAGCTCTTCGGCATCGAGGACATCCGGATCCTCAACGGCGGGCGCAAGTACTGGCTCTCGCAGGAGCTGCCGACCTCGACCGACGTTCCGAGCTACGAGCCCACCGGGATCCAGCTCTCGACCGCCGACTTCAGCCATCGCGCGTTCCGGGATGACGTGCTCGAGCAGCTCGACTCCGACGGCGCCCTGGTCGACGTCCGCTCGCCTGCCGAGTTCAACGGCGAGCTCCTCGCGCCGGCGGCGTTGCCGCAGGAGGGCGCCCAGCGTGCGGGCCACGTGCCCGGCGCCGCGAACATCCCGTGGGGCCAGGCGGTCCGCGACGATGGCACGTTCAAGGACGCCGACGAGCTGCGCGAGCTGTATGCCGCGAAAGGCATCACGGCGGACAAGGACGTCATCGCCTACTGCCGCATCGGCGAGCGTTCCAGCCACACCTGGTTCGTGCTCCACGAGCTGTTGGGCTTCGAGCGCGTCCGCAACTACGACGGCTCGTGGACCGAGTACGGCAGCCTCGTCGGCGTGCCAATCGAGAAGTCGGTGCCCGCACTCGTGAGCTAGGCGGCAAGCGGGCGACGCCCCCGAGGCGCCGCGGACCGCCCCCGAGGCGCCGCGGACCGCTCTCGGGCTCGGCGCTCGACTACCCTCCCGCGGTGACCGCTGCGCCCGTGGGACACGACCGGCGGACGGCGCTCGGGGTCGCGTTCGGCTTCGCGCTGTCCATCGGGATCGCGACGGTCGCGATCCCGCTCGTGGCCATCGACGCGGGCTACGACGCGCCTGCCATCGGCTTCCTCGTCGCGGCCTCGGCGGCTTCGCAGCTGGCGACGCGACTCGCGCTCCCATGGCTCCTCGGCCGGTTCGCGGATCGCGCCCTGATCGCCGTGGCCGCGGCGTTGATGCTGGGTGCCTTCGCGGCGCTCCTGGTCTCGACCGCGCTGCCCGCATTCGTCGCCGCCCAGCTCGCCCAGGGCGCGTCGCGCGCCATCTTCTGGACGGCGAGCCAGACGCACGCGATCCGGAGCGGCGGTCCACCGGTGCGACGCCTCGTGGACCTGAACCTCGCCGGCAACGCCGGGACGCTCACCGGGCCGGCGCTCGCCGGCTTCCTCGCCACGATCTCGTTGCCGCTCGCGCTGGGCGGCGCCGCGGTTGCCGTCGGCTTGGCGGCGACCGGCACCGTGCTCATGGCCGCCTATCCCCCGTACGACCGGCGCCAGTCCGCCGGGGCATTCGGCCTGCTGCGCCGCGACGGCGTGGACGTCGCCTGCTGGGCGAACTTCGCCGCGGGAACCTGGTGGTCGATGATCAGCTCCTACATCCCGGTGGTGCTCGTCGGGGCCGGGTTCGGGCCGGCCATCATCGGCTGGCTGGTGACGATGTCCGAAGGAGCGGGCGCGGCGACGCTCCTCGTCCTGCGCCGGACCTCGACGTCGCGGATCCGCCCGATCGTCCGCATTGGCGCGTTCACCGAGATGGCGGCGCTCGCGGGCATCGCGCTCGCGCCACAGGTGCTCGGGGCGTATGCGGTCCTCCTGATCATCGGCGGCACGGCGGCCGGAGCGGTGACGAGCCTCGCGCCGGCGCTCGTGACAATCGTCGCCACCGAGCACGAGCACGGCGACGCGCTGGCGCTCTCGGGGACGTTCCGCTCGTTCGCGCTGCTCGGCGCGCCCGCGTCGGTCGGCGCCCTGCTCTCGATCGCGACGCTGCCCGTCGCCCTCGTGATCGTCGCCCTCGCCTCGGGCTTGCCGGGGCTCGCCGTCGGTCGGGGCCGGAGGCCAGCGGGCTAGGTCTGTTGGGCGACCGCGTTCCGGAGCAGCGAGTATTCGCCGCCGTACCGGACCCCGAGCAGGTTGTTGAACAGGTTGAGCATCGTGATGTAGCCGATCAGGAAGCTGAACTCGACGAGCTCCGGATCGGTGAACCGCTCGTGGAGCTGACGGGTCAGCGCGTCGGGGACGTGGTTGGAGCTGGTCATCGCCGCCTTCGTGTACTCGATGGCGAGACGCTCTCTCGGTGCGAGCCGCGCGGGATCATCGATCAGGACGAGCGGCTGGTCGACGATGCCGGCGATGTCGACCAGGTCGCAGTGGGAGTCGGTGCAGAACTGGCAGTCGTTGTGCTTCGAGGCGGTGATGATCACCAGCTCCTTGACCCGCCGCTCCAGCAGGCCGCCGGGATAGACCGAGCCACCGAAGCCGGCGAAGGCCTGCAGGATCTCCGGGCGGAGGCACATCGCCTGGATCATCTCGACGGGGGCGTGACCCCGTTCCCAGAGGCCGCGGCTCTCGTCGAACGAGGGATCGTCCTTGACAGCCTCGAACGCCGACTGGATCTGCTCCGGGGCGACGGTCACGCGCATCGGGTTCGCTCCACGCTCGATGGGGAATTGGGGCATGGTACGCACTCGCGTTCGCGATGATGGAGGCCAACCCCCGCATGGACGAGGTCCTCACCCGTTTTGACGAGCAAATGCGACGCCGGCCGTCATGGGACGGCGTGGAGCGAGGCGATCGCGTGACGCGCGTCGTCGGCACTGGCTGGAACGGTGTCGTCTGGAGCGACCTCGACGCGTCCTCCGCGGATGCCGTCATCGCGGGCGAGATCGAGCGCTTCGCCGGCCAGGGCGAGTGGGAGTGGAAGCTGTACTCCTACGACCACCCACCCGACCTCGCCGAGCGCTTGCTGGCAGCCGGGTTCGAGGCCGAGGACGCCGAGACGCTCCTCGTCGCGACCGTCGCGGACCTGCCGCTCGAGAGCGCGCTGCCTGACGGCGTCGAGCTCCATCCGGTCATGGACGACGTCGGCGTCGAGGCGTTCCTCGAGGTCCACGCCGCGGTGTTCGGCGGCTATCGCGGGGCGCTCGGCACAGCGCTGCGCGAGGACCTGCGCGCGGGCAAGGTCGCCGCGGTCGTCGCGTGGGCCGGCGATCGCCCGATCTCGAGCGGCCGAATCGAGTTCAACGAGGGCACCGACTTCGCGAGCCTGTACGGCGGCTCGACCGTGATCGATTCGCGCCGGCGCGGAATCTTCCGTGCCGTCATCGCGCATCGGGCGGCGCTGGCGGCGGCACGCGGCTACCGGTACCTGCAGACCGACGCGTCCGAGGACAGCCGGCCGATCCTCGAGCGACTTGGATTCCGGAAGCTGGCGACGACGACTCCGTTCGTGCACACGTAGGGTCGGGTCGTCCCGGACCTCGAAATCTTGTGCCGCAGTGGCGTTCCGGCGCCCGGTGGCCCGGGCGCCGGAAACCGTGGGTTCAGCGCTTGATCTCGAGCAACCGCCCTTCGCTGAACATGCCGTCGGTCACGAACACTCGCCCGAAGGCGGTGACGACGACCCCACCGGGCTGCGAGAGCTCACCCGCGGCCAGCTCGCGCCGCCCGTGGCGGGAGACCTCGAGCAGGATCGCCGGCGGAAACACGCCGCCCGGCGCGAAGCCCTGCTCGAACTCGGGGAAGCCGCCCGCGGCGAGCTCGTACACGTACAGCTTTCCGTTCCAGCGGTTGAACGCGATGTCGAAGATCGCCGTGAACCCGGACTTCCAGACTCGGCAGCCCTTGGCAAGGCTCGGATCCGTGGAGCAGAGCGCGTCCTCGGCCCACGGGTTAACCCGCCAGATCTTGGCCGCGCCGGGCGTTCCCGGGAAGCCGACGAGCTGGCCGACGTAGGCGTAGCCATCCGGACCGATGGCCACGGTCGTCGGGACGGCCTCGGCCGGCAGCATCGGCGGCAGACCGGAGTCCGGGCCGAGGTGCGCGGTGCTCTGCAGCTCGGTGGTCCAGCGGGCGACGGTCGTCGCCGAGCCGTCCTTGCCGACCCGGAGCAGGTCATTGCCCCCCGCGTCGACCACGAGGACGCTGTGCTTGCCGAGCGCCGCGAGACCGTTCGGGTTGCTCACTGCGTCAGGCGGGCCTCCGCCGGCAGGAAGGTTGTAAGGATCCGGATCGCCGGCCTGGTAGGCCGGGAACGTCCAGGACCACCTGCAGGGGTTCGCCCGAGTGGCGCTGGCGCGTCAGCACGCCATCCGTCCCGAGGTACCACCGGACGCCATCCCGCCCAACGGCGAGGTCCGTCAGCGTCTCGGGGCCGGTCACCTCTCGCGTGCCCCCGTGCCAGAACGTTCGGTACTTGAGGACCGGGCCCGCCGGCGGGCCGGCGAACCCCTGGCCGACATACACGTCGAACCAGTTGCCGACGCCGAGCGCCTTCGGTGACGAGAGGCCGTCGAGGCGGACCACGGCCTTCGAGCCGTGATGCCCATTGCCGCCCCACGCCGCTGCAGGCGTGACGCTGACGAGCAGGGCGAGGATCACCAGCCCAGCGCTGAGCGTGCTGACAAGTCGCCGTCGGTTCATGACAAGCCTCCCGATCCATCGATCCCCCGGATCGGTCAAGTCTGGCCACGGCGGATTCGGATGGGCGACACAAGGCCCGCGGGCGTCCTGCCATCCGCCTTGCAGTCGACGACTGCACGCGAGTGAGGGAGTTGGCGCGCCCGGAGGGACTCGAACCCCCGACCCTCTGATCCGAAGTCAGATGCTCTGATCCGCTGAGCTACGGGCGCGCGGACGCAAAGGGTAGCGCAGGCCGGAACGAGGGCCGATCGCGCCCGTTCGGCTCATCTTGGCGGCCCGGAGCGGCGAGTCCTACGCTTGGCGACACGATCTCGTGCGCGCGCCCTCGGGTGGTCGATCGGTAACTGTTCGGTTACCATTTGGGCGACGCCGCAGCAATGGAGGAGCACGAACATGGCGACAGGCACCGGGACGAAGGCGGATCCGTGGGTCCTGAAGACCCCGCCCGGCACGTCCGACTACACGATGTATCGAGATGACGCGGCAGACCCGCCGGTGATCGTCTGCCAGGTCGGCTCGACGCAGCTCAAGTACCACGCCCGAGCGATCGAGGACACGGTCGCGATGCTCAAGGCGCACGGTGACTGGATGGAGCTCGGCTCCGCGGATGAGCAGAAGGACGCGAAGCCGGGCACGGTCGAGGCGTGGGGGCGCGACCCGTTGAACCCGGTCGGCGGCTGGTACGGGACGCGGAAGGGCTATCGCGGCCGGTTCGGGATGTACATGCCGCCGCTGCTCGAGGCGCTGGGGCTCGTCGAGCTCACCCACGACGCCAAGGGCAACAAGATGCGGGCGAAGTAGCCGAGACCCACGACGCCAAGGGCAACAAGATGCGGGCGAAGTAGCCGAGACCCGTCGCTTCTCCCGGGACGACTGCCGTCGCGAAACTCGAGGGCTCGGCGAGGAAATTCGAAGGCGGGTGAGGCGAGTCGCGCCAAATGCCGATGGCGTGCAACCAACGGCAGCGACGGGGTGGTCACGCCCCGAATCGGTGACATGTGCCGATGGCCTGCGACTTGGTCAAGGTCGAGTGCGAGCACCCATGCATGGTTCCTGTCGCCTGCCGACCTGATCGGCATCTGACGCTCCCGACGTGCTGGAACAGGCACGCTCAGCGCCAGATCTCCGCCGGTTCGAGCCCCGCGGCTGCCGAAGTCGCACCGCATCGGCAGGTGGCAGGCGGCGGCAGGACGCAGCCGGCAGCGTGCGGGCAGGTTGAGTCGGCTGGCGGCTAGACGCGGCGGTAGCGGCGACCGATGAGGGCGAAGGCGGGCACGCGGGCGAGGGCCTCGGAGAGCGGGATCTCGCGGCCGTCGCGGCCCTCGATCGACAGCCGGTCGCCCGAGGAGGGGCGCGCGTCCACGATGGCGAGGTCGATTGCCACCCGGCCCGGCTCGGCGTTCCCGAGTCGTGCGATCTCCGCAGAAGGCTCGTCACCCGCCTCGTAGGCGGCCCGCATCTCCGCCTCTGCCCGCCAGCCGGGCCGGCGCAGGAGGATGCCGCGCCAGCCGTCCGCGATCGCTCGCGACACGCGCCCGCTCCCGGCGCCGCCGCTCGCCCCGTCGGAATGCACGTCCTCGCCACGCGCCCAGCGAGCCGCCTGGTGGAGGAGGGCGTATTCGTCGAGGTCGACGTAGTCGGCCAGTCGATCGGCGGGGGAGTCGTCGCCGAAGAGCGCCTCGATCGCCGGCTGGAAGACCTCGGCGAGGTCGAGGTCGATCGCGCGCACCGTCCGGTGGAAGTACACCGACTGGTGGAGAAGCATCCGCGCGCCGAGGAAACCCTCGAGCGCGGCGATGCCCGGCTCGTACAGGGTCAGGCCGCGCTCCGAGACGAAGGCGTAGCGCCGGAGCCGCTCGACGTCGATCCCGACCTTCACCCCCGTGAAGAACGCATCGCGCCGCACGTAGTCGAGGTTGTCGACCGTGAACACGCCCGACAGGAGCGGCTGGAGCAGCCGGACCCAGGCCGGCATCGAGGCGTCCGCCAGCGGCGGCTTCGAGATGAGGAACGACACCCAGCGCGGGTCGATGGACTCGCCGTCGGCGAACGCGTCGCGCTCGGGGGTCGCACCCGGCGCCCGCCGGAGTGCCCGGATCAGCCCGCCGAGCTCGCGCTCGATGATCAGCTGGCTCAGGTCCTCGTGCGAGAGGCGCTTACCCGTCCGGCGAGCGTCCTCGGGGGCGGGGAAGGCCGCGAGCACGCGATCGTCGAAGAAGTGGGCGAACGGCCCGTGGCCCACGTCGTGCAGCAGCCCGGCGACGCGCAGCGTCTCCACGACGAGCCCCTCCGACGGGATCGCCTCCGAAGGCGCGAGGGTGGGCAGGGCCGCCCGCAGCGATGGCAGCAGGGCGCGTGCCCACAGCCCGGCCTCGTGCATGACGCCGAGGCCGTGCGTGAACCGCGAATGCTCCGCGGTCGGGAAGACCCAGCGGGCGCTCTGGAGCTGGCTGATTCGGCGGAGGCGCTGGAGCCACGCGGTGTCGAGGAGATCGTCCTCGGCGGCGTCCTCGTCGGGCAGGCCCGCGGCCCCCGATTCCTCGCGCGAGAGCCGCTTCGTCAGCTCGAGATAGCCGTGGATCGGGTCGCTGATGAGGTTGACCGCGGCGAAGGGGTGTCGGGCCACGCGGTCAGGATAGGGTCGCGCGCTGGGTCGCTCGCGCGAGAAGCGGCCGTTCGGCCCGTGCGGCCGCTCCGCCTATGCGGTCACCAGCCGGTGAGGACCGCCGCAGCGTAGGTTCGGTGGTTCGACTTGCGGTACGCGACGCCGATCCCGACGTGATCGTAGTTCGGGCTCATGAGCAGGCTCCAGTGGCCGGGACTGTTCTTCCAGCCGTTGAAGATGCTCTGCGCGGCCTGCGTTCCCCAGGGCCATGACGTCCAGGCGATGGTCTCGCCGCAGGTATGCCACGGGATGTGGCGCTTGTTGAGCTTGCACGACAGGCACTTCGGATGCTCGAGCTCGTTCGTGGACACCATCTTGGCGGCGCGGTCGCCCGCGAGCTCGACGAGGCTGCCCCGGAGCTGGAGGGCCGGCACGCCGCGCTCGGCGCGCGCGGCGTTGACCCAGGCGAGGATCTTGCCCTCCATGCTCTGGGCAGTGGTCGCGGCGCGGGTCGGTGCCGGGGTGGCGAGGGGCACGACCGTGGCGAAGGCGAACGCCACCAGGACGGCGACGAGCGCGAGCCTCGGGCGGCGCACGGGAGCGGTCGTGAAACGCATGGCGGCCATCCTTACCCGACGGCCCTCGGTGCGTAAATCGAACGGATGGTCGAAACGATGGTCCGGTGGGGTACGGGTGGTGCCAGCGAGCATCGGCTCGTGTGGTCGGCCGGCGTCCGGTGGCGTCGGCTCACGTCCGGCGCCGTCTGCTCACTTCCGCTGCGATCCGGTGCGATAGCGCGCGGCCGCTCGGTCCAGGATCTCCGCGACGCTCGACCGCAGCTCGGCCGGCTCGAGGACCTCGACGTCCTCGCCCCATGACAGGATCCAGAGGCGGATCTCGATGAACCCGCTCACGGTCGAACGCCACAGCAGCGAGCCATCGGCCTGGCGAGTCGTCAGCTGGAGCGGGTGCCACGTCGTCTCGAGCACGCGATCCGCGACGGCGGGCGAGAACCGCAGGACGACCCCGATCGGCGGCTGGTCCGCGATGATGTCCCAACCCCGGCGCATGTCCCGCTCGAGCGTCGAGCCCTCGGGTGGCTCGAACGCGCGCGGCGTCACCCGCACGTCCCGGATGCGTTCGATCTTGAACGTCCGGATCGCGTCTCGATCCTCGTCCCAGCCGATCAGGTACAGGGCGTGCGTCTGGAGCGAGGGCTCGATGAGGAACGGGCGAACCGTTCGCCGGGAGCGCTCGCCCGCTCGGCCCTCGAAGGCGGCGCCCTCGTACTCGATCTCGACGACCCGCCGCTCGGCCCACGCCCGGGTGAGGCGCCGGACGTTCTCGATGAAGTCCGGGTCGATGGGCGCATCCTGCAGGACATCGAGGCTGCGCGAGACGTGGTCGCGGAGCGCTTCCGGCAGCGTCGCGGCCAGCTTCTCGAACGCGGAGCCGAGGTCGGGGTCGTACTTGTCGGCGTAGCGGACCATGAGCCGCGCCCCGAGGAAGACCGCCATCGCCTCCGAGAGCGTCAGCTTGAGCGGCGGCAGGAAGGCCGTGTCCAGGATTCCCCAGCGACCGTCCTCGGCCCAGGTCGGGAGCTTGACCTCGCCCTCGAGCGCCCGCAGGTCGCGATAGACGTTCCGCACGGACATGCCGAGCCGCTCGGCGATGTCCTTCGGGCGCATGCCGTCCGGATGTGCGGCGAGCAGACCGGCGACCCGCATCAGGCGCGCCGTCCGATCGCGCTTGGTCGGCTCGTGCTCGGCGTCGTCGAGATCGTCCACGGCGGGAGGATAGGCGGCGCGCGGTACCGAGGCGACCGCGGGACCCGATTCGGCAGAAGTACCGGGGTCGAATGGTACTGACGGGTCATCGCGACCGAACCGCTCCCGCGCGGACCATGCCACCACCGAACCGACCGGCTCGACCGGGCGGGGATCGGCCCGCACCGCACGAGCCCTGTGGTCGAATGGAACTCCAGCCCCAGTCGAAGGAACGGCCGGTCGCGGCAAGCCTGAAGGCAACCTACCGCGCCCTGCTGGCCCGCGGCCTGGAGGCCGGGGAAGCGGCGAATCTCACCGCGTTCCTCCACGGCCTCCCGAGCGGCGGGTTCCGCTGGACGCTGCCGGAGGTCGAGGCGATCATCACCCGCCGCCTCAGCCACGCAGCGGACCTGCGCGCGACGATGGTCGCGACCGCCGCCAAGCGCGCCGGTGCTCCCACGACGTCCATCCGAGCCCGCAGATCCACCGGCCACCTCCGGCGGCCGCGGCCGAGCATCACGAGGGTCATCGACCCGCCGAAGACCTGACCTCCGCAATTCCCCAGCGAGCGAGGAGCTCCTCCCCTCTGCTCGCGGAACCGGGACGCCGCCGGATCTCCTCCCGGCGGCGTCCCGATTCACGCGGCGAAATGACGCCCGATCGCTGCGTTGCGCCCTGCGCTCCGCGCTCACGCACGTTGACGATGCGCTCGCTTGCGGTGCTCGGCGGCGCCTTGCGCTCGGACGCCCTTTCGCCGCGTGGGATGCGGCGCAAGCTCGACGCGGCGTTGCCGGCTGCGCTCCGCGCGAGCACATCGGTACCATCGGCCGATGCAGTCAGGCCGTCGCCCGTTCATCACGTTCCTCACCGACTTCGGGCCCGATTCAGCCGCCGCGATCTGCCGCGGCGTCATGCTGTCGATCGCTCCCGACGCGACCATCCTCGACATCAGCCACTCGGTGCGGAAGTACCAGATCCGCGATGGCGCATTCCTGCTCTGGATCGCGCTGCCGCACATGCCCGTGGGGATACACGTCGCCGTCGTGGATCCGGGAGTCGGGACTGCGCGCCGGCCGATCGGCCTGCGCACCGGCCGAGGCGACGTCCTGATCGGCCCGGACAATGGCCTCCTCACGGCCGCCGGCGGAGCGCTCGGCGGGATCGTCGAGGCGCGCGTGCTGGAGAACCGCGGGTGGATGCTCCCGCGGACGAGCTCGACCTTCCACGGCCGCGACATCTTCTCGCCGATCGCCGCGCAACTCGCGATCGGTGGCGACTTCGCCGAGGTGGGCCCCGGCGTCGACCCGGGGACGCTCGTCACGATCGTCTTTCCGACGCCGACCGTCGGCGAGGGCGTCCTCGATACGTCGATCGTGTACATCGATTCGTTCGGCAACCTGCGCCTCGCCGGCGATCCCGGCCACGTTGCTGCGGCGCTCGGCGAGCCTGCACCGGGAGCTCGGTTCAGCGTCGAGTTCGCGCCGGTCGACGGGCAGTCGACGCCGCTCGTCGAGGAAGCTCAGTGGGTCCGGACGTTCGGCGAAATCCCACCGGGTGCGCCGCTCCTGTACGAGGATTCGTTCGGCAACCTCGGGTTTGCCGATAACCAGTCGAACGCGGCGTTGCGACTCGGCGCCCGCGTGGACCAGCGAGTCCGAATCCGCCGCGCCTGAGGCCGCTGCCGTGGCCGAGCCCATCGCCGAGATCGAGGGCCTGACCTTTCAGTATCGCCGCGCGTCGGAGCCGGCCATCCGCGACATCTCGCTCTCGATCGAGCCGGGCGAGGTCATCCTCGTGGCCGGGCCGTCCGGCTGTGGCAAGAGCACGCTCATCCGGGCCGTCAACGGGCTCATCCCGCATGCCTACCGCGGCGAGCTGACGGGGACCGTCCGCATCGGCGGCCGATTGACGACCGAGCAGAAGCTGCGGGACATCTCGCTGCTCGTCGGCACCGTGCTCCAGGATCCGGCGAAGCAGATCGTGGGCGCGACGGTCGAGGCCGAGCTGGCGTTCGGGCCGGAGAACCTGGGCGTGGAGCGGGGCGAGATCCGGAGCCGAATCGCCTCCGTCGCGAGCGCGGCGAGTATCGAGTCGCTCCTGGGGCGCGAGACCGCAGCGCTGTCGGGCGGCGAGCGACAGCTCCTGGCCATCGCCGGGATCCTCATGCTGACGCCCCGCCTGTACGTGGTCGACGAGCCGCTGGCGAACCTCGACCCCGCGACCGCTGCCCGCCTCCTCGGGATCCTCCGCCGCCTCGCCGACGAGGGCCATGCCGTGCTCATCGTGGAGCACCGGGTCGAAGAGGCCCTCGACCTCCGCCCGGATCGCGTCCTGTACCTCGAGGAGGGCCGCACGACGTACCTGGGCGGCGTCGATGGCTTCCTGCGTGTCGCGGATCCGGCGAACGTCAAGCTGCCGTTCGAGGTCGTGCTCCGTCGCTTCGAGGCGGACCCGGGGCTGTACGGGGACGCCAGCAGCCCCGCCGGTCGCAGCGAACCGGTGGACGAGGACGACGCCCCGCCGCGTCTCGAGTTCCGAGGCGTTCGTGCCGGCTATGACGGGCGCGAGGTGCTCCACGGGGTGAGTGCCAGCCTCGGCCGGCGCGAGATCGTTGCGGTCCTTGGCCCCAACGGCTCGGGCAAGACGACGCTCTTCCGCACGGCGATGCGGCTCATGGAGCCCAGCGAGGGCTCCGTGCTGGTGGACGGCGCGCCGGCGGTGAAGCGGACCGTGGCGAATCTCGCCACGACGTTCGGCTTCGTCTTCCAGAGCCCGAGCCAGATGCTGTTCGCGCGAACCGTCGCCGAAGAGCTCACGTTCGGACCGAAGAACCTGCGGCGTGACCCGGCGACGTTCGACGCGCTGATCGACGACGTCCTGCGCCGGACGGCGCTCGACGGGCTGGAGGGGATCCGCGATCGACCCCCGTTCACCCTGTCATTCGGGCAGCAGAAACGCCTCGCCCTGGCGATCGCTCTCGCGCTCCAGCCGCCGACCCTGCTGCTCGACGAACCATCGGCCGGGCAGGATCACCGGACGGCGCGACAGTTCATGTCGGAGGTGGTGTCGATCGGCGGGCTGGAGTCGATCTACCTCGTCACCCACGACGTAGACCTTGCGCTCGCGCATGCGACCCGTATCCTGCTCTTCCGAGCGGGCGAGATCGTCGCCGACGGAACTCCGCTCGAGGTGATCGAGGATGAGCATCGCTGGACGAGCTGCAATCTGCGGCTGACCTCGCTCATCCGCGCCAATGCCCAATGGCGCGGTCGCGAGGGGCCATTCCTCGACACTGAAGCGCTCGCCCGCTGGGTCCTGACGACCCGGGGGGCGGCAGGCAAGGGAGCTCGCGGGGCCACGGCGCCACCGGCGGCCGGCGGTCCCGGGTAGGAATGGAGGGAACTCGGATGAGCACCATGTCGATGGCGCGGTCGTCGCTCTGGGCGATCGACACGCGGGTCATCGTGTATGCGGCCATCGGGGCCGCGCTGTACGGCGTGCTGGCGTCGGCGTCGGTCGTGATCCCGGGGACGACCGCGGTGAGCGTTCGCCCGGGCTTCGCGCTCGTGCCGTTCTTCGGCTACGCGTTCGGGCCGATCGTCGGCTTCTTCACCGGACTCGTCGGCAACATGATCGGCGACCAGATTTCCGGCTGGGGCGCCCTGACATCGCCCCACTGGAGCCTCGCGAACGGGCTCGTCGGCCTCATCGCCGGCGTGATGCCGATGTACCTCAAGCGCTGGGTGGACCAGCCGGGCTTCACCGGCCGTGCGATCGCGGCCGCGCTCGGTGGCTCGATCGCCGTCGTGATCGGCTTCCTCGCGGTCTTCCTCGGCATCGTGATCAGCGCGATGGACTTCTCCACGATTCTCACCACGGAGTACATCCCGGTCGTCGTGGTCGACATCATCGCCACGGTGATCATCGTGCCGGCGCTGCTGTATCTCTGGGCGCCGGCGGCGGAACGTACCGGGCGGTAACGCCGCGGCATGAACTTCGCACCGCGCTATCTCGGCCGAGGGTCGTGGCTCGCCCGCCGCGACCCTCGGCTTCTTGTTCTGGCCCTGGTCTGCTTCGTCTTTGCGGCGATCCAGGTGTGGGACATCCGGGCGATGCTCGTCCTGACGCTGATCGCCTTCGCCTGGTACGCCAGCGCGCGCATCCCGTTCCGCGAGGTCCGACGGCTGTGGCTCTTCGCCATCATCGTCATGACGTTGATCGTCGTCGGGAACGGGATCATCGCCTCGGGGCGGATCCAGCGACTCCCCGTCGACGCCGTGATCCACGTCTACGGCAACGTCCCGCTCCTTGGGACGCCGGTCTCCGCCGAATCGATCACCTTCGCGGCGACGCAGTACCTGCGCTTCATGGCGATGATCGCGATGGGCTTCCCGCTGGCCTTCGCCATTGACCCGGCCGTCTTCGGGGTGACCTTCGCACGTCTCGGCGTGCCCTCGCGGTTCGCCTTCGCGGTCGACCTGACGTGGCGCTTCATCCCCTCGTTCATTGCGGACTTCCGAACGACGATCGACGCACAGCGCGTCCGGGGGATGGAGTTCGACCGGGTCACCGGCGGCCCGATCGCGAGGCTCCGCAAGACGATCCCGGTCGTGGCGCCCACGGTCGTCAACGCGATTGCCGGCGCGGAGGACACGATCGACGCCATGGACCTGCGGGGCTTCGGAACCGGCAAGCGAAGCTGGCTCCCGGACCTGCGTTTCGACCCGACCGACAGGGTCGTCCTCGTGGCCTTCGCGCTGTTCCTCGGCGCGGTGACCTTCGCCGCCTTCACGACATCGCTGTCGGTGTTGTGGATCCCGCCGTTCCTGATCCCCGGTTGAGCTAGACCGTCGCCTCGGGGGTCGCGATCGGATCCGGCGTCGTGCCGGGAGTCGGCGTGGGCGGGCCCGGGCTCGGTGTCGGTGGGTTTTCCTCGTCGACCACCGTGTCGGGCAACACGACGAGCACCCAGCCGACGCGGATCGTGTTCGGGTCGTAGTCGGGCGACTCGGGGTCGAGCTTCGGATAGGCGCCCCGGTTCCACCAGGCAATGGAGCGTGCCGTCGTCCGGAACTGCCTGGCGATCGAGTTCAGGCTTTCGCCGGCCGTCACCCGGTGGATCAGGAAGGTCGGCGCTGGGCTCGGCGTCGGCCGGGAGAACGTCGGCACCGGCGTCGGGCCGGTGGCGACGGGTGTGCCGGGGATCGAGGAAGTCGACGCGGTCGGGTCGGCCCTCGACGGCCCCAGCACGCCCGGGATGAGCACGACGAGCGCCGCCAGCAGCACGACGATGACGACGAGCAGGCCCGCGACGAGCGGTGAATCGAGGATCGATCGCTGGGCCGGCCGGCGCGGTCGCTCGAGCGGGTCGTACGTCATGGCCCGAGTCTGACGGTCGAGGGGGCCGATTGGCGACGGTCCCAATGACGGACGTGCGACCAATTCATCTGGCGCACGCCCCGGATCAGGCCGCCGGGCTGGCCAGCGGGTCGATCGGCGTCGGGGCCTGGAGCGTGAACTCGCCCGCCAGCGCCTGGCCCTCGGCCGCGCTCGCGACGCGGGCGCCGCCGGACCGCTTTGCGACGAACAGCGCCCGGTCCGCGGCGAGGAGCACCTCCTCGGACCGTGCGCCGTCAGCCGGGTAGGAGGCGGTCCCCGCCGACGCCTCGAGCGCACGGGCCAGGCCGCGCCAGTTGGAACCCTCGAGGACGACGCCCTTGACGGCGGAGCGCATCCGCTCGGCGATCTGGGCGACCTGGTCGCCCGCCGTGCGCGGCAGGAGGACGGCGAACTCGTCGCCGCCATAGCGGAAGACGCGGTCGCTCTCGCGGCTCGCCGCCACGATCGCGTCGGCGACCTGACGGAGCAGGAGGTCGCCCGCCTGGTGGCCCATGCCGTCGTTCACGGGCTTGAACCGATCGAGGTCGAGCATGACCAGGCTGAACGGCTCTGCCGCCGTGATCAGGGCGCCGAGGTGCTGGCCGAACGTGCCGTGATTGAGCAGGCCGGTCAGCACGTCGATCTGGGCGCTCTTTCGGACCGCGAGGTGGACCTCGGCGTTCTGGAGGGCGATGGACGCCTGCGCCGCGAACAGCTGCACGAGCTCGAACTCGTCGTCGCTGAACACGCGGCCCTCCCCGATCCGTTCCAGGGTCAGGACACCGACAGCGCCCTCGCGAGCGCGCAGCGGGACGCACACGAGGCTGCCGTGGATCGGGCCGCTGGCGGGCTGCAGGACGCGCTCGTCGTAGTACTCGTCGACCACCCGGACCGGCTCGTTGTTGTCGGCGACCCACGTGGCGAGGCCGGTCTCGCCCTCGTCCCACGGCAGGATGTAGAACTCCGCGTCGATCCCGCGAGCCACGACGGGCGTCAGCCGCCCGGTCGCCTGGTCCACCAGCTCGATCGAGATGTTGTCCGAGCCGATGAGCTCGCCCAGCCGGTCGGCGACCATCGTGAGCAGGACCGGCGGGTCCAGCGTCGTGAGGATCGACTCGGTGATCTTGAGGAGCTCGCGCTGGCCGCGGACCTTCTGCTCCAAGGCCGCGGACTGCTCGCGCAGGCGCTCGGTGGCATCGGCATTGGCCATCGCCTGGGCGGCAAAGCTTGCGTAGATCTCGAGCAATCGCAGGTCGTCCTGGCGGAACTGCCGAAGGCCCAGCTTCGAGAGCACCAGCACGCCGAGGACCTCGTCCTCGAACAGCATCGGCGCCAGGAGCATCGATTCGTCGAGGTCGTCCTCGGTGCCCGGGATCGTCTGGGCGCGGCTGTCGGCGGACGCGTCGTCGAGGAGCGCGGCCTCGCGGTGCTCGGCGACCCAGCCCGTGATGCCCGCGCCGTACTGGACCTTCAGCTGCTCGGGCGTCTCGTCGAGGTACTCGCCGACGCGGCCCTGCATCGCGACCGGGATCAGGTCCTCGCCGTACAGGCGGTACACGCGCACGTTGTGGTAGTCGATGAGCTGGCGGAGCTCGGTGGCGATCGCGTCACCGATCTGCTTGACGCTGGTCAGCCGGCTGAGGCGCGTGCCGAGCTGCTGGATCGACTGGAGCTGCGCCGTCCACGTGGCGAGCTGGGCGTAGTTCCGCGCCGCCTTGATGGCCACGGTGGCCTGCGTGGCGAGGGCCGCCATCGTGTCGAGCTCGTCGTTGCTCCAGGGATGGGGCTTGTCGTGGTACACGCCCAGGATCCCGAGCGCACCCGGCTCGTCGCCGTCGAGCAAAGGCGCGATGCACGCTGACTCGATGCCCTCCTGGACCGCTGCCGCGCGCAACGGGCCGGCGCGAGGGTCGTCGCGGTAGTGGAGGGAGTAGATCGGGCGTCGAGCGGTGATCGCGGCGGTGCCGAGCGTCGTGCCCTCGACCGACGTGACTGCCGCGATCCACGAGCGCGACAGGCCGCGAGACGCAGCCATGCGCCGCGTTCCGCCGTCCTCGAAAAGGAAGGCCGCCACTCGGTCCGCCGAGAAGAGCACCTGTGCGTGGTCGGTGACGCGGTTGAGGATCTCGTCGAGGTCGAGCCGGCTCCCGATGTCGCTCGTGACGCGGCGCAGCGCGTCGGCGCGCTGGAGCTGATGGGCCACGTTCGCTGCCGAGGATGCAGCGTTGATGATGTTGCCGAGTGCGGTGCTCGCAATGCCGATGAGCTCGCGCTCGGGGTCGGTCAGCGGCTCGACCGAACGTCGGACGAGGAGGAGCACGCCCCAGACCCCATCCTCGCCGGGGATCGCGCTGGCGACCTCGCGACCGGGCTCGTTCGTGGCCGAGAGGTGATCGCCGGGATCTGCCTCGACGACGACCGCCGCGTCGACGAGCGCGGCGCCGAGGACGCCGTACGTGTCCGGGAGCTGCACGAGGCCGCGCGATGGCGGTCCGGCGGTGGCGATCGGGGTGAGCCGGCCGTCGGCCGCCCGCCACGCCGAGGCATGCACGGCGGCGAGACTCTCGCGGATCGTCCGGACGGCGGCGACCAGCGGCGCTTCGGGGCTCTCGAGCGCATCCCGGATCGCCGAGCCGCCGATCGCAGACAGCTCGGCGACCAGGCCGAGCATCGCCTCGTGGTCGGCCAGGGAGATCACCGCGGACCGGCGCCTGCCCGCGGCGGTGCGGTTGTCCTCCGCGGCGGGCAGCGTGAACGTCGCGTCGCTCGCCGCGAGGAAGCGCTGGAGGTCGCTCATCCGGTAGCGCCGGTCGCCCCGGGGATTGATTCGGTAATAGCGGAGCCGGCCCGCGTCGCTCCACGCTCGCACGGTGTTTGCGTGCACGCCGAGGACCTCGGCGGCGCGCGTGACCGAGAGCGTCGCGTCAAGCGGTCGCGGTAGGAGCAGATCGACCTTCGACAAGCAGACCCCGGAAGATTTTGTGAAGTTACGGCGGGAGCCTATCTACCTCACATTTCTTGCCAAGGGTTCGAAAGTACCAAGTCGCGGTCGCACGATCAGCGGGACGGTCGGCGCTGGTCCCCCGGTCGCCTCGATTCCCGTCGTCCGCCGGTGAGCCGCACGTAGGCGAGGCTCGCCACGAGGCTCGCGAGCCCGACGCCCAGCATGCCCAGGATCGCGAGGAGCGGCTCGCCCACGAGCCCAGGTCCCTGGCCGCTCGTGCGCGTGTCGGAACCGGGCCGGAGCGATGGATCCGGCGAGGCCGCGAAGGCGACCGCGGCCCCGCCGGCCAGCGCGTCGATGAGCCACCAGATCGCGGCCGCGCCGATGAGCAGCGCCCCGGTTGCGAGACAGGCCACGGCCAGGCGCGACCGCCCCGTCGCGCCCCCGGCGAGGAGGCGCATCGCCTCGTCACGTTCCAGCGTCGTGAGCACGAGTGGCCGGCCCAGCCCCGGCCCGATCACGACCCGCCCGTCCGCGCGCCGGGCCGGCATCCCAAGCACGGTCGCGTGCTCGACGGTCGACACCTGCTCGATCACGACCTTCGCCTCGGCATCGGCCGGGATGTCTGCCGGGACTCGCTCGCCGAGGTCGGTCGCGTGCCCCCGGCTCTCGCGGGGCACGACCACGAGGCCCTCGGCCACCGCGTCGCCGTCGACCGCGATCTCGTCGAGGCCCTCGTTCACGGAGAACGCCACGACCTCGGTCGAGGATTCGAACGTCATCCAGGCGCCGCCGCCGTTCGGGCGCCACTGGAGCGTGGTCCGGCGCAGGACGAGCGGGCGGTGATCCGCGTCCTCGAACTCGGCGTCGCTGTCGATGCGGCCGTCGACCCGCACGTACCGGCGCTCGCCCCCGTTCGCGACCCCGAGCGCCTCGGCGACCGAGACCTTCGGCGTCGCGGCGAGCAGGCGGCCCACGCGATAGCCGTGCCCGAAGCTGCGCAGGATCGCAACGGCGATGGCGAGCGCGACGGCGCCCGCGACGGCGAGGAGGAGGGGACCCACGGCCGGATCATAGGTGGGGCCGGGTCGTGCCACGTCGGGCATGAAAAGGGCCCGGAGGAACCTACCCGACACGTGGGCCTTGAGGCGATCTCAGCCGTTAGTGTCGCTCGGCCCCTCCGGGCTGATCACTACGCTAGGGCCCAGGGCATGGACGGTCAATGCCACATGTCCACGAACTTCCGTCCGCCGGTCCCGCTTGTCCACGCCCGATCCACAAGTCCATCAACCCAAAGCGTGGCCGAGCGGACGTCAGCCCTCGGCACTTCCCGCGGCGCGGCCCGTCGCCGGATCCAGCGCGTTGAGGCCGCCACCGTACGCGGTGAGGACCAGCCGGCCGCCGACCATGGCCGCCTCGGTCACGACATCCGAGTGCGCGATCCGCCAGGCCACCGTCCCGTCCGCCTCGATCGCGAACGTCTCGAGCTCCGCCTGGAGGATGACGTGCCGGAGCCGGGACGAGGCGAACGCGGCGAGGAGCGGCGTCGCCGAGCGATGGCTCCAGCGCAGCTCGCCCGATCGAGCGTCGAGACCGTACGCATGGAAGCCGTACTTGACGACGAGCTGGCCGGCGGTGTCCCACGCCTGCGCGGCGGGGTCGTCGCTGATCGTCGAGGCGAAGCGCACCGTCCAGGCGCCTCCGGGACGTTCGACGCGGAGCTCCGCTCTGCACACCGCGTCGGGATCGGGGACGACCGAGGGCCCGAGGTCGAGCAGGTCGCCGCCGACCTCGGACAGGGCGAAGACGGCTGCCGCCTGCCCGGAGCCGCCCCAGCGCCAGCGCGCCCGGAGGCCGCCGGGGTAGGCGATCGTCGCGTCGTGCGGCTCGCCGGCCATCGCTTCAGGCGCTCGCTGCGCCCGTCGATCGATTCAGGACGCGGACTCGATCGGTGGGCCCTCGGCGATCGGCGCGACGTGCGCGTCGGCGAGCATCCGGAGCGTCGCGGGCGCCACCGGGAAGACGGCGTTCGGGAGACCTGCCGCGGCCCAGACCTCCGCGTAGCGCCCGAGCTCGGGATCCATGATCACGCGGGCACGCTGGGTGTGGCCGAAGGGCGGGATGCCGCCGATCGAGAAGCCGGTCAGCTCGTCCGCTTCGCGCGCGGTGGCACGCCGGATGTCCCGGCGACCGACGACGGCCGCGAGTCGCTCCAGGTCGACACGGTCCGCCCCGGAGACGAGGCACAGGATCGGCTCGAGCTCGCCATCGTCGCGGGCCGACACGAAGACGAGCGACTTCACGATCTGGGTGAGGTCCGCGCCGACGGCCCGGGCCGCCTCGCTGGCAGTGTGGGTCGACTCGGGGAAGACCGTCACGTCGAGGGTCACGCCCTTGCGGGCGGCCGCGTCAAGCACCCGGAGGACGGCGGGGTGCTCCAGGACGGCGGGCACGGCCGCGAGGATAGCATCGGGCGGCGGCGTAGGATCGGGCCTGTGGACGCCATCGTCTTCGACTGGGACGGCACGCTCGTGGACTCGCTGCCCGCGATCTTCGACGCGAATCACCGCGTGCTCACCGAGCTCGGCCTGCCCTTCGATGACGCTCGCTACCGGGCGGCGTATGTCCCCGACTGGCGGCTGATGTACCAGCGGCTCGGCGTGCCGGATGACGCCCTCGAGACGGCCGGCGAGCGCTGGCTCACCCTCTACCGCGAGACGGACGCTGCGGGACTGCTGCCCCGCGTCGACCAGGCGCTTCGGCGCCTGTCAGCCGCCGGGTTCGTCCTCGGGCTGGTCACGGCGGGGCACCGCGATGTCGTCGGCGCCCAGCTCGAACGGTTCGGGATCGGGGACCTGCTGCCCATCCGCGTGTTCGGCAGCGACCCGATCGCCTCGAAGCCACACCCCGAGCCGCTGCTTCGGGCACTGACCGAGCTGGGCCGCGCCGAGCGGATCGCAACCGCGCGCTATGTCGGCGACGTGCCCGACGACATGCGGATGGCCCGCGCAGTCGGAGCCCTGGGCATCGGCATCGAGTCGTCGATCGGGACGCGCGACGAGCTGTTCGCGGCCGGCGCCGCCGAGGTTCACCCGACCGTCGCCGACTTCGTCGATGCGCTGGTCCCGGAGGAATCCGCATCGGACGCCGAGTGTCTCCCCCAGCCGTGACCCAGCCGTGACCCAGCCGGGACTCCACGCCGCGATTCTCGCCGACGGCGAGATCCCGACGCGTGTGCGCCTCGACGCTGCCTGGCCCGGGTGGGACGAGGGGCTCGCCTGGGTCGTCGCCGCCGATGGTGGTGCGCGGCATGCCGACGCGCTCGGCCTGCGGATCGACCGCTGGGTGGGCGACGGGGATTCGATCGACTCGGCAGACCTCGAGGCACTCAGGGCGGGGGGCGTGGCCGTCGATCAGGCCCCACGCGACAAGGACGAATCCGACACCGAGCTCGCCCTGGTGGCGGCGCTCGAAGCCTGGCCGGGTTCGATCACGATCCTGGGCGCGTTCGGCGGGGTCAGGATCGATCACGCCCTGGCCAACCTCGGCCTGCTGTACGAGCCCGAGCTCGACGATCGATTCGTCCGCCTCTACGACGAACGGGCGTCGCGCATGACGCTGCTCGTTCCAGCTCCGGCCGGGCCTTCCGACGGGCGCTCGTTCACCGGACGCCCCGGCGACACCGTGAGCATCCTCGCGCTGGGGGCGGCAGCGGAAGGCGTGCGGACGGACGGGTTGCGCTACCCCCTCGCCGGCGAGTCCCTGGACGCCGGCCGGTCGCGTGGCCTGTCCAACGTTCGGACGTCAGAGACGGCACGAATCTCGCTCACCTCGGGCCGGCTTCTCGTGATCGAGACCCCTGTTACAGTCGGCCGATGATCGCCCCCGCGACCACCACGCCGCAGGTCGGCGACCCGGCGCCGGACGTCGAGCTGCCCGACGAGACCGGGGCCGTCCACCGCCTCGCCGACCAGCGCGGCCGATGGACCGTCCTGTACTTCTACCCGAAGGACGACACGCCCGGCTGCAACACCGAGGCCTGCCAGTTCCGCGACCTCGATGCGGAGTACGCCGCGACCGACGCGGACGTCTGGGGCGTCAGCAAGGACTCCGCGGCGAGCCATCGCCGGTTCCGCGAGAAGTTCGACCTGCCGTTCGTGCTCCTGTCCGACCCGGAGCGGCAGGTCATCGAGCGCTACGGCGCGTGGGGCGAGAAGACGGCGCTCGGGCGGACGTACATGGGCATCATCCGGTCCACCTACCTGGTCGATCCCGACGGGCGCATCGCGCGGGCGTGGCCGAAGGTCAAGGCCGACGGCCACCCGGCCGAGGTGCTCAAGGCCCTCGGCGAGGAGCGGGCGTCGCGCGCGTCGTGACGTCCCGGAGCCACGCGTGACCGAGCACGAAGCGCACGACTGGCGGCCCGAACGGTTCATGGTCATCGCCGCCCATCCCGACGACGCGGACTTCGGGCCCGCGGCGACCGCGGCGCGCTGGATCGACGCCGGGTCGGTGGGCTGGCTCGTGTGCTGCACGAGCGGCGACGCCGGCGGCGAGGACCCCGACATGGACCAGCTGGAGCTCGCCGCGCTGCGTGAGCGCGAGCAGCGGGCCGCGTCCGAGATCGTGGGCTACGCAGGGGTCACGTTCCTGCACATGCCCGACGGCGCCCTCGTCAACGACCTGATCCTGCGCGAGCACCTCGTGCGCGAGATCCGCACCTTCCGCCCGGATGCGGTCCTCGCCACCGATCCGGAGGTGCTGTTCTACCGCGATCGGGGCGTGAACCACACCGACCATCGGGCGGCCGGCTTCGCTGCCGTCGACGCGGTCTATCCGGCGGCGCGCAACCCGCTGGCGTTCCCGTGGCTGGCCCGCGACGGCCTCGCCGCTCACCGGGTTCGGCGCCTGTACCTCTTCTGGTCCAACAACCCGACGGTCCGGGTCGACGTCTCGGCGACGATCGACCGGAAGCTCGATGCCCTCAGGGCGCACGCGAGCCAGATCAAGGACTTCGCGTCGGTGGAGCAGTGGACGCGCGAGTGGACGGGCGAGATGGGCAAGGAGATCGGCGTCGACGCGGCGGACGGCTTCCACCTCGTCGTCATCGACGACGACGACGAGGACGACGTGCCGGAGCCGGCCGAGATGGCCGATGGCAGCGCAGCGGCCGAGGAAGCGACGGCCTGACCGGCCCTTGATTCCGCGAGGCGTCAGACGCCTCGCGCCCCGTCAGACCTCCGCCGGCTGTGCCGGCACCGGCTCGTCGAACAGCAGCGGCCGAACCGCGTCCCACGCGAGCCACAGGTTCGCGAGCTCCGAGCCGCGCTCGCCGACGATCGCCCGCATGTCCTCGGCCGCGTAGTCGGGGCCCGCGGCGGGCAGCAGCTCTTCCGGCGCCGGCCGCGCGCCGACGAAGAGCGCGGCGATCTCGGCCTGGTTCGGCCAGGCGCGCAATCGCTTGGGGTCAACCCCGATGTCAGCCAGGGCGATCGTGAGCTCGCGGTACGCGGGCACGCGGTTGGCCACCCAGCCCGATCGACCGTCGTACTGGTAGCCCATCGATGCCAGTGCCGCGACAACGCGCCGGCACTGCTCCACGGTGAGCGCATCCCAGAACGCCGTGCCCATCGGGAAGTCGATGACCGACTCGCCCACGGCGACGTCCGCCATCGCCTCGACGAGGCCGCCGATCAGGACCTCCCACTCGCGCCGGCGCCACGGGTCCTCGCCGGCAATCCGGTCGACCACGTCGACCATCGCCCGATGCTCGCCTCGGAGCATTCGCTCGAGCGCTGGGACGTGGACCGGCTCGATGTCGGCGTCCGACCGCACGGGCTCCAGCTCCGGATCGCGCTCCGCCGCGATCGCGATCCCGACCGCCGCCGGCAGGGCTGCCGAGACGGCCACAGATGGAACGATCGTTCGATCCGGTAGCGGCCCAGCGGAGCTGGCTCCGACCTGGATCGGCTTGGCGACGGGGACCCGCCAGCCGCTGTCCGGCTCCGGCCGAATCTCGACGTGGTCGGTCCGAAATCGGGACGCGATCGTAGGACCGGCGGTCCGCCGGGCCACCCGGCGCCGGCTCGGCGCGGCGGGTCACGAAGGCGTCCTGGGACAGCGTTTCTGATCGGCGGGGAACGGCGTCGCGGGTCACCGTGACCCGAATCTCCCGCCGCTGCGAGCGGGTCCCGAGGATGGCGATGAGCGCCGCACCGGTGGCGGCGCCGAGGAGGAGCCCGAGGGCCAGGAAGGCCAGCTCACCCGAGGTCACGCGGGGTCTATGTCCTCGCTGTCCGACACCTCCGGGAGGCGCCGTCGCCGTCGCGAGCGTAGCTGCGCGTCCGGGCAGCGTCAAATCGCTGGGAGAGCCTGGACGGGGACTGAACCTCGTCGCGGATCGACGTGGCGACGGCTCGACCAGCGGTCGGTTCGGTGCGTCACCATGCGACGAAACCCGGCTCCCGGTCGAGTCCGGGTCGCTGTCGACGGCTCCCGTGGTCGCGGATCGTCAGGATCTCGACCACCAGTCGAGCACTGCCTCGGGACGCATCGAGGGGTCGACGACCAGTCGAGACCACTCGGCGCCCCCGCCTCGGACGGGCCGTGGCTGCATGCGCCGTCGAGCCGGTGGTAGATTGACCGCGCCGGCTTCGTACCCGGGTCGACCGGCCTTCTTCACGATCGACTGTTCGCACGCCGCACAGAAGGTGCAGCCACGCCTTGACCCTTGACGTCCGCACCGAGTTCCTCGTCCAGCCGGTTGACGCTTCGTGGCTGCAGTGCAACATCGAGTGCCAGGAGGCGTGCCCGGTCGGGACGAACTGCCGGGGCTACCTGAACCTCGCCGCGGAAGGGCGCTTCGAGGAGGGCTACATCCTCTCTCGCGAGCCCAATCCCGTGGCCGCGATGTGCTCGTACGTCTGCTCCGCGCCCTGCGAGCGTGCGTGTCGCCGGGGCGACATCGACCGGCCCCTCGCGATCCGCGCGATGAAGCGCTTCCTCGTCGAGTGGCACGAGGCCTCGGGCATCCCCGACGTCATGCCCCACATCGAGGCGCGCGCCGAAAAGGTCGCGGTGGTTGGGGCGGGCCCGGCCGGGATCTCCGTCGCGCGCGAGCTGGCGATGAAGGGCTACGGCGTCGACGTCTACGACAGCCTGCCCTTCGGTGGCGGGACGATGCTCATCGGCGTGCCTGCGTTCCGCCTCCCGCGCGAGGCGATCGAGATGGACATCCGGCTCGTCGAGCGGCTCGGCGTCCGGTTCCACTACTCGACCAACATCGGCGTCGACCTCACCTTCGAGGACCTCCAGCGCAACGTGGACGCGGTGGCGATCACGGCGGGCGCGATGAACCCGGTCGCGCTCGACGTCCCGGGCGCGGAGCTCGAGGGCGTCCAGTACGGCGTCGACTTCATGAAGAAGGCGAACCTCGGGGAGCCGATCGAGGTCGGCAAGGACGTGGTCGTCATCGGTGGCGGCTACACGGCGATGGACTGCTCGCGCACCTCGCTCCGCCACGGCGCCGAGAACGTGGCGATCGTCTATCGCCGCACCCGCTCGGAGCTGGTCGTCGACGAGGAGGAGCTGGGCGAGACGGAGCGCGAGGGCGTGCGCATGGAGTTCCTCGCGAGCCCGATCGAGGTGCTCGGCGAGGACGGTCACGTCACCGGGGTCAGGTTCATCCGCAACAAGCTGGGCGAGCCGGACGCGTCCGGCCGGCGCTCACCGGTGCCGATCCCGGGCTCCGAGTTCGTGATCAAGGCGGACACGGTCATCCCGGCCGTCTCGCAGGCGGCGGACCTGACGTTCCTGCCGGTCGAGTCGGACTTCGAGGTCAACCGAGGCCGGGTCAAGGTCGACCCCGCGACGTATGCCACCAACGTGCGGGGCGTGTTCGCCTGCGGCGACTTCGTGACCGGGCCCACGACGCTGATCGAGGCCGCGGGACACGGCAAGAAGTGCGCCTACGCGATCGATCGATATCTCGCCGCGCAAACCGACGTGACCGTCGCGGCGAACGTGAAGATGACCAGCACGTGGGCGTTCGAGATGCCCGAGTTCTACGACGTCCTGCCGCGCCAGCACATCCCCATGACCCCGCTACAGGAGCGCATGCCGTCGACCGACCCGGACGTCAACTTCACCACCCAGGTCGAGCAGGGCTACGACGCCACCTCGGCCGTCGCGGAATCCACGCGCTGCCTCATGTGCAACTTCAACATCTGGTTCGACCCGTTCCGATGCGTCCTGTGCGGTGCCTGCGCCGACGTCTGTCCCGAGGGCGTCATCCACATGGTCGACATCAACCAGCTCAAGTCCGAGGGCCTCCTGACCGAGCTCGATGAGGCCTACGGCTGGCAGGACGGCGCGGCGATGATCCTCGACGAGGAGCGCTGCATCCGCTGCGCCTTGTGCGTCAAGCGTTGCCCGTTCGACGCCATTACGATGGAGCGGTTCGAGCTGCAGGAGATCTCGACCGACGGGCGGCTCTACAAGGAGTCGTACCGCGACGCTCAGCTCGCCGGGACGACCGGCGTCGCAGGAGGAATGCCCCGTTGAGCTTCCTGGAGCGGGTGGATCAGTCCATCCGCCGGAGCGCCGTCTGGCGGTCGCTGTTCCGCAACCCGTACCCGACCGACGAGCGCTCGCGCGCGTACGCGGTCATGAACAACGTCTTCCTGCACATCCACCCGGTCCGCGTCCGCCAGCACGCGGTGAAGTTCGCGTACACGTTCTGCCTGGGTGGACTGTCGTTCTTCCTGTTCCTCGTGCTGACCGTGACCGGCGTCTACCTGATGTTCTTCTACGTGCCGTCGTCGACCTCGGCGTACACGGACATCCTGAACATCCAGTCGAGCGTGGCGTTCGGCCTGCTGACCCGGAACGTCCACCGGTGGGGCGCCCACCTCATGGTGTTCTTCGTCTTCCTGCACATGATGCGGGTCTTCTATCACGGCGCCTACAAGCCGCCGCGGGAGTTCAACTGGGTCATCGGCGTCCTGCTCCTGCTGATGACCATCGCTCTGAGCTTCACGGGCTACCTGCTGCCGTGGGACCAGATCAGCTACTGGGCGATCACCATCGGCCTGAACATGGCGAGCTACACGCCGATCATCAACACGCCGATCCAGAACCTGATCTTCGGCGGCCTCGAGGTCGGCCAGAACACGCTGCTCAGGTTCTACGTTCTGCACATCATGGTGCTGCCACTCGTCGCGGCCATCCTCCTTGCCGTCCATTTCTGGCGGATTCGCAAGGACGGCGGCATCTCGGGACCGCTGTAGCCGATGACCGACCAGAAGACCGAGAAGCGGGTCGTCCTGCCGGTCGACCCGACCCGGCGGACCGAGATCGACAAGCAGCGCGTGCCGATGTCGGCGCGACCGTACCGGCTGCTCGCGATGGTCAAGCAGGATGCGGTCGTGCGGGTCCAAAAGGAGCCCGACGACACGGTCATGACCTGGCCGCACCTGCTCTCGATCGAGTTCCTCGCCGCGACGGTCATGAGCGTCTTCCTGCTGCTCATGGGCCTGTTCATCAACGCGCCCCTCGAGGAGCTGGCGAACGGCAACGTCACCCCACCGGTCGCGAAGGCGCCGTGGTACCTGCTCGGGCTCCAGGAGCTGCTGGCGTACTTCCACCCCGTCGTGTCGGGCGTCCTGGTCCCGTTCCTGTACATCCTCCTCGGGGCGATGGTCCTGCCGTACATCGACCGCGCGAACATCGAGGCCAAGCGGCCGGCAGAGCGCAAGACCGCGGTCGTGCTGTTCAGCCTGCTGTGCATCCTCGGGCTGATGGTCACCTTCGTCGGCGTCTTCTTCCGCGGCCCGGGCTACTCGGTGGTGACACCGTTCCTGCCGTTCTTCGACAACTTCACCAACGGGCTCCACTTCGCGCTGTGATCGACCGATGAGCAACTACCACCTCGAGCCCGCCGACAAGCCCCAGGCGCTCACGCCACAGGCCCTGCGCTCCCTGCGCCAGGACCCGGTCCAGGGCATCTCGCGCCGGACGCTGCTCCGGCGGTCGATTGGCGGCGCGACCCTGCTCTGGCTCACCGAGGTCACCGCCGGCTCGATCGGCTTCCTGTGGCCGAACACGAAGGGCGGCTTCGGGGGCGTGATCGAGCTCGGGACGATCGCCGACATCAAGGCCCAGAACACCCTGGTCCCGTTCGACAAGGGCTTCCCCGCCTACTACCAGGCCGCGCGGGCGTTCATCGTGCTCCTCGATCCGGCGCGCCAGGAGTTCGTGCCCGGCGAGGACACCACCGGCGACGGCACGGCCCTCAACGTCCGCGCCCTGTACCAGCGCTGCCCGCACCTGGGCTGCAAGCCAAACCCGTGCCTCAAGAACTACTGGCTGGAATGCCCCTGCCACGGCTCGCGCTATGACCGGACCGGGATCAAGGCGCTTGGTGCCCAGTACGGACCTGCGCCGCGGTCCATGGACCGCTTCTCGATCACGGTCGACGCCGCCGGTACGCTCATCCTCGACACGTCGAAGATCACGCTCGGGCCGCTGCCCGTGGCGGTAGGCCAGCCCGGGATCATCCCGCCGAAAAGCCCCGTCGGCTGCATATGACCGATCCCACGAAGGGTCAGCCCGGGGGCGACCCGGAGCGGCGGCTGCCCGCCCGTCGCCCGCCGACGGAGCCCCCCAGCCGATCCCCGGAGCGATTCACCGCACCGCGGCAGACGCGGGCGATCGCGGGGCTCACCCCGGAGCGCGCCGCGAAGATTGTTCGCCAGTCCGGTGATGCCCGCTGGGTCGCGTTCCTCGGCGTCGCCATCGTGGCGTTGTTCGTGATCGTCTACTACTTCTACGAGCTCGGCGTCCCGTTCTTCGACGCGAAGGCTCGGCTTGATGTCGAAGTCGATCAGCAGCAGGTGACGGCGATAACGCGTGGCTACAACCTGTACGAGGCGAACTGCGCGCGCTGCCACGGGGTGAACGGCGAGGGCGGGATCGGGCCGGTCCTCAACGACCAGATGAAGCTGTTCAGCCATCTCAACGAGCAGTACCTGAAAAACGTCCTGACGGCCGGCGGGCGGTATGTCTGTGGGAACCCCAAGAGCCAGATGCCGGTCTGGGCGGACACGAACGGCGGCCCGCTCAACTACATCGCCATTGATGACCTGATCGCGTTCCTGCGCGCCCCGAACAACCAGGAGTTCATCCGGCGCGATCCGGAGCTGAACGAGCCGGTGCTCGATGCGGATGGCAAGGTCGTGACGTTCAAGGGCTGGCGTGACCCCGACTTCAAGCCGGATCCCGCCGCGACGCCGGTCCCCGACTGCTACCTCGGCGACAACGGTGGCGCCACGCAAGGGCCTCCGCCGTCCATCGGTCCGGAAACGACGATCCTCGAGCTCAACGCGGTGTCCCCCGTGAGCTATGACAAGACGGAGCTGACTGCCCCGGCCGGCGAGGTCTTCGTGATCAAATTCGACAACACCGAGACCGGCCTGGAGCACGACGTCGATATCCGGGTCTCGCCGACCGGCGAGACGCTGCAAAACCAGGCGCCGGTCCTTGCCCCAACGCTGATCGACTATGCGTACCAGCCGCTCGAGGCCGGGACGTACACCTTCATCTGCTCGATCCACCCGATCCCGTCGATGACGGGCACGCTGACGGTCGAGTAGGCGATGGCCAAGGCGCTCGCGGCGGGTCGACCGGTCAGGCGCCGGCCGCTGTTCGGGCTGTTCGATCCAGACGGCTGGGCATGGGCGACTTCGAAGGCCTCCTTCTGGCTCCTCGTGATCATCCTCGCCCTCGGCTACATCCCGGATCGGGCGTACTACTTCGTCGTCTCGCGAACGATCGATCTCGGCATCCTCGGCTGGTCGCCGGTCAACCTCTGCCCGCCCGAGAACGGCGCCGAGATGCCCTGTCCCGTCCCCGGCGGCGCGATGATCCCATGGCAGACCTCGCCGACGGAGGCGGCGCTCCCGGAGCCGAGGACGGAGGGCGCGGCGACGCAGCTGGGCACGAACCTGCTGTTCATCGGCGGGAGTGACGGATCGGCACCTTCGGCGACGACGTACGTGGCGACGGTCAGCAAGGACAGCTTCGGTGGGTGGGCCGAGGGGCCGCCCCTGCCCGAGGCACGCACCAATGCCAGCGTCGCGATCCTCAACGGCACGGCGTACCTCGTCGGCGGGACCGGGCCCGATGGAGCGCCGACGAACACCGTCTGGTCGATCGGGCTCGACCCGGATACCAGCGCGCTCGGCACCTGGACCGAGGTCAAGCAGGCGCCGGGCGGCGACGAAGCGGACCCGCTGGCGTTGCCCGAGGCGCGCGCCGGCGCGGCTCTCGTGGCGGTGGCCGACGGGATCGTCGTCATCGGCGGGCAGGGGCCGGAAGGTGCCCCGACTGCCACCGTCTGGAAGTCGACGCTCGACGCACAGGGCGCGCTCGGCGCATTCGCCGAGCAGCCATCGCTCCTCGCCGCGGTGACCGACGCGAGCGCGGCGCTCGAAGGAACCTTCCTGTGGGTCTACGGCGGATCCGACGCGAGCGGCCCGACGGCAACGGTCCAGCGAGCCGACTACGGATCAGGGTCCAGCGGGACCGAAGGCGAGGGCGAGGCGGCTCCGAGCCCGTCGGCCGGGACCGTCGAGGGGGTCGTACGCTGGGGCTCGTCTGACGCCCTGAAGCTGCCGGCGCCACGAACGGGCGCCGCGGGCTTCGCGGCCAACGGCGCGCTGTACCTCGTCGGTGGCTCGGATGGGACCGGCGCACGGCCGGAGGTTTACTGGGCCCTTCCCAACGCGAACGGCAACCTGACTGACGGGTGGCGCCACCTCGACGCCACGGACCTCCCGGACGGCATCGAGAATGCGGCGGCGGTGGTGACCGGGTCGACGGCGGTCATCCTCGGGGGCGACACGGCGGGCGCCGCAGTCACGAGCTCGGCGCGCGCAAGTCTCGCGCCGCAGGAGCCGTTCTTCCGGCTCGGCCTGTTCGGGGTCGTGGTGCCGGGGCTGCAGATCGGTGGCGAGATCGGCCAGCAGCTCGGCTACCTCGCGGCGGCAGGCGTCGGCACAGGCAACTTCGTGATCCTCGTGGCCATCGGCTGGGCGTTCAATCACCGCAGCCAGATCGCCTCGTGGCGTGAGCGCCGCCGCATCGCCCGCGAGGCGAAGGCGCCCTAGGGCTCAGCCAGGATCCTCCCAACACCTTGGGAGCACGTGTCGATCGAATTCGACCTGAGTTCAATGCCACGGCTCCGCGGCGGTCGCATGACAGCCTATAAGGGCGAACGTCGCGCTGGTTTACGCTGAACCCGCGTATGTCAGGTTCACCGCTTTGGTTCGGGTGAACGACAGCAGTTCGGCCGTTCCGTTCTCGAGACCTGAGCCGGAATCCTTCCAGCCGCCGAATGGCACCGACGGGAAACGCGTCTCGACGTCGTTGATCCAGATGTAGCCAGCCTCGATCGCGTCCGCCAGCACGAAGGCCCGATCGATGTCACGAGTCCAGATGCTCGCGGTCAAAGCGTACCGAGTGTCGTTCGCGAGCCGGACGGCCTCCGATTCATCGCGCCATGACATGACCGCCAAGACCGGGCCGAAGACCTCTTCCATCGCAAGTTCGGAGTCGGGACGGACGTTATCGATGACCGTCGGCAGCACGAACGCGCCCTCCGCCAGGGCTGGGTCGCTGGGTGCGTGGCCTCCAATCAGCAGTTCGCCACCCTGGGCGATCGCACGATCGATAAAGCCCAACGTCTCGATCTGGGCGCTCTTGCTGATCATGGAGCCCATCTGCACATCGCTATTGCTGGGCATCCCGATACGGATCGCGCCCACCTTGTCGACAACACGCTTGACGAGCTCACGATGGATTGACTCATGGACGAGGAGGCGAGAGGTCGATCCGCAGCTCTGGCCCTGGACGCGCGTGAAGTTCATCCCCCGGACGACGGCATCCGCGGCGCGGTCCAGATCCGCGTCAGGGAGGACGACGATGGGATTCTTCCCGCCAAGCTCCAGGGTGATGGTCTTGATCACCCCGCTTTCGGCTGCGCCGCGCAAGACCTTGAGGCCGGTCGCGACGCTGCCGGTGAACGACAACCTGCGGATTCGTGGGTCACCCACGATGAGGGCGCCGAGCCCACCCCCGCCTGTGAGGATCGACAGCACCCCCGTGGGCAGGAGATCAGCGGCGATCTCGGCAAGCGCTAGCGCACCAAGCGGGGCGAGGCCAGACGGCTTCAGGATCACGGCATTGCCCGCGACGAGCGCCGGCGCGAGACGGGCACAGGCGAAGAGCGTCGGGTGATTGAATGCGATGATTCGGGCCACGAGGCCGAATGGCTGTAGCGTCGTAAACGCCAGTCGGCCGCCTCCGATCGGGATCGTTTCTCCTTTGGTTTGGAGGGCAAGGCCGCCCATCTCCATGAACGCGCCGGCGCCCTTCTTGGCGTCGGCGACCATGGCCGAGATGGGCGAGCCATTGTCGAGGGTGTCGATCCAGCCGAAATCCTCTGCGTGCTCAAGGACTCGCCGGCCCAACTCCATCGCAATCTCGCCACGTTGGCGGGGCGAGGTCGCCGCCCACCCGGGAGCCGCGGCCGCAGCAGCGGAGATCGCCGCATCGAGATCGATTTGGTCAGCGTCAGCGACGTTCGCGAGGGTTCGAGCAGAGGCCGGATCGACGGTTGCAAACGTCGCGCCCGATGCTGAGGCATGCCAGTCGCCACCGTAGAACATCGACATGGTGGGGGCGGGGCTACTGCCGATCCCGCCACCCAGGAGCCGAGACGCTCGGACGGCTTCAACCACGCTCTACCTCCAATCCGGTTGCTGCGCGAGACGGTGGCCGCAATCGCGAGCCTGTCGGGCAATTCAGACCTGCCACGGTGACTCCGGGACGGGAATGCGTACAAGTTACTCCAGTATGTGCACAATAACGGTTCCGGCCGAGGCGTTCCTCTGTCAACGTGAGGGTCCATCCATGAGCACTGTCAGGGCGGCCGTTCTCGAGGCGCCCGAGAAGCTGGTCCTCCGGGAATTTCCGGTCCCAGACATCGGACAGGATGACGGTCTCCTCCGGATCGAGATGGCCGGGATCTGCGGGACCGACGTCAAGTACTACACCGCCCTTGAGCCAACCCCGTATCCGATCATCCTGGGCCATGAGATCCTTGGAACAGTCGAGCGAATCGGAAGCCGGGCGTCCGCCCGCTACCGCGTCAAGGAAGGCGACCGCGTCCTGGTCGAAGGAAGCGTGCCGTGCTGGACCTGTCACTACTGCCTCTCCGGGGAGTACCGCTTTTGTCCCAACAAGCGCGGTTACGGAACGCAGACCTCGTCAGCGGATCCACCCTACCTCTGGGGCGCGTTTGCCGAGTTCATGTACCTGGCGCCCGGTTCGATCCTCCATCGAATCGAGGAGAGCATGCCCGCCGGACGGGCGATGGCGGCGGCCCTCATCGCAAACGCCATCGAATGGCTGAAGCGCAAGGGCTCTGTTGAGCTCGGTGATCGGGTACTCATTCAGGGCGCTGGGCCGCAGGGTCTCGCTGCCATCGTCATCGCCCGCGAGTGCGGTGCGGGCCAGGTAATCGTCACGGGCTTGGCACGGGACGCGGCTCGGCTGCGGCTGGCGCGCGAGCTCGGCGCCGACGAAACGCTCGTCGCAGATCAGGTCGACGTCGTCGAGGCCGTTCGTGAACTGACGAATGGTGAACTGGCTGACGTTGTGCTCGAGGTAACGGGTAGCCCGTCGGCAATCGCGGCGTCCTCGCAGCTCGTACGACCGATGGGGACGTTGGTCCTCGCGGGCCAGACGGGCCGCGACACCCTGACGTCCCTCAAATTGGATCGCATCGTTCTCAAGGAGATTCGGATGCAGGGCGTATTCATCAAGGGACAGGTGGCGTATGCCAAGGCGCTCGATCTCGTGCGACGGGACGATCTTCCGTATCCGATCGATCGAATTGTCAGCCACACCTACTCGTTGGAGGACGCTCAGAGCGCGATCCTGGCGGCGTCCGGCGAAGGAGGCGACGATTTCGTGAAGGCGGCCCTGACGCCCCATTCGGTGACGTAGGGCGCGCCGCGAGGCGCTGCGCCCTGGTCCAAGCGGGAGATTCCCCAGGCTACGGCTGCCTGTCGCCGCGGTGACGGGCAGTTGCGGAGGCGGCGATGTCGGCGTTCAGGTGAGCGCCAAGCGGTGCATATGCTGCGCGCTCCTGGTTGCAGAGGTCCATCGCGATCCGGGCATAGACGAGCGCAGCGTCCGTCAGGTCCTTGACCTTGAATGACTTCTTGGTCGCGTGACTCGTTGAGCGAGGCGCGTAGCTGATCGCCGGGATACCCAGTTCGTTAAAGGCATTGGTGTCCCGCCACATGCTCGTGACGGGCTCACCAACAATCGCAGGGGGCTCGGCGAAGACCTGGCTGTGGCAACGTCGGATCGTCTCGATGAAGCGTTCGGCGCCTCGTGTCTCGAAGCCCGGGCGATAGAGGAACAGTTCGACCGTTCCCTCAACCCCGACTGACTTCAGCACGCCACGAAGGCCATCGCGCAGGTCCATCGGATTGGCGCCAGGCAGGATCCGGGTGTCCACGTAGAACGAGCACAGCTGTGGCGCGCTCGTCAGGTTGAACGGGTAGCCAGATCGGATGGCATTGACGCTCGCCTTGGGCACGATCGTGCCATTCGCGCCTTTGTACGTGTTCTGGGTCTGGTACTCGTATGCCCATTCCTCGAACGCCGCAATCACCGCCGCAGTCCGGACGATCGCGTTCGGGGCATCCTCGAGCCCCGTCGGTCGAGGTAGATACGGGGTGTAGTAGCGCGGGGTGTCCGTGAAGACGGTGACCTTGAAATGCGCCTTGCCCGGCTCGATCCCAACGATGCCGAACCCGGTTCCCTCAGCGACGAGAGCGAAGTCTGCAACGACCCCGTGGGTGACCATGAACCGAGCTCCGAGGTCCTTGCTCAGGTACGCGGTGCCCTGGAATTCGTCTACTGGCTCGCGTGAGATCTCCCCGGCGACCGCGCTGACGATCAGGTCGCCCCTGAGCTCGAAGCCGGCATCACGGATGGCCTTGGCGGCAACCAGGAACGCAGCCATGGGGCCCTTGTCGTTGACGACGCCATCGCCATAGATGTCCTCGCCGTCGACCCAGGCCGAGTGATAGAGGGGGTCGCGAGGGTCGCGAGCCGACCAAATGGCATCCGGCCGGAGCGTGGTGTCCAAGTGGGCGTTGAAGATCAGGCCATAGCCACCGCCAGAGCCGTCAATCCGCGCAGCGACGTTGAACCGATCCTCGTTCAGGGCGTATTTCCGGGGCGCGAATCCATTCGATGCCAGCCAGTCGTAGACAAACTGGCCGGCGGCGCCCTCACTGCCCGTCGGACTGTCGATGTTGCCAAGGGCGAGGGCGAGGTCGACGACCTCCTGGGGGTCGATCGTCGCGACGACGTCGTCAGGCGTCAATGCCGGCCTCCGTCCAGTGCTCCGGGCGCAACTGCTGACTCATAGCACGGCCGTGGCTGCACGTTTCGGGGTCGGCTCGCTGACCCGCGGAAGCACGTCCCTGGCCAGCCGCTCGATCTGGTCGATCCAGTCCGGGAAGCGCTGGCGAAAGTCGAAGATCAGGAGATCGCAGCCGATCTCCTGGTAGCGCTGAATGCCGCGAACGACCTCGTCCGCGTCCCCCGTCAGGATGGACCCGTCCAGCTCCTCGAGCGTCGTGAACTCGCCCGACGGCGGCTTGATCCAGAACTTCTGGGCGTTGGCATTCTTGATGAGGCCGGGCGCGTTGAGTCGGTCGTTCGCCGCCTTGGTCGAGTCGTCGATGCTCGTCACCGGCACGGCGCCGGTCCAGATCATCGGCTTCCCCTGCTCGGTCACCATCTCGCGGATCTTGGCGACCCGGGCGGCATAGGTCGGGAACGTGATCCGTCCAGGGAGCCACCCTTCGCAGAAATCGACGGCGAGCCGTGCGGATGCCGGGGTTGCGCCTCCCCACCAGACCGGGACAGGGAAGAGCGGCTGCGGCTTCAGATCGACATCGGTGAAGTCATACATTTCGCTGTGCCAATCGACCAATTCCCCGGTCCAGAGCCGACGGGCGATGAGCGTCTGCTCCTTCATCATCTCGGGCCGCTTCAGGTCGCCCTGACCGATCACGTCAAATTCGTGCTGGAAGTTCCCGGCGCCGATTCCCAGGTCGAAGCGGCGGCGCGTAACCCAGGACAACGATGCCACGCTGAACGCCATGTTGATCGGATGCCGGAACGGAATGATCGTTGCCGCACCGAGCCCGATGCGTTCGGTGACGCTTCCGAGGAAGGTCAGGGTGACGAAGGGGTCGATGAACGTCCGGTCCGTCCCCTCCAGCCCATGCGGATGGAACACGAGGTGATCGCGGACCCAAAGCGAATCGAATCCGAGCCGGTCGGCCAGACGCGCGCCTTCGATCAACAGGTCCTGATCGGCCTCGACGCCGAAGTGCGGGACAAGAAGTCCGAAGCGTGTCGCCATCCGTCGCTCCTTGCCTATGCCACAGCCGGTATGTGCGTCGATGCGGTCGCGGGCCGTGCCTGGCGGCCGCGGCCAGGAATCCCGACCACCTCGCCGTGTTCATACACCACGTCGCCACGCGAGATCGTGGTCAGGACCTGCCCGCGTGGGCGGCGTCCGGCATAGGGCGTCCAGCCGCAACGGCTGAGCACGATCTCGTTCGTGATCTCGTATTCGGCGTCGAGGTCGACGATCACGAGGTCCGCGTCTGCGCCCGGTTCGAGCCTGCCCTTGTGGCCCAAGTCAAACAGCCGTGCCGGGGCAGTTGCGGTGAGTTCCACGACGCGCTCGAGCGAGACCCGACCGTGATGTGCTGCGTCAAGCAGGAGCGACAGGTAAAACTGCACCGATGGTGTGCCCGTGTGCGCCTTCCAGCCATCGGTCCAGCCCGGCTCCTTCTCCTCCTTGAGATGCGGTGCATGATCGGTGGAGACCAGGTCGATGGTTCCATCGCGCAGGGCGGCCCAGAGGGGCTCGGTGTTCTCCTCGGGCACCCAGTACGACAACGCGTAGGAACCCAAGCGTTCAATTGTGGGCCAGTCGTTTCCCAGGAACACGGCCCATGGGTTCAGCTCGGCCGAGATTCCATCGCGGCGAGCCTTCGCCGCTCGCAGCTGCTCGACCACGCCCTTGGTCTGCGTGTGCAGGAGGTGGAGCCTGGTCCCGGTTGCTTCCTGGAGACGCAGGAGCAGCGCCACGGCGGTGTCCCAGATGATCCCGTCGTGAGCCGCGTACGCCCGCGCGTAGGCGCGAAAGTCGCGTTCGCCGCGATCCCAGAATTCCTGCTCGATCGCGGACATCAGCGCCTGGTTGTGGGGATGGACCATCAACGGCAGCCCGGTCTCCGCGACCTGTTGGAAGATCTTCAGCAGCTCGCCGTGATCGTGGACGCCGATGCCCGGCATGTGCGGGTAGTCGCGGCCCGTGTCAACGACCATGAAGACCTTGAAGGCCGCGATGCCCCGTTGCGCGAGCGCCGGGATCTGATCGATCACGGTGCCGGCGGCATTGATGTTCCAGTCCACGATCGAGCGCTGCTCGTAGATCTCGAGCATCGCGTCGAGGCGTTCCGCCGTATTCGGCGGAGGATTCACGTTCGGCATTGCGAAGGTCGTCGTGACGCCGCCGGCAGCACATTGCCTGGTCGCCGTTACCAGGTCCTCCTTGTGGGTATAGCCGGGCTCCCGGTGGTGGGTGTGCACATCGATCACCCCGGGCAGGACGTACTTGCCCGAGGCTTCGATCACCCGGTTCGAGTGGACAGGATCCGCGAGCTCGCCGACCGCGACGACTCGGCCGTCGCGAACCCCCACGTCGGCCACGCGCCTGCCCAGTGCCGAGACCACCGTGCCACCGCGAACGAGGAGGTCCAAGGCTCCGATATCAGGGCTCAACCAGCCGCCCTCGAGAGGTGGAGGACTGCCGATTCCGGCAGGTCCTCGTGGACCTGAACCTCGCCCGCGACGAGGTATCGCTGGAACCACTCGACGATCAGCGGGTTGACCTGGTCTCGGTATTGGGCGTAGGCAGCGTAATGGGTGGTTCCCGTCTGGACGACGAGGCGCTTGGGCGCGCCGGCCCGCTCGTACAGCGCGAAGGCATGGTCTTCAGGCGTGGTTGCATCCCCCTCGACGCAGATGAGCATCAGGGCGCGCGGTGAGATGGCCGCGACGGCATCGATCGGTCGATACGCGAAGATCGCCTCGGCACTCGCGAGGGCGACCTCGTTCGGGATCCGGCCGTCAACGTCGCTCTTGATCGTCGTGAGCCGCCGTTCGGGTGTCGGGACCATGATCCCGTCGCGCGGCGAGACGGATTCGCCGCGTCCCGTCGTCACGCGCGCAAGCTGATCAGCCCGAAGGCGCTCCAGGAAGTCGAGCCACTCGTGCTCCCGCCGCATCCGCTTGAGCCAGTCGCGACCATCGGAGATCGGGACCTGGCTCACGGTCGCCTTGATCCTGACGTCCTGGCCGGCGACGAGCACGGCGTTGCCGCCGCCGGTGCCTCCAGAGCCGAACGCGCCAAGTCGGCCGGCATCGATGTCGGGACGTGTTTCGAGATAGGTGATGGCGTTTCGCCAGTCGACGATCTGCGCCGCGGGGTCGAGATGGTGGGCGTCGCCCTCGGAATCCCCGAAACCGCGGTAGTCGAACACGAGGACGGCAATCCCGGCCGCCAGGAGGGCCTCGTGGTACGGCTGATACAACTTCGCATCGCGCAGGCCGAGCCAGCCGGGCCCCTGGGTCACGGCCGCAAACGGAGGTCGGCCCGATTCGGGCAGATGGAGCGTGGCCGCTATCCGGCTACCTTCGCTGTAGAAGGTGACGAGCTCGGTGGTCACGAGCGTCCCACGCCCGTCGAGCGATCGGTAGCCATGCGCTCAGTGCCGGACGGGACCATCCGCTCCCCATGCACCTCTGGTTTCGGGCGCGCATGCCACTGCTGCGGAGCACGCGTCCACGTCGTCGCAATGTACCCAACACGACGCAGATTGTCCACATCTTTCGGGCGAACGGACTCCGGTCCCGCCTCCCTCATGCCGTTGGTCGATCGCTCGCGTGCGGACCTGAGCCTCGGAGCCGGGCGCGCAACATGAGCAGGGCGATGAGGACGATCTGGACGATTCCGGCCAGCGCGAAGGGACTTTGTGTCCCGATCGCGGCGATGGCGAATCCCCAGATGACACCACCGCCGCCTTGGCCGACCTGGTACCCGAGAGAATATGTCGCCATCGCGGCGCCGATCCGGTGACGCGGCGCGCGGTCGATCGTCCACGCAGACAGCGTGGGCGTCAGCAGGGCCCCGGACACCGCTGCCGTGCAGCCTGCGGCGATGACGAGCGGAAGGGTCGTTGCGAGTCCGCCCACGGTCACGGCGACGAGCGCCACGATGCTCCCGACGACGAGCGTCGGCTCGCGTCCCATCCGATCTGACATCCGCGGCGACAGAAGTCGGGCGACGACCATCACCAGGCCGTACGCGGGGTAATACAGGGCGAGCGACTCGACGTTGATCCCGCGGCCGAGCACGATGACCGGCATCATGAACGTGAAGATCGACTGTGTACCGGCGTTCACGGCCTCGAGCGCCATGGGCAGGATCGACGACCGTTCGGTCAAGCCGCCGGCAGCTCCCGTCGGCGGACGGTCCGGAGGTCGCGGTGGAGGTGTGTTCATGCCCGACCGCCAGATAATGGTCAGGCCGATGAGGGCGGCGGCCGTCGAGATCGCGAGCGGAACGAGCGCCCCGATCGAGAGATACAGGAAGATCCCGAGCCCCGGCATCAGGAGCTGGGCGACTGCCGGTGCGACGGCGTAGTAGCCGGACGCTTCGCCTCGTCGATCGGCGGGCGCGAGCCGAGCAAGAAGCGAGTATCCGCCCGTGTTCAGCGCCGCCCAGCCGATGCCCTGCGCAAACCGGCCGACGAAGATCGCGAGGATCGTTGGGATGGCGTAGATGGCGGCGGTCAAGCCGAGGATGGTCGATCCCAGGCCCAGCACGATTCGGCCACTCCTTCGGTCGACGGCACGGCCGAGGATCGGGCGCACCAGGATCGAGGGCACGCTGAACGCCAGCGCGGTCAGCCCAACGAGGGCAGCGTCCCCGCCGAGAGCCACGACGAGCAAGGGCACGATGGGCTGGAGCAGGTGGTACTGGCTGAACCCTAGAAAGATCGTGACCCACAGGCTCACGAAGGGACGGTTGCGGAAGCCCCCAGGATCGGCCGGGGGTGCGTGGTCCTGCGATCGTGTCACCTGCCGGAACCTGCCTGGACGTGGCGCGCGACGATCTCCCCGATCAGGATCGCGGCCATGTTCACGTTTGCGTGGGGCACCGTCGGCAGCACGGACGCGTCGCCGATCCAGAGGCCAGCGAGCTCGTGGACCTGGAGGCGGCCGTTGACCACCGCGCCTCCGTCTGTCGCCGATCCCATCGAACACGTCCCGACGCCGTGGTGGTAGCTGTCATGCGTGGCGCGCGCAAATCGTGGCCAGTCGTCGCGCTCCACGGGCTGGATCCGCCTTCCGTAGAACTTCGACAGCGACGACTCCGCGACGAGGCGGTCCACGAATCCCATGGCCGACATCAGCGCGTCGAGGTCATCGGGATGCTCGAGCATGCGCGCCTCGACCTGGACGGGGACGCCAGGCTCGGAGCTTTGGAGACGGACGGTGCCGCGATTGCGTTGCTCCAGGAGGTAGATCGAGATCGGCATCAGAGGGCCCAGGTCGTCGTGAACCTCTGCTTGGCGCGGGACCACGTGGACGTTGGCGCACGGCAGGGTTGGGTCGCTCTTGATGTGGAGGCGCAGCCGCTGCAGGTCGCCGTGCGATTCTCGGGTCGCCGCCTGCGCATAGGCCACCCGCACCAGGGGCTGGTCCTGGTAGTTCGCGCCGACACCGTCGAGCTCGTGATGCACCTTGATACCGTGCCGCTCCAGCTCGGCGGCCGGCCCGATCCCGGAGACCATCAACAGCTGCGGCGTATGAAACACGCCGGCGCTGAGGATCACTTGGTCAGCCCCGACGGTGTGGGCGCCATCGTCGGCGACGTAGTCGACAGCCGTGACTCGATGGTGGGCCAAACGGAGGCTTGTGACTTCGGTACCCGCGACGACGGTGAGGTTTGGACGATCCCTCACAGGATCGAGATAGGCCACTGCGGTCGATTGTCGTCGCCCTTCTGACACGTTGCAGGCTGGCGCACAAACCCCGATCGGGTTGGGCCCGTTGATGTCCTCGCAAACGGGCAGGCCGACGGCGTTCGCCCCACGCACGAACGCCTCTGCGAGCGGCGAAAGAGGCTCGTCGAAGGTGAACGGCCGCTCGACGTTGATCGGGCCGTCGGATCCATGGATGGGGCTGTCGGGGAACTCCCGGTCGCGCTCGATTGACCGCATGAGCGGAAGGAGGGCCGAATAGGACCAGCCAGGCCCTCCGAACGCGGCCCAGGAGTCGAAATCGTGTCGGACCGGACGAAGGAAATCCATGAAATTGACCGATGATCCCCCGCCCATGATTCGACCAGCCAGCGAGTCGAACGAGCTCCCGTCAATGCTGCGCGGTGTTGGGAATCGCTCCATGAACGCGAAGTCCCGAAGGAGCCGAGGCCGCATGTCCTCGCGCGCCACGATGTCCGGCAGCGGGCGTGGATCGGGCCCGGCTTCGAGCAGCAGCACGCGTCGGGCTGGATCCTCGGAGAGTCGGCTGGCCGCGACGCAGCCCGCTGAGCCGCCGCCGACGACGATCACGTCGAAGCGTTCGGCAGACAGCACGTTCCGGAGCCCGTCGGTCGTTGGCGGGTCTACCGCGTTGGGGCGCCGGTTGGCTTGGGAGGTGTCGACGCGATGGGGGAGGTCGGCCCGGCGAGGATCTGCCGGCCTTCGAGGCCCTCGATGTAGTGCGCGAAACGGTACTTGATCTCGACTTCGTCGATTGGAATTGGCGCGACGCCGCCCAAGCCCGGCTCGACCCGGACATGGATGAACGCGTGCTGGTCCGCGTCGAGGGCTCTCGCGGCAACTTCCCTGAACGCCTCGGTCGTCGAGACGACGAATGTTTGCTCGATCCCGGCCGAGCGGGCCAGTGCGGCGAGGTCGGTCCCGGCGCTCGTGAACGTCGGTGTGCCGCCAGACGACTCGTAGACGCCGTTGTCGAAGCAGATGTGGATGAGGTTGCGGGGCTTGTGGATCGCGCTCGTCACCAGGGAATTGAGGTTCATCAGGAGGCTGCCGTCGCCGTCCAGGACCAGCACCTTCCGGTGCGGGAGCGCGATTGCGATACCGAGCCCGATCGACGAGCAGAGGCCGAGCGTCCGGGCCGGAAGCTGGCCGCGATTGTCGCCGAGTGCCCACCATTCATGGGTCGCGCCACCGGCTGTCGTAACCACGAGGACGTCGTGGGCCAGCTCGCCGAGGATCCTGATGCAGTCGATTCGCTTCATCTCACGCCGCCTCGGTTCGCGGGTACCGAGTCACAAGCACGGCGACCGGCCGCTTGGCGTAGTCAGCAAGCTGCTTGGCTCGAACCACGTCGACCTGCAGCTGTCCAATCGAACCGGGAACCAGGTATCGGATGCCCATGCCCTTCAGGACCCCCTCGGTCACTTCGCCGAGGCGCATGAAGGCGCTATCGCCGAAGTCTCCCGCGAACCAGATCACCATGAGCATCGGGATCTCGAATTGGAGGGCCGTCGTGGTCAGCGCGTTGCAGCTGTTCAGGAGCCCTGCGTTCTGCATCACCAGCGCCGGACGGCGTCCGCCGAGATATGCGCCCGCACAGACGCCAACTCCCTCCTCTTCACGAGTGACCGGCACATGCGTGAAGCCGGGCTCCTTCTGGACGAAGTCCAACAACCCGACGAAGTTGAACTCCGGCACGGATACGACCATATCGACGCCCGCCGTGAGCAGCGCCTGGCCGAGCGCCTCGCTCATTGATGGGCTCTGCTTCACCGTACGCCTCCATCAAGGTCGGCTGGCAGCGAATCGCGAACCACCGAGCCGTTGTGCGTGATCCGCTCGTAGACGGGAACCGCCATTCGCACCAGGCTCAGGAGCGGACATCGGGCGTTGCCCCAGTCGACTGATTCCAGGACGCGCTCGGTCGAGGATGGACTGGACACTGCGCCGTCGAGCACGATCCACCGGGGATGCGATGCGATCCCCGCGAATCCGTGCTCGCCGCGGATGTCGAGATAGGTCCGGGTCTCCAGCTCGACCGCCTCGAGCTCGCAGCCCACGATCGCGCTGCCGCGAGCCCACCAGCCTTCCACGCACAGGGCGATGCTCGTGAGGAAGTAGCGAAGGGGACTCGGCGCCACGGTGTCGCGGCCATGCTCACTTGCGAGCACGCCCGCCAGCTCGAAGAGGTGTCCGAACTGCGTGAACGTGACGTTCATCGTCACGTCCTCGACGAGGCGGGCCTTGACGCCTGGCCGGATATGGCCGGACGTCGGATCTCCGACCAGACCTTCGACGGCTTGCTCGAACTGCGATCGGACTGACTCGACATTCACCAAACCCATCTGGCCACCTTCTCAGCTGCTGGCCCGAGCGTGGCCCCCCGCAGGCGCTCTCGTAACCGGCATCGCGGCGGCACGATCGCCCCGTGGATGACGGCGTTGATCTCGACGCGGTTCGTGCGCTCGTTCATGCGCTGCGCATCATGTTCCGGGCAAGCCGCCAGCGCAGCACCTCGGTCGGGCCTTCGGTGATCCGGATGCTGCGCAGCTGGCGATACCACCACTCCAAGGGCAGCTCGCTCGACAAGCCCATCGCCCCGTGCACCTGGATGGCTCGGTCGACCACCCGGCTGGCCATTTCCACCGCAGTGATCTTGACCATGTACGAAAGGTCGCGGACGTCCCGACCCTGATCGTATTGCCACGCGCAGTCGTACACCATGAGCCTCGCGCCGTGAAGTTCCATCGCCGAATCCGCAACCATGAACTGGATCGCCTGACGCTCCGCGAGCGGCTTTCCGAAGGTCACCCGATCCTTGGAATAGTCGATCATCAGGTCGAGCGCGCGCGACGCAATTCCGAGGCACCTGGCCCCGTGGCCCCTGATTCGGCCCTGGGTGATCCACGCCTGACCCAGTTCGAAGCCCTCGCCCGGAGCCCCGATCATGTTCGATGCCGACACTCGGACGTCCGTCAGTGCGATCTCCCAGACCGCATCGTCGATCAACATCGGTGCATGCCGCCGGAGCTCCACACCCGGGCTCCGGAGATCCACCATGAAGCAGCTGATCCCGCCACGCGAGCCCTTTGCCGGATCGGTCACAGCGATGATCTGGGCGAAGTCGGCGTCGTCGGCGCCGCTGATGAACCGTTTCGTTCCGTTGATGACGTAGTCATCACCATCACGGACCGCCTGCGTCTTCATGCTGCCAGGGTCGCTGCCCGCGTCCGGCTCAGTCTGAGCGAAACACACCCGGATCTCTCCCCGCAGGACCGGGAGGAGGAACCGCTGGCGCTGCTCCTCGTTCGCGTGGAAGAGGATCGGTCGGACGTCTGGACCGAATAGGCCGTGCGATCTGAACGGAAGAGCCGCGGTTCGGCCCACTTCCTCGGCCACGACGCACTGGCTGACGAGGTCGAGCGCAGCGCCGCCGTGCTCTGCAGGAACATCCAGGAGCCAGAGTCCCATCTCGCGGGTCTTCGCCTGCAGCTGGGCGAACGTTGCCTCCGGCAAGGCCCGATCGATGCCGTCGATCGTCCGCTCGAGAGGGATCAGCTCACGGTCGACGAACCGTCGAATCGTGTCCTTCAGCAGGCGCTGCTCTTCAGGAAGGTCGAAGTCCACCAGAGTCCTCCAGGTTTCGCGTTGGGTTCCCTGTCGATCGTCGGCCGCCGACCGGCTTCCTGCCAACCCGATCCATGACCGGGTCCATCACCTCGCGGGCGAACCGCTCCATCGTCTCGGCGCGCGGCGCTCCGTCGACGCCGTACGGGCGGATCGTGATCTCGTCGATCCCGGTATCGAAGAGCGCGACGGCCTGCTCGACGCATTCGCCGGGCTCCCCCGCGATGGCGAATTGGGTCACGACGTCGTCCGGGACGAGGTCGGCGTGCGCCGCCGTGGGGATCATGTGTTGGTACATGTCATAGGCGGCCGTCACCCGGTCCTTCGCCTCGCGTGCCGACCGGGAGAGGTCCCAGTGGACGAAGGCACGCAGCGTCGAGGCGACGTGTGGGCGAACGGCCTGAAGCGCGAAGCCGCGATCCGCATGGACCGCGGCCGAGGCGGATAGACAGGTCCTGAAGGCAACGTCGCTCCGGCCGCTTTCGGACCGTCCCTCGGCGACCCGAGCAAGCATCGCATCGAGCGTCTCCCCGACGCGCGCCTGACGGGTGATCACGACGCCGTCGCCGATCCTGCCCGCGAGCTCGAGCATCCGCGGACCGGATGCTGCGATCAGCATCGGCGGGCACTTACCGGGACCGCCGAAAGCGAGGTGCATGTCGGCTGTGGCCGTCGAGATCGTCGCGCCCGTCGCGAGCGAGCGGACGTCCGCAACGAATCGCTCCAGGAGCGCGCGGGACGTCGGCTTCTCGCCAATGAGCGACAGGGCGCTATCGCCGATGCCGACCCCTGCGAGCACGCGTCCGCCCGACAGCTCCTGCAGCGTGACCAGGGCGCTCGCGCTGACCGAGACGTGACGCGTAACCGGGTTCGTCACGCCAGACCCGAGGAGGATGTGCTGGGTGCTCGTCGCGGCCGCGCCGAGCAGGACGTACATCTCTCGCCAGATCAGCTGGGAGTCGCCCAGCCACACTGCGGCGTAGCCGAGGCGCTCGGCCAGCCGAATCTCCTCGAGCAGCGTTGCAGCGTCCAGGTACTCGTGGAGCTCGACCCCGAAGGTCGGGCCCTGCCGCGGCTCAGGCATCGGGCGAGCCTGTCCCATAGGTACCCTCGCGGAGGCGCGCCGTGGCGGCGTCGTCGAGCGCCAGGGTTTGGGGATCGATGACGACCCCGTAGGCATCCGCCGCCTTCCTGACCGACAGCAGGCCGTCCACGACATCCGCGACGACTGCATCGACCGGGCGAAGGCGGGCATTGCCGAAGCCACCGCCGCCCGTGGAATAGACGTCGAGCACGTCGCCCGCCGCCGGGCGAACGAGGGTCGGCTCGCTGAGGTTCAGCTCGTCGCCCGTGGCAGCCTTGATCGAGGCGCTTGCAACCGGTGCCGCTTCGCCGCCGCTCGCACCAAGCGGAGCGGTTTCGGGAACGAAGCACGAGGGCCGGACGATGATCGCGGTCGATTCGCTCGTGAACTCCACCCGGTAGTTCACCCCGTGGCCACCCCGCCACTGTCCCGCGCCGGCACTGTCCTGGTGGTACTCGAGGCGAAGGATCCGGTGTGGGCTTCGGAGCTCGAAGAGCTCGGGGTCGGGCGCGCGCGACCCACCCATCGACGCGACCGAGCTGATGTGGTCCCAACCGTCAAAACCCTGACTCGCCCCGGCTCCGCCCTTGCTGAAGAAGTGGATCACGGCGAACGGGTTGCCTGTACGCGGATTCACCCCAGAGCTCGTCCCGGCAATCCCCTGCCGATGCCACAGTCCTTGGGCTAGCGATGGCAGGGCATTACCGAGCGCGAGCCACGCGGCTTCGACGATCACGGCGCACAGCACGGTGGTGCAGGATGTCGTCGCGGCACCGAGGGACGCGTTGACCATCGACCCGATCGGCGCGTTGACGGTGATTGGCCGGATTGAGCCCGCATTGAGCTTGATGTCGGGGTCGATCGAGCTGAAGAAGGCGTTGAAGCAGGACGCGTAGGTGTTCGCCAGCGAGCTGTTGTCGAAGGTTGGGATCTGGGCATCCGTGCCCGTGAAGTCGAACGTCACCGAGTCCCCGTCGACGACGAGAGCGAGCCGAACGGCCGGATGGGTTTCAGGGCCACGGCTGACGCGGTCGAGCCGGCGCTCGGCGGTGTAGCGGCCGTCGGGAATCCGCTTGATCTCAGCGCGCACTTGGGCCTCGCTCCGGCGGAGCGTCTGCTCAATCGCCTCGGAGACGATCGGTATGCCGTAGCGATCCAGCACTCCGTGGAGCGCACGCTCGCCGATCCGCGTCGCGCCGACCTGGCATTGCAGGTCCCCCTCGACGAGCGACGGAAGCCGAACGTTGGCGAGGAGCATCGTCCAGAGCTCCCGGTTGTAGACGCCCGCGCTGTACAGCTTCGAGGGCGTGATGCGAAGCCCCTCTTCCCAGGTTGTTCGGGCGTCCGGGTTGTAGCCACCTGCGCCGCCGCCCCCGATGTCGGCGTGGTGGCCCCGCGTCAAAGCCCAGAAGCGGAGAACGCCACCATGGAAGACGGGTCGAACAACGGTGATGTCCGGCAGGTGATTGTTGCCCATGAACGGATCGTTGAGCACGATCACGTCGCCCTCGGCGAGATCTCCCTTGAAGTACTCGGCGATCGCCTCGACTGCGAAGGTCGTCGAGCCAAGGAGGATCGGGATGTAGGCGGCCTGCGCGACGAGCCGCAGCTGGTCATCGAAGATCGCTGTGGCGAAGTCGTGGTTCTCGGCGAAGATGGACGATCGCGCGCCCCGGAGCATCGCCCCACCCATCTCACGGCAGATCGAATCCAGCCGGTTGGCGAGGACTGTCGTCAGGATCACGTCGACCGACTGCGACATTCGCGCTACGCCGTCGTCGCCGGTGAGGCGAGCCGGGCGATGAGCTCCATGACGTCCTCGCCCTGCACGTACATCAGCCCGTTGCCGTGTTCGTCGGTCAGGAGCTCGTAGCCGGGTGGGACGACCAATGTCGTCGTTTCCTCGGTCACGATGGCAGGCCCGGTGATTCGTGTCTGCGGGGGGATTACCGCACGGTCGTGGACCGGCACGGTGATGGATCGGCCTTCCCAGTAGATCGACCGTTCGCCTGGCAATGGAGCATCCGTGGACGTCCGAGATTCGACCGCTGCCGTCATCGGCGGCTTGTCGGTCTTGCCGTTCGCGACGACCCTGAGATACATGACCTCGAGCTTGTGGCTCGGCTCCTGGTAGCCGTTGACCACCTCATGCCGGCGGTGGAACTCGGCGGCGAGCTCAGCGCATGACGATGACGAGAACTCACCGGTGCTCAGTGGCACGTCGAGCTCGTGGAACTGGCCCATGTAGCGCATATAGACCAGCACCTGGATGCTGGTCGCAGCAGCCGTGACGCCCTCGGCATCCAGCAGGCCTTCGAGGCGCTGACGCAGCGTCTGGATGGCGTCGTTCGCCTTCGCGATCTCGAGCGTGTCGAGGGGCGCGACCAGGCTCGCGAGAGCCTCGTACCGAAGGTCGCTCAGCAGGCCGCCAAGGGCGCAGAACACGGACGCGAGCTTCGGAATGATGACGACTGGAATCGCCAGCTCCTCCGCGAGCGCGCCGACATGCAGCGGCCCCGCACCTCCGGCCGCCACCAGGACGAACTCGCGAGGGTCGAAGCCCCGCCGCACTGAGACCTCGCGGATCGCGTCAACCATGTTCTCGTTGACGACCTGGTATGCACCGTACGCCGCGTCGAGGACGTCGATCTCGAGGGGGCTCGCGACCTTGTCGTGCATGGCCCGCCGGGCTGCCGTTGTGTCGATCTCGAGACGGCCGCCCCAGAACAGGCCCGGGGCGACGTAGCCCAGCAAGACGTTGGCGTCGGTGACGGTTGGCTCGACGCCGCCCCGCCCGTAGCACGCTGGCCCCGGCGTCGCACCCGCGCTCTGAGGGCCGACGCTCAACAGGCCGCGACTGTCCACACCGACGATGCTGCCGCCGCCGGCACCGATCGTGTGGATGGCCACCATCGGCAGCGCGATGCGGTATCCGGCGAGCTCGCCATCATCGGTGACGCGGGGCTCGCCATCGTTGATGAGGCAGACGTCAAAGCTCGTTCCGCCCATGTCCACGCTGATCACGTTGCTGAGGCCGTAGACGCCAGCGACGCTCGCGGCGGCAATCGGCGCGGCGGCTGGTCCGGACAGCACACTTCGGACCCCGAATTGCTTTCCGGTCTCGACGGACGAGACGCCGCCATTGGACTGCATGAGGAGCAGGCTCCCCTTGAAGCCCGCGGCAAGCAGAGCGTCCGCCAGAGCGCCGAGATACCTGGAGAGCAGCGGCGACACGAACGCGTTGACGGCGGTGGTGCTCGCGCGCTCGTATAGGCCGATCTGGGGCATGACCTCGCTCGACAGCGACACGTGCACATCGAGCCCGCTTGCATGCACCGCGTCACGGAGCTCGGCTTCATGGCGCGGATCCAGGAAGGAGAACATCAGGCAGATGGCGACACCCTCGACCTCCAGGTTGCCGAGGGCTGCGACGGTTCGCGCGACGTCGTCCGGGTCAAGCGGGACAAGCTCCGCCCCGTCAGCCGTGAGACGCTCACGCACTGCGAAGATCCGCGAGCGCGCGATGAGGGCCTTCGGTGGAGGTCGGCGACTGTCCATGGGCCGGTCTCTGACGCCCCTGCGCATGTTGATCACGTCGCGGAAACCCTCCGTCGTGAGCAGAGCGACGGGCGGACCGGAATTCGTGAGCAGCGCATTGGTCGCAACCGTCGTTCCGTGCACGATCCGATCGGTCTGCGCGAGCAGCTCGACCAGCGACACCCCTCGCTCCCGCGCCGCGGCATCGAGCGCCGTGATCACGGAACCGGCGAGATTCGTTGGGTCAGCCAGGGACTTCGAGAGCCGCAGCTGGCCGTCCATCCCGCCGACGACGACATCGACAAACGTGCCGCCGGTATCGACACCAATGCGAATGGGCATCCACGTCCAACGCTATTAGGTAGACAAGTCGGGCAAGATTGTAATCCACAGGGTCGATCGTATGCTCATGCGGCCAAGGAGTTGCTCTCGTGAATCCCGCTGCGGCGTTCGGTGTCAGCTTCCTTCCTGGCGCCCCTGCGGACGTTGCGAGCTGGTCCAGGGTCGCCGAGTCACTCGGGTACGCCCGCGTGGGGATCGGCGACTCGCCGGCGGGGTTTCGGGACCCCTGGATGACCCTGGCCGTCGTCGCGGCAGCGACAAGCCGGATCCCGATCGGCATCTGGGTGACGAACCCCGTGACCCGCGATCCCCTCGTGACCGCCGATGCCGCCGCGACGCTCGACGAGCTCGCCCCGGGGCGAACGTTCATCGGCATCGCCACGGGCGACAGTGGGCTCAGCGGCGCCGGCCATCAGCCGGCAACCTTGGGCGACCTCGACGCATATGTTCGCGCCGTGAGGGACCTCCTCGAGCGAGGAGAGGCTGTCCATCACGGTCTGCGGTCCAGGCTGTCGTGGCCCGGGCGCCCACGTCGCATCCCGATCTATCTGGCAGCGCACGGCGAGCGGTCCATCCGCCTGGCAGGTGCCATCGCCGACGGCGCCGTCATGGGACTGGGCATCAGCCCCGACGTGATCGAGCGCTGCCTGGGGCTCCTCGGTGCCGGAGCGGCGGGCGCCGGCCGCAAGGTGTCCGAGATCGACGTCTGGTGGACCGTTCGGTACCTCGTTGGCGAGGCGCCAGGAGCAGCTCGGGAGGAGATGGCCGGCATCCTCGCCGAAGCAGCCCACGTTCTCGCGCGAACCGCGTTCAGGTTCGACCCCGGCCCGGACCACTACCAACCGGCGATCGAGCAGCTAGCCTCGGAGTTCGACCGTCGCGGCTACGGAGACACCGACCCCGCGACACGCCGCCAGCTTGGTCGTCGCGCGTTTGAGCTGGGAATCGGGGAACACCTGGTCGAGCGGTACGCGTTCGCCGGGACGCCGGCCGAATGCGCGGAACAGATCGGCCGAGCCGTCGCCTCAGGAGCCCGACAGTTCATGTACAGCATGCGCGGGCCTGACCGAGAACGACGCCTCCACGAGTGGCATGACCTCGTGGTGGAACGGTTGCCTCGGCCACCCGGCGGCTGAGCACGCGGCGCACCGCGCCCTGTCAGCGCAGGAGGACGAGCGCGTCGACAGCGAGCAATCCCCGGCCGGCGGGGTAGAGGATGAGGGGATTGATGTCGAGAGCCTCGATCCGGCCATCCAGGGCCAACGCCAGGTCCCCGAGGCCGCCGATCGCGTCGCACAACGCGTCGACGTCGGCCGGCGGCATGGCTCTGGCTCCGGCCATGAGCGGCCAGGATCGCAACCGATGGAGCATGTCGATCGCCTGCTCCCGTGCGATGGGCGGAACCCCGATCACAACGTCGTCGAAGACCTCTACGAAGACCCCTCCGAGGGCGCACACAACGACTGGGCCGAAGTCCGGATCAGCTTTGATGCCCAACAAGAGCTCCAGGCCCGGAGGCGCCATTCGCTGCACGATCATGCGCTCGACCGGCGCACCACCGGGCCGGCCCGGCACGTCGCGCACCATGCGCCCGAATGCCTCTCGAACCGCGTCGGGCGACCGTAAGTCCAGGGCGACGCCGCCGACCTCGGTCTTGTGCTGGATCGACGCCGACTCCACCTTCAACACGACCGGGTAGCCGATCCGATCGGCAGCGGCAACCGCGTCATCCGCCGTTGTCGTCAGCGCGAACGCGGCGGTCGGAATGCCTGCCGACGCCAGGAGCTCGAACGCGGTGACCGAGTCCAGAGCCCCACCGGCCAGCGTGGGCAATTCCAGGGGCGGCTCGATCGATGCCGCGGGTGGCTCGCGTCGCGCCAGGTGACGCGCGTATGCCGCCATGTTTCGAAGGGCCATGAGCGCAAAGTCGGCCCCGTCGAGGAGTGGGACTCCCGCGCTGCGCAGCGTGTCCGCGACGCCGCGGTCGAAGGCACCACCTGCCTTCGCCGTGAAGACGACGAGGGGCTTCGACAGTCCTGGGGCGAGCGCGACGACGCTGGGCACGAAGTGGTTGCGCTGGGCATCGAATGCCCCCTCGCGGACGGCGTTGAAATCGATGTTCACCGCGACGCTGTCGATGCTCGGATCGTCCAGGAGCGGCATGATGAGCCGCGGGAACAACGTCGGGTCGTCGTACATGGCGCCAGTGCCGTCAAGGGGGTTCGTCGGGGCGGCGAACTCCGGCAACACGGCCGCGAGACGCCGGTTCGTGTCGTCGTGCAGGGCTGGAAGCTCCATACCGATGTCCGCAGCCGAGTCGCCCACATAGCCCATCAGGCCGCCGGTCCCCGTCAGCACGCCGACGCTCACGCCCGCGGAGGCCCGCTCACGAACGTCCGTGGAGGAGAGCAGCGCGATCGTCTCGACGAACTCGTTCAGGCTCGATGTCTGGACGAGGCCGTGTCGCCGGAGCACAGCCGACGTCACGTCGGGCGCCCCCACGAGCGATCCTGTGTGCGCGAGCGCCGAGCGCCTGGCAACGTCCGATCGTCCGACCTTGAGAACGACGATCGGCTTGCGCCGGTCGGCTGCCTTGCGCGCGAGGGCGACGAGGTCCCGAGGTCGACGGAACCCTTCGACGTAGGCGCCGATGACGTCGGTGGTCGGGTCCTCGATGCAGTAGTTGATGAAATCCTCGATCGACACTCCGGCCTGGTTGCCGCAGGACACGACGTAGCTGAAACCGATTCCTCGAGTGCTCATCAACGGCGGGACCACAAGATTGGTGATCCCGCCGCTCTGCGAAACCAGTGCGATGTTGCCCGGGATGAGCGGCTCTGCCATCGCCCCAATGAACGGTGCCGACCTTGCGCCCACGTTCAGGATTCCGAAGCAGTTCGGCCCACAGATGAGGAGCCCATCCCGATGGGCGATGTGCCGGAGCTGCCGCTCCAAAGCCTGACCCTGCTCGCCAGCTTCGCCGAATCCACTCGCAAGGACGATCGCCGATCGCACGCCCGCCGCTGTTGCGGTGTCGAGCAGCCCGGGGATGTGGGCTGCCGGAATCGCCACGACTGCGCAGTCGGCCGGGCGCGGCGTCGACGCGAGGTTGGGGAAGCAGGCGAGTCCGAGAACCTCGGAGTAGTTGGGGTTGATCGGGTAGATCTCGCCCGCGAAGCCGACGCTCAGGAGCGTGCGGATGACCCGATTCGCGCGGACTTCGCGCTGTGATGCGCCCACGACCGCAATCGACCGAGGCGCCATCAGCGGCGCGAGGTCCGGCCACGGGTCGGTGACCCGGTCGTCTTCCGCCACGGGTTCGACTCGATTGTCTGTCGTCATCTGCAGGTAGGTCCCCGCGTCCTCACACTTGGCAGTACCATCGAGGGTACCGCTTGTGGACAATTACCCCAAGCATGTATCCAAGACGCCGGAGACCCACGGTGTCGGTGGGACGCGATGAGGGACCTTATGGACGCCTACGAGACGATCCTCGTCGACACCGCGGACGGGATCACGACCGTGACCTTCAATCGCCCGGAGAAGCGGAATGCGATGAACCCGGTCCTGCATCGCGAGATGTACGACGTCCTGACACGTCTCGAGGGCGACGTGGATACGCGCGTCCTTGTGCTCACCGGCGCAGGCACTGCGTTCTCCGCCGGCCAGGATCTCAAGGAGTATTTCAAGGACGCCGAGGACAGCGAGTACCAACGCAACCTGAATCGGCGCATCTCCAACGACTGGCGGGACAGGATCCTGCGGATGTTCCCGCGACCGACGATCGCCATGGTCAATGGCTTCTGCTTCGGCGGCGCGTTCACGATCGTCGCGGCCTGCGACTTCGCCATTGCCGCGGAGGACGCCACCTTCGGGCTCAGCGAGGTCAACTGGGGAGCCATCCCCGGCGGGCTCGTCTCCAAGGTCATCAGCGGCCAGATGGCGTACCGGGATGCGCTCTACTACGCGATGCTCGGAGAGACGTTCGATGGACGTCGCGCCGCCGAGATCAAGTTCGTGAATCGGGCGGTGCCCAGCGACCAGCTTGCGGCGGACGTCAGCGCCCTTGCTCACAAGCTTGCGGGGATGGATGCCGCCGCGCTCCGGGCTACCAAGACGGCGTTCAAGCAGGTTGTCGACATGACCTACGAGCAGGCGTACTGGTGGCTTGCGAGCAAGAGCAGCGAGCTGAAGCTCCTGCAGGACCTTCAGATGGGCGACAAGGACGGGATCGATCGGTTCCTCGCCAAGGAGTACCGGCCCGGCTTCAGCTCGCACACCGAGACGAAGGCGGAGGGTTAGGCAGGCTTCGTCCGGCCAGTCCGTCCCGGAATCGGTGCTTCGACCGGGCGCCAGGTGCGCTTCTGGGGTACGGTCGCGGGCGGATCTGACGACACCCAGAGGTAGGTCAGCGGCTCATCGAGGGCCGTGGCCTGACGTACCTCGTTCCAGGGCGCGACGACCACAGTCAGCGGCTCGACGATCGACCGCTCCGCGCCAACGAGGAACTCGCCGCGCCCCTCGAGAATGAAGAAGATTTCCTCGCGCTCGGGGCGCACGGGGACTGTCGAGCAGCCCGCGGGAATCACGGTCAAGCCTGAATGGAGCTTCCGGAGCGGCGTCTCCTCGGCGTCGACGAGGAAGCGAATCATCTTCCGAGAACCGTCGGTCGCCTCGAATGCTGGCGTATCGGCGACGTCCGAGATCAGCTTCTTCACTGTGGCTGCTCCTCACTCGAATTTGCCGTAGGCACCTCGTGGAGCGCCCGTCGGAACGTGAACCCCCACACGCCATCCAGCTTCCGAAGCTCGTCCTCATACCGGCCGGCCGTTCGAATCGCCCAGGCCCCCGTTTCGCGGTTCTGGGCGATCTGGGCGAAGTAGCAGCGGCTACGAACCGAATCCGGTCCGGCTTCGATCAGGAGATTCGTGATGAGGTGGTGCCCGTTCTTGAAGGGCTGATCATCGCGCCGCGCGATGCGATCGCGGATGTACTCTCGGATCGCGGGCTTGCCCTCGATCAGACGCTGTTCGTGGACCAATGTCGCTCCCTCGTGGAACGAACTCAGCCAGCCGTCGGCGTCCCCCGTATCGTTGGCCCAGTAGCAGCGTGCATAGTGATCCTCGATCGCTTGACGGTCTTCGGTCGTGAGCAGGGCCACTGCCAATTCTGCCGCCTCCTGATCGCGTCAGACGGTGCGACGCTGCCAGCGATTGACACGATGGTCCACCGCCTCAATCAGGCTCCCGCCCGCCCAGGAGAAGACGAGCAGCATCAGCACGATGGCAAGCACGGCAGCCGTGTCGAAGAAGTTGCTGGCTTCGATGAGCTTGCCCCCCACGCCGACCGCGAGAAGGAGCATCTCGCCGAGCAGCATCCCGATGATGGCCCTGCCGAACCCGAGGCGAAGGCCGGTCATGATCAACGGCGCCGCGCCCGGCAGCACGATCCATCTGAACTTCTGCCATTCACTGAGGCGAAACGCGTCCGACATCTCGAGCAGGTCTCGTGGGACGGAGCGGGAGCCGGCCAGCGCGTTGATCGCGACGTAGACGAAGACGAAGGCGAAGACGATGGCAACCCGGGCCGCCAGGGTGAGTCCAAAGATGATCAGAAACAGCGGAATGAGGGCGACCATCGGAACCGCAAGCAGGATCGTGACCCATGGGTTCAGGGCCCATTCCGCGACTCTGAAGCGGCCCATGAGGAGCCCGACCGCCACGCCACTGATCGCCGCCACGCCATAGCCGATCAGGAGAGACTGAAGGCTGGGCCCCCATGCGGCGACCAGATCGGGGTTGAACATCGCCGTGAGCGCCTCCGAGAACGGGGCGAGGAAGAGCCGCGACGTCGTCTGGCCAACGTACTCCCACGCACCCAGAATCCCGACCAGGATGAGGACGCGGCGAAGCAGGCGCATGCGATTGCGTCGGCGGTTCTTGACGGCATAGGCCGCCACAACATCGTGCTCGGTACGCCGGTGTTCCACGGAAGAGCTCACGTCGTCTCTTCAGTTGCCTCAACGACGTTGTAGTCGCGTAGCCGATCCCATACGTGCTCGACGAGGGCAGTGAACTCGGGCATCTTTCGAGTCTCGCTATCCCTTGGCCGGCCGAGGCCGACCGTGACGATCTCCGCGATCCGTCCCGGTCGCGGGCTCATGATGACGACCCTGTCGGCGAGATAGACGGCCTCATCCATGCTGTGCGTAACGAAGACGACCGTCTGCCTGAACTTTTCCCAGACGCGGATGAGGTCGTCGTGGAGGATCCGGCGCGTCTGCTCGTCGAGGGCGCCGAACGGCTCGTCCATGAGCAGGTAGCGCGGCTGAGTCGCCAATGCGCGCGCCAAGCCGACGCGTTGCTGCATCCCACCGGAGAGCTCGTAGGGCAGATGCTGCTCGAATCCGGCGAGGCCGACCAAGCTGATGGCCTCAGCCGCCCGGCCTCGCCGCTCGGTGGCTGAGATGCCTTGAGCCTCCATGGGCAGGCTCACGTTCGCCAGTGCATCGCGCCAGGGCAGGAGCGCAAAGTTCTGGAACACCATGGCCCGATCCGGACCAGGTCCGTGGACCGCGTCGCCATCGATCTTTATGGCGTCGCCCTCGATCGAGACCAGCCCGTCGATCATCTTCAGGAGCGTCGTCTTGCCGCAGCCGCTCGGTCCAATGATGCAAACGAATTCGTGGTCTTCGAGTGAGAGGTTGATGTTGTCGAGGACGTGGAGTGCCGAGACACCCTGGCTGGTCTCTCGCACGAACCACTTCGACAGGCCGCTGACGGTAATCACTACCAGGTTCCGCGGAGGCTGCTGCGCTGCCGCCAACGGTTCAATCGGCGGTCGAGCCGGAGGAGGAGGCTTGTGAGCACTAGCGCGATGGCGACGATCGTCGCGACCACGGCGAGGAGTGAGTCGAGTCGGAAGGTGTTGCCATAGTGTTTGACCATGCCGCCGACGCCGACGAGGACCAGCAACACTTCACCGGTCACGGTGCCCTTGATGGCGCGCCCGAGCCCGAGTCGAAGTCCGGCCATGATTCCAGCCATGGCTCCCGGGATGACGATCGAACGGAATGTCCGCCAGCTTCCGAGCCGGAACGATCGAGCCATCTGGAGCAGGTCCCGGTCGACACCGCGGACGCCGGCTCGGATGTTCATGGTCATGACGAGCACCGAGAACTCGAAGACGATCGCGACCCGGCCGAGGAGCCCGAACCCGAGCCAGATCATGATCAATGGGATGTACGCAACGCTCGGCAGCGCGATCAAAGCGCTCAAGAATGGCGCAACGGTGTGATCGACTTCATCGTTCAGGCCGATGAGCAATCCGAGCGCGAGGGCCACGACGATGGCGAGACCGAAACCGATGGCAAAGGCCTGGAAGCTCAGACCCAGAGCCTCTGGGAGCTCGCCTGAGCCAACCATTCGAACCCATGCCGAAACGACCTCGGAGAAGGGCGGAATGAACGTATCTGTGGCGCGCGTCACGACCTCCCACAGCGCGAGCCCCACTGCGAGCGACAACAGGCCCACGAGGCTGGCACTTGGGAGGCGGACGATGCCGGACCGACGGCCGGCACGTTTGCGGTCCTCCAGGCTCAGCGCATCAGAACCCGGCGACTGGGCCGTGATTTCGGTTCCCGCTGTCTCGACCAGCGCCCTTCCTCCTAGCGACCTGGCATTGCGCATGACGGCGACGGCGCCCGAGGCCCTGCTGGGTGCGCCGCGATCGTCGGTGGTCTAGCTCGTATCGTAGATCGAGCGCCGTACGGGATGGAGCGCCGCCCGCGTTGACGGGCGGCGCTCAGCCATTCGCGACGGCTCTCTTGAAGGTGACTTAGGGGCCCAGCTCCGCGAGTGCCGCGTCGATGAACTCGGTCGTGGCGTATTCCTCGAACGGGAGGACGTCCTCGGGCTTCAACGCCCCCGCGTCGACATAGAACTGGATCAAGGCGTCCATTCGCGCCTTGGTCACTCCGCCATCGCGGGTGAAGGCCTTGTATTCCACGTACGCTTGGGCGATCTCCTTGTGCAGCGCCGGGTCCTCGTCGGGCAGGTACTTGTCCGCGATGGATGCGAGGTAGTCCGCATCCTCTGAGGCTTGCCGGAAGCTCTTCATGAGGTACAGGACGATGAGGTTCCAGGTTTCCTTGTCCCTATCCATCGCATTCGTGTTCGCCACAACGTGCTGTGTCCAGATCAATCCGGGCATGTCGTCTGCGTAGCGCAGGATCGGCTTGAAGGCACCGGCGCGCTCGTCCTCCAGGACGAAGAGGCCAGCGATGTCGATCGGGGAGCAGTCGATCTGGCCAGAGAGGAGCGCCACCACCCGGTTCTCCGAGCCGGGGATCGTCAGCAGCTCGGGCTGGACGTTGTACTTCTCGATGGTGTTGCCGAGGAGCGCAGCCGTCAGGTCGTTGGGCGAGTGCCGCCCGATCTTCTTGCCAGTCAGTTCCGTGGGCGATGTGATGTCGCTCCGGCAGACGAGCGACCACTCATTGGCTTTGGTGTTGAAAAAGAGCTTGACGTCGCCTTCTTTGGCCGCCGCCATGATTCCGGACGGGAACACAGTTCCGACATCGACCTGGCCCGCGACAAGCGCTCGGATCGTCTGGTCACCAGACTCGAACTCGACGTGCTCGATGTCGATGTTCTGCTCCGTTCGGAGCGCCTCGAGCGCCGCTTGGGTTGGCGCGTCAGGAAACGAGATCGACGATGACGTCCCGAACTTGAGCGTGACGAGCGGACGCTGCGTTGCGGCCGCCGACGTGCCCGCAGGGGTCGAGGCGCCAGGCGTGACAACCGGACTGGGACTGGCTCCGGGTGTGCAGGCCCCGAGCAGGACCGCCGTCCCGGCCAAGGCAGAGATCAGCCGCGAACGCCGCATGTGTGCCTCCTCCGAAGCGTGTTCAAACCACACGACTTCCGCATACAGGCTAGGGTGCATCGGATACAATGTCAATGGCGCAGGGGCCATTTTGGAAGCTCTCTGCCGCCCATCGGGAGAGGGAGGCTGAACACCATGGGCTACTGGATCGGTCGCGTCGACCCGAGCATGTGGTGGCAGGCAGCCTGGTGGCAGGCGATGCTCCCCAAGGACGTTCGGCTGGCCGTTCTGTCGCTTGGCGTCAATCGCCTCGTCGACGAGCAGCTCGAGCTCGCCCACAAGCTCATCCTGGAGAAGGTCGAGTTGCTGGATCGCGAAGGGATGGATGTGATCAACGTGGGCGGGAGCCCCGTCGTGGGGGTCCACGGCCGGGCTGGCCATCAGCGGCTGCTCGACGACATCGGCCGGATCACGAAGCGTCCGTACGTGACCGCCCTTCTCGCCGAGCTCGAGGGCCTGCGCGCGCTGGGTGCTACTCGCATCGCAATCGCGTCTCCCTACCCGATCAAGCAAACGGAGCGACGCGTCGTCGCGATGCAGGAAGAGGGCTTCGAGGTCGTTGGTCATCGGTCGATGGATATCGAGCGGAACCGCGACATCACGGAGGTCGAACCCGCGGTCGTTCGTCGGTTCGTTGGGGAGGTTGCTGCGGCCAACCCCACGGCTGAGGCCATCTATGTTCCGTGTGGCGGCTTTCCAGTCCCGCTCGAGATCGCTACGATCGAGCAGGCGACGGGACGCCCGCTTGTCACCAACGTCCAAGCGCAAGTGGCGGCGACGCTCCGCAGGATCGGACATCCTGGTCCCGTTCAGGGTTTTGGGCGACTCTTGGAGGGTCTTGGCGCCGCGGTCGCGTAGGCGAGTAGTCGAGGTCACGTGGCTGACATGACCATTCTGGCGGCCGGAAGGCGTCCGCACGCCCGCGACTTGGGCAAGCTCATGGCGATCATCGAGGAGTCGCGCGACCACGCCGTTACCGGGCAGGAGCTTGTGCTCGCTTCGGTCCGCCGGGCCATCCTCCAAGGCATCCTTGAGCCCGGCACGCGTCTCCGCCAGGAAGAGCTCGCCGAGGTATTCGGCACGAGCCGAATTCCGATCAGGGAGGCATTGCGGGCCCTGGAGTACGAGGGACTCGTCACGTCGGAGCCGCATCGTGGGTTCACGGTTTCGGCGCTCCACGCGGACGATGTCGAAGAGGTCTACGACCTCAGATCCGTCTTGGAGACACACGCAGTTCGGCTTGCGTTGCCGCTCCTGACTGACGAAGACCTCGAGGATCTCGAGAACCTCTTCAGGGTCATGCAGAGCGCTGAATCACCGGACGAGCAGCTCGCCGCTCGCGAGCGGTTCTATCGGCGGCTGTATTCAGTCACCGGCCGGCCCAGACTGGTCGGACTCATCATGCGGCTGCGAGGCGAGGTCGCTCGGGTGCTCCGATGGGCGACGATCCAGCACTCGAGCGAGATCCATGAGCATTTCTTCGAGGCTGTGCGTGTCGGTGACGCAGACCGGGCCGCGGCTCATCTGGCGAGCCACTATCGCCGGGTGGCCGTCCTGATTGGCCGTCGCATCAAGGAAGCCGAGCAGCGGAGCCGGGCCGATCGACGCTACGGCGCCTGATCAGCTGGCGATCGCCGCCTGCCGGATCGGCCGCCCAAGCTTGTCCGCGGTAGGACCTGCTGCGTCATTGCTCGGTCGCTCGCCGGTCTCCCGTCGGAGGTAGCGTCCGCGGGACGCGTTGACCACGGACGGCCGCCCGTCTGTCCAGGATGCGATCACCTCGCCCCGAGAAACCGTGAATACCGGCCAGCCGGTGATTTCACGGCCCTCGTAAATCGACCAGCCAGTGCTGGAAACGATGTGCTCCGAGGTGAGCTTCGCGCGCTTCTTGAGGTCAACGGCGACGAGGTCTGCATCGGCGCCAACGCGGATGGCGCCCTTCGATGGATGAATTCCCCAGAGCTTCGCGGGGTTCTCGCTCATGACCTCTGCCAGCCGTTCCAGGGTGATCTTGCCGGCGGCGACCCCTTCCGAGAGCATGATGGGCAGGTGGGCCTCGACCCTCGAAGCGAAGCCGCTGATGGAGTCCCACACTGAGGCCTTCTCCATCTCCCGCCGAGGCGTACCGCGGTTCACGTGATCGCTGCCGATGCTGTCGACGGTGCCCGACCGAACCGCAGCCCACAACGCGTCGTGGTCGGCTCGGGGACGCAACGGTGTGTTGAGTTTCCATGCGCCGGCATCGAGCACGAGGTAGTGCGCCGCGGACTGGCCATAGAGCTCGGAACCCTCGGCGCGCGCGCTTTCGATCGCCCGTAGCGTCTCCGGTGCGCTCACGTGCTGCACGTACATCGGACACCCCAGAATCCGCGCGAGGTACGCATAGCCGCGGACGTGCATCGCCTCGAGGAATCCCGGCGACCGGTCATTCCAAGCCTCGGGGTCGTCGCGGCCCGCTGCCCGCAATTCGCGCTCGATGAATCGGGCGATCTCCCAGTTCTCACAATGAACTGAGAGCAGCGCGCTGGATCCAAGCCGCGCGACCTCGCGCATCGTTGCGTACACCAGCGAGTCGTCAAACGACTGAACGCCGAGGATCGGCGCTTGTGGCCACGCCGCCTCTAGTTCGGCGCGACCGAGTCGCATGTGCATATAGAGCTTGAAGGTCGTCACTCCATGTCGTTGGGCTAGCTCTGGGATCTCAGCCGCCTGATCCAAGGTCATCACGATTGGCGTAAGGAGGAAGTCGACAACACTGCTGGATTGGCCAATAGCCACGAACTCGTCGACTAGCTCGCTGAACAGAAGCTGGCGCTCGGGTGGAGTGCGACCATCGGCGGCCCGGAAGATCGTATGGCTCGTCAGCTGGAGGTTCCAGCTCGTCACGCCCCAGGCCGCCGCAGCACGCGACTCGCTGAGGAAGTCCTCGTCAAGCGCGCGATTGGAACCCAAGTGAGCTTCTGGATCGACGATCCCGGGTAGAACGACCAAGCCGCTCGCATCGAGCACGTCCCCTCCACCCGGGAGCAGGCTGTTGTCGACGATCCCGGCGATGCGGCCGTCCTCGATCAGAAGGCCGGCTTCCATCAACCCCTGCGGCGTCACCAGCGTGCCGCCCCGGATGCCCTTGAGGGTCACGTGAAGCACCCCGCAAGCTGCTCCACCGCCGTCATCGAGTCGCCTCCAGCGTCCCGTCCAGCTCCGCCTCGATCTCGCTCGAATTGAGCACCCTTGCGTACTTCGTGCCGAGCTCGAACGCCGCCACGCGATGGGAAACGTCCGACCGATCGAAACACGCGTCAACCGCCATCACGACGTCCCAACCCAGTGATGAGCCATCGATCGCGGAAGCGCGGACGCAACCGGAGGTTGTTCCCCCGGTGAGGACGATGACCGAGGCGTCGTGGAGCTTCAGGTACGTCGGCAGGGCCGTCGCGAAGAATGCGCTCGCCTTTGGCTTCCGCAAGAGCAGCTCGGTCTTCGACGGCTCAAGTCCGGGAGCAAGACGATCGACTGACGACCGGCCGGTACCGATCGTCGTGCCACCAAAGTGGGGATCGTTCTCCCAGTCCGGGATCGTGTACACCACGTCCCCACCTGCGCGCCGGAAGGCCTCGACAAGGCCTCGGATCTTCCCGAGCGCCTCCCAGGCCGGGTGTCCACACGCAGTGCGACCAACCGCCGACGCCTCGATCGTGGGCAGATTCGGCCCGAGGAACGCCTCCGATGCATCGATGACGAGCAGTACTGGATGACTCCAGTCGACTGGCTGCCGCCGGGACTTCATATATCGCGAGTACACGGTGAGCTCGTCCTCCGAGAAAATCTCAGATCCGAGCTCGAGAAGTGCCTTCGGTAACGTCGTGCTCATGCAGCCATCATCCCTGGCGATTGGCTTGTACGCAAAGTCAGAGGTATTGTGCACAATCGACGAGGCGTTCGCCACGGCGGCTAGCGCGCATATCGCAGGCTGGCAGTAAACGTCACCAGCAGCAGGCCCATGGCAAACAAGAACGCTCGATCGAACCCGATCGCAGCGATCACGGCACCCCAAATCAAGCTGCTGCCTCCGGTCGCGAGGGTGTATCCGACCGAGTAGGTCGCCATAGCCGAGCCCACGCGTCCTTGGGGCGCCCGATCGATCGTCATCGCACTCATCGTCGGCGCGACGAGTGCGACACCGACCGCGTAGAAGCCTCCGCCAACGAACAGCGCGGGAATCCCGGCACCCAGCGTCACAACTACGAGTCCGACCATGCCGATCCCACAGCCAATCCGGATGGTCGTGCCGCGACCAAGGCGATCCGAGGCCTTCCCTGCAAAGAGCTGGCTGAGCAGCATGATGAGCCCGTACGTCGGGTAGTAGAGCGCGAGGCTCTCGATGGGCGCGCCCACTGAGATGGCATACACCGGCGGAAAGATCGTGAACAGTGCGTGGGCTGCCATGAAGGTCGTGACCATGAACGTCGCCGGCAGGGCCGTATGCTCGAGGATCGAACCGGCGCGCAGCCCTTCGATGGGAACCTGAATCTGGGTGGCGTGCGATGGTTGGTTCCGAACGGGAATTCGCACCCTGAATGCAACGACGGTTGCCAGCAGGCCGAGCCCGCTCGCCAAGAGCACCGGGCCGAGCTCGCCGCCTGCGACGTACAGGCCGATACCAATGCCCGGAGCGACGAGCGTCGCCAGCGCCGGCATCGCCATGAAATAGCCCGACGCTTCACCACGACGGCTCGCTGGCGCGAGCCTGGCCAGCAACGCATGATTCGACACGCTGAACAGCGCCCACGCAATTCCGTGAAGGAAGCGTGCTGGCGCCAGGACGAGGGTTCCAGGTGCGAGCAGACCGAGTGGGGCGAGCGTCGCAAGGAAAGTCCCCGCCCGCAGCAAATGGGCATGCCGCCAGCCATCGACAAATCGTCCGGTAACCGGCCGAAACACGACCGAGGCGACGGCGGGGATCGCAGCCATGACCCCCACGAGGACGACGTCACCGCCGCGGGCAAGGGTGATGAGGGATACAACCGGCCGAAGGATCTGCTCGATCGAGAACCCGAGGAAGGCCAGGAGCAGCACGGTGAGAAACGGGCGTGTCAGCACCTGGTCGTGCGGCTCGAAAGACCCCGTGGATGACGCGCGACACAACGGGAACGCCGACCGTGACATGGGTCGCAACTGTATCCACACCGTGCCTGAATGCATACACGTCGACCGTGGCGTCGGGCGGCGGCACGTTCCGGGAACGGGCGTCAAGAAATGTCGAGAAGCGTCAGCCTCGTGACCATATTGGTACGCGCTTCTACGACGTACAGGTTGCCGGCCTGGTCGCCCGCAATCCCATGGCACACCAGGCTCGGCAGCCGGCATCGACCCAAGAGCGTCCCGCTCGCATCCCACATGCTCAGCCGAGGCACATCCTCCGTGACGAAGATCCGGCCTTCGCGGTCCACGAACACGTCCATCGGCGTGAGGAAGTCCGGCCAGATCGCGAGGAGTGCGCCACGTCGATCGAAGATCTGGAGGCGATCGTTGTCGCGGTCGGCGACGATCACCCGGTCTTTGCTGGCCCACAAGCTGTGCGGCGTCCGGAACTGCCCGGGCCCGAGCCCAGGGGTACCCCACGACGTCAGGAGGGTCAGATCGGCCGAAAAGCGGTGGATGAGAGCATCGGCGTAGCCGTCGGCGACGTAGATCTCACCATCGGGGGCCACGACGGCTCGGGCTGGATGGCCGAGCGGTCCACGGGGAGCCGGATGCTCCGGATCTCCGATTGAGGCCAGGACCTCGCCCTCTGGCGTGATCTGCAAGACCATGTGATGGTCGCGCGCGGCGATCCAGAGCGTGCCGTCCTCCGGCGCGAACAGGCCGTGGGCGTCAGTCGCGTCAAGCTCGTCAACACGGCCGACGACTCGACCTTGTTGATCGAAGCTCACCAGGTGCGGTCGCTCTCTGCGCAGCACATGCAGGAGACCGTCGACACCGACCGCGAGCGCGGTCAGTGCGGTCAGCGGCGCGTCGGGCTCATTCGTCGCCCACCCGCGGTCAACCCGGTAGAGGCGGGGCCCCAGCGTGACAAGGCTTGTCACTGTCTACCTCCAATCAGCCCAACCCCCGCATCTCGGATCGGACAGCGAGCGAGGCATGGCGGTCCGGCGTTCCACCACGAGGATCAAAGCCAAGCGAAAGTGTCAGCGCGATGATGCACTGCTCACGGCGGTGGGGCGGCGATCCAACGTGACGAGACCTGGCTCGCCATCCCGCTATCGGATCCGGATCGGTCTGTCAGACAGAACGATCGGTGCCGCGAGACGCACGTTGATCGCGTCGAGCAGGGCATCCACGTCGACGCCGACTGTCGCAGCAGCGTCGCGACCGCCCTCCAGACGCAATCGGGCGCCGCGCAGGTTCTTGGCAACACCGGCGGGGTTGCCCCGGACCCCGTGGACGAACGCCGCGGCAAGCTTGATCAGGCCCTGGAGCAGCTCGCGCTCGGCGAGGTCGCGGGTCCCCATCCAGGCGGGCTCGAGGAGCTCATGCGCCACGAAAAAGTCGCCCTGCTCGTACGCCGCCAGGCCAGTCTCGAGCGCCAGCCGTCGTTCCCGTGCCGGCATTGGCCGGTAGGCCTTGGCCCGTCCACCTTGCATGATGGTTCGGCCGCGCATCGTCGCGGCGGGCTCGCGAGTGGCTATGCGAGGCTCCCGGAGCTTCGACCGGTTGGCAGCTCGCTGAGGGGGCGCCTCGAATCGTAGCCCTCGTCGTGCGAGTGCCAATGCGCCACGTCCGTCTCGCCGAGGCGCCAGCACAGCCAGATGGGGCGCCCGGTCACGAGGGCCGGGAAGTCGATCAGCCCCGTGGAGATGTCGCGCAGCGTGATGTCCATGTCGATGAGTCGAGCCACGCCCGCCTGCATCTGGTCGATGAGGCCCTGCATGCCGAGGCGGAGGAGCCGGATCTGCTCGGCGGCGCCGGTCGTCGGGGTCTCGCCGTCGGGCGGGGACGCGGCCACGACCTTGTCGCGCAGCTCGATGAGCTCCTCGCGCTGGTCGCGCAGAGCGACGAGGATTCGCTCCACCTCGGGGAGCGCGTCGTTGGCCTCGTCAATCGCGTAGAAGCGGGTCACCAACCGATTCTAGGCCCAGCCTATGATGCAGGCCATGAAGACCGCCGCCCGCATGGATTCCATCGGGACGGAGACCGCGTTCGAGGTCTCGGCCCGAGCTCGGGCACTGGAGGCGACCGGCAAGTCGATCGTCTACCTCCAGATCGGCGAGCCCGACTTCGACACCCCGGTCAACGTTCGCGACGCAGCCAAGGCCGGGCTCGACGCAGGGCTGACGCACTACCCGCCGTACGCCGGGCTGCCCGACCTGCGCGCCGCGATTGCGGCGGACACGACCGCCCGGCGCGGCTTCGCGGTCGAGCCTTCGAACGTCTTCGTGACGGTCGGTGGCAAGGGCGTGATGGTCTACGCGATCATGGCCCTGGTCGACCCGGGTGACGAGGTCATCGTGCCCGACCCGGGCTACCCGATCTACGACTCGATCACTCGCTTCGTCGGCGGCACGTCCGTGCCCATTCCGATCCGAATGGAGAACGACTTCCGACTCGACGTCGACGAGCTCGCGGCACTGATCACGCCGCGCACCAAGCTCCTCGTCATCAACTCGCCGGCGAATCCCACGGGCGGCGTGTTGACCCGGGGTGACATCGAGCGCATCGCCGAGCTCGCGCTCCGGCACGATCTTGTCGTCCTGTCCGACGAGATCTACGCGCGGATCCTGTACGACGGCGCGGAGCACGTTTCCATCGCCTCGCTCGACGGGATGGCCGATCGGACGATCGTGCTCGACGGCTTCTCCAAGACGTATGCGATGACCGGCTGGCGGATGGGCTACGCGGTCGTCCCCGACTGGCTCGTCAAGCCATATGGCCAGCTCATCATCAATACGATCAGCGGAGTCACCGCGTTCGCCCAGGCGGGCGCGATCGAGGCGCTGCGGGGGCCGCAGTCGGACGTGGACGCGATGGTCACCGAGTTCAAGGCGCGGCGCGATCTCGTCGTCGACGGGCTCAACGCGATCCCGGGCATCCGCTGCCTCAAGCCGCAGGGCGCGTTCTACGTGTTCCCGGAGGTCGGCGGGACCGGCATGTCGGGCGCCGAGCTGGCAGAGCGGCTGCTCGTCGATGCCGGCGTGTGCGTGCTGGCGGGCACGGCGTTCGGGGGCGTCGGCGTGGACCACATCCGGATCTCGTACGCCAACTCCCGCGAGAATCTCACCGAGGCGCTGGCGCGCATCCGGCGGTTCGTGGAGCCGCTCGTGACTGCGAGCTCGGGCGCCGGCGCCGCGACCAGCTAGGCGGATCCTCGCCGCGTGGCCGGGCCGAAGGTCTTCGTCGCGCGGGTCATCCCCGACGACGGCCTGCGCCCGATCGTCGATGCCTGCGACGCGACCGTCTGGCCCGACGAGCTGCCGCCCCCGCGCGAGGACCTCCTTCGATCGATCGAGGGCTGCGCCGGCGTCCTGACGCTGCTCACCGACAAGGTCGATGGCGAGTTCCTCGACCGCGCGGGCGCTGGTCTGAAGGTCGTCAGCAACTTCGCCGTCGGGTTCGACAACATCGACGTCGCCGCCTGCACCGCGCGAGGCATCCCGGTCGGCAACACGCCTGGCGTCCTCACCGAGACGACGGCCGACCTCGCGTGGGCCCTCCTGATGGCTGCTGCCCGTCGCCTCCCCGAGGCCGACCACTACGTGCGCGCGGGCAAGTGGAAGACCTGGGGGCCGATGCTCCTCATGGGCCCGGACGTCCACGGCGCGACCCTCGGAATCGTGGGCTTCGGGCGCATTGGCCAAGCCGTCGCGCGGCGCGCGAAGGGCTTCGGGATGCGCATCCTCTACCACGACCTCCAGCGGGCATCGAAGGCGGTCGAGGCCGAGTACGGAGCCACCTTCATGACCCTCGATGGGCTCCTCCCCGAGTCGGACTTCGTGTCGCTGCACACCGTGCTGAGCCCCGACACCATGGGCCTCATCAACGCCGAGCGGCTGGGCTGGATGAAGCCGACTGCGATCCTCGTGAACACGTCGCGCGGCCCCGTCGTCGACTCGATGGCGCTCGTCGAGGCGCTCAAGGCCGGCGTGATCGCGGGTGCTGCGCTCGATGTCACCGACCCGGAACCGCTCCCTGCCGACCATCCGCTCGTCGGGCTCGACAACTGCCTCGTCGTCCCCCACATCGCGTCGGCGTCGCGAGCCACCCGCGGCAAGATGGCCTCGATGGCCGCCGCGAACCTGCTCGCCGGCATCCGCGGCCAGCGCATCCCGACCCCGGTCAATCCCGAGGTGTACGGCTGATCGCGTACGCGACCCGACCGACCTACGTGGTGAACGGGTCGATGCTCGTCATGTAGGCCATGCGCTCGAGCCAAACGGGATCGCCCATCCGGCGCTCCATCTCCGTCGGGTCGACCTCTTCGACCTTCTCCTGGATCCACCACAGGTTGCCGAGCGGGTCGCGCACCCGTCCGACCTTGTCACCCCAGAAGAGCTCCGTCATTCGGGTGATCTCCGTCGCGCCGGCAGCGAGCGCCCGGTCGAACGTCGCCTGGCCGTCCTCGACGTAGACGCGCAGGAACGCCGGGGTGTCCGGCCAGTGCCGGCGCGCGTCGAAGGCGAGCACGACCGTGTCCCCGAGCATCAGCTCCGCGTGGCCGATGACGCCGTTCTCGTCCGCCATCCGGCCCATCTCCGTCGCGCCGAAGACCTCCACCGCGAAGTCGATCAGCGCGGCGGTGTCACGCGTGATGACCCACGGGCTGACGCTGCAGTACGGCTCGGGCACGAAGGTGGGTCGGCTTGGGCGGTGGTGGATGTCGGTCATCCGGGACTCCTTTCGTGCTCGGGCGGCGCGACGGGCTCGGACGCGACGATCCAGATCGGGCCGTCTCCGGTCTCGACTCGGGTCGCGCCGTCACCCGGATCGACCAGGGTCGTTCGGACGAGCCGAAGGTGCTTGCCGTCGAGCTCGGCGATCGGGCCAACCAGCGGCCGGAGATTGAAGGTGAACGCCCACGCGCGCACCTGGTCGTGGATGGCGCGAGCGGATTTCGACCAGTCGACCGCGACGTAGTCCTCCTCGAAATGGCCGGCCCACGAGGCACCCTCGACCGCCTGGGGGTCGCCGGGATCGCCTGCGGCGACGCGTTCGAGCACGCGCGGCAGGAGGCCGATCGCGACCTGCCCGAGCCGGGGCCCGACCACCTCGATCTCGAAGTCGTCGTCCTCCATGGGCACCTTCGCCTGGGCCAGGATGCCCCCGGTGTCGAGCTGGGCGTCCATGCGGTGCCACGTCACCCCGAACTCGCCGACGCCATCGCGGAACGCCCACGAGAGCGGGATCGGGCCCCGGTGGCGCGGCAGGTAGGCCGGGTGGAGGTTGATCGACCCGAGGCGCGGGATCTCGAGGGCCTCGAGCGGGATCCGCCACGGGAAGCCCCAGCACACGGTGAGGTCCGGGCGGCACGCGCGCACGAGCGGCTCCATCGACCACTTGTCGCGAGCGATCAGCACGTCGAGGTCGGGCGGCGCGGTCGAGTCGGACATCTCCAGCGGCCCGGAGACCGGCTGCTCGCGCCTCGCGCTGATGATCGCGACCGGGTCGTGGCCCAGCTCCCGCAGCGCGGGCACCAGGAACGCCGCGACCGGCGGCACGGTCGTGATCACGGCGATCCGCCATGCGCCTTCCCGCGCCGTCGCCCTCTCGCTGTCCATTCGTTGTTCAGTCGCCGGCCGAGGCGTTCCCATCGCACCATGATGCCCGCTCGTCGTCGGCTAGGCTTTCGCACGGGCCCGTAGCTCAGCGGCAGAGCAGGGGACTTTTAATCCTCGTGTCGTGGGTTCGAATCCCACCGGGCCCTTGGATTCGAGCGCGCGCGGGATCAGCCGGACCGGCGACTGGGAGGCGGGGCGATCGACAACGGGCACGAAGCCGGGAACGGGCACGATGCCGGGGGCGGGCGAGGAGCCCCGATGCGGGTCGAGCGGTCTTCGACCGTTGCGGCGTTTCTCGGCCGGGCGGGACCATTCCTCGAGGCGCGCGAGGCGGAGCACAACCTGATCTTCGGCATCTGCTCGACGATCGAGGCCGATCCCGGCGCGTTCGATGGACCGCCATATCTCGCCGCGGTCCTGCACGGCGACAAGGTGGTGGGCGCAGCGATCCGGACGCCGCCGTGGCGGGTAGCGATCTCGATGATGGATCACCCAGGAGCGATCCATCGGCTCGTCGACGATCTCGCCGGGCAACCGCTCCCGGGCGTCGTCGGGCCCGCCGAGTGGTCGGGACCGTTCGCGGAGGCGTGGGCCCGGCAGGCAGGCCTGCAACCCCGACTCGCGACGCACGAGCGTTCGTACCGGCTGCGGGCGGTTCGACCACCACGACCGGCCCCGGGACGGATGGTCCGCGCGCAACCCTCGGAGCGCCTGGTCCTCAGTGCGTGGCTCGAGGCCTTCACGATCGAAGCGCTCGAGGACGATCCGCCGCAGGACTACGACCGGATGTCAGACCGCTGGATCCGCGGCGTCGGCAAGACGGCCTACCTGTGGGTGGACGAGGAGCGACCCGTCTCGCTGACCGGTGTGGGTGGCCTCACCCCGCATGGGACCAGGGTCGGGCCCGTGTACACGCCGCCGGAGCTGCGCGGGCGCGGCTACGCGAGCAACCTCGTCGCCGGCGTGTCCCAGCTCCAGCTCGATTCGGGACGGGAGTTCGTGTTCCTGTTCACGGACCTCGCGAACCCGACGTCGAACCGGATCTACCAGTCGATCGGGTACGAGCCGGTGAACGACGTTGACATGTGGGACTTCGAATCGCGCGCCTCGTGACGAGCGCGGGCGAGGCGCACCGCTACCCGATCGCAACCAAGGCTTAACCGCGCCGCCAACGACGCGACAACACCCGTGGCCGGACACTCCACTCCAGAGTCCCGGTTCAGGCCGGCCAGACTAATGGAGGCCGCCATGTCGCTCGATATCGATCCCGTCCACCGGATGGAGCGCGCCGTTCGCGACGGACAGCACGCGCCGGTGACGTGCACGGCGTGCGGCTGCCGTCTCGAATCTTCGGGAACCGCGGACGAGGCGCCCTGGTTCCACTTCGGACGCCTGGGGGGCCGCGACGCGCGTGGCTGCCGCACGGCGTGCGTCGACGCGCCTCATGACCGAGGTGGGCTCGCCATCCTCGCGGCCTGACCAACTCGGGCGAGCCGCTGCGCGGCGGGTCTCGCGGAGCTTCGGCCCCCGGCTGCCAGACGTGAGGCCGGAGCGCTAGCTCGACTCCCCCGCGACTGCGGGTAGCTCCGGCGCCGACGCGGCGTTCGATCGTCGCGGGGGTGGCGCCACCTCGCCGGCGAGGCGGCCCATGATCCCGGTCGGCCCGGTGGCGCCCTCGGCGAGCCAGCACGCGGCGGCATGGTCGTCGCCGATCTGGATCAGCGGAGGCTCCTGGGTCAGGCACCGATCGAACACGAGCGGACACCGGGTGCGGAACCGGCAGCCGGTCGGGATCGCCGCCGCGTTCGGGGTCTCGCCCTGGAGGATGGTTCGCTTGGCGCGCTCACCCGCCGCAGGCGGCTCGGGCGACGGGGCGACGGAGATGAGCGCTGCGGTGTACGGGTGACGTGGCCGCGAGATGACCTCGTGCGCCGGCCCGATCTCCACGATCTTGCCGAGGTACATCACCGCAACCCGATCGGCGAGCACCCATGCGAGCGCCAGGTCGTGGGTGATGAACAGGTACGTCAGGTCCCGCTCGGCGCGCAGGTCCAGCATCAGGCGCAGGAGCTCCGTCCGGATCGAGACGTCGAGCATGCTCACTGGCTCGTCCGCGATCACGAGCGTCGGGTCGAGGACGAGCGCACCCGCGATCACGACGCGCTGTCGCTGTCCGCCCGACAACTCGTGCGGATAGCGGGAGGCAAAGGCTCCTCCCGGACGCAGGCCGGCCGACTCGAGCGCGGCGACGACGCGCTCCTCGCGATCCTTCCGCGAGCGTCCGATGCCATTGACGACGAGGGGCTCCGCCACGAAGTCGAAGATCGACATCTTCGGATTGAGCGTCTCGTATGGGTCCTGGAAGATGAACCCGAGCCGCGTGCGGTAGCGACGCAGGTCGCGACCGGACACCTTCGAGACCTCTTTCCCTTCGAACGAGAGGTTGCCGGCCGTCTGCAGCTGCAGCTTCGCGATGACCCGCCCGGTCGTCGTCTTGCCCGAGCCCGACTCACCGACCAGGCCCAGGATCTCCCCGCGGCGGATCGAGAGGTCGACGCCGTCGACGGCGCGGACGACTCGACCATCGCCACCGCGGAACCCCCCGCGGATCGGGAAATGCACCTCCACGCCGTCGAGTCGGACGAGGTCGGCTGGTTCGGTCATGCCGGCGCCGCCGGGAGCTCGCCCTGTGTCGGGGCGACCTGGGGCGGCTCGACGTGCGTCCCTTCCACGTCCGCGCCGATGACGATCTCCGCCCGGCTCGTCTCGGTCCAGGCCGGCGTCACGCCGTCGGAGCCGGCGGGCCACAGGTGGCAGGCGACGCGAACGCCGTCGGGCAGCGTCACCTCGGGCGGCGGAACTTCCCGGCAGACGTCCCTGACCATGGAGCACCGGGCGGCGAAACGGCAGGCGGGCGGCGGGTTGCGCAGGTCCGGCGGGGTTCCCGGGATCACCTCGAGTGTCCGCCGGTCTGCCCGGATGTTCGGGAATGCATGCAGCAGCTTCGCCGTGTACGGGTGGCGTGGGTTCACGAAGACCGTCGAGACGGGCCCTTCCTCGGCCACCTTGCCGGCGTACATGATCAGCACCCGGTCGCAGGTCTCGGCGATGACCGACAGGTCGTGCGTGATCAGGATGAGCGACAGCCCGAGCTCGGTCCGCAGGCGCTCGAACAGCTCGAGGATCTGGGCCTGGACCATGACGTCGAGCGCCGTCGTCGGCTCGTCGCCGATGATCACGGCCGGGTCGCACGCGAGCGCCATCGCGATCATCGCCCGCTGGCGCATCCCGCCCGAGAGCTCGTGGGGGTACGCAGCGCCCCGGGCCTTCGGGATGCCGACGAGCTCCAGGAGCTCACCCGCCCGCTTCAGGGCGTCGCTCGCGCGAGGCACGTCCAGGCGCTCCTCGAGCGGCTCGGCGATCTGGTCGCGAACGCGGCGCACCGGGTTGAGCGCGTTCATCGCGCCCTGGAAGACGATCGCGATCTCCCGCCAGCGATACCGGCGGAGCGCGTTTGTCGACTTCTTCGCGAGGTCGATCCCGAAGAGCCGAATGCTCCCGCTGACGATCTCTGCGTTTGCGGGCAGCAGTCGCACGAGCGATAGCGCGGTGGTGGTCTTGCCACAGCCCGATTCGCCGGCGATCCCGAGTGCCTCGCCGTCGTTCAGCCGGAAGCTCACGTCGTCGACGGCGTGCACCGTGGCCGACGGGAGCTTGAAATGCGTGGTGAGGTGCTCCACCTCGAGCAGCGGGGCGGTCGGGTCGGCTTCCCTCGGGAGCGGCCACTGCCGGCGGCCGGCGACGCGCGCCGCGGCACCAAGCGGGGCCTCGGGTCCGCCGCGCAACCGCGCGTCGGTGCTCATGCCCGCGATCTCCGGCGTGGGTTGATGATGTCGTCGAGCGCATTGCCGAGCAGGGTGAAGGCGAACACGACCAGCACGACCGCGGCCCCCGGCGGGACGAAGAGCCACCACGCGCCGAGGGTGGGCGCGCCGGTGTTCTGGGAGGCGTCGAGGAGCTGACCCCACGAGGGCTGGAACGGATCCCCGAGGCCGACGAAGGAGAGCGTCGTCTCGGTGAGGATGGCGCCCGCGAAGGTCAGGACCGCGTTCGCGATGATGAGGTTCGAGACGTTCGGCAGGATGTGGCGACGCATGATGTGTGCGCCGGACGCGCCGATGACGCGGGATCGATCGACGAATGCCCGTTCCCGGAGCGAGAGCGTCTGGGCCCGGATGATGCGGGCCGTCGAGGACCAGCTCGTGATCCCGATGACGACGACGATCACGAGGAGGCTCAGCCGGATCCCGACGATCTCCTTCGAGCCGGTGCCGACGACGTCCCGGATGATCGCGGTGAGGATGATCGCGAGCACGAACGTCGGCAGGACCAGGAAGAAGTCCGCGATGCGCATCATGACCGAGTCGAACCGGCCGCCGACGTAGCCGCTCACGATCCCGAGCACCGCGCCGACCCCGACCGTGATCACCGTCGCCAGCAGGCCGATGATCATCGAGACCCGGGTCGCGTGGACCACCAGGTTCAGGATCGACCGGCCGATCCTGTCCGTGCCGAACGGATACACGGCGCTCGGCGGCTCGAGCCGCGGCCCCAGGCCCGGCGAGACCGCAGTCTGCAGCGGCCCGACCAGCACCTCCGGGATGGCGGCGAGCACGGTGAAGAAGGCGAGGATCAGCAGGGCGATGAGCCCGCTCGGGCGGCGGAGGAGGTCGCGCAGCAGGTCGAACCTCGGGCGGGCGGGCATCGGCACCTCCGCCGCCAGGTGCATCACGGGCGCGGTCACGTCCGCACCCTCGGGTCGAGGTACGCATAGGCGAGGTCAGCGAGGAGGTTCGCGACCACGACGGTGACGCTGAGCAGCAGGAAGACGCCCTGGAGGACCGGGTAGTCGCGGGCGCCGAGTGCCTCCACGGTCAGGGTGCCCAGGCCGGGCCAGTTGAACACGACCTCGACCGTGATCGCGCCGGCAACGACATACCCGAGGTTGATCGCGACGAGCGAGACGGTTGGCAGCAGGGCATTCGGAATCGCGTGCCGCCGGAGGATCCGGCCCTCCGCGAGCCCCTTCGCGCGGGCGGTCGTGACGTAGTCCTCGGTCAGCGTGTCCATGATCGACGAGCGCATGAGGATCGCGTACTGCCCGACGAGGCCGAGGGAGACCGTCGCGAGGGGCAGCACCAGGTGCGCTCCGATGTCACCGAGGTGCTCGAAGATGTCGGCGTACTGCCGCCCCGAGGTCTGCATCCCGAACGTTGGGAACCAGCCGAGCCCGGTCGCGAAGATGATCAGGAGGAACATGCCCAGCAGGAAGTACGGCGTCGCGTAGAGGACGAGGCTGATCCCGTTCCCGATGTGATCCACGAGGCCGCCGCGTTTCCAGCCCGAATACGCCCCGAGCGCAAGCCCCAGGATGATCGCGATGATCTCGCCGAGGCCGAACAGCATGATCGTCGGCCAGATGCGCTGCTCCAGGACGTCGGTGACGGGCCGACCGGCCTTCTGGTAGGAGAAGCCGAGATCGCCCTGGACCGTTGCCCCGACGTAGGCGAGGAACTGGTCGGGGAAGAGCGGCTTGTCGAGGCCCCATCGCTCCCGGGTGGCCTGGACGACCTCCGCCGACACGCTCGGGAGGCGACCCAGGAGGATCCGCTCCGGTGAGCCCGGCATCATCCGGAATAGCACGAAGTTGAGGATGACGATCAGGGCGATCGTGACGCCGGCGCCGAGCATGCGGCGGCCGAGGTACCGAATGCTCACGGGTCGACGATCGCCTCAGGCCAAACGCGCTTCGCCGCGGTCCGTCCGATTGGCCGGCCGCGGTCCACGCACTACTCCTCCTCGGCCTTCGCGCCGCCGCGGCGCATGCGCAGGAACAGGAACGCGACGACCACGAGCACGACGACGCCGCCGCCGATGAGCACCGGCGTTGAGAGCGCGCCGGTGTTGCCCGTGCTGGGCGGCGCCGTGGGCGTCGGGCCGGCCGACGTCCCGGGCGCCGTCGTGGCGGCGGTCGTGGCGCCGGGCGTCGGGACGGCGCTCGCATCCGTCAGGGCCATGTAGCCGCTGTAGCCGAACCCGAACAGGGGCGTGCCCGTGTCCGGCGGCTGGCTGACCCACCCGGAGAACTTGTCCGTGCGGTACGCGTGGAGCTCGCTGTCGTAGTACAGCGGCGTGTTGCAGCCCGCGTCGTAGAACAGCTGCTGCATCTCGTCGATGTAGCGCTTGCGCTCGGCCACGTCGACCGCCTGCTGCTGGAGCGTGAACAGCTCGTCGTAGCGGTCGTTCGAGTAGAAGCAATCGTTGACGCCGGACTCGAGCTGGCTCGTCTGGAAGAGGGACAGGAGGGACATCGGGTCGGGGTCGCCGCCCCAGCTCCAGATGTAGGTATCCCAGTTCGCGTCGCCGCCGGCTTCGGCACCGTACAGGAGCTCGATGAGCGCGCCCTCCTCCGTGGAGAACGCGTCGACGCCGATCCCGAGCTGCTCCCACCAGCCTCGGATGAACTCGGCATCGTCGGCATATGCCTCGTCCGGCCACGTGAGCCGCAGCTCGATCGGCTTGCCGTCCTTGTCGACGCGGATGCCGTCGGCGCCGCGCTCGTAGCCGGCCGCGTCGAGTCGGCTGTTCGCCTCGGCGATGTCGAACCGGCGAGGGTTGGCCGGCTCGGTGTGCCAGTTGACGTGGTACGGCGGGACGTGCGTCGTTCCCGGGACGCCGTGGCCGTTGAGCACGCGCGTCGACGAGGGCTGGCTTGTCGATCGCCCACTGGAGCGCGTCCCGGAACGCCGGGTCCTCGAGCGCCGACGTCGAGCCCTTGTAGCCCTCCTGGGTCGCGCGGGTGTTGAACGACAGGTACGAGTAGCCGTTCGCGAAGCCCTCGACGCCCGCGATGTTCTCCGCGCTCGAGACGGTGTCGAAGAGGTCGGCGCCGGTGCCGCGAATGTAATCCAGCTCGCCGCGCTGGAGGGCCTGGACCATGGGCTCCTCGGTGGCGAACTGCTCGAAGATGAGCTCGTCCGGGACCCCTGGCTCACCCCAGTAGTTGTCGTTGCGCGCCATCCGGATGAATCGCCCCGGCTCCCACTCGACGGCGACGTACGGGCCGGAGCCGACGACCGGCGGCTCGTTCGCGAAGTAGCCGGGGGTGTCCGTGAGGCTGATCTGGTCCATGGAGTATTCCGACCAGATGTGCTTCGGGAGGATCGGCACGTAGATCTGGAAGGCGAGCGTGGTCGGGAAGTCGCTCGTCGCGACCAGCTCGCTCGCTGTCGTGCATTCGACGCTGGAGATGCCGGCATTGAACAGCGACGGGTCGAGGTAGACGGAGCCCAGGCCCCCGTTGTCCGTCTCGGCGGCGTCGAGGACGAGCTGGAGCGTCCAGCGCGCGTCCTCGCACGTGGCCGGCTCGCCGTCCGACCACTTCATCCCCTCCCGGATATGGTAGGTGTGGGTCTTCTTGTCCTCGGACGACGACCACTCGTCGGCGAAGCCGGGGGCTGGCCCCAGGTCGTTCCCGTAGCTGACGAGGAGCTCGTACTGGACCTGGAACATCTCGTAGTCGGCGTACGTGATCGACTGGAACGGATTGAGCGTCTCGAGGGACTGGGTCGTCCCGGCCCGAAGGATCAGTGGCGCCGTGCCGGCGTGTCGTGGCAGTCGGGACGAGCGACGCCGCCAGCAGGGCGGCGGCCGCGATGAGGCGCAGGACTCCAGCGCGGGAGCGCGATCGCATGACTCCTCCTCCATCACGCCGTCCCCGCCGGGCTCCGGGCCCTGAGCGGGGGCGTCGCGCACTGGTCGCTAGGTTCGCATGCCCGCAAGCGCAGCGCAACGCGTTTCGCACACTGGCTACGTGCCGCCGACGAGATTCGTTTCGGGCTGTCTGGAGAGCGCCGGTCGATCGATCGCGAAGAGGCGGAGGCGGTCGTGGGCCCGGCGCTCGGGGTCCAAAGCGAGGTCCGCGAGGATGCCACCCAGGAGGGCCGCGAACTTGTACGCGTGCGCCGCGCCGAGGGCAACGACGATGGCCGAGTGCTCCGGCAGGCGGTCGATGACGAAGTCGCGATCCGGCGTCACCGTGTACAGGCAGGTCTTCGTGCGGACGGGCTTTCCTGCCCCGGGCAGCCGGCTCGACATGAACCCGGCAACCCGCGCAAGGCCGTCGGGATCGACCTCGAAGCTGCGCGTGTCGGCCGTCGTCGGGCGGCCGCCGATGTCCTCGCCCACCTTCGGGCCCGGCGCGCGGTACGTCGGGACGCTGTAGAAGCCCGGCTGGTCGAGCCAGATCCAGGCCGGGAAGCGATCCGGGCCGAACGCGGCCGGGTCCGCGGTCGGCTCGAACCACGTCACCTGCTCGCGCGTGACCGACAGCGGCAGCGGATGGCCGAGTGGCTCGAGGAGCTGGTTCGTCCACGCGTCGGCGGCCAGGACGACCGCGCCCGTCGAGAACCTCCGGCCGTCCTCCGTGGATACCTCGATCTCGCCACCGTGGTCGTCGACCGAGACGACCTTCGCGTGCTCCAGCAACGTGGCACCCGACTCGCGGGCGAGGCGCTGGTGGGCCGCGTTGCCGCGCTCCGGGTCCGCGATTCCGCCGTCGGCCTGGAAGATCGCGCGGGTCCCGTCGGGGACGAGCCACTGCGGCCAGCGCCGCACGAGCTCGATGTCGTCCAGCCACTCGAAGGGCACACCGGCCTCGGTCATCGCGGTCGCGTAGTCGTCGATCGATTCGGCGGCACCTCTGGGCGCCAGGTCGAGTCCGCCCGTGATCGTCAGGATCTGCACGCCCGCTTCTCGTTCGACCTCGCGCCAGGCCGCCTGCGCCTGGATCGCGAGCTCGACGTACTCGCGGCGGTGGTAGGACAGGCGCGTGATCCGGGAGACGTCCTGCGAGGCGCCGCGATCGTGGCCGAGCTCGAACTGCTCGAGGCCGAGGACCCGCTTCCCGTGCCTGGCGGCGAGACGGCACGCGGCGGCGCTCCCGATCCCGCCGAGCCCGATGACGATGGCGTCGAATGACTCGACGGGTCGGTTCAGCACGGGCCAACGATATCCCCACGACGTAAGGGCGAGGTCCGTATCCTCGGTTGGCCGTGGACACGCTGCGCGACGTCCGGATCCCGACCCGAGATGGCCTCGAGCTGTCCGCGAACCTCTTCCGGCCGTCGGGTGGCGAGCCCGTCCCGGTCATCCTCAATGCCGATCCATACCGCAAGGACGACTGGTCCGCCGGCTGGGACCTGACCCTCGGCGAGTACCTGGCCGAGCGCGGCTACGCGTACTGCCGGCTGGACGTTCGCGGGACGGGCAGCTCGGCTGGCGTGGCGATGGACGAGTACACGGCGGCAGAGACGCTCGACGGCCACGACGCGGTCGAGTGGCTGGCCGCCCAGCCGTGGTGCACCGGCAAGGTCGGGATGTGGGGACTGTCGTACGGCGGGTTCACCTCCATCCAGGTCGCGGCGACGCGACCGCCCCACCTGCGAGCGATCGTGCCCATCCAGGCGACCGACGACCGCTTCACGGACGACGTGCACTACGTCGGTGGCGCGATGACCGTCAGCGAGCTGGCGCAGTACGGCGTCAGCCAGGTGGCGATGAACGCGATGCCGCCGCTGCCTTCGGCATGGGGGGAGGGCTGGCAGGAGCGTTGGCGGGAGCGGCTCGAGGCCACGCCCGTGTGGCTGTTCGAGTGGGCGCGCCAGCAGCGCGACGGTCCGTACTGGCGAAGCGGCTCCCTCGCGCCCGCGTACGAGCGGATCGAGGCCGCGGTGCTGCACTTCGCCGGCTGGATGGACGAGTACGTCGACGCGGCGCTGCGGATGCAGGCCCGCTGCGTGAACGCCGCCGGCCGGCGAACGATCGTCGGTCCGTGGGTCCACGGGCTGCCCGATGACGCCACTCCCGCGCCGAACATCGACTGGCTGCACGAGGCGGTTCGCTGGTTCGACCGCTGGCTCAAGGACGAGGACAACGGCGCGGATCGCGAGCCGGCGCTCACGTGGTTTCACCGCGATCCCACGCCGCCCGAGCGCTTCCCGGCGCGCCTCAACGGCGCCTGGCGCGCGGTCTCGCGCTGGGACGACGCCGCCGGAGCGCTCGAGCGGTTCCATCTCGACGGGGGCGATTCGCCCGGCCGCGGCCGCCTCACCGACCGGGTCAGCGACGAGGGCACCGACACGTTCGCCCATCGACCGACGGCGGGCGCCCACGGGGGCTCGCTGTGCTGGGGAGCCGGCCATCCCCCGAACGGCCTGGCCGTCGATCTCCGGCTGGAGGATCCGAACGGTCTCGCCTACCTCGGCGAGCCGCTCGATGCACCGATCGACGTGCTCGGCGTTCCGGTCGCCGTCCTGCACGTCACGGCGAGCCGGCCCGTCGCGCACCTCGTCGTCCGGCTCGGCGACGTCGCGCCGGATGGCGCCGTCGAGCAGGTGAGCGAAGGGATCCTGAACCTCACGCACCGGGATTCGCACCTCGAGCCCACGCCGCTGGAGCCCGGGCGCACGTACGAGGTCCGCGTGGCGATGCGCGCCGCCGGCTACCGGTTCCCGGAGGGTCATCGCGTCTACCTCGGCGTCGCGAGCGCGCACTGGCCCGTGATCTGGCCGTCGCCCGGAGCCGGCGAGGTGACGATCCATCGCGGGCCGGAGTCGCCGTCGCGGCTCGAGCTGCCGCTGGCGCCGTCAGGCGCGGCGGTCGTGGCCCCGCCGCGCTTCCGAGAGGACGCCCCGGCGCTTCGCGAGCACGGCAGCGAGACCTCCGAGCCGGTCAGGTGGGAGATCGTGGAGGACCGGATCGCCGAGACCCTCTCGATCCGCACGCACGAGGCCTCGACGAGCGTCCTCCCGGACGGCGAATCGACCCTGTACATCGCCGAGACGCTGGCGATGACCGCCTCCGAGGCTTCGCCGGGCGAGGGCCGGTTCGAGAACGCCTGCGAGTACCGCCTGGATCGGGACGGCACCCTTGTCCGCATTGTCGCCGACGGCGCCACGATCGCCACGACCGAGGCCTTCGAGATGGGCGTCCGCATCCGTGTCGAGGTCGACGACGAGCCCTTCTTCGAGCACGAGCAGCGCGAGACGATCCCGCGCGACCTTCTCTAGCCCCGGAGGTACCGGTCGAACCAGGCCAGGACCCGCTCCATCCGGTCGATGCGCCGATCCGGCCGGCCGGAGGCCTGGTAGACGTGGAATTCCTCCGGGTAGAGGACGTACTCGACCGTGCGACCGAGGACTCGGAGCGCGACGAAGAGCTGTTCGTTGTCGGCCGGGGGGCAGCGCCGATCTGCCTCGCCCTGGAGCATGAGCAGCGGCGTCCGGATGTTCGCCACGTTCGCGAGCGGGCTCTGCCGCCAGAGGTTGTCGACGCCCGCCTTGTCGAGCGGTTCGCCGAGCAACGCGTACCGGTTGTAAGCGACGGCGGTGTCGCTGTTGCCCCACGCCGCGACCTGGTTGGCGACCCCCGCCTCGCTCACCGCGGCACGAAACCGATCCGTCGTCCCGACCAGCCAGTGGACCATGAATCCGCCATAGGAGAGGCCAATGACGCCGAGTCGATCGCGATCCGTCCAGCCCATCGCGATCGCATGGTCCGCGACGGCGTGGACATCGGCGGCGTCGACGCCGCCCCAGTCGTTCAGCTGCGGTCGAATCCAGTCCCTGCCGTACGACGTCGAGCCCCTGATGTTGGGCAGGAGGACGCGGTAGCCGGCGGCGCACAGCAGCACGATCTCGATCGATGGCGCCGCCGTCCATGCACCCAGCGGCCCGCCATGGACGTCGATCACGGTCGGGAGCGGGCCATCCCCGGCGCCTGCCGGGGAGGCGACCCACGTGTCGATCGGTCCGCCTGGTCCCGGCACCTCGAATCGCCGCATGACCGGCCATGAGAGGCCCCGCGCCCAACGGCTTCCCTGCGTCGTCCGCGGCTTCGGTCGTTCTCCGTCGGTCGGGAAGCTGAGCAGCTCCATCGGTCGGTCGCCGAGGCAGGCGAGCATCGTGACCCGACCATCGGACTTGGGGCCCACGCGCGGCGTGACGACGACGCTGACGCCGGTCACGTCTTCGTCGGTCATTCGCGACGCCTGTCCGCTCGGGCGTCCTGTGCCGGGATCGACCGGGTATCGCCACGGCGAGGACATCCCGCGGTCCGAGACGACGGCGACGACGGTGGCTTGATCCAGCCATGCCGGACCGAGCCGATAGGTCTGGGTCCAGCCATGGAGATCGGAATCGACCCAGTTGCCGATCGGCCGATCGAGATCCGGAGCCAGCGGCCACGGGGGCGCGGCGCCGTCGGCCGGGCCGACGACGACCTCCGGGCTCGTGTCGTCCAGGGCGTCGGCGGCGAAGTAGCCGACTGCGGCCAGCCAGCGACCGTCCGGCGACCACGCCGGCGAATGGGCGTCCCCGCCGAGGACGAGCGCCTCCGTTGGTGCCGACGGGGTCCGGGCGTCGACCGCGACGGTCCAGATCGAGCGTCGTGGGTCGAGATCGACGGTGGGCCGCGGGTCGGACGCGAAGGCGATCGTCGTCCCATCCGGAGACCAGGCGATGTGCTCCACGCCCCAGTCCCCGGCCGTCACCTGTCGCGGGCGCGCACCCGCCCGTGCTTCGACGACGTGGACGTGCGCCCATCGGTCGAGGCTGCCGATCTCGTCGTAGCGCCAGTCGAGTCGGGTGATCCGTCGCGCGACGGGCTCCTCGCCGCTGCGTTCCCTGCCCACGATGAACCGTGGCGGGTCGACGTCGAGGGTGAGTGCCAGCCGGCCGCCGTCGGGCGACCACGCGACCTCGCCGACCGAGCGGTCCTTCGGCGTCCGGATCGACCACGGCCGACCAGGTTGGCCGCCACTCGCGAGCGGAAGGATGCACAGCTTCGGTGATTCGTCATCCGCGCCGGCCGCCTTCGAAGCCGCAGGTCGGCGGCCGGCCACCCCGGTTCGCTTGAACGCGACCGATGCGCCGTCGGGTGCGATCCTCGGCGTCGTGTCTCTGACCCTGCCGGACGTCAGCTGGACCGGCCGCCCGTTCCCGCCGAGCGGGATGCGCCACAGGTGCGACCGGTAGCGATCGCCGTGCACGAACCGCCGCACCACGACGGCGAATCGCCCGTCGCGCGACACGTCGTGCTCCTCGAGCACAACCTGCGATCGGATGACGGTAGCGGGATCCGTGCGTCGGGCCATGGTCAGCCGCCGATATCGAGGCGGTACCCAACGCCCCGGAGCGCGAGGATCGCGGGGCCGCCGGCGGTCTCGACCTTGCGCCGCAGGCGCGCGACGTGAGGCTTGAGCCAGAGCAGGTCCGGGTCCGCCTCGGCCGGCCAGCCGGCTCGAACCAGCCGGAGGTGCGGGACCAGGTCGCCACCGGCGCGGACCAGCGCCTCGGCGAGGCGGTACTCGATCGGCGTCAGGTCCAGCCGCTGCCCTCCGATGCGCGCCTCGTGGCGGCCGAGGTCCAGGACCAGCGACCCTGCCGAGATCGACGTCGGCGCGGCCTCGCCCTCGACGGTGGACGAGCCGATCGGCGACCGGTCGGCGCGACGCATGACGGCGGCGATGCGGGCCAGCAGCTCGCCGCGCCCGAATGGCTTCACGAGGTAGTCGTCGGCGCCGATGCCCAGCGCCCGGACCTTCGCCTCCTCGGAGCTCTCGCCGGAGACGACGACGATCGGCGCGTCGCCCTCCGCGCGGATTCGACCCGCGACGGTGAACCCGTCCGGGCCAGGCATGGCAAGGTCAAGCAGGACGATGTCCGGGTGCTCCTCGCGGTAGCGCCTGACCGCCGTGAGCCCGTCGTACGCGGTGATCACCTGGTGGCCCTCGGTGCCGACGAGCGCCGTGATCGCCCCGACCATCGCCGGGTCGTCGTCGACCACGAGGATGCGCAGCGGGCGGGATCGGTCGCGGGATGGTCATGGGGCGGGCCGGGTCAGACCGCAGCCGCCGCGGGCAGGGCGATCACAGAATCTCGCGCCGTGCCCGTCTGCCGGCTCGCACCACAGTCGAGCACCGACGGATTCGGCGAGTCGCCGAGCCGCATACAGCCCGATGCCCGAGCCGCGTGCCGTGCGCGTCTCGCGCCGGGCGTATGGCTCGAAGATCCGCTCGCGCCACTCCTCGGGGATTCCGGGGCCCTCGTCGGCGACGCCGATACGCACGCTGCCGTCGGCCATCCGCCAATCCAGCCGGATCATCGTCTCCGGCGGGGCGTACTTCACGGCGTTCTCGACGAGGTGCTCGAGGATCTGGCGGAGGCGGCTCGGGTCCGTGAGCGCGAACAGGCGGATGCCTTCCCGGAGCTCCAGCTTGTGGCGCGACAGGAGCGGGGCGAGCTCGGCGGCGGCCTCGCCGACGACCTGGCCCACGTCGGTCGGAATCAGGTCGGCGGGCGGCTCGGAGCCGACGCGGACGGACGCGAGGATCGAGTCGACGAGCCGGTCGAGCCGGTTGACCTGCTCCATCGTCGAGCGGCTCCAGCCCGCGCGGCGGTCCCGCCGCTCCTGGTCGCGCAATTCGCGTCCTTCGAGCTCGGGCTCCTCGGCGAGCAGCTCGGTGTACGCGCGGACGACCGCCAGCGGCGTGCGGAGCTCGTGCGTGACGAGCGCGATGAGCTCGGCGCGCGCCTCGTCGATCGCCTTGAGCTCGGCGGCGCGCGCCTCGGCCTCCTTCTGGATCCGGCCCTTCTCGACGATCCCGCCCAGCAGGTCCGCGATCGCCCGGAGGTGTGCCACGTCCGAGGCCGAGAAGTTGCGCGGCTGCTCCGTCTGCACGTTGAGCACGCCGACGGTCCGATCGTTCCAGAGGAGGGGCACGGACAGCATCGAGGCGATGAACCGGCGCTGGTCGATGCCCCGCACCCACAGGAAGCGCTCGTCCCGGCTGACGTCCGGGATGACGAGCGGCTCGCGCGATTCGGCGACGCGGCCCGTGACCCCCGCGCCGAACGGGACCCGGGCGCGGCCGATCTGGTAGCGATCGAGGCCGTTCGTGGCGGCGAGCGTCAGGTTCTCGGCATCGCGATCGAGGAGATACAGGGACGACACGCTGGCCCGGAGCGCGTCGCGCGTCTCATCGACGACGGTCTCGAGGAGCTCCTCCCACGTCCTCGCGGTCGTGGCCATTCGGGCCACGCGATGCAGGAAGCGGAGCTGGGCGAGCTGCTCCGCCGCCGGTTCCGAGCCGGCGCCCGGCATCCGCGGTTCGGTCTCAGCGGTCTCCGTCACCACGCCAAGATAGCCGAGGGCCCTGCATGACCCGCCGGAGACTCATCCCGGCTATCACGGCGACGGCGACCCGCCGAATCCGCGACGGATCAGCGCGGCGGCCAGGCGGTCGTAGTCGACGGGCTCGTTGTAACGCTGTGCCGACACCCGCAGCAGGGTCGCCGACGGTGGCTCGCCCTCGTCGCGTCCCGCGCGGACCGGGAACGGCCCGACCGGCACCTCGATCTGGTCGTCTTCGGCGAGCGACCAGACCGACGACTCGGAACCGTCCTCGTCGAGCCGGTCGGGCAGCGGGATCGCGGCCATCGACCCGATCATCGATTTCGGGCGCGATCGGCTCGAGGCCGAGCGCCGTGTTCAGGCGCCGCCGGGCATCGAGCGCCAGGGCTCGATTGTCGGCCATGTGCGCCGCCCAGCCACCGGGTTGGAGCCCGCCGATCACGCGGATCGCCTCAGGGAGCGCGAGGAACGCCGTCGGGTCGCTCGTGCCCTGCCAGTCGAACTCCTTCCACAGTGGCGGCCGCTCGGTCCGCGGGTCGTTGCGGCCGTGGCTCGTCACGAGCGGGAGCACCGTGTCGCGTCGGTCCTCGCGCACGTGCAGGAAGCCCGCGCCCTTGGGGCCGCACAGCCACTTGTGGCCGTTGCCGGTCCAGTACGCGGCGCCGAGCGCCTGGACGTCGACCGGGATCATGCCCGGTGCGTGGGCGGCATCGACGATCGTGTCGACGCCCAGCCGATTCAGCTCGCGGACGATCGTCTCGATCGGCAGGACGAGCCCGCTGACGCTCGTGACGTGGCTGATGAGGGCGAGCCTGGTTCGTGGCGTGACCGCAGTCAGCAGCGCCTCGACCGCCTCCTCGGCGTGACGGATCGGCACCGGGATGGCGACGCGGACGACGCGCGCCCGAGCCCGGTCCGCGACTGCGGCCAGGGCATTCAGGGTCGCGTTGTACTCGTGGTTCGTCGTCAACAGCTCGTCGCCGGGACGCAGCCGCACCGAGCCGAGGACGGTCGCGACGCCGGTCGTCGCGTTCGGGACCACGACGAGGCCCTCCGGGTCGGCGTTGAGGAAGGCCGCAACTTCGGCGCGCGCCGCATCGAGCCGATCTTCGAACTCGCGGCCGAGGAACTTGAGCGGATTGGACTCGAGCTCGCGAATGAGTCCCCACTGGGCCTCGAGGACGGGCCTCGGGCACGCCCCGAACGAGCCGTGGTTCAGGAACGTGATCGATGGGTCGAGGTCCCACGGGCAATCGGGCGAGTACGGACGCACGAGCTCGAGGATAGAGCGACCGACGGGCGAGTCCCCGAGCTCGCCTCCCGGCATCGGCCTTGGTCAGGTCAACGCTTCGTGGTCGGGTCAATGACTCGTGGCAGATACACACGGGTCATGCTCACGTCAAATTCTCGCGGTCAGGTCACTCCGATGCCGCCGCTGGGATGATCACGACCCGCTTGGCGAGCGTCGTGCCCCCATCGACCCGGCTCTGGACGAACACCTCGTCGCCGACGGAGAGGTCGTTGAGGCTCCCGTCGGCGCGGCCGACGTGGACGATCGTGGCGTCGTCCGTCGACACGGTCTCCGTGGCCCCGCCTGCCTCGGCGATGACCAGCGACCCACCGCCGGTCGACTGGACCGTCCCGTGATCGAAGGCGAGCGTGATCAGCGCTCCATCGGCGTCGGTCACCGTGACCTCGCCGTGGACGAGGTGGCGTGCGAAGCCGAGCAACCGCCCCGCGCCCCACCGAGCCCGCTCGAGGCGCTCCCGCGCGATAGGTCGGTCTGGCTTGGCAGAGCTGTCGGGCCGCGCCGTTCCCGCGGCGAAGACCGTCTGCGGCGCGGACGCTGGAGCGGGCGAGGCGGCCACGAGCCCGATCCCAGCGCCGGCCAGCAGCGCGATGGCGGCGCCGATGAGCATGAATCGCCACGTCGGAATGCGCATTCGGTGGAGCTCCTCGTGCTTGGCTGGGCCTCCCCGGACGAGGCAGACCATCGACGAGCAAGGTGAGCCGGTGGGTCGCCCCGTGTCAGCGTCGTGTAAGCGCTTCCACGCTTCGGGCCTTTGACCGGCCAGGTGAATTCCGGTAGAGTAGGATGTCTTCGCGGGGTGGAGCAGCGGCAGCTCGTCGGGCTCATAACCCGAAGGTCGGAGGTTCGAATCCTTCCCCCGCAACCAATCTCGAAGTCACCCAGAACCCCGGGTCCCGACCACCCGGGGTTCTTTTCTTGTGCGCCGCGCTGATCGGCGGCCATCGCCGCGTTGTCGGCTCTGCGGGCTCGCTCACGCATGTCTGCATGCGCTCGCTCGCCTGCTCGCCTCCGCCTTGCGCTGACCACCGCTGAGCGCGACTCAGTGTCGACCCGCTCGGCGGCGCCTTGCCAGCGACTCGGCTTGCCGCAGCGAAAGGTCCGACGCTCGCCTCCGCCTTGCGCTGACCACCGCTGAGCGCGACGAGGTTGTGATTAGCCGCCGCAGGCGGATCTCGGCGGCTCGAGCGTCGGCGCGGGGCTCGCCGCCGGACCGCTGACCAGCGCGTAGAGGCGCTCGAACTCGGCGTCCGTCAGCGGGCCCACCTTGCACCCGCGAAGGATCCCGTCGCGATCGATGAAGTACGTCTGCGGACGGGCGGCGACCCGGTACACGGTGCGGATGGCGGCATCGGGGTCGTCGACCGTCGGCCAGGTGGCGCCGTGCTCGGCGATGAAGTCAAGGGCGGGCGCGGGTGCGTCGAACATGAGGATCCCGACGATCGCCAGGCCGTCGGCAGCGTGCTCGGCGAGCTTTGCCTTGAACAGCGGGAACTCGTCCCGGCACGGGATACAGCTCGGACCCCAGAAGTTGATGATGACCGGGCGACCGCGGAACGCAGCCAGGTCGAGTCCCGCCCCATCCAGCGTCGTCCCGGCGATCGCGGGGGCCGGCCGGCCGCGGGCGATCTCGCCGGAGTCGATCGGCTGCGTGCGCAGGATCGCAGCGAGCTGGACGAGGACGATGGTCGCGAGCGCCGCCGCGACGAGCCCGAGGATGATGATCCGGCGCCGCCGGTCCAGCTGGAGGGCCGTGGCGGGCCTACTCGACCGTCAGCGTCCCGGTCATCGCGGGGATGGGATGGACCGAGCAGATGAACTGGTAGGTGCCGGCATCGAGCGGCTCGTACTGGTACGTCGCGACCGCCCCGCCGTCCGTCGTGGGCTGGTCCTTCAGGGTCTGCGACGCCGTCGGTGGATCGAATGTCGATGTCGTGGATCGTCGCCGGTGGGTCCTCGTTCCGCATGAAGATCGAGAACGGGCTGGCCGGCGGTGACGGAGAGCTCCTTCACGTCGAAGGCGATGGTCTTCGCCACGACCGTGAGCGCGCCGGGCGGCGCGGTCGGCCCGGCTCGGCGCGCCGGACGCACCCGGTTCGCCGGTCCCACCAGCGCTGGCCGGCGGGAAGATCCCGAGCTGCCACATTCCGACGAGCGCGAACAGGACCGCGAACACCTGGAGGGTGCGTGTCGGCAGCGCGCGATTGGGGATGTTCTCGAGGTGCCCGGTCTTGTCGGCCTCCTCGACCTTGCGGTACTCGGCGGTGAAGTCCACCAGCCAGCCGATGAGGGTGTAGACGAGGAAGACGACGGCGAGGATCAGCACCCAGCCGCCGATGACGAGACCACCGAGCAGGGCCGCGGAGCCGAGCGCGCCGAGCAGCGGCCGGATCGACGGCCCGGGCATGTGCACGCCCGGCGGCGGCCCCTGGTGGACGACGGCGGGCAGCCGCTGGGCCACCTCGAGGTGGTCGTAGTCGCGCATCGCCTCGCGGAACCAGACGAGGAGCGTGATCACCAGCACCGTCACGCCGAGCCCGAGCACCAGGGGACCCCAGGTCGGCGAGATCGCGGGAGCGACGAGCCCGAGGAAGAGCGCGCCCGCGCCGAAGGCCACGAGGATCGGCGAGGACGAGCCGCCGGGCATGTGGACATGGGCGGGGGTGATCGGCTGGATTCGGGCGGGAGCGCGCCGCGCCGGCCCGAGGGTGGCGAACCTGCGGACGGTCCACGCGAACCAGGCGATGAACAGGAGCGCGAGGAGGACCGGGAAGAGGGCCAGGAGCGCGGACCAGTCGGGCTGGACGAAGATGGCGGCAACCTCGAGCAGCGTGTCCATCAACGTCTGCGGGGATGCGCCTGGGGACGGGGCAGGAGAGGGCACGATCGCGCCGGGCGCGCTATTCGCCGTGCTCGGTGTGCAGGACGAAGAACATGATCCCGAGGGCTGCCCCGAGCGCGATCAGCATCGTCACCCCGGCCCACTCGATCGCGTAGCCGAAGACCGGCGCGAGGCCGGCGTAGAGCCCACCGGTCAGCACGCAGCCGATTGCGATGATGATCGCGTTGCGGTGACGAGACCCGGGCATCGGCGATCCCTCCTCAGATCAGGTACAGGATCGAGAAGAGCAGGATCCAGACGACGTCGACGAAGTGCCAGTACAGCGACACGGCCTCGACCGCGTCGTGGTGGCGCGCCGAGAACTGGCCGGCCATGCCCCGGTACAGGAGCACGCCGAGCATCAGCACGCCGCCGAAGACGTGCGCGCCGTGGAACCCCGTGAGCGTGAAGTAGGTCGTCCCGAACGGTCCCGATCCGAGGGTCAGGCCCTCGCTGAACAGGAGCCCGTAGTCGAAGACCTGCATCCCCAGGAACACGACGCCGAGGACGAACGTGATCGCGGTGTTCCGGACGAACCCGCGCCGGTCGCCGCGCCGGATCGCCCAGACCGCGAACTGGCAGGTGAACGAGCTCAGGATGAGGATCACGGTGGCGACGATGATCGGCCCGAGCGGGTCGAGGATGTGGGCGAACACCGGTGGCGGCCACGGCGTGTTCGCGGCGCGGGTGGCGAAGTAGGCCGCGAACAGGCCCGAGAAGAACATCACCTCGGAGGTGATGAACAGGATCATGCCGAGGATCGGGTTGCTGATCCCTCGCTGGGCGTGGCCGGACGGCGCCGCGTGCGGCGCACCGTGTCCCGCGGTGATTGCCGGTACTTCGGCGGTCACGATTTGGGCCCCATCTCTTCGACCGGCCCCATGTCCCTTGTAGGCCCCATGTCGTCATGCTTGGGTTCCTCGAGAACCTTCGGGGCCTCCTCCTCGGCGGGACCGCCGTGGCCGCCATGGCCGACGAACCCGTGGCGAGCGTCGAAGACCGGGCGCTCGGAGCGGATCTCCGGCAGGCGATCGAAGTTGTACGGCGGCGGCGGTGAGGACGTCGCCCATTCGAGGGTATTGCCCTCCCATGGGTCGTCGCCGGCGATCTTGCCGTTGCGGAGCGAGACGAGGACGTTCCAGATGAACGGCAGCATCGAGATCGCGATCATGAACCCGCCGATCGTGGCCGCCATGTTCCACTCGTTCCAGCCCGCGTTGCCGGCGTAGTCGGCGATCCGCCGGGGCATGCCCTGGATGCCGAGCATGTGCATCGGGAAGAACGTCAGGTTGAAGCCGATGAACATCAGCACGAAGTGGACCTTGCCGAGGCCCTCGTCGAGCATCCGGCCGGTCATCTTCGGGAACCAGTAGTAGATGCCTGCGAACATGCCGAAGACCGAGCCGCCGAACAGCACGTAGTGCAGGTGGGCGACCACCCAGTACGTGTCGTGGAGCGCGAAGTCGACCGGGACGGCCGCGCTGAACGCGCCGTTGATCCCGCCGATCAGGAACATCGTCAGGAAGCCGATGGCGAAGATGATCGGCGTCGACAGCGTGAGCTGGCCGCGGAACATCGTGAAGACCCAGTTGAACATCTTCACGCCGGTGGGCACCGCGATGAAGAACGTCATCAGCGCGAAGAACGGCAGGAACACCGCACCGGTCGTGAACATGTGGTGCGCCCACACCGAGAACCCGAGCGCGCCGATGCCCGCCGTCGCGAAGATGAACGCCTTGTAGCCGAACAGGGGCTTGCGGCTGAAGACCGGCAGGACCTCGCTGATCACGCCCATCGCCGGCAGGACCATCACGTACACGGCGGGGTGCGAGTAGAACCAGAAGATGTTCTGGTAGAGCACGGCCTGGCCGCCCTGGTCGGGCAGGAAGAACGATCCGCCGTAGTTGCGGTCGATGAACAGCATCACCAGCGCGCTCGTGATGACCGGCGTCGCCATGACCACGAGGACGCTCGTGACGAGCATCGTCCAGACCATGATCGGCATGCGGAACAGGGTCATCCCGGGCGCCCGCATCTTGAAGATCGTGACGAGGAAGTTGATGCCGCCGAGGATCGAGCTCGTGCCGATCAGGACGAGCGACACGATCCACAGGTCCTGGCCGGGACCGGGCGAGGACAGCGCGCCGCGTTCGGACAGGGGCGGGTAGCTCGTCCAGCCGGCGGCTGCGGCGCCACCCGGCGTGAGGAAGCCCAGCAGGAGCAGGATCCCACCGAGGGGCAGCATCCAGAACGACAGCGCGTTGATCCGGGGGAACGCCATGTCCGGCGCGCCGATCATCAGCGGCACCGCGTAGTTCCCGAGGCCCGCGAGGACGGGGATGATGAACAGGAAGATCATCACCGTGGCGTGGATCGAGAACGCCTCGTTGTAGACGTGCTCGTTGGTCGGGAAGAGCTGCAGGCCCGGTGCGGCCAGCTCGGTGCGCACGACGAGCGCGAACACGCCGCCGATGAAGAAGAAGAAGATCGAGTTGATCAGGTACATGATCCCGATCTTCTTGTGGTCGGTCGTGGTCAGCCAGTCATACAGCCCGCCCCGGTATGCCGGGACGGCAGTCGGGCTGAGCGCGTGCGTCGCCATGCTCGCTGGCTCCTTACTGCACCGTCAGGGTCCCGCGCATCGCCGGGACGGTGGGGTGGACCGAACAGATGAACGTGTAGCTCCCGGCCGCGAGCGGCGTGTAGCTGTACTGGCTCGCCTGGCCGCCGGGGATCGGCGCCTGGTCCTGCACGACGGTCGTGCCGTCGCTCTGTCGGATGTCGATGTCGTGCGTGACCGATGCGACGTCCTCGTTCTTGAAGTCGATGACGAACGGCGCGTCGGCGGGGGCCTGGAGCTCCAGCTTGTCGAACGCGATGGCCTTGGCGACGACGTTGAGCACCGGCGCTCCCGACGGCGCCGGGGGCGGCGTCGCGTTCTCCTTCTCGATGAGCCGGGCAAGCCACGCGTCGTAGTCCGCCTGGGTCATCGCGAGCACGTCGAAGAGCATGACCCGATGGCCGGTGCCGCACAGCTCGGCGCACTGGCCGCTGAACGTCTCGCCCGCGTCATCCTCGTCGACCGTGAACTCGAAGTGGTTCACCTGGCCGGGGACGACGTCCCGCTTGAACAGGAATCTCGGCACGTACCAGGCATGGATCACGTCGCCGCTCGAGAGCGTGACGTAGACCTTCTTGCCGACCGGTACGGCCATCCCGCCGCCCTCGGGGCCGGCCACCGGACGTGTCTCCGTGGCGAGGTGCTGCCCGTTGCCGTCGAGGTACTCGAACTGCCACTGGAACTGGCCCGCGATCACGTGGATCTGGACGTCCGGCTGCTCGTTGCGCTGGAAGCTGGTCGCATCGACGACGTTGAGCGTGTTCCAGGAGATCGCGAACAGGTACAGGACGATGACGGTCGGGATGAGCGTCCAGAGCACCTCGACGAGATTGTTGCCGTGCGTCTGGGGCGGGAGGTCGACGTCGCTCGGCCGGCGGCGGTAGCGGATGATGCTCCAGACGATCAGGCCCTCGACGGCGACGAAGATCGCCACCGCCAGCGCGAAGACGATGTCGTACAGCGCACTGATCTCGTGGCCCTGCGTGGTGACCGCCTCCGGCGGGTACAGGGTCTGCCCTGCGCCGCTCCAGAAGACGAGCCCGACGATCGCGATCAGGAGGATCACGACGCCACCGGCGACGAGCGCTTCGGAGGCGGGGCGCTTCCTCGGACTGGTCGACATGACTCCTCGGCTGCGTCGGCGTGGACCCACTCGGGGCGCTGGCATGGGGGTTGCCGGGCAGTGAACAGGAACGGCCGACCCCCCTAGGCCAGCCGTCGGCATCATAGCGCGGGGTCGCTCGGCAGCGCGGGGGCGCTCGCGGGTGCCGTGCCACCATGGCGCCGTGCCGTCTCCCGGTCAGTGCCGTCACGTCGAGCGCCTGATGCGCGCGTCCAGTCCGATCCTGGCGACGCTCGGCATCCTCGCGGCCATCGCTGCGGCGCCGGGCAGCGTCGCCGCCCATGGGCCGGTTCCCGCCCAGGCGCCGACGCTCTCGACCCTGGCGCTCGACTGGAACCTCCAGCCGCTCGTGACGATCCCGCTGCTGTTGGCCGCCGCGGGTTGGCTGGCCGTGATCCGGCGCGTCCGCCGGCTCCACCCGGATCGGCCGGTCCCGTGGCCGCGGTCCGCAGCGTTCCTCGGCGGGTTGGCGGCGATCGCCGTCGCGCTCCAGTCGGGGATCGAGCGCTACGACACGACCCTGTTCTCGGTGCACATGGTCCAGCACCTGCTGCTCATGCTCGTTGCTGCGCCGCTCCTGGTGCTGGCCGCGCCGGTGACGCAGCTGCTACGGGCGCTCTCGCCAGGGGCGCGGAGCCGGTGGGTGCTCCCGGTGCTCCACTCGACGCCAGTCGCCGCCGTGAGCCACCCCATCGTCGCCTGGCTCGCCTTCACGCTCGTCCTGTGGGCCAGCCACTTCTCGCCGCTCTTCGATCTCGCGCTCGAGTCGCCCGGCGTCCACGACGTCGAGCACGCGGCCTTCCTCGGGACCGCGCTCCTGTCCTGGTGGCCAGTGATCGCGGCGGATCCGGCCCCGCGCCGCCTGCCGTATGCGGGCCGGGTCCTGTACGTCCTGCTGCAGGTGCCGGTGAACTCGTTCCTGGGGATGGCGATCCTGTTCGCTGCCGCGCCGCTGTACGCGCACTACGCGACCCTCGGGTCGCCGTACGGCATCGACGCGCTGGCCGACCAGCAGCTCGCGGGCGGGATCATGTGGCTCGCCGGCGACGTGGTGTTCATCGCCGCCGTGCTCGGGCTCGTGGCAGCGTGGATGCGCCACGAAGCCCGCGACGAGCCGGCAGCGGAGCGTCGTGCGGACGTTGGCCGGGCGCGAATCCGTGAGCGCGCGGACCAGCTCGCCCAGGCGAAGCGCGAGCGCTCGGGGGTCGATCCGGGCTAGGGGAGCGGCGACTCCAGCAGCTCGCGGTACCAATCCGGATCGACATTGCCGCCGCTGACCACGGCGACGACGGGGCCCTCGAGATCGAGCAGCCGGGCCGCCTCGGCAGCGAACCTCGCGGCCGCCGGCGCCACCGCGCCCGACGGCTCGACGACCAGCCGTGCCTCCTCGGCGATCAGGCGGACGGTCGCACCGATCTCGGCCTCGGTCACGGTCACGATGTCGTCGAGCAGCCTCGAAAGGTGGTCGAAGGGCCGCTGTCCGATGGCCTGGCCACGAACGCCGTCGGCCATGGTCCTGGTGACGTCCTCGGCAGACCAGCGGATGATCCGACCGGCGCGCAGTGAGTCCCTGGCGTCGGCACCGAGCTCGGGTTCGACACCGAGGATGCGCGCGCCCGGGTGCAGGGCACGCACCGCGACGGCGACCCCGCTCGACAGCCCGCCGCCCCCGATCGGGATCAGCACGGCGGCGAGATCCGGGACGTCCTCGGAGATCTCGAGCCCGATCGTGCCCTGGCCGGTGATGACGCGGTCGTCGTCGTAGGGCGGGATCAGCGTCAGCCCTCGCTCGGCGGCAAGCCGCTGCGCCATGGCCGCCCGCTCGTCGCTCGCCGGGCCGACCGTCACGATCTCGGCACCGTCAGCCTCGATTCGGTGGCGCTTGATTTCGGGGGCGTTCGAGGGCATGACGACGACGGCGCGAGATCCGAGCAGGCGTGCGGCGCGGGCGACGCCCTGGCCATGATTGCCGGACGAGTGGGTGACCACGCCACGAGCGCGCTCCTCGGGCGTGAGGGACGAGATCGCGTGGTACGCGCCGCGGATCTTGAACGCACCGATCGGCTGCAGTGATTCCGCCTTGAGCAGCACGCGGGGTCCACCCGGACCGGCGGTGCCGAACGGCACGAGCGGAGTCCGCAGGGCCACACCGACGAGATTTGCCGCTGCCCGACGGACGTCGTCGATCGTGACCAGGGGCACCGCGGGCGCCGGTCCTGCGCCGGCCGGTTCGACGACCGCCGCTCCGTCGGGTCTCGTCGTCACCGCCCGCCCTTTCGAGCGCAGTCGATGCACATGGAGGCCCACGGGATCGCCTCCAGCCGCGCCGGCGCGATCGGCTGCCCGCAGCTCTCGCAGGTGCCGTACGTCCCCGCGTCGATCGCCCGCAGGGCCGCCTCGACGCGGCTCAGCTCGAGCCTCGAGCGGTCCCTGAGCGCGAGGTCGCGCTGCTGCTCGAACACGTGGGTCGCCGCCGCCGCCTGCGAGCCGTAGGTCATCTGGCCGGGGCCCACGATCGGCTCGCCGAGCTCGGTCAGGAGCGCGAGCCAGTTCGAGCATCCGGCGCGTGACTCGCGCGCCCCGAGAGCCATGGCCTGGTCGGGCATGTAGCGATCCCCGCGCGGCGCTCCTCGAACCTCAGGTCGAGCGCCGGCCGTCTCCGCGCCGCTGATCCGCTGGGCCAGCCACACGGGCACGACGCTCAACAGGATCAGGACGAAAGCCACGACGTTGACGACCGGCAGCTCCTGGGCCGCTGCAGCGCCGAGAGACGTACATCGGGATCGTCTGCGTGCCGGGACCCGCCGTGAACAGCGTGACGATGACCTCGTCGAAGGACAGGGCGAACGCGAGCAGGCCCCGGAGATCAGCGCAGTCCGATGCCGCGGCATGGTCACTCGGCGGAAAGTGTCCAGATGTCGCCGCCGAGGTCGGCCGAGGCGTCCTCGGGCGACCGCGGGCAGTCGCCGCAGCCGAGCGATGACGTTGTTGTAGGCGACGACCACGCAGAACGTCGCATGGCCGACGATGATCGTCAGCAGGCCGAAGTCGACGTCGAACGTCTGAACGTCGTGCTCAAGGCGATCCCGGTGACCACGCCCGGCAGCGCGATCGGCAGGACGAGCAGGAAGTGACGTCTGCCGGCCGAAGAAGCGAGTAGCGCTGGACGGCGATCGCGGCCAGCGTCCCGAGGACCAGGGCGATCGCGGTTGTCGCGAAGCGCGGCGAGCAGCGAGTTCAGGAACGCCTGCGTGACCGCCGGGTTCGCGAGCGCCTCCTCGAACCAGTGGAGCGTAGACAGGCCCGCTGGCGGCCACGCCATGAACCGGCTGGAGTTGAACGGCGTAGATCACGACGACCACCAACGGCAGGTACAGGAAGGCAGCACCCCGCCGCTCGCGAACCGCAGGAGGGCCCGGCGAGCCGGGACTCAGCCATCGCCGGCACGTCACAGCGACTCGAACGCGCCAAGGCGCCGGGCGAGGAGGAGGTAGCACGACCATGATCGTGATCGGCAGGATGCGAGTACGCCGCGGCGAGCGGGAAGTTGCCAAGGCCGAGTTGTCGTAGATGACGTTGCCGATGAAGTACGCGTCGTGACCAGGTCCGGGGCGATGTAGTCGCCAAGCGTCAGCGAGAAGGTGAAGATCGAGCCCGCGACGAGCGCCGGGAAGGACGAGCGGCAGGACGACGCGGCGGAACGTCGGTCATCGCGCCGGCCGCCGAGGTCGGCGGACGCCTCGAGGAGGGAATTGGACGGAATTCGCTCGAGCCCCGCATAGAGGGGGAGGATCATGTACGGCAGCCAGAGATAGCTGAAGACGAGCCACGAGTTGGAGATCTCGTCCGTCCCCGGCCCGACGATCCCGAACGGCGTCAGCAGCCACGTCAGCAGCCCGTTGCCCTGGAAGATGGTCCGCCAGGCGAAGACCTTGACGAGGTACGCCGCCCACAACGGCATGAGCACCGCGATCAGCAGGTCGCGTCCGAACAGCCGGGGCTCGCGAGCCGAGCCATGTAGTAGGCGATCGGAAGGCGAGGAGCGCATCGGTCACGGTGACGAGTGCGGCCATGCCCAGCGTCCGCAGCGCGATCGTTCGGTAGGCGTCGTTCCCCAGGAGCGGCTCGAATGCGTCCAGTGACCAGTCGAATGGATTGACCTGACCAGTAAACGGGTCGCTCGTCCAGAAGGCGTTCAGGAGCAGGACGGCCAGCGAGCCCAGATAGACCACGACGAGCCAAGCTGAGCGGCGCGGCGAGCAGCAGCCACAGGCGCGCCCTGGGGTGGGCGTGCAGCCATCCGGCGACTCGCCGGGCTCGGCTCGGTGGCGCCGTTCGGTCGAGACCGGTGGCGGCAGATGTCATTGGTCAACGAAGGTGGTCCCCGGGGGTCGAGACCCCCGGGGAGCGAGTTCCATCGGTTGACGGGCCGCTGGCTCAGCTGCCGCGCAGCGTCGTCCAGGCCTCGACCCAGTTGTCATAGGCGACACAGGTCGTGGCAGCGTCGGTGTCGGCGCAGTCCGCGCGCGCGGTCGACCAGTACCAGATGTCAGTCCAGTAGGGCTCGTCCGGGCGTGCTCAGCTCGCAATGACCGGGCGCGAGCGTCTCGGCGAACGCGCAGGCCTCGACGCTCGTCGCTGCCTCGCCGAAGTACACCGTGGCCATGCCGTTCGCCTCGGCCGACATCATGTGGTCCATCCACATGTACATGCAGTTGGGGTGCTTGGCCTTGCTGGAGATCATCCAGGTGTCGGACCAGCCCGTCGTTCCCTCGGAGGGCTTGATGCCCTTCACGGGTTCGCTCTCGGCGAGGAGGCTGTTGACCTGGAACTGCCAGGTCGTGCCGATCGTGACGTCGCCGGCCGCGAAGGCCGTGATCTGCTCGAGGAACGTGGCCCCGTTCCAGTACTGCGCGCCGTGCGAGTCGAGCTCCTCCAGGAGCGTGATCGCGGCGTCGAACTGGGCCTGGGTGAGCTGGTACGGATTCTTGATGCCGAGCTCGGGCTGCTTCGCCATCAGGTGCAGCGCCGCGTCGGCGATGAAGTCCGGGGAGTCGAAGATGCTGAGCTTGCCCTCATAGTCGGCCGCGTTCTCCCAGATGCCGTCCCATGTGGTCGTGCTCGTCGACCTCTTCCGTGTTCCAGATCAGGAGGTTCGGGTCCACGCCCGTGCGGGACGCCGTAGGGCACGCCGTTCAACGAGTTGTGGGCCTTGTTCTTGAGGCCTTCGAACACCTTGCCGTAGTTCTTGAGCAGTGCCGTGTTCACCGGCGCGACGTCACCTGCGGCCATGAGCCGGTCGGTGGCGTTGCCCGAGAACGAGCCGCCGTCGAAGTTGCCCGATCGGAGCAGCTGCATCCCATTGGCGGAGTCAGCCTGCGTGGTGGCGTTGACCTGGCAGCCGGTCGCGGTCTCGAACGGGCCCACCCAGTTGAAGTCCGGAAACGCCGAACCGTCCTCCGCGTACCCGGCCCAGATGACCAGGTCCAGCGCGCCCTCGCCCGGCCCGAGCGTGCTCGGCATGTTGAGGGACGGAGCCGCGCTGGGCCCGCCGCCGCCGCACGCCGCGGCGACCAGGGCGAGCACTGCGAGGGCTCCCGTGTACCTGCGCTTGTTCATGCTCCTCCTCCGGCCGGTCGATGCGACCGACCCTCCGAACCGCCGGAAGCCCGGCGGACCACACCTGGGCTACCCGTCCGCGACGGGCAGGTTGTGCTGGCGCTTCCAGGTGAGACGCACGGCGCGTCCCTTGGCCTCGAGCGCCTCCATCGATGATGTCGCAAGGTTCTGTTGCGTGACGACCAGCTCCCCACCTGCGTCGAGGGACACGATATAGCGCGTGTCCGGCCCGAGATAGACCACGTCGCGGATGTGGCCGAGCGCCGATACCTCGCCGTCGCCGGGCGTCGAATCGGCCTCGCGCAGCTGGATCTTCTCCGGGCGAACGGTGAACGTGCCCGTCCTGGCCGACGATGGCGCGGGCGGCGTCGCCGGACGAGGAGATTCGAGTGCCGACGAAGCCGGCGACGAAGCGGCGTCGCAGGGCGCTCGTAGACCCCGCCGGCGAGCCGACCTGCTCGATCCGGCCGCGGTTGAACACGGCGAGGCGGTCGCTCATCGTGAGCGCCTCCTCCTGGTCGTGGGTGACGTAGATGAACGTGATGCCGACCCACTGCTGGATCGCCTTCAGCTCCAGCTGCATCTCCTCTCGCAGCTTCAGGTCGAGCGCGCCGAGGGGCTCGTCGAGCAGGAGCACGCGGGGGCGGTTGACGAGCGCTCGCGCGAGCGCGACGCGCTGCCGCTGCCCGCCCGAGAGCTGCCCGGGGCGGCGTCGTTCGTAGCCGGTGAGGCGGACCATCGCGATGCGCTTCGACGACCCGCCGCTCGCGTTCGTCCGCGGGACCTTCCGGACCGTCAGCCCATACGCGACGTTGTCGCCGACGGTCATGTGCGGGAAAAGCGCGTAGTCCTGGAAGACCGTGTTCACGTCGCGCTCGAACGGCGGCTGCCGCGTGACGTCCTCGCCGTGCAGGAAGACCCGACCCTCGGTCGGGAGCTCGAAGCCGGCGATCAGCCGCAGCGTGGTCGTCTTGCCCGGACCCGGATGGGCCGAGCATCGAGAAGAACTCGCCATCGCGGATCTCGAGGTCGACGGCGTCGACGGCGAGGACGGTGCTCGCCGTCGGCTCGCGAGCTGAGCGCCGCCGGGCGGGCCCGCTTGCGCCCGGCTCGCCGGCGAACCGCTTGGTCAGACCTCGAGGCGGACGGCTGGTGGCGCGGTCGTGCAGCCTGCGCCGACCGCGCTTCCGGCGCTCTGCGGTCAGCGTCGCCAAGCGGCTCCTCCGTGCGGGTCCCGTCGCTCACGGCCCGTAATTCGACCCGAATTCGTCGCCGACGGGCCTCTCGCCGCGAGGCTCGCAGCGATCCGGAGGCGAGCGGTCGCTTGGCGGACTATCCGGGTGCCGGCACCGCGATGTCAAGGTGCGGCCGCCATCGTTCGCGCATTGGTCCGGTGATAATCTGACCGCCGCTCGCCCGATCGGGAGCACACGCAAGAGGAGTCGACGCCGCGAGATGACCTACGTCATCGCCGAGCCCTGCATCGATGTCCTCGACATCTCGTGCGTCTCCGTCTGCCCGGTCGACTGTATCCACTACGAGGAAGGCGTCGACCGCAAGCTGTTCATCGACCCCAACGAGTGCATCGACTGCGGCGCGTGCGAGCCCGAGTGCCCGGTCAACGCGATCTTCCCCGAGGACCAGGTGCCGGCCGAGTGGTCGAACTACACGGTGATCGACGCGACATGGTTCGCCGATCGCGATGCGGCGAGAGCCGCGGTGGACGCCGCGAAACCTCGCTGAGCCGGGCGGCGCCGCCACGATCGCGTGGCATACTCGCCGCCCATGTCCTCCCTCGCGGGTCGCACCATCGCCACCGTCGGCTCGGGCGTCATGGCCGAAGCGATCATCGCCGGCCTGCTCCGGGGCAACCTGGTCGCGCCCCAGCAGATCGTTGCGTCGCACCCGCGCGGCGACCGGCGCGAGGCGCTGGAGCGAACGCACGGGATCCGCACCACCGATTCCAACGCCGCGGCCGTCGAGGGCGCAGACGTGGTCCTGCTCGGGATCAAGCCCCAGATGCTGGGCAGAGTCGGGCGCGAGATTCGAGGTCGACTCCAGCCGGGCCAGCTCGTGATCAGCATCCTCGCCGGCGCCACGACACGCGCGCTGACGGGCCATCTCGACCACCGCGAGGTCGTCCGGAGCATGCCCAACACGCCCGCGCAGCTGGGTCGCGGCATGACGGTCTGGTACGCGACGCTCGGAGACATCCGCCGCATCAGCGCGAGCAGGCCGGAACCCTGCTCGGCGCGCTCGGTGTGCAGATCGAGGTCGACGACGAGCGCCTCGTCGCGATGGCGACCGCCGTGTCGGGCACCGGGCCCACGTACGTGTTCCTGGTCATGGAAGCGCTCATCGACGCGGCGGTGCACCTCGGCTTCGCGCGCCACGTGGCCCACGACCTCGTGATCGAGACGCTCGAGGGCAGCACGCTCTTCGCGAAGCAGTCCGGCCTGCACCCGGCAGAGCTCCGGAACATGGTCACGTCGCCCGGCGGCACGAGCGCCGCGGCCCTGCACGAGCTCGAGTCCGGTCGACTTCGAACCGTGCTTTCGGAGGCCGTGTGGGCCGCGTTCCGCCGAACGGTCGAGCTCGGCGAGCAGCTCGAGGTCGGCGTCCCGAGCGAGTCCGAGGTCGCCGAGCGCCGCTAGGGGCTATGCGCCGGCAGTGGTCGACGCATCGCCGCGACGATCACGACGACGATCCCGATGCCCAGGATCACGTCGCCGACGCTGAAGACGTTCGCGAGCGGCAGCCCGGCCGGGATCGCGAAAATGTCGGTCAGCGGCTCCAGGGCTGGGTGCTCGAGCACGACGCTGTTCGTGTGCGAGCCGGGTCCGTCCAGCCCGGCCGCGGCCAGCGCGGCGCGGCTCGCCGGCATGAACCCACCGTTCGAGGTGATCGCGGCGAGGTTCGAGAGCGAACCCGCGGCGACGATCGGCATGCCCGTGATGCGAGCATTCCGAAGCACCGCGAGGAACACGGCAAACGTCGAACCGACGTAAATTGCCGGGCCCAGTCCGCCCGCGATCGCGTCGCCGGTCGGCGTGAACAGGACGATCTGGATCAGCAGCCCGGCGACGGCGAGCCAGGCCCACTGGAACCGGAGCGCGGACAGCGCGGCGAGGCGCCCGCCGGCAAGCAGGCCGGCACCGATCCCGAGCGGGATCGCCCAGAGCATGAACATCGACGGGTCGCGCGCTCCGCTACGGCGTCGCGGCGAGGATCTCGCGCAGCTGGGTCACGTGGCCCTCGAGGTGCCCCGTCATGAGCCGCTCGGCGATGTCGCGAACGGACAGGTCGCCCCGGGTAGGGTGCCGTCCCAGCCGTGAGGCCGCGTGCTCGTCGAGGCCGCGGAACCGCCGGGCCGCCCGGCGTCCCTCCACCGTGACCCGCCCGAGCAGCTCGCGGCACGGGAACGCCCGATCGCGCCCGATGATCCCGACCCGCAGCGGATCCTCCTCCAGCCGGCCGAAGCCGGGTGGGTCCGAGGCGCTCCCGCCGGGCCCCGCATCGGCATCGATGATCAGCTCGATCTCGCCCAGCCAGTACGGCAGCATCTCCGCGACGTGGGCCAGGACCTCGCGGGGCCCCCAGCTCGACTCAGGTCCGGGCCCGTAGGTCTCGGTCAGCGCCCACGGCTCGCCCGCCGCGAGCTCGGCGCCGAGCTCGGTCATCGCGTCCGCCGCGCCCTCGAGCCGCGCGGCGAGGTCATCCATCGCACCCATTCGCTGAGTGTCGCACGCCGGCCCTCGCCCCCTCGCCCTGGCCTGCCGTCGTCGCGCCTCCGAAAAGCTGCTTCCGTCAGACCCCGTCGTGGGTCCGTGGAGCGTGAAGGACTACCATTTTCGCAAGTCGAATCGCTCGAGCCCTCGAAGCAAGGAGCTCGCCATGACCGAGACGATCACCCGTGGCGCCGCCAACCAGTCGGGCGCCCACATCAACAAGGACGCCTACGCGGAGGCCAAGGACTTCCTGCCGCTCAATGGCGTCGACCACGTCGAATTCTGGGTCGGCAACGCCAAGCAGGCGGCGCATTACTACCGCGCCCTGTGGGGCTTCACCCCGATCGCCTACGCGGGCCTCGAGACCGGCGTTCGGGACCGGATCAGCTACGTCCTCCGGCAAAACGACATCACCCTCGTCGTGACCGGCGCGCTCAGCCCCGACGGCGAGATCGCCGAGCACGTCCACAGGCACGGCGACGGTGTCAAGGACATTGCCTTCAGCGTCGATGACGCGACCGCGTCCTGGCGCGAGACCACCACCCGCGGTGCGACGTCGGCGATCGAGCCGGTCGAGCTCGACGGCGGCGAGGACGGCGTCCTTCGGCGCAGCGCGGTGGGCACGTACGGCGAGGTCCGCCACTCGTTCATCGACCGTCGCGACTATCACGGCGTCTTCGCGCCCGGCTACCGCCGCGTCAAGAACCCGGCGAAGGCCGCGACCGGCATGAACCTGCTCGAGATCGACCACTGCGTCGGCAACGTCTGGCTCGGCGACATGAACAAGTTCGTCGACTACTACCGCGACGTGTTCGGCTTCGCCCAGCTCATCCACTACGACGACAAGGTCATTCACACCGAGTACTCGGCGCTCATGTCGAAGGTCATGACCAACGGCAACGGCCGCGTCAAGTTCCCGATCAACGAGCCGGCGCCCGCCAAGAAGAAGAGCCAGATCCAGGAGTTCCTGGACTACTACCTCGACTCGGGCACGCAGCACATCGCGCTGCGGACGGAGGACATCGTCTCGACCGTCCGCCAGCTGCGGGAGAACGGGATCGAGTTCCTGGGCATGCCCCACGCCTACTACGAGACCCTCGCCGACCGCGTCGGCGATGTCGGCGTGCCGATGGACACGCTCGAGGAGCTGGGCATCGAGGCCGACCGCGACGAGGAGGGCTACCTCCTCCAGATCTTCACTCGCCCGATCCAGGACCGCCCGACGTTCTTCTTCGAGATCATCGAGCGCCACGGCTCACGCGGCTTCGGCGTCGGCAACTTCAAGGCCCTCTTCGAGGCGATCGAGATCGAACAGGCCCGGCGCGGCAACCTCTAGCGGGCACGTCCGTCGCGGCCGGTCCGCGTCACGCACAGTCGCAAGGATATTGACTGTACGCGTTAGCCAATGAATACTCAGGGATATGACTCCGCGCGCATACAGCCAGGACCGACGTGCAGAGACTGCCGCTGCTACGCGCCGGCGGATCCAGACAGCGGCGTTCGACCTGTATCGGGAGCTCGGCGTCGCCTCGACGACCATCCGCGCGATCGCCCAGCGCGCCGATGTGTCGCGCGGCACCGTCGTGCACCATTTCGGTAGCGCCGATGGCCTCCTCGACGCGGTCCTCGACGAGATCGTCACCGGCCTCGAGTACCCGGACGAGACGATCCAGGACGGCATCGGCGATGAGCAGGAGCGGATCCGGCGCTACGTGGACGCGATGTTCCGGTTCTTCGTGCGGAGCGAGGATTCCTGGCCGGCGTTCAGTCGCGACATGGACCATCCGGTCCTCAAGGCGCGCGAGGCCGACTATTACGCGATCGTCGCCCGGCTGTTTGCGGCCACGTTCACCGACCTCGCCGGGGACCGGGTCGTCGGCGCGGCAACGCGGGCATACGTCAACTACGCGCCGCTGAACGAACTTCGGGCCGCGGGGCTGCCGCTCGACGAGGCGATCGACGTCGTTGCCCGGAGCCTGATCGACCTGGTCGACCGGCGACGGGGGGAGGTCAAGGTGGCGCGGCGACGAACGCCTCGCCCGGCACGGAGAGGGAGGGCCTGAATCATGCGAATGGCACATGGCGTCATCGCCTGGGCGGTGGTGGCGGCCATCGTCGTCCAGGTCTTCCTGGCCGGGACCGCCGTCCCGCAGCTGGGCGGGACCGGGAGCTTCGTGACCCATGTCGAGATCGGCCGGATCATCGGCGTCGTCTTCCTCGCCCTCGTCGTGACGGCAGCGATCTCGAGGGCCGGCCGGCGGCGGATCCTGCAGGCAGCGGGACTGCTCGGCCTGTTCGTCGTGCAGTCGATCCTGCCCTATCTCGATCCCGGGCTGCCCTTCGTCGCGGCGCTGCATCCCGTGAACGCCCTGGTCATGTTCGGCCTTGCGGTCTGGTATGCGGGAACGACGTGGCGCGAACGGACCGCTCCGGCATGATCCGCAAGCAACATCGATGGAGGTGACTCGATGGACCTGACCCCGTACATCGGCTGGATCCTGTTCCTGCACGTCGCGGGAGCGTTCCTGTTCGCGGCCGGCCACGGCGTGTCGATGTTCGTTGCGTTCGCCGTTCGACGGGAGAACGATCGAGGTCGGTTGGCGGCGTTGCTCGACGTCTCCGGGGCCTCGCTGGCGGCGGCGGGCATCGGCCTGCTCGTGCTGCTGATCGCCGGAATCGTGGCGGGCATCGTCCTGGAGTCGTTCGGGCGGGCGTGGATCTGGGTCTCGCTCGTGCTGCTCGTCGTCATCGGCGGCGCCATGACACCGCTCGGTATCGGCTATTTCAACGGGATCAGGAAGGCGCTCGGCCAGCGGACCCGGGAAATCAAGAAGGACGCGCCGGACCCGGTCCCGGCGTCCGACGCGGACCTCGCGGCCGTTCGCGCCTCCAGCCGGCCGGAGCAGCTGCTCGCGATCGGCGGGGTCGGCTTCCTCGTGATCCTGTGGCTGATGATGTTCCGGCCGTTCTGAGCCCGACGCGCGCCTAGACTCGGCGCGTGCGCGTCGGGCATGTTCGCGAGCGGCACGGGCCGGCAGGATCGCCGTGGCGCCTTGCGGCTTCGGCCGGGCTGGGCGCGCCCTGGCTGGATATCGAGGTAACTCGGCGGCGGCTCGTCGCGGCAGATCCGAAACGGGCACACAACTCGAGCCTCTTCCGTCAGCCGCTTACGACGCTCGACGACGCCCTGGCGCGAGGCCTGCGCATCGAAGCCTTGGCCGAGGTCGTCGAGGGCTTCGCGTCGGGTGGCGGTTCGCGGGGCGGGGACGACGATGCGGTGCTGGACGAGGCGGATCTCGCCTTCGGGCCACCGATCCTGCGCCCACCCGCGTTCCGGGACTTCTACGTGTTCGAGCAGCACGTCGGGACGATGTGGGGCCGGCGCGGCGGCGAGATCCCCGAGGCCTGGTTCCGACTCCCGATCTTCTACTTCTCGAACACCTCGGAGATCCGCGGGCCCGGCGATCCGGTCTGGGCCCCTTCCGGCAGCGAGGAGCTCGACTTCGAGCTCGAGGTCGGGGCTGTCGTCGACACCCCCGCCTACAACCTGCCGGAGGAGCGCGCCGCAGAGGCGATCGGCGGGTACTTCGTGCTGAACGACTGGTCCGCGCGGGACCTCCAACGCGACGAGTCCACCGTTCGACTCGGCCCGGCGAAGGGCAAGGACTTCGCGACCACGATCGGGCCGTGGATCGTGACCCCGGACGAGCTCGTTGATCGAACGTCTGGCACCGCATCCGCGCCGGACCTGTCGATGTCCGCGACGGTCCAGGGTGCCGATGGCCGGGTGGTCGACGTCTCGAACGGCTCGTGGGCGAGCGCGCGCTTCTCGTTTGGCGAGATGCTCGCCCGAGCCTCGGCCGACGTCCACGTTCGACCGGGCGAGATCCTCGGCAGCGGGACGGTCGGGACGGGCTGCCTGCTCGAGGTGAAGGACGCGACGCTCGGTCGATGGCTCGAGCCAGGCGACCTCGTGACCCTGGCCATCGAGGGCATCGGGACGCTCCAGACGCCGGTGGTCGCTCGCCCCACCTCCTAGCGAGATTCGCCGGCTGGGGTTGACAGCTCCGGCCGCGTCTGTCCATCATGCCCCAGTATTCCCACTAAATCGGTGGGAATACTTGACACGGAACGGACCGCCGGGGGACCAGGTTGCCAGCCCTCATCGCCATCGCCTTCGCGGGGTTTATCGCACAGCTCGTCGACGGGTCGCTCGGCATGGGCTACGGCGTGACATCGACGACGCTCCTGCTGACCCTCGGTCTCGCTCCGGCGCTCGCCTCCGCGTCCGTGCACCTCGCCGAGATCGGCACCTCCGCTGTTTCGGGCGTCTCCCACTGGCGACTCGGTAACGTCAACGGCCGCGTCCTGCTGCTGATGGGCGTGCCCGGTGGCGTCGGCGCGTTCATCGGCGCCGTCGTGCTGTCCAACCTCTCGCTCGACGCAGCGCGGCCAATGGTCTCGGTGGTGCTCCTGGCGCTCGGCGGCGTCATCGTGCTGCGGTTCATCCATGGCCGTCGCGTGGCGGCTGCGAGAGCCGCGCTCGAGGCCGGCGAGGTGCCGGTCCAACGGGAGGCCTCGGGTCGGCGTCGCTGGGCCCTCGTGCCGCTCGGCCTCGTGGGCGGATTTCTCGATGCGAGCGGTGGCGGCGGCTGGGGCCCGGTCACGACCTCGTCGCTGATGGCCGCCAGCCGGATGCAGCCGCGCAAGATCATCGGCACGGTTAGCGGGTCGGAGTTCATCGTGTCCGTTGCCGCCAGCGCCGGGTTCCTGCTCGCGCTCGGCTCCGCCGGCATCGACGTCGGGATCGTCGCGATGCTGCTCCTCGGCGGCGCCCTCGCCGCACCGCTCTCGGCATGGCTCGTGAGCAAGTTCGACGACCAGGCCCTCGGCACGGGCGTCGGCGGGCTCATCATCTTCCTCAACCTCGACCGCGCACTGAGCCTGTTCGGGATCCACCCATCGATCGGGCTCCCGTTGCGGCTCGTCGTCGTGGCCATCTCGGCGATCGTCGTGGCGTACCTGCTCCTCCGAAGTCGGTCGCGCCGATTGGCGGCCGCCGGTTCGGAGTCCGCCTGAGGCGCACGGCGCTGCCTACACTCGGTGCGTGAGGGTCTCCGCGAGGGCCGACTACGCGATCCGCGCGCTCCTCGAGCTCGCGGCCGCGGACGGGGGCGCGGCCATTCGCGGCGAGACGATCGCCCGCTCGCAGGGCATCCCGGCCAAGTACCTCGAGAACCTCCTCGCCGACCTGCGTCGAGCCCGGCTCGTCACGAGCCGTCGGGGGAGCAGCGGCGGCTACCAGCTCGCCCGCGCCGCATCGGCCATCACCCTGGCCGACGTCATCCGGGCGATCGACGGGCCACTTGCGGGCGTTCGCGACGCCGCACCCGAGGCCGTGCAGTACGAGGGCGCTGCCGCGAGCCTGCGTGACGTCTGGGTCGCGCTCCGCGCGAGCATGCGCACGGTTCTGGAAGCGGCGACGCTCGCCGACGTGGCGTCCGGCCAACTGCCGAAGCCGGTTCGGAAGCTGCTCAAGGACTCCGTCTGTCTGGACGCGCCGCTGATGGCGACGCCAGCACCGGCAGCGGCTGCCACCGCGCCAGACGCGCCGATGGTCGCGCCGCGACTCCCGGCCGGGCTCGACACGCCCGAGCTCGTGATCGACCTCGATATCGTCGAGCGGAACGCGACGCGCCTCGTCGCGGCGCTGTCGGAGCGGGGCATCGCCCTGCGGCCGCACGCGAAGACCCACAAGAGCATCGCCCTCGCCCGGATCCAGCTCGGCGCGGGCGCGCAGGGCATCACGGTCGGGAACCTCGGCGAGGCGGAGGTGTTCGCCGCGGGCGGGATCACCGACATCTTCATCGCGTATCCGATCTGGAGCGACGGCCCCAAGGCCGCGCGCCTGCGGGCGCTCCACGAGCGCACGGGCGCCGCGCTGAGCGTCGGGTTCGATTCGCTGGCCGGGGCGCGGCACCTCGCGGCGGCCACCGCGGACACGGGCTCGCGGTTGCGCGTGCTCATCGAGCTCGATCCCGGGCAACCGGCGCACGGGCGTGCCTCCCGAGGCGGCGGGGGAGCTCGGGTCGGCGGCGCGAGCCCTGGGCCTCGACGTCGTGGGCGTGTTCACGCACGGCGGTCACTCGTACGCGCCGGGCGCCCCGGGCCCGGCGGGCGCCGACGAGGTTCGCACGCTCGCGGCAGGCGCAGACGAGCTCCGCGCCGCCGGGATCGAGCCCGTGATCGTCAGCGCCGGCTCGACGCCGACGCAGCTCACGGCCGCCGCCGGTCCCGTCAACGAGATCCGGGCGGGGACGTACCTCCTCGGGGATCGCCAGCAGTGGGCCATCGGCGCGGTGCCATCCGACGGCCTCGCGGTCGCGGTTGCGGCGACCGTCGTCAGCGCCGCGGTCGACGGCCAGGTCGTGATCGACGCGGGTGCGAAGGCGCTGACCAAGGACGTCGCCGCCTACCTCTCGGGACACGGCGCCATCCCGGCCTACCCGGACGCGGTCATCGAACGCGTGGCGGACTACCACGGCATGGTCCGGATCCCGCCCGGCGCCGCCGGACCAGCGATTGGGGAGGTCGTCGCCGTGATCCCGAACCACGTGTGCCCCGTCGTCGACCTTCGTGACGCGTTCGTGGCGACTCGCTCCGGAACGGTGGTGGGCCGCTGGCCCGTCGACGCCCGGGGCCGGAGCGGCTGAGCGGCATGCCACCGGCGCGACGTGCCCCGCTGGGTCCCCGCGCGGAAACCGATGGAACACGCTGCCGACCTCGAGCTGGTGCCCCCGGTTCCTCCGGGCACACGCCTGCTGCACATCGGCCCGCCGAAGACCGGCAGCACGGCGCTCCAGGCCGCGTTCCATCGGGCACGCTCCGAAGTCCTGCGGCAGGGCGTTCGGTATGCCGGACGGAAGCGACACTCGCGCTCGGCGGTGATGGCCGCGACCGGCGCGGTGCCGACGGCGATGTGGAACCCGATTGCCGGGCGGCGGGGATGGGACCGGATCGTCAGCGAGGTCAGGGCGGCCCGCGAGTCACGGATCTTCTTCAGCAGCGAGCGGCTGTCGCATGCCGACTCGGCGGCGATCCGGACCATCGTGGACGCCTTCGGAGCCGAGCAGGTTCGCATCGCGGTCACGGTCCGTCCGCTCTTCCGGATCCTTCCCGCGCAGTGGCAGCAGGCCGTGCAGGCCGGGCTGCAGACGTCGCTCGACGACTGGCTCCGAAGCGTGCTCGGGGCAGCCGACGACGACGCGGCCTCCCTCTGGTTCCGCCATCGGCACGACCTGCTCGTGCGACGGTGGTCCGAGGTGGTCGGGATGGAGAACGTCACCGTCATCGCACTCGACGAGGTCGATCGATCGATGCTGCTCCGGACGTTCGAGCGGCTGCTGGCCCTCGAGGAGGGAACGCTGCAGGCGCACCGCGACCTCTCCAACCGCTCGCTCACCCTGCCCGAGGCAGAGGCGATCCGGGCGCTGAACAGGGAGCTGCACGGGGCGCTCTCGCCGCGCGTCCGTCGTCGCCTGCTGGAGCTCGGGGCGATCTTCCACATGCGCCTTCGTGAGCCCGCCCCCGACTGGGCGCCGATCCGACTGCCTGCCTGGGCCACCGACCAGGTCGCGACGATCGCGGATGCGACCGTCTCAGGGATCGAGTCGTCGGGCGTCCGCCTGATCGGCGACCTGGCGGCCCTGCGCGGGTCCGCCGTGGCGGATGCCGGCCGAGCGACGGCGGGCGACGAGGCGGGACCTGTCGCCATCCCGCCGGCAGTCGTGGCGTCGCTGGGCGTGGGTCTCCTCGCCGCGAGCGGCGTGCCGATGCGCCACAGGGATGCCTCGCACGGTGACATCCGGGCGTTCGGCCGGTCCAAGGGTCCGCTGTGGCACCTGCCGCGGTCCGTCGTCCGCCGGGCGGTGCGCGCCGCGCGGGCACTCGCGCGCCGGCTTCGGCCGTGAGCCTCAGCCCTAGACCGTCAACCGCGCATCAACAGTGGCAATGGCCGATCCGCGGGTCACGACCTGATCGTTCGACCCGGTTCAGCATCATCGTCGGTGCCCGCGGTCGGAGTCATGGGGTGGTCGGTCGCCTAATCGTCAGCCTCGCGCCGGCGTAGCAGCGGCAGGACCCACCACAGCCCGCCGTACAGCGCGAGGACCAGGACCGTCGCCACCGTCGCGAACGCCGGCCCGTAGACCACCTCGGCGATCAGGAAGATGGCACAGGCGATGCCCACGGCCACGAACGCGGACCCGAGAATCGCCATCTGGTTCGAGTCCATGAGCATCCGCTCCTTGTTCCGCCGGCGGAAGTTGAGCCGGTGGTACACGGACGGCGCGATGAGCAGCGCGCTGGCGATCGCGCTCGCGACGAGGGCCGCGAAGTAGACGTGCCGGGCGATATCATCGATCGCGTCGAATCCCTGCTGGAACGGAAGGACGAGCAGGAACGCGAACAGCACCTGGACGCCAGGGAGCGCGACTCGCAGCCCGTTGAGCAGCTCGATCAGCTCACGGTCGACCCGCTCCTTGTCGGTCTCGTCGGGCTTGAGGTCGCGCGTCTCGTCCTTGGCCACGAGGCAAGTGTGACGGCGGTCCGATTGCAGGGGGCCTGTACTGAACCCCGATTCGCGCCGTACGTTCGATGCTCGTTTCGTCCCAGGCATGATCGCCAGCCAATCGATGAACGATTCGTGGCGTGGCCTCCGTCAGAGGAGGTGATCGCGGCCAATGTGGCTGCGACGGCCGGAGGTCAAGGTGGATCGAGACCTGGTCGAGCGGGCCCGTCGGGCCGATCGCGAGGCGTTCGCCGTCCTGGTGCACCAGGTCAGCGACTCGCTCTACGCGGTCGCCTGGCGGATCCTGCGCGACACCGGGCTCGCCGAGGACGCGCTGCAGAACGCCCTCGTGCTCGCCTGGCGCCGGCTCCCCAAGCTCCGCGATCCCGACCGCTTCGAGGCCTGGATCCATCGAATCCTCGTCCACGCGTGCTACGACGAGTCCCAGCGGACGAAAACGTGGCGCACGTCCGTCACCGCGCTGCCCATCGACCTTCCGGGAGGACGCGACGAAGCGTCTGCGATCGCCGATCGCGACGAGCTCGAGCGCGCATACGGGCGAATCCCGGTCGATCAACGAGCAGTCTTCGTGCTTCACCACTACGTCGGGCTGCCGCTCGTGGAGGTTGCTGAGCTTCTCGGCATCCCCGCGGGCACGGCTCGCTCACGACTTCATTACGCCATCGCTGGGCTCCGCGTCGCCCTCATTGCCGCCGCGGAGCCCATCACTCGGGAAGGGCGCCTCGCATGAACGACGATCGATCGCTCGACCGCGCCGCTCGATCGTGGCTCGAAGTGGGGCCGACGCGCGCCCCCGATCGGCCCGTCGAGGCCGCCCTCGCCCAAATCCAAACGACTCGACAGGAACGGGGTCGATGGATCCCGTGGAGGTTGCCCAATATGAATCCAATGCTTCGCCTGGCCGCGACTGCGGCGCTGGCGGTACTCGCCCTCGGAGGGGCGCTCTACATGGTCGGTGGAGGGCCGAACGGCCCGGGCCCGGTCCCGACGCTCGTTCCATCGCCAAGCCCGACTGCCGTGGCCATTGCGCCGAGCTCAACCCCATGGACCGGCGCGTGCACCCTGGTGACGGGGGACGAAGCCGAGGCGACTGCCGGCGTCGTCGGTCTCGGCGCCATTCCGTACGAGGTTGCTGTCGGGGATGGCACTGCCTGCCTGTACAGCGATGGTGGCGGGACCCCGGTGCTCCGGCTGACCTGGACGCCCACCGGCGGCGCCGCCCTCTTCAACGCTGCCCAGGCGAAGCCCGGCGTCGAGGAGGTTGCCGACCTCGGTGACGCGGCCGTGTACGACCCGTCGACGATCACGCTGCACGTCCGCCAGGCAGATGCGCATCTGGCCATCGTCGTGGGCGAGCTCAGCCCCACCGATCGGCTGGCGCGGTCGAAGGCCATCGCCGAGCTCGCGCTTCCGAGGATGTGACCGGGCAGGAGGCGTAGGTCCGCCTACCGCCTCGATAGACTGGCCTCCGCACGACGCGGAGGCCAGTCGAATTCCATGTACTACGTCGCCCACGGCTCGATCCCCCGGCAGCGCCACACCCAGCATCGCGCGCCCGACGGGAACCTGTATGCCGAGGAGCTGTTCGGCGTGGAGGGGTTCACCGGTCGGAGCTCGCTCCTGTACCACCTCGCGCCGCCGACGCGGACGCACCAGATCGAGCCGGTGCGCGAGATCCACCTCGAGGCGGCAGACGAGAACGTCCACCGGCATCACCTGACGAAAACCGGCGGACTCGAGCCGAAGGGTGATGCGATCACGGGCCGCATCCCGCTGTACTTCAACCATGACGTCATATTCGGGATCGTCCTGCCGGCCGAGGCCATGCCCGCCGACACGTTCTACCGCAACGGGATCGCCGACGAGATGCTCTTCGTCCACGAGGGCTCGGGGGTGTGCGACACCGTCTTCGGGCCGCTTCGCTACGGGCCCGGTGACTACATCGTCTTGCCCATCGGCACAACGTGGCGCCTTGACCCGGACGGCGGCTCGGCACAGCGAATCCTGTACCTCGAGGCGCCGTCCGAGATCGAGCCGCCGAAGCGCTACCGGAACGACTACGGCCAGCTCCTCGAGCACTCGCCGTACTCGCAGCGTGACCTCCACGCGCCGGACGACGTCCCGCCGCGCGACGAGACCGGCGAATTCGTCGTCCATGTCCGGTCGACCGACCGGCTGACGGCCTACCACTTCAAGCACCACCCGTTCGACGTCGTCGGCTGGGACGGCTACCTGTGGCCGTTCCGGTTCAACATCGCCGACTTCCAGCCGATCACCGGGCGCGTCCACCAGCCGCCGCCGGTGCACCAGACGTTCCAGGCGCGCAACTTCGTGGTCTGCTCGTTCGTGCCCCGCAAGTTCGACTACCACCCCCTCGCGATCCCCGCGCCGTACAACCACTCGAACATCAACAGCGACGAGGTCATCTACTACGTCGCCGGCAACTTCATGAGCCGCCGCGGTGTGGAGATCTCGTCGTTCACGCTCCACCCCGCGGGTATCCCGCATGGTCCGCACCCAGGCACGGTAGAGGCGTCGATCGGCAAGGAGGCGACCGAGGAGCTCGCAGTGATGGTCGACACCTTCCACCCGCTCAAGCTCACGATGGCGGCGATGGAGCTCGACGACGACCGCTATCCGTACTCGTGGATACCCCCGGACGACGCCGAGGGCCACGCCTCCGAGCTCTCCGCGAGAGGCCCGGAGGCGTTTCCCGACTGAGGAGGCCAACCTGCCGCGGCTGGGTCAGCTGGGGCTACTGGCTATGGGCTCGGCGCCGGCGGAGTCGGAGGCCAGAACTGATCCTCGAAGGCCGGCAGGTTGTCCGCGGGCCAGACGTTCATGGTCGAGAGGAACGCCTCAAGGAGCCGCCGGGTCCCGCCGTATGGCAGGGTGCTGGGGTCCGTCTCTGATCGCCAGATCGTGACGAAATGCATCGTGTCTGCCGAGGCGAAGAGAGCCTGTGTGTCGACCTTGGGGGAGGCCAACAGGATGCCCGGGTGGCAGTCTCTGACCTCGAGGCAAAGAGGAACGGCCCAGTCATGGATCCCCGCACATGAGGTACTTCCTGTCTTCGGGCAGTAGACCTCCTCGTACCACCGCTCGACTTCGATCGTCGCCCACGTCGGGATCACTTCCGGGGCGATGGCCATGGTCCACACGCTGGCGCGCACGTCCCCGTTCGCGCTCACGAAGTCGTCCATCGCCGGACTTAGCCAGTCAGCAGCGTCGGCTTCGAGATCCCAGGCGCGGGTGGCAGGGTCGAAGGTCCAATCCTCCGGATAGCCGATGACGAATCCGTATTGCTCGGACGTGTACGGGATCCATTGGGAGACATCGATCCTCGGCCGCTGGGTGGCTGCTGCGCCGTCGGTGGGCGTCGCTGTTGCCGCGATTACCGGTGAGGGGGTCGGTGAAGCTTTGGGCGGGCCGCCGGAACCCGGAGTGCGGGCGATGTAAGCGAGGGCCCCCACACCGACGATCGCGACGATCGCGATGGCGGCAGCAGCCCGCATCGAGTTGGTCATCTGCATGCACCTCCACGGCACGCGCAGGGCGCGCCGCTGTGGGGTCCGGGCGACGTCGGCGAGGGCAGCGTCAAGCACACGGTCCGGCAGCCGATCGGCCTCGGGCGCCAGGTAGGCGTCCAATCTCCGCTCGGTATCGGTTCGTTGACTCATGACGATTGTCCTCCCGCAGCGGCCGTCGGCCGTGCGTCTGCTTCGAGCAGGGCGCGCATCGCCCGGTGGGCGTAGTGGAGCCTTGAGCGGGCCGTCCCGGCGGGGACGTCGAGGACCTCCCCGATCTCGTTCAGGCCCAGTCCGAGGTAGTGGTGGAGCACGAGGATTGCCCGCTGCTCGGGCGGTAGCCGCCGGAACCCGCGCTCGACCTCATCGCGATCCGCGAGGGAGGCGATCTCATCCGGTCCGGCCAGCCCGTCGACGGGCTGGGTCCGAATGGCGGTGATCCAGGCGCGGTTGCGGCGCGCCTCGGCGTAGCAGGCGTGGACGAGCGTCCGCTGGAGCCAGGCATCGAACCTGTCCGGATCACGGAGGCGGGGCAGCTCGCGCCAGGTGATCACCAGCGCCTGCTGCACCGCGTCCTCGGCCAGGCCGACGTCACGGAGAATGCGGCGCGCGATCCCGAAGAGCACGTCCCCGCGCGTGCGGGCCAGGATGGCGAATGCCTCCCGGTCCCCACGCTGGGCCTGCTCCACGAGGTCGCGATCCACTCGCTCCGTCCTCAGAGGTGGCGTGCATCGGGTGCGCCGTCCGAGCCTACAGAGTGGGCCGGCTCACCAGGTGTTCAAAGATCGCGTCTCGCGTTCCTTGGGTCGTTCCCGGACAACCACGCGAAATACGCCTCCGAGCTCGCGGCGCGAGGCCCGGAGGCGTTCCCGGATTTGAGCTCTCAGCCGGTCAGCCCGGCAGCTGGAAGGACTCGAGCACGAAGTCGACGAGGATCGTGTCGCCGGAGATGATCCAGGCCCGTCCCTCGTGCGTGAAGATCACCTCGGAGACCGCCCCGCCCAGGCAGGTGACGGCGTTGCGTCGACCGGCCGCGCCGCCGACGCTCGTCGGGATCCAGTCCTCGACCTTGCCGCCGCACGCCTCGCCGAATGCCGCAAGGTTGCGCTCCGCGTGGCCGGTCATCCAATCGTCGGCTGACACTCCGTCGGGCAGCGGCTGGGACGCAAGGCCGAGGAACGCGTTCGGAAAGGCCGCGTCATCGGCGGAGCCAACGAAGCGGTCGAGAAACGTGCTCGTAATCGAGGCTGTCGCGTTGGCCGGCCAATCACGGGTCGCCGGCTGGGGCTCGAGCTCCGTCGGAACGTCGATCGAGTAGCCGTAGCGGGCTGAGGTGAACGTCGTCAGCTCCGGAATTGCGAACGCCGTTGCCGATGGCTGGAGCGTCGGGGCTGGGCTCGGCGTCGGCGTTCCCGGCCCTCCGAACCCGGGGGAGGGATTGAGCATCACGAACGCTCCGACACCGAGGACCGCGACGATCGCGATCCCGGCGGCGAGCCGCATGTAGGTGGGCATCTGGCGGAACCTCCACGGGATCAGGAGATCCCGCTCTTGTGGTGTCGTCTTGACGGCGAGGAGGACGGCATCGATCGCCTCCGGCGGGGTCCGGTCGGACCCGGACTCGAGCCAGTCGGTGACAGCGCGGTCGAACGGTCGGTCGCTCATGCCAGGCGTCCTTCTCGCTGAACTTCCTGTGATCGGGCCGCCTCGAAGGCGGTGCGCAGGGCTCGGGTTGCGTAGTGCAATCGCGAGCGCGCGGTGCCGTCCGGGATGCCGAGCGTCTCGGCCACCGCCACGAGGGGCAGGCCCACGTGGTGATGCAGGACGAACACCGCGCGCTGGTCGAGGGGGAGCCCGCGGAACGCGGTCTCGAGCTCGTCGCGATCGTCGAAGGATCGGAAGTCATCGGCCGAATCCGCCCGATCGACCGGAAGGATTCGAACGGTCGACGCCCACGTGCAATTCCGCGGCGCATCTGCGTAGCACGCGTGGACGACGATTCGGTACGCCCAGGCGTCGAAGCGCTCGCTATCCCGGAGGTGCGGGAGCTTCCGCCAGATGGTGACGAGAGCGTTCTGCAGAACGTCCTCCGCGAGGCCCGAGTCGCGCACGATTCGCCGGGCAATTCCGAACAGGGTGTCGCTGACCTGATGCACCAGGTCTGCGAATGCCTGCTGGTCGCCCGAGCGAGCGCGCTCGACGAGGTCTCGGTCCATCTGAACCTGGGGTTCGCCGAGGCGCATGTGGCCTCGGTCTACCCATGATGAGGGTGGCGTCCCCCGGAATCGTTCAGATCGAATCGAATGGCGGTGCCTCGGGCGAGCTACCTACCGGAGTCGAGGACGAGCTCGCGGGCGCGGGTCGTCATCTCGATCACCACCGGCAAATCGATGTCCGCGAGCCGCCGGAACGTGACGTTGGCGCTGCCGACCTTGACCTTCCCGAGTCGCGCGCCGTAACGCTTGGCGAGGTACTGCCCGTCTTCCGCGGCGCTCACGTAGAGCGACAGGTATTGCTTCTGCGCGGCGAGCCCCACGACGAACCACTCGACCTCGACGCCGCCGCTCCCGCGCTGCCGCATGTCGCCGTAGCCGATGATCCGCTGGTGGGTCCCACCCCACATCGCCCCTTCCCAGAGGACCCGATCATGGCCGGCGAAGACGTTCGCGAGCGCCGAGTCCAGCGCCGTCATGTCCTGGCGCACCCCGTCCGGCAGCGAGGCCAGGAAGTCGTCCGGTGACGTCGTCGATCGTTCCATCGCGGATGAGTCCTCCGTTGCGCCCCAGGCCCGAGCGTACCGAAGCGCCCCCAGATCGACCAGGCGCGCGCGGCTTCGGTCATTCGTCGGCGATGCGGAGCGCGGAGGCATTCGTGCTGGTCGCGCCTCCGGTCTGCGCGATGACCACGCCGGTGAGGATCATTGCCCCGCCCACCAGCTGGAGCGGCGTGAGCGATTCGCCGAACAGTAGCCCGGCGAGCGAAATGGTCCAGATCGGCTCCACCGTGCTCACGATCGAGGCTCGCGCGGCGCCGATCCGATGGGCGCCGGCGTAGAACGTCAGGACCGCGATGAACGTCGCGACGACGCCGATGCCGATGAGCCCGAACCAGGCGCCACCGGGGATCTGGGCGGGTAGGACGGGCTGTCCGAGGGCGATTGCGCTGACCCAGTAGGTGACTGCGGTCGCCGACAACATCAGCGCACCTGCGGTGAGCGGGTCGGCCCCGCGATTCGCCTCCGCGCCGACGCCGCCCCGTGCCTCCCCGGAGAGCCGCGCCGAGAGCACGATCCAGACGGCATAGATCAGGGGCGACACCGCGATCAGGGCGAGTCCGCCGAGCGGCGGGACCGCGTTCGCCGAGATATTGCCGACCGCGAGCGCTACCCCGGCCAGCGCCAGCCCGAGCGCGCCCCACGCGCGACGTCCCTGGAGCGGCCGGCCGACCTGGAGCGAGATGACCGCGACGATTGCCGGGTAGACGTACACCATCAGCGCGGCGAGCGAGGCGGGCGTCGTCTCGAGCCCCGCGAAGTACGTCCCGGAGTTGGCCGTGTACAGCAATCCGAGGGCCAGCGCGGCCGCGACATGCCGGCGACGCATGCGTCGGATTGCCTCGCGAGCCCTCGGCACGGCGAGGACCCAGGCCCAGGCCAGCGTCGCGCCGACGAGGAACCGCCAGGCCATCAGGACGTGCCAGCCGACGCCCTCGGCATAGACGGGCTTGGCGAAAAGCGGTCCCGAACCGAAAGCGAACGCGGACACGATCGTCAGGGCCAGTCCGATGGCCGCGGCTCGGGGCATCGCGCGAGGCTAGCAGCGATCCCAGCGATTCCGGGCCGCGATGTGAGGCGGGTCCTTCCGGGGCTGCTCTCGGTCGTCAGGTCTGCGGGAGGCCGAACAGCTCCAGGCTCGCGTCGAGTCCTTCGACGGTCACGTGCGGGCGCGGTCGGGCCCGCCAGCCCTCGAGCGTCAGGCGAAAGCGCTGCGTCTCGCGCGCCACGCCGCGGGGCGCGAGGCGGCCGAAGCCGTTGGGCTCGTAGCCGATCGCCAGGCTGACGCGGTTGGACGCGGGATTGTCGATGAACGCCTCGGTCTCCGCGACCTCGGCGCCGAGGTGGTCGAAGGCCAGCGCGAGGATCGCCTGGCGCATCAGCCGGCCGATGCCGCGGCCCTGGTGCTCGAGCCCGAGCCAGGACCCGGTGCCGACCGTGCGGTACACCGGAAACTCGTGGCCGCGCAGGTCCTGGAACCCCACGGGTCGACCGCTCTCCCAGACGCCGAGGGTGAGGACCCAGTCGTCGACCGACCAGCCTGCTCGGGTGCTCATCCAGAACTGGTACGAGGATCGTTCGCGCAGCGGCGATGGCTGGTCCGTCCAGGCGATCCCGAACGGCATCTCGTCGGGCGGATGGATCCCACCGGCCGCGATCGCGTCGAAGTCCGGCAGCTCGGCCTCGGTCGGGACGCGCAGCTCCAGCTCTCCGGCGCGCAGGCGCAGGTCGTAGAGGGGCCACAGAGGGTGGGGCATGGCGGGCATCATAGGTACATGCAGACACAGAACCCCCCGACCTGGCCCGGCGCGGAGATGCGCCGCCGAATCCTTGCCGGCGAGACAACATTCGGCGTCTGGGCGAGCCTTGGGTCGCCAGGCTCGGCGGAGGTCCTCGCCCGCGCCGGGTTCGACTGGGTCGTCGTCGACCTCGAGCACGGCTACACCACCGAATCGGAGCTGCTCGCGCACCTCACCGCAATCGAGGTCGGAGGCGCCGTCGCGATCGTCCGCCCCCAGTCCGGCGAGCGCCTCCGGATCGGGCGGGCACTCGACCTGGGCGCCGCAGGGATCGTCGTCCCCCGACTGGACACCATCGAGCAGGTCAGGGAGGCGGTCACGTTCCTGCGCTACCCGCCGGACGGCGGCCGGGGCGTTGCGCTGATCTCGCGCGGGGCGCGCCTCGGGACCGTGAGCCACGCCGGCGTAGCCGCGCTGAACGCGGACATCGTCGGCATCGTCCAGATCGAATCGCCGAGCGCCCTCGAGGCAGCGGACGAGATTGCCGCGACCGATGGCGTCGACGTGCTGTTCGTGGGCCCGGCGGACCTGTCGCACACCCTCGGCGTGCCCGGCCAGTTCGCGGACGCGGGCTACCAGGCAGGCTTGCGCCGCGTCGTGGCCGCGTGCCGTGCCCACGGCAAGGCGGCGGGCATCCTGCTGTACGACCCGGCGAGCTTCGGGCCACACCTCCAACTCGGCTTCACGTTCGTCGGGATCGGGGCCGACATCTCGTTCGTCAACGACGGTGCTCGGGGCGCCCTCGCGGCGGCGCGAGGCGCGCAGGGAGGCTGAGCCGACCGGTCATCCGATCGGAACGCACTACACTTTCGGCGTGACCGAACGGACGGAACGCGCCGTCGCTTCGCGCGTTCCAGGCGTGATCGACGAGAAGCTCAAGGTGCTCCCGCGTCGCGATCCATTGACGGTCGCGCCCGGAACGTCGCTCCAGGCCTGCCTCGAGCGAATCCGAGGGGCAGGAACCGCCGATTCCGTCTTCGTGATCGATCAAGCGGGCCGCCTCCTTGGCGTCCTGACCGAGCGCGACATCTTTGCCCGCCTGGTCGGGCCCGGGACCGATCTCTCGCAGCCCGTCGAGCGCCAGATGGTCGATCACCCGAACACCCTCCACCTCGATGAACCCGTCCGGCGCGCCGTCGAGCTCATGCAGACCGGCAGGTTCCGGAACGTGCCGCTGATCGACGACGACGGCAGGCTCGTCGGCGTCGTCCGACCCGTCGACGTCCTCAAGTACCTCGCGGAGGCTTTCCCCGAGGAGCTGCTCAACCTGCCGCCGCGGCCGCACCAGCGCATGGTCGCCACGGAGGGCGCGTAACCACGTGAGCACCGAGGCACCGCCGAAGGCCACCCCGCCGACCGAGAAGCAGCTCGATCGGGTCACCATCCGCTTCGCCGGCGATTCGGGCGATGGCATGCAGCTCACCGGTACGCAGTTCACGCGCAACGCGGCGGCGTTCGGCAACGACATCAGCACGTTTCCCGACTATCCCGCCGAGATCCGGGCCCCCGCCGGCTCCCTGCCCGGCGTGTCCGGCTTCCAGCTGAGCTTCTCGAGCACGGAGATCCACACGCCGGGCGACGAGCCGGACGTGCTCGTGGCGATGAACCCGGCGGCGCTCAAGGCGAACCTCGGCGAGCTACCCGCGGGCGGCGCGCTGATCGTCAACGAGGACGCGTTCACGCCCCAGAACCTGGCGAAGGTGGGCTATGCCGCCAACCCGCTGATCGACGGCTCGCTCACGCAGTGGAACGTGTTCAGCGTCCCGGTCTCGACACTCAACAGCCGGGCGCTCGAGGGCCTCGGGTTGACGAACAAGCAGGTCGACCTGACCAAGAACTTCTTCGCGCTCGGCCTCATGTTCTGGTTGTACGAGCGCGACCGGGCAGCGACGATCGCCTGGATCGACGACAAGTTCTCGAAGCGCCCGGAGATCGCCGAGGGCAACAAGCGAGCCCTGAACGCGGGCTACAACTTCGGCGAGACGACCGAGATCTTCCACGAGCGCTACATCGTCCCGCCCGCCAAGCTCGCGCCCGGCAACTACCGGAACATCACCGGCAACGAGGCGACGGCGCTGGGATTCGTGGCCGCGTCCCAGCTCGCCGGTCGCGACATCTTCTACGGCTCCTACCCGATCACGCCCGCCTCGGACATCCTCCACCAGCTCGCGGGCTACAAGAACTTCGGGGTCAAGACGTTCCAGGCAGAGGACGAGATCGCCGCCATCGGCGCCGCCATCGGCGCGAGCTACGGCGGCGCGATGGGGATGACCGCGTCGTCCGGTCCGGGCATCGCGCTCAAGCAGGAAGCCCTCGGGCTCGCGGTCATGGTCGAGCTGCCGCTCGTCGTCGTCGACGTCCAGCGCTCCGGTCCTTCGACCGGCATGCCGACCAAGACCGAGCAGGCCGATCTGCTCCAGGTCATGTTCGGGCGGAACTCCGACTCGCCGGTCGCCGTCGTGGCGCCCGCGACTCCCGCCGAGTGCTTCACGTTCTCGATCGAGGCGTGGCGGATCGCGCTCAAGTACATGACCCCGGTCGTGTACATGTCGGACGCCTTCCTCGCGAGCGGCGCCGAGCCGTGGCACATCCCGGACGTCGCCGACATGCCATCGATCGCCGTCCCGAACCGCACCGAGCGCCAGGGCTTCTATCCGTACCTGCGGAATGAGACGACGCTGGCCCGACCGTGGGCCGTGCCCGGCACGCCCGGGCTGGAGCACCGCATCGGCGGCCTCGAGAAGGCCGACATCCTGGGCAACGTCAGCTACGACCCGGACAACCACCATCGGATGCAGCTGCTCCGACAGGCCAAGATCGCCGGCATCGCGGCCGACATCCCGCCCCTCGAGATCCATGGCCCGCAGGAAGGTGACCTGCTCGTCCTCGGCTGGGGCTCGACCTATGGCGCCATCCGCAGCGCCGTCGAGCGGCTGCAGGGCCGCGGCGCCTCGATCGCCCACGCGCACATGCGCTACCTGAACCCGATGCCGGCGAACACCGAGGCCGTGCTCCGCGCCTTCAAGCGGGTCCTCGTGCCGGAGGTCAACCTGGGCCAGCTGCTGATGCTCATCCGCGCGCGGTTTCTGTCGACGCCATCGGCTACAACCGCGTCCGCGGCAAGCCGTTCCGTATCGCCGAGCTCGAGATCGAGGCGGAACGCGTTCTCGCGACACTCGGCGTCAAGATGGCATGACGATCAACGACAACGGCGCCGGACGGAACGACGGAGCCTCTCCGGAGATCGCAGAGCCAGCCGGCAATGGCGGCTCGCCCCCGGCGACCGCGAACGCCGCGACGGCGCTGCCAATGCTGACCCGGAAGGACTTCGTGTCCGACCAGGAGGTCCGCTGGTGCCCGGGCTGCGGCGACTACTCGATCCTCGCCCAGACCCAGAAGGTGATGCCCGACTTCGGCTATCCGAAGGAGAACATCGTCTTCATCTCCGGCATCGGCTGCTCCGGCCGGCTGCCGTACTACATGAACACGTACGGCTTCCATACCATCCACGGCCGGGCGCCGGCGATCGCCACCGGGCTCAAGGCGGCGCGCCCGGACCTCATGGTGTGGGTCATCACGGGCGACGGCGACGCACTGTCGATCGGCGGCAACCACCTCGTCCACGCCCTGCGCCGGAACGTCGACATCCGAATCATCATGTTCAACAACCGGATCTACGGCCTCACCAAAGGCCAGGCCAGCCCGACGTCGGAGCTGGGCAAGGTGACCAAGTCGACGCCGTACGGCACGGTCGACTTCCCGGTCAGCCCGCTGGCCATCGCGCTCGCGGCGGAGGCGAGCTTCATCGCCCGCTCCGTCGACACCCACACGGAGCACCTGCAGAAGACGCTCGAGGCGGCCGGGACGCACAAAGGCTCGACCTTCGTCGAGGTCCTCCAGAACTGCAACATCTTCAACGACGGGGCGTTCCGGGACTTCACCGATCGCGAGGTCCGCGAGGACCGGATGCTCATGCTCGAGCACGGCCAGCCGATGGTCTTCGGGAAGGAGAAGGACAAGGGCATCAGGCTGAACGGGCACCAGCCGGCGGTCGTCACGCTCGGCGAGGACGGCGTGACCGAGGCCGATCTTCTGGTTCACGACGAGACCGACCCGCTCATCGCGTTCATGCTGGCCCACCTGTGGTGGCCGGACTTCCCGGTCCCCGTCGGGATCGTGCGCAACATCTCGCGCCCGACCCACGACCAGATGATCAGCGACCAGATCGCCCAGGCAACCGCGGCCCGCGGCGCCGGCGACCTGCGAAGACTCCTGAACGCGGGCGAAACCTGGACCGTGGAATAGGGGAGGCGACGTGACCTGCCCCGTCTGCCGCTTCGGCAACTTCCCGGGTGACGACACTTGCGCGAACTGTGGCGCCGACCTCACGAGCGTCGACACGCCTCAGCAGATCACGACGTTCCGCGGCGACCTTCTCGGCCTGCACCTCGATGAGCTCGGCGCCCCGACGCCCCATCTGATCGACGCGGGCGCATCCATCGACGATGCCATCGCACTGATGCAGGGCGATTCGGTCGATTGCCTCCTGGTCACCGAGGAAGGCGCGCTCGTCGGGATCTTCACCGACCGCGACGCGATCCTGAAGGTCGCCGGCCAGCCGACAGCCGGTCGAACGATCTCCGAGGTCATGACCCACGACCCGGTGATCCTGCGCAGCGGCGACCCGGTGGCCGTGGCGATCCACAAGATGGCTGTGGGCGGGTTCCGCCACGTGCCCATCGTCGATCGGGGCGAAGCGACAGGCGTCGTCTCGGCGCGGGACGTCTTCCGGCATCTCGCGGCGGGCCTTGACTGACCGTCGTCCAGCGGACGGCGAGGCGGCCCGCGCGGCCATCGAGGGCGGCACCAATGTCGCCGGCGGACCTGCTCCCGCGGGCGACGGACGCTCGGTCGTGGTGCTCGCCGACGATCTCATCTGGGCGACGCGACTCGTCGACGGCGTGCTCGCCACCGGGGCGAGCGGTCGCCGTGCCAGGCGGATCGACGATCTGGAGCGCCTGGTCGCGGACGGCGCGGGGTTCGTGATCGTGGATCTCACGGCGCGGGCGTATGACGGGGTCGAGGCGGTTCGCGCCGCGGCCGCCACGGGAGCGCGGGTCATCGCTGTGGGGCAGCACGACGACCTCGAGCTCCGACGCGCGGCCACCGCCGCGGGAGCGGAGCGCGTCTTCACGTACCGGGCACTCTTCGAGGACGGGCCCCGAACCATTGCCGCGTGGCTCGCCCGATGACCGCGGAGCCGCAGCGCGGAACCGGCGAGGTCGCAGGCGTTTTCGCCGACCGGCTCGAAGGCGCCCGCGCAGGTCTCGAGACGAACGGCGCCGGGTCGCTCTTGATCGGGATCGGAGCGGACCTGCGCTACCTGACGGGCTATGCGGCGCACCCGCTCGAGCGGCTGACGATGCTCGTCGTCCCAACCGCCGGGCGTCCGAGCCTCGTCGCGCCACGACTCGAGGCCATGGCCGCGGCTGCCAGCCCGGCGGGAGCCGCGGGCCTCGTCGACGTCGTGCCGTGGGACGAGACCGACGATGCCCACGCGCTGGTCGCGCGGCTCCTCCAGGTTGCCGGCATCGCCCCGTCGTCCCGGCTCCTCGTCGACCCGGGCCTATGGGCGCTCCACGTGCTGGGGCTCCAGCGCGCGCTCCCAGGTCGGGAGTTCGGGCTCGCCACCGAGGTCACCCGGGAGCTGCGGATGGTCAAGGGCGCCGACGAGATCGAGCTGCTCCGGCTGGCCGCCCACGCGGCCGATCGCGTCGTGGCCCAGATCGCGAATGGACGGCTCCTTGGCCGCACGGAGGCGGATGTCAGCCGCGAGGTCCGCGAGCGACTGATCGCCGAGGGCCACGCGGCGGCGCCGTTCGCCATCGTCGCCTCGGGCCCGAACTCGGCCTCCCCCCATCACGACGCCGGCGACCGGGTGATCGGCCCGGGCGATCCGATCGTTCTGGATATCGGCGGCACCCGGGACGGGTACTGCTCGGACATCACCCGGACGCTTTGGGTCACCGGCGGCGATCCCGGTGTCCGGCCGAGCTCGGAGTTCCTCTCGATCTTCGACCTCGTCCGCGACGCCCAGGCCGAGGCCACGGCGGCCGTGCGTCCGGGAATCTCGTGCGCCGAGCTCGACTCCGTGGCACGCGAGGTCATCAGCGGCGGCGGCCACGGTCCGGCCTTCATCCACCGGCTGGGACATGGGATCGGCCTCGAGGGGCACGAGGAGCCGTACATCGTCGCCGGGAACGCCGAGCCGCTGCGACCGGGCGTCGCGTTCAGCGTGGAACCCGGGATCTACCTCCAGGGGCGGTTCGGCGTGCGCATCGAGGACATCGTGGTGTGCGGCCCGGACGGCCCGGACATCCTGAACGAGGCGTCCCGCGACCTGTGGGTGGTCGCCGGCTAGCCTCGCCGCCCGCCGGGGTATGATCCCGGTCAACGGGCACCTGCCCATGTGATCGTCCACAGGCCCGCAGATGAACACGACCCTCCAGCGGCGCATTCGCGCCGCCGCAACTCCGCGGCGCACGTGCGCCGCCGGCGCTCGCCGATGAGCCGGCGCTGCCATCACGGCTCGCCTCGCCACGGCCGACCGGCGCGGGAGCGGCAACGCCCCGGAACGGCCGAGCTCGACCGACGTCGACCGCCGGTGGAGCCCGACGCTCCACGACCGACATCGATTCGACCAGCGACCCCGCCGACCCCGCCGACCCCGATGGCCCAGAGCCCGATGGGCTCGACCCCGGTTGCCCCAACCCCTCCGACCGCCCCGCCCGTGCCGCAGACCGAGATCGAGGCGATCGGGCCAGCGGTGCCGGCGCCGGCGACGGCAGATTCTCCCGGACAGCAGGGGGAGCTCGACGCTCCCGCCGAGCCACGGTCCGCTTCCGCCGAGCCACGGTCCGCTTCCGCCGAGCCACGGTCCGCTTCCGCCGAGCCACCGATCACGGCCCGCGGCGCGGTTGCCGGCCCGTGCACCGGCGTCGAGTGCGATTCCGGCCACGAACACCGTTCCCGACCAGGCGCCCGCGCCGCAGTCGCGCGGCGCCACCCCCCGGCCGCAGGCCCGACGCGCGACCGTCGCTCCGCCGCCGGACCGGCAACGCCCCGAGGCGGGCCCCCCGCCGAACGGCGAGGAAGGCAGCATCGAGCGATCGGCGACCGCCCCGCAGCTCCGTCGGTTCATCAAGAGCCGCGCCTACGTGCCCATGCACGAGCTCCGTCGGCGGTTCGCGATCAACGGCGGTGACGACGACGTGACGCAGGTGGACGTCGAGCGACGCCGGATCTACGTCGGGCTTCCGGAGCGCGAGGGCAAGCTCCTCGGCGAGCTCCTTCGCGGCGGCGACATCGGCTTCGAGCTATCCATGGACCCGATCACACCGATCGTCGTCGGCGTCTACCCGATGCGACCGGTGACGCGCACCTGACCGCCCGCGGGGGCCCGTCAGCCGGGGTGATGCCCGAGGGCCTCGCACAGCGAGTCGACCGCGCCATCCGTACCGGCGAGTTCGCCGGAGCGGCCGTGGCCGGATCGCGGAGTGACGGCCGGCCCCTCCTCGAGCACGTCGCGGGCGAGGCGGCGCCCGGGCTTGCGGCATCGGGCGCGGTGCTCTGGCCAATCGCGTCGATCAGCAAGCTGTTCACTACGGCGATGGTCATGCGGCTCGTCGAGGACGGGGAGCTGACCTTGGACACCCGTGTCGGCGCGGTGCTCCCGGCGTTCGTCGGCGATGGCAGGGATGAGGTGCTGCTGCGCCACCTGCTGACGCATACCTCCGGCCTGCGCTACGAGTCGCCCGACCTTGCGACGCACCTCCGGGCACACGTCGAGCTCGAGACGCTGATCGACGAGGCTTGCGTCGCGCCGTTGCTGTTCCGGCCGGGCACGGCATTCAACTACAGCGACGATGGCTTCCTGTTGGCGGGTCGCATGTCGGAGGTGGTGACGGGAACCTCCTACGCCGACCTCGTCCGGACGTGGGTGACCGACCCGATGACCCTCGAGTCCACGTTCGTCGTGCCATCGGAGGCCGACGAGGGCCGCCTCGCGAACGTGCGCGGGGTGCTCGCCGAGGGAACGGACGGGGCGATGTACAACACGAGGTCGGCGAGGGCGCTGGCACACCCCGCGTTCGGCGTCTTCTGCAGCGTCGGGGACCTCGTTCGGTTCGGTACGCACTTCGCGCCGGGTGGACCGAGGATCCACGCCGAAGCGACGGTCCGGGCCATGACCACCGCCCAGTCCCATGGCGTCCAGGGCATGCACCCGTCCGTCGTCGGCCGCGCTGCCTCGAGCATCCCGTGGGGGCTCGGCTTCGAGCTGCAGACCGAGGACTTTCCCGGGATCTTCAGCCGGCTCGGCTCCACCTCGAGCTACGGCCACGGCGGCGCGACCGGCTGCCAGCTCGTGATCGACCCGCCGCATGATCTCGTGGTCGTCGTCCTGACGAACACCCACATCCTCACCGGGCCGGCCGCCTGGCTGGCGTGCCTGGGCGACGTCGTCGATGCGGCCTATCGAGAGGCGGCGCGCTTCACGTAGGAGTCGACGCGCAGCGCCAACGCACGGATGAGCGCGCGGTCAGGCGCGTTGGCCCGCCGTGCCCTTGGGGCGCCGCCGCCGCAGGTCGCGCAGATCGCGCTGGTCAGGCCGGGCAAGACGCACGAGGTCAGTCGTCGACGTTCGACCGAGGCGCTCGTTCAGCTTCGAGTTGATCAATGCGGCCATCTCGGGCAGGTCCATCAGCGACTTCAGCGTGGCGCTGGGCACCTCGAGCAACTCGGTTTCCTCATCGGCGATGACATTCGCCGTCCGCAGACTTCCGGTCAGGGCCGCGATCTCCCCGAAGAAGTCGCCCGGGCCCATCGACGACAGCGAGCGGTAGCCCTCCGCGTCGGGGATTCCCGCCACGGCCCGACCGCCCAGAACGAAGTACGCGGCATCGCCCGGATCGCCGGCCTTCACGATGGCCTCGCCAGGCGCGGCGCGGGCAACGGTCACGTTGGTCAGGAATCCCGCGCGCCGGTTCATCGCGACTGCGCCGAGCTCGGGGAGGAGCCCCAGCAGCTTGTCGAAATCGAGCATGGTCGCGGGTCGCCCGGCGCCCACGGACGGCGCGACAGGCGCCGTGCCGAGGAGCTGCAGCGCGCGCCGCCATTCCGCCGCCGGCCGACCGATGCCGGGCATGAACTGGGCCAGGACGCCTGCGCCAACGAGCACGACCGAGGCCGCGATGATCAGGTCGCGAACCGGCAGGATGTCGGCGAGGCCGGCACCCGCCATCCCGATCAGGAACACCACGTCACGCGACACGAAGAACGCCGAGAACACACGTCCGCGCATCTCGCGCGGGATCGCCTTCTGGAGCAGCAGCCGCCGGGCGATCGCGGCCGGCGAGTTCAGGAAGCCCGTGATCACGACCATGAGAATCGCGAACTCCATGTTCGGCGAGAGGCCGTAGAGCACGCCGAAGACGCCCATGAGGATCGTGCCGGAGACGATCCACGAGCCCTCGGGCAACCGGTCGCCGAAGCGCGCCATGAACAGGCTGCCGACCACGAAGCCGACCGAGGTCAGCCCCTCCTGGAGGCCGTATTCGAACTCGGTGCCGCCGAGCACGCGGATCGACATGGGGAGGAGGAGCACGTTCCAGAGCCCGAACGACAGGAAGACCGGGACCGCGACGACGAATGCCGATCGAAGGATCGGGGTGTCCCACAGGTATTGCGCTCCGCTCTTCAGGTTCTCGATCACCACGCCGACGGTCGTCTCCTCGTCGGACGTCACCTTCGGGACGCGGACGCCGAGGATCAGGAGGAAGGCGACGCCGTACGTGATGGCATCGATGTAGAACGGCAGGTAGATATCCACGGCGGCCAGCAGGCCTGCGGCTGCGAAGCCAACGGCGGTGGACCCGAACGAGCTGATCGACAGGAACGAATTCGCCTGCGTCAGCTCCTCCTCCGATGCGATCTCCGGGAGGACGGCCTCCCACGCCGGATCGAAGAACTGCCGAACGGTGGCCGAGATGAAGATCAACACGTACAGCGCGATGACCGCCGTGCTCTCGTCGAACACCTGGAAGGACAGCGGAATGCCGAGGACGATGAGGCCGCGGAGGATGTTGGAGAGCAGCAGGATCCGCTTCTTGTCATAGCGATCGACGAAGACGCCGGCGAACAGGCCGAAGAAGAGCGTCGGGATCGCCGTCACCATCAGGACGAGGCCGACCATGAACGCCGAGTCGGTGATCCGGAAGATCAGGATCGCTGCCGCGAGGTCGGTGAGCGATTCGCCGACGGTCGACACGAACTGTGCCGACCACATGAGCGAGAAGTCACGCTTCCGGAAGATCGCGAACATCGGGCCGAGTCTATCGATCGGGGGAGGGCAGAATCAGGCTCGCGCGGCGTCCCCGCGGGACCGTGGTCACTCGGGCCGGATGTTGACTCCCTCTCGCGCGAGCAGCTCGCGCTTCAGCTCCAATCCTGCTTGCCGGCCGCCCCACCAGCCGCCACCGTAGCCGCCGAGGCTGCCGTCGCCGGCGATCACCCGGTGACACGGGATCACGAGCCCGAGCGGGTTCCGGCCCACCGCCGAGCCGACCGCCCGTGCCGCGCCGGCTCGGCCGATGATCCGCGCGACCTGGCCGTAGCTCGCCGTGCTGCCCGGTCGGATCTCCCGCACCGCACCGAGCACGAGTCGGTCCCACGCCGGGCGGTCCTCGAGATCGGTCGGGATGTGGTCGAGGGCGTCGAGGCTCCCCGCGAGGAACCGCTCCGTCGCCGCGACCGCCGCTCGCACGTGCTCCGCGGCGCGGTTCGGCGCGCCGCCGGCCACCTCGACGCTGCCGGCCTCGACGGGACGGACGCCGAACCGGCGCTCGAGCCGATCGCCGAACGCTTCCGCCGATGTGAGCTGGTCGAGCGCGACGAGCCCGCGGGCGGTTGCAGCCAGGCGAATCGGGCCCCACGGTGCCGCCACCGAGGCCGAGACGATGGACGCGTCCATGACGTCGAGGATACGGGCCTTCCGAAGGGTCGTGGTATCGCGTCCGCGGTATACTCCCGGGGAGTATGTCGAATACCGCCGCCAGCACCCAGCTCGACCTCCCGGTCGAGGGCATGACCTGTGCGTCGTGCGTCAACCGCATCGAGCGATTCCTGAAGCGGACGCCTGGGGTCGAGGACGCCGTCGGTGAATCTCGCCACCGAGGTTGCGACCATCCGCTATCTGCCGGACCAGGTCGGTCGCACGGAGCTCGTGGGCGCGATCGAGGCGGCGGGCTACGACGTTCGGCGCCCTGCGCGACCCGCCTCGACGCCGCCGCGGGAGGGTCTCAAAGCGGACGTCCCGACGATTGACGCGGGCGGGGTCGCCGGGCTCGACCGCGACGCAGTGGATCGCGCTCGCGAGGCTCGCGACCTCCTGGCCCGATCGGTCGTCTCGATCGGTGTCGCGGTCGGGATCATGGCCCTCATGCTCGTCGGCGGCGCGCTGCCGATGGAGGACCTGAACCGCCTCGCGATCGTGCCGGCCACGTTCGTTCAGCTCTGGGCGGGCGGCCGCTTCTATCGAGCGGCGTGGCGCGCCGCCCGCCACCGCGCGGCGAACATGGACACCCTGATCGCGCTCGGCACGACCGCCGCGTGGGGCTACTCGGTCGCGGTCACGCTCGCACCGTCGATCGCCACGTCCGCGGGATTCGAGCCGGCGGCCTATTTCGATTCGTCGACATTGATCATCGGGTTCGTCCTGCTCGGTCGATGGCTGGAGGCTCGTGCGAAGGGCCACGCCGGTGGCGCGATCCGCCGGCTGCTCGAGCTGGCGCCACCGGTCGCGCGAAGGATGGATGGCGACCTGGAATTGGACGTCCCCGTCGGCGCGGTCGTGCCGGGCGATCTGCTCCGGGTGCGGCCCGGCGATCGCGTGCCGGTCGACGGCTACGTCATATCGGGCACGTCGACGATCGATCGGTCGATGCTGACCGGCGAGCCGATGCCCGTCGAGGTGGCGGTCGACGACACGGTGATCGGCGGGACCTTCAACGCGAGCGGTTCGTTCGTCATGCGGGCGACGCGGGTGGGGCGGGACACGGCCCTGGCGCGCATCGTCGACCTGGTGCGCGAGGCGCAGGGCAGCAAGGCCCCGATCCAGCGCCTCGCCGATCGCGTGAGCGAGGTATTCGTCCCGCTCGTGCTGGCCGCGGCGGCTTTCACCTTCGTGGCCTGGTACCTCGTCGGGCCGGAGCCGCGGTTGACGCTCGCCATCACCGCCTTCACCGCCGTCCTGATCATCGCCTGCCCGTGCGCGATGGGCCTCGCCACGCCCACGGCGATCCTGGTCGGGACGGGCCGCGGGGCCGAGTCCGGCATCCTGATCAAGGGCGGCGAGGCGCTCGAGGCGGCGCACCGGATCGACGTCGTCGTGTTCGACAAGACCGGCACACTCACCGAGGGCCGGCCGACCGTCGCGCAGATCCGACCGGAGCAGGGCTTCGACGTCGCGACGGTCCTCGACCTGGCCGGATCACTGGAGGCCGGGAGCGAGCATCCGCTCGGCGAGGCCATCTCGGCGCGTGCGCGGGCTGACGGACTTGGCGTCCGCACCGTCGAGGGGTTCGCGGCCATCGCCGGGCGAGGCGTGCAGGGCGTCGTCGTGGTCGACGGACGGCGCCGGCAGGTGCTCGTCGGCAGCCGCGGCCTGCTCGAGCAGCACGGCGCGACCGCGCAGGTCTCGCCCTCGGACGCGACGCTCGCGTACGTGGCGGTCGACGGTCGACTTGCCGGTGTCATCGAGCTCGCCGACGCCGTGAAGCCCGGCGCCGCCGGCGCCGTGGCCGAGCTCGGTCGGTCGGGGGTCGAGGTCTGGCTGCTCACCGGCGACGGCCGCTCGACAGCCCTCGCGGTCGCGCATGCGGTCGGGATTCCGGAGGACCGCGTCATCGCCGAGGTGCTGCCCGCCGACAAGGCGGCCCAGGTCGCTCGACTCCGGAGCGCCGGCCGGACCGTCGCGATGGTCGGCGACGGGATCAACGACGCGCCCGCGCTCGCCGGCGCCGACGTGGGGATCGCGATCGGCACCGGGGCGGACGTGGCCATCGAGGCCTCGGACATCACGCTCCTCGGTGGCGACCCAAGCGGCGTGCCCGCGGCGATCAGCCTCTCGCGCGCGACGATGCGCACCGTCCGCGAGAACCTCGCCTGGGCGTTCGGCTACAACGTGCTGCTGATCCCGGTCGCGATGGGCATCCTGTTCCCGTTCCTGGGACTGCTCCTCAGCCCGGCGCTCGCGGCGGGCGCCATGGCCCTCTCGTCCGTCTCGGTCGTGCTGAGCTCGCTTCGCCTCCGAGGCGCCCGGATCTCGGCTCCCTAGCGGGGGCCGTCCGTACACTTCGGTCGTGTCCCTGAGCGTCGACGAGGCCTCGCCGGCGGTCCCGATCCCGGCGAGCCGCATCCGGCGGACGTTCGTCGCGTTCGAGGAGCGGGATTTCCGGATCTTCTGGCTGGGTCAGCTCGTGTCGGTCACCGGCACATGGATGCAGATGGTCGCCCAGGGCTGGCTGGTCCTGCTCCTGACCGGCTCGCCATTCGTCCTCGGGCTCGCCGCGGCGGCGCGTTCGCTCCCGGTCCTGTTCCTCGTCATCCCCGCCGGAATCGCGGCAGACCGCTTCGATCGGAAGCGGATCATCATCGCCACGAGCGTCGTCGCCACGATCGCCTCCGGCCTGCTCGCCGTCCTCACGATCTCGAACTCGATCGACGTGACGACGGTCCTCCTGCTCGCGGCCGTCCTCGGCGTGACGAACGCGTTCGAGATGCCCGCGCGCCAGAGCTTCGTCTCCGAGCTGATCGGGCCGCGCGAGCTGGCGAACGCGATCGCGCTCAACTCGCTCCTCTTCAATGCGGCGCGCGTGGTGGGGCCGGCCGTCGCGGGCATCATCGTCGCCCTCGTCGGGCCGGGCTGGGCGTTCGCCGTCAACTCGGCGAGCTACCTGCCGGTGATCATCGGGCTGCTGCTCCTCGGTCGTGTCCACGTCCCGCGCGTCAACGTCGCCGCCCGCTCTGCCGTCCCCGAGGTGCTGCGCTATCTCCGGAGCGAGCCCCGCGTCGCGACGCTGCTGGCCGTGCTCGCGGCCCAGACGATCTTCGCGTCGGGCCACCTGATCCTCGGGCCATCGCTCGCCAACGATCTCGGTCAGGGCGCCGAGGGCCTCGGCGTGTTGCTCTCGGCGACGGGCGTCGGCGCCATCCTGGGCGCGATGCGCCTCGCTGCCACGTCCGATCGGGCCGAGCGATGGCGCGTCCTGCTCCTGGCCGGCCTGGCCCTCGCGGCGGGCCTTGGTGGGGTCGGGCTGACGCAGTCGTACCCCGTGACCCTGCTCTGCTTCGCCGTCGCGGGCTGGGGCATGGTCACGTTCAACGCCTCGTCGAACACGATCATCCAGACGATCGTGCCGGACCGCTTGCGAGGGCGGGTCATGTCGCTGTACACGCTGGTGCTGCTCGGGCTGATGCCCGCCGGCGGGCTGCTCATGGGCGCGATCGCGAGCGGATCGACCTCCGCCACCGCGCTGGGCATCGGCGGCCTGGCGTATGGCCTCGTCGTGGTCGCCGCCTTCACGCTGGCGCAGCCGCTGCGCCGGTTCTGATCGAGCACTAGCATCGGTTCGTGCGCAGCCGCATCGACGTCCCGCCAGACCCGCGCGATATCGAGGGTGACTTCGCCCATCGCCACGACGTCGAGGTCCGCCTGTCCGACACCGACGCGATGGGCCACGTCAACAACGCGCGCTACCTGACCTACGTTGAGATTGCGCGGGTCGCGTACTACGAGCACGTCACCGGGAACCCCCTGCCGATCGGCGCCCACGGGGCCGAGGAGGGCATGATCCTGGCCGAGATCCGGGTCACCTACCGCAGCCCCGCGTTCTACGGCGAGACGCTGACGGTCGAGACGCGGGTCGAGCGGATCGGGCGCTCCAGCTTCGGGATGGTCCATCGGATCACGGCCCCGACGAGCCGCTACGGACCGGCGCGCCTCGTCGCCGTCGCTGACTCGACGCTGGTCTCGTACGACTACACGGATGAGCAACCGATCCCCGTGCCCGACGACTGGCGCGAGGCGATGTCCCGCTACGAGGGTCGTGCCCTGTAATCTGCCCGAGGGACCTCTGCGGTTGGGAGTGGCGTGAACACAGGCGCGAAGCTGGACCTAGCGATCGTCGGGGCCGGCGCGGGTGGCACCTACCTCGCGGACCGAATCGCCGGCGAGCGCCCGGACTGGGCGGTGAGCATCTTCGAGCGGTCGGAGCGCATCGGCGGGAGGCTCCGATCGGTCCAGGTCGACGGTCTTGCCCATCCGATCGAGCTCGGCGGGATGCGCTACCTCACGAGCCATGCCCACGTCCAGTCGGTCATCGCCGACCTCGCCATCCCGAGTCGCCCGTTCGACGCGCGAGGCGGTTCGGAACGCTCGTTCCTCCGTGGACGGTTGGGCCACGGGGCGGGCGATCCGCTGGCTGGTGCCGGGTACGACCTCGCACCGGAAGAGCGCGGTCGTTCGGCGATCGAACTTACGGTGGAGGCCTTCGAGCGCATCGTGCCCGGGGCACGGGACATGACCGCCGCCGACTGGCCGGGAACCAGGGCGACCCGCACCTTCCGAGATCGCCGCTTGACGGACTGGTCGCTCGAAGACGCCCTGGAGACGATCCGGAGCCCCGAAGGCCATCAGTTCATCAGGGACGTGTTCGGCTACGACTCGGGATTCAACCCGCACAACGCCGGCGATGCCATCCAGTACCTCCTCGGCGGGAACGACCCGAGCCTGGAGGCGCCACGGGTCCCGACCGAGGGCATGGACCGGATCCCGCGCGCCCTCGCGCACCGATTCAGCGCGCGCGGTGGAACCATCGCGCTCGGGAAGGAGGTTCGAAGCGTTGCGATGGACGAAGGGCACGTGCAGCTCGACTTCGCCGACGGGAGCGCGATCCGGGCGAGCAGGCTCGTCCTGGCGATCCCTGTCCCGGCGCTGGCGGCCCTCGCTGCGACGTCGCCGATCCTCGGCGGCCCGACCTGGCGAAGCCTCCTGGGATCCGTCGCGGGCTACCAGGCGATGAAGCTCTACTGCTGGTACGACCGGCCGTGGTGGCGAGACGGCCCGAATGCGCCCGCCGGAATCCGGTCGACGACGGACCTTTCGAGCCGCATGGTCTTCTACTTCGACGATGCCCCCGAAGCGCCGGCCGCGATGCTCGCTGCGTTCACCGACCATCGCCGCGCCAAACCGCTCCTCGCGCTGGCTGGCGGAGCCTCCGATGGGGCGCCTGCTCCGGCACCGCTCCTCGAGGAGGTCAGGCGCAACCTTCGGGCGATCCATCCGGATGTCGACGTCCCGGCTCCGAGCGGCTCGGCGCTCATGCACTGGGGCTCGGATCCGCGCGAGATCGCCTGGACGTTCTGGCGAGCGGGCGTCAACTCGGACGAGGCGATGGCGACGGCTGAGCAACCCGAGCCGGACGTCCCGATCTACGTGTGTGGCGAGACGTTCTCGCGAGCGCAGGCCTGGGTCGAGGGTGCGCTCGGAACCGCCGAGGCCGTGGCGCGGCGGCTGCTCGCCTGATCGCGAGAGTCGCCGCTATGCCTCGAACCGGCGGAAGACGGCCACCGCGTTCTGGCCCCCGAAGCCGAAGCCGTTGATCATCGCCGTGTCCACGCGCTTCTGGCGCTTCTCGTTGGGCACGTAGTCGAGGTCGCATTCGGGGTCCGGCTCGCGGTAGTTGATGGTCGGCGCGATCCAGCCGTCGCGGATCGCGCCAACGGCGGCGATGCCGGCAACCGCGCCCGCCGCGCCGAGCATGTGCCCGACCATCGACTTGGGGGCGGAGATCGCGATCCGGTGCGCGACCTCATCGCCGAAGGCGCGCTTGATCGCTCGCGTCTCGGTGACGTCGTTGAGCGGCGTCGAGGTGCCGTGGGCCACGATCAGGTCGATCTCGTCGGGAGCAACGCCCGCCTGGCGCATCGCGTTGGTCATGGCCATCGCCGCGCCGCGGCCAGTCGGCTCCGGGGCGGAGATGTGATACGCGTCGGCGGTCAGCGAGGCGCCGACGATCTCGGCCAGGATCGTGGCCCCGCGGTTGAGCGCGTGCTCCGCGGATTCGACGACGACAATCCCGGCGCCCTCGGCGTACACGAATCCGTCGCGCGTTCGGTCGAACGGGCGCGACGCACCCGCGGGGTCGTCATTGCGCTTCGAGAGCGCCGTCATGTTGGCGAGGGCGGCGAATGCCATCGGCAGGAGCGGAGCCTCCGAGCCGCCGGCCACGACGACGTCACACTCGCCCATCGCAATGAGCCGGAGAGCGTCCTGGAACGCGATGACCCCCGAGGCGCACGCCGCGACCTGGGTAATCACCGGCCCGGTGATGCCGTACTTCATCGAGACCTGGGCCGCGGCCATGGAGCCCGACAGCGCCGGGATCGCGAACGGGCTGACCTGCCCCGGGCCCTTGTCCCGGATGGTGTCCGCGCCGTCGATGACCTGCTCCATGCCACCGCCGCCGGTATTGACGATCGACGCGACGCGGTCCCGCTGCTCCGGGCTGAAGCTCGCGAAGTCGATTCCCGATCGATCGACCGCCTCCGTCGCCGCGGCGACCCCGAAGTGGATGAACCGGCTCATCCGCCGGACCATCTTGCGATCCATCGTCGCGAGCGGGTCGAAGCCCTTCACCTCGGCAGCGATCTTGACGTCGTGCTTCGTGGTGTCGAACGTGGTGATCGGCCCGCCGCCCGGCACGCCGGCGAGCAGGTTCGCCCAGAACGTCTCGGCGTCATTGCCGATCGGCGTGACCGCCCCCATGCCGGTCACGACCGCGCGGCGGGCGAGGTCAGGGCTGGGCATCAGTCGCCGTCGTAGCGTTTGAAGATGACCGCACCATTGTGTCCGCCCAATCCGATGTTGTTGGACAGCCCGTAGCGAACCGGCATGCGGACGGTCTCGTCGACGACCCACAGGTCGCAGGCAGGGTCGAAGTCGCGGTAGTTGAGCGTGCCGGGCACCGTCTGCTCGGCGATGGACATGACCGTGGCGAAGGCCTCGAACGCCCCGGCCGCGCCCATGAGGTGGCCGGTCATCGACTTCGTCCCCGAGATGGCCAATGACCTGCGCGACCCCGCGGCTCGATCGCCGAAGACCGCCCACACCGCCTCTGCCTCGCGGGCGTCGCCGACTGGCGTCGACGTGCCGTGGGGGTTGATGAGATCGACCTCGTCGGCCGGCACGCCCCGCCGGTCGAGCGCCATCTTCATCGCGCGGGCCGAGCCGGTGCCGCCCTCGATCGGCTGGATCATGTCCCAGCCGTCCGCGGCCGACCCGTAGCCGACGACCTCGGCGTAGATCTTCGCGCCGCGCTTCTTGGCGACCTCGAGGTCCTCCAGGAACAGCGACCCGGCGCCCTCGCCCAGGACAAAGCCGTTGCGCGTCGCGTCGAACGGGCGCGAGACCGTCTGGAGCGGCTCCCCGGGACGGGGCGAGCCCATGCCCCGCATGTTCGTGAACCCGGCATGGGCGACCTCGAGCAGCGGCGCCTCGGTTGATCCGCTGATCACGGCGATGCAGTCGCCACGCCGGATCGCCTCGGCGCCCTCGGCGACGTTGTGGGTGCCCGTCGAGCAGGCAGAGACGATGGCGATGTTGTGGCCGATCGCCCCGGTCTCGATGGCGATCATGCCCGACGTCGAATCGACGAGCGCGTTGGCGATGAACGTCGGTTGGACGCGGTTCGGGCCCTTCTCGACGAGCGTCGTGAAGTTGTCGATCATGAGCTGCTGGCCGCCGGCGCCCGACCCGAACACGACGCCCACCTCGGTCCGATTGGTGTCGTCGATCTCGAACCCGGAATCGGCGACGGCCTGCTTGGCCGCCGACACGCCGAAGTGCATCTCGTGCTCGCTCCGGCGCACGGCCTTCGGATCCATCCACGACGCCGCGTCGAAGTCGCGGACCTCGCCGCCCGCCTTGTGCTCGTAGTTCGAGATGTCGAACCGGGTGAGCTCGGCGAGGCCGGAGCGGCCCTCCACGAGACTGCTCCAGGCGGTCTCGCGGTCGTTGCCGACGGGGCTGACGACGCCGAGGCCGGTGACGACGACGCGACGGGTGTGATCTGGGCTGCGCACGGGCGGGCTCCTGGAGGGCTAGCGGATCAGGCTAGCGGATCGGGACGGGTTGATGGCCCTCGGCGGGCACGAGGATCGGCAGGTCGAGGCCGTCGCCCGCGAGGGCGTCGTCGAGGGCGATCGCGGTAGCGTCGGGGGCGATGCGCTTGATCAGGTTGGTGAGCACCTTTCCGGGGCCGACCTCGATGAACGTGTCGACGCCGTCGGCCGTCATGCGCTCGACGGCGCGGACCCAGTCGACGCCGGCGGTGAGGTGCTCGACGAGCTCGGCTCGCGCACCGTCGCCGTCGAGGATCGCCCGAGCATCAGCGTTGGCGAGGAGGGCAGCGGTCGGCTCGCGGAAGTCGACGGTCGCGAGGACCTCGCGCATCGCGTCGGCGGCCTCGGCCATGAGCGGGGAGTGCGCAGCGACCGACACGGGCAGGACGATCGCGCGCTTGGCGCCGAGGGCCTTCGCGATCTCGGCGGCGGCCTCGATCGCTGCCTTCTCGCCGCTGACCACGACCTGTCCCGGGGAGTTGCGATTCGCGACCGCGAAGACGCCGTGGGCCGAAGCCTGGCGGACGAGCTCGGGCAGGGCGGCGTCATCGAGGCCGAGCACCGCGGCCATCGCGCCCTCGCGGCCGGCGCCGCTCGCCTGCATCCGGAGGCCGCGCTCGCGAACGAGGCGGACGCCATCGGGCATCGAGAGCGCGCTCGACGCGACCATCGCCGAGTACTGGCCCATCGAGTGGCCCGCGTAGAAGCGCGGGTTGGGCAGCGTCATGCCCGCCGCCGAAGCCCGCTCGTTCGCGGCCACGAGGTACGCGATCGACGTCGCCAGGAGTGCGGGCTGGGCGTTCTCGGTGCGGTTGAGGCGGTCCTCGGGGCCCTCCCAGGCGAGATTCGAGATCGACTCGCCGAGCGCCTCGTCCGCGGTCGCGTACACGGCTGCGGCGGCTTTCGAGGCGGCGGCGAGGGCGCGGCCCATCCCCACGGACTGCGAGCCCTGGCCGGGGAAGACGAGTGCGAAGTTGGTCATGAGCTCCGAGGCGAATCGGCGACGGGGTTCTCGGGGCGTGCCGCGGCTGGCGCCGAGCGCCGCAGGCTCGGACCAGCGTGCAGGATCGGCAGGGCCGTGAGCGTGGAATGTGTGCGAGGTTGCACACGATCGGCGTATGCGACTACGATTCGATCGATGCCTCGCCTATCGGGCCGCGCCGCCACCGTCCGTGCCATCGCGAGACGCTTCGAAGCTGACCTGGGAGCGTCGATTCTCGCTTCCGGCCCCAGAATTCGCGAACGTCCGCCAGATCTCCGAGCGGGTGGCGATGGGCCGGGCGCTGTGGCGCGAGCTGGTGGTCGGGTTCGCGTCGCAGCTCGGCGAGCTCCGGCTCGGGTTCACGCAGCTGGCGGCGCTGTACGTCCTCGCGGACGGCAGCACGACCACCGTCGGCGAGCTGGCGGAGGCGCTCGGGCGGTCACCCTCGGCAACGAGCCGCCTCGTGGACGGCCTCGCGAAGCGCAGATTGGTGGAGCGTCGCGAAGAGCCCGAGGACCGCCGGCAGCGGTCGCTCACGCTCACGCAGCGCGGCCAGGCGATCCTCCGCGCCGTCGACCGCGCGCGGGCGGACCAGTTCCTGACGACCGTGCGCCCGATGCCGACGCCGGAGCGCGCGCTTGTGGCGATGGGCGTCGCCGCGCTCGCGACCCACGCGATCTCACGCCGCGGCCGGCTGATCCGCGGGCCGGCGAGCCGCTAGCAGGCGAGTCGCCGGGCCCGTTGATCGTGCCGCGAGGCGCCGGGCCCGCCGGTCGTGCCGTTGGGCGCCGCCAGGCTTGTGGCCTACGTGGCGGGGTTCATCCGGCGCCAGACCCACGCCGCGCCGAAGCCGACGATCAGGGTGGCGACCAGGATTCCGGCGCCGATCAGCTTGCGCTCGACCGGGATGCCCTCGCCGCCTTCGCCGTCGGAGGCGGCGGTCACGACGACCTGGGCGATCATCTCCGGGTGGACGATGCAGAAGTAGTCGACCGTGCCGGGCGTCTCGAAACGGAACTCGAACGACTCGCCGTTCTCCTTGAGACCTTCGATCCCCGAGTCGAACAGGCTCCCGGCATTCGCGTCGGCGACCTTGCCCGACTTGACCGAGTGCGGCTCGCCGATGCCATCCGTGACCGTCCAGACCACGGTGTCGCCGGCCGTCACGGTGAGCTGCGCCGGGCTGAACGTCTTCTGGATGATCTGCACGTCGATCTCGGCGGCGAGCGCCGGCACGGCGGCGAGAGCCACCACCCCGGCGGCGACCAGGGCGAGCGCGAGGGGCCGAAGTCGTCGACCGAGCGTCATTCGCAGAACCTCCGGACCGAATCGTAGAGGACGGGCAGGCCCCACCGAAGGCCTTCGAGCGACACTCGCTCGTCGATGCCGTGATAGCGATCGAGATACGTCTCGTCGGGTGGCTGACGGAGCGGGGAGAAGCCGAACGTCGGCACGCCGATGTCCACCAGGTGCTTGGCGTCGGTCGAGAATGGCGCCATCACCGGCAGGGGCACGCCGTCGGGGTCGTGCTGCCGGACGACGTCCGCGAGGATCGGATACAGGCCATCTGGGTCTTCATACGACGCGAGGACCGCATCGGTTCCGATGATCAGCTCGATGTCGGTGACGGCGGCGAGCTCCGGGCCGAGCCGGTCGCGAATCCGGGCCTCGGTCGCGGGCTCGGAGGTCCCTGGAAGCCGGCGCACGTCCAACTCGAGCGTTGCCTTGCCCGGGATCACGTTGAACTTGACCCCGGAGTGGAGCACCGTGGCCGAGATCGTGTCCCTAAGCATCGCGTCGAGCGCCCGGGCGTAGACCGGCGAGCAGACGCCCGCAAGGCCGGCGGCCGAGGCATCGGGGCTCCCCAGGGCAAGCGCACGCAGCAGCCGCGCCGCCTCGCCGTCCGTGCCGGCGCTCGCGCCCTCCAGGAACGCGCGCGTGACCGGCGTCAGGCGGACGGGCTCGGGGGTGGAAAGCCTGGCGACGGCCTCGGTCGCGAGGAGGATCGCGTTGTCCGGGCGGGGCATGGACCCGTGGCCCCACGCGCCGTGGAAGGTGAGGCGATAGACGGTCGTGCCCTTCTCGGCGACCTGGATCGGGTAGAGGCGGCGCTCGCCCACGTGGACCGCCACGGCGCCGGCCTCGTTGATCGCGGCGGCGGCCTGGAGCGTCTCGGGATGCTCCAGCGCGAGCCACATCGCGCCGTCGAAGCCGCCGGCCTCCTCGTCCGCGGTCGAGGCGAAGAGCACGTCCCGCCGCAGCCCGGGCACCGGGTCCGCCGCCGGGTCGCGGCCCGCGGCGCGAGTCTCGCGGGCGAGCAGGCGCAGGACCTCCAGCTCCATCGCGACGAGGTTCTTCATGTCGACCGCGCCGCGGCCGTGGACGTAGCCGTCCGCGACGTCGCCCGCGAACGGATCATGGGTCCAGCCATCGAGGGGTGCGGGGACGACGTCGAGATGCGAGAGGAGCAGGAGCGGCGGCCCGCCGGTCCCGTCGCCGTGCAGTCGTGCCACGACCGATCCTCGCCCGGGGACCGGCTCGTGGATCGTCGCGGGAACGCCAACCGCCTCGAGCGCGCCCGCGAGCCAGCGAGCGGCATCGAGCTCCGGGCCCGCGGGATTGGGCGGGTTGATCGACGGGATCCTGATCAGCGCCTGGAGCGATTCGACCAGCTCGTCGTGCGCCTGCCCCCAGGTCTCCGGCGGGATTCGGGCGGACGCCAGGGTCACGACAGGATGCCCAGCACGTTGGCGAGGTACCCGAGCACGAACCCGGACAGCACGATGATGACGACCATCGCGATCAGGAGCCTGAGATACCGGCGCTCCTCACGCCGGCCGAGGTCGGGATCCGGGTCGAGGCCGCCCGCGATGTACGGCGCCGCGAGCCCTCGCGCCCGAGCCTGCGAGGCACGTGGCGAGTCATATGCCTCGGGATCGGCTGGGAGCGGCTCGGGGGCCGCGGGAGCCTCGGCAGTCCGGCCGGGTGCCGCGTCGCTCACGGTGCAGGAGCCGCGACCGCGGCCGGCGCCGGAGCCGCGACCGCGGCCGGCCCTGGAGCCGAGGCCTCGAGGATCGGACCGCGAACGCCGATCTCGTCGGGCTGCGGCTCGTAGCCGAGGCGGGCATTGATGGCGCGCATCGGGGCGTTGACGATGTCGTTCGCGCCCTCGAGCGCCTCGAGCCCGTTGGCAATCGCCCACGCGATCGTGGCCCGCTTCAGGGCCGTCGCGACCCCGCGCCCGCGCCACGCCCGGGCCACGCCCGTCATCCCGTGCCAGGCGACCTTCGGATTGCCGGGCGCGACCAGGAGGTTCGCGTACCCCACGACCGTGCCTGTCGCCGCATCGATCGCAATGACGAAGCCGCCTGCCGGGATCGACGGTCGGTCCACGTCGCGCTTCCGGAAGTCCTCCAGTGACTCGGGCTCCGTCGGGCCCTCGCCGGGAATGTCCGGGAGCGCCTCCCGCGAGACCTCGTAGACGCCCTCGACGAGCTCGGGGTGCTCCTCCAGCGAGCTGACGATCAGGCCATCCGGAGCCGCGACCTCGGGAATCGAACGGCGGGCCAGGTCGAGGCGAACGACCTTCATCCGCTCGTACTCGTGGAACCCGCGGCGCGCCAGGAACTCGATCGCCTCGCGCTGGTCGGCGGACGTCCGGCCCATCAGCTCCGACTTCCCCGCCTCCCGGGCGACGTTCGAGATGGCCGCCAGCAGCGCACCGCCTACGCCTCGACGGCGGTGCTCTGGCAGCACAGCGGTGCTGCCCCACAGCGCGTCGAAATCGGGCGGGTACATGTAGACGCGGCCCGCGCTGCCGGCGCCGACGGCGCGCCCATCCAGCCAGGCGACGAACCGGCGCCCGCCCGGGTATGCCGCGTCCGACCAGCGCATCTCCTCGACGCTGATCGGATCGTCCGGCGTCACGGTGCTGACGATCCGGGCGATGTGCGCAAGGTCGTTGTCGGTCGTTGCCGGGCGAACCTCGATCATCAGCCGCCGGTGATGGGGGATGGCTCGGGCACGACCTCGACCGCCGCGGCGGGGCGGCTCGACAGCCCCAGGCGCCGTCCGGTGGTCACGGCGCCCTCGCTCGCCGAGGAGACGAGCGCGGCGTACTTGGCCATGACCCCACCGGTGTAGCGCGGTGCGGGCGCCTGCCAGCGTGACCGGCGCCTGGCAAGCTCCGGCTCCGGCACGTTCAGGTCCAGCCGGCGCGCCTCCACGTCGACGACGATCTCGTCGCCCTCCTCGACCAGCCCGATCGGCCCGCCCAGCGCCGCCTCGGGAGCCACGTGGCCGATCATCAGCCCGTGGGTCGCGCCGGAGAAGCGCCCGTCCGTGAGGAGCGCCACGGAATCGCCGAGGCCCTCGCCGACCAGCGCGGCGGTCACGCTCAGCATCTCCTGCATCCCCGGGCCGCCGACCGGGCCCTCGTAGCGGATGACCACGACGTCACCGGCCTTGATCAGGCGGTTCTTGACCGCTTCGAAGCTCGAGGTCTCGGAGTCGAACACACGAGCCGGCCCGCGATGGTGGACGCGCTCGTGACCCGCGAGCTTGACCACGGAGCCCTCCGGGGCGAGCGAGCCGTGGAGGATCGCGAGGCCGCCGGTGGGCTTCACCGGGTCGTCGATCGAATGGACGACCTGCTGGCCGGGCGTTTCCGTCACCGCCGCGGCGATCTTCGCGATCGTTCGCCCGTCGACATTCTTCTCGTCGGCATGGAGCAGGCCGCGCTTGAGGAGCTCGCGCGTGACGAGCGACATGCCACCGGCGTCGTACAGGTCGGAGGCCATGTACCGGCCGCCCGGAGACATGTCGGCAACGATCGGCGTGCGCGCAGAGATCGTGTCGAAGTCGTCGATCTCGAGCGGGATGTTCATCTCGTGGGCGAGCGCCAGGAGATGGAGGACGCCATTCGTCGAGCCGCCGGTCGCGGCGATGCCGGCGATCGCGTTCTCGATCGCGTTCCGGTTGACGATGTGCGACGGCCGTATGTCGTGCCGGACCAGCGTCATCGCTAGCTCGCCGGCCTTGCGTGCGGCGTCGTCCTTGGCCGGATCCTCGGCCGGAATGGCGTTGAGCCCGGCCGGCGACAGGCCGAGGAGCTCCATGACCATCGACATCGTGTTCGCCGTGAACTGGCCGCCACACGCCCCGGCGCCGGGGCACGCCGCGCTCTCGATGTCGTACAGCTCCTCGACGCTGATCTTGCCCGCGCGATACGCACCCACCGCCTCGAAGACAGACGCGACGGTGAGGTCACGGCCCTTGTACACGCCGGGGTAGATCGTGCCGTTGTACAGGATCAATCCCGGGACATCGAGACGGGCCATCGCCATCGCCGCGCCCGGCAGCGTCTTGTCGCAGCCGACGAGGCAGACGACGCCGTCGAACAGGTGGCCACGCACGACGAGCTCGATCGAATCGGCAATCACCTCGCGGCTGATGAGGCTGGTCTTCATGCCCTCGGTGCCCATCGTCACGCCGTCGGATATCGAGATCGTGTTGAACTCCATCGGCGTCCCGCCGCCCGCCCGGATGCCCTCCTTCACGAACTCAGCCAGGCGGCGCTGGTTGAAGTTGCAGGGCATCGTCTCGGTCCACGTGGTTGCGACGGCGACGAGGGGCTTCGCGAGATCGTCGTCCGTGAAGCCGATCGCCTTGAGCATCGAGCGCGCAGGCGCGCGATCCGGCCCGTCGGTGAGGGCGTGCGAGTGACGTTTGGCGCCATCGGTCGGTCGTTCGTAGGGGAGGGGCCGACCCCCGTTTCCGCTCATCGACGCGAGTGTATTGCCGCTGGTTCGGACCCGGGCGCCCCGCTCAATCGCGAGCCACTCGGGCCGGCTGCCCGATCGCGGCGCCGCGGCGAAGGTTTGATGCCGCGACCTGCTCGGTGATCGCCGCGGAGGCGGGTCCCGAGACCGCGCACCCGAATGTGGCGGCATCGATCTGATAGCCCGCGATGTCGGAGAGGGCCGTCACGGTGGCCGTCCGAAGCGATCGTCGGAGGAGGGCGATCTCGCCGAACCCGGACCCCGCGCCAAGGCGCTGCATCGGCGCGCCGGCGACCGAGACCTCGACCTCGCCCGAGGCGACGATCACGAACGTGTCGCCCGGTTCGCCCTCGCGCATGAGCACCTCCCCGGCGTCGGCCTTCAACGGCGTCATGCCCGCAGCAAGCCGCTCAATTGCGGTGAGCGGCAGCTGGGCAAAGACCGCGGTTCGCCGAACGAGCCGGACCTGCTCCTCGTCGACGACGCTCACCCGATCCTCCCGGCCGATGCGCGCGTAGACGAGCATGGCGAGGATCGGCAGGATCGACCCCGTGATAGCGAGGGCTCCCTGGATGCCGAAAGCGGCGATCAGCACGGGGGCGAGCAGGCTGCCGGTGACCAGACCCAGGCCGGCGACGCCCTCGAACACCGAGAACACGGCGGCCCGCTCCCGGTTCGTGGCGCCGCGCTGGAAGATCGTGATGACCGCGACGTCGTAGACCGCGTTGGCGATGCCCGTCACGACCATCGCGCCGAGGCCCAGTGCGGGATGCGCGACGAGCCCGATCACCGCGATCGGGGCGCCCCAGCACGCGAGAGCGGCCGACTGGGTGAGGATGAGCCGATCGAGGCGTGACGCCGAGAGCGCGAACACCGCGCCGACGAATCCGCCGAGCCCGAGCGCCGCGCTGAGCAGCCCGACCCCTGCTTCGCCCATGCCCAGCAGCTCGATGGAGGCGACGACCAGCAACGTGTTGAGGAGGCCGCGCGTGAGCACCTGACCGTAGACGCCGACCATGCTCCAGCGGAGGACCGGTCTTCGGAGCAGCGCGCGCAGGCCCTCGACAGCGCCCATGCCTCCTCCTCCTCGCCCGCCGCCGCCTGAGTCCAGCGCATGCTCGAACCGGAGGCCGACCACGACGAGCACCGTCAGCACGAAGGCAGCTGCGACCAACGCGGCCACGAGCGCGGGCTGGCCGGCAGCGATCAGGAGCCCCGCCACGAACGGCCCGGCAAAGGTGCCCAGGCCTTCCCCGGTGCCCCACGCCATGTTCGCCGCGACGAGCTCGCCCGGGCTGCGAGCCAGGGCCGGCATGAGCGTCGCCGCCGCCGGGCGCACCGGAGCGCCGGCAACGGCGCCGATCGTCGTGAGGACAAAGAGCAGGATCGAAGGCATGTCCGCCGCGATGACGATCGCGCACAGCGCTGCCGCCGCCGCGCGGACGACGCCCAGGCCGAGCAGGAGCCGGCGGCCACCGAACCGCTGCACGACGGAGCCGGCCAGGACTCCGGCCAGCACGGCAGGTCCCATCCGCACGGCTCCGAGGACCCCCGCCGCGACGACGCCGTCCCGCGCGTAGACCACGACCATCAGCACGACCAGCAGCGCGGCGTCGGCGGCAGTTCCGATCGACCACACCAGCTCGAGACGCCGGATGCCGTCGTTGGCGAGTGCCTCGCGGACGGCCGCGACCGTGGCGCGAACTGGACCGAGCAGCCGACGCATCGAGCCAAGGGTCGCACGCCTGCCGACGCAGCCGTCCGCCCCGGCATGGACCGGGCGGATGATCGGGTTCGAACCGTGGGCCGCCTTCTACACGACGGGAGTCACCTGGCGGCCGAATTGGTTCCCGAGCACGAGCTGCTCAGCGTTGCCGACGAGTCGTCGGGTTCGCGCGCAGAGATCCTGCGGAGCGTCAGTCGCCGAACGTGATGCTGGTGAGGAATGGCTCGATAGCGTCCAGGAACTCCGGGAACGCGGCCGTGACCGCCTCGGCCGTGACGAGCACAGGTCGCCCAGCGATGTCCAGCCAGTAGAGCCGCAGGGTGACGCCCGGGTCCAGGTAGTACTGGCCGCTCGTCTCGGCGTACGTGAACAGGGTCGCCGTGTCCGATCCGGTGTGCTCGACGTCGTAGACCTGTGCCGGGTACTCGCCGAAGTCCCGGCCCTCGACGCTCGTGATCGTGAGGCCGTCGATGGCGTCGAGCGCGGCCACGAGATCACCCACCTCGGCGTACGGCGGCGTCTCCGCGTCCTCCGAGACGGGCCCGCCGATGATCTCGAGCCACGACGTCCCATCCACGATGTCGAACTGGTCGAACAGCGCGATCAGGTCCGGGGCGTTGTCGGTGTTCTGCCAGGCCTGGGGCAGGCTGAACGAGACTCCGCCCTCGAATGCGGTCGAGCGGAACTCGCCGGGGCCCATCGGGCAGAAGACGCCGTCGTTCTTCGAGCACGGCTCCTGTGGCCCTGACGCAGCCGCCGAGGGCCCGGCGGCGGTTGCCGCCGCGGCGGATGGTGGCGCGCTCGCGAGGGGCGATGCGGCGGTCCCGGTGCCGGCGGGTGGTCCCGGCGAACAGGCCGTCGCCGCTGCGGCGACGAGCAGCGCCCCGGCAACGGACGCTCGGCCGGCGCGACGCAATGGTCCGATCACGCCGGGGAGTGTATGGCCGCCCGCCAGCCGTTTCCATCGGTCGTCGGACTCGTCGGGAGCCGAGTCCACGCCAGCCCCAGGGTGGTGTCGCCTATCCTCGGGGCCATGGAGGACAAGGTCGGGATCCTGCGTGGCGTCCCGCTGTTCGCAGGCCTGGACGAGCGCAGCCTGCAGGCCGTTGCGCTGCTCGCCCACGAGGTCACGTTCAACGCCGGGGACGTGCTCATGGTCGAGGGCGAGCCCGGCGAGGCCTTCTACGTGATCGTCGACGGCACGGTCCGGATCGAGCAGGGCGACCGGACGGTCCGATCGATGACCGCCGGCGGCTTCCTGGGCGAGATCGCGCTGGTCGACCGGCGGCTCCGTACCGCCACGGCGACATGCGTCACCGACGTGCGCCTGCTCGAGATCCGGGCCCACGAGTTCGAGCGGCTCGTCGAGACGCTGCCGGCCGTGTGCCAGCGGATCCGGGCCACGATCGAGCGACGGATCCGGACGGGTGGCGATCCCGAGTCCGGCTGACCAGTCGGGGCGCTAGTTGCCTTCGCGAGGAGCCGTGAGGATGCGGGCGAGGGCGCTGTTGTGGATGAGGTACGTCCCGGGCGACTCGTCGCGCACGGCATCGAGCAGCACCGGGTCGAGCCCCTGCACGTCGACGTGGCCGCCCATGTTCTGGATGAGGTCCGTTGCCTGGAATCGGTGCGCGATCGGTTGGAGATAGCGCCACAGCGCTCGCTCGCGCTCGGTTGCCTGGGCATCGCTGCTGGCAGCGGAGAAGAGCACTTCCAGGGCTAGGTCGTAGGCGTATCGCGGATCCTCCGCGAGCAACTCCCCGAGGCGCCGCTCAAGGTCGACGAGGAATTCCTGGAACGCAGGGTCGCCGGCCGCATAGACCGCGTTCCCGTTCAGGTGGCGCATGAAACGTCGGTCCATCGTCCCTCGCCCGCGGTAGATGCTGCCGATGATCCAGGCGTCTGATCGCTCCATGCGGTCCATCAACTGGCCCAGCCAATCGGTGCGGATGGGCACACAGTCGGGCTCCATGAGGAAGACGTAGCGGCCGACGTCGCGGACGCGTTGCATGGTCTCGAAGAACTGGTTGTTTGGACCCGCCTTGTGGCCCTGCGCACCAGCCGGCCTGGTGTAGTCGGTCTGGTACAGGTCGGCCTCGCCGGAGAGCTCGAGCTGTTCAAAGCCGAGCGTCTCGAAGTACCGATTCAGAATTCGATGCGGAGAACGCCTCGGAGATGGCGGGCTCGAGCGCGTCTGCGGTTGCGGCGTTGTTGAACGAGAAGATGAGGTCGGGCTTGTAGATGCGAGGCCAGAGCGTCGGTGCCGCTTCCGGCCGTGCCCACCAACCCAGGTTCGCAAGGACCTGCTCCCTGGACGAAGCGACCGCCGGCACGACCACCGCTCCAAGTCGCCGCACCCCGATGAAGTCATCCAGCTCCTCGAACGGAAAGATCCCCGACCGAGCGAGTTCAGAGCTGCGATTTGCGTTCACGATGCGAACAGGCGCGCCGCCGGCGACAAGGTCGTCCCGCAGGGCGCGGAACGATGCCAGGTGAAGGTCGCCACCGTGCACCTCGGGATTGGGGACGTTGAACCTGTCGCCGGCGCGTTGATAGTCGTCGAAGAAGTAGTTGGGGTTGTGATCCGGGGTCGTGGCGATCGAGAGCTTGATGCCGTCGCCGACGACGCTCTCCGGGATCCGCTCGACGTACCGGAGGTCGATTTCGATCAGCGCGATATCGGCATACCCTCGCCAGATGGCATATCGAACGGCGTGTGAACCCGTCGTCAGCTTGCTCATTCGAGACGATTGGAACGCAGGTTCGGTGCTCCGATCTCGCAGCCCGAATTGCCTGCCTCGTCGTTCGAACCAGTATGGGATGAACTCGTCGAGGAAGACATAGCGGCCGTCCTTGGCCGCCTCGGGATGGTGCGTCAGGAAATGCCCGCTCAGGAAGGCGCTCTGGCACAGGCCATCCTCGATGAGGCGGCGAATCTCGAGGTGATGGGTGTCGATCAGCTCGTCGTCGAGACAGGCGTAGTGCGTCGGATACCAGCCGATCCGCGCCCAATGTCGGTAGGCGGCGTTCATGCCGATCGTGTCGATGGCTGGGAGACCCGTCAGGTCCAGCCCGCGCAGCGAGGGTCCGTTGCCGATGACGATGCACCTTCGTGGAGCCACAGCCACGGGCGTCAGGAGCGCCGCCGCACCAGCCATCAGCGCCAGACTAGACCGTCCCCTCCACCCAACGCTCGACCCGATCGCGCAGTGCCGGGAGGCTGATCGCGCCCGCGCCAAGCACCGTGTCGTGGAAGGCTCGGATGTCGAACGCGCCGTCGAGCCGGCCCTCGGCCTCGGCTCGAAGCCGGTTGATCTCCAGCTGGCCGACCTTGTAGGCGAGCGCCTGGCCGGGCCAGACGATGTAGCGATCGACCTCGTTGGCGATGTTGTTCGGGCCCAGGGCAGAGTGGCGGGCGAGGAAGTCGATCGCCTGCTTGCGGGTCCAGCCGAGGGCGTGCATGCCGGTGTCGACCACGAGCCGCCCGGCCCGCCACGCGTCGTAGGACAGGATTCCGAAGCGGTCCATGTCGGACGAGTACAGGCCCATCTCGTCCGAGAGCCGCTCCGTATACAGGCCCCAGCCCTCGGCGAACGCAGTGGAACCGAGCATGCGCTGGAACGCGGGCAGGCCGTCCAGCTCCTGCGCGACGGCAATCTGGAGGTGGTGGCCCGGCACGGCCTCGTGGAACGCGAGGGCCTCGGCCTCGTAGCGCGGCCGCGACGTCGGGTCGTGCAGGTTGATGTAGTAGCGGCCGGGGCGCGAGCCATCCATCGCCGGCCACGAGTAGTACGCGATCGTCTGGTGGACCTCGGAGTGGCTCGGGATGGGCACCACGACGCAGGCGGCGTTCGGGATGCGCCCGAACCACTCGGACGTGGCGAGCTGCGCCCGGGCCAGCGACTTCTTGGCGGTCTCGAAGACCTCGTCAGCCGTGGCGAAGCGGAGTCGCGGGTCGTCGCGCAGCTCGGCCAGCGTGGACGCGAGGTCCTTCGTCCCGAGGACGCGTGCCCCGAGCTCCACGAACTCGGTGTCGATCCGCTCGATCTCCGCGAGCCCGGTGGCGTGGACCTCCTCGGGCTCGAGGTCGAGCGTCGTGTGGACACGGATCATCGCCCGATAGTCGGCCTCGCCGCCCGGCAGGTGCACGAGGCCGGGCCGGTCCGACGAGCGAGCCGCGGGCAGGATCTCGCCCGCGAGAGTCTCGCCGTAGCGCCGGAACGCGGGCACGGCGACCTCCCGGACCGCCGCCTGGAGCTCGCCGCGGAAGTGCTCTCGATCGGCCTCCGACCAGCCGTCGAGTGCGGCGGAGGCCGGCGCCGCCAGCTTCCACGCCCCGACCGGCAGCGCGTCGAGACCGCGCAGGACGTCGATCACCCGCTCGACGGGATTGACCACCGCCACGAGGCCGTCCGCGGCCGCACGGCGGAGATTCGCCCCAAGCTGGTCGAGGTACCGCCCGATCTCGCGCCATCGAGCGACCATCCGCCGGCCATCGTCGGGTGTCTCGATCGACTGGTAGTCGACGACGTCGAGCAGGCTCACTGTCGGCCCGCCCATGGGGTCCACCGTCCATTCGTGCATGCCGGTCCGGAGGTCTGCGGCCTGGCCCGTCGTCTCGTCGACGAGCATCTGTCGGGTGACCCGCTCCATCTCCGAGAGCGACGCGGGATCGATCGCCGTCGCCTCCGCGGTCACCTCGTCGAGCCAGGTGAGCCGGGCGTCGATCGCCTCCGGGGAGGGATCCTCGAGCTGGTCGTCGAACCGGCGGTCGCCGACGACGGTCGCCCACGTCGGGTACGTCGCGAGGTACGCGTCCCAGAACTGATCGGCCAGCGAGCGCAGCGCCTCGCTCGGGTTGGTCGCGTTCACGGCTCTCCCTCAAGCCGCAACGCCAGCCACGCAGCGCGACCGGCGCGCGGGCGTGCGGAATCAAGTCCGGACCAAGCGCGATCCTAGCGGCTAGCGCAAGCAGGGGCCTGTCGATGCCGCAGCCGTCCGGCGGAGCACCGGCCGGATCCGCTCGAGCACCTCGCCGGGAGCCAGCGCGTAGCCGACCGATGGATCGACGCGCGACTCGGCGAAGACCACGCCGCCGACCGTGCCGTCTTCGAGGACGAATGGCCCGCCGCTGTTGCCGGGCGCCACCCGCGAGCGCATCTCGATGATCCGTCGGTTCACGCGGGACTTCCCCGTTGCGTCCAGCCCTGTCGCGGTGTACGTGGCCGCCACCGTTGCCGGATCGACCCGCTCGTCGCCCCCGCCTGGATAGCCGATCGTGGCGCCGAGGTCGCCGCGACTCGGCTCATGCGTGGTGAAGGCGAGCGACGGAACCTCCAGCCCGTCCGCGAACAGCACGGCGACATCGAGCTCGAGGTCGACGAGCACGGGGATCGCCCGGTACGACTCGGTCGTCGTCTGGACGATGACGCTGTGGGCGCCGGCCACGACATGCGCATTGGTTACGAGGTACTCCGGCGCCACGACGAACGACGACCCGCTCGACCGCTGCTCGCAGCCATCGGCAATCACGCGCAGGACGGACGGTCCGGCGCGTTCGAGGATCTCGCGGGCGATCACGTCCGAGGGCAGGTCGATCGCGGGGGCGGGCAGTCGCTCGAGGCCGATGAACACGTTCGGCAGCCCGCTGTCGTCGAGGATCTCGCCGAGCTCGAGGACGAGCGCGGTCGGCGGCGGGAGCACCCCGTCGACGATCCGGAGCGCCACCGACGTCTGGGCGAGCGTCCGCATGCCCGCGAACGGTCCGGCCGCGATCACGCCGCCCGCGAGCCACAGGACGAGGACGGCCTGGGCTGCCCCGACAAGCCCCCCTGCGACCCGATCGAGCATGCCCAGCAGGCCCTTGCCAAGCGCCTTCGAAGCAGCCCGGCCCAGCGACGCGCCAAACGTCTCGCCGAGCCCGACGAGCCCGAACAGCACGGCCAGCACGACGATCGCCCGGACACCCCCGGGCAGCTGGTCCAGCAGCGAGGTGATGGACGGCAGGATCGCCAGGCCGGTCAGCGCGGCCGTCGCGGCGCCGGCCAGGCCCAGGAGCTGGGGCAGCGCCCCCGTTCGCGTCCCGAGCAAGACGGCGAGCACGATCAGCACGACCGCCAGCAGGTCGATGGGGTTCACCAATCGATCCTGACACACGCCCGGTGGCAGAGCCTCTCAGGCACGCACTCGTCTGGGGGACAGGAAGCGAGGGGCCCGTGGGACCCCTCGTCGTGCGGCTTGCAGCCAAGTTCTCGGGAGATCGGGTCAGTCGACCTCGAGCGTGATCGCCGGAGCGTCGCCCTCGGCCGAGATCGACCACTTGCCGGCTGCGAGGACGCCAAGGTCAACGAACGCAGCCTTGAGCTCGGCGATCTCGATGCACGCCTCGTCGCCCGGGCCGGAGCCCTCGATGACCGTCAGCTTGATCGTCCTGGCGTCGTCCTCCTGCACGATCTGGACGGAGTCGAGGGCGTTGCACGGTGCAACACCGCTCCACCATCGAAGCTCCGCGGTCGCCTTGCCGTCGTCACCGACCGCGGCACGGACGGCCTGGACGCTGACAGGTCGCTGGTTGATGAGCCCCTGGGCGGGGGTCATGACGTTCGCCTGGCCCCAGATCGGGTCGTCCGGGTCGGGGAACGGGTTCGGGAAGTTGATCGGTGGCGGGATCACGATCCCGCCGGCGCCGGGCTTGCCCGGATCGCTCCCTCCGCCGGCGTTCCCAGTGCCGTTCCCGCCACCGCCGGGAACGGCGGTCGGGGTTGGTTGGGGCGTCTCGGCCGGAGGGGTTGGACTCGGCGCCGCGGCGGTTCCGCATGCGGCGATGAGCAGGACGAGCGGCAGGGCGAACGAGAGGGTCCGGCGCGATGGCTGCGGCAGGGTGGGGTAGGTCAGCATGCCCGCGAGACGCCCCGCCGGCGCGGATGGTTCCGGCGCGGACGGATCAGCCCCGCGTGTCCACCCGAGCGGGATGGGCCGCTTCCCAGGCGTCGATCGCACCTGACTTGCCGAGCAGGTAGCCGAGCTCGTCGGTGCCCCTGAGGAGCATGAGCTTCGAGAAGGGGTCGACGTTGAAAGGGAGGTCCTCGTCGCCGGGCAGGTGGACGACCTGCGACTCGAGGTCGACCGTCAGCTCGACGTTCGGATCGCGGTGCACGAGCTCGAACAGCTGGGTGAGCCGCTCGGGGTCGACGATGATCGGGAGCAGGCCGTTCTTGAGCGCGTTGCCCTGGAAGATGTCGGCGCAGCTGGTCGTGATGACGGCGTTGATGCCCCACGACACGAGCGCCCATGGCGCGTGCTCGCGCGACGAGCCGCAGCCGAAGTTGTCGCCGGCGAGGAGGATCCTGCGGCCCGACATCTCGGGCCGGTCGAGCACGAAGGCGGGAGTCTTGAGGGATCCGTCCGCCTCGTACCGCCAGTCTCGGAAGAGCGCGTCGCCGAGGCCGGCCTTGTCGGTGACCTTCAGGAAACGGGCCGGCACGATCTGGTCCGTGTCGACGTTCTCCGCAGGCAGCGGAATGACCCGGCTCGTGAAGCTGGCGTAGGGATCGGGCATCGATCGACCCTCGGGCTCAGCGGCCGCCGATCGCGGCGAGCGCCTCGATGCCGGGCAGCTGGCGCGGGTCCGCGACGGCGCCCGCGATCGCCGATGCGGCGGCCGTCAACGGCGAGGCGAGGAACGTCCGGCCGCCCTTCCCCTGGCGGCCCTCGAAGTTCCGATTCGACGTGCTGACCGCGTACTGGCCCGGCGAGAGCTGATCGCCGTTCATGGCGATGCACATCGAGCAGCCGGCCTCGCGCCAGTCGGCGCCGGCGGCGCGGAAGACCTCGTGCAGGCCCTCCCGCTCGGCTTCGCGCTTCACCTCGTCCGACCCCGGCACGACCATCATCCGCACGCCGTCGGCGATGTGCCGGCCCTTGAGCGCGGCGGCGGCAAGGCGCAGGTCGCTGATCCGGCCGTTCGTGCACGAGCCGATGAACACGACATCGACCTTCTGGCCGAGGATCGGCTGGCCCGGGCGCAGGTCCATGTACGCGAGCGCCTGCTCGAGGCCGCGACGTCGCCCGGCGTCCTCGGACTTCGCAGGGTCCGGCACGTTTGCCGAGATGGGCAGGCCCATGCCGGGGTTGGTCCCGTAGGTGACCATCGGCTCGAGGCTCGAGGCGTCGATCGTGATCGAGCGATCGAACGTCGCACCGTCGTCCGTCGGCAGCGCCCGCCAGCGCTGGAGCGCCTGGTCCCAGCCCGCGCCCTGCGGGGCGTGCGGCCGGCCCTCGAGATACTGGAAGGTCGTGTCATCGGGGGCGATCAGCCCTGCGCGCGCCCCACCCTCGATCGACATGTTGCAGATCGTCATGCGCTGGTCCATCGACAGCGCCTCGATCGCGGAGCCCCGGTACTCGAAGACGTGCCCGGTGCCGCCGGCGACACCGATCCGCGAGAGCAGCGCCAGGATCACGTCCTTGGCGGAGACGCCCGGCGCGAGCCGGCCGTCGACCCGGACCTCGTAGGTCTTCGGGCGCCGCTGGAGCAGGCACTGCGTCGCGAGGACCATCTCCACCTCGGACGTCCCGATCCCGAACGCGAGCGCCCCGAAGGCGCCGTGCGTCGAGGTGTGCGAATCGCCGCACACGATGGTCATGCCCGGCTGGGTCAGCCCGAGCTGCGGCCCGATGACGTGGACGATCCCCTGGCTCGGATCGCCGATGCCGTGGAGCGGGACGCCGAACTCGCGGCAGTTCGTCTCGAGCTGGGCGACCTGGGCGGCCGCCATCTCGTCGAGGATCGGCAGGTTCCGGGGCGTCGTCGGGATCGAGTGGTCGGCTGTCGCGACGGTCCGTTCCGGGTGGCGGACCGTGAGGCCGCGTCGGCGCAGGCCGGTGAAGGCCTGGGGGCTCGTGACCTCGTGCACGAGGTGGAGGTCGATCGCGAGGACGGTCGGCGCACTGCGATCCTCGGCGACCACGTGGTCGCCCCAGATCTTGTCGACGAGGGTTCGCGGGGCGACGACGGCGTCCATGGGCCGGTCATTGTGCAGCAAGGGCCGTCGACGAGGCTGCGGAGGCTCGCCAGTACTTCTGGGCCGGTGCTCTCGCGCGCGCTGCTTGCGACCGTAGCGCTCGATCCGGAACAGGAGAGCACCGCCCCTTGTCGTCACGTATCCGGTTGATCTCGAATCGCGCCCCCGTGCCGGATGCGGAGTCTGCAAACGACGATCCCGCGTCGGACGGCTGGTCGGGGGCGCTCCAGGCGATCCGGCCCGCGGCCCGGGTCTGGGCCCAGACGACGGTCCTCACCGCGGTCGCCGCCGTGATCTACCTGTTCGCGCTCCGCGACGTGGGCCCTCCGGAGCACCCCGTCGTGGCGTGGCCGTTGATCGCGGTGGCGTTCGCGGTCGCCGAGCTGAAGGTCGTCGAGGTCCACTTCCGGCGCGAGACGCACTCGTTCTCGCTCAGCGAGTTCCCGGCCGTGATCGGCTTCTTCTCGCTGTCGCCGACCGAGTACCTGTTCGCCATGCTGCTCGGCACCGGGGCCGCGCTCGCGCTACAGCGGCGACAGCGGATCATCAAGACCGCGTTCAACCTCGCCAACTTCCTGTGCGTCGCCGCGGTTTCGCTGCTCATCGTCCGCACACTGGCCGATCCGGTCCACGTACCCGGACCGCCGGAGTGGTTCGCCGCCTTTGCCGCGACCCTCGCCGGGACCGTCATCAGCGGCATCTCCATCGCGCTCGTCATCACCATGTCCGGCGGGGCGCCGCAGTTCGAGAAGCTGCCCGAGATGATCCGGTTCGGGAGCATGGTCGCGTTCGCGAACACGAGCCTCGCGCTGCTCGCCGTGGTGATCATGCAGACGGATCCGCTCCTGCTGTCGCTCCTCGCGCTGCCCCTCGTCATCGTGTTCATCGCCTACCGCTCGTACCTGTCCGAGCGCGAGAAGCACGAGCGGTTAGAGCTCCTGTACCAGTCATCGCGCATCCTCCAGCACTCGCCGGAGCTGGATTCGTCGATCGTCGCGATCCTCGACCACGCCCGGGCGATGTTCCGGGCGGAGCTCGCCGAGGTGATCCTGTACCCGCGCCTCGAGGGCTCGGAGGCGCTTCGAACCACCTCGCTGCACGACGCCCCCGCGGAGGTCATGGTGCCGATCGATGTCGAGGCGTCGGACCGGCTGTACTCGCTCGTCGTCGCCACGACGGGGCCGTTCTTCTTCGAGCCCGTGGGCGATCCGAGGGTTCGCCAGGGCATGGTCGGCGCGTTGCGCGGCGAGTCCGAGCTGATCGGCTCGCTGCTCATCGCCAATCGCCTGACCGAGGGCACGTCGTTCCGGGAGGACGACCTGCGGCTCCTCGAGACGCTCGCCAACCAGGTCGCCGTCGCGCTCGAGAACGGGCACCTCGAGCGCTCGCTTTCCGAGCTGTCCCGGTTGAAGGAGCAGCTGCGGTATCAGGCGTACCACGATCCGCTGACCGGTCTCGCGAACCGAAGCCTGTTCGTTGAGCGGGTCGCCGAACGGCTCGCCGGCCGCGCGTCGGATCCGGCGCCGCGCATGCCGGCCGTCCTGTTCCTCGATCTCGACGACTTCAAGATCGTGAACGACACGCTCGGCCACGCCGCGGGTGATCGCCTGCTGATCGACGTCGCCGAGCGGATCCGGGGCGTCCTCCGGGGCGACGATCTCGCCGCTCGCCTCGGCGGCGACGAGTTCGCCGTGCTCCTCGACGACTCGCCCGACCTGTCGATGTCCATCGCGGTCGCGGAGCGGATCGTCGAGGCGCTGCGCGGCGCATTCCTGGTCGCGGACTCGGAGGTCCAGGTGGGCGGGAGCATCGGCATCGCGGCGGCGCGGGTCGGCACGGAGCGCGCCGACGAGCTCCTGCGCAACGCCGACGTGGCGATGTACACCGCGAAGGCGCTGGGCAAGAACCGCGTCGCAACGTTCGAGCCGACGATGCACGCCGCGATCGTCGCGCGCCACGAGCTCAGCGCCGAGCTGTCCCGAAGCCTTGGACGCGGCGAGCTCGCGCTCCTGTACCAGCCGATCATCGATCTCGGGACGGGCCTCCCCACGGGCGTCGAGTCGCTCGTCCGCTGGCGCCACCCGAGCCGCGGCCTGCTCGCACCGAGCGAGTTCATCCCGCTGGCCGAGGAGACCGGGCTCATCGTGGCGCTCGGGTCGTGGGTGCTCGAGGAGGCCTGCCGGCAGACGGCCGAGTGGTCCGGCCCCGACGGCGTCGGACGGCCGCTGACGCTGGCGGTCAACCTGTCCGCGCAGCAGCTCCAGGAGGCCGACTTCGTCGAACGGCTGACAGCGACCCTCGCCGCGTCCGGCCTCGACCCAGGCCGGCTCGTCCTCGAGATGACCGAGACGGTCATCTTCCAGGACACCTCGACGACGATCGCCCGGCTCGAGGCGATTCGCGAGCTGGGCGTGCGGATCGCCATCGACGACTTCGGCACCGGCTACTCGTCGCTCGGCTACCTGCGCCGCTTCCGCGTGGACATCCTGAAGATCGCCAAGGAGTTCATCGGCGAGACGGACAGCCCCGACGACTGGCCCTTCGCCGCGGCGATCGTTGCGCTCGGCCGGGCGCTCGGCATGACGATCATCGCGGAGGGGATCGAGGAGCCGGCGCAGCTCGCGCACCTCCGTGACCTCGGTTGCGAGCTGGGCCAGGGCTACCTGTTCTCACTGCCGCTCGACCCGGACGATACGCTCGCCTTCCTCCGCCGCCAGGGCGCCGGCCCTGCGACGCAGGCGGAGCTCCGAGCCGCTCGCGCCCGAAGGGCCGTTCCGTTCGCCGGACGTGCCTCGCCGGCATGAGCTGCTGATGTTCATCCTGTACGCGATCCCGATCGGCCTGATCGCCGGATTCGCGCTGGGAGGAAGGCTCGAGGGCCTCGGCCGGCTCAGCTTCAGGTGGGGCTGGGTCTTCGCGCTGGGCCTCGCCGTCCAGCTCGTCCTGTTCTCGGATTACGTGGCGGAGCGCATCGGCGCTGCCGGGATGCCGATCTACGTCGGCTCGACGCTCGCGGTTGCATTGGTGGTCACGGCGAACCATCGGATCACCGGGATGCCGGTCGTGGCCCTCGGCGCGTTCAGCAACCTGGCCGCGATCGTTGCCAACGGTGGCTACATGCCGGCCTCGGAAACCGCGCTGTCGGCGCTTGGGAAGGTCGTCAAGGGGACGTACACCAACAGCTCGTTCGTGCCGAACCCCAACCTGCCCTGGCTCACCGACATCTTCGCGATGCCCGCGTGGCTCCCGGCCGCCAACGTCTACAGCGTCGGCGACGTCCTCATCGGGCTCGGCGTCGTGGTGGTCATCGTCGCGGCCATGCGGTCGAGTGTGGTCCGCCGTGGGACAGATCGGTCCGGAGCGGCCGATTCGGCGGGCGCCGAGGGTGGCGCCCAGCCCGGTGCGGCCTGACAACTCCCCCGAACGGCTGCGGGTACTGGTACTGGTGACCTATTTCCTATAGGACCGGACCGGACCATCGTTCAACCCATCGAGACGACGGACGTCTCACCAGCGAATCGACAAAGGCAAACCCGTCGCGAGGCGGGGACGCAAAGCCAGAGGACCTCCGCACTCCGGAGGCCGCCCGGCCACCGAAATCCTGAAGAGCGGGCAAAACGCAAGGGGGATTCGGTGAAGTCGATTGTTCTGCGCCTGACACTGGCCGTCATGCTGCTGGGCGCCATGGCCCTGTCCACCGGCGCCGGGATGCGGTGGCACTGATCATGCGCGACCGGATCAGGTCGGGCCAGCTGCGCATCCTGCTGACCCTCACGTCGCTGGCGAGCTTCGCCTTCGTCATCGAGGCCGGCCACCGCTGGCGCTAGACAAAGCACTCATCTCGTCATCCAGAACGGCCGTCGGCTGCACCGACGGCCGTTCGATCGTTTCCGGCCCGATTCAGCCGCGCGATCAGCCGGCGCCGGCCTTCGATCGCAGGACGGCCAGCACCCGCGGGTCGATCCAGCCCGGCGCGGCGGTGCGTTCCTCGAGGTTCGCGACAGCCATCCAGTCCTCGAGAGCGCCCTGCCATGCCGGGTCCCAAATTGGCGGCAAGGGACGCGGCGTGCCGGTCATCGGCCGGTCGGCGGAGGCGGGCTTGCCGGCTCCATCGGGCGCCAGGGTGCCCGAGACCTGCCACATCGGCTGGTAGACGCCGCCGAACCTGCCGCCCGGTTCGGCGCCGAGCCTCGACAGCAGCGCGCGCAGCTCGCCGCCGAGCGCCGCATCGAGTGCCAGGAGGTCGCCCACCGCCGGTCGATCGAGATAGAGGCGCTGGAGGTCCAGCAGGCGGGCGAGCTCGGTGATCGGATCGTCGTGCGCATCCACCCGCAGGTCGATCCAGCGGTCGTTCCCGCCGCCGTAGCCGCCGCCCGCCCGCACCACGAGCAGCGCGGCGGACTCGCGCCCCCGCCGGTCGCCGCCGGCCGCGTCCGCGGCGGCGAGGCAGTCGATCAGGAGCTCGGGGAACGGCCGCCCGCCGGCCTCGAACGTGTCGGCGAGACCGTCGACGACACCCGGGCCGGCGAGGATGTTGCCCTGCGCCGCGAATCCGGGCCCGGTCCGCCCGCCGGCCCAGGCGAAGCACTCGCGGCCCGTGTGCGTGGCCGCTGCGCCGCCCGGGTCCACGATGCCCGCCTGGCGCTGCTCTCGCAGCTCGTCGGCCGCGACGAGCTCGGTCAGCGCGCCCGACGGGGAGCGCCCGCGTGCGAGGAGGTCGAGCCCATCCGGGCCGTAGGCCACGTTCGCGTAGGACTGCGTGGCGACCGCGCCGACGCCGGCGCGCGCCCACGGCACGACGGCGCCCACCGCGAGGAACTTCGACTGGACGGCGACGCCGAGATCGCCGGTGGACGCGTCGAGAGCGACGATGGAGTAGGTCACGCGCGCCTCCAGCTGGTCGGTCGATTGTCCCACCGGACCTCTGCGCGGGACGTGGCCGCGAACGTCCGGTTGCGGATTCGGCCGTCCGGCCCGTAGACTGCGCGCACCGTGGGCATCTCGAACGCACCGGATCGCCGCACCGTTGCCGTCGCCGTGACGAGCGATGGTCGCCGCGTCCACGTGCCGATCGAGCATGCCGAGGTACCCGTCCTCTCCCTTATTCGCTCGATCCTGGTCGGGCTTGAGGGCCTCATCGACCTCATCGCCGGCAGGCGGGAGAACGGAGGGACGCGGGGGAGCGATCGCAGCTAGCGATCACCAACCACCGAAGACCAACGGGACCCCCGCCGAGAGGCGGGGGTCTTGATTTATGAGTCAGGCGCAGGAGGGAACCGTGACCGGACCACAGGGCGCACGATCGTGACGCTGACCAGGGGCGAGCGCGCGCGGCGCAGCCACGAGCCCGCCGCCGGGACGGAGCACGCTGCCGCCGTGGAGCGGGCGCAGCGCGAGATGCTCCGCGAGGGCTCCTCGACGGTCGCCGTTCGAACGAACGAGAAGTCGCGCCCGAGGATCGGCGCCGACGTCGTCTGCGAGGCGCTCCTCCTGCAGGGCGTCGACGTGATGTTCAGCTACCCCGGCGGCGTGATCCTGCCCCTGTACGACATCCTCGCCGACTATCCCGGGCTGCGGCACGTCCTGGTCCGGCACGAGCAGGGCGGTGCCCACGCCGCGGATGGCTATGCGCGGGTGACCGGCAAGGTCGGGGTGTGCATGGGCACGTCCGGCCCGGGCGCCACCAACCTCGTCACCGGGATCGGCACGGCGATGCTCGACTCGATCCCGATGGTCGCGATCACGGGCAACGTGCCCTCCGCGCTGATCGGCAAGGACGCGTTCCAGGAGATCGACATCAACGGGATCACCCTGCCGATGACGAAGCACAACTACCTGGTCCGGAACGCGGACGAGCTGCCGCGTGTGATCGCCGAGGCGTTCCACATCGCTCGCTCCGGTCGGCCCGGCCCGGTCCACGTCGACATCACCAAGGACGCCCTCCAGCAGCAGACCCAGGCCACGCACCCGAGCCATGACGAGGTCGTCGCCGGCCTGCCGGGATTCCGGCCGACCATGGACGGCAACTACAAGCAGCTGAAGCTCGCCGCCGCGGAGATCGCCGCGTCCGAGCGGCCGGTGATCCTCGCCGGCCACGGCGTCCTCCACGCAGGCGCGGAGGCCGAGCTCCTGGCCTTCGCCGAAAAGCTGAACGCCCCGGTCGCGTGGACGTTGCTGGGCGTCGGCGCGCTCGACGAGCGCCATCCGCTCGCCTACGGCTTCATGGGCATGCACGGCTGGAAGCACGTCAACCGGGCAATCCAGTCGGCGGACCTGCTCATCGCGCTCGGGATGCGCTTCGACGATCGCGTGACCGGCAACGTACGGACCTACGCGCCGTACGCCCGGATCGTGCATGTCGACATCGATCCGGCCGAGATCGGCAAGAACGTGGCCGTCGAGGTGCCCGTCGTGGGGGACGCGAAGCGGGTCCTGGCGACGTTGACGCCGATGGTCGAAGCGGTCCCGGCCGAGCGCCGCGCCACCTATTGGGAGCAGCTCGCCGAGTGGCGCAAGGATTCCGAGGGTTCCTCGTGGCACGGCAGCGGGGCGTGGCGCGACGGCCTCCTCTCGGCGGACTACGTCGTCGAGCGGATCGGTGAGCTGACGGACCACGAGGGCATCTACGTCGGCGACGTGGGCCAGAACCAGATGTGGCTCGCCCGCTACGCCGGCTTCCGCCATCCGAACACCCACCTGAGCTCGGGCGGCCTCGGGACGATGGGCTACTCGGTGCCGGCCGCGATGGGCGCCGCGCTCGGTGGCACCGGGCGAGAGGTCTGGGCCATCACCGGCGACGGCGGCTTCCAGATGACGCTGCAGGAGCTGATGACTCTCGTCCAGGACGACATCCCGGTGAAGATCGCAATCTTCGACAACAAGAAGCTGGGGATGATCCGGCAATGGCAGGAGATCATCTACGCCGGCAACTACCACTCGGCGGCGCTGCTCGGCCCGGACTACCTCAAGCTCGCCGACGCCTATGGCATCCCGTCGATCAAGGCGTCGACGCCGGCAGAGGTCGATGACGCCATCCGCTTTGCGCAGGCGGCCGACGGCCCAGCGCTGATCTGGTTCGAGATCGCGGCGGAGCAGAACGTCTTCCCGATGATGCCGGCCGGCAAGGGCCTGTCCGACCTGATCGAGGAGTGGGGGACCGCCGAGTGAGCGCGACGACCGGCTCTGCCGGGGCGCCCGCACAGGGCGTACCGGCGCACGTGGCGCCGCCACCTCGGGCGCTCCCCGGTGGCGGCCAGCAGCGGATCCACCGCCTCGTCGCGATCGTCGTCGACCGGCCGGGCGTGCTGAATCGGGTCTCGTCGCTCATGCGCGCCCGGAACTTCAACATCGACTCGCTCGCCGTCAGCCGCACCGACCGCGACGGCCTGTCACGGATGACGATCAGCCTCCACGGCGACGACGTCGCGGTGGAGCAGGCCACGAAGCAGCTCTACCGGCTGATCGACGTGCTCAAGGTCCAGGACGTCACCGCGGAGCCGACGGTCGAGCACGAGCTCGCGCTCATCAAGGTGCGCGTCACCGAGGGCAACCGTGCCGAGGTGCTGAAGCTCGTGGAGCTGGCACGGGGGCGCGTACTCGACGTCTCACCCGAGGCCGTCATCGCCGAGATCAGCGGCACGGAGGCCGAGGTGGACGCGTTCGTCGGGCTGGTGCGTGGGTTCGGCATCAAGGAGCTGGTCCGGACGGGGGCCGTCGTCATGGCACGTGGCTCGGGTTCCATCGAGGAGGCAGTGAAGCGATGACCGCCCGGATGTACTACGACAACGACGTCGATGCGTCCGCCCTCGAGGGCCAGACGGTCGCGATCATCGGCTACGGCAGCCAGGGTCACGCCCATGCCCAGAACCTGCGCGATTCCGGACTCGACGTGATCGTCGGGCTGGCCGAGGGCTCCAAGAGCCGCGCGCTCGCCGGCGAGGCCGGCTTCCGGGTCGAGTCGGTCGCGCGACGCGGTCCGCGCGGCCGACGTCGTCATGATCCTCGTGCCCGACACGGCCCAGAAGGCGGTCTACGACGCGGAGATCGAGCCGAACCTGCGACCGGGCGCGCTGCTGATGTTCGCCCACGGCTTCAACATCCGGTTCGAGCGGATCAAGCCCGGCTCGGGCGTGGATGTGGGCATGGTCGCGCCGAAGGGCCCGGGGCACCTCCTGCGCAGCGTGTACTCGGCCGGCGGTGGCGTGCCCGCGCTGTTCGCGGTGGAGCAGGACGCGAGCGGGTCAGCCCGCGCGCGGACCCTCGCCTACGCGCGCGCCCTCGGCTCGACCCGTGCCGGCGTCCTCGAGACGACGTTCAAGGAGGAGACCGAGACCGACCTCTTCGGCGAGCAGGCGTTGCTCTGCGGCGGCGTCTCGGCGCTCATCAAGGCCGCGTTCGAGACGCTCGTCGAGGCGGGCTACCAGCCCGAGCTCGCGTACTTCGAGACGATGCACGAGCTGAAGCTGATCGTGGATCTCATGTACCGCGGCGGCCTCAACTTCATGCGCTTCAGCGTCAGCGACACGGCCGAGTTCGGCGACTACGTCTCCGGCCCGCGCGTGGCCGAGGGCGTGAAGGCGACGATGAAGGACGTCCTCGCGGACATCCAGTCGGGCTCGTTCGCGAACCGCTGGATCGCCGTCCAGGAGGCCGGCGGCGGCGAGTTCCGGGAGCTCCGCCAGCGCGACCGCGACCACCAGATCGAGCAGGTGGGCGCGGACCTTCGGGCCCAGATGCCGTTCCTCAACCCCGTCGTCGTCCACGCCGGCGAGGCCCAGGCCTCGGCGAGCCCGGGCGGCGCGGGGCGCAGACCGCAGCTCCTCTCCCAGGGCGGCGGGCTGATGGCCCCCGCCGCCCGTTCGGTACCGCGCCCCGCGGGCCCGCTCGCCCCGCCCGACCGGGTCCGTGTCTTCGACACGACCCTGCGGGATGGCGAGCAGGCCCCGGGCGCGGGACTCACCGCGGCCGAGAAGCTGGAGGTTGCGCGTCAGCTGATGCGCCTGCGCGTGGACGTCATCGAGGCGGGCTTCCCCGCCGCGAGCGACGGCGACTTCGAGGCCGTCCGACGGATCGCCCAGGAGACGAAGGGCGGCATCGCCGTGGCGGCGCTCGCCCGCTGCCGCGACGGCGATCCCGCAGCGCGCCGTCGAGGCGATCAAGGTCGCCGAGCGGCCGCACCTGCACGTCTTCATCGCCACGAGCGACATCCACCTCAAGCACAAGCTCCGGCTCTCCCGCGAACAGGCCCTCGCGGAGGCGGTCAAGTGGGTCGCCTACGGCCGTCGCGAGCTCGGCCGGGACGTGGAGATCGAGTTCAGCGCAGAGGACGCGTCGCGCACGGATCCGGACTACCTCATGAAGGTCTACGAAGCGGTCGTCGATGCCGGCGCCTCCACGCTCAACATCCCGGACACGGTCGGCTACGCGATCCCGTCGGAGTTCGCGGCGCTCGTCGAAGCGGGTCGTCGACCGGCTCGGCAGCCAGGCGACGATCTCGGTTCACTGCCACAACGACCTCGGGCTCGCGACCGCGAACACGCTCGCCGCCGTGCAGGCCGGTGCGCGCCAGGTCGAGGTGACGATCAACGGCCTCGGCGAGCGCGCCGGGAACGCGTCGCTCGAGGAGGTCGTGATGGCCCTCCGGACCCGACCCACGCAGTTCGCCTCCGGGGGCGGGACCGGGCCGACTGGTGCACGGCGTCCAGACCGAGCACATCACCGCGGCGTCGCGCCTCGTGAGCTACCTCACCGGGTTCGCGGTCCAGCCCAACAAGGCGGTCGTCGGCGGCAACGCGTTCGCCCACGAGTCGGGCATCCACCAGGACGGCGTGATCAAGAACCCGCTGACCTACGAGATCATGACCCCGCAGTCGATCGGCCTGTCCGGCTCGTCGATCACGATCGGCAAGCTCTCGGGTCGCCGGGGCCTGGCGAGCAAGCTCTCGGAGCTCGGCTATGAGCTGGAGGGCGAGGCCCTCGATGCGATCTACCGCCAGGCGATCGCGCTCGCCGACGAGAAGAAGGAAGTAACGGACGACGACCTGCTGGCCCTCGTCGAGCAGCGGGTCGCCGAGGTGCCCCAGGCGGTCCGGCTGGAGGGCTGGAACGTGACCTCGTCGCACGGCGGCAAGGCGACGGGCATGGTCGCGCTGTCGGTCGCGAACGAGGACCACGCGAAGGCGGCGATCGGCAACGGGCCGGTGGACGCGCTGTTCGAGGCGGTCGACGCCGCGCTCCAGCCGGTGTTCGGCTGGCATCCCGTGCTCGAGGCGTACGAGATCAAGGCGGTGTCCGGCGGCGAGGATGCGCAGGGCCGGGTGCTCGTGCGCTGCCGTCGCTCCAGCGACGAGGGGCCCGGCGCCCTCGTGGTCTCGGGGCACGGGTTATCGACGAACATCATCGAGGCCTCGATCGAGGCGTACCTCGTCGCGGTGAACAAGCTCCACGGCGCCGGCGTCGGCTCCGCCTCGCCCGGCTACATCGCGGCCAGGGTCGCGGAGCGCCCGTAGCCCGCATGGCCACCTACCGGATCTCGTCCATTGCCGGCGACGGTGTTGGCCCCGAGGTCGTCGACGCTGGCCGAAACGTGCTCGATGCCGTCGCCGCGCGCGACGGCTTCTCGATCGAGTGGCTGGACGTCGTCGCGGGCGGCGTCGCGATCGACGCGTACGGGACCGCGCTCCGATCCGACGACCTGGAGGCGATGCGCGGCCTGCCACGCGGTGCTCCTCGGCGCCGTCGGTGGGCCGCGCTGGGACGACCCGGACGCGCTGGTCCGCCCGGAGCAGGCGCTGTTCGCGCTTCGTGGGGGCCTGGAGCTGTTCGCGAACCTGCGGCCCGTCGAGCGTCCTCCCGGCGCTGGTGCCGTCCTCGCCGGTCCGCCCCGAGGTCCTCGAGGGCGTCGACCTGCTGATCGTCCGCGAGCTCACCTCGGGCCTCTACTTCGGACGGCCGTCGGAGCAGCGGGAGACGCCCGAAGGGTCGCGTCGCGATCGACACCCTCTGGTACACGGAGGGCGAGATCCGACGCGTCGTGCGCCTCGCGTTCGAGCTCGCCCGCGGCCGCCGCGGCCGCCTCACGAGCGTCGACAAGGCGAACGTGCTCGCCACGTCTCGCCTCTGGCGAAAGGTCGTCGACGAGACGCCGCCCGGAGTTCCCGGACGTCGAGGTCGACCACCAGCTCGTCGATTCGTGCGCGATGCTCCTCGTCCGGCGCCCCGCCGCGTTCGACGTTCTCGTCACCGAGAACCTGTTCGGCGACATCCTCTCGGACGAGGCGGCCGTGCTCGCGGGCAGCCTCGGGATGCTGCCGTCGGCGTCGCTCGGTGACCGGCGGACCGAGCACGGCCGGTTCGGCCTGTACGAGCCAATCCACGGCTCCGCACCGGACATCGCCGGGCGCGACGCGGCAAATCCGCTGGGCACGATCCTCTCCGCGGCGATGCTGCTGCGCTGGTCGCTCGGGCTCGAGGCGACGCGGCGGCGAGCGTCGAGTCCGCCGTCGATGCCGCGATCGACGCGGGCCTGCGCACCGCCGACCTCGTCCCGCCGGACGGCGACCGATCGGGGCTCGAGGTCGTCGGCACGCGCGCGATGACAGAGGCCGTCGATCGCGCGACTCGGGGCCCCTGTCGGAGCGGCCTCGTGAGCGCAGTCGACCGGGGCGAGACGCGCCCGTCATCCTGTACGACACGACCCTGCGCGACGGCACCCAGGGCGAGAACATCACCCTCTCGCTCGCCGACAAGCTGCGGATCGCCCGCCTCCTCGACGAGTACGGGATGCCGTACATCGAGGGCGGCTGGCCCGGCTCGAACCCGAAGGACGTCGACTTCTTCCGGGAGGCCCGCGGAATCCGCTGGTCGAACGCGAAGCTGGCGGCATTCGGTTCCACCCGGCATCGGGCGAACACGGCCGAGACCGACCCGAACCTCCAGGAGCTCGCGCGGGCCGAGACGCCCGTCGTGACGATCTTCGGCAAGAGCTGGCTGCTCCACGTCACCGAGGTGCTGGGCGCGACCCCGGCCGAGAACCTGGACATGGTCGCGGACAGCGTCCGGTTCATCGCCGAGCGCGGCCGCGAGGTGGTCTACGACGCCGAGCATTTCTTCGACGGCTATCGGGCCGATCGCGAGTATTCCCTGTCGACCCTGCGCGCCGCCCGGGACGCCGGAGCGCGGACGCTCGTCCTGTGCGACACGAACGGCGGCACACTGACCGGCGACCTGCTGTACGTCCTGGCCGACACGCAGGCGAGTCTCGATGACGGAGCCGACGGCGCGCAGGTCACGTGGGGCATCCACACCCACAACGACGCCGAGATGGCGGTCGCGAACTCGCTCGCCGCCGTGCAGGCCGGCGTGCGCCACGTCCAGGCCACGATCAACGGCTACGGCGAGCGCTGCGGCAACGCGAACATGGTCAGCATCCTCGCCGGGATTGCGCTCAAGACGGAGCTCGCGATGGTCCCGGCAGGTGGCGGCCAGCTCGCCGCGCTGACGGAGCTATCGCGCTCCGTGGCCGAGATCGCGAACGTTGCCCCGAACGACTACCAGCCGTACGTCGGCCGCTCGGCGTTCGCCCACAAGGGCGGCGTCCACGGCGCGGCCGTGGCGAAGGTCGAGCGGTCGTACCAGCACATCGACCCGGGCGCCGTCGGCAACGAGGGCCGGCTGGTCGTCTCCGAGCTCGGCGGTCGCGCGAACACCGCGATTCGGGCCAAGCAGCTGGGCCACCAGCTCGACGGCGTCGTCGATCCCGCCGTGCTCTCCACGCTGATCAAGCGGCTCGAGAGCGAGGGCCTGTCGTTCGAGGGCGCCGAGGCGTCGTTCGAGCTGCTCATCCGGCGCCACCAGGCCGACTACCGGGCCCCGTTCCGGATCGTCGACTACACATGCCTTGTCGACAAGCGGGCCGATGCCGACCTGCGCGCGGAGGCGACGGTCAAGGTCGAGGTCGCTGGCGAGCTGCTGCACACCGCGGCGGACGGCAATGGCCCGGTCAACGCGCTCGATGCCGCGCTGCGCAAGGCGTTGCGGGCGTTCTACCCCGTCCTCGACACCGTCCACCTGTACGACTACAAGGTGCGCATCCTCGATTCCGGGGCCGCCACCGGCGCGCGGACCCGGGTGACGATCGAATTGACCGACGGGTCGCTCGAATGGTCGACCATGGGCTCCGACACGAACATCATCGCGGCCTCGGCGATCGCCCTCGGCGATTCGCTCGAGTACGCGATCTGGAAGAGCGGCGCCGAGCTTCGACGGCGCGACGAACGGCACTTCACGACCGTGATCTCCACAGAGGTGCGCCGATGACCCCGACAGAGACGAGGACCGAGACCAGCCCGGCGCTCCATCTGACCCGCTGGACGGTGACCTCGGGGAGCAACGTTCAGAGCCGGGGCGCCGTGGTCATCGAGGCGGGCGATCACCATTGGCGAGCGTCCGCCGAGGGCAATGGCGCGGTCGATGCGCTGTTCAAGGCGGTCGATGCGGCACTCGCGGACGTGCTCGGCGGCCACCCGCGGCTCGTCGGCTATGACGTGCACGCGCTGGCGGAGGGGCCCGAGGCGGAGGGCCTCGTCATCGTGGCCATCGAGCCGCCCGCGGGCGTCGCGGGCGATCGCGCGAAGGGCCTGTACAACGGCAAGTCCCGGAGCACGAACATCATCGCGGCCTCGATCGAGGCGTACGTCGAGGCCCTCAACACGATGCTCGCCGAGGCGCACTGGGCCGACGCTCCCGCGAGCGCCGGCAAGCGGCGACGCAGCTCCACCGAACCGCATGGCCGTCGCGCGGAGCTTGATCGGGAGGCCACCGACGACACCGCCCCCTGGTTCGACAGGTAGCTCGCGCGTGATCGGGCCCGTCCGCCGCATTGGCCCCTGCGTGCCCTCGCTTGCGCACCTTCAAGTGCGCGCTCGGGTACTCGGGGCCGCCTTGCGGCCGGACCCGCTGACCCGCGAGCGGATGCGATCGAGCCGGCTGACGCCGGGCTACGTGTGAACAACCCTGCCATACCGCGCGATGTCCAGCTGATCGAGGATCGGCTGGTTGCGTATGCGGGTGAGCCGGGGGCGTTCGCGGAGGATGCGGCGATCGCGGCGTTCGGGGACGCGCCGAGGCTGGCGGTGGGGGGCTTCCGGGAGGTCTTCGAAGCGGTCACGAGCGGTGCGGCGAACGCTGGCGTGGTGCCCATCGAGAACCTCGTCAACGGCTCGGTTCGGGAGACGTTCGACCTGCTCCTCGAGCATGACCTCCTGATCACCGGCGAGATCGTCGTGCCCGTCGACCTGTGCCTCGCCGCGTTGCCGGGGAGCGAGATCGACGGCATCGAGCGGGTCTACTCGCACATCCAGGCGCTCGGCCAGGCGGAGCGCTTCCTGCGCACCCGCTCGTGGGCGCTCCTGACGACGTACAACACGGCCGGCGCCGGGCGATTCATCCTCGACCAGGGAGACGCGGCTGCCGCGGCGGTCCTGTCGCGTCGGGCCGCGACCTCGCTCGGCCTCAAGGTCCTCGCCGAGTCCATTCAGGACGTGCCCGACAACCGGACGCAATTCCTGATCCTCGGCCGGCCCGAGGCGACGAGCCAGGCCGGCCTTTCACGCACGAAGGTTGCCTCCAGGACGACGCTCGCCTTCGGCGTCCGCAACGAGCCGGGCACGCTGCTGGCGGCCCTGGGGGTCTTCGCCCGCCGGTCGATCAACCTGTCCAAGCTGGAGTCGCGACCGAGCCGGTCCGCCCCATGGGAGTACGTCTTCTGGGCGGATCTCGACGCGAACGCTGCCGACCCGGCGTGCGCCGCCGCGCTCGACGACCTGCGGCGTGAGGCCGCGATGCTCCGCGTGTTCGGGACGTACCCGCGCGCCGCGGAGGGATGATCCGGCAATTCGAGCAGCGCCGCCGGGGATGCGATCATACGGGCGCACCACCGGTGGATCGGTGCTGCGCCGACCTGTGGTCTCGAGCGACGAACTGGTCCTGGGACATCGAGTGGCGCCGATGATCGAGCGCAAGAGGACGAGCCATTGACTTCGGCCAAGCGCCTTCGTGTCGGGCTCCTGCTCGACTCGTTCGAGGTGCCGGCCTGGGTCCGGGTCGCCATCGACGAGGTCGCCGCCTCGAGCTACGGGCGCATCGTCGTCGTGGCACTGACGGGGGCAGGGGAGCGCAACGGGCAGTCGAGCGGACCCCTGCATCGGGTCGGTTCGGCGTTCCGGCAGCTGCTCTGGCGGCTCGACCAGCTCGCGGACCTGCGCATCCCGGCGGATCGCGATGCATTCGCCCCGAGAGATACGCGAGGCGCGCTCAAGGGCGTGCCCGTCCAGCGGGTCGATCCAATGCAGGCAGGCGATGTCGACACCTTTGCTGCTGAGGACATCGCCGCGCTCCGGGCGATGAACCTGGACGTCGTGCTCCGATTCGGGACGCGCGAGATTCGCGGTGACATCCTCGGTGTCGCCCGCAGCGGCGTCTGGGCGTTCCGCCACAGCGAGAACCGGATCGCGGGCGGCCCGGCGGGCTTCTGGGAGGTCCACGAGAGCTCGCCCGTCTCGGGCGCGAGCCTCCAGCTGCTCACCGACGACCCCGACGGCGGCCCGGTGCTGGCCCGTACCTCGACCGCGACCGTGCTCACGTCCATCAAGCGCAATCGCAACGGCCTGTACTGGAAGGCACTGCCGCTGCTCACCCGCACGCTCGAACGCCTGCAGCGCGATGGGCCCGTGGCCTTTCGCGAGAATGTCGATCGAGCGAACGCCGCGCCGATCTTCTACTCCAAGCGCCTGTTCCGGTCGCCCGGCGCCAGGGACATCCTCTCCCACGCCGTCCGGCGACTGGCGCGGCTCGCCCGGCTCGTCGGTCGCAAGCTGCTCACGCGCCAGCAGTGGGTCCTGTTCTACGGGCTGGCGGACGATCTCGAGACGGCGTGCTGGCGACTGCAGCCACTGGTACCGCCGCGGGACCGCTTCTGGGCCGACCCGCACGTCCTCAAGGTCGGCGACCGGTACTACGTGTTCGTGGAGGAGCTCCTGTTCGCCTCGGGCAAGGGCCACGTGTCGGTGATCGAGATCGACGGCGAGGGGCATCACAGCGCCGCGCGCAAGGTGCTCGAAGAGCCCCACCACCTGTCGTATCCGTTCGCATTCGAGCACGACGGTGGGTATTTCATGATCCCCGAGTCATCCGGTCGAAGGACGATCGACCTGTACCGGGCGAGCTCGTTCCCCGATCGGTGGACCTTCGTCGAGCACCTCATGACCAACCTCGAGGCCGTGGACGTGACGCTCCTCAACGAAGGCGGACGATGGTGGCTGTTCGCGAGCGTCATCATCCATCCGGGCGATGACGCCGGGGAGCTCCTGCTGTATTCCTCTGATCGGCTGATCGGCGGGGAGTGGCGCCTCCACCCGGCGAGTCCGCTGACGAGCGACGTCTGGAACTCGCGCCCCGCCGGCGCCATCCTCCGCCGAAACGGGCGCCTCTACCGCCCCGCCCAGGACGGGTCCGGAACCTATGGCCGGGCGATCAAGCTGAACGAGATCGTCGAGCTGTCCGAAGTCGCCTACCAGGAGCAGGAGGTCACCGGCATCGAGCCCGACTGGGACGCCCGGATCACGCGCACCCACACGCTGGCCCACGTAGGGCGGTTGACCGTGCTCGATGCCCTCCGGCCGCGCTGGAAGTGGACGGCCAATCCAGCAAGCCCCGCCTGGCCCAACGCGCTCGCGACCGACTCCCGCAGGACAGGGAGGATGCCCGCGCATGAACGAAGCGTTTCGCACCGAGATGGCCGACGGCTACGGGTTGGACGAGCCCGCGATCACGCTCGGATCGCCGCTCCTCGGTGACGATGTCCTGCCCGACGTTCGCGTCCAGCTCGCGCTCGCCCGGGTCAACCGCCACGGCCTCATCGCCGGCGCCACGGGCACGGGCAAGACCAAGACGCTCCAGGTGATCGCCGGCCAGCTGTCGGCGCTCGGGGTGCCCGTGTTCGCGGTCGACGTCAAGGGCGACCTGTCGGGCATCGGCGCGCCGGGCGACGCGGCGAACCCGAAGGTCATCGAGCGCTGCGAGTCGCTTCGCTGGACCTTTGCCGCCTCCGGGCATCCGCTGGAGCTGCTCTCGCTGTCCGGCACGGCCGGCGCGCACGTTCGCGCGAGCGTGTCGTCGTTCGGGCCGCTGCTGCTGGGCAAGGTGCTCGACCTCAACGAGACGCAGACCTCGATCCTGTCGCTCGTCTTCCGGTACTGCGACGACCAGGACCTGCCGCTGCTGGACCTCGCCGACCTGCGGACGACCCTCAAGTTCCTGGAATCGGACGCCGGCAAGCCCGTGCTCGAGGAGCTGGGCGGGATCAGCTCGGCGTCGCTCGGGGTCATCCTGCGGTCGATCGTCACGATCGAGCAGGAGGGCGCCGACGTCTTCTTCGGCGAGCCCGAGTTCGACGTCGACGACCTCCTTCGGACCACCAGTGACGGACGCGGGATCGTGACCCTGCTCGAGGTCGCGGACGTCATGGACCGGCCGCGGCTGTACTCGACGTTCGTGCTCTGGATGCTCGCGCAGCTGTACGAGTCGCTGCCCGAGGTCGGCGACCTGCCCAAGCCGAAGCTCGCGTTCTTCTTCGATGAGGCCCACCTCCTGTTCGACGACGCCTCGGAGGCGCTGCTCGACCAGATCGAGCGGACCGCCCGTCTCATCCGATCGAAGGGCGTCGGGGTGTACTTCGTGACCCAGGCACCGACCGACGTCCCGTCGTCGGTCCTGTCCCAGCTCGGCAACCGAATCCAGCACGCGCTCCGGGCGTTCACGCCCGACGACGCCGACGCGCTGCGCAAGACGGCCCGCACGTTCCCGGTGACGAAGCACTACGAGGTCGAGCAGACCATCACCTCGCTCGGCATCGGCGAGGCGTTCGTGACGGTTCTCTCGCCGAAGGGCGTCCCCACGCCGCTGGCGGCCACTCGGCTGATCCCGCCCGACTCCCGGATGGCGCCGCTGACCGAGCCCGAGATCGCCCAGGCCATGGCCGCGTCGCCGCTGCACGGCCGATACGGCGCCGCGATCGACCGGGAGAGCGCCCACGAGATCATCACTGCCCGGCTCGCCGCGGCGCGCCAGGCGGCGCAGGCGGCAACCGCCGGCGCGACCGCGGGTGGGGCGACGACAGGCTCGGCTGCGGGCTCGGCGACCGGCACGGGTGGCATGACGCCGGCCCAGTACGAGCGGGAGATCACGCGACAGGCCCGCGAGCAGGCGCGCGAGATCGAGCGGGAGCGGCGCGAGGCCGAGCGCGTGCGCAAGGCTCGCGAGCGCGACGCGAAGGCGGCGGAGCGGCAGCGTCAGCGAACCATCGAGACCAGCATCCGGACCGCGGGCCGGGTCGCGACGTCGCGCGCCGGCCAGTCGCTCCTGCGGGGCGTGTTCGACACGATCTTCGGCCGCGGTCGATAGCGACGCTCCGGGGCTGTTCCGGCGTCCGGAGTACGATGCGGGTCCAAGCCAACGGAGCCTCCCGATGACGCTCACCGCAACGCAGCCGCACAAGATCTACCTCGCCGGCAAGTGGGTCGATTCGCCGGACCGCCTCGAGGTCGCCAACCCGGCCGATCCCGCGAATCCCGCAGGAGCGACCTACAACGCGACCGAGGCGCAGTACGAGGAGGCGGTCACCGCCGCCGTCGCGGCCTTCGAGCAGACGCGGGTCCTGCCGGCCTACGAGCGCGGCCGCGCCCTTCGCGAGATCAGCAACGGCATCAAGGCGAGGCGCGAGGAGATCGGGCGGATCCTGAGCCTCGAGGCCGGCAAGCCCATCCGCGACGCGCTCGTCGAGGTCGACCGGGCGACGCTCACGTTCCGCCTCGGCGCCGAAGAGGCGGAGCGAATGTACGGCGAGACGATTCCGCTCGACCTGATGGCCTCGTCCAGGGGCCGGATGGGCATCACCCGCCGCTTCCCGATCGGCCCGGTGGCGGCGATCAGCCCGTTCAACTTCCCCTTGAACCTCGCCGCCCACAAGCTCGCCCCGGCCATCGCCGCTGGCTGCTCGATCGTGCTCAAGCCGCCGTCGAAGGACCCGCTCACGATGCTGACCGTTGCCGAGATCGTCGACGGGGTCGGCCTCCCGCCCGGGGCCGTGAGCATCCTGCCAATGACGCGCGAGCTCGGCGATCGGATGGTCGCCGACGAGCGATTCAAGCTCCTGACGTTCACCGGCAGCCCGTCGGTCGGCTGGCGGATGAAGGAGCGCGCCGGCAAGAAGAAGGTCGTGCTCGAGCTCGGGGGCAACGCCGGGGTGATCGTCGACAAGTCGGCGGACCTCGACTGGGCGGTGAAGCGCTGCGCCATCGGCGCGTTCGCCTACGCCGGCCAGGTCTGCATCAGCGTGCAGCGCCTGTTCGTGCACGAGGACGTCCGCGATGCATTCCTGGAGCGGTTCCTCGTCGCGGTGCAGGCGCTCCACGTGGGCGATCCGATCGATCCGGTGACCGATGTCGGGCCGATGGTCGACGAGCACCAGGCCGCGCGCACGCAGCGCTGGGTCGACGAGGCGGTCCAGCTCGGCGGGCGCGTCCTCGCCGGAGGCCACGCGAAGGGGGCGTTCTTCGAGCCCACCGTCCTGGAGAACGTGCCGGTCGAGGCGCAGGTGTGCTCGAACGAGGCCTTCGCGCCGCTCGTCGTGGTGTTCCCGTTCACCGATTTCGGGGACGCGATCCGGCAGGTCAACGACAGCTTCTTCGGCCTCCAGACGGGCGTCTTCACGAACGACCTGCCTCACGCCTGGCAGGCGTTCAACGAGCTGGAGGTCGGCGGCGTCATCGTCAACGACATCCCGACCTACCGAATCGACCACATGCCTTACGGCGGGGTCAAGGACTCCGGCCAGGGTCGCGAGGGCCTGCGCTGGTCCATCGAGGACATGACGGAGCTCAGGATCATGGTCCTGGCCCAGCCGAGCTGATCCACTCGCCGGGGTAGCCCGACCGGGCAGGTTGACGACTCGGCGGTCGTGCCCAATGATCGGCGTTCACCGCCGCGTGATGGCACCCAATAAATCCCGCCCAGCGCGGCGCGCCCCAAGCGGGCAGAGAGTGAGCGTTCGTGGATCTCCGGCACCAGATCGCCATCGCCCGCAAGTGGTTTCCTTTGCTCATCGCGGGCGTCGTGCTCGGCGCGATCGCGGCGTTCGCCTTCAGCAACGTCCAGGCGCCCGTCTACGAGGCGAAGGCCACGCTCATCGTCGGCCAGTCGCTCGTCGCCCTGAACCCCGATCCCAACCAGCTCAGCGTCTCGCAGCGGCTCTCGGCCACCTACGCCGCGGTCGCGACGAAGCGGCCGGCGCTGCAGCAGGTGATCGACCAGCTGGGGCTGGCGCAGACGTCGGATCAGCTCGCGCGGCGCGTGTTCGCGGAGGCACCCACCGACAGCACGCTGCTGATCCTCACCGCCCAGGACAACGACCCGGCTCGGGCGGCAGCGATCGCCAACTCCCTGTCCGACCTGCTGATCGCGTCCTCGCCCGCGATCCAGGGCCTCCAGTCGGAGCTCCAGAAGTTCATCGAGGCCGAGCTCAAGGCGACGCAGACGCAGATCGAATCGATGCAGGCGGAAGTCCAGCAGCTGGCCGACCTGGATAACCCGACTCCCGTCGATATCGCTCGGCTCGAGACGCTCCAGGGTCGGCTGGTGACCCTTCGATCCACCTACGCGTCGCTCCTGGCATCCTCGGCGCAGGGCGCCGCGAACCTGCTCACCGTCGTCGAGCCGGCCGTCGCCCCGCAGGAGCCGGTGTCACCGCGAACGCTGCTCAACACCCTCCTTGCCGCCGTGGCCGGCCTGCTCCTCGCCGCCGCGATCGCCGCGCTCATCGAGTACCTCGACGACCGCGTCAAGAATGCCGAGACGGTCCACGAGGTCACCGGTCTGAGCACACTGGGGACGGTGCCCCGAATGAACATCGGTGGCACCCGGCCCGAGTTCTACCGGCTGGCAACGTTGTTCAATCCGCGCTCGGCCGTGGCCGAGTCATATCGGACCCTGCGATCGAACATCGAGTTCGCGTCCGTCGACGCCCCGATCCGGACGCTCCTCGTGACGAGCTCGGCCCCGCACGAGGGCAAGACGGTCACCGCCGCGAACCTCGCTGTCGCCTTTGCCCAGGCGGGCCAGCTGACGATCGTCGTCGACGCCGACCTCCGGAGGCCAGGGCTGGACCAGATCTTCGGGCTGGAGAACGAGCGCGGGCTCACGACCCTGCTCCGCACCGAGAGCGCCAGCGTGGACACGGTCGCCCATCCCACCGAGCAGGCGAACCTCCGGATCATCACGACGGGTCCGCTGCCGCCGAACCCGGCCGAGCTGCTGGGCTCGCAGCGGATGCGCAAGACGCTCGACAAGATCCGGGAAGAGGCCGACGTCGTGATCATCGACACGCCGCCCGTCCAGGCGGTGATCGACGCGGCGGTCGTGAGCTCCTATGTCGACGCGTCGGTGCTCGTGGTCGATGCCGCGAGCAGCCACCGGGGCGCCCTCCGGCAGGCGCGAGATTCCCTCGCCCGAGCGGGCGCGAACGTGCTCGGCGTCATCATCAACCGCGTTCCCGAGGCAATGGGGATGAGCGCCTACGGCGCGTACTACCAGGAAGCCGAGGAGGCGCCGGAAGCCAAGCCCCCGTCGGCGACGGAGCGGCCGGCGACGTGACCTCCCGGCGCGAGAGCGCCTGCAGCGGTGCGGCGCGGTGACCTCGATCTCGCTCGCGGCCCAGCGGCCCGCCTTCGCGTTCGCCGGCAAGCCCTGGGCAGCTGACTATCGACCCCTGCTCCAGGCCCTGCCGATCTGCGCGGCGATCCTGGTCGGCATGGGGCTGGGCATCGGGCCACTCGCCCTCGTCGCAGCGCTCTCTGCGTTCGGTGCCGCGATCCTCTCGCCGCCGGCAGGCCTCGCGATCCTCGCCTTCATGACGCCCCTGCTGCCTCCCTCGGTGATCCCGGCGCCGGGCTTCAACACCTTGCTCGTCGGCGCGATCATCCTCGGCTCGGTCTACCGCCTGCCGATCGACCGGCCCACGCTTCGACCCGGGCTGCCGCTGCTCCTGCTCTTCGCGTTCACCCTGTACGTCGGAGCCCAACAGCTGCCGGAGCTCCTCTCGGGCTACGCGGGCACGGACGGTCGTCGGATCGGGTATCTGTTCATCCAGCTCGCGACGCTCACGGGCGTGGCCGTCGCCGCGGCGTTCGTGCTGCGGGGCCGGCCCGCCGCGCCGTTCGTCATCGCCGGGATCATCGGGGCATCGATCGCCGCCAGCCTCGCGATCGCGGTGAACGTCCTGCCTCCGGGGACGGTCACGAACCTCGTGGACCAGACCAATCCCACCGCCCGCGTCGTGGGTCCGTTCGGCGATCCGAACTACTTTGGCCTGTTCCAGGCGACGGCGATTGCCGCCTGCCTCGGCCTGATCGTGATCGTCAAGTCGCGGTGGCTGCGCGGGTTGGTCGCGGTCGCCTCACTCGTGCTCGCGATCGCGTTCGCAATCGCGCTGTCGCGGGCCGCGCTGCTCGCGCTCGCGACGGGCTTCGTGGCGCTGGCATTCTCGAGGAGCCGGCGGACCGGGTTCGTCACCATCGGCGCCCTCGTCGTCATGGCGCTCGTCGTCTACCCGCTGTACCTCCAGTTCCGGCTGATCGCCGACGCCGGCGTGCTCTCGTCGGCGCAGCAGACCATCGTGCTGGAGCGGAGTGATGCGTCGCGGCTGGCGGCGGCACTCGCCGGACCGCAGATGTTCCTGACCGCGCCGCTCTTCGGCGTCGGTTTCGGTCAGTACGAGCTGCTCAGCGGTCGCTACGCGGGCTACGCCATCGAGTCGCACAACTGGTACATGAACGTCCTCGCGGAACAGGGGCTGGTGGGGATCCTGCTGTGGATCCCGATGCTGGCCGCCGTCACCCTCCGGCTCGTCCGCTCGACGCGAGCGACGCGATCCTTCGGGCTCGCGGTCTTCGTGACCTACGCCGTCGGGTCGGTATTCCTCCAGCCACCGCTCTCCGTCCAGACGTCGGCATTCGCGGTGATCGTGGTCGTCGCCGCGCTGATCGGCGACTGGGGCAGGTTCACCGGCGTGGCGGCCCCCGCAACACCAGAAGCGCCTGCCTGACGTCGGCGCCTGTGGGCCTCGTCACCAGCGCCCACGCGGCCGCCTACCGCGCCTACCGCGCCTTGCGGCCCATCCCGCTGGCTCGGTACAACCGCTCCCAGGTGTCGGCAACGACCCCGATCTCGAATGTCCCCCGAATGTGCTCCAGGCCGGCCGCCCCCATCGCCCGCCGATCGTCCACGCTCAGATCCATGACCCTGGCCATCGCCCGAGCCGTGGCGGTCGGATCGGCGACCGGGGTGAGGTAGCCGGAGCGCCCGTCCAGCACGGCGTCGCGACTGCCCCCGACATCCGTGGCGACCACCGGCAGGCTGCTCGCCCCGGCCTCGAGCAGGACCATCGGCAGGCCCTCCCAGTGCGAGGTCATCACGAACCCATCCGCGGCCTGCATGAGGTCCGGCACGTCCGAGCGGAGCCCGAGGAAGCGCACCGCACCATCGAACCCGGCCAGCCGCGCGCGACCTCGCAGCTCACCTTCGAGAGGTCCCACCCCCGCGACGAGCAGCGTCGCCTGTGGATGCTCGTGCCTTGCCAGCTCGAAGGCGGTGATCATGTCCGGGTAGCCCTTGGCCTCCACGAGGCGGCCGACCGCCAGCCAGGTGAAACGCTCGCCGAGGTCGAGCGACGCCCGGGTCTGATCGCGGGTCGCCTCGTCGCGGGCATGCGCCGCCACGCCCAGCCCGTTCGGAACCAGGATGATCGAGCCAGCCGGCGCCGCGCCCCGACGCGCCGCCTCCTTCAGCGCCACCCGGCTGACGGTCGTCGTCACGTCGGACAGCCGGTCGGTGAGCCGGTAGGCGACGTATCGCCACTGCGCGCCTTCATTCTCGTTGTGCATGGTCGAGATCACGACGGGCGTGCGCGTGACGAGCCGCGACAGCCTCGCGAGCAAGTTCGCGTGGACCATGTGGGCGTGGAGCACGTCCGGGCGCCAGCGCCGCAGGATCCGTGCCAGCCGCGCCAGCGCCCGAGGATCGGGGATCCCCTGGCGCATCTCGAGCGAGAAGGTGCGCACGCCGACGGCCTCGAGGTCCGACACGGGTGGCTTCAGGGGGAGCATGGAGATGGCCGCGACCTCCCAGCCTCGGCGCCGGAACTCCTCCGCGAGATGGCAGACCTCCCGCTCGGCTCCGCCCATGCCGCTGGACGTGATCAGGTACGCGATGCGTGGCGTCTGCGGGCTACCCACGCCTACAGCCTAGGGTCGTGCGCCGGAATGGGCCTGCGAAATCGATGACTACACTGTCGGCGTGGTGCGTTCCGTCATGCCGCCGGGCGTCGTGAACGCCTCCCGCCTCCGGCCTGCCCGAGGCCGCGAGCGCGCCCAAAGCCGCGAGCGCGTCCGATGAAGGCCCTCGTCACCGGTGGCGCCGGCTTCATCGGCCACCACCTCGTCCGGACGCTCGTCGGGCGCGGGGACGAGGTAAGGGTCCTCGATGACCTGTCGAGCGGAATCACCTCGCGCCTGGACCCGATCGTGGACCGGATCACGTTCATCCAGGGCAGCATCCTGGAGCCGGCGGCCCTCGATCGAGCCGCCGAGGGTGTCGAGGTGGTCTTCCACGAAGCCGCGCTGGCGTCCGTCGCCCGCTCGATCGCCGACCCGAGGCTCACGAACGAGGTCAACGTCGCCGGGACGATCGACGTCATGGCGGCTGCCGCCCGACACGGCGCGCGGCGCGTGATCTTCGCCGGGTCGTCGGCGGTCTACGGGACTCCGGAGCAGCTGCCCTGCATCGAGGACCAGCGGCCGGTGCCGACGTCGCCGTACGGGGTCAGCAAGCTCGCCGGCGAGCAGTACGTCCACGCGTTGGGCGCGCTGCACGGCGTGGAGACGGTCGCCCTTCGGTACTTCAACGTCTACGGTCCCGGCCAGGATCCGGCGAGCGAGTACGCGGCGGTCATCCCGAAGTTCATCACCGCGGTGCTCGACGGCGCCCGGCCGACGATCAACGGGACCGGCGCGATCTCGCGCGACTTCGTGTACGTGGATGACGTCGTCCGGGCGAACCTCCTCGCCGCCTCGCCCAGGAGCCCGTCGAACCTGACGTGCAACGTGGCGACGGGTGCCAGGACCAGCCTCCTCGAGCTCCTCGAGGCGATCTGCGTCGCGGCCGGGCGCGAGGTCGAGCCGATCTACGGGCCCGCCCGAGAAGGCGACATCCTCGATTCCCAGGCCGACATCACGGCGGCCACGCGCGCGCTCGGCTACGAGGTGACGGTCTCCTTCCGCGAGGGAATTGCAAAGACCGTGGACTGGTATCGCGGCATGCACCAGGCGTGACGGGAGGGATGGGGGAGCCGCCCGTCGACGGGGAGGCACCTGTCGGCGGCGGGCTGGTCCTGTCGTTCCGATCGATCGGGCGTTCCGCCGCGATCCTGACCCTGGCAGCGGCCGCCGTCCAGGCGATCAACGTCATTCGCGAGGTCTTCGTCGCTGCGCAGGTCGGGTTGTCGACGGGCTACGACGCCCTGCTCATCGCGTTGATCATCCCGACCACGTTCGCGGGCGTCCTGACCGCCGGCACGGCCACGGCCATGGTCCCGGCATATCTCGAGGTTCGCGACGGACAGGGTCGGGCGGACGCCCGGCGGCTCGCGGGCGCGATCATCTTCTGGGTCGGGCTGGGCGGGCTTGTTGTCTGGCTGCTGCTTGAAGCGCTCGGGCCGATCGCCATCGGCGTGGCGGGCCCGGGGCTCGACCTGCATCTCGCGGCAGGCCGCCGTGGGCCACCTGCATGTCGTTGCGCCCCTAGCGTTCGTGATGGCGGTCACGGCCATCCTGTCCACCGTCTGCCAGGCGGAGGAGCGCTTCACGCTCGTCGCGACCTCGTACCTTGCCGGAGCGACCGCGAACCTCGTGACCACGTTCGTCCTCTGGCAGCCCCTCCATCTCGAAGCACTTGCGCTCGCCAACCTGGTCGGGCCACTGGCGATGGGCATCGTGCTGGCGTTCGGCGCCCTGCGCTCGTCGATCGCGCCGCGGCTCACGGTCTGGACAACCCGGGAGCAGCTCTCCGGGTTCGTGCGCCACGCTGCGCCGCTGACGCTGAGCAGCGCGATCCTCCAGCTCAACGGGGTCGCGGATCGCGCGATCGCCTCGCTCATCGCACCGGGAGCCGTCAGCGCGCTCCGCTTCGCCGACGTGCTGGTGCGGACACCCATCGGGGCGATCAGCCCGGGCTGGAGCACGGCGCTCTACCCATCCCTCGTACGCGTGGCCCACGCCGGCGGATCGGGCCTCGGCGAGGCGACATCGCGGGCCCTGCGGTACGTCCTCGCGACCTTCGTGCCGATCGCGGTCCTCACCGCCGCCGTGGCGCCGGTGGCGGTCGCGCTGGGCTTCGGACGGGGCGCCTTCGGCGAGGACGACATCGCCCGGACGGCCCAGGCGGTCGCAGCGTTCGCCCCGTTGATCGTGGTCACGATGTGCTATCCGCCGTTCACCGGCGCCTTCAATGCCCGCCGGCGCGGGAAGATCCTCCTGGCCGGCGGGGTCATGAACGTCGTCCTCAACCTGGTGCTCGACATCGTCTTCGGGCTGACGCTCGGAGCTGCCGGCATCGCGCTGTCCTCGTCGCTGACCGCGATCCTCGTGCTGGTGTTCTTCTCGAGGCGCCTGGGCCAGTCGGAGGACGGGTTCGTCCTCGGGCCGATCTCGCGCACCCTTGTGCTCGCCGTGGCGGCGAGCCTGCCCGCCGCCATCCCGATCGCCGTCGTGTCCTGGCTCGGGCTCGTCCCCGGCTCGATCGTGCTCGAGCTGTTCGCCTTGGCCCTCTTCGGCGCCCTCGGCATGCTTGGCTACGTGCTGATCGTGATGCGCATCGGCCCGGACGAGGCACGCTCGCTCATCGAGCTCCTCCGGGAGTGGACCTCGCGCCGTCGCCGTGCGGTGGGGGTGTCGCGCTGAAGCCGTTGCGGATCGCCTACCTGCCGCCGCTCCTCCGGCCGGCGGGCGCCGAGCGACAGATGCTCGCCCTCGCCGAGCGGCTGCCAAAGGATCGCTTCCGGGTCGACTTCCTCGCCATGTCCGGGTCGGGTCCCGACGACGAGCGGGCGCTGGCAGTGGGCGCGCGCGTGCGCCACCTGGGGCAACCCCCGCGGCCGGGCGCCTCGCTGCCGGAGCGATTCATCGGGCGTGTCGCCAAGACCGCGCGCTACGTCCGCGCCGCTCGGGCGGGCCGGTACGACGTCATCGACGCGTGGCTGTATCCGGTCGACGTGATGGCGGCGCTCGCGCGCCCGCTCACGAGAGCGCCGATCGTGGTCACCGGCCGCTACAACCTGCGCGACTTCACCGGGCACATGTCCCGTCCGGAACGCTGGCTCAACACGCAGGCGAACCGGATGGTCGACGCGGTCGTCGCGAACGCGGACGCCGTCGCCGCGGACACGCTGGCGCACGAGACGATCGACGCCCGGAAGCTCCGGGTCATCCGGAACGGCGTCGATCCGATTCCTCCGATGCCCGGGGACGAGGTGGCGGCACGCAGGCGCGAGCTCGGCATCGCCGACGACGAGGTCGTTTTCGGCTCCGTCGCCAACCTCCATCCCGTCAAGCGACACGACCTCCTGATCGATGCCTTCGCCGTCCTTCGCCGGGAAGGCCTCGCGGTCCGGCTGGTGATGATCGGCGGGGGCACGCTCCAGCCCGAGCTGCAACGACGGATCGACGCCCATGGCATGACCGCCGCCGCCCACCTCCTCGGCGGCGTCCCCAATGCGAGGTCGATGCTGGGCGCGTTCGACGTCGTGGTCCAGGCATCGCGCAGCGAAGGCCTTCCGAATGCCCTCCTCGAGGCGGCCGCGGCGGGTCGGGCCATCGTCGCGACCGCGGCCGGCGGGACGGGCGAGGTGGTCGAAGACGGCGTGACGGGCCTGCTCGTGCCGGTGAACGACCTGGACGCGCTCGCCGGAGCGATGCGCCGCCTGGCAACCGATTCGGACCTGCGCCGGCGACTCGGCGACGCCGCGCGTCGTCGCGCGGACACGGAGTTCACGATGGAGCGCTTCGTCGGTGACTATGCCGCGCTCTACGAGGAGCTCGCGACGGCGAGGGGGATCCGTCCCTGAGGCGCTGATCCGCCAGCGCTGATCCGTTAGCGCTTGCCCGGCGCGGTGGCCACCGGCCCGGCCACCTCGGCGAAGACGGCGTCCCACAGCCCGAGCACCGACGCCAGCGAGAACCGCTCGACGACCTCCGGCGCCCGCGACGCCAGTCGGGACGCGAGCTCGGAGTCGTCCATCAGGCGCGCCATGCCGGCGGCCAGCGCATCGACGTCGTCCGGCGGGATCAGGAGGCCATCGATGCCGTCGCGGATCAGCTCCCGGGGCCCGCTCGGGCAGTCGAAGCTCACGACCGGGAGTCCGCACGCCATCGCCTCGCCGAGGACCGTCGGGAAGCCTTCGCGGCGCGAGGACATGACGAAAGCGCTCGCCGCGCGGAGCTCGTCGTTCGGTGCCTGCGTCGTGCCCGGCAAGGCGACGCGACCCATGAGGCCGAGGGCGTCGCGCTGCCGCTCCAGCGCCGCGCGGTCCGGTCCGTCGCCCCAGATGGCCAGGTTCCAGCGGGGGTGATTGCCGGCGATCTTGGCGAAGGCGTCGAGCAGCATGTCGAAGCCCTTCTGCGGGACCAGGCGGCCCATCGCCACGATCACGGGCGCATCCGTCGGGGCGGTCGATCCGGCCGGTGGCGGCATCACCGGATTCGGGATCACGCGGCCCCGCCGTCCTCGAGCGAGCCCGAGCGCAGCGAGGGCGGACGGCGTCAGTGCGACCACGCTCGATGCCAGCGGATAGGTGGCCAGCCGGAGGAGCTGCCAGCGTCGCCTGAGTGGAGGCCACGACGAGTGGATGTGCTCCTCCACGACGACGGGAACCCCGAGCCCGAGCGTGGCCAGGATGGTCAGCACGTTCGTCTCGATGGCGAAGGCGAGCACGAGGTCCGGCCGGCTGGTCCGGATGGCGCGACGCATGACCCTCGCCCGCCGAAGGTTGGCGCTCACCGCCTCCCGAAGGCCGCGCGACGGGCGGTAGAGGTCGAGGTGCCGTGCCGTCACTCGCGGGTCGAGCTTGAAGAACGGATCCTGGGCCGGCTTGGCAAGCGTGAGCAGCAGCGTGACCTCCCACCCCCGGGCGGCCCACGCCTCGGTCAGGATGGCCATGATCCGCTCCGCGCCGCCGGCCTCGAGGGAGCTGATCACCGCCGTCAGGCGGAACGGCCGCGCGGCGTCCCCGGCGCCGGGCCGCGCGGCGCCACCGGCGCCCGTCACTGGCGCACGACGCCCGTGCAGTTCGAGAACAGGGCGAGGCTGCCCGAGAGGAGCGGTTGCCGGTTGCCGGTCACCGTCACGCCATCGACATTCGCGAAGTACAGGACCGGTCCGATGGCCGCACGGGTGCTGGTGTTGTCGGTGAACGTGATGGCACCCTGGCGAGCCGTTGTCACGTAGGTGTTGAGGCCCCGTGGCGAGCCGTCGTAGCCGGCCCGCGGGTTGCCGGTCACCGTGTTGCCGGTGATCGTCACGTCGCGCACGGTGGAGCCGTCGGCGCCGTTCGAGGCGAACAGGAACCCGATGTACGCGTCGGTGTGGCCGTAGCTGCCCACCCGGTTGGCCCGGAAGGTGACGTCGGCGACCAGCTGGTATGCCCAGTCGGGCTCGATGTCGAGGACATGGAGCCCGACGTTGTCGAACCGGTTGCGCTCGATGAGCGTGTTCGTCGCGGCGAGGAGGGCGATCCCGTTGCGACCGGCATAGCCGATGGTGTTGTCGTGGACCCAGATCGAGTCGGCCGAGGCATGCGTGTCGTCATTCCCGCTCACGTAGACGCCGTCACCGTACGTCCGGCTGATCCGGTTCCCGGCGACCTCGACGTTCGATGCGCCCCAGATGCCGATCCCGTGCTGGTTCTCGCCGCGGCCGGGGTTGTGGACGGTCGTTTCATTCGTGTTGCTCCCGACGAGGGTGAAGTTCCGGATCGCGATGTCGCTGCTCGGGCCGGACGTGCGTCGCTGGCTGTCGAGGTTGATCGGGCCGCCCAGCCACATCTCGCCGCCGGTCGTCACCTGCAGGGTCGCCCCGTTGCCGTCGAGGACGAGGTGATGGCGGTCGTGCAGGACGATGCCCCGGCCATCGAGCCGGTAGGTTCCGCCGGCCTGGAACACGATCCTCGATCCGTTCGGGACCGACTCGATGAACGCGTTGAGCGCCGCGGAGACGTCGGTCGAGCCCGTCGCGTCGATCGAGGCCGGGACGTCGTGCGAGGTCGTCGTCACCGGGGCGGGGAACGGGCGCGAGGGCGTGGGCGTGCTGGTCTGCTCCTTCGGCACCGCGATCAGGGCACCCGCGCCGTCGTGGACCACCTCCCAGTCCGGGTCCGCCTGCACGCTCGCCCGCAGGGCGGCGCAACAGTCCCCGCGGGCCGTGGGCTCTGCGCCCAGCAGCTCGTCGATCGTGGACTGCGGCCGCTGCGACGACGCGGCCCCGGGCCCGGCGACATAGATCGCGTCGAACGGGATGTGCGTCGCGGCACTCCACGCATCGACGCAGGCGATTCCCTGGTCGGCGCAGGCCTGGATGGCCGCGTGGTCCTCGACCGTCTGGCCGAGGCCATCCGGCCCGAACCAGCCCGTGCCCTGCGGCGTGACGACGCTGACCGCGCCGGTGAGCGCGGGGAACCATTCGCTGACCTCGTCGGCCTGCCACTCAGAACCCGTGACGAGGAGGAATTGGGTGCCCGGATCGAACTCCGCGCGAGCCACGCCCATCGCGTCGAGGTCGGGCTGCCGCAGGCGGTCGCCCGGTCCGGCGATACCGGGCACGGCGAGTGGCACGGCCACGGCAACGGCCGTCGCGGTCGCCGCGACGAGCCACGCCACGGGCCGGAGATTGGTCGCCGCGACAGGCGCCATGCGTCGCAGCCCGGGCCACGTCCGCGCGATGAACGACTCGAGCCCGGCCGCGGCAAACAGGGCCGCCGGCACGACGAAGGCCAACACGGGACTGCCCTTGCCAAGCACGAACGCCACGAGCGTCCAACCGCCGAGCGCGAGGAGGATCCGCCGCGGGTGGACGGCTGTCTCCAGCAGCCCGAGGGCGAGGGCGGCGACGAGCAGCGGAAGCCCGCCAACCCAGGTCAACGGTGCCGCCAGGTCGACGAGCCCCGTCGCGAGCCCCTGCTCGTTGCCGCCGGCCGACAGCAGCGGCCCGGGACCGAGCCCCACGAGCACGCGGAGCCACCACGGAGCGGCAACGACGAGCGCGACCAGGCCGGCGGTGACCGCGCCCGTGATTCGGACTTGCGAAGGACCGACAGCCAGGAGCACGAACAGGGAGCCGACGGCCGCAGCAGGACCGCCGGCCGGATGGGCCAGCTGGGCGAGGCCGACCACGGCGCCCCACAGCAGGTACGCCCGAGGACCGCCCGTGCGGAACGCCCGGGCTGCGAGGTGGATGGCGACGATCACGAGAAGCGTGGCGAGGGCCGTCGAGATGCCGCCTCCGAGGACGCTCGCCTGGAAGCCGGCCGGCAGCGCGGCAACGACGAAGGTCGCCACGAGCACCGGGCGGCCCCGACGGAGCAGCTCTCCGGCGAGACCGGCGAAGGCGACGAGCGACAGCCCGCCGACCACTGCCGGCAGCACCCGAAGGAGCGCCAGTGGATCGATCCCCGTGACACCTGCGATCACCGCCACGAGCTCGAAGGCGAGGAACGGGTACGGGAAGCCGATCGTGCCGTTGTAGCCGACGGTCAGCGGCGGGACCAGGCCGCTGTCCAGCAGGTCACGGACGTAGGCGTAGGAGAGCCCGCCGGCGCCGGACGGAACGAGGGATTGGATGGCCGGCACGAGGCGGAAGAGGAGGCCGGCGAGGATCACCGCCCAGAGCGCCAGCCGGAACGCCTCGCGTCGATCATCGACGGCGGCGGGAGTCGCGTGGTGCACCTGGACCCCGGCCGTCACGCGGACGCCTCCTCGTTGTCCCGCGGGCGACCTTCGGATTCGATGTCCCTCGTTCGGGACGCCATCCTACACAGGCGGCGGGTGAGGGCTCGCGCGCGTGGTCGGGCAGGCGGCGGTCGGATGCGACCTTCGGGCTGCCGGCAGGCGTCCCGGGTCCCGGATCAGGGCGGGTCCGCCGGACGCCGGGCTCGCACGGCGAGCCCCGGTCGCGACGGACCCGGAGGCGGGTGCCTGCCTACGAATAGACCACGTCGGTACAGCTGGAGAAGCTCGCCAGCACCCCCGAGAGGAGCGGCTGGTCGTTCCCGGTCACCGTGAGGCCGGCAACGTTGATGAACTGGAGGGCGGGTCCACCGACGGCCCGCGTGCTGCTGTTGTTCTTGAAGACGACGTCCCTCGTGTTGGGCATGATGAACTTCGAGCTCAGGCCCCGCGGCTTGCCGTCGTACCCGCCCGCCGCCTTGCCGGCGACGACGTTGTCCAGCACCTTGATCCCGACGATCGGCGTCTGGCCGTTGGGGTTCCAGCTGTTCACGAAGAAGCCAATGAACTGGGTCGCGTGGCTGTACGAGCCGACGGTGTTACGGCGGAAGGTGTTGTCGCGGATCTCTTCCCAGGCGAAGTTTGGCTCGATGTCCCAGACATGCATCCCGATCTTGTCGAACCGGTTGTTCTCGACGAGCAGGTCGGTCACGTTGATGCTCGAGACCGCGTTCCGGCCCATGAACGACCAGTTGTTGTCGTGGATCCAGACGTGGCGGGACGGGCCGTGCGGTGCGACGTTGCGACCTTCGAGGTACGCCCCATCGCCATAGACGTGGCTGGCGGTGACGTTGCTGATCTCGACGTAGTTGCTCGGAGCGCCGCCGTACCAGCCACTGAGGCCGAGGACGTGGGCATTCTCGTTGCCGCTCACGAAGATGGTGCTGTCGTTCGGGTTGTTGCCGATGACCGTGAAGTCACGGATGGCAACGTGGTCGGAGCCGCGGAGGAGGAAGGCGGTTGCGGCCTCGTCGCTGCCGGCGCCCCGCATCCTGAGGGTGGCGCCATTGCCGTCCAGGACGATGTGATTGCGACCCGCCAGCAGCAGGCCCTTGTTGATTCGATAGGTGGCGCCCGCCGGGAACTTGATGACCGACCGGTTGGGGACCGACTTGATGAACGCGTTCAGCTCGGCTGAGGCGTCGGTGTCGCCGCTCTTGTCGATCGAGGCCGGCACGTTGTATGTCCCGTCCGTGTCGGGGGCGGCGAAGGGCCGACCGGCCGTGTTCGGGGGCGGGTCCGGGGGGTCCGGGCGTTTGGTGGGATCCGGGGTGGGCGGCTTGGTCGGATCCGGGGCCTTCGTCGGATTCGGCTTTGGCGGCGCCGTGGGCGCAGGCGGGGCCGTGGGCGCCGCGGTGGGCGGCGGTGGTGGCGCCACGGGCGGCGGTGGCTCCGCCGTCCCTCCCTGGGTCACGAACGTCTGATCCGGGCTGCGCACGACACGGCCCTGCTGGTCGACCGACACGGTCCGGAAGTGATACGTCGTCCCGGGGCGCAGGCCGGTGATCGCCTGGATGTGCGTCGTGTAGGCGAACGAGTTCTCGCGCGCCGTGACATGCCCGTAGGCCCTCGACGTGCCGTACTCGATCTGCCCGGTCGCGGGCCTGCTCACGGTCCATCGGATGACGGCCCCCGTCGACGTGACGGCGCTCGCGCCGACGCCGGTGATCGAGAGCGACTTCTTCCGCCCGCGGATCACCGCCGCGTCGACGGTGAACCTCGAGTGATCAGCGGTGCCGGCGACCACGACCTTGACGGTTCGCCTGGCTGCCGTCGGCCACGTCGCAACGAACAGCATCTCCTGCTTGCGGTACTTCGCACTGTAGGCGTCGACCGTCTGGACGAGCTCGCCATCGACGAAGATCCGCGCCGCGCCGCGCGCCTTGCTCTTCGGGCCGATGATCGCGATCCCGGTCCCGCTGAAGGTCAGCTCCAGGCTCGCGCCCTCGTTCCGGGCGGACAGCGCACCGCCACGGAGGAATTGGTCGGAGTGGCCCCGCCACCAGTGTCCCTTGACGGACATCTGGCGCACGGATTCCTGGATCGTGTGGGTCTCGTATTCCTCGCCCCAGGCTTCCGAGAGCTCCTGGAAGGCTGCCGACTGCGCCAACCCCGGTTGGACGGTGGGCAAGCCGAGCGCGAGGACCCCGAGCGCGATGACGGCCACCATCGGCCATCGGCCACGCCGGGCATGTGCAGTCCTGCCGGGAGGTGTCGTGCCAACGATTTGCTCGTCGACCCACCGCGTGCCGTCCCAAAACATCGATGTGGCTCCATTCGGTAACCCGGCTGACTCAGGGAGTCCCGTGGCTTTGCGGCCCCGCCTCGCGACGGGTGTGCTCGTTCGTGGAGGCCTGCCGTGCATGGCGGCCGCCAGTGGACAAGGGGCGCTCACTGGAGTCTATGGGTCGTAGGCGACATGGCCAACGGGCCTTATTGGCTACGGCCCCGATGCCACAACGGGCTACGAGCGACTACACGCGAAGGACTACACCCAACTCCACGCGACCGCACTCGACTGCCCCGGACTGTACCCGCGCGCGATCGACGCGGGCTTATCCCGGAGTGCCTCGAGGGTTGCCGCGACGCACCGAGCGATCGCTTGCAAAACGCCGCCGAAGCGACAAATCTGGCTCGCCGTCGCCCCGCGTCGCCGCGCCCTCAGCCGACGCCCTCAGCCGACGCGCGGGCCGCCCCAGCCCCCGTCGGGCGCTCCGCGAGCATCGACTCGTACAGTGCTTCGTGCATGCGGATCAAGGCCCGGATGTCGTAGCGCTCCACCATGCGAAGGCGGCCATGGAAGCCCATCTGGGTGCGCTCGTCCGGGTGATCGACCATCCAATCCATCGCCTCGGCCAACGCGCGGACGTCGCCGGTCTCGTAGATGCGTCCGCCATCGTCCCCAACCAGCTCGCGATTCCCACGGGCCGTCGAGGCGATGACGGGCACACCGAGGGAAAGGGCCTCCATGACCGACCTGGCGAGGCCTTCGCGCTTGCTGGGCAGGATCAGCGCGGTCGCCGCTCGAACGACCGGCCGGACATCGTCGACGACGCCGAGGATGTGGACGCGATCGCCCACGCCCGCGGCACGAGCAAGGGATTTCGAGCGCCGCACGCTCGTGGCCGCCGCCGACGAGCACCAGGTGGGATCCCGGGTGCCGCAGCAACGGCAACGCAGCGAGCACGTCCGCCTGCCGCTTGTTCCGATTGAGCTCCCCGACGATCGCGAACAGCGGCGCGTCGAGCGCGAGCCCGAGCTCTCGCCGGACCCGCGCGAGCGCGTCCGGTTGCACCGCCGATGGCGCGTAGTGGCTGGTATCCAGCCCGATCCCCGGCATGTGCACGAGTCGCCTGGACGCGACGATGTGATGCCGGCGGGCGGCCTGCTCGTCCTCGTCGCTGATCACGATCAGGCGGTCGGTCCAGCGGCCTGCGATGCGCTCCGCGGCCAGGAACGCGGCATTCGTCAGCAGGTGGCCGGCCGCATGGAAATGGAAGCCATGCGCGGTGTAGGCGACGAGCGGCCTGCGCTCGACGGGCATCCGGCGCACGACGTGGCGCGTCAGGAAGCTGGCGATCGGCGTGTGGACGTGGACGATGTCGGGCGGTGCCTCGAGGATCCGGAGCAGCGAGCGTCGGGCCCGCGCGAGCCCGCGAATGTCGAGCAGCGATCTCGAGAGCGGCAGCTCGTGGACTCGATCGAACGAGTCAAGGACCCGGGTATCGCTCGCGGCGCCGTTGGCGGCGGCCTCGACGCGCCAGCCGAGCGCCCGAAAGTGGGCTGCATACGGGGCGAGGAACGTCCCGATCGTGCCCGCGACCGTGGCGATGATGAGCAGAGAGGGCTGCGGGGATGGGGCGGGGGCGGTGGGCGGCGTTCGGTTCTTCATCGTCGGCGAGTCGTCAGCCTGGCGCGCGCCGAGATCAGCGCAGATCAGGCGGTCGCGTGCGCGAATACCTTGCGCAGCGCGCCGACCATGTCGTCGATCTCCGCCGGTCCGAGCGCGGGCTGGAGGGCGAGGGCGAGGCTCGTCTCGCCGAGCTCGCGGGCCGTCGGCAGCCGCTCCGCCGGGCGGCCCGGATGGGTATCGAACGCCCGCTCGAGGTAGATCTCGGGGCAGGTCCCGGACAGGAGCGGGATGCCCTCCGCGCCGACCGCGGAGATGATCCGATCGCGGCCCCAGCCGGCGGCGAGGCGCTCCGGTCGGAGGAACATGTAGTAGCGGTAGTAGGAATGGCCGATGCGGGCAGGGGGCCTGGGAATCCGCAGCGCCCCGAGATCGTCGAGCCCGGCATCGAGCTGCGCCGCGAGCCGGCGCCGAACCGCGAGCCAGCCAGGGAGCTTCGCGAGCTGGATGCGCCCGATCGCGGACTGGGATTCGGTCAGCCGCCAGTTGCTGCCGATGCCGTCGTGCACCCACCGGAAGCCCGGCGGATGGTCGGTCGCGTGCATGCGCTCCCGGCTCTTGCCATGGTCCTTGAACGACCACGCCTGTTCCCACAGGTCGCGATCGCGCATGACGAGCATGCCGCCCTCGCCGGCGGTGGTGATGATCTTGTCCTGGCAGAACGAGAAGGCGCCGATGTCGCCGAACGTCCCCACGAGCTGGCCGTCGACGGTGGCGCCATGGGCCTGTGCGGCGTCCTCGATGACGCGCAGCCCTCGCTCCGTCGCGAGTGCCATGATCGCGGGCATGTCGGCGGGCCAGCCGCCGAGGTGCACGACCAGGATCGCTCGCGTCGCTGGCGTGATGGCGGCGGCGATGGACTCGGCGGTGATGACACCGCCATCGGGATCCACGTCGGCAAACACCGGCCTCGCACCCGCGAGGAGGACGCTGCTCGCCGAGGCAAAGAAGCTGCGCGGCGTCACGACCACGTCGTCGCCATCCCCGACGCCGAGCAGGCGGAGCGCCAGCTCGAGGGCGAGCGTGCCGTTGGCCAGCGCCACCGCGTGGGGCATCCCGTGGAAGGCTGCGAACTCGGTCTCGAAGGCCCGGCCCTCGCCGCCCGTCCAGTAGTTGACGCGCCCGGAGCGAAGGACCTCGGCGACCGCGCGGACCTCGTCCTCCTCGTAGCGAGGCCAGAACGGCAGCGGCGTCGTGCGCACGGGTCGCCCGCCATCGAGCGCGAGGTCGTCCAGCGGCATCGGTCGGGAAGGTGCGTCGAGCAAAGCGTTCCCCCTAGCGCCTGGCGGCGCGCGCAACGAGGTCCATCAGCCTGCGCTTGTATTCCTGGGCCAACGCCTCAACCGTCGACCGGCGGTGCAGGTTCTCGCTGAACACGAAGTTCAGGCGAAGCTGATCCTTCCACACCTGGGAGGAGATGGCGATCGGGTAGTAGCGCACGCCGCTCGGGCTGTGCGTGTTGCCCATCGACTCGCCGGCCAGCTCGAACGACGCACCACCGGGCACGGTGTCCAGCTCGTCGCGCTTGCCAAGGTGGTTGAACAGGATCTGCGCCCGCGGCAGGGCACTGAACGTCTGGCGGACGGTTGCGTCGCTGGTCATGTACCGAAGCAGGTCGAAGTCCAGGCCACGACGCATGATCGGCTGGATCTGGTCGGTGAGCAGGTCGGCGGTCGGCGCGGACCCGTTCCGCGCGAGCGTGAGCACCATGGGGGTGTACGAGATGAAGAAGCCGACGGTCCCGAACAGGTCGGCCTCGTCGAAGGAGTCCTCGTCGCGTCCGTGGCCCATCATGTCGAACAGGACGGTCCGCGAGCCGGTCCAATCGGCGGCGACCTGCGCCAGGGCGGTCAGCAGGAAGTCGACCTTGTGCGGCACGCCCGGCGTCTGCTGGAAGAGTGCGCGGGTCTCCTCGACGGAGAACTCGAGGATGACCTCGCGGGCGGACCCGTTCGTGTTCCCGCCGTGTCCGTTGCCAAGGTCGAGCGGAATGGGCCGGACGTCCTCCCAGGCGAGGTCGAGCCACGCCTGGCGGTCGCCTCGCAGCTCGGCCGAGTCGGCGCGCTGCTTGAGCAGGTGCGCCCACTCGGTGAACGACGTCGTCTCCGGCGAGAGGGCCACGTCCGTGCCGCGCTCGAGCCCGCCGAGGACCGCCTCGAAGTCCTCCCAGAACGGGCGCCATGAGAGGCCGTCCATCGCGAAGTGATGGACGATCACGAGGAGTCGCTGCCCGTTCTCGCCGAGGTCGAACGTCGCGACCCGGATGAGCGGGCCCTGTCGGAGGCTGAGGCTCGCCTGCATCTCCTCGGCGTGCCGTTCCACCGCGGCCTGCTGCTCCGGCGCGGGCAGGTTCGCGAGATCGTGGTTCGAGTAGGGCACCGGATCGGTGGGTGAGGCGAGCGCGACCTCCCAGCCGTTGCTGCCGTCGCGGAAGCGCATGCGCAGCGCGTCGTGCCGTTCGATCACGCGCTGGACCACCGTTCGGACCACGTTCGGATCGATGGCCTCCGAGCGCTGGAGCAGCACGCTCAGGTTCCAGTGATCGGGGTCGGGCGAATCGCGCTCGACGAGGAACCGGGCGACATTCGGCAGGAGCGGGATCGGCGCCTCGGGGCCGGGCCGGCCCTCCCCGGCCGGCGCGGGATCCGCCGCCACCCCGGGAGCGGTCGCGGCGGCGTGGCCGTGGTCCAGGAAGCCGTGCCGGCCCATTTCGCGCCCGGCCTCGACGTACGCCGTGACGACGGCCTCGAGGTCGGCCGACGTGTGCGCCGTCGACAGGAAGGACGGGGACGGCGGGTTGCTGTGGATCCCGCGCTCGCGCAGGTAGTACTGGAACAGCCCGGCGAAGCGCGTCGACTCGGTGAACGTCGGGCGGAAGAACGAGCTGAAGTGCTCGACGTGGATCGGCAGGCCGTCCTTCGAGTACGCCTCGTTGATGGCTGCGACGACCTCGCCCGCTCGCAGGTTCAGGTCTGCCTGGAGCGCCGGGCCCTGCTCGCCGAGATGGGTCAGCACGGCACGGGCCGCCGCGAGCGTCAGGGAATGCTTGATGTGCGTCCCGCCCGACGCCGTGATGTCGGCCTCCGGGAAGCTGTCGTCGCCGTACGACCACGGTCCGCCGTCGATCACGTCGATGTACCGGCTCTGGCCGGCGACGATCCCGATCGGGAGGCCGCCGCCCATGACCTTGCCGTATGTCGTGATGTCGGCCCGGATGTCGAACAGGCCCTGGACCCCGCGCTGGTGGGCCCGGAAGCCCGTGACGATCTCGTCGAAGACGAGCAGGAAGCCGTGCTGGTCCGCGAGGCGCCGGAGCTCGCGCAGGAACTCGATCGGCTGGAGGTCCGGGTTCCGCGACCGAACCGGCTCGACGAGCACGAGCGCCAGGTCGTCGGCGCGCTCGCGGATGGCCTCGAGGGCGCGCTCACTGCCGTACTCAAGGACCAGGGCGTCGTCCACGACCCGCTGCGGGACGCCGGCCACCATGGGCACGGTCCGCAGGTCGCCCTTCGCCTCGACCGCCCGGCCGAGCACGATGTCCGCCCGGCCGTGGATGTCGTCCGTGAAGTACGCGATCTGATCGCGGCCGGTCACGGTCCGGGACACCCGGATGGCGGTCTCCACCGCTTCGCCACCTGACGTCGTGAAGGCGAGCCGATCGTTGCCGGTCATGGTGCACGCCAGCTCGCTCACCTCGCCCAGGAGGTCGCCCTGGACACCGACCGCGAAGCCCCGCTCGAGCTGTGCGCGGATGGCGTCGACCACGAAGTCGGGTGAGTGGCCGAGGAGGTTGGTGCCGAAGCCGAGCGCCGTGTCGATGTACTCGTTGCCGTCGACGTCCCAGATGCGCGACCCGCTCGAGCGCTCCGCGACGATCTGGTAGACGAGCTCCTTCCAGGCCGGGTCGAACCCGACGATCGCCCGGTTGTCGGCGAGCCGGGGTCGCCACAGCTGTGCGAGCCGCTTCGAGCCCGGCGTCCGGGCGTCGGCACGACGCACGAGGTCATGGATCTCGGTCTGTTGGGCCTCCGTCAGGACGCGCGTGCCGGCGCCGCCCTTGCCCTGCTCGCGCGTTGCGAGGTAGTGGGTCTTCGCGGGCTGCGCCACCGGCACCGCGGCTCCCGGGACAGACGTCTGTGCCGCCGGCACCGGGGTTGTCGAGGGTGCGGTCGACGCTGCGCTGGGGGTCGCGGTTGGGATCGGGATCGAGGCTACGGGCGGTGGCGCCGCTGACGCGCCTGCCGCGGCTCGATCGGCACGCGCACCGCCCCGAATGAGGTCGAGCTGCTGCTCCATGATTCGGAGCTGCTCGCGGATCAGCGATTCCACGCCGGTAGTGGGCGCCGCCTCGAGGCCACTGGTGGGGGCGACGGCAGCCGGACTCGGGACCTCGTGGGCGGCAGGCGGTGATGCTGCCGTGACCGCCCGGGGCTCCGGGGCCGAGGGCTCCGGCGTTGCGGGCTCAGGCGTTGCGGGCTCATGCGTTGCGGGCTCATGCGTTGCGGGGGCTTCCGCCGCGGGGGCTACCGGCGCGGGGGCCTCCGGCGCGGGGGCCTCCGGCGCCGGGAATGCGTCCGGGGCGAGCTTGGCGTCGATGAAGCCGGCGAGCAATTCGATGGACGGCGCCTCCTCGAAGATCTGCCGGAACGTGATTCGCACGCCGAACTGCTTTCGGAACTGCGCATTCGCCTGGGTCAGGAACAGGGAGTCGAAGCCGAGGTCGGCGAAGCTCGCAGCCGGGTCGAGATCCGATGGGTCGATGCCGCTCAGGTCGCTGAGGATGGCCTGCAGGCTGGCCGCGATGCGGTCCTTGCGCGACGCCGCAACGGATGCCGGGGGAGCGACCGGAGTGACCGGACTAGCCGGCGCGGTAGGCGCCAGGGCCGGCGCGGCGTGCACAGCGTGCGGTTCGGCCGGCGCGGACTGCTCGAGCTTGGCCACGTCGGGCGCAACCGACGGCGCGGGCGCAAGCGACGGCGCGGGCGCAAGCGACGGCGCGGCAGTGGCCGGCGCGTCGACCGGCGACGTCGTCGCCACCTGCCGCGTCCCCGGTGCCTCCGACGCCTGGCGGCCGAGCGGATCGATCCAGTACCGCTCCTCATGGTCGAACGAGTAGCCCGGGAGCGAGACCAGCGGCCGGCGAGCGCCCCCGACCGAGGTCCAGTCGACAGCGCCCCCAGCCGTCCAGATCTGCCCGAGGGCGCGGCGCATCGACTCGGCGTCGGTCAGCTGCTGGCGCCGATGGCGGAGCGATCCGAGCACGAGGCGGTCGTGCGCGCCGGGGTACTGGCGCACCAGCGCGGTCAGGGTCTGCCCGGGACCGACCTCGAGCAGGATCATGTCGGGCTGATCGAGCAGCCGGTGGGCCGCGTCCGCGAACTGGACGGTCTGCCGAAGGTGCGATGCCCAGTAGTCGGGATCCGACAGCTGCCCGTCGTCCGTCCAGGCGCCGGTCACGGTGCTTACGATCGGGGTGGTGAGGGAGCCGCGGGCGGCGCCGCGAACGAGCTCGCGGAAGCCGTCGATCATCGGGTCCATCAGCGGTGAGTGCGCGGCGAGGTCGATGGGCAGGCGCTGGACCTCGACGTCGTTGGCGACGAGGCGCTCCTCGAGCGCGGTGATCGACGCGACCGGGCCGGAGGCGACGACCTGGGCAGGAGCGTTGATCGCCGCGAGCGACGTCCGGGCATCGAGGAGCGGGGTCACGGCCTCGGGCTCGGCCATGATCGCCAGCATCCCGCCACCCGATTGCTCCTGCATCAGCCGACCGCGCTCCGCAACCAGCCGCAGGGCATCGCCGAGCGAGAAGACGCCGCCGAGGCAGGCGGCAGCGAACTCGCCCAGGCTGTGGCCGACCATGACGGCCGGCTGCACGCCCCAGCTCATCCAGAGTCGGGCAAGCGCGTATTCGATCGCGAAGGTGGCCGGCTGGGCCAGCGTCGCCTGCCCCAGCTCCGCGGCGGCCGACTCGGCGTCGCCCGACGCCGGGTAGATGACCTCGAGGATGTTCCGGCCGATGACCGGCTGGAGGAGCCGGGCGCACTCGTCGAGCGCAGCCGTGAAGACGGGCTCGGTCCGGTACAGGTCCGCGCCCATCCCCGGGTACTGGGCGCCCTGGCCGGGGAACAGGAACGCCACCTTCGCTCCGTCGCCGGCCGTCACGCGATCGCTCACCACGGCGGGATCGGGCCGGCGGAGCAGGCCCACGGCCTCGTCTCGCGTCGACGCCACGAACGACCGGCGGTGGGGCAGCCGGGCGCGGCCGACCTGCCAGGTGGAGGCAACAGCCGCGAGATCGAGGTCGGGCCGGGCCTCGATGTGGTCTGCCAGCTCCTGGCTCATTCGTTGGAGCGCGCCGTGCGAGCGGGCGCTGAGGGCGACGACGTGGGGGCCCGGCGTTGGCGATGCGGCGGTGGCCGAGGGTGCCCGGAGCGGCGCCTCCTCCAGCACGACGTGGGCGTTCGTGCCGCCCAGGCCGAAGCTGCTCACCGCGGCTCGCCGGGGCTCGTCCGTCCGAGGCCACGGCCGGAGCTCCGTGTTCACGAAGAACGGGCTCGCGCCGAAATCGATCTGCGGGTTCGGTCGGTTGAAGTTGAGGCTCGGCGGGATCAGCCCGTGGTGGAGCGACAGCGCGGCCTTGATGATCCCCGCGACGCCTGCCGCGGCGTCCAGGTGGCCGATGTTCGTCTTGAGCGAGCCGATCGCGCAGTACTGCCGGCGGCTCGTGTCGTGTCGGTACGCCTGGGTGAGCGCCGCGACCTCGATCGGATCGCCGAGCGACGTCCCGGTTCCGTGTGCCTCCACCATCCCGATCGTGTCGGCGTCAACCTCGGCGACGGCGAGCGCCTCCTCGATCACCGCCATCTGGCCGTCAATGCTCGGGGCCGTGTAGCCGATCTTGGCCGAGCCATCGTTGTTCACGGCCGAGCCCTTGATGACCGCGTAGATCGTGTCGTCGTCGCGGACCGCGTCCGACAGGCGCTTGAGGACCACGATCGCGGCGCCACTGGCAAGGACTGTTCCGCGCGCATCCGCGTCGAACGCGCGGCAGTGCCCGTCCGGCGAGGGGATCCCGTCCTCCTGGTACACGTAACCCGCCGTCGCCGGGACGCGGATCCGGCACGCCCCGGCCAGGGCGAGATCGGATTCGCCGGAGAGGAGGCTCTGCACGGCGAGATGGACCGCTACGGCGGAGGTCGAGCAGGCGGTGTTCAGGCTGATCGCCGGACCAGTGAGCCCGAGCTTGTAGGCGACCCGCGTGATCGCGTACTCCCGCTCCGTCGCCAGCAGGAGGGGGTAGTCGCCCGTCCGGGCCAGCAGGTCCCGGTGGTCCTGCACGTTGTTCCGGAAGTACGTGTTCGTGCCGACGCCGCCGAACACGCCGATCCGGCCGTCGTAGCCGTTCGGGTCGACGCCAGCGTGCTCGAGGGCCGTCCACGCGCACTCGAGGAACACGCGGTGCTGCGGGTCGGTGAGCTCAGCCTCCCGCCGGCTCATCCCGAAGAAGGGAGCGTCGAACCGATCGATCCCGTCCATGACCGCCCCGGCGTTGACGAAGCCCGGCTCGGACGTGTCCGCCCCGGCAGCCCGGAGCTCCTCGTCCGTGAACGCGCGGATCGACTCCACGCCATCACGCAGGTTGGCCCAGAACTGGTCGACATCGGATGCGCCCGGGAACCGGCCCGCCATCCCGACGATGGCGATCAGCTCCCGGCCCTCGGGCTCAGCGGCCAACGCGCGTCCGTCCTGCTCGACGCAGCTCGCGTTGGCGCGCGAGCGCCTCCCGGCGATCCGGCCGATCGCCGGAGCCGTTGCGGGCGAGGTCGTAGCCAAGGGAGGCGGCGACCTCGAGGGTCGGCGCCCCGAGCGCCACTGCCGGTCCCGAGCCGTTTCGCGGCGCCGCGGCCGACGGGTCGATTCGGCCGTGCGCGAGGAAGCCCGGATCGCCCATCGGGGCCGATTCCGGGTACACCCCGTCGACCATCTTGTCGTCCAGCTGCTGGTACGGCTCCAGGATCGCGGGGTCGAAGGCCAGCCCGAGGGCCCGGCACATCGCCTCCATCTGCCCGGCCGGGTCCGTGACCAGCTCCTCGAACTGGAGCCGGAACCAGCGCTCGCGCGGCACCTCGGCGAGGAAGTCCAGGATCGTCCGATGGCTCAGGGTCCACACGAGCTCGGCGAGCTGGCGGGGCCCGAAGGGATGCTCCTCGAGGTACAGGATCTGCTCCATGTGGTGGCGTTCGAAGGAGTCGATCATCGGACCGGGCTGGCGAACGAGGTGCACGTACAGGGCGCCGTCGAAGTCGTCCTCGGCCTTGCGCAGCGCCGCCAGGTCCAATGCGTAGGACGGGGACTTGTCGACGAGGATCCGGGGCCGGACGGCATCCTGGAGGCGGCGATAGAACTCCTTCGTCGTGCGGCCTTCGGCCTCGGCGGCCTGGATCGCCGCCTTCGCTTCATCCGCTCCGAGCCCCTCGACGGCCATGATCGTCCGGATCGCCCCGTCCAGCCAGCCGCTGAACTTGCCGGTGTATGCCGCAGCCCGCTCCTGCATCGTCTCGAAGCCCAGGAGCTGCAGCTCGCTCGCGGAGAAGAGGTCGCGGTGACCGGCGAGCATGATCCGCAGGAGCGTCGTGCCCGATCGCGGCGGGCTGAGGATGAAGATCGCCGGCGGGTTCTTCGCCCCGTCCGCGCTGCGGGACGCCTGCAGCACGGGAACGAGGGATCGCAGGCGCGCGACGTCGGCCTCGGTGATCGGCGCGGCGCTCGAGGCGGCGCCCGAGAGCACGTGCTCCGCGCCAAGGACCCGAGCGAGGGCCGCGGGGTACTGGCGCTGCAGGAACGTGGCGTACTCGGCGACCGAGGGCGCCCCGAACAGCGAGATCACGAAGATCGATTCGCCCAGCTCGGTCTGGAGCTCGTTCACGAAGCGCGCGGCCTGCAACGAGGTCCCACCCAACTCGAAGAACCGGTCGTGCACGCCCACCGCGTCGACCTCGAGGATCCGCTGCCACTTGTCGGCGACGAGGCGCTCAAGCTTCGACCGCGGCGGCGCATAGGGCGTGCCCAGCTCGGGGCGGACGCGAGGCGGAGGCGGGAGGGCCTTGCGATCGACCTTCCCGTTCGGCGAAAGCGGGAACCGCTCGATCGAGACGAAGGTCGTGGGCACCATGTACGCGGGCAGGCGAGCGAGGAGCGCGGCCTTGAGGTCGTCGGTCGTCGGGCCGCCGCCGGACGACACGTAGCCGACCAGCTCCAGGTCGCCCCCCGAGCGCTCGCGGGCGACGACGATCGCCTGGCGGACGCCGTCGATGGCCTCCAGGGCCGCTTCGATCTCGCCGAGCTCTACGCGGAAGCCGCGGATCTTGACCTGGAAGTCCGACCGACCGAGGAACTCGATGTTGCCGTCGGGCATGAACCGGGACAGGTCGCCGGTCTTGTACAGGCGCGCGCCGGGTGTCACAGAGAACGGGTCGACGATGAATCGCTCGGCCGTCAGCTCCGGCCGGTTGAGGTAGCCCCGGGCGACCTGGACGCCGCCGATGTGGAGCTCGCCGGCCGTGCCGATCGGCGTCGGCCGCAGGTCGTCGTCGAGGATGTGGATCTGGGTGTTCGCGATCGCCTTGCCGATGGGCACGAAGGACAGCTCGCTGCGCCGGTCGCAGGCCCACCAGGTGACGTCGACCGCGGCCTCGGTGGGGCCGTACAGGTTGTGCAGCTCGGCGTCGAGCCGGCCGAAGAACCGGTCCTGGACCGCCTTGGGCAGGGCCTCGCCGCTGCAGATGACCCGCTTGAGGCTCGTGCACGCGCTCGCGCGCGGATCCTCCAGGAACAGCTGGAGCATCGACGGCACGAAGTGGAGCGTCGTGATCCCGTGCTCGGTGATCACCTGGGTGAGGTAGCCGCTGTCGCGGTGCCCGCCGGGCTCGGCGATCACCAGCTCGGCGCCGAACAGGAGCGGCCAGAAGAACTCCCAGACCGAGACGTCGAAGCTGAACGGGGTCTTCTGGAGGACGCGATCGGCTGGCGTCAGCCCGAACGCCTCCTGCATCCAGTAGATCCGGTTGGAGATCGCCCGGTGCGTGTTCATGGCGCCCTTGGGCTGGCCCGTGGAGCCCGAGGTGTAGATCACGTAGGCGAGGTCGTCGAGCGTCGCCCGCGGCGCCGGCTCCGCTCGCGGCATCGCCCGCGCGACCGTGTCTGACACGTCGTCGAGGGCGACCACGTGGGCGCGCGAGCCGCCGAACCGGCCGGCCAGCGCTCGCTGCGTGAGCAGGATCGGCGCGTCCGTGTCGCCGAGCATGAACGAGACCCGTTCCTCCGGGTACTCGGGGTCGATCGGCACGTATGCCGACCCGGCCTTCAGGATGCCGTAGAGGGCGACGACCATCTCGAGGGAGCGCTCCATGCACACGGCGGTCAGGGTGCCCGGTCCCGCCCCCAGCTCGCGGAGGTCGCCGGCGAGCCGCTCCGCCCGATCGTCCAGCTCCTGGTAGGTGAGCGTCTGGTCGCGGAATCGGAGGGCGGTCGCGTCGGGAGTCCTCCCCACCTGCTGCTCGAAGGCCTCGTGCAGGCACAGGTCGGGATAGTCACGCGCCGTGCTGTTCCAGTCCGCCGGCGGAAGACCGGTGCGGTCCATCACGATGTCCCCGCGCTCGGGCTCGGCTGCTCGGTGCCGAGGAACTCGGGCATGTCGACGTTCTCCCCGTGTCGGACGCCCCCTCGGGACAGCACGGCGCCGACCGTCCGGGCGAGGATCCCGATGTCCATCCGCAGGTCGTGCTGCTCGACGTACCGGACGTCCAGCTCGAACTTCTCCTCCCACGAGAGCGCGTTGCGCCCGCTGACCTGCGCCAGCCCCGTGATGCCGGGCCGGACGTCATGCCGGCGGGCCTGCACGGAGTTATAGCGCGGGAGATACGAGACCATCAGCGGTCGAGGGCCGACGAGGCTCATGTCGCCCCTGATCACGTTCCAGAGCTCGGGCAGCTCGTCGAGGCTGAGTGTCCGCAGGCGCATCCCGAACCGCGGCGTGCGATCGACGCTCGGGAGGAGTCGGCCGTCTGCATCGGTCGTGTCCAGCATGGTTCGGAACTTGTAGATGGTGAACGGCTTCCCCGCGAGCCCGGGACGAACCTGGCTGTAGATGACGGGCGGCCCGAGGCGGAGTCGCACCAGCAGTGCAACCGCCAGCATGACCGGGGAGAGCACGACCAGCAGGGCCGTGGCGCCGAGGATGTCGAACACTCGCTTGCTCGCGCTCCGCACTCGTTCCCGGGGTCGGCCAGCGCTCATCACTGGCGTGCCACCTGGGAGATGTGCTTCAGGGTGACCGGTGATCCGCTGGCTGCCACTGAACCGATGTACCCATGCGGGCCGTCCAAGCTCACTAGGCCGATCGTTGGACCAGCGTCGGTTCCGGGGAGCCTCGGGGCCAGGCCATCCTCGCCGTCGAGGACGTCGAAGGTCGTGAACGCGAGGGACATGCCGGCGCCGATGGCCTTGACGTACGACTCCTTGCGCGTCCACAGCCGAAGGAATGCCGACGAACGGGCAGGCTCCGCGACCGACGCGACGTGCTCGTGCTCCCGGCGCGTGAAGACTCGGGCCGCGACCTCCACGGCATCGGGGATCGGCCTGATGCGTTCCACGTCCACGCCCAGGAGACGTCCGGTGGCCACCGCTACCGTCGCGAGCCCCTCGGAGTGGGTGGCGCTGAAGCTGATCCCGTCCGTGCCCGCCAGCTCGGGCTTGCCGTTGGCCGAGCGTCGATACCGGACCCGCGCCGGCGCCATGCCCAGGTAGCCGGCGAGGACGCTCCGCAGGAATGCCCGTCGAGCGACGAAGCGAGCGCGATCTCGATCGAAGTGGAAGCGGCCCGCTCGGGCCTGCTCGTCGTCATCGAGCAGCTCCAGCAGCGTGCCGAGTCCCGCTCGATCGTCGACCCATTCCGACCAGACGTGAACGCTATCGAAGCGTGCCCGATCCGCCTCCGGAAGGGCTCGCAGCGGCCAGCGCATCACGCCCGGGTCCAGGTGGTGCATGGGATGGCTCCTCGCGCGATGGCCCGCTCAAGCGAGCGTCGCCATCTCCGAAGACCGCGCCTCGGACGTCCCGTGCCGCACGTCGGGACGCGCTTCGGCCGTGGCCTTCTCGACCTCGGTGCGCTCGCGCACGGTGACCGCGACGAAGAGTGCTGCCCGCAACTCGGCCTCGCGATCGCCCCCGGCCATCGACATCAGGTCGCCGACGACGCTCCGGAGATCGGGTGGAGGCTGGGGATCGAGGACCCGCCGGAGCTTGGGCACGTCAGTGTCGCCCACGGTCTCGGCGTCGTAGTACAGCTTCTCGTTGAGCTTCTCGCCCGGCCGCAGGCCGGTGAACACGATCGGGACGTCCAGCGGGTCGTGGCCCGCCAGGCGGATCAGGTCGCGCGCCATGTCGATGATCCGCACGGGCTCGCCCATGTCGAGGACGAACAGGTCCCCGGGGGTGCCGATCGCGGATGCATCCAGGATGAGCCAGCACGCTTCCTGGATGGACATGAAGTAGCGGGTCATATCGGGGTGGGTGACCGTCAGGGGCTCGCCGCGCTCGAGCTGGCGCTCGAACACGGGCAGGACGCTCCCGGCGGATCCGAGGACGTTCCCGAACCGAACGGCGACGTACGGCCGTGCAGTGCGGGTGGCCGCCTCGGCGACGAGCCATTCGGCGAGTCGCTTCGTGGCGCCCATGACGCTCGTGGGCTCGACGGCCTTGTCGGTCGAGACGAGGACGAACCGTTCGACACCGGCGGCGACGGCGGCATCGAGCACCGCCTGGGTCCCGGCGACATTGACGTGGACGCTCTCGGACGGGTGCTCTTCCATCATCGGCACGTGCTTGCACGCGGCGGCGTGGAAGATCACCGATGGGCGGTTCGCCTCGATCAGCCGCGCCATCGCCGGCCGGCTCACCACGTTGGCGAGGTGCACCGAGAGCTCGGTCGACGCCTGGCTCGCGAGCGCCCGCAGGTCCAGCTCGCGCTCGATCATGTACAGCGGGCTCTCGGCCCGGTCGACCAGGATGAGCTTGCGTGGCTGCAGGGCGAAGATCTGCCGCGCCAGCTCGGAGCCAATCGAGCCACCGGCGCCCGTGACCATCACGACCTGGTCGCGGATCACCGCCTCGACGCCGGGGGCATGGACGGTCACCTGCTCGCGCGTGAGGAGGTCCTCGACCCGGATGCGCCGGATCCTCGATGCATCGAGGCTGCTGTCGAGCAGCTCGTTCACCGCCGGGACGCGGCGGACCTCGAGTCCCGCCGCCTGCGCGACGGCCATGACCCTGCGGACGGCGGTTCCAGGCGCGTTGGACATGGTGATCAGGAGCATGCGGGCACCGGTCCGGCGGACGGCGTCGTCCAGCGCGTCGAGGGTGCCGAAGACCTTCAGGCCGGCGATGGTGCTGCCGCGGCGGGAGGCGTCTCCGTCCAGGAACCCGACCGGCAGGACGCGGGCGTTGCGGGCGCTCAGCGCCGACCGGGCGATCACGGCGCCCTCCCGGCCCGCGCCGAAGAGGAGCGCGGGCACCCGCCCGGCGCGATCGCCGGCGCCGCGCGAGGTGGCGATCTCGTTGACGGCCCGGATGAGGAAGCGATCGCCGCCCATCACCCCGAGCGCGATCATCAGCTCGACGAACCAGAAGGCCGGGCTCCACATGACACTTGTCGGCGGCGTCTCCGTCACGAGGAGCACGATCGCGAGAACGGGCATGGCGACGAGCGTCCCGACGCCCACGGCCCACAGCACCTGGGCGAGGTCCGGGACGCTGGCATGGACCCACAGTCGCTGGTACATCCCGAAGCGGACGTTGACCGCGAGCCGGACGATCACCGGGACCAGCGCCAGGAGCAGCAGGTCGGTGCCGACGAGGGGCGTGGAAGCAGGGCCCGCGATCTGCGTGGCGATCCACACCCCGATGAGCAGGCCGACGCTGTCGAGCACCATCAGGTGCCGCCCGCGCAGGCCGCGGATCGTCGCGATCAGGCTCTGGGTCGGGCTCCAGCGAATCGTTCGGACCACGCGCTGTGGCGGCGATGCTGTCTTCATGACCGGTCCTGGCCGACGGCCGCGGCCCAGCGGGAACTCGACCGAGCTCCCGACGGGGAACCAGGTGCGGCGGGGTCGCGCAATTGAAGGCCTCCGGGTGCGCCAATCGGCGCACGTGCACCACCAGCGAGGGTCGCTGCTCAACCCGCTTGCCGGTTGAGTTTTGGATGATCTCGGAGCGGCGGTCCCTCTCTCCGCCGGCCGTATGAGTGCCTTCCCGGAAGCCTGGCAAAGACCGGACCAGAGCCTGCCCCCGAGGACTCGGATGCTAGTACGAATGGCGGTGTCGGGCCATCGTCCGTACTACGGCCCGGTGCGTTCTGGCACCACGTAGCGCGCCGCCGGTGTGCGGTCCGGTGACCGCAGCTGGAGTGCCGATGGGTCGGCTGAGGTCCGGGCCATTGGAGGACCTTCCGGTGCCCTCCGCTACGTGATGCGCAGGTCCGGTGGGATCGTCTCCGTCGGCTCCGGGAATCGCGGTTTCAGCTCGTCGAGGGCGTCGGCGACGATGCGCGCCACGGCCAGGTTCCGGAACCACTTGTGGTTCGACGGGACGATGAACCACGGCGCCTGGTCGGTCGAGCAGCGGCGCAGCGCGTCCTCGTAGGCGGCGATGAAGTCGTCCCAGCGCGCCCGCGTCTCGAGGTCGCCGAGCCGGAACTTCCAGCGCTTGTCGGGATCGTCGAGGCGAGCCTGGAAGCGCTCCTTCTGCTCGTCCCGGTCGATGTACAGGAAGAACTTCAGGATTGTCGTCCCGGCGTCGGCAAGGAGCCCCTCGAACCAGTTGATCTCGTCGTAGTGGCGCTCCCAGCGGTCCTTCGGCTCGAGGCCATGGACACGTACGACCAGCACCTGCTCGTAGTGCGATCGGTCGAAGATCGAGATCTCGCCCGACCGGGGGGCGTGCGGGTGGATGCGCCACAGGTAGTCGTGGGCCGCTTCCTCCGGCGTCGGGACCTTGAAGCCGTGGACGCGGCAGCCCTGCGGGTTGAACGCGCCCATGACGTGCTCGATCGTGCCGCCCTTGCCGGCGGTATCGATGCCCTGGAGGACGATCAGGACCTTCTGCCGGCCCTCGGCCCACAGCCGCTCCTGCAGGTCGTGCAGTCGCTCGAGGTCCTCCTTGATCAGGTCCTCGGCCGAGTCCTTGTCGAAGCCATGGGTCGCGCCGGGGTCGACATCCTCGAGGCGGAGCTTCGAACCTGGCTTGACGATCAGCGCGTCGCGCAGCGACCTGTTCTTGCGGGGCATCGCACTCCTCCGGCGGCGCACTCGAGGGGTGAACTCTAGGTCACCGAGGACCGGGCTGTGCTCCACCGCCCGGAGGCGTGGAAGCGGCCCCGCCTACACTCCGGCGCGTGACCAAGCGAATCCCCCGGACGGCCGCCGACCTGCTCGTCGCGTGCCTCGAGGCGGAGGGCTGCGAGTACGTCTTCTCCGTGCCCGGCGAGGAGACGATGGACCTCCTCGAGTCGCTCTCGCGGACCGACCGGATCCGCCACGTCACGACCCGCCACGAGCAGGGCGCCGCGTTCATGGCCGACGTCTACGGCCGGCTCACCGGCCGCGCGGCCGTGGCGATGGGGACGCTCGGACCGGGTGCGACCAACCTGCTGACCGGCATCGCCGACGCGTACCTTGACCGCGCGCCGCTCGTGGCGATCACCGGTCAGGCGTCCTCGGACAAGCTCCACAAGGAGGCCCACCAGGTCGTCGACGTCGTCGACATGTTCCGCCCCGTGACCAAGTGGAACGTCCGGATCGAGCGGCTGCCGGCGATCCCCGAGATCGTGCGCAAGGCGTTCCGCGTCGCCACGCTGGAGAAGCCCGGGCCGACCCACATCGAGCTCCCCGAGAACGTGGCGGCGACCGAGCTGGGCCCCGGTGACCCCACCGAACCGATCGTGCCGGGACGGGCGTACCTCCCGGAGCCCACGGACGAGGCGATCGAGCACGCGGCGCGACTGATCAACGGAGCGGAGCGGCCCATCGTCCTGGCCGGCAACGGCGTCCTGCGCCGGCGGGCGGCCCCGGCGCTGCGGGCCCTGGCGAAGGGACTCCACGTGCCGGTGGCGGCGACGTTCATGGGCAAGGGCGCGGTCGACGATCGCTCCCACCTCTCGCTCATGGCCGTGGGCCTCCAGGCGCGGGATCACGTCCTGACCGGCTTCGACCGCGCGGACCTCGTCATCTCGGTCGGCTACGACCTCGTCGAGTACGCGCCGGCCCGCTGGAACCCGGACGGCCACAAGCGGATCATCCACATCGACACCCAGCCCGCCGAGGTCGATGCCGGCTACCAGCCCGAGGTCGAGCTCGTCGGCGACATCGGCGGAGCGCTGGAGCGACTCCTCGCTGCCGCGCTGCCGGGCGGGGTGGGCGGGCGCAGCGCGAGCGAGCGCCACGCGTCGCGCGAGACGCTCGTCCACGCGGACCTGCGCACGTCCCTCCTCGGCGACCTGACCGCGTGCGAGACCGACGCCGGCTACCCGATCAAGCCCCAGCGCGCCATCTACGAGCTGCGCCGCGCCCTCGGGCCCGACGACATCGTGGTGAGCGACGTCGGCGCCCACAAGATCTGGATCGCCCGCCTGTACCAGGCCTACGAGCCGAACACCGTGGTCATCTCCAACGGGTTCGCCTCCATGGGCATCGCCCTGCCCGGCGCGATCGCGGCGAAGCTGGTCCATCCGGACCGGAAGGTCGTCGCGCTGTGCGGCGACGGTGGCTTCCTCATGAACGTCCAGGAGCTCGAGACGGCGAAGCGGATCGGGGCCGCGGTGGTCGTCGTCATCTGGCGCGACGATGGCTACGGGCTCATCGACTGGAAGCAGCGCAACGAGTTCGGTCGCCCGTTCGCCGTCGAGTTCGGCAACCCGGACCTGGTCGACCTGGCGAGGTCATTCGGGATCCCCGGCTTCCGCCCGACCTCGGCGGACGACCTGTTCCCGACGCTGATGCGAGCGCTCGACCTCGACGGGCCGGCCGTGATCGACGTCCCGATCGACTACGCCGAGAACGTCCGCCTTACCGAGCGGCTGGGGGCGCTGTCCGGGCTGGTGTGACCGCAGCCTGGGGCGGCCGCTCGTCCGAGCTGCGCGACCCCCGGAGGAACGGGACGGAGAGGCGACGCGAGGTGGCCGCCGGGGCAGCGCCGACCGGGAGGGTTCCGTCGCCGGCGCGACCACCGACCGAATCCCACGGCCCACGAGCCGGCGCGGTCGCTGTCGGCGCCGCGGCAGGCGATGCGGGCGTCGCCGGCCCGGCCCGGATCGCGATCGGGACGTCCTCGCGCTGCTCGAGGGCGGCGATGTCCACCCACGTGAGGTCGCGATCCGGGCCGGGCCGGCCGAGCAGGTAGCCCTGCGCGGCGGTGATCGAGAGCCGCCGCGCCGACCGCAGCTGGCCCGAGGTCTCGACGCCCTCGGCGATCGTCGTCGCGCCCATCCGCTCGGCGACCTCGACGATCGACCGGAGCACGGAGTTGGTCTGGTCGTCGTCGCCCCGCTGGACGAGGGACAGGTCGATCTTCACGACGTCGAACCGGAACTGGCTGAGGAGGCGCAGGCCGGCGTTGCCGGCGCCGACGTCGTCTGCGGCGAGCCGCACGCCGGCCGCCTGGACGCCGTTGATCGCGGTGCGCAGCCGCTCCGGGTCGCGGATCGTCTCCCGCTCGGTGAGCTCGAGCACGATCCGACCGGGCGCCATCCCGTGCCGGCGCAGGATCGACAGGAACGCCGCGGCGCTGAACTCCGCCGCCTCGAGCGTCCGCGGCGAGATGTTGACGCTGAGCGACTGGGACTCGTCCATCCCGTGGGCGCCACGCAGGACGACGTCGAGCGCCGCGCGGTCGAGGTCGTGGACGCGGCCGGCGACCTCGGCGGCGTCGAACAGCGCGCCGGTGTGGGCGAACGTCGATTCGCGAGGCACGCGGACGAGCCCCTCGTAGCCGATGACGCGGCCGGTCTCGAGCGAGACGATGGGCTGGTAGACCGGCGTCAACGAGCCCGCCTCGATGACGGCGGTGATGGCGCTCGACAGCTCGGCGCGCATGCCCTCGTCCACGTGCCCGTGGTCCTTCTCCGCGTCGAACATCGTGACGACGGTCCGGCCGGTCCGCTTGCCGCGATAGAGCGCGGCGTCCGCCTGGGCGGTGAGCTCGAGCCGGGTGGTCCCGAACTCCGGGCACGACGTGACGCCGGCCGAGAACGAGATGGGCGCGCGATAGTTGCCGCTCGCCCGATCCTCGAGACCCTTTGCCAGCAACCGGCGCGCCAGCACGATCGCGCCACCGGCATCCGTGTGGGGGAGGAGCAGGGCGAACTCGTCGCCACCCACCCGGAACGCGGCGTCCGTGCCTCGAATCGCGGAGCTGATCAGCTCGCCGACCTCCGCGAGCAGCTGGTCACCAACCGCGTGACCCTTCGTGTCGTTGATGCGCTTGAACTCGTCGATGTCGATCAGGACCAGCGAGAATTCCGTGCCGTAGCGCCGGGCGCCCTCGACCAGGCGCGCCACTGCCTCCTGGAACGATCGGTGGTTGCCGAGGCCGGTCAGGCTGTCGCGCAGCGCCGCCTCGCGAGCGCTCTCGTACAGCTCCCGCAGTCGCGACCGTGACGCCTCGAGATGGGCGGCGGGCCGGAGGATCTGTCGCGCCATCCACGACGTGAAGAAGATCAGCAGGAGGAGCATCGCGGCCAGCGCGGCCAGCGCCTGGATCGGCATGGCAACGAGCGGGATCGGCGCGGCGACGACGACCTGCCAGCCGTCGAGGCCCGGGAGGCCCACCGACGCGGTGCCGTCGGAGGCACCGGCGGCCAGCGTCGCGATGTCCAGGACCTCGCCCGGTAGCGCACCGGGATCGAACGTGGACTCGGACTCTGCGATCACGATCCCGGCGGCGTCGGAGACGTGCATGACGCGCCCCGGCATCTCGGTGGACGGGGTGGCAAGGGCAAGCAGCGCGGGGATCGACACCGCGGCGAGCAGCATCCGCGCCGGCTTCTCGCCCTTGGCGCTCGGCACGACCAGGATGACCCGGGCAACCGAGCCGCCGGTCTGCGAGGCGAGCCCACCGTCGAGGACCCCGACCGGCAGGGCGTCCAGATCGATCGAGCTGCCGACGGCCGCGTGGACCTCGCCATCGGTGACCAGCGTCGCCGCGACCACGGCGCCGCCCGGCCGCCGAGTCAGGCTGGCCAGGCGATCCGAGGCGCGCTTGCGCTCGGCCGCCTCGGCCTTCGGTGCCGCAGCCGCGACGATGGCGGGATCGTCGATGAGTGCCTCGGTCGCGTCCTGGACGAGCTCGATCTCACGGCGCAGCTCGCCGACGGTGACCTGCGCCTGGTCGACCAGGCGCTGGTGGTGGGCGACGCGCGCCTCCTCGGCGACGGCGCGAACGAGTGGCGACACGGCCGCGATCGGCAGGACCGCGACGGCGATGAGCGTCAGCCCGAGGCGGAGCTTGACGAGGCGCAGGCTGTCCCGGCCATCGAGGATCGGGTCGAGCGATGGTTCGCCGTGGTGGGGCTCGGGCTGCATGCGACCTCGGGGAGTGGTGAGGTGCCATTCGGCGCCACGCGCGCGCGAAAGACACCTACCCGTTCGTCCCCCTCGGCTCGAACGCTCGGGTCAGCGGTCGCGTCGGGCAGGCCCGCAGCCTCGAGCCGCGATCAGACCTGGAACGAACCGCCGGGCTCCGGCGCGTGCACGACCACGTCGCGAACGGCGCGTCGCTCGAGCTCGGACCGGAGCTCGTCGGGCGTGCCCGCCAGGATCGGGTACGTTCCGTAGTGCACTGGCATCACCTCGCGAACGCCCAGGAGCTCCACGGCGAGGGCCGCCTCGCGCGGGCCCATGGTGTAGTGCCCGCCGATGGGCAGGATCGCCAGGTCGGGCCGGTACAGCTCGCCGATCAGCCGCATGTCCCCGAAGACGTTCGTGTCGCCCGCGAAGTAGATCCGGGTGCCGTCCTCGAGCTCGACGACGAAGCCCACCGGCTCGCCGAGGTAGCGAGGCATGCCGACCTCGCCGTCCCAGTCACCGGCGGAGTGGTCGGCCGAGGTCATCGTCACCTTGAGGCCACGGGCGTCGACGGTGCCGCCCTTGTTCATGCCGATGACGTCGTCGGGGGCCGCGTAGACGCTGCCCAGCCAGAGGTCGAGCTCGTGGATGGCCGGCCACGTGGGTCGGGTTCGACTGGCGATCGGCAGCGCGTTCCCGAGATGGTCCGAGTGACCGTGGCTCAGGAGCAGGACGTCGCAGCGATCCACGCCTTCGGACGCGCGCGGGCTCTTCGGGTTCGCGAACCACGGGTCGAACAGGACGGTCAGGCCGCCCGGCGTCCGGAGCTCGACGCACGAGTGACCCCACCACGTGATCTGCGTAGCACCACTGGCTGCCATGGGCGCGCACCTCCACGACCATCCTAGACCGCCCCGGACCACCCCCAACCGGTGCGCACCGGCACCACGAAGTGGGTTGCAGCAGCGTGACAGGCCGGAGGGTCACTGGCACAATGCGCCCGACCCTTCCGGGATCTCCCAGCCGAGGCGGCGCTGCCAGCCGGTGGAGGGTCTCCCCGCAACCACCGTCGCATGACGTGCTGCCTTCGCGCGCGTCGTCCGCGGCCGACACATCGTTGCCCTCGCCCCGACGAGGGCATCTGGAGGAAAGGAGGAGGGTATCGCTACGGCGTGCCCGTAATCGCTCATGCGCAGGTCCATCCGCGCTGTCGCGGCGACCTTGGTCGTCGCGCTCGCCATGCCGTCGGTTGCCAACGCGGCGTGGCCCGTCAAGAGCCGTGATTCCTATGTCTCGCAGGGGTTCACGCACAAACATCGAGGCGAGGACATCGCCGCCAAGGCAGGGACGCCTGTCGCGTCCATGCGATCGGGCCGCGTCGTGTTCGCCGGCTACAAGAAGAACTGCGGGGGCTACCAGGTCTGGGTGCGGCACGGGCAGGGGCTGTACTCGGCGTACTACCACCTGAAGTCCGAATCCGTTTCCGTCGGCCAGTTGGTCACGGGGCAGAAGACCCGTCTCGGTCGCGTCGGATCGAGCGGCTGTGCCAAGGGCCCGCATCTCCATGTCGAGGTCTGGCGCGGTCGCCCGTGGGCGAACGGCTCGCATCGCATCCCGCCGTGGGCCTTCATCAACTCCGGCGTCTACCTGCCGCGGCGCTACCGGTAGCGGCAACGGGAGCACGTCGAACGTCGTCCGGCGGCGGGCGCCCGTCGGGCCACGACTACACTCGCCGGCGTGCCCGCAGAACGGATCGGCGAGAGCCTCGCGTTCATCAACTGGACCGTCCTGGCGGCCCTCGGCGCGGGCGTGTTCGCCGCGGTCGTTGCCGGTCGCTTCCGAACGGACGCGACGCGCGGCTACCTGGCGTTCACGGCGTTCAGCGCCGCGGCGTTCGCGGGCCTCGCGGCGCTCGCCGACACCGGCCTGCCCGTGGCGTCAGGTGACCTGGCCATCCCTTCGGACCCGGCCTGGGATGGGCCCCGCCGGATCGCGCTCGTCGCCCTGCCCGTGATCGCCGCTGCGTACGGCGTGGCGGTCGCTCGGGGCGGGCGGGCGTGGCCGATCGCCGCGGGCGGCCTCGCCGCCGCGGCGCTGGCGCTCGTCGCGGGAGCGCTCTCGTGGGGCGGTGGTGGCCTGGGCAGCCTCCTGCTGCTCGTCGAGCTTCTCGTGCTCTCGGCGGTGCTCGGTGGGGTGTGGGCCGCGATGATCCTCGGCCATTGGTATCTCGTGACGCCGAAGCTGCCGGAGGCGCCGCTCGTCCGATTCGCGCGCTGGCTCGGCCTGGCCCTCGCGGTCCAGCTCGGCCTGTTCGTCGTCTGGCTGGCGGTCGGCGCGGGGCCCGCCGGCGAGCCGGCATTCGCGGCGCTGGTCGGGCCGTGGGCGTTGTTCGTGTGGCTGCGGCTCCTCGTGGGCCTCGTGTTCCCACTCATCGTGAGCTGGGCGGCGATCCAGACGGCGCGGTCGCGCTCGATGGAATCAGCGACCGGGCTCCTGTACATCAACGTCGGAACCATCGCCGCGGGCACGATCCTCGCCGCCGGGCTGTACTTCGGCGCGGGGCTGCTGGTCTGACACGTGGCGCCGCGCACCCAATGACATGAGGAGAAGGTGATGTCGAAGAGCGACAGGGCGTGGATCCCGGATGCGGTCGATCTCGACTGGATCGAGGCGACGGCGCGCGACCCGCATCCCGTCCTGCTCGAGATGGAGGCCGCCGCCGAGCCCGAGGGCATCCCGATCCTCGACCGCGATTCCGGCCGGATGCTGGCGCTTCTCGCGTCGAACCGGCGGCGGGTCGTCGAGTTCGGGACCGCGATCGGCTACTCGACGCTGTGGATGGCCCTCGCGCTGCCGGCCGACGGATCGATCGTGACGATCGACCCCGACGTCGAGCGGACCGAGCAGGCGCGCTCCTACTGGCGCCGGGCGGACGTGGCCGACGAACGGATCGCCGTCGTCAACGCACCGGCGCTCGATGCCTTCGCCGCCGGGACGCCGGAGCTCGCGGGCCCCTTCGACCTGGCGTTCATCGACGCGCTGAAGGAGGAGTACGAGGCCTACCTCGATGCGCTTCGAGGGCGCCTGTCGCCTCGCGCGCTCGTCGTCGCAGACAACGTGCTCTGGAGCGGGCGGACGTCGGGGGCTCGCCAGGCGCGGGATGGCGACCACACCGAATCGCTCCGGTCCTTCTGTCGGCGGATCTCCGCCGACCCGGAGTTCGAGACCACGATCCTGCCGATCGGCGATGGGCTCCTCGTGGCCGCCCGAGTCGCATGACCGGCGCGCGCCCGGCCGGCGAGGCGAGCCCGGCAGGCGCCATTCGGGTCAGGATCCGGCTGTTCGCGATGCAGCGTGAGCTCGCGGGCAGCAGGGAGCTCGACGTGGCGCTCGCAACGGGTGCCACGATCGAGGACGCGTGGGCTGCCCTGGTGGACCGTCATCCCGCGCTCGCGCCGGGCCGTCCTGCCGTCCGCTTCGCGCGGAACGGGGACTACTCGCCGGCCGAGACGCCGCTCTCGGACGGCGACGAGGTGTCGATGATCCCGCCTGTGAGCGGCGGCGCCTCCGAGCCGCTCCGGATCCTGGAGATCCGGGATGCGCCATTCGGCCCGGACATCCTCGTCGAGCTCACCGAGCGGCTGGCCACCCCGGAGGACGGGGCGGTCGTTGGCTTCCTCGGCGTCACCCGTCGCTCGCCGGGCACCCCGGCTCCCGGCCAGGAGGTCGAGGCGGCGCGCCACCGCGGCCGAACCGTGGAATCCCTCGCCTACGAGGCGCATCCCACGATGGCCCTTGCAGTTCTGGGCGCGATCGCCGACGAGATCGCGGCGCGATTCGGGGTCACGAGGCTCGCGATCGTCCACCGCGAGGGCGACGTGCCGCTGGGCCAGCCGTCGGTCGCCATCGCCGCCTGCGCGCCACACCGCGACGCGGCGTTTGCCGCGGCCCGCTACGCGATCGACGAGACGAAGGCCCGGGCCCCGATCTGGAAAGCCGAGCAATTCCAGGACGGCCATGTGTGGATCGGCTCACCGCCTCGGAGCGGTCCCGAACCCGGACCTGGTCGCACGGGGACCGAGTGACCGTCGGTTCCCGTGCGCATCGTCCGGCGAAATTCGATTGGCAGTCGAGTCGGAGACGCTTCCACGCCACGTCGCGCCGCGAAAACGATGCACTGTCGCCCCGGAGTCGAGATTCGTGTCGCGTTGGGGCGAGGACCCGACGGCTGGTCGAACGACCGGCGCGGGCCCGGCGTGCTGCCCGTTGCGCGAACGATCGGTTCGGCGATCAGCCGATCAGCGCAGCCACTTCGCGCTCGGGAACCTCTACCGCAGGCTCGTCGCGGCGCGTCGTGGCGCCCTCGACGTCGAGCAGGTAGCCGATGCCCTGGAACGTCCGGATGCGGCCCGGCTCGCCGGGCGCGGCACCGAGCTTGCGCCGGACGCGGCTCACCCAGACGCGGAGGTACTGGAGGTCGTCGCGGTACTCGGGCCCCCAGACCTTCGTCAGGAGCTCGGTGTGGAGGACGACCTTGCCGGCGTTTGCGGCGAGGTGCTGGAGGAGCAGCCACTCGGTGCGGGAGAGCTGGACCAGCTCGCCGTTGCGCGTGACCATCCGGCGCTCGAGGTCGATCTCGACGTCGTCGAACTTGATGACGCCGGCGCCCGGCTCCGCGCCGCCGGAGCGACGGATGACGGCGCGCACGCGCGCCGCGAGCTCGTCCGGGTGGAACGGCTTGGCGATGTAGTCGTCTGCGCCGAGGTCGAGGCCCTTCGCCTTGTCGGCGGTCGAGCCCTTGGCCGTCAGGAGGATCACCGGCACCGGCCGGCGCTCGCGCAGCTGGCGCATGACCTCGATGCCGTCGAGGTCGGGCATCACGATGTCCAGCAGGACGATGTCCGGCCGGACCTCCTCCGCCTTCTGGAGCGCCTGCTCGCCACCGTTGGCGGTGACGACGCGGAAGCCCTCCTCGGACAGGGCGATCGCAACGAGCTTGGTGATGCGCGGCTCGTCATCCGCGACGAGGACGAGTGGTTGGGTCGACACGGATGCCCTCCCTGGTCGTGGCACTTCGGAATGCGGGTGCAGGACCGATCGACGTTCGAATGATCCCGCCGTCGAGCCAGTGTCACGCCCGACGAGTGCCGGATAGGCCGGCTGACATTGCAGAATCGTTACGCGCGCATTACAACGCCTTCGCCGCGAGCGCGCTACGGGCGTTGCGCCGCCGACTCGATATGCCGGTGCCACACGGCGCCACCCTCGCGGAAGCAGGGCGCGACGCCAGCCGCCGTAGCCTATGGGTTGGCTCGGCGCGCGATGCCCGGCCGAGCCGCAGGAGGGCGAGTGATCCGATCCGACCGTGCCCCCGGCACGCGCAGCCACCCATGACCGACGCACCCCGACGCCTGCGCATCGCCCAGGTCGCGCCGCCCGTCGAGCGCGTTCCCCCGTCTGCGTACGGCGGCACCGAGCGCATCGTCCACGAGCTCACGACCGAGCTCGTCCGCCGCGGCCACGACGTCACCGTGTTCGCGAGCGGAGACTCGGACGTCCCGTGCCGGCTCGTTCCCACGGTCGAGACCGCACTGCGCCCGGCGGGCATCGAAGGCGACGCGGGCCCCTGGTTTGCATCGACGGTCAAGCAAGTGGTCGAGCGTGCCGGCGAGTTCGATGTCATCCACTCGCATCTCGAATGGTGGTCCATGCCCCTGGCGAGGATGTCGCCGACTCCGGTCGTGGCGACCTTCCACGGGCGGCTGGACCTGCCGTGGGCGGATCGGCTGTTCGAGAACGCTCGGGACGGCATGGTCGCCATCAGCCGGCACCAGGCGAGCCCCCACCCCGACGTCCCGTGGACGATCATCCACAACGGCCTGACGCTGGATCAGGCGCCGCTCGCCGAGCGGTCCGGCGAGGCCCTCTGCTTCGTGGGCCGCGTCGATCCCGAGAAGGGCATCGTCGACGCGATCGAGGTCGCCCTCCAGAGCGGACGCCCGCTCCGGATCGCCGCCAAGGTGGGCAATCTCGAACGGCAGCGCGCGTACCACGAAGCGGTGTTCCTTCCCGCGCTCGAGCGAGCCGGATCGTCCGTCGAGTACCTCGGGGAACTCGAGCCGCGCGAACGGGACCTGCTCTTTGCCGAAAGCTACGGAACGTTGATGCCAGGCGCCTGGCCGGAGCCGTTCGGTCTCGTCAGCATCGAGTCGCTCGCCTGCGGGACACCTGTCATCGCCCGCCGCGTCGGGGGACTGCCGGAGATCATCCGCGACGGCGTCGACGGGTTCTTCGGTGACGACGTGGCGGCGATGGCGTATTTCGCCGACCGGCTCGGCACGCTCGATCGGGAGGCCATTCGCGAACGCGTGATCGAACAGTTCTCGGCGGCGCGGATGACCGACCGATATGAGGAGCTATACGGGCGAATGGTGAGCCGGGGCGCCGGGATAACGGACACGCGCCGCGCCCGGTCGAATGAGCAGGAGCTGCTGGCTATGGGCTCCCGTCTCATGCTGTTCGACAGGAATGACCTGAGCCTGGACCGGACACCCGTGTCGACAGGCATCGGCGCGCGGATCCCGAGGACGACTTCAGCCACGCATTCGGCCCGGCCCCAGCCGACGGGCAGCGTCCTCGCTCGCCGGCGGCGCCGCACGGTCGGCGAGCCGTCGCGTCGCGCGCGTGGCGAACGAGGCTGAGCCCTCGACCTCACGTAGCGCGAACTGCCATGGCAACCCACAACAGGGACGCGATGACGGACGCGACGACGGCCGCGCGCCGCGACGCCAGTGCGAGCGGCCTCCGCTACGTCAGTCCGGACGACCCGGGCATCGAACGGCGCCGGGCCGGTCGCGGGTTCACGTATGTGGGCCCGCGCGGGCACCGGATTCGGTCCGAACGCGAGCTCGCCCGCATTCGGGCGATCGCGATCCCGCCGGCCTGGACGGAGGTGTGGGTCTGCCCGCTCCCGAACGGCCACATCCAGGCGACCGGACGTGACGCCCGCGGCCGGCTCCAGTACCGATACCACCGCGGCTTCCGGGCCCGTCGGGACAAGGGCAAGTTCGAGCGCCTCGTCCGCTTCGGTTCGCTGCTGCCGCGCATCCGACGCCGCGCGCGCCGCGACCTCGCAAGACGCGGACTCGACAGGGAGAAGGTGCTCGCCGCCGTCATCACCCTGCTCGACGCGACGTCGCTGCGCGTGGGCAGCGAGGCATACGCTCGGGTGAACCGCTCATTCGGCCTGACGACCCTGCGCAACCGACATGCGACGGTCTCGGGCGCGACCCTCCGCTTCCGATTCCGGGGAAAGGGCGGTCGCACCGAGGAGCGCGACCTCGTCGACCGCCGCCTGGCCGCCGTCGTCCGCAGGTGCCAGGAGCTCCCCGGGCAGTCACTCTTCCAGTACGTCGACGACGACGGCGAGGCACGAACGGTGTCCTCGGACGATGTCAACGGCTACCTCCGCGACGCCGCTGGAACGGAGGACGTGAGCGCCAAGGACTTCCGGACGTGGACGGCCACGGTCATCGCGTACCGGGCGCTCCGGGATTCGACGGTCGCTTCCGGCGGAACGTCCACCGCCTCCGACCCCCCGCAGAGCAGGACTGCCGCCGGGCGATATCGACGCAACCTGATCGCGGATGCCCTTCGCGCGACTGCCGCCGAGATCGGCGACACGGTCGCGATCACTCGCAGCGCCTACGTCCATCCCGGCCTGCTCGAGGCCGCGGCCGAGGAGCACACGACCGGCCCGGTCAACCCGAGCCCATCGCGACGCCGTGCTGTAGACCGTCGTCCCGATCGGAAGGATGAGCTCGAGGTCCTGGCGCTCCTCAAGATGGCTCGTCGAGCACCCAGGCGGCGCCAGGAAGCGGTCGGTGCGTCGCTCCGCGCCTGCAAGACCGGCGTAAGTCGGCGGCCCGCGTGTAGCGCTCGATCGAGGGCTGGTTCCACCTAGGTTTGGCGCACGCCGGCATCAGGCCGGCGTGAAAGTTGCGGTGAACGGGAGACCAGCCGATGTGCATGAACTGCGGCTGCGGGCTGCCCCACGAGGACCACGGCAAGCCGGCCAACATCACCGCCGAGGACCTGCAGAAGGCCGGCGAGGCCAACTCACAGTCGATGCGCGAGTCTGCCCAGCACATCCTCGAGGCCGTCGAGCTGCTCGACTCCGACACGCCCGACGACAGCGGGCTCGCCAAGCCGGCGGGCCCGGGCGGGGCGGCGCCACGCGACGAGCGCGGGACGCCCGCGACCGAGTCCTAGCCGCTTCGCGCCGGAGGCCGACTGTTCGCCGTGGCGCTGATCGCCTCGATCTTCGCGCTCGTCGGCCGATTCGTCGGGCGAGCGTTCACGACCACGCTCGGCTGGGCGTCCGTGATGCTCTTCGGTCGAATCCCCCAGGATCGTCAGGTCTGGCTCGCAGTGCTGACCTTTGGGTCGCTCGCCTGGGTGGCTGCGGCCGTCGGGGTCGTCGTGCCCGACGTGGGCACGATCCTGCTTGCCGCGGTGCCTCGGCCGGATTGGGTGTCCGAGGACGCCGTCCGCCTCGTCATGCTGGGAATCGCGTTGCTCCTGCCGGCAGTGCTCGGCGCGGTGACCCTGCTGCTGTTCGACGCCGAGGATCGCCCAACCGGAACGGGTCTCGTCACCCAGGTCCTTCGGGGGTACGCCCTCGTGCCCGCGCTCGCCGTGACGCTTGCCGTCCTGGCCGTGGCCGGAACGGTGCGCAAGGTCGACTCGCTCGTCCATCGGCGAACCGACGCGCACATCCCGATCGTCGTCCGACCCGCGCGGTACGACGCCCTCGTCGACACGCTCGAGAAGACACTGCGCGACGGCAAGCTGATCACAGGCCGTCGGGCAGGGCCCACGGTCCTCACGACCCCGGCACGCCTCCTCGCCCGCATCGCCGGTCGGGGGATCGGGCGACTCGTGCCTGATCGCCTCATCGAGCTACGGGGGGCGGACGTCGCCGTCTCGGTCTATCCGGCGGACCTGGCCATCACGGGCGCGAAGGAGGCGGTCTCGCGGGCGCGCGCCCTGGTGACCCGCGACGTTCCCTCGAAGGACGCGTGGTTCACCACGACGAAGGAGGCGCAGAAGATCGAGGATCGCCTGGCGGCGCTCGAGGATGCCGATCCCGCGACTCAGGAGGCGATGCTCCCGGACCTGGATCGGGACCTGCTGAACCTGACGATCGACCAGGACACGTTCGAGGTCCTGTACCGGCGGCGCCTCCAGCTCGCGGCGGGGCCGGAGCTCGACGTGCATGACGCCGCCGAGCCCGAACCGATTCCGCTCCGAACGCCGCCGAGGCTGAGCCCGGCATCGCTGGTCGGGCTCGCTCTCGCGGCGCTCGCGGCGATCGACGTTGCTCTCCTCGCGCTGCGTCGGCGCTCACGCCGGCGTTGACCGGCCGATTCGCGTCAGAAATCTGCAACCCGGCGACCTTCCGCGGCGGCATCGCGGTATCGCTTCGTCCGCAGACTGGTAGGCCACGATGACCGACTTGCTCGCGGACGTGCTCGCCCACCCGATGGTGGGCCTCGTCGGAGTAGCCGTGGCTGCGTCCGCGGTCGCGCTGTGGGTCGCGGCAGCCTGGTGGGCGCATGCCGATGCCGAGCGCCGGACCGGCTCGCAGGCCGCCGCGCTCGCCGCTGCGGGCTGGATCGTCCTCTCGACGCCGTTCCTCCTGCCGTTCTCGCTGGCGATCTACGCCATGGCGAGACCGCAGCTGACGGTGTCCGAGCAGCGGACGCGCCGTCTCGCCCGGGAGCTCGTCGTGATCGGGGAAGACGCGGGCTCGAGCTGTCCGTCGTGTCGTGCCGCGACCGATCCCGGCTGGCTGCGCTGCCTCGCCTGCTCGGCGTGGCTGTCCGCGCCGTGCGCCGGTTGCGACCGCTGGTCGGATGCGACGCTCGACGTCTGCCCGTGGTGCGCCTCCGCTTCGCGAGCGGACCCCGCACCTGCGCTCTCGGGGAAGGTCTCTGGGAAGATGGAGCCCACGCCATCGCGCAGCCGGCGGACTCGCCCGCGGACCCGGGCGATGGGGCCCGGCCTCCCAGACGCGGGCCGTCGGCCGAATCGCGGCACCAGCCAGGCGCCTGAAGCGCGACCGGTCGCCTCACTGCAGGGGTCCCGGTGAGCGCCGGGCGCAATAAAAAGGCCGCCGCGGGCGGGATGCCCGCGGCGGCCCTGCGTCCCGATGCTCAGCGGCGGCTGGCCTCGTCGGCACGACCCTGCTCGTACGCGGCGTCGCGCGATACTTCGTCGACCTTCTCGTGGAGCTTGTCCCCGGCGTTGTCGATGGCGTCGCCGACGCGGTCGCCCACGTTGGCTGCCTTGTCGCCCAGCGACTCGTCGCCGTCGATCTTGCGCATGCCTTCCTTCGTGTCCGTAACAGTGTCGCGGACGGTCTCTTTCAGGTCACTCATCGATGTACCTCCCGGCGTCGCGGCACTCGCCGCGGCTCCCATCAACGTAGCCATCGGTGCTTCCGCGAAGTACGCGGAATCCGGCCGATGAGTTGCAACCCGATCACAGCGGCGAGCACGCCGCGACAGCAGGAGGCGTAGTCATGACAAGCGCAGCAACAACCCCGACGACGACCCGGACCAAGGCAACGAATGGTGGGGCAACCCCCATCCACGCCGTGCAGTCAGCACTGCACGAGGTCCGTGGGGCAATCGAGGGTGTCGGGCGGTCGATGCCGGAGATGGCCAGGGCCTCCCGATCTGCCGTCGACGACCTGTTCAAGGCCATCGAGAGTGGCTCGGACGAGCGCGTGACGGCCGGCGTCTCGCTCTCGCTCGGCCTCGCGCTCGGGATGCTCGTCGGTGGGGCGCCCAGGCCGCTGATCCTCCTCGCCCTCGCGCCGGTCGTGGCATCCGGCCTTGTCCTCGCGGACCGTCGGACGAAGGCGACCAAGGCCTCGAGCTAAGAGGTCGAGGGCGCGACCGTCCGGGGGGCCAGACGGTCGGAGGAGGGCGGGAGTCCGGCCGGGCAGACCGGGTTCCCTGGGAGGGAACGGGCGATCCGGGGATCGCCGCGTCAACGTCATGGTGCCGCGGCCTCCCTCGCGGTCATGCACTTCGGCCTCCGACCGCACGTTGCAGCGGCATCACAGTCGGACTCAGACGCGGATCACGAGCTCCAGCGGTCCATCCCTCCGCAGAACCTCCGCACTGGTCGTGTTGCCGCGCCAGCGGTGGAACAGCAGGTCGACCGTTCGCTCGCCGACCCGGAGGTCGTGGACCGTCACCTTGCCGAGCCAGGCAGGGAGGTGCGGCCGATCGAGCTCGAGGACGTCGTTCGCCGCGTCCGCGTGCATGCCGAGCATCGTCTGGAGCAGCGACAGCGACGTCGCCGCGGCCCACGCCTGCGGCGAGCAGGCGACGGGGTAGGGGACGGGGACGTCCGCGAGGCCCCGGTCGAAGCCGCAGAACAGCTCGGGCAGCCGGAAGTCGGGCGAGTGCTGGGCGGCCTCGAAGATCCGCGAGGCGACGCGGTCCGCCGCGTCGTGCCGGCCGACTCGCTTCATGCCCGCCGCGATCAACGCGTTGTCGTGCGGCCAGACCGTCCCGGTGTGGTAGCCCACCGGGTTGTACCCGGGCTGGCCCGAGGCATAGGTGCGGATGCCCCAGCCGCAGTCCATCGTCGTATCCAGCAGGCGATCGACGACGCGGTCGACGCGCTCCGGCGCCACGATGCCGCTCCACAGGCAGTGGCCGGCGTTCGACCCGATCGTGCCCACCTGGCGCTTGTCCCGATCGAGCGCCATGGCGTAGAACCCCAGCTCCTCCATCCAGAACGCTGCCTCGAAGCGGCGCTGGAGCTCGGCCGCCTCGGTCGCGAGCCGCTCGGAGAGCGTCGCCTCCCCGAGCCTCCCGGCCAGGTTCGACAACCGCCGCTTCGCGTCGTAGACGTAGCCCTGGATCTCGACGAGGGCGATCGGCGCGATTGCCACGCTCCCATCGCGGTGCCGGATCGCGTCGCCGGAGTCCTTCCAGCCCTGGTTGAGCAGGCCCGCCGGCGTGCGCCGCTCGTATTCGACGAACCCGTCGCCATCCCGATCGCCGTGCTTGTCGATCCACTCGAGGGCAGCGAGCGCGTTCGGCCAGAGCGCGCGCACCAGGTCCAGGTCGCCGGTCCAGCGATAGGTCTCGTCGAGCAGGATCAGCCAGAGCGGCGTGGCATCGTTGGTCCCGTAGTACGGCCGATGGGGCAGCTCACCGGTGCGCGCGAGCTCGCCCACCCTCAGCTCGTGCAGGATCTTGCCCGGCTCCATGTCCCGGTCCGGATCGTCCTCCGTTGCCTGCCAGTCCGCCAGCACGCGCAGCGTCTCGCGCGCCACGTCCGGCATGAACGGCAGCACCTGGAGCGACGTGATGATGCTGTCCCGCCCGAACAGCGTCGTGAACCACGGCACGCCCGCCGCGACGTAGTGCTCGCCCTTCATCGGCCCATCGTTCCGCAGGAGACGCAGGTCGGCGATGCTCCGGCGGATCGCAAGGTCGAGCAGCTCGCCATCGGACCGGATGCGCGCGCAGCGCTCGTGCCAGGAGCCGTATTCCTCCTCGGCGACCGTCGGCGCGTCGATCCCCGACCGACCCGCGCCGGTCGTGACCGACCTCGCCATGCGTGTGGGCGTCTCCTCGACCGCCGCAACCCCGTCGGCCATCGTCATGAGCTCCGTCGACACTTCCCAGCGCACGCCCGCGCTCGCGCCAGGGTCGACGTCCAGCACCCAGTGCACCGCGACGGAGCCCTCGCGACCGGCGTCGGCGTCGGGATCGATCGGGGTCACGTCGCCCGGCGTGAACGAGATCTGGGTCCGGCGCAGGAGCCCGTCGAGACCCTCGTAGGCGAAGACCAGCGACTCGGGAGTCGCCTCGGTCGGGCGGTACCGGCCGCGTCGTTCCCGGATCCGCCCGCGGACCTCGAAGATGTCGGCGGCATCGGCGTCGAACTCGAGGTCGATCTCGATCCGCTGCGCTTCGGCGCTGTAGTTCGTGACCTCGACCTGCTCCGCCAGCCCGCCCCCGATCCAGCGGCGGCGGGTGATCGAGAGGCTCCGGCGAGCCAGGGCCGCCTCGGCGCCCTGTTTCAGCGCCGGGTCGCGGCGCAGCTCGGGGTTCGTGAGCTGGATCGTGCTGATGTGGTTCGAGGCCGACTGGGCGCGCAGGAGGGTCGGGCGCACGCCGTTGACGCGCAGGACGGCACACGACAGGACGCGCGTGTCGAGGTCGTACAGGCCGAGCCCGCGCGAATCGGGGTGGACGTTGCCGAACGGGTCGGACAGCAGGTACAGGTTGCCGTGCTTCAGGACGCCCACCCCACCGAGGTCCGTTGCCGGGACGATCACGGGGTGCGGCGGCGGGAGCAGGAGCGGCGTCGCGGCGTTCGCGCGATCGACGAGAGGCTGCGCCACGCGTTCATGATGCCCCGGCACGGGCCGGACTGTCTCGATCGGCGCCGCTCGCTCGAACGGGCGACGCACCGTCCCCGCAGCGCGACCGGCGTCATGCGAGCCGACTGCAACCCAAACACCCGCGGCCGGTAGCGCTCCCGCGAAGGTCCGCCGACTAGGCTCGGGAACCCTCATGACCGGATCGGCACGCCGGCTGGGCGGGCGTCCGCCCTTCGGGCGTCTGGGTATCGGGCGTCTCGGGAGCCGGGGCACCGGCGTCGGGCGTCCCCACCTTCGATTGTCCTCGCGCACGCGCGCTGCGATCATGGCGCTACGTTCCGATCGGAAGCGACCAGGCAGCGCTTCCGTCGGGCGAATCCTCCTGGCCCTCGTGTTCGCGGCGACCCTGGTCGTCGGCTCGGGCAGCGCGATGACGCTCGTCGTGGGCAACGGCGTCATCGGCGCACTTTCGGCGGACCTGCCGGACCCGACCGCCCTCAACGAGCTGGCATTCGCCCAGCCGACGGTCGTGTACGACCGGACGGGTACGGTGGAGCTCGCGCGATTCGAACGTGAGAAGCGCCGCGTCGTCGCCTTCGAGAACGTGCCGACGCTGGTCCTCGACATGACCACGGTGGCCGAGGACCGGACGTTCTGGGAGAACGACGGGTTCGATCCGGCCGCGATCGCGGCAGCGGCCGTCCAGAACGCTTCGGGGGAGGCGGAGGACGAACGCGGGGCGTCCACCATCACGCAGCAGCTGGTGCGTGCGCGGCTCCTCCCCGACGACGTCGTCGAATCCGGCGACCGGTACCTGCGCAAGCTGCTCGAGGTCCTCCAGGCGTCGCGGCTCACGGACGCGTTCCCGGGCGAGCAAGGCAAGCAGCAGATCATCACCGCGTACCTGAACGAGATCTACTACGGCCACCGCGCCTACGGGGTTGCGGCGGCCGCCGACGTGTACTTCGGCGTGAAGAACCTCGCCGATCTCACGCCGGCCCAGGCCGCGCTCCTCGCGGGCCTGCCGAAGGCCCCTTCCGTGTACGACCCGTACCTGTACGCCGAGGCTGACGACGAGGGTCGCCTCGTCGTCCCGGCGGACTCGCCGCCGGTCGTTCGACGCGACTACGTGCTCCGCGGCCTCGAAGCCGCACGCTGGACGAAGCTGACGCCAGTCGAGCTGGATGCCGCCCTTCGGGAGCCGGTCGTGCTCGCCGGGGAGCGACCATCGAAGATGCGCGCGCCGCACTTCGCGTGGGCCGTGCGGACCGAGCTGGAACGCATCCTCGGCGGCCGCGATGCCGTCGAGACCGGGGGCTATCGAGTCATCACGACGCTCGATTGGCGCGCCCAGCAAATCGCCGAACGCGACGTCTATGCGGCGGCCATCATCCCGCACCTGCCCCGCGACAAGGCGACCAGGGAGATGAATCGGCTCGACCTGAGCCCGGAGGACCGTCGCTGGTCCAACGCGCTCCGGGGCAAGGACCTGCACAACGCCGCCCTCGTCGCGCTCGACTACCGGACGGGCGACGTCCTGGCCTACGTCGGCAGCGGGAGCTACCAGCGCACCGACCTGGCGAGCCGTCGTTTCCAGCCCCAGCACGATGCCGCCGGCGCGTTCCGGCAGCCCGGGTCGGCGTTCAAGCCGATCGTGTATGCCGCCGCGTTCGAGGAGCGCGCCCTGACCCCGGGCAGCCTCCTCCTCGACATCTCGACCAACTTCGGCGGCGGTTGGGCGCCCAAGAACGCGGATCGGCTCGATCGCGGGCCCGTCCGGGTTCGGCAGGCCCTGCAGCTCTCGCTGAACCTGCCTGCGATCCGGGCGCTGGAGCGTGTCGGGAGCCAGCCGGCGGCGGACGTCGCCGAGGGCCTGGGAGTCCAGTTCCTCGGCGGGCGGAAGGCGTTCCTCGCGTCGGGCCTCGCCGGGGCGATCGGCACGGTCGAGACCCGCGCGATCGACCTCACGGCCGCGTTCGGGAGCATCGCCAACGGCGGCGTGCACGTCCCGACGCGCATGGTCCTCTCGATCTCGTCGCCGGACGGGAGCGAGGCGTACGCCGCGCCCGAGGCGGAGCGCACGCGGGCCTTGTCGCGCGACACCGCGTACCTCGTGACGGACATCCTCGCCGGCAACACCGACATGCGCGAGAACCCGTTCTGGGCGGAGACACTTGCCGTGCACAACGGCCCCGGAGGCCAGCGCCGGCCCGCCGCCGTCAAGACCGGGACCGCCGACAACAACATGGACTTCGGCGCGTACGGCTACCTCGCGCCGCCGAGGGATCCGGACGCCACCGCGCTCGCCGTGGGCATCTGGATGGGCAACAGCGACCACTCCGCGCCTCGGACCTCGTCGCCTCCGACGTCGCTCGCGGCCTCGGGCGAGGTCTGGCACGCCTTCGTGCGCGACTACTCACGCAAGTGGCCCGTCGCAGACTTCGTCCGGCCGAAGAACGTCGTCCGCGCGACGATCGACCGCTGGTCGGGCGGTCAGCCAGGCCCGTGGACGCGGGGAACGATCCGGGAGTGGTTCCTCGAGGGCACCGAGCCGGGGACGAAGCGGGCGATCGACGAACCCGGCCTGCTCTACTCGAGGGGCTGCGGCGGCTGGCTGGTGGATCCCGTCAAGGCCGAGCTCGGGCCGTCGCGCTGGAACGACGACGTCGCCGGCTGGGTGCGCAGGGCTCGACGGGGCAGTGGCGTGACGAACGCCTATGGCTCGACCACTGCCTACTGGTTCGGTGAAGGGTCGTGGGGCGGTCCCCTCGTCGGACCGTGTGCCCCGCCGCCCGATGACGACGACGACGATGACGACGACGACGACGATGATGACGATGACGACGACTGGCCGCCGCCGTGGTGGGACTAGCGTCCGAGGCCGATCGCCAGCGCGGTTCCGATCGACGTAAAGGCCAGGACCGCCTCGAGGCCGCGCATCGATCCGCCACGCAGTCGAACCGCGACTTCCGCCGATGCCGACCTGCCGACCGCATGGGTGAGGCCTGGACGGAGTTTGAGGCGATCCGCGATCGCTTCGTGGACTGGGGCTCGACGGTTCACCTGCGCCGCTCCTCGGGATGGTGATGGACCCCGACGACGCACTCCAGCTCGAGGCGGTTCCCCGTGCCGGGAATCAACCGGGCGGCCCGATCGCCTCGGGCCGCCCTTCGCATCTCCAGAGGTCCCGCGGGGCGCTGCTTTCGCCTCATTAGGCCAGCGCCGCACGAGCCGACGGTCAGTTTGCCGCGCTCGCCTTGCGCGCAGCAGTCCAGCCGTGGAGCCGGACATTGCGGCGTCCTCGCAGGTTCATCGCGCCGATCGCCGACGGCGCGTCGCGGTGCCTTGATCGACCCGGGATCAGGCCTCGTCGGCCGGATACGGATGCGAGGTCAGCGAGGTCTCCGCGGCCGTGAGCCCGGTCGTCGCGGACGACTCGCCGCCCTTTCCCGTGGTCGACGTGGTGCCGATGCCGGACTCCGACGTTGGCGTCTCGGTCGACCAGGAGCCTGGCGTCGAATCGTCGGTCGGCCGGCGGAACCACATGAAGTACGCGGCGATCGCACCGATGACCGCGGCCAGACCGATGCCAGCGGCGATCCACGGCCACATCGACGGCTTCGACCGGCCCAGCAGGCGATCGATCGTCTGGTCGGCCGTCTTGCCGACCTGCTGCATCGTCGGCAGCGTCGGGAGCTCGAGCTCCGAGAGGTTCGGGACCTTCTTGCGCAGGTCCTCGACCGTCGAACGATCGACTTCGGGCAGGGCGATGGCGGTCATGAGCAGCCTCCTTCGTGTGTACCCAGATCCTCGGCACCGGGCCCGAACGCTGCGACAACGCGATCCGACGCCACCGTTGCAGCCGTGTGTCGTCGCCGTTCGCGGACGTCGCTGCGGCCATGGCGCGACGAAGCCCCAGCGGTCCTGCGCCAGCCCGCGTCGTTTGTGCAGAGGGACCCTATGCCGCCGGTGCAGAGCCATCGGCGCAGCGCCCAACCTGCACCGTCGCTGCAAGGGCTTCTCCCACCCTGTGCAGTTCGACGTGTACTCGCGACGATCCACGCTGGCGCCCTTCCGTAAGGAGGGAGTGCACTTCATGACCTACGAACGACGCATCGTCACTCGTACCGACGAGAGCCCCGCGTACGTGCCGGACACCCCGGCCCCGCCGGTCACCCCGGCGGCATCGGCAACGAGAACGAACCAGGTGGTCGAGCGAGCCGAGGTCTCGCCGAGCGGTGGGGAGATGACCCGCCGCGTGGTGACCCTCGTGTTCGGGATCATCCAGACGTTCATCGTCCTGCGAATCGTGCTGCTCCTGCTGAACGCGCGCGAGGGCAACGACCTTGTCGCCTTCATCCTCAACACGAGCCAGCTCTTCGTCGCTCCGTTCGTCGGCATCTTCCAGACCGACGCGCTGCGAGCGAGCGGCTCCATCCTCGACATCGCCGCGATCGCAGCGCTTGTCGGTTGGACGGTCCTCGAGCTGATCATCCTCTGGGCCGTGAACCTCATGCGCCGGGAGCCCGTCTGACCGAGCGCTCCCGCCCTCTCGCACGCTCCGTCGCAGCGCGGGCCTTCGTGGCTCGCGCTGCGCTTTCCATGGCGCCGGCCACGTGGGCTTTGGTGAGCGACCCACCGCTGCTCGTGTGGTCCGGCGCCGCCTGACTCCGCTGCGTAACCACACGGATTTCCCTGCTCGATTCAGGTCGTTTCGACCGACGACGAGCTCGGGATCCTCGTTACGAACCTTCGCCCAGCCAGCTGAGCTGGCTCGGGCCGGCGGGTGCGATCGGCACGTCGAGCTGCGGACCTGCTTCCCCGGGTTCGGACGCATCATGAGCCTGCGACCCGGCCACCTCGACGTACCGGCATAGCGCGTCGAGCAACCGCATCTGCGCCGGCGTCCGTGCGCCGGCTTCGAGCAGCTCCGGGGAGGCCACGACGATGGCGATGCTCTCGGCGCGTGACACGGCGACGTTCAGCCGGTTACGCGAGTACAGGAAGTCCATGTCCCGAGGCGCGTCATCACGACTGGAGCTGGCCATCGAGTAGATCGCGACAACGCCCTCGCGACCCTGGAACTTGTCGACCGTGCCCACGTTGCCGGTCGTCCCGAACCGGCGTCGCAGCGCGTCCTGGATCTCGGCAACCTGCGCGTTGTACGGCGCGACGACGATGACGTCGTCCACGCGGATGACCTCGGACGATCCGTCTGGGCCGACCTGTCGCCGGCCGACGACCGAGGCGACCGCGTCGGCGACCCGTTCGGCCTCCTGCTTCGAGCGTGCGGAGTTGCCGCGATGGATCGTCGGCACCCAACGGACGCCGGCGCCCACGAACGAACCGGGGTCGGCCACCCCGGATTCGTCCGTGATCCTCCGGAGCGTGGAGGGGTGGGACTCGAGTCGGCTCTCGTAGAACGCCTCCGAGATGAACGCGTTGACGCGTGGGTGGAGCCGCCGCGTCGTGCCGAGGAACAGGCCGCGGTCGGGTGGGAGCGTCGCTGTCGGACCCGAGGAGGTGGGCGAGCCCGGCGACTTCGGCGCCCTCCGGGTGGACGCCCTGCGTCACCATCGCGAGTTGGTTCGGGTCGCCCACGAGCACGATCGACTCTGCGGACGTCCCTGCAGCCACGACGTTCGCGAGCGAGTACTGACCTGCTTCGTCGACGAACAGGACGTCGAGGCGCTGATCCAGTCCGGCCGCGCGAACAGCCACGAGGTGCCGGCGACGACATTCGCTCCGTCGCTGAAGGCGGCGAAGCATCCCTTCGGGTCTGTCGCGAGCTTGACGCGAGGATCACGCACCCACGGGTCCAGCTCACCGGCGCGCTGGACGATGCGCAGGTCCGTCGGCTGCGGATCGGTGTCAGCGGCGCGCAGGACCTCGTCCACGAGGTTGCTGATCGTCCGGTGCGACTGGGCGGTGATTCCAACGCGCTTGCCCGCTCGAACCAGCGCCGTGACCATTCGCGCCGCCGTGTAGGTCTTGCCCGTCCCCGGGGGGCCCTGGATGGGAGGACGCCGTGCGCCAGCCGCACGCCCGACCTCCCGAGCCACCGCCGCGACGTCCGTGCCATCGGTGGTGATCGGCGCCCTGGTTCGAGCGGGGGACGGTCGCGGGGGCTCGCCGAGCGAGCAGGTCCGAGATCGCCGGGTACGGGAACGGTCTCCTTGATCTGCCGCCAGCGTCGCGTCGACCACGCGGAGCAGCGCAAGCTTCATTGCCTCCTGGTCGATCGGCTGCCGGTGGCATCAGGGCGAGCGGATGGACGTACTCCGAGGCGACCGCCCGCTTGAGGTCGATCGTGCCTCGCCACTTCGTCGACATCGACGACCTCGCCGGCGAACTTGCCGTCGAACGTGTCGTGGGCCTTATCGCCTGGGCCGAACGGGTGGTCCTGCGGCTCGAACCTGTACCGCCGGATCACGCTCTTCTTCTCGATGCCGACTTCTCCCTCGAACACCAGTCCTGCCGAGAGCATCACGCGCGTCCACGAGCTCGTCGATCGTCATGTCGTGTCGGAGCTCGAACCAGCGCCACCACTGGGACTTTCTCCTCCCGCCGGTGCCAGTCGAGCAGGTCGCTGCGAGCAGGCGGCGGACTGCGGGCCGTCTCGCCGTCGTCCAGCGCGTCAAGCCCCGCCTTCAGGGCCGTCGGTCCGATGGGCGACCGTCTGGATCCATGGCGTGACGTTTCGACGGGTCGCCCCGTTCGGGATCGGGCGGGTCCAGTCGCGGTCCGGCCAGCGCGCTTCCGCCTCGAGCCGCCGGTCTTCCAGCCACGTCCGCAGCATCCAGGTCGAGACGCAGTCGTCGCGGTTGTAGGCCGCGATGCCATCCAGGATCGACTCGTCGCGCGTGCGCTGCCAGCGTTCGAACTCGACGACGCTGAACCCGGCGTCCGTCACCGGCCCCTCGCGCACCGGCATGTAGAACTTCTCGATCTGCTTGAGCGAGTAGGACTCCACCGAGGCGCGAACACCCTGTCGAACGACGTTCAGAAGGTCGACGAGCACGTCGCCCCGGAGCAGTCGGTCGAGGTCGTCCGTGCCGAATTGGTGTCGCCCGACGAGCCGCTTCAGCGCGCCGCTCTCGTAGCCGCCGTAGTGAAAGACGTGCATGCCGGGATGCGCATCGAGGCGCTCGACGAGGAACTGCAGCAGGTCCGCGAGCGCGGCGCGCTCTCCGTCCGGGCTCGTGCCCCAGATCGGCCGGTAGATTGGCGCGCCTGAATCGACGGTCACGATCCCGAGCAGGTATTCGAGCCCGTCGATCCCGGCCCATGGGTCCGCCTCGATGTCGAAGAAGACGTCCCACGGTGTGGGTTCGGGGAGGATGCCGAGGCCCCGCGTGTCGGGATCGTCGCTCGGCACGATCAGCTCGAAGACGCGCTCGCCGGTCGTCCGTTCGTGGAGCTGCAGCCGAGCCTGGTGACGGAGCCGGTCGAGCGTCGTCGATGGCATCTCGGCCACCACCGTCGGCGCCGGGGAAGCCGCGAGCGCCGCCAGGGTCGGCAGGTCGCCCGCGACCAGGCGCTCCGTGTCCACCCGCCGCATACCCGCGACGATCGACAGGTGGTCGTCGTCTCGGCGCTGCTGGATGCAGCGCGGGGACCAGGGGCAGACTCGGCAGTGTTCCACGGGGTCGGGATAGGTCGCCGCCTTGGCTGGGTCGCCGGCGTCGCGGTCGATCCTTGCTTCGAAGCGAGCGCGGACATATCGGAAGTACGCGCTGAACTCGGCCGCCCGCTCGCGGTGCTCCGCGCCATCGCCCGTGACGACGATCAGCCATTCCGGCGGGATGCCCTGGACCGCCTCGAGCAGCCCGGCATAGACGCAGAGCTGCAGCACTGCCCCGGCCTTGACCGCGCGAGCGAGCTTCGTGTCCGCGATGTCGTAGCTCCACGTCCCGAGCGCGGGCGACGGCCGGTCGTCCCGCCGGAACAGGAAATCCGCATGGCCGCGCCACCGCCCGTCGAAGAACGTCGCCTGGTAGATGACGTCGACGCCCGCTCGCATCGCCTCGAGCGTCTCCTCCGAGGCGCGGCGCAGGTCGTCGATCGTGCGCAGATCGGCCTTGTCGATCTCCGCAACCGTCCGACCCTCTGCGCGCAAGGCGGCCAGGTAGGCGCCCTCGTGCAGGTCGCCCTTCTCCTGGATGATCGCGATTGTTGGGTCGTCGCGCCGGTGCGGGCGCTCCCACAGTCCGGCGACGCGTCCGAGCTCGAGCGTCGCGAGATGATCGCAGGCGAGGTAGCCGACGAGGTCAGTCGCGCTCAGGACAAGCGTGCTATCGAGTCGTTGCACGCGGCGACTCTACCGGTCGACCGCGCCAGCTCGCCTGTCACAAGCCGTCAGGAGCTGTCAGCCGCCCCGGTTCGACCACCCGTCGCGATGCGCCGGCGAGTGGTGACCTCGACGCGCGAATCGTCTCGCTCTCGCGCGGGATGCTCGACGAGCGCGATGAGGCGACTGGCCATGAACCGCCCGGTTCGTACCGGGGTGCCGCCGCGCGTCACCTCGGTGACCTCGACCACGCCGCGGGCGGTCGTGACCTCGATTCGGCGCCCGGCGCGCGTCGCGATGATCTCGAACGTCTGGACGCCCTGGCCGGTGTCGACAACCGCCTCGACCCGATCGCCCTTCATCGAGCTGACCTCATGCTCGGCAGCATGCGCGCCCGCTGCGCTCTCGGCTAGCCCCGTTTCGTCGGATCACCGAGCTCGCGGTTGAGCCGCACCGCCTCGAGCACGAGGTCGCCAACCGGGGCGGCCTCCACCTCGTCGACGTTCGCGAAGCGGGCGTGCCGCATCCGGTCGCCGTCGCCGGCAAGAAGGCCATCCGGATCCGAGAGCGCGGCGCCGCGCCAGAAGGTCAGGGTCACCCAGCGTGGGTACGCCTTCAGCGCGGCGAACGGCCCACCGGCCTCGTACACCGGCTGGCCCCACTTGATCGATTCCTTCGCGTGCGGCGCCGTCGCGCGAATCACCCGCCGAAGCTCGGCTGCCACGGCCGCCAAGGGATCCGGCATCGCATCGACATAGTCGTCAACGGTTCGGCGCGGCTTGTCGGGCATCGGGGATCCTCGGGTCAGGTCTGCGTGGACTTCCCGGCGAGGGTAACCGGCGACGCCCTCCGCAGCGCGACGCAGCACGGCTCGGGCGGATCGCGACGCTCGGCGACGAGGCCGGCGGCTGCGATCGATCCGGCGACGGTCTCGAGCAGGGCGAGGTTCGCCGAGCAGGTGAGGTCGCGGTGCTCCGACGTGAGGGCCTTGAATGGACAGTTGCCAAGCTCAATTCCGCCATTGCTGTCCGGGCGAGGCTCGAAGCCGCGATCACGCAGGATCTCCATCAATGCGGCGCGAGCGGCGGCCCTGCTCTGCGCGCGAACGCGCGCCGGAACCGCGCGGGCAGCCGCGCTGCCTGCTTCTCGAGCCGCCGCGAGCACCGCGCTGCGACCACCGCGCGCACGATCGACGCCCGACGCGAAGATCCCCGCAGCGACGTCGTAGCGCCGCGGCGGAAGCGAGACGTCGACCGACCGATCGACAGGGCGGCCATAGAACTTGGCCGGCCGTCCGGCGCCCGGACCCGATCGACCGGAGCGGCGCCGGAACGTCGCCTCGAGCAGCCCGCCCTCGACCAGTCGATCGAGATGAAACGCGGCGAGCGGGCGACTGATTCCGGCTGCGGCCGCAGCCTCGTCCCGGTCGACGGGCTCCGCGGCGGACGCCGCGTGCTCGTAGACCCGCCGACGGACCGGCTCGGCGAGCAACGCCACTTGGTCGATCGGATCGGGATTGGCTCGTTCGGGTTCCTGCATGGCGCACAGCCTAGATCGTGTCGAGGTTGCGTCGATTTGTTTTAGAGCCACGCCATCGAGCTCGAGGTCCATCCGGGAGCATCGGCTCGCTATCGTGGCTTCGAGATGGACCAGCCCCGAACGGAATCGACCCTCGTGGCCCGCGCCCGGGGCAGGAATCCGCGGCGAGCCGCCGGCGGAATCCCGCGGCTCCCGTGGCGCCGCGTCGTCAACCCGTATCGACCCATCGAGATCCTGTCGGCCGACCAGGTCGAGGCGATCCACGACGCATCGCTGACGATCCTCCGGGACATCGGCGTCGAGGTCCTCGGCGGCGCGGCGCTCGATCGGTTCGCCAATGCCGGCGCCCGCGTCGAGCGCGAGGACGGCGCTCGAGGTCCGGCGGGTCGCGTCCGCCTCGATCCAGCCCAGGTCGACGAGCTCGTCGCGCTCGCCCCGTCGCGCTTCGAGCTCCATGCCCGCAACCCGGAGCGCGACCTCGTCTTTGGAGACCGCCACCTCGTCTTCGGCGCCGTCGGTGGGCCGGCGTTCGTCACCGACATCGAGCGAGGACGCCGAGCCGGCAACGCCGCCGACTTCGATGCCTACGTGCGGGTTATCGGGAGCCTCGACATCATCCACCAGGAGGGCGGCGGCCCCCTCGAGCCGACGGACCTCCCCGTCGAGACGCGGCACCTCGACATGTACCGGACGCTCGCGACGCTCCTCGACAAGACGTGGCAGTGCCTGGCGTTCGGGCGAACCGTCGTCGACGATGCGCTGGAGGTGGCGTCCATCACGCGCGGGATCGATCGGGAAAGGCTCGTCGCCGAGCCGAGCCTCATGACGATCGTCAACTCGAACTCGCCCCTCCGGCTCGACGGACCGATGTCCGAGGGCCTCATCGAGATGGCGACCTGGGGCCAGCCCGTCGTCGCGACGCCGTTCACGCTCGCCGGCGCGATGACCCCCGCGACGCTCGCCGGTGCGCTGGCACAGCAGAACGCCGAGGCGCTGTTCATGATCGCGCTCGCCCAGATCGTCCGGCCGGGTGCGCCGATGGTCTACGGCGGGTTCACCTCGAACGTCGACATGCGGACCGGGTCACCGGCGTTCGGGACCCCGGAGTACGTCAAAGCCGCGTTCGCAACTGGCCAGCTCGCGCGCCGCTACGGGCTGCCGCATCGATCATCGAACGTGACGGGCTCGGCGGTGGTCGACGCGCAAGCCGCATACGAGAGCCAGATGTCGATCTGGGGCTCGGTCATGGGCGGCGCGAGCCTCCTCTACCAGGGCGCCGGCTGGCTCGAGGGCGGGCTGACTGCCTCGTTCGAGAAGCTGATCCTCGATGCCGAGCTGCTCCAGCAGATGGCCGAGGTGCTCGTGCCGTTCCCCGTCGACGACGCGTCGCTCGGCCTCGACGCGATCGCGGAGGTCGGCCCGGGCGGGCACTTCTTCGGCACGGCCCACACGCTGGAGCGGTTCGAGACCGCCTTCTACCAGCCGATGCTCTCTGACTGGCGCAACTTCGAGACGTGGCAGGAGGATGGCGAGCAAACCGCCACACAGCGCGCGAACCGCATCTGGAAGCAGCTCCTCGCCGAGTACGAGCCGCCGCCCCTCGAACCGGCTGCCGCCGAGGCGCTGGATGCCTTCGTCGAGCGCCGCAAGCGCGAGATCACCGGCGACGCTGCTGGCGTCTAATCGATTCGGTAGGTCACCGCGACACTCACCGCGACCTCATTCGTGCCGGCCTCAACCGGCGTTGACGCCTCCTTGACCGCCAGCATGGCAATCTCGCCACGGTGGACCGGGTAGGGCATCGCGCCGCCCGACTCGCTGATCGCGGCAACACCGATGATCGAGACCCCGGCGGCCGACGCCAGCGTGTCCGCCTTCGCCCGCGCATCGGCCACGGCGGCTTCGCGCGCCGCCGTCTCGGCCGTCGTCGGGTCTTCGACCGTGAACGCGATGCTGTCGAGACTGGTGGCGCCGGCGCCCAAGGCACCGTCGATCGAATCGCCGACGCGTTCGAGGTCGCGGATCGTGACAGCAACCACGTTCGTGAGTGCGTAGCCCGTCAGTCGCGGGGGCTTCGGGCTGGTCGAGTAGTCGTACACGGGGCTCAGGGACAGGTCCGTCGTCTGGATGTCCCGAGCATCGATGCCGAGCTCCTTCAGCTTCGCGATCACGGCCGTCATCGCCGTCGCGCTCGCGGCCCGAGCAGCTCCGGCAGTGAGTGCCGTGATCGCCACACCCAGCCGCAGGTCGGCGAGGTCTGGTCGCACGCGCACGCGACCGGTTCCGGTCACGCTGATCGTGCGCTCGAGGGTGGTCGGTCGCTCGGGCTGGCTGCGCACGGGCAGCACGATACCGCCTCTCGCGAACTTGCCGGCCGCGCACTCGTATCGTGCACCAGGCAATGGTGAAGCTCGGCGTCGGGACGAGGGTCGACCCGGGCCACCTCGTCGGCGAGCGGTGGTTCGCCTCGAAGCAGCATCCGATCGTGGGCGTTGTCGTCGAGGAACGGTTCGCCGTCGGGCCCGGCGCGCTGGCGATCCTGCGGGCCGACCTGTTCGGCGGGCGAGCGGTCCGGTACACGCTCCCGGTCGGGGACGCAGCCGCGATCTACGCCGGGCTCGCGGGACTCGCCATGCGCGGCGGCTCGATTCGCGGCGATGCCGCCGGGTCGCTGGTCGGGGTACCGCCGGAAGATGCTGAGCCCGGCCGCGCGACCGCAGACACGACGAGCGTGCGCTCCCTGGGGATCGATCAGTCGCACACGAGCGTCGTTCTCGACGAGGCCAGCGTCCTCAAGCTGTACCGGCGCCTCGAGCCCGGTCCGAACCCCGAGGTCGAGCTTGCGAGGGCCCTCCGCGACGCGCCGATCCCCGAGTTCGGGGGTGCGATCCGGTTCGTGCCGCAGGCCGCGGGACGGAGCGCCGACATCGCCGTGCTGCAACGCTTCGTGCCGGGCGCCACGGACGAGTTCGAGCGGCTCGCCGCGGCGTTGGCCGGATGGCTACGGGCAGGTGCTCCGTCGGGCGGACGACATGGCCTCCTGGCCGACATGGACCCGGCCGGCCGGACGATCGCACACCTGCACGCCGCCCTGTTCGCGCTGCGGGGTCGGGCGATGGGACCCCGCCCGGCTCGCCCGTCCGATGCCGCCCATCGCGCAAACCGTGCAGGCCGCGCGCATCTCGCGGCCATCCGCGCTCTCGCGCCGATCGACGCCGAGCTCGCCGCGGAGCTGCGCGCGAGCCACGAGGCCATCGAATCCGCGCTCGCACCACTCGCCGACCATCGGCCGGGCACCACGGTGTCCCGCATCCACGGCGACCTGCACCTCGGCCAGCTGATCCGCGACGGCAACCGGTACCTGGTCGTCGATCTCGAGGGTGAGCCAGCCAGATCTGTCGCGGAGCGGCGGCGACTGGACGCACCGCTTCGCGATGTCGCGTCCATCCTTCGCTCGTTCGATCACATCGCGCGGAGCGCGGTGCGGCGCGCCGAGGCCGGCGACGCCGGGTCGGCGATCGAGGACTGGCTCATCTCGGCGCGGCGGGCGTTCCTCCGCGGGTATCTGGACGAGCCGTCGTCGCGTGGTGGCGCACTCGATCTCGAGCCGCGGCTCCTGCATGCGTTCGAGGTCGAGAAGGAGCTCGATGAGTTCTCGTACGCGGCGACGTACCTGCCGGCGTGGCGGTACGCGCCGGCTGCGGGCCTGCGCTGGCTGCTCGCGCGCGGTCCCGATCCCGACGCGGGTTGGTGACCAGTCTGGTTGCGTGCGCCGGGTTCAGCGGCCTCAGGTCCGGTGAACCGGGTCTCCCGTGAGCCCCACCCGCTCGATCAGGTCTGCCGCCTTGCCGGTGCCCGGGTTCGCCTGGAGCCGGGCCGCCAGCGAGCGCAGGCGTTGCTGGAGCGAGACATCCGAGCGGAGCGCATCGATCCCGCGGAGGAGCTCGGACTCCTCGAAGTCGTAGGTCGCGAATTGACGCCCGAAGCCGGTCTCGTGGATACGTTGGGCGTTGTCGACCTGGTCCCAGAACAGTGGCAGCACGATCATCGGCTTGCCGTTGTGGAACGATTCGGTGACGGTGTTGTTCCCGCCGTGCGTGATCACGAGATCGACCTGGGGCAGGATCGCCGGTTGCGGCAGGACGTTCGCCCCGGTCATGTTGTCGTGGAGCCGGATCTGCTCGCCCAGCGGGCCCTTGGACACCACCACTCGATGCTCCGATCGCCCAAGGACATCGACGATCCGCTGCATGAGCCCCACGTCGGCCGAGCCCAGGCTCCCGAGGGAGAGGTAGATGAGCGCGCCTGGGCCCGACGCGAGGGCGTCGGGGAGCTGCCATGTCCCGTCGGTCGCGCGAACGGAGGACTCGAGCCGGTGCCACGTGAGCGGGAGCGGACGCTCACGGGGGTAGTCGGCCTCCTGCGGATACAGGAACAGGTTCAGCCAGGGCGACTCGCCGATGAAGTCCGGGCCCTCGCCTGTCCAGGTGAGCCCGGGCGCGCCGCGCTCACGGGTGTACGCGTCGAAATCGGACCACAGATCCCGATGGGTCCGATCCACCTCCTCGCGGAAGGCCTGCCAGTCGTTGCGGTTGCTCGCCGGGTAGCCGGACGAGAAGGGCGGGATCGCCGGGTCCTTCAGCTCCGCGGGGTTGCAGCTCATGATCCGGACCCACGGCCGACCGGATGCGGGCAACGCGGGAAAGCCGACCACGTTGTCCTCGACGATGACGGCCGGGTCCAACTCGTCGATGATCGTGCGCAGGCGGTCGTCGACGTACTTCGCCCCGTCGACCAGGGCCTGCCACGTCGGCACGATGAACTCCGAGAGCTGCTCGAGGGTGCTCTTGCGAAAGACGGGCGCCGTGTCGCGGATGAAGTCGATCCAGAACTGGCCGGCGCCTTCCTCGATCTCGGGCTTCGGGCCGAGGCGCATCAGCCGTTCCTCGAAGCCCTTCGCCTCGAGCGTCCCGGCGAACGACTCCTCGAGGATGAACACGACACGGTGCCCCCGCCGCCGCAGCACATCGCCGATGCCGATGCAGTTGTTGGTCGGGCCGAAGGCACCCTCGGGAAAGCATGACGACCGTCGCGCCGCCGATCCGCGTCGGACGCGTCGATCATGAGTACACCCAGAAGACCATGCAGTCGGGCGCCGGATCCCACCCGACCATGGCCTGCGCCGGGATCGACAGCATGTCGCCAGCCCGCAGGTAGCGTGGCTCGCCATCGTTGACGGTCACGGTGACGGTGCCCTCGAGAACCAGGATCGTCTCGCGGGCGGGGATCGCGACGGAGACGGGGTCCCGGGCGGCGTCCTGATCCGCCCGCCAGATCCCGGCCATGGTCCGGCCGTGGTCGAAGAGCATGTGATTCGAGCCGCCCACGTCGGCGTCGGGTTGCCAGTCCCGGGCCGCGCCGGACGAGTAGTAGATGGCGCCAATCTCGCGATCCATGTCGATGTCGCTCCTCCGCCTCAGCCGGCCAGGATCCGGCCGTCGTTGATGGTCCAGGCGATCCGGACCTGCTCGCCGGGCTCGGGCAGCCAGCCGCGCTTGCTCGATGTGACCACGAATGGCGTGTCGCCGGTCCCGAGTCGAACGTGGGTGTGGCTCTGCGAGCCAACGAATGCAACGGCGTCGACGATGGCGGGGAGCGCAACTTCCGTTGGGTCGGGCACGGCCCCGGGCTCGACCAGGCTCGCCGCCTCGGGCCGGATCGCGAGGTACGCGTCCGACCCGATCGCCGCGCCGGCCGCCCCCGCCCGGGCTCTGATGAGGCCGAACGGATCGACGCGCAGGCCATCGGTCTCGACCGTCCCCCGCAGGAAGTTCATCTTGCCGATGAACGAGGCGACGAAGTGGTCGACCGGGTTGTCATACAGCTCGACCGGTGTCCCGACCTGCAGTGCCCGGCCGGCGTGCATGACCGCCACCCGATCGGCGATCGAGAGCGCTTCTTCCTGGTCGTGGGTCACGACGACGAACGTGATCCCCACCTCGTGTTGCAGTCGCTTCAGCTCGATCTGCATCTCCCCGCGCAGCTTCCGATCCAGCGCGGCCAGCGGCTCGTCCAGGAGGAGCACGCGCGGCCGCTTCACGATGGCCCGGGCGAGCGCCACTCGCTGGCGTTGGCCGCCGGACAGCTGGTTGGGCCGTCGTGGGGCGAGTCCGCTCATCCCGACCTTCGCGAGCACGTCGTCCACGCGCGTGCGGATCTCGTCCATCGGCCGTCGCTCGGCCCGCAGGCCGTACGCGACGTTGTCCCACACGCTCATGTGCGGGAACAGCGCGTACGACTGGAACATCATGTTCACGGGTCGGTCATATGGGCGTGTCCCGACGAGGTCCCGGCCGTCGAGGAGCAGCCGCCCGGACGTCAGCTGCTCGAAGCCGGCGAGGCAGCGGAGCAGTGTCGTCTTGCCGCAGCCGCTCGGCCCGAGGAGCGCAAAGAACTCGTTCTCGCGGATGGACAGCGAGACGTCGTCGAGCGCACGCACCGACCCGAAGTCCTTGATCGCGTGCTCGACGACGATGACCTCGTCAGGCGTGCCGTTCGTCCCAGCCACGGTCACGAGGAGCCTCCCTCAGCAGTTTCGGGCGTGGTCGGCCGTCCGCGGTTGAGGTAGAGCGCCACGAAGACGAGCAGCATGCTGAAACCGATCAGCAACGTCGCGACGGCGTTGATCGCGGGCGTCACCCCGAAGCGAATCATGTTGTAGACCTGGATCGGGAACGTCTTCGCCTGACCAGCGGTGAAGTAGGCAATGACGAACTCGTCGACGGACAGCGTGAAGACGACGAGCGCTGCGGACACGACCCCTGGGAGGATCACCGGCAGCGTCACGCGGAAGAAGGTCGGGATCTCCTTGACCCCAAGGTCCAGCGAGGCCTCCTCGATCGAGCGGTCGAACCCTCGAAGCCGGGTCCGCACGATCGCGGCCGCGAACGCGATGCCCCAGACCGCATGGGCGATCACGATCGACACGATGCCCAGCGGGAACCGGAGGAGCGAGTAGAACACGAGGAGTGCGATGCCGAGGACGAGGTCCGGGACCAGCAGCGGGAAGTACACGGCGTTGTCCAGGATGCTGCTCCGGGTATGGCGTTCCAGGCCAAGCGCGAGCAGCGTTCCGAGCACGACCGAGATGGTCGTCGCGACAGCCGCGATGAGCAGCGTCGTGCCGAGCGCGCCCAGGAGCTCGGGGTCCTGGAAGACCTCGCCGTACCAGCGCGTGGTGAACCCCTGCCACGACTGGATCGAGCGCTGGGCATCGTTGAACGACAGGACGACCAGCACGACCAGTGGCAGGTAGAGGAACGCGAAGAGCACGCCCATGTGGGCCTTGAGCCAGACGCTCCCGCCTGGGCGCAATTCACGCATCGATCGAGATCTCCCGGCTGCGGCGCAGCGCCCGCGACTGGACGACCAGCACGATGGCCAGGATGCCCATCACCAGCAGCGCGAGCGTGGATCCGAACGGCCAGTCGCGGGACTCGAGGAACTGCTGGTTGATGAGGTTGCCCATCATGATCCGGAGCCCGCCGCCGAGGAGCTGCGGAACGGGGAAGTTCCCGAGCGCCGGCACGAACACGAAGACGCAGCCGGCGACGATGCCCGGCATGATCAGCGGAAGCGTGACCGTGCGCAGGACCCGCAGCGGCCGGGCCCCGAGATCCTCCGCGGCCTCGCGTACGTCCGGCTTGAGCCGCTCGAGCGCGGCGTACACCGGCAGGATCATCAGGGGCAAAAAGCCGTACGTCAGCCCGAGGATGATCGCGAAATCGTTGTACAGGAGCTCCAGCGGCTTCTCGATGAGGCCCGCAGCGCGAAGCGCGTCGTTGACGATGCCCTCGCGGTTCAACAGGACGATCCAGGCGTAGGTCCGGATCAGGAAGTTCGTCAGGAACGGCAGGATCACCAGCACGAGGAGCGCGTTCTTGAGGCGGGTGCTGGATCGCGTCGCGATGAAGTAGCCGGCGGGAATGCCGATCAGCAGGCAGATGACGGTCGTGATCAGGGCCATCTGGATGGAGTAGCCGAGCACGCCCAGGAAGAGCGGGTCCAGCGCGCGCGTGAAGTTGTCCAGGGTGAGCTCGAACGTGATCCCGCCGAATTGCCCACGCCGAAGGAACGCGCTGGCCAGGATCAAGCCGATGGGCGCGACCAGGAACACCGCCCACCACGCGAAGGCTGGGACGAGCGTCGCCCGGCCGTGGCGCAGGAAGCCCAGCCGCCGACCGACGGACGACGGGCCGCTCATCTAGACGTCGCGGAGCACCACCGCCCTACTCGAACGGGGCGGCCTTGACCCTCGTCGCCGCGTCCGAGAAGCGTGCCTGTCCGGCACCCAGGTCTCGCAGGGACTCCTGCGCGAAGAGGACGGAGGGCGCGAGGGCGAGGGTCGGATACGTGTCGAGGGTTTCCTGGGACAGGAGCTCCATGGCTCGCGTCGGCGTCTTGTACAGGATGTTCTCGGCGACCCACGTCCCGTTCTCGTCCTCGAGGATGAAGTCGATGAACTGGTGGGCCGCCGCGAGTCGCGTCGAGCCCTTCGGGATGGTCATCGCGTCGACGAACAGGTCCGAACCCTCCTTGGGGATCACGAACGCGACATTCTCGTTCTCGGCCAGCTCGCACCAGCCATCCCAGGCTTCGACCGCGAGCGCCTCCTCGCTGTCGAGCCGCGTGTAGAAGGTCTCGGCGTCGTAGGCGAGCAGGGACTTCTTGGCATCGATAAGGAGCTGGGCCGCGGCATCGAGCTCGGCCTGGACGGTCGAGTTCATCGAGTAGCCGAGTGCCTTGAGGGCCGGCAGGAAGAGCCAGCGCTCCTCGTCCATCATCGTGACCCGATCGGTGAGGGCCGCGCTGGGGGTGAGCAGGTCGTACCAGCTGTCGATCTCGCCCTCCGGGACCAGATCCGTCCGATAGCAGATCCCCGTGGTTCCCCACGTGTAGGGCACCGAGAAGACATTGCCCGGATCGTGGGCGAGCTGCGTCGCCTCGGGGTAGAGGTTGGCGAGATTCGGGACCTGCGCGTGGTCGACCTTCTCGAGCTTGCCCGCGCTGTTCAGCGCCTCGGCGAAGCTCGACGTCAGGAATGCGACGTCGTAGGTGCCCGGCTGGGACGCATCCAGCTTCGCGACGGTGTCCTCGTTCGAGCTCGACTCCGTGACGACGATCGTGTGGCCCGTCTTGGCCTTGAACCGCTCCGCGATGTCGGGCGGCATGTAGCCCGCGAAGTTCAGGACCTGGAGCGTGACCGGGCCGGTCTGCTGCTGCGGCCCGGCGGGGCCACAGGCGGACAGGATCAGGGCGCAGGTGGCAACGACTGCCATGCGTCGAACATTGCTCGGGGCGCGCATCCCTCTCGCCTCCTCAAAACGATCGGGCAGCACGGCGGGGCGCCGCGCTGGTCGCGGCATCATACGCGCCCGGAATGTGCCGCTGGAACCGCCCAGGTGGCTCGGTCGGCGTCCGGCAGCGTCAGGCGGCCGTGGGATCAGCGACGCGGCCCATGAAAAGGATGGCGCCGGTCGAGCGATCGCGGATGACGAAGAGGAAGGGCCGGTCAACCGTGATCGTCGGCCCGTGTGACGCGGCCATCGCGCCGCCCGTCGCGGCGTGGGCCTCGGTGCCCTCCTCGTCGACCTCGATGAACGCCTCGTGCTGGACGGTGTCGAGGAACAGGCCGGGTTTGCCGGTCATCCCAGGAGGGGGATTGGAGCGGGAGACGGGATTCGAACCCGCGACATTCTGCTTGGGAAGCAGACACTCTGCCAGCTGAGTTACTCCCGCTCGGCAGGGTCCGGATTGTATCCGGCTCAGCCCGGGTGAAGCCGTCAGAGCTCCCCGAGGGCATCGGCCCTGGTTCCGGCCGAGGAGAATCATCTTCCGCAGTCGTCGCCGCCGGGTCGGTCGGCGCCGAAAGGTTGCTGTCCACGCCACGGGCATGCCAAACTGCCACCCTGATGCTTCTCCCGGTGCGACCGACGGCTCGGTGTCTCTGTCCGATCCCCTGCCAGGCAGAGCGGGCGGCGTCGTAACGCGCGACGACTAGAGCCGAATTTCGGACTCTCCGACCCCTGCCATGGCAGGGGTTTTTGTTTGCCCGGTTTCCCTCGGATTCTATGGAGAGCCTTCGATGTCCCTCGATCTCAACGCCAACCGATCGCGTGCTGCGATCGATCCGTCCGAGCTGCACCGACACCTCGGCCGGTCCCACCTGACCGTCGTTGACGCTCGGCCAATCGCCGCCTTCAACGGGTGGCGCCTCACCGGCGATGCGCGCGGAGGCCATGTGCCCGGCGCCCTGGCCGTTCCGGATTCATGGCTCGACCGCCTCGACGACGCCGACCTGCGATCGATCCTTCAGGCACACCACGTTCATCCGGCAACCGGGATCGTCGTCTACGGCGACGGCACAGATGACGCACGGCGCGTGGCGGACCGGCTGTCGAACCTTGGCCACCAGACCCGAATCCTCGATGGTGGCTGGAGCGCCTGGTCGGTGGATGCGGAACGACCAGTCGAGGCGCTCCCGAACTACGAGAAGCTCGTCCACGCCTGGTGGCTCCGCGACGTCATCGAGGGGCGCACTCCGGAGGCGCCACCTGCAGCCAACGCCCTGGTCTTCCACGTGAACTTCGGTGTTCCGGAGGAGTACGCAGAAGGCCACCTCCCCGGGGCTCGTTACCTCGACACGAACTGGATCGAGGATCCCCTCGACTGGAACCGTCGATCGCCCGAAGAGCTGGAGCGAGCACTGACCGCCCTTGGCATCACGGCGTCCGCGACCGTCATCCTGTACGGCCGGGACACCGAAGGCGCGGCGAACGAGAAGTGGCCGGGCCGACGGGCCGGGCAGATCGCTGCGACCCGCGCGGCGCTCATCCTGCGATACGCGGGCGTCGACGACGTGCGCCTGCTCGACGGCGGCTACGACCGCTGGGTCCGCGAAGGCCATCCGCTCGAGACGACGCTTCGCGAGCCAGCTCCGGTCGACGAATTCGGCGCGTCGATCCCACAGCGGCCCGAGCTCATCGTCGACATCGACGAGGCGAAGGCGATCCTCGCCGACCCCGAGGCGGCGGCGCTCGTCAGCGTGCGGACCTGGCGCGAGCACGTCGGCGCGGTGAGCGGCTACAACTACATCGGTCCCGCCGGCCGGATCTCGGGCGACGTGTGGGGCAACTGCGGTTCCGACGCCTACCACATGCAGCACTACCGGAGCGTCGACAACACGATGCGGCCCTACCCCGAGATCGCCAAGAACTGGGCCGACGCCGGAATCACGCCGGACAAGCGGATCGCCTTCTACTGCGGGACCGGCTGGCGGGCGAGCGAGACATGGTTCTACGCGTACTTGATGGGCTGGTCGCGGATCGCCGTCTACGACGGCGGCTGGCACGAGTGGAGCCAGGACCGGCTAAACAACCCGATCGAGGTCGGCGAGCCGGAGGACGAGGCCGCCGCGTAGGGTCCCCGAAAAATGGTTGCGGCGGGATCGGGAGTTGTCGTATGGTCCCGACCTCATGCGCCAGCTGATCGTCCCGAACGAGGCGAAGAAGCCCGGGCGGCCCTGCCAGGAGGCACGGGCGCCAGGGCTCTGACGGCGCGTCCACTCGACGACCGAACGGAGCCACCAGGCGTGGAGGCTCCAGGGGCCGCGGAACACCGAAGACGGTGACCGCGGCCTTTTCATTTTCGCGACGGAGCCTCCGAAACCCAGACGGAGGACCCACGCGATGCCGACGATCATCTTCGGAGACGGCCACCTCGGGGAGGCGATCGCCGCTGCCACCCGGGCTCGAGGCCTGGGGAGCCCGATCGTCCTCGGGCGACCGGCGAACGGGCAACATCCAGCGACACCGCTCCTCGGCGCGGACCTCGCTTACGAGGCCTCGGTTCCCGGCGCCGTCACCTCGAACGTCGCGACGGCCCTCGCCGCGGGCTGCCGGCGGTTCGTCATCGCCACGACCGGATGGGACGAAGCCCGCGACGCGCTGGACGAGGCGCTCGTCGCCCATGACGCCGCAGCTGTCGCTGCGCCGAACTTCAGCTTCGGCGTCGCCGCGCTGCTCCGGCTCGTCGAGATCGCCGGCTCGATGTATGCCCGACTCGACGAGGCCGATCCGTACGTCGTCGAATGGCACCGACGGGGGAAGCTCGATCGCCCTTCCGGCACGGCCCTGGCGCTCGCGCGCCGACTGCTCGCGGTCGACCTGCGCAAGAGACGCATCGCCACCGCCGGCGACGGACCTCCCGCCCCCGACGAGCTCGAGGTCGCGAGCGTCCGAGCCGGCGCCTCGCCGGGGATGCACGTCGTCGGCTTCGATGCCTCGGGCGAGACGCTCGAGCTCCGCCTCACCGCGCGCGACCGATCCGCATACGCAGCCGGCGCTCTGGCGGCCGCCGAGTGGCTCCGGACCGAGCCACGCGCGCCCGGGATTCACGCCTTCAGCGAGGTGGTGGAGGAGCTTGTCGGAGAGCCGCCGGAACGGGAGCGCGACACCCCTCGGAAGCTCCGGGCGGTGGCCGGCGTCGCCGGTTGACCGTCCCCACGACCTGCCCCCCGCTCACCCCAACCCCAATACCCAACCGCAACCGACAACGCGGCTAGGAGGCTTCCGATGATCCGACTCGAACGCACCAATCGCACCCCGCGGCCGCTCCTCCGGGGAGCCCTGACCGCCCTGGTCACCCCGTTCACCGACGATGGAGCCGTCGATGAGCCGGCGTTGCGCGAGCTCGTGCTCCTCCAGGTCCTCGCCGGGATCGACGGCATCGTCCCGTGCGGCACCACGGGTGAAGCGCCGACCCTGACGCCGTCGGAACGCGAACGAGTGATCGCCCTGACCGTCGAGACCGTTGCCGGCCGACCGTCGCGCGGCCGCATCCCGGTCGTCGCCGGAACCGGCACGAATGACACGACGGCAACGATCGCGGCCACCCGGCGGGCCGCCGAGCTCGGCGCGGACGCGGCGCTGATCGTCGCGCCGTACTACAACCGCCCGGACGGCCGGATGCTCGAGAGCCACTTCCGGGCCGTCGCCGACGACGGTGACCTTCCGATCGTGGTCTACAACGTGCCCTCGCGAACAGGCACGAACGTCTCGGTGGACGTCTTCCTGCGCCTCGCCGAGCACCCTCGCGTCATCGCCATCAAGGAAGCGTCCGGAAACCTCGAGCAGATCGCCCAGATCTGCCGGAACCGCCCCCGGAGCGTCGCGGTCCTCAGCGGTGACGACGCCGCGACCCTCGCCGTCCTCGCGATGGGCGGCGATGGGGTCATCTCCGTCGCGAGCAACGAGATCCCGGGCGACATGGTCTCGATGTGTGCAGCTGCCCGAGCCGGTGACTGGGAAGGCGCCCGACGGATCCACGACCGCTGGCTGCCGCTCTTCCTCGCGAACTTCCGGGGCGGGCCGAACCCGGTGCCGGTGAAGGCCGCGCTGGCAGCGATGCGGGTCCTCCGATCCGACACCGTCCGGCGGCCGCTCCTGCCGCTCGCAGATCTGGACCGGGAGCACCTGGTCGCGCTCATGCGCCGCCTCGGACTCATCGAGTCCGGTGGGCGCGAGGTCGCGCCGAGCACGATCGCTCCTGCCTCGGAGGTCGTTGCATGAGCACGACGACCTTCAGGCCGGCGCCTGTCGATGCCGAGAATCGACCGGATCAGCACGCCGTTGCCCCGGCAGATCTCCTGGCCGAGCTCGATGCGGGCCGCCTTCGGGCGGCCCGACCGGATCCGAACGCGCCCGGTGGCTGGCGGGTCGAGACGACGGTCAAGGCGGGCATCCTGGGACTCTTCGCCCAGCGAGCCACGCAGTCCTACGAGGTCGGCCCCCTCGGCTTCACCGATCGGGCGTCGCTGCCCCTCAAGCGCCTCCTGGACGACGTCGACGCCCGCAACGCGACAGCCGCCGGGCGACCGTGGCGAATCGTGCCTGGCGGGTCGAGCATCCGCGCCGGCGTCCACCTCGAGCCGGGGGTGGTCGTCATGCCGCCGTCATTCATCAACGTCGGCGCCTGGATCGGCGCCGACACGATGATCGATTCGCACGTCCTCGTCGGCTCATGCGCCCAGATCGGACGCCGCGTCCACCTCGCGGCCGGCACCGTCATCGGCGGCGTGCTCGAGCCACCCGGGGCACGCCCCGTGATCGTCGAGGACGACGCATTCGTCGGCGGCGGATCCGGCCTGTACGACGGCGTCCTCGTGGGTCGGGGCGCGGTCATCGGCGCGGGCGTCGTGCTCACGGGCACGTCGCGGCTCTACGACCTCGTCAGCGAGGCCATGATCGAGGGCAGCCGCGACGCGCCGCTTGCCGTGCCGGAACGCGCCGTGGTCGTCCCTGGGACCCGGGCCGCCATGGGCGACTTCGGTCGTTCCCACGGTCTGGGCGTGGCGACAGCCTTGATCGTCAAGGTCCGGGATGCCGGCACGGACGCGCGGGTTGCGCTCGAGGAGGCGCTCCGATGAGTGCCCTCCGCCTGGGGCCGCCGCCCGCTGCCCGCTTCTTGGCTGTTGACGAGCCGCGTCGCGGGAGGCCGCCGGCGCGCAACGAGATCCTCCGAGATGGCAGGCTCGGCGGGCTCGAGCCGGAGGCGCTCGCCACCGAGTACGGGACGCCGCTTTACGTCTACGACTTCGACGTCGTCGATCGACAGGCGGCCGCACTTCGATCGGTGCTGCCCGACGCATTCGACGTCGCCTATGCGGTCAAGGCCAACCCGGCTCTTGCCTTGGTCGCCCATCTCGCGGGGCTCGGGCTGGGCGCGGACGTCGCCTCGGGCGGTGAGCTCGAGACGGCGCGTCGAGCGGGAATCGACCCGGCGACGGTCGTCATGACCGGGCCCGGCAAGCGCGACGACGAGCTCCGCGCGGCCGTGCTCGCCGGAATCCGGGCGATCACGGTCGAGTCGCCGGGCGAGCTGGCGCGGCTCGAGGCGATCGCGGCTCGCGAGGGCGCGGTCGTGCCATTGCTCCTGCGCGCCTCGGTTCCCGCGCACGTCGGGCTCGAACGCGTCCGGCTCGTGGGCGACGACGGTGCGGGCAAGTTCGGCATGGATTCCGACGACCTCGACACCTGTGCCGAGTTGGCCATCCGCTCGCCGCACCTCGACCTTCTCGGACTCCACGCGTTCGGCGCCTCGAACGTGGTCGACGCGGACGCGCTCTCGGACCATATCGAGCGCACGATCCAATTGGCCCGCTCGCTCGCGGTCGCGGTGGGCTTCCGGCTGCGGCTCGTCGACGTCGGTGGCGGGCTTGGAATCCCCTACGAGCCCGACGATCGATCCCTCGACCTCCGGGTGTTCGGTCTCCGGCTCGATGCGATCGCCCGGGCCCTGGCCGAGGATCCCGTGACTCGCGATAGTCGGGTGTTGCTGGAGCCCGGGCGATTCCTTGTCGGGCCGGCCGGCGCGTACGTCGCGAAGGTCGTCGACCGGAAGATCGTCGATGGCACGCACGTCGTGATCCTCGACGGCGGGGTCCACCATGTCCTGCGCCCGGTGCTTGTCGGTCAGGAGCACCGCATCCGATCGCTCGGGGCGGGCGGCTGGGGGGCGAAGACGTTTCCGGTCACGGTCGCCGGACCGCTTTGCTCGGGCCTGGACGTCCTCGCCGGCAAGGCGGTCATGCCCGTACCCTCGATCGGCGAGCTCGTTGCCGTGCTCGACGTGGGCGCCTACGGCTACACGGAGTCGATGCCGCTCTTCCTGTCGCATCCGAGCCCGGCCGAGGTCGCCATCCGCGCCGGAGAATCGGCGCTCATCCGGCCGCGGGTCGAGCCCCTCGAATGGCTGGATCGCCAGCTGGTGCCGGTCGGCTGGGCGCCCGCCGGACTCGGCGCGGCCGGGATGTCGACGGAGCCGGAGGCGAGAAGGGCTCCTAGCGACTAAGGTGCGTGCGCGTGGTGAGCCGCAATCGTGGCCCGTTCGGATTGGCACTCGTCGGGATCCTTGCCTGGGCGAGTGCGTGCCAGGGGATGCCAACGGCGACTTCGCCGTCGAGCCCTCCGGTCCTCGGGATCGATTGGGGTCGCACGCTGGGCATCGAGCGGCCGCCGAACTTCGAGGGGACCTTGCCACCGAGCTTCGACTCGGTTCATCCAATCCTTCGATTCCCGGGACAGGCGATCCTCGCGGACGTGACCGAATTCGGACGGCACGCTCCTCGCGGTTGGGTACGTTCCTCCGGACTGGACCTCGGCGGCGTGGACGTCTTCGAACGGTCTTGACTGGGCGTATCACGAGATCGATACGACGGCGTTCACATTTCCCGTCGCGGTGGCCAGCGGGTCACCAGGGGCGTACGTCGCGGTCGGCCGCCGCCTGCTCGATCCTGCGGCGTGGACGTCGTCCGACGGAGCCACCTGGCAATCGCACGACGTGTCGGTGCTCGGAGGAACCGAGGCAGAGCGAATGACGGCGGTTGTTGCGGCCGGCTTCGGCTACCTGGCCGGAGGATCGGCGGGACCGGAGCTGTTCGAACGCCATGCACGCTTCTGGACCTCGCGCGACGGTGTCGCCTGGGACCCCGTCGCCGATGAGGCCGCCACCTTCGCCGACGCAGAGGTCACGGCGATCGCCCCGTTCGAGGACGGGTTCGTCGCCGTCGGCGCGCTCGGCCCCGCGCAACACCGCACGGGTGCGGTCGCGTGGACCTCTCCGGACGGCCTGACGTGGACCCGGATCGACAACGGAGCCTTCGAGGACGCCGTGGCCGTCATCCATCATCGTCGCGCCGTTCGGAGGCGTGCTCGGCGGTTGGTTCGGACATCGATCGCACGGTCGCGTTTGCCTGGACCTCACCGGACGGGCAACGCTGGCAGCGAATCACGGTCGGCGACTATGGCGATCGCCGAAACCTCTGGATCACCGATGTCGCGGCGATCGATGACCAGGTGGTTGCCATCGGCGCGTCGCAGGCAACGCAGCGGGCGTCGGCGACCGCATGGGTATCAACCGACGGGATCAATTGGGAACAAGCGCATTCTGTCCCCGTCCTGGAGCAGGTCGAGCTGCTGGCGATCTCCGAGGGAGGTCCGGGTGCCGTCAGCGTGGGTGTGTTCGGCGGGCCCGACGCGGCCGTCCCGACCATCCTGCTGACCCCGGGGTCGGGCGATCTGCGGAAGCCCTGAGCATCACACTGGATGACCGCCGATGGTCAGGCCAAGGTCACGTCGCCGCACAGGTGGACCGCGAGGCCCATCGCGTCGAACATCGCGGCCTTGGCTGCCAGGGCCTCGTCGGCAGTGGCGGCGTCGCTGCCGTAGGCGACCTGGATGTGGTTCGCGCGGTGGCGGGCCATCATCTGATCGCGGGTCACGCCGTGGAGCACGGCGTGCATGATCGGCCACTGCGGCGTCGTGGCTTCCCAACGGCGCTCGGTCTCGGCGAGCGGCAGCTCCACGACCGTCGCTCGACCGAGATCGGCGTGCAGGCGACCGTCCATCAGGAACACGCGACTCCACACGATCTCGCCCGGGCGGCTGATCCCCTTGATCGTCCCGCCACCGAGGCCGAAGTACACGGGCGGCTGGCGCTCGCTCACCGCGCCTGCGTAGCCGCCGATCAGGTGCGAGGGCGGCACGGCGCCCGAGATCTCGAACACCCACACGTAGTCGCCCCCGAACGGCGCGCCCCAGCGGACATCGTGCAGCGTGGTGGCCGGGTCGAGCCCGAGCGCGGTCCACACCCGATTCGTGACCAGCGCGTCGACCGCCGACCCCTCGTCGACCTCGTTGAAGTGGATGACCGGACGACCCGGGTACAGCTCGCGACGCTCGCCGAGCGCGCGCACCGGCGGCCGATCGACGTCGTTGAGGAGGCCCTCGGCGAGGTCCGAGGCCGGCGCCATGTCCTTCAGGCCCTGCTGGTACTGGATGCCGATCGCGTCGCACCCGAAGTCGTCGCGCGATTCGCACCGCGGCGATGTACAGGCGCAGCTGGTCCAGAACCTGGTCGATGGTGAGCTCCGTGGCGCCGTCACTGCCGAGGCGGAACTCCATGCCCCGCGATTCCAGCCAGTCGAAGGCGGCATTGGCCTCGGCGCCGGTGACGTGGCGCATCGCCGCGACGAGCGCGGACTGGCTCAGGCGCTCCTTGTAGATCCCCGCTGGGTTCAGGTGCTCGTCGTCGAAGATCGCGTTGTACATCCCCATGCAGCCCTCGTCGAAGACGCCGAGGATCGCCATGCGCTCCGCCAGCTCGCCGGCGAGCCGCCGGCCGAGCGTCGCGGCGGACCCGGGAAGCGCCGCGGCGTCGAGGTCCCGCACGTGCGACGTGTCGTGCTCCACCTGTCCGGTCTCGATCCATCGGGCGATCGCCGAATCGGCGAACGAGTCGGTCAGGTCCTCGCCCCAGACGGTGCTGTACGCGCGGCCCATCTTCGTCAGCGACGCGTTGATGTTCAGCATCCCCACCAGGCCCGGCCACTGGCCGCTCCAGTTGGCGACCGTGAGGATCGGCCCGCGATGGCGGCGCAGCCCGGGCAGGACGTGGTGGCTGTACTGCCAGACAGCCTCGGCGACGACCAGCGGCGCGTCCCGGTCGATGCCGGCGAAGACGTCCATGCCCATCCGCTGGCTCGAGATGAAGCCGTGCCCGCGCGACGAGTCGACAGGGTGCGCGCGTCGAACGGTCACGCCGTGCCGGCCGAATGCCGCCTCGACGTTACGCTCCAGCTCCTCCTGGGCCGGCCAGCCCAGCCGGTTCGCGGTCTCCCGGAGGTCGCCCGAGGCGACCAGCACCACCTGGCGTGTCACGTCGTCCCTCCCGTTTCGAGCGCGCGCTCCGCTGCTTTCGGTGCATCTCGTGACCCGGCGACCGTCGGGGCTGACTCGGCAGCGCGTGCCCGATCGCGCCTCGCGCGCGTGTCGAGGCCGAAGAGGGCGAACGCGACGAACCCGACCGCCGCCACGACGAGCAGCGTCTCGCGCACCCCGACCGTGAGCGCGAGGATGCCGCCGACGTTCGGCGCGACGACGAGGGCGAAGTTCTGGATGCTCTGATCCACGGAGCTGAAGGTCACGCCCTGCTCGGCCGGGATGCGGCGCATGAGGCCGTCGAAGAGCGCGAGCTGCGCGCCCGCGCCGGCAACGCCGAAGATGAACGAGATGGCTGCCACCCCGGGCAGCCAGTCGATCGCGAAGAGGGCAGCCGGAGCCACGGCCATCGCGAGCAGCGACGGCAGCAGCGCGATGGACCCGCTGCGGCGTCGCGCCAGCTGCCGGGCGACGAGGTAGCCGAGGACCCCGCCGGCGGACGTCGCGGCGCCGATGACCCCGATCCAGGCATCCGTCGCCAGGACTTCGTGGACGTAGAACAGCGGCAGCACCGGCATGGTTAGCCCGATGCTCGCCGTGTACACGAGCGACCGGAGCTCGAACCGGGTGAACGACCGATTGGCGATGACGAGGCGCCAGAGGTCGCCGATGCGGCCGCGCCACGGCGCCCGGGCGGCCCCCGGTAACAGGACATGGTCCGGGATGACGATCCGGCTCGACTGCACGAAGCTGCCGACGCCCGCGAGCGAGACAGCCACGAAAAGCAGCTGGAAGTTCAGCGGGAACGGGACGGCGGTGAGGAACTGTCCACCGAGCGCCACCGCGAGCGAGGTGGTGACCCCGGCGATCGCCCAGCGCCGTCCGAGCAGGTCGAACCGTCCGCCAGGGCCCGCCGCACCGTCCATGACCATCGGGAAGGCAACGAGGCCAGCCGTCGAGGGCAGGGATGCCAGGCCCCAGACCACGAGCATGATCGGGATCGCCTGCGCCGCAGGCAGGATCGCCGCGACGGCAGCGATGATCGCGTAGCTCGACCACGCGAGCAGTCGCATGCGGCTGTACCAGGGCACGATGTTCCGCCTGCCCTGCATCCAGCGCCCCAACGGGATGGCGAGCGCGAAGGCGGTCAGCGCCGGCAGCGCGGTGAGCAGGCCGATGTCGTTCGCCGACGCGCCCATCCGCAGCAGGAACACCGGCAGGAACGTGCCGGAGGCCGTGACGATGCCGATGAACACCGAGTCGAGCTGGACTCGCGTCCAGTTCGCGGCCTGGATCGCGGGCGGCGCCTCGGCGCGACCTCTCGTCGGACCCGCGACAGTCATGCTGATCCGGTCGTCGGAGCTAGACGGCCGTCGGGTCGGGCTCGCCCTTGATCCTGGAGTGCAGCTCGACCGGTGCGGTTCGGCGCCGGCGCCGGCGCAGGTTGAGCGCCTCCACGAAGACGCTGAAGCCCATCGCCGAGTAGATGTACGCCTTGTCGATGTGGAGCCCGAAGCCGTCGGCGATCAGCGCCACGCCGATCAGCAGGAGGAACGAGAGGGCGAGCATCTTGACGGTCGGGTGCTGGTGCACGAACCGCGAGAGCGGCCCCGACGCGAAGAGCATCACCCCAACCGCGATGACGACTGCCGCGATCATCAACGCGACCTCGTCGACCATGCCGACAGCCGTGAGCACCGAGTCGATCGAGAACACGATGTCGAGCAGGACGATCTGGATGAGGACGCCGCCGACGCTCGCAGACCCTGCGGTGGCGACCTCGCCCTCCTCACCTTCGAGGGCGCCGTGGATCTCGGTCGTTGCCTTGTACAGCAGGAACACCCCACCGCCGACCAGGATCACGTCGCGCCACGAGAAATCGTGTCCGGCGAGCGTGAACAGCGGCTGGGTGAGACCGATGATGAACGTGATCGTCAGGAGCAGGAGGATCCGCATCCCCATTGCCAGCCCGAGCCCGATGATCCGCGCACGGTCCTGCTCGGCCGCCGGGAGTCGCTGGACGAGGATCGAGATGAAGATCACATTGTCGATGCCGAGAACGATCTCGAGCGCGGTCAGCGTGACGAGGGCGACGTACGTCTCGGGTTGCGACAGGAGCGCCATGAGGTCCATCTGTCCGTAGGGTATCTGCCCGTCTCGGCAGGACGCCCACGACCCCGCTCCTGGCCGATCCGGGGCACAATCCGCCAATGCCCACATGGAACGACCTCGTCCGAGCGAACGGTCCCGCGATCATGGCCGACGGCGCGATGGGCACGGTGCTCATGCAGAACGGGCTGGAGTTCGGTGATCCGCCCGAGCTCTGGAACCTGGAGCACCCGGAGGTCATCCGGCGCGTGCAGCGGGCGTATGCCGACGCCGGCGCGCAGGTGCTGCTCACGAACACGTTCGGTGGCAACCGGCTGCGGCTGGAGCTGCACGGGCGCGAGGATCGCGTCGACCAGCTGAACCGGACCGCCGCCGTGCTCGCCCGCGTGGAGGCCAACGCCGCCGACCACCCGACCCTCGTCGCCGGCGACATCGGGCCCTCCGGCCAGATCATGGCGGCGATCGGCGGCACGCTCACCCCCGAGATCGCTCGCGAGGTCTTCGCCGAGCAGGCGCGCGCGCTGGCGGCGGGCGGGGCCGACGTCATGTGGATCGAGACGATGAGCGACGTCAGCGAGACGGTGGCCGCGATCCAGGGGGCGAGGGACGCCGCACCGGAGACACCGATCATCGCGACGATGAGCTTCGATACCCGCGGCCGAACCATGATGGGCGTCACGCCGGAGCAGGCGGCCGGGGCGCTGCTGGAGGCCGGCGCCGCGGCGGTCGGTGGCAACTGCGGCAACGGGCCCGAGGAGCTCATTCCCGTGCTCGAGAAGATGCGCGCCGCGTTCCCGGACGCCGTGCTGGTGGCCAAGGCGAACGTCGGGATCCCGCAGCTCGTCGGTTTCGAGGTCCAGTACCCCACGACGCCCGAGACGATGGCGGACTTCGCGCGCCAGTTCCGCGAGGCCGGCGCGAACGTGATCGGCGCCTGCTGCGGGAGCACGCCGCCACATCTCCAGGCGATGGCCCGGGCCGTTGCGGAGGCGGTCGCGTAAGAGGCCCCTGCTATCGTCCCGGGATGGAACGCGGAGCACGCCTGGAGGCCGTCTGGCTCGGGCGAATCGGCTACCGGGACGCGTGGGCCACACAGAAGGACCTGGTCGCCCAACGCGCAGAGGGCGAGGTCGGCGATCGCCTGCTCCTCCTCGAGCACGACGCGGTCCTGACCCTTGGCAGGCAGGCCAGCGATGCGCATGTCCTCGCCTCGCCGCGCGAGCTCCGCCGCCGGGAGATCGAGGTCATCCGGGTCGAGCGCGGCGGCGAGGTGACGTATCACGGGCCCGGGCAGCTGGTCGCCTATCCGATCATCCGGCTCGGTGATCGCGGCTTGCTCGTCCGGCCGCTCGTCACGGCGCTCGAGGAGGCGATGATCGAAACGTGCGCCCAGCTGGGCGTCGAGACGATCCGGCGCGACGGCCATCCAGGCTGCTGGGTCGAGGGCGATCGGGGCCGGCCCCACCGCAAGATCGGCGCGTTGGGCCTCCGGATCGAGCGTGGCGTCAGCTACCACGGCATCGCCTTGAACATCGATTCGGACCTGCGGGACTTCGACCTCATCGACCCGTGCGGCGAGCCCGGGCTCGTGTCGACGTCGGTCGCCGAGGAGCTCGGCCGGACCGCCGAGCAGCCGAGCACCGAGGCCGTCGAGCGGGCCGGGTCGATCTTCGCGGAGGCGTTCGGGTCGGCGATCGGCGCGCCGGTCGCCTGGTCGGCAGCGGCGGACGAATCGGTGGCCGGCGCGCCCGTGCCCGCCACCGCCTCGGCTGGCTGACGCCTGCAATGAGCGCCGGGCTGTTCGAGCTGCGGAAGGACTCGATCACGGGCTGGTGGGTGGCGACGATCGTCGACCGCGACTTCGATCGCAGCCGCTTCGCGCGCCCGGCGGACCAGATCGACGATCTCGGTGACTGCCAGAACTGCCGGCTGCCCGAGGGCGACGGCGTGCGCCTCCGCGTCCTGAAGGACTACGCGTTCCACTCGATCGGGACGGAGGAGGAGCGCGACGAGCTCGATCGGAGCTTCGCCCAGCTGACCGTGTCGAGCGCGCGGGCGGCCGGGAGCTGGCGGACGATCGCCGCGCCGCCGGGTGAGCACCGCGCGCTCGCACAGGTTGGCGAGGTCGCCGAGGCGATGCTCCGCGTAGCGCGCGACACGCTGGCCGAGGCGACCCGCGCTGCCCAGACGGATTACCTGCAGGTCGTCCAGAACTGGGGCGCACAGGCAGGCGCGCGCACGAACCATCTCTGCCTCGACCTGTACGATCTGCCGCTCATCCCGCATCGGGTTGGCGAGGAGCTCGGGGGTGCTGCTCGATTCGTGATCCGCGAGGGCGAATGTCCGTGGTGCCGCCTCGTGCGCGAGGAGGCCCGCACGCGGGACCGGCTGGTCTGGGAAGACGACTCGACCGTCGCGTTCTCACCGTGGGCATCGCGCTCACCGTTCGAGGTGTGGATCGTCCCCCGCGAGCACCAGGCGGACTTCGGACGGGCGGACGACTCCGCCGTGCGAGCGACGGCGCAGGCCCTGCGCCAGGTCCTCGGTGGCCTTTCGGGCAGCCTCGATGGGCCCCCGTACAACCTCGTGCTCCACACGGCGCCGTTGCGGGAACGCGTGGATGCCACGTTCCACTGGCACTGGGAGGTCCATCCGCGGCTCCGGGAGGTCGCCGGTCTCGAGCTGGGCACGGGCCTGCCGGTGAATCCCGTCTCGCCCGAAGCGGCGGTGGAGGAGCTGCTCGAGCGCGCATCCGGCGGGGCCGAAGCCGTTCGATGACCTCGCTCCCCGGGGTGCGGGCGAGCGTCGCCGCGCACCCGCCGCGTCACACGGCGCTCCGGGGTCTCGTCACTCGCTATGTCGTCGGCGCTCACCACCGATTCCGCCGGATCGGAAGGGCACCGGCACGGACGGAAGACGACCCCACTTGCTCGATCGAACCGCCACCGCACCGGCCACCTGGGCGGGCAGCGCGCCCAGGGATCCCGCGACGATCTTCGGCCGCCCCGTGAGCGCGACCTGGGACCACGACGCGGCACAGGTGTTCGTCGAGGGCCTGTTCACGAAGCACCACTCCGAGATCTACGCCTACCTCGTCCGCATGCTGCGCGACGGCGACCTCGCCGCGGACCTCACGCAGGACGCGTTCATCAAGGCCTACCGCGCCTACGACACGCTGCAGAAGGGCGAGAACGCCCGCGCGTGGCTGTACCAGATCGCTCATCGCGTGGCGCTCGACGAGCTCCGCCGGCGAAAGATCGTCCGGATGATCCCGTGGACCGGCGAGTCGCGGGGCGCCGCGCCGTCCGCCGAGCGACTGGCGATGGACCTGCGGCTGTCGGGGCCCCTGGAGCGAGCGCTCGCCCGGATCCCGGAGCGCCAGCGCGCCGCCCTCCTCCTCGCCGAGCTGCACGATCTCACCGGGCTGGAATTGGCCGAGGCGATGGGCGTCAGCCACGTCGCCGCGCGCGCGATCCTCACGAGGGCGCGCGAGAGCCTGCGCAAGGCGCTCGCTGAGGAGAAGGACGCCGAGCGCGCGGCCGAGGCGGAGCGCGACGCCCACTTCGCGCGTGAGGCGCGCGGCCGATGACCCTGCCGTTCCGCCGCCGGCACCATGACGACGAGGCGGGTCACGATCGGGCACGCACGCTCCTGTCGAACGACCTCCTGGAGCCGTTGGACAAGGACGACTCGGCCTGGCTCGTCGGGCACCTCGCGACATGCGGCGCGTGCAGCCGGGACCGCGAGGCCTACCTCGCCGACCGGGAGCTCCTGCGCAGCCTGCGCGATCGCGCCCCGGAGCCGCCTCGAGACCTCTGGGCACGGACTGAAGCTGCGCTGGAGCGAGAGGCGGGCCGGCGCCCCCGCGGCGCCAGGCAGGCTCCCACGCGTGGGCGATCGAGCTGGCGCGGACTGCCGCTCGGTGCGGCTGCCGGCGCGGTGATCGTGCTCGTGGTGATCGCCACGTCGGGTCCAGCGCCGATCGTCCCGCCCTCGGGCACGCCGGGCAGCTCGAGCGTCGCCGCCGTCACCCCGCCGATCGTCGCGCCAACCCCGATCACGCTGACGGCAGTGGACCCCGTGGGCTGGCTGCGCTCGACGCCGGACGGGAAGTGGGAGTTCTTCCTGAGCGACGTTAACGAGGTCTGCCCGCGCTCCGAGCCGGACTGCGGTCCGGGCCGGCTCCCGGAAGGGCCCGCGAGGCCGGTCGGCCTCGGCGGCAAGCCGGTCAGCCTCTCACCGAACGCCGACCACGTCGTCTTCGAATCGGACGCGGCATCCGGCGCCGGAGGGGTCTACGTGGTCCCGGTGGCCGTCGATATTCCGCCGCCGACGGCCGAGCCGTCGGACGTCCCCGAGACGGTGGGACCGCCGACCGCTGAGCCCGGGACAGCAAGTCCCCCGACCGCGGAGCCGAGCGTCGATCCGTCGACCCCGGGGCCCACGCCGGCGGCAACGCCCATCGGCCAGCTGGAGATCGCCAGCGGCGTGACGGTCGTGGGGGACGTCGCCTATTCGCAGGACGGCAAGTGGCTCGCGTTCTCGGCTCGACCGATCGACGGCTCCACGGGCCCGGACCTGTACCTCTGGTCCGTCGGGGCATCCACGGCGGAAGCCGTGACGACCGACCATCGAACGTACTTCTCGGCGTGGCTCGGCAACCAGGTCCTCGCGAGCACCGTCGTCGCCGACGAGCCGCCGGCGCCGATCGGCTCGGACGCGCCGTCCTCCGAAGCACCCGCGACCGAGGTGCCGGCGACCGAGGCGCCTGCCCCGGACGCATCGGCATCAGCCGAGCCGGCTGCCCCCATCGAGGCCCGGCCTGCGTCATTCCTGCTCGACCCGGCCACTCGGACGCGCATCGACTTCGCCCAGCCCGACGTGTGGCTGCCCGTCGTCGACTCGACCGGGCGGTTCGTCACCTACTGGTCGGGCTCCGTCCGCAGCGCCGACGGCCTCGCCTGGGACCTCGGGTCCGGTCAGCTGCTCCTCGACCGCTGGTCGAACGGCGAGCCCGCTCCCGCTGCCGAGTCCGCCGCCGCCGAGTCCGCCGCCGCCGAGTCCGTGGATCCCAGCGGCACTCCGGAGGCGGTACTCGGGCCGCTTGGCGCGGGCGTCGAGATCGTCCCCGCCCCGGTCGGTGCGTTCAAGGTTCGGTTCGATCTCGATGGCACGCACCTGGCAGTGTGGGTCGCCGAGCACGCGGCCGACGACGTCGGCTTTCTCAGCCTGCTCGTGGTCGATCCGGAGACCGGCGGGATCGATCCCGGGACGTCGCCGCTCGTCTCCGAGCCCGCCCTTCGGCGGTTCTCGATCGACGCGGGCCGGCTGGCCTGGGTGAGCCCCGATGGCCAGGACGGCGAGCAGAGTGCGGTCAGGGTGCTCGCCTGGATCAATGACGACTTCGGCCAGATCCAGACGCTCCCGGCGAAGGACCTGTACATCGTCCGCTGACCCTTCGGTCTCGATTCCGGGACGGCGGAGGGCGATACACTCGGCGCCGACCTCGATGGCCGGTCCGTGGGTGGCCCGCTGAGGCTGGGAGGAGCGATGTCGGGTCGCCGGATCATGACCGCCGACGAGATCCGCCGGGCGGTGATCCGCATCTCCCACGAGATCGTCGAGAAGCAGGCCGGGACGGCCGGGCTGGTCCTCGTCGGCATCCAGCGTCGCGGCGTTCCCATCGCCCAGCGTCTCGCCCAAGCGATCGACGAGCACGAGGGCGCGCGCCTGCCCGTCGGCGCGCTCGACATCGAGTTCTACCGCGATGACGCCCGGCTCGGCCACGCGCCGCTGGTGAAGGGCACCGACCTGCCGTTCGAGATCGATGACGCCACGGTCGTGCTCGTCGACGACGTCCTGTACACGGGTCGAACGGTCCGCGCCGCGATGGATGCGCTGCGTGAGTTCGGTCGCCCCAGCGCGGTTCGCCTCGCCGTCCTCGTCGACCGGGGCCACCGCGAGCTCCCGATCCGGGCCGATCACGTCGGCAAGAACGTGCCGACGTCGCGTGGCGAGATGGTTCGCGTACGCGTCCGCGAGGTCGACGGCGAGGATGCGGTCGATATCGAGCAGGTTGGCGCCGCCGAACCGGTGGGGACGGCCGGCGGGTGAGCCACGCGGTGGCGGCATCCGCGAACGGCGCCCACGTCCTGGATGCGTCCGATCCCGAAACGTCGGCAACCGAGACACCGGCGTGGCCGCACCGACACCTCCTGGACACGGACGTCCTCACGATGCCCCAGGTCGAGCTCCTGCTCGACACGGCAAGCCAGATGGCAGAGATCGTCGCGCGCCGGCGGCCGCGTTCCGACCTGCTCCGGGGCGTGAGCGTCACCAACCTGTTCTACGAGGCCTCGACGCGGACGCGGGTCAGCTTCGAGGTCGCCGCCAAGCACCTTTCGGCCGACATCGTCAACGTGACGGCGGGCGGGTCATCGGTGGAGAAGGGCGAGTCGTTGCTCGACACGATGCGCACGCTCGAGGCAACCGGTGCGCGAATCCTCGTGATCCGGCACCCGACCGCGGGCGCCCCATACCTCGTCGCGCGCGAGTTCGGCGGCGTCGTGATCAATGCGGGCGATGGGCGCCACGCCCACCCGACCCAGGCGCTGCTGGACCTGTACACGCTCCGACGGCATCTCGGGGGCGCGACGTTGCGCGGTCGCAAGGTCGTGATCCTGGGCGACGTCCTGCACTCGCGCGTCGCGCGGAGCAACCTGTGGACGCTGACCGCCGCAGGCGCTGACGTCTGGGTCTGCGGGCCGGCGCCGCTCCTGCGCGGGTTCGAGGCGTGGGCCGCCGCGGGCGTCGGCGGAGAGCGCCGGTTCACCGTGACCACGGACGTGGCCGCCGCCCTCCGTGACGCCGACGCGGTGATGGCCCTGCGGATCCAGAAGGAGCGGATGACCGCCGGGCTCCTGCCGTCGCTGCATGAATATGCGATCCGCTTCGGCCTCACGGCGGAGCGCCTCGCCCTGGCATCGCCCGACTCCCTCGTCATGCACCCGGGCCCGATGAACGAGGGGATCGAGATCGCCCCCGAGGTCGCGGCCGGGCGGCGCTCGCTGGTCACGAAGCAGGTCGCGAACGGCGTGCCGGTACGGATGGCGGTGCTGGCCCTGACCTGGTCCGCGGCACAACGCGAGGCCGAGCGTCAAGCCGAGCGCGAAGCGGAGCGCGCGGCCGGCTCGGCGGCGCGGTGACCCTGCTGGCGCCGCGCCCTGTCACTGGCAGAGTCGGTACGCCGGTCGACCTCGACCTGAGCGGCGCCTGGCTCGTCGATCCCGCGACGGGACGCGAGGGCCCCGGCGACCTCGTCGTCCGCGATGGCGTCCTCGAGACCATCTCCTGGCTCGACTCGTCGGAAGGCGCGGACGGGATCGATGCACGCGGGATCGTCGTCACACCAGGCTTCCTCGACCTCCACGCGCACCTTCGCGAGCCCGGCAACGAGGCCGCCGAGACGATCGCGAGCGGTCTCGCGGCGGCCGCGCACGGCGGGTTCACCGCCATCTGCGCCATGCCCAACACGACCCCACCGATCGACCACGGGGCGATGGTCCGCGCGGCGCTCGCCTCGGCGGCGGCGTCCGGCTCGCCGGTGCGCCTGCTGCCGTTCGGGACGGTGAGCGCAGAGCGTGCCGGGGAGCGCCTGGCGCCGCTCGGCGAGCTCGTCGACGCCGGCGCGGTGGGCATCACCGACGATGGGGCGCCGATCCGCGACGCCGAGCTCTTCCGGAACGCGCTGGCGTATGCGGGCATGCTCGGTGCGCTGCTCATCGACCACCCGGAGGATCCAACCCGCACCGCCGATGCCGAAGCGAACGACGGGCTGATCTCGACAGTGCTCGGACTTCGAGGCTGGCCCGGTGCCGCGGAGGCGACGGCGGTCGCGCGCGACATCGCGCTGCTCGTCGAGGTCCTCGCCGACGTCCCCCGCGCGCGCCTGCACCTCACGCACGTCTCCACGGCCGCGTCCATCGATCACGTCCGGCGTGCGAAGGCCGCCGGGCTGCCCGTCACCTGCGACGTCACGCCCCATCACCTCGCGATCACGGACGAATGGCTCGCCGGCTCACGACGGTGGGCGTGGGAGGCGATCGACGCGAGTGGGCACGCGCGGGATCCATGGCGCGACGGCGCGCTCGTGGCGCCGCCCTACGACACCGACCTCCGTGTCAACCCGCCGCTTCGCTCCGCGGTCGACGCCCGGGCATGCCTCGAAGCCCTCGTCGACGGGACGATCGACGCGATCGCCACCGACCACGCCCCGCACACCGCGGTCGACAAGGATGTCGAGTTCGGGCTCGCGAAGCCCGGGATCGCCGGGATCGAGACGGCGCTCGGCGTGCTGTTGGAGGCTGTCGATGCGGGCGTGATCACGCTCGCTCGCGTTATCGAGGCGCTGACGAGCGGACCGTCGCGCGTGCTCGGTGGCGGCGGGTCTGACGCGCACGCCGTTGACGTGCGCGCCCCGGGCCTCGTCGAGGGCGCACCGGCTGACCTCGTCGTCTTCGACCGATCGGCACGCTGGAACGTCGAGCGGTCGAGCCTGCGCACGAAAGGCCACGGAAGCCCGTGGCTCGGTTGGTCGCTGCCCGGCGCCGTCCTTCTGACGATTGCCGGCGGCCGCGTGGCGTACGAGGGTGACCCGGGCTCGGGCCCCGATTGATGCCCGCGAAGCCCCGCCTCAATCGCGACTACGAGCGCCGACCCTACTGGCACGCGACGATGCCACCCCTGCCGGATCGGAGTGGGAGGGCCCTGCCGGACAGCGTTGACGCCGTCGTCGTCGGCGGCGGCTACACGGGCCTCGCCGCCGCCCGCAAGCTCGCGCTCCAGGGCGCGAGCGTCGTCGTCCTCGAGGCGCGGACCCTCGGTTGGGGGGCATCGACGCGGAACGGGGGCATCGCCCACCCGGGCTACAAGTGGGCGCCGGCGATGCTCGTCAAGCGCTATGGCCGGGAGCTCGCCGAGCAGCTCTACGCCGACTCGCTCGAAGCGACGGCCTTCCTGGGTCGGACGATCCGCGATGAAGGGCTCGATGCGGAGCTTCGGTTCAACGGCTACCTGGAGCTCGCCTGGTCCCGCTCGTCGGCGGATGCGTTCGCGGACGAGGCGGCGACACTGAACGATTGGGGCGCGCCGGCGCGGACGCTTCCGCCGGAGCGCCTCTCCGAGGAGGTCGGCACGACGGCGTATCACGGCGGGCTGGCGATCGATGTCGGGGGGCTCCTGCACCCGGGCAAGTGGTTCGCCGGGCTCGTCGGGATGGCCGATCGGGCGGGAGCGCAGCTACACGAGCGGACGCGGGTGCGTGCGATCCGGCGCCAGCGCGACGGCCGGTTCGTCGTGGAGACCGACCGGGGCGCGATCCTGACCCGCGACGTCCTCGTCGCGACGAATGGCTACACGGACGGCGCCGCCCCGGCGCTTCGCCGACGGATCATCCCGATCGGGTCGTTCATCATCGCCACCGAGCCGCTACCGGAGGATCTCGCGCGCGAGTTGTCCCCAACGGGCCGCGCGTACTTCGACACCCGGAACTTCCTCTCGTACTGGCACGTGAGCGCGGACCGCCGCCTCATCTGGGGCGGCCGCGTGAGCTTCTTCCCGACGACGGTCGACCGGACGGCGAAGCTCCTGCTCCGCCGGATGCTCGACGTCCACCCCCAGGTCGCGGATTACCGGATCGAGTACTCGTGGGGCGGCAAGATCGGCATGACATTCGACCGGATGCCGCACATCGGCCGATCCGGCGGCGTGATGTACGCGATGGGCTGCTGCGGGAGCGGGGTCGTCCTGCTGCACTGGCTCGGCATGCGCGCCGCGGAGTGGATGGGCGGCGGCCAGCCTCCGGCGCTCGCGAAGCTCAAGTTCCCGCTCGTCCCGGCGCCGTACGAGGGCCGCCCGTGGTTCCTGCCGGTCGTCGGCGAGTACTTCAAGGCTCGCGACCGACTCGCCGCCCGAGAGAAGGGGCCGTCGGGAAGCTAGGGACCGAGGGCGTCGGCTCGGCGCGCCGCGGCGGAGGCGGTCAGGCCTGCCAGGACGCGCAGGCGGTCACGCCTGCCACGACGCACAGGCGTAGCAGCGCGGGCTGCCGACGACATTCGACTTGCCGCAGTTGCCGCACGTCCACCACTCCGTGGGATCGGCCGGCACGAATGGCCCCGACGCGCGCCGCCGGAGCACCAGGTACGTGACGACGAGCGCGAGGATCCCGCCGGCCACGATCACGCCCGCCCCGACGATGAGCAGGTTCACGCCGCCGGCGACGCCGCCGCCACCGCCCCGGTCGCACGGGTCCTCGGTCACGCCGGGAGCCGGGGTGTACGAGTCGCACGGATCGTCGCCGGGGGCCGCGACGAAGATTGATTGCCTGGTGACCTCGGACGCGTCCTGACCGGCCACGGCGCCGGACGCTCCGGCGGCGAGCAATGCCAGGACTGCGAGCAGCCCGATGAGGGCGCGGGCCGACGCGTTCGACCGGCGCCGGCGCTCAGGCATCGCGGGCGAGCCGGCGGAGCAGCTCGAGCAGGTCGTCCACGTCGTCGACCGTCGACTGCGTGTTCAGGATCCCTGCCCGGAGGTATGTGGCGCCGCGCAGGCGCGTGGTCGAGAGCCAGCCCTCGCCCGACTCCTCGAGCGCGTGCTGGAGCATGTCCTGGTGCGCGTCGAGCGCCTCGCTCGCCGCCGTTCCCGGAACAGGCGCGGGCCGGCCATCGGGGAGGTGCCGGAAGCAGACCACCGATAGCTCCGGGACCGCAGGCAACGCCTCGAAGTCATCCGACGCAGCAATCCGCGCTGCGAGGTGCGCCGCGAGGTCGTCGTTGGCCTCGACGAGCCGCCCGAACCCGAGGCTGCCCACGTGCTTCCAGGACAGCCAGAGCTTGAGCGCTCGCCAGCGGCGCGTTCCCTCGAAGCCGAGGCGCCAGAAGTTGAGCTGATCCGCGGCGCCGTGGCCGTCGTCGTCGGCGGCGACGGGATCGTGGCCGTCCCGCTCGTCCGGCTCGATGCCGGCGCGGTAGTACTCGGGTCGGCGGCCGCCAAACGCCTGCCCCAGTACGGACCCGTCGCGGACGACGAGGCCGCCGATGTCGTACGCCTGGAACAGCCACTTGTGCGGGTCGACGGTCACCGAGTCCGCGCGCTCCAGGTCGGCCACGCGAGCCGCGTCACGCGGCGAGAGGCGCGCCGCCGCGCCGTAGGCCGCGTCCACGTGGAACCACAGGCCCTCGCGAGCGGCGACGTCGGCGAGCTCGCCGATCGCGTCGACGGATCCGGTGTTGGTCGACCCGGCCACGGCCGCGATCGCGACGGGCAGCAGGCCGGCCGCGCGGTCTCGCTCGATCGCCGAGGCGACGGGCTCGGCCCTGCAGGCGGAAGTCCTCGTCGGCGGGAACCACGACAAGCGTGTCACCTGGGAAGCCGAGCTCATCGAGCGCGCGCCCGATCGAGAAGTGCGTCTGGTCGGAGGTGTAGATGCGCACGCCCTCGAGGGCGCGCCCTCGTGGTGGGGCCGTCGCGCCACGCAGCCGCGCCAGGTGGACGTCGCGCGTGACGACCATCGCGATGAAGTTCGCCATGACGCCGCCGGACGTCAGGATCCCGAAGCTGCCCTCGTCGTAGCCGACGAGGTCGCACAGCCAGCGGAGGACCTCCTCCTCGACGAACGCGCCGATCGGGCCCGCATGCCAGATGTCGATGCCCTGCTGCGCGACCTGCGAGAGCACCTCGCCGGCCACGGAGGCGAGCAGGGGCGGCGGCGTGAAGTAGCCGAACGAGCGCGGGTGGTAGGCACTCACCGTGTGCGGCGCGACCCGCGTCGTGAACTCGCGCAGCACGGCGTCGAGGGTGTCGGGTTGCTCCGGCGCCGGCGCCGGTCCGCCGCGAGCCCCGAAGAACTCGGAGCGCAGGGCCGCGTACTCGATCGGTGCGCCCATGGCTCGGACGAACGCGTGGTCGTACAGGTAGTCGAGGGCCGTCTCCCAGATCGCCGCGCCGGCGGCCCGCAGCGCCTCGCGCGACCTCGCCTGGTCGCGCACGGAGAGCAGCTCCGGCTCGGCGTGCCAGTCGATCGAGGGCTTCGCGGTGCCTGCGCTCACGTCGGCCACTCGAAAATGGTAGCCAAGCCGATAATTGTCGGGATCTTCCAGGACGACGAGGTGCCGATGGCTCCCGGGGAGCAATCGCCGCGGAGCGGCGTCGAGTACAAGGGCGCGCCGCTCGAGGCCGAGAAGGGCCCGGGCCTCGGCTGCTTCTGGCTCCAGATCGTCGTGCTCGCGGTGGTGATGGTGCTCACCCCGCTCAGCGCCGCCTGGGAGTGGCCGGTCCCGGTGACGATCGTGCTCCTCGCAGTGACGCTCGTCCTGCTCCTGTTCGTCGGCCAGACGATCATCTTCCTGCTCCGCCTCGTCGCCGCGGATCGGCGCGCCACGGGCCGCCGGCGCCCGATGGGCTCGGCGACCAGGACCGTCGGCGAGATCGAGGACGAAGGCGCGACCTTGCCTACGAGCTCTGGCGAGCGGTCGAAGAACGAGGACTGACTGGCACCATCGAGGGGCTTGGCATCGGGCGGCCATGACGGTGAGTCATCCAATTCCTTGGCAAGCCCGAGACGCCGGTCGTGACTTCTTCGTCGCTTCGGAATCGATGACCGGCAATCATGAAATCTGGTCCGGCCGGCTTTGCGAAGCCATCCGGCGCGGAATTCTTGTCTGGCGGTCATGGACATCCGCGATTTCGCCTCGCAACCGCGCAGCTCCAGCCCCCAGCAGCGGATTTCTTGACTGCCAGACATGTTGAAGGCGGCGATCGGGATGAGCCGGTCCGATGGCGAGCCGGTGCACCCAGACGAGTCACACGCCGCGGACGTCGAGGAACGGCGCGAACCCGGTTGATCGAGCGCGGCGTGCGAGAATAGCCGCCCGTCAATCGCCGCTCGTCGATCCGAGTCAGTGGAGGGCCCGCGCTTCGTGCCCGTGCTCGCGACCTACTTCACCGTCCGCCGCGGCCGAGACCCGTTCTTCAAGTTCTACATGAAGACCCTGTTCCCGAAGCAGGTTCGACAGTACAGCGAGAAGTACGGCATCCGGTTCATCGGCTGGTTCAACGTCGCCCACGGCTGGGACTTCGACAACGTCATCATGTTCGAGCTGCCGAGCTACGGTGTCCTCGACCAGATGGAGCAGGACACGGGCATCCAGTCGATCGCCCACCGCGGGTCCGAATGGATGATGGAACGCCACCACTCGATGTTCCTCCGCGAGCGGATGGGACCCGAGCTCAAGGTCCACCTGTAGGAGGCCCGGACATGGAAGCGCGACGCAACGCCCTCCTGGCCGACATGGCCCGCGACGCCGAGATCGAGCGAACGGATTTCCTCGCCCGCTCCGGCGAGCAGCTGGATCGGTTCATGGCCGCGCACCAGGCGAGGATCCGCCAGCTCGGCGGCCTCGTGCTGATCGACGACGACCCCGAGTACCTCGCCGTTGCCCCGGACGGGACCTTCCGCAGCCGGAGTCGCGTGTTCGACGACGCGAAGGGCGACTGGATCTCGGAGACCGAGATCGTCGAGACCGCCGCGGAGCTCGTCGAGATCTACAACCCGGCGGACATCCTCCAGGCCTTTGCCGAGGCCGAGGCCGAGGACGCCGGGCTCGGCGAGGACGACGGAGCCCTGAACCCGGACGAGGCGCCAGGAGACGGCCTGACGACCGCCGACGGCGATCTCTACGCCGAGGCGGCGGACCAATGGGCAGCCGGCCAGCCCGAGGTCCGCGAAGCCCGCGACGAGCAGGGCGCGGCGCTCGCGCTGTACGAGCTCGCGCTCGACTTCCAGGACCGAAGCCAGCGCGCCGAGGCCGGCCTGATCGAACAGTTCGAGAACGCAGCCGGCGGCCTGCTCGGCCTCGTGGGCACGCTGGTGATCGTCGACGACGACGACGAGCACCTCGCGCTCGGCGTCGGTGGCTTCCGGGGCAAGGTGATCCAGGAGGGCGAGGACGGCTGGCAGGACATCTCCAGCCCCGATCAGATCGTCCGCTTCTACGACCCGACCGACGTCTTCGGCGACCTGGCGGAGGCCCTGGCCGACGCCTACCCGAGCGTCACCGGTGAGGGCGCCGCGGCCGCTGCGGCCGGCGAAGCCGGGACGGTCGAGGACGAAGACGCCGACGACGAGGAAGACGACGACGAAGCGGACGAGGACGAGGACGACGACGCGGTCGACGCCCAGGCCGAGCTCGACAACGACGAGGCCGACGAGGACGATGACGCCGTCGACGCACAGGCCGCCATCGACAATGGCGAGGAACCCGGGGACACGCGCCCGGGACGCGCCTGACCCGACCGACGTCGCGCCCGGCCCCACGGCTGATCCGACCCTGATCGTCAGGTGACGACCCGCACTCGAGACCCGAGCCCTCGGCCGGCGGCCCCGGCGAATGGGACTGCTCCCTCGGCGTCGGCGACGAAGGTGCCGCCGGGCATGCGCCTCGCCGGCGCAGAGCTCGTCGACAGTCGCGAGATCCTGCCCGGCCAATGGCTCCAGGCGTTCCACGCGCCCGAGCTCGTTGCCGGCGCGCGGGCCGGACAGTTCGTCCACGTCCGAACCGGGGACTACTCGGGGCTCGTGCTGCGCCGGCCGTTCTCGTTCAACACGATCGATCCGATCGCGGGCACGCTGACGATCCACTTCCGGACCGTGGGCCGCGGCACCGAGTGGTTCACGCGGCTGCGACCCGGGGATCGGGTGGACATGCTCGGCCCGCTTGGCCGACCGTTCGAGATGGATTCCCGCACGCAGCATGTCCTGCTGGTCGCTGGGGGCCTGGGTATGGCCGGGGTGCGGGCGCTCGCCGACGAGGCGATCCGCGACGGTCGCCAGGTCACGCTGCTGTTCGGCGGTGCGGGGGCGAGAGATGTCTATCCCTCGTCGCTGCTACCAGACGAGGTCGAGTACGTCGTCGCGACTGACGACGGGTCCGTCGGTCACCACGGGTTCGTCACGGAGCTCGTGCCCGAGTACGAGGCGTGGGCAGACCAGGCCTTCGCGTGCGGGCCCCTCCCGATGCTCCGCGCGCTCGCCTCGCTTGCCGGCTCGCGCCGTCGCCGGCTGGGCGTCGCGAGCCTGGGTCGGAAGCGCGGCGCCGGGCGGCCGATCCCCGCCGGCTCGCCGCAGGCGCGACGCAAGGCCTTCCTCCAGGTGTCGATGGAGCAGAACATGGGTTGCGCGGTCGGGGCCTGTCTCGGCTGCGTGGTCATGTCGACGAGCGGGACGCCGCAGCGCGTCTGCCGGGAGGGTCCGGTCTTCGCCTCGGACGAGCTCGACTGGGAGGGCGGCTGGTGAAGGCCAAGCGCCGGTTCGTGACGAGCACCAGCTCGGCGCCCGCGAAGCGGCGGCCCACGGTCCGCCGGATCAAGCCCGCGATCCAGGCCGTGTCGCGCCGTGGGACGAACGGATCCGGGACGAACGGGTCCGGTCCGATCGGGTCGTCGGCCTCGATCACGCAGCGGCCCGGCCAGGGGGGGCGCGTCGCGCCCACGGCGGCCGTCGAGCCCGAGGATCGTCCCGCCGAATCAATCGACCTGTCGGTCGACCTCGGTCGCGGCCTGCGCCTCGAGAACCCGATCCTCGTCGCCTCGGGGACATTTGGTTATGGCGTCGAGTACGGCGACGTCGTCGAGGTCCAGCGCCTCGGCGCGATCTGCTGCAAGGGGACCACGCTCCGCCCGCGCGTCGGCAACCCCACGCCGCGCGTGACCGAGACCCCGGGCGGGATGCTCAATTCGATCGGCCTCCAGAACCCTGGGATCGACGCCGTCATCGCGAAGTACGCGTCGACCTGGGCCGGCTGGCGCGTGCCGGTGATCGTCAACGTGGCGGGGGAGTCGATCGCCGACTTCACCGAGGTCGCGCGCCGGCTCGACGGCGTGCCCGGGATCGCCGGCATCGAGCTCAACATCAGCTGCCCGAACGTGGGCAAGGGCGGCATCCAGTTCGCGATCGACTCGGAGGCTGCAGGTGCCGTCACCGCGGCGGTCCGCCGCGCGACCGACCTGCCACTCCTCGTCAAGCTCTCGCCCAACGTCGCGGACGTCCGCCCGATCGCTCGCGCCATCGCCGATGCCGGCGCCGATGCGCTGACCGCGATCAACACGCTCTCGGGGATCGCCGTCGGCCCGACCCGCGAGCGCCCGCTCCTCGGCAACGTCTACGGCGGCCTGTCCGGGCCCGCGATCAAGCCGGTCGGGCTCCGGATCGTGTACGAGGTCAGCCAGGTCGTCGACATTCCGATCGTTGCGATCGGCGGCATCACGGAGCTCGCCGACGTGCTCGACTACCTCGCGGTCGGCGCCGTGGCCGTGCAGGTGGGCACGGCGATCTTCGCGGACCCCACCCTCCCGGTCCGGCTCGTCGATGAGCTCGGCGCGGAGTGCCGGAGGCGTGGGCTCCGGAGCCACCATCCACTTGTCGGGACCGCGCTCCCGAGGCGCGCCGGACCGCCCTCCGCCAGGGGAGTCGAGTACCGCCCATAGGGGGCCTGTGCGGAAATCACGCAAGGTCGAGGAGGGCGATCACGGCTGTCTCGCATCCCGTGCGGGTGCGACCGTCGACGACGATGAATCGCTACGAGAACGGATCCGATTGGCATCAGCCGCTCGTGATCCTCGTCGCCGTCGTGCTGCTCGGCGGCGTGGTCCTCGGGCTCATGGGCACCCAGGTCAGCCACATCCTGTCGACCGTTGGAAGCAGCGTGACGACCAATGGCGACGTGTACAACGACGCCGGGCAGGTCGACGATCCAGCCTCGGACGGCAGCGACGGCGACCAATCCGGGGGCGACGAATCCGTGGGCGGCCAAGCTGGGAGCAGCGGCCCCAGCTCGGCGGTCATCGCCAACCTGGGCACCGCCGCGCGGCCCGACCTCCTGATCATCAAGACAGGCTCGATCGCCATCCAGGCGCTCGACGTCGACGCGGCGCTCGCCGACGCGACCAATCGGATGGTTGCGCTCGGCGGCTACGCAAGCGCGTCCGATCGGACCGGGGATGGCGACGACGCCCAGGCGTCGACGACCTACCGGGTCCCGGCTGATCGATGGGAGGCGGCGCTCCTCGCGGCCCGCGCGGTCGGTGAGAAGGTCCTCGACGAGCGTTCGGCCACCGAGGACGTTACCGGCCAGGTCGTGGATCTCGAGGCCCGGATCAGGAACCTCGAGACGACCGAGGCCGCGCTGCAGGCGATCATGGATCGCGCGACCGCGATCAAGGATGTCCTCGAGGTCCAGGAACAGCTGACGACCATCCGCGGTGAGATCGAGCAGCTCGCCTCCCACTCGGCCGATCTCCGCGAGCGAGCCGCGATGTCCACGCTGACGGTCACCATCAGCAGGAAGCCGCAGCCAGTGGTCGCGAAGCAGGAAGCGCGATTCGACGCGGGATCGGAGGCGGAGGCGGCGACGGCGCGGCTCGTCTCGATCCTCCAGGACCTCGCTGCGGCGGGCATCTGGTTCGGGATCGTCTGGCTGCCGATCCTCGCAGCGCTCGCAATGATCGGCGCCGCCGGCATCCTGGTCGCGCGCCGCATTCGCCGCGTTGTCCGCGTGGGCCCGCCCGCCGTGACCGCGCCGGGAAGCGAAGCCTAGGCGCCCACCGCGGCGCCACCGGGGACGTTTCGAAAACTTGACCTGGTTGACAACCGGAACCATGCGACCCCCTTGTACCGTCTCGTCCAGGCTGGTCGACCTTCGGGCGACCGGACCATGAGAGGAGGCAGCGCAATGCTGTCCAGCGCGTCCCGGCTCCGCGCCCGCGGGCCGGCGGTTCTATCCATCTTCCTGCTCGCCTCGGTCGCGGCCGCCTGTGCGGCCGGTTCCGCGGCGCCGGCCGGCGGCCCGGGCGTCGATACCGGTGTCCCTGCGCCCGCCGCGACCGCGGCGCCGGCGGGGAATCAGTCCGGCGGGCTCGCCGGGGACGGAGAGGGCGAGGGCAACGACCCAGGGTGGCGACGAGGGCGTCGCCCCCGAGGAGGGCCTGCTGATCGTCAAGACCGGCGCCCTCGCGATCCAGGTCGGCGCCGGCCTCGATGCCTCGATGACCTCTGCGAACCAGTTGATCTCGGGCCTCGGTGGCTACGCGAGCGCATCGGAGCGCTCCGGGGACATCGAGTTCGCCCAGGCGACGGTGACCTACCGAATCCCGGTCGCGCGATGGGACGACGCCCTCGCAGGCATTCGAGCGCTCGGGGAGAAGGTGCTCGACGAGCGGTACTCGACCGAGGAGGTGACTGCGCAGGTCGTCGACCTCGGCGCGCGGGTCACCAACCTCCGGGCGACCGAGGTCGCCCTGCAGGCGATCATGGATCGTGCGGTCGAGATCAAGGACGTCCTGAGCGTCCAGGCCGAGCTGACGAAGGTCCGCAGCGAGATCGAGCAGCTCACCGCCCAGAGGACCAACCTCGAGGGGCGGGCCGCGTTCTCGACCCTCGCGGTCACGTTCGCGATCCGGTCCGACCCGATCCTCGCCGAGCAGCAGGGCTTCGATCCCGCGAACGAGGTCGAGCAGGCCTCGGCGACGCTCGTCGGCGTGCTCCAGGCGCTCGCCACCGCGGGCATCTGGTTCGGGATCGTCTGGCTCCCGATCCTCATCACGATCGCCGTCTTCGTCGGGATCGGCGCCTTCGTTCTCCGGCGCCTTCGACGCTCGGCCGTGGCGTCATCGGTCGCTTCTGTTCCAGGACCGGGCGCCTGACCAGCTCAACGCTGGCGCGGCGGCTCACCGGACCGCGGTGACCGCCGCGCCTACACTTTCCGATCGATGACGACGATCACCCGTGCCCTCGAGGGTGCGGCTCGCGCGGCCATCGCGACCCGCACCGAGGAGCTGTTCCGGCGCTCCGGTGCGCTGCGCGACGGCCACTTCCTGCTCAAGAGCGGCCGCCACTCCGGCGCGTACCTCGAGAAGTTCGCCGTCCTCTCGGACCCGGCGGCGACGAGCGAGCTGTGCGCATTCTGGGCGGGCCAGTACCGCGGCGCCGACGACCGCCCGGCGGTCGACCTCGTCGCGGGCCCGACGACGGGCGGGGTGATCCTCGCCTTCGAGACCGGCCGGCAGCTCGGGACGCGGGCGATCTTCGCCGAGGAGGTCCACCAGGGCGGGCGCCCGAGACGCGAGTTCCGCCGCGGGTTCACCATCACGCCGGGCGAGCGCGTCCTCCTGGTCGACGACATCCTCACGACCGGCGGGTCCCTCCTCGCGATGATCCCGGCGGTCGAGGCGATGGGTGGCGAGATCGTGGACTGCGCTGTGTTCGTCGATCGATCGGGCGGCCTCAGCGCCCTCGCCTCGCCCACGACGGGCCGCCGCTACGGGCTGAACGCCCTGTGGATCCTCGACCTGCCGACCTACGAGCCGGGCGCGGAGCCGTGTCCGCACTGCGCCGCCGATGAGCCGGTCCACGCACCAGGGAGCACCGGCGCAGCCACGACGTGAAGTCGACGGACGAGGTCGTCACCGAGAACCTGGGACCGGCCGTCGTCCCTCGCGGCCAGCGGCGCGTATTCCTGATCGCCCTGGCGTTCGTTGCCGTGCTGCTGGTCGGCTTCTACGTCTCGTCGGGGCGACGGCGTCATGCGCCTGCAGCCCGCCGCCGAACGCCGGGCGTCAGATCGCCCGGTCGACGGCGTGTCGTCGCCGTCGACTCGGCAGGCCTCGGCGACGTCCGCGGGTTCACGCTGCGAGCCTCCGGGGGCGGCTTCCGCTTCGCATTCGTCCTGGGCGCGCTCGAGAACGCGACCGAGTTCTCGCCCAGCCACCTCGCGGAGCACCAGGCGTCCAGCCAGCCAGTCCGCGTGTGGTTCCGGACGGCGGACGGGATCCACACGGTGTATCGCCTCGAGGACGCGCCCGCGGCGCCGCCCAGCTAACCTTCCGCGGTCCCCTTCGCGACCCTGCCGATGATCGCGGCGAGCTCCTTCGGGCGTGACCACATCGGCCAGTGGCTGGTCGGGAGGTCCACCCACGTGATGTTGCGGACCTCGTTGAGACCGGCCAGGAACCCGTAGCCCTCCTTGGCGTAGCCCTTGTATTCCTCCGACGTGTAGCCCGTCGCGATGACCGTGCTCGGGATGTCCAGCCGGCCATCGCTCGAGAGCGTGTAGCTCTCCCGCATGACACCGCCGGGCTCCGGGACGGCCCGCTCGTGGAACGTCGCGAGCTGCTCCTCGGTGAGCCCGTTGAGATTCTCGTTGGCCGCGAGCTCCTCGGGCGAGAGCATCGGCTTCTCGACATCCTTGAACTCGGCGTCGACCGCGCCGATGCCCGGCGCGGTGTCGACGTAGACCATCGCCGCGATCCCGTTCCCACAGCGATCGCTGGCGGCGTAGCCCGAATAGCCCGCGCCACTGTGCACCGCGAGGACGACGGGTCGTCCCGCGGCCTGGACCGCGTCGCAGATCGCGTCGACGTGGTCGGCGAACGTGATCGACGATCGATCGGTCTCGACCGAGTCGAGGCCTGGCAGCGTCAGCGCCGTGACGTCGTGGCCGTCGGACCGCAGCGCCTCGACGACCTCGTCCCACGCCCAGGCGCCGAGCCAGAACCCGGGAACCAGGATGATCGGTGCAGGCATGGCGGTCCTCCCTGGTCGGCTACTTGACCGCGTCGAGCGCGGCGGTCAGCTCGGCGTCCGAGAAGATCAGCTCGAAGCTCCCGCGGACGACACCCTCGCGGTCGACGACGTACACCGTGGGCTCGTTGAACAGGTGCCACTCGTCCGTGACGGGCGCGGTCTGGAGCTGCTGGTTCTCATCGAGCTCGGGCTCGAGGGCGCCATTCACGAGCTTGAGCTTGTACGGCTCGACGTTGATGAACGTCACGCTCGGGTAGCGGGTGACGAATGGCTTGATTCGGTCGAGCGTCGGCCCGCACTGGGCGCTGGTGCAGAACTTCGGCGTGGCGAAGACGAGGACGAACGGCTCCTTCGCAGCCAGCGCCTGGTCCACCGAGGTCTCGTAGAACGCAGCCAGGGGATCCGCGTCGGTCGAGATCTGGGCGAGGTTGCCACCGACGTCGTCGAGCGTCGGGGTCTTCGACGCGGGCGCCCGTTCGCCGACCTTGACGACCTCCGAGCTCGGCTGGACGTCGAACGTCAAGCGGACCGTCTCTGACGGACCGCCGCCGACCGCGGTCTCGAACTCGGCCCCGTACCGGCCGGATTCAGGGAACGAGACATTCGCGATGTAGATCCCGCGCTCGTTCTCGATCGCCCACACGAAGGCGCCGTCAACGGTCGCGATCGGATTACCGGCGTCCCTGCCCAGCGAGTAGAGCTTGACGGTGGCCGTTCGGTCGGGGGCGCCGATGGGCCGCTGGTCCTTGTCGAGGAGCGTGAACAGGAGCCGGTTCGGGCCGCAGACGAGCTGACCGGGGCTCGCAATGATCACCGGGATGAGGGTGGGCGCCTGGGCCGGCGGCCCCCAGCCCTCCGGATCCTGGGACGGCGCCGCAACCGCCGCACAGGCGTTCGACCCGGAGGACGTCGGAGCGACGCTCGCCGGAGTCGCCGGCCCGCACGCCGCCGCGATCACTGCGACCGTCGTCACGAGCGCGAGGCGCGCAGCGATGCGGACGTTCCTCCGAGACGGCATGCGGACAGCGTATCTAGAATTCGCGAGCGCCCACCCCGGAGGACCCGTGACCCGCTTCCAGCGGCTCGCCACAGCGACCGTCGCCGCCACGTTCCTGCTTGTCGTCCTCGGCGTGGTCGTTCGCGCGACCGACTCGGGCCTCGCCTGCCCCCACTGGCCGGGCTGCTTCGAGGGCCAGTTCCTCCCGGGCCTCGACGCGGGCTTCCAGGTCTGGGTCGAATGGCTCCACCGAACGGTCGCTGCGCTCATCGGCATCCTGATCCTGGGCATGGCGGCGCTCGCCTGGCTGGACCATCGAGACCGACGCTCGATCCTGCTCCCGTCGATCGCCGCGGTGCTGCTCGTCGCGTTCCAGGCGTGGCTCGGCCGCGAGACGGTCCGGCTGGGGAACACCGGCGAATCGGTGACGGCCCATCTCGCCGCGGCGATGGCGCTCGTCGGGCTCCTCGTCTACCTGCTCGTCAGGTCGTCCTATCCCGCGCGCCTCGGTGGGGGCGGCGGCCAGCGATTCACCTTGCTCGCCGCATTCGCGGCGGCCGCGACGTTCGGCGTGGTCCTGTTCGGCGCCAACGTGACCGCGCGCGACGCGGGTCTGATCTTCCCGGACTGGCCGCTGATGAACGGCGGCGCTCGTTCCGGTCGCGCCGGAGCGGCGAGACGACCTCGCGGCCCTGTACGGCGCCCACGCGCTGCATCGCTACGTGGCGGCCGTCGTCTTCGCGATCCTCGCCGCCGTGGCCTGGATCGCCTGGCGGGGTCGCGCCGCGCAACCCCGCCTCGCTCGACTGGCCCTCGTCGTGCTGGCCGTGTACGCGATCCAGGTCGTCGTCGGTGCCCTCCAGATCACCACCCTGCTGGCGCCGTGGACGCAGACCCTCCACGTCGCCCTCGGCGCGGTGCTCTGGGGCGGTGCCGTCGCGCTCGCGGTGGCGGCGTACCTGGAGGCGCGAATCGCCGCTCCCGTCGGGGCAACGATCGGAGACGTCGGGTCGGGCACCGGCGAGGGGCATTCCCAGCTGGGCGACACGATCCGCGCCTACGTCGCACTGACGAAGCCCCGGATCATCGAGCTCTTGCTCGTCACGACGGTCCCGGCGATGGTCCTCGCGACGCGCGAGGTCCCGGGCATGCCGATGGCAGATTGGGCGCGCCTCACCTTCTGGACGCTGCTCTGCGGGACGCTCGCGGCGGGGTCGGCGAACGCGATCAACCAGTACCTGGAACGCGACATCGACGGACAGATGGCTCGGACGCGGCGCCGGCCCCTGCCCGCCAACGCAGTGAGCCCAGAGCGCGCCGTCGTGTTCGGGATTGCGCTCGGCGCGATCTCCGTCGCGCTCATGGCCTGGACCGTGAACGTGCTCGCCGCCTTCCTGACGCTGCTCGCCATCGGCTTCTACGTCGTCGTGTACACGATCATGCTCAAGCGCAGCACGCCCCAGAACATCGTGATCGGGGGCGCCGCGGGGGCGCTCCCGCCGGTGATCGGCTGGGCGGCGGTGACGGGCGACGTCGCGCTCCCGGCGATCCTCCTGTTCCTGATCGTCTTCTACTGGACGCCGCCGCACTTCTGGGCGCTCGCCCTGCGCATCCGCGGCGACTACGCCGCCGCAGGCGTGCCGATGCTCCCCGTCGTCCGCGGCATCGCCGAGACGACCCGCCAGATCGGGCTGTACACGATCCTCCTCGTGGCGCTGACGGTCGTGTTCGGGGTCGTGGCACGGATGGGGGTGCTGTACCTCGTCGCTGCCGCGATCCTCGGCGCCGCCTTCCTGTGGCGCGCGTGGGTGCTCTGGCGCCAGGGCTCGTCGCCGGAGGCTTCGACCGCACAGGCGATCCGCCTCTACCGGTACTCGATCACGTACCTCGCGATCCTTTTCGCCGCGGTCGCGCTCGACACCGTCGTCCGCGTCTGAGGAACCGGGACGCGCATCGGGGCGTCACCCGACCGATGCATCGACTGCGCCGCGCTCGAGCCCTCCTCGCCGTCGGGCCGCTGGCCATCGCGGCCGCGCTGTCAGGCCCATCGATCGCGCTTGCCGACTGCGCGATGCCGCCGCCCATGGGCGAGGCGGCGCAAACCGCCGAGATTGTCTTCGTCGGCACCGTGGTCGCGACCACCAACCAGAATCGCTGGGCCAACGTCCAGGTCGAGGAGGTCTGGCGGGGGCCCGACCAGCCGGCGGCCGTCGTCGTTCGAGGCGGCGGCGCCGACCCGAACATGATGTCGTCGGTCGATCGCGCCTTCGAGACGGGCGTGAAGTACGTGTTCTTCCCGTACGCCGACGAGCAGGGTGGCCTCGCGGACAACAGCTGCACGTCGACGACGCAGTGGAGCGCCGAGATGCTCGCCCTCCGCCCGGCAGATCCGCGGGCGCCCATCGCCGCTGAAGCCTCGGAAGAGGGCTTCGCGGGACTGCTCGTGCCGCTCGCCGCGGCCCTCGTCCTCGGGCTCGGGCTCGTGGGGATCGGCCTGCTCGCGCGAGGTCGTCAGTCCGCCTGATCCGCGGCCCGGACGAGGCGCGTGGCACACTCCGCCGCAATGCAGCTCGCCTTCCTCGGTGGCGCGACGACGGTCACCGGGTCCCGCTTCCTGCTCTCGACCGGGCGCGCGCGCGTGCTCGTCGACTGCGGGATGTTCCAGGGCAGCCCCAACGAGGTCATCCGGAACCGGGTCCCGCTCGGGTTCGACCCAGAGACCCTCGACGCCATCCTGATCACGCACGCCCACCTCGACCACTGCGGCTACCTGCCCGTGGTCGTTCGCGAGGGCTTCCGCGGCCCGATCTACCTCACCAGCGCGACGGCGGAGCTCGTCGAGATCGTCCTCCTGGACAGCGGGCGGCTCCAGGAGGAGTTCGCGAAGCGCCACTCCCGCTGGGAGCGTCGCCATCCCGAGAAGGCGCTGGCAGCCGACGAGGCGACGGCGGCGCAGTACAACAAGGCTGCCGACGAGGCGCGCCGGATCGACGAAGAGGGCCACGTCCCGACGTCGGTCGAGCCCGAGCCGCCATCCTCGGAGTCGGTCGCCGCCGCGATGGCGATGCCGCCAGACCCCGGCCCGGGCCATGCCGACGCGCTCGAGCTCTCGGTCGACCCGGAAGCCGCGATCCGCGCCCAGCCCGCCGAGCTTTCCATGGACCTCGATGCGCCGCTGTACAACGAGGACGAGGCCGCAGCCGTGCCGCCGATGTTCCAGCACGTGCGCTACGGACGCGAGACGGAGGTCGCGCCGGGCATCGTGGCGACGTTCGTCGATGCGGGCCACATCCTGGGCTCCGCCATCATCCAGCTCCGCGTTCGGGACACCGATGACGCGGCGCCGCAGACGATCGTCTTCTCGGGCGACCTCGGTCGTCCCGGGACGCCGATCATCCGCGACCCGACCGCCCTGACCGAGGCCGACTACGTCGTCGTCGAGTCGACCTACGGCGGGCGCGAGCACGAGCCGCAGGAGGAGGCAACCCGGCTCCTGGCCGAGGCGGTTCGCGCCGTCGACGAGGCGAACGGCGTCCTGCTGATCCCGTCCTTCGCGATCGGGCGGACGCAGGAGGTCGTGTGGGAGCTGGACCGGCTCATCAGCGCCGGTGAGATCCCGATGCTCCCGCTCTACCTCGATTCACCGATGGCGTCGCGTGCGTCGGACGTCTACCGCCGCCACCCCGAGTTCTACGACGAGGAGACGGCCAAGCTGCTCCGCGAGGGTGAGACCCCGCTCGACTACCCGAAGCAGACGATCACCCGCGCCGTGTCTGCCTCGAAGGCGATCGAGACCGCGCAGCGGCCGTACATGATCGTGTCGTCGAACGGGATGCTCACCGGCGGCCGCGTCGTCAGCCACCTCCGCAACCTGATCGACGACCCGACCGCGACGATCCTGTTCGTCGGCTACCAGGGCCAGGGCACGCTCGGCGCCCACCTCCAGGCCGGCGCGAAGACGGTCCGCCTCGATGGCCAGGTCCGCGAGGTCCATTGTCGGGTCCGCTCGATCAGCGGCTTCTCGGCGCACGCGGACGAGTCGGAGCTGCTGGACTGGCTGGCGAACTTCGGACGAGGCCGTCAGCCCGGGGAGCGCGGCTTCCCGCGGACCGTCTTCCTCGTCCACGGTGACCCGGATGCCCAGCTCGCGATCGCGCCCAAGGTGCAGGAGCTCGGGTACCGGGTCCACATCCCGCGCTGGCGGGAGTCAGTCACGCTCGACTGAGTCGCACGGCACACTGAGCCGGATGCGCCCGCGCCTGCAGGTCCTGGAGCCGCCGCTCATCGCCTCGATCGTCGACGAGGCAAGGCGCCTCCTCGACGAGGTCGGGATGGAGATCCGCGGGACTGGGCTCCGCAACCGGCTCCTCGAGCACGGCCTCCCAGCGACCGCCGATGGACGCATTCGATTCCCGCCGGACGTCGTCGACCGCGCGATCGCGAGCGCGCCCCGGTCGTTCGTGCTCCACGACCGCGACGGCAACCCGCACGCAGACCTCGGCGGCGATCGCGTCCATTTCGTGCCCGGCTCGAGCGGGCTCAAGGTCCTCGACCACCGGACCGGCGAGGCGCGCCTCGCGAACACCGCGGACTTCGTCGAGTACGCCCGGATCGCCGACGGGCTGGCCCACATCCCGTACCTCGCCACCGCCTTCTCGACGAACGACGACATCGAGGCGCAGGTCTCGGACGCGTGGCGGCTGTACCTGGTCCTGATGACCACGAAGCGGCCCGTCGTGTCGGGCGCCTTCACCGAGCACGGCGTCGAGCGGATGGCCGAGATGATGGGCCTCTTCCGCCGCGATCGGGCCGATCTCATCGCCCGGCCGATGTCGATCTTCACGATCACCGCCTCGGGCAACTTCCGGTACAGCGAGGACTCGTGCCAGAACCTCATCGACTGCGTCGAGGCTGGCATCCCGGTGGAGATCGTGCCCGTCACGCTGATGGGCCTGATCGCCCCGGTGACGGTCGTGGGCGCGACCGTCTTCCACACGGTCGACGTGCTCGCCGGGATCACGATGGCCCAGATCATCCGGCCCGGCGCCCCGGTGCTGTTCGGCGGCGCGCCGGCGACGTTCCACATGAAGATCGCGAGCTCGCCGATGTCGGCGATCGAGGCGCTCCAGCTGGACGTCGCCTACGTCGAGGTCGCGAAGTCGCTCGGCTTCCCGACGCAGTCGTACATGGCGCTCTCGGAATCCAAGGTGGTCGATGCGCAGGCGGGGGCGGAAACGTTCGGCAGCGCGCTGCTCGCCGCCTTGGCGGGCGTCAACTCCGTCTCCGGTCCCGGGATGCTCGACTTCCTGCTCGTGTTCAGCCTGCCGAAGCTCGTGCTCGACGACGAGCTTTGCGGCCAGGCGCTGCGCTTCGTCCGCGAGGTGAAGCCGGCCGACGACCTGCCGTCGCGCGCGCTCGTCGACCAGGTCCTCGCCGAGCAGCACCTGATCATGGCCGACCATACGACCCGCCACTGGCCCGAGGAGCTCTACTTGCCGGGCCGGGTCTTCGATCGCGACAACCGCGAGAACTGGACGAAGGCGGGCGCGCTCGACGCGAACCGCCGGGCGATGGCCGAGGTGGATCGTCGGCTCGCTTCCTACGTCCCCCCGGAGACCGATCCGCTGCTCGACGCGGAGCTCCAGCGAATCATCCGGTCTGGCCTCGTCTCGCAGGAGACCCTGCCCGTGATGCCCCCACCGCCGGATGCCGCGCAGGCGGCGAGCGCCGCCGCAGCCGAGGCCGGCCCGGCCCGCCGTGCGAACCCACGCCGAGGGCGATAGGCGTGCCGAGGACGCTCGGGAGCTAGGAGCCGAGGTCCGCCGAGAGCACGACCTCGCCGAACCGCTCCGTCGCGTCCGGAACCTCGAGGCTGACGACGAACCGCGTGTCCGGCTTGATCTCCCACGTCGCCCAGTCGTCGACCGAGGCGACCCAGTAGGCGGTGCCGCCCGCGAAGTGCATTTTGCCGACGCGGACGCTGCTCGTCCCATCCTCGAGCCAGCAGGTGTAGTGGTGGTCGGCTGCCGGCTCGGTGAGCGCGCTCGTGAGCACGACCCAGTCGTGACGCGACCATGAGATCGAGCCGGCCGCAGACCCATCGGCACGTCGGAGCTCCACGACCTTGTGGTCCGTCGCCAGGACCCCGTCGACCACGGCGACGAGGGTCGCGAGGGCCCTCGCCTCCGCGTCGGCGGCGGCCTGCCGGTTCGCCTGGTCCAGGGTGATCGCGGTCGCGCCGGCAAGGATCACGAGCGATGCCGCGAGTCCGAGCCACGTCCCGAGCCGCGGCCGCCGACGCGCCGGTCGGTCGATGTCGATCGGGACGACGGGGCGCTCGGCCGCTCGCACGGCCGCGAGGACCCGCGCCCGGAGCGAGGGCGGCAGGTCGATCGGCTGGACGAGGGCATCGGCGTCCATCACGCCGCCGCTCGTCGGCGCCAACGTCCCGGTGAGGCGGTGCTGGACCCGCCGCCAGCCGTCGAGGTCGGCGCGACACGCCGGGCAACCGTCGAGGTGCTCGCGAAGCGCGACGTCCTCGGGCGCCGTCGAGACCGCGAGGGCGTCGAGCCGAGCCGGCTCGAGGAGCAGGTCCTCGATCCGCTCGTGCGCCGCGGCGTGATCCATCGCGCTCATCGGTCTCGACCGGTCGATCGCTCGCGCGTCATTTCGGAGACCTCGCCGGGCAGGGCGTCATCGTCGTCCGCGAGCGTTCCGAGCCGCATGCGCAGCTGGGCCATGGCGCGACGCGTGCGCGACTTCACGGTCCCGAGCGGCCATTCGAGGCGCTCGGCGATCTGCGCCTGCGACAGGTCCTGCGCGTAGCCCAGCACGATGACCCGGCGCTCGTTCTCCGGCAGCTCGGCGATGCCGGTCCGCACCACGGACTGCACCCAGCGTCGGGTGGCGTTCGTGCCGGGGTCAGTCGAGGCGCCGGCGATGAGCTCCGGCGGCACCGTCGCCTGGCCACGGTCGCCACTCGAGCCGGCGTCGGGTCCGACACCATCGATTCGAACCGCGTCTCGTGTGGGACGTCGTGCCTCCGCGCGGAGTCGATCGATCGCTCGATGGCGCGCGATCGCGAGGAGCCACGTCAGCAGCGAGCCGGCGCGCGCGTCGAACTGGCTCGCTCGGCGCCAGAGCGTCACGAATGCGTCCTGGACCACCTCTGCGGCGGCCTCCCGGTCGCCCAGGAATCGGACGACCGATCCGAAGACGAACGAGGAATGTCGGTCGTAGGCGACCACGAACGCGGCCTCCTCACCCGCGGCGATCCGGGCGACCAGCCCGGAATCGTCGAGCTCGGACGCGTCGTCGCGGATCACTGGGCCACGGTCGTGCGCACGGGCCGATGGTCAGGGCGGAGCCACCGTCTGTCCAGCCCGCCGACGGAGCGAGCCGGAGGCGGGTGTCCGCGAGCTCAATAGCAGTACCGCGGCGAGCACGTTTCGGCGGCGCCACTTTCCTCCGCCCCCGGGCTTTCCGCGGCCGCACCGACCTGCCCACCGGTCGGTGACGCCAGGTACCACACGTCATTCAGTCCCTGTCCCTCCGTATCGCCGGCTGCCGAGTCGCCGGCGAAGTAGTAGAGCGGGGCGCCGCCCAGGGTCACCTGGGTCGTGCCGTCCGCCCGCGAGATCGTTCCGAGCTGGCCCGTGACGCCGCTTCCCGCCGTGACCTCGGAAGCGCTCCCGACGACCAGCGGTGGCCAGGAGCCGGCGCAGTCGTCGTTGCACTTGCTCTGTCCGTCGGCATCGACGAGGAACACGTACAGCGACTTGCCATCCTTGCCGGCGACGAACGCCCCGAGGGCGGGATCCTGTCGAACCTCGAGCGTGAGGCCGGCGGCCGGCGGATTGCTCGCGACTGGCGGGTTGCTCGCCCCGCCGGTCGGCTGTCCGCACGCGGCGAGAAGGGCAATCGCCGCGAACGCGCCGGCGATCCAGGACCATCGACCGGTCACGGTTCGTGGATGTCGAGTCATCGAGCCCTCCTGCGGGTGCTTCGGTTGTCCATACGCCGCGCGGTGCCGACCGGATCGGCGTTGCTCAGCCACGAACGATGCCAGCCCAGGTCGAACCGACGATCAGGCTTGCGACGAACAGCGTGAACCGAACCGTCCAACCACCGGGCGTGCCCTCGCGCTCGGCGACCTGACGCGGTGCGAAGACGAGCATGACGTAGAAGACCAGCACGCTGATGAGCACCAGCGTCAGCAGGAACGCGGCGAGGGCGATATCGAGCTCGCCGGCCTGCAGGTCGCGCCCGAGCGCGCCGAGGTCGAACAGGTCGATCGAAGCCGGACAGGAACGTCCCGAATGCATTCCCGCTGCCGAGGATGAACGGCGTCACGAGCGTCCGGCGCTGGACCGTGCCGAGTGGAGGGAGCGCAGCGCGCGCGACGATGCCGACGACGATCAGCCCGACCACGAGGAGCGGGCCCGCGCCGAGGATGCCGAGGTCGTTCGTCGTGTCGGCGACCACGAACGCGAGCGCGCCGAGCAGCGGGCCGACGAGGAATGGGACGACCGCCACGCTGAGGCCCGTCTCGATCCCGGGCTGGCTCCGCGCCCCGACGCATACGGCGAGGCCGACGAGGCCGGCGAGCCCGAACAGGCCCTTCAGGGGATTCGGGATGAGGACGGTCGAATTCGTCGATCGGGAGCAGCAACGGTGCGATGAGGACGAGCCAGACGACGAGCAGGACATCCTCGATCCGGACGGCGCCTCGCAGCCGATCGATCACCGGGGCCTGATGCCACCCCGCGCGACGATTCTCGCCTCCGCGTCGGCCCAGCCCGGATCGAAGGGCTTCCCCGGCTCGTCGAGGTCGAGCACGAGCGGCGCATGGTCCGACGGGATCGGCTTGCCCTTGCGCGCCTCCCGGTCGATCTCCACCGCGACCACCCGCTTGGAGAGGGACTTGGTGGGGAGCAGGTGGTCGATGCGCATGCCGAAGTTCTTGTGGAAGTTGCCGGCGCGGTAGTCCCACCACGTGAACCGGCCGGTTGCCTTCGGCTGCAGGTCGCGGAACGAGTCGCGGAGGCCCCAGTCGAGCCACGAGCGGAAGCCCTTGCGTTCAGGCTCGGACACGTGGGTCCCGCCGTGGGCGCGCGCCGCCGCCCACACGTCCTCGTCGGTCGGGGCGACGTTCAGGTCGCCACCGAGTAGCAGTGCCTCGTTCGGATCTCGGGTTTCGTCCAGCCAGCGCCGGGCTCGGTCGAACCAGCGCAGCTTGCCCTCGTAGAACGGCGAGCCCACCACTCGACCGTTCGGGGCGTACAGGCACACCACGCGAATCGGGTCGCCCTTTTCGGGCGCCACCCGGACCGACAGCATCCGCGCCTCGTCGAAGGGGTTGAAGTCCTCCTCGTCGACGTTCGCAGGAGCGCCGGGCCCGCTGTTCCGGACCGGGCCGTCGCCGAAGTTCGTGATCGGCTCGTCGAGCGTGATCCCGTCGCGCGCCGCGACCGCCACGCCGTTCCAGCGACCCTCGCCGTGGTGGACCAGCTGGTAGCCGGCCATCTGGAACGTCATGAGCGGGGCATCGGCGTCGCCGAGCTTCGTCTCCTGCATGAGCAGGACATCAGGGGCGGCGCGCTCCAGCCACCACTCGACCTTCTCGAGGCGCGCCTTCAGCGAGTTGACGTTCCAGGTCGCGATCCGCACCGTCGGTCGGTCAGCGGCGCATGCCCGCGATGGTCATCGCGTCCATCTCGGGGCTGTCGCCGCCGTGCTCCTCGAACGGCAGGCTGAGCGCCTCGAAAGCCTGGCGGGTCCGGTCCGGATCGGACGTCGTGAGCATCAGGGCGCCGTCCGTGTCCTCTGCGACGCCGACGATGCCGGTGATGTTGACACCACGTTCGCCAAGGGCAGCGGCGACTCGCGCCAGCGAGCCCGGCTTGTCCTCGAGCTGGACCGTGAACCAGACCATCATCGGCCGCCACCTCCTGTTCGATCGATGGTACGCGGGCTACCCTCGCGGCGATGTCCGGCCCGAGCGTCCAGGTCTTCGGCACGCCCGAATTCGCAGCCGACTCGCGCCGCCCTCCGGTTCTTCAAGGAGCGCCGGCTCGAGGTCCACCTCGTCGACGTCCGCCGCAAGCCGATGGCGCCCGCCGAGCTGCGCCGCTTCATCGATCGCCTCGGCGCCCGTGCCGTGGCCGACACCGAATCGAAGGCATGGAAGGACACAGGCCTCGGTTACATGCGCCTTGACGACGCCGAGCTCGCCGACCGCCTCCTCGCCGACCAGCGCCTCCTCCGCCTACCGCTCATCCGAGTCGGCAACGATGTCGCCGCCGGCCGCGACGAGCCGCGCTGGAAGACATTGGTCGCATCGCTCATCACGTCACCCTGACTGACGATGATGGCGACAACACACGTGCCAACGGTCCGAGGCCTCGTCGGCCTGATCCTGACTGCCGGCGTCGTCGCATCGTGCACCGAGCCGACATCGAGGCTCGACGCCACCGGAATCCTCCTCGTCGAGGCTGGCGCGCAGGTGCAGGCAAGGCCGCCGAACGAGGCTGTCGGGACCGCGTACGGCGCGGCGGTGCAGCTGGCCGCGTCGAGCGGCGACGACCTCGGCTATCCGTGGATCGATCCAACGAGTGGCGAGCTCGTGCTCTCCGCGTTGACCCAGCGCGGGCGCGACCTCATCCAGGGGGCGAGCATCTCCGTCCCACACCGCATCCGGGACGTCGCGCACGGCGCGGGAGAACTTCGGCAGATCCAGGACGACGTGACGTCCCTCGGCGGCCGAGGCGTGCCGGGTGCGGAGCTCATGTACGCGACCCTTCCCGCCATCGGGACAACCGAGCCCTGATCGTGATCAGCGCAATGAGCCGCCCGCACCTCGAGTACCTGGCCGGGCACTACTCGGTCGACGCGCTCTGTCCAGGTTGCGCCGGCCTTCGGCCCTGCCGGTCCCGGCTGAGTGACGTTCCCCGGTCAAGTTGAGACTGACCTCCGTCCCGGAAGGGGTTTGGCCCCGCCCGTATCGCCCCCAGAATTGTCCGGAGCACAGGGTGTGGCGACAACGCGGCCGGTCGCCTCTCGAGGGGGTCGCGTATCGACCCAGGCCAGGTTCGTTGAGCGTGGGGATCGACTCCGCGCCAGGTTCTCGCGTCGATCTCGCGTTGCCTCGTGCATCCGGCAGTTGTGCAGGCGATACAAGGCGGCCCAAGGTGGCCGACGCCCTTGATGCCGTCATCAGCCGCCTGACCAGAGCCTCGTTCCCACCGGGGAGCCTCATTAGGGGGTCGCCCGATTGGCCACGTCCGCGTTCCGTCGCAGTCGGTCGTGTTTCGGCTCGTCTCGCGTCGCTAGCATTCGATCCGCGCTCGCAATCGGGAACTGTCGTTCCGCGACGAACCGCCAGGGAGAGCTCAATGACCGGATCCGCTGAAGCGAACGCTCCCAAGAAGCCCATGAATCCGCCCCGGTGGTTCGTGGTCACGGCCTGGGCGGTCCACAGGGCGATCTATCGGATCACCGGCGGACGGCGCGGGATCTGGGCGGCGAAGCCCGGCAAGTGGGGGACGATGCGGCTCAGGAGCGTGGGCCGAAAGTCGGGCAAGGAGCGGATCGCGATCCTCGGCTACCAGCCCGACGGCGCGAACCTCGTGACCGTCGCCATGAACGGCTGGGGCGAGGGCGACCCGGGCTGGTGGCTCAACCTCCAGGCGAAGCCCGATGCGATCGTCGAGCTCAAGGGCGAGACGCGCGCGGTACGCGCCAGAGCGGCGGAGGGCGAGGAGGAGACTCGCCTGCGGGGACTCTTCCCGGGTTCGGAGGGATACGTCGCCGCGCGGGCGACGAAGACGCCGATCGTGGTGCTCGAACCTCGATCGGGGCCGAGCTCGCCGGCCTGACGGCTCAGCGCCTGCGAAGGCGCGGCCAGGCGGCGTAACCGACGCCCGCGACAATCAACGCGACGCCGGCAAGGATCCAGAACGGGTCGCCGATCATGAAGCTGCGCCCGATCTGAGCGCCCAGCCCCTGCGCCGCCCATACCAGCCCGACGAGGGCCATCACCGCGGCGATGATCAGGCGCGTCCGATCCACCGGCGTAGCATGCACCGGCGGCACGGAATACCGCGACCGGTGGGTCGCGACTGAGGAGACGAGGAATGCAGGACGGGGATCGCGGCTCGGAGCCCGATCACAGCACCGAAACCGATCGCGGCGTCGAGTCTGATCCGAGCAGCGAGCCGGATCGCAGCGGCGAGCCGATCGGCGAGCACCGGCGGTCGGGACGGCTGGTCATGAGCCAGGACCTCGGCAAGAAGATGCCCGGCGACCCGACGATGACCGAGGACCGCAAGCTCCTCGAGCGCACGGAGCGCCCGGCCTTCCTCCAGACCGACACATGGCGAGCCTTGCGCATCCTCTCCGAGTTCGTGGAGGGCTTCGATGCCCTGGCCACCGTCGGGCCGGCGATCACGGTGTTCGGTTCGGCGCGAGTCAGCGAAGGCGATCCCGCGTACGCCATGGCGCGCGAGATCGGGCGACTGCTCGCGGCCGAGGGGTACGCCGTCATCACCGGCGGCGGGCCGGGCGTGATGGAGGGCGCGAACCGTGGCTGTCAGGAGGGTGGCGGCCTCTCGATCGGGTGCAACATCGAGCTGCCCCACGAGCAGTCGATCAACCCGTACGTCGACCTCGGGGTCGAGTTCCGGTACTTCTTCGCGCGCAAGACGATGTTCGTGAAGTACGCCGACGGCTTCGTGATCCTGCCCGGCGGTTACGGCACGATGGACGAGCTGTTCGAGGCCGTGACGCTCATCCAGACCGGCAAGATCAAGCACTTCCCGGTGATCCTCGTGGGGACGGCATTCTTCGGCGGCCTGCTCGCGTGGATCAAGTCCAAGCTCCTGGGCGAGGGCATGATCTCGCCGGGCGACGTCGACCTCATCCAGGTCACCGACGATCCGAAGGAAGTGATCGAGATCGTGCGCAAGGCCGGCCGCCGCCGCGCTGACGGCGCTCGGGTCACGATCGACTGACGTCCGCGACGCTCAGGCGTCGGGGACCGCCACCTCGATCATGCCGTCGACGATCCGGAGCGGGTAGTAGCGGAGGCGCCGGACGCGGGTCAGGCGGCGCGCCTCGGCCTTGATGCCGGGCGGGTCCGGCTTGGGGTCCCGGCCCTCGGGCGCCCAGACCGGGTGGTAGGTGCCCTCCGAATCGAGCCCCCCGGTGGTGGGCATGCGCGTGGGATCGCCGGTCGCAAGGTCGAACTGGCCGTTATGCAGCGGGCAGTCGATGAGACAGCCCTCGAGGACGCCGATCGACAGCGGCGCGGACATGTGCGGACATCGATCATCGATCGCCACGAGCCCGTTCGGCGTGGAGGCGATCAGCACATCGAGATCGCCGTAGGTGACCCGGCGCATCTCTCCGGCTCGAAGCTCATCTGTTGGGAGGGCAGGACGATAGCCGGCCTTCTCCGCGCCGCTTGCGACGAGTCCGCGCGGGATCGAGGCGATCTGGGACGTTTGCATGTCTGTCACGCGATCGATCGTACGCCGGTCAGTGACTGGACCCTGCCCGGCAGGTCTGCCTGGGCATGTTCACGCAGGATTGCCATCGCTATCCGGACAGATATCACGATGAGGAGTACTCGGCTCGCTCGACCTCTGCCAAGGACCGTGGCCCAAGCCCGAAGAGCCGGTTTGCCTCCCACGCCACGTTCGCTGCACCTTGCTGCCGCGTCTCCAGTCCGGCCCTTACCGGTTGCGACCCGGTTGGGGCTTGCCTTGTAGTCCTGCCGGCAATATCTGGCAGGACGCGCTCCGCACTTCGCGACAACCGGCAGGAGTTCCCAACGGGGGTGATCCCGATCAGTCGGGAGCGGGCACCGTACGTGGTCGGGCGATCGGGTCGGCCCGTTGCGCCCCTGGCTGCGCGCCGGTGTCGGGCCGTTGCGCCCCTGGCTGCGCGCTGGGCTGCACGCCCGGCTGCGCCAAGCCGGGCTGCGCGCCCGGCTGCGCCAAGCCGGGCTGCTGCCCCTCGGCCGCCGGGACACTCGCCGCGCTCGGGCTGTGACCCCGGGTGGTCCGAAGGGGCAGCTCACGCATCACCAGGGCAGCGGCGAACGCCACGACCGAGGTGACGATCCCGACGACGAAGGTCGCAGTGACCGCGGTGGTGAACGCCTGGTGGATGCCCAGGACGATGTTCGGGATGAGCGGCTCCACGACCGATCGGAACTGCTCGGGGACGAGGTTGAGGATGGTCGTCCCGAGGTCCTGGCCGACCACGATCAGGCTCTCGGCCCCCGCGCCGCCGCCGGATCCGAGCTGGCTCACGAGTTGCTCCGGGACGCCGGCGGCAGTCAGCTCCTTCGGGAGCTCCTCCGCGAGCCGCTGCCCGAAGACCGTGCCCAGGAGGGCGAGGCCCACGGAACCGCCGACCTGCCGGAAGAACGTCAGGTTGGACGTGGCGACGCCGAGCTTCGAGAAGGGCACGGCGTTCTGGACCACGATCGTGAACACGGACAGCGTCGGCCCGATGCCCAGGCCCGTGATGAACATCCACAGCCACATCACCGGGAGGTCCGTGTCGGCGCGCAGGTTCGTCATGAGGAACAGGCCGACCGCCATCGTCGCGAGGCCGGTCAGGATGATCGCCTTGTAGTGACCGGTCCGGGACACGAGCTGGCCCGCGATGATCGAGCTGATGATCACGCCCGCGAGCAGCGTCAATGTCTGGAGCCCGGAGTCGGTCGGGCTGACGCCCTTCACGAACTGGAACCACTGGGGCAGGAAGATCACGGCCCCGAAGAAGCCGAAGCTGACCATGAACGTGGAGACGATGCTCGAGGCGTACGTGCGGTTGCGCCAAAGGTCGAGCGGGACGATGGGCTCCTTCGCCCTGGACTCGATGAACAGGAATGCGACGAACAGGCTCAGCCCCAGGCCGACGAGCCCGCCGACATGCGGCTCGTTCCACTCGCCGAACTGCTTGTTCGTGAGCCCGATCAGGAGCGACGAGATGGCCACCGTGAACACGGCCGCGCCGACGTAGTCGAGGCTGCGGCTCGCGCCCTCGCGCCTGACGGTCGGCAGGAGACGCCAGATGACGGCCATCGCGATCAGCCCGATCGGCAGGTTGATGTAGAAGATCCAGTGCCAGCTGATGTTCTCGGTGATCCAGCCGCCCGCGAGCGGCCCGACGATCGCGCTGAGACCGAACACGGCGCCGAACAATCCCTGGTACTTGCCGCGCTCCTGCGGCGTGTACAGGTCCCCAATAACCGCCAGGGAGATCGGGAAGAGGGCGCCGGCGCCGATGCCCTGGAGGCCGCGGAAGGCGAGGAGCTGGTAGATGTCCTGCGACAGCCCCGCCAGCGCGGAGCCGAGCAGGAAGATCCCGATCCCGATCAGCAGGAGCGGCTTCCGGCCGTAGAGGTCGGACAGCTTGCCGTAGAAGGGCACGGTGATCGTGCTCGTGAGCAAGTAGATCGTCACGGTCCAGACGTACAGCGACTGGCCGCCGAGGTCGGTCGTGATCGTCGGCAGCGCCGTGCCGACGATGGTCTGGTCGAGCGCACCGAGCAGCAGTCCCAGGAGGACCGCGCCGAGGATCTCGAGCTTCGCGCGCGGCGAGAGCCCGAGGGCAGGGTCCTCGGCGAGGGTTGGCGTCTGGGCGGTCGCGGGGATCGAATCCATGGGTTCCCTGGTTCCTTCGTGGTTCGGGTTGATCAGTTCGGCGACTGGGCGAAGTGGTGCTCGTGCACGGCAGCGGTCTCGACCTCGGCCGACAGCGCCCGCCGCAGGCTTCGAAGCGCCGTCAGCACGATGGGGCGCTCCGAGGCCGGGAGGTGGCCGAGGACGGCACGCATTCGATGGCGCCGGGTCGTCTCGGTCTCGGACAGGGCGCGGAGGCCGGCCTCGGCCGGCCGGACGAGGACGAGGCGTCGATCGTCGGGCACGCGGACGCGCTCGACGAGGCCCTTCTCCTCCATCCGATCCATGAGGCCGGTGGCGTTCGAGAGCGAGACGTCGAGCAGCTCGGCAAGGCGGCTCATCGACATCGACCCCTGGTGCTGGAGGAGCCACAGGACGTGCAGCTGGCTCATGCTCACGTTGCCCTGGACGAGGCGGCCCATGTAGGCACAGCGGAGCTCACCGATCCAACCGCTGACTTCTGTCAGGATGGCCTCCACGGAGGCTGCGCCACCCGGAGCACTCTTGCCGGTTCGGGGCTTCGACGGCCTGTCGGTGATACTTCGCATCAGATGAAGCATTCTACGGAAATGAATGGTTCCGTCAACATCAAGTGTCGAGCTGAGAAGAGGAGAGTGGCCGCATGCGGTTCGCGCTGATGATCGAAGGCCAGATGGGCCTGTCGTACGAGGACCTGCTGGCGATCGTTCGACGCGCGGAGGCCGCCGGCTTCGAGTCATTCTTCCGGAGCGACCACTACGCGAGCTTTCCGGGAGCCGACGACCGACCGACGACGGATGCATGGGCCGTTCTGGCCGGTCTCGCGCGCGAGACCACTCGCATCTCGCTCGGCGTGCTCGTCAGCCCGGTGACCTTCCGCCATCCCGGCAACTTCGTGAAAGTCGTGACGACGGTCGACCACATGAGCGGCGGCAGGCTCGAGGTCGGGGTCGGGGCGGGCTGGAACGAGTCGGATCACGAACCCCTCGGCCTGCCGTTCCCGTCGATCGCCGAGCGGGCAGACCTCATGGAGGACCAGCTCGCGATGCTGCACGGCCTGTGGGCGGAACCCGACGGCTGGGACTACGACGGGCATCAGGTCACGGTGCGCGGTGGGGCGCTCCGGCCACGGCCCGTGGATGTGCCCGGGCGACCGATCGAGAACGGCTACGTCCGGCCACGGATCCTGACCGGTGGCGAAGGCTCGCCGCGGGGCTACCGGCTCGCCGCGCGCTACGCCGACGAGTTCAACCTGACCTCGTCGTCGCCCGAGCTCGCCCGCGAGAAGCAGGCCGCGATCGACGAGGCGTGCCGCACGGCGGGCCGAGACCCGGCCACGCTGACTCGCTCGACAATGGCCGGCGTGCTGATCGGTCGAGACCGTGACGAACTGGCCCAGCGCACCAGCGCGGTCCTCGGGGAGCTCGGGCAAGACGATGTCGACGGTTGGTTCGAGTCGCGCAGGGCGCGCTGGATCATCGGAACCCCCGACGAGGCGCGCGAGAAGGTCGCTCGCTACGCCGAGGCGGGCATCGAGCGGATCATGCTCCAGGACTTCCTGCCTCGCGACCTCGACATGATCGACTTCATGGCCGAGGAGCTGATCGGCAAGGCCTGACGTTCAGCCCGCGGCCTCGGCGGCGCGGAGGTAGGCCGGGTCGTCGCGGCGGATCGGGTCGGGATTAACGCCTCGCTGGCGGGCGATCCGCTCGGTGAGCAGCTGGAGGGGCGTCGTCGACCCGAGCACCGAGTAGACGGCACGCGGGAGATCGGAGGCGGCGGGCACGACCAGCCTGCCGGCCGGCGTCAGCGCTTCCGGGACGGAGGCGAGATGCGCCTCGGCGAGGATCGCACCACTCCGACAACCCAGCTCGGCGACCGCCCGCATGACCCCGGCGGCGCGAGTGCCCCGCTCGGTGGCGTGGTCGGATTCGGTGAGGATCAGGACGATGCCCGTGCGGTCGTCGATGCCCGCGAGATGGCCGTGGAGCAGCGTCTCGAGGTCGCGCATCGCCGCAGCGAGGTGCGTGCCCTCCTCGATCTTGAGGACCAGCTCTCGCGCCGCTGGCCTGTCGGCGCCCGACGCGACGACGAGCAGCCGATCGACCCCGGCCAACTCGGCCGCGAGGCGCTCGGTCGCGGCCACGGCGCCCGCCTCAAGTCCCGCGCCCAGGACCTTTCGCGCCGCCTCCGGATCCGGGTGGGTGCCGGTCAGGTGGCCCGCGACCGCGGCCGCGACGAGTATCGGCGACAGGTAGCCGACCGTGTGGCACCAGCTCTGGTCCTGCTCGTCGGTCGTGACGACGATGTCGGCAATTGCTGCACCGGGTGACCGATCCGACGCGGTGACGAGCGCGGTCGTCGCCCCCGAGGCCTTCGCGCGCTCGAGGGATCCATTCGTGGCCCACGTGCCGCCCTCGTGGCTCACGCCGATCACGAGCGACCCATCGCCACCGAGCTCGTCCTCGAGCGATCCCTCAAACGCCTGCACGGCGACGGGTGTCCCGGCGTCGCCAAGTCGCCACGGCAGCACCGCCTCGCGCATCGCGCCGCGCAGGATCTCGACGATGCCCAGCGCCGCGTGCTCGCTCGTCCCGCAGCCCGTCACGAGGATGGGTCGGCCTCGCGCAGCCGTCGTCCGGATCGCCTCCGCGAGGCGGGCCGCCCCGCTGGACGGATCCCCGAGCCGGCGCAGCAGCCTCGCGGCCAGCGCAGGCTCGGCCTCGATCATCTCGGTCATGTGGTACGGCGGCCCCTCGCGATTCGAGGGCATGTCACTGCCCGCCCAGGGATCGGGCGGGTCGGGGAGCGGGGCGTCACGGTCCCGACGCAGATCAGAGGCGGTCACGTCGGTCATGTGGGCCTCGCCGCAGCGGGCTCGGCGCGTCGAGGTCGACCGATCCGCCCGAAGCGGCGGAGCGGGAAGTAGCGGAACAGCACGCGCCCGACGAGGCCGTCGAGCTCGACCGGGCCGTAGCGCTGCGAATCGATGGGCGGTCCCGAGCCGACAGAAGCCGCGGCCTTCTCGTCGGCGTCGGCGGTGAGCCATGCCTCCTCGGGCCCAAGGGTCAGGTAGCCGCCCGCGAACGGCACCTGATCGCCCGCCCGCGCGCCGACGCGCTTGATCGCCAGCGCCTCGCCGAGCGGCTCCCGGAAGACGACGACCGTCCCACGCCCCGGCCAGCGAGCGACGAGCGGATTCACGACGAGCCAGTCACCCGGCAGGACTGCCGGCACCATCGACCCCTCCGTCACCGCCACCCTCCACGGCCCGCGTAGCCGTTCTCGAAAAGTCCGCACAAATCGAGCCGGTCAGCCGGATGCGGGGCAAGGCGGTCGCGAGGACCCGAGCGAGTGCACTTCAAACGTGCATGAGCGAGGGCCCGGAGCGACCAACGCCGCCCCCGCGCCGGATCACCGGCTCGTACCGATATCAGCCCGGGCGCCCGGCCACTCGAGTCTTCTCGAGACCGCCGGTCGCTTTCCATGCCGCGTCGACGTCGTCGATGAGGTCGAGGAGCTTCTTTGCGTCGGCCAGGTCGGTCGAGGCCTTGACCTTGGAGACCTGCTTGTTGGCCTGCCAGAACAGGTCGTGCAGGTTCGGGACCTTGTCGAGGTGCTCGGGCTTGAAGTAGTCGTGCCAGAGCACGTCGAGGTGGTGCTTCACGAGGTCCGCGCGCTCTTCCTTGATGTGGATGGCACGAGTCCGGAACGCAGGATCGTCGTTTGCGGCGTATTTCTCAATCACCCTGTAGCACGACTCCGCTTCGATTCTCGCCTGCTCCGGGTCGTAGACGCCGCACGGCAGGTCGCAGTGCGCACGGACGACGACTCGCGGGGACAGGAATCGGAGGACAACGTTGGGCACGAACATCGGGGCTCCTTCCGGCTGGACTGGGCCGACATGGCCCACGGATCACGGGCTGGTGCCTCGGAGTGTCGAAGCGCGGCTCGGCACTGTCAAACACCCATGGCTCGACCGATGACGCGCTGGCTTCCGCTTCCGCCGCGCGGGCGCAGCGGACCGTGGATCGTGGCGCTGTCGATTGGCCTCGTGCTCGCCGTCCAGCCGATGTGGCCGGACCGAACCGCGGTCGGGGTCACCGGCGCGATCGCGCTCACCCTTGCCGCGGCGACGCGCTGGAAGCTGACCTGGCTGCCCGTGGTGGTGCTCGTCCTGTGCGGGTTCGCGGTGCAGGATGGCGATGAGCGGCGAGGAGGCCTCGGACGTCGCGGACGTCACATCGGCGGCGATCGGGACGATGACCGCCGGTGGAAACCCGTACGGCTTCGGCTACGACGTGTCGCGCCCGCCCGGCGCGGCGTTTCCGTACGGCCCGGTCGCCCTGCTCTGGGTCTTTCCGTTCCAGGCCAACCCGGCAGTCCTGGAGCTCCTCGTCTCGATGGCACTGACCTGCTACTTCGGCCTTCGCGCGGCGATGGGCCGGCCGATCGGCCTCGCGATCTTCGCGCTGGCACCGCCGCTCGTGCTCGCCGCGGTCGATGGGTCGAACGACACGAGCGCAGGGTTGTTCATCCTCGCCGCCTTCGTGTTCGGCGCAAGTCGCCCGGCACTCGGCGCGGCGATCCTTGCAGTCGCCGTGGCGTTCAAGCCGTACGCGCTCGCCTGGCTCCCGCCGTACCTCGTGTGGGCGGGGCTACCGTCGCTGCTCGCGTTCGCCGGCGCCTCGGTGGTGGCCTGGGGCCCGGTCCTGTTCAGCTGGGGCATCGACTCGTACCTCCGGAGCCTCGCGATCGCCCGCGAGACCCACCTGCGGCAGGCGTACTGGTCGCTCGCCTCGATCTGGGAGGGCTTCGGCCTGGGTGCCGCCCCGCGCGTCATCGAGTCGGTCCGCTATGTCATTGCCGGCGCCGTGGCCATCTTGGGAGGGCGCATGGTCCGGTCGATGGACGGCGTGATCGTCGTCGGGACGCTCGTCTTCGTGCTCGCCCAGTTCGGCGGCTACTTCGGGTCGTACGTCTACCTCGCCGCGATCGGCCCGCTGCTGTGCTGGCGCGTAGACGATTGGCTCCGAATGGGCCTGCCCGAGCTCGTCCGAGCGTACGGGCGCGCGCCCCATCTCGGCCCTCGGCTGCCGCATGCAGCTCGGGAGCTCACGCCGCAAGCCGCACCGAAGCTCGCGCCGCAAGCCGCACCGGAGCTGGCGCCCCAAGCGACGGAGCCCACATTCGTGCCCGCGCCCGTCCGGGCGAGACGGGTTCGGCGCGCATGAGCCCTCGCTTGAGTCCTCGCGCAATCTGACGCTCCGGGTCCCGGGGCGCGGGTATGATCGGGACGATGACCGAGCGAGGGCTCCCCATCGCCGACGGTGCGCCCGCCTGTCCCTTCGTCGCCTTCGAGGATGATCGCGACGAGCGCGCAGCGAGTCCGGACCATCGCCATCGGTGCTTCGCGGAGGCCAAGCCGGCGCCACGCGCCCTCGCCCACCAGGAGGCGTACTGCCTCTCGTCAGCGTTCCCGGTCTGCCCGACCTTCCAGGACTGGGCTCGGCGCGAGGCGGCTCGCTCGCGCGCCGACGGCCCTCGGCCGTCCGAGTCAGGCGCGGGCGAGAACGCGGGAGATGCTCCCCACCGGAATCCGCCCCGTAACTGGGCCGCGCCGCCGCCATGGTCCGGGAGCGGCTCGCGACCCAGTGGGCTGTGGGACGAGGCGGACGCTGAGGACGTCGAACCCGAAGACGATGTCCCGCGTCGCGGCCGCGGCCTCTCTGGGAGCTACGCGGATCGCGTCGCGGCGGACACGGGCGCCCCGATTCCCGGGGGCCTCCCACTCGACCAGGAGCCAGAGCTCGAAGAGGATGATCCGGGCCCGGTCGCCCCGACGCACGCCGCCCACGATCCCTGGGACGCGGAGCCCGGCGGAGGGGCGGGGACGTCGGACGAGAGTGCCGCGAGCGCGAGCCGGCGTCGAGAACGGGACCCCAGCCGCGTGGCCGCATTCGCGGGTGAGGGCGAGGAGCAACCCGCGCCGGCCCACGCGACCACGCACGAGCGCCAACGCCAGCGTCGACGCGACCCGGGCGCCCCGGAATGGGAGAGTGCCCGGCCCCTGGAGGCGTATCCGACGCTGCGCGCGCGGCGCCTGCCGGACCTGTCCGTGCCGCCACTCCTCGTCGCGATCATCGCGCTGGCCCTGGCCGCGGCGGTGCTGTTCTCGCTGCCCGGCCTCCTCGGCTTCGGCAATCCGTCGGCGGTGGCGACGGCCACGCCGACCGTCCGGCCGACCGTGACGGCAACCCCCGCGCCGACGCCGGTTCCTGCGCCGACGCAGCAGACCTACGTCGTCCAGTCCGGCGACACGATGTCGCGCATCGCGAACCGGTTCGGGGTCCCGCTCGATGAGCTGATCGCCGCCAACGAGGCCACGGTCCCGAACCCGGACCAGCTCCAGATCGGTGACGTCCTGATCATCCCGGTGCCGCTTCCCAGCGAGCTGCCCGCCGCGAGCGTGATTCCGGCCGCGACCTGATCAGCGGGGGGCGAGGTTGATGCTGGTGATCTTGCCGGCTTCGACTCGGAACGATGCGTCGAGATGCTGGCTCGGGGCACCCGGGCGCACGCTCAGGACATCGGCCTGATAGGTGATCCCAAGGTCCCGGACGTCGCCGGGGATCATCTTCAGCCCCGCCTCGGCGCGCAGGAACCAGCCGCCGACCTGCTCGACACCGCGCAGCGTCCGGGCGTTGTCGCCGACGTGGATCCGCATCTCGACGCGCTCGTCCATGAGCGAGACCGCGCCCGCGCGATCGCCCTCGTTCAGCTTCTCGAAGAACACTTCCATCGTGTCGACGGCACCCATTGCCAAAAAGTGTAGGGGAGCCTCGGCCAGGTGCGGAAGGCTGCCTCCGACACAAGAATCGAAACCTATTCAACAGGATCGGCGCCTTTGGCCAGTTCATTGGCGGCCGGCGCAACGTGCCGGCCGTCGGCCCGATCGATTCCCGCACGAGGCCGCCGTTCGGACAGCCAATTCGCGGGCCGAAAACGTCGCTCTGCTGTCGCGACCGGCAAACGGGAGGTCGATTTGGATCCGACAGCCGAATGGGTTTCGAATCCTGCCCGGTGGCGGCCTCCTCAGTGGGAGTCGAGCTGCGACGGCCGTGTGGGGCCGCCGTGGAGGATCAGCCCGTCGCAGCCGGTGACCTCAGCCGAGGGCGGCGAGGCTCCCACGGCGACGCGCGAGGGTCAGCGAGCCGTCCCGCTCCGCGATGACCTGCGGGGGTCTTGGTCGCCCGTTGTAGGTCGAGGCGAGGGACGCGGAATACGCCCCGGCATCCCGGATCGCCACGAGATCGCCACGGCGGAGGGCGGGGAGGCGATGCTCACCGAGGTGGTCGGTTGATTCGCAGATGGGGCCCTCGACGTGCGCGGGCTCGAGTGCGCCGCCGGTGACCGGATCGACCGGACGGCCGAGTGAGGTCAGCGCGACGATCTCGTGCCACGCGTCGTACAGGGCCGGCCGGATCAGCTCGGCCATGCCCGTGTCGAGCACGACCTGGCGCCCACCGCGATCTCGAACGTGCAGGACTCTCGCCACCAGGTACCCGGACCGGGCGACGAGTGCCCGCCCCGGCTCGATCGCGAGGCGCCTGGGCCGGCGGTCGGCGGGGATGGCATCGAGCAGGGCCGGCAGCTCCCGCGCGAATCGCGCTGGAGTGGGCGCGCCCTCGCCCAGCGGCAGCACCGGGAACCCACCCCCGACGTCGAGCGTGTCGAACTCGGGTCGTGTGCCGCCGAGGAGCGCAAGGAGCGCGAGCCCGCGGCGAACCGCGTCGCGCCAGGCATCGACCGCCCGCAGCTGCGACCCGACGTGCAGCTGGATCCCACGAGGCACGAGGCGTGGCTCCGCTGCGACCAGCTCCACCGCCGCCGACAGCTCGTCCGCGGTCATCCCGAATTTCGAGCCGCCCGCGCCGACCGCGAGCTCTCGGAGCGTCTCCGGCGCCACCTCCGGGTTCAGCCGGAACAGCACGTCGAGGGTGGACCCGTCGCGCATGGAACGGCGCGCGATACGCACGAGGGCTCCGGCCTCGTCGAGCGACTCGATCGCGATCCAGCGCAGCGGCTCGCCCCGATCGGCTGAGGCACACGCGGCCCGGAGGTCGGCGTCGGCCTTGCCGACGCCCTCGAGCGTGATCCGGTCGTTGGCGAGCCCGGCGCGACGGGCGACTGCCCACTCGCCCTGCGACACGACGTTCGCGTCGAACCCGAGTGCCGCGATCCTCGCGACGACCGCGGCGACGTCGTTGGCCTTCACCGAGAACGCGCGCAGCCACGGATCGGGGAACGCCGCACGAACCGCCTCGGCGGCGGCCTCCAGCGTCGGAGCGTCGGTGACCTGGACGGGTGTCCCGAACCGCCGCGCCGCTGATCGCAGCGCGGGCGCGACCCGGTCGAGCTGATCGAGCTCCGTCAGCGCCACCTCAGCGCTGGCTCAGTCAGCGCCAACGCGGCGCGCGATTCGAGCGGAACCGCCTCAGGTGACGATCCGCCGCCCGCGATCGAGCATGCCGAGCCCGATCGACACGAGGCTGATCACGATCGACGCGAGCAGCGCGCCGACGAACGAGTCCGAGGTGAACTCCGGCGGGAAGCCGCCGATCGTGAAGTTCATGTCCAGCTGCCCCGCGATGAAGGCGACGAGCAGGAGCAGGAACGCGTTGAGCACGAACGCGAACAGCCCAAGCGAGACCAGCGTGATCGGGAAGGACAGCACCTTCAGGATCGGCTTCACGTAGCTGTTGATCAGGGCGAGGATCAGGGCCACGACGACAACGTGCCACCAGTTCCCCTCGAGCTTGAGCAGGCTTTGGGCAGCGGGAAACCTGATCTGGGGCACGATCAGGACGGCGACGTACACGCCGACGGCGTTGATCAGGATCTTGACGAGCAGGTCGATCACGGACGTTCTCCCTCGTCGGTCGCCGGTGTGCCCGGCGGGTCGATGGCGGGTCGATCATGGCAGAGGCGCAGCCTTGCGGGAACCCCGCCAAGTGCGGGTTACGCAGTACCAAGGGCAGAAGAGCCCTCCGGGTCAGCGCCGCTCGGCCAGACGAGCGAGCAGCCGTGCCTTCGCGCCCGGCCAGTCCTCGACGGTGACGCCGTAGTAGTTCGAATGCCGTAGCCGGTTGTCGGGCATGATCATGTGGTTCCGGAACGTGCCCTCGAATGTCGCCCCGATCGCGAGGAGGGCGGGGTTCGCCTTCTCGTTCTGTGAATCCGTCTTGAACTCGACCCGGTTAGCCTCGAGCGTCTCGAAGGCGTGCCGCAACTGGAGGTACTTCGCCTCCTGGTTGGCGCCGCGACGCTGCCAGGCGGAGGCGACCCACGTCCAGCCGATCTCGAGTCGGCGGTGCTCGGGCACGATCGACATGAACCGGGTGCTGCCGATCGGCTTGCCCGTCGCCTGGTCCACGGTCGCGAACGGCATCTCCATGCCCGCTGCGGCATTCGCGAGGGCGGCATCCAGCCAGGCGCGGAGGCCATCGAGGTCCGTCGGGCGGGCGAGGGTCCAGCGCCAGAGGGTGGGATCGAACGCGACCTCGGCCAGGCCGTCGAGGTGGTCGGTCGACAGCGGCTCGAGCCTGACGATCGAACCTACGAGCGTGACGGGCTGCACCCAGTCGCGGCCCGCCGGGTCAAAGCGGACCCGAGGTGCTTCCGTCACCCCGCGGCCCGCGGCTTCCTCGTCGTGGCGCCGGAGGGCTTCGTGGCGCCCTTCGTGGACGGTCGCGGCTCAGTCGTCGCCGGTCGAGCCTCGGGCTTCGCCGGTCGAGCCCCAGGCTTCGCCGGTCGAGCCTCGGGCTTCGCCTTCGAGCTCGGCCGTGATCCACGCGCCGCTCGCGCCTTCGTGCCGGCCTTGGCCCTCGACTCGACGATGGCGGGCGCCGCGGCCAGGGTCGGTGGCGAGTCTTCGATCCACAGCACGCGGGCGTCGTACGGCCCAAGCGTCATTCGCAGGCCCTCGCGGCGCAGCTCGCCGGCGGTGCGGGTGAGCTCGAAGTCGAAACGCGGGTCGCGCAGGCGCACGAGCCGATCGTCCGGGCCATCGAGCTGGAGCGCGTCCGCAAGTCGAACGCTCGTGAGCGGCCGCCCGCCGCCGGGCGGTGCCGCCGCAACCGAGTGATCGATCCGGACGGTCGTCTCGCCGTGGCGATGGTTGACGAGGACGAGGCTCCGATCGAGACCGCCGCCGTTCGAGAAGGCATACACGTTCTCGTCGACCCGACCGCCGTCGTCGAGCGCGTCGTACAGGTGGAACCGGTCCGTGCCGGAGAAGGCGCCCCGGCGTCGCAGGAGCGGCACGATCGCGTGGGCGAAATGGCCCGCGTGCATGTCGTCGATCGGCTCGTCCCAGCGCGCACGGCGGAACTCATGGCCATACCGCTCGCGCCAGCCCTCGACCTGGCCGTGCCCGAGCATCGGCAGGCCCGGCAGCGTCGCCAGGAGCGTCGTCGCGGCGAAGGCCTTGTCGCCGGTCCCGAGCTGCTCAGCGGCCGGTCGCTCGTCCGGGTTCGTGAGGAAGTTGACGAACCGGCCGAGGACGCCGGGGTCGAACTCGAGCGTGTCCCGCATCACCTTGCGGTAGCCCGCGTTGTCCTCGTCCCGGAGCATGTGCATGAACGCCGAGTTGTAGACGCGATGCATGCCCAGCGTCCGAACGAAGTAGCCCTCGAGGAGCCAGAACGCTTCGGCCAGCAAGAGCGTGCCCGGGGTCTCGGTCGCCACGCGGTCGACCACCTCCCGCCAGAACTCGGCGGGCATGCGGCGGTTGAACTCCGCGGTCGAGAGCGCGTGCTCCGCGCGGGACGGGATAGCGCCGCCGCCGCCCGGCTCTGGGTACCACAGCCGGCGGATGTGCCGGCGGGCGAGGACCATCGCGGCATCGAAGCGGATGATCGGCGAGCGTCGCGCGACGTCGAGGATGGTCTGGATCACGGCTTCGCGAACGTCCGCGCGCAGGTAGTCCAGCTGGGCCGTGTCGTTCCACGGGTACGAAGTGCCGTCGTTGCCGTGGTAGATGAACCGCTGCTCGCCGGATTGTCGGTCGCGCCGGCGGAACACCACGGCGGCATCACTCGCCTCCCAGTAGTGGTCCTCGATGGTGATCTCAACGCGATCGTCGCCGGAGAGGTCAGGACCATCGAACGTGTACGCGGGGAACGGCGGGTCCTGGACCGAGATGAAGCGCTCCGGGTGCTCGACGACCCAGCGCGAGTCGATGCCCATGTGGTTCGGGACCATGTCGGCGGCGATGCGGATCCCACGCGCCCAGGCCCTTCCGCGGAGCTCCTCGAACGCGGGCTCGCCACCGAGGTCGTCCGCGATGCGGTATTCGTCGATCGCGTACGCGGACGCGGCCGCGTCCCCGTCGCCACGCCGGCGCTTGATCTCGGCCGAGGCCTGGCTCCGCTGCCATAGCCCGATCAGCCAGAGGCCGGTCATGCCAAGGCCCGCCAGCCGATCCAGCTCCTCGTCGGGCACGTCGGCGAGGGTCGGGATGGCCCTGCCGTGGCGTGCGGCGAGCTGCTCGAGCCAGACGTGGGTCGACTTGGCAATGAGCACGACGCGTGGCATCCAGTCGGTGTCCGCGGAGAACCCGACGGCGTCCGAGTCGAGCCCGCGGTAGTCCGGCGTCTCGACGACGATCGGTCCGCCGAAGTGGTCGCCGGCCGTCTTGAGCTCGAGGGCGCGCGCCTCCTCGGCGAGGACGTCGAGCGCGAGGTCGAGCCTGCGGGCGATCGCCCGGTCGCCCTTGAGCAGCGACTGTCCAGTGCTCGCGGACCCAGCGCAGCTGGGCGGCGAGCGATCCCGGTGCGTTGATCATCGGCTCCCGGAGCTGGTCCGGCAGCGAGGCATCGGAGGAAGGGGCCCCAGGCGGGCGGCCATTCGCGGTGACGGCGGGAGTGCGCCGCGACCGTCCGGCCCCGGAGGGGGAGCGGCCGCCGAGCTGCCGCTCGGTCGTCTCGATGACCGCCTCGTACGCCGTGCGGTCGCGGAGCGGCCGATCATCGACCAGCTCGCGCACGGACGTCGCCGCTGGGTTCTCATTCAGGGCCGCAAGGACGAGCACCTCGGCGAGGAGGTCGGCACTTGACGCCGGCGACCCGTCATCGACGGGTGGCGGCTCCTCGGTGACCCGTGCCGCCGCCCCGGATCGGCCCGCCCGACCTGGCTCGTCGCGGAACTGTCCGCGCCATGCTCGCTCCACCTCGCCCCGGGCCTCGGCACCGAGCGCCGAATCCACGGCCGTGACCGCCGAGCCAAGATCGGCCCGGCCGGCATCACGCTCCCGTTCGACGAGCCGGTACAGGACCGCGTCGAGGGCCGCGAGGGCCGCCACCTCGCCGGCGCTAACCGATGGCTCGCCGGCTGCGTCGCGCGCGACGCTCATGCGGGCGGCGATGCGCCGCGCCGCGCCGGCATCCGCCGCGTCGAGGGTTCCGTCGCGGCCGACGATGGGCTCGAGGCCGTGCCGTCGGCGCGCCGTGCGCGCCAGGGGGATCGCCCGCATCGGGCGAAGGATGTCAGACCCTGACGGGTTCGGCGCGCGCGGTCTCTGGCGGGGCGTCCTTTCGACGCGTGGCGGCGACGTGTTCGATCCTGCTGCGCAGGAGCTCGAGACCGGCCGGGTCGAACTCGTACGTCCATGGCCGCACGCGCTCCGGCCGCTCGAGCCGCTGGTCGAGCTTCTGCGCGAGGGCTTCGCGGGACATGAGGATGATGTCCGCGGTCCTGTCGATCACCTTCAGTCGCTCGTCGTCGTAGATCGTCGCCGAGATGATCTCGACGCCTTTCGTGCCCGCGATCGCGAGGGTCTCGGCGATGTTGTCCGTGCCGCGGTCGGTCGCGCAGACGACGCCGATCCGCGACCCTTCCGGCAACGCCGCGATCTCGTGAACCATCTCGACGTACCCGGGCCCGACGAGCATGGCCACCACCGGAACGCGGCCGCTGACGAGGACCTGCGCCTCATCGGCGTGGAAGGTGGTCGTGGCAACGAGGTCGTAGTGGAACTTGTCAAGGCGCTCGGGTAGCTCGTCCAGCAACGTGCCCTCGGCCTCGATCGCACCGGCGAACTCCCGGTTCAGGCGCTCGGCGTCGTAGCCGGCATCGGCGGTCGTGCACTCAGCGAACAGGACGCGCACCTGCACGCCCGGGCGCTTCCGCTCCGAGGCGGCCGCGTACGCCGCGGCGGCGACCTCGTCCGGCGTGAAGCCAGCCTGGGCGGCGCGTCGGAGCATCTCCGACACGATCCCGCCGAGCGCTTCCGGGCGGCGACGGTGGACCGACCGATCCGACACAACGGTTCCCGCACCGTGCCGGCTCACGACGTAGCCGTTGTCCGCGAGCCGCCGGTACACGGCACGGATCGTGTTCGGATTCACACGGAGTGCGGCACCAAGCTCGCGCACGGGCGACAGGCGCTCACCCGACTGGAGTCGGCCGGATTCGATCTGGTAGGCCAACTGCCAATAGATCTGGGTCGAGATGGGGACGTCCGAATCGCGCTCGACGTCGAAGCCGCGATCGTGGCCGGAAAGGTTGGGTTGCGTGTCCATCGTACCTGTTGACATAGTCCACTAGTCCAAGTAAAGTTCAACTTGGCCTAGTTCACTGTACCAAATTGGTCAAACGAAAGGGTGGTCACACCATGAGTGGCCTCATCATCCTCCTGGTGATGCTCTCGGCGTTCTCGGTTCTCGCGGCGTTTGCGCTCGCCATCGGCGTCGACACGCGCCCGGACTTCGACGACCCGCGAGCGCCGGTCGGCGGCCTCAGCGTCTGACCTCGAACCTCCAGCTCTCCCTCCTCCCGTCAGCCCGTGGTGCGCAGGCCGCGGGCTGACGGATTCTCGGCCGGATTCCCAGCGAGAACCGAGGCGCCAGCGATCGTCTTGCCTCCTTGAGGAACCCTTCGGCTACGCTATCCAGCATCATGCAACATGGGAGAACACGACTGGCACGATCCCAGAAGCCTCGCGCCGCTACGTCAGTAACGGAGATCGAGCAGGCGATACTCGTTCGGCTGGCGGCAGGGATCTACCCTCCACGAAGTCGCATGCCAAGTTGTGAACGACTCGCGACTGAGTTCGGCGCTAACAAGAACACGGTCAGCAAGGCCTATCAATCCCTCGCGCGACAGGGCTACATCGATCCGAGAGCTGGACGAGGGACGTTCGTCACTCGGCGACCGCAGGCCGAGGTCCGCGATCAAGCAAGGCTCGAGATTGGGAAGCTCATTGAGCGCGCATTCCGACAAGCTCGCCTCGGAGGCATGGCTAAGAAGGAGTTCAACCTTCTCGTTCAGGAAGTCGTGCTACGCATCGACGATCGTCCGCGGCCCCGTGTCGCCTACGTTGACTGCAACTCGATAGAAACCCCTGTGCTCGGTCTGGAGCTTGAGCGGGCCATCTCCTATCCGGTCGAACCGGTCCTTGTCCGTGACGTCATCGCCGATCCACAACAGTATTTGCTCGATTTCGACCTCCTTGTGGTCAACCTCAGTCATCTCGTGGAGGTGGAGGACCATCTTCTACCCAAGCGGGATGATGGATCAGCGGAGATCCTGGCCTTGATGACTCCGCCTGACTCGGGAAGTCTTCTGCGAGTGGCGCGGCTGCAAGCTGGGACGCGCGTGGGCGTCGCCTGCACGACGCCGAGTGGTCTGGAAACGATCACAGGTCTTGTTCGGGCGACGAACCCCGCTGTCACGGTAACGGGTGCCCTGGTCACGAATGGCGATCGGTTCCGAGCTATCGTCGAATCGTCGGATGTCCTGCTTGTTACCGTGACCGCGGAGACTGCGGTCTCCGCGTTGAATCCGACGCAGCCGGTTGTCCCAGTCTCATTCCGCGTCGATGACCGTGAGGCCGACCGCGTTGCTCAGTGGATCGCTGCGCGACTACGTCAGGGCGAGGGCGTCCGCCCTATTGACGAGTCGGCATTTCGCGACGGCGGCATCCACGAGACGGGTGGTCTGCTGCCATCAGCTTCGGCGTGACGAGCCCCCTGCGCTAGGCGCGGAGTCGCTGGGGAACCACCTGGGTCGCCAGCAGGTCTTCAATGGTTTCCCCGCGACGGATGAGCTCAACCCGGTCCCGAAGGACCAGCACACTGGCCGGACGAGGGATCAGGTTGAATTGGACGCCGAACGCCTCGGCGTAGCCCCCAACGTCGAGGATCGCTAGCAGGTCACCCGTCCTCGTCTCCTCGAGGACGCGATCCTCCGCGAGGAGGTCGAGGGTGCAGTTCGGTCCCGTGACGTTGGCGACGACCGTTTGACGATCGCTTCCACCGGTGGCGTGCACGATCTCGTAGCGGTATCCCAGGAGGGGAGCCCGAAGAACATGATTCGTGCTGGCATCGACATTGATCCAAGTCACGGTGGAGCTGGGTAGCCGCTTCACGATCCCAACCCGGGTCAGCAGGACCGCCGCGTTGCTGACGAGTCGGCGTCCGGGCTCGAGGAAGAGGTGCGGCTCCTGAAGCTGTCGTCTCGCAAGTCCGTCGCGTAGCGGCGCAACGATTGCCTCCGCGTATTCCTCCGGAGCGGACACGGGGTGATCGCCCGCGGGTCGGCCGCTCTCGGGATCCCGCTCGTGTGCGAAGCCTCCACCAATGTCGAGCACCTCTGGCTCCCACCTGAACTTGTCCCGAAGCTCAGCGAGGCACTCGACGATGAGCTCCACCGCGAGAGCGAACGGCTCCGCCGTTGGACGCAGCCGGCTGACGTGAAAGTGCAGGCCCCGGAGGTTGATCCCAGGTAGGGCCAGCGCCCGTGGGACCAGGCTCAAGATTGTCGTGCGGTCCATGCCCCACTTGTCGTGACTTCGGTCGGAGGCAATCGATGCCAGGTCCGGTGGCATCGCCGATGGATCCGCGTAGCTGAAGGGCAGGACGCGGACGTTGACGTTGGCTCGGGCATGCAATTCGTCAGCGAGTGTCGCCACGGTCTCGAGCTCGTCCGGGTGATCCACATTGATCGTCGCTCCGGCCTCGATCGCGGCCCGAAGCTCCTCCGGTCCCTTGTTCGAGCCATTGAGGACCAGATTCCTTGCCGGCACCCCCGACATCAACGAGAGGGTGAGTTCACCGATACCGAAACAATCGCCCCCTGCGCCTTCGTCCGTCAGCACCCGTCTGACCGCGAGATTGAAGTTCGCTTTGTTGGCGTACAGGATCGTCGTTCGCGGATAGCGGGCGACAAACGCCTCGTGCAGGCGACGATAGTTCGACCGCAGCTGTCGTTCGGACGTGACGTAGACAGGTGTCCCAAACTCCGCGGCAATCTCCGCGGCAGGTAGGTCCTCGATCAGCAGGTGACCATCGTCTGCGAACTTGATGAATTCGGTCATCGGGACCGATGCGATGGGCCCTCGACCTCCCGCTGCCGCGATGGTGCTCATCGAATGCCGGTCGGGTCGGCCGCTGCCTCCAGGACTTCGATCACCGCGCCCTCGAAGCGGTCCAGAACCTCCCCGAGCTCGGCTTCGGTGATTGTCAGTGGCGGCGCGATGACGGCCATCCAATGGCTGGCGCGAACCAGAAGCCCTCGTTGTCGCGCCGCGTCTCGAATGCGGATGCCGATTCGTTCCGATGAAGCAAACCGTTCTTTCGTATCGCGATCGCGCACGAACTCGAGGCCGAGGAGCAGCCCTTCCCCGCGAACATCGCCGATGGACGGAATGCGTTCCTGCAGGGTCCGAAGTCTTTCGAGGGCCTGTAAACCGCGAGCTCGCGCGTTGGCGACGAGACCCCGTTCCAGTGTCTCCGCGATGGCTGCGATCCCGATCGCGCAGGCGAAGGGGTTGCCGGCATAGGTATGGCCGCCCTGGTAGTGGACATTTGCGTCGTCCTCGCCCCAGAACGCGGCGGCGATTCGCTCCGTTACAACGGTCGCGGACAAGGGGGCATACCCACCGCTGATCCCCTTTCCGAGCACAAGAATGTCAGGCCACGCGCCAAAGAGTTGCGACGCAAACAGTTCGCCGGTGCGGCCGAACCCCGTAATGATCTCGTCGAAGATCAGCAGGATGCCGTATCGGTCGCAGATCTCGCGCAGCTGCGGCAGATATTGGCGCGGTGGAACGACGACGCCCGCTGACATGAGGATCGGCTCGGTGATCAATGCGGCGATTGTTTCAGGCCCTTCGAGTAGGACCGTTTCCTCGACCAGACGCGCGTAGGTGGGTCCGACTTCATCGGCGGGGACGTTGAATATTGGCCGGTACGGATCGGGAGTATGGAGATGGACGAACCCACCTGGGAGTGGTTCATACGGGTTGCGGATATGGGGCCATCCGGTCGCGGCGAGTGCCTGTCCCGTCACGCCGTGATACGCCCTGTAGTGAGAGAGGATCTTGTACTTCCGGGGGTCTCCCGCTTGCTTCTCGTATTGGCGAGCCATCTTGATGGCTACTTCGATTGCCTCGGAACCTCCTCCTGACCACTTCAAGTGCGTAAATCGCGCGGGCAAGAGGTCGAGGAGGATCTTCGAGAGCTCGAGGCTCCGGTCGCTTGTGGCAACGGTCGGTGCGGCCATCGCCAGCCGGGCGAGTTGTCGACTGCCAGCCTCGACGATGCGTTCATTGCCATGTCCCAGGCTCATGCAGAACGTCCCGGCGAGACCGTCCCAATACCACTGCCCGTCCAGATCGCGGACGCGACAACCCTTGCCCTCGGTCAGGATGAGCGGGTCGTCGCTGAACGACTTCATCTGCGTGAAGTCGACCATGATGTTCCGCGCGTATTGCACGAGATCGGGAGCCTCTCGCTCTGCCGGAGGGACGCGTCCGTTTGTCACCCTGCGAGGCCCTCTAGTCCTATGTCACAGCACGCCATACGTTAGCATGCCCGAAGCGGGCTCTTGGGCTTTCCCGCGATGCGCTCGACTTGCGCCCGACCTCGTTGGCGCCCGGGTTGGATGGCTCAGCCGCCATTTTCAAGGATCGGGCGCACGTCGTGCGCCAGGCGCGCCATCGATTCCTCGTCATACGGCGCAGGAAAGTAGGCGATAAGGTGCCGATAGCCAATCTCGAGGTATGGCGCGATTGATTCCGCCACATCCTCGGGCGTGCCGATCGGTTGATCAGCCCAGACTTCGGCGCTGCCGTTGCGTTCGAAGAGCTGCTGCTGGACACGTCGCGCTTCCTCGCGCGAGTCGCGGATGATGACCGTTCCGAGGCCGGCTGTGCGCTCGATCTCATCAGGGTCGCGGCGGACAGCCGCGCAGTGCTGCAGGAGGATCGCTTCCTTGCGCTTCACCGTCTCGAAGCCGCCATCGAGATTGTTCGCATCGCCGTACCTGGCGACGAGTCTGAGCGTCACCTTCTCGCCGCCTCCTCCGATCAGCAGGGGGAGCCGATCCTGGATCGGCAGCGGATCATTGCGGACCGCCACCGAGCGATAGCGGGGCCCGGCAGCCGTCGGGCGGTCGCCATGGAGCATGCCACGCATGATTGGGAGCGCCTCGCCGAGCCATCGCAGCCGCTCGGGAAACCCGCCTCCGAACTCGAGGCCGAAGGCGGTGTGCTCAGTGTCGAACCACGCCGCACCGATGCCGAGGATGGCTCGGCCGCCGGAGATGTGATCAAGGGTCGTCGCCATCTTCGCGGTCAAGGCGGGCTCTCTGAACGTGTTTGCTCCGACCAGGAGCCCGAGGTGAATCCGCTCCGTCGCCTGCGCCCACGCCGCGAGGGTCAGCCAGCCCTCGAACATCGGACCATCGTCGCTGCCAACGATCGGGTACAGGTGATCCCAGGTCCACAGGGTGTCGTAGCCGAGGCCGTCGGCTCGCTGACCGGCAGCCAACAGATCGGGCCAGGTCGTGTACTGGTTCCAGAACAGGGCACCGATCTTCACGCCCCGCACCGGCTCACCAAAGCGCGACGCCGGTGGTCTTGTCGAACGTGTGGACTCGGGCCGGATCCAGCCAGAACTGGACCGTCTCCCCCGGGTGCGGCTGCTGATTTGCGTCAAGGTCGGCCACGACGCTGGCGTTCGCGACAAGGGCGTAGGCAAGGAGACGACTTCCAAGCGGTTCCACGATGTCGACGACAGCATCAACCGGGGCCATCGATGGTCCTCCCGGCCGCACGCCGAGCTCCTCGGGCCTGATCCCGACGACGACCTCCTGCCCGACTCGGAGAGCAAGGGCGGCACCTCGTGCATCCGGCATCGGCAGATCGAACCCTTGACCGCTCAGCGCGAACCCAAGCGCGCCTTTCGTTACGGTCCCTTCGAGGAAGTTCATCTCCGGGTTGCCCATGAACCCGGCGACATAGCGGTTGACCGGCTTCCGGTAGACCTCCAGGGGTGGGCCGACCTGCTGGATCGCGCCGTCGCGCATGACTGCGACCCGCGTTGCCATGGCCATGGCCTCACCCTGATCGTGGGTGACGTAGACGGTGGTGGTCTCCATGCGACGATGGAGCTTGATCAGTGCGGTGCGCATGTGAAGTCGCAGCCGTGCATCGAGGTTGGACAACGGCTCGTCCAGCAGGAACACCTTTGGTTCGCGCACCATTGCCCGCCCGAGCGCGACCCGCTGCTGTTGTCCGCCCGACAGCTGTCGCGGGAGCCTCCGGAGCAAGGCGGACAGGTCCAGGACGGCGGCCGCATCAGCCAGCCGCTGTGCAATCGTGGTCTTCGAGAATCGCCTGGTCCGCAACCCAAGCGTGATGTTGTCCGCCACGCACCAGTGGGGGTACAGAGCGTAATTCTGAAACACCATAGCGACGTCTCGGTCCTTCGGAGCGACGTCATTGACCACGCGATCGCCGATGCGGATCTCGCCAGAGGTCGGCGCATCAAGGCCGGCAATCAGCCGAAGGAGGGTGGTCTTGCCGCAGCCGGATGGTCCGAGCAGCGCCAGGAACTCGCGGTCCTCGACATCGAGCGTCACGTCGTCAACGGCTCGGACACCTCCGGGAAACACCTTGCTGACGCGATCCACCGCGACACTCGTCATCTAAGGCCTCCTCGGCGCGCGGTCATCCCTTGCCACCTCGCCCACCCAGGATGCCTGCCATCAGGTACTTCTGGAACACGACGAAGATGATGAGCATCGGGATCAGGCTGAGAATCGCTCCCGAGGCGATCAAGCCCCAGTCGGAGCCTTGCAACCCACGGAGGGTCGCGAGCCCCGACGTGAGCACGCGCGAGGCGTCGGACGAGCTGGCGATCACGGGCCAGATGAATGCACCCCACGCCGAGACGAATGTGAAGAGTCCCAGGGTCGCCAACCCTGGGACGCTCAGCGGCAGCATGATCTTCAGGAAGATGGCGAAATCGGACATGCCGTCGATCCGCGCCGCGTCCTCCAGCTCCACCGGGATGGTCGCGAAGAACTGGCGCATGAGGAAGACTCCCACCGGTATCGCAAGCAACGGCAAGATCTGTGCTTGCAAGGTGTCGAGCAAATCGAGGGCGTTCGCCAGGAGGAACAGCGGAAGCAAGGTCATCACGACGGGGACCAACATCGTGCTCAGGAGGAGCACGAAGAGCGACTCTCGGCCCGGGAATCGCCGTCGCGCGAACGCGAAACCGGCCAGTGAATCCACAAGCAGGATCAGGAATGTGACGGCCGTGGCCACAATCAGGGAGTTGATCATCCAGATGCCGATGGGTGTATCGAACAGGGCTTTTCGGTAGTTTTCGAACGTCGGCTGAAGCAGGCCCGACAGGCCAACGATCGATGAGGACGTCTTGGTCACGGATGCGGCAAGCACGATGACCATGGGTGCAGCAGCGACGAAGCACGCCAAGCCGAGCAGGCCATACGTCGCCGCATCCTTGAGCAGCGGCATCCACCGGCGTCCGCGCCTCGCTCGGAGCACCAGGCGACCTTCGTCATCTCGTCTGATTGCGCCGATGGACACTAGAACTGGACTTCCTTCCTGAAGGCTCGCAACTCGACGAGTGCGACCACGAGGATCAGCGCCAGAAGCGTCACGGACATGGCGGCCGCAAGGCCCATGTTGTCCCCGGCAAATGCCACCCGGTAGATGTGCAGCGTCAGAGGGGTCGACGCCCCGACAGGTCCGCCACGAGTCACGACAAAGGGGGTGTCGAAAATCTGGAGGGTCCAGATCGTCGCCATCACCACGCCGAACAGAATGACCGGCCGAAGTAGAGGCACCGTGATCATCCGAAACGCCCTGATGCCGACGACACCATCGATCGATGCTGCCTCGTACACCGCCGCCGGGATGCTCTGCATGCCCGCCAGGAACAGGATCGCGTAGAACGGGATGCTCCGCCATGCCTCGATGGCGGAGTTCACGATGATGACCAGGTTCGTGCTTCCCAACCAGTTGACCTGGGGCACGCCGAACAGCCCGAGAAAGGCGTTCACGTAGCCGCCATCGGTCTGCAATAGGTTGGCCCAGACGATCGAGGCGGCCACGGATGACGCGAGGGCGGGAATGATCAGAAGGAGCCCGAACAGTGGCCGCATCCTGATCTTGCGATTCAAAAGCCCGGCGAGGGCCAGCCCAAGAATGATGCAGGTCGGGATGACGAGGATGGCGTAGAGGACCGAATTGCCCAGCGCCGACCAAAAGGACTCGTCACCGAGGATGGTCCCGTAGTTCTTCAAGCCGGCGAAGCGAAGCCCCGAGAGGTACGAGCCTGTTTGCAAGCTCAACCCGAGCGTCCAAACGACGGGCACGAGCAGAAACACGCCGAAAACAATCAGTTTGGGAGCGAGGAAGCGATAGGGTCCCATGGCGCGGAGGACGCTTGCTCGATGGCCCCGAGGCAGCGTCGCCGAGCTCCTCACGGGATCAATCGTAGTCTGCCTTGCTTCCCATCAGATTGACCGGTCCGTGCCCAGGGACACGGACCGACCGACCACGGATGTCCGGGGCGTTATCAGCCAGCGGCGGCGATATCCGCGTTGATCTTCTCGGCGGCGTCATCAAGCGCCTGCTTGGACGTCTTCTGGCCGAGGAACGCGGCCTGGCAGTTGTCGACGAATGTCTGCCAGAAATCGATCGTCAGGATCGGGTTCCGGAGCTGCGGTGCGTCGACCTTGATGAACCTGTCCAACAGCGACCCTGCCGGGAACGGATTCACCCCGGTCCGAGCCGCGGGAAAGTTCGCCCAGAATGCGAATTCGGAGAGGGTATCGGCTGAAACCAGGAAATCGACCAGGCTGGACGCCGAGGCGACGTCAGATTCGGCGCTCATCGCCCAGAGACCGATCCCGCCGAACGCCTTGTTGTTGGCAGGGCCGGCAGGCTCCGGCCCGAGGCCCAATGGGAAATCGGGATTCTCGTCGGCCAGGCCGGCGATGTAGCCGGGCAGGCACTGGGCCATCGAGATCTTGCCGTCGTAGAACGCCTTGAAGAAGTCGGCATGCGTGCCGAGTGGCGGTGCGGTCTTGTCGTCGACGTACAGGACACGCATCGCCTCGAGGCCGGCCACCGCTTCTGGCGTGTTGGCGACCCATTGCGTGTCGTCGGCGTTCGTCAGCTCGCTTCCGTAGTTGACGATGGCATTCGGGATGAAATTCAGGGCTTCGGTGTACGGCTCGATGATGCCGAATCCCCAGCGCTCCCCCCCGGCTTGGTGAGCTTCTTGGCGTACGATCGCACGTCCTCCCAGGTCTTCGGTCCGACCTCCGGATCAAGGCCCACATCCGTGAAGTGGGCCTTGTTCCAAATGAACGCCGGAGCCGAAGCGACGTTCGGTGGCCCCCACTGCTTGCCAATGTATGCCGCACCGCCCCAGAAATCGGGGCGGAAGGCTGACTGCCACGTCGTTGCCGCTGGCACCGACCCCATATCGCGGAGCTGACCACCTTTCGCGAACCGCCCCAGGAAATCCGGCACCAGGTAGACGACGTCAGGTGGCTCAGTTCCGGAGTAGCCGGTTGTATACGTTTCGAGGAGCGACTCCCAGGGAATGATCCGGACCTCGACCGGCGTCCCGCTCAGGGCGGTGTACGCGGCCATCTGATCCTTCCAGAACGTCTCGGACGATCCGTCACCCTTCATCGGCGGCATCCAGAATCTGAGGGGTTTGGCCGGGGCGGCTGAGGCTACGGCGGTGGGGGCCGCAGTTGGCGCGGCCGAAGCTGCGACCGAGGGCTTGGGACTCAGGGACGATATGGCGTTCGAGCACGCGGCGGCCACGTATGCGACCGCTCCCATGAGCCCCCCGATCAGGACATTTCGACGCGAAACAGGGTTTTTCGGATCCATTGACCGCGTCCTCCTCGCCGATGTCCTAGTAGATGGGCCGAAAGAAACACTAGCATGAGAGGTCAAGGCGTTTCCGCCGATTTCGGGAGTCCTACGAAGGGCTCGACTGGGGCGCTCCACGGAGGTCAAGAAGCGGTGTTGCTACGGGTCGCCCGGGTCGTCACGGCTGCCGATCCCGGAGCCAGTGTTGACGTCGGCATCCGAGTCGAACGAGGGATCATCACGCAACTGGCCCCGGCCGTGGAGTTCGGGTCGCAGCTGATCGACATCGACCCGATCGCCGGGACGCTTCTCCCTGGCTTCGTCGACACGCACGCCCATGTGACGCTTCCCGGCGATGGAACGCACTTGGAATTGCAACTCCGGGCTACGCCCGAGCAGGCGATGCTCGTCGCCGCCGCCCAGCTCCGTCGGCACCTGCACTCTGGAGTGACGACGACATTGGACTGCGGTGCGATCGGCGGGACGGCCTTTGCCGTTCGTGCGGCGATCGAGTCGGGTTCGATCGAAGGCCCGTGCCTGATGGTGGTCGGTCGACCGATCACCAATTCAGGCGGGCATCTCAGCGCATGCGGCTCCGTGGCCGACGGGCCGGAGGCGATCCGGGAAGAGGTCCGCATCCTGGCGTCCGAGGGCGCTGACGCGATCAAGATCGTGATGTCGGGTGGGAGCACTGGCGGCATCCCCAGTCGAGCGTCGTACTCCGTCGAGGAGTTGCGAGCGGGTGTTCAAACGGCGCACGAACTCGACCTGCGGGTAACGACGCATTGCCGCGCCGCTGAGGCGATCCCGAGGTGCATCGAGGCGGGCGTCGACATCATCGGTCATGTGGAATTCCTGAGGCCGGGCCCGCTCGTCGACTTCGGCGGTGGCGCTCCAACGACGGTCCCACGGTATGACGAGCGCGTCGGCGAACAGATCGCTGCCTCGGACGCGATCTTGGACTTTCATCCACATTCCAGTGGCTGGGATACGGTCGTCCGACTTCGGGAGAGGCGAGACATGCACGGACTCACCCTGGACGAGCAGGGCTCGTTGCGCGGCCTCGATCGCTACTTCGAAGGCATGTTCGAGGTCATCGGCCGTCTGGCCGCTCTCGGTCTGATCGATCGCATGTCATTCGGCAGCGATGCTGGGGGGTTCGACACTGAATTCGGTCACCAGGACTACAGCGTGGCGTTGGCGCGCCTTGCCGGCTTGAGCGCGATCGACTCGATCCGGGTCGTCACCCTGAACGCCGCGCGCGCCATCGGCATCGACGACGTCGCGGGCTCGATCGAAGTCGGGAAGCGCGCCGACATGATCCTGGTCGCAGGCGACCCGCTCGCGGATGCGGCTGTGCTGGCCTCACCGACATGGGTCATGAAGGGTGGGGAGACGGTGGTCGGCGGGCCGGGTCGCGGTGCCATCGCATGAGCCTGCGTGCTGGGGTCTGTTCGGTTGATATCACCCCGTCTCTTGGACTTCCTCACGGCGCCTGGCGACTCCGAAGTGGTCTCGCCAATGGTGTTCACGATCCGATGCTCGCGAAGGCGCTGGTCCTCTCCACCGACGCCGAATCCGTCGCCGTCATCTCTTGCGACCTCCTCCTCGTTGGCGAGACACTCGTGGCGAGCATTCGCAAGCGCGTCCAGGATCTGACCGGGATTCCCGCGTCGAACGTCCTCGTCAATGCTTCGCACAATCACACGGCACCGATCCTGGAGGACACCGGAGCGGCCTCGCTCCTGTACGGGTCGTCGCGCTTCGGGGCCTACACCGCCAACCTCACCGATCTCATCGCGGGAGCAGCCTACGGAGCGTTCCGGCGGCGCGAACCGGCCCGGGTTGGCTTTGGAACGACAACTGCTGCCGGAATCACGGTTAACCGCGTGTGGCCGACGAGGCTCCTGACTGATCGCGTCACCGTGATGCGGGTCGACGCGCGCAACGGACGGCCGATCGCTGTTGTCGTCAGCTTTGCGTGTCATGGAACCTGCATCGGAGGCCACACGCTCGAATGGGGAGCAGACTTCCCGGCGGCGCTTCGAACGGAGGTCGAGGGCGCCGTTGGTGCTGAATGCCTCTTCCTCCAGGGCGCGGCTGGAGACATTGCCCCCTTCGATTTCTGGTTCGGCAACGAACATCCCCAACCGATGGGCTTCGAGACCGCCGCCCGGCTCGGCGGAGCGTTGGCTAGATCCACCCTCTCGTGCCTGGACGGCATCGCGACCCAGGACGAAATCGCGCTCGAGTCGCGATCCGCATCGGTTGCCCTGGATCGACGCAGGATCGATACAGATCCCCGGATCCTTGATGCACTCGAAGCGGACATTCGGGCACGCCACGATCCGCCGACACGCGACGAGTGGCCGTTGACGCTCCACACGACGAACTCGGCGCAGCGCGAGCCGGCAGACTACCAATTGGGCGTCATTGCATTCATTCGGGACCTCGCCTCCCGGGCTGGGGCCCCCGTTCCGGCTGAGCTTCAGGCCATCCGGGTCGGCGAGTCCGCACTGATCGCGATGCCATTCGAACCCTTCAGCGAAGTCGCGTCGCGGATCGCGGCCAGAAGCACGATCGACGTTACGGTCCTGGGCTACTCGAACGGGTATCAGGGGTACTTGCCGGCCTCGGAGGCCGCCCGCGGCTTGGCCGATCTCGCGATCCACGAATTGCTCGATCAGGATCGGAGCCGCTGGGCATATGGCATCACCAACGCGCACATGGCGCCGGAAGGGGCCGATCGTGTTGAAGATGCCTCAGTGGCCCTGCTGGGGCTTCTTTGACCGGAGCCCTTCATCAGAACGTCAGTGCAATTCGTCATTCGGGAAGGCGGACGGCTATGCGAATCGCGGTCACGGGGGCAGCTGGAAATATCGGGTCTGCCGCGATGGCGGAGCTTGCTGATGACTTCGACATCGTGGCTCTCGACAAGGTTTTGGCTCCGGGCATCGAGCAGATCGACCTGGCCGATTTCGATGCGTTGCTCCCGCTCTTCAGGGAGGTCGAGACGGTCGTCCATCTCGGCGCGGAGGTCAATGATCAGGCACCATGGGAGTCGATCCTCCGGAACAACGTGATCGGAACCCGGAACGTCTACGAAGCGGCGCGTCTGCAGGGTGTGAGACGCGTGGTATTTGCCAGCTCGCACATGGCGACCCTTGGCTGGGAGTCGGTCTCGCCCTGGAGCGATGTCCTTGCCGGGGCTGAACCGCCGGTTGGATTCCGACCCCTCGACGAGACGACGCCATACCGGCCCACCGTCGACTATGCGATGAGCAAAGCGTGGGGCGAAATAGAAGGACGGATGTACTCCGAGCAGTTCGGCCTGAGCGTGATCGCCTTGCGGATCCTCTGGTGCAAGCGGGATGGCGTCCCGCCGGCTGGCCGCGAGGCCCTGTGGCTGAGTCGTCGAGACGCTGCTCGAGCCATCAGGTGCGCCATCAACGCGCCAAGCGACTCGCGCTTCCGCGCGTACTACATCGTCTCGAACAACCGCGATCGGATCTGGGATCTCGAGCCTGCGAGACGCGACCTGGGTTTCGTGCCCGTCGACAGTGCCTCGCCAGTTGTTGAGTCGTGAGTCTCAGGCCGCGAAGGCGTTCGTCGGAAGCCCTGTCAATCCTGGATGGCACGAGAAAAGCGCCCCCGCGGTCGGCTGCGCTGTGAGCTCGTTCGGCGTTAAGCCCGCTGAAGCCGTCGTGATGAACAGCTCGTCGAGCGTCGGGCCCCCGAATGCGCAGCTCGTAACGAGTCGGCAGGGCAGCTCCACTGCCCGCTCCGGTCGACCGTCGGGGAAGTAGCGCTGAACGATGCCTCCGCCCCACATGGCCACCCAGAGGCCGCCCTCGCTATCGACTGCGAGGCCGTCTGGAACCCCCCGCTCGGGCGCGACCGTGATCAAGCGCCGTCGGTTGCGGATCCCACCGTACGCAAGGTCGAAATCGAATGCGTCGAGGCCGCCCGTCGCCGTGTCGATGTAGTACATCGTGTTCCCGTCCGGGCTCCATCCAAGCCCATTGGAGATCGTGATTCCGTCAAGTACCCGCTTGGCCGTCATCGTTGCGTCGAGGCGATAGAGGGACGCGGACCCACGCGGCGAGTCGTACGCGACCGTACCCGCCCAGAATTGCCCTCGCGAATCGCATTTGCCGTCGTTTAGCCGGGTGGCGAGGCGGCCGGCGCCGATGGGGACGATCGTCGCCGGACTGGTCGCGCCGGCGCCGTATATCGCAAAGGCGCCATCCGTCGCGATCGCAAGCCCGCCATCTCGTCGTGGAACGACGGCGCCAACCTCCGCCGGAGTCTCGAGCACGACCTCGTCCCGCCCGTTTGCGGGGTCGTACTGGTGAACTCGATGTCCGAGGATATCGACCCAGAGCAAACGTCCGGTGAGCGCATCCCAGGACGGCCCCTCACCCACGAGGGCGTGAGCGTCGACCAGCAGCTGCGGCGAGTCGGGGCGCGACTTCATTGCACCATCCTGGCTCGGTGTACGCCATCCTAGGATGTTCCATGCCTATCCTCACTGAGATGCTCGAGCTCTCCAATGACGCTTGTTCCCTGACCTGCGACCCCGCCACGGGCCAGGTCGAGATCCATGACCGCAAGCGCCACATCACCTGGCGCCTCGATGGGGCGACGCGGTCCTACTCCATCGGCGAATCGACACCTCAGGAGCTGCCCTCCAGTGCGTTTACGGAATTGCGCGGCGGGAGCGCGATTCACGAAGAGTTCAAGCTCCCTTGGGGGTCGGTCACCTATGTCTGGGAACTGCTCGATGACGGAGTCTTGGTCACCCTCGAGTTCAATAGCCGCAAGAACGACCTTCGATTGATCTCACTCCCCGGCTCATTTCGAGCCGACGGCCTGACGACGCGGCTCGCTGTTCCGATCATGCAAGGCTTGTTGTACGACGGACGCGGAGAGACCTTCGAGGAGGTCTATCGACAGGGCGGCCATGGCGGCTTCGCGATGTCGATGGCCGGATATCTGACCGATCGCGGCGGATTGCTCCTGTCGGTCGACGACTACGCGGATTGGAGGGCGGTCGTCGGGAAGACGAACGACCACGGCCCATACGTGTACGCATGTGCCGAGAGCTCGCTCGGCGAGCTTCGCTACCCACGGCGCGCACGACTGCTGCTCACCGACCCGGGCATAACGGCGCTCTGCAAGCGGTACCGTCGCCGCGTTCAGGAGCGGGGGGACTGGAAGCCCTGGTCGGAGAAGATCCGTGAACGCCCATCGATCGAGCGCCTCTTCGGTAGCCTGATGACATTCATTGGTTACAACGCCTCCGACGTCGACTATCTGACCGGTTTTCGTCGATTGCGTGACTACGGGTTCGACCGAGCCCTTGTCTTCCCGGTGCGCTTCAATCACTACTCCCAGGACTTCCAGATGGGTGGCGACGCACCTATCAACCTGGACGACGAAATGATCGAGACGATCAAGGCGCTCGGATACGACGTTGCGGCCTGGACATGGGTGCACGAGGCGTTGGACGACGGGTCACCAGATCGGCAGCGGAGGTACCTGCGCGATCCGTCGGGCATGCCGAAGCCCCAATGGAGAATCGACAATCAGCAGTGGTACGTGTGTTGCTCGTCGACGCAGCCGGACTTCGTGCGATCCTCCTACGCGGGCCCCATGGCAGAGATGACCTGGGCCCATTTTGACGTGTCGGCATCCATCGGCCTCGCCGAGTGCCACGCGGCCGATCATCCGCACCACCTTGGCCATCCGATGGACCGCCGCGCGGACCTGACCTTCCTGCGCGAGTTGCTTGGCCGCTCCGTCAATGGGAACCGGCCAGTAGGCTCGGAGGGCTTCAATGACGCGCTCGCGACCGCGTATGACCTCGGCACGACGAAGCTCTTGCCCAGTTTCGGTGGCTCGGCCTGGTGGACCGTGCCGATGACGATGCTCGTGTATCACGATTCGATGATCCACGACTGGTGGGAGGTCCACAGCTACAACGTCCATGGGAACTTCGATCACGTCCTGCCGTTCGGCCGCAAGGTGGACGGGTTCGCCCGCGAGAAAGCCGCGATGGACGCTCTCTATGGCAGCCCACCGAACGCGTTTCCATTCGGACGCCAATACAAGTGGGTTGACGAGAAGGCCCGCACGACCTCGAGCTACAGCGTCGAATTTGATGACCCGCCGGTGCAGGAAGCGCTATCGGCTGCCTTGCCGGTCGCTCGGCTGCATCGGCGAATCGGCCCAATTGAACTGGTCTCGCATGAGTTCCTGGCCGAGGATGGCTCGGTCCAGGCAACGACGTTCGCCGACGGCACAAGAGTTGTCATGAATCTCGGGTCGGCGACATACGAGGACGCTCAAGCCGGCTCGGTCGAGGGAGTGAGCTGGGACGTGTCTTGATGGACATGCCGACGAAAACGGCATTGCGCGGGGTGGTCGCCGCCCATGGACGAGGCACATGAGCCGCGAGTTGGTCATCCTCGGGGACGGGCCTCACGCGCGAGAGATGGCCGACATCGTCGATCAGATCAACGTGGTGAAGGCGACGTGGAACCTGATCGGGTTCCTTGTGCCCGAGGAACGGTCGGGGAGAGAGGAGAGCCTCGTCGACGTCCACCCGATCCTTGGCGACTATCGAGACATCCCACGCTTTGCGAACGCGCTTTTCGTGGCCGAGTACGGGAGCCGCGCTCCCACGCTGACGAGGGAGAAGTTGGCAACGCTCGTCGCCCCGAGCGCCTTTGTGGCGAGTTCAGCGCGTATTGGTTTCGGCTGCGTCGTGTACCCACATTGCTTCATCGGATCGAATGCTGTCCTGAATGACCATGTCTTCGCCCTGAGCGGCTGCATCATCAACCACGACGACCATCTCGAAGACCACGTTGCCTTGGCATCCGGTGTACTGCTCGCGGGTTCCGTCCACGTAGAAGCGAACGCATACCTCGGCCAGGGATGCATGGTTCGCCAGAACCTTCGCATCGGCCATAGCAGCTTCATTGGGATGGGTAGCGTCGTTGTCAAGGACGTGCCCCCAGAGAGCGTCATCCTTGGCAACCCGGGGCGGATCCTGCCCCGCGATTCCGACCAAGCGCCGAACGAATCCAGCGCGATGTGAGCATTCCGCTCAGTTCGATGACGGCGGAGCGGCTCAGCTGGTGGCTAGAACTCGTGAAAGCACCTGCAAACGGCCGGGTCGAGCAAGGTCGGTACCTGTAAACAGGAACACGCCCGCGACCGCTTCCTGCAAGGTGCCCCCGAGTATGAACTCGAACTCCTGGTCGGACACCGGCGTGCCGAGGTCGGCGCCAAACTCCTGCCCATCGGTTTCGATCTGGAGGATGGGTGCAACCTGGCCGGGGGCCAAGGACAGTGCCTCACGGACATTCTCGATCACCCAGGGCGGTCGCCTGTGCAGGACAGCGTGGTAGGACATGGGACACAGGATGTCCGCGACTCGGGCGAGGTCACCGAGTCGTTGCCCGACCCACTCCGAACTCTCAGGGACGATACAGAGCGCGATCGGGATGGCTCGAGGTGAAGACGCCCGCAGTCGAGCGCTCATTCGCTCGACAAAGTCAGTGATGACCCAACACTTGAAGTCAATCCACTGCCCGGGGTAGCGATCGAAGACGACGGCAGCGACTTCGCTCGCGACGGCGTCAATCGGAATGTCGACATTCGCCCAGTCTCGAAACCGCCGAACCGACAATGGGTCATAGGAGCTGTCGAGCGGCGCCGGTCGACCTGGACGTAGTTCCAGCTCCCAATGCATGGGCCATCGGACGAAGTCGAGAGCGAAGCCGTCGAAGCCAAACTCTGACATCAGGTGGGCAGCGAGCGAGATCCTGGCTTCGTTGTACGTTGGGTCGGAGGGGATAACGCCGTTGTACCACTCCATTTGTCCTCGACGCTCGCCGGTCGCCAGAATCGGCCAGAGGTCCGGTCGACGCTCAAGAACGTTGCCCTCGCTTGTCTGCCAGCTGAAGCAGCCCAAGCCTCCCCAGAACTGCAGGCCCGCAGCTCGGGCGTCGGTGAGGACTTGCGCATCGTATTCGTCGGCCTCCGATACGACCACGCTAAGCCCGGCCTCGGCGAGGTCATCAAAAAGCCGTCTCCGGTCATCCACCCCTAAGGAGGTGAGACGGTCCCACATGAAGAATCCACCGACGTAGCGCCCGGATGAACGCGACTTCGGCATGGCTTGGGATGCGCTCTCGTCGCTCAATCGACCGAAACGCGTCGCATGGGCCCCTCCTCGCGTCGCCACCCTTCAACTGGCCACCGCTGCGGCGAGTGTCCGTTGCGTGTCAAGGTTTTCGGAGCTCCGGATCATCGGCGGTCTGCGGGCCGCGGGCTGACGGATTCCCAGGGCGAATCAACCGCGGACGACTGACTCGGCGACCTCGTCCGACGAGCGCGCCTCGGCCACGTCCGCACGGCTCGCGACGGCGTGGCGGATCGAGGCGGTCCAGCTGGCTCCCGGCTCGAGGCGGACCGGCCAGGACAGGAGCAGGGCGCTGCCCTGGTAGACGCGCTCGAAGCCGGCCTCGGAGTTCGAGACGGTCTCGATCGGGGCGTACCAGGCGTCTCCCTGCGGGTCGACTGTCGTTTCGACTTCGACGCCGAGCCAGCCGTTGCCCTGCGCGATGCGGTCGATCCCCGCGGCGCTCTTCGCGCCGTCATGTCGCGCGCGCTCTCCGCCAACGTCCCACCAGGCCTCCGGGTTGCCGCCGCCGCCGAGCATCGTGATCGCCCACTCGACGCCGACACGCGCCAGGAACACATCGTCGCCGCGGTTCTCGATGGTCACGCGTTGCTCGAGCGTCGGGTCGAGACGGCCGCCGCCAACCCGGTACTCGATCGTGGCCTGAACGGGCAAAGACCGGCCATCGATCGTGACCGAACCGATTCGCGAGAGTCTGGCGCCATCTGAATCGAGCCGTTCGACCTTGAATCGGCCATCGACGAGATCGCCCAGTTCGCCCCGACCTCCGGCGCCCCAGATCGCCTCAGTCGCATCGATCGGCAGGATCCGGATGAGCCCACTCCGGCGCTCGTAGTCGTCGTACACCAGGCGGGCTGCAAGGCCCGCTTCCTTGACCTTGACTACATCGTGGATCGAGGCCGCCGCCGCGTCGCCGCCGTCCTTCTTCGCGCGCTTCGAAGACCCACCCGCCGCCGCGACCTCGCGCTCGTGGCGACGCAGGGTCTCGTGGTACGCCTCCGGCCGCCGACGCATGACCGCCGTCACGGCGTGCCGCGCCGCGCGGAGGTCCCACGAACCAATTCCGGCGCCCTCATCCAGCTCGATGACCACCACCTGCCCCTCGGTCGACAGGCGGATCTCGTCGCGTCCGTCGAGGTCGAGGTCTCGCAGCTCAGAACCCGTGCTCATTCCGGCCGCCGCATCAGCGAGATCCTCGCCAGCGATGAGGTGGCCGAGCGTCGCCGCGCGCATGTGGGCGATGTAGATGCCGCCGAACAGGCCGTGCCAGTAGCAGTCGTTCGATTGGCCGCGGTACAGGTGGTCGAGCGCCGCCTCCTTCGCCGGGCCTGGAGCCATCGCCTCGACCTTCGCCGACGTCCGCAGCATCTGCTTGTGGAGGTCGTTCACCTCGCGGTACTTCACCTGGTAGTTGCGCCAGAAGGCGCCGCGGAGCCATCGCGCCTCCGGGGCGCCGGTCTCGCGAGCCCGCTTGAGCGCCGCCGCGAAGCCCCGGCTCTCCTCCGGCGGGAGCGCCCACTCGCCCATCTCGGCATACGAGCCGGTCGGGACGTAGACGCGCCCGATCGGCCCGTTGGAGGCGAGCCAGTCGCCGGGTCGGACAGTGGTCAGCCAGTCGGCGTTCGCCTCGAGGGCCTCGAAGAACCGCTCGACCCAGCGGCCCTTGCCCCAGCAGTGCTCCCACGTCGTGGGCCAGGCCCCGAACTTCTCGCCATCGTCACCCATCGTCCCGACGCGCTCGCCCGCCTCCGTGGCGTGGTCGCGGAGGTACTCGATGACCTCGTCGACCTCATGGAACGGGATTCGGTAGCGCAGCCCCTGCTCGGTGCCGAACACCGTCAGCACGTGGCCCTGGTCCTCGGTCGTGTAAGGGCCCCACATCGCGTCCTCCGGGACCGCGGCGGCACGGAAGTGCGAATCGTCGAGGATCGTCCAGCGGTAGCCCGCCGCGACGAGCGACGTCGGGACATCCGGCTCCCAGACCCGCTCGGCGAGCCACGCACCGCCCGGTCGCGTCCCAAAGGTCGCCTCGACGGCCTCCGCCATGCGCGTGAGCTGCCCGACCCGGTCCCGCTCCGGCAGCGCCGCGAGGACCGGCTCGTACAGGCCGCCGCCGAGGATCTCCACCTGCCCGCGATCGACAAGGGCGCGCAGGGACGTGATGAACCCGGGCCGCTCCGCGCGGAGCCACTCCAGGAGCGGACCCGTGTAGTGCAGCCCGAGCCGCACCTTCGGATGCCGCTCCAGGGCCCGCACCATCGGCTCGTACGCCTGCTCGAAGACCTCGGCGAACACCCAGCCGAAGTTGCCGATCGGCTGGTGGTTGTGGAGCGTGAGCGCGAGCGAGATCCGCCGGGTCATCAGGACGCCGCCTCGACCTCCCGGACCGGGACCGCGATGCCCGCCGCGGGCAGGTACTGGCGTTCCGTGTACTCGTGGAGCATCCGCGATGTCGAGAACTGCCAGAGCGTGGTCGCGATCGAGCGGCGCATGCGCTCGATCCAGCGCGCCGGAACGCCCTTCTCGTCACGCTCGTAGTACTGGGGCACGACCTCGGACTCGAGGATCCGGTACAGGTCCATCGCGTCCGCCCAGTCCTGGGCGGCCTCGTCCGGGAGCGACTCGCGCCCGCCGATCGCCCAGCCGTTGCCGTCGGCGAAGCCCTCGTCCCACCAGCCGTCGAGGACGCTCAGGTTGACGACCCCGTTCATCGCGGCCTTCATGCCGGATGTGCCGGACGCCTCGAGCGGGCGGCGCGGGTTGTTGAGCCAGACGTCGACACCCTGGACCAGGAACCGCCCGATCCGCATGTCGTAGTCCTCGAGGATGAACACCCGGCCGCGGAACTCCGGCGATCGGGTGCGTCCGAAGATCTCCTGGATCACGGCCTGGCCGGGCCGGTCGGCGGGATGAGCCTTGCCCGCGAACACGAGCTGGACCGGTCGATCTGCGTTCGTCAGGAGCCGCGCGAGCCGTTCCGTATCGGTGAAGATCATCCCGGCTCGCTTGTACGTCGCGAACCGGCGGGCGAAGCCGATGGTCAGGATCTTCGGGTCGAGCGCGTCGCCGAGCTGCTGGAGCGTCGACGGCGCCTCGCCGTGCCGGGCGAACTGGGTCCGCAGCCGGCCTCGGGCAAACAGCGCCAGCTCACGCTTCTGGTCGAGGTGCGCCGCCCACAGCTCGGCCGCGGGGATCCGCTCGATCCGCTCCCACCAGCGCGTCGCGGCGGTGCTGCCGTCGAGATCGTCGAGGTCGGCATCGAGGTAGCGCTCGAAGAGCCCGAGCATCGCGCCCCCGGCCCACGTCGGCGGATGCACGCCATTGGTGATCGCCATGATCCCGTGCGGCGCGATGCCCTCCCACGTCGCATTGGCGACGTTGGCGTGCAGCTTGCTGACAGCGTTCGCGCCGCTGGTGAGCCGCAGGCTGAAGGCGGTCATGTCGAACTGGCCCGGGTCGCCGTCCGTGCCCCGCCCGATCTCCAGGACGCGCTCGACGGGCACGCCGCCGGTGTTGCGCCGGCCGTCGCCGTCGAGGAGCGGGCCTGCGACGCGGCGCACGAGATCGGCGTCGAATCGCTCGTTGCCCGCCGAGACCGGCGTGTGGATCGTGAACACGCTGTTGCGCGCGACCGCCGAAAGCGCGGTCTCGACCTCGTCGCCCGCGACGATCCGGATCCGTGCACGTTCCGCGAGCAGGAACGCCGAGTGGCCCTCGTTGAGGTGCCAGACATCGGGCCTGATCCCGAGCGCCCGCAGGGCCCGAACGCCGCCGACGCCGAGGATCAGCTCCTGGTGGAGGCGCATCTCGCGCCCGCGGACGTACAGGATGTGGGTGATCGGGCGGTCGGCCGGGTCGTTGATCGGGTTGTCCGTGTCGAGCAGGAGCACGGGCACGCGGCCGACCTGCACCGTCCACACGTCGACGTGCACGCTGCGTCCCGGCAGCTCGACCGAGACGGTCAGCGGGCTGCCCTCGCGCCCGAGCGCGCGGGTCAGCGGCATCCGGGCCAGGTCGTAGTCCGGGTAGCGATGCTCCTGGTGGCCGTCGGCGTCGATCGTCTGGCGGAAGTAGCCGTTGCGGTACAGCAGGCCGACACCCACCAGCGGCAGTGCCATGTCGCTCGCCGCCTTCATGTGGTCGCCCGCCAGGACACCGAGGCCGCCGGAGTAGATGCCCATCGACTCGTGGAGGCCGTACTCGGCGCAGAAGTAGGCGATCGGACCCTTGAGCTCCGACGCGTGGCGCTGGTGGAACCAGTGATCGGCGCCGTTGGCCATGTACCGGTCGAAGTCGGCGATCAGCCGCTGGGCCTCGACGACGAAGTCGGAGTCGTCGAGGAGCGACGGCCAGTCGACCATGCTCAACAGCACCGGGATCGGGCTGTGGGTGCGCGCCCAGACGCCGCCGTTGATCCGGCCGAACAGCGCGCGCGCCCGCGGATGCCACGACCAGTACAGGTTGTAGGCGAGGCGCCGGAGGCCCTCGAGCTCGGGCGGTACGCGGACGTGGCTGGGCGGCGCGGACGGAATCTGGACGGTGGGCTCCATCGCCCGGGATCATATCGGCCTGCATACGCATTCGTAAACCGGTTTAGCGACCGATGCGGTCCTTGAACCGTCCAGACGGTTGCCCCTCTGGCGACGAGCACCTACGAATCAGGCTCGTCATATCCATCGCTTCCGAGCCGTGAAAGGTCCGATTGAGCGTGGACGATTTGTCACCCACGTCCGTCATTCGTATCTGACGGGGGGCGACCCGATTTGGGTGGATAACACGAGCCTGATTCGTAGCTGAGCGCTTCCTCTCGGGGATCCCCAGCGGTGCGAAATCGACTGGCTCGCGGATGGCGAGCCAGTTCGGGCCGAAGGAGCCTCGACCCCGTCTTGGCAGGACAGCGACATACTCCAGCCGTGCCGAAGAGCGAACCGATGCGCGTCGCGTTCATCGCCGCCGAGTGCGAGCCGTGGGCCAAGACCGGCGGTCTCGCCGACGTCGTCGACGCGCTTGCGCGGGCTCTCGGGCAGGTCGGGGGAGGGGAGATCGACGGGCTGGTCGACGTCTTCCTGCCGCGCTATCGATCGGTCGAGGTGCCCGAATCCGCGAAGGCGGTGGCGGTCCAGGTGCCCGATGCCAGGCATCCCGGACGGGCATTGCGGGTCGACGTCCTCGAGGCGGAGACGCACGGTTACCGGCTCCATCTCATCGACCACCCGCCGGGGTTCGACCGCGACGGCCTGTACGGCGACGCGAACGGCGACTATCCCGACAACGCGTGGCGGTTCGGGCTCATGTGCCGCGCCGCGCTGGAGCGGCTCCGGCTCGAGCCGCGTCCGCCGGACGTCATCAACATCCACGACTGGCACGCTGCGCCGGCGCTGCTGCTTCGAGACGGTCTCCTGGCCGGCGATCGCGCGATCAGCCAGGCGGCGTTCGTGCTGACCGTGCACAACCTCGCGTACCACGGCTGGACCCCGGCGGCCCAGGTGCCGGAGCTCGGTGCTCGGGGCCCGGTGTCCTGCGCGAAGGGCGCGGACGGGCTCGACCTGCTTCGGGCGGGGATCAAGCGCGCGGACCTGGTGAACACCGTCAGCCCGGGCTTCGCGCGCGAGGCCCTCGGGCCGGAGCAGGGGATGGGCCTCGATGCCGACCTGCGTGCCAAGGGCGACCGGTTCATCGGCATCCTCAACGGCCTCGACACCGAGCTGTGGGACCCCGCGACCGATCCGGCGCTCGTCGCCAACTACTCGCGCGCCGATCGGTCCGGCAAGGCGGCGTGTCGTGCCGACGTGCTGGCGAAGGTGGGGATGGATCCGTCGGACCCGCGTCCCGTCCTCGGGATGATCGGCCGGCTCGATCGACAGAAGGGCTTCGACATCCTCGCCGCTGCTGCACCGGTTCTGTTGAAGCGAGGCTTTCGGCTGATCGTCCAGGGCGTCGGAACGGCGGAGCACCTGGATTCGCTTCGAGCCCTCGCCGCCGCGCCCCGAACGCGCAGTCGCGTCGCGCTCGTGGAGCGCTTCGACCGCGATCTCGCCCGGCAGATCTACGCCGGCGCGGACGGGTTCCTCATGCCCTCACGGTTCGAGCCCTGCGGCACGGGCCAGATGATCTCGCTCCGCTACGGCACCCCGCCCATCGTCCGTGCCACGGGCGGCCTCCGGGATACCGTCATCGACGTGACGGCGAGCCCGGAGAAGGGCACAGGCTTCACCTTCGAGGGCGAGTCACCGGACGATCTCGTCGCGGCGTGCGACCGCTTCCTCGGCCTGTTCGAGGCAGGCGGTTCATCCTGGGAGGCGCTCCTCGACCGAGGCATGGCAGTCGACTTCGACTGGCGCTCCAGCTCGGCTCCTGCCTACCTCGACGCCTACGAGCGAGCGATCGAACTTCGACGGAGAACGTAGACCGACCCTCGGGCGGCACGATTGCCGGCACAAAGGACGGTGGTACCGTCGATCGATGCGGGCCTCTGTCTCCCGCGCGGTGATGGGCGGCCTGTTCGTCATGGCCGGCTTGGCGGCGAGCGTGCCGCCAGCCGTCGACGCTGCATGTGGAGGCAATCCGTTCCGTCCGGGCTTCTTCGCGCGAGACGCCGCGCGACATGCCCACACGGTCTTCATGGCGCGCCTGATCGAGGAGGACGAGAACCTCGACCTCCACTTCGAGGTCATCGAGGTCTATCGAGGGCAGGCGCCGGCCTCGCCAATCGTCTTCGAGTGGCCAGGAGGCGCCGACATGGGGGGCTGCATCGGACTGGAGACAAGGCCCGGCTGGCGGTTCATCTACGCCGACGGCGAACCCGATGAGATCGGGCGATCGAGGCGGGTGATCTTCCCGCACGTCCCCGGTCGCGGCTGGATCTCCAACTACACGAGCCCGCCCCAGACCCTCGACCGCCTCCTCGGCTGGCTCGGCGTCCTCCCCGACACCTCGACGGCCACGTCGGTCCCACCGATCGGCCGCGGGCCGGACTCATTCCACGTTGTGCTCATCGCATCACTGGCCGCCTTCGTCGGCGTGCTGCTTCGTCCAGCTCGGCCCCACGGCATTCGACCGGTTCAGCGACGTCGCGTGTCGTCGCGCTGACGGAGAGCGTCCTCGTGGCATTGTCGAACGGTGAGCGAGATAGGTCACTACCTGGGTGACACGCGTCCCGAGGCCGGGCGCTGGGTCATGATCGACCGTCCTCCCAGTCAACGATTGCGCTTGAGGACAAAATGAGCGACATGCACACGGGAAAGGGCAAGGTCGTCGTGAACCGGGCGATGTCGCTGGACGGCTTCATCGCCGGCCCCGGCGATGCGATGGACTGGATCGGCGAGCAAGTCCCCGAGGAAGTCGTCGCGGAGGTCGCAGCGGCCACGGGCGCGATGCTCATCGGCCGGCGGACCTCGGACGTCGGCGACAGGATGGCGGCCGACAACCCGGGCGGCGCCGACTATCCCTCCTCAGGCCCGAGGTTCCTACTCACCCATCGGCCGCCCGACCCGCCCGACCCCCGCTTCACCATCCTCACCGGCGACATCGGGGAAGCGGTCGCCACGGCATTGGACGCTGCCGGCGGCAAGGACCTCGAGATCCTCGGCGCCGACGTGGCCTCCCAGGCTTTACGGCGAGGACTCGTCGACGAGATCCTCGTCTATGTCCTACCCGTGGTGCTCGGCGACGGCATCCCGTTCTCGCCAGCGGGCAGCGTCAAGGTCGACCTGGAGCCGATCAGCAGCAAGCAGGCGGGCGCCGTCACGATCCTTCGGTTCCGCGTCCGCAAGTAGCGTTCAGGCGATCGCTCGAAGGAGCGCCACGAGCGTCGCCTCGGGGTGGGTGCGCTGTGGAGAGTGCGGGCCGTCGACGATCGTGATCACGCGATCGGCGCCGAGCTGGGCCTCGATCGCCGGGACGGCGGCATCGGCGATGAAGCCGCCGGTGGCCTCTTCGCCGCGGATAAGCCAGATCGGGATTCCGGCTGCCTCGGGCGCCGCGACGGCGGCCATGCCCGCGTCCCAGTCGCCGTTCTGGAGCAGAACCGCGAGAACCGCGTCGGGGTCGAACTCGGTCAGCGAGCGCGCCTTGGCCTCGACGTCGCCGTCCGTCCAGCCCAGGTTCTCGGCGCGGACTGCGGCACGGGCCTCGTCCATCGTTGAGTAGCGCTGCTCGGTCGGCCGGGCGATGAGCGCGTCCCACCCGGCGACCGTGACCAACGGTGGGTCGAGGAGCACGAGCCTCGCGGGTCGGATGCCGGCGAGCGGGAGGTGCGCGGTCACCATGGCGCCCCACGAGTGACCGACCACCGCGAGAGCCGGCACGTCGAGGTCGTGCCGCACGAATGAAGGCGGCCAGGTCCGCCGCGGTTTGTGCAAACAGATGGCGGCCCTGCCACGCGGCGTCACGCCCATGACCCGGCATGTCGACCGCGATGACGCGGCGCCCGGACGCCGCGAGCGCCGGCGCCATCCGCCACCAGATCCCGCCGTTCGACGTCACGCCATGAACCAGGAGGACCGGCGGATCGTCGGGCGTACCCCAGGCGAGCGAATGCCAGGCGATCCCACCGACATCGATCGCCGCGGGTTCGCCGGGCGCCGGGTCCGCGAGCGCAGCCGCCAGCGCCGCGGCGACGGGCGGCGGAAGGTCGTCGGCGGTAGCCGTGAGTCGGGGCATCGCGCGCACTCTAGCCACCGAACGAGCGCGGCGGGCTACGATCAGCGCAGCAGGTCGAGGAGGGACCGATGGCCAACCAGTTCGTCGTGACGCTCAAGAACACGCCGGGTGCGCTGGCGATCCTCGCCGAGGAGCTCGCCGCGCGCGGCGTCGACCTGCGCGCGATCGGCGGCGGCGGGCTCGGCGACAGCGGCCACGTGATCATGACCACGGCCGACGACGAGACCACGAAGAAGGTCCTCGACGAGGGTGGCTACGAGTACATCGAGGGCGAGTCGATCCTCGCCGAGGTCGATGACCGGCCCGGGGGCATGGCGCGCGTCTCGCGCGCGCTCGCCGACGCCGGGGTGAACATCTACGGCCACCTCTTCCTCGCTCGCTGGGGCGATCGGGCGACGTTCGCGTTCGTGGTCGACAAGCCGGAGATCGCGAAGACCATCCTCGAGCGCAAGGGCTGAGGTCCGGCCTCAGTCGAAGGCGAGGGTCGCCCCCCCAACCGAGAGCGCCGTCCGGACCTCGCCGGCCTCTCGATCGAGGCCCAGCTCCTCCATCAGTGCCACCGCACGTCGCAGGATCGGCTCGGCCTCCTCGACGCGGCCCGCCGCCCGCAGGGCGTCGCCCCATTCGCGAAGGCCACGCGCCAGGCCCGGTCGGGCGCCCTCCGCCTCGAACATGGAGGTGCCCGTCTCGAAGTCACGGAGTGCCGCTTCCAGGTCACCACGCTTGGCCGACGCCTCGCCGCGCTTGATGAGAATGCCCGCCTCTCCCGCCCGGTTCCGGATGGAGCGCGCCATCTGAAGGGCCTCCTCGAAGTCGGCATCCGTCGCGCCGAGTGCAACGGACGACGTCTGCAGCCATGCCTGGAGGGTGGGCCGCCAGACCTTGCGGTCGACGATCGCCGAGACATCCGCGCCACGGCGCAGGATCTCCTGGGCCTCGGCGAATCGACCCTGGCGATGGAACGCGTCACCCAGCACCCACGCGCTGGCCATCACGCACGCGGATGCGCCCGTCTCCTCGGCGCGCTGGACACACTCGCTGGCGATCGGGATGGCCGACTCGAGCTCGCCCTTCGCCGCGCTCACCATCGCCTGGGCGATCAGCGCGTCGAGCTGCGCGATCAGGTCGCTCTTCGCGGCGAGCTCGGTGGCACGATCGGCAGCCCTGGTCGCTGCATCGAACTCTCCGAGTGCGGCGTAGCCCATGGCCAACGCGCCCCGGGCGAACGCGGAGACGATCGACTCGTGGCCCTGCTCGACGAGCGGCAGCGCCTCCGCAAGCTGCTCCACGCCGTCGCGAAGGGAGCCGGAGAACACGTTGTTCATCCCGATCAGCGCGAGCGGCATGGCCCGCAGCGACGGGTCGCCGACCCGGTCGCCGATCTCGCGCATCCGCTCGAGCGACCGCTGGACGGATGGGTGGGCGGGAGGGTCGCCCGACTGCAGGCGGCCGAGCGCGACGAGCATGTGGACCCTCGCGGCGATGCGGTCGTCGGCCAGGGCCTCGGCGTCCGGAACGAGCGCGTCGAGCTGGTCGAACAGCTCGCCGGCAGGTCGGAAGCTGAAGCCGGCCTGGACCCGACCCAGCCTGACCTCGACGTCGCGCCGGCGCATGACCGGGTCGTCGCCCGGGCCCGCCGCGGGCAGCAGTGCGGCAGCCCGATCGAACGCGGCGAAGGCCTCGCGGAGTGCGTTCCGCTGGATCCCGTAGTTGCCCGCGGCGACGTTGTAGTCGATGGCCTTGTCGGTCTCGCCGGCATGCTCGAAGTGCATCGCCAGCACCGCGGCCAGCTCCTCACGACGGTCCGGGTACAGCGCCTCCAGCGCTTCGCCGACCTGCGCGTGCAGCCCGCGCCGTTCCTGCTTCAGGAGCGAGCCGTAGGCGGCGTCCTGGACCAGGGCGTGACGGAACAGGTACTCGATCTCCGGCTGGACGGTGGCCAGCCGGATGAGCCCCTTCGCCTCGAGGGTGTCGACCTGCGTCTCTGCCGTCACGGGGCGACTCCGATCACGCGCTCCAGGACGCGAACCGGGAACTGGCGGCCGATCACAGCCGCGATCCGAAGGCTGCGCTTGGCCGACTCGGGCAGCTGGTCGATCCGGGCGAGCAACAGGCCATGCAGCGTCTCCGGGATCTCGATCGAGCCCACCTGGTCAGTGGCGACCCAGCGATCGTCGCGGGCGACGATGACACCCTGCTCGATAAGCATCCGGACGACCTCCTCCACGAAGAACGGGTTGCCCTCGGCCCTGGCGAGGATGAGATCGCGGACCCCGTCGGGGAGGGATTCGATCTCGAGGAGGTTGGCGACGAGCGTCTTGCTGTCCGCCTCCGTCAGGGGGTCGAGCCGGATCTCGGTGAGGGCATGCCCGAACACGTCGCGGGCCTTGTTCAGCAACGACCAGCCGGCGGAGTCCGTCTCCCCGCGGAGGGCGCCGACGAAGAGCAGCCGTAGGTTGAGGGCGATCGGGAGGAGGGTCCCGAAGACGTCGATCGACGCTGGATCCGCCCAGTGCAGGTCCTCGCAGACCACGATGACCGGTTCACGTGCCGAGGTCTCCCTGAGCAGGCGGTGGACGGCCGCGACGTAACGATGCTGCATGGTCTCGGCGTCGAGGTTCGCGCGCTCCAGCTCGCTCTCGCGCAGCGGCATGGACAGGAGGTGTGCGAGATACGGGGCGGTATCGGCGATCTGCGAGGACTGCTCGCCGAGGACGCGCTCGAGGCTCAGGTCCAGAAGCCGTCGTCCTTCCTCACCCGACGCCGCGAACGGCAGCCCGAGGATCGACCGAACGAGGTCGATGAGCAGGTGGTACGGCAGGTTGCGGCCGTACGACACGCATCGACCCTCGAACCATGCGACGGGCGGCTCCGCCCGGTCCGCTGTGGCTGCCCGGCGCAGCTCGGCGAGCAGGCGAGACTTGCCGATGCCCGGCTCGCCGACCACGAACGCGATTCGCCCCCGGCCGGCGCGCACGATTGCGAGCGCCTCGACGAGCCGGCGGAGCGGCTCGTCCCGCCCGACCATCGGGCTGTCGAGCCCGACGGCGTCGAGACCTCGCCGCCGTGCCGGCGCCGCCTTCCGCCCGACGACCCGGTAGGCGTGGATCGGCTCGGCCTTGCCCTTGACCGAGATCGCGCCGAGATCGTCGACGTCGAACGTGTCGCCGGTCAGGCGACGCGTCATCTCGGTGATGACGATGGTTCCGGGCTCGGCCGCGGTCTGCATCCGCGCCGCCACGTTCACCGCGTCGCCGAGCGCGGTGTATTCGTAGCGCAGGTCCGAGCCCACGTTGCCGACCATCACCGGGCCGCTGTTGATCCCGGCGCGGATCCGGAACTCGATGCCCTGCGTTGCCTTGAGCTGCCGGGCGAACTCCTCGATGGCCGTGACCATGTCGAGGGCCGCGAAGATCGCCCGCTCGGGATCGTCCTCGTGCGCCACCGGGGCACCGAAGAACGCGAGCAGCGCGTCGCCCTGGAGCTGGGCGATCGTGCCCTCGTAGTGGAAGACGGCACGCGACAGCAGGTCGAACGCCTCGTTGATGATGACCGTCCAGTCCTCGGGATCGATCTGCTCCGCGAGGGTCGTCGAGCCGACGACGTCGACGAAGAGCGCGGTGACCGGCTTGCGCTCGCCGGTGAGGCGGGCGGCGCGCATCTTGGTGATGAGCGGCGCCGGAGCGGCCGCGACGAGTCTCGCCTGCGTGGCCTCGTCGTCCGTGCTCGTCGCCTCGAGTGCCTGCCCGCAGTTGGCGCAGAACCGCGCATCGGAGGCCACCGTGGCCTCGCAGCGCGGGCAGGTCCGCGAGGGCGACTCGACGGTCATCGGCAGGTCATCGTAGCGCAGGACCTGCGTTCGGCCGGTGCGAGTCTGGCTCTCCGGCCGCGCGGCGGCGGCCGGTCGGTCGCGAAGCCTCCGCCTTCGCAGCCTCCAGAGAAGCTACGGCTTGCCGCTCCGCCCGAGGATCTTGACCGTCCGCCCGGTGATCCGGATCTTCGTCCACCCGCTGTTGTTCGTCTCATCGGACTCGAGGAAGGCGCCACCCGGACTTCCGTTCCCGGGGTCGGCGATGACCCTGAGCCGGTACTTGCCGTTGGGCAGGCCGGTGATATCGATCCACTGGAGCGCGATCGTCGACGGGTAGATGTCGCCCCAGCGAACGGAGATGCCCATCGGCACGTTCCCGTTCTTCCTGGTCTGGCAGACGCTCCTGGCGGGCGAGTAGTGCGCGGGTTTCGACGAGGTATAGCGGTAGCTGTCGAGGAAGCAAAACCCGACCTTGGCATACGACCCGACGTCCTCTGCCTCGAGGTTCTGGAGCTTCGAGACCTGGATGCCGGTCACGTGCCAGTGGTTGTGGCCGTCGCCGGACCAGAACATGGTCGCAGTCGACGGATGGCCCGAGAAGCTCCCGTTCTGTTCCAGGACCTGCTGCCGGACCGCGAGGATGTCCTTTTTCGCCGCGTGGCCGTCGTCGTCGTAGCCGACCAGCTGGAGCGGGCCCCGGCCGACGTTCACGACGATGCTCGTGAATCGAAGGAGCCTGCGTCCCGAGTCCCGAACGACGATCCGGATGTCGCTCGGCGCCAGCACCGCGAGGTCGGGGAGGCGGGCGCCCGCGCCGATGCCCGCGAATGCCGGGCCTGCATCCGCCGCGACGGCGATCGCCGCCGCACCGAAGAGGAACGCGACCAACGCGGCACGCCGGTTACGGGGTCGCCGACGCGAACCGCCCGATGGAACGCATGCGGTGTGCGTCATCGGCCGTCGTTCGAGCCCGAGCTAGGGCTTCGCACTCTTCGCGAGGATGGTCACGTTGTTGCCGGAGATGCGGATTCGCGTCCAGCTGCGGTTGTTCGTGTCGTCCGATTCGAGGAATCGGCCGCCACTCTTGTACGGCGGGTCGGCGATGACCTTGAGCTTGTAGGTGCCGTTCGGCAGGCCCGTGACGTCGACCCACTGGAACGCCAGGTCCGAGCCGTAGATGTCGCCCCATCGGCGCGACGTGCCCATCGGCACGCGACCGTTCGGGGCGACCTGGCACACCCAATTCGCGCCGACGTACACGCCCGGCTTGCCCGAGCCGTAGGGGTAGCTGTCGAGCGAGCAGAAGCCGGTCTTCGCGCCGGCGCCGACCACCTCGGTGTTCAGTCGCTGGAGCTTGAACTGCTGGTAGCCGAGGATGTGCCAGTGGTTGTGGCCGTCGTCGGCCCACTGCATCCGCGCCGTCGAGGGCCGGGTGACGAACGTCCCGTTCGACAGCTTGATCTGCTGGTGGATCGAGAGGATGTCGCCGATGGTCGCCTCGTCGTCCTCGTCGTCGTAGCCGTAAAGCTGGAAGGGGCCGGCCCCGATGTTGACGATGATCGTCGTGAACCGGAGCAACTTGCGCCCGGCCCCGTTGGTTTCGATCGAGAAGTCGTACGGCGGCACCATCGCCAGGTCCGGCCACAGCGCATGCGCGGCCTGTGCCGACCCACTCGGCACGACGGTGGGGCTGACCGCGAGCGCCGCGAGCGCAATGACCACCGCCGCGGCGCCAGATCCTCGTCGTTTCACGCTTCGATCATGACTGATCTGGTCAACGTGCCTGCTCCGCTCCTGACATGCGGTATCGTCCCGTTACCGAGCGGGCGAAGCACAGCTGGTTGTGCACCTGCCTTCCAAGCAGGATGTCGCGGGTTCGAATCCCGTCGCCCGCTCCAATTCCTCCCGTGCGCTCTTACCTCCCAGGTTGAACGACGCCTGGCGCCCCTTCCTCCGTGCTCGGCGCCCGGATGCTTGTCCCCTCACCGCCCATTTTCAAAATAGTTGCACTCAAGCAGAACCATCGCCGCGACGCCTCGAATCGGCCTTTCGACGCGCAGGACTCGTCCTCGACGACGAATCGAGCTGGTCGTTCGGGATCGGCGAACGTTGTCGAGGACTCAGGGACAGAGGCAGAGGATTCAGCCGGCGCGCGACGTCGCCAAATCGCGCCCGTCGATGGCTCGACTTCCCGGGCCGCCGCAACGTCACGTTCAACCGAGCCAATCGGGAGATGCCCGTGTCGTGGAGCGGTTGCGCCCTTGTTCGCGATAGTTCGTCATGAGCGCAACCAATTCGCAAGTGGCCTCGAGGGCGAAGATCCACCGAAGCCCGTCGCCGCGAGCGACGGCAACCCGCGATGATCTGGTCGTTCGGCGGCAACGTCACGATCTCGCGGGCCCTCCATCCGAGCGCTCACTGCCCGTACCATCCCGGCGGTGGAGGGACGACAGCTCCGCGATCGTGAAGCGATTGCCCTGGACCTGGTCGGGGTCGTGGGGCTCTCGGCGTTCTTCCTTGGGCTGACCTGGCTCCAGGCGAACGCCGAGCTCGGATTCGACCCCGGCGGGGCGCTCAGCGGCGTCCTCGGCCAATTGTCAGTCACGTTGCCGGCGGCGATCCTGGTCCTCGGGGCCACGGCCCTCGAGCTCGGGGCCGGTCTTGTCATCGCACGCGCTGCGAGGCGCCGGCCCTTCGACAGCGTCGCCGAGGCGCTGCTGGCAGCGATGGTTGGCGCGGTGCTGAAGGGGGCGCTGCTCGTCGGCACGCTGGCGGCGTTCGGCCTGTTCCTGGCCCCGATCCTGATCGGGATCGACGTCGCCATCGTCGCTGTGGCCCTGTTCCTCCCACCCGTCTCGAGCAGGGTCCTGCCCCTGACCGCCTTCGGCAGCTGGCGCGCCCGCGCGACGTCCGCTGGGTCGATCACGGTCGCAGCGCTGGTCGGGATCGTGTGGGCCGGGCCGGTGATCCTCCAGCTCGCGAGCCCCGTCGTGCCGTTCATCGACGTGCTGCCGAACTACGTCGGGCCTGTCGAGCACCTCCGAACCTTCGGCTGGTTCGAGCCGCTCACCGCGACGCAGTCACCGATCATCGGGCCGTCGCGATCGGTTCTTGGCTACGACGGCCTGCTCGGCTCGCTGGCGACGATGACCGGCCTCCCGGGCGGTCTCGCGATCGCCGGGTTCATCCTTCCGCAGACGGTCCTCATTGCCGCCGGGGCGCATCGCCTCGCGAGCTCGTTCAGGAATGGCGATCCGCCGGTCGGGGCGTGGGCGCTCCTCGCGTTCGCGTTGAGCCAACCCTTTGCGCGCCTCGCGGATGCCCGCGGCACGGTCGTCGTCTGGCCGTTGATCTGCCTCGGCCTCGCGATCGCCGCCGAGGCGCTTGCCGCTCGACGCGGCGGACGCGACCAAACGGACAGGGAGCCGAGCGCCGCCATGGAAGGATCCTCCGCTCCGCCGGCCGAGGATCCGTGGCGCATCGGCCGAGGCGTGGTGATCGGGCTTGCGCTCGGTTCGGCGACACTCGTTCACCCCGTGATCGGTTTCTTCGCGATCGTGACGGTGGGGATCGTCGGGCTCCTGCGACCGACAGCGCTCGCACCGACCGCCTTCGTGGCGACTCTCACCTCAGGGCTCATCGCGCTGCCGCAGCTCGCGACGATGATCGGGATCGCCCTGCCGACGATCGCGCTCGGCATCGTCCTGCCGACGGCGATCGCGGTGAGCATCGCCGCGGGCCTCCTCGTCGAGCGACGCGAGGCGGTTCGTGCGGGAATCGTTCGCCTCGCCCAGGTCGGCCGTGTCGCCCTCGCGGTTGCCGCCGTGGGCGGCGTGGTCCTCGGTTTCGTCATCTCGATCCTGGATGTCGATCGCATTCCGGGCGCGCTCGGGGTCGGGACGACGCTCGTCCTCGAGTCGAGCGGCCTGCTGCTCATCGTCCTCGTCGTCGGCGCCGCCATGGGCAGCCGCGGCGCGCGCTCACCCCTCGTCTGGGCGGGACTCGCCGCGGGTGTCGTTGCGGCCCTGCTGACGCAGGTGCTCCCGAACGACCTGGGCTTCCTCGGGAGCGCGCTCCAGTACGAGGTCCCGAAGACGCTCCACTACTGGCTCTCCGCGATCGCCGCGGCAGGAGCCGCGAACGCCCTCGCGTACGCCTGGTCATCACGCAACGAGCGCATCCCCTGGATCGCCCGTGTCGCCGCCATCGTCGCGTTCGTCGTGGTCGCCGCACTCCCGCTGCGCGCCGAGCGCGTGACTTCCGAGGGCAAGGTCACCAGCTCGATCGACGCCGCACACCTCGGCGAGCACCGCTGGTCGGAGACATTTGCGATCGACCTCCAATTCGCCGACACCGGCTACTGGCGCGGCTTCCCGGATTCGCGCTTCGTCGTCGACGAGCCGCGCCAGGAGCTCATTGACGTGGTGCGCGCCGAGATCGATGCCGGCAGACTTCGCCACGACACCCAGGTCCTGCACGTCGCGAGCAGCTTCCAGCAGTGGATCTCGACCCCGCTCGGCGTGTTCGCAGGTGTCTTCGAGACGTCGCTGAGCGAGAAGCCCGAGCTCAGCCACCACACCGTCGGCGGGCGCCTGTTCGGCTTCGACCGCCTGCCGGAGTTCCTCGCCAGCGGCGACTTCCGGTACGTCGTGGTCGAGCCGAACGGCCTGCCCGACGGGCTGGCCGACCAGGTCGTGGCGGCGAGCTACACGCCGATCTTCAGCAACGATCAGGGGACGGTCTACCAGCTCGGTCGGTGACCCTCGGGCGCGACGCGCTGGTACGGACGGGGGATGGTTCCTAGCCCGCTCGCGGTCGGAGCATCGTCCTGTCCTGGCCACTGGTCGGGCCCGACCTGCGTCTGTCAAATCGAAGCCAGTGTGAACACCATCTCGACGCGCACCGCCACGAGCTCTGCTGCGACACCTCGAATGTCCTCCACGACCGCCTCGGCGAAGCGAGCTGCGAGTCCGGCCAAGGCTGCCAAGGTGGCCAAGGCCGCCACGGCCGCCTCAAACGCCGAGCCCACGCCCGCCGGCGGCTCGTTTGCGCCAGCCGAGCACGTCCGGAGCGAGTCCGCGCCTGACGCGGCCAAGCGTGCCTGGGAGAGCACCCGCTTGAGCCTGCGCCTCCAGCACGACCCGCAGCTCCTGCTCGCGGTGGCGATCGCCGTTCCCGTGCTCGCCGTGGAGGGCGCGTCGCAGCTCGCGCTCCCGTGGCTCGCGGTCGCGGTGCCGCTCGCATTCGTCGCGATCCAGGTCGGGCTCACGATGTGGCGGGCCGCGCCAGCGTGGCTCTCGACGGCACGGCTCGGGTTGTGTCTGGCGTTCGTCGGTGTCGCCAATGCCTGGCTGGACCCGACCGCAACGTGGCCGCTCATCTCACTCGCGTTGCCGGTCGTCGCCCTCGCCGCGTCGCGCGGCGGTGGGGCGTCGGTCGGTGTCGGGATCGCAGGCCTCGCGCTCATGCTCGTCCCGCTTGCCCTTCCGAACACGGGCCCCGCGGGCCGACAGGAGACGCTCGCCCTCGCCATGGCCGCCGTTGTGGTGGCGATCGGCTGCCGGCGCGTGGTTGCCAACCTCGAACGATCAACGCTCCGCCTGCGGCTCGCCAACCAGCGCGACCGTCGTCACGCTCGCCAGCTCGAGGCGGTCGAGTCCGTTGGCCGCTTGCTCGCACATCATGGCCCGACGCCCGAGACGCTCGACAGCGTCATGGGCGTCCTCGAGCACACGTTCGGCTACGGCTACCCGTCGGTGTACGTGTGGGACGGCTCGGCGCTCCAGCTCGGCGCGCACAGGAACTACAAGTCGCCCATTCAGATGGTGACTCCCGACCGGGGGGTCCTTGGCCGGGTCGTGCGCACGCGAGAGCCCGCGTTCCTCCCAGATGCGCGAAGTGATCCTGACTTTCTTGCCGCCGATCCGGGCATCGTCAGCGAGATCAGCGTCCCGCTGCTCACGAATGGAGAGTTGCTCGGCGTGCTCAGCGTCGAGACCAGCGGCGACCACCTCCTCGATGAAGGTGACTTCGCGACGATGCAGATCGTCGGCGACCGCCTGGCCGCCGGACTGGCGCTCGGCCATGAGCGGCAGAAGCTGACCGAGCGCGCCGCGCTGCTGGATCGCCTCACCACGTTTGGCACGGTGCTCAACTCGACCCTCGACGCGAGGACGATCGACGACGAGGTCGTGGCCGGCGCCGGCGTTGTCATCCCGGCCGACCGGGTCGCGCTCATCGCTCTCGACGAATTGAGCAGCGAATACGTCATCAGGGCCATGGCGGGCGGCGACAAGGAGATCGTCGGCCGAACGATCGGATCGAGCGAGGGCCTGAGCGGGCGGGCGATCACGACCCGGATGGTCGTCGTCGACGACAAGCTCGAGCGCGGCCGCTACCCCAAGGCCGCGAAGGACGTGTCGTTGCCCGACGTGCTCGCTGGCATGGCCGCGCCGATGCTCGTGGGGGATCAGGTCGCGGGAGTCGTCACGTGGCTTCGCGGCGACCTTGCGAACGTGTTCACCGCCCAGGAGCAGGAGGTCGCAGCCCTGCTCGCCGGGAAGGTCGGATTGGCTCTGGCGAACGCGCAGCTGCACCAGCACGCCCGCGACGCGGCGATCACCGACCCGCTCACCGAGCTGCACAACCGCCGCCACTTCGACGCGTCGCTCGAGCGGGAGGACGCACTTCGTCAGTCGCATCCCTGCCGAGAAGCGCCGCACGCGCTCCGCGATCCTGTTCGACCTCGACCACTTCGGGCGGGTCAACAAGCAGTTCGGGCACCGGGTCGGCGACAAGGTCCTGCGACTCTTCTCGGACACGCTGCGCGCTCGCGCGCGAACCAGCGACCTCGTGGCCCGCTACGGCGGCGAGGAGTTCGTGGTCATCCTCGACAACGCCAGCCGCGAGGACGCGACGGTGATCGCCGACGAGGTTCGGGTCGCGTTCTCGAAGGTCAGCGTCGAGACCGGCACCGGCGATCGGCTCACCACGACGGTGTCGGCCGGTTGTTCCACCCTCGAGGCGTGGGAGGTCGAGACCTCGCTCCTCCTCGAGCGCGCCGACGTGGCGCTCGCCATGGCCAAGGCCGGCGGCCGCGACCAGGTCGTCGCCGCGTAGCTCAGCCCTCGGCGAGGGGCACGCCCATGACGTTGAAGCCGCCGTCGACGTAGATCACCTCGCCGGTCACCGCGCTCGAGAGGTCCGAGGCGAGCCAGACGGCTGTCTTGCCGACGTCCTCGATCGTGATGTTCGAGCGGAGCGGGGCGAGCTCGGAGAAGGAGCCGTAGAGCTTCCGGAAGTCCTTGATGCCCGCCGCGGCGAGGGTGCGGATCGGGCCGGCCGAGATGGCATTGACGCGCACGCCTTCGGGCCCGAGGTCGGCGGCGAGATAGCGGACGGCCGCCTCGAGCGCCGCCTTCGCGACGCCCATGACGTTGTAGTGGGCGACCACCTTCTCGGCGCCGTAGTAGCTGAGGGTCAGGACCGACGAGCCGGGGTGCAGCAGCGGTCGCGTGCCTCACGAACGAGCGCGACGAGCGAGTAGGCGGAGACGTCCATGGCGAGCGCGAAGCCATCCCGCGAGGTCGTCGGCGAACTCGCCGTCGAGGTCCTCGCGCTTGGCGAATGCGAGGGCATGGACGAGGACGTCGATCTGGCCGTGCGCGGCACGCCATTTGTCCATGACGGCTCGGATCTGCGTCGTCCGACTGGACGTCGCACGGCTCGACGAAGGTCGACCCGATCGATGTCGCCAGCGGGCGGACCCGCCGTTCGAGGAGCGACTCGACCGACGAGAAGCCGAGCGTGGCGCCTTCGCCGTGAAGGGCCTTTGCGATGCCCCAGGCGATCGAGTGGTCGTTCGCGACGCCGAAGATCAGCGCCTTCTTGCCATCGAGCAGGCCCATCGGTCCTCCCTCGTGCTCGCTCGCGTGCCGCCGCCAATTCTGCGAACCATTGCCGGATCGGAGCACGGATTACGTGCACGCATGCATGGATCCGTGCACGTCGACCGGCGCTTCGAGCCTACCATCGAGTTCGTGCCCCGAACCCCGAATCCCGCTTCGCCACGCTCGCGAGACGCCAGAACCTACGGGTGACCTGCGCACCGCGCTCGAGGGCGTGCGCGCCTTCGTCCTCGACGCGGACGGCGTCCTGATGTTCAAGGGCGCGCCGATCAAGGGCGCACCCGAGGCGATGGTCGAGCTGCGCCGGCGCGGCATCCCGTATCGGGTCGTGACCAACTTCTCGTCGGCGCACCGCTCGTCGCTTGCGTCGGCGTTCGGGAAGGCGACCGGGCTCGAGGTCGATGGCGCCGAGATCATCACCGCTGCCTCGGCGGCGGCCGCGTACACCGCGGCCCAGCACGCCGGCAAGCCGCTCCTCGTGCTCGCCGCACCGGACGCGCGGCGGGAGTGGGCCGGCCAGGAGCTCCTCTCCGCGGACGAGGCGGATGCTCGCGCCGAGCCCGTCGCGGCGGTCGTGATCGGCGACGCGGGCGACGACCTGTCGTTCCGCAACCTCGACATCGCGTTCCGCCAGCTCCGTGCGCGGCGCGGAGTTCGTGGCGATGCATCGCAACCCGTGGTGGATGACGCCGAAGGGCTTCACCCTCGACGCCGGCGCCGTCGTCGGCCGGCCTCGAGTTCGCGCTCGGCCGGCGCGCGGTCGTCGCGGGCAAGCCCTCGCCTGTCGTGTTCCGGCAGGCGCTTCGGCGAGCTGCGCGCCGAGCTCGCCGCCCGACCCGACGGGAGTGGCGGCCCTCGCCTCCGTGCCGCGCGAGGTCGTGATGGTCGGCGACGATCCCGTCGGCCGACGTCGCCGCCGCACGCCGCGTCGGCCTCCGAGGGGTCCTCGTCCTGACCGGCAAGGTCACTCGAGTGGAGGCTGCGGCCGGCGGCGCCCGCATCGACGCGATCGCGCCGGATCTTGCCGCGGTGGTCGCGGCACTCCCGGCGCTCGCCGCGCTCGACTGATCAGGCCGACGCTTCGGTGATGGCTCCGATCGCCGCGCCAAGTCGCTCGATGTCGGAGCTGTCGTTGTAGCCGGCCAGCGACACGCGGATTCCGCCGAGACGGGAGCTGACGGCGACCGCATGCTCCTCGGCGAGGCGATGCTGGACCTCGTCCGCCGAGAGCGTCTGGTGGCGGAGTGAAACGATGTGCGGGCTCGCCCCCGGATCGGTCAGCGGTCGGAAGGGCGTCCAGCCCCACGACGCCACCGCTGAAACGAGCTCCGTTGACAGCGCCTCGGCGTGCAGCCGGAGCGCGTCGATGCCCGTGTCCCGCAGCAGGCCGATCGAGGCCGTCAGCCCGGCCGCGGAGCTGTACGCGATCGTCGAGAGCTCGAACCGGCGGCCGCTCGCGGCCAGCTTGAGCGTCGTGGGATCGAGCGAGAACGGCTCCTCGGTTCCCTTCCAGCCGACGAGGTACGGCAGCTGCGTGCGCAGTTCCTCGCCGATCGCCAGCAGCGCGGCTCCGCCGTGCGACGAGAGCCACTTGTAGCCGCTGGACACGAGCGCGTCGGCCTCCCAGCCGCGCATGCTCACGGGCATCGCTCCCGCCATCTGCGTGACGTCGACGATCACGCGGGCGCCCACGGCACGGGCTCGGCGCACGACCGCGGGGACCTCGACGAGCGAACCGGTCGCGAACTGCACCGCGCCGAAGCAGGCCACCGTCGTGCCCGCATGGATCGCTTCGACGAGCGCCGCCGTCAGGTCGGATCCCGGGTCGTCCGGAACCCAACGAACGGCCATCCCGAGTCGCCCTTGCGCCGCCAGCCAGGGATAGGTGACGCTCGGAAAGTCCGATTGAACGAGCACGACCTCACCGCCGGGCGTGGCAGTCAGCGCCGCGAGCTGGCCGAGCGCCTCGCTCGCGCCGCCCACCACGGCCATGGCCTCGACCGGGGCATCGAGGAGCCATGCGGCGGCGTCTCGGAGCTCGTCGAGGACGTGGGCCTCGGCCGCGTCCGACAGTCGTAGGTTGCCGTGCTGAGCGACGTCGGTCAGGAAGTCGACCATCGCCTGCGTTGAACGCCGCGGGATGATGCCCAGCGAGGCCTGGTTGAGGTAGGCGCCTCGCTCGAGGGCCGCGTATTCGCCGCGCGGGATGAGCGCAGGGGTCATCGGCGACGACGACGCAGCAGACCTCGGACTCCAGAACGTGCCGCCCCCAGGCCCAGACCGGCGACCCGCGTCGCGGCTCGGACGCCCGTTGCGGCGACCTTCCCGGTGACGCGCGCGGCGCTCCGAGCTGCCCACGCACCGGCGGCTCGAGTGTTGGCGATGTCTCGGGCGATCAAGGCGCGCGACAGGCCGACGCGTCCCAGCATCGCGTCGGCGGCCGGCTCGGGGAGGCCCTTGAGCGCATAGCGCAACGCCATGAGGATCACGAGCAGATCGTCGACCTGGCCGAGGATCGGCACGATGCCGGGGACGAGATCGATCGGCGAAGCGAGGTAGGCGAGGCCTGCGCCCAAGCCTGCTTTACGCAGCCGCCCGAGCCGTCGATCGCCGAGCAGCGCTCGAGTCAGCCGAAGGTAGCTCGGCAGCCGGGTCAGCGTCTCGCCAAGACGGGCCGCTGGGTGATCGATCGGGCGGCGTCGCTGGCGTCGCCGTCGTCGCCGCCGCTGAGCCGTCGTCGGCCGACGTCGGCCGGCTCTGGCGTCGCCGCCTCGCCGCCGTCGCTTCCGGCGTTTCCGGCGCGTCCGGGGGGACGATCGCGGAGTCATGGCGCTCGCTCATCGCCGGAGACTGTACCGGGCGGCGCCCGATTCGACCGTCGCGCACGCCCCCGGCGATAGACTTCCAGCCAACGACAAGCCCACCCTCGACAGCTGAGGTCCGTGCCCGAATGACCACCGAGGCCAAGCCCCGCATCAAGATCACCTACGCGACGCTGCGCAACGACAACGAGGAGCTCCACGCGCAGTACGAGGAGGGGGTCAGGAGGCTCGGGCGGGGCTCGGCGCGCACCACCGGAACTTCATCGACGGGCGCTGGGTGCGACGGCTCGGCTGGGACGTTCGAGGCCCGCTCGCCGATCGATCGCGACCTCCTCGATCGGGACGTTCGCGAAGGGTGACCGGAGCGATGTCGATGCCGCGATCGCGGCCGCGCGCCGCGCCGCGCCGGAGTGGCGACGCGCACCCCTGGCGGGATCGCCTCGCGATCCTCCGGCGGGCCGCCGAGCTCATCTCGGATCGGCTGATGCGCTACTCGGGCGACATGGCCTACGAGGTCGGCAAGAACCGGCTGGAGGCGCTCGGCGAGGTCGAGGAGGCGGCGGACCTGATCCGCTACTACGCCCAGACCATGGAGGACAACGACGGCTACGACCACCCGATGGACAACCTCGGGGACGCGGCGGTCCACACGCGGTCGATCCTCCGGCCGCACGGCGTGTTCGCGGTCATCAGCCCGTTCAACTTCCCGATGGCGCTGTCGACCGGCCCGGTCGCCGCCGCGCTCATGGCCGGCAACACCGCGGTCCTCAAGCCGGCGTCGGCCGCGCCGCTGTCCGGCGTGAACCTGATCCAGGCGCTCGAGGACGCGGGCGTGCCCGGCGGGTGTCGTCAACCTCGTGATGGGCCCCGGCGACACGGTCGGCGAGGAGCTCAAGTCGAACACCCGGGCGTCGACGGCATCGTGTTCACCGGCTCGTACGAGGTCGGGATGGGCCTCTTCCGGTCGTTCTCGAAGGACGTGGCCGCGGCCGTGCATCGTCGAGATGGGCGGCAAGAACCCGGCCATCGTCGTCGCGCCAGGCGGACCTCGAGGAGGCGGCCGAGGGGATCATGCGCAGCGCCTTCGGGTTCGGCGGCCAGAAGTGCTCCGCGAACTCGCGGGTCTACGTCGAGAAGCCGGTCCACGACGAGCTCGTCCGGATGCTCGTCGAGAAGACCGAGAAGCTCACGATCGGCGACCCGATCAAGCGCGAGAACTGGCTCGGCCCGATCGTCGACCAGAAGGCGGTCGACCGGCACCAGAAGGCCGTCGCCGAGGCGCGCCGCGACGGCACCGTGTTCATCGGCGGCGAGCACCTGTCCGACGGCGACCTGGCGCGCGGCTTCTTCGTCGAGCCGACCGTCGTCGGCGGCCTGCCGGCCGACCACCGCCTCTTCCAGGACGAGCTGTTCGCGCCGTTCACCGCGGTCGCAGGCGGTCGACTCGATCGACGAGGCGCTGCACGCTCGCGAACGACACGATCTACGGCCTGACCGCGGGCGTGTACAGCGAGGATCCGGCCGAGGTGGCGCGATTCCTCGACGAGGCGAGGCGGGCGTGCTGTACGTCAACCGACGCGCCGGCGCGACGACGGGCGCCTGGCCGGGCATCCAGGCGTTCGGCGGCTGGAAGGGTCCGGCTCGACCGGCAAGGCCGGCCTGTCGATGTACTACGTCGCGCAGTTCCTGCGCGAGCAGAGCCACACGGTCGTCGACTGACCCGTCCGACGGCTGGGCCCGACGGGGCTCGGCGACGGGGAGGAACGCGAACGTGGTCGGTTGGGGATGCGCACGCAGGTCGCGGCAGCACTTGCCGTCGTCCTTTGCGCGTGCGCAGGTCCGAGCTCGACGATCGGGCCGACGCTGACGCCGGCGGCCACCGGGCCGACGGCCGTGGCGAGTCCGACCCTCGAGCCCACTCAAGGCAGCGAGCCCACCGACAACACGGCCCCGACGGTGTCCTCCAGCCCGAGCCCTCGGCCCACGATCGAGCCCACGCCGGACCCCGACCCGTGTCCACGCCGTGTCTTCGACGGGCCGTGGGAGGTCGAACCACTGCTACCCGCTTCGGCCGTGAAGGTCAACGTCGCCGAGCTCAACCTGCGTGCCGGGCCGTGCACCGCAGGCGCAACGTCGTTTCGAGGCTCAACAGGGGCGACGTCCTCATCGTCGGCGATGGCTATCCGCCGATGCGGGCGAACGGCTACGTGTGGTATCTCGCCGTGGTCCCCAACGTGACTGGATCCGACGGCGGGCTCCCGCCATTGCCGGCATTTCCGATCGAGCCCCTTGGGAATGGGGTCCGTGGACTTGGATTGCAGCCAGCGAAGGATCGACGGCTTTCGTGACTCCACTGGCACCCCGCTGCCCCACCAAAGTCGATCTCGAACACCTCGGCGGGATGCTCGCGGCCGAGCTGCTCCTGTGCTTCGACGGCCCGATCGTCCTGAAGGGCACCTTCGGCTGCGGGGGCTGCGGCGGGTCGGGAGGTCCGGATGCCAAGCCATCATGGCTCGCGAACCCGATCTACGGTCCGAACCTCCGGAAGCGGTGGGGCGACGACGGCACACCCATCACGATCTACTTCGACCCGAGTGGTCCGGAGCAGCCTCGCGGGGGCTCGATCATCCGCGTCACCGTGCATGTCGACGACCAGGCCGCGCAACGATGCAGGCTCGACTACTCGAACGAGAGGCCGCCCTTCGCCTCGCCGGATGAGATCGCCATTCCCTACTGCCGCGAGCGGCTGGTGGTCGAGTCCTACACGATCCTTGGCAGGGACCCGAACTATTCGGGCTGATCCCTGATCGCTCCGGGCGTGTACCGTGCACCAGTGCACCGGGGGTCGGTTGTCCGAAAGCTGGTTGCCTGCGGCGTCGCGCTGATCGTCGCCGCGTGCTCGGGACCGTCGGCGACGGTATCGCCGGCGCCCGTTCCGACCCAGGGAGCCGTCGTCTCACCGTCGCCCGCGACAGCACCCACGTCTGAGGCCTCGTCGAGCCCGAGCGTCGCGCCGACCGCGGCGCCGACGGAGCAACCGACGTTCGGGACCCCGCAGACGTATCCGCCAGGGGCCGCGATCAAGGTCGCCGTCAACGAGCTCAACATCCGGCGGAGGCCGGCCACGACGGCCAAGCGAATCCAGATCCTGAAGCAGGGCGACGTCCTGATCGTCTCGCCCGCGGACAACATCAACCTCGGCTGGGGCCCGGTCAAGGCGAACGGCTACACGTGGTATCCGGTGATGCTCGCGAACGTCTTCGACACGGACCTCGACCTCGACCCGCTGCCCAAGAGCCCGCTCGTCTATGGCGGTGAGCCGACCTCAGGCTGGATCGCGACGGACGACGGCGACCAGTCGTTCGTGACGTCAGTGGCGCCGCGCTGTCCGACCACCGTCGACCTGCTCAACGTGAACGGGATGCTGCCGGCCGAGCGGATCGCGTGCTTCGGGCCGGAGTCGTTCGTCCTCGAGGGGACCTACGGCTGTGCGAGCTGCGGCGCGATCGCATTCGGGACGTACAAGCCGGCGTGGCTGGCGACGCCGATCGAGCTCCAGTTCCTGACGCTCGACGTCACCGAGACGTTCGGCCCGCTCGCACTGCGCTTCCCGCCGGATGGCCCGGCCGAGCCGGACCCCGGCAGCATCATCCGGGTCACGGTCCACGTCGACGACGCACGGGCGACCAAGTGCCAGATCACCGAGAGCGACGGGGGAGACACGATCACCCCGGTCGACAAGGCGACGGCGGTCTTCTACTGCCGCGAGCGGCTCATCGTCGAGTCATTCGAGGTCCTCGGCCCGGATCCGGACTGGCCCGAGAGCTGAGCTTCAGGCGCTCGCAATGCCGGAGCGCCCCTCCGCGTAGGTAGGGAGACACCCGTACCGAGCGGAGGCTCCCGATGGCTCGACGAATTCGCGTGCTGATGGCGACGGCCGTGCTCCTCGTGGCCGCCCTCGCGAGTGCGACAACCGCCCTCGCCGGCGACCCCTGTTACCACGGCTACACGATCCCCGCGCCGACAACGGCGGAGACATCGTCGGTCAAGCTCGACCCGTGCGCCTTCCTGCCGACCAACGCGCAGGTCGCGACGGGCTCGACCGTGACCTTCACGAACACCTCCGAGTTCCCCCACCTCCTGATGGGTGCGAATGCCGCCTGGGGCGATCGCGACAAGGAGATCCCGGTGGGCGAGAGCGTCTCGGTCCGGTTCGACAAGCCGGGGATCTACGCGTACGCCTGCGCGCTCCATCGAGGCATGAGCGGCGCGATCATCGTCGGCGATCCTGGTGGGGGCGCCGCGGCGGCCGCAACCGGGTCCGCGTCGGATGGTTTGGGACTCGCGACCGGGCTCGCGATCGCCGCTTTGGCCGCGCTGGCCGCGGCCGGCTGGGCGCTGGCGTTCTTCCAGCGGCGATCGCCGCGTTTCTCGACCGCGACCGCCGAGCGCGCGAGCTAGACGGGACCCTGCTCCGAACCCTCGAGGTTCCGTCGGGTCGCGACCGCGGCCGGCGAGCGGGTCGCCTTGCCACGCTTGGCCGCCGCATCGCCGACGCTTCCTTCGGCGGCGGGTTGGGCCGAGCCGGTGGGGCGGGGGTCGCGTCCTCCGGCGTCGCCTCCTCCCGGGTCGCGGCGCCCCTCCGGGGTCTCGTCGACGGGCGTCGCGACGTCGGGACTCGGGCGGCCGCCCCTCCGCAGGTGCCCCTGCAGGAGCGGCCTCTGGCCGGGTCGATCAAGAGTCAGTCGTGGGTCGCGCGGGGCTCGTGGCATGGGCCAACTGTACCCGGGGAAGGGCGGATTGGCGCTGCTAGACTCGGCCGGAGTATCCACTCTGCATAAACCTGATGCATTCGAGGTGCCCGGTGGTCCAGTCCGTCTCGTCGATCGACAGTGCGGCCCGTGAGCGCGCGACCCGCCCGATCCGCGAGCGACCACTGCCCGACCTGATCACGGAGATCCCCGGGCCGAAGGCTCGAGCCCACGTCAAGTTCGACGAGGAATGGACGTCGCCGAGCCTGCCCCGCGCCTATCCGATCGTGCCGGTTCGAGGCCAGGGCATGGCGATCGAGGACATCGACGGCAACCTCTTCCTCGACTTCGCGGCGGGCATCGCCGTCAACTCGACCGGGCACGGCCATCCCGCGGGTCGTCGGGGCGATCAAGGAGCAGGCGAGCGAGCTCATCCACTACTCCGCGTCGGACTTCTACCTGCCGATCTACGCCGAGACTGCCGCCGCGATCGCGCGGATCGCCCCGATGCAGGGCAAGCTCCGGACGTACCTCGGCAACTCCGGCGCCGAGGTGGTCGAGGCCTCGATCAAGCTGGCGCGGCATTTCACCGGCCGCCCGTACATCGTCGGGTTCCTCGGAGGCTTCCACGGGCGGACGTTCGGGGCCGTGACCCTGACCGCATCGAAGGCGAAGTACCACGCCCGGTTCGGTCCGCTGCTGCCCGGCGTGTACCACGCGCCGTTCGGGCGGGTCGAGGACCTCAAGTGGTTCGACGAGGTCCTGTTCGAGCGGTTGGTCCCGGCGAACGAGGTCGCTGGGATCGTCGTCGAGCCGATCCAGGGCGAGGGCGGCTACATCGTCCCCGAGGACGGGTTCCTCGAGGGCCTCCGCGAGCTGTGCACCCGCCACGGGATCCTGCTGATCGCGGACGAGATCCAGTCGGGCGCCGGACGGACCGGCAAGACCTGGGCGGTCGAGCATTGGGGCGTCGAGCCCGACATCCTCCTCGTCGCCAAGGGCATCGCCAGCGGCATGCCGCTCGGGGCGATGGTGGCGCCCGCAAGGATCATGGAATCGTGGGGCATCGGCGCCCACGGCTCGACCTACGGCGGCAATCCCGTTGCCTGCGCCGCCGCGCTGGCGACGATCGAGCTGCTGCAGGAAGGCCTCACGGCGAACGCGGCGGCGCGCGGCGAGCAGGCCATCGCAGGGCTCACCGCGCTCTGGGAGCGGATGCCCAAGGTCGTCCTCGACGTTCGCGGCAAGGGCCTGATGATCGGCGTCGAGTTCGCGTCACCGGAGCTCGCCGAGGAAGTCCAATGGGCGTGCTTCCAGCGCGGCCTGCTCGTCCTCGAATGCGGCAAGCAGACGGTGCGGCTGTGCCCGCCGCTCGTCGCATCGGCCGCCGACGTCGAGACCGCCGTCCGGATCTTCAGCGAGGCGGTCGAAGACGTCGCGGCGCACCCCAGGGAGGTCGCGCGCGAAGCTGCTGCCGCGGGCGCCATGCACGACGGCGAGGTCGACGGCTGACGGCTCGCCGATACTCGGCGTCATGAGCGGGTCCAGGATCGCTTCGATGCGCGATGCCGTGGCGGCGCTCGTGCGGGATGGCGACACGGTTGCGATCGAGGGGTTCACGCACCTCATCTCGTTCGCTGCGGGGCACGAGATCATCCGGCAGCGGAAGCGTGACCTGACGCTCGCCCGGATGACGCCGGACCTGATCTACGACCAGATGATCGCCGCGGGCGTGGCGCGGAAGCTGATCTTCTCGTGGCTCGGGAATCCCGGTGTCGGCGGGCTGGGGGCGATCCGGCGCCGAACGGAGGCCGCGACGAGCGCGCCGCCGGGCACGGTCTCAGCGACGGGCAGCGAGGGCGCCCGGGGCCTCCTCCCACGCCTAGAGCTCGAGGAGTACAGCCACTTCGGCATGGTCGGGCGATACATGGCGGGCGCCGCCAACCTGCCGTTCTACCCGATCCGATCCTACTTCGAGACGGACCTGCCCAAGGCGAATCCGCTCATCCGCGAGATCGAATCACCGTACGGCGACGGCACGGTCTACGCCGTGCCGCCGCTCAAGCCGGACGTGACGATCGTTCATGCGCAGCGCGCCGACGCGGCCGGCAACACCCAGGTCTGGGGCCTGCTCGGCTGCCAGAAGGAGGCGGCCTTCGCCGCCGATCGGGTGATCGTCGTCGTGGAGGAGCTCGTAGACGAGTCGGTTGTCCGGGCGGACCCCAATCGGACGATCATCCCCGGCTTGATCGTCGACGCCGTCGTGGTCGAGCCATTCGGCGCGCACCCTTCGTACGTCCAGGGCGCATACGACCGCGACAACCGCTTCTACCTCGAGTGGGACGCGATCACGAAGGACGAGGACGCCCTCCAGGGATGGCTCAAGGAGTGGGTCTTCGACCTCGATGGTCGAGCTGCGTATCGCGAGAAGCTCGGCGTGGATCGAGTGGCGTCCCTCGCCCCCGGCTCGGCCCCGTCCGGGTCCGTCGACTACGGCAGCTACGGGTAGTCGTTACGGCGTTCGCCGGAAGAGGGCGACCCGCCGCGGGTAGGGATCTGCGCACTCGGTCATCGACGCCGTGACGTTGGAGCGGCACACGACCATCTCCTCGCCCACGATCCGGAACTGGAACCAGTGCGGGACGTCTGCGCCGCTCGTCGTCGTCAGGTCGCCGGTGTTCGAGTTGCACTGCTCCTCGGTGATCGTCCCCGCGTTCCAGTAGACGACGCCCACCCCGTTGACGTCGACGCTGCCGGTGGCCGGCACGGCGTCGACCGTGATCTTGGGATGGCACTCGTCGTCGGTCAGGATGCCGACGTGGTACTCGCCGCCCGTGATCGAATTTGCGGCGTCGATTTCGAAGTAGGCAGCGGCGGGGAGTGGCTCGATGAAGGGGCCGTCCCCAGCGAACCAGCGCGCCGTGACGTCGATGCCCGTTGGATCATCAAAGCCGGTGACCATCGTCCAGCGACCCGCGTAGGTCCCGGACCCCGGCGCGGCTGACCCTGCCGCCGGCGTCGCATCCACGGACGCCGACCCGGGTGCGGCCGTTGCCACGGCCGCGCTCGTTTCCGCCGGGCCGGCTGTCTGACCAGGCGCGGGTCGACCATTGTTCAGGAGCAGGATCGCGCCGATGGCGCCGGCGCCGATGATCCCAAGGCCGGCGATCGCCGCGATCGTCCTCCGGGATGTGCCGGCGGGGAGGTCGATCGTCGCGGTCGGCGGAGCTGCTGCCGGATCGGTGGTCGCGGGCTCGGGCTCTTCAAGGTCGGGTGGCAGGGGTCGCGGCTCGAACTCGTTCGGCTGCGGGCTTTCGTGGGACGTTTCGGGAACGATCCCCGGCGCGATCAATCCGTCGACCGGCGTGCTCCACTTCGGGCGGGGAGGGGTTGTCTCCGCGGCGGGTGGCGCGCTGGGTGCCGGGGTCGGTGGGGCCGGCGCGGCGCCACCTGGCGGAGGCGTGGGAGTCGAGCTGATCGACTCGACCGGCTCGGGTCCCTCATCGGCCCCGACGATCTCGGCGATGACCTCGTCAACGGACTCTGGGCCTGGATCCGGCTCAGGAGCGACGACGGTGTCGGCGGTGATCCTGCCGTGACCGACCGGGACGCCGGCCGGCAGCGGTGCCGCCTCCCCGGGCGGCGCCGGATCTGCCGCGCCCATGAGCATGTCGTCGATCGGCGTCGAGGCCTCCCGGGCCTTTCGCGCCGCCGCCGCCATCTTCAGCGTTGCGTCTGCCCGGGCAGACTCCGCCTTGTCCAGCTCGCTGTGCGCGGCGTTGATGCGCCGTCCAGTCCGGGCGATGATCTCGTCGGCGACTGCGTCGCCCTTGCCGCCGAATTCGGCCATGTCGTTGGCGGCCTTCAGGGCTGCGTCGAACTCTGCCTGAGCCGCCTTGACTCGCGCGTCCGCGGCCTTCCACGCTTCCGACGGATCCATCGAGTCGACAGGATCTCCCTCACCCACCGCATGGCATTGTATGAACCGTGACCAGCGCCCCAACCACGCCCAGGTCGTTCAGCGCGTCCGAGATGATGATCGTCGCGGCCGCGCGGGAGCTGGCCGGCCAGCGTGTCTGCTTCGTGGGTGTCGGCCTGCCGAACATCGCGGTAAACCTCGCCAAGCGCACGATCGCGCCGGACATGGAGCTCGTCTACGAGGCGGGGGTCTTCGGGGCGCGACCTGCTCGGCTTCCGCTGTCGATCGGCGACCCGACCATCGTCACCGGCGCGACCTCGGTCGTCAGCATGTTCGAGCTGTTCAGCTTCTACCTGCAGGGCGGGCTGATCGATGTCGGGTTCCTGGGGGCCGCGCAGATCGATCGGTTCGGGAACATCAACACGACGGTGATCGGTGACTACGAGGCGCCCGCGACGCGGCTGCCCGGGAGTGGGGGGGCGTGCGAGATCGCGATCAACGCGCGCGAGGTGTTCGTGATCATGCGCCAGTCGAAGCGTTCGTTCGTCGATGCGATCGACTTCCGGACGTCCGCCGGCAACCTCGGCGGCGCCGCCGACGCCGAGCGCATCCGGCGCGAGGGTGGTTGGCTCGGGCGGGGGCCGTCGGTCGTCGTGACGGACCTCGCAATCTGGCACTTCGACGAGACCGGCGAGATGCGGCTCGATTCGCTCCACCCGGGAGTCTTGGTTGACGACGTTCGAGCCGCGACCGCCTGGGAGCCGAGAGTCGCGCCGTCCCTTGCCGAGACGCCTGCGCCCACCGCCGATGAGCTCCGGTTGATCCGCGACGAGCTCGATCCCGGGGGCGCGTACACCCGCTGACCGGCCGTCGATAAGCCCGGGGTAACGGGCCGGTAAGCGGTCGTCGGTATCGTCGCGGTGGCGCTCCGCTGCGCGACCGAGGCCGCAGGCGCCTGCTACGAGCCTTCCCGCCTCACCTGGGGGACACGTGGGATGAGACGGGGACATCGGGTTGTATTCGGGCTGGTCGCGCTGCTCATCTTGGGGGCGATGCCGGTGGGCGCATCGGCCGCGGCGACGACTCGCTCGGCGCCGGACCTGCGGATCGTCGCCGGGGTGCGACAGCTCAGCGCCGCCCAGGTTCGCGCGCGGGACATCACCGAGACGAGTGCGGGGCGAGCAGCGCTTCGGGCCGCCAGCGAGGCGTCGATCGACGTATGGCGTCGTCCGCACCGCGTGTTCGACTTTGGCGACCAGCAGGTGATCATCGATGCCAAGTCGCCGATCGCCGTGAGCGCCGGCCGGAACGCTGCGGGAGCAACCGTCCACAGCGTCGTGCCCAGGGCCCAGCCGATCGGGCTTGCCGCCGGCGCGGGGTACGTCGTCCCACCCGACAGCGCCTGGGTCTACAACTCGGACGGCGCGTTCATCACGACCGTCGGGACCTGGAAGCAGAGCGTCTTCTGGACGATCACGGCTGCGTGGAACTACAAGGCCTGTGGGACGTGCACCGCCTACCAGTACTTCCGCATCTACGGCAAGATGCAGGCCGCGACGCTCACTGGCGCCAAGCCAGACGAGGGCTTCCGTCGAGCGTGGATCGAGTTCGACAACTACGGCGGCTGGGGCGGCTCACCCGCGGCGTTCGAGGTTGCCGAGCCCGAGGAGAGCTACTCGGGCACCGACGGGATCACGCTCAGCGTGGGCTTCGGCCAGAGCTTCAACTACGGCCTCGGGGTCCCGCCGGTCTCCGTCGGTGGGCAGAGCAACGTCACCTACGGCGGTTCGATGACCAAGCACAACGAGAACTGGCATCCCGTCGTGCGCGCCGAGCTCGGGTCAGGCGGCGTCCAGTGGTGCCGCTACGACCTGCCCGAGTTCACCGGGAGCAAGGTCATCGCCACGCGCGTCGGGATCAGGCAGGCGGTGAACGCCACGCTGGGTGGCTGGTCGATCCTCAAGGGCATGGAGGACTTCACCTCGCGCTGCCCGAGCTGGATCTAGCGCTCAAGTCGAAGGTCTCGTGGGCGGCGCCCGACGCCGATGCGCCGCCTACGTGACTCGGAAGCCGTTGTTGAGCGTGACCGTGCCGCCGTCCGTATTCGTGATGGTCACGTTGCGGGACGACTTCGAGGCGCTTCCGGAGATCGTGATCTTGACCGTCAGCTGCGTGCCCGCGGGGTTCACGGTGACGAGGCCGACGGTGATTCCGCCACCCGAGAACGCCACGGTCGCCCCGGGCGCGAAGCCAGCGCCGTTGATGAGCACGGTCTGATTCGTCTGGGGGCGCGGCATGCTGCTCGGGCTGACCGGGTTGGTCGAGCTGAACGCCGGTCGGAGGTTCACGGTGAATCCGCCCGCCAGCGTTCGTCGGCCGCCGTCCACGTTCCGGACGGTGACGTCGCGAGCGCCCGCCAACGCTCCACTCGAGATGGAGATCTTCACCGTCAGCAGCGTCGCGCTCGTCCGCGTGACGGAGTTCACCGTGATCCCGGTGCCCGAGAACGAGACGTTCGATGTAGGCCAGCTACCGGACTGGAAGTTCGAGCCGGTGATGAGGATCGTCTGATTGGAAGCGCCCCGCGGGCGAGATGGCGGGTTCAGCGACGCGACACCCGGGCCGGCGGTGATGCTGAAGGCGCCCGCCTTCGTGAACCGGCCGTAGTCGGTGTTTCGCACGGTGATGTCGCGCGCAGTGAGGGCGGCGTCCTGGGCGATCGAAACATTCACGGTCACCTTCGTCGAGCTGTTGCGCGCCACCGAGTTGACCGTGACCCCCGCTCCGGAGAAGGAGACCGATGCCGGCGTCCACGTGCCGTCCCGGAAATTCGTGCCATTGATGACGACGCTCTGGTTGAGCGCACCCCGGGGGCGCGACGTCGGGCTGATGGTCGTGATCGTCGGAGCGGCGTTGATGGTGAACGCAGCGAGCGCCGTCGAGCGTCCACCGTCGGGATTGATGACCGTGACGCTGCGTGCGCCGGTCGCGGCTGTCGGGCTGACCGTCACGTTGAGGTTGAGCACGAACTGGTTGACGCGGGTAAGGGAGTTGATCGTGATGCCGGAACCCGAGAACTGGACAGATGCCGGCGTCCAGGCGCCGGCAACGAAGTTGAAGCCGACAACCGTGATGGTCTCGTTGGTCGCACCCTGCCCGATCGACAGGGGCACGGCCGCGATCCCGTACGGGCCCTGGCTAATGCTCAGGCAGCCGGTGCACGAAGCCGCGGCGGTACCAGGATTCGTGACGCTCACGTTGCGTGCGCCGATCGGAGCCGCGGTCGTGACCGAGACGAAAGCCTTGAGACTCGTCGGACCGAGGAACTCGACCGAGGTCACCGAAACGCCGGTGCCCGAGATCGTGACAGTCGCGCCACTCACGAAGCCCGAACCGGTGATCGTCACGGGGAAGGCGCTCGCACCACGCCCCACCGATCCTGGGGCGACACCCGTCACCGCGGGGACCGCATTCACGATCGTCAAGCTTCCGCTGGCCGTTGGGGCGGCGGCGTACGCACCGTCGCCGCCAAAGTTGGCCGTGACCGAGTAGGCGCCCGCCGGCAGGTTGACGATCCCCAGGTTGGCCACGCCCGCGGGGTCGGTCATCGCAGGAACACTCGTCGCGCCGCCAGGCCCAGTGACCCCGAAGATCACTGTACGGCCCGCGAGCGGGCTACCGCCCGCGGCGGTCAGCGTTGCGATCACCCCGGTTTCGGTGAGGTATGGAGCCGTGCTCGACCCAACGCTGAGGCTGGTGCCCGTCGGATTGACGTTGATGGAGGCAGACGTGCTGGATCCGAGTGCTGCGGCGCTGCCGAGGAAGCTCGCCGAGACCGGATGGCTGCCGGGGGTGAGGTTCAGCGGGAAGTCGACGCTGGCCACGCCCGAACTGTTGGTCAGGCCGTAGAGCGAGACGCCGCCCAGCGTGAACTTGATCGTCTGTCCCGACTGGTTCGGCGCATCGAGGTCGGCACTGAAGTGGCCCGTGGAGCCGAAGGCCCCGTCGGGTGCCGCCGTGAAGGACAGGGACGACGCGCCCGGGATGGGTGCTCCGCCACTCTGCAGGAAGACCTTGTGGTAGGCGCCGAGGTTGTCGTTCCGACCGACCAGCCCGAAGCCGTTCACGGCCTGAACCATGAAGTCGAGCTCCGTGAGGCTCGCGGGCAGGGTGACATTGAGCGTCGCAGTCCAGAGGGCGGAGTCCGTCGCGCTCTGCGTCAGAGCGAGCGAGTGCCAGGCGTTGTCGAGCCCTGTGTAGGTGATCCAGGACTCCTGCACGCCGGCTCGCGGATCGCCGACCACGCGTGCACTGAATTGGACGGTGCTGCCGACCACCGTCGCGGTGACGGCCGTAATCGTCGGGGCATCCGAGCCGGCCCCGTCTTCTGTCGAGGAGCTGTAGTAGAGCCTGAGGTGGAGGTTGTCGTACTTGCGGAGCGTCACGTTCGGGTCGCCGGGGTCCGGCGACTGGTGCTGTGCGGGCGTGATGAGCAGGCGCGTGCCGGCGCCGCCCACGGATAGCGCTTCGTAGTAGTTCGGGGTCCACAGCTTCGACGGGAAGAAGGTCGGCGAGGTGAACGCCGTATGGACGCCGTTGGCCTCCGTGCCTGGCGCTCCGGTGAGTGGGACCACGGTCAGATCGTTGTAGTCACCGCCGAGGAAGCCGACGCCACGGAGCACGGAGCCGGTTAGGCCGACTCCCTCCGCCACGAGCGGAATGGCCGGCTCACCGGGGTTCGTGACGATCCCGTTCGCGCCGCTGTACCACGTCGTTTCAACCGGGAGGTCGTCCTCGTCGATGAGCGTCTTGTGGTGAACGGTCAGGTCCGGATCGACGTCGAAGGTGCGCGACTGCAGCCCCAGCTGACCGCCGGCGGTGTTCGCCGGGTATCCGCTCACGCCACCGAGCGTCGCGGCGTTCGGATGTGGAGGCTCATTCCGACCCTGTGGGAGGTTGATCCTGAGCATCGGCAGGCCGAACAGCGTGGCCTCGCGAAGGACCTTCTCGTGCAGCCCGCGGAGTTCCGGGACGTCACGCAGGTAGTCGAGCTTCGCGTCGACGAGCGCCCGACCGAGTGAGACCGGCCCGGTGCCGACCCGGAACCGATGGATCAGGCCCGTATAGAGCTGTTCGCTGTAGGCGATGAAGTCCGTGTCGCCGTACTGGTAGCCCGTCCCGAGGACGCCCGTCATCTGCTTCTGCGCGAATGCCTGTGCCCAGTCGAGCGGCTGGCTGACGCCCGGCACCGCATGGCCGTCCACGAGGTTGTAGCCAGAGTGGCAGCCGATGCTGAACACGACCATATTCGATAGGTCGGTCGGCGAACCCGTGAGATCCGTCGTCGTCATCGTCGTCTCGAAGTCGCCGGCCAACGCTGCACTCGCGCTGAAGTGGCCGGCCAGGAAGGCGATGTCGTGGCGCGTGTCGAGAAACTCGTCACGAAGCTCGTCGGCCGTCCAGTCGCCCGGGGTGATGAGCGAGTCGGAGTCGGCGCCGCCGGTGCCCGCCACGAAATCGGCCTGGGCCTGGTTGGCCGCATCGGTCAGGAAGTCGTAGCCGGTGACGAGCGAGCTGTCCGGAGTCACGATGCCGTTGGTCGCGATGTAGGCGTCGAGCATCCCGATGATCTCCGGAGCCGTCTCGACCAATCGGCCGACGGCGAGATCCGGGATCGCGAACGTGCTCGTGTACTGCGAGATCTGGATCCTCGCGCCGTAGGCGTCCTGGCTGAGGACGTAGTTGCCGCGGAGGCTCGCCTGCGAGGCCGTGTCGTCGTCGACCGGCGGGTCATAGGCCGACTCCTGGGCGATGTCGCTCCGATCCGGGTTCCTGAAGAACGGGATGACATCGTCGTTGCCGAGGATGACGACGTTCGTCAGGTTGGGACTGCCCGATCGGTAGGCCTGTACGACGTCGCGGATCGCCTCGGCGACCAGATTCTTGGCGTAGGCGCACGTGGGGTGGTCGTCGGCCTGATCGTTCAGGTCCTGGACGCGCGGGTCGTTCGCGAGATCGACAACGACGCCGTCGACATCTGTGCGGTCCTTGAACGTCGAGAGCGAGCCATTGAGGGCCGAGCTGGGCCCGCTGGCAGGTAGGCGGCTGGAGTCCTTGAAGATGATGGTTCGATAGTCCCCGGCGATCGGGGCCGGGCTAGATAGGGTGGATGCGCCGACGCTCCCGCAGTCCCCGCCGGTCTGCGAGACGCTGACGGTGAACTGGCCGCCGATGTCGGAGACGCCATTCTTGCCGAAGACGGCGACATAGAACGAACCGGAGTTGTTCCAGGTGTTCGCGGTGACGGACTCACTCCCGGTTCCGGGGTTGGCGGACGCGACGATCACGCTCCGGGATGCCGCCGCGGAGAACGCCGTGCCCGAGAACGCAGTCCCGGAGAACTCGGCGCTGGAGAATGCAGTTCCCGAGAAGGCCGTGCCCGAGAAGGCCGTGCCCGAGAAAGCCGTGCCCGAGAAAGCCGTGCCCGAGAACGCGGTTCCGGAGAACGCTGTTCCGGAGAACGCTGTTCCTGAGAAAGCGGTTCCGGAGAACGCCGTGCCCGAGAAAGCAGTTCCGGAGAACGCGGTCCCAGAGAACGCCGTCCCGGCGAACTCGACACCGAGCTTCGTGAGGTCTTCGTTTGTGGTGGGGTTCGAGAGCGCCTGGTACGCCTGGCCGATGTCATTGAACAGGGCGAGGTCGTAGTCCTGCGGGAGATTGGTCAGCGTTACCGTGACGCGCTGCCCGGGCTGGACGGCGAACTTGTACCAACGCGCCTGCCCAGGCTGATCGATGACGCCAATGGCGTTGCCAGCGCCGCCGATCCCGAGCGCCCGCGGCCAGACATCGTTCGCCGGCCCGATCGCCACGCAGTTGGAATTGGGCGATGTCCCTCCGGGCACGCTCGTCCGCATGACCGCATACCCGGATGGTGAGGGTCCTGGAAAGTTCCCGATAACAACGCCGGAACCGTTCGCGTCCGGGGTGATGGTCAGGGTCGTTCCGAACGCAGACAACGTGCCCGGGGTGCCGCCGGTGCATGTCGGCGTCGAAAAGAAATTGACGCTGTGCGCGGTTCCGGGTGCGCCGTTGAACACGCCGAAGTAGTCCGTCCCTCCGGCGAGCGGCACGACGCCGACCAGTTGCGGCGCGCTGAGGGTGACCGCAGGCGCGACGTTGACGGTGAGAGTCTGCTGTCCGATGTCGACGCCGTCCGCGAGGGCAACCAACCCGAAGGTATAGGTACCGGCCGAAGCCGAAAGCGGGACCGATACCGTCGCCACGAAATCTTGGATGCTCGGTGTTGGGACGTTGGGGATCGACGCCGGAGCGACGGTCACCCAATTCGTCACGGCCGGCGAAGGTGAGGCGGACGAAACGGCAACGTGGAGGTCGGCGACGGCGCCAGTAAACGTGTTGTTGATGAGGTCGACGATCTGCTCGCCGAGACCGCTGGCACCGCCGTCTGCGGCGATCCCCCCCGTCGTTACGGCCGCAATTGATTGATAGCAGGCGAGGCTGGAGTTGGGTCCTGGCTGGCGAACCATGATCAAGGTTCGATCGGCAGCGTCCATAGCCGTAAGGACCGCAGCGGTATTGAGCGCATGCGGATCGGATGTGATGTCTGAGCAGCCTGGAAGATCGGGAACGACGCTGCCGGCGCCATGGGGCTCCGCGTCACTGATGACGACCACAATCTTCTTCGTGCCTGAGCGCCAACCAATCGGCCCACCCGTATCGGGGTCGTAGCTGTTTTGGAAGACGAGGTTGTGCGCTTCCGGGTTGTCGCCGCCCCCGTCGGCCGTTAGGCCGTCGATCGCCGTCTGAACGGCGGCGGCATCGTCCGTCATCCCCTGTTGGACCTCGTATTCGGGCGAATCCCCAAGGTCCCTGAATTCCACGACGGCAAACTCGGAGTCGTCGACCGCCTCCTGGACCCCAGAGACGATCGCCGTCGCGTCTGCCTTGGCCTGGGCGATCGACGTCCCCATGCTTCCCGTGGTGTCGATCGCGATGAGGATGTCCGCCTTTGGCGGGACGGCGGGGACATCGACAGTGATGTCGTAGGTGTCGCTACCGCCAGGAGGAATGGCGAGCGACGGATCTGTTGGGGAGATGCTGGCCGCGACAGGCATCGCCTGGGCGAGGAGCTGGAGTGCGATCGCGACGACCATCGCGATGCCGGTCACCCGGCGACGTCGTGGAGGTACGGGAGAAGCGACGGGCACGCGACAATCCTCCGCGATGTGGGCGGTGAGGCTGGGACAGGTTTTGTGGGGAGAAGCGTAGTCCAGTCGGTGCGTACCCACAACGCAACACTGAACACTACGTTGCAGGTTGGCACTGTCAGGTTAAGCGCGCATTGCAGTCGCCGTGCGTGGCGGAGGATCGAGCGGTCCTAGTGCTCCTCGCCTGCGACCTCGCAGGAGAGGAGGCCTTTCGCGAGCGCTCCGGCCAGGTCAAGCCCGCGGCCCCTCTCCACCGCTGACGCAGCCGCCTCCGGGCCCACGGCTTCGTGCGCCGGCGCCAGGTCGCCTGCGAGCTCCTCTGCGAGGGCTGCAGGTCGGACGGCACCGATCTCCTCTCGCAGGCGTTCTGCGGCAGCCGCGAGCTCGATTGCGGTCGCGTGCTCACCCGATGCCGTCGCGAGGACCGCAACATCCTCGAGGAGGATCGCGGAGTAGTAGCGGTCGCCGAACGTCATATGCGCCCGGATCGCAGCAGAGAGGTCATCGCTTGCCCCGATCAGATCGCCCAGTAGCCGCTTGGCATTGCCACGGTTTTCGCGGGCGAGAGCAAGAAGCCACGGGTCGCCCACTTCCCTGGCGTTCGTGGCTGACTCCTCGAATCGTTCCAGCGCATCCTGGTATTCCCCAAGGTGCAGCGAGATCACGCCCAGGTTGCTCTGACCCATCGCGATGGCCCATCTATCGCCCAAGCCACGGCGAATCGCCAGTGACTCGGACATCAGGCGCCGCGCCTCGTGGTTGTCACCTTCGTACTCGGCGATGATCCCGAGGTTCTCGACCACACGAGCCAGCTGGTCGAGATCCTTGACGCGGGTCCGAATGGTGACGCTCTCCTGATAGCGGGCGCGGGCGGTTGCGTAGTCGCCCTGCTGTGCCGCCACGGTTCCGGCCAAGTGGAGGACGCGACCGATGCCGGCATCGTCGCCGAGTGTCCGGAAGCCGTCTGCCGCTGCCGAAAGGCGGGTGGACGCCTCGTCATATCGACCCTGCTTGCGAGCGACCTCGGCAAGCGCAACCTCGGCGGCCGCGATCGATGGCTCGTCATCGAGCTCAACGGCAAGTTCGAGTGCCGCATGGTCGACCTCCTCGGCTCGCTGCCACGCTCCGGCAAGCTCGAGGGTTCGGCCCAGGCTCAAACCGACGCCCACCCGGTCGGTTCCCTCCACCAACGGCAGCAATCGTTCGAAGTAGTCGATCGCCGCTGTATTGGCATAGGCGGCCTGTGCGGCTCTCGCCGCGCGCCCGAGGTACTCGCGCTTCTTCGCCTCGTCGTCGCCGCGCCAGTAGTGGTGGGCGAGGAGATCGAGATTCCGCTCGACGGCTTCTGGATTCGACGCCTCGATGTAGCCGGCGAGACGCCGATGAAGCACGGATCGGAGGGCGAACGGCATGCTCTCATATGCGACCTCCTGCGTGACGACGTGCTTGAACAGGTAGGACATGTCTTCCTCGCGCTCGATGCCGACCAGGTCCACCGCTCGAAGGACATCGAGGTGTCCGCGGACATCCTCGAGCGAGCCGAGCTCTGCGTAGGCGCCCGGGAGCATCGGTGCACGGAACACGCGGCCCACGACGCTTCCCACCTTCATCGTTCGCCGAGGCTCCTCGGCGACGGTATCGATGCGGCTGAGCACGATCGTGTGCAGGCTGTCCGGCAGCTGGAGTCCTTCGATCGCGGTTGCGTCGGACATGTCGATGCCTTGACCTGCGATGTAGCTGATCAGCTCCTCGATGTACAAGGGGTTCCCGTCCGCCCGCCGTGTGACCAGCTCGGCCAGCGCATCGGAGGTCGCCTTCGCACGGCCCATGACCTGCTGGACCTTGGACCGCACGACGGCCGCTGCGTCCTCGTCGTCCAGCCGATCGAGCGGGATCTCGTAGAAGTAGGGGAGCTCTTCGATGCCGAGACCGCCGCCGCGGCTGGGCGTCGGCCGGTAGGCGAGCACGAAGAGGACGCGGAGGTCGGCGCAGCCGCGGGCGAGAACGCGAAGGAGGTCGAGCGAGAGCTCATCCATCCAGTGGCAGTCCTCGAGAACGACAACGAGTGGCTCGTCCCGTGACCGGCCTCCGAGGCAGGTGAGGAGCAAGTCTTCGAGCGAAGCCTTTCGAAGCTTTGCGTCGAAGGAGCGGGTGAGATCCGTGTCAGAAATCGTCAAGCCGAGGATTGCGTCGAGGAGCGGCGCACGGGCGACGAGGCCAGGGTCGATGCGCCAAAGGTGCTTCTGGAGATCCGCCACCTGGCTCGCCTCGGAGTTACCGTCCTCGAGGAGGAAGAGGCGGCGCCAGATCTCACGAAATGCGAAGTACGCCGAGGTGGTCCCGAAGGCCTGGCACTCGCCGAATGCGACGAGATGTCCGCTGCGGCGCGCGGACCGGACGAATTCGGCAATGAGTCTGGACTTGCCCATGCCCGCTTCGGCCGCGATCCCGACGATGCGCCCATGGCCCGCCGTCGCATCGGCGAGTCCGGCATGGAGGGTGCCGAGCTCCTGGCGCCGACCCACGAGGCGCAGCTCGAACCGGGTCTTGCGACGGGAGGCGCGCTCCAGCGATCCCTTCAATGCGTAGACGGGAACCGGCTCCGCTTTGCCCTTGACCTTCATGTCGGGCAGGCGCTCCCAGATGAACGCCTCGCCGGCGCCCTGTTGGATGCGTTGGCTGACGTAGATCCGGCCCGGCGGTGCAGCCGACATGAGGCGGGCAGAGAGGTTCACTTCGTCACCGAGGCAGACAAAGGTTCGGCGCATCACATGCCCGTAGGTGCCGCTCCGTAGTCGCCCCTGCGTGATCCCGATCTGGAGGTCGCGCGCAGACGTGGTTCTCTCGAGATCACGCAACTCGAGCGCCGCTGCTGCGGCGCGCGCCTCGTCGTCTTCGTGGGCGACCGGGGAGCCGAAGACGCCGTAGAGATAGGCGCCCTTATCGCCGAGCGTCAGCTGGAGCACATTGCCGCCGTAACCCGACATGATCTTCTGGGCAGCGCGAACGAACTCGTCCAGCTTCCGCACGGCATCGTCGTCCTCGTCGTAGTCGATGCCCGAGAAACGAAGGAACACGGGGATCGCCGGCCGGAGCTCGGTGAGGAACTCGCCGCTCCCCGTCCGAAGACGCTCGTAGACGGCGGGCAGGAGCCACGGTCGAATGAGCTCTTCGGACAACGGCGGCGGCTCGACGACGGGCTGGCGTGACGCAAGCGCCGTCAGGCCGGTCAGGACGGCGTACTCGCGGCCGGTCTCAGGGTCCACTCGTCGATCGCTGATCTGCGCCCGGTCACCGAGCCCCGAGATCGCCGACGGCTCGAGGATGACCTCGCCCTTCTCGGCGAAGTGCTCGGCGGCCGCGAGATCGTCGACGAGGTGGCCCGCGAGCACGTCGATGAGCTGCACATCGGGGTCGCCGACAACGAACCGGCGCGCGTCGCCGACGGCGATGGCCACCTTCATCGCAAGCCGGACCTGGCTCCCGCCCGGAGTGACGATCAAGCCCGTCCGGTCGATGGCCTCGAGCATCGCGATCGCCGCGCTGGCCGCAGCGAGCCCGTCGTCGCCATCGATCCAGCACGTGATCGCGTCGCCCGAGAAGTAGATGACGTCGCCGCCGAAGGCGTCGAGCTCGTCGATGACGGCGTGGAAGATGCGCCCGATGTTGGCCGTGAGCTCCTCGGCGCCACGCTGCGGACCCAGCTCGGCCGCCAGCGCCTCCGTGAGCGGCGTGAAGCCGCTGATGTCCGCGAACAGGGCGGAGCCCGTGACGCGGTCGGGGAGGTCCGTGCCTGCCGCCAGCGCCCGACGCCGGTCCCGTGCGATGTACGCCTCCGGGTGGTCCGCGTGCAGCTCCGAACCGCTGGTCGGGACGGCTTCGTCAGGCCGCGGGCCCACCAACGGCGACTGGCGCTGCGTCCTCGATCAACTCGGCTCCTGCCCGGCCGGCATCCGTGTCCGACGGTGCCCTTCCTCGTGCGCTGCCATTCTGCCCCATGTCCGTCGAGCTTCAGGGTTGCGGGCGGGCGCACAAGCGAAACGCCCGCCGGTGGTGCGCCGGCGGGCGTCCTGGAATGCGGGTTGCGCTCGGTGCCCTAGGCGGAGACCTTCGCGGGCAGCCAGCCCGGCTCGGGCGTACCGAAATTGCCGACGAGGAAGTCGCGCGAGGCCTCGACGTCGCGCCGCGGACCGCCGAGCTCGGCGACGAGCTTGCCGTTCCGCTTCACGATCTTGCCGTCCACGAAGACCGTGTCGACATTCGAGATGTCCGCGGCGCATACGACCGCGCGCGACCGGATCGATGATCGGGGCGACGTTGACCGCCGAGCCATCGATGATCACGAGGTCGGCCTTCTTGCCGGGCGTGATCGAGCCGGTCCAGTCGGCGACCCCGGCCACCTTCGCACCATCGATCGTCGCCCAGCGAAGTGCGTCGCGCGAGGTGATGAGGTCCGGCGTCGGCGAGTTGCCGTCGAGGTCCTCGTCCCACGATGCCTGGTGCCGCCGGCCGCGCTCGGACGAGAGAATGGCGTGCATCTGGGTGAACTGGTCGGTCGACGCCGTGGTGGCAACGTCCGAGCTGAGCCCGACCGGGATCCCCAGCGAATCGGCCTTCTGCGCGGGCGCCCAGCCGTGGCCCATCTGGAGCTCGATCTGGGGCGACAGCGACACGTTCCCCCCCGAGTCCCGGACCATCAGCCACTCGTCCTCGGTCAGGTGCGACGCGTGGATGTACGTCGTGTTCGGGTACAGCAGGTTCATGCCTTTGAGGCCCGCGACCTGGCCCTTCGTGTAGCCGAACCGGTCCATCGCGACGTGGACGGTCACGTTGATCCCGAGCTCCTTCGCGAGCTCCCACTCGTACTGAACGACGTCGGGCTTGCAGAAATTCGGGCCGCGGGTCGCGAGGCCCATCGTGATGAGGCCGCGGTCGTCGCTCAGCTGGCTGCGGACCTTTCGGGCTAGGTCGCCATCGATGCGCTCGACGCTGCCGCCCCAGTCGAGCCCGAACCAGTAGACCTGCAGCGAGGTGTTCGGGAAGCCGAACGCGAAGACAGAGCGGATGCCGGTGTCCTGGAGGCCCTGGATCGCGGCGTCCGCGTGATCCGGCGTGTTCATGATGTGCGACCAGTCGACGAGCGTCGTGATGCCCGCGTTCAGGCAGTCCATGGCGCCCCAGCGGTTGGCCGCGAGGACGTCGTCCGGCCGGTACAGCGGCGCGAACTTGTCCAGGATCGAGCCGAAGTAGGTGATGAGCGCGAAGTCGGGCGCGCTCGTCCGGATCGAGGTCTCCCACGTGTGGCGGTGGGTGTCGATGAAGCCGGGAATGACGATGTCACCCTCGGCGTCGATGACCTCCGCGTCCGCTGCCGCGAGATCAGGCCCGACGGCGGCGATCTTGTCGCCGTCGATCAGGATGTCGGCGCGCGGCAGCTCGCCGATTGCGGGGTCCTGGCTGAGCACGATCGCGTTCTTGATGAGGGTCTTGCCCATGGGTCACGCCTCCTCCTGCTGACGCTTGCTCGGCGCCCCGCCGGATCGTCCGGCGAGCGCGGGTTCCTGTTGGGTCCGCCGTGAGCGGAGCTCGACGGCGATGCTCGCCAGGTCGCTCGTGCCTCGACCGTCGGTCGATGCCTGGCGCACGACGGCGCGATTCACGGCGGCCTGGGGCATCGGCACGCCGAGTGCCTCGGCGTAGCCGTCGATGAGCCCCAGGTCCTTCTCGGTGAGGTCGAGCGAGAACGCGACGGGGGTCGCCTCCGGCTCGACGAAGGCCGCGCGCTTGTAGCCGACGTAGGGCGCTCCCGCGGCGCCGCCGGCGATGACGTCGTATGCGAGCCCGCGATCGATGCCTGCGGCCTCGGCGAGCACGAGCGCCTCGGCGACGGCCCCGTTGAGCCCGAAGATCACGGTGTTCACGGCGAGCTTCATGGCGGCGCCGGTGCCGAGCGGGCCCATGTGGAAGATGGTCTTGGACACGGCCTCGAGGGCCGGCCGGGCGCGTTCGAGGTCCGCCGCCTCACCACCGACCATGAGCGTCAACGTCCCGGCTTCGGCGAGATGGACGCTGCCGCTGACCGGCGAGTCGAGGATCCCGGCACCTACGGCCCTGGCTCGCGTCTCGAAGCTCGTGATCGTGTCCGGTCGAACCGTGCTCATGTCGACGAGGACGACGCCATCGTGCGCACCCGCGAGAAGCCCGTCATCGCCCTCGTACGTCGCGCGAACCGCGGCGTCGTCGGCGAGCATCGTGATCACCACGTCCGCCCAGGCCGCGGCCTCCGCCGGCAATTCCAGCAGCCGGCAACCGACCTCGGAGAGGAGCGCCGCCGCCCGCTCGGGGGTTCGGTTGTGGACTGCCAGGTCGAGCCCCGCGCGAGCGATGGCGCGCGCCATCGCGCTGCCCATCCGACCGGTTCCGACGACGGCGACGCGCGTCATCGTGGCTCCCTCGCCGACGGCCTCGGAGCGAGAATCACTTCGCAGCCTCCAGCCGGGTTCGGACGGTCTCGACGATCCGATCGACGGTCGGCAGCGCGGCGTCTTCGAGGACCGCGGCCGATGGCAACGGCACGTGTGGCGTGGTGATGCGCACGATCGGCGCGTCGAGGCTGTAGAACCCCTCGTCGGCGACGATCGAGGCGATCTCGGCGCCCCAGCCGAGCGCGCGCGGGTTCTCCTCGACCGTGAACAGGCGGCTCGTCTTCTCGACCGAGCGGAGCACTGCCTGCGCGTCCAGCGGGATCAGGCAGCGCAGGTCGATCACCTCCGCCGAAATGGCGTGCTTGTCCTGGAGGCGGGCGGCCGCTTCCAACGCCCGCGGGACCATCGCCGCGAGCGCGACGATCGTGACGTCGCTGCCTTCGCGCAGGACCGCGGCCTCGCCGAGGGGCACCACGTGCTCGCCTTCGGGCACCTCGCCCTTGACGGCGAAGAGCGCCTTGTGCTCGCACACGATCACCGGATCCGGGTCGCGAATGGCGGCAGCGAGCAGCCCGAGCATGTCCGCCGGGTTCGACGGCGCGACGACCTTCAGGCCCGGAATGGCCATCACCCAGTTCTCGACGCTCTGGCTGTGCTGCGCGCCGAATCGAAGGCCTGCCCCGTTCGCGGTCCGGAGCACGAGCGGCAGCGACACCTGGCCGTCGGTCATGTAGCGGGTCTTGGCGATCTGGTTGGCGACCATGTCCCAGGCGACCGCGAAGAAGTCGCTGAACATGAGCTCCGCGATCGGGCGGAGGCCGGTCATCGCCGCACCCATCGCTGCGCCGACGATCGCCTGCTCGCTGATCGGCGTGTCGCGCACTCGCCGTGCGCCGAACCGTTCGAACAGCCCCTCCGTGAGCTTGAACACCCCGCCCGCCGCGCCGACGTCCTCGCCGATCAGGACGACGGCATCGTCCCGCTCCATCTCCTGGGCGATCCCG
>CAVRJP010000006.1:0-12480 GCA_963721765.1 uncultured Chloroflexia bacterium
GGAGGTCGACGGGCCGTGATCGCGATCATCGACCACGGGATGGGCAATCTCGGGTCCGTCCAGAACATGCTGAAGCGCCTCGGCGCGCCCAGTGTGAGAACGACCGATCCCGTCGAGATCGCCGCCGCGGACCGGATCGTGCTCGCCGGCATCGGCGGCTTCGACGGGGCGATGGAGCGCCTCGAGGAGCTGGGCCTGGTCGAGACCCTGACCGAGCAGGCGCTCGACCGTGGGAAGCCCGTGCTTGGTGTATGCCTCGGCATGCAGCTGATGGCGCATCGGAGCGAGGAGGGTCGCGCCGGGGGGCTCGGGTGGCTCGATGCGGAGTGCCGGCGATTCGAGTTCCCGGTGGAGCGGCGCCTGCCGGTGCCGCACATGGGCTGGGAAGTCGTCGATCCCACCCGGCCGAGCCCGCTGTTCGATTCGGCGGCGGACGAGCCGCGCTTCTACTTCTCGCACGCCTATCACGTCGTCTGCCATGACCCGACCGATGTCGCGGCGACGGCGACGTACGGTGAGCCGTTCGTCGCAGCGATCCATCGCGGCAACCTGCTCGGAACGCAGTTCCACCCGGAGAAGAGCCACGTGTTCGGGATGGACCTCTACCGGCGGTTCCTCGCGATCCCCGCCTCGTGATCCCCCGAGTCATCCCGTGCCTGCTGCTGGAGCACGGTGGGCTGGTGAAGACGGTCCGCTTCGGTGACCCGCGCTACGTCGGCGATCCCATCAACACCGTGCGGATCTTCAACGACAAGCAGGTCGACGAGATCGTCCTCCTGGACATCGCGGCGACGCGCGAAGGCAGGCCGCCGGATGAGGCCGCAATCGAGGCGATCGCGAGCGAGGCCTTCATGCCTCTGGCGTATGGGGGCGGCGTGCGGGACCTCGCGACCGCGACGCGGCTGATCCAGCTCGGCGTCGAAAAGGTCATCGTCAACACGATCGCGATCGACGAGCCGGGTGTGCTCGCGCAGATCGTCGAGCGGCTTGGCAGCTCCACCCTCGTCGTGTCGATCGACGCGATCCCGCAACCAGGCGGCGGCTACGAGGTCGTCACCGCCGGCGGCCGGCGTCGAACGGGACGGGATGTCGTCGAGCACGCTCGAGCAATGGCCGAGATCGGAGCCGGCGAGCTGCTGGTCACGGCCGTCGAGCGCGACGGAACCATGTCGGGCTACGACAGGGAGCTCGTGCGCTCGGTCGTGGAGGCCGTGCAGATCCCGGTGATCGCCTCGGGCGGAGCTTCGTCCCTCGAGGACATGGCCGAGACGATCAGGATCACGGGCGCCGCCGCGGCGGCCGCCGGCAGCCTGTTCGTCTTCCATGGCCGGCACCGCGCCGTGCTGGTGAGCTACCCGAGCTACGCGAACCGGGTCGCGGCATTCGCGGCGCCGTAGGTCGCCGCTCCGCTCCCGCCTAGCCGATGACGGCTCGTGCGCGGCGCCTGATGAACCGGACCGGCGCGTAGAGTCGCTGGACCAGGCCGAAGAAGCGGCGATCAGAGGCGAAATCGCTGTGGGGGCGCGGCGCCGTCGCCATGAGCGCGTCGAACTCGGCGTCCGTGAAGCCGAGCTTCTTCAGGACGAACTCGCGCTCCGTCGCCACCACCACGTCGTTCGGGTAGTGCGGCTCGCCGAGCCGTTGGAGCGCCTCGTCCCGGCTCAGCTCGCCGTTGCGGATGCGGTCAGAGAGGTGGGCCCGTCGCTTGTCGACGCCGAACTTGTTCGGCAGGATGAAGCTCTGGTAGAAGCGCGTGAACACCGATTCATGGTGCTTTCCACCGTAGTCACGCCAACCGAACTCGCGGGTCAGGGTCGCGGCGGCTTCGTCGCGCCGATACCGAAAGAGATCAAGCGGGTTGACGAACGCGACCCGATGCCGGAGCAGGCGGATCGCCAGCCAGCGCCGGCGCGTCATGTGCGGGAACGTCTTGAGCGGCACGGTCCCGAAGCGGTCGTGAATGGCCTTGATGTTCGTCCAGTCGCCCTTGTTCCATGCCCAGGTCCGCGGCAGGCCATGCTCCGTCGCCAGGTTGTTGCCGCTCAGGACGTAGCGAATCCCATGCTCATGCGCGAGGCTGACGAGCGCCGCGGTGATGGCGTGGTCGGTGATGAGCTCGATGTCGATGACCGAGGCGAGCAGGAACGCTCGCTGGATGTCCCGAAACTCCGTCCAGTTGATGACGTACGTCTGCAGGTCGAAGCCGGATGCCTCTACCACGCGCTGGATGTTCTCCACGGCGAGCTCCGCGTTCCAGCCGTTATCAAAGTGCACGGCGAGCGGGCGTAGACCCAGGTTGCGGGCGAGGTAGGCGACGTACGAGCTGTCGACGCCGCCACTCAGCCCGACGATCGAGTCGTACTCGCGACCCTCGCCCGCCGCCCGAATTCGTGCTCCGAGCTTCGCGAGCCCCGGGGAGGCGTTTGCGCCAACGCGAGGAACGGTCGCATTCAACCGGGCCCAGCTGTGGCAGTGGTTGCACACGCCGTCACGGTCGAACGTGATGTCGGGATCCGACGTGTCCATCACACAGCGAGCGCAGACGACCGCATCTCCTGGCCCGCCCGCGTAGGACTCCATCGCTGCCGAGAATACCGATCGGCCGGGTCCGGGATCGGATGGGACTTCCGACGGACATCGCGGGAGATGCGCGCGCCCATAATTCCGCTCGTCCGCCGAGCGACGGCGGCCTGTGGAGGGCATGTCCGGGGATGGGTTCGACGGTCCGGGTCATCCCGCGCCTGGACATCAAGGGGCCGAACCTGATCAAGGGCATCCAGTTCGATGGCCATCGGGTTCTCGGGACGGCGGAGCAGTTCGCCGATCACTACTACCGCTCAGGTGCGGATGAGCTGATCTACCAGGACACCGTTGCCAGCCTCTACAGGCGCAACTCGCTGCTCGACATCGTCGAGCGAACGGCGTCCCGGATCTTCATTCCCCTGACCGTGGCCGGCGGCATTCGATCGGTCGAGGACGTCCGGAGCCTGCTGCGCGCCGGCGCCGACAAGGTGGCAATCAACACGGCCGCGACCGAGCGACCCGAGCTCCTTTCAGACGTTGCGTCCGCGTTCGGGTCACAGTGCGTCGTGAGCTCGATCGAGGCGTTCATGAAGCCCCACGGCCGATACGAGGTCTGGGTCGACTACGGCCGGCAACCGACGGGCCTCGACGTCTTCGACTGGGCCCAGCGTGTCGTCGAGCTCGGTGCCGGGGAGATCCTCCTGACGTCGATCGATCACGATGGGATGGGTCGCGGATTCGACCTCGAGCTCACGCGTCAGGTCAGCGAGTCGGTGACGGTCCCGGTGATCGCGAGCGGCGGCGCGGGCAATCCGGCCCATTTCGTCCGCGCCGTCGTCGAAGGCCGAGCCGACGCGGTCGCCGCCGCATCGGTCTTCCACTACCGCTATGCGGCTCCCGTCGATCGCCCATTCATGTCGTTCGAGGACGCGCGACTTCGGATGGGCGAGAGCATCGACTCCGGCAACATCGACTTCCTCAACTTCGGGTACGGCGGTCAGCGGGCCATCCCTGTCTCCCCTGCCTCGGTACGGGACATCAAGGCCGCGATGGCAGCGGCAGGAGTCGAGGTCCGAAGCGGCGACTCCGCGCCGGTGCTGTCGCGATGACGAGCGTCGCGATCGTCGACTACGGGCTCGGCAACCTGTTCAGCGTGCAGCGCGCGTTTCGGTCGCTCGGCGCGGAAGCCGAGATCACGGCCAACCCCGCCGACCTCAGCGGAGCAGACAGCGTGGTCGTGCCGGGCGTCGGCGCGTTCGGTGAAGGCATGCGGAACCTCGAGTCCCGCGGGCTCGCCCCGGAGATTCAGGCGCTCGCACGAGCCGGCAAGCCGACGCTGGGCATCTGTCTCGGGATGCAGCTGCTCATGGACGAGTCGGAGGAGCTGGGGCCGTGGAAGGGACTTGGCCTCGTCCCGGGTCGCGTCGCCCAGATCCGGATCACGGCGGGATCGGGAACCAAGGTTCCGCAGATCGGCTGGAATGATGTGGAGCCGCCGGCGGGCAGGACCGCGTGGTCCAACCCGCTGATGGATGGCATCGAGCCGGGCTCGTACATGTACTTCGTGCACTCGTATGCCGTCATCCCGGCCGACCAGGCCGATCTCGTCGCCGAGACCCAGTACGCGGACACCCGCTTCTGCTCCGTCTTCGCGCGCGCGAACGTCGTCGGGTGCCAGTTCCACCCCGAGAAGAGCGCGGATGTCGGGCTGCGGCTCATCGGAAACTTCCTGCGCTGGGTTGAGCGAGGGGCGTCGGCGTGAAGACCCTCGACCGGCAGTTCGACGACCTTCCGAAGCAAGTTGCGTTCTGTCGGAACTGTGTCGTGTCGAACCAGCGGCCGCGCACGCTGTTCAACACCGAGGGTGTTTGCTCCGCGTGTCAATGGGCGTACCAGAAGGATCACGCCGTGGACTGGGATCGGCGCATGGACGAGCTCGCCGCGCTCTGCGACCGGTTCAGGAGCCGGGACGGTTCCTACGACGTGGTCGTCCCGGGCAGCGGGGGCAAGGACAGCGCCTTCGTTGCCCACCAGCTCAAGACCAGGTTCGGCATGCATCCGCTGAGCTGCACGTGGGCCCCGTTCGACTGGACGGACATCGGTTGGAAGAACCTGAAGGCGTTCGTCGGGTCGGGCTTCAACAACATCCTCGCGATGCCCGACGGAGCGCTGCACCGGCAGATCGCCCGCACCGCCTTCGAGGCGAAGGGCGATGCGTTCGAGCCGTTCGTCTACGGCCAGAAAGCGTGGTCGTATCACGTGGCACAGCGCTTCGGCGTCCCGCTCATCATGTACGGGGAGAACGGCGAGCTCGAATACGGTGGGTCGACGAGGTTCGCGGACGTGCCCAGCGAGTCACCGGACGAATGGGACGCCTCGTACTTCAAGGGCACGTCCGTGGACGCGCTCGTCGAGCATGGGATCTCGAATGGGTGGATTCGCCCCGAGCTGGTGACGCCGCAGGCGATGGCCTGGTACAAGCCTCCTCCCGCCGAAGCCATGGCGGGGCTCGGCCTCGAGATGCACTGGTACTCCTACTACCAGAAGTGGACGCCGCAGGAGAACTACTACTACGCGGTGACGCACACCGGTTTCGAACCGAACGACGAGGGACGCACCGAGGGGACGTATACGAAGTACGCCAGCCTCGACGACCGTGCCGATGGCTTCCACTTCTACCTGAGCTTCGCGAAGTTCGGCCTGGGCCGCGCTTCCCGGGACGCCCAGTCCGACATTCGGCGTAACCACATTACCCGCGCGGAAGGCGTGGCCCTCGTCCGCCGCTTCGATGGGGAATTCCCGAGTCGGCATTTTTCCTGGTTCATGGACTACCTCGGGATCGAGGAGACGGCGTTCTGGGGGGTCATCGACAAGTACCGAGAGATCTCGAATGTCTGGGAGCGGCACGCCGGTGAGTGGCGCATGACGGCGATGGTCTCCTAGGGTGTCAGTCGTGCCGACTGCGGACGCCTCGACGAACAGTGGCGACCCGGTGATCCTCGGCGACAGCCAGATCGGGCCAGGGGCGACGATCGAGCCGTTCGTGATCCTCGGGCTCGCTCCGCGGAATGTCGCCCAGGCGGCGCCGCTCACGATCGGGTCGGATGCGCACATCCGGTCCCACTCGGTGATCTATGCAGGAAGCGAGGTCGGCGCACGCTTCCAGACAGGGCATGGCGTCCTGATCCGCGAAGCGAACCGGATCGGCGACGACGTGAGCATCGGCTCCCACTCGGTGGTGGAACATCACGTCGTCATCGGCAACCGCGTGCGGATCCACTCGAATGCGTTCATCCCCGAGTTCAGCGTGCTCGAGGACGACGCCTGGGTCGGGCCGAACGCCGTCCTCACGAACGCCAGATATCCGCTCGCTCCGGACGCCAAGGCAACGCTGAAAGGGCCGACCCTGCGACAGGGTGCGAAGGTCGGGGCGAACGCCACGCTGCTGCCCGGGATCACCGTCGGTCGGAACGCGCTGATCGGCGCCGGGTCGGTGGTGGTCGAGGACGTTCCCGACGGCGCGGTGGTGGCGGGCAATCCTGCGCGGGTCATCCGGGACGTAGGCGACATCGCGGCGTACCGGGATGCGTCGCGATGAGCACGACGACAAACCTGACCGCGCCGATCCCGTTGGTGGACGTCAAGGCGCAGTACGAGGAGCTGCGACCGCAGATCGACGAGGCGATCCAGCGCGTCCTCAGCTCCGCCCAGTTCATCCTCGGGCCAGAGGTCTTGGCCTTCGAGGAAGCGTTCGCGAAATTCGTCGGCGTCCCGAGCGCTGTTGGCGTCGCATCGGGGACTGCCGCGCTGCATCTGGCGCTCCTCGCGTGCAAGGTCGGGCCCGGCGACGAGGTCATCACGTCGCCCCACACCTTCATCGCGACCGCCGAGGCGATCAGCCAGACCGGGGGGCGACCCGTGTTCGCAGACATCGATCCCGAGACGTACACGCTCGACCCGGGCGCCGTCGAGGCGGCGATCACGCCGAGGACGCGGGCGATCATCCCGGTGCACCTCTACGGGCATCCGGCGGAGATGGGACCGCTACTTGACCTCGCCCGACCCAGAGGGATCTGGGTGATCGAGGATGCCGCGCAGGCGCATGGCGCCGGCTACCGCGGCCAGGCATGCGGGAGCATCGGCGCCCTGGCGGCATTCAGCTTCTATCCCGGCAAGAACCTCGGCGCGTTCGGCGACGCGGGCGCCGTGACGGGCACGAACGCCGAGGCGCTCGCCCGGGTCCGAAAGCTCCGGGACCACGGGCGGACCTCGAAGTACGAGCATGACGAGGTCGGCTACGGCGAGCGTCTGGACGGACTCCAGGCGGCCGTGCTGTCCGTCAAGCTCGAGCAGCTCCGGACGTGGAACGACGCTCGCCGGCGGATTGCCGGCATGTACTCGTCCCTGCTCGCCGACCTGCCGATCGGGCTCCCGAGCGAGCAGCCGTGGGCGACGCACGTGTACCACCTGTACGTCATCCGGACGTCGCGCCGGGACGGGCTCCTTGCGGCGCTCGACCGTGCCGGCGTCAAGGCGGGGATCCACTACCCGGTGCCGCTCCATCGACAGCCCGCGTACCGGGAGCTCGAAGCCGGTCCCTTGCCAGAGGCGGAGCGTGCGGCGGCGGAGGTGCTGTCGCTGCCGATGTACCCGCAGCTGACCGACCGACAGGTCGAGCGTGTCGCCGAGGCGGTCCGCGCCTTCTACGTCGCATGACCCTCCGCGCAGCGCTGGCAGGCCTCGGCTACTGGGGCCCGAATCTCGCTCGTGTCCTCGCAGAATCGAAGGACTTCGAGCTTGCCGCCATCTGCGATCCCGATTCGGATCGACTCGGTCAGGTGGGGCGACGCTATCCGCTCGCGCAGGCGATCGCCGACTACGACGCGCTGCTCGCCGACGACACGCTCGACGCGATCGTCCTGGCGACCCCCGCGGATACGCATTTCCGCCTGGCGCTGGCCGCGCTCGAGGCAGGCAAGCACGTGCTCGTCGAGAAGCCGCTCGCGCGCTCGGTCGAGGAGTGCGAAGCCCTGATCGCGGCGGCGAGCCGGGCCTCTCGCGTCCTCATGCCCGGCCACGTCTTCCTGTACAACGCCGCGGTCCGGAAGGTGAAGGACTACATCGATTCGGGCGAGCTGGGTGAGATCTACTACGTGTACTCGCAGCGGCTCAACCTCGGCCAGGTCCGGCGCGACGTGAACACGCTCTGGAACTTCGGCCCGCACGACCTCTCGATCCTGGATTGGTGGCTCGGGGGCTCGCCGCAGCGGGTGGCGGCGACGGGTTTCTCGTATCTCCAGCCGGGGATCGAGGATGTTGTGTTCATGACGCTGGAGTACCCGAAGGGCGTCGGCGCCAACGTGCACCTGAGCTGGCTCGATCCCCACAAGATCCGGCTGATGACCGTGGTGGGCAGCGAGAAGATGGTCGTCTACGACGACACGTCGCCGGACGAGCGCATCCGGCTCTACGACAAGGGCGTCACGCGCCGCGCCATCGAGGCGCACGAGAATCCGCTCGGTCGATTCGAGACGTTCGCCGAATTCCAGCTCCTCCTGCGCGCCGGCGACGTGGTGATCCCGAGGATCGACTTCGTGGAGCCGCTCCAGCTCGAGATCGCCGACTTCGCCCGAGCGATCAGCGAGGGCCGACCACCACTGAGTGATGCGACGCGTGGCCTTGAGGTGGTGCGCTCGCTCGCTGCAGCCCAGGACTCGATGGCGAGTGGCGGCCGGGTCGAGGTCGCGTCCCGCGAACGCTGGGTCAAGCCGGCGCGGGCCCGATCACCTCGGTGAGGAATTGGTTGAACCTGGAAGACCAGTCATCCGCCCAGATCGTCGCTGGCCCTTCGCCTTCGATCGCCGGTGCCGGCGATGAGAGCAACCCGGGGAGCTCGCCGGGGCTCGCCACCCGTTCGAACGGATGTGGGCCGAGATAGAAGCGACTCTTGAACGTGTCCCAGGCGAAGACCCGGGGCACGATGCCGACGGCTTCGAAGAGGCCCGTCGACGCCTCGGCCACGACCGCCGACGCGGCCCCCAGCGTCGTGTAGAGGTCCGGTTCCAGGTCGATCGCGACGCGGTGACGAAGGCTCGCGAGGCGTCCGCGCTCGAGCGGGTGCGGGCGGAAGACGACTCGCTGGCCGCCGAGCTCCGTGGCGGCCCGATCGGCAAAGTCGAGCGTCGCTTCCGTTTCGATTCCGTCGCCAAGCACGACCACGGTGTCCCGAGACGGCTCAGCTCGCCACGACCGCAACACCGCCTCGCGATGTGGGTTGCCGATCGCGACCTTCCGGCCAACCGGGGCGTCGAACTGGTCGTGCCACCAGTCGCCATACGAGAGAAACAGCTCCGGCTGCGTCCGGGCGTAGTCCGCGCTGTCGCGGAGCGTTGGCGCGACGTTGTAGACGTCGTGACCGCGCGTGATCATCCCGTGCTGGAACTCCGCGACGATCACGCCGGAATCTCGGCACGTCGCGTTGAACACCGCCATGTGGCCGTAGCTCGCTTCCTCGGCGAGCACGAGCCGTGGCTTGATCGAGTCGAGGAGCGCAGCCGCGTGGGCGGCCCGCGCCGGGTAGGTGGCCAGGCGTCGTGATGCCAATCTGGTGAGGAAGGTGCGTCGGTTCGCGGCGATCTCCCAGTCGAGCTGGTCACGGGCTCGGTCCACGACGAGGTCGACGAGACGTGAGGCTGTCGCCCGGTGAACCGGCTTGACCAACGTTCGTGCACGCACGGCAAGCTCGAGTCGCTGGACGCCGCCCTGGGTGAGTCGTGAGTTCGATCGCGGCGCCGGCATCCGCCCGCCATGGCCCGTGGCTTCCATGGTCCAGGCTCGACCGCCCAGGGCATCTGCGAAGTAGTCCGTATATCGATTGAAGGACGACGAACCGGTCCGAATGAGGCCGGAGCCGGTCCCGACAATCAACACGTCGGATGGCCTGGCCGGATGCGTCACGTTGTGCAGCGCTGCCGCGACGGCGGTCCGGAGCACGCTGGCGATGGGTGCTCGCGCCGAGTCGATCGCGATGATGGGGGACGATGGAAAGAGGCGATCTCCGAGCAGCAGCCGGAACACCTCGTTTCGGATCGTCGGCCAGGCAAGGATGCCCGTGGTCGGACACGCGATGGCGGCGAACGCCGGGTGATCCTCGAGCTCGAGGAGCGCAGCCAGGCCCTCGGGGGACGGCGGCGGATCCGAGCTCAAGAAGCCCCCGGGCCCGGGTGCTGGGTGTGGTTAACTCCGACGTCGGCGATCACGTTGCTCGGAGGCCCGGGCCGATCAGACGATCACCGATTCGCACGGTGGGTCCCACCGCCGGAGCGTACACGACGGGTTTCCCGGGAGATGGCTGACGCATGAAGCGAGTCGCCGGACTGCTCGACCCGCTGCGGACACCGCTGTTCCGACAGGCGTCGGTTTACACCGTGTCGAACCTGTTGAGCCGGGTCGCCCCGTTCCTGCTGCTGCCCGTCCTGACCCGGTACCTCTCGCCGGCGGACTACGGCCTGGTCGCGATGTTCCTCCTCGTCGTCGTGGTCACCGAGCCGTTCGTGAGCCTCGGCCTGCCTGGTGCCGTCGGCGTGCGGTTCTACGAGAAGGGCGTGGACATGCCGGGCCTCGTCGGGACCGGCCTGAGCCTTAGCCTCGCCGCCGCGGCGATCGTCGCGATCGTCCTGCTCGTCGGGGGTGGCCTCTTGGAAACCGTCACCCAGGTGCCCTGGCCGTGGCTCCTGCTTGCCATTCCAGTCGTCCTCGGTCGCACCGCATTCGGCACGCTGATGTCACTGCTCCGCGTCCGCGAGCAGGCGAGGGTGTTCGCAGGATTCCAGACCGGCCAGACGCTGATCACGGTCGCGCTGGCCGTCGCGCTTGTCGCGGTCCTCCAAGCCGGGTGGCCGGGCCGCGTCTGGGCGGAGGTACTGGCCGTCGGCGCCTCGGCGCTCGCCGCCCTCCTTTGGCTGCGGCGCAACCAGCTTGTCCGCCGCACGCTGAACCGGGTCGAGGCGAGATCACTGCTGCGCTTCGGCGTTCCGTTGATCCCGCACATCCTCGGCGGCGCGCTACTGGTCCAGACCGACCGGCTGCTCCTGACGAACATGGTCGGGCTCGAACAGACGGGCCTGTACACGGTCGGCTACCAGCTGACCTTCGTCATCGAGATCGCGGCCATCTCGTTCAACAACGCCTACGCGCCTTGGCTGTTCAAGAAGCTGGCCAATCCCGAGCCGCCGACCCACCGGGAGCTGGTCCGTCTCACGTACATGCAGTTCGCCACGATGGCTGTACTGGCGGTCGTCGTCGCCGTGGGAATGCCGATCCTCGCCGGCGCGATCCTCGACCCTCGCTATGGGCAGGCGGCTGGGTTCGTCGGGTGGCTGTCCCTCGGTTTCCTCTTCAGCGCCATGTACTACATGGTCACCAACTACATCTTCTTCGCCCGGAAGACCGAGTATCTCGCCGTGGTGACCCTGGGCACGGCGCTCGTCAACATCCCGCTCACGTACCTGCTGATCCAGGCGAACGGGGCGATTGGGGCGGCGCAGGCGACGGCAGCTGCGCTCGGCCTGAGCTTCGTCCTGACGTGGTGGGCGAGCAACCGGGCCTATCCGATGCCCTGGCTCGGTGGCCTCGGCGTGGGCAGGACCGACCGCAGGAGCTGATCGAACGCGCCGGCTTCGTGCCGCCGGTCGAAGCGCTCGAGCGCCTCTGCCGGTGCTCCGGTGAAGCTCGGATCTGCAGCCATCGAGATCGCCTCGAGGATCGCGGCCTCCAACGCGGCCGGATCGGCCGGATCGGCGACGGCGCCCGCACTCGTCGCTCGAACCAGATTCCCCGCTGACCCTGGTGGACCGACCAGCAGGATCGGCCGGCGGGTTGCGAGGTACTCGAAGAGCTTGCCGGTCAGCGTGTCGCGGCCACCGCCGCCCTCGCCCGTGAACACGACCAGGACGTGGGCGTTCGCCATCTCGCCGATCGCGTTGCGATGCGAGACGGGCTCGCGAATCGTGAGGACGCCGGGTGGAACGGCAGCAGTTGCCCAGGTCAGATGGTGCGGGCTGATGAATCCGAGGAGCTGCAGGCTCAGCGGTCGCGATTGATCCGCCGCGAGGCGCCCGAAGACCCTGAAGAACGCACCGACGTCCTGTGTTCCGCGAAGGGAGCCGGCGTACAGGAATCGGACGGCCTCGCCGGGCGCCGCGAGCGCCCGGGCCGGGAGACCGTCGAAATCTGCCGGGTCGTAGCCGTTCGGGATCGAGACGGAGCGATCGATGACCCACGGGTAGCGTCGGTCGAGGGTGGCCTTGAGCGAGTCGAACACGGAGATCACGCGCGCGGCTCCTCGCAGGATGCGCCGCTCGAGCCGACGGTCCATCGGCCCGTGCCACGGCGCCGGATGGCGGTGCAAGGGGTTGTTGCCCCATTCGTCGCGCAGGTCCACGACCAGCGGCACGCCGAGCCTTCGGGCGAGGCCCTCGCCGGCGAGATGCACGCTGTGCGGGGGGCCGCTCGACAGCACGACGTCGTGGGTCCCGACCACGTCCACGGAGAGCCGGCGCACCTTCAGCGACCAGCCGACCCATCGATCGGGGATGAGGAGGGCCCGCGCGAGCAGCTTGGCGAACCGGATCACGGGCTCGAGCATTCGACGCCGGCCGGTCGCTCGGACCGCCCCGGTCGCCGCGCCACCGACGGAGCGGAATGGGCCCTTCACGCGAATCACGCGGACGCTGTCCGGGATCTCTTCCAGCAGCGATTCGTCAAGCACCTCGGGAACGCGTTCGTCGCTGCACACGACGGTGACCCGCCAGCCGAGATCGGGCAGGTACTTGACGAGCTTGGTCATGCGCATCACGCCACCCCCGCCCCACGGCGGGAAGAACGGCGTGACGACCAGCACCGACGGCTTCGGCGCCTTCGGTTCCCCGGGCGGTGGCGAGCTCATGATCGTGCTCG